>CAVQNR010000004.1:0-1710941 GCA_963714245.1 uncultured Solirubrobacteraceae bacterium | reverse complement strand
AACCCGCGGTGAGGGAAGGGCCGCTGCTTCGTTTCATGCGTCGCGCACAGGGAAAGGCTGGTGAGTGCCACTCGTGGCTAGGACCACCAAGCAGGACGAGTCCGAGACCTGCAGCGAACGCTTTACCGGGCGGCCGAGGCCGACCCCAGGCGAAGGTTCCACGCGCTCCACGACAAGATCCATCGCAGGGACGTGTTGGAGCGCGCGTGGGAGCTGGTGCGCCGCAACCGCGGCGCAGCTGGCATCGACCAGCAGACCATCGATGACGTCGAGCGGCACGGGGTTGACGGCTGCTCGACGAGCTGGCTGCGGACCTCTCGGACGGCAGCTACCGTCCGCTTGCTGCTCGCCGGGTATTCATCCCGAAGCCCGGCAGGCGGACGAGCAAGACCGCTGTCGATCCCGGCGGTCCGTGACCGTGTTGTGCAGGCCGCGGCGAAGATCGTCATCGAGCCGATCTTCGAGGCCGACTTCCTGCCGTGCTCGTTCGGGTTTCGCCCGAACGCTCGGCACACGACGCGCTCCAAGTCCTCGTTGACGAGGCCTGGCGGGGCCGGTTGTGGGTGGTCGAGTCGGACGTCGCCGACTGCTATGAGGCGATCCCGCACGCCGGGTTGATGGCGGCTGTCGAGGAGCGGATCGTGACCGCCGCTCTGACGCTGGTGCGCGACATGTTGCGCGCTGGGGTCATGGAGGCAGGCGTGGTCCCGCGCCGCGATGCCGGGCTCCGCAGGGCGGGGTGATCTCGCCGCTTCTGGCCAACGTCTACCTGCACCGGCTGGACCGGCAATGGCAGACGAGCGGTCGGGGTGCTGGTCCGCTACGCGGACGATCTGCTGGCGATGTGCAAGACCAGCGGGACGCTGAGAACGCGCTTGTGGCGCTCACGGCGATCCTTGCGAACTCGGCCTTGAGCTCAAGCAGGCCAAGACCCGGATCGTGCACCTGCGGAGGGTGGCGAAGGCCTGGACTTCCTCGGCTTTCATCACCGCTGGGTGCGCGCCCGACCCCCGGTTCCGGCATGTCTCCTTCCTCGCTCGCTGGCCCTCACGACAGGCAATGCAGCACGCCCGCGAGCGTGTGCGAGAGCTCACCGCGCGGGACCGTCTGCGCTGGCCGGTCGAGCAGGTTGTGCAGGACCTCAACCGGTTCCTGCGCGGCTGGGCGGGCTACTTCCGCTACGGCAACTCGACCGTCCAGTTCGACCAGATCATCCGCCATGCGGACGGCGCCTAGCGCTGCGATCGCACACGCCATCAACAGCCGTGGCGGTACGGCCGGAGCCATTAACTCCCGGCCTGACCGCTATGGGCTGATCAGCCTCAACGGAACCATCGTCGCGCCGAGACCTAACCGGCCATGGCGTCGGGAGCCGAATGCCGGCGGTGAAGAACGTCGGTGAGCCGTGTGCGGGAGAACCGCATGCACGGTTCGATGGGGGGCGGGAGGAGACCAGCACCAGTCGGCCACGCCGCGCGAGCCAGGCGCCTCTCGCCTACCCGACCATCCTCGGCTTTGCTGTCGAGCCGCCTGCTGGTTTTCGTGCATCGCCAGAAGGTCCCGCGTTTTCTGCTCGACCTCGGCCTGCGCCTGCTCCGCGGTCATCGCCTTCAGACGTCGACGCTCGCGGAGCTTGTACCTCGGCACGTCGGCGACAGCTGCCGCGAACATGCAAGCTGCTGTTTCCGCGACCTCGGGCGGTTTGGTGACGGGCGCAACCGGCGGAGAGCCGAACGGCGCCAACCCTTTCTCCAGCTCGGTGATACCGACAGCCGCCCCCAACTCCATTCGAACACGGCTGGGATCGGGGACCGGATCGGCGCCACAGCCGCCGGCGTCGCAGCTTTGAAGTTCCCAACATGCCGGGACAGAACGCCTGCTTCGAACTCCTCCACGCGTTGGGCGATGGCCGCGCGTTCTTGAGCGGCCTGACTGGACGCGGGCCCGTGCTCGGAGCGCGGCTCGACGGACGCTGCTGACGCGCTGCCGGCGAGCGCGGCGGTGTCGCACGTCCGCCGGAGGATCGAGCAGAGGAACCACTGCGCGGCTTTGTCCTCCGTTTGCCACGCGGCATGACGGTGTTGATGACTGCGTTTTCCAGCGTGTTGACCGGATGGGTCACGTTGAAGATCTGTCGCTCCGCGCGTCGAATCGGCTTCGGTGTCGCAGCACGAACCGTCGCGCGCACCGGATGCGTCACCGCCCGCTTGACCTGCTTCACCGGCCGCGGCGTGGCACGCCGCACCGCCTTCCTCAAAAGCCCCACTGCTGACCTCGCCCCTTCGTATCGGACAAAACTGCGCCATCACGAATGACGACGGCAACCCGGCAGATCGCGGCCTTGGATGCTCGCGGAAGCCGGATCACCGACAGAGCCACCATATAGATAACGACGCTCTCGAAAAGAGTCCATCCGAAAGCGGTAGGGCGTCGGTTCTCGGACACGATGACGTGGTCCAGACGAGGAGGCTGCCGGCGAGACTGGCGTCACCCGTGTTGCTGCTGGTCAGCGGGATCGTGGCCTAATGGCCGCTGGCGCTCACGCGGGCGTGCTCGTAGAGCTTCCATCCCTTCTCCTCGAACATCCGGATGTGGCGGGCCAGGGCGGTCATCCGCAGGGCGACTGTTTCGGCGGTCTCGTGTTCGAGCGAGTCGTCCTCCAGGGTGACCGTGAACTCGAATCGCCGGACCCGGCCGGGGTCGGGATGGCCGATTGCCGTCGTGATCATGCCGCCACCTCGTGCCCTGGCACCGGGCGACAGTCGATCACGACGTCGGCGTTGCCCGTGGGGCTCGTCCACTTCACCAGCGTCAGCCCGCCTCTGAGGATCCCAACGGAGTGATGCGGTGACGTTCATTACGAAGGCCTGATCGGCCAGGGACAGCTGCTCGTACTCGTAGGTCAGCCGGTTGGTCGGGGCCGTGCTCATGAGGCCATCTTGTGCCAGCGGGTGGTGCGCCGCTTCACCGGTTCGCTTGGCCTTCCCGTCAGCCTCTAGCTCCTTAAGCCGACGCAGGATCTGCGCCTCGGAGCCCTTGAGCTTGGCCCGGATGTCGGCGCTCTTGACCCCATCGTCCGTCTAGGCCAGCCTCAGGACCGAGTCCTTGGGCACCTGGGCGGCAGGCGTGCTGCCGTTGGTCGGTGGCCTTGCTGGTGCGCCGGCTCCTGCGTTGGCCGGTTTCTGGATTCTCCAGCGCTCTAGCAGCGGCTCTGAAGCGCTTGGCCTGCGCCTCGTACTCGACTCTTCCTTGGCGTGCAGATGATCGGCGGTGATGTCCACCGCGTCTCCATGGTGCTCCTCCGAGTCGGTAGTTGTAGGCCTCGAGGTGTACTGCTTGCCCCGCGCATGAGGGTGATGGAAGAACGGGCGGTGTAGGTCCCGTTGATCGTCAGCCTCGGCGAAGACCCCACGGCGAGGCCGGGTCCACTCAAATCAACGACTGCCTGGATGTGGAACGGCTGACCTCTGAAGCCCGCCGTCTGGCTTGGCGTAGAACCGGACCCAGTCAACGCCCTTGGCCTCGGCCACATAGCTGCGGTACTGGATCCACTTCAGATGGCCGAAGCTCCGCCTGCCCAGTGCCGAACCCCGCTTGGCCGAACGATCACGGCTTGGCCGGTTCGTCCACCGAAGAACTGCCGAGCCATCAACGGACAGCCAGGTCACAGCCCCGGCTTGACCTTGGCACCCCCCTGCGTTCGGCTCCAGATTGGCACCTTGACCGGCTGCCGATGCCATCGCAGCTGCCCGGCACAGCCAGCAGTCCCCAGCGCCACGAGGATGATCAGAAGCCTACGCATCACGCCAGCCCCTCGGTAGCCGGTCAGCGTGTAATGAGGTTCTTCTCTACAGGCGCAGGGATGCCGAAGTACCCAAAGCCACCGTCCGCCCGCCTCGATGGCTTTCCAGCGGCCCGGAAGCTGCTTCTTGGCGAAGATCAGATATCCCCTGGGGGCCGCAGGAGACCCGGAAGGCTGCGAACCCACGCTTGCCGTTGCGGGCGATGGCGCCCTTGGTTCGGGAGCAGGGTCCTGAAGTCCAGATGTGGCCACCGTTGATCTTCTGCGGTCGCTTCATGTCGCGGACGCAATCCGGCTCGCTGACCGCGGTTCATCTTGCTGTAGTGCCAGCCGCGCGCTGAGGCCATGGCCGGAACAGCAGCCAGGGCCAGCAGAGTCCCGATGATGCTGACGATCCTGATGTGCTTCATCCTCGTCCTCCTCCGGCCCACTGGATTCGTTGACGTAGGTCGTTGATCTCGACCGTAGCGTTGCGCACGTGGTCGCGCAGAGCGGCGTTCTACGAGCTTGAGGTTGTCCGTCGCGTCGGCTGAAACGAGGTCGCGGGCGTCGTCGAGTCGGGGCGCCTGATCACCCAGATCCCCCAGACCCCCACGTGAGCATCAGGACTTCCCCGACGTCAGCGATCACTTGTTCGCCGGGCGCATCGTCCGCGTGCTGCTGAAAATCGGCAATGTCCTCATTTAGCGGCTCGAGCCCAACGATCAGCTGCGCCTGCCGCGGCCTTGAGACTGCTCCGTTCACGAGAGGCTGTCGGGTTTACGGGGTGTCGTCCGGGTCGGTTTAAAGACCATTCCGGGATGGGTCAGAACTTCATCTGGTGTGATCGTGAGCAGGTGTTGTTGTTGCCGCCGTCGTTGACGGATTGGCTGGCGGAGGATCATCTGGTGTGGACGGTGCTGGGGCGGTTGATCAGATGGATCTGGATGGGTTCTATGGGGCGTATCGCGCAACGGGCAGGGCCGCGCGGCGTATGACCCGCAGATGATGGTGGCGCTGTTGCTGTACGCGTATTGCGTCGGGTCCGGTCGTCGCGGCAGATCGAGCGGGCGTGTCGCGGGGATGTGGCGTTTCAGGGTGATCACCGCGATGGAGGTGCCCGATCACTCGACGATCGCGGAGTTTCGCCGCCGCCATCAGGACGCGGTCGGCGAGTTGTTTGTCGAGGTGTTGGCGTTGTGCGCGCGAGGCGGGGCTGGTCGTGGCTCGGCGAGATCGCGGTTGATGGGACGAAGATGCGCGCCAGCGCGTCGTATGACCGCAACCGGGGGTATGCGTCGATCGTTGAGGAGATCCTCGAGCGAGGCCGAGCAGACCGACCGCGAAGAGGATGAGCGGTTCGGGGACGCGCGCGGGGATGAGTTGCCCGAGCAGTTGCGCACGCGCGAGGGACGCCGCGCGGCGCTTGCAGGCCGCCCGCGAGCGGTTGCAGGCCGAGCGCGAAGCGCGCGGCGGCGGGTGAGGAGGTCGTCGCCGACGTCGAGCTCGAGCTTGATCCGGAGCGGTTCGTGACCCGGCCCGAGGGTCGGCGGGCGTGGCTGCGCGAAGGCCGCCGGGCGTTGGAGGCACAGCGCGACCAGCGACGCGCCGGCCGATCCCGCGCGAGCGCGCAGCAGCGGATCGCTGAGGTCAAGCGCCGGTTTGATGAGGAGCTCGCGTTCACCCACGCCGCCAACCGCTGCTATGAGCACCATCGCGCAGACCGGGCGGATGCGCAACGGCCGGCGGTTCGGCGCGCCACCGCAGCCCTATGAGCCGCCGTTGGTGCCCGAGGGCAAGATCAACACGACCGATCCGGACTCCGGGGTGATGATCCAGCAGGGCCAACCGCCGATGCAGGGCTACAACGCCCAGGCCGCGGTCACCACCGGCCAGATCATCGTGGCCGCGGAGGTCGCCACCACCGCCCCGGACTACGGGCAGCTTGGAGCCGGTCGTCCACGCGCGCGCTGCGCGACCTCGCCAGGCCGGGGTCACCGACACGCCCACGACGGTGCTCGCCGACGCCGGCTACTGGCACGCCGAACAGATCGCAACGCATCGTCGCCGACGGCATGCAGGTCCTGGTCCCGCCCGACAGCGGGCTGCGCGAAGGCGCGCGCCCCGGCTGGGACGGCGGCCTCTACGCGTTCATGCGCCGCGTCCTGGCAACCGACCACGGCCGGGCGCTCTACGCCAAGCGCAAGCACAGCATCGAGCCGGTGTTCGGGCAGATCAAAGCCAACCGCCGCATCGACCGCTTCCAACGAAGAGGCCGAGCCGCGGTCCGATCAGAATGGCGACTGATCGCCGCCTCCCACAACCTGCTCAAGCTCCACAACCACTGGACCGCACCCGCCACCGGCTGACCCAGACCGACCGACCCGCGCGACCGACACCCAACTCGACGCCCGACCGGCAGCGGACACGCAACTTTACCCGACAGCCTCACGAGAGAGCAGCACTCTCCCCAGCCGACCGCCGGTGAGTCGAGACGGCTGCTCTCAGCAGAGGCCGTCGGAGAATGCGGGCTGGGGAGAGAAATCGTGGCCGCTGGTGGGGGAACTGATGGCCGCGAGTGGGGAGAAAACGTGGCCGCGGGCGGCGGCCGGTGGCCTGTCAGGCGGTGCTGATGGTCCAGTGGCTGTGAAGCTTGAGCAGATTGTGCGTCGCGGTAACTAACCGCCACTCAGACAGGGCCGCAGATCTGCCTCTTCGCATGAACCGCTCGATCTTGCGGTTGTATTTGATCTGGCCGAACACCGGCTCGATCGTGATCTTGCGCTGGGCGTAGAGCTCTCGCCCGCGGTCGGTGCTCAGCTTGTCGCGCATCACTTGGTAAACGCCGTCTTCCCAGCCGCGGCGTTTGCCCTCACGGAGGTTCCCGTCCGGCGGGGCGAGCACCTCAACACCGGTCTCAGTGATGGCCTGCATCTGAGGGTGATGCCAGTAGCCGGCGTCCGCGAGAACCACGTCTGGCCTGTCGGTCATGCCCTGATCGGCGAGGTTGCGCATCGTCGCTGCGAACATCGGTGCGAGCTGTCCGAAGTCCGCGGCGGCGTTGGTCAGCTCCGCCGCCAAGATCACTTGCTTGTCGTTGACCGCCGCCTGGGCGTTGTAGGCCTGACGCGGTGGGGTGCCCGCGGTGCGCATCACCCTGGAGTCCGGATCTGAGACGTTGATCTTGCCTTCAGGCAGCTCCGGTGCGACGAACGGTTTGTGAAAGCCCTTCATCACCCGGCCTTTGGTGTCGCGCGCTGTGGCTCGCCAGCGTTCGTAGGTCTCGACGGCGTCGAGGTCGATCTGGTGGTTCTCCTCCAGCCGCTCCAATGCTTCAAGCAGCCGGTCATCACGATCACGGGGAACCGCTGCGCCCTCTCGGGCGCGGCGAGCTTCCAGTTCCTGGCGTGCGACGCGCAGCCACTCGATCCGTCCGCCGCGTTGCAGAACCCGACGGCTGAGCACCGTCGCCTCCAAGTCGATCTCCAACTTCGCAGGCTCAGACTTGCCCGCGTCGGAATCGACGGGCTTGCCCTTGCGCTCAGCCAGCCGACGTTTCGCGTCCGCCAGCGCCTGGCGGCGAGTGTTCGGGTCGCGCAGCTGCTCGGGGAGTTCATCGCCGCGTTTGTCGCCATAGAGCTGATCCTCGCGCTGGTCCTCTTCTTCGGCTTCGCGCAAGATGTCTTTGACCAGGCCGCTGTAGGTGCGGTTCTGATCCATCGACGCGTTCGCTTTGATCTTCGTCCCGTCGATCGTGATCACCCCAACCGACACCAGTCCCGCTTCGCGACACAGGCCGAGAACGTCGTTGAACAGCTCCGCGATGTCGGCCTCGTGGCGGCGGCGAAACTCCGCGATCGTCGAGTGATCCGGCGTGCGCAGGCTCGTGATCACCTTGAACGCGACGTCCTCTTGACAGGCCCGCTCGATCCCGCGTGACGATCGGTTCCCGCGCGCGTACGCGTAGAGAAGTAAGGCCACCAGCATCTGCGGGTCATACGGCGGCCGGCCCGCCGCGCCGAGACGGTAGGCCTCGATGAAGCGGCCGAGATCCATCTCATCAACGGCGCCCAGCACCGTCCAGACCAGGTGATCCTCAGGCAACCACTCCGTCAACGACGGCGGCATCAACAGCAACTGCTGACGGTCAACCGGGATGAACTCTCGTGACATGCCGTAAGTGTCTTAAACCCGGCAGACGACCCCGATATTCCGACAGCCTCGCACGAAGCAGTCGCCGGCTCAGCCATGAGCTGATGATCGCGTTGCCGCGGATCCAATCACTGGGCGTCCGCGTGAGTGCGGCGATCACGTGACGAAAAGGACTCGCGCGGGCCGGAACCGCGCGCGAGCGCCCTGGACATAAGCCTTTCGCATCCACCTCACACGGAAGGATCGGCATGATCCTTCCGTGACACCGAATCGAAGGGAAGGATCACAGGGGCAGTCGTCACGCACGTGAGCCTCGGATCTCGCTACGGAGCGTCTGGCTGCTCGAAGCTGTCTCGCCCTCGGAGCGATGGAGCCGTGGGCGCGCCGCCTCCGAACGCGGCGGTGAACGCGGCGGCGCGCTCGGTTGCCGGGCGTGCGTGGAGGTACCGGCTCGTGGTGGTCAGCTGCGAGTGCCCCATGGCGTCCTTGATGCTCACGAGGTCGACGCCGCCGGCGACGAGCAGCGACCCGAAGGTATGGCGGAGGTCATGCCAGCGCAGCGGGCGCAGCCCGGCGGCGTCGCGGGCCCGCTTGTAGCGGCGGCGCAGCGCCGAGCCGTCCAGCGGCCGGCCCAGGGCGTTGCAGAAGACGTAGTCGTCCGGGGAGACGAAATCCTGGCGCTGGGAGAGCCGGTCGAGTGCGGCCGCGGCCTGGTCGGCCATCGGCACGCGCCGGACGTGTCCGGTCTTGGTCGTGCCCTCGACGCCGGAGGACAGCGACCGGCTGATCGTCAGCGCCGAGCCCGTCCAGTCGACGTCGCGCCAGCGCAACGCCAGGAGCTCTCCCAGGCGGAGCCCGGAGTAGGCGGCGACGCGGATCGCCTCGCTGTCGCGGTCGTCCTCGAAGTGCTCGAGCTCGCCGCGAGCCAAGACGGCGGGACGGTGGAAGCCGGCCTGCAGCGAGCGGGCGATGGCCTCGATCTCCTCCGGCGAGTAGAACAGCAGCACCCCGGGCTCGGGCACGCGCCGGCGGTCGGTGCCGAGGGCGGGATTGGTCGGCAGCGAGTACGTCGTCGGCTTCATCCCGTAGTTGAACGCGGCGCAGACGATCTCGCGCGCCCGGTTCACGCTGCGCGCCGACACGCCGGTGGCGGCGACCGTCCGCAGCAGCGCCTCGACCTCGGCCGGGGTGATCTTCGACGCCGGCCTGTCGCCGAGCGCGGCCATGATGAGTCCCGCCGTCGTGCCCGTGCCGCGCTTGTGCGGTGTCCCCGGCTCGGCCAGGTCGGACTGGTGGGAGCGGATCGTCGAGGGCTTGGCGCCCCGGACCTTCTCCAGCCACTCCAGGTACCCGTGCGCGAGCTCGCGGAAGGTGACGCCGCGTGTGCGGCGCTCGCGCTCGACGCGCTCGGTCTCGTTGAAGTCCTTGACGTAGCTGCGGACGAACTCGGCGGCGGCCACGTGCGCACGCCGTTCGTCGAGGTACCCGTCGGCGACGCGGCCGCGGCGCGGCACCCAGCCGCCGGCGCCATCCCGGGTCAGCCACGCCCGTCCGATGCGGCGCTTGACCTGGCGGCCGCCGTAGCGGAACTTCGCCTCGTAGTGCGACCTCGCCGCGCTGCTCGACGGACGATCAGCGCGGCGGTCGGAACGGGGTCTGTCGGAGGCATCACACGGAGGGAAGAAATCGGTGGAGTACCAGCAGAGTACCACTCTTCGTGGAGTACCACTTTGAGTACCAAACTGGCCGAAAACAACCCCAAAGCGGGCCTTTTATGCGCCGAAATCTCGCCCAATTTGCGGGAACTAGAGGCCCTTTTTGCTACTCATAACCCGAAGGTCGCAGGTTCGAATCCCGCCCCCCGGCATTGATGTCAAAGACCCGCGAATTGCGGGTCTTGTCGTTTCTGGAGACGATCGCCGGATGGACCTCGTCGGCCACTGGTCTCCCGACTGGCCGATCGCCGGGTCGCACGGATACTCAGCGGCGCGACGACGCTCCTAGCCCGGCCGGGGTTCACGTGCTTGCGGCTTGCCGCGATCCAGATCGACCGTGAGTCCGGCCAACCACGCCTCGGCACGCGTCGCTGAGAGGATCGGAGGCGCGATCATTAGATCGCCCCGTACGCGGTACGAGGGCACCGACGTCGAGCTCGTGCAACACACGCTGGACTGACCGAACCGACCGACCGATCACCAAGCTGGCTTCTGCTTGGTCGCCAATCCGGCCGCGAGGCCATCGCTGCGGTTGTCGACGTCGGTGTTCTGTCCGTCGATTGTTGACGCGACTTGGCGTGGCCAGCCGCCCGGCGGCGGCTGCAGACCCGTGGCGCTGACGATGCTGTCCGCGGTGCACAACTGGCGCGGCGATGCCGCGGCGGCAATACGATGAGGTGTGTTGATGGTCGGTGCCGCGCGGTCCGCGGAGCACGAACAGCGCCGCGGCTGGCCGGGCGCCGGCGAAGGTGTGACGCGGGAGCGTTGGGAGAGCCGCAGCGATGTCACAGATCGTGGCGCCGATCCGGCCACGAGGCCGGAGATCGCACTGGGTTGCTCCGGTCCTGCTGTTGGTGGTGGCTGCCGCAGTCGCGCTTGTGATCACGAGCGCGGTGGGGGCGGGCGCCAGTCACCCGCGCTCGGAGCGCCGTACGCATCCCGCGCGTCGGCATGGGCGTCGGCTGGCGTCCTACTGGACGGTGCGCCCGGGGGACACGCTGGCGCAGATCTCGGCCAAGACGGGCGTCGCGGTCGGCCGGCTTGAGGTCTTTAACCCACACGCGGACCCGCAGACGCTCGCGATCGGCGAGCGGCTGCGGCTGCGGGCCCATCCACCGCCGCCAACGGTCAGGCCAGCCAACCCCAAACCGCCCGGAGCGTTGTTCTGGACGGTACGACCCGGCCAGTCCTACGGTTCAATTGCGGCCGCGACCGGGATCAACCTCGCCCGCCTACAGCAGCTCAACCCGAAGCTACCGTCGACCGAGGTGCAGCCCGGCGATCAGATCCAGCTACGGTCCGCGGCGGCCGTCGAGCGGGCGGCAGTTCTGGCGCGGCTGCGGTTGAGTCACTCGGGCGCGCAACCGTAGAGCGGGCGTGTTGGTCACCCGACGCCGTGACCGTCCCGACCGCAGGGCTGGAAAGAGGAGTCGGGAACGGCTCGCCGGATGCCATTCTTGAGACTTCTGCAAAGCCCTGCAGGACGGTCGTTGGCCGGTTGCGCGGGCGCACTTGCATACGCATGTGCTCATGGAGCCCTCGGTCTCGGGGTTCGGCGTGACTAGCGCTTGCGGGCAGCAGACGGTCGACCGAGCAGCGCTTCCTGGCATGACGGTCGGCGCGTAAACCATCGTCCGAGGGAGGACGCATGTCATCCGCCGTGCTGCGCGGCCCGACGGCCGGCCGCGCGTGGGCGCCCGCGGGTGCCCGATCTCAGCAGCACCATGCCGCGGCCCGAGCAGGGGTACGACGTCACTTCGCACCCCACCAGCTCAGACACGTTCACGCCGTGGAGATGTCTCGCGAGGGGTTGCCGTTGCCGGTCATCCAGCGCCAACTCAGTCACGCCGACCACGCGAACACCTCGGTCAATCTGCGCGGGATCGACAACCCCGAGATCGTCCAGGCCGTCCACGAGCGCCCAGCACCGATGATCCCCGCCATCCACGGCCTCTAGAACGCTCCGCCGCTGGGCTGGTGGGTCGGGCGCTCACACGATCGACCAACTCACGGTCGGGTTCTCGAGCGGGCGCTCGCGCCAGAGTCGACCATCGGAATGTCGCCATTGCGGTGCCGCGATCGGCCGCGGTCCAGGAGACACGAGCACTGGTAACCGGCCCCGCAGCGTCGCGGCCCGAACGCTTCAGAGATCCGTCCCCGAACCGGTGATCCTCAGGATCACCCTGGCGGGCTCCGCCGGATCGACGATCCCCTGATCGGCGGCGGTGACCTTCATCCGCGAGCCGTACTTAGCGCGGATCGCCTCGCGCATCTGACGAACCTCGGCCGCTGCGCCGATGATGTCCGCCCGTGCAACAACGGTCGGAGCGTTCGCGGCGACCGCACCGCGCCGATCGCAGGGACGCAGCTGGACCCTTCGGTCGCGACGCAACCGCTTCACCTTGCCCGAGCGCTCGGTCGTGGTGACCAGCAGCCCGCCTCTCGCGTCGGTTGCGGGGGCGATCCACACCGGCACGGACACCGCGTCCCCCGAGCGTCGATATGTGGTGAGGGAGACGAACTCCTCCTGGGCCAAGTCCGCGAGCGTGGCGATAGCAAGAGCATCGCAGCTTCCCGTCGGCGATCGTGACGCTTAGCCTGGATCGCGTTGTCGACGAAGAGATCGTGCGGGCGATCCGGATTCGCCGGTTCGACCGTTTCGTTCGTCGGGTAGTTGCGGCTTCGTGCGACTGGGCATCGGGGTGCGTTCGGACGAAGCTGAGGCTCCGGCCTCCGTCCCGGAGGTAAGCCGCAGAGCCCTGAAAGTAGACTCAGCCCGTCGTGTCCGAGGTGGTCACCAAATATGCGCTCAGCGGCGGCGCGAGCATCGCCTATCACGCGGTCGGGAGCGGCTCGACTGAGTTGTTTTACGTGCCTGGGCCGGCCTCAAATGTGGAGTTGATGTGGGAGGAGCCAGTGACCGCGCGGTACCTGAGGCGGATCGCCTCGTTCGCCCGACTGGTGCTGTTCGATCGGCGTGGCACGGGTCTTTCCGATCCCGTGGATCGACCTCCTACGCTCGAGCAGCAGATGGATGACGCCCGCGCGGTTGTGCGGGCAGCCGGTCTGAGGCGACCAGCGCTGTTCGGGGTAACCGACGCTGGGCTTTGCGCCTTATACGCGGCGACCTATCCAGAGGAGGTGTCTGCGCTGGTGCTGTGGGAGGTCGCGGCGTACGGCGCAGAACTCATCAGCGAGGAGTTGCGCCGAACGTTCTTGGACGCCCTGGAGCAGGGCTGGGGGCAGGGCTCGCTGATGGCGCTTTACGCCCCGAGCGGTGTCGGGGATCCGCGTTTCACCGAGTGGTGGGCGCGGTATCAGCGGGCCTGTGTCAGTCCTGGAATGGCCCGTCAGCTAATCGAGTTCGCGACGCGGGCTGACATCCGCAGCGTCCTTCCAAATGTCCGCGTACCGACCCTGGTTCTTCACCGGACCAACTCTGGGGTGGTGCCAGTGGCGCTGGGTAGAGACGTCGCCGACCGAATCCCTGGAGCACGGTTCGTCGAGTTTGCGGGACAAGATAACTATCCGTGGATCGGCGACGTGGACTCGTGGTTCACTGGGTTCGAGGAATTCTTGACCGGCAGCCGCCAGCCGCACGCGACCACCCGTGTGCTCGCCACGGTGCTGTTCACTGACATTGTGGGCTCCACAACACGAGCGGCGGAGCTAGGCGACCGCCGTTGGCGTGAGCTGCTGCTCGCTCACGACCAGGTGATCCGCCGCGAGCTCCACAGCTGGGAAGGCTCCGCAATCAACACAACCGGAGATGGCTTTCTCGCCACGTTCGACGGCCCAGCGCGTGCGGTGGGCTGCGCACTCACGATCGTTGAGGAGGTTCGGCGCCTGGGACTTGACATACGGGCCGGCGTCCACACGGGAGAGTGCGAGAGGCTCGGTGACAACGTCGGAGGAATCGCGGTACACCTCGGGGCCCGCGTCGCTGCCCTAGCGTCGGCCGGCGAAGTCCTTGCCTCCCGAACCGTCAAGGATCTCGTCGTCGGCTCGGGTCTTCGCTTCCATGATCGCGGCACGCACGAGCTGAAGGGCATACCCGGCACGTGGCAGCTCTACGCGGTCGAGCCTGGGTCGGAACTCGACGGCTAGCGAGCAGCCCGGCAAACCCCTCGGTGACCACGCCGCCGAAGAGGGAGCTCCTAGCAGCATGAGCGCCGCAGCGCGAGCACAACAGACCTAATCATGATCAGCGCGACGCCACCACAGACCCGATCGCCCACCGGCGCGCCGCTGGCAGCCGGAGCAATCGATCTCGCCGCGGGGCGTATCGCGCGGGCGGCCGAGACCGCGCCCGCTGGCGGGCTCGCGTTCGCGTGAATCCATCGCGCGGATGCTGTCAAGGCCGGCGAGGGTCACTGTGCTCGCCATCAGTCAGGTTGCGCGGCGACGTGGCTCAGACCCTGATCACGGGCACGGAGACGAACGCACCGAAGTCAGCGTCCTGGGTAACGACCGCAGCATGGTGCTGTAACGCGGTCGCCACTATCCAGGCGTCGTGACGCCGCAGTTTGCGGCCGGCCCGAAGTTCCTCGTCGGCGATCCGCGCAAAGCATGACGAGGTCTCGTCATCGATCACGAGCAGCGGGTACTCGGCCCGGACGCGTGACAGCGTGCGCAGTCGGACTGCGCGTGTAGTTGGATCGGCCGCGCGCAAGACGCCGAGTTCCAGTTCTGCCGCGGTCACGACGGAGACGGCGATCTCGTCCGGGAGGGCATCGAGCGGGTGCCCAGATCCCCGTGCGACGAAGACCGACGTGTCAGCGACCGCCCGGCTCATTCGCCGTCAAGCAGCGAGCCACGAACGTCGGCGTGCTTGCTACACCACGACCGTCGATTCCACCTCGGGCGGCCGCGAGGATCCAGGGGATCGGCGTCTGGAGTTCAAGGTGCTGCTTTGAACCGATCAAGTCCATTTGGGTCTAGCCATGTAGCTTCGTGCGCGGATAGCGTCGCCGGATGGAAACCACCACACCACCGGAGGCGCCGACGTCGGGTGAGTCCGGCGAGGGCCTACGAAGCGAGCTCAGCCTTGTCGACGCGGCCGCGTTCTCGGTCGGTCTGATCGGTCCCGTCGGCGCGATCGGTCTGCTCGGAACCGGTGCCGCGCTGATCATCGGCCGCGCGGTCACCTTGTCGTTCGTGTTTGCCGTCGCCGGCGTCGCGCTGGTTGCCTACGGCTTCGTCAAGCTCTCACAGCACATCTCGCACACCGGCTCGGTGTATGCATTGGTCGGGGTCACGCTCGGCCCGCGTGCCGGCTTCTTCGCGGGGTGGGCGCTGATGGGCGGGTACATCGCGATCGGGTGCGGCTCGACGATCGAGATGGGATTGTTCGGCGGCCAGTTCCTGCGCGATACGGGGATCCTCCAAACGCAGACGTGGTGGTGGATCGCGCTGATCGGGCTGATCGGGGTGACGGTGCTCGCGTATGCGGACATCCGCGTGATCACACGGATGCTGTTGACCTCGGAGGTGATCGGCGCGATTCTCGTGACGATTCTCAGCATCGTGATCCTCGCGACGGTGATCTTTGGTCATGGTCCGCAGGGTCAGACGTTCACAATCAAGTTCCTGGCTCTCCCGTCCGGCAGCGGACTCGGAACGATCGCCAAGGCCGCCGTGTACGGCTTCCTCGCGTTCGCCGGGTTTGAAGGGGCGGCCGCGCTCGGCGAGGAGACAACCAATCCCAAGGCTCAGATCCCGCGGGCGATCAAGACCGCGGTTGTGGTCGTCGGCGCGTTCTATCTGCTGACCGCCGCTTCCCAGTCACTCGGCTACGGCGCGACTAGCCAGGGAGCCCTGGCGTTTGCCGACGGCCTGCCGTTCTCCGATCTCGGCAGCGGGTACATCGGGCAGTGGTACGCCGACATCTTGGACTTCATGGCGCTCGTCAGCCTGTTTGCGATCTCGCTCGGAGTCGCCAGCGGCGCGGCACGCATCATGTATGCGCAGGCGCGCGACGCGACGGGCAGTAGGTCAGGGCTGGCGAGCCTCTCCAAGCACGGCGCTCCCGGGGCCGCGCTCGCGGTCGTGCTGCTGTTCTTCCTGGGAGCCCTTCTCGGTCAGCAACTCGCCGGCTCGTCAGTCATCGACGCCACCTTCTACCCGCTGCAGATCGGTACCGTGCTGATCCTGGTCGCCTACGTGATGGCGACGATCGGTGCGATCTACTTTCTGTTCCTCAACGGTCCGCCGAAGGCCCCGAGGTGGCAGATCGTGATCCCGATTCTGGGTGGAGCGTTCGTGTGCTACACGCTCTACCGCAGCGTGTTCGTCGGACAGGTCGGAGCCTATGCCAACTTCCCGTACATCGAAGGCATCTACCTGGTGATCGGACTCCTGGTCGTGCTGCTCGCCCCCGGGTTGACCGAACGAGTCCGCGCCGGACTGGCTGTCGAAGCGCCGGTCACGTAATCGACCCCGAGACCGTCGAGCGCCTTAGATCCGCTGGGACACCGTCTTAGCCCACTCGTCGACAAGCCCGACCAAGGATGCGGTGGCGGGACTGACCCGCACGCCGCGACGCGTGGCGATTGCGAAGAAATCTCGGAACGGCTCGGCGAACGTCACGGCCGAGAGGGTTGAGGCGAGGCCGGTCCCGAGCAGCACAGAGCGCGCCGCGATCGTGCTTCCCAGCCCGCGTGCGACGAGCTGCAGCGCTGTCTCGACGTGCTCGACCTCGATCCGCGGCTCCAGCAGCAGGTCCTTGGCCTGAGCCCGCGCGGCGAGCTGCCGGCGGGTGGGGTCGTTGAATCCGTAGCTGGCGTCATACAGGATCAGTGGGGACTCGGTGAGCTGCTCGATCTCCACCGGGGTTTGCGTGAGACCATGATCGCTGCTGATGTACAGCACATCGTCGTGAAACAGCGAACGAACGTCGAGCAGCGAGTCGTCGACCGGGAGCACGACCAGGCCGACGTCGAGTTCTCCGTCTTGCACGGCACGGGCGACGTCGAACGAGTTGCGTCCTTGCAGCCGCAGCCGTCCTTCTGGATGACGCGAGCAGTAGAGATCTGCGAGCACGTCGATGTCGTAGTACGGGGCGTTGCGGAAGGTGCCCATCGTCACCTGTTCGCGGCCCGCGCGACGGCCGACCGCGGTCGCGGCATCCTCCGCGGCGGCGGTGACGCGCTCGGCGTGTCCGAGGAACCTCCGACCGGCGTTGGTCAGCGTCAGCCCGCGCCCCGCCCGCGCAAACAGCGACACCCCGAGCTCCTGCTCCAGGCGACGAACCTGCTCAGAGACGGCCGGCTGCGTGCAGTGCAGGTGGCGAGCGGCCGCATTGAAGGAGCCGAACTCGGCGGCCGTTCGAAAATAGATGAGCTGCTGAAGTGTCACGAAGTCGCCACGCGTGCGGAATGCTCAAAGCACTTCCTTGACACGGTCAAAGGTATCTAACCGTAGCTTTCGGCACGGTCCGAAGTTACGCTCGCGCGATGCGGCAACCGAACTACCTGAAGGCGCCGCCCCCCGGCGCCGCCCCCGGTCCCGACCCGGCCGTGGCCGCGCGGGTGTCGGAGATGTTGCTCCGAATCGAGCGCGATGGGTTCGACGCTGTGCGTCACTACTCCCGCGACCTGGACGACTGGGCTCCGGAGAGTTTCGAGGTGGCGGCGTCGGAGATCGATCAGGCGTCGGCCGCGATCCCCGACGAGCTCAAGCGAAGCATCGCGTTCGCCCAGGATCAGATCCGTCGCTTCGCGGAGTTGCAGCGCGCGACGCTGACGAGCTTCGAGGCGGAGACGCTGCCCGGCGTGTTCCTCGGTCAGCGGCAGGTCCCGGTCGCCACGGTCGGAGCCTACTGTCCGAGCGGGCGCGTGCCGATGCTGGCCTGCCCCTTCATGACGGTGCTGGTCGCCAAGGTTGCCGGCGTGGACAACGTCGTGGCATGCACCCCGCCGCGTGCCGGCAAGCTGCATGCGCCGACGCTCTATTCGATCGCCACCTCGGGGGCCGACCGTATCTTTGCGTTGGGGGGCGTGCAGGCGCTGGCGGCGATGGCCTTGGGCTTGCTGGACGAAGCGCTTGGGGCCGTCGACATGATCGTCGGCCCGGGCAACGCGTTCGTCGCCGAGGCCAAGCGCCAGCTGTTCGGACGGGTGGGCATCGACCTGCTCGCCGGCCCGTCCGAGGTTGCGGTGATCGCCGACGAGACCGCGGACCCGGAGCTGGTGGCCGCCGATCTGCTCGCCCAGGCCGAGCATGGGCCGACCTCTCCGGCGGTGCTGATCACCACCTCCGAGGCGCTCGGATCATTCGTGCTGGCCGAGATCGAGCGTCAACTCGACGCGCTCGACGCCGCCGGTGCCGATGACACGTGTCGCCGGGCGTGGACGGTGCACGGCGTCGTGATGGTCGCCGCCGACCACGAGCACGCCGCCGAGCTCTCAGACGAGCTCGCCGCCGAGCACTTGGAGGTGCATACAGATCGCGATCACTGGTACCTCGAGCGCCTGATCAACTACGGTTCGCTGTTCCTCGGCCAACGGGCGACGGTCGCGTTCTCCGACAAGGCGATCGGGACCAACCACACGTTGCCGACCGGAGGCGCAGCCCGGTACACCGGCGGGCTGTCGGTGGCGAAGTTCACCAAGACGCTCACCTACCAGCGCATCGACACCGACGAGGGCGTGGCGATCGTCGCTCCCGCGGTAGCGGAGATCGCCCGCGCCGATCTGATGCCCGCTCACGAGGCGACAGCCAACAAGCGGCTGGAGCGGTTAGCGGCTCGCGGCTGACGGCCTTCGCGTCGGGCCGTCGCCGTCTTCGACGCCGAACGACACCAGCACGCAGCACCACAGCGCACCTACGTCTGGCTGAGTTGCGACGACGATCAGATCCTCCAGACGGTCCGCCGCGGTCGAGCCAGACTCGATGCAATCGCCGGCTAGAACCGAGACGCACCACCAGCGAGCAGCCAACTCCAGATCCCGGCCGGCTCGCTGACGAAGGGATATATGCTTTGGGCTTCAGGGCGGTCTGTTCGGAGGAGGGATAGCTCGTGGCGATCACCGGCGCTGGTACCAAGGAGGCGGTAGGCCCGCCCCCGTCAGACGACGGCCGGTTGGCCCGAGGGGTCCTCAACGACGTCGATATCGCGGCCCTTACGTTGGCCGACATGGCGCCGGCGATGAGTTTCTACTTCTCGTTCGCGACGATCGTGGCCACGGCCGGGATCGCTGCGCCGTTGACGGTGATCGCTGGGATGATCGCGATCGCGCTGCTGGGCAACACGATCAGCCAGTTCTCGCGCTCGCGTCCGTCGACCGGCTCGTTCGTGACCTTCATCGGCAGAGCATTCGGCGGCTACAGCGCGATCGTCACGGCGGTGGTGCTGTGCGTCGGGTACATCATCGCGGTTGCCGCCGTGGTAGCGATCTCCGGCGGCCTGCTGGAGACGATTCTGCAGCACTACCTGAGCATCACCGTCCCGTGGCAGGCGATCAGCGCGGTGCTGTCAATCGGCGCGTTTGTGCTGATCGTGAGCGGGGCCAAGCCGTCGACCAAGGTCGCGGCCGCCCTGTTCGTGTTCCAGGTCGCGCTGCTGCTGGTGGTGGCGATCGCGCTGTTGATCGACAACTCCGGCAATATCAACGCATCGCCGTTCGATCCGTCTCACCTGCATAACGGCTTCTCGGGCCTGGCGCTGGGCTTCCCGCTCGCGATCTATCTGTTCGTGGGCTGGGAGAACTCGGCGGCGCTTGCCGAGGAGCACCGCGACCCACGCCGGGGCGTCACGCGAGCTGTGTTCTCGAGCATCGCCGTCGTCGGCGCGCTCTACGTGTTTCTCTCCTACGCGACGGTGGTCGGCTTCAACTACAACGCCGCGGCGCTGACCGCCGCCTCGGTTCCGTTCCTCACCGCGGCCGGTGGGATCTCCAGCGGACTGCTGTTCGTGGCGTACCTGGCGGGCTTTACCTCGATCTGCTCGTGTCTGATCGCGGCGACTAACTCGCAGGCGAGAATCATCTTCAACTCCGGCCGTGAGGGGCTGCTGCCGGGTGTCGTCGCGCGACTGACACACGCCCGCCGCACACCGTGGGTGGCCTTCTTGGTGTATCTCGTGCTGGCCCTGGGTCTGTGCTACGTGTTCGGCTGGAACACGAACCCGGTGACGTTCTTTGGCGAGATCGCGACGCTGGGCACGATTCTGATCGCGCTCACCTATCTGGTCGCCAACCTGGCGCTGCCGGTCTACTATCGCCGCTTCGAGCGCCAGAGCTTCTCGGTCGTCAAGCACCTCGTGCTGCCGCTACTGGGCGCGGCGGCGATCGGGTACCCGCTCTACGAGCTGGTCAAGCCGGGACAGCCGGCGCCGTTTAGCTACTACCCCGCGATCGCGGCCGGCGTCGTGGTTGCGGCGCTGATCTGGGCCGCGATCGTCTACGCGCGCGACCGAACGATCGGGGAACGAGTCGGCTCGATCGTCGCCGACGCCGACTGACGCCAGCAAGGGATCCTCTCGTCGCGCGAGCGTGAATCTCGGTGATGGGCAGGCGGCTGCGCCCGGTCGCGCGTTCGGCCACTGACAGGGATAGGAGACGTGATGAGACAGCCGCTGCGGGTCGGGATCAAGCTCTCACAGGACGCGCCGATCGAGAGCTATCTGGCGATCTGGAAGATTGCCGACGAGGCGCGATTTGATCACTGCTGGGCGATGGACCACCTGGCGACGATTGGGGGAATCGGCGATGACCGTCCGATCTTCGATGGGTGGGAGTTGCTCGCGGCGATGGCGATGGCGACCACGCATGTTCGGCTGGGGCTGATGGTGACCGGCATCACGTATCGAAACCCCGCGCTGCTTGCCAAGGTCGCGACCACCGTCGACCATCTCTCGGGTGGTCGCCTTGAGTTCGGGATCGGAGCGGCGTGGGCGGCTAACGAGCATGAGATGTACGGCATCTCTGGGCTTGAGCACCGGGTCGGGCTGTTCTCGGAGGGGCTTCAGGTGATCAGGTCGCTATGGACCGAGGAACGAACGAACTTTGACGGTCGCTACTACACGATGCGCAACGCCGTCGCCAATCCGAAGCCGGTTCAACAGCCTTACCCACCGATTTGGGTCGGCTCCGGTGGACCCCGGATGCTCAGATTGACGGCACGTCACGCCGACGTCTGGAACGCCAGCGGCGGCGCCGGCCGCGACGTCGAATCGGCCGTCGCGGCATCGCGGCAGCTCGACGAGGCCTGCGCGTCGATCGGCCGCCAGCCGCAGGAGATCCGACGCTCGGTCCAGCTCCCAGCGGGCGATGACCCAGCCGAGATCATCGACCGAGTGCACGAGTATCACGAAGCCGGGTTCACCGAGATCATCCTCATGCTGAGCGGCGGCTCGATGTCGACCGGCACCGATCCCGTGCGATCCGCGGCGATGCTCGCCGAGAGGGTGCTGCCGCAGCTTGCCGCTGAGGGCTCGTCATAACCTAGTCAGCCGCACGAGTGCCACCGTCGCGATCTGCGTGGTCCGGGCGAGCAGCGTCAACGGGACCGTCCAGCTGCTCTCGCACACGCGCCGCTTGCCGGATCAGGTGGTCGCGCTCCGCGACGCTCGTCGCCGCGCCGGCCGCCTCGGCATAGAGCTGTGCGGCCAGCTCGAGCTGGCCTGCGCGCTCGCGCAGGTGTGCCGAGGCCGCCGTGAACCGCGGCAGCCCGGAGTCGAGTGCGGCCAGCTCGGTGAGCCCCGCCCGCGGTCCGTGCGCCTCGCCGATCGCGACCGCGCGGCCCAGCCGAGCCACCGGACTGTCGGTGATCCGGACGAGCTCGTCGTACCACTCGGCGATCTGCACCCAGTCGGTCTCGACCGCGTCCCGGGCGTCTGCGTGCAGGGCGGCGATCGCCGCCTGCGCCTGATACTCACCCAGTCGCTCCCGAGCCAGCGCGGTCTGGAGGATGTCGACGCCCTCGCTGATCAAGCGGGTGTTCCAGAGCGAGCGATCCTGCTCGGTCAGGGGGATCAGGCGGCCGTCCGAGTCCGTGCGCGATCGGCGCCGCGCGTGGTGCAGCAGCATCAGCGCCAGCAGCCCCGCGACCTCCGGCTCGTCGGTGCGGGCAGCGATCTGCCGGGTCAGCCGGATCGCCTCGGCGGCCAGGTCCAGGTCGCCGCCGTAGCCCTCGTTGAACACGAGGTAGAGCACCCGCAGTACGGTTCCGAGATCGCCCGGCTGATTGAGCGGCCGTCCGGCGATTTGGCGCTTGGCGCGACTGATCCGCTGCGCCATCGTTGCCTCGGGAACGAGGTAGGCCGCCGCGATCTGGCGCGTCGTCAGGCCGCCCATCGCCCGCAGGGTCAGAGCCACCGCCGACGCCGAGGAGAGCGACTGGTGCGCGCAGAGGAAGTAGAGCTGCAGCGTGTCGTCGCGCTCCGGCGCCGGGCCGGCGGGTGGCTCGGCCTCGACCAAGCGCTCGCGCTCGCGGCGGGATGACTCTGACCGGGCGGCATCCAGAAACTTGCGCCAGGCGGTCGTGATCAGCCACGCCTTCGGATCGCGGGGCGGGTCCTGCGCCCAGCGCTCCAGGCCGGCGACGAGCGCCTCCTGGACGGCATCCTCGGCCGACGCGAAGTCCGCCCCGCGCCGGACGAGGACACCAATCACCGCGGGAATCAGATCCCGCAGCAGCCTGTCGTTCACTCCGTGACCACCGGAGGCTCGGTCAGGAACGGCCGTACCTCGAGCCACTCGTAGATCGGCTCACCTCCCGGCCCGGGCGCCGCGGACAGCTCGCCGGCGAGCTCGACCGCCCGGTCCCACGACCCCACGTCGATGATCATCCAGCCCGCGATCAGGTCCTTCGTCTCGGCGAACGGGCCGTCGACCACCGGGGGCCGGCCCTCGCCGTCGTAGCGGATGAACGCGCCGTCGGGAGCGAGCGCCTGCCCGTCGACGTATTCGCCGGACTGCTCCAGCCGCGCGGCGAAGTCCCGCATGAACTGGATGTGGGCGTCGACCTCCGGCGGCGTCCATTCGTGGATCGGGGCCAGGTCCTGGACCGGTGCGGGGCCACCGCGGTAATGCTTCAGCAACAGATACTTCATGTTGGGTCTCCTTCCGGGTCGCGCGGCCCGTCGTGGCCGCTCATGCCCCAAGGACGGAGCAGCCGAGCATTTCTCGACATGCGGCGGGGCAACCTTGCGTTGAGTCGACGCGGGGGCTCGCCGAGCCACCGAGCCGGCTGAATCTGACCTCGCCCGAGTCGCGCCCAAACCCCCGAACGTCAGAGGTCGAGCACCAGATCGGCGTCCGGGCGCCCGCAGCAGAGCAGCACGCTTCCATCCGGTGGACGCTCGACCGGTTGCGGCCGATACTTGACCACCCCCGCGATCAGCGGGGTCTCGCAGGTCTGGCAGACCCCGGTACGGCACGACCACTGAACCGGGACGTCGCATGCTTCGGCGAGTTCGAGCAGGCTGCCGTAACCGTCGTCCCACGCGATCGTGAGGTCGCTGCGCGCGAACGCGATCGCCGGCCCGTGCCCCGGCGGGCCGGAAGGGGGGTGCGGGGCGCGCGCCGGCGCCGCCGCGATCCCGGGGGTGATGCCAGGCTTGGGCCCGAACGGCTCGGTGTGGATCTGTGACGCCTCGAACCCGAGGGCGGCGAGGCCAGCGCTGATGTCATCCATGAACGCCGCCGGGCCACATACGTAGGCCTCGGCATCGGGCGCGAGTCCCAGCTCGGCGAGCAGCGACGCGTCGAGTCGGCCGACGCTGTCGAAGTCGCGGCCGACCACGTCGTCAGGGTCTGGATTGCTGTAACAAACGTGTGCCCGCGCGTTCGGCAGTGAGGTCAACAGCGTCCTGGACTCGGCGGCGAACGCGTGCTCACGGCGATTGCGCGCCCCGTGCAGCCACCAGGTCTCCCGGTCGGACCGCTCCAGACTCAGGGCCTGCAGCATCGCCAGCACCGGGGTTGCCCCGATCCCGGCGCTGATCAGCAGTACGGGCGCTGCGCCGCGTTCCAGGACGAACGTGCCGCGCGGCGCGCCGGCCTCAAGCTCGTCGCCGACGATCAGATCGTGATGCAGATAGCCGCTGGCGACGCCATCGCGCTCGCGCTTGACCGTGACGCGGTAATAGGTGGCCCCGGGCGGCCCCGAGAGAGAGTAGTTGCGCAGCACCGACCGATCGTGACCGGTCGGCTTGACCCGCAGCGTGAGGTACTGGCCGGCCAGGGCGGGCGGTAACGGCTGCCCATCGGGGTCCTCGAGACCGATCGAGATGACCGTTTCGGTCTCGTGGGTGATGGCGGTGACGGTCAGCCGGCGTAAGCCCGACCATGCCGGCGGGGGACTCGTCGCGGTCAGGCCGGCGTTGCCGGCGCCGGGCCCGGCATCGAGCAGCGCTTGGAACGAGCTCTGCCAGCCGGGGCTGAGAGCGGGGATCCGGAGCGCGCGCAGGAGGTCCTGGCGGGTATGGCCCGGAAGGTAGAGGAGGGCATCGACGTCGGCCACCGCCATCTTCTCAGGCCCGACGCAGAGTCTCACGACCTCGTCCCCGGCCTGTACATCGCCCTCTTGCAAGACCCGGAGGTAGAAGCCCGGACGGTGGTGGGAGACGAGCAGAGCGGGGATCTGCGGATCGTTCATGCGGATCCCGACGCGATAACAGGTGACCCGGGGCTGGGTTACCTCGAACACGCCGCTCCCGATCCGATACCGATCACCGATGCAGACCTCACTGTCGCTGAGGCCCTCGACCGTGAAATTCTCGCCGAACTGGCCATAGACGAAGTCGTCGCGCTTGAGCTCGCGTTCCCAATGGCGGTAGGAGTCCAGCTGGTAGACGAAGACGGCTCGCTGCTCGCCGCCGTGTCCTGCGCGATCGCCCTGGCCGTCGCCGTCGACGTTCAGAGCGCTCACATGGCGCGGTCCGACCACCGGTTCCTTGAAGACGCCGGTGAAGACCGTTCTCCCGTTCCACGAGACATCCCTCGGCATCCCGACATTGACCGAGACCAGACGTCCGACCGATTCGTCAACCACGTTGCCTCCAGCGAGTCGGCGGGTGGATGGGTGCAGCCGTTCGGTCAAGCGTAGCCCTCGTCCGCGTGACCTCCGTTCGCTCGCGCCGGTCGGGGGCGCCGCTCAAACCGGCTTGCAGGCGTCGTCTGCCGCGCAGCGACGCGTAGGTCGCACGCGAGCGCGGCTCGCGCAGCAGCCCGTGGCGCTCAGTGCCCAGCCGACTGCCCACCGTCGATGTGCAGGATCTCGCCGGTGACGAAGGCTGCGCGTTCGAGGTACAGGATCCCGTCGGCGACATCACGCACATCGCCGATCCGGCCAAGCGGATGCAGCGCGGCCAGTTGGTCGTCGGTCTCGGGATCGTCCGACCACGTCTTGATGATCCCGAGCGACACGGCGTTGAAGCGCACCTGGTGCGGGGCATACTCGATTGCCAGCGAACGGGTGACGGCCGCGAGGCCGCCCTTGGTGAGCGCTGCCAGCGCGGCCGGGCGCTCGTGATCCGGCTGGTCGACCAGACTCGTCGTGACGTTGACGACGTGGCCACCACCTTGGGCGACCATCAGCGGCAGCACCTGTTGGGTCATGTGGAAGAAGCCGGCGAGATTGACCGCCGTGATGGCGGCGAAGTCGTCGAGCGTGTAGTCGGCAAACGGCTTGCCGATGTAGACGCCGGCGTTGTTGACCAGACAATCGACACGCCCGAAGTGCCGGCGAGCCGCGTCGAGGATCTGGCGGGCGGACTCAGGATCGGTGATGTCACCGCGCACGACGAGCAGATCGCCGTCGCAACGCGGCTCGATCGAGCGGGCAACTGAGACCACGGCGTAGCTTGCGGACAGGAACGCCGCGACAACCGCTGCGCCGATACCCCGCGAGCCTCCGGTCACGAGCGCGACGTTCTTCGTGTCGGACACGCTCATGCCGGGTGACACACAGGTTCGGTGCGAGGGCGGGCGGCCGAGACGACACGGCCGGTCATGGCGCTCCCAAGCGATTGGTGGTTGTCAGACAAGATCGGATGGTCCGCCGGGCATTGCGGCTAGAGTCCGAATAGGACCATGAATGCTGGGGTGAGGCGTCTCGCTGTGGGTGTGATGGCGGTGTCGGCTGCGGTTGTCGCGCTGGTGATCGTGACGCGCGTGACGTCTGATGCTAACGGCGGGCTGAAGCCGTATGGGCTCGCCGAGACGCTTCCCGGGATGACGGCCTCGTTTGGTACCGGCGCGCGTGTGGTCGAGATCATCGTCGGCTCTTCCGGGATCTATTACCAGGTGATCGGCGCCGATCGCCGGCTGCATATCCGTGACTACACGATCGTGCAATCTGAGATCGAGGCCGGGACCTCTGGCTATAACCGGCGTACGACGAATTTCATCCGGACGGCGACGCCGTCCGAGTTACGCGGCGCGGTGCTGACGCTCGGCCAGCTTGACTCCGGCGTCGTCGACGGCCTGTACCGGCAGGTTGGGTTCCCTCGGCAGGGATCGAGCGCGACGCTAACCGGCCGCTCCTGGTTTTTGGAATCCGGCGCCGAGCCGGAGCACAGGTTCCTGGCCTCCTATGACGGGCGGGGGCTGCAGCGAACCGATGCCGTGACGCCGTCGGCTCCCGGCTCGCTCCAGGCCACCACGCCGGCTCGGCCGTCGACCGCGTCCTCGCCGAGCGCTTCCAGCACTACCCACAGCTACCGCTTCACCACGACGATCTCGTCCGGCTCGCCGAAGCCGAACAAGCTCGACCGCGACACCCGACGCCTGCTCAACTGCATCACGAGCGCGCAGGGCGATCTGGACAAGATCGCCGCGTGCCAGCGCAAATTCACGCCATAGGCTGCGGTGCTGGTTGGGCGCGCGGCGAACCTGGGACGTTCTCACCGTATAGAGGTGACAACGTCCCAGGGACGGCCGAGACGCTAATGCGACTGACGCGTGACGGTCGTCTGCAGCGCAGGTCCCGCTGCAAGTGTCTGGTAGACGACGCAATAGCGCTCGGTCAGGCGCAGCAGCGTCTGCAGCTGCTCGGCGTCGGCGTCGGTATCCAGTTCGAACGACAGGCGGATCGCGGAGAATCCGACCGGGGCGTCGCGGCTGACCGCGAGCGTGCCGCGGAAGTCGAGGTCGCCCTCCGCGTGTACCTGTCCGGCCGCAACCTCGATCCCGAGCGAGGTCGCGACCGCCCCGAGCGTGACGCCCGCGCATGCCACCAGCGCCTCCAGCAGCATGTCGCCCGAGCACAACAGCGAGCCGTCGCCGCCGGTGGCCGGGTGCAGCCCCGCCTGGGCAAGCGCACGCCCGGTCTGCACCGAGCACGAAACGCCCTCGCCGAGCGTGCCGGTCGTCGACAGCGTGACCTGCGCACGCTCGGGCGCTTCTCGGTAGCGGTCCTTCAGCGGCGCCTGCAGAGCCTGCAACTGCTCGCGTTGCACCCGCGCGATGTTAGTCGCCGGGGCCTGCTCGCCGTCGCGGCCCTCGCCGACGGCACGCTCGACCGGCGCCCGACCGGCGCCCGACCGAGTTCAGCGTACGACCGGCGCCTGCGACGGACCGCCCAGCGCCTCGCGCAGGAACTGCACCTGCAGCGTCAGCAGGTTCTCGGCGACGGCCTCCTGCGGTGTCATGTGGGTGATCCCGGTGAGTGGCAGGACCGAATGCCGGCGGCCTGACTCGGTCAGGCGCTGGGACAGCTGCAGCGTGTGCGCCGCGACGACGTTGTCGTCGGCGAGCCCGTGGATCAGCAGCAGCGGTCGCCGTAGCGCGTGCGCGTCGGCGAGCAGTGATGATCGTTCGTACGCGTCGGCGTCGGCGCCGTCGGGCTCGGTGCCGAGGTAGCGCTCGGTGTAGTGGGTGTCATACAGGCGCCAGTCGGTGACCGGCGCGCCGGCGACCGCCGCTGCAAACACGTCGGGCCGGCGCAGCACCGCGAGCGCGGCCAGGTAGCCGCCGAACGACCAGCCGCGGATCGCGACCCGCTCGAGATCGAGGCCGTCGACCTGATCGGCAGCGCCGTGCAGCGCTTCGATCTGGTCGTCGAGCACCGCGGTGGCGAGGTCACCGTGCACGGCCCGTGCCCAGGCACGGCCTCGACCGGGAGTGCCGCGGCCGTCGGCGACGACCACCGCGAAGCCCTGGTCCGCGAGCCACTGAGACTGCAACCACATGTTCCTGACGGCGACAACGCGCTGGAAGTGCGGGCCTGCGTAGGGGTCCAGAAGCACCGGCAGCGCCACGGCGGGGTCGCGCTCAGCCGGCATCAGCACGCCGACCCGCAGCTTGCGCGGTCCGGACCGGAGCAGCTTGACGGCAGGTCGGACCTCCGGTCGCTCAGCGTGTGAGGCCAACCGGTGGCCGCCAACCGTCCAGCGGGCACCGTCGGTCTGCAGGGTACGCGACCCGAGCACGCACAACCCGCCGCCGGCGGCAGCCGTGTGGACACCCGGCTCGTGCGTGAGCTGGGAGAGCCCGTCCGCCGGCGTCCATCGCCAGACGTGCAGCTCGGTCGGCTCCGTGCTCGCGGTGAACAGCACCGCGCCGGCATCGACCGCGAGCACCGCGCGTACCTCGAGGCCGGCTGGGGTGACCGGCTCTGAGTCGACCATCAGCGCGACCGTGTCGTCTGACCCGCCGACCGTCACCAGGCGGCCGTCCAGCCGTCGCGGAACGCCATCGATCAGGTCGACCCAGATCGGATCAGACTCCGCGCCAAGTTGCTCGGTGTCACCGGTCTGCGGATCGACGGCGAGCACCTCGACCCGGCGCTGATCACGGGCTTGGACGACGATCATCGGCCCAAGTTCGTCCCAATCAGCCGCCGCCAGGTACGGAAACACGCGCCGATCCCACGAGATCTCGACCGGCGCCGCCCGATCGAGCGCGATCACGAACGCCTGTACATCCGCGTTGTCTGACCCGGCAGTCGGGTAGCGCACCGCTCGCGGCTGCGCGCCCGGGTCAGCGGGGTCGGCGATCCAGAGCTCGCGAACCGGACGCTCATCGACGCGGGCGGCCAGCAGCGCGGTGCCGTCGGGCGCCCACCAGAACCCGCGGAACCGACCCATCTCCTCCGCCGCGATGAACTCGGCGACGCCCCATCCGACGGCCGGGTCGGGATCCGCCGCCAGCCGCCGGACATCGCCATCGGCGACGTCGACGACGTGCAGTGCCCGGTCGCAGACGAACGCGACCGAGCGTCCGGATGGGTCCGGCCGGGGGTCATAGACCTGTTCCGGCACCTCCAGTTCCCGGACCGTGCCGCCGACCAGGTCGACGACCGACAGCCGCCCCGCGTGACCCACGGCCGCGAGCTTGACGAGCCGATCTGTGGCATAGGAGACGATCCCCTCGGAGGTCTCGCGCACCCGCTCTCGGCGCGCCTGCTCCTGCACCGACAGATCGCCGGACCCCAGGTCCTCGGCCGCGAGCACGAGTCGCTCCCGGCCCTCGGCGACGTCGAATACCCACAGCCCGTTGCGGGGATCGTCGCCGGCGGGCGAACGCAGAAACGCGACCCGGCTGCCGTCTGCCGCGACCTGGAAGCTGCGCGGCGCCCCGAGCGTGAAGTTGCGCGTGCGCGCCGCCCGGCGCGGAAACGAGTCGACCGCCACCTGGGCAGCCTAACTACCGCGACAAGACCACGGGCTCAGAGCTCGTAGGTGACGCCGGACAGTCCCCGCTTCGACAGCAGTGCGTCGAGCGCGGCCAGCGGTGGGCTGTCGGCGGTCAGCGATCGGGCGACCCCGAGCGCCGACCAGATCGCGGACTCCTGGGAGTCAAAGCCGGTCGTGTAGACGCCAGCGAAATGCAGACCGTCGCGTCCCTGCAGCGGGCCCAGCGCGCGCGCCGCCTCGATCGCGGCCGGCGTGATCTTCGGGTGCTTGTAGCGACGGCTGAGCAGGACCCGGGCGGGCTGTGTGCGCCGGCGATCATCCCATGACTTGAACACGTCGACCGTCGCACCCGACTCGAGCCGCGGATGCAGGCCGCCGTACCAGACGCTTCCTTCGCACTGATCGCCGCTGACCCCGGCGTTGTAGACCGCCCAGTTACGACGGCTGGGTTGCACGTACGCCGGGCCGGTGTGGATCACGATGCGCGAGTCGAAGTACTCGTACTCGCGCAGCAGCGCCGCGCGGTGGGCGAAGCCGGCAAGCGGCCGCAACAGCCCGCGTCCAACGTGAGGCGGGGCGTTGAGCACGACATGGCGGTACGGGCCGCGGACGCCGCCGGGGGTCTGCAGCAGCCACTCCTCGCGGCGGCGCCGCAGGGCCCGAACGGGCGCGTTGCGATGCACCCGTGCGGTCGGACTGCGGTCGAGCATCAGGCGCAGGTTGCCCTGCAGGCCGATCCTCGAGTTATAGGTCGACGCCGGTTGGGAGACGTCGGCCGGGAACGACAGGGCGAACGTCTGCAGGATCGATCGGGCGGACGCGCGCATCGCATCGGCCCGGCTGCAGCCGATCAGCGCGGTGATCCACGGCGTGACGATGTCGCGCTTGAACGCCTCGCTGACCGTCAGGCCGCGGATCCAGGCGCCGACGGTCGTCTCCCACGGCAGATCCGACAGCACCGCTTCACGGGCGAGGCGGATGTAGGTCAGAAACTGCACTGCACGGTGCGGCGTGGTGAATGGATTCGTTGACGAGAACACCGGCGGGCCGCCGGCCGTCGGGAAGATGCACAGGCTCGCCGGCGCCTGCAGCGTCTCGGCCGCGTCGGGATAAGCCGGGTCAAACAGACCCAGCTGCGCCAGCAGCGTCACGTACAGCGGGTGCGTCTCGGGGTGGAAGAACTGGGCGCCGAGGTCGACCGCGATCCGCCGCCCGCGATAGTTGATCACGCGGGTGTCGCAGTGGCCGCCGATCCGCGACCGCGCCTCGAACAGGTCGACGTCGTAGCGGTCGCCCAACAGATAGGTGGTTGCGATCCCGGCGGCGCCGGCGCCGATCACGGCCACACGATCTCGAGCCCGACGTCGCCGGGCGCGGCCGGCCGCCTGCACCTCGGCGCCGGCATCGACCGTGTGGCCGGTCAGCACCGAGCCGGCGCCGAGCACCGCGATCGCGCCCTTGACCGCCTCGCGCCGGGTGATCTGCACGGTGTCGAGGCCTCGATCAGCTACGCGCGGTATTCACTGACCTGCTGGTACAGCGCGAACACCAGGTTCATCGCCGCGTCCAGGTCGCGCAGCGTTTCCGCAACCAGGGGGAGATGCTGGAGGCGCTGGCGGTCCTCGGCGGTCTCCATCTCCAACACGACGGCGATCGAGCCGCCGTTGCTCTCGAGCACCCGCGCGGACACGAAGCCCGGCTCGCTCGCGCTTGCGCTGAGCATCGTGTCAAGACGCTCGAGCACGTCGCTGCGCCGGGCCGGATCCAGCAGCTGCCAGATATGGAGCAGAACCGGACCTTCGGATGCGCCAGGGGTGGTCTCGTTATCGCGGTCAGCATCGCTGCTCATCTTGACCTCCGCATGTTGGGTTCCGCCGGCTACCCGGCGGCCGGAATCGACTCGGCGAGCGCGGCGCGCTGAGCGGGCGCTGGGAAAGGATCGGCGAAGTACTGGGTCTCGTGTGTGACTTGATCCTCGCTGATCTGCATGACGCTCACCGAGCAGGTGGGCACACCGTCATAGGTGATCTCACACTCGCTCACCCACAGCTCACCGCCGCCGACGATCCGGCGGATGGTGAAGTGGCGTTCGGCCGGGTGTCCGCCACGCTGGGCCTGGATCTTCGCGCGCCCACGGAAACGCTCGCCGGATTGTGGGTAATCCAGCACCGCGTCGCCAGCGTAGATTGCGTGCTCGGCCTCAATATCGCCGCGCTCGGACGCCTCCCAGTGTTCGCGGATCCGCTCGCGGATCTCGGCGTCATGATCGCTGTTCACGGTTGCTCCCGATCGGCCCTGGATCGCGCCAGTGCGGCTGAGTCGTCGCTCTCATCGAACGCATCATGACGCGCTGTGCAAATCATCGCCCCGGTGGATCGCTCGCGATCGTCTGTTTACGAGCTGTGCGCGCGCGGGCGCGACGCGGGCAGCTCGCGCAGCAACGCCTTCAAACACGCGGCGTGAATCTCCGAGAAGCTCGGGAACGGCTGGATCGTGTCGCGGAGCACGTCGAGCGGTACCGCGGCGCGGATCGCAAGCGTCGCCTGCTGTAGCCATTCCCCGGCCTCGGGTCCGAGCGCGTAGGCGCCGGTCAGCACCTCGCCGTCACTAAGCAGCGTCAGAAAACCGGGCGAGTCGGCGTACGCGTGGGTGTAGGTCGCGGTCTTCGCAACGTCGCTGAGCGCGACCGTGGCGCTGAAGCGGGCCGTGCCGACGCCGACGGCCGCCGCCTGCGGATCGGTGTAGGTGACACGCGGCACCGCCTCGTAGTGGGCCTCGCGGGGCTCTCCGAGAATGTTCGCGGCGACGACTTCGCCCTCGTACTCGCCCACGTGCGTGAGCGGCCAGATGCCGTTGACGTCTCCGATCGCCCACAGACGCTCGCCCGCCGACAGCCGTGCGTCGACCGGGATCCCGTGGCGGTCAGGCGAGATTCCAACGGTCTCGAGACCGATCGCTTCGACACGCGGAGTTCGCCCGGTCGCGACCAGCAAGTGGTCACCCCGCAGTTCGCGGCCATCGGAGAGCGTCAGCGCGAACTCCGAGCCATCGCGTCTGGCCGCGGTCGCCCGGATGCCGAGCGCCAACTCGATGCCTTCGCCGCGCAACGCGTCGCCAAGCGCCTCGCCGAGCGGCGCCGGATCGTGGGCGAGCAGGTGCTCGGCGCCCTCGACCAGCACGACCGCGCCGCCAAGCCGGTGCACGGCCTGGGCGAGCTCGGCACCTGCCGGCCCGCCGCCGAGGACGATCAGCCGGCGCGGAACCTCGGTCATGCTGGTCGCCTCGCGGGTACCCCAGACGCCATCAAGTCCGCGCAGGCCCGGGATCGGCGGCACGATCGGATCAGCGCCGTTGGCCAGCACGATGTGCTCGGCGGTGTAACGGGTGCCATCGACCTCGACCGCGCCGGTACCGGCGAGCCGGCCGGCGCCGCGCAGCAACGCGATGCCGCGGTCGGCCAGCCACCGCTGCTGCCCTGTGTCGGTCCAGTTCGAGACCATGAAGTCGCGCCAGGCCAGCGCGTCGGCGACGTCGACCTCGCCGCGGCACGACGAGTTGCGCGCCCCGGCGACCGCTTCGCCGGGACGAAGCAGCGTCTTGGACGGGATGCACGCCCAGTAGGAGCATTCCCCGCCGACGAGTTCGCGTTCGACGACCGCGACCTTCAACCCGCCTTCGGCGATCGCGCCGGCGCAGTGCTCGCCGGGAGCACCACCGCCCAGCACGATCACGTCGTAGTCGGGGCCTTGGTCGTTTGCGCTGTCCTCGCTCATCCCTGCTCCTTGTCTGCGGTTGCGCGGCGCCTCAAGCTTCGCACCGATCGCCTGCGTTCGCCTGCCGTGCTTGTGTCCTGAGGGTTCTCGGGGCGCGCAGCCGGGACGGCCTCGTAGCCAAGGCGTCTCACACCGCGCCGGGCGCCGGTCAGCCGTCGCCCGAATCGGCGCGGCCCAGCGCGAACCCCCAGAGCGCGCCGAACAGCTTGATCGGCGACGACGGCATCAGCGCCGACGGCGACGCGCCAGGGTGCGATGGCGCGATCCGGACGCGCAGCGCGCCGGCGCGGATCTCAAACCGCAGTGGTGAATCGAATGTCATCGCCTCGCCGTCGACGCCCGCGGCGATCGGACCGTCGGAGTCGACCTGAAACGTCGGTGCCGTCCACTGGCGCATCCGCAGCGTCGCGGCACCGGAGTGGCCGCCGTCGCCGAACGCGGTGACGCCGAGCTGGCCAGAGTCCAGGCGCGGCCGGGTCCCGGATCCGAGCGCGCGCCCGAGTCGGTAGCCGTTATTCGAGACCAACAGCGCGACGGCCGAGCTGGGTCCGTCTGGTCCCTGCCAGGACAGGTGTGGGCTGGCGTCGGGTCCGATCACGTCGGGCACCGTGGCCAGAATCGTGCGGATCTTCGCCTCCCGGTAGCCGGCTTGCTGCACCGCCTCGGCATACAGGCCGAGCGAGACGTTGTTGACGAACACCTGGCCGTTGACGGTGGCCAGGTCGACGCGTCGTTCGCGGCCGTCGACGAACGCGTCGAGCGCACCGACCACATCGTCGCGGATCACACCGAGGTCGAGCGCGAAGTGGTTGCGGGTGCCGGCCGGGATGCACGCGTAGGGGAGGTCGCGCTGTGCGGCGATCATCGCGACGATTGCCTGTGATCCGTCGCCGCCGGCCATCGCCAGTGCGTCGGCGCCATTGTCGAGCGCGTCGCTGACGAGCTGCTCAAGCCGGTCGCCGCGTCTCAGCTCAACGGTCTGATAGCCGCGCCGTTGCGCTTCCTCGGCGAGCTTGAAGCGCTCGGCCTTGCCGCCGCCCGACAGTGGGTTGTAGAACAGCACCGGATGTCGGGGCGCGGCCGCCGCAGGCAACGGGACATGCGTCGCGAACGCCTCCCGCCCCGCGGTCACGGCGGCGACCACTAGCAACGCGACCAACGCGTTGAGCAGCGGCCGGCCCTCGAACACGATCAGCACGAGTCCGCCAAGCACGGCGACACCGGCAAGCCCGCTCACGACGATCCGCGCCGCGCCGCGGTGCTCGAGCGCGTACAGGGCCAGCACAACTCCCAGGCCCAGGCACGCCAGCACCGACACGCCGCGCGGGAACCCTTCGACTGCGACTGCGACCGCCAGTACGACCGCCGCCAGCAGCGACAGCAGGCTCGCCCACGCCCACAGGCCGCGCCGACTCAACCCACCCTCCGGCGGACCAGCGGCCCGTGTGAACGCGTCATACCAGTCACGAGACCGCCCGACGATACCGGGAAATTACTCAGGCATGACTGATCAGGTTAGACTGATGAATATGGCAAGACGCGACGACCCGCGCGAGCATCCGACCCCGTCGGAGCTTGCGGCCGAGCTGCGGCCGGTGCTTGGCCTGCTGTACCGCCGGATCCGTCAAACGAAGGCGGCCGCCGATCTGACGTTGCCCGAGAGCTCGGCGCTCAGCCGGCTTGACCAGCACGGTCCGGTGACGGCCGCCCAGTTGGCCAAGCTCGAGCAGATCAGCCCGCAATCGATCGGCACGACGCTGCAGTCGCTGGACGCGAAGGGGCTGATCGCGCGTTCGTCGGATCCCGACGACGGCCGCCGGGTGATCCTTTCCCTGACCGATGTCGGGCACGCCACCGTGCAGAGCAAACGCACCGCCCGGACCGAGCAGCTGACCCGGGCGCTCGCGGCGCTGAGCCCGGCGGACCGCTCGCGGCTGGCGCTGGCACTGCCGGTGCTCGAGCAACTCAGCGCGGCGTTGTGAGCGGCGCGACCACGACCCGCCACACGTCCGATCCGCGCCCGGTCGGCGACGGCTACAAGTGGGTGGCGTTGTCAAACACGACCGCGGCGGTGTTTATGAGCCAGTTGGACGGCTCGATCGTGCTGATCGCGCTGCCGGCGATCTTCGTCGGGATCCACCTCGACCCGCTGTCGCCCGACAACATCGGCTATCTGCTGTGGATGATCATGGGCTACCGGCTCGTGCAGGCGGTGCTCGTTGTCACGGTCGGTCGGCTCGGGGACATGTTCGGCCGGGTTCGGATCTACAACGCGGGCTTTGCCGTGTTCACGGCGGCGTCGGTGATGCTGTCGTTCGATCCCTTCACCGGCGCCCACGGAGCGTTGTGGCTGATCGCCTGGAGGTTCCCGCAGGCGGCCGGCGGTTCGATGCTGACCGCCAACTCCGCCGCGATTCTGACCGACGCGTTCCCCGCCCAGCAGCGCGGGTTCGCGCTCGGCACCAACCAGGTTGCGGGGCTGGGCGGGATGTTCATCGGCCTGGTCGCCGGCGGCCTGCTCGCATCGGTCGACTGGCGGGCGGTGTTCTGGGTCAACGTCCCGGTCGGGATCTACGGCACGGTCTGGGCCTACCTGAAGCTGCGCGAGACCGGCGTGCGCCGCCCGAGCCCGATCGATTGGTGGGGCAACGTCACGTTTGCGGTTGGCCTGTCAGCGGTCCTCGTGGCCTCGACGTACGGCATCCAGCCCTACGGCGGGCACACGATGGGATGGTCAAATCCGTGGGTGATCGCAGGCATCGTTGGAGGGGTCGCGCTGCTGGTCGCGTTCGTCGTGATCGAGCGACACGTCCGGGCACCGATGGTCAACCTCGGATTGTTCAGGCTGCGTGCGTTCGCCGCCGGCAACGTCGCCGGGTTCGCGATGTCGCTGGCCCGCGGCGGACTGCAGTTCATGATCGTCATCTGGCTGCAGGGGATCTGGCTGCCGTTGCACGGTTACAGCTTCGCTGAGACGCCGCTGTGGGCGGGCATCTTCATGCTGCCGCTGACCGTCGGCTTTCTGATCGCGGGCCCGCTGTCGGGGATGCTGTCGGATCGGTTCGGCTCCCGAGGGCTGGCGACCTCCGGCGCCGCCACCTGCGCGGCGACGTTCATCGGGCTCGCGCTGCTGCCGGTCGACTTCCCGTATCCGGTCTTCGCGGCACTGCTGGCGGTGATGGGCGCGGCGACCGGGATGTTCGCATCGCCCAACTCGTCGTCGATCATGGGCAGCGTGCCGCCGTCTGAGCGAGGTGTCGCCTCGGGCATGCGAGCCACGTTCCAGAACTCGGGAACGGCGATCTCGATCGGGATCTTCTTCACGCTGGTGATCGTCGGGGTCGCCAGCAGCCTGCACTCGACGCTCGCAACCGGCCTGATCGCGCACGGCGTCGCGCCCGACGTCGCCCACCAGCTGGCGAGCCTGCCACCGGTCTCGAGTCTGTTCGGCTCGCTGCTGGGCGTCAATCCGCTCGAGCATCTGCTGCGTAGCCACGGCGCACTGCATTACCTGTCGCATACGGCGCGACAATCGGTGACCGGCCACGGTTTCTTCCCGGGCCTACTCTCGGCGCCGTTTCACGACGGGCTCGTGGTCGCGTTCGTCGCCGCGGCCGCACTGTCGGCGGTCGCCGCCGTTGCCTCGTTGCTGCGCGGCGGGCGCCCCGCTCCATCCTCTACGGAAAGGAAGCTCGCATGACCTCCGAGATCGACCCCACCGTGACCGCGCTGCTGGTGATGGACTACCAGAACGGCATCATCGACCGGATCGAGCACGGCGCCTCGCTGCTGGACCGCGCGCAGGACACGATCGCCCGCATGCGCGTCTCCGGCGTGACGATCGGCTACGTCCGGGTCGGGTTCGCCGAGGGCGAGGTCCCGACCGGGATGATGGGGCAGCGCATCGGGCGCGAGATGGCCCAGACGGTGTTCGCCGCCGATGCCACCGCCACCCAGGTTCACGAGCAGATCGCGCCACGAGCCGGCGACCTCGTCGTGCGCAAGACGCGCGTCGGCCCGTTCGGCACCACCGACCTCGACGAGCGTTTGCGCTCGCGCGGGATCGACACGCTGATCCTCGCCGGGATCTCGAGCAGCGGCGTTGTCCTGTCGGCTGTCCGGGATGGCCACGACCGTGACTACCGGCTGATCGTCGTGTCCGATCTGTGCGCAGATCCCGAGCCCGATGTCCACGACTTCCTGATCGAGCGGATCTTTCCGCGCCAGGCAGAGGTGATCACCCTCGCGCAGCTCCGGGAGCGTCTGAGCTGAGCGGCGGGTTGCGCGGCCGACGGGCTGCGATCCGTTTGGTGCGCGAGAATTCCGGGACGTGAGGGTCGTCATCGGGGATGCGGAGCGGTGACGGCGGCTCTTTCGAGCGACCAGTTGCTTGCGGGGATCGCGCTGGTGCTCGTGCTCGCGGTCGGTTCACAGCTATTCGCGAGTGCGCTGCGACTGCCGGCGATCGTGGTGTTGCTGCCGGTCGGGTTCGTCGCCGGGATCGTGACCAAGGACGTGCAGCCCGGCTCGCTGCTCGGACCCCTGTATCAGCCGTTCGTGTCGGTCGCCGTTGGCGTGATCCTGTTCGAGGCCGGGCTGCGGCTCTCGTTTCGGGACATCACGCCCAGGGTGCGCGCGGTCGTCGCACGGCTCGTGACGGTCGGAGCCGCGTTCACCTGGCTGACCGTCAGTGGCGCGGTCGCGCTGTTGTTCGGGGGGCTCGGCCCAGACGTGGCGCTGCTGATCGGGGCGATCCTGGTGGTCTCGGGACCGACCGTCGTGTTGCCGCTGCTCGGGTTCATCCGCCCGACGCGCGACGTCCGCTCGGTCCTGAAGTGGGAGGGCGTACTGATCGACCCGCTCGGGGCGCTGCTGGCGGTGATCGTGTTCCAGGCCGCGCAGACGGGCGGCTCGAGCGGCTGGCATCCGGGCGAGCTGCTGGCCAACATCGCCGTTGGGGCGGCGGTCGGCGCGGTTGGCGCCGGTCTGCTGTGGCTGCTCGTGGGCCGGCTGCAGCAGCGCGCACCGCGTCAGGTGGTCTCGGCAACGCTCGCACTCGCGGTCGGAGCGCTTGTCGCGGCGGACTTGATCCGTGATGATTCCGGGTACGTCGCGACGCTGCTGATGGGGATGTTCCTGTCCAATCAGCGCTCGATCGAGGTCGCCCCGGCCGTCGAATTCCACGAGACGCTCGTGCAGATGCTGATCGGGGTGCTGTTCGTGATGATCGCCGCATCGGTCTCGCCCGGGGAGGTGACCGCGGTGTTGCCCGGCTCGCTGGCGCTGATCGCGATCATCGTGCTGGTGCTTCGCCCGGCGATGGTTGCGGGCTTGACGCGCCGATCGAAGCTGACCAGGCCCGAGCGGGCGTTCATCGGGTGGATGGCGCCGCGCGGGATCGTCGCGGGAGCGACCGCATCCGCGTTCGGGTTGCAGCTCGCCGACGCCGGCATTGCCGGTGCATCGAGGATCCTGCCGATCGTGTTCATCGTGATCTTCGGCACGGTCGCGATCTATGGGCTGAGCGGCACGCTGGTGGCCCGGCGGCTCGGGCTGGCCGGGTCAGAGGGAACGCTCGTGCTGATTGTCGGCGGGCACGCGCTCGCGCGCGCGGTCGGCGTCGCGCTCAAGCAGGCCGGCGTCGGCGTGCGTCTGTGGACCGGGCCACAGGGCCGGTCCCAAGCGCAAGCCGCGGGCCTCTCGGCCGACCGGGGACGGATGCTCGTCGACTCGCTCGATCGTGAGACGGAGCTCGAGGAGGTCACCGACGCGCTGCTGCTCACCGCCTCAGACGACTTCAACGCGATCGCCGCCGCCGACCTGCGCGGCGATCTCGGTCACGGGCACGTGCACCGGATCGCTCCCGACCCCGATCAGCACGACCTGCTGCTGCCCGCCGGTCTCGGCGACATCCTCGGGCGCCAGGAGCTGACGCTGACGGAGCTGCATCGACGGTTGCATCGCGGCGGCCGGTTGGTCAACAGGACGGTCGGTCAAGTGCCCGATCCCGCCGAGCCCGAGGCGATCGCGCTGTTCGTCGTGGGGGCGAGGGGGGAACTGCGCCCGTCGACGGACGGCTCGGCGGCGACCGCGCTTGCCGGAGACATCGTGATCGAGCTCGTCAGCCCGAGCGTTCCCGGCTCAACAGCGTCCTCAACGGACGCGTATTGAGAACGTCGGCGGCGGTCGCCCAACCGCGGCGCGCGGTGGCGACCGACAGGATCATGTTCTCGAGGCCAGCCGTCGAATGGGCGTCGGTCGAGCAGACGATCGTGACGCCGGCGCGCAGCGCGTCGCGGACGTGCGTGCCCGACAGATCGAGCCGTGCGGGCAGGCCGTTGACCTCAAGCGCGACGCCGCGCGCGCGGGCGAGCTCGTAGATCCGATCAAGGTCCAGCGCGCTCTCCGGGCGGCGGTCGATCAGCCGCCCGGTGGGGTGGCTCAGGCAGCGGACGGCGGGGTGCGCCAGGGCATGCTCGACTCGCTTGGTCATCTCCGCACGGGGCATCCGCTGCCCGCCGTGCACGCTGACCTGAACCCACTCGAGCTCGGCCAGCACGTCGTCGGGGAGGTCGAGGCGGCCATCGGAGTGGATGTCGCACTCGATTCCGCGCAGCACACGAAACGGCGCCAGTTCGGCGTTGACCTCCGCAATCTCCTCGCCTTGGCGGCGGACCTCGTCAGCGGTCAGGCCCTTGACCGCTCCGACTGCGGGAGTGTGGTCACAGATTGCGAGGTACTCGTATCCCCGTGCGATCGCCGCACGTGCCATCTCGAGTACGGACGCGCGGCCGTCTGACCAGGTCGTGTGACAGTGCAGATCGCCGCGGATCTGCTCGTGGCTGACCAGCGCGGCCGGCTGCTCGCGCAACGGGGCCTCACGCAGCTCGGGCGGGCACCAGACCAGGCCGAGCGCCTCGTACACCGCCGGCTCGGTCGGTGCGTCTGGCAGCGGCTCCAGCGCCGCCACGTACGACGGCGAACCGGTCGCGCGAACCAGCGCGGTCCCGAAGCTCCGCGGCTCGGCAACGGTCACCGCCACCGGGACGCCGTCGACCGTGACGCCGACCGCGTGCCGCTCGCCCCGCTCGATCACGGCGACGATCTGGGCCAGCGTTGCGAACCGCGCCAGCACCGGCTCTGGGTCCAGCGCAGCGGTCACGACCGCGAGCACACGGCACGCGTCGCACCAGCGCCGGACGTCTCCCGCCGCCTGGCCGTCGAGCGCGGTGGCGATCGCGCCGACGAGCTCACGGGCGCGGTGCAACAACAGGTCGCGAGGTGACCGAGGATCGGCCTCGCGGGCAAGCGCCGCGACGATCCGGGCCTCGATCGCGGGACCGACGCCGGGCACCTCGCGCAGGCGGCCGGCGGCGGCCGCCTCGCGCAGCTCGCCGGCCGTGTGGACGTCGAGCGCGCGGGCGATCTCGATCACTCGCTGGGCGGTCAGCCCGAGGTAGCGGCCGAGACCGACAAGCTCGGGCACCAGCTCGCGTTCGAGTTCCGCGAGCTCGGCGAGCTGCCCGGTCGTGACCAGTTCGCGCAGCTTGGCGTCGATGCCGGGCCCGATGCCCCGCAGCTCGCGGGCGTGCCCGGACGCGGCAAGCTCAGCGACTGGCACCGCCGCATCGCGGATCGTGTCGGCCGCCCGCCGGTAGGCGCGGATCGTGTACGGGTTGGCGTCGCCGAGCTCGAGTACCGCCGCGAACGCGTCGAGCCGGTCGGCGATCTCGGCGTTCCCGAACGCGTCGGCCATCGCCACGAATTGTGACGATGCCGGCGCGTGCGGCGGCAGCGCTCAGCCGGCCGTCGAGTAGCTCGAGTTCACCCAGTTCTGGCGCCCGACGAAGCGCCGCTCGCGACGGGAGCCCACTCGCGGGCGTGCCTGGATCAACTCCGCGGCCGAGAGCTTGGAATCGGTGACTTGCTGCCAACCCTGCGAGTTGGCCGGGTCGAACACCGAGATGTAGCCTCCCGACGCGAGCTGGAACGGCTTTGAGACATGATTCTTGAAGTCGACCGGACCGGCGCCGTGGCCGAACCAGTGTGGCGTCACGAAATCAGAGACGATCACGCCGTCGATCGGGTAGCCGAGCCCATCGGCTTCGACCGCGTCGCATGACTCCCAGGCGTAGAACTTGCCGTCGTCGGACTGGGCCGTGAGGTTGATCCATGGGTCGCCCAGCATCTCCAACAGCTCGTGCGAGATCGTGACCGACACCTGCTGGTTGTTCTGGCGGTCGGTGCCGGCGAACACCTTGCCGAGCGGCAGCCCGGCCGGGGTCAGGTCGTGATATCCCAGTGCGCCGGCCTGGTCTGAGTTGTCGAGCACCGCGATCACCCATGGATCCGCCGCCGGCTTGGCGGTCGACGCGACGAACTGAAGCGTCGCTCCGGTGTGCCAAGCCGGGCCGAAGTCGCCGTCCACCTGCTTTTGGAGCGCGGCGGTGATCGCCTCGATCTCGGCGTCCTGCTCGCCGGAGCTCGGATCGTTGTAGATAACGACGTTTGGAAACGTCAGCTCAGCCATCGGTGGTCCCCCGTTGGTCGACAGCGTCGAGTGATAGGTCTGAGGACGAGAGCCCCAGACGCGGCAATGATACGTCTGCGACTGTCAAGTCCGTGCAAAGGAAGGCACGTTCGCCTTGACAACGGCGCTCGGAAGGTCGTACGTTGCCAATGACGGTCGGCCGCGCGCGGGACGCGGCCGCGGGAAACCGGCAAAAGGTAGGGGACTATGCCTCGAATTGGACCGGGCAACCGGCGTGCGTCGTCGCCGACGGCGGATGCCGACCTTGTGACGTATCACCGCGCGGGCGCACCGCTCGGTGCATACAGGCGTAGACCTCGTCGTCGCTCGCGGGCTTGATCGCCGGCCCGGTTCCGGGCGCACCTCGCCGCTCTGCCGGAGCGTCAAGCGCGCGGCCGGTCGGCGGCTCAAATCACAAGGAGTCAACACATGGTCGAACAACTTGGCGCGCAAACCGATTCCGACTTTGCGTTCGCGGGAACCGACGCCTTCACCGTGCCGCAGGCGCAGCAGCCGGCGCAGACCACCGCACAGCAGGCGAATCAGCTCGGGAACCTGGCGGAGCTCGAGGGCAAATGGGTCGGTACTGGATTCAACGCGATCTGGCGACCGTTTCACGCGACGGCGGGCGATCCGCCCGGGCAGGATCGCTTCCTGGAGCTCAACGAGACCAACGAGACCCTCGTCTTCACGAAGATCAACGGGGCGATCCCCAACCGCGGGTTGGAGATGCACGACATCGACATGTTTGGCCTCACGTACATGCAGCAGATCTCCGAGGCCAGCAACGGAAAGGGCCTGCACGTCGAGCCCGGCATCTGGGCGCACGTGCCCGCCACCTCGAATCCGCACGAGCCGCCGACGGTCGTGCGGATGGCGTCGATCCCCCACGGGACGGTGATCCTCGCCCAGGGGCAGGGGCTCGTCGTCAACGGCGGGCCGCAGATACCCGACAACAACATCCTTCCGTTCGGGATCGGTGGCACGCCACCGGCCAACTCGCAGTTCAACAACATCGAGCAGACGTTCACCGAGCTCAACCTGAACCAGCCGACGCCGTTCCGGTTCGAATCCCCGGGTGTGAACCAGGACATCGTCAAGAACCCCAACAAGGTGATTCAGGACGCGATCGCCGGTCAGAACATCACGCATACGGTGGTGCTCTCGGTCAGCACCAAGCACACGCCGATCAACGGCACGGCGATCAAGGGCGGCGGCACCGCCAACACGGCGTTCCTGCAAGGAGCGACGAACCCTCCGGGCGGCAACGCCGACGCTGTCCAAGTGCAGGCGACGTTCTGGATCGAGACGGTCGCCGCCGGCGGCGGACATCCGGCCAAGATGCAGCTGCAGTACTCCCAGCTCGTCCTGCTGAACTTCAATGGGCTGACATGGCCGCACGTGACGGTCGCGACGCTCACCAAGCAATAGAGCGCCGGATCACAGGCACCGGCGGGCGGCCCTTGCGGCCGTCCGCCGCCTGGCCCGGCGCTGGGGACGGCATCGGATATGCTCGCCAGCGATGCCTCGCTGTTGCGCGACGATCGTCGACCCCAAAGACCCGTCAAAGGCGCTCGTCCACTGCGAAGTGGACCACGACGACGAGGATGCCGGCAAGCAGGCCGCGGGGACCGCGGCCAAGGCCGCCTATCAGCAGGCCCACGGAGCCGCCGCGCCGGAGCCCAAGACGTTCGTGCTGCCCGGCGCGATCACGCACACCGTGGTCGAAGTGCTGTTCCTCGGCGATTGACGGCGGCGGCGCCGGCCGCGTCCAGGTCGTCGCGAAGGGGTCGCGCCGACGCGACGCCGGGAGCCTTGCGGGTGTTTTGGCGCGCGAAACGGTGCAGAAGTGGATTGCCTGTCCGGGATCCGACATCGGCAACTCGTCTGTCGTACACGCGGCGGCTCGAATAGGTCGCCGGTAACGAATTGGGGGTTGCAGTGCAACAGACGAGTGTCAACAGCACGTTTCTCGGGATTCCACTCAACCGGATCGTCGCCTTCGTCGGACCGTACGTGTCAGTTGTGTCCGGCGCGCTCGCAGCGTGGCTGTTGACGCACCTGCACGTCCTGTCGACGTTCCATCTCTCAAATGGCCAGCTGGCGACCGGGATCACGCAGCTGACCGTCTTCGCCATCACCGCCGGGCTGACCTGGCTCGGGCACCAGAAGTGGCTGACCGGCCACCAGATCGAACTGGAGTCGGGACTCAGGGCCGCGGCCGCGCCAATCGCTTCCGGCCATAACGGTGCGCCGGCGACCAACGGCACCGCGCCGCGTCAACGCGCCGGCGCATAATCGAACGAGCAATCAAAGGGAAGGTCGACTCATGCCTCGATGCTGTGTGACGATCGACGAGCCGGGTACTGGCAACGTGGTCGTGTACGTGGAGGTCAACGATAGTGACAGCCTGGCGGGCACCAACGCCGCCCATCTCGCGGCGCTCGCGGCCTACCAGGCCGCCAAGGGCCAGCCGGCCCCGAGCAACAGCGTGGTCACCACGTACGAGTTCACGGTTCCGCCGCCGCTGACCCGGGCGCTGGTGACCAAGAACAAGGGGCCGGTCGTGAGCTAACCGGGCGCCGTCAACCCGAGCCGCTCGGCGGTCGCGGCCGCCATCACGCGATTGGCGACGCCGAGCTTGGCGAGGATGTGAGAGACGTGTACGCCGGCGGTGTGCTGGCTGATGAACAGGGTCTCGGAGATCTCGCGGTTCGTGAGCCCGGCGCGCAGCAGTCGCAAGACCTCGAGCTCGCGCCCGGTAAGGCCGAACGGAGGCTCGTCGGTGGTGTCGCTGGCGTCGCTGGCGGAACCCGGTACGGGCGTCTCGAGACTCACCCGTGAGCGCCGGGCGAGCGCCAGTGCCCCGGTGTGGAGCGGCTCGGCACCGAGCTCCGCGCTGAGCGTGACCGCGAGCTGCACCGCCGCGCGGGTCTCGGCACGCGGACCCTTGCACGCGACCAGCGCCTCGGCGCGGCGCAACTCGCAGTAGGCGACGCGGAATGGATTGTCATGCTCCCGCCATGACCGCGCCGCGGCGCGCCACAGCTCCGGCTGCGGTCGCCGTTGCGCGCGCGCCAGCTCGGCGGCGCAGGTGTTCAGGTGCGCGCTCGCCTCTGGCGGCGTGACGGCATCGGCGGCGACGCGGATCAGCTCCGCGAGACGGTCGCGGTGGCCGCGCGCCCGCTCGGCGGCACGCTCGGCGCCGGTCGCGTCCTTGCGCGCGAGCGCGAGCTCGGCCGCGTCGGCCTCGGCGCGAGCGCCGGTCGAGTGCAGCGCCGGGATGTGCAGCAGGTTGTCCCCGGTGCCGAGCTTCCCAAAGCCCTCGTCCAGCGTGGCCAGCGCGGCCGCCGGACGGCCGCGCCACAGTTCGAGTTCGGCGGCGCCGCTGTAGACGGCCGGGACGAACTCGACGAGCTCGAGTGCCTGGCACAGCGCGATCGCCGATTCGAACTCGGTCGCGGCCTCCTCGAAGCGGCCACGGGCCGCGTGCAGACGACCGGCGACGCTCATCGTCCAGAGCTTTGCCGGGCGATGCAGGTCACGCTGCTCGAGCTCGTGCAGCTGAGTCTGCAGCTCGTCCCAGCGGCCGAGTCGCAGCAGGTCGTCGGCCGCGTTGGCGGCCATGAAGTTGGCATACGGAACGGCGCCGAGCCCGAGCGCGACCTGCTCGCCCTCGAGCATCAGCGCCAGCGCGGGCTCGATCCGGCCCTCGAGCCGCAGCACCTCGCCGAGGTCGAGATAGATCTGCACGAGGTCCTCGGCGCTGCCGGCGCGCCGCGCCAGCGCGAGTGCGTCACGCAGCTGACGCTCGCCCGCCGCCGGCTCACCGAGGAACGCCATCGCGGTCCCGAGCAGCGCGCGCGCCGAGCCTTCGGTGGCGAGCGTGTCCTCGGCCCCGGCCAGGCCGATCGCCTCGGTGGCCTTCTCGCGCGCCGGTTGCCAACGCCCGAGAAACGACATCGACAGCGCCTCGCCGACGAGCAGTCGCATCCGCTGGGCGCGGTCGCGATCGGAGATCAGGCGGCCGGCGCGCGCGTAGGCATCCAGCGACGCCTCGGTGTTCCACGGCTGGTAACGACCCAGCCGCTCGTAGAGCGCGGCGGCCCGCAGCGGCTCGCGCTCGTGATCGACGGTGTCCAGCGCTCGCCGACAGAGCTCGCATGCGCGGTCTGACTCGCCCATCCAGCGGGCCGCCTGGGCGGCACGCGCCAGCAGCTGCACCAGGTCAAGCGGCGAGCCATCGGGGTCGGGCGGGGCCTGCTCCCACAGACGCACGGCTCGCTGAAACTGCGATAGCGCCTCGCCGTAGCCGAACACGCGCTCGGCCGCCAGCCCCGCCTGCACCGACGCGGCCAGCGCCTGTCCGGGCTCGTCGCCCCGCTCCCAGTGGTGCGCGCGCTGCGCCGCGTTCTCGTCGGACGGAGACCGCTCCAGCGCCGTGGCGATGCGGTGGTGCAACGATGCCCGCTCGACCGGCAGCAGGTCGTCGTAGACGGCTTCGGCGAACAGTGCGTGGCGAACGCCGTAATGGCCGGTGCGACGGTCGCAGGTAAGCACGTTGTGGTCGACGCCCTGCCGCAGGGCGGCCCCGAGTTCGCGGCGTCCGAGCTCGGTGGCGGGTTCGATCAACGCGTCGTCGACCGGCCGTCCGACGGCCGACAGCAGTCGCAACACCTCACGGGTGGGCTCGTCGAGCGCGTCGGCGCGCAGCAGCAGCGCGTCGCGCAGCGTCTCCGGAAGACCCCGGTCGCTCACATCGCCCGCCGCCAGCAGCTCCTCGGTGTAGAGCGGGTTGCCCTGCGCCCGGGCGAACAGCCCGGCGAGGAGCTCAGCCGACGGGGTCGCGCCGAGGATCGCCTCGACCTGCTCGGCAACCGCGTCGGCACTGAGCGGCTCGAGCTCGATCCGCATCACCCGATCGTGGCGCTGCAGCTCAGCCATCAGCGCGCGAACCGGATGCTCGCGGTGCAGGTCGTCGGATCGCACCGTCACGACGACCAGCAGGCGCTCGGAGCGCAGGCTCTGTGCCAAGAACCGCAGAAAATCCCGGGATGAGCTGTCGGCCAGATGCGCGTCCTCGATCGTCAACTGCAGCGGAGCCTCGTCACACAGGTTGCGCAGCAGCTTCAGGATCCAACCGAACAGTCGCGATTGGCCGAAGCGGTCGTCGGTACTGATCTGCGCCGGCGTCTCGCCGACGCTGTCGGGGAACACCCGCGCGAGCTCCCGCCGGGCATCCACCGGCAAGCTCGCCAGCGCCGCGCCCAGCGCGTCGGGAGCGGCGCCGCGAAGCGCTGCCGCGATCGGCGCGTAGGGAAGCTCTCCGATCGACAACTCCAAGCACTGGCCGCGTAACGTCGACGCGCCGCCGGCGCGCGCGATCTGCTCGAGTTCGCGGGTCAGTCGCGTCTTGCCGAGCCCGGCGTCGCCGGTCAGCAGCACCAGCCTCGGCTGGTCACGCCCGGCATCAGCGAGCGCCGCGTTGAGAACGGCAAGCTCCGGCTGGCGGCCGGCGAGCCGTGGACTCGACACGCCGCCGTCGATGACCCGGCTGTCTGACTCCATTTTCCCCTGGAACACAGGCTACCAACCGCGGCTCGCGTCGAAGATAACGAGGTCGTTACGACGTAGATAACGAGGGTGTCCGATGTGCATCTGACCCGGGCTTGAGAGCTTGCGGAGTGTCAATCGTCCAGTGGCCGATCCGCTGGCGACTCCAACCGGGGGGACGGGATGTACACCGAACATCAGAGCAGTCGGCCGCAGGTCCGCCAGCGTCATCCAGACCGGCGTAATTCGGCTCCGCAGGCGTGCGAACGCGGGCGAGGACCGAAACTGGCGCTCGTACGTCGTGACGGCGGCGAGCGGCTGCCCGGCGAGCAGATCGCCGCGCTCGTCCGCGCGGCCGCCGCGGGCGACGCCGTCGCGTGGGAGGAGTTGGTCGGCGAGTTCACCGGCCTGGTGCGCGCCGTCACTCGCGCGCACCGCCTGACCGATGCCGACGCCGGCGACGTCGCGCAGTCGACCTGGTTGCGCCTGTTCGAGCACCTCGATCGGATCAACGAGCCTGCACGGGTCGGTGCCTGGCTGGCGACGACCGCCCGGCGCGAGTGCCTGCGGGTGCTGCGCGGCGCTCAGCGTCAGGTGCTGGTCGGCGATGACGCCGACGACTACGAGTCAACCGACGCGCCGGCGGACAGCGCGCTGTTGACCGCCGAGCGCGATCACGCGCTGTGGCGCTGCTTCGGGCGCCTGCGCGGCACCGATCAGCGTCTGCTGACGCTGCTGATGGCCGACGAACGTCCGGCCTACGAGGAGATCTCGGCGGCGCTGAAGATGCCCGTCGGGAGCATCGGCCCGACCCGGGCCAGGGCACTTGACCGACTTCGCGACGAACTCGACAGCGAGGGCAGCCTTGCCCTGCTGGCGGCCTGATCAAAGAGGAGAGCGACAGATGACGGGGATTTCAGCCGTGCACGCATTGGAGCGGATCGAGTGGCGTCGTGAGCCGGGGGCGGTCACGGCGCTCGGCCACGGGGCGACCGACGTCCCGAACCTGCTCGGGCCGCGAGCGCTCGCGGCCGATCCGATCGGGATCGGACAGAGCGGGGCGCATCTGTTCTCGACGCCGATCGTCCGCGAGGTGCGACGCCTCAGCGGGCACCGGATCGCCTAGTGGGTCTCCCGCACGCGTTGCACCCGAAACGTCGGTCCCGGGAGACCCACTAGCACGGCCGCGCGCGCCCGGGTTCACGACGCCCGCGGCGGCTCGGGCGCAAACGATGGCGCGAAGGTGCGAATTATTCGCACCCTTTCGCCAAAGTTCGCCCGCGCACACCGAGTGGGCGCACCGGCAGCGACGCCAGCGCACCAGCAGCGACGCCAGCGCGCCTGCAGCCGGGATCGCGCGACACCAGCGGATCGCTCAGGCGCCGACGACCAGCGCTTGCACGTCCGCGAGCGCCGGGATCTCGGCCTGTGCGGGGACGTCGAGCAGCGCCGATACGTCGTCGGCGGCGCCCTGAACGCGGCCCGGGTCCAGCCCGGTGTCGATGCCGAGGCCGTCGAAGATCGTCACGACCGCCTCGGTCGCGAGGTTGCCGAGCGGATCGACGCCGGGCGAGCGCACGACCGGACCACCAAGTGCGAGCACCGCGGTCTCGACCTGGGCAGCGCCGGCGTGGACCGCGCTGGCCGCGCACGCGAGCCCGCGGGCGTCGGAGCCGTGCAGGTGGACGCCGAGGCGCAACTCGGGCCAGCGTTGCGCGATCGTCGCCACCAGCGCCGCGACCTGGTCGGGCGTGGCACGACCGACCGTATCGGCGACGTACAGGTCGACGGGGCCGAGCGTTGCGACGCGTTGCACCAGATCGAGCACCTGCTCGGGCGCGATCGTGTCCTCGTAGGGCGAGCTGAACGCCATCGAGATCGCGGCCGCCCACCGCACCCCCTCGGCGTCGGCGAGCCGCGCAATCTGCTCGACCTGCCCGAGCGCCTGCTCAATCGTCATGTTCTGGTTGCGTTCGCTGTAGGTCGCGCTCGCGCTGACCAGCGTCAGCAGCACGTCGGCCCCGGCGGCGATCGCCCGCTCGGCACCGCGCCGGTTGGGAACCAGCGCGCGGCGGGTCAGATCCCGGCCGGCAGGCAGGAGTTTCATCAGCTGCTCGGCGTCGGCGAGCCGCGGAACCATCCGAGGATGCGCGAAGCTCGTAACTTCGATCTGGCGCAGGCCGGCGTTCAGTAGCCGCGTGACCATCTCGAGCTTTCGCTCGGTGTCGATCTGCCGGTCGAGCGACTGCAGGCCGTCGCGCGGGCCGACCTCGATCACCGTGGTTGACGTCATCGCCGGCCCTCGATGCCGCGCGCCTGGTTCATCGCCACAGTTTCGCCGAGACGACCGCGTTCTGTCCGCCTGGATCGAACGCCGTGCGCACAGCCATCGCTTGGCCGGGTCGCTGTCTGCCTCGGTGCCTTGAATGGACTGGCCGCAGGCCCTTATGATCGATCCGTGCGCTAGGTCCATCACGACGGCGCACCGGGGGACAGATGACGGAGACGAGGCGCAGTGAGCTGATCACGCTGTTGACCGAGGCGGCCGCGGTCGAGCATTCGCTGGCGTGTCAGTACCTGTTCGCGGCGGTCTCGCTCAAGCAGCGCACCGACGAGGGGCTGAGCGAGGACCAGCTGACCGACGTCGTCGGCTGGGAGCGGCAGATCCTGTCGGTCGCGCGCCAGGAGATGGAGCACCTCGGGTTGGTGATCAACCTGCTCAATGCCGTCGGCGGTGCACCGCAGCTGCTGCACCCGGAGTTCCCGTATACGACCCACCTGTTCGGCGGCGAGATGGCACTCGAGCCGTTCTCGGTCGAGACCATCAAGAAGTTCGTCTGCTTTGAGCGGCCGGTCGACATCCGGCCCGATGATGCGTTTTGCCGGGTCGCCCCGGACACCCCGCCGGGGGTCGACTACACGACGATCGCAGCGCTGTACGAGCGGGTCGGATCGGCGCTCGACGCTGCCGACGCGGGTCCCGAGCGGCTGTTCATCGGACCGACGAGCGCCCAGGTCGGTGGCACGGTGCTCGGCACCGACTTCCCCCGGATCGGTGCGCTCGGCGGCGGCTATGACATCTTCATGGTGCCGGTCACCGATATCGCCAGCGCGCACCGGGTGCTGCGCCGTATCGTCGAGGAAGGGGAGGGATCGCCCGGCGATCACGAGTACTCCCACTTCCGGCGCTTCAGGCAGATCCTGTCCGAGCTCGAGGCCGCCGGCGACGCGTTTCAACCGGCGCGCAACGTGGTCAGCAACCCGTCGCGGCTGGCGATCACGGCCGGCGGTTCGCCGACGATCACCAACCCGGACGCGATCGCGGTGATGGAGGTGTTCGACGCGGCCTACCGCACGATGCTGCTGACGCTCACGCGGCTGTTCGCCCACACCGACGAGTCCCCGCACGAGCTGGGTGTGCTCGCCGGGGTCGCGTTCTTCCCGCTGATGACGATGGCGATTCGCCCGCTTGCCGAGCTGTTGACCGAACTGCCGGCACAGCTTCCCGACGACGGCTCGCGGGCCGGCCCGTCGTTCGATCCGACCGGCACGATCACGTTTCTGCCCCATCGGCACGCGGCCTGGACCGTGCTCGACGAGGAGCTGCGGGCGCTGGCCGCGCTCGGCCAGGCGGCCGCACGCCGATCCGCGCTGCCGTCCCGGATGGCGTACATCGCCCACTCGCTGCAGCTGATCGCCCGACGGTTCGGCGTCGGCATGTCGATCACGAAGGCGCCATGCTGACGCTTGCGTTCCAAGGCTGGTGGCAGTGCCGCTTCGCGACTGACCCGGATCCGACCGACGACCCGCGTGGGGTCAGCGGACCGACCTTCACGGTCGCCGGCGAGCCCGACTTCGACCGGGTCATCCGGCTGCAGGATCCGGTCGCGCCGCGCTACCCGCACGAGACCGACATCGGCGTCACGGTCACGGGGGCGACGATCGACGCGCAGCCGCTCGGTGACCATCCGCTGCTGGGCGCCCGCGTCGACCTGCTCGGCGGCCCCGAGTTCATGCAGCGCAACCTGATCTACGTCGACGCGCCGTTCGTCGTGCTGATCGATCCGTTCCAGCTCGAGCTGTCGGGTGGCGGCGTCACCCTGCGACGGGCTGCGCTGTGGGACATCACGCGGCCCAAGCTGCGGTTCGACGACGTGTTCGAGGACCCGGCGTTGGTCACGCCGCGGACCAACGCGATCGAGATCCAGTCGCCGATCGTCGCCGAGGCGACCGGGGTGATGGACTACGCCGCCACCCGCGCGCGGCGACTCGCCGACCTACGAGCGCAGTTGCGCGACGCGCCGGAGGGCGCGCCTCGGGCCGCACTGCGCAAACGGGTGGCGGCGATCGAGGCCGATCAGCATCTCGAGGGCGCGCGGCTCGCGGCCGAGCAGTTCATGGGGATGCGCGCCAGCTACGCGTTCGCGCTCGATGGCGAGCCGCACGTGCTCGATCGCGATCACCGGCTCGGAGGCCGGGTGGGCCGCTCGCAGGTCTGGCAGGTTGCCTTCTGGCTGGGCGGCTACGACGTCGACGCGCTGTGCGGCTACATGTCCGGGTCGCTGACGGTTCCGTTTTTTAGCGCCCCGCCGAACCGCCTCTGACGTGCGCGACCCTGTTCCCCGCTTCCTGCTCGATCGCATCGCCGCGGGCCAGGAGCGGGGCACGGCGCAGGCTGCCGCGCTGTACGTCGATCTCGCCGGCTTCACGCCGATGAGCGAGGCGCTGTCGGCCCACGGCTCGCATGGAGCCGAGCTCGTTGCCGAGATCGTCGACGGCACGTTCAACCCGATCGTCGCGGCGGTGCATGCGTATGGCGGCTCGATCGTCAACTCGGCCGGCGACGCGCTGCTGGCGATCTTCACCGGCGAGCACCACGTCGCACGTGGCGTCGCCGCCGCCGACACGATCGCCGCGACCACGGCGCGGGCGCGCGAGCACGCGACCGCCCACGGCAGGTTCACGATCGCGGCCAAGCTTGGGCTCGCCCGTGGCTCGGTGTCGTGGGAGACGCTGCGCTCTCGCGATCGGCGACGCGCGACCTACGTGTTCCGCGGCTCGGCGATCGAACGGGCAGTTGGCGCCGAGTCCGCCGCCGAGCCCGGACGGCTGATCGTCGATCCGAGTATCGAGCCGGCGGCTCGCTCGGGCGCAGTGAAGTCCGGAGCGCCGGCCGCCGCCAGGGCTGCGTACGACGACACCCTCGCGCAACCGTTTGCCTCGACCGCGTTGGATGGATGGGACGGTCCCGGTGAGTTTCGCGCGATCGTGCCGATGTTCGTCTCGATCCCCGAACCGGAGCTGCATCGCGTGGTCGACGACGTGCTCGAGCTCCAGGACCGGTTCGGCGGGATGCGCCGCGCGATCGAGTTCGGCGACAAGGGGTACGTGCTGTTGGTGGTGTGGGGCGCGCCGATCGGTTTCGAGCGAGACGCCGAACGCGCGCTCGCGTTCGCGACCGAGCTGCGCCGGCGCCGTCCGCGTGTCCGGATCGGCGCCTCCTACGGGGTTGCGTTCACCGGGATCATCGGCTCCGACGAGCGGCGCGAGTTCGCCGTGGTCGGTGTCGATATGAACCTCGCCTCGCGGCTGATGGCGGCCGCGACCGAAGGGCAGATCATGATCTCGTCGTCGCTCGCCGCGCGGACCCGCGATCGATTCGCGATCCAGTCCGCCGGCTCGCGCCGGCTGAAGGGGATCGCCGACGCGGTCGTGCTGCACACCGTGCTGGGGCCGGCGCCCGCGGCCGATGGCGCCCGGTCATGCTTCGGGCGCGAATCGGAGCTCGACACGCTTGGCGCCGCGCTTGCGCCCCTGCGAGCCGGTACGGGCGCCGGTGTGATCGTCGTCAGCGGCGAGGCCGGGATCGGCAAGAGCATGCTGCTGGGTGCGGTCCGCGCCCGGTCCTCGGGTCCGCGTTGGTGCACGACGCTCGCCGACCCCGTCTGGCGCCAGGCGTTGCAGCCACTGCGGGCCGCCGCCCTCGAGCTGACCGACCAGTCGCCCGACGCGTCCATGGCGGACAACGAGCGCGGCTTCGCGGACGCGATCGCCCGCTACGGTCTCGAGCCCCATCGCGACTCGCTCGCGGTGCTCTGTGAGTTGACCGCGCCTGGCTCGGCCTGGCAACAGCTGGCGCCAGCCGAGCGCCAGCGCCGCACGCTCGACGCCCTGACCGCGCTGCTTCGCGCCGTCGCCGAGGCCGGTGAAGGGCTCGTGCTCGTCGTCGAGGATCTCCATTGGGCCGATCTCGAGACGCGCGCGTTCCTGCCCGAGTTGGCAGCGACGCTTGCCGGCGTGCCGTTCGCGCTGCTGATCACGACCCGTCCCGGAGCGATCGATCCGGGGTTTGACGAGCGCGACGATCGGGGCGTGGCCGAGATCGCGCTTGGGCCGTTGCCGGCCGACGATCTCGGCCGACTCGCGGCAGACCGACTCGGTCGCGAGCTTGTGGCCGCGACCGTCGCATGGCTGACCGAGCAGACCGGTGGCAACCCGTTCTTCGCCGAGCAGCTGGTGCTCTACCTGCGCGAGCAGGGCCGGCTGCGCGACTCGCCTGCGGGCCTGGTCGCCGAGCTCGAGCAACTCCAGGTGCCGCCGTCGGTCGAGGAGGTGGTCGTCGCCAGGCTCGATGACCTGCCGCGCGCGACCCGCCGGGTCGTGTTGATGGCGTCGGTGCTCGGGCTGCGCCCCGACCTCGGCGAGCTCGAGGCGATGCTCACCGGCTCCGGTGACGGCGATGACTGGGGCGCCGCGGTCGCCGCCGCTGCCCGCCGGGGATTCTGGAGTCACCGCGGGACCCATCTCGAGTTCGCGCACGCGCTCGTCCGCGATGCGTCCTATCAGACGCTGCTGATCGCCACCCGGCGCCGACTGCACGCCGACGCCGCGGCCGCGATCCGCGCGCGCCAGGCCGAGCTCGGTCCTCACCTGCACCGGCTCGCGCGCCACCACGCCGGCGCCGAGCAGTTCGATCTGGCGGTCGAGCACGAGCGCCGGGCCGCGGAGCGCGCGCTCGGGCTCGGCGCCTCACGCGAGGCGGGCGAGTATGCCGCCGACGGGCTGGCACTGCTGCCGCGGCTCGGCGACCCGCCGGCGGCGCGCGATTCGGAGCTGGGACTGTGGCTCGCGCTCGGTGCTGCACGGATCGTCACCCACGGGCAGGCCGCTACCGAGACCAAGGACGCCTATGACCGCGCATCGGCACTCAGCGGCGCCGCGACCCACACCCGCGCCGGATTTCAGGCGTTGTTCGGTTTGCGGACCTACTACCTGTTCGCGGGCGACCACGACACCTCGCTGGCGATGGCCGAGCGCTCGCTACAGGTTGCCCAGTCCGTCGGCGACGAGGACCTGCTCGTGCAGGCCGAACTGATGGTCGGCAATGCCCGCTTCTGGGTCGGTGATCTCGACGGCGCCGAGCATCACCTCGGCGAGGTCTACCGGCGGCTGTCGGCCGAACGTGACGCCGAGCACCTCGCCGGATTCGCCCAGACGCCGCGGATCACCGCCGTTTTTCCGGCTGCGATGACCCGCTCGCTGCGCGGCGACGCGGCGGGCGCGATGACGCTGGCCGAGGACACGCTCGAACAAGCGCGGGCGGTCGGGCACCGCTTCAGCGAGGCGATGGTGCTGCAGGTGCTGGGCCTGCTGCACTGCCGCGATGAGCGGCCCGAGCGTGCGCTGGCGACCGGGGACGAACTGATCGAACTCGCCGGCCGCGAGGGGTTCCCGGTGTACGGCGCGATCGGCGCGCTGGTCTCCGGTTGGGCGAAGGCGCGGCTCGGAGACATCGACGGCGGGCTCGCGATGATCAACGCGACCGCGGCGCGGATGCAGACCTCTGGGACGAAGGTGGCGACGACCATGATCGGGGCGCTGATCGCCGACGCCCATCTTGCGGCCGGTCGCCCCGAGGAGGCGATCGCCGCGACCGAAACCGCGCTCGCCGACGGTCGCCGACGCCGTGAACTGGCGTTCGTCGGCGACCTCGAGCGACTGCGCGAACGCGCCCGGCGCGTCGCAGAGCAGAAGCAGGCACAGACAGCCACGAGCGAAAGGTGAGCATGAGCACGGAAGGCAACGACCCGGGCGCCGCGAGCGCCGTACTGAGCGAGCAGGACCTGTACGACATCGTCGATGGTGGTTGTCTGTTCGGCTCCGGCGGGGGCGGGCCGCGAAGCCTCGGTCAGTCGCTCGTCAAGGGGATCCTCGCGGCCGGCAAGCCGGTGACGCTGGCCGACCCCGGTGCGATGCCCGACGGCGCGATGACCGCCGTCTCGGCCGGTGTCGGCTCGCCGGACGCGGCCTCCTCGGACTTCCCGTACGACGCGGGATCGAAGGCCTTCGACACGCTCACCGCCGGCACTGGCACAACGTTTGCCTACGTGTTGCCGGGCGAGGTCGGCGCGGCCAACTCACTGGTACCGATGACGACCGCGGCATCACGCGGGATCCCGATCCTCGACGCCGCCGGCTCGCCGCGGGCAATGCCGAAGTTTGCGCAGGCGACATTCGCGATTCACGGCGTCCCGATCGGGACGATCGCCCTCGCCAACGCCGAGGTCGAGCTGTGGTTCCGCGCCGGAGAGCCGGACGAGGCCGACGCCAGCGTGCGCGACGCGATCTCGTCAAAGCTGTTCACCGAGGATGCCGGGATCGCGTTCTGGGCGATGGACGGCAAGACGATGCGGCGCACGGCGCTGGCGGGAACCACGACTCGGGCGCGCGCGCTCGGGGCGTGCCTGCGCGAGGCGCTCGCGGCCTCGAGCGCGCCGGTCGACGCCGTCTGTGGCTTCCTCGGCGGTCGGGTGCTCGCAACCGGCGAGATCGTGCACGCTCAGGAGGTCACCGCCGGCGGGTTCGACGTCGGCGTCGTGACCGTCGCCGGCGCAACCGGGCCGGCGCTGCAGGTCGTCAACCAGAACGAGAATCTGCTGGCCTGGTTTGAGAACGAGAACCATCCGGCGGTGATGTCGCCCGACCTGATCGTGTTCATGACGGTGGCGGGTGAGCCGTTCTCCAATGCCGATCGAGCGGCGCTGCCGAAGGGCACGGAGGTGGCGGTGATCGCTGCGCCCGCACCCGACGGCTACCGCGACAAACCGATCGCGGATGCCTGGCTGCCGCTGCTGCAGAGCGCCGGCTACCGAGGACCGTTCGTGCCGTGGTCCTGAGCACGTCGCGGTCACGGGCGCCAGCCCACCGGCATCGGACTTGCGGCATCCTTGGTCGATGACCACGACAACGTTTCTGGGCGACAAGCCCATCAACCGCATCGGCTTCGGTGCGATGCAGCTCGCCGGCCCCGGCGTGTTCGGGCCTCCGCGTGACCCCGACGCCGTCCGCGCGGTTCTGCGCCGCGCAATCGAGCTCGGAGTCGATCACATCGATACCTCGCAGTACTACGGCCCGGACGTCGTCAACGAGCTGATCCGCGAGGCGCTGCACCCGTACCCGGAGCAGCTCAAGCTGGTGACCAAGGTCGGCGCCGTTCGTGACGACAACGCGGCCTGGCTGCCGGCGCTGTCGCCCGCCCAGCTGCGCGCGGGCGTCGAGGACAACCTGCGCACGCTGCGGCGCGAGCGGATGGACATGGTCAACCTCCGGCTGATGGACGCCGATGAGCCCGAGAGCGAGCTGGCCGAACAGCTCGGCACGCTCGAAGAGCTACGCGGCGAGGGCAAGCTCGATCTGATCGGAATCAGCAACGCGAGCGCCAACTCCGTACGCCGGGCGCTCGGGATGGTCAAGCTCGCCTCGGTCCAGAACGGCTACAGCGTCGTCAACCGCGTCGACGAGGACGTGCTCGATGTCTGCGTCGAGCACGGGCTTGCCTTCGTGCCGTTCTTCCCGCTCGGCTCGGCGTTCAGCGGCGGCCCGTCCCAGCTCGCGGCCGACCCGGCGGTCGCGTCCGTCGCGGCGCGCCACGAGGTGCCGGTCGTGCAGGTCGCGCTCGCGTGGTTGCTGGAACGCTACGAGCGGGTGCTGCTGATCCCGGGAACGAGCTCGGTCGCGCACCTGGAGGAGAACATGGGCGCCCTGGAGGTCTCGCTGGACGACGACGATCTGCGCACGCTCGACGGCGCGGTGCAACTCGGCGACCCGCTGGCGTCAGCCGATCACTGATCGCCGGCGTCGCCGAGCAGGAACCGCCCGACGCTGTCGGCCACGCAGGCGGGCTTGGGGTTGCCCTCGGCCTCGACCGTGAAGCGGTCGACGATCTCCCACCAATCCTCGCCCTTGGCCTCCACCGACAGCAGCTCGGCCGTCGCGCGAACGCGGCTCTGGACCGGGACCGGTGCTGGGAACCGGACCCGGTTCCAGCCGAGGTTGAGCCCGATCGAGGCGTGCGCGAGCAGCTCCGTCCCGCCGGGTGGGATCTCCTCGATCATGCCGTCGATGATGCTCAGCGTCAGGTTCCCGTGCGCGATCGTCGTGCCGAACGGCGACTCGCGGCGAGCGCGCTCGACGTCGACGTGGATCCACTGGTGATCACGTGTGATCGCAGCGAACGCGTCGATGTCCTGTTGGGTCACCGTGCGCCAGGGCGACGGCCCACGAGTGGTGCCGATCTGCGCCCGCAGGCGCCCGATCGCGTCATCGATGGCGGTCATCGGCGAGGACCCTACTGAAACGACCAGAGCCTGGGCGGACAGCGATGCCCGCGCGGATCGGCCGTCCGTGCGCTCCGCTACCGCTCAGTTGTCGTCGTCGAGTTCGACCACGACAACCGTCATCGAGTCCGCGAAGAACAGCCGGATGCACTCATAGCCGTACTCGACCCAATCGGGTTCCGGCAGGTCGCCCGATCGCAGCAGCTCGCGCATCCTTCGTTCCGCGTCGATCTTGCGGTCCAGGTTCGCCATCGGTCCAGCATCCGGCAGGACGCTGTCACCGAACAAGACGCAATCGCTGCGGTTTTGTGCCAGAGCAGGTCCTGAGGGGTGTCACCACCGTTCTCGACGGCTCCTAGGACCATGCGAGACGACGACGGCACCGAGCGGTTCGTGGCCGTGCTGCTGAGCACCGGGCTGATGCTCTCCGAACTGGCGGCCGATCTGATCGATGCGCTACCCGAGCAGGCGTACCCCGGGGAGGACCCCCGCGACGTCGTGCTGGAGATGATCGCGGGGACGATCGCCACCGCGCTGCGCGACGCGCACCGCTGCGAGGTCGAGCGGGCGATCGAGCTGATGGAGCTGGCGGCGGATCGGACGATCGAACATCTGCGGCTTGCCTGTGAGTTGGCGCGCGCCGGCAATGACGGCGACGGCACCCTGTGAGACGCGCTTGCGCGCGCTGCGAGTGCTGCGATTGGCTGGGGATCGTCCCCACCTGTTTGCCGGTATTCCGCTCCGGTCTGCTCATGGCAGCGCCGGCGGCACGCCGCTTGATTGGGCGTGCCGCCGGTGTCTGGCCCCCTGTCTGGTTGCGCCCCCGCTTCCAGCTTTGTTAGTGGCCCTTAGTCGTGCTTGACGGTGAAGGTCTGACCGGTGCGGTTGTTGGTGTAGGTGCCGTACCCGGGAGCGATCTGGTGGCCGGTCCAGCCGGGGATCGGGCCCTGGTAGTTGTTGAGGAAGTGGGTGAAGTCCTGGCTGGCGGCGTGGCAGCTGAGGTTCGGGCTTGAGACGGTGTACGCGCCCTTGGGGAGCGTGATGCCGCCGGAGCGGTCGTTGTGCATGACGGTGAAGCCGATGCCCTTGCAGGCCCAGTTGTTGTGGGTGTCGTTGTGGGTGTTGATCAGGTGTGCGGTGTTGGGCTGGATGGTGGTGGTGGGTGCTGCGGTGGCGACGGCGGCGGTCGCGGCGCAGGTCGCCAGAGCGGCGGCGGCGGTGGTGGCGGCTGCTGCGGTGAGCTTTGAGCTGAGCATCTGATCGGTGTCCTTGTGTTGGTGTGCGCTGGTGATGTCCAGTCTGGATTGCGGTGGGGGCGTCGGGAATCGGCCGATCAGCGGGTGTGTCGGGTGATCGCGATGTCCCCCGAACGGAGGACGCGCCGGCCGAGCCCGCACCGCTCACCGAGCTCGACACGTGCCGCGACCGAGCGGCGTCCAGACGCGCGTTCTTGCATGAATCCCGGCCAAGTAGAACAATTACGCGCATGACCAAGATCACCCTCATCGGCGCCGGGAGCGTCGAGTTCACCCGCGTGCTGCTGGCGGATCTGATCGGCTTTCCGGAGCTAGGAGAGGCCACGATCGCGCTGCACGACATCGATCCCGAGCGTCTCGAGACCGCCACCCGGATTGCCGCGGACTTCACGCGCACGACCGGCGCCGGCTTGCGGTTTGAGTCCTTCCTCGAGCGCCGGCCCGCGCTCGAGGGGGCCGATTTCGTGATCAACGAGATCCAGGTCGGAGGCCTGCAGGCCACGCTCAAGGATTTCGAGATCCCGGCCCGCTACGGGCTGCGCCAGACGATCGGCGACACGCTCGGCGTCGGCGGCATCTTCCGGGCGCTGCGCACGATCCCGGTGATGCTCGCGATCGCCAACGACATCGCCGAGGTCTGCCCGGACGCCTACCTGCTCAACTACACCAACCCGATGGCGATGCTGATCTGGGCGCTGTGCGAAGGGGCACCGCAGACCAAGCTCGTCGGCCTCTGCCACTCGGTGCAGAACACCCACGAGCAGCTGGCCGAGATCGTCGGCGTCGACCCGACGACGGTCGACTACGAGACCGCCGGCGTCAACCACCAGTCGTTCGTGCTGCGCTTCGAGCGCGACGGCGAGGACCTCTACCCCCGGTTGGAGGAGGCGATCGCCGATGACCCCGATGGCCTCGGCCGGCGCGTACGGATCGAGATGTATCGGCGCCTGGGCTACTTTCCGACCGAGTCCAGCGAGCACTCCGCCGAGTACCTGCCGTGGTTCATGCGCCACCCCGGCGAGCGCGAGCGGTTCCGGATCCCGGTCGACGAATACATCCGTCGCTCGCGGGAGAACATCGACGAGTACGACGAGACCCGGCGCCGGCTGGCCGCCGGCAGGCCGTTGGCGCTGACGCCCGAGGGTGAGCTGGCGCCGCGCTACATCAATGCGATCGTCACCGGTGAGCCGCGCGTCGAACACGGAAACGTCCGCAACGACGGGCTGATCGACAACCTGCCGTCCGGCGCCTGCGTTGAGGTGCCGTGCCGGATCGACGGCGATGGCATCCACCCGATCGCGGTCGGGACGCTGCCGCCGCAGTGTGCGGCGTTGAACCGCACGTTCCTGAACGTGGTCGAGCTGACCGTCTGCGCGGCACTCGAGCAGCGTCGCGACCACGTCGATCACGCGGTGCTGCTCGACCCCAACGCCGCGGCGACGTTGACGACCGCACAGGCCCACGAGCTCGTCGACGAGCTGATCGCCGCTCACGGCGAGTTGCTGCCGGCGGGGATCACGGCCCCGTCGCGTGGGCGCGCCGCGGTCAGGCGGTCCTGACGGGCGTCGCCGTCAGACGATCGTGACCTGCAGCCCGCGGTCGGTGAGCGCGGCCACCTCACCGGCGTCGGCGCCGGCATCGGTGATCAGCTCGTCGATCTCGCCGAGCTCGCAGATCCGCGCAAACGCGACCTTGCCGAGCTTGGAGGAGTCGGCGACGACCGTGACCCGTCCGGCTCGTGCGATCAGCGCCCGGTTGATGCCCGCCTCGCCCTCGTGGTGGGTCGTCAGATGGGCGCGCGACGAGATCCCGTCAACGCCGACGAACACCACATCGAGGTTCAGCCCCTCGAGGCTGGCGGCGGCGATCGGCCCCACCAGCTCGTAGGATTCCGGCCGCGCGACGCCGCCGGTCACGACCAGCTTCAGATTCGGTCGGGCGGCGATCTCGGAGGCGATGTTGAGCGCGTTGGTAACGACCGTCAGCTGGGAGCGGTCCACCAGCGTCCGCGCGACCTCGGTCGTGGTGGTGCCGCCGGTGAGGCCGATCGCGGTCCCGTCGCTGACCCGGCTGGCGGCCTCGCACGCGATCCGCTTCTTCTCCGGCGCCTGGCGGGTCGACTTGTAGCGCAGCGGCAGCTCGTAGGCGACCCCTTGCGGCACCGCTCCCCCGTGTGTGCGGCCGAGCAGTCGCTGGTCTTCGAGCAGCTGCAGGTCGCGCCGGATCGTCGCCTGTGAGACGCCGAGCTCGCGGGCCAGCTCAACCACCTCGACGCCACCGTCACGGCTCAGGTGCTCGAGAATCGCGCTCAAGCGCTGGGGCTGCTGCACGCCCGAAGTGTATGTCGTCCGCCGCGCATATCGCGGGAAAACGCGCGAACAAGGTGTTGCTTTCTGCGCGAATAAGGCATATTTTGCGCAGAAATGATCATCACCGAGTCGGAGATCCTCAGCCAGCCCGACACCTGGGAGCGGACGGTCGCGCTGCTGCCGTCCGTCGCTCATCGGCTCCCCGCCGCCGGCGCCCGGGTCGCCGTGCTCGGCTGCGGCACCTCGTACTACGTCGCCCAGGCGGTCGCCGTCCTGCGCGAGCGGTCCGGCCACGGCGAGACCGACGCGTTCGTCGCCTCCGAGGCGCCGACCGGGCGCGACTACGACGCGATCATCGCGATCTCGCGGTCGGGGACGACGACGGAGGTCGTCCGAGCGCTGTCGGCCGTGGGCGACGGGGCGCCGACGCTGGCGATCAGCGCGGTGGCCGAGACGCCGGTGGTCGAGGCCGCCGACGACGCGATCACGCTCGAGTTCGCCAACGAGGAGTCGGTCGTGCAGACGCGATTTGCGACCTCGGTGCTGGTGCTGCTGCGCGCCCACTGCGGCGCCGACCTGGAGGCGGCGATCGCCGATACACGCCAGGCGCTCGCCGCGCCGCCCGCGGTCGACCCGACCGAGTTCGAACAGTTCGTGTTCCTCGGCGCCGGCTGGACCGTCGGCATCGCCAACGAGGCAGCGCTGAAGTTCCGCGAGGCGTCGTTGTCGTGGACCGAGTCCTATCCGGCGATGGAGTACCGCCACGGTCCAATCAGCACCGCCGGCCCGCGCACGCTCGTGTGGTTGCTGGGCGTCGCCGACGACGCGCTGGCCGCCGACATCGCGGCAACCGGCGCAACCGTTCGCACGAGCGCTCACGATCCCTTGGCCGAACTGGCGCGCGCGCAGCAGGCCGCGGTCGCGCTGGCGCTCGCGCGAGGACTGGACCCCGACCGTCCACAGCATCTGACCCGGTCGGTCGTGCTGCCGTGACCCGAGTGTTGTCTGACAGGAGGAGTCTGATGAGCCGACGGAGTTGCTGGATCGCCACGCTGGCCGCGCTGGCGGTGACCGCGATCGCGCTGGCGGGATGCGGGGGCAGCGGATCGGGCTCGAGCGGCTCGGCGGACCTGCCGTCGAACCCGCCGGCGCCGATCACCAGCGGTCACGTCAACATCACCGTGTGGGAGGGCTACACCCAGGCCGAGTCGACGGCGATCAAGACGCTGGCGGCGCAGTTCAACCGCACCCATCCCCACATCACGGTGACGCCGCAGTTCTACGGCAACAGCGACTACGCGCTGCAGAAGGTGCTGGCGGCGATCGCCGGTGGCGACCCGCCGGACATCTCCTACCTGTACGGCTCCAACGCCGCGAATATCGCCTCGACCTCGAAGCTCGTGCCGCTGACGCACTGGCTGGCCAAGGACCAATCGTTCGGCTGGCAGCACTTCTATCCATTCGAACGGGCGGTGGCGACCGTCAACGGCAAGGTGATCGGCGTACCGGCGCTGGTCGACAACCTCGCGCTGGTCTACAACAAGACGCTGTTCAAGCAGGCCGGCCTCTCATACCCGACCGCGAACTGGACCTGGGCGGACATGGAGCACGCCGCGCTCAAGCTCACCGACCCGGCGCAAAAAAAGTTCGGGTGGGCCTATATCAACGACGCCTCCGAGGACACGGTGTGGCGCTTCTGGGCGATGCTGTGGCAGGCGGGCGGGCACATCCTCACCCCGAACAACCGGCAGGCGGCGTTTGACTCACCGGCCGGAATCAAGGCCCTCACCTATTTGCAGAATCTCGCCCAGCACAAGGCGATCTACCTCGACAACGGTTCCGACACCTACCTGCCGGTGTTCAACGCCGGGCACATCGGAATGCTCTGGACCGGGCCATGGGACCTGCAGCAGATCATCGCCTCGCACGTCAACTACGGCGTGACGATCCTGCCGCGAGCGGAGAATCATCAGACGATCTCCGGTCCTGACAACTGGGTGATGTTCAACAACGGCAGCAGGCGCGTGGCCGCCTCCTGGGAGTTCCTGAAGTGGTTCACGTCGGCGAACGTCGACCTCAAGTGGTGTCTGATGACCGGTGACCTGCCGATCCGCGACGACGTCCAGCAGCTACCGGGCTATGCCGAGTACCTGCGCAAGTACCCCAAGATCGGCGTCTGGGTCGACAACCTGCACAACTCCAAGCAGACGCGGCCGGTGTCGACGGTGTACCCGAAGATCTCGACCGCCGTCGGCCAGGCGGTGCAGGGCGTGCTGCTGGGCAAGTACCAACCGCAACAGGCGCTCAAGCAGGCGGCGCAGACCACCGACGGATTGCTGAGCGCGCCGCCGAGCTGATGTCCGCCGCCGCGCCACCGCTCTCGGCCCGCCGCAGCGACCGCCCCTCGGCGCTGCGGCGCGTGATCGGCTCCGAGCACTTCGCGGGCTGGATGTTCGTGGCGCCGGCGGTGATCCTGATCGCGATCTTCTTCCTGATCCCGATCGGCTGGTCGCTGCTGCTGTCGCTGCAGGCCAACAACCTGCTCGGCTCCTCGCACTACATCGGCCTGGCCAACTACCGAGCGCTGGCCAAGGACCCGCTGTTCCGCCACTCCGTCGGTCACACGCTGCTGTACACGGTGATCTTCGTCCCGGTGTCGGTGATCGGTGCGCTCGGGCTGGCGGTGGCGCTCAACCGCCGGATCCGTGGCATCCGCTTCTACCGGCTGGCGATCTTCGTCCCTCTGGTCACCTCGACGGTCGCGACCGGACTGCTGTTCCTGTGGTTGCTGGACCCGACCTTCGGGCTGGTCAACTACGCCCTGCACCTGCTCGGGATTCCCCAGCAGCAGTTCCTGCAGGACCCCAACCAGGCGCTCTACTGCATCGTCGCGATGACCGTCTGGGGCTGGCTCGGCTTCGATGTGATCGTCTATCTAGCTGCGCTGCAGGGCATCCCCGAGGACCTGATCGAGGCCGCCGAGATCGACGGCGCGAGCCGATTCAGCCGGTTTCGCACGATTGTCGTGCCGCTGCTCAGCCCCGCGACCCTGTTCCTGGTCGTGTGGTCGACGATCAACGCGCTGCAGCTGTTCGACGAGATCTACGTCACCACCCGCGGCGGGCCGCTGGAGTCGACCACGGTCGTCGTCTACTACCTCTACGAGCAGGCATTTCAGTACTTCAACGCCGGCTACGGCTCGGCCATCGCCTATGTCCTGTTCGTCGCGATCCTGATCGTCACGCTGATCCAGATGTGGGTCAGCCGGCGGCGCGTCTACTACACGTCCTGACCGTCTAGTGTCGAGCACCGCGCAACTCGCCGACGATCGATTCCTCGTAGTCGACGAACCGCCGCCGCGGCGCCGGCGGCTGCCGTTCAGTCCGTGGCACCTCGTGCTCGCGCCGATCGCCGTGATCATGCTGGTGCCGCTGGTGTGGATGGTGGTGCTGTCGCTCGAGACCCAGAGCCAGGCCTCGAGCTTTCCGCCGGTCCTGTTCCCGTCGGGGATCCACCTCGACAACTACGTCCACACCTGGAACGCGGTTCCGTTCGGCGACTTCTTTCTCAACAGCCTCGCCTATTCGGCGGCCACCGTGGCCGGCAACCTGCTGTTCTGCTCGCTGGCCGCCTACGCGTTCGCGCGGCTGCACTTCTTCGGTCGCGATGTGCTGTTCGTGGTGTTGCTGGCGACGCTGATGGTCCCGTTCCAGGTGCTGCTGATCCCGACGTTTCTGATCGTCAAGGACATCGGGATGGTCAACTCCGTCGGCGGGCTGATCATGCCGAACCTGTGCAGCGCGTTCGGGATCTTCATGTTGCGCCAGTTCTTCCGCACGCTGCCGATCGAGCTCGAGGAGGCGGCGCGGATCGATGGCACCTCGCGGCTCGGGATCCTGTTCAAGATCGTGCTGCCGCTGTCGCTGCCGGCGCTGGCGACGCTCGCGATCATCCAGTTCATGTGGTCCTGGAACGATTTCCTGTGGCCGCTGATCATCATCAATTCCGCCGACCGCGCCCCGCTGCAGCTGGGGCTCTCGACGCTGCAGGGCGCGCACTCGACCCAATGGAACCTGCTGATGGCCGGGACCGTGATGAGCCAGATCCCGATGCTCGCCGTGTTCCTCGTCGCTCAGCGCTGGTTCGTGCGCTCGGTCGCGTTCACGGGAATCAAATGAGGAGATGGCGCCGTGCCGGCAGTGAGCCTTGAGTCGGTGACCAAGCGGTTCGAGGGCGGCGCCGTCGCGGTCGACGATCTGACGCTCGAGGTCGACGACGGCGAGTTCATGATCTTCGTTGGCTCGTCGGGGTGTGGCAAGACGACCGCGCTGCGGATGATCGCGGGGCTCGCACGTCCGACCACGGGCACGGTGCGGATCGGTGAGCGCGTCGTCAACGACGTCTCGCCCAAGGACCGCGACATCGCGATGGTGTTCCAGAACTACGCGCTGTATCCGCACATGACGGTCGCCCGCAACCTGGCCTACCCGCTGCGCCAGCGGCGGATCGCGCGGGCCGAGATCGACCGCCGGGTCGGCGAGATCGCGCGGATGCTCGGCCTCGAGGATCTGCTCAAGCGCCGGCCGGCGCAGCTGTCGGGCGGTCAGCGCCAGCGGGTGGCGATGGGCCGCGCGATCGTGCGCGAGCCCGAGGTATTCCTGCTCGACGAGCCACTCTCCAACCTCGACGCCAAGCTCCGGGTGCAGATGCGCGCCGAGCTCAAGCGGTTGCACGCGCGGCTCGGGATCACCACGATCTACGTGACCCACGACCAGGTCGAGGCGATGACGCTCGGCCATCGGATCGCGGTCCTGTCCGAGGGCCGGCTGCAGCAGCTGGGTACCCCTCAGGAGGTCTATGACTCCCCGTGCAACCTGTTCGTCGCCGGCTTCATCGGCAGTCCCCCGATGAACCTTCTGCGTGGGCGCGCCCGGGGCGGGCCGCGTGACCGCCGGCGATCTCACGCTGGCGCTCGAGGTGCCGGACGGCGAGGTAATCGTCGGGATCCGTCCCGAGTCGCTGCAGCCGGCCAGCGAGGGAATGCCCCGCCTCGATCTGCGCGTCGCCGACGTCGAGTCGCTCGGCGACGAAGTCGTAGTGCACGGTCTCGTCAGCGCAGAGCTGCTCGGCGGCGATGCCGATGAGGCGACGATCGTCGCCGACGAGGGGCCGCGGGCGACGCTGGTCGTGCGGTTGCCGCCGCGCCAGCGCCCGGCCGATGACGCGGTGATCGCGCTCGGCGTCGACCCCCAGGAGATCCACCTGTTCGACGCGACCAGTGGCGCCCGCCTGGACGTCCGCCCGGCCGCGTTGGTCTCGACCAAGGAGTGACATGCGCCGCCAACTGACTATCCCGCTCGTGCTCACCGCGTTCGCGCTGACGCTGGTCTGCGGCGCCGCGACCGCCGCGGCAGCGTCCTACAAGCGCCCGCCGGGCGGCCTGAACCAGTGGTACTGGCAGATCGGCACGGCCAAGCCGGGTCTCGCCGGCCTGCCGCCCGTCCGCGGCGTCTACCCGAGCCCCGGCGCGGCGAATATCTGGGACACCGACCTGTTCCTCGATTCCAATACTCCGCACGCCGGCATCCCGACCGGCCGCTCGCCGGTCGTGCGAGCACTGCACCGCGCCGGGAAGTACTCGATCTGCTACGTCGAGGCCGGCGCCCAGCAGACGAGTTTCCCTGACCGCCGCGACTTCGCGCCCGCCGACTACGGCCACTACCGCAAGCGCTACCGGATGCAGGGCTACCCGAACGAGTGGTGGTTCGACCTCCGCGGGTTCGCGGGCTACGTCGCCGGACGCCCGCGGACGCTGCGAGGAGCGGCGCCGAACATCGCCGCCGGCCTCGCCAAGCGGATCGGATGGTGCGCGCTGGAGGGCCAGGACGCGCTCGAGCCCGACGACCTCGACGGCTACACCAACCGCGGCGCGACCGGCGTCCGCGGCGGTGGCTGGCATCTGACCCGAACTGATTCGCTGGGCTTCGAGCGTTGGCTGGCCCATACGGCGCATCGCGACGGGCTCGCGATCTTCCAGAAGAACGATCCCGCCGACGCCCGCGTCGACGCCCGCACCTTCGACGGGATGATCGACGAGGAGTGCAACCGCTATCGCGACCCATGCGCCGGACCGCACGGCGACGGAACCCCCTACCTGCGGCGCGGCAAGCCGGTGCTCAACGCGGAGTACGTCCAGGATGGAGAGACGACCGCCAAGTTCTGCGCGGCCGACGTCAAGGCCGGGATCAGCGGCGCGCTGTTCGGCGTGAACCTCAACGGCGGCGTCTACCGACCCTGCGCGCCGGCGGCGCCGCGGTGAACGCGCCCGTCGATCTGCTCGTCCTCGCCGACATCAACCCCGATCTGGTCCTCTCAGACCCGGAACTGGAGGTCACGTTTGACCAGGTCGAGACGCTCGTCGACGGTTGTGAGCTGACGATCGGCGGCTCGGGCGCGATCATGGCGTGCGCGGCCGCGCGGCTCGGGCTGCGAACCGCGATCTGCGGGATCGTCGGCGCCGACCAGTTCGGCCGCTTCATGTGCGAGGCGCTCGCCGAGCGCGGCGTCGACATCTCCGGGGTGATCGTCGACCCGGCCGCGCGGACGGGATTGACGGTCGTGCTCGCGCGGCCCGGTAGTGACCGCGCGATTCTGACCTTCCCGGGCGCGATCGCGGCGTTGACCGCCGACCGGGTCGACGCGCAGCTGCTGAGCCGGGCCCGACACGTCCACGTCGCCGCCTGGTTCATGCAGCGGGCGCTGTGGCCCGGAGCGGCCGCGCTGCTGGCCCGCGCCAGGAGCCACGGCGCCAGCACGTCGCTTGACCCCAACTGGGACCCGAGCGGCGAGTGGGATCACGGCCTGCGGCCGCTGCTGGGCGAGCTCGACGTGTTGCTGCCCAATGCCGCCGAGGCGCGGCAGCTCGCCGACGTGCAGGACGTTGCGGCGGCGGCGCGAGCGCTGGCCGCCGCCGGCCCGCTGGTCGCGGTCAAGCTCGGCGGCCGCGGTGCGCTCGCCTGTGCACCCGACGGGACGGTCAGCGAGGCCGGCCCGCCGCCCGGCCCGCCGCCGGTCGACACCGTCGGCGCCGGCGACGCCTTTGATGCCGGGTTTCTCGCCGCGCGTCTGGACGGCGCCGACGTCGAGTGCGCGCTCGCGCTCGGCTGCGCCTGTGGACAGCTGTCGACCCGGGCCGCGGGCGGCACCGCCGCGCAGCCGACGCTCGCGCAGGCGCGCGCGGCCGTCACCGATCCGGGAGTGGTGGAGTTGTCAAACGATGTTTGAGTTTGTTTCCCCCTCCAGCATTCGCGCTGGCGCCGAGCCTCGGCTCCGGGCGCAACGCAGGGGCGGGGACCCTCCGGAAGCTCGGGTGTCCTGGATCGCCGTTTGCTCGATCGCCGCCGGGCGCTGAGGGATTTTCCGGACGGTAGGAGTCCTGGATCGCCGTTTGCTCCCCGTCCGGTCGGCGCAAACGGCGATATATCAGGGTCCGGGCGAGGCGTGGTCCGTCGGGCAGGGGCGGCCGGCGGGCCGGGGCGGCCGGCGGGGAGGGGCGGGGATCCTCCCGGAAGCTCGGGTGTCCTGGATCGCCGTTTGCTCGATCGCCGCCGGGCGCTGAGGGATTTTCCGGACGGTAGGAGTCCTGGATCGCCGTTTGCTCCCCGTCCGGTCGACGCAAACGGCGATATATCAGGGAACGCCAATCGCCTCGGTGTTTTTGGTCAAATCCCTCCCGTGGCGGCCGCGGCTAGCGGCCTCACAGTCTCGGCGCGTAGTACGGCCGGCTCGGGGTTGCCGGTCCGAGTCGGTCGTTGGCGCGGCTGGCCTCGGCCTCGGCCTTGGCGGGCCAGAAGCCGCCTCCCGGTCCGCCGTTGCAGGTGCCGCCGCTGATGCCGGGTGGGTGTGTCCACAGAAACGCGTCGGCCGTCGGATGGCCGGTGTCGGTCGTGTCGGGGATTCCGACCCCTCGCCCGGGAGGGTTACACAGGTCCTCGACCCCCTGCCGGCCGGGGTGAGCGTTGAGTTTCGGACCGCGGCCGTTGTCGGAGGTGTTGACGATGAAGTGCGCCCCACCCGTCCTACGGGAGATTCTCAGGCCGTAGCGCACCTCGTTGGAGGTCCACTGGTTGTGGGTGTCGTTGGTGAAGAAGCCCTGGATGCGCTGGACGCGCACCGCGTTGAGAATCCGTGCGGCATACCGGGGTGTGTTCGAGTCTGAGTACCCACCCTCCACGTAGACGACCGTGTGCGGGAGCGCCTCGACCGTGCGCATCTCAAAGCGCAGCGCCGCCTCCCAGGCGGGCATCGCCCCCTGTCTGGCGATGCACCCTGAGGAGCCGATCGCGTCGAGCTCGAGCAGATACACGGCGGGGTGGCGCCCGGTCGCCTTCGCCATCGCCCGGATCTGGCGTCTGAACCTCGGCATATAGCCGTCGATCTGCGCCGTTGTCGGGCAGCCGTGAAGGTTGGGATGCAAGAAGTAGGTCGAGATGATCGGGATCGTCCCCGGATCGCTTGCCTCGATCGTGCAGAACACCTTGCGCGTCTGCTTGAAGATCCCTGATGGCGTGCCGCCCCACGAATAGGTGGAGATCCGCTGTGCCTGTGGCTGCCGGGCGATCAGCGCGAGCTCGTCGACCTTGGTCGCGAGCGCGGGGTCTGAGGCCAGCTTGCGCTGCGGCGGTCCGGTCTCGATCTGACGCTCGAACGACGCCCAGCTCTCGGTCGGCGGGATCTGCGCGACGTTGATGCCGAGCAGCTTTGCGATCGTGGTCGCGGCGTAGTTGCCGCGAGACGGGCCCGGGTCCATCAAGCGCGCCCCGCGCAGGGGATCGACGCCGGGCGGCGTCGGCAGATCCAGCGGATTGGATCGGTCGCGCGCGGCCGGGTAGTGGTCCGGGCAGCGGGTGGCGGCTGCGCGTGCTACCGGGCCGCGTCCGGACGCAGGCGCGCACAGCGCCAGCGCGCACACGCAGAGTGCGAGAAGTGCCAGACCAGCCGCGAGCCCCCGCGGCGGCGCCGTTGCCCGAGTCGGTGCCACGCGCGGGGGACCATACGCATGTCCAGCTTTTACGAACCAAAAACTGGACGTATGTGGGACCGCGACCTTGTCCTGGGGCTCAAGACGACACCGCCAGGGGACGCCCTGGCGTGGCCGCGTCGGCGTCATCGGGTTCGATCGGCTGCGCCACAGCGGCCGGCCGGCGGGACATCGCCAGCGCGCATAGCGCGCCGAGCGCCGAGAACCCCGCCGCGACGATCAGCGCCGACTGAAAGCCGTCGCCGAACGCCGCCGCGGAGCCATATCCGCCGACGCCGGCGAACACCGCAACGGTGGTTGCCACCCCGAACGCGCCGCCGAGTTGGCGCATCATCATGCTGATCCCCGCCGCGTTGCCGAGGTCGTCGGCGCCGACCGCGTTCATCACCGCGCTCTGCACCGAGGGGATCGCCATCGAGATCCCGGCGCCGGCGATCACCAGCGGCGCGATCATCGAGCCGTACGCCATCCGCGGCGACGAGATCAGCGCGATCCAACCGAGGCCGGCCGCCTGCAGCGCCAGCCCGGTCGTGACCAGCGGGCGTTCGCCGATGCGATTGACCAGGCTCCCGGCGATCGGCGCGACCACGAACAGGGTCGCGGTCCATGGCAGCAGCCGCAGTCCGGCCGACAGCGGTCCCTGCCCGAGCGCCAGCTCCTGGAACTGGGCCATGAAGAAGACCGCGCCGAACAGACACGCCGACAGCAGGAAGTTGGCGGCGTTACCGGCCGAGAAGGTCCGCGAGCCAAACAGCGACGGCGCCAGCATCGGCTCAGACCGACGACGCTCATAGCCGACGAACGCGCCCAGCAGCACAAGCCCGCCGGCGAGGCTGCCGATCACCTCGGCGCTGGCCCAGCCGGCGTCGTTGCCGCGCATCAGTCCCCAGACGGTCCCGAACGTCGCGAGCGCGACCAGCACCAGTCCTCCGAGGTCGATCCGGCGGCGTGGTCCGAAGCTCTCCGGCATCCGCGTCAGCGTCAGCGGGATCGCGAGCAGCCCGATCGGCACGTTGATCCAGAACACCCATTGCCACGAGATTCCCTGCGTGATCGCGCCGCCGACGACGGGTCCGCCGAGCACGGCGATGCCGGTGATCGCGCTATAGAGCCCGAGTGCCTTGGCGCGCTGCGACGGCGCAAACGAGGCGCCCAACAGCGACAGCGACAGCGGCGAGATCACCGCTGCGGCCGAGCCCTGCAGCGCGCGCGCGGCGATCAGCAGTCCGATTGTCGGCGCCAGTGCGCACGCGGCCGAGCCGACCGCGAACAAGCCTAAGCCCGCCGCGAATAACCGGCGGCGGCCGAGTCGGTCGCCCAGCGCGCTGGCCGGGATCAGCAGCACGGCGAAGCTCAGTCCATAGGCATTGACGGTCCACTCCAGCGTGTCTGCGGAAGCGCCGAACTGGTGGCGGATCGCGCCCAGTGCGGTCGAGACGACGAGCACGTCGAGCGCGACCATCAGCGCAGCGATCGAGCTGATGCCGAGCACCCAGCGCTGGGTCTTCAAGATGGGGGAGGTCGAGGTCACGGAAGGCTCCTGACAGGTCGTGAGGTCGTTCTCCGATGCAGACACCGAGCAATCCGTCCGATTCAGCGATCAATTTCGGCGCGGGGTGGTGTCCTTAGCTTTGATGGACGAAATGACCGACACCGAACGGTGGGCGCGCAGCCGGCTGGCCCGTGCACAACACGGCGACGAGCTGGCGTTTGCCGAGCTGACCGAGCCGCATCGGCCAGAGCTGCAGCTGCACTGCTACCGAATCATCGGCTCGCTGCAGGACGCCGAGGACCTGCTGCAGGAGACGATGCTCGCCGCCTGGCGCGCGCTCGATCAGTTCGAGGGTCGCTCGTCCCTGCGGACCTGGCTGTACACGATCGCGACCAACCGCTGCCTGAACGCGCTGCGCGATCGTGACCGCCGGCCGGTCGCCGCGATCGCCCCGCGCGAGACCTACGGCGAGGTCCCCTACCTGCAGCCGTATCCCGATCGCCTGCTCGAGCGGCTCGTCGATGCCGAGCCCGGACCCGAGGCCCGCTACGAGCTCAAGGAGACGGTCGCGCTCGCGTTCGTCGCTGCGTTGCAGCAACTGCCAGCCCGCCAACGCGCGGTGCTCGTGCTGCGCGATGTGCTCGGCTTCCACGCCGAGGAGGTCGCCGAGATGCTGGGAGCGTCCCGAGCGTCGGTCAACAGCGCACTCGCGCGCGCGCGCTCACTGGTGGCTGCACGCGCGCCCGGGCAGCGCGAGCGGCTGCACCTGCCCGCCGGTCACGAGCTGGTCGTCCGCTTCGCCGACGCACTCGAGCGCGACGACATCGACGCGGTCGTGGAGTTGCTGACCGACGATGCGCGGATCAGCATGCCGCCCGAGCCCGAGTGGTACCAGGGGCGCGCGGCGATCGGAGCGTTTCTGCGAGACCGGCAACTGCGCCGCGCGAGCGCGTGGCGGCTGCTGGCGGTTGGTGCCAACCTACAGCCGGGCTACGGCTACCTGATCGAGTCAGGCGGACGTTTCCGGCTTGCGGGGTTGTTCGTGATCTCGGCCCGCCCGGACGGGATCGAGTCGATCACGCGTTTCTACGGGCAGCGGCTACTGGAACGCTTTGAGCTGCCAGACGAGCTGTAGCGACGCCGCGACGGTCAGCGAATTTTGCGACGCGCGACGCTAGCGCGCACGTATGCCGAGATCACGAGGCCCGAATTGCCTGGACGGCACGACAGCTCATCGGCGCACTGGTGGCCGTCGGAGTGCTCGCCGATCCTGTGCGGATCGGGATTGTCGGGGGCGTCGGGTTCCAGTCGACCATCGGGTCGGGGCGGCGGCCTGCGAGCGACCGCTACCGGCGTTGGAAAGCGCCCGTAGGCCGCCGTACCGTTCGCTTCTTCTGTTACCGGCAACCCGCGGGGGTAGCCCCGACGCATGAAAGCGCTCACCTGGCAGGGCGTCTCGGACGTCCGTGTCGACGAAGTCCCCGACCCTCAGATCCAGGATCCGACGGACATCATCGTCCGGGTCACCTCGACCGGCCTATGCGGCTCAGATCTGCACCTGTACACGGTGCTGGCCCCGTTTCTGGATGCGGGCGACGTGCTCGGGCACGAACCGATGGGGATCGTCGAGGCGACCGGCAAAGACGTCACCGCACTCAGCGTCGGCGACAGAGTCGTCATCCCATTCAACGTTTCCTGCGGCGACTGCTGGATGTGCGGACACGGCCTGCATTCTCAATGCGAGACCACCCAGGTGCACGAGTACGGCACCGGTGCGTCGCTGTTTGGCTACACCAAGCTGTACGGCCAGGTGCCGGGCGGACAGGCCGAGCTGCTGCGCGTTCCGTTTGGGAACTTCCTGCCGATCAAGGTTCCTGAGGGCCCTCCGGATGATCGCTTCGTGTTCCTCTCCGATGTGCTGCCGACGGCTTGGCAGGGCGTCGAATATGCCGACGTGCCCGATGGTGGAACGTTGGTCGTGCTCGGTCTGGGGCCGATTGGGGATATGGCCACCCGGATCGCCCAGCACCGCGGCCAGCGCGTGATCGGCGTCGATCTTGTCCCGGAGCGGCTGGCGCGGGTGCGCGCTCGTGGCACCGAAGCGTTGGATCTCGAACAGCACGACGACCTCGCCGGGACGATCCGTGAGCTGACCGACGGCCGTGGACCCGACGCGGTCATCGACGCCGTCGGCATGGAGGCCCACGGCTCCCCGGTCGCCGGGATCGCGCACAAGCTCGCCGGGCTGCTGCCCGACAAGCTGGCGCAGCCGATGATGGAGAACCTCGGCGTGTCGAAGCTCGCCGCGCTGTACTCGGCGATCGAGATCGTCCGCCGCGGCGGCACGATCTCGCTCAGCGGCGTCTACGGCGGCGCGGCCGACCCGCTGCCGACGCTGCAGCTGTTCGACAAGCAAATCCAGGTTCGACAGGGCCAAGCCAACGTCAAGGCCTGGATCGACCAGATCCTGCCGCTGCTGACCGACGACGACCCGCTGGGCGTCGACAGCTTCGCCACGCACCATCTCCCGCTCTCGGCCGCACCCGGAAGCGTACGAACATTTCCAGAAGAAAGAGCAGGGAATGATCAAGGTCGTTTTCAATCCCTGATCGCGCTCCGGCGCTGGATCAAGCCCAGCTCGATCGCATCACCGGTCTTGCCGAGCGCGAGCGGCCATCGTCGAGGGGGACCGATCGAGCACGACCGCGGCGACCGCTCGTCCTACCTGAAGGTCCTGAGTGGAACATCGTCGAACCGTGGGATTGCTGGGAACGCGACTAAGAGGACGAGGATCTCCTGCACGACTCGGGGGTCCCCAGCACCGGCTGACCGCGGCGTACTCCAGTCAGAGCGAGCGCAGCGCGGGGAGCAGACTGTCCTCGGCCCAGCGGATAAACGACTCCTGATGCTCTCCACCGATCTGGACGATCGCGACCTCGGTGAAACCGGCGTCGATGAACGGACGGATCGCCTCGACGTGCTCCTCCAAGTCAGGTCCACAGCTGAGCTGCTCGGCGACTTGGCCGGGGGTGACATATGCGGTCGCGGCGTCGAATGATTCGGGGTTGGGGAGGTCGGCGTTGACCTTCCATCCAAGCCCGAACCACCGGAACTGATCGTGAGCTCGCTGTACCGCGGTCTCGCGGTCGCGGTCATAGGACAGCGCCACCTGCCCGACTCGCGGCTTGCCGTCGCCGCCTGCGGCCTCGAACATCTCGCCGAGCTCCGGCTTCGGTTCGACCGCGATCATCAGGTCGGCGAGACGGCCAGCAAGCGCGCACGAGTCCTGCCCGGACACGGCGATCCCGATCGGGACCCGGGACGCGGGCAGGTCCCAGAGCTTGGCCTGCTCGACGTCAAAGTGATCGCCACGGAAGTTGACGCTGCCCTCTCCGTCTAACAACCGGCCGATGATCTCCACCGCTTCGGCGAGCATCGCGTGACGGGTGCCGACCGCCGGCCAGCGCGCACCTGCGATGTGCTCGTTGAGGTTTTCGCCGGACCCCAGCCCGAGCCGGAACCGATCCCCGGAGAGAATTCCGAGCGTCGCAGCCTTCTGCGCGACGACCGCCGGGTGATACCGGATCGTCGGACAGGTGACGTAGGTCATCAGGCCGATCGTCTCGGTCGCGTGCGCGGCCGCGCCGAGGATCGACCAGGCGTAACCGGCGTGCCCCTGCTCGGCCAGCCAAGGCTGGTAATGATCAGAGCAGACCGAGAAATCAAAGCTGGCGGCCTCCGCCGCGACCACGTCGCGGACGAGGCGATCCGGGCGGGACTGCTCGGTCATCATCGTGTAGCCGAACGCGGTCATCGGGCCTCCGTTATCGCAGTCGGGTCTGGTCCAGGTGGTCGCGCATCTCCGCCACCGACACGAAGACCGCAACTTGCGATCGGTCGTTCGGGATCGTTTCGTGGTGCCGGACTGTCCGATCGCGCGGTCAACGTGAACTCAAGCGAAGTTGTTGCAAGCTCCGAGTGTCCAGCACGAGTTGGCCCTGACGAGTTGCTTGCGCGCGCCTCCCCGGTGGCGGTCAATTCTCGTCGGGGATCATGTCGAACGTGTCGGGGTTCGGTCCGGTGCGCCCGTCCTCACCCTTGTCCAGGCCGGTGATCGCCGCCATGTCCTGATCGCTGAGGTCGAAGTCGAACAGCGCGAAGTTCTCCCTGACGCGCGACTCGGTCACCGACTTGGGAAACACGATCGTGTCGCGCTGGATATGCCAGCGCAGCACGACCTGAGCGGGGCTGCGGTCAACCCGTCGGGCGATCTCGGTGATCGTCTCGTCCTCAAGCACCCCGCCTTGAGCGATCGGCGACCACGCCTCGGTGGCGATCCCCTGACCCTGGCCGTAGGCACGCACCTCGTCGTTGAGGAAATACGGATGCAGCTCAATCTGGTTCACCGCGGGGACGACGTCGCACTCGGCAGCGAGCCGCTGCAGGTGGGGCACCTGGAAGTTGGAGACGCCGATCGAGCGAGCGCGGCCGTCAGCGTGAAATTCCTCAAGCGTCTTCCACGTCGACACGTAGTCGCCGTCGTAGCGCGTAGGCAGCGGCCAGTGGATCAGGAACAGGTCGACAAAGTCAAGGCCGAGCTTGGCCAGCGTGTCCGCAAACGCCCGCCGCGCGTCGTCGGGCCGGTGATAGCCGTTGTTGAGCTTGGAGGTCACCCAGACCTGGTCGCGAGCCAGACCAGCGTCGGTGATCGCTTGGCCGACCTCGCCCTCGTTGCCGTACATCTCGGCGGTGTCGATATGGCGGTATCCGACCTCCAGGGCGGTGGCCGTCGCCGCAGCCGTGTCTTCTGGCGGGATCTGAAAGACGCCGAACCCGAGCTGCGGGATATCGCGCCCGTCGTTGAGAATGATCGTGGGTACTTGGGTCGTCTCGGTCATCTGGGCCTCCTGGGCTTGTGTCTCGCTCAGCTTGACTTCTTGCCGCCCTTGCGTCCGGCGGCTTGTTTCTGGGCGCGGTTGCCGCCGCTGCCCGACCCGCTGCTCTTGCGGCTCTGACCGCTGCTCTGGCCAGATCCCGAGTGCTTGCCGCCCTTGCTCGAGGCGTCGGGCGTGTTCGCGATCGCGGCCGCGCGCGACTTGCTCATACCCTTCTTGCGCAGCCCTTCGTACTGCTTGTCGTCCTTGACGCTGGGGCCGTGATCCTTGGCCATGGTCGCTCCTCTCGTCGAACTGGTGACGATGGGGATACCCGCTGAGACAGACCACGCACATCGATCAGATTGTCGGTCGGGCTCGCGGGTAGACCGGTCTCGGCGTGAGCGATCCGCGGTTCGTCATCCACAAGCACGACGCCTCGAGCCTGCACTACGACGTCCGGCTCGAGGTCGAGGGCGTGTTGAAGTCCTGGGCGGTGCCCAAGGGGCCGTCGACCGATCCACGGGAGAAGCGTTTGGCGGTCCAGGTCGAGGACCATCGCCTCGACTACGGCGATTTCGAGGGAGCGATCGAAGAGGGATATGGCCGGGGAACGGTGCTGGTCTGGGACACGGGCAGCTACCGAAACCTCGACGAGAACCGGTCGATGAGCGAGGCGATCGAGGCCGGGCATCTCCGCATCTGGTTAGACGGGCAGAAGCTGACCGGCGGCTACACCCTGCAGCGGATGCACGACGGATCCGGCTCATCGGCCGCCAAGCCGCAGTGGCTGCTGATCAAGCGCCGCGACGAGGCAGCCGACGCGCGGCGCAATCCCCAGAGCACGCAATCGGAGTCGGTCAAGACCGGCCGCACGATCGCCGAGATCGCGGATGAGGACGCCTGAGCAGGTGGCTCTTGCGTGCCGTCACGGAGCCACGCGGAGGTCGACGAGCGCGCCGTCCCCCTCGACCGCTCGTTGGTGACCACTGAACCCGTCAATCGTCGGTCGGTCAGCGTAGGGTCGTGAGTGAGTTGCGAAGCAGCGGGTAGACGTGAGGAATGACTTCCTCGCCACTGAATGCGCTCGCCGCGAAGCTCGAGTCAGACGAGACGCTCGACGGTCTAGGACAGGCAGCTGGCCGGACCGTCCGACAACGAGTTGGGGACGGTGTGGTCAAGGACGCGCTGAGCGGCGCGTGGCTTGGTCACCCACTCCACCCGATCCTGACCGACATCCCGATCGGCGTCTGGACCAGCTCGGTTCTGCTGGACTGGACCGGCGGAAAAGACAGCCAGTCAGCCTCGGATCGGCTGATCTTGATCGGGCTGCTCGCCGCGGGCGCGACCGCCGCCAGCGGCTGGTCAGACTGGGCCGATTCAGAGCAGGAACACGCCCAGGTGCGCCGCTCGGGGCTCGTTCACGCCGCCGCCAACGCGACGGCCGTGGCGCTCATGCTCGGCTCCTACTCGGCGCGCAAACGAGGCGCGCGCGGGCGCGGCAAACTGCTCTCGCTCGTTGGCTCCGGCGCACTTGGTGCAGGCGGATGGCTAGGCGGACACCTGACCTACACGCTCGGTGCTGGGGTCAAGACCAGTCCGGCACCGGCTGGCAAGCAGCCACCGGCGACAGCTCCGGTCGCGTAAGCAGCCGGGCAGCGTCGTGCACACGGCGCCCCGAGACGGATACGTGCTACATCTTCACGCTTTCGGGCGGCGCCGACATCGCGGTCGACACCGTCACCGGCACGGTCTTCAAGCTCTCCGGCTGAGTCGGTCAGCGCGCGACGGGAACTGCACCCGCCGCCGGCTTGTCAGCCGCCGGCTCGATCCCGGCTTCGACCGCTGCCAGCACCCGCTCGAGCTCGCCTTCAGGCAGCTGCGGGTTATACAGCGGCGAGCCGGCGCCATCGGTCAACAGGCGTCGGCACAGCGCGACCGCGGGCGGACTCACGGCACGGCGCTCGTCACCGATCGCGTCCGCGAGTGCGAGCAGCCGCGGCGCGAACGAGTTGACCCGGCCGGTGGCCACGATCATCGGCGCGCGGCCGCTGGTGGTGGCGGCCCGGACGGCGGTACGCAACGACGACGCGATCCGGCGGCGCTCGTCCGGGTCGTGGGCCAGGCGTTGCGCGAGCTCCCGCACCTCGGGGATCGAGTTGGCGTCACCCTGGGCGACGAGCGAGACCAGCAGTCGACGCCGGTCGTCGAACGTGAGCGCGCACATCGCGAGCGCGGCGACCGCGCCGGCGCCCACCCCAAACGCCAGATGCCGGTAGCCGGCCAGCCAGAACACGATGCCGAGCACGAGCAGCGCGGCGCACCACTCCAGCAGCTCCGCGATCCGGCGGCGCTTGGACGCGAGGTGCTCCGACGCTGCGGCGAGACTCTCGGGATTGTTGTCGAGCAGGGTGGGCAACGTGAATCGAGCTTGAGACGCGGCCGCGAACGCTTGTTCGCAATCGGTCACACAAAGCGGAGATCGCAACCTGATCTTCACATCGCTACAGCCGGGCGTTACCGAGCCCGGCCACGAGCGTGTCGAGCACCAACTCGAACGACTCGCCGAGATCGAGCGGCAGGCCGAACCCGCCGTCGGCCTCGATCGTGATGAAGCCGTGCAGCGCGGCGCGGACCACGCGCACCCGGTGCAGCGCGGCGTCGTCATCGAATCCCCAGGCCGCGACGACGGCGGTCAGGACCTCGACTCCCCGAGCGGCAGCGGCCGACAGCGCGGCGTCGTCGGGATCGGGCGCCCGCACAGTCGACGCGTAACGCCCCGGATGCGCCTGCGCATACGCCCGGTACGCGTGTCCAACGGCGCGCAGCGCGTCGGGGCCCGAGCGGCCGACCGCGGCATCGCGAATCGCGTCGGTGAGCTCGCCGATGCTGCGCAGCGTCAGCAGCCGCAGCAGCCCCGGAAGACCCTCGACATGGTTGTACAACGACGGTGCGCGCACGCCGAGGACCTGAGCCACCCGCGCGAGCCTGACCGCCCCGAGGCCGTCGGCGTCGGCGATCGCTGCGGCTGCGTCGAGAACCCGTGTCGTGTCGAGCCCGGCCCGCGCCATCAGACCCCCCGGCTGACCGCTTTCGCCATCGCCTGCCGCGGCGAGTCGACCACCTTGCCGTGCCCGGGCGCCAGGCGCGGGGGCGCGAGTTCCAGCAGCCGCTTGGCGCTCTCGAGCTCGGTCGGCTTGTGCCAGGTAGCGGACGCCGTCAACGGAAACCTCCAGTTCAGCTTTGCCGACGTCGCCACGCCGCCCAGCGTCGCATAGACGTCGCCGCAGTAGAGCGTCTGGTCGCGGGTGTCGAGCAGGGCGACGTGACCCGGCGTATGGCCGGGAGTCGCGATCACGCGCAGCGAGCCGACGATCGCGCCGTCCTCGAAGGTCCGCGTCGGGGTCGTCTTGGCCCCGGGGATCCCGCCGCGCAGCTTGACCTGCGGCTCCTCGGGGTCCAGCGAGGTGTCCTTGCGCAGCAGCCGCGCATCGCGCGACGAGATCAGCACCTCGGCGTCGGGCAGCAGCTCGTGGAGTTGGTCAAGTGACCCGATGTGATCGCTGTGGGCGTGGGTGAGCACGATCCGCACGATCGGCGCGCCGAGCGAGTCGGCCGTGGCGAGGATCTTCTTGGCACTGCCGCCGATCATCGTGTCGATCAGCGTGAGGCCGTCGTCCTCGCGGACGAGGTAGCAGTTGACCGCGCCCAACCGGGCGATGCGAGTGACGTCGGACATGAGCGAACCTTTCTCGATGGTGTGCTAATGACAATAGTGATTTACCTATGCATCGTAGCTTAGCGCAGCTGCTGGGCACATAAGCGAAGCCACAGTTCGCTTTGATGCCCAGCTCCCGTGTGGCGGTCGCGCCGGGCCCGACGGCGACGCTGGCGTAGGGTTCGCCGGCGATGGCCCCGACCGCGACGCCGCAGCTGACCGCCGCGCAGGCAACGGTGATCCTCGAGCGCTGCTGGCGGCTTGTGCCCGACCGGATCGTCGAGCTCGGCAGCTACGAGGATCAGAACCTGCGCGTCGACGTGGGCGGCGAGCGCTACGTGCTCAAGATCGCCGGCCCGTCCGAGGCCCGACCGCCGCTCGAGGCCGAGCACGAGGTGCTGGCGCGGCTGGCCGGCGACGAGCGGATCGGCGTAGCGATTCCGGCACCGATCGCCGCGGTCTCGGGCGAGGAGATCGTCGAGGCCGACGGTCACCGGGTGCGTCTGCTGAGTTGGGTGCCGGGCGTGCCGCTGACCGAGATCGCGCGGCTGGACGACTCGGTCCTGCGCGCGATCGGCACGGTCGCGGCGGCGAGCGCGCGTGCGCTGGACGGGCTCGCAAGCGCGGTCGCGCCGGTGCGGTCCAAGTGGGATCCGCGGTTCGCGCCCGAGGTCGTCGACGGCGTCTGCAGCGAGCCGCCGGGGCCCGGCGATGACCAGCGCGCGGCGCTCGAGGCCGCGGTCGCGCCGCTGCGCGCGATGTTCGAGGCGGGAGCGCCGGAGCCCGAGCTGCAGGTGATCCACGGTGACGTCACCGATTACAACCTGCTCGCGACCGCGGCCGACGACGGCGCAGTGCGCCTCAGCGGGTTGATCGACTTCGGCGACACCACCCGCAGCTGGCGGATCGCCGAGCTCGCCAACGCGTGCGTCGCGATCGCCTGCCGAACGCTGCCCGAGCCGCTGCACGCGCTGCTCGCGGTGCTGGACGGATTCACCGAGCTGGCGGCGCCCACCGACGTCGAGTTGGATTGGATCTGGCCGCTGATCCTCGGTCGCGCGGCCGCCTGCGCGGCGCTCTCGAGTCGCCAGATGCGACTGACGTCCGGAAGCGGCTACACGGTCGATCAGTACGCGGGCGACTGGCGGGCGATCGAGGTGCTGATGGCGTTGGCGCCGGGGCTCGCGCAGGCGGCGATCCGGGTCGCGTGCGGCCGGCCGGCAGTCGCCCACGACCCGCTGCCGGCGCTGCTGCGCGAGCGCGAACCGTTGCCGGTGCTCGCCGATCTGCGTCCACGCGCGCTTGACCTGTCGATCACGGGCGACGCGTTGCATGATGGCGACTGGTCTGACCCGCGGGCGGTCGCCGCCGCCGTCCATGGGCAGCGCGCCACGATCGGGCGCTGGGGCGAGGTGCGGCTGACGGCGGCCGGTGAGCCGGCCCAAGCGGCACCCGAGACGCTGCACCTCGGTGCCGATCTGTTCGCGGCGGCCGGCACCGCCGTGCGTGCGCCGCTGACCGCGATCGTCGAGGCCCGCGGCGAGCGCGAGCTGACGCTGTCGCTGGCGCCGGGCCGCTGCCTACGACTGGCCGGAATCGAACCGCTGGCTGTGACCGGCGGTACGGTCAGCGCCGGCGCGGTCGTCGGGCACGTCGCCGAACGCTCCGACGGCGGTGCCACCCGCGTGCACGTGCAGCTGGCGACGGCGGCGGGTCAGCCGGGGCTTGGCGACCCGCGGCTGCGGGAGGCGTGGCTCGGGCTGTGTCCAGATCCGTCGCCGCTGCTCGGCGCGGACGTGGCGGCACCGCCGCCACCGGACGCGGCGGCCGCACGCGCGCGCCGCGCCGCGGTCGTGGCCGGCGCCCAGGAGCTGTACTACGCGAGGCCGATGGAGATCGTCCGCGGCCGGCGCCAGTACCTGTATGACGCCGACGGCCGGCCCTACCTGGACATGATCAACAACGTCGCGATCGTCGGGCACGCGCATCCGGGCGTCGCGGCGGCCGCGGCGCGCCAGTTCCGGCTGCTGAACACGAACTCGCGATTCCTGTATGACTCGATGACCGAGTACGCCGAACGGCTGACGGCGTTGACGCCGGCGGGACTTGACCGCGTATTCCTGGTCAACTCCGGCAGCGAGGCGACCGACCTTGCGCTGCAGCTGGCGCGGGTCTACACCGGCCGCCGCGACCTGGTCGCGCTGCGGGGCGCCTACCACGGCTGGACCTCGGCCGTGTTCGAGCTGTGCAGTGGACCCGACAACCCGGTCTGGCGCGACACGCTGCCGTCGTTCGTTCACCTGGCCGCGCAGCCGGACCCGTATCGGGGTGTGTTCGGCGGCGATGCCGCCGCGTACGTGGCATCGGTCGCCGAGGCGGTCGGCGGCGGCGGGGTGGCGGGGTTCATCTCCGAACCGCTGCTCGGCAACCAGGGCGGAGTGCAGCCGCCCGCGGGCTATCTCGCCGGCGCCTACGAAGCGGTTCGCACGGCCGGCGGCGTCTGCATCGCCGACGAGATCCAGGTCGGCTACGGTCGCACCGGTTCGTCGTTCTGGGCGTTCGAACACGAGGGCGTCGTGCCCGACATCGTCGCGGTCGCCAAGGCGACCGGCAACGGTCATCCGGTCGGCGCGGTGATCTGCCGCGCCGAGATCGCCGATGCGCTCGGCCGGCGCGCGGCGTTCTTCTCCTCAACCGGCGGCGGCCCGGTGTCGTGTGAGGTTGGGATCGCGGTGCTGGACGCAATCGCCGAGGAGGGCCTGCAGGACAACGCCCTGCGCGTCGGGTCGCGGCTGAACCAGGCGCTGCAGGCGCTGGCCGACGACCACGAGCTGATCGGGGCGGTGCATGGACGCGGCCTCTATCAGGGCGTCGACCTGGTCGTCGACCGCACCACCCGGGAGCCGGCCCCCGTCCATGCCCGCTGGGTCTGTGAGCGGATGCGCGAGCTCGGGGTGATCGTGCAGCCGACCGGTGACCACGGCAACGTGCTCAAGGTCAAGCCGCCACTGTGCATCACCGATGCCGACGGGGAGTTGTTCGTCGCCACGCTCGATCAGGCACTGCGAGAGTTGGCGACGACGTAGCCGCCGCACCGTTGGGATGGTTGGGTCCAGGTGGCCAACGGCAGCGCGCCGGTGGCGCAGGCACGTTCAGCGGTCGTGAAAGACGGCCTCGACGTTGTTGCCGTCGAGGTCGAGCACAAACGCACCGTAGTACCCGGGCGAGTACTCGGGCCGCGGGCCGGGCGCCCCGTTATCGACGCCGCCGGCCGCCAGTGCCGCCCGGTAGAAGTCGTCGACCTGCTCGCGGCTGTCGGCCGCGAACGCGACGTGCACCGAACCGCCGGCCGGTCGGTACTCGAGTGAGATCGCGAAGTCGTCGTCGGCTTCGGTGCCGAAGATCGTGTCGCGAGCGCCCGCGCGCCACGGTCCGTGCTCGACGAACGCGAGTGGGGCCAGCGCCTTGGCGTAGAACTCACGGCTGCGGGCGAGATCGCGCACGCCAACGCTGATGTGGTCGATCACGACCCGTCTGGTCGGCATCGCCTGTGTGTATCAGGAGCGCCGACTGAGGAACACCGCGATGTCGTGCGCCAGGCCGTCGACGTCGGGCGATCCCAGTCCCGTCGCGGGATCCCATCCGCGATGCGCCGCGTAGTAGCGGTTGGTGCCGGTCGTGACGTCGTGGAACGACGGATACGGCTGGTGGCTGCGGGCCAATGCGTACAGGATCGGATCGGCGAATCCGATCCGGCCGAGGTGGCGACTGTCGACGTACTGCTGGATCAGCAGCATCGAGGCCGCCCAGAACGGGGTCGCGGCGCTGGTCCCGCCGGCCTGGCCCCAGTTGCCCGCGTCATAGGTCGACCAGCCGGTCGCCTGGTCGGCGTCGGCCGACACGTCCGGAAGCCCGCGCTTGTCGATCGAGGTGTCGACGCCCGGCCCGCTCTGCCAGCTCGGCCGAGGGTCGATCGTCGTGAAACCACCGCCTCCGCCGGCGTTGGACAGCGGGTCGTTCCAGGCGCTCTCGCTCTCGTAGCGGTCGGCTGGAGAGAGGTTCAGGCGGGTGCCGCCGACGGCGATCGCGTAGGCGCTCGCCGCCGGTGAGTCGACCGTCAAGCGGTGATCGGAGAGATCGGATGACTGGCAGTCGTAGGCGCCGGAATCGCCGGTCGCGACGAACATCGAGATGCCGGCGGCGGTCGCGGCCTTCAAGGCGCGCTGGTTGGCCGCGATCACCGCCGGGTCGGTCTGGCGCTCGCACGAGCCCCAGCTCGAGCTGATGATCGAAACCTGGCCGTCGGCGACGATCCGGTTGATCATGTCCGGGTACGCCGAGGCCGTCGGCGGCGCCTCGTAGAACAGGATCTGGGCGTCGGGCGCAATCATCTTGACGACGTCGATGTCGAGATTGGCCTCGTCGGCGCCTGACTGCGAGCCGGTGCCCCCGTCGACCTTGATGATCTCCGGTGCCGGACCCCCGAGCCCGTAGCGCTGCTCGAACGTCGACGGGTTGGAGTGGTCGTAGTCCGAGAACGAGATGATCGCGATCCGCATCCCCTGCCCGAGGAAGCCCGCGCGATGCATTGCGCCGACGTCGTATGCGTCGGCGACGGACGTCGGGGTCAGCCCGCCATACGGGACGCCGATCGCCGGATGCAGCACCGGGCGATTGCTGAGTCCGGCGACGGCTGCGACCGCACCGCGCACCGCCGGCGGCAGCCGGGGATGGCCGATCGGCGCGTGCCAGCGTTGTCCGGCGCGGCCGGCGACGGTGACAAAGCCAACGTGCAGCCAGCGGCCGACCGCGGCGGCCGAGCCGCGGACGGTCAGCGCGGTTCGCTGCGGGTAGGCCGCGGTGACGGTCAGCCCGTGGTTGCGCAGCCCAGCGCGCAGCGCAGTCAGCGACCGATCGCCGAGTCCGAACCGGCGGCCGAACCGGCGCGGGCCGATGAACGAGCGAAAGCGGGGCGATCCGGGGTCCTCGATCCCGGCCAGCGAGCGAGCGAACCGGGCGCCGTGCCGAGCGCGCAACAGCAAGGTGAAGCTGACCGGCGTTCGCGCGGGCAGCCGGCCGGTGACGTGCGCTCGCGACGGGTGCGCGGACGACCCCGTCGAGGCGAGCGCCGATCCGGACGCGGCGAGCGCAACCAGCACCAGCAACGCCGCCAAGCAGGTGCGCCGGCTCATCCCGATCCCCACTGGATCGAGGCGATGATCGCATCCGCCTGCTGGTAGATGAACGCGACGTTGTGAGGATCGGCGACCACCGTCGCGACGATCGTCAGCCGCCCATCCGACGCGCCGATCAGCGCGATCGGGACGGTCGTGTCGGGAGCCTGTGGGGTGTTGATCGTGCCGCGGTAGACGCTGCCGAGCCCGCTCACGGTCCCGACGTGACTGCCGAGCAACTGGTCGGCGGGACTCGTGTCTGACTGCAATCCGAGCAGGTCACCGCGCAGCGCGTCGAGCTTGCCCACGATCAGCGCCGCCGGGGTCGTGCGGGCGCTCGTCCCGTTGATCACGATCGTCGAGACGCCGTCGCCGCCCTGCAACTCGATGCTGCCGGTGTTCTCGCCCTCCAGCTGCCAATAGTGCGGGTCGTAGGTCAACGAGTAGCCGAGGCTCGAGCTCTGCCACGACCGATATCCGGCGAACGGCGGGTCGACCGCCGCGGTCAGCGCCTGCGGCTGCGGGGTCGGTGGCGCGCCGCACGGGATCCCCGGCCGGCAGGCGGGCGTTCGTGCCGGCGGTGCCGACAGCACCGCGACGAGCGCCGCGACGCCGGCGATCACCGCCAGCGCCGCCACGTACAGCGCCAGCCTCGCCGCCAGGCCAACCGCAGCGACCCGTCCGGGAGCCGCGCCCTGCAGGACCTCGTCGCCGGCTCGGGCAGCGCTCGGCAGCGCTTTCAGCGCGATCCCGCAGTTGCCGCAGAACGTGTGCGTGGCGGTCCGATGGCCGCAGTTGGCGCAGACGATCTCCGGACCGATCGGGATCTCGTCGGACTCCTCGAGCAGCCCGATGTGGATCGCACGACGCAGCAGCAGCAGACCGATCGGGCACAGCACGGCCAGCGCCAGCAGCCACAGTCCCGTCGACAGCAGCGGCTCGAGCGCGGCTCCCGCGATCACCAGCGCGAATGCGATCGGGATCGCGACCGCGGGGTTGCCGGCCGGTCCAAGCCGGCCGCGGTCGGCGATCGGGGCGCGCAAGCGCAGCCACATCGCCGCGGCAGCGATCCCGATCGCGGTCATCGACAGCACCGGCGTCAGCACCCCGAGCGCCAGCAGCCGCTCGATCCACGGCAGCTGCGCACCCTGTGGCCGCAGGCCGCTGCGCAGCGAACCGACGCCGGCGACGACCGCGAGCGCGGCCGAGAACGCCGCCGCGGTCGCCGCGCCAAAGCTCGCGCCGTCGAGCGTCTCATTGAACTCGCGGTAGCGCAGCAGCGCGACCGGTCCGACGAGCATCGCCGCGACGCCGATCGCCGGAACGATCAACCCGCCGCGGATCAGCAGCTCGCTGGAGCCGCTGTCGATCAGCGCAAACCCGCTCGGGTACAGCGCCCGTGCCAGCAGACCGACGCCGACGCCGGCGGCCGCGCCCCAGCCGAGCGTCCAGCCGAGCGCCCACAGCGGCGACTGCTCGTAGATGTCGACGTCGTAGAAGTAGAGGATCGTCAACAGCGGCATCAGCAACGCCGCGACGACGACCGCCACCGGATACAGCCGCGCCGCGGCGAGCGCGATCACGAGCCCGGTCCCGAGCGCGACCGCGATCCGGAAGTGCCGCTCTGAGTGCCGCGGGAGCTGCGGGAACAGGGTCGAGACGAACCAGGGTGCGTTGCGCCGCTGCGCCGGCGCGGCCGCGAACTGCCCTCGGGAGCGCGCGTCGGGCGGCGGCGTGTCGTCGCCGAGCGGCACGCCGCAGCGCACGCAGAAGTTGTCATCGGGCGTCGGGCGATGGCAGTTGGGGCACTCACGCATCGGCGGCTACCGTGTCAGATCCGGGCGCGCATGTCCCTTGATCGGTGGTGGTCGATGGGTCGCGACCACGCTGCGCCAGCGCGGCACCGAGTCGCCGCACGAACGCGCTGTCCTCGCGCGCAGCTGAGATGAAGAAATCCGGCAACCCCCGTCGCCCCTGGTCCCACAGAGTTATACAGCCGGCGGGGGCCACGGGGCTCATAACCTAGGCCGGATCGCGCCACGCAACCTCGTCAACCTCCATGCGGTCGTCAAGGGCTTCGGTGGGCTCGAGCTGCTGCACGGGCTGACGCTCGGAGTCAACGAGGGCGAGCGGATCGGCGTCGTCGGCGCAAACGGCGCCGGCAAATCGACGCTGCTGCGACTGATCGCGGGCGCCGAGCAGCCCGACGCGGGCGCTGATCACACGAACCGCCCAGCTGACGATCGAGCTGGTCGCTCAGCACGACCGACCGGCGGACCAGCAGACCGTCGCGGCCGAGCTGCTCGGCGATCGGCGCCGGCACGAATGGGCCGGCGATCCGCGGATCCGTGGGGTGCTCGACGGGCTGCTCGGCGCGCGTTGGTTCGAGCGATTCACGGATGGTCCGCAGACGCAGTTGGCGACGCTCTCGGGCGGTGAACGCCGGCGGTTGACGCTGGCGCGGGCTCTGTTGGACGACCCCGCACTGCTGCTGCTCGATGAGCCGACCAACCATCTCGACCTCGACGGGATCCGCTGGCTGGCCGACCATCTCGCGGCACGTCGCGGCACGCTGCTCGTGATCACCCACGACCGCTGGTTCCTTGACGCCGTCTGCCAGCGAACCTGGGAGCTGACCGACGGCGGCGTGCAACGTCACGAGGGCGGCTACGCCGCGTACGTGTTGGCGCGCGCCGAGCGCGAGCGGGTCGCGGCCGCCCGCGAGGATCGCCGGCGCCAGCTCGTACGCAAGGAGCTTGCGTGGCTGCGGCGCGGCCCCCCGGCGCGGACCTCCAAACCACGTTTCCGAATCGACGCAGCGAACGCACTGATCGCCGACGAGCCGCCGGCGCGCGATCCGCTCGCGCTGCAGCGATTCGCGATGGCGCGGCTGGGCGACCGGGTGATCGACGCGGTCGCGGTCGGGTTCGAGTATCCGGGGCGCAGCGTGCTGCGCGACGTGACCTGGCGGCTGAGTCCCGGTCAGCGCGTCGGGCTGCTCGGGCCCAACGGATCCGGCAAGACGACCCTGCTGCGGTTGCTCGCGGGCGAGCTGGCACCGGACACCGGCGAGGTCACGCGCGGGCAGACGGTACGGCTCGGCGTGCTCTCGCAGACGGTCGCCGAGCTGCCGTCGGGCGTGCGCGTGCTCGAAGCCGTGCAGCAGATCCGCGGTGCAATCGTGACCTCAACCGGCGAGGAGCTGACGGCGGGCAGGCTCGCGGAGCGCTTCGGTTTCACGGGGGAGCGGCTGCGGACGCTGACCGGCGATCTGTCGGGCGGCGAGCGACGTCGGCTGGCGCTGCTGGCGCTGCTGATGTCAGAGCCGAACGTGGCGCTGCTCGACGAGCCGACCAACGACCTGGATATCGACACGCTGACCGCGCTCGAGGATCTGCTGGACTCGTGGCCCGGCACGCTGGTCGTCGCCTCCCACGACCGCTATTTCACCGAACGGGTCTGCGACGACCTGTTCGCGCTGCTCGGCGACGGCGCCCTGCGACAGCTCCCGGGCGGCGTCGATCAGTACCTGTCGCTGCGCGTCGAGGCACCGGCGGCGACGGGTCCAGGCCCGCGCGCCGACGAGCCCTCGGCGAACCTCGTGCGGCGCGCCGCCGAGCGCCAGGACCGGCAGCTGCAACGTGAGCGTCGCCGTGTCGAACGCGAGCTTGAGCGGATCGAGCGCGACGACGCCGAGCTGGCCGAGCAGATGCTCGCGGTCGCGACCGACGCGGCGCAGCTGCAGCAGCTCGCGGCCCGGCAGCACGCGCTCGCGGACGATCGATCGGGACTGGAGGAGCGCTGGCTGGCGCTGTCTGAGCAGCTGGAGGAGTGACTGGTGTCGCGGCGACCTCGAGGGCCGTCAGCGCCGTCACGCGTCGGTGGCAGATAATGGTCGCGATGCACGACCCGGATGCGATTGTCATCGGCGCCGGTCTCGCGGGGCTGGTCGCCACCCATGAGTTGGTCCAGGCTGGGCGCCGGGTGCTGGTGCTCGACCAGGAAAACCGCGGCCACCTCGGCGGTCAGGCGTTCTGGTCGCTCGGAGGCCTGTTCTTCGTCGACAGCCCCGAGCAGCGCAGGCTCGGGATCCACGATTCGCTGGCGCTGGCGCTGCAGGACTGGATGGGATCGGCGCAGTTCGATCGCCCCGAGGACTACTGGCCCCGCCGCTGGGCCGAGGCGTATGTGCACTTCGCCGCGACCGACAAGCGCAGCTATCTGCGCGAGCTGGGGCTGCGGGTGCTGCCGCTGGTCGGCTGGGCCGAGCGGGGCGACGGCCGCGCCACCGGGCACGGCAACTCGGTGCCTCGCTTCCATCTGACCTGGGGTACGGGTCCGGAGGTCGTGCGGGTGTTCGCGGAGCCGGTGCTCGAGGCCGAGCGCCAGGGGCTCGTCTCGTTTCGCTTTCGACACCGCGTCGACGAGCTGATCTGCACCGACGACGCCGTGATCGGCGCGCGCGGATCGGTGCTCGAGCCGTGCGCGACCGCTCGCGGGGTGGCGTCCTCGCGAACGCTCGCCGGCGAGTTCGAGCTGCGCGCCCCGACGGTGCTCGTCGCCAGCGGCGGGATTGGCCACAACCAGGAGCTGATCCGACGCAACTGGCCGGTCAAACGGCTCGGCCGGGCACCGAAGCACATGATCGCGGGGGTCCCCGCGCACGTCGATGGTCGCATGCTCGAGATCTCGCAGGCGGCTGGAGCCCACATCATCAACCCCGACCGGATGTGGCACTACACCGAGGGGCTGCACAACTGGAACCCGATCTGGCCCGATCACGCGATCCGGATCATTCCGGGGCCGTCGTCGCTGTGGCTGGACGCCAATGGCCGTCGGCTCGACCCACCGTGCTTCCCGGGGTTTGACACGAACTCGACGCTGAAGGCGATCCTCGCGGCCGGGCATGACTACTCGTGGTTCGTGCTGACCCAGTCAATCGTCGAGCGGGAGTTCAGCCTGTCGGGGTCAGAGCAGAACCCCGATATCACCGGCAAGGACCGGCGACAGCTGATCGCCGACCGGGTCTCGAGCGGGCCGCCCGCGCCGGTGCAGGCGTTTCTGGACCACGGCGTCGACTTCGTCGTGCGCGACGACCTGCGCGCGCTGGTCGCCGGGATGAACGAGATCGCCCGCGGCCCGCAGCTGCGCTACGAGGACATCGAGCGGGTGGTCGTCGCGCGCGACCGCGAGATCGACAATCGCTACTCCAAGGACGCGCAGGTGACCGGGATCCGAAACGCGCGCTCATACCTGCCCGACCGCGGCCGCGTCGCCAAGCCGCACAAGCTGCTCGATCCCGAGCATGGCCCGCTGATCGCGGTGCGCTGCAACATCCTCAGCCGCAAGACGCTCGGTGGCCTGGAGACCAACCTCGATGCGCAGGTGATGCGAGCCGACGGGTCCCCGATGACCGGTCTGTACGCGGCTGGCGAGGTCGCCGGGTTCGGCGGCGGCGGCGTGCACGGCTACAACGCGCTCGAGGGCACGTTCCTCGGCGGCTGCATCTTCTCGGGCCGGACCGCGGGCCGCGCGATGGCTCAAGCGGCGTCGTGACCGAGCGCGCGCTCGGAGTGGCCGCGGCCGATTGTGAGCCGCTTGGCCCCGAGGATCGCGCGATCCTCGCGATTGAGAGCCCGACGATTGTCGGCCACACCTGCAAGGTGGTCGAGTTGGCGGACGGCTCGCTGGATCTGGCGAAGCTGCGAGCTCGGGTCGCCGAGCGCATCGAGCTCGCCCCGGAGCTCACCCGCCGGCTCGACACGGCGCCCGACGGATCGCCCGCGTGGCGGCCAGATCCAGCGTTCAGCGTCGCCAACCACATCGTCGAGCACCACCACGACGAGCCGGTCGACGACGACGGGCTGCGCCGCTGCGTCGCACGCCTGTTCGAGCAGCGCCTGGACCGCCGGCGGCCGCTGTGGCGAATCGATCTCGTGCGGGTCCGGGGCGACCGTCGCGCGCTGGTCTGGCGGATCCATCATGCGCTCGCCGACGGGACCGCGTCGGTGCGCTATGGCCGCACGCTGCTCTGGGACGAGTCCGCCGACCGGCCGAAGACGGTTGCCGCAGCGCGCGTCCAGCGCGCCGCCGACGACGCCCGCCGGCGCACGCACCTGGCCGGCTACCTGAGCCGCGAGTTCGCTCGCTCGCACGGGCGCTCTCCGTTTGACGGCGAGATCTGTGAACGGCGCGAGGTCGCGTTCGCGCAGGTAGCGCTCGGGCCGCTGCATGACGCCGCCAGACGGCTTGACGGCGCGACCCTGAATGACGCTGTGCTGTGCCTCGTCGCCGGAGGGCTGCGCCATTGGATCCAGGTGCATCACGGCCGGCTCGGCACGCTGCGTGTCAAGGTGCCGGTCAGCCTGCACCATGAGGGCGACACGGTCGCCAACCGCGACTCGCAGTTCGCGCTCGGGCTACCGCTGACCGAGGCCGACCCGGTCCGGCGGCTGCGCATGATCCACCTCAGGACCCGGGCGCGCAAGCTGGCGCACGACGCCGAGCAGCGTGAGCAGCTGCTGCACCGCATCTCGGACGTCTCGCCCGGGCTCGAGCGCCTGGCCTGCAAGCTGGAGCGCAGCCCGCGCCGGTTCGCCCTGAACGTCTCGAACGTTCCCGGACCGCGCGAGCCGGTCAGCGTCTGTGCCAGCGCAGTCGACGCGCTCTACTCGTTGGCCGAGATCAGCGAGCATCACGCGCTGCGGGTCAGTGCGATCTCGCTCGCCGATCGGCTGTGCTTCGGGTTCTGTGTCGACCCCGATGTCGTCGCCGACGTCGGAACGATCGCCGGCGCGATCGCCTCCGAGGCGCAGGCACTGCGGGACGCCGCGGCGGCGCTGTAGCCGCGGGCAACAAACTCGACCGCGCGTTCGGCATGTAGGCTCGCGTGCCCGATGGGACCCGTGCTCGTGATCCACGCCGGCGCCGGACCCCGCTCGCCGTGGCGTGCCGATCGCGAACCGGCGATGCGGACGGCACTGCTCGAGGCGCTCGAGCGCGGCCGCGAGCTGCTGGGACGGCCCGCGGGTACCGCGCTCGACGCGGTCGAGGCGGCGATCAGGTACATGGAGGACGAATGTGAGTTCTTCAACGCCGGCCGGGGTTCGGCGCTGTGCGCCGATGGCACCGTCGAGCTGTCGGCGGCGATCATGCGCGGTGCCGACCGCGGTGCCGGCGCGGCGGCGCTGATGCGCCGCACCCGGCAGCCGATCTCGGCAGCTCGCGCTGTGCTCGAGCACAGCCCGCACGTGTTGCTGGCAGGGGACCCGACCGACGCGTTCGCGGCCGCGAACGGACTCGAGCAGTGCGACCCGTCGTACTTCGTGACCGACCACCAGCGCCGCCGCCTCGCCGACGCCGGATCGGACTTCGAGCGCGGGACCGTCGGGGCCGTCTGCCTCGACGCCAACGGCCAGCTGGTCGCCGGCACGTCGACCGGCGGGCGGCGCGGCCAGCGGCCGGGCCGGGTCGGCGATACGCCGTTGATCGGGGCGGGAACCTGGGCCGACGTACGCGTGGCGATCTCGTGCACCGGCGAAGGAGAGGCGTTCATCCGGGCCGCCGCTGCCCATCAGGTCTCGTCCCGACTCGCCTCCAGGACGACGCTCGAGCAGGCGGCAGACGAGACGCTGAGCGACGTACGCGAGGTCGACGGGGTCGGCGGGCTGATCGCGGTCGCGGCCGACGGGACGGTCGCGATGCCGTTCACGACCGAGGTGATGAACCGCGCGATCTGGCGCGATGGCGAGGTGGCGCAGGCCTGGGTGTAGCGCCGCGCCGGTGACGGCGTGGCGAATCAGCGCGGTCGGCGCAGCCGCCGCAGGGTGGCGACGTTCGAGTCGGTGGCGCCGGCGGCAACTGTCGCTGGGCGAACGCGGCGCGGACAATCAGCCGGCGCGGTGTTCGCCGTGACCCGCCCGCACCACCTGCCAGCTGTCCCAGGTGATGCGGAGGATCAGCGCGGAGATCAGCAGCCCGATCACCGGGTCCGCGATCGGCACGCCGATCGCGACCGCGACCGCGCTGAGGATCACGCCGATCGAGACGAACGCGTCGCTGCGCGCGTGCTGGCCGTCGGCGATCAGCGCCGGGCTGTCGAGCCGCCGACCACCGGCGAGCCGAATCCGCGCGGCGAGCGCGTTGCCGATCACCCCCACCGCTCCGGCGAGCGCGAGCGCGAGCAGGTGCCCGGGCGCAACCGGGTTGATCATCCTCAGGATCGCGAATGTCAGTGCGGCAATCGCGCTGGCCAGGATCGTGAGCACCACGAGCATCCCGGCGCGTCGTTCGGCGAGCTCGGATCCCAACAGGAAGGCCGCGGCCAGCGGGATCGCAGTGAGCGCGTCGCCGGCATTGTGGATCAGGTCGGCGAGCAGAGCGACGCTGTCGGTCGCGAGGTAGATCGCGGTCTGCACGACAGCGGTGATGAGCAGCACGACGAGCGAGCTCGCGACGACGCGCACGCCCGCGCGCGAGCGGGTGATCGAGGGATCCACCAGCCCGTGGCTGTGGCCGTGCCCATGACTGTGCCGGTGCCCGTCGGCGCGGTGCCCCTCGTGTGCGTGGTGATGGAGCGTCGAGCTCACGTTTGTTTCTGTGCCGCGAGCTCGGTCGCGCTACCGGTGCGGCCGCTGATCGCGAGCTGCCGGTGCTCGATGTGTCCGATCGCGGCCTCGAGCAGTTCGGCGATGTGATCGTCGTGCAGGTCGTAGAGGATCTGGCGGCCGTTACGCCGGCCGACTACGAACCCGAGGTGGCGCAGCACGCGCAGCTGCTGGGAGGCCGCCGAGGGCGCCATCTCGACCGCCGCGGCCAGCTCGGTGACGCTCGCCGGCCCGCCGCGCAGCCGCCCCAGGATCCGCACGCGGCTGGGGGTCGCGAGCGCCTGCATTGTCGTCGCGACCGCCTCGGCGAACGGGGCGTCCAGCTGTTCGGGCGTGCGCAGTCGACCGTGTGCCATCGCGAGCATGATACCCGCACGGACGTGCAGATGTGCAACTACGCGGACGAGAGGATCTGACCTGACGCGTCGCCGGCGATCAGGGCGCGAGCCGCTGGATCATCCAGCCGCCGTCGGCCGCGGGCGTGTACAGCAGCCGGTCGTGCAGGCGATCGTCACGGTTCTGCCAGAACTCCCAGCGTTCGGGCGTCACGCGAAAGCCTCCCCAGCCGTCGTCGAGCGGTGGCTCGGCACCATCGAGCTCGTGGGCCAGCGACGCCACGCGTTGCTCGAGCTCGGCACGGTCGGCGACCGGTCGGCTCTGCGGCGAGGCGAGCGCGCTCAGCCGACTGCCGCGCGCCCGGGTGCGCACGTAGTCGTTTGACTCCTGCTCAGAGGTGGGGGCGACCGGCCCCTCGACCCGGACCTGACGGCCGAGCGCGACCCAGTGAAACAGCAGTGCCGCGCGGGGGTTGGCGGCGAGCTCCGAGCCCTTACGGCTGGCGTAGTTGGTGAAGAACACCAGCCCCCGCTCGTCGGCGCGCTTGCACAACACCATCCGCACCGATGGCGCTCCGTCGGTGTCTGCGGTCGCGACCGCCATTGCCTCGGGCATCGGCAGCTTGGCCGAGATCGCGTCGTCAAACCAGCGACGGAACTGCGTCAGCGGGTCGGGGTCGACGTCGGTTTCGCGCAGCGGCCGGTCTATCTCGCCCACGCTCGGCTCGTCAGCTCGCGGCGCCGCTGTGGTGGTCGCCCATCGCCTTCCAAGTCGCGGCGGCGACGCGCTCGATCGTGTCGATCCCGTAGTCCCAGCTGGTGTTCCACTCGGTGTAGACCGCGATCAGGTAGTTGCGCCCGTCACCCTGGACCCGCCCGACGCTGTTGACATGCCAGCCCGAGGTCTCGGGCAGCCAGCCGTTCTTGATCGCGACCCGGGCGGTGGACGGCACGCCACCGGTGATGCCCCAGCGCTGGCTCGGGATCACGTGGCGCATCAACTCGTACTCGTATTTTCGTGACGCGATCGACAGCTCGCCACCGGGCAACATGATCTGCTTGAGCAGCGTGATCTGATCGTTGGCGGTCGTGTACGTCTCGCCGAAGTACCCCTCGGGGTTCGGGACCGTGCGGGTCATCCCGATCGATTTGTTGAAGGTGCCGATCGGGTTCCAGCCGCCGATGTCGTCGTACAGATCGATCGCCGCGTCGTTGTCGGACTCGGTGATCATCGGCACCGCGGCCGCGGCCTCGTTGGCGGGCAGCCCGTGACGATGCTGCTGCTGGGCGAGATGCAGAGCGGTCGCGAGGATGTCGATCTTGATCGTGCTTGCCGTCTTCTCCCGATACTGCGGCTTGTAGCGGTACTCCTTGCCGGTCTGGATGTCGTACACCGCAGCGGTCACCCGGCCGTGGCGATTGGCCAGCCACTTCTGCAGCGCCGCGCTCGCGAACGGGTTGCCCGCCGGGTGTCTGGCGCTGCGTCCCGACGAGCCGCTGCCGTCGGCGACGGTCGCGGCCGCGCGGACGCCGCGCATCGGAGCCGGCGAGTGCGCAACCGCCGCGGCCGCTGCGAACGTGGCGCAGACGCTGACCAGGAACAGAACACCAAGCGCGCGCTTACGCGACATCGACAGCCTCCACACGTTCGATCCGGGAGCCCTTCAGAAAGTGCGTGATGGCATCGTCGACGAGCCACTCGAGCTGGTCGGCGCCGACGATCCCGGCGTTGTGCAGCGCCGCGGTCCCGTGGATCGTCGACAGCAGCATCAACCCGACTCGCTCGGGATCGCCGCGCTCCAGCAGCCGCTCGCGCTGGCCGCGCGTGATCAGGCCGAGCACCGGCTCAAACGCGCGCTCGGCCGCGCTCTCGACCGGCTCGGCGTGCTTGCCCGCGAACATCAGCTCCAACAGCGCCGCGTCGCGCGTCGCGAACGTCACGTAGGCGTGTGCCGCTGCCTGCAGGGCCGTCTCGAAGTCCGTCTCGTCGTCGGTCGGCACCGCTTGGCGCAACTCGGCACCGAGTCGCTGGAAACCCTCGAGCGCGAGCGCGTCGAGCAGCGCTTGGCGATCGGGGAAATGGCGCCGGGGCGCGGCGTGTGAGACGCCAACCTCGCGCGCCAGCTCCCGCAGCGACAGCGCGTCGAGATCGCCGCCGCGCAGCGTCAGCATCGCCTGGCCGAGCAGCGCCTGTCGCAGGTTGCCGTGGTGGTAGGGGCGGGTCCGCTCCATCGGAAGATGAGAAGCTTAACATAATCAAGTAGGCATTGACAGCATTGTTTGCGTCGACTACATTGATCTCATGACCACGATTCGCTCCATCTCAGACCTCCCCGACCAGTCCGGCACGACCGCGATCGTGACCGGATCCAACAGCGGCATCGGACGGGCCGCGGCCGCCGCGCTGGCGGCCAGCGGCGCCCACGTCGTGCTCGCGGTCCGCAACCTCGACAAGGGCCGCGACGCGGCCCGATCGATGTCGGGCTCGACCGAGGTCCGCGAGCTCGACCTCGCCTCGCTGGAGTCGATCCGCGCGTTCGCCTCTACGTGGGACGGCGAGATCGGTCTGCTGATCAACAACGCCGGGATCATGATCCCGCCGCTTTCGCGCACCGCCGACGGCTTCGAGCTGCAGTTCGGCACCAATCACCTCGGTCACTTCGCGCTGACGAACCTGCTGCTCGAACACGTCACCGGCCGCGTCGTGACGGTCGCGTCGGTCGCCCACCGGCACGGCTCGATTGATTTCGACGATCTCAATTGGGAGCGCCGGCGCTACCGTGCGTGGGCCGCCTACGGGCAGTCCAAGCTCGCCAACCTGCTGTTCACCGCCGAGCTACAGCGACGGCTGTCAGCGGCCGGCAGCACGGTGCTCGCCAACGCCGCGCATCCCGGGTACGCGGCGACGAACCTCCAGTTCCACAGCGGCAACAAGCTGATGGACGCGATCAGCAGCCTCGGCAACCGCACGTTCGCGCACGACGCCGACGGCGGTGCGATGCCGACCTTGTATGCGGCGCTCGCCGAGATTCCGGGCAACAGCTACGCCGGTCCGAGCGACCTGATGCAGACGCGCGGCGCGCCGAAGCTGGTCGGCCGGTCATCCGCGGCGATGGACATCGACGTCGCGCGCCGCCTGTGGGATGTCTCTGAGCAGCTGACGGGCGCCGGCTACCCGCAGGCGTCGGTCGCCGCCGTGAACTGAAAGCAGCTGCTGTGGACGGCGGCGCGCCGGGGGTATAGGTTTGCACCAGCGCACGCGAACGGGGGAGATCAGCCGTGCCGACCGACGACGAGACGCTGCTGGATCGATACCGGCCGCTGATGCAGTACGACTCGCATGAGCCGTACTTCGCCGATCATGCCGCGGCGATCGCCGACCGCGCGGGCAACACGCTACTGGCCGAGCGCAGCGTGGTACTCGCGACCGCCGCCGGCGACGGGCTGCTGGGGTTACTGGGCCCGACCGGCTATGCCGGACTGGCGGCGGCCCCCTGCGCAGAGGACTGCATCAAGGAGGTCGGTGGTGACCGCCAGTCGCAGGCGGCAGCGATGCATGCTCGACCGGAGATCGCCAACCGGGTGCACGGGATCGCCGTCACCGACGGCGCGGGCACCCGCTGGCTGCAGTACTGGTTCATGATGTATTACGACGATCCGGGCCTGCTCGGATTCGGCACCCATGAGGGCGACCTGGAGATGATCCAGCTCGCGCTCGACGCCGACGAGCAACCGGCGACGGCGGTCTACGCGCACCACCGCAGCGGCTATCGGGTCACGTTCAGCGAGGTCGAGACCGAAGCGCTCGACGGCTTCGACGTTCCGGTCGTGTTCAGCGCGCGCGGCTCACACGCGTCGATGCTGCGGTCCGGCACCCAGCTGGAGGGGTCGCCGGTGCCCGATCACAACGACGGCAAGGGACCGCGGATCCGGCCCACGCTGGTCGCGCTGTCGTCGAGCGCAACCCCGTGGGCATGGTGGCCCGGATCCTGGGGTGGCACCAGGGCGGACTCGGCGCTGCTCGGGCATCTCGGCGTCGAGGCCAACAGCCCGACCGGATTCACGCGTCACCAGGCGTGGTCGGCGCCGCTCGAGTTCGCGCAAGCATGCTCGGCGCGGTCGCTGCCGCCCGTCGGGCAGCCGTTGACCGACGCCCCATCCGACCCGCCGCCGCCGGCATCGGCGACCGTCAGGTCGGCCGACGCACTGACGATCGATGTCGATGCGCGCGCCGCGGCTGCTCAGGGCGCGACCCGGGTGATCGTCTCGGCTCGCCCGGCCAACAGCGTGGCACCCGCGGTCTCCCGGACGCTGACGTTGACCTACAACGCCGCCGGCACGGTGACGTTGCCGCTCTCGGCGGCGCAGGCACACGACGTCCAGGTTGCGGCGGTCGCCGCCGACGGCTCGACCAGCGAGACCGTCGCCGGGGTCCAGGCCTGACGATCACGGCAGCGGACGCGAGCCGCCCCGAGCGCGGACAATGCAGCGATGATCCTGTGCGTTGCCGGGAACCCGTCGATCGACAAGCTGTTCGAGATCGAAGAGATCCGGGTCGGCGAGATTCACCGCCCCGACCGGATGATCGCGCTGCCCGGCGGCAAGGGGATCCACGTCGCCCAGGTTGCGAGCGCGCTCGGTGCCGATGCCGTCGTGACCGGGCTGCTGGCGGGTCACGCCGGGCGCTGGGTTGCCCAGACGCTCGCGGCCGAGGGGGTCGTCGGCGAATGGGCCTGGGGATCGGGCGAGACCCGTTCGAGCCTGTCGGTCGCCGATCGGCGCACCGGTCGGCTGACCGAGTTCTACGAGGACGGGACAACGGTGTCAGACGAGGAGTGGCGGGCGGTCCGGGCGCTCGTCGATTCGCTGCTGCCGACCGCCGATTGGATCGCGCTCGCCGGGTCGTTGCCTAAGGGCGCGACCGGTTATCCGGAGCTGATCGAGGCCGTACCGGGACACGACGTCCGTTGCGCGGTGGACTCTCGCGGCCAGGCGCTGGCCGACGCGATCGACGCCGGGGCGGAGCTGATCAAGATCAACGCGCACGAGGCCGCCGAGCTGCTCTGCGAGGACGTCTCGGGGCCTGACGGCGCGGTCGCGGCCGCTCGTGCGATCCGTGGGCGGGCCGGCGGCGACGGGCACGCTGTCGCGATCACGCTCGGCGAGGACGGGATGATCGGCATCGACTTCGAGGGCCACGCCTGGCGCGGGACGCTGCAGGCGCGCGGGCGCTATCCGGTTGGCTGCGGCGATACGTTCCTCGCCGGGCTGCTGGTCGGCTTCGAGCAGGATGGCTCCTGGCCACGGGCGGCGGCGTTGGCGCTCGGCGCCGCGGCAGCCAACGCGGAGCTGCCTGGCGCAGGCCGCCTGGACCCGGCGCGAGCGCGTGAGCTGGCCGATCAGGCGGTCGTAACCCAGCTCTGAGACGCTTCACGTCGCCGTCGGGGCGGGCGCCTGGACCTCGGCCAGCGAGTCGGTCGCGGCGACCTCGGCGGCGATCCGGCGACGATGCAGCAGCCAGTAGCTGACCCCGCCGAACAGCGCGCCCGTGAACACGCTGAGGTCGGCGCCGCCGGTGTGGTCGGTGATCGGGCTGGTCCACGCCGGGTAGGCATTCAGCCAGGCGGTCGACGCCGCCATTCCGATCGCCATCGCGATCAACCCGCGGACGTTGACGCCGTTGTCGCGGAAGTAGATCCCGGGCCCGGTGTCGAGCAGGCCGCGCGAGTCGTAGCGACCGCGGCGCATGAAGTAGTCGACCAGGTAGATCGAGACCCACGGCGCGATCCAGATCAGCATGAACAGCAGAAAGTCGGTGATGAACGTGTTAAAGCCGGCGGAGAAGACCGCGTACGCGGTCAGCGCGCCGGCAACCGTCGTGTCGAGCAGCACGCATTGCCAGCGCCTGATCTGCGGAAAGATCGCCTGGAGCGTCAGCCCCGACGAGTACAGGTCGATCGAGTTGATCGCGAACAGCTGGACGATGATGAAGATCAGATACGGCCACACAAACCAGCTCGAGAACGCGTGGGTCAGCCCGGAGACGGCACCGCCGTCGCCGGCGGCAACCGACGGAATCGTGAACAGCGCCGCGCCCAGCAGCGACAGCAGCGTCGACGGGACGTACCCGCCGAGCGCGACCGCGCCGACGATTCGCTTGCTGGAGGTGTTGGCAGGCAGGTAGCGGGAGAAGTCGTTGGCGTTCATCACCCAGCCGTAGCCGCCAGCCGACAGGATCACGGCCAGCGCCGCGCTCATCTCCTGCCAGGAGCCGTTCTGACCGGCGCCGAGGTCGACCTTGCCGATCGACAGGATCGTGAGGATCGCGAACAGGACGACGAACGGCGCGATCAGCTTCCGCAGCGTCGTCAACATCGCCTTGTGGCCGAGCAACGGCAGCACCAGCTGCACCGCCGCGGCGGCGACGATCAGCGCCAGCTTGAGGCCGGTGGACGGGCCGACGCCGGCTTTGCCGAACAGCGCCAAGCCGGCGAGCACGATCAGCGCCAGCCCCTCGACCTCGTAGCCGACCTGGGTCATCCAGTTGAACCCCGCGATCGCCTTCGCGCCTCGGGGCCCGAACGGCGCCCGGTTGATCGTGAACGCCGCGGTACCGGCGCGTGGGCCCTGCAGCGAGCCCAGACCAGTGATCAGGTACGAGAGGTTGCCGACCACGATCACCAGCGCGGCCTGCCAGAAGCGCAGGCCGAACGACATGATCAGGGCGCCGTAGACGACGTACTCGACGTTGAACAGCGCGCCGGCCCACATCAGCCCGAGATCGAGCGGGCGGCCGCGTCGTTCCGCGTACGGGATGTAATCGATCCCGCGTCGCTCAAATGCCGGCTCGTCCTGCACCGAACCGCCGACCGGCGGCGGCGACGGTGGATCCAGCGCGACGCTGCTCAATTTGGGATGTCCATGCCGGCTCTTGGCGACCGTATCCGCAGATAGGGATGGCCAAACCGTTGCCGGTCAGGAGATCTCGGCCGGCACGTAGCGCTGCGCGTCGACGTCGAGCGTCCCGCCGTCGGTGATCCGCAGCTGTGGGATCACCGACAGGGCGATGAATGACAGTTGCATGAACGGCTCGTCCGCGGTGACGCCGAGCGCCTGCGCCGCGGCTTTGCGCAGCGTCCGCTGGGCGGCCGCGACCTCGTCCGCCGAGCGATCGCTGATCAGCCCCGCCAGCGGCAGCGGCAGCTCGGCGACGACGCGACCGTCGAGCACCGCCACCTGACCACCGCCGAGCTGCGCCAGTCGGGCGACCGCCACGCGCATCTCGGCGCTGTCGGCGCCGAGACAGACAAGGTTGTGGGCGTCGTGTGCGACCGTCGAAGCGATCGCTCCGCACCGCAGCCCGAAGCCGGTGGCAAACCCGAGCCCGATCCGGCCGGTCGCGTGGTGGCGCTCGATCACCGCAACGTGGGCGACGTCGTCGCGGCCGATCGTGACCTCGGCCGGACGCGTCGTCAGGCTGTGGTCGGTGATCTGAACCGCACGCACGGTCGCGCCCTGCGCCGCTGCGATCACCAGCTGCTCGGGGCGCGGCAGCTCACCGATCCTGACCGTGTCCCGCAGCAGTGCGGGGGCCGGCGCCGGAGCGACGACACCGGGGATCACCGACCCCTCCTGCGCGACCTTGCTGCCGGCCTGCCAGACGGTCGTCGGCACCCAGCGGCGCAGGCTCGCGAACGCGAGCACGTCGGCCTGGTGGCCCGGGCCGAGGCTGCCGAGCCGGTGCAGGCCGTGATATCGCGCCGGGTTCGTGGACGCGAGCACGATCGCGTCGGTCTCGGCGATCCCTGCGGCGACCGCGAGCCGGACGCAGTCGTTGACGTGACCGAGCTCGAGCAGCGTGTCGGGCTCGCGGTCGTCGGTGCACAGCGCGGCGCGGTCGGTGCCGTGCGCCACGACGGTCGGCGCGAGCGTCGCCAGATCCTGGCTGGCCGAACCCTGGCGCAGGAATACCCACATCCCCTTGCGGCGTTTCTCGAGCGCCTCGGCCGCGGTCGTCGCCTCGTGATCTGACTCGACGCCGGCCGCGAGGTACGCGTCGAGCCCGCGGCCGCTGACGCCGGGGCAATGGCCGTCGACCCTGCGCCCGGCCGCCGCGGCGATCCGCGCGAGCATCTCGGGCTCGCCGGCGATCACGCCGGGGAAGTTCATCACCTCGGCGACGCCCCGCGCCCCGTCGCGCTCGATCATCGCGGCGATGTCCCGCGCGTACAGCTCGGCGCCGGCGCGCTCGAACCCGGATGCCGGCACGCAACTGGAGGCGTACACGACGAACGTCATCGGCACATTCGCGGCGGCGTCGATCAGCGCGACGACCGCGGGGAGGCCGAGCACGTTGGCGAGCTCGTGCGGATCGGCGACGACGGCGGTGGTGCCGAGCGGGAGCACCGTCTCCGCGAACGCGTCGATCCACAGCTTGGTCGACTCCAGGTGCATGTGGGCGTCGACGAACCCGGGCGTCAGCGCGGCGCCGTCGACGTCGATCGTCTCCAGCGCGTCGCGCTCGCCCCAGCCGGCGATCACCCCATCGGCGATCGCCAGCGAGGTGTCGATCCACTCCCGGGTTGCGTCGGCGAACACCCGGCCGCCGCGGATCAGCAGGTCGGCGGGTTCGTCGCCGCGGGCAACCGCGAGCGCGCGCGTCGATGCCGGCTGGCGGGCCATCACGGCACTGTCTCACACCGGCGGCGCTTAGACTCGCGACAGTGACCGCCGCCGAGGCACGTCGCCGGTTTGCCACGGCCCGGGTCGCGAGGTTGGCGACGGCCGGCGGCGACGGTCGGCCGCATCTGGTGCCGGTGGTGTTCGCCGTGGTCGGCGACGCGATCTACAGCGTCGTCGACGACAAGCCAAAGCGGACGACGGCGTTGCGGAGGCTGCGAAACGTCGCTGCCAACGCCCAGGTGAGCATGCTCGTCGACCATTACGAGGAGCGCTGGGACCGGCTGTGGTGGGCACGGGCGGACGGCACCGCGCGGGTGCTGACAGACGACAGCGACCGCAGCGCGGCGGTCGCACGGTTACACGAGCGCTACCCCCAGCAGCGCGCCGTCGGCGCGGTGCTCGAGGTCACCGTCGACCGTTGGAGCGGGTGGAGCGCCGCGGCGGGCGGCGGCGGCGACGCTCACGAGTAGCGGGGCGTCCACTGTGTCTCGCGCACGCGCGCCGCGAGCTCGTCCTCGGATGCCGCCGGCGCGACCCCGTCGGTGACCGCGGCCTGCGCGACCGCGATCGCGACCGTCACCGCGCTCGCGCGCAGCTCGCCGACCGGTGGCAGCAGCGAGCGGTTCGGTCCTTGAAGAACCGGTGCCAGGCCGCCGAGCGCGGTCGCGGCCGCCTGCAGCATCGAGTCGGTCACACGCGTCGCCCGGGCGGCGATCGCACCGAGTCCGAGTGCGGGGAACACGAACACGTTGTTGGACTGCGCGACCGGCACCGGGGTGCCGGCGTCGGACCGAAGCGGCGGGTACGGGGAGCCGGTCGCGATCAGCGCCCGGCCCTCGGTCCAGTGCCACAGGTCGGCTGGATCGGCCTCCGAGCGCGAGGTCGGGTTCGACAGCGGGAAGATGATCGGCCGCGGGACCGTCTCGGCCATACCGCGGACCAGCCGCTCGTGAAACGCGCCGTGCGCGGTCGAGAGCCCGATCAGCACCGTCGGCTTGATCTGATCGACGACGTCGGTCAGATCCGGGGCGCCGGCCCCGCTCGGGCGCACCCGTCCCGACGGCTGGGCGTAGACGCGCTGCTCGGGGCTGAGCCCACCGCGGGCCTCGGTCAACAGTCCGTCGATGTCGACGATCCAGAAGCGGTTGCGCGCCTGCGCCTCCGAGAGGCCATCCGCCACCAACTGGCCATGGATCATGTCGCAGACACCGATCGCGGCCGAGCCGGCGCCGAGCACGGCGATCCGCTGATCTGACCAGCGCGCGCCGGCGGCCGCGACGGCGCCCGACAGCGCGCCGACGACGACCGCCGCGGTGCCCTGCACGTCGTCGTTGAACGTCAGCATCGTGTCGCGATAGCGATCGAGGATCGGCCGGGCGTTCGGGGTCGCGAAGTCCTCCCACTGCAGCAGCGTGCCCGGCAGCTCCTGCCTGACCGCGTCGACGAACAGGTCGACGAACTCCATGAACTCCGAGCCGCCGATCCGCTGATGGCGCCAGCCGAGGTACTCGGGGTCCTCGAGCCGGTCCTCGTTGTTGGTCCCGACATCGAGCACGATCGGCAGCGTCCGCGCCGGATGGATTCCCCCGATCGCGCAATACAACGACAGCTTTCCGATCGGGATCCCCATCCCGCCGACGCCCTGGTCGCCGAGCCCGAGGATCCGCTCGCCATCGGTCACGACGATCACGTCGACGTCGGCGACTGGCCGGTTGCGCAGCAGCTGCGCGAGCCGGTCGCGCTTCGGGTAGGACAAGAACAGACCGCGCGCGCGCCGATAGATATGGCTGAACCGCTGACAGGCCAACCCCACCGTCGGCGTGTAGACGATCGGCAACATCTCGGAGATGTGCTCGGTCAGCAGCCGGTAGAACAGCACCTCGTTGGTGTCCTGCAGCTGACGCAGGTAGATGTGACGTCCCATGTCGCTGTCGTAGGTCGAGAACGCGTTGTACGCCCGCGCGGCCTGTAGCTCCAGCGTCTCGATCGTCGGCGGCAACAGGCCGTCCAGTCCCAGCTCGTGGCGCTCGTCGGCGGTGAACGCCGTCCCGCGATTGGCCAACGGATCCTGCAGCACCCGTGCGCCGTGTCGGTCGCCGTCGGCGCTCGGGGCCGCGCTCGTCATCGGATCGTCACCCCTGCCATCGCCTCGGCTGGCAGCCTAACCGGTCCTGACCGGCGGTGGGTGGGCGACCGTCGGCGATTTGGTTCACGCGGGCAGCCCGGATCGCGAGACAACCAGGGTCACGTGCGGGTGAGCGCCGTCACCGCCTCGTCGACTGCGGCAAACAGATGGTCGGAGCCGATCCGAGCGAGCAACCCCGCGGCCTCGAGGCCGTGGCGCAACGTCTCGCCGGCGCGCGCGACCCCGAACACGATCCGCTTGCGATCGAGCTCGTCGAGCGCATCCGACAGCGCTCGCGCGCCGGTGAAGTCGATGTCGCTCATCCCGAGCGCGTCGAGCACGAGCACCCGCGTGCCGTCGCGATCGAGCAGCAGCGCGTCGAGCAGCTGTGTCCGGAAGTGGGTCGCGTTCGCGTACCACAGCGGCGTTGCGAACAAGACGACGAGCACGCCGGGAACCTCGGCGGGGTGTTCCGGGGCCGCCAGCGGCGCCCAGCTGGTCGTCTCACCGATCCGGCCGAGCACGTGCAACCCGGGGCGCGATTGGCGGTGGGTGCGCTCGAGGATCGCGAGCCCGACCGCGACCCCGATCCCCTGCTCGACTCCGACCAGCGCGACCGTCAACAGCGTGATCAGCGCCAGCGCCAGCTCGATCCGGCTGAAGCGTCCGATCGCGATCAGCCCACGCAGGTCGAAGATCCGGACCGCGACCGCGATCAGCACTCCGGCGAGCGCCGCCTCCGGCACGTTGCTGAGCACCCCGGCCGCGGGGATCAGCACGGCGATCAACAGCGCCGCGAACAGGCTCGCGGCCTGCGACCGTCCGCCGGCCGTCGTCGCGGCGGCGGTTCGCGGCGGCGACGCGTTGACCGGAAACGATCCGATCAGCCCGGCGAGCGCATTGGCGGCGCCAACCCCGAGCAGATCGCGCCCGACGTCGGCCGCCCCGTCGCCGGCGTGCTCAAACGCCCGGCTGGTCGCGGCCGATTGGGTGACGATCACCAGCGTGACGATCCCCGCCAGCGGGGCGATCTGGCCGAGCGTCGACAGCGATACGTCGCCGAGGCGCAGATGCGGCGCGCCGTGGGCGAAGGAGCCGAGCACCGCGACCCCGTGATCGCGCAGATTCCACAACTCGACCGCCGCGGTCGCCGCGGCCATCGCGATCAGCGCCCCCGGGATCCGCGGGTCCAGCCGCTGGCAGATCAGCACGATCGCCAACGTTCCGAGCCCGATCGCGAGCGTCGGGGCGTTCGTCTCGCCGAGCTCACCGAGCGTCGTCACGAGCCGATGCAGGTTGTCGCCGCCCGACGCGGCGACGCCGAGCAGCGACGGCAGCTGATGGATCACGATCACGCACGCGACGCCCGCCAGAAAACCGGTCACGATCGGAGCCGACAGGAACTCGGCGATCCATCCGATCCGCAGCAGCCAGACGGCGACCAGCAACACCCCGGTGCAGACCGCCAGCAGCCCGGCCAGCTCCGCGTAGTGCGAGCTTCCGACTGCCGCGAGCGATCCGATCCCGGCGGCGATCAGCGGCGCAACCGTCGAGTCGGCGCCGACCGACAGGTGCCGGCTGGCTCCCAGCAGCGCGAACATCAGCGCGCCCGCGATGAACGCGTAGTAGCCCGCGATCGGCGGCATCCCCGCCAACCGCGAGGTCGCGAGCTGCTCCGGCACCGCGATCACGAACAGCGCCAGTGCCGCCGACAGGTCTCCCGGCAACCACGCGCGGCGGTATCCGCGCAGCGAGCTCAACACCGCATGGCGCTCGCTGCGGCGTGCAGCAGCCGTTCGTCCTCGCCCACCCGTCCGAGCAGGCAGACGCCGACCGGGAGCCCGTCGGCCGAACCGAGCGGGAGGCTGACTGCCGGCGCGCCGGCGAGGCCGGCCAGGCAGGTGAGGCCGATCGTGCGGATCCGCAGATCCTCGAACGCGCCGAGCTCGAGGTTGGGCTCCGGAGCGGCGGTCGCGGTGGACGGCATCACCAGCGCGGCGTCGCGGGGCAGCGCCCGCTCCAGCGCGCGTCGCACCTGGATGCCGGCGGTGGTCGCCGGGACAGCGGCGGTCGGGATCGTTGCGCTCGCGGTGGCGAACCGGGCCGCGACGCCCGGACCGAGCCGAGGATTGTGCTTGGTCAGCCAGTGACCGTTGGCCTGCCATGCCTCGACCATCTGCCGGTTGCGAAATGCCAGCAGCCATGCCGGGATCCGCTCGGCGCCGAAGCTGGCTTGCCGCAGCGGGATTCCGAGCGTGTCCGCGAGCCGCGCGGCGCCGCCGGCGACCGTGGCGGCGACCTCCGGATCGGCTTGGCCCAGCAGGTCGGTCGCCAGCACGAGCGAGCGCAGCGGCGACGGCAGGCCCGCGGTCGCGGTCCGTCGCTCGGAGTCGAGCAGCACCCGCGCGGCGCGCTGCAGCAGCTCGCCGTCGGCCGCCAACACACCGCAGGTGTCAAACGACGGCGCCAGCGGCAGGATTCCCGCGAGCGGCACGCGCCCGTGGCTCGGTCGGATCCCGTAGACGCCGCAGAATGACGCCGGCACCCGTACCGAGCCGGCGGTGTCGGTTCCGATCGCGATGTCGGCGACGCCGAGCGCGACCGCGGACGCCGAGCCCGATGACGAGCCGCCGGGGACCCGCCCGGGCGCGGCCGGGTTGCGGGGAGTTCCGTAGTGATGGTTGGTGCCCCACAGGCTCCAGGCGAACTCGTCGGTGTGAGCCTTGCCGATCACCGCTGCGCCGGCGTCGAGCAGTCGTTGGACGGCGGCCGCGGTCCTGGTCGCCGGTCCGTGCGATGCCAGCCAGTCCGGGTTGCCGGCGCCGGTCGTCACCCCGGCGACGTCGACGATGTCCTTGACGGCGACCGTGACGCCGGTGAGCGCGCCGCCGTCGGCGCCGGACGCGAGCGTCTCGGGGCCGATCCGCAGCGGGTCGATGAACCCGTGGCTCACGTCGCCTCCGGGTCCTTGACCGCGCGCTCGTCGCGCTCGGCCCACTCGAGCAGCGGCGCCAGCTCGAACACCTGATCGTCGATCCCGGCATGCAGGTCGCCGAGCCGCGCGAATCGCTCGGGCATCGTCGCGATCGTCAGCTGATCGGGTTCGATCGCCTCCAGTTCCGACCAGTCAAACGGCGCCGAGACGGTGCCGCGAGCGTTGCCGCGAACCGAATAGGCCGAGGCGATCGTGTGGTCACGCGCGTTTTGGTTGTAATCGACGAATACCTTGCTCGGGTCTCGGTCCTTGCGCCACCAGACGGTTGTCGCGTCGTCGGGCAGGCGTCGTTCGAGCTCGCGCGCGAACGCCAGCGCGGCACGACGCACGTCGCCGTGGCCGTGGTCTGGCCGGATCCGGACGTAGATGTGGATCCCGGCGCCGCCCGAGGTCTTGGGCCAGCCGACCGCCCCCAGCTCGTCGAGCAGCTGGTGGGCGGCCGCGGCGACGCGGCGGACGCGATCCAGCGGGCAGTCGGGCATCGGGTCGAGATCGATCCGCCACTCGTCCGGTTGTTCGACCGCGGTTCGACGCGAGTTCCACGGGTGGAACTCGACCGTCGACATCTGCACCGCCCAGGCGACGTCGGCGAGCTTGGTGACGCACAGTTCGTCGGCGGTGCGGCCAAAGCGCGGGAAGTACAGCTCGACCGTCTCGATCCAGTCGGGCGCGCCGGCCGGGATGCGCTTCTGATGGACCTTCTTGCCGTCGACGCCCTTCGGAAAGCGATGCAGCATGCACGGCCGCAGGCGCAACGCCCGCACGATCCCGTCGCCGACGCTCAGGTAGTAGTCGACCAGATCGAGCTTGGTCTCGCCGCGCGCCGAGAAGTAGATCCGGTCAGGGTTGGAGATCCGGACCGGATAGCCGCCGACGTCGATCTGCACCGCCTCCGCCATCGCGCGACAGATCGTGTCACGCGGCTGCTTCGGACAGCGACAGCGCGGCTCGCTGGCAGCGCTCGAGCTGCTCGACCGCTGATCACGCCCGAGGCGGCCGGAAGCGATCGGCCGACGGCTACCGGGTTGGGCCGAAGCTGACCTCGGCGGTGGCGACCGTCCCGGCGGTCCGCCCCGGAGCCGTCTGCATGCTCCAGTAGAGGTTCGTGTGGGCGATCACCTGCTCGGGTGGCGGCGCACCCCATTCGCTCAGGTCCTCGGTCGTGTGCGCGTCGGCGACGAGCGCCACGTCGTAGCCACGAACGAGCGCACCGTGCAGGGTGCAGCGAACGCACGTGTCGGTTTGGGCGCCGACGACGAGCAGGCGGCCGACCGCCAACCGCGACAGTGTCGGCTCGAGCTCCGTGTCCTCAAACGAGTCGCCGTAGCGCTTTTCGATCAGCGGTTCGGCCTCGTCGGGCGCGAGTTCGGCAACGAGCTCCCAGGCGTGGCTGCCGCGCACCAGACCCTCGTCGTCGTGATGCTGGACCCAGACCACCGGGACCCGTTCACGGCGGGCGCGCTCGACCAGCGAGCCGATGTTGGCGACGACCGCGTCGCGTCTGGGTGCGCCATCGACCGCGCCGTTCTGGACGTCGACGACCAGCAGCGCGGTCTCGGGGCGGTCGGCAAGAGTGCTCATCGGGCGTCCCTGATGCTACGCCGGTGGCCTGATCGACCGACCGGCGCGCAGCGCTTGAGATCGCGGTCACGCAGTGCAGGCGAGGATGGTGCCGACCTGCCCGACCGCCCATCCGTGGGTCGGGTCGGCGAACGCGAGCGCATAGATTCGGTTGCCGATCGTCGACGGATCGTGCTCGGCCCAGCTGGTGCCGCCGTTGTCGGTGTAGAACAGCTCGCCCTGGTAGCCGGCGACCCAGCCGTGGCGGGCGTCGCTGAACGCGACCGCCCCGAAGCGGACATCGTCGAAGTTGGTGATGTCGTGGAGCTTCCACCTGCGGCCGCCGTCGGTCGTGTGGAAGATCACTCCGTGATTGGCACTGCCGTCGGTCTGTGATCCGGCGACCCAGCCGACCGACGGGCTGATGAAATCCAGGCCGGCGAATATCTGGGCGCTCTGCGACGACGAGACCAGCGAGTGTGTCCAACTGCGGCCGCCGTTGCTCGTGCGCAGTACCTCGCCGTCGCTGATGATCCAGCCGACACGGGTGTTGGCGAACTGCACCGACTGCAGGTCCTGCGAGGTCGGAGAGCGTTGGTCAGACCAACTGCGTCCGCCGTCGGTGGTCTGCTCGATCGTGCCGCGGGACCCGACGATCCAGCCGTCGTGATCGTTGACGAACCAGACGCCATAGAGGTTGTGGTCGCCGCCAACCGGCAACGGATGCTCGGGGGTCCAGTGCGTGCCGCCGTCGTCGGTGCTCAGCACCAGGTTGTCGATCCCGACCGCCCAGCCGTGCCGGTCATCCGGGAACGACACGCTATTGAGACCGTTGCCGCCGGGACCGTGCTGGGCGTGCCAGGTTTGGCCACCGTCGCTGGTGACCCGGATCGTCGGGCCGTCGATCCCACCGACCGCCCAACCGTGGCTGGCGTCGGGGAACGACAGCCCGGTGAGGTCGTCGGTCGTCGAAGGATGCGCGTGCCGTACATGCCAATGGCACGCCGCCGCGCCCACCTTCGGACCGCTGGAGCCGCTCGGGCCGCAGCCGCTCAGCATCGTCGCCAGGCCGGCCAACAGCCCCACGATCGTCGCCACCCGGGTTCGCACGCGGCCATCCTGCCAGGATCGGCAGCCGGACGAAGGCACCGAGCGGGCTCGGTAGGCTCGCGAGCAGGGCCGTCAATCCGCAGCGAGGGAGCAAGCATGTCCGGGTCAGGGCGCGTCGAGGTCAGCGGCTCGCATCGCGAGCTGATCGCCGGCGACCAGCGGATCGGCGATGTCGATCGCACCGAGCCGCTCGAGGTCACCGTCTATCTGCGCCCGCGCCCGGACGGGCCCGCGCCGGGTGCGCCCGTCGCGCGCGATCAGTGGCTGCAGTCCTACGGGGCCGACCCGGCCGACGTCGAGGCGGTCAGCGGATTTGCCGACGAGTTCGGTCTGACCGTCGTCGATGTCGACGCTGGCCGCCGTGCGATCCGGTTGGCGGGCACGGTCGACGCGCTCGCGACCGCGTTCGGCGCCCAGCTGCAGGGGCGCTTCGATTCCGGCGACGGCACCCGGCAGTATCGCGGCCGCAGCGGGCCGCTGACCGTCCCGACCGCGCTCGGCGACCTCGTCACCGGTGTGTTCGGGATCGACGACCGCCCCCAGGCGGCGCCGCGGCTGATCGCGAATCCGACGCCGGCGGCCGACGCGATCTCCTACACGCCGTTGCAGGTGGCGACCGCGTATGCGTTCCCGACCGACGTCGACGGCTCCGGGCAGACGGTCGGGATCATCGAGCTCGGCGGTGGCTTTCAGACCGCCGACCTGCAGACCTACTTCAGCGGGCTCGGTCTGTCGATGCCGAGCGTCATCGCGGTCGATGTCGGCACCGGCTCAAACCAGCCGGGCACCGACACCAACGCCGACGGCGAGGTGATGCTCGACATCGAGATCGTCGGTGCCGTCGCCAACGGCGCCGCGATCGCCGTCTACTTCGCACCGAACACCGATCAGGGGTTCATCGACGCGATCACGACCGCGGTGCACGACACGACCAACAACCCATCGGTGCTGTCGATCAGCTGGGGCGGACCCGAGGACTCGTGGACCGCGCAGGCGCGCCAGCAGATGGAGCAGGCGTTCACCGATGCCGGCACGCTCGGGATCTCGGTGACGGCGGCTGCCGGTGACAACGGCTCGACCGACGGCTCCACCGACGGCGCGCAGCACGTCGACTTCCCGGCGTCGGCGCCGCATGCGCTCGGCTGCGGCGGGACCTCGCTGCGAGCCTCCGGGGCGTCGATCACCAGCGAGGTCGTGTGGAACACGAGCGCGAGCGGGGGTGGCGCCACCGGAGGCGGTGTCTCGATCGAATTCGCGCTGCCCGGCTACCAGCAGGCCGCCGATGTGCCCGACAACGTCGACACCGGCGACTCCGGCCGCGGCGTCCCGGACGTCGCCGCCAACGCCGATCCCGATACCGGCTACCAGGTGCGCGTCGACGGCTCCGACGAGGTCTTCGGTGGCACCAGCGCGGCCGCGCCGCTGTGGGCAGGCTTGATCGTGCTGCTCAACCAGTCGCTCGGCGCGTCGCTGGGGTTCGCGCACGCGCGGCTGTATGCGCTGCTCGGCACCGACGCGTTGCGCGACATCACGTCGGGCGACAACGGCGCCTACAGCGCCGGGGTCGGATGGGACGCGTGCACCGGGCTGGGGTCACCGAACGGGGCGGGGCTGGCGTCGGGGCTGGCGTCCGACGGCTGAGCGCGAGCGGGCGTTCCCGGTTGTCAGACATGCGTCGAGCGCGGCTGCCTCGCTGCCAGCGACGCCGTTATCGGCGGGCCTCGTCGCGGTCACGCCACAGTCGCCGGCCGAGCCCGGAGGCCCGCGCGACCGGGCGCTCGACCGCCGCGCGCACCGTCTCCTCGGTGCCGATCAGGATCAGCCGGTGCTGCGCGCGGGTCGCCGCCGTGTAGAGCAGCTCGCGGGTGAGGATCCGCGAGCCGGGCTCGGGCAGCAGCACCGCGGCGGTGTGAAACTGCGAGCCCTGGCTCTTGTGGATCGTCATCGCGTACACGGTGTCGACCGCTCCGAGCCGCGACGGGCTGTACAGGACCGGTCGGCCGCCGCGCTCGAAACGCGGCCAGCACGCGGTCGTCGCCGGTCGGCGACCACGACGCCGGTGTCGCCGTTGTAGAGCCGCAGCTCGCGGTCGTTCTCGGTGACGAGCAGCGGCCGGCCCGACGTACCAGCGCTCGCGCGCGGAGAAGCCCGGCGAGCTCGGCCTCCAGCCAGGTCTCGATCCGAGCCGTCCAGGTCGACGACGCCCGTCGGGCCGCGGCGGTGGGCGCACAGCACGCGGAAGCGGCCAAGCGCCGCCAGCGCATCCGCCGGCGCGGTCCTCGCGCGCGGCCGTCGATTCGCTGCACGCCCGGCGGCGACGACGCTCGGCGCGCACGACCTCGATCGAGCGCGGCGCTCCTGGATCCTCGTCGATCCAGGTGACAGCGGCGCGGCGATTCGCGCAGCAAGCTCGATCACGCGGTCGGCTGTCGCCGGCCCGGATCGCCGCGGCGACACGTGCGATCTCGTCGCCGTAGCGATGGCCGCGCACGAGCAGCGAGATCCCGGGCCGTCTCGCGATCGCCGCCGCCGTCGCCGACGATGTCGCCGAGCACCGCGCCCGCCTCGATCGACGCCAGCTGTCCGGCGTCGCCGACGAGCACCAGCCGCGCGTCGGAGCGCAGCGCCTCGATCAGCCGCGCCATCAACGACAGCGACACCATCGAGGTCTCGTCGACGATCACGACGTCGTGTGGCAGCCGCTGCTCGGCGTCGTGGCGGAAGCGGCTGCGGCTGCCGGGCCGGTAGCCGAGCAGCCGGTGGATCGTCGTCGCCTGCAGCGCCCGCAGCTGGGCGCGGATCGACGTCCGAGACGTCGAGCCGTGCGGCCTCCTCGTGGACCGCCTCCTGCAGCCGCGCCGAGGCCTTGCCGGTCGGGCGCTGCCAGCGCGATCAGCGGCGGCCGGTCTGCGGCCTGTTCGCACAGCAGCGCGACGATCCGGGCGACGGTCGTCGTCTTGCCGGTCCCCGGGCCGCCGGCGACGACCGCGAATCGGCTGCGCACCGCCTCGGCGGCGGCGCGCGCCTGGTCGCCGCCCGCCTCGTCGACCGAACAGCCGACGCGAGCCCGTCGTTCAGCAGCGCGGACTCGTCGATCGCCGGTCGGCGGTGCCGCGCAGCATCGCTCGCGCAGCGCGTCGGCGACCGCGACCTCCTCGGCCCAGTAGCGGTCGAGGTACAGCCACGCAGCGCTCCAGCCGCAGCGGCCGCGGCGCGGTCCTCAGCTGCACCCGTCGGCGACCAGCGGGCTGGCGGCGACCGCATCGAGCCAGCGGCCCGGACTCCGGCCACGGCAGCGCCTCGAGGTCGACCGGGTCCTCGTCGGATTCGACCGCGGCTGTGTCGCGGATCGATCTCGAGGTCGACGTGCACGTGCCCGAGCCGCGGCGCGCGGACCGCCAGCGCGACCGCCAGCAGCACGTCGTCGTCGGTCTCGGAGCCGAGCCGCCCCGAGCCGCCGCGCGACGTGGACGTCGGCCGCCGACAGCACCCCGGCGCGGTTGAACTCGCGCAGCAGCCCCGACGCGCCCGGCGGCGATCCGGGCCTCGAACGGGTCGCAGCTCCTCGGTCGATCGCGCTCACGACGAGCTCCCGTCCAGCACGTCTGACAGCGCGGCGACGAATCCCGGCGGCGGCCGCCAGCCGAACACGCCCGAGGCTCTCCGGACGCCGGCCCAGTCCGGCGCCGGTCATCCCGCGCACGAACAGGTAGACGACGCCGGCCAGGTGCACGTCGGGGTCATACGCCGGGCAGCCGCCAGCGCAGATAGCGGTGCAGCGCGACCGTGTACAGCAGCCCCTGCAGCGCGTAGTGGTGGCGCTCCATCTCGGCCCGCAGCGCCTCCGGGCGGTAATGAAACGCCGTCAGCGGCTCGTCGGGCTCGCCCAGCCAGTTGGTCTTGTAGTCGAGCACCGCGTACGGTGACGCGCCGCGCGACCGCCGGCGGCGGGGATCCGCACGACGAGGTCGAGGCTGCCGGTCAGGTAGCCGCGGACGTGTCCGCCGCAGCCCGGCGTCGCCGAGCCGGTCGGCGTAGCCGCCGAGCGGATCATCGGGCGCCAGCCAGCTCGCGCAGCGTGTCGGCGATCCCGGCGAGCGTCGAGCTCGCCCGATCGGCCGGTCGCCACCGGCCAGCGGCAGCTCGAAGCCGAGCTCGTCGAGCCGGTCAGCGCGGCGCGATGTCCGCCAGCGAGCAGCCCGTCGAGCACCGGTCCGAGCGGTGTCCGGATCGCTGCCGCCAGCCCGTCGACGACGCCGCGCGCGGTCGCCGATCTCGGCGCGCGCCGCGGGCGAACACCTCGCCGATCCGCGCACCGAGCTCGCCCTCCAGCGTCGGCCGCGGCGAAGTCGGTCGCCTCCATCACCCAGTGCACGAACGTGCCGACGTCGACGCCCGAAGCCCATCCCCGACAGCAGCGACGGGGCCGACAGCTGGCGCCGCGACCGCGGGCGGCGTGGGCGGCGGCTGGCCGGACGTCGGGCTCGTCGTCGACCAGCGGCTGCTCGGGCTCTGAATCGACGCGGGCGTCGTAGGCCGCGGCGGTGATGTCGGTGAACGAGGTCCGCCGCCAACGCTGATCGAGATCGCGATCAAAGCGCGAGACCGACAGCTGGCACGCGGACGTCAGCGGCGCCGACCAGGCGACGGCGGCCCCGCGGTCGCGGACGGTCGGCTCGACCGCGATCGCGTCCGGCGCGCATCGTCGGCGAGCTCGGCAGCCGCCGTGTCGACGGCGGCGTCGCTCCGGGGTGCGGCGCGAGGCTCGGCAGCGACGTTGCCGTGCTCGTCGCGCGCGAACAGCAGGCGCGCCAGCGGCGAGTCACGGCAGTCCGCGGTCGGCACCCACCAGACGATCGCCTGGTGGCGGGCGCGGGTGAGGCCGACGTAGGCGAGCCGCAGGTCCTCGCCGCGCTGCTCGGCCTCGTAGCGCTCCGTGTGCTCGTCGGTACTCCGGTCCGTCGAGGCCGACGTCGATCCGGCCGCGTTGCCGGCGTCGTCGTGGAAGAACACCGGTTCGCCGTCGGTCCGCGCACCCGGCCCATGTCCCACAGGAACGGCAGGAACACGATCGGGAACTCGAGCCCCTTGCAGCGATGGATGGTCAGCACCTGCACGGCCTCGGCGTCTGACTCGAGCCGGCGGCTGCGCTCCTCGTCGCCGGTCTCCTCGGTACGGCCTGGGCGATCGCGCGCCCGCAGCCACGCGGTCAGTGCGGTCGTGCCGAGCTGATCGGCCGAGGCGGCGGCGTGCAGCAGCTGGCCGACGTGGCGCAGGTCGGTCATCCGCCGCTCGCCGTCGGCGTCGCGCGAGCACCCGCTCGGCGAGGTCCTCGGAGGCGGTGATCGTCTCGAGCAGCGCCGCGACGCCGCGCATCCGCAGCACCCGCGACCAGTCGTGCAGCAGTCGGTGCACGCCTCCCACTCGCGGTCCGTCGGGATCGTCGCCGGCGCGCGCCAGCCGCTCGGCGTCCAGCCGACGAAGCAGGTCAGCGCCGCCGAGCGCGCGCGGGCGAGCTCGGCCGGGCGCTCGAGCGACTCCAGCAGCGCCAGCCACTCCGACGCGATCTCGGTCGCGAACACGCTACCGGCGCCGTAGTCGACGACCGGCACGCCGGCCCGCCGAGCGCCGCGCGGACGTCGGCCGCCTGCCGGTGGTTGCGGACGAGCACCGCCAGGTCTCCGGGGCGCACCGGACGATCGCGCCCGCCCGCGCGGTCGGCGATCGTCGCGTTCGGATCGCAGCAGCGCGACGACCTCGTCGGCGAGGTCGGAGACGACCCGCGCGCGCGCGCTGGAAGCCTCCGCGAAGCCGGTCGGCGTCAGCCGACAGGCCAGGATCGTCGCGGGCGATACGTTCGGATCCGCAGCGGGCGCCGGATTCGGCGCGCCGCGCAGCCGCGGCAGCTGGTGGCCCGGAGCGGCGCGGACGTCGCGGTACGGGATGCCCTCGTGGCCGAGCTTGACCCCGGACAGCAGCGCTCCGAGCCGCGTCGACCAGACCCTGGTCCGAACGCCAGTTGATCGGCAGGGTCGCGCAGCGACGACGCGTTCGGCCGCGGCCTCCAGGTAGGCGTAGACGTCGGCGCCGCGGAACCCGTAGATCGCCTGCTTGGGATCGGCGATCAGCACCAGCGTGGTGTCGCCCTCGCCGAACGCGGCTCGCAGGATCCGCCACTGATCCGGGTCGGTGTCCTGGAACTCGTCGACCATCACGACCGCGAAGCGCCGTCGCAGGATCCGCGATCGCCAGCGCGCCGTTGGGCCCCGACAGCGCCGACATTCAGGCGGGCGACGAGGTCGTCGTAGGTCATCACCCCGCCGAGCCGCTTGCGTCGGTCGACCTCCGCGCGGACCGCCTCGCGCGAGCGACAGCCGCAGCCGCTGCCGCTCGCCGTCGCCGGCCACCAGGTCGCGCCGACGGGTTGCCGATCGCTGCAGCTGCGATCGCGCTCGGGCCTGGCCGAGATCGAGCGCGGGCGCCGCGTCGTCGCGGAACTTGCGCACGTAGAAGTCGCCGACGACGTCGTCGACGAGCTCCGAGGCGTCCTCGGTGAAGGTCAGACCGGGCTCGAGATCGCCGGCGATCGCCGAGGCCCGCCGAGCATCTCCTGGCAGAAGCTGTGGGTGGTGGCGATCGTGGCCGCGTCGAAGTCGGAGATCGCGCGCGACCAAGCCGCTCGGCGCCGCCCGCCAGGTCGTCGCTCGGCCAGCAGCGCCACCAGCGGGTCGTCGCCGTCCACCCCGGCGCCCGCAGCGGCGGCGGTCGAGCCCGCGCTTGACCTCGACCAGCCGCTCGCGGACGCGCTCGCGTAGCTCGCCGGTCGCGATCCGCGTGAACGTCACCAGCAGCAGCTTGTCCAGCGGCATTCCCTCGGCGACGTACCGGGCGGCGAGCGAGGCGATCGTGTACGTCTTGCCGGTGCCGGCGCTGGCCTCGAGCACCGTCACCCCGCTCGGGCAGCGTCCCGCAGACGTCGAACTCGGCCGGCGTCAGCTCCGCACGGACGTTCATCGGCTAGCTCACCTGCTCGTGATCGAGCAGCCCGTCCCATAGCGGCGAGCGAGCCGGCCCAGCCGCGAGCGCTCCTCGGTCGCCCAACCATCGCCCGCTCTCCTCCGGGCCCGGCGCGACTCAGGATCAGCTGCTCGAACGCGATCGCGCCGCCGAACACGAGCTGATGCTCGGGCTCCTCGTCCTCACGGCTGAACCAGCCACCGCGCTTCATGTATCCCGACGCCCACTGCGTAGCCGCCTCCGACCGGATCCGCGTCCTGACCGGCGCGCGCCGCCCGGCATAGGCGGCCGATGTCTTGAGAACAGCGGCAGCGGCTCACGCATGCCGATGTCAAACAGCGCCGACCAGGCGCTCGAGCTCCTCGGTCGCGACCTCGGCGCGCTCGCGCCGCCGAGCCGCCGGCGATCGCCGCTTCGGCGGTGCGGACATCGTCGCCGCCGCCGGCGCGGCCGACCGTCACCGCCCGCAGCTCGCGCTCGGGGTGCGATCGCCGTCGCCGCGACCAGACGCACCCAGGACGACAACCGCTGGCGTGTAGCCGAGCCGGGAGTAGATCGCGGTCAGCAGCACGTCGCCGTGCGCGGCCGCGACCGTGCCGGTCAGGAGCCGGCCGTCACGCAGCGTGACGCGAACGTCGACCGGCTCGCGGTTCTCGTCTGAGCCGATCCAGCCGAGCGCATCGGTGGCGATCGCGTCGACGATCGGCTCGACCTCCTCGACGATTCGGCCGGCCGAGCTTGTCCGGGTGGCAGCAGCCCGCGCGTCGATCTCCGCCAGACACGCCTCGCGCCGGCCGGCGCCGCGCAAGCGGGCCTCCAGCAGCCGCCGGCCGACGCCCCAGCGCTCCAGATTGTCGAGACTCGATCGACAGCGCGTCGGAGACGTCGTCGTCGTAGGAGCCCAGCCGGACCCCGAGCCGCTGTCGCAGGAATGCCCGCACCGGGTGCTCGGCGAACGCGATCAGGTCGCGCAGCTCGATGATCTCGCCGCCGACGGGCGGGCAACGGCGCCGGCAGGAACGGCGACGACCTCGCCTCGGCGGCAGCTCCAGCGCCCGCGCGCCCGCGAGCGCGTCGGCGTCAAAGCTCCACGGCCGGTCGTCCGCCGAGCGCGCCGGCGATGAAGTTGCGGGGATCGAACGGCTGCAGCGGATGGACGACGCGCACGCGGACGCTCGCCGCAGTCGCCGGGTCGCCCTCGCAGCGGGCGGTCTGCGTCGATCGTGTCCAGCAGCTCGCCGACGGGAACCGCGGGCGGGCGGCGCTTGTTGGTGCGCTCATCGTTGCCGGTGTAGGTGATGATCAGCCGCTCGGTGGCGGCCATCAGCGGCGTCGAGCAGCAGCTGGCGGTCCTCGGAGCGCGGGTCGCGCTCGCCGATCCAGGGGTCGTCGAGCAGCAGGTCGTCGCCGTCGCGCGGCGCCTTGCGCGGGAACGCGTCGTCGTCGAGCCCGAGCAGGCAGACGATCCGGTGGGGCACCGAACGCATCGGCTCCAGCGTGCAGACGGTCAGATGTCCGGTCCGGAAGTTGGCGCGCGTCGGCCGGCCCTGCAGGCGCTCGCCGAGCTGCGCGCGAGATCTCGCCGGGAGTCAGCGCCATCGACTCCGCGCCGGGGACGCCCTCGGCCTCGGCGACGCAGGTCGTCGAGCACGCGCTGCAGCTCGGATGCGCTGCCAGCGGTCCCGGTCGCTGGTCGCGGTCAGCGCGTCGGCGGCGTCGGCTCAGCGCCGCTCGCCCACTCGGCCAGCGTCTGCGTTGTCGGCAAGCGCGTCCAGCGCGACCGTCAGCCGCTCGATCAGCTCCGCCAGCCGTCCGGCGAGCTCGATCGCGCGGCTGTCGACGTCGTCGAGCGGCAGCACCCGCTCGAACAGCCGCTCGTCCTCGGCCATCGTCACGCCGACCAGCACGCGGTCCAGGCCCGGTCTCCCAGGTGCCGTCGGCGACCGCCCTGGAGGCTGTAGGCGGCGCGGTGGGGCGCGTCCAGACCCCAGCGGATCGCCGGAGTCCCGGACCCAGTCCTGGATCCGGCGCCAGATCGTCGTCGTCGAATCCGAACCGCCGCCGCACCGGGCCGCGGTCGGCGAGGTCGAGCACCTGCGAGGCGGTCAGGCGGCCGCCGACGAGCTCCAGCAGCGCCGCGACCGTGCCGAGCACCGGGTTGGTCTGGTGCAGCGCCCGGTCGGCGAGCCGCACGCGAAGTCCGCGACGCGTCGGGCCGGCCGGCTCGTCGGGCTCGGCGGCCCGGCGCCTCGCCGTCCTCGGGCGGGCGCTCGCCGGCCCCGAAGGTCGCGCTGATCAGCGGCGCGAACGTCTCGATGTCCGGGCACATCACGATCACGTCACGCGGCTCGAGCGTGTCGTCGGCGGCGAGCGCGTGCAGGATCGCGTCACGCATCACCTCGACCTGCCGCACGCGGCCGTGGCAGGCGTGCACCTCGATCGCTGCGGTCGTGATCGCCGCGAGCACCATTCGCTCGTCGGGCCCGTCGCCGATCGGCGCGCCGGGCGCGCGGCGGTCGTCGCGGATGTCGTGCCTGCAGGCGTCCCAGCAGCGTCGTCCGGCGACGGGTCCTCGCCCTCGTCGTGGTCGGCTGATCCGGTGGCGCCGGTCGGCGCCGAGCACCAGCTGCATCTCGCGCGCGTCGCGCCCCCACGAGGCCAGCAACCGGTTCGCCGCGTGAGCTCGGCGGTCGGCTCGCGCGGCACGGCTCGGGCTCGCGAGCGGCAGCGTGCCGGAGTGCTGCGAGCGCGCCCACAGCGCCGGCGACGGATGCAGCAGGAACAGGTGGACATCACGGTGGCGTCGCCAGCGCGCGCAGGATCTGCAGCTGGCCGGCGGGCAGCCGCGTCAGCCCGAACAGCGCGATCCGCTCGGGCAACTCGGCCAGCGCGGGATCGGCGATCAGTCGCTCGCGCGCCTGCTGGCGGCGCTCGGCCGGGCTCCGGCGATCGCGATCCGCGCGCGCAGCCGGCGCCACAGCTCCGGCCTGCCAGCACGGCCTCCGCGCGCAACGGCTGCGCCGGACGCGTCGACGATCGCGACCCGTTGCGCCACGCCTCCAGCATCGCCGGCCGGTGCATCGCATAGCGGTCAAACAGCCGCGTCGAGGTGGCCGACGATGCTGAGCCGGCGCGACCGCTTGTAGGTCTCGCCGTCGGCACCGCCGAGATAGGTGGCGAGCGCGGTCAGCCACTGCTCGTCCAGCGACTCCTCGACGACCGCCAGCAGCGGCCAGACGGCGCGCTCGGGCAGCCACGGATCGAGCGCCGGGTCGATCCCGCAGGCGGCGCCGCGGCATCGGTGGTCAGCCGGTGGGGGGTGGGGAACAGGACGTTGGCGCAGATCCCGTCGCGCGCGCCCGGTCGTTGCGCCGAGCACGGCGGACATGTGCTGGGTGAGCCAGCGCTCCATGCCCCGGGTCGGGACCGCCACGACGTCGGCGGCGAACGGGTCGTCGGGGGCGCGCGCCAGCATCGCGGCGAGCGCCGACGGCGAGTCGGTCGGCACGCGGAGCTCGGTGAACATGCAGCACCACTCAGCGTATCCCGGGTGGTGCGCGGTCCCGCCTGGCGTCGGATCGGGAACAGGTGCAGACTTTGCCTTGCATTTGCGCATCGCTTCAGTTACCTTTTCTGCCGGCCCTACGGGAGTACGATCTCAATGGCACGTCTTTTCACACATCCCCACCCTCGTTCGTGACGCCGCTCAGATCGTGAGTCGTTCGTGGATGCCGTTTGCTGACAGCACGACGCTCACGCACACTGCGCCGGTCGCCACGGTCATGGGTGGGACGATCGCCCCTGCAGGGAGGTGCGCGCGCTGATACGCGCACGCGCATACCGACTTCCACGCACGGGCGATCCGCAAGGGTCGCCCTTTTTTGTGCCCATTTCAGTTCAAACGACTTCAGGAGGTAACCGATGTCGCAGATTCCAGCGAACCAATAGCCGGAGCCCCGACGGGGCTCAGCAACGCACAGCATCGCACGGATAGCCGCAGGGTGACACCCGGTAACGGGTGACACTCCCGGCTGCCAAAAATAGAAGTGACACTGACATCCGTTTGATCGGAAGGATCACCCATGTATCACGACCGCGACGAGCTGCTGGCGTTCGCTCGCTTGGGAAGGCTGCCGCGGCGCCGCCCGAGCGCCGCGGCGTCCGCGCGGTCGCCGGCTCGGCCGGCGTTGGCGCTGGCGGCCGCGCCGGCTGCCGCCCGGCCGACCCGCGCGCTGCCGGCCCCTGCGCAGCCGGCACGCTCGATATCCACGAGTACCTCGAACTCGAGTTCGCCGTCGGCCAGGAGAGCCGGCGGTGACGCGCTCCAGTCTGGACACGAGACCGACCGTTCGGCCGCATCTGCGGCCGGACGGTCGCTCATCGCCGAACCGCTCGCGCAGACGCGGCAGCACGTCGGCGCAGAAGCCGCGCAGGAACCGCTCCTGGTCGTCGCCGGGCGCGTGGAAGACCAGGTGGCTCGAAGCCGAGCTCGACGTACGGCGCGATCTTCTCGACGACCTCGTCGGGATCGTCGGAGACAGATGAACCGTGAGGGCGCGCGATCGAGGATCTTGTCGGCCGCCTGCTCCATCTCGATCGGGTCGTCGATCCCGGACTTCTCGTCGGGCGTCAGCGCCAGCGGCGCCCAGAACGCGCAGGCGTCGTGCGCGTGCTCGCACGTCGTCGTCGTAGCTGACCTTGATCTCGATGAACTTGTCGATCGCGCCGGCGTCACGGCCGGCGGCCTCGGCGCCCTCGGCAGGTTGGCCAGCAGCTCCTCGTAGAGCTCGGGCTCCTTGCCCGAGGTCGCGATGAAGCCGTCGCCGACGCGCCCGGCGAGCTTCGCCGCCAGCGGCCCCGAGGCGGCCACGTAGATCGGGACCGGCTGCTCGGGCTTGTCGTAGATCGTCGCGCGGTCGGTCCGGTAGTACTCGCCCTCGAAGCGTCACCCGCTCCTCGGACCAGAGCCGGCGGATCAGCGTGATCGCCTCGCGCAGCATCATGCGCCGCTGCTTGGCGCCGGGCCACTCGTTCGCGGTCGCGGGCGTCTCGTTGAGCGCCTCGCCGGTGCCGACCCCGAGGAACACGCGTCCGGGGTACAGGCAGCCGAGCGTCGCGAAGTTCTGGGCGACGATCGACGGGTGGTAGCGCATCGTCGGCGTCAGCACGCTGGTGCCCAGCAGCGCGTCGGGGATCGATCGCCCCGGCCGCGCCGAGCCACGGCAGGACCGCCGGCGTGTGGCCGCCCTTGATGGCGCCACGGCTGGAAGTGGTCAGAGATCGCGATCGTGCCGAGCCCGAGCGCGGCGGCCAGCGCGAGTAGTCGAGCAGCTGGCGTCGGGCCGAACTGCTCGGCCGAGGCCTTGTATCCGTAGCGCATGCCGAATCCTCTCCGGTCAGGCCGCGGCCGCGACCTCGTGCTCCGGGGTTCCGTACAGCGTCGTACGCTGACGCAGCGTGCGGCCGAGCGAGCCCACGAGCCGCTGCACCTCGTCGACGTCGAGCGACTGCCCGTGCGAGGCGCCGGCGGCGCGGGAGATGTTCTCGTCCATCAGCGTGCCGCCGGCGTCGTTGACGCCCGCCTGCAGCAGCTGCGCGAGGCCGCCGAGCCCGAGCTTGACCCAGGAGGCCTGGATGTTGTCGATCTCGCCGTGGTAGGCGATCCGGCCGACCGCGTGCATCAGCACGACCTCGCGGAAGGTCGGTCCGCGCCGCGCCGCCCGCTTGAGATAGATCGGCGAGGCCATGTGCACGAACGGCAGCGGCACGAACTCGGTGAAGCCGCCGGTCTCACGCTGCAGCGCACGGGTGCGCAGCAGGTGCCGCGCCCATGACACCGGCTGCTCGACGGCGCCGAACATGATCGTGACGTTCGAGCGCAGGCCGACCGAGTGCGCCGTTCGGTGGGCCTCCAGCCACTCCTCGGTGTTGACCTTGTCCGGGCACAGGATCGCGCGGACCGGGTCGTCGAGGATCTCGGCGGCGGTGCCCGGCAGCGAGCGCAGGCCGGCCTGCCTTGAGCCGCGTCAGGTAGTCCGCCAGCGGCTCGCCCAGCCGGCGCGCGCCCTCGGTGACCTCGAGCGCGGTGAAGCCGTGGATGTGCAGCTCGGGCACCGACTCGGCGACGGCGCGGGCGATCCGCTCGTAGGTGTTGCCGTCGAAGCTCGGATGGATGCCGCCCTGCAGACAGACCTCGGTCGCGCCCGCGTCGCGTGCGCCTCGCGCGCCCGGCCGACGATCTCCTCGTCGGTGAGCAGGTACGGGGTGCCGCGCAGGTTCAGGCTCAGCGGCCCCTTGGCGAACGCGCAGAACTGGCACTTGAACGTGCACAGGTTCGTGTAGTTGATGTTGCGCGTGCGCACGAACGTGACCGTCTCGCCCGTCGCCTGCCGGCGCAGCTCGTCGGCGAGCGCCGCCACCGCGGCGACCTCCGGGCCGCGCGCGGAGAACAGCGTGACGAGCTCGTCCTCGCCGGTCTCCTGGCCGAGCTGGACGCCTTCGATCACCTCGCGCACCGGTCCGCTTGAGGGATCCGGAAGGCGGCCTCGATGTCGGGAACGAGCGGGGGCGGCGGGGCGTCCCCGCCCGAGCACCAGGCGGTGCTGCGCCGGCCGGTCAGCCGGACCTCGGCGCCGTCGCCGGCGTTGGCGACGTCGGTGAACCGCTGCGGCAGGACCTTGCCCGGGTCATCGCGGGCCAGCCCCTCGGCGTCGGAGCGATCCAGTACCGGGAAGCGCACGCGCTCGTCGAGCCACGCTCCGGGTGCAAGGCCATGCGACGGGCGGACCGTCAGCCGCGGCGCGAGCACGTGCCCGGCGCGCTCGGTCGCCTCGCGCAGCCGCTGCAGCGACGGCCACGGCCGCTCGGGGTTGACGTGATCGGCGGTCACCGGCGAGACCCCGCCCCAGTCGTCGATCCCGGCGCGCGATCAGCGGCTCGAGGTCGTCGGCGAGGTTCGGCGGCGCCTGCACCGAGACGTCGGACGGCAGGATCATCCGCGCCAGCGCGATCGCGTCGAGGTGCTCGCTCGGGCGGGCAGGCGGGGTGATCGCGCATGCCGGTGCCCGGGCTTGGGCAGGAAGTTCTGGACGATCACCTCCTGCACGTGGCCGTGGCGGGCGTGGCTGGCGGCGATCGCCTGCAGCGCCTCGATCCGGTCGCCGCGGTTCTCGCCGATCCCGACCAGAATCCCGGTCGTGTAGGGGATCTGCAGCCGGCCGGCGGCCGCCAGCGTCGCCAGTCGTCGGGTCGGGTGCTTGTCGGGCGCGCCGCGGTGGCAGGGCAGGTCCGCGCGCAGCGTCTCGACCATCATCCCCTGGGAGGCCGAGACCTCGCGCAGCCGCGCCAGGTCGGGCTCGGAGATCGCGCCGGCGTTGGCGTGGGGCAGCAGCCCGGTCTCTGCGAGCACCAGCTCGCACATCTCGACGAGGTAGTCGATCGTCGTCGCTGTGGCCGCGCTGCGGCCAGCCAGTCGCGGGCCACCTCCCACTTCGTCTCGGGCGCCTCGCCGAGCGTGAACAGCGCCTCGTGGCAGCCGGCCGTGGCGCCCGCGATCGCGATCTCGAGCACCTGCTCGGGCGACAGAAACGGTGACTGCCAGGCGCTTGGGCGGCTGCGCGAAGGTGCAGTACTGGCAGCCGTCGCGGCACAGCTGCGTGAGCGGGATGAACACCTTGGGCGAGAACGTCACCCGTGTGCCGAACGCAGCGTCGCGGCGAGCCGCGGCGAGTGCTCGAAGGTCGGCCGGCGCGAGCGCCCTGAGCGCTCTGGCGTCCAACTCGTGCGACGTCATCGTTCTCGATGCTAGTGGGCCTCCCGCAAGCGTCGCCCCCGAAACGTCGGCCCCCGTTTCCGGCACAACGTCTCCGGGAGACCCACCAGGAACGCCAGACCGCGACCGCCGCAAATACGCTCAGTCGGCGGTGTCGGCGGCTGCTACCGGCTGACCCGCCGAGGCGGCGTGGACGTGGGCGCGGCTGTCCGCCGTTGAGATCAGCACCGCGGCCAGCAGCGCGCCGACGAGCGCGAACCCGACGCCGACCAGGAACGCTCGGTCAAAGCCCTTGGTCAGCGCTGTGTGCAGTCCGACGGTTCCCAGCAGTTCCTGGGTGCGGCTGTTGGCGACCGTCGCCAGGATCGCGAGCCCGAGCGCGCCACCGACCTGCTGAGAGGTGTTGATCAGTCCCGAGGCGAGACCCGCCTCGTCCGGCTCGATCCCGGTGACCGCCGCGATCGTGACCGGCACGAACGCCAGCCCCAGACCGACGGCCGCCAGCAGCGACGGACCGAGGATGTCCGAATAGAAGTGCGCACCATGGGTCGGCAGCTGCGAGAACCAGAACAGCCCGCCGGCGATGCACAGCATGCCGAACACCAACGGCCACTTGAAGCCGTACTTCGTGACCAACGCCGAGGCGGCGCCGGCCGAGACGATGATCCCGACCGCGAGCGGCAGGTAGGCGATCCCGGTCTGGATCGGCGAGTAGCCCATTACGTCCTGCAGATACAGGGAGATGAAGTAGAACATCGAGAACAGCGACATGCCGATCAACAGGCCGACGATGTTCGCGCCGCGCAGGGTCCGAAGCCGGAAGATCGAGAACGGCATCAGCGGATCACGCTTGCGCGACTCGATCACCACGAAGCGGCCAGCAGCAGCACCGCGATCGATCAGGCAGACGATCGTCCGCGTCGCTCCCCAGCCGATGTTGACCGCGTTCACGACCGCGTAGACGAGCAGCGCCAGGCCGCCGGTGACGGTCACCGCGCCGGGGATGTCGAACGAGTCGCCGGCGCTCTCGCGGCGGCTCTCGCGCAATGTCCGCGGCGCCATCGACGCCGCACCGATCCCGATCGGGACGTTGACGAACAGCACCCAGCGCCAGCTCAGCCCGCTCGTCAGGATCCCGCCGAGCAGCACCCCGGCCGCCCCGCCGGCGCCGGCGACCGCGCCCCAGATGCCGAGCGCGCGGTTGCGCTCCGGCCCGTCGGCGAAGGTGTTGGTGATGATCGACAGCGCCGCCGGCGAGACGATCGCGGCACCGAGGCCCTGCACGGCGCGGGCGGCGATCAGCCACGGCTCGGACTGGGCCAGGCCGCCGAGCAGCGACGCCAGCGAGAACACGACCAGGCCGAGCATGAACATCCGGCGGCGCCCGAGCAGGTCGGCCATCCGGCCGCCGAGCAGCAAGAAGCCGCCGAAGGTCAGCGTGTAGGCATTGACGACCCAGGTGAGGTCGTCCCGGGAGAAGTGCAGGGCGGTGCCGATCGACGGCAGCGCGACGTTGACGATCGACGCGTCGATCACGATCACGAACTGCGTCATCGCCAGCAGCAGCAGCGCCCGGTTCTTGGCGCTCTGGGTCATCGCGGGTTCAGTAATGGACATCGGTGTGATCCTGTTCGTTGTGCGTGTGCCTGATCAACCTGATCAACCTGATCAACCGTACGCCCCAGAGCGTGCCGCCGATTGCGGACAGCTTCGGTCCGCTGGGCCTCGGCCTTGCATCGCTTGCCAAGATTGAGCCAGGTGACGGCCACCCGATCGACCGACAGCGCCTTCGAGGCCGACCAGGCGCTACTCACCGGAGTGTTGCGCGATGTGATCGCGCTCGGCGAGGGGGAGCAGGCGGTATTCCTGCTGGACCGCGCGATCGAGCTCGGTCGTGGGGCGCGCCGCGGCCACGATGCCGACGCCGACGCGCTTGCCGCGCTGGTCGCGTCGCTCGACCTCGGCCGGATCGAGGTGCTGGTTCGCGCGCTGACACGCTGGTTTCAGCTGATCAACCTGGCCGAGGACAACGAGCGCGTGCGCCGGTTGCGCAGCCGCGATCTGGCCGACCCCGGGCAGCCGCGCGAGGGGTCGCTGCGTGAGGCGATGGCGCGCCTGGCGGCCGCCGGGGTGAGCCGCGCGCAGCTGCAGGCGCTGCTCGACCAGGCCGAGCTGCGGCTGGTGATGACCGCGCATCCGACCGAGGCGCGACGGCGGACGACGATCGACAAGCTCTCACGCGTGTTCGCGTGCTGCACGAGCTCGACGAGCGCTCCGCGCCCGACCGCGACGACGCGCGGCGGCGGCTACTGGCGACGGTGGCCGAGCTGTGGGGCTCTGACGACATCCGCGCCGCCGAGCTGACCGTGCTCGACGAGGTCCGCGGCGGGCTCGTGCACTTCGCCTCGACCCTGGCCGACACCGTCCCTCGGATCTACCGCGACCTCGAGCGCGCGATCGCCGAGAGCTACCCGGACGGCGGCGAGCCGGTGACGAGTGCCGCCGCTGCTCGGGTTCGGCTCGTGGATCGGCGGCGACCGCGACGGCAACCCGTTCGTGACCCCGCGATGACGCTGCAGGCGCTCGAGCTGATGCGCGAACAGTGCCTGCGGCTGCTGGAGTCCGGGCTCGAGCAGCTCGCCGGGCGGCTGTCGCTGTCTGAGCGGCTGACCGGCCCGGCCGACCGGGCTGAGCGGCGATCCTCGCCCGCGGCGAGCTCGAGTTCCCGGAACTGGCCGCGACGCTGGCCGCGCTGAACCCCGAGGAGCCCTACCGTCGGGCGCTGACGTTCATGCGCGAGCGGGTCCGCGCGACGCAGTCCCGGGAGCCGCTCGGCTACGAGACGCCCGATCGAGCTGCTCGACGACCTCGACGCGATCCAGCGCTCGCTGCTGGGCGGAGGCGCCGGAGCGCTGACGGCCGACGCCGAGCTCGGCGACTTCATCCGCCAGGTCGAGGTGTTCGGCTTTCACTACGCGCGGCTGGACATTCGCGAGCACGCCCGAATCCACCGCCGCACGCTGCACGAGGTCTATGCCCGGCTCGGCGTCTGCGAGGACTACGCCGGCCTGTCCGAGCCCGAGCGACTTGCGCTGCTGCAGCGCCCAGATCGCCGATCGGCGCCCGTTGCTGCCGGCCGACATCGCGCACTTCTCGGCCTCGACGCGAGAGACGATCGAGACGTTCCGGATGCTGCGCACCACGCTCGCGGGGGCCAACCGCGGCGCGATCCACACCTACATCGTGTCGGGCACCGAAGGCCCGGCGCGACCTGCTCGAGGTGCTGCTGCTGATGAAGGAGTGCAGCCTCTGTGAGGCCGGCGGGGTCGGCGCGCAGTTGCGGATCGTGCCGCTGCTGGAGGCCGGCGCGACGCTCGCGGGTGGCGCCGAGACGATCGCGGCGCTGCTGGCGATGCCGGTCTATCGCGAGGCGCTGCGGTCGGTCGACGACGAGCAGGAGGTGATGATCGGCTATTCGGACTCCAACAAGGATGTCGGCTACCTCGCCTCGGCCTGGGCGGCGTACACGGCGCAGGTGCAGATCGCCGAGGTGCTGCTTGATCACGGCGTCGGCTGGCTGTTCTTCCACGGCCGCGGCGGCGCGGTCGGGCGAGGCGGCGGTCCGACGAGCTCGGCGATCCGCGGGCTGCCGCCCGGGACGGTCGACGCGCGGCTGAAGATGACCGAGCAGGGAGAGGTGCTGACCGCCAAGTACGCGGTCGCGCAGATCGCGCATCGCGAGCTCGAACTGGCGACGGCGGCGACGCTTGCGACCGGACGCGCCAGCCGCCACGCCGACAGTGCCCGGTTCGAGGCGCTGATGGACGAGATGGCGGCCGAGTCGGCGGCCAAGTACCGCTCGGTGGTCGCCGACGATGACGCCTTCGTGACGTTCTTCGAGACGGTCACGCCGGTCTCTGAGGTCTCGCGCCTGCGGCTCGGCTCGCGCCCTGCGAAGCGTTCGCAGGCGGCCGGGATCGACGACCTGCGAGCGATTCCGTGGGTGTTCTCGTGGACCCAATCACGGATTCTCCTGCCGGGCTGGCTCGGGCTCGGGACGGCACTGCGCGGCGCCCGCGAGCGTCACGGTTTGGCGCTGCTGCGGCGCGTGCGTGACGAATGGCCTTTCTTCGCGAGCCTGTTGTCCAACGCCGAGATGGGTTGCGCGAAGGCCGACCTGCAGATCGCGCGACGGTATGTGGCGCTGTTCGACGAGATCGAGCCGCGCGAGCGGATCTGGTCGGTGCTGGAAGCCGAGCTGGAGCTAACGATCGCCGAGCTCGTCGCGATCTCGGGCGGTGAGCGCCTGCTCGACGCCGAGCCGATGTTGCAGGCCTCGATCGCTCGCCGAAACCCAGCGGTCGATCCGCTCTCGTTCATCCAGATCGAGCTGATGCGGCGGCTTCGAGCGGTGCCCGAGGAAGGATCTGAGCACCTGCGCCGGGCCAGCCAGTTGACGATCAACGGGATCGCCAGCGGGCTGCGCAACACCGGCTGAACCGACGCATCCGGGGTGTACGCTCGCGCGCGGGTAGTACCGTCAGTAGCTGCCGCAAACGACCGATGCCGCACGTTCAAGACCTTTCGGGCTCCGCCCTGGATGATCGCTACGAGCTCCTGGCCGTGATCGGCGAGGGGGCGTTCGGCCGCGTCTATGAGGGCCGCGACCGCCGTCTGGAGCGGCCGGTGGCGGTCAAGGTGATCAAGCCATGGTGGGCCGACGACCCCGATTGGGTCGCGGAGTTCGAGCGCGAGACGCGGATGCTCGCGCGGGTCTCCGATCCCGGGATCGTGCAGATCTTCGACGTCGGTAATGCGCCCGAGGGCCGCTACTACGTGTCGGAGCTGGTTCGTGGTGAGAACCTCGCCCAGCGTCTGCGACGCGGCCCGCTCGCGCCGTGGAAGGCCGCGGATCTCGCCGCCCAGTTGTGCCGCGCGCTGGCCAGCGCACACGCTCAGCGCATCGTTCACCGCGACGTCAAGCCGCCGAACATCCTGCTGTCGCTGTCGGGTCAGGTGAAGGTCGGTGACTTCGGCGTCGCCGGGCTGGCCGAGGGTTCCAGTGGCGGCGGCTCGCAGACGATCGTCGGTACGCCCGCCTACATGGCGCCCGAGCAGAGCCGCGGACGTGCGGTGACGCCGGCGACCGACGTCTACAGCGCCGGCATCGTGCTGTATGAGATGGTCGCCGGACGGCGGCCGTTCGAGGCCGCTTCGGCGGTTGATCTGGCGCTCTGCCATCTGCAGGATCCGCCGCCGCCGCTGCCCGCAGAGGTTCCGGACGCGCTCGACGAGATCATCACCCGGGCGCTGGCCAAGGACCCGTCGCGACGGTACGCGGACGGTGGCGAGATGGCCGACGCGCTGGTCGACGCGCGTCGCAGCGCGGCACAGCGCGCCCGCGGGCATTCGCTGCAGGGCGCCGGCCTCGCCGGATCGCGGTCGCGTCGTCGCGCAGGCGCTCGCCCCGCCGAGACGGCGGTCGTCGCCGGCGCGGGGCGAAGTTCGACCGCGCTGCTTGAGCCGACGCCGCCGCGACCGCGCCGGCAAGCGCCGCCGACGCCGCCGAGCTCACCGCCGAGCGGTGGTGTCCCGCGGGCCGACGACACGCGTCCGGCGCCAAAGCTGTCACCTCGCTCGGCGCATAACCCGGCAGGCCGACGACGCGCGATCGCCGCGCTGGTCGCCGCGTTCGCATTGGTCGGCGCGATGGCGGCGGCGGCGGTCGTGATCGGACCTGGCCTCGGACTGGGCGGTACGCCCGCGGTCGCGAAGAGCCGAGTGCCGGACGTGACCGGGATGAGCGCCGCCGCGGCGACCGCGACACTCAAGCGCCATCATCTGCGCGCCCACGCGGTGACCGTCCCGTGGCCGGGCCACGCTGCCGGCACGGTCCGCAGCCAGTCCCCCCACGCACGGCGGCTGGCGCACGGCTCGCTGGTGACCCTGAAGGTGGCCGAGGCGCCGAGCTGGAAGACGGTCGAGTCATTTGACAGCACCACCTCGCCGGTGTTCCGCGTCCGCGGCAGTCGCTTCCGGCTGGTCTACAACTCCGACCATGAGAAGTCGTGCACGTTGTGGGTTTTCTGCAGCCGCACGGGTGTCGCGGTCACCGACGCGAGCACTGGCGGCGATGTCTACGCGTTCGATCTGACCGACGGCAACCACGAGCAGCTGCTCGACACCGGTCCCGGCGTCTACCAGGTGAAGGTCGATCCCGCCTCGGGCGACAGTCGCTGGACGTTCACCGTCCAGGACTGGTACTGAGTCCGCCGGCCGCCCCGCGCGAGGCAGGCCGTTGCGAACTTGTCGTTTGCGCACCCAGGGGGTGTGCGCAGATCACAACGTTCGCCGGATCGCGTCGACGAACGCGTCGACGTCGGCGGTGGTCGTGTCCCACGAGCACATCCAGCGGACCTCGTCGATGAGTTCGTCCCACGTGTAGAAGGCAAACTCGCGCTGCAACGGCTCGATCGCGGCCGCCGGTAGCGTCGCGAACACGTGGTTTGCCTGCACCGGCCGGGTGATCTGGACGCCGTCGATCACGCTGACCTGGTCGGCGAGCCGGCGCGCCATCGCGTTGGCATGGGCGGCGTTGCGCCGCCACAACTCGTCGCGGAGGTAGGCGTCGAACTGGGCGGCGATGAACCGCATCTTCGACGCCAGCTGCAACGTCTGCTTGCGCAGGTACGGCAGGCTTGCCGCGATCTCGGGGTCGGCGACGATCACCGCCTCGCCACCCAGCAGGCCGTTCTTGGTCCCACCGAACGAGATCATGTCGGCGCCGGCGCTCGCCTCGCGCAGTGACACTCCGAGCGCCGCGGCCGCGTTGGACAGTCGCGAGCCGTCGACGTGCAGCAGCAACCCGTGCTCGCGCGCGAACCGAGCCAGCGCCCGCAGCTGGTCGGGCTCGTACAACGTCCCGAGCTCGGTCGACTGCGACACGGTCAACACTCGCGGCTGCACGACATGCTCGTCGCCGAGCCGCTGCAACCGGCCTTCGGTCGCCTCCGGGGTGAGCTTGCCGTCGGGCGTCGCGACCGCCAACAGCTTGATCCCTGCGACCGACTCCGGTGCCCCGCACTCGTCGACGTTGACGTGGGCGGTGTCGGCGCAGATCACCGCCTCCCAGGGCCGGCACAGCGCTCGCAGCGACAGGATGTTCGCGGCCGAGCCGTTGAACACCAGAAACGCCTGCGCGCGCTCCCCGAACTGCGCCGCGATCCGGGTCGTGATCGCTTGGGTGTACGGGTCGTGGCCGTAGGCCGTCGCGTGGCCGTGGTTGACGGCGGCGATCGCAGCGAGCACGTCGGGGTGCACCCCGGCGGCGTTGTCAGACGCGAATCCCCGTGGTTGTGTCATCGCGACGCGAGCTTAGGGCCTTAGTCCGCCCGTCGATGCTCGCCCGGCCGGCCGCTGACAAACCCGCGGCGCCGGTCAGGCGTCATCGCCCGGACCGGCGCGACGCAGCTCGGTGCGGACCTCGACGGCGGTCTCCGGATCGTCGGTGATCACGCACTCGACCGTCGGGTTTGACAGCCAACTCGCGAGCCGGGCGCGGCTGGTTGACGGTCCAGACCCAGAGTGGCAGCGTTGCCGCCGCCAGCAGCTTCGCGGTCGCGCGGCGCTCGGCGCAGACGAGCAGGTCGGCACGTCGCACGCGTGGCGCGTTGGCGAGCGGATCGCCGATGTGCATCGGCCCGGCGATCAGCCCGGTCCTCAGCGGGCTGTCGAGCTGATGGACCGCCCGAATCGCGGCTCGGGATCAAACGAGGTCAGCAGCGATCGCGCCCGGCCCAGCCCGCGATCGCGTCAGCAGCTCGGGTACGACCCGTGGCTCTTTGATCTCGAGATCGAGGCCGATCCGGCCGGTGGCCAACTCCAGCAGCGACTCGAGCGTCGGCGGCGGCTCGGCGGGGCCAGGCGCGAGCTCGAGCCGTCGCCGGACGGCGGCGGTGGATCGCGCCCGGGGGCGGCCGTGGCGGCGCGCGCGCACGCTTGGCGAACGCGGCGCTCGCAGCCGGTCGTGCGGCGAGTACCAGTCGCCCGTCGCGGTCGGCGCGGACATCGGTCTCGATCATCTCACAGCCGGATGCGATCGCGGCCTCGAACGAGTCGACCGAGTTGTCGGCGAAACCGAGGCTGGCGCCGCGATGCGCGCAGATGCTGCTCGTGACAGGACCTCCCGTCAGGACGCGATCAGCCGGTCGTCAGCAGCTCGTCAGCGTGATCGAGCGCGGCGGCGATCGCGCCCGTGATCCGCCACAGCTCGCCTTCCTCGATCACGAACGGCGGCGAGATCTGGATCGTGTTGTTGGTGATGATCCGGACGATCACCTGGCTCTCCAGACAGGCGCGGGCGATCGTCGGGCCATCGACCTCGGGCGCGAGCTGGACGCCGGCGAGCAGGCCGATGCCGGTCCGGACCTCGGTCACGAGCGGATGCTTGGCGAGCGGCTCCATCGCCTGCTCGAGCACCGGCGCCAGCTCGGCGACGCGCTGCGACCAACTGCTCTGACTCGAGCACGTCGAGGTTGGCCTGGGCGACCGCGCACGCGGTCGCGTGGCCGGAGTAGGTGACGCCGTGACGGAAGATCGGTGCGTCGTCGGCGAAGAACGGCTCCCACACCCGCGGCGCGATCAGCACGCCGCCCAGCGGTGCGTAGCCGGAGGTGATCCCCTTGGCCACGATCGATCATGTCCGGGTGCAGGTCGATACAGCGTCGTCGCGAACATCTCGCCGGTGCGACCGAAGCCGGTGATCACCTCGTCGGCGACGAACAGGATGTCGTGCTCACTGGCAGATCTGGTCGACGCGCTGCAGGTAGCCGGGGGCGGGCAGGATCACGCCGCCGGTGCCGATGATCGGCTCGGCGAACACGGCGGCGACTCGGTCGGGCCCCAGCCGTCAGGATCTCGGCCTCGAGCGCGTCGGCGTCGTTGGCGGGCACCCGCGCGGTCTCGGGGATCAGCGACTCCGAGCCGTACCCCTCGCGGTTGTACGGGATGCCGCCGATCGAGGTTCCGAAGCCGTGCAGCCCGTGGTAGGCCCACTCGCGGCTGATGATGATCCGCTTGTTGGTCTGGCCCTGCAGCTGCCAGAACCGCCGCGCGAGCTTGGCCGCGGTATCGATCGCGTCAGAGCCACCGGACACGAAGAACACCTTCGCGTCATCGATCGGGCTGTCAGCTGCGCGACGCGGTCGGCAAGCGCTACCGCTTGGTCGTTGACGAACGTTCCGAACGTGTGGTAGGTCTCGAGCTTGCGCATCTGCGTCGGCCGCGGCGAGCGCGATCGACTCTCGGCCGTGACCGACGTTCGCGTGCCACAGGCCCGGCCGTCGCGTCGAGCAAGCGGACGCCCTGGTCGGTCTCGATCCAGGACCCCTCGCCGGCGACGATCGTCACGCGGTTGGCCGAGCGCCGTCGACATCTGCGCCTGCGGCTGCCAGAGGGCGCCGCCGTTGGAGGTGCGGTCAGCAGTCATGCCTGCAACCCTACCCACCACGACTCGATCCGAGCGTCCAAATCACGGTCGTCCGGCACGCCGTTGGCGCGCACCCCGGCGGCGCGCGCAGCTCAGTGCAGTACGACCTTGATCGAGATGACCAACAGCCCGAACAGCACCCCGATCAGCACGTTGGCGAGCAGCTGGCGGCCGGTGTGCCCGGAGCGGATCCCGATCACGAACTCGGCGGCGACGATCATCAGCGCCGCCGTATAGATCGCGATCGTCAGCCCGTCGTATACCGACACACCGGCGATCCAGCAGCCGATCAGCACCAGCACCGGGAGCACGCCTCCGAGCATCACCGACAGCTCGTGGCGGGCGTGGGCCCAGAACCCCTTGAGGGTGAATGGCTCGGCCTCAGCGGTCCGCTCGCCGGTGAACTCGGCGTAGGAGAACGCCAGCCAGTACGCGATCTCGGCGAGCGCAAGCCCGACGAGCGTCTGCACGTAGGTCTCGGTCTTGACCGCCTCCGCTCGCCATCAGCGTCGCGATCAGGATCGTCCCGTAGACCAACCCGCCGGGGTTCGACGGCATCGGCAGGTGCTCGAGCTGGCGGCGCAGCCATTCCATCATGACGCCGCAGATCTTGCCGCAAGCGCGCGCGACCTACCGCTCCGGGGAGCCGGAGTGCTCCTCCGGACGTGCGCTAGCGTGCGCCGTCGAGATGATGTCCGTGCTTCGCAAGCTCGCCGGCCCGTTCTTCATCGGCGCCGGGGCGTTGCACTTCGTCAGGCCCGAGCCCTATCGGGCGATCATGCCGCCCTACATTCCCGCGCCGGATGCGATGGTCGCGCTCTCGGGCGTCGCGGAGGCCGCGGGCGGGGCCGGCTTGCTGGTCCCCGCGACGCGGCGCTGGGCGGGGTGGTGGCTGGTCGCGACGCTGGTCGCGATCTTCCCGGCCAACGTCCACATGGCGCTGCATGCCGAGCGCTACGAGCGCCACGTGCCCGGAGGACGGGCGGGGCTGTACGCACGGCTGCCGTTCCAGGCGGTGTTCATCGCCTGGGTGCTGGCCGCCGCCAAGGATCGAACCGAGGAGGTGCAGTCGTGATCGGACAGCGCGTTCGCCGCCGCGAGGACCCGCGGTTCATCGACCGGCAAGGGCCGCTACGTCGACGATCTCGAGCTCGAGGGCGCGCTGTGGGCGACGTTCGTGCGCTCGGAGTACGCGCACGCGACGATCACCGAGATCGACACCTCGGAGCTGCCCGGACGGCGCCCAGGTGTTCACCGGCAGCCGACGTCGACCTCGAGCCCGCCGCCGCCGATGCATCCCGGCGATCGACTGCGCACATGGGCCGGCCCCCGATCGCCACCGGCAAGGTCGCGCTTCGTCGGCGAGATCATCGCGATCGTCGTCACCGACACGAGACCGCACGGGCGTCGACGCCGCCGAGCGCGTCTGGGCCGAGATGGAGCCGCTGCCCGCGGTCACCGACGAGCGCGACGGCGATCAACGACCGAGACGCTGCTGTTCGAGGACGCCGGGCACCAACGTCGCGATGGCCGACGGCCCGACCGAGCCCAGCGCCGACCTGTTCGACGGCTGCGAGATCGTCGTCGAGGGCGAGCTCAACAGCCAGCGGATCCACGTCGCCGCCGATCGAGCCGCGCGCGACCGCGGCCGTCTGGGAGAACGGCCGGCTGCGGATCTGGCTCTCGACCCAGACCCCGCACCAGGATCGAGACGCGCTGGCCGAGGCGCTCGGCGTCGAGCCCGACAGCGTGCACGTGATCGCGCCCGACGTCGGCGGCGGCTTCGGCGGCAAGGGCCTGCTGCCCGAGGACGTGCTGGTGGCCTGGCTGGCGCGCAAGCTCGACCGGCCGGTGCGCTGGACCGAGACCCGCTCCGAGCACATGGTGGCGATGGGCCACGGTCGCGGCGAGCGGATGTGGTTCACGCTCGGCGGCGACCGTGACGGCACGCTTCAAGGCGCTGTACCTGCGGCTGCTGCAGGACTCCGGCGCCTACCCGGCGATCGGCGCGATCCTGCCGACGCTGACGCGGCTGATGGCCTCCGGCGTGTACCGGATCCCGCGGATCGAGGTCCGCTTCGACTCGGTCGTGACGAACACGAGCCCGACCGCGGCGCTGCGCGGCGCCGGCCGTCCCGAGGCCATCGCAGGTGCTGGAGCGGGCGGTCGACGCGTTCGCGCTGGAGGCCGGGCTCGATCCCGCCGAGGTGCGCCGCACGAACTTCATCGGCGCCGACGAGTTCCCCTACACGACCGTGGTCGGCGCCACCTACGACGTCGGCGATTACCGGCTGGTGCTCGACACGGCGCTGGAGACCGCCGGCTACGACGAGCTGCGCGCCGAGCAGGCGCGGCGGCGCGTGCCGAGACGACCCGACGCTGCTGGGGATCGGCATGTCGACCTACGTCGAGATCACCAACGGGATCAACGAGAGCGAGTTCGGCGCGGTCGAGATCACGCCGGAGGGCGACGCGATCGTCAAGACCGGCTCGTTCTCGCACGGCCAGGGCCACGAGACGACGTTCGCGCAGATCGCGGCGGCGCAGATGGGGCTGCCGGTCGAGCGCGTGACGGTGATCAAGGGCGACACCGACCGGGTCGCACGGGGAACCGGCACGTACGGCTCGAAGTCGACCCAGATCGGCGGCGCGGCCGCGCGCCAGGCCGCCGACGAGCTCGTCGAGAAGGCCAAGGAGCTGGCGGCCGAGCAGCTGGAGGCCGACCCGCAGGACATGGTGCTGGAGCTCGGCGCGGGCACGTTCCACGTCGCCGGTGCGCCGCAGCCGTCGCTTGACTGGTCGCGAGCTGGCCGGGCGACTGCACGCCGGCCGGCCGGCTGCCCGAGCTCAGCGTCGAGACCGACTTCAAGGCCAAGCAGCCGACGTTTCCGTTCGGCGCGCACGTGGTCGTCGTCGAGATCGACTCGGAGACGGGCTCGGTGGCGCTGCGGCGGGTGATCGCGGTCGACGACGCCGGCACGATCATCAACCCGATGATCGCCGACGGCCAGATCCACGGCGGCGTCGCGGCCGGGCTGGCGCAGGCGCTGTACGAGGAGTTCGTCTACGACTCCGACGGCAACCCGCAGAACGCGAACTTCGTCACCTACTGCATCCCGGGACCGACCGAGCTGCCGTCGTTCGAGCGTGGTCCGGACCGAGACCCCGACGCCGATCAACCCGCTCGGCGCCAAGGGGATCGGCGAGTCCGGGACGATCGGCTCGACGCCGGCGGCGCTGAACGCGGTGATCGACGCGCTCGTCGCACCTGGGCGTGCGCTCGATCGAGATGCCCGCCAACGGCGAGCGGGTGTGGCGGGCGATCCGGGACGCGCGCGCGTCGTAGATCCGCCGCCGCAGCGTCGTGGCGGAGCCGTCCCGGGAGATCCTGCCGCGGCCGGACGGGGTGCGGGCGTTCGCCGGCAGGCGTTCGCCGGGATCGCCGACTGCGCGCCGAGCGGCCGGGTCCGGCTCGACGCGATCGCGCGCTGGCTGCAGGACATCGCCTATCGCGACGTGCTCGACGCCGGCCTTGCAGTCGGTCGCGGTCTGGGTCGTGCGGCGCACGCGGATCCGCGTCAACCGCTGGCCGCGGTTCGCCGAGCGTCTTCGAGCTGACGACGTTCTGCACGCGGGCTCGGGCGGATGTGGGCCGAGCGGCGGACCGACATCGGCCGGCCCGGGAGTCGCGGCCCGACGTCGAGGCGGTCTCGCTGTGGGTCCACCTGGATCCGGAGCGGCGGCCTGCCGTTCCCGCTGACCGAGGCCGAGATCGAGCGCCTACTCTCGGGCCGGACGGGCGCCGCGGCGCGTGACCGCGCGGCTGCGCCATCCGCTGCCGCCCGAGTCGCCGTCGGCGCCGCCGTCGCTGTGGACGTTTCGCGCAACCGAGTCCGACGTCGCCGACTCACATCAACAACGCCGCGTACTGGCAGCCGCTTGAGGAGGAGCTGCTGGCGCGGCGCCGAGCCGCGGCTGCCGTTCGACGTCGAGCTCGAGTACCGGGCGCCCGCCCAGCCTGGCCCGATGCGCTGGCTGGTAGACGGGTCGCGGCGCTGGATCGTCAGCGACGACGGCGAGACGTCGGCGTCGCTGCTGCTTGCGTAGCGCCGGAGCGGCGGCGGCCCGCGGGCTAGTCGCTCAGGTCGTGAACACGATCTTGCCGACGACCTCGCCGGTCTGCATCGCCTCGAACCCGGCGCGGGCGTCGGCCAGCGGCATCGTCGAGTGGACCTGCGGGGCGGATGTCGCGCTCCACGCAGAAGCGGATCAGTCGCCCGAGCTCGTCGCGGGTGCCCATCGTCGAGCCGATCACCGACAGCTGCAGGAAGAACACGCGGGTCAGCTCGGCCGGCGGTGCGTCGCCCGAGGTGGCGCCCGAGATCACCAGCTTGCCGCCGGGCCGCAGCGAGCGGATCGAGTGCTGGAAGGTCGCCTGCGCCGACCGTCTCCATCACCGCGTCGACGCGCTCGGGCAGCCGCGCGCCGGACTCGAACGCCTGCTCGGCGCCGAGCGCCAGCGCCTGCTCGCGCTTGTCGGCCGAGCGCGAGGTGACCCAGACGCGCGCGCCCGCCGCGGACGCGAGCACGATCAGCGCGGTCGCGACGCCGCCGCCGGCGCCCTGGACGAGCACGGTCATCCCCGGGAACGATCTCGCCGCGGGTGAACAGCATCCGGTAGGCGGTCAGCCACGCGGTCGGCAGGCAGGCGGCCTGCTCGAACGATCAGCTCCGGCCGGCTTGGGCACGACGTTGCGCTTCGGCACCGCGACCCGTTCGGCGAGCGCCCCCTGGTGACGCTCGGAGAGCAGCGAGCGGCGGGGATCGAGCGTCTCGTCGCCGCGCCACGACTCCGACGAGATGACCGCGTGGACGAGCACCTCGTTGCCGCTCTCGTCGATCCCGGCGGCGTCGCAGCCGAGGATCATCGGCAGCTGCTCGGCGCCGAGGCCGACGCCGCGCAGTGACCACAGATCGTGGTGGTTGAGCGCCGCCGCCTTGACCGTCGACCACCGTCCAGCCGTCGCGTGGACCTCGGGCTCGGGACGGTCTCCGATGACGAGCCCGGACAGCGGGTCGTCGGGGTTGATCGATTCGGCGTAGGCGGCGAGCATGGCCGCGAACCGTATCGATCACGCGTCCACCGAGGCTGCCACACTCGCGCCGATGGGCAAGGTTCAGGCACAGGCGACAGCGGAGCTGCAGGTCGACCCGGAGCGCGTGCTCGCGTTCCTGCGCGACTACCGTGATAACCGCCCGAGGATCCTGACCGGGAACTTCTCCGCCTACCGCGTCGAGCAGGGCGGCAAGGGAGACGGGACCGTCTACGCCTATCACTTCGCGGCGGGCGGCGTGAGCGTGACTATCGGCTGCACGTTCACGAGCAGGGCTCGCAGCTGCAGGAGGCCGATCAGATCTCCTCGTTTCGATCGGTCTGGTCGGTCGATCCGGCGCCGTTGGGTTCGCGGGTCACGATCGAGAGCTCGTGGGACGGCGCCGGCGGTGTCGCGGGGGTGTTCGAGGGGCTGTTCGCGCCGCTCGGGCTGCGCCGGATCTACGGGCAGATGCTCGCTCACCTCGCCGACGAGCTCAGCGCCTGACGCGCCGGCCAGGCGTCAACCGCCACCGCACCGACGGGCCGAAACTACCATCACTGCGCAGCCCCGGGTCCCGCCCGGGCCGGCTGGGCGGCTGCGCCGCCGCCGATCGATCATGGCCGAGCACGCGCACCAGCCCTCAACCGAGCCTCCCACACTGGACCGCCGCCGGTTTCTGGCCGCGGCGGGCGCATCGAGCGCGGCGGTCGGACTGGCAGCATGCGGCGGCTCCCGGCACCGGGTCAGCGATCACCGACGGATTCTGCCGACGCTGCAGGCGCGCGAGTCAAAGCGGCTGCTGTCGACTCCGGGACTCAGGCCACCGCCGATCGACGTCCGCAAGCGTGCGGCTGACCTGCAGCTGGGAACCTACGTGTTCACCGACGTCCACGCCGGCTTTGGACAGCAAGGCCCGTTGATCATCGATCGCCACGGCCGGCTCGTGTACTTCCGCCCGGTTTCTGATCACGGCAGCCCGAGGCGGCGCGCGTTCAACGTGCGGGTGCAGCAATATCGGGGACAGCCGGTGCTCACGCACTGGACGGGCGCAACCGTGTACGGCCATGGGCAGGGCCATTACGAGATCTACGACAACCGTTACCGGCTGCTCAAGCAGGTTTTCGCGGGCAACCACTATCTCGGCGACCTGCACGAGTTCAGGTTGACCGACCGGGGCACCGCGCTGCTGACGGCGTACGGCGCCGCAACCGGCGAGATCCCGGCGAGGGGCGACATCCCGGCGAGGACCGGGCGCTATTTCTACGGGGTCGCGCAGGAGGTCGACGTCGCCTCGGGCGAGGTTCTGTTCCAGTGGCGCTCAAACGACCACGTGCCGTTGTCTGCCTCGCACGAGCCGATACCGGCGAGCCCGACCGCGTTCTGGGACTACTTTCACATCAACTGCATCGCGGTCGACCCGAGCGACGACAACCTGATCATCTCGGGTCGCCACACCTGGTCGTTCTACAAGGTGCAGCGCCACACCGGGCGCGTCCTGTGGACCTGCGGTGGTCGCGACACCGACTTCAAGATGGGTCACGACACCCACTTCGCGTTCCAACATCACGTGATCCCACACGAGGGTGGGTTGTTCACGATCTTCGACAATGAGGGCGGACCGCCGAATCAGGCGCGACAATCGCGCGGGCTCGTGCTCGAGGTCGACGAGCGCCGCCGGCGGGTGCGATTCGTGCGCCAGTACCGCCACCGGCCGCCGGTGCTGGCGCAGGCCGAGGGCTCGGTGCAGCCGCTCGGCGATTACCCGTGCAACATGTTCGTCGGCTGGGGGGACTCGACCTGGTTTACCGAGTACGACCGCGACGGCGGGGTGGTGCTCGACGCGCGGCTGGCGGCACCGGGTGTCTACTCCTACCGCGCATTTCAAGACAGCTGGCGTGGGGTGCCGATCGACCCGCCGCAGCTGGCGATCGTGCGCGACCGCGACGGCGCCCGCCTGTTCGCGAGCTGGAACGGGTCGACCGAGCACCGCGGCTGGCGCGTGCTGGCCGGCTCACGTGCGGCCGCGCTGTTCGCCGTCGGAGAGGCCGAGTCGAAGGGATTCGAGACCGAGATCCGGCTCGATCAGGCGCCGTCGCAGGTAGCGGTCGAGGCGCTGTCTGATGCGGGTGGCGTGGCGCTGGCGCGCTCGGCGGTCCGGCGGGTGCCCGCATGATCGTCCCGGATCCGCCGCGGCGGATCGACCGACGCGGGTTCCTGGCAGCGGTCGCAGGTGCCGGGGCGGCCGCCGGTCTGGCCGCCTGCGGCGGCTCGAGCCACGGGCACCATGCCGGTGGCGCCGCCCACCAGGGACACGCCGCCGATCGCGGCGGTCCGTTCCACAGCCAGCCCGAGCTGCGGCCCCCGACGGTTCGGGTCGCGACCGCGGCCACGGCCACGGACTCGGACCGTTACGTGTTCACCGACGTGCACGCCGGCACCGGTCAACAGGGCGCGCTGATCATCGACCGCCGCGGCGAGCTTGCCTATTTCCATCCGGTCTCGGGACATGGCGGCAACGGCCGGCGGATCTTCAACGTCCGCGTCCAGGGCTACCGCGGCGAGCCGGTGATGACGTATTGGCTCGGGGCGATGGTCTCCGGGCACGGTCAGGGCAACTACTACCTTCACGACCAGCGCTATCGCCAGGTCGCCGAGGTCCGCGCCGGCAACGGCTACCAGGGCGACCTGCACGAGTTCCGGCTGACTGACCGTGGCACTGCACTGCTGAGCGCGTATGGGACCGGCCACGCCGAGATGACGAGCTCGGATGTCGCCGGCGGCTCGCACTACGGCCCGTTCTTCTACGGGGTCGCGCAGGAGATCGACATCGCCTCGGGCGAGGTTCTGTTCCAGTGGCGCTCGGACGAGCAGGTGCCGCTCTCGGCCTCCTTCTGGCCGGTGCCGACATCGGCCGCCAGCGCCTGGGACTACTTCCACATCAACTCGATCGAGGTCGACCCCGACGACGGCAACCTGATCATCTCGGCCCGCAACTGCTGGGCGTTCTACAAGGTGCACCGGCACACCGGCAAGATCCTGTGGCGCTGCGGCGGACGCGACAGCGACTTCGCGATGGAGCGCGCGGCGGTGTTCCGTTTCCAGCACCATGTGGTCCCGCACGGGGGAGGGCTGTTCACGATCTTCGACAATGAGGGCGGGCCGCCACAGGAGCGCCCGCAATCTCGCGGCCTGGTGATCAGACTCGAGTACCGGCGCCGGCGGGTGCGGTTCGTGCGCGCGTTTCACCACCGCCCGCGCGTCTACTCGAGCTCGCTCGGCAGCGTCCAGAAGCTCGGCCACGGCGGGTACTTCATGGGTTGGGGGGTGGCGACCTGGTTCACCGAATACGACCAACGCGGACGCGTCGTGTTCGACGCGCGGCTGGAGCCCGTCGGCCTCAACTCCTACCGGGCGTTTCAGGAGCGCTGGCAGGGTCGCCCGTACTGGCGGCCACGGGTCGCGGTCCGGCGCACCGGTGCCGGCACGACCGTCTACGCGAGCTGGAACGGCGCCACCGTCCACCGCCGCTGGCAGGTGCTCGGCGGCGACGATCGTGGCGATCTTCGGCCGCTGCGCACCGATCCGGTTCGCGGTTTTGAGACCACGATCGAGCTGCAGGGCGCGCCACGCTGGATCGCGGTCGCGGCGCTTGACGAGCACGGCAGCGAGCTGGCGCGTTCGAGCGCTCAGACGAACTCGTAGAGTTTCCCGATCGAGACGTTCGCCGCCATTCCCGCCGAGGTCAGGCGCCGCGTGGTGGCCGGCGAGCGTGTTGCGCTGATCATGCTCGACGGGCTCGGCGCCGAACTGCTGGCCCGCCACGAGCGCCATCCGTTCGCGCGTCGGCTGGCAGTGACGCCGTTGCGTAGTCAGTTCCCCTCGACCACGACGGCACACGTCACCACGGTTCACTACGACCTCCCGGTCGAGGCCCACGGGCTGTACGAGTGGAACATCCTCGAGCCGTCACTCGATCAGCTGATCTGCCCGCTGATGTTCGAGGTCGCGGGCGGACATCGGCGCGATGGGCTGGCCGGGCGGCTCGATCCGGAGCTGCTTGCGCCCGGACCGACCCTGTACGAGACGCTGCCGACCCGCTCACTGGTCGTGCAGCCGCACTACCTCGGCGACTCGCAGTACACGCGGATGGCCACCAGGGGCGCGGACCGCGCCGTGTTCGCCGAGCTCACCGACGGGGTGCGTCTGCTGATCAACGCGCTCAGCGATCGCCACGGTTACTCCTACGCCTTCCTCTACTGGGATCGGATCGACGCAACCGGTCACGAGCACGGCCCCGACTCGCCGCAGTTCGAGCTGGCGGTGCGCTCGGCGCTCGACGCGCTCGAGCTGTCGCTCGGGTCCGGCCGCGACTCGGCCGTCTCCGAGCTGACCGTGTTGCTGTGCGCCGACCATGGGCAGGTGGCGGTCAGCCCCGATCGGGTCGACTACCTCGACGATCTGTGGCCGGCGCTGCCGGCGCTGCTGAGCCGTTCGCGGCCCGCTGGCTCGTCGCGCGACGCGTTCCTGCACGTCGCGCCGGGGCAGCAACAGGTGGTGATCGACGGACTGCGCGATCGGCTCGGCGATCGCGCGCGGGTACTACCGGCGCGCGAGCTGTTCGATGACCCTGGCCCGCGGCTGCTCGCACGGCTCGCGGATGTCGCGGTGCTGCCGGCCCCGGGGCGGCAGACGTGGCTGCGCAGCGCGGCCGCGACCGAGCGCTGGTTTCGTGGCCACCACGGCGGACTCGAGGATCGCGAAGCCGCGACCTACCTCGCTCGCCTGGTCAGCTAGTCGGGTCGCTACAGTGACCGCGGTGTCCGGTTGCATCACGGGCCTGTGGCCGGGCAGGCTTGCCCATCATCTGCTCAAGGGCGGTCGCGTAGGCGCGATGATCGCCGTGCTGGCGTGTGCTTGTGCGCTCGCCGGTCTGCCGGCGCAGGCCGATGCGGCCGTGCCGGCGCCGGCCGTCCAGGTGCGAACGTTCGCGGTCCCGACCGCCGACGCCGGGCTCTCGAACCTCGTCGAGGGTCCCGACGGAGCGCTCTGGTTCAACGAACAGAACGCCTTCGAGGTCGGCCGGATCACGAGCGCGGGCGCGATCTCGCAGTTCGCGATCCCGCGCGAGCCCTACAGCGCCGCCGGTGACGGGCCGAGCACGATCGTCGCCAGCGGTGCCAACCTCTGGACCTTGTCGAACGTCGGCTCGACGATCGAGGCGATCTCGGTGGCGGGAACGGTCACGCCGATGTACGCGCGGCTGAACCAGTCGGCGACGAACATCGCGGCCGACAGCCGGGGCGGCGTCTGGGCGGCGAGCCTGTCCGGCGCCGGCGGCGGGTCGGTGTCGGGTGGCTTGTTCCGCGTCGACCCGCCGACCGGCGCGGTGCGCAACTACCGCGCGCCACGATTCGGCGGCCAGTATCAGCCGTTGCCGATGACGCCGGGTCCGGACGGCACGGTCTGGTTCGCCGACGGCGGCTCGGCGATCAAGCGCGTGACCAGCGCGGGCAGGGTCACCGCGATCCGCATCCACGGCTCGGGCTCGATGCTCGTGACCTCACTGGCATCGGACCGCAAGGGCGACCTGTGGTTCACCGAGTACGTTCCGGGCGGCGGCTACGCCCGCTCGACCGGGGGTGCGATCGGCGAGATCCGGGCGGGTTCCACGGTCGCGACCGTGACCAAGCTGCCCGGCAACAAGGCGCCCGGTTCGCTGCTGCTCGGTCCCGATGGCGGAGTCTGGTTCACCTGGGCGCGAGGCGTCGGGCGGATCGCTCCGCGCAGCGGCGTGATCCAACTGGTCAGGCTTGCGCACCACCACCTGTCGTCGATCGCGTTCGGCGCCGGCCGACGGCTGTGGTTCGTCGACGCGCGCGCGAACGTGATCGGGCGCGTGCCGGTCGCGCAGCTGCAGGTCGGCACGCACACCCCGCTGCCCAAGCCGGTGATCCGGCTGGCGAACCCGTCGCTGACGACCGCCGCCGCCACCGGGCAGCTGAAGCTCCGTTGCCGGCTGTCGGCCGCGGCCCGCTGCGCCGTGACCGTTGCGCTGAGCGCCGGCACCGCGCACGCGCTCGGGCTCGAGCGCAAGCGATCGCCGGCTGCGCTGCCGATCGGCGGCGCCAGCCGTCAGCTCAAGCGGGCGGGGACGGCGCCACTCACGATCACGCTGCCGCCCGCGGTCACAGCCGCACTGCGAGCCCGCCGGCGATCGCGCGTGCCGCTGACCGTGACGGCGACCACGACGATCGTGACCGGCCGTTTCACGCGCGCGACTCGGACCCTGACGCTGCGCTGATCAATCCCAGCGGCCGATCGGGTACAGGATGCTCGACTGTGCCGCCGCGATCCGCGCGATCGGCACTCGATAGGGCGAACACGACACGTAGTCCAGACCGGCGCGATGGAAGAACTCGACCGACTCGGGATCGCCGCCATGCTCGCCGCAGATGCCCAGCTTGAGCCCGGGATGGGCCTCGCGCCCGACCCAGGCCCCGAGCCGCACCAGCCAGCCGACGCCGGGCTTGTCGATCGTCTCGAACGGGCTGCGGTCGATGATCTTGCGCTCCATGTAGATCGGCACGAAGTTCGACTCCACGTCATCGCGCGAGAAGCCGAGCGCCGTCTGGGTCAGGTCGTTGGTGCCGAACGAGAAGAAGTCGGCATGTCGCGCGATCAGGTTGGCGACGAAGCACGCGCGCGGGAGCTCGATCATCGTGCCGACGGTGTAGTCGGTGCCGGCCTCCAGCCCCTCGTCGTCGCCGACCCGGACGACGAGCTCGCGCATGATCTCGAGCTCCTGCTCGTAGTCGACGAGCGGGATCATGATCTCCGGGTGGGGCGGCTCCGCCGCCGCCTTGGCCGCGCGCATGATCGCGTGTACCTGCATCTCGTAGATCTCGGGATAGAGGATCCCGAGCCGGCAGCCGCGGGTGCCGAGCATCGGGTTCTCCTCGGAGATGTCGACCACCCGATCAAGCACCGCCTCGAGGTCGGGCAGGTCGTCGGTCTGCTCGATCCGTGCGCGCTCGACCTGGGCCGACAGGTCGGCGAGGTTGGGCAGGAACTCGTGCAGCGGCGGATCGAGCAGGCGCACGGTCACCGGCAGGCCCGCCATCGCCTGAAAGATCCCCTCGAAGTCCTCCTGCTGCAGCGGCAGCAGATCGGCCAGGGCGGCCCGCCGAGCCTCACGCGTGTTGGCCATGATCATCGTCCGCATCTTCGGCTGGCGGTCCTCGGCCATGAACATGTGCTCGGTCCGGCACAGGCCGATCCCCTCGGCGCCGAGCTCGCGAGCGCGGCGGGCATCCTCGGGGGTGTCGGCGTTGGTGCGGACCGACATCCGCCGGAGTTGATCGGCCCACTCGAGTACCTGCTCGAAGTTCCGGTCGACCCGAGCCTCGACCAGCGGGACGTCGTCGACGGTGACCTGGCCCTTGGTCCCGTCGATCGCGATCGGGTCGCCCTCGTGCAGGGTGGTGCCGTCGACCGACACGGTCCTCTGACCGAGGTCGATCACGAGCGCCTGCGCGCCGACGACCGCGGGGCGGCCCATCCCGCGGGCGACCAGCGCCGCATGCGAGGCCTTGCCGCCCTCGGAGGTGAGGATCCCCTTGGCGGCGTGGAAGCCCGCGACGTCCTCGGCGTCGGTGAACGGCCGCACGAGGATCACGTCGCGGCCGTCCTGCGCCGCCTCGACGGCTTCGGCCGCGGTGAACACGATCGCGCCCTTCGCGGCGCCCGGTGAGGCGTTGACGCCGGAGGCGAGCACCTCGTAGGCCGCGTCCGGGTCAAACGTCGGGTGCAGCAGCGCGTCCAATGACCCCGGATCGATCGTCAGCAGCGCCTCCTCGCGTGAGAGCAGGCCCTCCTGCACGGCGTCGACCGCGAACCGCACCGCTGCCTGCGCCGGCCGCTTGGCGTTGCGCGTCTGCAGCATGTACAGCTTGCCCTCTTGCACCGTGAACTCGGTGTCCTGCATGTCGCGGTAATGGGACTCCAGCGCGCGCAGGATCTCCATCAGCTGCTGGTGCACTTCGGGCAGCCAGTCGGCGACCTCGGCGATGTCACGCGGGGTGCGCACGCCCGAGACGACGTCCTCGCCCTGGGCGTTGGGCAGGAAGTCGCCGGACGGCTCCGGCGCGCCCGTGACCTCGTCCCGACTGAACGCGACCCCGGATCCGGAGGTGTCGCCCTTGTTGCCGAACACCATCTGCTGGACATTGACCGCCGTGCCCCAGCTGTCGGGGATCCGGTTGATGCGGCGGTACTCGACGGCTCGATCGCCGACCCAGGAGTCGAACACGGCGCGGATCGCCAGGCGCAGCTGCTCGACCGGCTCCTGCGGGAACGGCTCACCGGTCGCATCGGCATAGATCTCCTTGAAGGTGGCGGTCAGCTGCTGGAGCGCCTCGACGTCGAGCTCGGTGTCCTCCTGCACCTCGCGATCGGACTTCGCGGCCTTGATCGCGTCCTCGAAGCGCTCGCCGGGGATCCCGCGGGAGACGTTGCCGAACATCTGCACGAAGCGGCGGTAGGAGTCCCAGGCGAACCGTGGGTTGTCGGTGGTCGCGGCCAGGCCGCCGACCGAGTCGTCGTTCAGGCCCAGGTTCAGGACCGTGTCGAGCATCCCCGGCATCGACTCACGGGCGCCGGACCGCACCGACACCAGCAGCGGGTCACCGCTGTCGCCCAGGCGCTTGCCGGTGTGGTCCTCCAACCGCGCGAGGGCGTCGGCGACCTGATCGGCCATGCCCTCGGGCTCGGTCTGATCGCCGCGCATGTACTCGACGCATGCCTCGGTGGTGATCGTGAACCCCGCTGGGACCCGTTCGGGGCCCAGCACCCGGGTCATCTCCGCGACGTTCGCGCCCTTGCCGCCGAGCAGCTCGCGCATGTCCCTGGAGCCTTCGGCGAAGTCGTACACCCACTTAGCGCAAGACATGCCGGGGCATCCTACCGGTGACCCGCCGACCCGCCGCCTCAGGCTGAGACAGCTTGCGCCGGGCCGCTGGCGGTCGCCAGCGGGGCGCGCGGCGGCAGATCCATCGCCTCGGCGAGCAATTCGTAGGACCGGCGGCGGGCGTCGTGGTCGTAGGTGATCGTGACCGCGATCACCTCGTCGGCGACGTACTCGGTGGCGAGTCGCTCGACCCCGGCACGAACCTGCTCCGGATTGCCGACGATCGTGCGCCGGCCGCCGGGACGGCCGGCCAGCGGGATCCCCTCGGCCGCGAGGAACTTGACCGCCCGCTCGGGTGGCGGCACCGCAATCAGCCGGTTACGGCGCAGCATCGTCATCGCCATCCGGCTCGACGAGGCGAGGAATTGGGCCTCCTGCTCGGTGGGTGCGCACAGGATCCAGGCGGCGACGGCGGTCCGCTGGGCCTGCAGCGCACGGACCGGCTCAAAGTGCTCTCGGTAGACGCCGGCGAGCGGCGCGCCGGCGGCGTTGATGAAGTCCGCGAACGCGTAGGGGAGGCCGAGCTCGCCGGCCCAGATCGCGCTCTGCTCCGAGGATCCCAGCAGCCATGGCGTCGGCAGCTCCGGCAGGCCCGGCAGCGTCTTGGCCAGCTGCCGGAATGGGTGATCGGCCGGCAGGTCGTCCTCGAAGTAGGCCAGCAGCTCGGCCAGCTGTTGCGGGAAGTCGTCGGGCGCGGCCTGGCGGCGGTCGCGCTGCAGCGCGAACGTCGTCATCGGATCGGTGCCCGCGGCGCGACCGATCCCGAGGTCGATCCGGCCCGGGTACAGCGCGGCGAGGATCGTGAACGACTCGGCCACCTTCAGCGGGCTGTAGTGCGGCAGCATCACGCCGCCGGACCCGACCCGGATGCCCTCGGTGGCCGCCGCGATCGGGCCGATCAGCACCTCCGGCGAGGGCCCCGCCAGCATCGGGCCGCCGTGGTGCTCGGCGACCCAGTAGCGGTGGTAGCCGAGCCGGTCGGTCAGCCGTGCCAGGTCGAGCGTGTCGTGCAACGCCTGTGCGCCCGTGCGGCCCTCAGCGATCGGCGATTGATCGAGGACCGAGAGCAGCATCGGGTTGGATGGTAGAAACGAGCCCGATGACCGCGATCGGGCAGCTACGTTCGGTACAGGCGACCCGGTATGTGACGCCGCTGCGCGAAGGCGGCTCGCTGCCCGGACTGGTTGAGGCCGACGACGACGGTCTCTACGTCGCGAAGTTCCGGGGCGCCGGCCAGGGCCTGCGGGCGCTGATCGCGGAGGTGATCGTCGGCGAACTGATCCGCGGCGCCGGGCTGCCGATCCCCGAGCTCGTGCTGCTGGAGCTCGATGCACGGCTCGGGGCGGCCGAGCCCGATCCCGAGATCCAGGAGTTGATCGAGGGCTCGGCCGGCGTCAATCTGGGGGTCGACTTCCTGCCGGGCGCACTCGCCTACACCGCCGCCGGAGCGTTTCAGCCCGCGCCTGAGGGCGCCGCCGAGATCGTCTGGCTCGACGCCCTGTGCACGAACGTCGATCGGACCGCGCGTAACCCGAACCTGCTGCGATGGCACGAGCGGCTGTGGCTGATCGATCACGGCGCCGCGCTGTACCTCGCCCACGGCGGGCTCGACCCCGTGGCGCAGGCGACGCGGCCGTTTGCGCCGATCGCCGAGCACGTGCTGCTGCCCCATGCCGGTTCGGTCGTGCAGGCGGGCGCGCGGCTGGGCGACCGGGTGTCCGAAGCGTCGATCCGCCGGGCGGTCGGGCTGGTACCGGCGGCGTGGTTTGATGGCCTCGATCCGCCGGCGGCGTACGTCGAGTATCTGAGCCAGCGGCTCCAATGGGGCGGGTTCGCGCGGGAGGCCGATCGTGCCCGAGGCTGACCAGGTTCCGTTCACCTACGTGATCCTGCGGGTGGTGCCGAGCGTCGAGCGGGGCGAGCGGATCAACGTCGCGGTCGTCCTGTTCTGCCGCCAACGGCGGTTTCTCGGGATCCGCTGGGAGCTTGACCACGGGCGGTTGGCCGTGCTCGAGGGGGCCGGCGAACGGCTCGGCGCCGACGTCGCCGAGCACCTGCGTGCGCTCGCCGGGGTCGCCGAGGGCGCCGTTGGCGCCGGTGCGATCGCGGCGCTGGATCAGTCAGACCGGTTCGGCTGGCTGGCGGCGCCATCGAGCACGGTCGTGCAGCCTTCGGAGATCCACACCGGGCTCTGCAGCGACCCGGACACGACCCTGCAAGGACTGTTCGAGCGGCTCGTCGTGGCGAGTTAGCCGCGGCGGGTCAACCGTGGCGGGTCAACCGCGGCGGGTCAACCGTGGCGGGTCAACCGTGGCGGGTTAGCCGCGACGCATCAGCCGTCCGACCGCATCCATCAGCTCGGCGGTCTTGGCGTCGCGCTCGTCAGCCGTGGCGGCGGCGACGACGCAGTGGTGGGCGTGGTCGTCGAGCAGGCCGAGCGCGACCTTGTCAAGCGCCGCCCGCACCGCCGAGATCTGAGTCAGCACATCGATGCAGTAGCGGTCATCGGCGACCATTCCCTCGATCCCGCGGACCTGGCCCTCGATCCGTCGCAGCCGGGCCAGCAGCTGGTCCTTGGTGGCGGTGTAGCCGCGTGTTCTGATCTGGTCGGGCATCGTCGAGTCAGCATACCATTACCCCCTAGGGGTACCTGCTACGGTCGCTCAGACGATGGTGATCTGGCACGGCATCCGCGATGCGCTGCTGATGGCGTGGGAGGTGTGGTGGGCGCTCGTGTTCGGTTTCGCGATCTCCGCGATGGTGCAGGCGTGGGTCCCGCGCGAGCGGATCCAGCGCACGCTCGGTAGCGACCCTGATCACGCGGTCGCGCCGGTCGCGCGCGCAACCGCGCTCGGCGCCGCCTCCTCGTCATGCTCGTACGCGGCGGTTGCGATCGCGCGCTCGCTGTTTGAGCGCGGCGCCTCGCTGGTCTCGATGCTCGCGTTTCAGTTCGCCTCGACGAACCTCGTCTGGGAGCTCGGGCTGGTGCTGTGGGTGCTGATCGGTTGGCAGTTCACGGTCGCCGAGTACCTCGGTGGGATCGTGATGATCGCGCTGATGGGCGTCTCGGCGCGGCTGTTCGTCAGCCGCTCGGTCGAGCGCGAGGCGCGCACCCTGGCCGCCGCCGCCGATCCCGGCCATCGGCACCACTCCGCCGGCGGCGAGGTTGGTTGGCGGGCGCGTCTGACCTCGATCCAGGCGTGGTCGGACGTCGCCCACAACTTCCGCGGCGACTGGCAGATGGTGTGGCGCGAGGTCGCGATCGGCTTCGTGCTCGCCGGGTTCATCGCCCAGGTCCCCGACCACGTCTTCCAGGCGCTGTTCATCACCGACGCGCCGGCGCCGCTACCGGCGATCGAGAACGCGATCGTCGGGCCGATCATCGCCGTGCTGAGCTTCGTCTGCTCGGTCGGCAACGTCCCGGTGGCCGCGGTTCTGTGGTCCGGCGGAATCGGCTTCGGCGGCGTGCTGGCGTTCCTGTTCGCCGACCTGATCGTGCTGCCGATCATCGCGATCTACCGCAAGTACTACGGCGCCCGGTTCGCCTGGCGGATCACCGCGCTGATGTACGTGACGATGGTCGTCGCGGCGCTCGCGGTCGAGGCGCTGTTCAGCCTGCTGGGCTGGATCCCCAGCGGCCCGCGGCCGTCACGCGCCGACGTGTTCTCGTCGGTGACCGTCAACTACAAGCTGTGGCTGAATCTCGTCGCGACGCTCGTGTTCGTGGCGCTGACCTGGCTGACGCTCCGACGTGGCGAGGTCGATCCGGTCTGCGGCATGCGCGTCGATCGGGCCAAGGCGGTCGTGCGCGAAACGCCCTCCGGGCGCCACTACTTCTGCTCTGAGCACTGCGCGTCGCGTTTTGGTGCCGACCGCGATGCCGCCAAGGCGGTGCCGTGACCACCCGTCGGCGGTGCGCCGCCCGCCCGCGGCGCGCAGTGTTGGGAGATATTGGTCCGCTACGACCCCATTTCTCCCAAACACCCCTGAGAGGGGCTCAGGCTGCGGCCGACTGAGAGGGGCTCAGGCTGCGGCCGAGACGAGTGGCGCGACAGCGTCCTCGTCGGCCGGGCGCGGTCGCGGGTCCGGCTCGGGCGCCGGCTCGCTGCGCACGACCAGGACCGGCACCGTGCAGTGGTTGACGGCGTAGTGGCTGACCCAGCCGAGCACCGCGGCGCTGAGCGCGCCCCGCCCGCGCGTGCCGAGTACGACGAGGTCGTAGCAGTCACGCCGCAACTGCTCGATCAGCGCCTCGCGGATCGGATCCTCGGACAGGATCGAGGTCACCGGGATCGACGCGGGAACCCGGTCGACGGCGGCACGCAGCGTCATCTGCGCCTCGCGCAGCAGATCGGCCTCGAGCGGTCGCATCGCGGCCGCGGTGATCGACGTGTTGGCCCACGACGGAGGCCGGGACACGGCGGTCAACAGCGTCAGCCGCGCGCGCTCAGCGGCGGCGAGGTCGATCGCCTCGCGTAGCGCCCCTTCGGACTGCTTGGACCCGTCGGCGCATACCAGGATGTTCCGAAACATGTCTCACCGCCTCGGTTAATTGGCATGCCAAATATTAGCATCGCATCGATTGCTACGCTGTGGCCGTGGCGGACCGTGGCGAACCGAACGCGGCCGGCGCTGCGGAGACGATTGGCACGCCCGATATCGGTCAGGGTGGCGGCCCGGCGGACGCGGGCGCCGAGCAGTTCGTCGACGCGTTCGACGCGCTTGGGCAGGCGGTCCGCCGCGCGCGCGGGACCGGCGGTGACGATCGCGCGCGGCTGACGATCTCGCAGTACGCGCTGCTGCGGGCGCTCGCCGATCGCGAGCACGCGCGCGTTTCCGATCTCGCCGGCCAGGCGGCGGTAACGCCGTCGACCGCGACCCGGATACTCGACGCGCTCGAGCGCCGCGCGATCGTCCATCGCGCCCGTACCACGCACGACCGGCGCGGCGTGACCGTCACCCTGACCGACGCCGGGCGCGAGGCGTTGCATCGCCAGGATGCGTGGATGCGCGGTCGTCAGCTGGCGTTCTACGCGGCCCTGCCCGCGCACGAGCGCGAGCTCGCGCCGGATCTGCTGCTGCGAATGTCGGCGCTGATCGACGAGCTCGCCGCCGGACCGCAGGACTGACGGCGCCGGTCGGCTGCTTTCACATTTCGTCTACATCGGAGCGTCCAAGCCGACCTATAACCACAAGTGCCGCTCGCCGGGCGCCCCCCTCCTCGGGCGCCCGGCGGGCCTGGCGATCGGGGTGCGGCCGGTGCCTGACCCCCCGGTTGTCGGGAGTTCAAGCGCGCCGCCTGGCAAGCTGGTCGGCGGTGATCGACTCTCAGCGATCATGCCTGGAGTACTCACGTCAGATGTCGCACCCGAGCCGGAGCTCGTAGCGATGCCGGTCTCGCGGCCCGGGGCGGCGGCGGTTTCGGTCGGCGCGAGCCTGCCCGAGCCGGTGGTGCACAACTCAGAGATCGAGCAGCGGCTCGAGCTCGCGCCCGGCTGGATCTCGCGTCGCACCGGGATCGAGTCGCGCCATCGCGCGGGCGAGTCCGAGCGGCTGCAGACATACGCCACGGCCGCCGCCCGCGAGGCGCTGGAACGCGCCGGCGTCGACCCGACCGAGGTCGAGCTCGTGATCGTCGCGACGACCACGGCGGACGAGCTCATGCCCGGCGCGGCGCCGCTCGTCGCCCACGATCTCGGCGCCACCGGCGCCGGTGCGTTCGATCTGTGCGCTGCCTGCACCGGGTTTCTGTCGGCGCTGTCGGTCGGCGCCGCTCAGATCGAGTCCGGCCGGGTCCGGACCGCCGTGATCGTCGGCGCCGACCTGATGTCGAGGATCGTCGATCCGCTCGATCGCTCGACCGCGGTCGTGTTCGGCGACGGCGCCGGCGCGGTGGTGCTGCAGGCGATCGAAGCCGACAGCCGGATCGGCCCGGTCATCCTCGGCGCCGACGGCGAGGGTGCCGAGCACATCCGCGTCCCGCGTGAGGACGGTATGATCCGGATGCGGGGGCACGAGACGTTCCGCGAAGCAGTCGCGGCGCTGAGCCGCTGCACCGAGCAGGCGATCCGCGCCTCCGACGTCGGCATGGACGAGATCGACCTGTTCGTCTACCACCAGGCCAACGGCCGGATCCTGACCGCGGTCGCCGAGCGGCTCGGGCTTGATCGCGCCAAGGTCGTCGACTGCATCGCGCAGCTCGGCAACACGACCGCGGCGACGCTGCCGCTGGCGCTCGAGCACGCGCGCCGCGAGGGCCCGCTGCGGCCGGACTCGCGGGTCCTGCTCGGAGCCTTCGGCGCCGGCTTCACGTGGGGCGCGACCGTGATTCGCTGGGGACCGGCATGAGCGCCATCGACGTCGAAGAGGACCGCGGGGCGACGCTCGCGCTCGCGCCGACCGTCACCGAACCGGTGTCGCCGCTGCGGCGGCTGGAGCCACTCTGCGACCGCGGCTCGCTGCAGCTGATCCGGACCGAGATCGCGTCCACCGCGATGGGGGCCCGCGCGCAGCCGGGCGACGGGGTCGTCGCCGGCGCCGGCAGGGTCGATTCGCGGCCGGTGTTCTGCTACGCGCAGGATTCGAGCTTTGCGGGTGGTTCGCTGGGCGAAGCGCACGCCGCGACGATCGCGCGGGTGCTGGAGCTCGCCGACCGCGGCCGGGCGCCGGTCGTCGGCTTCGTCTCCTCCGGCGGGGCACGGATGCAGGAGGGCGTCGCCGCGCTCGGTGGCTACGGGCGGATGTTCCGCCGGACGGTCGCGCTGTCGGGACGGGTCCCGCAGATCTCGGTCGTCACCGGCCTGTCGGCGGGTGGCGGCGCGTACTCGCCGGCGCTGACCGACTGGGTCGTGATGACCGACTCGGCGAGCATGTTCCTGACCGGCCCCGCCGTCGTTCGCGACGCCCTCGGCGAGGACGTCGACGCGGAGACGCTCGGCGGCACGCGCGTGCACGGACGCAACGGCGTCTGCCATTTCGTCGCCGACGATGACGTCAGCGCGGCGCTGCTGACCCGCGAGCTGCTCGGCTACCTGCCCAGCCACCGCGACCTCCCGGCGCCGTCGACCGTGCCGGCCGCGCCCGTCGGCGAGGACCCCGGCGCCCCGGTTCCCGCGCAGCCGCGTCGCGTCTATGACGTCCGCGACGTGATCGCCGCGCTGGTCGACGGCGGGCGCCTGCTCGAGGTCTCGTCGGGATGGGCGCGCAACCTGGTCTGCGGCTTTGCCCGGATCGACGGCCGCAGTGTCGGCGTGATCGCCAACCAGCCCCGCTACCTGGGCGGCGTGCTCGACGCCGCCTCCTCGGAGAAGGGCGCCCGGTTCGTCTCCAAGTGCGACGCGTTCGGGATCCCGCTGCTGGTGCTGGTCGACACCCCCGGATTCATGCCCGGCACGCGCCAGGAGGGCGCCGGTGTGATCCGCCACGGCGCCGGGCTCGTGCACGCGTTCGCGCAGGCGGCGGTGCCGCGGATGACGGTGATCATTCGCAAGGCATTCGGCGGCGCGTTCATCACGATGAACTCCAAGGACCTCGGCGCCGACTACGTGTTCGCCTGGCCCGGGGCGGAGATCGGGGTGATGGGCGCGCGGCCGGCGGTCGGCGTGATCCACCGTCGCGAGCTTGCGGTCGCGCAGGACCCCGAGGCCGAGCGCGAGCGGCTCGCCGCCCAGTACGCCGAGACGCAGCTGCGCCCGCAGGTGGCGGCGCAGACGGGCTACGTCGACGAGCTGATCGAGCCGTGGGAGACGCGGGCACGGCTGGCGTGGGCATTCGGCACGCTGGCGGGCGACCGATGAGCGGCGACGTGCTGCTGACCGGCGCCACCGGCTTCGTCGGCATGGAGCTGCTGGCGCGCTACCTGCAGCGCTCGGACCGTGACGTGATCACGCTCGTGCGCGCCGCCGACGATGACGGCGCCCGCGCCCGCATCGACGTCGTGCTCGACGAGCTGTTCGGCGAGCGTGCCGAGCGCTATCGGGCACGGGTCCACGCGGTCGCCGCCGATATCACCTCACCCGATCTCGGACTCGCCAGCCGCCGGCGCGACGAGCTTGCCGAGCGTGCCGAGACGATCGTCCACTCGGCGGCGTCGGTCTCGTTCACGTTGTCGTTGGACGAGGCGCGCGCGATCAACCTCGAAGGCACCCGGCGGATGCTGGCGCTCGCCGAACTGGCCGCCCGGCGGGGCAACCTGCGCTGCTACGGCCAGGTGTCGACCGCGTTCGTCGCCGGCGAGCACGTCGGTCGCTTTACCGAGGCGGACCGCGACGTCGGCCAGCGGTTCCACAACTCCTACGAGCAGTCGAAGTTCGAATCCGAGCAGCTTGTCGCCGCCAGCGATCTGCCGACCAGGGTCATGCGCCCGAGCATCGTCGTCGGCGAGCGCGCGAGCGGCTGGACGGTCGCCTTCAATGTGCTCTACTGGCCGCTGCGGGCGTTCGCGCGCGGCCTGTTCGACGTGATCCCGGCCAACCCGCACGCTCCCGTCGACGTGGTGCCGATCGATTACGTCGCCGACGGTGTGTATGCGCTGTGTGGCGAGGCCGGCACCGACGGCGAGACCTACCACCTGACCGCGGGCGAGCACGCCAGCACGATGGCGGAGCTGTGCGCGATGGCGAGCCGCTACTTCCGGCGGCCGGAGCCCCGAGTGGTCACGGCCGAGGAGTTCGCGACGCTGCCACCGCCGAGCGCCGCGGTCCAGCAGGCGTTCATCGCGGGCGCCGCCTACTTCCCGTACTTCTCGATGCAGAGCCAGTTCGCGGACGGCGCGACCCGTGCCTGCCTGGAGCCGCACGGGATCCGCTGCTCGCCGCTGTCGGAGTACCTCGACCAGCTGCTGGACTTCGCGACTCGCAGCCGCTGGGGCAAGGTCCGGATCCCCCGCTGCGAGGCGTTGGCGGCGAGCGGGTCGGCCCGCGCGGTCGCCGCCTGAGCGGGCAGCGTGCGACCCCCCGGCCGGGGGGTTGTGAGCGCCGCTCGCTTGCCCTGCCGCCGCGGGCGATCGACGATCGAACGATCCCGCCGTTGCATGACATCGCGCGCTTTCGTCCCGACGACCCGGACGAGCTCGTCCTGGCATCGCTGGCGTGCCCGCTCTGCCTCCGATCCGAGCAGGTCAGCTGGCAGGGCACGCTCGACGGTTACGATCCATCGATCCGATGCGAGTGTGGCGCCTGTCAGCGACGGTGGAGCGTCTACCTGGCGCCCGAGCAGGCACTGCGACTGTCGCTGATGACGGTCAACGCCTGATCGACCCGAACTCACGCGACCGCCGATCGGGCACGACGGGCCGATGAACGACCCGGCCGCCGCCCAGCCGGAGGCCGGCCTCGGCGTCGGCGCGGTCGAGTTGATCGCCGAAGTGCTCTCGCAGTCGGGCTCCGGTCAGACCGCACCGGGTTCTACGACCGGCTGTCTGAAGCCGTCTGCCGACTGGCGGGGATGCGCCGGGCGCTGATCTTCCAGTACGACGCGGCCTCGCGACAGGTCCGAGCGGTCGGCGCGCACGCGATCAGCATCGCCCCGTTCGTCGACGCTGCGTTGACGGTCGAGTCGGCGCCGTTCACCGCCCAGGCGCTGGCCGCCGACGCGGTCGTCGAACTCGTCGGGGACCTCGCCGGGGAGGCCTCCGACGAGTTCATGGACCTGCTCCCCGAGCCCGCGCGGCTGGCGTGTGCGCCGATGGTCGCCGGTGGTCGTGCGCTCGGGGTGATCCTCGCCGACCGGCTGATGTCCGATCCGCCGCTCGGCGACCGCGATCGACAGCTGCTGTGGACGCTCGGCAAGGTCGCGGCGCTCGTGTCGGTCGCGCGCAGCGTCTCCACTCAGTCTGAGCGGGCCCGCGCGCTCGAGCAGCGGATCGACCTCGCGCGCGAGATGCATGAGGGCGTGATCCAGCGGCTGTTCGGGGTCTCGATGGCGCTGGACGGCGACGGCGATCTGCCGGGCGACGCGCGGCGGCGATGCGCCTCGGAGACCCAGTCGGCGCTGACCGAGCTGCGCTCGGCGCTGCAGCGCCCCCTCGGTCGCGCTCCGCGAGCGACGCAGACGACGCTGGCCGACGAGCTGCGTCGGTTGGCGCGGCTGCATCCCGAGATCGGGCTCGTGCTGGTGTCCGGCGAGCCTGTGACCGTCCCGGCCGCGCTGGAGCCGCTCACTCAGTCGGTGCTGCGGGAGGCGATTCGCAACGCGCTCAAGCACGCCGATCCCACGCGGGTCACCGTCCGCGTCAGCCATGACGACGGCGCGTTCGCGATGGAGATCGTCAACGACGGCGTTTCAGCCGAGCTGCGCCGGCGGGCCGGGATGGGCCTGCGGTTGGCGACGATCGAGGCGCTGCAGTACGGCGGCTTCGTCGAGTTCGGCGAGCGCGAGCCCGGCCGCTGGCAGGTCCGGCTGATCGTCGACGACGAGGAGGGGGGGCGTGGCTGACAGCGCCGCAACCCCGCGCAGCCCGAGCCGCCTGCGCGTGCTCGTCGTCGACGACCACGACGTCGTGCACTGGGGATTTCGGCTGATGCTCACCCAACAACCGTGGGTCGAGCGTTGCCTGAGCGCGCGCAACGGCACCGACGCGTTGAAGCTCGTCGCGCGCTACCGGCCGCACGTCGCGCTCGTCGACCTGTTCATCGGCGAGGAGTCGGGCGCCGAGGTGTGTGAGCGGATCCGGACCGAGTACCCCGACACGAAAGTGCTGCTGTTCTCGGGCGCCGGCGAGATCTCGTCGCGTGCGGCCCGCGCCGCGGGTGCATCCGGCTTTGCCTACAAGGACTGGCCCGCGCGGCGGATCGCGCAGGCGGTCCGGCTGGTCGGGCTTGGCCGGACCGTTTTTGAGCGGGCCGACGAGCAGACCTCGCAGGGGGCGATGGGGCTGTCTGACCGCGAGCGGGCGGTGCTCGAGTTGATCAGCTCGGGTGCGACCAATCCGGAGATCGGCGAGGCGCTGCACATCTCGCGTCACACCGTCAAGGAGCACTGCTCGGCGGTCTACCGCAAGCTCGGTGTCCGCAACCGGACCGAGGCTGTGCAGCGCGGGCAGCTGCTCGGCCTGCTGCGCTGAGCGGCGCGATCAGCGCAGCCCGATCGGGCCATGGTCACGCCACGCGGCGCGAGCCCGCCGGCCCGCACCCTCAGTCCTGCTGCAGTTCGCGCCCGTCGGCGCCGGGTGGGAGGGACCAAACCGTGTGGAAGCTGCCGTCGCGGTCGGTGCGCTGGTAGGTGTGGGCTCCGAACAGGTCGCGGAGGCCCTGGATCAGTGAGGCGGGGCCGGTGGCGCGGCGGTAGCCGTCGTAGTAGGCCAGCGAGGAGGAGAACGCCGGCGTCGGGATCCCCAGCTCGGCCGCGCGGGCGACGACCCGCCGCCATGGATCCTGGGCACGCTCGAGCGCCTGCGCGAAGAAGTCGGCGAGCATCAGGTTGGGCAGGTCGGGATCGGCGTCGTAGGCCTCGCGGATCCGGTCCAGGAAGCGGGCCCGGATGATGCAGCCGCCGCGCCAGATCGTCGCCATCGAGCCGAGTTCGATCTCCCAGCCCTCGTCGTCGGCGGCGGCCGCCATCTGCTGGAACCCCTGCGCGTAGGCGACGATCTTCGAGGCGTACAACGCGTGGGAGAGGTCGTCGGCGAGCGTCTCGTCGGTCGCCGGGGCGCTCGCGGCGGGGCCGGCGAGCACGTCGGCGGCATGGACGCGCTCGGCCTTCAGCGCGCTCAGCGAGCGGGCGAACACCGCCTCGGTGATCCCGGTCAGCGGCACGCCGAGCTCGAGCGCGTTCTGCGCCGTCCAGCGGCCGGTGCCCTTCTGGCCGGCGGCGTCGAGGATCACGTCGACCAGCGGCTTGCCGGTCCGCTCGTCGGTCCGTGCCAGCACCCGAGCGGTGATCTCGATCAGGAACGACTCGAGCTCGGTCTCGTTCCACCCCTCGAAGCGCTTGCCGATCTCGGCCACCTCGAGGCCGCAGCCGTGGCGCAGCAGGTCGTAGCTCTCGGCGATCAGCTGCATATCGGCGTACTCGATGCCGTTGTGGACCATCTTCACGAAGTGCCCGGCGCCGTCGGCGCCGACGTAGGTCACGCACGGCGTGTCGTCGACGCGCGCCGCGATCGCCTCGAAGATCTCCTTGACCGACTCGTCGTAGGGGGCGCGGTCGCCGCCGGGCATGATGCTCGGCCCGTTCAGCGCGCCCTCCTCGCCGCCGGAGACCCCGACGCCGAGGAAGTGGATGCCCTGCGCCGAGAGCTTGGCGTGGCGACGCTGGGTGTCGCGGAAGTTCGCGTTGCCGCCGTCGATCAGGACATCGCCCTCGTCGAGGTGGGGCGCGATCTCGTCGATCACGGCGTCGGTCGCCGGCCCGGCCTGGACCATGCTCATCAGCACGCGTGGCCGGGCCAGCGCCCCGACCCAGTCGCTCACCGACTCCTGGCCGGTGATCGGCCCCTCGGACCCGTGCTCGTCGACGAACTTCGTCATCCGGCTGGTGGTGCGGTTATGGACGACGACCGGGATCTCGTGATGGGCGACGTTGCGGGCGAGGTTGGCGCCCATCGTCGCCAGGCCGGTGAGGCCGAAGTGGGTGTCTGAGGAGCTCATCGGACCGACCCTACCGCGCCCCGGCGAGGGTCAGCCGGCGGCGGAGACCGCGGCGACCAGCCGGCGCGAAACGCCCGAGGTGAACTCGAGCAGCTCGTCAGGCCCGAGGACCTCGATCTCTTCGCCCAGGCTCGCCATCCACACGACGAAGCCCGGATGCCAGGCGCCGCGGGTGGACACGATGCACGCCGCGTCGCCGTCGGCCTCGACGGTCGCGTAACGCCCGGGCACGCGCTGGCGGATCCGCTGGGCCGGCGCGGCCACCCGCACGCGACCCGGCTCGCCGGCGCGCTCGCCATCCTCGCCGCGTCGCTGCAACTGGTCCTTGACGTAGGCGGCGGCGTCACCGCCGGGCACCGTCCGCCGGCGGCCCCGGCCACCCACTCGCACGCGACCGCGGATGCGGTCCACGCGGAACGTCCGCCAGTCGTCGCGGTCGAGGTCGAAGGCGACCAGGTACCAGCGCCTGCCGCTGTAGACGACCGCCGTCGGCTCGGTCTGACGCTGCGAGGCGCGGTCGTCACGCGCGACGTAGGCAAATCGCATCTGCGCGCCGTCACGGCAGGCGGCGGCAACCTCGGCGAGCAGGTCGGCGTCGATCGGGGACGCGTCGAAGCTGAACGCGGAGGTGGCGTCGCCGAGCGCGCGGACCCGCCGGCGCAGCCGGCTCGGCAGCACCTGCTCGAGCTTGGCCAGCGCCCGCACCGACGTCTCCTCGATCCCGGCGATCGAACCGCTGGCCGCGGTCCGCAGCCCAACCGCGACCGCGACCGCCTCGGCGTCGTCGAGCAGCAGCGGCGGTAGCTCGCCGCCGGCGCCGAGCCGGTAGCCGCCCGCGACCCCGCGCGCGGACTCGACCGGGTAGCCGAGCGAGCGCAGCTTGTCGATGTCGCGGCGGATCGTGCGCGGCCCGACCTCGAGCCGCTCGGCGAGCTCGTCGCCAGTCCATTCGCGCCGTACCTGCAGCAGCGAGAGCAGCGCGAGCAGCCGTGCGGAGGTCTGCACCATGATCGCCGGAAGGATGACAGCTATTGCGGACCGTAATTGACCTGAGAGGTTGTCGGGGTCGGCTATTGAGGACCGAAATTGGCCAGATTCGGCGAGACCATGACAACCTAGCCGGGCGGCGTCGTCGCCGGCACCGCTCGGCGAGCACGCCGGCGCCGCGTGATCGCCACGAACGCGGCGCCCGCCACCAGGATCACCACGCCGTAGACGCCGGGAACGGTGGCCGCGCGCGTACCGAAGGCCTGGGTGGCGAGCGCCGCCGCGACCGCGAAGTCGCGCATCGCGATCGCCAGCGCACCCGGCACCGCGAGCTCGGCCGCGGGCGCCAGCCGCGCATGCCACAGCCAGCCGAGCAGCGCCGATCCGGCGCCGAAGGCGAGGCTCGCGAGCAGTGCCGGCGCCAGTCCGTGCGCGCCGTGGGTGCCGCTCAGCGACGCGTACACGAGCGCGATCACCGCCAGCGCGGCGACCCCGTCGCGTTGCTCGTCGCGATCGCGCAGCCAGCGGTCGGGCGCGCGAGCGCTGCGGATCGCGACTCCGATCGCAAGCGGCGCGAGTACGACCAGCGCAAACCGACCGAGCAGGGCGGTGGCCCCGCCGGCGGCGGCGTGGCCGCCGGCCAGCCACCCGATCGCGGCCGGCCCGATCAGCGCCGCAACGACCAGCGAGCCGGCGACAGCGCCGAGCGCGACGGTCGCGTCGGCGCCCGCGAGCGCGGTCAGTCCAACCGACGCGACCTCCGAGCTCGAGAGCCCGACCGCCACCAGGCCCTCGCGCGTCGAGGGCCCGAACAGGTGGCCGAGCGCCCACGCGAACGTTGCCAGCACGAGCAGCGGCGCGATCGACAGCAGCGCGATGGTCGCGGCCCACGAGCGCAGTGCCACAAGCTCGGCCCAGGGGATTCCGAGCGCGGTTGCGAGCACCAGCAGCGCGAGCAGCAGATCCGAGCGGGCGGCGACGGCCGACGACGGCACCAGCAGCGCCAGCGCTGCGGCGACGAGCGTCAGCGGCAGGATCAGCCGCGTGACCGCGCGCAGCGCCCGGCTCACCGCGGCCGACGGCTCATAGATCTCGCAGGACGCGCTCGATGTCGAGCGCGCCGACGCGCGGGTCGGGGTCCGGGTCCAGCGGCCGCGGCGGCTCCGGTGCCGGCGGGTCGTCGTCCCGGAGCCTCCGGCGCAGCAGCCTCGCCTGCTCCGACAGGGCGGCCGTCACACGGCCGATCCGCGCGAGTGCTCGCGCCACCGGAGCGATCGCTCGCGGGTCCAGCCCGTCAATGCCGGAGTCCACCGAGGCCAGGAATGCACCGCAGATCGGCATCGCCCGGCCTGGGAAACCGAGCTCCGGGAGCCGTCGCTGCTGGTGGTCGAGCAACAGCTCGAGGAGGCCGAGCCAGTCCGCGAAGCGCTCGAGCGCCGCGATGTCGGCCAGCGGTGGCGCGCCCACGGGCAGCAGTTCGGCCCAGGTGGTCGCGAGCTTGGGCGCGACCGGCGGGCGCTCCAGCAGCGATGCCAGCGTCAGCCATGCTTCGAGCTGCGACAGCCCGATCGGAGCCCGCGAGCGATTCCACAGGGCTGCGACGCGGTCCAGCACCGCGCCGGCCAGCGCCTCGGTCTCGACGCGTAGGTGCCCCGGCGTCAGCGAGTCGATCGTCGCGCCGAGCGCATCGAACATGCCGATCAGCTCAGTCGGCTCCAGTTCGGGCAGCAGGTCGTGTAGACGGTCGGTGAGCCGGTCCCAGTCGCCGTCGGTCCGCAGCAGCGGCATGATCCGGTCGCCGCGGCTGCCGCCCGCGATTGAGAGCGCCAGCAGCGCCCCGTTGATCGAGCAGCTGCCGAGGAAGCGCTCGCGCGCGCCGGCGTCGTCGGCCAGGTGCTCGATGACGAGGTCCCGCCAGCTCGGATGGACCCAGGTGATCTTCACGCCAGCACCCGCAGGAAGTGATCGGAGAGCCGGTCGACGAGCTCGGCGGGCGGGTGGGGGAGCGCTCCGTCGTGATGGCGCCGCAGCGCGGCGGTGAGATCGCGTTCGCTGACGGGCCCGGGCGGCGTGTCGAGCATTGCGACGAGCAGATCGCGGTGCTCGTCGCCGAGCGCCTGAAACGAGGTCGCCATCGCGTCGGTCACGTCGGTCAGCGAGTCGCGAGCGATCTCGGCGACCGCCGAGCGGCCGCGCGGCAGGGCCTGCAGCGTGGCGATCAGCCGGCGGATCCGCTCAGGGGTGAAGTGGGGGTGGGCGACCAGCGCCTCCCCCGAGGACCGGATCGCGGCGCGCCGCGACGGTGGCAGCTCCGCTGCCTTGGCGTGGCGGAACAGGATCAGCGTCTTCTCCGCCGGATCGAGGGCCGCGGCGTCGACGAGCACCTCGGCGGGGGCGGGAAACCGCTCGGCGCCACGTTCGCGGTGCAGCCGCGCCAGCCCGGCACGCAGCGGCGCCGGCCGTGATGTCCAGACCAGCCAGTGGGAATCGTCGAGCGATCGCAGGATCCGATCCATCTGAACCGCCCATCGCTCGGCCGAGTCGGCCCGGTACTCGGTCGATCCGAACGCGTCATCGGCGATGAACACCTGTGGGTGCGCCGGGTCCCACCTGCTCCAGAGCTGCTCGGGGCAGACGCATTCGTGCGCCTCCCAGCCGTTCGTCATCTGCGCCAGTCCGATCGTGCGGGCGATCGTGGTCTTGCCCATCTCCGGTGGCCCGGTGAGGACGGCGAACCGATGTCGGTCGAGGACGTCGAGCGCGCGACGGTGGGCGCGGGTCGGGACGAACACGGGCGCCAGCGCGGCCGCCGCGTCGAAGTCGATCGTCGAGCGGACGTGCACGTGCGGGTCGATCAGCTTGGCCAGGTCACGCAGCCCGAGCAGCGACGGCATCGACCGGCGAAGCTCGGAGCTTGAGTCGACGAGACCGCTCAGCTGGGCGGCACCGAGCACGGCGACTCGCGGCGTGCGGGAGCAGATCGCGATCGCGTGGGCGCCGACCGTGTCGCCGATCGTCTGGATCGCCCAACCGGGCGTGTCGGCGTTGGTCAGCAGCAGGTACGACGCCGCGACCGAGATGTCCTCGGGCCGCTCGGTGGCGAGCATGGCGATCGCGTCCAGCGCCGCCGTCCAGCCGTTCTCGCGAGTCCAGACGCAGTGCGTGAGCACCGGAGCGGGGAGCGCACACGGTGTGAGCGGCGGCGCCAGCCCGGCCGCGCTCAGCACCGATCGGCAGTGGTCGGCCTCGCCGGACCACGCTTCGGCGTCGATCGCACCCTGCTGCTCCAGGAGCGTCGCACACAGCTGCTCGAACTGGAGAAACCCGAGCCGATCGAACGCGTAGCCCACCGGTCCAAGTGTGACGCGCGACGTTCCTAGTGTCACGGCAATGGACTACCGCACGCTGGGAACCACGGGAACCAAGGTCACACCACTGTGCCTGGGCGCGATGATGTTTGGCGCCTGGGGTAACCCCGACCACGACGAGAGCATCCGGATCATCCACCGCGCGCTCGATGCGGGGATCAACTTCATCGACACCGCCGATGTCTACAGCCGCGGCGAATCGGAGGAGATCGTCGGCAAGGCGTTGGCGGGCGGCCGGCGTGAGCACGTCGTGCTCGCCACCAAGGTCCACGGGAAGATGGGCGACGATGCCAACCAGTTCGGCAACTCGCGCCGCTGGATCATCAAGGAGGTCGAGGCGTCGCTCAAGCGCCTGAACACCGACTGGATCGACCTGTACCAGATCCACCGCCCCGAGGCCGACACCGACATCGACGAGACGCTCGGGGCGTTGACTGACCTGGTTCGCGCCGGCAAGGTCCGCTACATCGGCTCCTCGACCTTCCCGGCCTCGCAGATCGTCGAGGCGCAATGGAGCGCGCGCACCCGCGGCCGCGAGCGGTTCGTCTGCGAGCAGCCGCCGTACTCGATCCTGGTGCGGGAGATCGAGAAGGACATGTTGCCGACCGCGCGGCGTCACAACATGGGCGTGATCCCGTGGAGCCCGCTGGCCGGCGGCTGGCTGTCGGGTCGCTATCGCATCGGACAGGAGATGCCGTCCTCGCAGCGCGCGGACCGGCTCCCGGCCCGCTACGACCTCTCGACGCCGGAGAACCAGCGCAAGCTCGAGAAGGCCGACGCGCTCGCGCGGCTGGCCGACGAGGCCGGGATCACGTTGATCGAGATGGCGATCGCGTTCGTGATCCGGCACCCGGCGGTGACCGCGGCGATCATCGGACCACGCACGCTTGAGCACCTCGAGTCGCAGCTGACCGCCGTCGACGTGACGCTGTCTGACGACGTGCTCGACCGGATCGACGAGATCGTCGCACCCGGGACGAACGTCAACCCGGCCGACGGCGGCTGGCCGAACCCGGGGCTCGAGCCGGCCGCGCGGCGCCGCTGAGCCCGGCCGCGGACGTCAGCGACCGCGCGCCAGCCACGCCGCGGTCTCGGCGTCAGCCGGGTAGAAGGCCTCCAGCGACAGCTCCGAGACGGTCACCTCGGTCGCGGTGCCGAACGTCGTCACGGTCGAGATGAACGCCAGCGGCGGACTCTGCTCGCCGGCCGCCAGCCGCAGCGCGATCATCAGCGACAGCCCGTCGGGATCCTGCGGCGCCGGCTCGCCCGGGTAGGCGAGCACCTCGTCGAGCAGGGCCTCGATCTCGGGATCGCCGGTGACCGTCGCCTCGCGCTGCAGGCGGTGGACGAGATGGCCCTTCCACTCGGCCAGGTTGAGGATCCGTGAGGCGAGCCCATCGGGGTGCAGCGCGACCCTGATGCAATTGACCGGCGGCGTCAGCAGCTGTTGCGGGATGCCTTCAAGCAGCGGCCCGAGGGCCGCGTTTGAGGCGACCATGTTCCAGTGGCGGTCGATCGCGAACGCCGGATATGGCTCGTGGCCGGCCAGCACGTGCGCGACCGCGCTGCGGACGCTCGTGAGCGCCGGGTCGTCGAGTGGGTGGCTCGCGTAGCGAGGGGCGTAGCCGGCCGCCAGCAGCAGCTGGTTGCGCTCGCGCAGCGGCACCTGCAGCTGCTCGGCGAGCGTCAGCACCATCTCCGGGCTGGGTTGCGAGCGGCCGGTTTCGACGAAGCTCAGGTGCCTGGTCGAGATCCCGGCGTCGAGCGCGAGCTCCATCTGGCTGAGCCGCCGGCGCCGGCGCCAGTCGCGCAGCAGCGCCCCGACCCGGCTGTCGATCTCCATGACCATCAGCGTACGCCCGCCGGGCGGGGCATCAGGCGCGTCAGCGCGGCCACGACCAGCTGCACGATCGCGAGCGCGCCGACCGAGCATTCGAACGCGACCGGGTAGCCGCGACCGAGCGCGCCGTAGAAGATCGCGCCGATTGCCGCGACGCCGATCGCGCTGCCGATGTTCTGGCTGGTCGCCAGCACGCCCGACACGGAGCCGATGTGCGCGGGTGGGGCGCTGCTCATCACCAGCGTCGCCAGCGGTGTGATCCCAAGACCCATGCCGGCGCCGACCAGCAGCAGGCCGGGAGCGAGCGCGACCACCGAACCGTCGTTGCCGACGATCGCGACCGCGGCCAGCAGCGCCGCCTGACCGGTCGCCAGCACGAGCGCGCCGACCGCCAGCACGCGACGACCGTGGACGGCGGTCAGCGCCGGCGCACGCATCGAGGTTGCGAGGTAGGCGCCGGCGAGGATCGTGAACACGAGCCCCGAGTCCAGCGCGTCGAGCCCGCGGCCCTGTTGGAGATACAGCGACAGCACCAGGAAGAACGAGGCCTGCCCGCTCCAGAACACCAGCTGGCCGGCGAGTCCGGCCGTGAACGCTCGCGACGCGAACAAGCCGGGCGACAGCAATGGCTCCCCGCCCGCACGCGCCAGCCGACGTTGCTGGGCCACGAACACGCCGATCAGCAGCGGGCAGGCGGCCAGCGACAGCCACGTCCACAGCGGCCAGCCATGGGCCTGGGCCTCGACCAGCGGCAGGACGATCGCGGTGACCGCGGCGGTCGCCAGCGCGGTGCCCGCGGCGTCGACCCGCCCGGCCCGCGGCGCACGCGACTCAGGCACCAGCGCTCGCGTCGCGATCAGCGCGAGTACCCCGATCGGGAGGTTGATCAAGAACACGGTGCGCCAGCCCAGGCCGGCGGGGTTGAGGGCCTCGAGCGCACCGCCGATCAGCTGGCCCGAGACCGCCGCCAGGCCCATCGCGATGCCGTAGGCCGACAGCGCGCGAAGCCGATCGGAGCCGTCGTACAGCACGCCGATCAGCGCCAGCACGTTCGGCATCAACATCGCCGCGCCGACCCCCTGGGCGATGCGCGCGGCGACCAGCGCGGTCGACGACGGCGCTGCGCCGCATGCGGCCGACGCGACCGTGAATACCGCCAAGCCGAGCGTCAGCAGCCGGCGGCGGCCGAAGCGGTCGCCGAGCCGTGAGCAGCTGATCAGCAGGACCGCGGAGCTGAGGCTGTAGCCCGCAACGACCCACTCGACCGAGCCGGCCGACGCGTGCAGCCGCGTCTGCATCGACGGCAGCGCGACGTTGACGATGAAGAAGTCGAGCACGACCATGAAGGTGGCCGCGAGGATCACCGGCAGCGGCGCCCAGCGACTGGTGCGCAGCGCGGTGATCGGCCCGCGCGCGCCGGCGCGGGGCGAGGTTTGAGAAATCGTTTGAGTGCTCATGGCCGCCAGCATCGCCCGCGGCCGTCGGCTGGTCGATTACCTGTCAGGTAACGACACCTGTCACGGTGCGTCACCAAACCCAATGAATCCGGGGCTACTGTCAGCTCTGCGGCGCAACTGCCACCGAGGTCGACCACGTCCGGCCCGTGAGCGATGGGGGCTCCGACGATCGCAACAACCTCAGATCGCTCTGCGCTGACTGCCACAAGCGCCGACATCGCTCCGCCTGAGAGTGTCCGCGACCCCGACAGGCCGCTTCCGCTTGTAGCCCAAACCAGAAGGCTCACGGGCGGGTCTGTTCACAGGTCCGGTTTCGATCAGACCAGCACTCTGATCCAGCGCGGGACTCGGGTTTGGCCGTCGACTCATCCTGTTCGGGTGACGACGACCGGACCGGGTCGTGCGATGGTTGGGCGGAGCGATGCGGTCGGCACTGTCGTCCGCCGCCGTCAGGGGCTGGGGCGCGCTGGCCCACAACCGCATTTCAAGGAGGCGGTGACGTGCATCGGTTCATTCATCCTCGCCGTAGCGCGAGCGTGCTGATCGCGGCCTGCGTGGCCGTCGCGGTCGCCGGGGGCGTCTCGTACGCGGCCACGGGGGGACTTGCCGGTAAGGCTGATTCGGCGAGCGGGGGGAAGCTGTACGCATGTGTGACTGCGAGGTTCCACACCCTCAACCTGTCGTCGGCCAGCGCGACGTGCCCCAACGGCCAGCAAAAGATCTCCTGGAACGTCAAGGGCGAGCGCGGGCCGAAGGGAGCGCGAGGGCCGAAGGGCACCACCGGCCCGCAGGGCAGCACCGGCGCTACCGGCGCGACCGGAACGCAAGGCCCGAAGGGCGACACCGGCGCGACCGGAGCGCAAGGCCCCAAGGGCCCGCCCGGACCGCCGGGCCCCGGCGGACTGGTCGGCGCGCCCGGTCCCCAAGGAGTGCCCGGCCCTGCCGGAACCTTGGCGAGTGCGTACCTCGACGCCTACTCCTCAACTCAGACCGTGGCTTCCGGCAGCGACCTCGCGTTCGACACGCTAGCCGTCGCGCCGGTGGGAATAGTCACCAATGCCGCTGACAACGCGTTCGCGGTGAGCAACGCGGGCAAGTATTTGGTTACCTTCGTCCTCCCGGGCGGTCTGACCGGGCCTTTTTTGGCTCAGCTGACCGTCAACAACACCGTCGTCGGACCCGCCGAGGGCAACGGCTTCACGCGGATTCTTAGCCTGAGCGCGGGCGATGTCGTCACGGTCCGCAGCGTAGGAGCCCAATCGGCCGACGTGCCTCCGGGCGCCGGGATCACCATCGTGCGAATCAGCTAACGGCCACCACGTCGAGCGCAACGAAGCTGCTGCTCTGATCGAGATGCGGCAGCCAGCGTGTTTGCGCCGTCGGTTGGAACACTGTCCGCCCCACCACCACGAAAAAAACCGCTCAGAGGCGATCGGGTGTCCGGTCAGCTCTCCGGCCTATTGCCCGAGTCCTCGGCGCGATCTAGGTTGCCATCCCGGTTGCCATCCTCACGCCGGGAGCCCGGACCGACTGGCGATCCGGGCTCTGAGGCGTTACCTGGCAGGTAACGAGCCGCGCTGGGTATCGAGCGCGTCGATCAACAGCTCGAGCATCCGCGGCCACCGCTCGGGCTCCAGTCGCTTCGCGGCGCGGGTCGCGGCGAACAGCAATCGCAGGTCCAAGAACGTCGCGTCCGCGCGTAGTCGCCCTTCGGCGCGCGCTGCGGCCAGTACCCGTTCCTGGGCCGTGGCAGCGCGTTCTGAGGACTCGATCACGTCGGGGTGATCGCCGACCAGCGCCCGCGCCTCACCGACGAACGGCTCGACCGATTGCCCGGCGACCAGTCCGCGCAGCATCTCGGTCAATCCGGTCCAGCGATCGCCGGGCTGCGCCTCGGCGCGTCGCGCCGCGTCGATGATCTGGTCCATCCGTCTGACGACGAGCGCGGCGTACAGCTCGTACTTGGACGGATACAGCCGGTAGACGCTCGCCACGCCGGCGCCGGCCGCCTCGGCGACCTCGCTCATCGACGCCTCCAGCCCGCGCCGGGAGAAGACCGCAGCGGCCGCCTCCAGCAGCTGTTCGCGCTTCTCGGAGCCGGTCAGCGATGTCCAGCCCGAGCGGCGCCTCGCCGGCCCCGAACCGGAGCCCGAAGGGATCGCGTTGCCAGCGACCGGAATGCTCATTCCGCTAGAGTAGCCGCCGATGCGGTCAGCCGCCAGCATCCAGACTCATCGTGTCCATACGACGGTGATCCTGACGGTGCTCGCGGTCGGCGGACTGGCGTATGCGATGCTGACCTCGGCGGTGATCCCGGCGTTGCCGGCGATCCAGCATGCGCTCGGTGCGTCCGAGGAGGGCGTCACCTGGTTGCTGACCGGATACCTGCTGTCGGCGTCGGTCGCGACCTCGATCATCGGCCGGCTCGGGGACATGTACGGCAAGGAGCGACTGTTGGTCGCGACGCTGGTCGTGCTCGGCTGCGGGACGGCGCTGTCGGCGCTGGCGACGGCGCTGCCGCTGATGGTTGTCGGCCGGGTGATCCAGGGTGCCGGCGGCGGGATCTTCCCGCTCGCGTTCGGGATCGTTCGCGACGAGTTCCCGCGCGAGCAGGTCGCCGGGTCGATCGGGATCCTGTCCTCGATCCTCGGCGTCGGCGGCGGGATCGGCATCGTGCTCGGCGGGGTGATCGTCGAGCACCTCGACTACCACTGGCTGTATTGGATCCCGCTGATCGTGATCACGATCGCCGCGCTCGCGACCTGGCGGTTCGTGCCCGAGTCGCCGGTTCGGCGTCCCGGCAGGGTCAATTGGCTGGCCGCGGCGCTGATGACCGCCGGCTTCAGCTGTGTGCTGATCGCAATCTCTGAGACGACCAGCTGGGGATGGTTGTCGGCCAAGACGATCGCTTTGCTCGCGCTCGGGCTGGCGATCACGGCCGCCTGGGTGATCGTCGAGCTGCACTCGCGCGAGCCGTTGATCGACATGGCGATGATGCGGATCCGCGGCGTCTGGACAACGAACCTGGTTGCGTTCCTGCTCGGCGCCGGAATGTACGCCTCGTTTCTGATCCTGCCGCAGTTCGCGCAGCTGCCGACTTCGACCGGGTTCGGCTTCGGCGCCTCGGTGGTCACCGCCGGCTTGTATCTGCTGCCGTCGGCGCTGACGATGGCGGTGGTCGGCTCGGCCGCCGGGACCGTCGCCCGGCGCTACGGCTCGCGCTCGGCGGTGATCGTCGGCTCGGCGATCACCGGGGTCGCGTTTGCCTACCTGGCGCTGCGCCACAGCCATCCGTACGACATGCTGATCTCGGCGGCGTTGATGGGGATCGGCATCGGGCTCGCGTTCGCCGCGCTCGGCAACCTGATCGTGCAGGCGGTACCGCCGCATCAGACCGGGGTCGCGAGCGGGATGAACACGGTCATGCGGACGCTCGGTGGAGCGCTCGGCGGCCAGATCGTCGCGACCCTGATCGCCGATCACCTCGCACCGTCCGGGCTGCCGACCGTCACCGGGTTCACGCAGGCGTTCTGGCTGCAGGCGGGATTCCTGGCGTGCGCGGTGGTCGCGGGGACGATGGTTCCGATCGATCGCCGCCCGGTCGCGGCTTCACCACCACCACCGCCGATCGTCGCCGACGACGTGTCGGCGCCACTGGAATTGGAGACCCACTAGTCGATGGGGAGTCCCGCCACGATCGTCGCGGCCGGCGCGGCGCCGGATCCGCGCGGCGACAACTACAAGTGGATCGCGCTGTCCAACTGCACGCTCGGCGTGCTGCTGGCGACACTCGACGCGTCGATCACGTTGATCGCGATGCCCGACATCTTCGACGGGATCAAGCTCGATCCGCTGGTGCCGGGCAACAGCTTCTACCTGCTGTGGATGATCCTCGGGTTCCTGGTCGTCTCGAGCGTGCTGATCGTCTCGCTGGGGCGGCTGGGCGACATGTACGGCCGCGTGCGGATCTACAACCTCGGCTTTGTGATCTACACGGTTGCGTCGCTGATCCTCGCCGTCGACTGGCTGACCGGCACCGACGGCGCGCTGTTCTTGATCGTGTTCCGGATCGTGCAGGGGGTTGGCGCGGCCTGCCTGCTGGCCAACTCGGCGGCGATCATCACCGACGCCTTCCCGGCCAACCAGCGCGGGATGGCGCTGGGGATCAACAACATCGTCGGTGTCTCGGGGATGTTCGTCGGCCTCGTGCTCGGCGGGATCCTGGCGCCGATCAGCTGGCGCGCGGTGTTCCTGATCTCGGTGCCGGTCGGCCTGTTCGGCACCGTCTGGGCGTATCTGAAGCTGCAGGAGCTCTCGACGCCGCGCAAGGCGAGGATCGACTGGGGCGGCAACATCAGCTTCGCGCTGGGCCTGATCCTGATCATGGTCGCCGTGACGTTCGGCATCCGGCCCTACGGCGGCTCCTCGACCGGATGGGCCTCGCCCAAGGTCCTGATCCTGCTCGGCGGCGGCGTCGCGTCGCTGATCGCGTTCGCGGCGATCGAACGGCGCGTCGAGGACCCGATGTTCAAGCTGCCGCTGTTCAAGATCCGCGCCTTCACGTTCGGGACGCTGTCGACCTTCCTGTCGGCGATCGCGCGTGGCGGCCTGATGTTCATGCTGATCATCTGGCTGCAGGGAATCTGGCTGCCCCAGCATGGCTACAGCTTCACCGAGACGCCGCTGTGGGCAGGGATCTACATGCTGCCGCTGACGATCGGGATGCTGATCGCCGGACCCACCTCCGGGTACCTGTCCGATCGCTACGGCGCGCGCGGCTTTGCGACCGGCGGCATGATCGGTGCCGCGCTCAGCTTCGTGTTGTTGCTGTTGCTGCCGGTCAACTTCCCCTATCCGGCATTCGCCGGCTGCCTGTTGCTCAATGGCGTCTCGATGGGGATGTTCGCCTCGCCCAACCGCGCGGGCGTGATGAACAGCCTGCCGCCATCGGACCGCGGCGCCGGCGGCGGCATGAACCAGACCTTCCAGAACTCCGCCCAGGTGCTGTCGCTGGGCGTGTTCTTCACGCTGATGATCATCGGTCTGTCGGCGACGCTGCCGCACGACATGCTCAGCGGCCTGCAGGCCCACGGCGTTCCGCACCACGACGCGGCGAAGGCGGCGGGCCTGCCGGCGATCTCGATCCTGTTCGCGGCGTTCCTCGGCTACAACCCGATCGCGCACCTGGTCGGCACGCACGTGCTCAACCGCCTGCCGGCCGGCCAGCATGCGGCGCTGACCGGCCATTCGTTTTTCCCGCACCTGATCTCGCACTCGTTCCGCAGCGGCCTGCACGATGCGTTCCTGTTTGCGATCGTCGCCTGTCTGGTCGCCGCGGTCGCGTCGTGGTCACGCGGGGCTGTCGTGCGGGCGGACGCGACGGTGCCGGGGCCGACCGCTGGCGGGACAACCGGAGGTCAGCCGAGAGCGCCTGCGCAGCAGCCGGCCGAGGACGGGATCCGGGTCGGACGGCGCGAGCCGATCTCTCGCTCGGGATAGGACTGAAGCGCCGGCCGCGTCGGTCAGCCGAGGTTCGCCGACAACCGCGCGAGCACTGCGTCGGTCGTCGCCAGGTCGCCGTCGTCGATGCCCTCGCGCAGGCGCTGATCGAACGCGACCGCCGCCTGGCGCATCCTGGCAAACGCGGAGCGGCCGGCGTCGGTCAGTTCGACAACCTGAATCCGGCGATTGGCCTCGTCGCGGCGCCGGCTGATCAAGTCGTCTGACTCCATCGCCGAGAGGTGGTGGCTGAGCGTCGCCTCGCGCAGGCCGATCGCGTCCGCGAGCGAGCGTTGGGTCGTGGTCCGCTCGCCGACCAAGTGCAGCAGCACCAGCCACACCGTCAGCGAGCCGCCGGCCTCGGTCAGCGCCTGATCGAACGCTCGGCGAACGATTCGCGCCGTGCGGTTGACCGCCATGCCGATCGGGGGTCGAGTTGGCTGGGACATGTACCGGTCGAGTATACGTTGACATCTAAGAGTTAGATATCTAATCTTTGTCAGATCAGCGACCAGCTCGCCGATCCGAACGGTCGGCGAGCCGAGACCAGGAGGTCCACGAAGATGAAGATCGCGGTGATCGGAGCGACCGGAAGGACCGGTCGGCAGGTCGTCTCGCAGGCGCTGGCACGCGGCCACGAGGTGGTGGCGATCGCCCGCTCGCCGCAGGCGCTCCAGAACCGCGCCGAGCGACTGTCGGTCGTCGGCGCGGATGTGCGCGACGCCGACGCCGTCGCCCGCGCGATCGATGGCTCGGAGGGGGTCGTGTCAGCGATCGGTGCGGCCTCCGGCCGTTCGCCCACCGATCTCTACTCGATCGGGATGATCAACGTGCTGCGGGCGATCGATCGCGGCTGGGCGCGCCGGCTGGCGGCGATCTCGGCCGCACCGGCCGGTCCGTGGTCTGCGCAGCCGGCGGTGTTTCGGATGGTGGTCGGTCCGATCCTCGAGCGGCTGTTCGGTGGCGCCTATGCCGACATGCGGGTGATGGAGGCGACGCTCGCCCAGCGCGACGATCTCGACTGGAGCTGCCTGCGGCCGCCGCGGCTGGTGGCGCGGCCGGCGGTCGGCCGCTACCGGCTCGGGCTCGAGCCGCTGCCGCGGACTCGATCGCTCACCTATCCGGACCTCGCGAGCGCGTTGCTGGACTGCGTCGACGACGGCGAGCGCCGACACGGGATGCTGTACGTCGCCAACTGAGACCAGGTCCCGCGCCCGGTTCGGCTGGCTAGCCAGCCAGTAACATGCCGGCGGTCCGCATCGAATCCAGGAGGAGACGTGACCGACCTCGATCAGCTCCGGGTCGTGAGCCGCCAGACGTGGCAACAGGGACCCCCGCACGACGTGTTCGCGCGCCTGCGACGCGAGTGTCCGGTGCACTGGTCGAGCGGCTTTGACGACTACCCCGACGAGGCCGGCTACTGGTCGGTGACGACCGCGCGCGACATCCACGCGGTCAGTCGCGACTGGCAGACGTACTCGTCGGAGCTGGGCGGGATCACGGCGGCGAACGTCTCGTTCCCGATCGAGCTGATGCGGGCGATGTTCATCGGCATGGACCCGCCCAAGCACGACCGCCTGAAGATGCTGTTCCAGGCGGGGTTCACGCCGCGGCGGATCGCGGCCCACGCAGCCCGAGATCCGCTCGATCGTGTGCGACGTGCTGGACCGGCTCGACGGCCGCGACCGTTGTGATCTGGTCGCCGACGTCGCGCAGCCGATCGTCTCGCGGGTGATCGGCGGCTTCATGGGCATCCCCGAGTCCGACGACGCGGCCTGGGCGACGCTGATGAACACGGCGCTCGGCGGCGGGCGATCCGGACCTCAACCCCGAGGGAATGGACTCGGTCGTCACCAACGAGATTCCCGGAGATCTTCCGCCGCTGCTCGGAGATGATCGCCGCCCGTCGCGAACATCCGACCGACGATCTGACGAGCGTGCTCGTGCATGCCGAGATCGACGGTCAGAAGCTCGAGGAGCACGAGATCGTGATGGGCTTCTTCCTGCTCGTCGCGGCCGGAAACGACTCGACCAAGGCGACCTACTGCAGCGGGATGCGAGCGCTGATGGCGCGACCCCGAGCAGCGGGCGGAGCTGGTCGCCGACCCGTCGCTGATCTCGGGCGCGGTCGAGGAGTCGCTGCGGATGTTCCCGGCGTTCGCGCACTTCCGCCGGACGGCGACGCGTGACGTCGAGCTCGGCGGCAGCCAGATCCAGGCGGGCGACAAGGTCGTGATGTGGTACGTCTCGTCCAACCGCGACGAGAGCCGCTACGAGGACCCCGATCGCTTCGACGTACACCGCCGCCCCGAGCACCAGGCGTTCGGCGCCGGCGGGCGGCACTTCTGCCTCGGGGCGGCGCTCGCGCGGCTGGAGCTAAACGTGATGTTCGAGGAGACGCTGCGCCGCTATCCGGAGATGGCGCCCGCGGGCAAGGCGACCTGGGTCGAGTCGGGGTTCATCAACCAGCTCAAGACCCTGCCGGTGACGCTCGGACCGCGCCGGCGCTGATCGCCCGCTGCCGCGCGGGCGTGTCAGCGCCAATCGGCCCAGGCGCGATTCGGGCCGCTGATCGCCGACTCGGCGCGGATCACGTGCAGGACCGCGTTGATCAGCGCCAGATGCGTGAACGCCTGCGGGAAGTTGCCAAGGTGGCGCCCGGTCACCGGATCGATCTCCTCGGCGTAGAGGCCGAGCGGGCTGGCGTAGCCGAGCAGCCGCTCGCACAGCGATCGCGCGCGCTCGAGCTCGCCGATCTCGCAGAGCGCGGAGACCAGCCAGAACGAGCAGATCGTGAACGATCCCTCGCGTCCGGGCAGGCCGTCGTCGGTCTCGTCGGTGCGGTAGCGCAGCACGAGCCCGTGATCGGTCAACTCGTCGGCGATCGCGAGCACGGTCGCCCGGACCCGCGGGTCCTCGGGCCCGCAGGAACCGCAGCAGCGGCATCAACAGCATCGACGCGTCCAGCGCGGTCGGTGTCGTAATGCTGGACGAACACTCCGCGCTCGTCGACGCCGTGCTCGCAGATGTCGGCGTGGATCTCGTCGGCGGCCTCGCGCCAGCGCTGCGCGCGCTCGAGGTCCTCGCGCAGCTCCGCCAGCCGTGAGCCGCGGTCGCACGCGACCCAGCAGAACATCTTCGAGGAGGTGAAGTGCTCGCGGCTCGCCGCGAATCTCCCAGATTCCCGGGTCGGGCTGCTGCCAGTGCGCGATCGCCTCCTCGACCTGGCGGGAGAGCATCTTCCAGACCCGGTCGTCGAGCGAATCGCGCGAGCGCGTGTGAATCCACACCGAGTCCAGCAGCGCTCCCCAGACGTCGTGCTGGTCCTGTGAGTAGGCGCCGTTGCCGATCCGCACCGGGCGTGCCCGCTCGTAGCCCTCGAGGTGGTCCAGTACCTGCTCGTCGAGCTGTGCGCTCGCCATCGAGTCCGTACATCACCTGGAGCTTCTCGTCGCCGGAGGCGACGTCGGCGATGAAGTAGAAGAAGTCGTTGGCCTCCCAGTCGAAGCCGAGCGACAACAGCGCCCACAGCATGAACGTCGAGTCGCGGATCCAGCTGTAGCGGTAGTCCCAGTTGCGCTCGCCCTGCGGCGTCTCGGGCAGCGATGTCGTCGCCGCCGCCAGCAGCGCCCCACTCGGTGCGTAGGTGAGGCCCTTGAGGGTCAGCGCCGAGCGCTGCAGGTAGCTGCGCCACGGATGGTCGGGGAACCTGCCGCGGTCGAGCCAGTGCTGCCAGTGGTGCGCCGTCCAGACCAGACGGTCATACGCCTCGTCCTGGTCCTGCGGGCGGGGCGTGCTCTGACCAGGACAGCGCGCAGTAGACGATCTCGCCCTCCTTCATCATGTGCCGCGCGGTCGCCCGCGACCCCTCGAAGCCGAGCCGCAGGTCGGTCGTCAGCTTCAGCTGCACGGTGCCCTCGGAGTTGGAGGTGGTGCCCTCGTGATAGCTGTCGCTGTTGTAACGCCACTGCGCCGGCTCGCGGCCGTAGTCGAACTTCGGCTCGCAGTCCAGCAGCAGCTGCACCTCGCCGTTGACGCAGCGGACCATCCGCAGCAGCACGTGGTCGGCGTCGTAGTCGGTCGGCGCCCGGCGGTGCGTGTGCGAGCGGTCGTTGGAGTGATGCCAGTTGCCGATCAGCAGAACATCGCGGACGATGATCCAGCCCTTGCCGGTGCCCCAGCTGGTCTCGAGCACCATCGTCCCGGGCAGGTACTGGCGGGCGGCCGGCACGCTGATGCCCTCGGGGCCGAGCCGGAACGTGCCGGCGTCACGGTCGAGCATCGCACCGAACACGCTCGGCGAGTCGACCCGCGGCAGGCACATCCACTCGACCCCGCCGGTCGGCCCGACGAGCGCGACGGTCTCGCAGTCAGACAGAAACGCGTAGTCGCCGATCGGCGGGAACGGGCTCGGCGCGAGGTCGACCGCCTGCTCGAGCGAGATCGCGTCGGTGCTGCGGCGCCCGTGGCGTCGCCAGCCGTCGTCGCCGTTGCTCGAATCCTCGCGCAAGCGCGTCAGTATTGCGATTCGTCGCCGAAACGCAAGTGGTGGGTGGACACATCCGCCGCTCGCCGGCGGCGTCGGAGCAGCGCCGTCAGCCGGCCAGCCCGCCGAGCACCGCGAACGGGCTGCCGGGCTTGTCACGCCATGCCGAGCGGCCGTTGAGCTCGACCGTGATCTCGACTCCGGGCAGCTCGCCGCGCAGCTGCTGCGCCAGGCGCTCGCCGGAATCGAGGTCGTTGACGCCGATCAGGACCACGCTCCAACGGTGGATCGACGGGATCTGCTCGGACTCGAGCCGGTGCACCACCTGGCGGGCATCGTGGTGCGAGTTGCACTGGATCCGGATCTCGTACTCCGGGTAGCCCTGCTCGGCTGACTCGGCCTGCTCGTCGGCGATCCGCTCGGCGTGCTCGGTGGCCAACTGCTCGTCGCCGGCCGGCATCGCCTCGTCGGGCCGCTCCCAGCGCTCGGCCTCCGGGTGCCAGTGCAATAGCTCGATGTCGGCGGTCCACTGCTGGTCGGCGATCAGCTGCTCGATCAGCCGCTGCGCGGCTTCGGCCTGCTCGCGGCTGCCGGCGTAGCAGAAGACGTCGTTGCCGTCGATCGAGACGACCACCTTGTCGGCGAACGAACGCTCGAGATCGTGCTCGAGCTCCTCGGCCTGCAGGCGTTCACCGAGTCGGTGCGCGGTGCCCTCGTCGTGAAGGTCGATGTGCAGTCGCCAGTCGTCGTTCATCTCAGGCGCACAGCGTAGCTGCGTCAGATCCGCGGTGCTACGGCCGTCTACGATCCGCGTCTCCGTGACCCACGACGCGCACCTGATCCTGCTCGCCGGGGTGCTGCTGGCTGCGGGGGTCGGTGCCTCGTTGGTCGCGTCGAGGCTGCGGCTGCCGGCGCTGGTGCTGTTTCTCGGCGTCGGCATGGCCGTCGGCTCTGACGGACTCGGTTGGATCTACCTCGACGACTACAGCCTCGCCCGGCTGGTGGGCACGATCGCGCTGGTCGCGATCCTGTATGAGGGCGGTCTGCAGACCGGCTTGACGAAGCTGCGCCCGGTGCTCGTGCCGGCGAGCTCGCTGGCGATCGTCGGCACCGCGCTGACGGCGCTGATCACCGGCCTGGCGGCAGCGTCGCTGCTGCATTTCTCGATCGCCGAGGGGCTGCTGCTCGGGGCGATCATGTCGCCGACGGACGGCGCCGCGGTGTTCGCGCTGTTGCGCGGCGTGCGGCTGCCGCAGCGACTGGTGTTGATCCTCGAGGGGGAGGCGGGGCTCAACGATCCGGTCGCGGTGATGCTGGTGCTGGTGATGATCGAGGTGATCCGCCACGGCGGCTACACGCCGCTGGACGCGCTCTGGTTCATCGTTCACGAGCTCGCGATCGGGATCGTGGTCGGTGGCGCGGTCGGCTGGCTGTCGGCGCAGGGGCTGCGGCGGCTGCTGCCCGACGCGCCGGACGGCCTCGCGCTGGTCTGGTCGTTTGCGACCGCGGCGCTCGCCTACGGGGCCGCTGCCTCGCTGACCGGCTCGGGCTTTCTCGCGGTCTACATCGCGGCGCTGGCGGTCGGCAACGCTCCGATCAGGCAGCGCCCGGCGTTGACCTCGTTTCACGAGGGACTCGCGGGCGTCGCCGAGATGGGGATGTTCTTCACGCTCGGGCTGCTGGTGTTCCCCAGCCAGCTCGGCCATGTGCTCGTGCGCGGGACCGTGCTCGCGTTCGTGATCGCGCTCGTCGCGCGGCCGCTGGCCACTTACGTGGCGACGGTCGGCTTCCGCTTGCGGCTTGGCGAACGGACGCTGCTGGGCTGGGCGGGACTGCGCGGGGGCGTGCCGGTCGTGTTGGCGACGCTGCCGGTGATCGATCACGTCCCGCACAGCGTCGAGTTCTTCGATCTCGTGTTCTTCGCGGTGCTGGTGTCGACGCTGCTGCAGGGCACGACGGTCGCACCGCTGGCCAAGGCGCTGCGGGTCAGCGACTGAGCGCCGCGCGGTCGATCACCTCAGCGAGCCGACCCCGAGCGAGCCGTCGGCGCGGTCATCATCACCGCCGGGTTCCTTGCCGTCGGCGGCCCGGGCGGGCTCTGCGGGGTCCTCGAGCCAGTCGACCGTCGGCACGAAGAACAGGTTGCCGGTGATCGCCGTCGAGAAATCGAGGATCCGGTCATGGGGCGCGTCCTCGGTGCCGCAGAACATGTTCTGCAGCATCTGCTCGATCACCGCGGGAGCCTTTGCGTAGCCGATGAAGTAGGTGCCGAACTCACGCGTCCCGACCGAGCCGAACGGCAGGTTGAAGCGCATGATGTCCTGCTCTTCGCCGTCCTCGTCCTCGATCACGTTGAGCGCGATGTGCGAGTCGGGTGGCTTGACGTCGTCGGCCATCTCGATGTCCGACAGCTTCGTGCGTCCGATCGCCCGTTCCTGCTCCTCGGTCGTGAGCGCGTCCCACGCGGCGAGGTCGTGCAGGTACTTCTGGACGACGACATAGCTGGAGCCGCCGAACCCGGAATCCTCGTCGTCGGAGACCGTCACGGCGTCGACCGCCCCGTCGCCCTCGGGGTTCTCGGTGCCGTCGACGAACCCGAGCAGGTCACGCTCGTCGAACGAGCGAAAGCCGTGCACCTCGTCGATCACGATCACGGCGGGCCCGAACCGCTCGGTGATCCGCTGCGCGAGCTCGAAGCACAGGTCCATCCGCTGCGCGCGGATATGCAGCAGCAGGTCACCCGGGGTACTCGGCGCGGCGTGAACGGCGCCGGTGTAGACCGGCAGCGGGTGCAGATGGGCGGGACGCGGCAGGCCCGGGTAGAGCCGGTCCCATGCCTCGGATCCGATCCCGACGACGCAGCCCAGATCCGCCTCGGGGATGCGGAAGCCGACCGAGCGGCGCAGACCGCCCGCGTCCGTCAGCGCGTCGCGAACCGCATCCTCGCCGCCGGGCGCGATCAACAGCACCAAGAAGATCCCGGCGGCGCTCGGTTCGGCGACGATCACCTGCGGCTCGGTCACGGGCCCATTATGCGCGCCGTGTCTCGCCGACGGCAGTTGGGCCGTTGGCTCGGGAGCCGTTGGTCGGTGGCGTAGGGAACCCACGACGCGGACTTGATCTATGTCACATACCTATGTAGAATAGAGAGCATGGAAGAAGACGAGATCAGGCGATTCAGGTCACAGATGCGGATGCTCGGCCGGCGGCTGCGCCACGAGCTACCGCCGGTGCACGGCGTGTCACGCTCGGCCGTGCAGGTCCTGCGCGTCGTCTCGCGGGCCGAGGACCCCTCGCCCGGGGACGTCGCGCAGCGCCTGCGGATGACCAGCTCCAACGTCGCGGCGGCGCTGCGGGAGCTCGAATGCGCGCAACTGGTCCATCGTGACCGCGATCCGGTGGACGGACGCCGGGTGCGCCTGTCGCTGACCGACACCGGCCACGAGGCGGTCGCATGTGTCCACGCCGAGCGCGACACGTGGCTCGGCCGCGCGATCGCGGCGACGCTCAGCGATGGGGAGCTGCGCACGCTGCTCGCCGCCGGCGAGTTGATGCAGCGGCTCTCCGAATACGAAGCCGCGGTCGAGGAGGTGCGCCGATGAGCGCCAGCAATCGCGGCTTTGCATCCTCGCTGGGGGCCACCACGGCCGGCAACCGCCGGGCGCTGGGTGGCGGTGGCGAGCGCAAGCCGCCGGCCTTGATGGACCCCAGCCGCGAGCGCGACTCGCACCGGATCCTGGCGCTGTTTGCGCCCTACCGGGTGCGGCTGGCGGTCGTGCTGGTGATGATCATCGCGTCGGCGATCGCGTCGATGGTCAGCCCGTTTTTGCTCGAACGCGCGATCAACGTCGGGCTTGTCGAGCACGACAGCGCGGTGCTGAGCGCGATGGTGCTGGGGATGATCGGGATCGCGTTCTTCTCACAGGCGACCAGCGTCTGGCAGACCTACCTCTCAAACGTCGTCGGCCAGCGCGTGATGCACGACCTGCGGGCGGCGGTCTACCGCCATCTGCAGCGGATGTCGCTGGCGTTCTTCACACGCACGCGGACCGGCGAGGTTCAGTCGCGGATCGCCAACGACATCGGCGGCCTGGACGCGATCGTGACCACGACCGCGACGACGATCGCCTCCAACGCGACGACGGTGATCGCGGCGATCGTGGCGATGTGCCTGCTCGACTGGCGCCTGGCGCTGTTCTCGCTGATCTTCGTGCCGCCGTCGGTCTGGGGCACCCGCCGGATCGGCAAGATCCGCCGGGGCATCACCTCGACTCAGCAGAAGCAGCTGGCCGACCTGTCGGCGCTCGTGTCGGAGTCGCTGTCGGTCTCGGGGATCATGCTCGGCAAGACGATGGGTCGCGGCGACGATCTCGCCGACCGGTTCACGAACGAGTCGCAGAACATCGCCGAGCTCGAGGTCCGCAGCCGGATGGCGGGGCGCTGGATGATGGGCACGATCCAGTTCATCTTCGCGGTGCAGCCGGCGCTGATCTACTGGCTGGCGGGCCAGAGCTTCATCGGCAGCTCGATCTCGATCGGCACCGTGGTCGCGTTCACGACGCTGCAGACCCGGCTGCTGTTCCCGATCAACTCGCTGCTCGGCGTCCAGGCCGACATGGAGGCGTCGCTGGCGATCTTCGACCGGATCTTCGAGTACCTCGATCTGCCCGTCGACATCACCGAGGCCGAGCGTCCGGTCACGCTGCGCTCCGACGAGGTGCTCGGCGAGGTTCGCCTGCACGACGTCTCGTTTCGCTACGCCGGCCCGGACCCGGCCGACCCCGACCGAGACGCACCGTGGACACTGCGCGGGATCGACTTCGACGTCGCCGCCGGCACCAGCACCGCGATCGTCGGCGAGACCGGCTCGGGCAAGACGACGCTCGGGTATCTGGTCGCGCGGCTGTATGACCCCCAGCAGGGACAGGTCACGATCGACGGCGTCGACATCCGCGACGTGTCGCTGCAATCGCTGGCGCAGACGGTCGGGGTCGTCTCCCAGGAGACCTATCTCTTTCATGCGAGCGTGCGTGAGAACCTGCGCTTCGCCCGCCCCGACGCCAGCGACGCCGAGATCGAGGACGCGGCCCGAGCCGCGCGGATCCACGAGCTGATCGCGTCGCTGCCGCGGGGTTACGACACTGTCGTCGGCGAGCGCGGCTACCGCTTCTCCGGCGGTGAGAAGCAGCGGATGGCGATCGCCCGGACGGTGCTGCGCAACCCGCCGGTGCTGGTGCTCGACGAGGCGACCTCAGCGCTCGACACCCAGACCGAGTACGCCGTCCAGGCCGCGCTGGAGCGCCTCGCCGAGGGCCGCACGACGATCACGATCGCCCACCGCCTGTCGACCGTGCGCGACGCCGATCAGATCGTCGTGCTCGACCACGGCCAGATCGTCGAGCGCGGCACCCACGACGAGTTGCTCGCGCGCGGCGGCCACTATGCGGCGCTGGTCGCGCGCGACGTCGCCGGCGACCCTGCCTAGCGCGTTGGGCCGAAACCCCGCTCCGGGCTCAGCGCAGCAGCCCGCGGGAGATCACCATCCGCTGGATGTCGGAGGTGCCCTCCTCGATCTCTTCGAGTTTGGCGTCACGCATCCATTTCTGGACCGGGTACTCGCGCGAGTAACCCCAGCCGCCGAGCGTCTGAACCGCTGCCCAGGTGCACCACATCGCGGTCTCCGACGCGGCCAGCTTGGCCATCGCGGCCTCGCTGGTCGCGCGCTCGCCGGCGTCGATCTTGACCGCGGCGCGCCAGGTCAGCAGCCGCGCCGCGTCGACCCGCAGCGCCATATCGGCCAGCCGGAACGCAACCGCCTGGTGTTCGGCGATCGGCTTGCCGAACTGCCGGCGCTGCTTGGCGTATTCGGTGGCGTACTCGAGCGCGGCGCGCGCGAGCCCGACCGCCGACGCGGCGAGCGTGATGCGCGAGCGGTCGAACGTCTGCATCAGCCCGACGAAGCCCGAGCCCTCCTCGCCGAGCCGGCGATCATCGGCCACGGACACGTCGTCGAGGAACAGCTCGGTGTTGAGGATCGCGCGCTGGCCGACCTTGCGGATCGGCGGTCCGGTGCGGAACCCGTCGTCGGTCTCGGAGTCGATCAAGAACGCGGTGACGCCCCGGTGACCGGAGCCGGGATCGACGGTCGCGAACACGACGTAGTAGCGGCCGACACCGCCGTTGGAGATCCACGCCTTCTGGCCGGAGAGCACGTAGCCGCCATCGACTCGCTTGGCCTTCGTACGGATCGACGCCGCGTCTGAGCCCGAATCGGGCTCCGTGATCGCCAGCGCGGTCAGCGGCGGATCGATCCCGGTCAGCGGCGTCAGCCAGCGCTGCTTCTGCTCCTCGGAGCCGAGCTCGATCACCGGCTCGGCGAAGAAGCCGCCGGAGGTGATCAGGTTGCCGATCCCCGAGCAGCCGTGCGACAGCTCCTCGCCGACCAGGCACGAGGTCACGCAGTCGGTCATCCCGGCGCCGCCGTACTCGGCCGGGAGCATGAACGAGGTCAGCCCGATCTCGGACGCCTTGCGCCAGACCTCGCGCGGGAACTCGACGTCGGCCTCGTCGACCGCGAGTGAGATCGGGCGGATCTCACGGGCGGCGAAATCGCGACACAGGCGCTGGATGTCGCGCTGTTCGTCGGTCAGCTCAAGCATGGGCGGGTTCCAGCGCGGCGCCGAACGTGACCAGGTGATCGAAGCCGCGCTTGGTCACCTCGTTGGCGATGATCAGCCGCTGGATCTCGGAGGTGCCCTCCCAGATCCGATCGACGCGAATGTCTCGGTATAGCCGCTCGACCGGGTTCTCGCGCATGTAGCCACGGCCGCCGAGGATCTGCAGCGAACGGTCGACAACGCGCCCGGCCGCCTCGGACGCGGTCAGCTTGACCATCGCCGCCTTGGCGTGCAGCCGCTTGCGGTCCAGGCCGTTGTCGGCCTCCCAGGCGATCTGGTGCGTCAGCGCCCTGCAGAGCGCGATGTCGCAGACGCTGTCGGCGATCATCGCGCCGATCATCTGGTTGTTGATGATCGGCCCGCCGAACTGGACGCGCTCGCCTGCCCACTCGGTGGCGATTGCGAGCGCGCGCTCGGCCGCGCCGGTCGCACGCGCGGCGATCATCAGCCGCTCCTCGACGAACCACTCGCGGGTCAGCTCGTAGCCGCCGCCGATCTCGCCGAGCACCTGCTCGGGACCGACGCGGACGTCGTCGTAGATGAACTCCGGATGCTCGAACACGAACGTGTGCATGTAGGCGGGCGTGCGCTTGACACTGACCCCGGACTGGTCCTTGTCGATCAAGAACAGCGTCGGCGCGCGCTCGGGACCGACCAGCGCCTGCACGATCATGAAGTCGGCGACGTCGCCGACCGTGACGAACCACTTCTCGCCCGAGACCCGGAAGCCGTCACCGTCGGGCACCGCGACCGTCTCGATCAGTGACGGGTCAGAGCCGGCCTTTTCCTCGGTGACCGCGAAGCAGTCGCGGCGATCGCCGGCGATCGCCGGCAACAGGTAGCGCTCGCGTTGGTCCTCGGTGCAGTGGCGCAGCGCGTTGGCCGGGCGCCAGACCGCGTCCCACAGCGCGTTGGTCAGCTGTCCGAGCCGTTCGGAGACGATCACCTGCTCGAGCACCGACAGCCCCTGGCCGCCCCACTCGGCCGGCATGTTGATCGCGTTGAGGCGGTGGTCGAGCGTCAGCCGGCGGATCTCCGCCAGCGACTCGGTCGGCAGGCCGCGGCCCTCCTCGCAGGGAATCTCGAACGGGATGATCGCGTCCGTCAGCGACTGCGCCCGGTCGCGGAGCTCTGCCTGCTCCGGGCTGTAGGTGAACTCCACGGCTAACTCTCCTGGTCGGGTTGGGATGAGACGAAGCGAGCGTCGAGCGCGAGCGCACCGTCGGGCAAGACGAGCAGCGGGTTGACCTCGAGCTCGGCGAGCTCGGGGTGGGCGGCCGCCACTGCAGAGAGCGCGGCGAGCGCGTCGGCGGCGGCGTCGAGATCGAGCGGCGGCCGGCCACGCGCCCCGTGCAGCAACGGCGCGACGCGGAGCGACTCGATCAACCGGCGAGCGCCGTCGAGATCGAGCGGTGCGAGCGCGACCGCGGTGTCGCGCAGCAGCTCGGCGTACAGGCCGCCGGCGCCGACCAGCGCGATCGGACCCAGCCGCGGATCCCAGCGGGCGCCGATCAGGAGCTCGGCGCCGTCGGCGACCGGTGCCATCCGCTCGATCGAGAACGCCGCCGGCGCCAGCCGCGCGGCGATGTCGAGATGAGCGGCGCGCAGCGCGGCCACGTCGGCGAGCCCGAGCACGACGCCGCCGGCATCGGATTTGTGCAGCAGGCCGAGCGCCTTCAGTGCGACCGGATAGCCGAGCTCGTCGGCGGCCGTGACGACGGCGTCGGCGCCGGCGGTGGCGTCGATCGTTCGGACCGCGACGAACGGCACGCCGCCGTCTGCGAGCAGCTCGCGCGCGCGTTGGTAGTTGTGCTCGGGGTCGGCGCTGACGGGCGCTTGCGGCGTCGGCAGCGACGGAACCGGGTCGCCGACCCTGGCCGGCTCGTCGACGAGCCGCGCGAGCGCCGAGGCGCCACGTTCGACGGTCTCATAGACCGGTACGCCGTGGGCGCGCAGCGCGACCGCGGCCGAGCCGTTGGGGTAGAGCGTGTGCACGACCACCGGACGGCCGGTCTCGACGGCGACCTCGGCGATCCGCTCGGCGGTCGCCACCTCCTCGGCGCGGCCGGCCTCGCCGTACTCCTCATAGCCGCCGAAGTAGCCGGTCACGTACAGCGCGTCGAGCTCGCTCGAGGACAGCAGCTCAGCGGCGACCCGGCTGAACGTGCTGACGTCCTGCTCGGCGCCGCCGGCCAGGTCGATCGGGTTCGAGACGCCCGCGGCCGGCGGCAGCGCCCCCGCGAGTGACGACTGCAGCGCGGGGCCGAGCTCGGGCAGCGCCAGCCCGCGGCGCTCGCACTCGGCGGCCGCGATCGAGCCGTGCCCGCCTCCGTCGGACAGGACCGCGACCCGGCGGCCGCGCAGCGGCGGGCAGCGCAGCAGCGCCGAGCTGACGTCGATCAGCTCCTGCGGGGTGTGGACGCGATGGATCCCGGCGGCTCGCATGGTCGCGTCGATCGCGGCGTCATCGGAGGCGAGCGCCCCGGTGTGCGAGGCGACCGCGCGGGCGGTGACGGCACCGCCGGAGATCGCGAGCGCGACGACCGGCTTGCCGGCGTCACGGGCCGCCCGGGCCAGCGCCCGGCCGTCGCGGAAGTCCTCCAGGTACAGCGCGATCAGCTCGGTGCGGTCGTGCGCCGCGAACGCGGTCACGAGCTCGGTGGCACCGAGGTCGACCTGATTGCCGAGCGAGGCGAAGCGCGAGAACCCGAGCCCGTCGCGGGCCGCGAGCAGGCCGAGCTCGAGCGCCAGGTTGCCGCTCTGGGAGATCAAGCCGATCGGACCGGAGGGAAGGTCGTCGGTCGCCGCCAATTCGAGCTCGGAGCCGGTGTCGAGCACGCCCATGCAGTTGGGGCCGAGCAGCACGGCGCCGGCCTCGCGCACGCGCGCGGCGAGCTGCGCCTGCCCGCGTTCGTCGGTGGGGCCGCCGGCGGTGATCGCGATGATCGCGCGGGCGCCGGCCGCGAGCGCGTCGTCGATCGCGCCGTCCAGGCCAGCCGCCGGGACCGCGATCGCAACCAGCTCGGCCGGGCTGGGCAGCTCGCTCAGCGAGGCGTGGGTGTCGGTGCCGAGCACGGTCCCGCCACGGCGATTGACCAAATAGGTGGGGCGCCGCCCGGCGCCGCGCAGCGCGCCGCGGGCAAGCCAGTTGCCCCACTTGCGCGGGTCATCGGAGGCGCCGACGATCGCGACCGAGCGAGGCGCGAACAGCGCTTCGACGGGCCGGGCGCCGGTGGTCAGCGTGGGCGGCGTGTCAGCGGAGACGGTCATCGGATCGGGACGCGCGTGGAGGAGATCGGGACGGCGTGGGGAGGTCGACAACGATCATCTGAAATACTGACTTGAAATGACCGTTTCAAGCCACACCGTATCACGCCCCCAGACGCCTCGGCGCCGTCCGCGTCGACGGCTCGACGACGTCCGCCGGCCACAGATCCTCGAGACCACCGTGCAGCTGATCGGCGAACAGGGGCTGTGGGAGGTGCGCCTGTCAGACATCGCCGAGCGAGCGGGGATCAGCGCGACCACCGTCGTGTACTACTTCGGCACCAAGGACGAGCTGTTCGCCGAGGCGATCCACGCCGCCGACGAGGCGTTCTACGCGCCGCTCGCGGATGAGTTCGCGAGTCATCGGTTGGCGGCGGCTCGGATCGTGCTGCTGATGCGCCACTCGGCGACGAGCGACTGGCCGCTGTGGATCGATCTGTGGGTTTACTCGCGCCACCATCCTGAGACCGCGGCGGCCCAGCGCCACTTCCACGAGCGGTGGCGTACGACGATCGAGGAGATCGTGCGCTACGGCTGCGACACCGGCGAGTGGTCGGTGTCTGACCCGTCGGCGGTCGCGCTGCGGCTGTCGGCGCTGACCGACGGGCTCGCGGTGCACATGGTGCTGGGCGACTCCGAGCACACGCCGGAGCGGTACGTGGAGATGTCGGTCGCGGCGGCCGCGCTGGAGCTGGGGGTCGACGAGCGCACGCTGACGGTCTGACCGAGCGCCCGGCGGCGATGTGCGAACGCCCAACCGGCCGTCGCCACCATCAGCAGCGAGATCGTCGCCAGCGGCACCAGGTCGCTGGTCGCCTGGGCGACCGAGGCCGAGAGCGGCGCGCCGAGCGACTCGCCGACCGCGAACGCGAGGTTGAACAGGGTCGTCGTCAGCACCAGCGCGACGCCGGCCCGCTCGGCGGAGTCGGTCATGATCGCGACGCCCGGGATCATCGCGAACGTCAGCGGACCGCCGAAGGTCACGATCATCAGCAGCCCGAGCCCGAGCGGCGTCTGCGGCACGACCAGCAGGGCGATCAGCGGGGCCGCGACGAGCAGCCCGATCAGCAGCGGCAGGTAGGGCCCACGGCGATCGGCGATCCCGCCGACGGTCGTCGCCAGCACGCCCGACAGCGCGGACCCGAGCACGAACACCGCTCCGATCGTCGCTCCCGATGCACCGAATTGCGACAGACGCAAGGGCAGCAGCGCGGTCTCGGCGCCGAACGTGATCGCCTCGAGCATGATCAGCCAGACGCCGAAGCGCAGACCCGAGATCCGCAGCGCATGTGCGAGCTGGGTGCGGGCTGGGCGCGGGTCGGGCGCGGCCCTGGACGGTTCGGCGCGTCGCAGGGTCGCCACCGCCAGCGCGATCGAGATCACCCCGATCACCCCGAACACGAGCTCGGTGCCCAGCGCGACCGCGACCGTCCCGATGATCGGGCCAAACAGTGTCCCGAACGTCGCCGCCGCGAGCGCGGCGCCGAGCGTCCGGGCGCGCCGGTCGCCGGGGGTCAGGTGGATCAGCCAGGTCAGCGCGCCGCCCCAGATCAACCCGCAGAAGCCACCCTGGACAAAGCGCAGCGCGTCGAGCATCGGGATGCTCGAGCCGAACCCGAAGCCGATCACGGCCAGCCCGAAACCGAACAGCCCGAGCGCCGCCGTGCGCCGAGGACCGATCCGGTGCCCGATCGCGCCGCCGATGATTGCTCCCGGGATCAGGCCGGCGGGATACGCCGCGGCGAGCACGCCGATCGCGGTCTTGGACGCGCCGAAGGTATGTGCGTAGTGCGGCAGCACCGGCGCGACCGCCGAATACATCGCCGACTCGAGCAGCAGCAGCGCCTGGACCAGCGTCAGCAGCGAACGTTCCGGGCCGCCGCGGCCGCTGCGCACGAGCCGCGCCGTGCGTGATCGCAGCGCGCTCACGGGTCTGACCCGGTCAGGATCGAGGCGAGCCGCCGCAGCTGCGGCCGCGGATCGCTCGGCTCGCCGGTCGACAACTGCAAGAGCAACAGCCCGTCGGTCGCCGCCAGCAGCAGCTGGGCGTGCGCGCGCGGGTCCGCTGACCCGGCGCGCTCGAGCAGCTCGGCGGTCGTCGTCAGGTAGGTGTCGGTCCAGCGCCGGGTCAGCGCCCGCAGCGCCGGGCGCCGGGCGGCCTCCAGCAGCAGCGTGTAGCTGGCCAGCAGCGAGCGACGGCCGTCGGCCGGATCCGCGCCCTCGGGATCGGCTGAGTCGGCGATCGCCGCCACTGCCTGCTCGGGGTTGGGGGGCTCGGATCGCAGCCGCTCCGCGAGCGTCTGCAGACGCTCGATGTCGCGCTCGGCGGCGAGTTGCAGCGCGGCCGTCAGCAGCTCGTCCTTGGACTCGAAGTAATACGTCGTCGAGGCGAGCGGCAGCCCCGCGACCGCGGCGACGCGGCGGTGGGTGACGGCGTCGGCGCCGGTGTCGGCGACGATCTGCAGCGTTGCCTGAAGCAGCGCCTCGCGACGGGCCGCCCCGCGGGGCCGATGTGAGACGGTCGTGGCCACGGTGGTACAAACGTACCACTCGCCGCCGCGACGGTCGTGTCGAAGCCGTGATCGACGACGGTTGCGGACCGTTATCGACCGTAATCCGCGCGATCCTGCATAGCGTCAACGACCCAGGAGGCGACGATGGACTACAAGCTGGAATTGATCGCGCTGCCGGTTTCCGATGTCGACCGCTCGAAGGACTTTTACGCCCGGATCGGGTTTGCGGTCGACCACGACCACACGGTCTCCGACGCGGTCCGCTTCGTGCAGCTGACGCCCCCCGGATCGGCCTGTTCGATCGCGATCGGCAAGGGGCTCACCGAGGCCGCTCCCGGCACCGGCGTGGGGATGCAGCTGGTCGTCGAGGACGCTGCCGCGGCGCGCGCGCAGCTGGCCGAGCGCGGCGCCGAGGTCTCCGAGTTGCGGGAGTTTCCGTGGGGCCGGTTCGTGTTCTTCGGCGATCCGGACGGGAACCGCTGGGCGGTGCAGGAGATCACGCCGCGCGGCTGACCGGTTGGCGCCCGGTCGCGCGGTAGGGTCGGGCGACCGTGTTCGATGGCTTTCAGACGCGTGAGCTGGCGACCGATCGCGGGCCGGTGCACGCCCGCATCGGAGGGGCCGGGCCGCCGCTGCTGGTGCTGCACGGATACCCCGAGACCCATCTGATGTGGCACGGCACGGCGGCGGCGCTGGCGCGCCGGTTCACGGTCGTCGCCGCCGACCTGCCGGGATATGGCGATTCGCATCGGCCGGCGCCCAGCACGGACCATGCGGCGCACTCCAAGCGTGCGATGGCCGTCGATCTCGTGCAGGCAATGGCCGTTCTCGGGCACGAGCGATTCGCGGTCGCGGGCCACGACCGCGGTGGCCGTGTCGCCTATCGGATGGCGCTCGACGCGCCCGAGCGGATCTCAGCGCTGGCGGTGCTCGACATCGTCCCCACCGCCGAGGTGTGGGCGCGGGCCGACGCGCGGCTGGCGCTGGTCTACTGGCACTGGGGCTTTCTCGCGCAGCCGGCGCCGCTGCCCGAGCGGCTGATCGTCTCCGCGCCCGACGCGTGGTTTGACGATCACGTGCGGCGACTCGGCGTCAGCGACGACGCGGACCGCTATCCGCCGGCGGTGCTGTCGGACTATCGACACCGGCTTGGCGACCGGCGGTCGGTAGAGGCGATCTGTGAGGACTATCGGGCCGGGGCGACGATCGACCGCGCGCTGGACGAGGCCGACCGGGTCGCGGGCCGCCTGATCGAGCAGCCGCTGCTGGCGCTATGGGGCGAGCGCGGGGCCCTGCCGATGCTGTACGGCGACGTGATCGCGGTCTGGCGCGAGTGGGCGCTTGACGTCGACGGCGCCGGCATCGACGCGACCCATTTCCTGGTCGAGGACCGCCCCGACGAGGTCGCGCAGCGGCTGATCGACTTCTTGGGCTAATCGCCGGGCGGGTCGCTGCCCGCGGCCACCAGCGGCCGCGCCTGGCCCTCGACATTGAGATGCGGCAGCACCCGGTCAAGCCAGCCCGGGATCTTCCAGTTGAGGTCGCCGAACATGATCATCAAGCCGGGGACGAGCGCCATCCGGACGATCAGCGCGTCGAGCAGAACCGCAGCGGCGAGACCGACGCCGAACATCTCGATCACCCATTCGCCGCCGAGCACGAACGATCCGAACACGAGGAACATGATCGCCGCGGCGGCGGTGATCGTCCGGCCGGTCGCGGCCAGCCCGTGCGAGACCGCCTCCTTGGTGTCACCGCGCCGGTGCCACTCCTCATAGATACGGGTGACGAGGAACACCTCGTAGTCCATCGACAGCCCGAACAGGATCGGGAACAGCAGGACCGGGATGAACGACTCGATCGGCCCGGTGGTGTTGAGCCCGAGCAGCGAGTTGCCCCAGCCGTTCTGGAACACCGCGGTCATCACGCCGAACGCGGCGGCGGCTGACAGCAGGTTCATGATCGCCGCGATCAGCGGGATCAGCAGGCTTCGGAACACGGCCATCAACAGCAGGAAGCTGACCAGCACGACGATCCCGACGAACAGCGGCAGCTTCGAGGCGATCACGTGGCTGAAGTCCTCGAAGACCGCGGTGGTGCCGCCGACCAGCACCTGCACGCCGGTCCCCTGGGTCGCCTGCGGCAGCACGTCGTCACGGATGTGGTTAAGCAGCGCGGTGGTCGACTTGGCCTGCGGCGAGCCGGTCGGGTACACGTTCGCGGTCGCGACCGTCGGGCCGCCCGGGGTCGTCGGCCGGATCACCCTGATCGGGGTCGAGGCGACCACGCCGGGGGTCGTCGCGACCGCCCGTTCGGCGCGCTCGAACGCCCGCAGTTGCGCGGGACCGCTGACCTGTGCGATCAGCTCGAGCGGGCCGCTGTAACCGGGGCCGAAGCCGCTGGCGAGCGCGTCGTAGGCATGGCGGGTGGTCGTGTTGGTCGGGTCGGTACCGGCGTCGGCCGAGCCCAGCCGCATGTGGAAGAACGGCAGCGCAATCACGATCATCAGCACCGCCGCGAGCGTCGCCCACAGCGCCGGCCGGCGTCCGAGATTCCGCGTCCATGCCGCCCAGCGCGGCGACTCGTCGTCGGCGGTGAACTGGCCCTCGCGGATCGCGCGGCGCTCGCGCCGGCGCGGGACCTTGCCGCCGAGCGCGCCGAGCAGCGCCGGCAGCAGCGTCAGCGCCGCGACCACGGTGAACGCGACCACGATCGCGGCGGCGACCGCGATCCCGTAGAGGAAGCTGATCCCGAGCGCGAACATCCCGAGCATCGCGATGCAGACGATCACCCCGGACAGCAGCACCGCCCGCCCGGAGCTGTCGATCGCTTCGATGATCGCGTCCTCGCGGCCGACGCCGCGCAGCGAGGCCTGCCGGTAGCGGGTGACGATGAACAGCGCGTAGTCGACGCCGACCCCGAGCCCGATCAGCAGCGACAGCTCCGAGGAGAAGCTCGCCATGTCGATCGCGTGGGAAGCCAGGCCGATCACCGCGGTGCCGGCGCCGAGCGAGATTCCGGCGGTGATCAGCGGCAGCAGCATCGCCGTGAACGAGCCGAACGCCAAGAACAGCACGATCGCGGCCGCGATGAAGCCGATGAACAGGCTCGAGTCGGAGTTCTGCGGGTTGCCGGCCTCGGCGATGTTGCCCTCGGCGTTGAACTGCACGCCGTTGCCCGATGCGGAGGTGATCAGGTCGTCGAAGTGCGACGCCTGCCCGGTCGTGATCTTCTGCTCGTTGGCGGCGTTGGTGAACACGACATCGGCGAACGCGACGCGCCCGCCGGGGGCGATCTGCTTGGCGTTCGCCGCCGTGAACGGCGAGTGCACCTCGGCCACGTAGGGAAGCCGGGCGACCTGGGAGAACAGCCGCTGCGCACGGGCTCTGACGGCCGGGTCGCTGACGCGGCCATGATCGACCGAGATGACGAGCTGGTCGGTCTCGCCCGACGTCTTCGGGTTGGCTCGCTGGAGCAGGTGCAGCGCATCGAAGCTCTCGGTATGTGGCAGCGTGAACTTGTCGGTGAAGGCGCTGCCGGCGGCGCTGTGCAGACCGACGAGCACGACCACGATCGCGACCCAGCCGACGATCGTCGTGATCCAATGGCGACAACACCAGCGGGCCATATTTCGCATCGTGGTATCTACCTCCAGGGTGACCGGCTCGTCAACGACCTCGGTGCAGGTTAGGAGGCGCGCATCGCAACCGCGGTGATCAGCGCGGGATTGCTGTTGTACCGTCGACACCCGACGCTCGAGGTCCTGATCGTCCATCCCGGCGGACCACTGTGGGCGCGGCGTGACGACGGCGCCTGGTCGATCCCGAAGGGCGAGTGCGATGCGGGCGAGGACCCGCTCGCCGCCGCGCGGCGCGAGTTCGCCGAGGAGCTCGGCAGCGCCGCTCCGGGCGGCGAGTCGCGGTCGCTCGGCGAGGTCCGGCTGAAGTCGGGAAAGCGTGTCCTGGGGTGGGCGCTCGAGGGCGATCTCGACCCCGAGGCGATCCGCTCCAACACGTTCGAGCTGACGTGGCCGCCGCGCTCGGGTCAGATCCAGCAGTTCCCCGAGATCGACCGCGCCGGGTGGTTTGCGCCGGCGACGGCCCGGGTCAAACTCAACCCGGCGCAGGCGCAATTCGTCGATCGACTCGTGGATATGCTTGACAGGTCAACTGCCGACGGAAGCGAGCACCAGCGATGATCACCGCAACCCTCTACACCGACCCGGGCTGTCCGTGGGCCTACTCCGAGAATCCCGCGCTGCGCGTGATCGAATGGCGCTACGGCGACCAGCTCGACTGGAAGCTGGTGATGGTCGGTCTGACCGAGAGCTCTGACCAGTACGCGGGGCGCGGCTACACCCCGGTGCGCGGCGCGCTCGGACAGGTCCGCTTCCGCGACCGCTACGGGATGCCGTTCGCGCCGGTGCCGAAACGATCGCTGTCGGCGACCTCGCCGGCCTGCCGCGCGATCGTCGCGGCACGGCTGATCGCGCCCGGGAGCGAGTGGGCGGTGTTCCGGGCGCTGCAACTGGCCAACTTCACGAGCGGCCTTGTGCTTGAGGATCACGAGGACCTGCACGCGCTGATCGAGACCGTGCCGGGGGTCGACGCCGACGAGCTGGTCGCCGCGATCGACTCCGACCGGGTGCGGGCGGCCTATGAGGCCGACAAGCTGGCGACCCGCAACGCCGCCGGTAGCGCCGCCGAGCTGCAGGGCAAGACCTCGACCAGCGACGGGCCGGTCCGGTTCACGGCACCGTCGGTCGTGTTCGAGCACGACGGCAGGCAGCTTGTCGCGGGTGGTTTTCAGCCGGTCGAGGCCTACGACATCCTGGTCACCAACCTCGACCCGACGATTGTGCGCCAAGCGGCGCCACAGACGCCCGAGCCGCTGCTGGCGCGGTTCGCGGGCGGGCTCACGACCCAGGAGGTCGCCGCGATCATGACGCAGGGCAACGACGCCGTCGACCGTGCCGCGGCAGAGGCGGCGCTGATCGAGCTGGTCGCGGCGGGCGGCGCGACCCGGCATCCGCTCGGCGGCGACGCGCTCTGGACCGCGCCCGGCGCGGTGGCGCTCGGTGTCAACGAGCCGGCTCGGGCCGGGGCCGTCGCCTGACGACGGTCGCTCAGGCGGCGACGTTCTCGAACACGGCCGCGAGCCCCTGGCCGCCGCCGATGCACATCGTCTCGAGTCCGTAGCGCGCACCGCGCCGGCTGAGCTCGTGCAACAGGGTCGTCAGGATCCGGCCGCCGGTCGCGCCGATCGGATGCCCGAGCGAGATCCCCGAGCCGTGGACGTTGACGCGCTGCAGCCCGTCGGGCAGCTGCCACTCGCGCAGGACCGCGAGGACCTGTGCGGCGAACGCCTCGTTGAGCTCGATCAGATCCAGATCCGCCAGGGTCAGCTCCGCGCGCTGCAGCGCCTTGGCGGTCGCCGGCACCGGCCCGATCCCCATCGTCTTGGGCGCCACCCCGGCCGACGCCCACGAGACCAGCCGGGCCAGCGGCTGCAGCCCGAGCTCGGAGGCACGATCGGCGTGGGTGACGATGCAGACCGCAGCGCCGTCGTTCTGTCCAGAGGCGTTGCCGGCGGTGACGGTCGCCTCCGGGTCCTTACGGCTCATCACCGGGCGCAGCGACGCGAGGCTGTCGAGCGAAGCGTCGGCGCGCGGATGCTCATCGCGTTCGATCGTGCGGGTGCCGTTCTTGCGGTCGCGGACCTCGACCGGCACGATCTCCTGGGCGAAGATCCCGTTCTGCTGGGCAGCGATCGCGTGTTGATGGGAGCGCAGCGCCAGCTCGTCCTGCTCGGTGCGAGGGATGCCGTACTCGCGGCGGAGGTTCTCGGCGGTCTCGATCATCCCGCCGGGAACCGGGTAGTGGACGCCGCCGGCGGTCACGCGACCACGGACCAGTCGATCCTCGAGCATCGCGCCGCCTGAGCGTGCCCCCCAGCGCAGGCCGGTCGAGTACAGCTCGGTCTGGCTCATCGACTCGGCACCACCCGCGATGATCACGTCGGCAACGCCGGTCTGGACCTGCATCGCGGCGTCGAGCACCGCCTGCAATCCGGAGCCGCAGCGGCGGTCGACCTGGACGCCGGGAACCTCGACCGGCAGACCGGCGTCGAGCGCGGCCACCCGGCCGAGCGCCGGCGCCTCGCCGTTGGCGTAGCCCTGGCCGAGAATCACGTCGTCGACGGCCTCGCCGGGCAGTCCGGTACGCGCGATCACCTGCTTGATCACGGTCGTCGCCAGCTCGGTTACCGCGACGTCCCGGAAGACGCCGCCGAAGCGGCCGACCGGGGTGCGCAGCGGCGAGCAGATCAATGCGTCTCGCATCAGCGACGCAGGTTAACGGGCGCGGCCGTTCGGGTACGTGGTGGCGACACCTGACACGATCAGCGGATGCGCGATTACACGAAACTGGCGATCGACGAGGTCGATGACCTCGCGCCGCAATACGGGATGGGCGAGATGGGGGAGGCGAGGTTTGCGCGCTCGGCGCTCGGCGCCGAGCGGATCGGGATGGCCTATTACCGGCTCAATCCCGGCAAGCGACTCGAGTTCGGCCACCGTCACGCCGACGACGAGGAGGTGTATCTGGTTGCCTCCGGCTCGGGCCGCTTCAAGGTCGGCGATGAGATCTTCGAGGTCGCGCCACGCGATCTCGTGTTTGTCGCGCCGGCGTCGATGCGCGCCTGGGAAGCCGGTCCCGACGGGATGGAGCTGATCGCGTTCGGCGGCCACACCGACGGCGCCGGCGCCGAGATGGACCAGGGGTTCTGGGAGGACTGATAGTGAGCCGCGCGGTCGCGCTCGCGACGGTGGGGGCGATCGCCGCGCTGCTGGCCGCTGGCACGGCGGCGAGCGCACGACCCCCGCGCGCGGTTGCCGGGCATGTCCGGGTCGGTCAGCACGCCGTGATCGACGTGACCGTCGCGACACTCTGGAAGCGCCCGGCGCGGACGCGCCCGCTGGACCGCCCGTCGCTGGCCAACCCGGTGCGGCTCCGGCAATGGCTGGACGCGATGGGCACCGAGCAGCGGCGCTGGCTGGACTCGCGGCTGGTGACCCAGGCGCTCTATGGACAGAGGGCGATCGTCGACCGGCGACGCCAGGGCTGGGTGAGGATCTCGCTGACCGGACAGCAGACGAGCACCGGATTGGGCTCCCCGGGCTGGCTGCCCGCGCGCCAACTCGTTGGTGCCGGCGCCCCGCCGGGCCGCCAGTCGATCGCGGTCGTCACCCGGCCGCGGGCGTGGCTTCGCAGACGCACCGCGACGGCCCGACCCGGGCGCCGGATGCTGCAGCTCAGCTACAACACGCGGCTGGCGGTGGTCGGCTCCCGCGCCGGCTGGGTTCGGGTGCGAACGCCGGCGGGCCCGATCGCGCTGCTGTCGCGCTCGTCGCTCAGCCTGCACCGGCCCGGGGTCGCGTGGCCGCCACCGACCGGTCACGAGCTGGTCGCCGCGGCCGAACAGTTCCTCGGCCTCCGGTATCTGTGGGCGGGGAGCTCGTCGTACGGATTTGACTGCTCCGGGCTGACCTCGGCCGTCTACGGAGCGCTCGGGATCGCGCTGCCGCGCACGGCGGCGATGCAGGCGCATGCCGGAAAGCCGGTCGCGCGGCGGGCGCTGGCGCCGGGAGACCTCGTGTTCTTTGCGACCGAGCCGCCGTCGCGTGCGGTCACCCACGCGGCGATGTACGTCGGTCACGGCGAGTTGATCGAATCGCCGAACTCGTCCAGCTCGGTGCACTTCGTTGCGCTGGCGGCGTTCGGCGGCGAGTACGTGACCGCGCGTCGCTACCCGCCCGCGCGCTAATGCGCCTCCGGCGACGTTGCACCCGAAAAGGCACAACGTCTCCGGGACACCTACTACTGACCGATCGTGATGTGCCCCGGCCGGACGGCGACGCGTGCCAGCCAGGCACGGATCGCTCCGAACGGCTCCAACGAGAAGCCACCCTCATCGGCCACGTGCGTGTAGGCGTACAGCGCGATGTCCGCCAGTGAGTAGGCGTCGGCGACGAAGTAGGCGCGGCCGGTCAGGTGCCGGTCCATCGCGGCGAGCGCCGCCTCGCCGCCGGCACGCTTGGCGGCGAGCTCGGCGGCCGGTGGCTCGATGCCGGCCTCGGCCCAGAAGCGCAGCACGGCGACATTCGGCTCGTGGCTGTACTGCTCGAAGAACATCCACTGCAGCATCTGAGCGCGCTCGAAGCGGTCGAGTGGCAGGTACTCGGTCCCGTCGGCGAGGTAGTGCAGGATCGCTCCGGACTCGCCCAGCGAGCGGCCGTCATCGAGCAGCAGCGTCGGCACCCGCAGCGCCGGGTTGAGCTCGCCGAGCACCTCGGCGCGATCGGAGCGGTCGAACACGTCCAGCTCGCGGCGCTCGTAATCGATCCCGAGCAGCGCGAGCAGCAGCCGGACCTTGTAGCAGTTGCCCGACATCGGGTTGTCGTAGAGCAGCATCTCAGGTGGGTGCCCGCGTCTGGAGGACTCGTACGCCACCCTTGGGCGCCACCGTGATCGTCCGCAGCTGCGGTTTGCACGGCTTGGGATCGGCGGCGGCAAGCTCACACCGCTCGAGCACGGCCGACAGCACGATCCTCATTTCGGTCGTCGCAAAGCTCGCCCCGAGGCAGCGCCGGGTGCCGCCGCCGAACGGGATCCAGGTGTAGGTGTCCGGCGGCTGCTCGGACAAAAACCGCTCGGGCAGAAACCGCTCCGGGTCGACGAACAGGTCCGCGCGGCGATGGATCGTGCGGATCGATGGGTTGATCTCGACCCCGACCGGAACCTCGTAGCCGCCGAGCGCCAGCGGCCGCTCGCGCACGACCCGTCCGACCCCCTGGATCACCGGTCGGATCCGCAGCGACTCCTTGACGATCGCGTCGAGGTACGCCGGCTCGCGCTCACCTGCGCGGGCGAGCACACGAGCATCGTGCAGCAGCAGATCGAACGTCCAGGCGAGCCCGGTCGCGGTTGTCTCGTGGCCGGCGAGCAGCAGCGTCAGCAGCTCGTCGCGAACCTCGCCATCGGACAGCCCCTCGCCGCGATCATCGGTGGCCACCAGCAATGAGGAAAACACGTCCGCGCGCTTGACCAACTCCGGGTCGGCGCGTCGCCGCGCGATCTCGGCGAACAGCAGCTTGTCGACGGCCTGCTTGCGGCGGGCGAAGCGCTCGGCCGAGCCCGAGCGACGGCCGCGCACGAGCGCGGCGGCGAGCATCAACCCGCTGCGGGCGCCCAACGGCGCGACCATCTCGCGCAGCGCCGTCGTCAGCTCGTCCTCCGGCGCGCCGGAGCGGTAGCCGAACACGGCGCGGACGATCACCCGCAGCGTCAGCGACTGCATCGACTCGAGCATCGTGAACGGCTCCGAGACCGGCCAGCGGTCGATCTCCTCGTCGGCGCATTCGCGCATCGTCGCCTGCCAGTCGAGCATCGCCTGGCCGTGGAACGGTGGTGACAGCAGGCGCCGGTGGCGCAGATGCTCACCGCCGTCGAGCAGGAGCACCGAGCGGCTGCCGACGATCGGGCCGAGCAGCTGGTTGGCCTCGCCGGCGCGCAGCTGCTCGGGCGAGCCCTGGAAGACCTGCTTGACGAGCTCGGGCGAGAACACGAGCACGAAGCGCTCGTCAAACGTCGTGCCGAGCGTGACGACGTCGCCGTAGCGGCGCCGGACCGCGTCGAGGAAGCGGACCCCGCCGATCATGAACCCGAGCGTCTGCACCCAGCGCGGTAGCGGCGGTCCCGGAGGCAGGCGGCCGGGGGGATGCGGTGCGGCCGCCCCAGACGCCCCGCCGGTCGCAGCCGCGTCGACGCTTGCCGGGACCGGCCGCCGGTCGCTGGTCGCGGTCATCGACCCGTCTCGGTCTGGGAGGCGGCGGCGCGGCCGGTCAACTCGGCAACCGTCAGCGGGTGGGCGGGCGGTTGGTCGACCACCGTTGTGTAGGTCGCCCGAAGCTGGGCGTCGACGTGCAGCAGCTCACCCGGTGCCAGCATCCGCCAGCCGCTGTCGTCGTCCATCGGTTCGGTCGCGACGATCACGGCCGGCCGCTGGGCGAGCTGATCGGAGGCGACGTGGATCTGGCCGGTCGACGAGGCGTGTCGCAATGGCGCGGGCTCGGCGGCGGTGCCGCCGCCGGCCTCGCGCTCGAGCACGTGCAGCTCGTGGGTGTCGGGATAGCGCAGCGCCCACAGGTCGTCGCGGTCGATCAGCACGAAGTTCGCCGACAACAGCGGCAGCCGCTCGGCGATCCAGCGCGCGGCGGACCTGATCCCTGCGATCACGTCGCCACCGGCGGCGTCGATCTCACGCGTGATCAGTGCCAACCAGCGCTCGGAGTCGGTGTCGCCGGCGACCGTCCGCATCCGCTCGGCGCCGAGCTCGGCCTCGAGCGCGGGCAGGTCGCCGATCACGCCGTTGTGGGCGAACAGCCGGCCTTCCTGCGCAAACGGGTGGGTGTTGACCGGCGTCGGGTTCCCGTTGGAGGCGAAGCGGACGTGCGCGACGAACGTGCGGGATCGAACTCGTTGCGCGCGCTCGGCGAACGAGCGGTCATCAAACGCCGCCAGCGGCTGCTTTGAGATCTTCGGCGCTCCGGCGTGGTCATACCAGCCCAGGCCGGTCCCGTCGGGCTCGCGGTGGCTCTGTTGCGACAGCGAGTCGGGCGCCTGCAACAGCCAGAATGTGGCCTCGACCGGCTCAGACCCACCGCTGATCCCGAACAGACGACACATCCCTGCAACGGTATCGGGGACCGCCGGTTACCCCGCCGCGCGTCGGCGGCGCGCCTCACCCGACGCGCCACGTGTCTAAGCTCGCGTCGTTTTCGAGACCGGCGTCCGAGGAGTGAGATGAGCGCGAGCTTGATCGACGGTAAGGCGATCGCCCAGCAGGTGCGAGCCGAGGTACGCGAGCAGGTGCAGGAGTGGGTACGGGCAGGGCATCAGCGACCCGGGCTGGCGACGGTGCTGGTCGGCGATGACCCAGCGTCGGCGGTGTACGTCGCCAACAAGCACAAGGCGTGCGCCGAGGCGGGGATCGAGGGCTTTCACCACGAGCTCGCCGCCGATGCGACCGAGCAGAAGGTCGTCGAGTTGCTCGCGCAGCTCAATGCCGATCCACAGGTGTCCGGGATCCTGCTGCAGCTGCCGACCCCGAAGCAGATCGACGGCGCGCGGCTGACGACGCTGATCGAGGCCGGCAAGGACGTCGACGGTTTGACCCCGGTGTCCGCCGGGCTGCTGGCCAAGGGGCTGCCGGGCCTGCGCCCCTGCACTCCGGCAGGGGTGATCGAGCTGCTCAAGCGCCACGAGGTCCCGCTCGAGGGGGCCGAGGCGGTCGTGGTCGGCCGCTCTGACCTGGTCGGCAAGCCGGTCGGCGCGCTGTTGCTCGCCGAGAACGCGACCGTCACCACATGTCACTCGCGCACCCGCAACCTCGGCGAGATCTGCCGCCGCGCCGACGTCCTGATCGCTGCGGTCGGCCGCCCGAAGATGGTTCAGGGCGATTGGATCAAGCCGGGCGCGACCGTGATCGACGTCGGCATCAACCGTACCGACGACGGCCTCGTCGGCGACGTCGACTTCGAGGCCGCCGTCCAGACCGCGGGTCTGATCACCCCGGTCCCGGGCGGCGTCGGGCCGATGACGATCGCGTTGCTGATCGCGAATACGCTGCAAGCGGCGCGCGCCGGCGCGGCAGTGCCTGCTTGAACAGGCGCTCGTTCGGCGGTCGGCCACGCGTACACCGGCGCACCACCGTCGATCAGCCCGCGCAGGCCGGGTGAGTGCAGCGCCTGCGCCGACCAGTCGTAGAGCCGCTGCAGGCGCGGGCCGATCACCGCGTAGTCGAGCGTGCGCCCGGCGCCGTGCTCGACCCGGAGGTAGTCCTCCAGCGGGTTGCGCAGCGGATACTCCTCGGGCACGGTGCGTCGCAGCGACAAAAACAGGCCGACGATCCCGAACCGCGGGTCACCGAGCACGCGGCCGACCGGCGCCAGCCGGCCGAGCGCCAGCTCCGGGGCGGCGACGAGCGCGTGGGCATACAGCACCCGCAGCAGCACAACGTTGATGAAGAACCGTTCCGCGCGGTTCTCGCGTTCGGCCAGCTCGCGATGCTGCAGGTAGGCGGCGACGACACTCTGGTTGTGCGCGCAATACCAGCTGCTCGGGCACGGATCGTCGAGAAACCGCATCCAGGCTGCGATCGGCTCAGAGGACGGCTCGCCACGTAGGCCGCTGGCGCGGCCGGTCGCTTCCAGGCCGTCGCTCAGCAGTCGCTCGTTCAGTGCCCGCCACCAGGCGCTGCCGGCGTGCGGCGCCAGCACCCCGCGGCGCAGTTCCCAGTGGATGAACGAGAGTGCGGCGCGCCGAAACGGTCTCAGCTGGCTCGAGCCGGCGTCGTAGGTCGCGCGCAGCAGCGCGATCCGCCCGGCCGGATCGTCGCGGACGGCGGCGACCCGCGCCGCGGCCGCGGCTGCCGCATCGATCGAGGCTCTCGCCACGATCCAACCCTACCGACGGGCCCGACCGGCACGCTCTCGATCATCAAGCGGTCGGATTGGCCGAGATCGCCTGACAAATCGAACACCTGGCGTCCGGTAGCGTGCCGACAATGCCGACGCCGCCATTTGCCATGTCGATCACCGAGCTGGAGCTCGACGGCGACGAGCTATCGGCCGACCAGGTGCTGGAAGGCGGTCCCCGGGTTGCGTCACGCGCGCTGTGGACGTCGCCGGACGGATCGATCGAGACCGGCGTCTGGGAGATCACGCCGGGCGTCAGCAGCGACGTCGAGGCGACCGAGACGTTCGTCGTGCTCGCGGGCGAGGCGACCGTCGCGATCGACGGCGGTCCGACGCTCGAGCTCCGGCCCGGGATCGTCGGGTCGTTTGCCGGTGGCGAGCGGACGATCTGGCGGGTGCGCACGACGCTGCGCAAGCTCTACACGGTCGCGTCCTGATCCGGTGTCCTGAAGGTTTAATTCATGGGTAGTCAGGCAGCAGTCAGATCGCTGCGGATCGCGGCACGGAACTTTGGCGATCGGGTGCGAATAATTCTCACCTTCTCGCCATCGTTCGCGCTCGGGCCGCCGCGCGTGTGGGGCGCGATCGTCGCGCGCTGATTTGCCGAGCTAGCCGCGACCAATTACGAGGTCGCCGCCGCCCGTTCGCGGCCGGCTTCGCGCGCACCGGCGATGAACGCCCGCGCGGGTGGGGAGTCATCGTCGACTCGGCGGACGGCGACCAGCTCGGTCGCGGGCGCGCCGGACAGCGGCCGGTACACCACCCCGGGCAGCGCCAGGTTGGCGACCGACGCGGCGACCGGCGAGACGCCGATGCCGGCCGCGACCAGGCCGATGATCGTGATCGTCTCGGGCGCGTACTGGACGACCTGAGGGACCGTTCCGGTCGCGGCCAGTCGTCCGGTCAGCAGGTCGTGATAACCCGGCGCCTGCTCACGCGGGAACAGCACCAGCGGCTCGGCCGCCAGGCGGCGCAACGGCACCCGGCGCAGCTTCGCCAGCGAATGTGCGGCCGGCAGTGCAGCGACCGTCGGCTCGCGCAGCACCAGCTCTGAGACGAGCTCGTGATCGGGGTCCAGCGGGGGACGCAACAGCCCGATGTCGGCGCTGCCGCCGCGGACCGCAGCCAGCTGCTCGGTGCTCGAACGCTCGCGCAGCTCGATCTGAACCCGTGGGCGCGCCGCCCGGAACCCCTGAACGATCGCCGGCACGATCGACAGCAGCGCCGAGCCGACGAAGCTGACCCGAAGCACGCCCTCCTGGCCGGCGCCGATTGCGCGGGCGGTGTCGGCAGCGGTGTCGACCCCCTGCAGGATCGCGCGGGCCTCGCGCAGGAACGCCGCGCCCGCCGGGGTCAGCGCCACCCGCCGGCGGGTGCGCGCCAGCAGCGTCACGCCGAGCTCTGACTCGAGCGCGGCGATCTGCTGCGACAGCGGTGGCTGGGAGATGTGCAGGCGCGCCGCCGCGCGCCGGAAGTGCAGCTCCTCGGCAACCGCGACGAAATATCTGAGTTGGCGAAGTTCCACGGTTGCCCGATGGCGGCGGCGTCCCGGCCCACTGATACCGAAACCAGATCAATCAATCCTAATCAGATATTGGACAGGATCACACCGGCGGCATAGCGTCCGCTGGAATGTCGTTTCTGCTGACCTGTCCCAACTGCGGCGTGCGAGAGGTGACGGACTTTGGGTTCGGGGGCGAGATCAATCCTCGCCCCAAGCAGAACCCGAGCTTCCGTGAGCTCAACGAGTACAACTACTTCCGCACCAATGCCGCCGGCGTGCAGCGCGAGTGGTGGTATCACCGCTCCGGCTGCCGCGCCTGGTTCGTCGCCCAGCGCGACACGACCACCAACGAAGTCCTTTCCACGGAGCTGCCATGAGCCGCCTCGCACCCCAGGCCGGCGAGCGGATCGACCGCTCCAAGCCGATCAGCTTCACGTTCGACGGCAAGCGCGTCGAGGGCTATGCAGGCGACACGATCGGCTCGGCCCTGTACGCCGCCGGCCGGCGCACGTTCAGTCGCTCGTTCAAGTACCACCGCCGCCGCGGCTTGATGTGCGTCGCCGGTCAGTGCCCGAACTGCATCTGCTCGGTCGACGGCGCGCCCGGGGCGCGGATGTGCACCCAACCGGCGCGCGACGGACTGGTGGTCGAGCACGTCAACGCCGAGCCGTCGCTCGAATTCGACGCGATGGAGATCACCGACCGCGCAGCCAGTTCGTTAACGCCCCCCGGCTTCTACTACAAGACCTTCATCCGCCCCCGCAAGCTGTGGCCGCTGTACGAGAAGCTGCTGCGCAACGCGGCCGGGCTCGGCAAGCTGCGCAAGCGCCAGCCCGAGCGCGAGTGGCGCACCGAGTACCGCCGTCGCCATGCCGACATCATCGTCGTCGGCGGCGGGATCGCGGGCCTCGGCGCCGCGACCGCCGCGGCCCGGGCCGGTGCCGACGTGGTGCTCGCCGACGAGGGCCTGGCGGGCAAGTTGTCTGACCTGAGTCAGCCGCTCGGGGCCGCGCGTGACGCTGGCGTCGAGATCCTCGAGGGCGGCTCCGCGCTTGGCTGCTTCGACGGGCTGGTACCGGTCTGGCAGGGCGACACGCTGCACCAGGTGCGGTCCGCGCGTCTCCTGTTCGCCACCGGCACGATCGAACAGCCGCTGGTGTTCGCCGGCAACGACCTGCCCGGCGTGATGCTCGCGGGCGGCGCGCTGCGACTCGCGCAGACCTACGCGGTGCCGCCGGGCAAGCGCGCCGTGGTCGGCACCACGTCGGACCGCGGCCTGATCGCCGCGGCGGCGCTGCGCGACCTCGGTGTCCAGATCGTGGCGGTCTGTGACCTGCGGCCCCAGACATCCGCGCTCGGCAGCAAGCTGCGCCAGCAGGGGATGGCGGTGTTCCCCAACTACACGGTCGTCGAGGCGCGCGGGCGCAAGGGCGTCAACACGGCCGTGATCGGCGCGCTGAACCCGGCGATCGCGGGCACCGAGCACGAGTTCGACTGCGACCTGGTGCTGATGTCCGGCGGCGCGATGCCGGCGACCTCGCTGCTGCTGCAGTCCGGCGCGAGGACCGAGTACGACGAGCGTCACGGTCACTTCGCGCTCGCCGACCTGCCCGCCGGCGTGTTCGCCGCCGGCGAGGTGGCCGGGGTGACCGGGGACGAAGCGGTCGCGCGCTCGGGTGAGCTGGCGGGCCTGCGCGCCGCGGCCGAGCTTGGCCACCGCGACAAGCAGACGACCGCGCGGGTGCGGGCGCTCGAGAAGGCTCCGGCCGCCGAGCCCGAGGCGGTCGCGGTTGCACCGGCGGTCGCCGGGGCGGACCGCGGCAAGTGCTTCGCCTGCTTCTGCGAAGACGTGACCAGCAAGGACATCGGACTCTCGATCGACGAGGGCTATGACTCGATCGAGCTGTCCAAGCGCTACACGACCGTGACGATGGGCCCCTGCCAGGGACGCATGTGCCAGCTGCAGTCGGTCCGGCTGATGGCCCAGCACAACGGCTCCTCGCTCGGCGACGTCGGCGTCACCACCGCCCGCCCGCCGTGGGTGTCGGTGCCGATGGGGATCCTCGGCGGACGCGACGGCGCGCAGCTGACCCCGGCCAAGCGCTCGTCGATCCACGCCCGGCACCGCGCGCTCGGCGCGAACGTCAAATGGGCGGGCGATTGGCGCCGTGCCTACGACTACGGTGATCCGGCGGCCGAGGCGCTGGCGGTCAACCGCGCCGCCGGCCTGATCGACGTCTCGACGCTCGGCAAGCTGCTCGTCCAGGGATCCGAAGCCGGGGTGCTGCTGGACCGGCTGTACCCGAACCGGTTCTCGAACCTGAAGCCGGGGCGGACCCGCTACGGCGTGATCGCCTCCGACGCCGGCCGGATCACCGACGACGGCACGATCGCGCGGCTCGACGACGACAGCTTCTACGTGACCACGACCTCGAGCGGCGCCGGCGCCGTCGAGGAGTGGTTCACCTGGTGGCTGGCCGATTGGAAGCTCGACGCGCGCGTCACCGACCTGACACAGGGAATGGCGGCGGTCAACCTCGCCGGTCCCCGTGCCCGGGAGATCATGACGTCGGTGACCGACATCGACTGCTCGGCCGAGGGGTTCAAATACCTCGACGCCAAGCATGCGACGGTTGCCGGGGTCAGGTGCCTGGTGCTGCGGATCGGGTTCGTCGGCGAGGTCGGCTACGAGATCCATTGCCCGGCCGCGTTCGGTGAGCACATCTGGGACGCGCTGATGGCCGCCGGCCAGCCGCACGGCCTGCGGCCGTTCGGTCTGGAGCCCCAGCGCGTGCTGCGCCTGCAGAAGATGCACATCCTCGTCGGCCAGGACACCGACTCTGAGTCGACCCCGTACGGCGCCGCGATGTCGTGGATCGTCAAGCTCGACAAGGAGCAGGACTTCATCGGCCGCTACGCGCTCGAGCACTACGCAGAGCTGACGCCGACGACCTCGCTGGTCGGCTTCACGGTGCCGGGGGGCGAGGTCCCGACCGAGGGCGCGGTCGTGCTCGGATCCGATGGCAGCCCCGCCGGCCAGGTCACCTCCAGTCGCCACTCGCCGGTGCTCGATCGCACGATCGGGATGGCGTGGGTGCCGGCCGAGCTGGCAACCGACGGCGCGCGGCTGACGATCTCCGACGAGGGCAAGCAGCTGCTCGCCGAGGTCCAGACACGACCGTTCTACGACCCCGACGGGGAGGTGCTGCGCTCGTGAGCGCACTCGAGTTCATCTCACCGGTTGCCGCCGGCGACGACGTCGTCGCCCGGTCACCGATGGAGTCGGTGGCGGCCGCCGCCGGCGCGACCTTCGAGCTGCGCGACGGTTGGAACGTCGCGAGCACGTACGCGAGCCCGGTCGCGGCGCAGTCGGTCTCGTGGTGTGACACCTCGCATCTGTGCAAGCTGCAGCTGCAGGGCTCGTTGGATCCGTCGCTGCAGTACGGGACCGCGGTTCGGCGAGATCGCGCCTGGTGGTGCAAGTTGACCGACTCGCGGGCGCTGGTGATCGGCGCGCGGCCCAAGCTCGGAGACGACCTCGAGGTCGTCGACGTCACCAGCGTGTACGCGTCGCTGACGATCTCCGGCGCGCTCGCACGCGAGTGCCTCGCGCGGTTCTGCGCGTTGGATCTGCGGCCGACGGTGACGCCGGTCGGGGCGCTGCGCCCGGGGTCGGTCGCGCGCCAGCCGGCGACGCTGATCCGCGAGGCCGAGGACCGGTATCTGATCCTGTTCGGGTGGGCGACCGCCGAGTACGTCTGGTCGGTCGTCGCCGACGCCGCCCGGCATCTCGGCGGCGGTCCGGTCGGAGTCGACCAGCTGGAGGAGCTCACCTGATGCTCGACATCTTTCGCAAGCGACGGATGTGGCGGCGGGCGCCGTCGCTGAAGTCCTCCTACGACGTGGTGATCATCGGCGGCGGCTCGCACGGGCTCGCCACCGCGCACTACCTGCGCGATCACGGGATCACCGATGTCGCGATCCTCGAGCAGCGCTATATCGGCTCCGGCGCCGCCGGCCGTAACACGACGATCCTGCGCTCCAACTACAAGACGCCCGAGGGCGCCCGCTTCTACGACGCCAGCGTCAAGCTCTATGAAGGGCTGTCGCAGGACCTGAACTTCAACCTGCTGTTCTCGCAGTGCGGGCACCTCACGCTGGCCCACTCCGACCGCGCGATGTTCGTGATGGCCAACCGCGCCGAGGTCAACCGGCTGCAGGGGATCGACTCGCGGCTGATCGGACCCGACGAGGTCGCCGAGCTGGCACCGGCGATGCAGGTTCCCGGCGATACGTACCCGATCCTCGGCGCGCTGTATCACCCTCCGGGCGGCATCATCCGCCACGACGCGGTCGTCTGGGGCCTGGCGCGCTCGGCCGACGCCGGCGGCGCCGAGATCCACCAGAACACCGAGGTGCTCGCGCTCAAGCGCACGGGTAACCGGATCACCCACGTCGAGACCAATCGCGGCACGATCGCCGCCGGCCAAGTGCTCAACTGCACCGCCGGCTGGTCGACGCTGCTGTCGGACATGGCGGGCGTGCGGCTGCCGATCACCACCCACATCCTGCAGGCCTGCGTGACCGAGCCGATGAAGCCGCTGCTCGACGTCGTGATCGTCTCCTCGCAGATGCACGTATACCTCTCACAGACCGACCGCGGCGAGTTCTTGATGGGCGCCGAGATCGAGCCCTGGACGACCTACCGGATGCAGGGCACGCTGAACTTCCTGCAGGACGTGACCCGGCACGCGCTCGAGCTGTTCCCGCAACTCGAGCGGGCGCGGCTGCTGCGCTCGTGGGCGGGCTTGTGCGACCTGTCGCCTGACTACTCGCCGATCCTCGGGGTCACCGACGTCGAGAACTTTCACATCTCAGCCGGGTGGGGGACATACGGGTTCAAGGCGGCGCCGATCGTCGGCAAGACGCTGGCCGAGCTGGTCGCCACCGGCCGCCAGCCGGAGCTGATCGAGCCGTTCAAGCTCGAGCGCTTCTACGAGGACAAGCTCGTCTCAGAACTCGCCGCCGCCGCCGTCAGCCACTGAGCTCGGGTGTCCCGATCCGGGACGGGGTTGTTTACCCGCCAGTGCTCCCGGTAAGGTGCTGATCCGATGGCCCGTCCGCCCGCGCCGCTCGCCACTCAGCCGCTCGAGGACGTGCTGGAGCAGCTTGCCGAGCGCACCCCCGGTCCCGGCGGCGGCACCGGAGCGGCGGTTGCGGTTGCCGTGGCGGCGGCGCTCGTCGAGATGACCGCCAAGTTCGATTCCTCGATCATGGGCCAGGCCCGGCTGGCGCGGGCAAACGCGCTGCGTGCCCGTGCGCTGGAACTGATCGAGATCGAACGCGGGGCGTTTGAGCCGGTGCTCGAGGCCCAGCGGATGGACCCCGACAACCCGCAGCGCGAGCAGCGGCTGGCATCGGCGCTGGCGGCAGCCGCTTCGCCGCCGCTGACGATTGCCGGGATCGGCGCTCAGATCGCCGCGCTCGCCGCCGAGTCGGCGACCGGCGGCAACCCGTCGACGGTCGGCGATGCCGTGACGGCTGCCGAGCTCGCCGACGGAGCGACCCGCGCGGCCGCGCACCTGGTCCGGATCAACCTGGCGGACTCACCCGGCGATCCGCGTCGCACCGAGGTCACCGGCCTCGTCAGCGCCGCAGCGCAGGCGCTCGAGGAGGCGTTCGCCGCGGCCGCCGCAGCGCCGGATTCCACGATCATCTAGTGACCGTCTTTCGTCGGTGAGCCGGGCCGCCGCAGACGACGCCGATCGCGGCCTGCCCGCCCGCCCGTCGCTCGTCGACGGCGCCGAGCGAGCGCTGCGCGACTGGCTGGCGCCGGGCCGCTATCGCCAGGGCGACCGGTTGCCGCCCGAGCACGAGGTCGCGGCGATGCTCGGCGTCTCACGCGGGACGCTGCGCTCGGCGTTGCAGCGGCTGGAGGAGTCGGGCGAGATCGTCCGTCGGCAGGGGAGCGGCACCTTCATCGGACGGATGGTCGTACCGACCGCGTTCGGCGAGCGGCTCGAGCGGCTCGAGCCCTACTCGTCGGTGGCGCGCCGGCGAGGCGTGTCGCTGGTTGCGATCGAGGTGACGATCGGCCGCGAGGCGGTGCCCGGCGAGGCGTGCGAGGCGCTCGGGCTCGAGCCCGGCACGGAGGCGACCGCGATCGATCGCACGCTGGTCGCCGACGGCACTCCGGTCGCGACGATGTACGACGTCGTGCATCCGAGCATCGAACTGCCCGAGGCGCGACTGCGGCGCGAACTCGAGCGCGGCCAGATGGTGCTCGATGTGCTGATCGCGCTCGGGGTGCCGATCACGTTTGCCCGCACCCGCGTCGAGCCGGCGCTGTTGACGGGCCGGGAGGGGGCCGGCAAGCGGCTGCAGATCCGCGGCACGACCGCGTGTCTGTCGCTGGAGGAGCTGATCTTCGCCGGCCACGACGATCGGGTTGCATATTCGCGCGATCTGTTCGCGCCGGGCGGGATCGAGGTGATGGTGATGCGGTCACTCGATTCGCCGGCACCCGCGCGGGTGGCCGTCGCCGATGCCGGCGCGGCGGCGCCACGACGCGCCGGACGGCCACGACGGCGCTCGGGAGCCGACGGCTAAGGTGTCCGCGGTGATGGAGACCACAGCTCAGACAGGACGGCGATCGGTTGGCAGCGTCGCCCGCGCGATCGCGCTGCTGGACGCGCTGGCCGCCTCGGACGCGGGGCTCGGGGTCAACGAGCTGGCACGTCGCATCGGCGTCAATGCATCGACGGCGTCACGGCTGCTGGCAACGCTGCAGGAGGCCGGCCTGGTCCATCGTGACGCCGGCAACGGCCCATACTGGCTCGGGCTGCGACTGGTGACGCTGGCCGACCGCGTGCTCGCCCAGCGGGACGTGCGCACGCTGGCGCGGCCGCTGCTGATCCGACTGGCGAGCGATACCGGCGAGACGGCAACGCTGTCGCTGCCCGGCGACGGTGCCGCGGTCACGGTCGATTTCGTGCAATCGCCCTCCAGCGTGGTGTCGATGGCGCGGGTCGGCCGGCCATCGATCCCGCACGCCACCGCGACCGGCAAGGTGATGCTCGCGTTCGCCGAGGGCGCCCCGGTGGCGGCCGAGGGTGCCGGCGACACCGAGCAGACGGCCGAGCAGGCGGCCTTCCGGGTCGCTGCTGCCGAGTCCGACGCCCTGACGAGCTTCACCGAGCGGACGATCACCGACGTCTCGGCGCTTGCCGTCGAGCTCGCCGAGGCGCGGCGCTGGGGGTGGGCCGAGGCGGCCGGCGAGCGCGAGGCCGACCTGGCGGCAGTCGCCGCGCCGGTGTTCGGGCACGATGGCGGGCTGGTCGCGATCCTCGGTCTGCAAGGCCCGATCGCGCGGCTTCCGACCGAGACGCGCGCGGGGTTGTCAGAGCCACTGGTCGCGGCCGCGAGCGAGCTCGGCGCCGCGCTGGGCGCGCAACCGGGTCGCTAGCGCCCTGGAGGGTTGGTTCGCGGGTAGTTGGGGTGGGCGGACCCGCGCCGATCGCGGGGCGGGCGCGGCGGAACTTTGGCGAACGGGTGCGAATAATTCGCACCCTCTCGCCATCGTTCGCGCTCGGGTCGCGTGCGTCGCGGACCCCCGAGCCGCACGCAGCGCCCGATCAGCTCCAGGGATACGGGCTGTGCGAGACCGGGTGCAGGTCCCCGGTGGCGAATCGCTCGTAGCGGAACGGATGCAGCAGCGAGGAGTGCTCACCGTCGAGTACCCGGGCGATCTCCTTGCCGACGGCGATCATCTTGTAGCCGTGGTTGGAGTCGGCGCAGACGAACACGTTCGGCGCCATGTGATCGAACACCGGGAAGTTGTCGACCGTGAACGCGCCGACGCCGCCCGAGCGCACCTGGCGGTACTTCGAGCGGGCTCCCTCAAAGCGCGACATGCAATGGCTCAGTGACGCCGACCACAGATCAGGGAAGCCATCGTCGACCGTGCCGGTCGGGTACGGGTCGACGGTGAACTCGGGACCGACCGTCAGCGGCGCCGCGCCGCCCTGGATCGACTCGCGGTCGGGCTTGAAGTAGACGCCCCACAGGTCGTCGGTGATCAGGGTGCCATCGTCGGCGTGCAGCGGGGCATCGGAGTCGACATGCAGCACCGGGCTCGTCACGCCGGCGTCGGTGACGAAGATCGACGGGTCAAACGCGCACTCGCCCTCCTGCAGGTACCAGTAGGTCCACATCGGCTGGTCGCGGACGACCGCGCCATCGGGCTGGCGGACGTCAAGTCGGTCAGGCAGGCCGAGCATCGACCACAGCGAGGCGACCCACGGCCCGACGGCGACGACCACCTGCTCGGCGGCGATGTCGCCCTGGTCGGTGTGGACGAGCGTGACCGCACCGGAGTTGTCGAACGCAAAGCCGGTCACCTCGACGCCCGTCTCGATCCGGGCGCCGGCCTCGACCGCGAGACCGGCGAGGCCGTCGATCGACTCCTGGTTGAAGCCGTAGCCGCCGGCCGACTCGTGCAGGCAGACGCTGAGTCCCGGGGCACGCCAGTCGTGGTACAGCGAGCGCATGTGCGAGGCGACCTCGTCGGTCCCGACGAACAGCTCGGAGGGGTAGCCGATCCGCTGCTGACGCTCGTGGACGGCGGTCAGGTCCTGCACCTGGGCGTCGGCGCCGAGCGCGACGTAGCCGGACGGGTGATAGTGCAACCGCTCGGCCTCGGACTCCCAGACCTCGACGCATGCCGCCATCAGCTCCTGCATCGCGGGCTGGAAGTAGTTGTTGCGGACGATCCCGCATGCGATCCCGGACGCGCCGGCGCCGACGCGGCTCTTATCGATGACCAGCGGCGTGCCGCCGTTGCGAGCGACGTGCCAGGCGGTCGACAGACCGTGGACGCCCGCGCCGATGATCAGAACGGGGGTGGACTTCGGGAGGTCTGGCATGCGGAAGGAACTCCTCGTTGCGCGTGACGCAACACTATTGGTTGTTGTGCAACAAGTCTATCGCGCCCAACGCTCCGAGGCAAATCGGTGTCCAATGCGTCCTGGCCCCGCGCCCGGGTTCTCGCGCCGCGCGCCCTTGCGAGCCGAATTGGGGCTTGGTATAAACGCTGCGATGTACCAATTTGTCCACTGTGGACATCGGATCGACCTCGCCGTCGAGCGACGGCGCAGTTGACAACCAGCCGGTAGGCGACAAACACGAGCCGGCTGCAAGCACGCGGCGGCGACGAGAGGAGCGGGCATGGCAGCAGTGTTCGGTGGGACAGTGGAGGACGTACTCGATAGCCCGCGGATCGAGCCCGCTCCGGCGACCCTCGAGGAGGCGCGCAACGCGCCCGGGCGCGACGACAAGATCCAGGCGATCGTCAAGCGGATCGAGGACGAGGAGATCAAATACGTCTTCTTCCAGCAGGTGTCAATCACCGGCCGGGTGATGGGCAAGGGCGTCGTCGCCTCGTTCTTCTCGCAGGTCGCCAAGAAGGGCTATCAGCTGGTCTACGGCGCGACCGCGAACCTGTTCACCGATCGCTACGGCAACTACATCGGGTTCGGCCCCGAGGAGTCCGAGCTGGCGGCGATCGCGGACCTCGACACGTTCGAGGTGCTGCCCTGGGACAACCGCGTCGCGCGCGTGTACTGCGACTGTTACGACACCGAGACCGGCGAGCTGATGGATGCCGACCCGCGTCAGAACCTCAAGCGGATCGCTCACGACTTCGAGCAGGAGCTCGGGTATGAGTTCCTGATCGGGATCGAGCCCGAGATGATGTGGCTGCGCAAGCCGCGCGAGGGCGAGGAGCCCCAGGGCGTCACGCAGCCGTACTGCTACCACATCCATCAGTTCGAGGAGCTCCGTCCCGTGCTGCTCGACGTCGTCGACTACGGCCAGCGGCTCGGCCTCGACATGAGCTACGGCGACCACGAGGACGCGCCCGGCCAGCTGGAGCTGAACTTCCGCTTCGATCGGCCGCTGCGGACCGCCGACAACATCACGACCTACCGCCAGATCTGCGCGGCGGTCGGGCGCAAGCACGACCTGCTGCCGACGTTCATGCCCAAGCCGTTCACCGGCGTGTCGGCCAACGGCCACCATCACCACTTCACGCTGATGGACAAGGACGGCAACAACGTCTTCCATGACCCGGACGGTCCGGCGCAGCTGTCGCAGTTCGCGCGTCACTTCCTCGGCGGCATGCTCGAGCACTTCCCGGCGCTGATGTGCGTCGGCAACCCGACCGTCAACTCGTACTGCCGGATGTGGGACACCGGGTTCTGGGCGCCGATCTACAAGAACTGGGGCTGGCAGAACCGCACCACGACGGTCCGGGTCGCGTCCGGTGGCCGGTTCGAGTACCGCGGCGTCGACTCCAGCTGCAACCCGTATCTGACCGTCGCGACGCTGCTGCGTGCCGGGCTGGACGGCGTGCGCCGCGAGATCGACCCGGGGCCGCCGCAGCAGGGCAACACCTACGACCTGCTGGCCGAGGGCCAGGAGATCGAGAAAGTGCCCGACAGCCTCGGCAAGGCGCTGGAGGCGCTGGCAGCCGACGACGTCGTCCAGTCGGCGATGCCCGGCCGCCTCTACAAGGTCTTTCGCCATTACAAGCGCGACGAGTGGGAGCGCTACCTGGCGGCCGTCACCGACTGGGAGCGTGACGAGTACCTGGAGGTCCTCCCCTGATCGGCCGGGCCGGATCTGAGATCTAGGAGAACGACATGTGTGGAATCGCAGGAATCATCTACAAGAACGGCAACGGTGCCCACCGCATCGGCCGCGATATGACCAGCATGCTGCAGTCGATGAAGCACCGCGGACCGGATTCGACCGGTTACGCCCTGTACCACGCGCCGACCAACGAGTACATCGTCCGCGTCAAGCTGGCCGAGTCGACGGCGCCGCGTGACCTCGAGTTCGCCGACGACATTCGGCGTCGCCGGCGCGATGTGCTCGCTCGTATCACGTCCGCGGGCGCGACCGTCAAGGACACCGAGGACGTCAACGAGTACACGCTGCAGACGACCGTCGACTACCACGGCGAGCTCAAGCACCTCGCCGACTACATCGAGTCGGTATCGCAGGCCGAGGTGCTGTCGCTCGGTCACTCGCTGGAGATCGTCAAGGATCTCGGCGACGCCAAGACGGTCGCCACCCAGTACGACCTCGACGGGTACTTCGGCTCCCACGGGATCGGCCACGTGCGGATGGCCACCGAGTCCGACGTCGACATCGCCAACGCCCATCCCTACTGGGCCTACCCGTTCTCCGACGTTGCCGTGGTGCACAACGGTCAGCTGACCAACTACCACCAGTGGCGCCGACGGCTGGAGTCCCGCGGGCACCGGTTCGCATCGATGTGCGACTCGGAGATCATCGCGGTCTACCTCGCCGACCGGATGGCGGGCGGCGAGTCGCTGGAGGACGCGATGAACCACTCGCTCGAGGACCTCGACGGCGTCTTCACCTACATCTGCGTGTCCGAGGACGCGCTCGGTGTCGCCAAGGACGAGCTGGCGGCCAAGCCGCTGGTCCTCTACGAGGGCGAGGACATGGTGGCCCTGGCCTCCGAGGAGATGGCGATCCGCGCGGTCATCGACCACGAGATCGAGACCTATGACCCCTACGAGAACACGGTGATGGTATGGACGCGATGACCACGCAGGAAAACGAGCCGATGTTCGACGCTCGCGGCCTGGTCGAGCTCAACGCGCGAGTCCCCAAGGTCTCCGAGATCGACGGGACCACGGCGCGGTTCGACGCGCGGGAGATGACCACGCGAGGGATCAACCTCGAGCTGCGCTGGCTGCTCTACGAGCAGGGCGTGACCGAGGTGACGATCGCCAATCCGGGCGCCAAGCACTCCCTCGGCGCGGGAATCCTGACCCGCTGCAAGCTGCATTTCGAGGGCTCGCTCGGCTACTTCGCGCTCGGCATGATCGACGGGCCGGAGGTCCAGATCGACGGCCGCGTCGGCTGGTCGGCGTGCGAGAACATGATGTCGGGCGTGGTCGTGATCGAGTCCAACGCGGGCTCGCTGACCGGCGCCGCGATCCGCGGTGGCGACCTCGTCGTCAAGGGCCGCGTCGGCGCCCGGACCGGGATCGACCAGAAGGGCGGGACGATCATCACGCTCGGCGACGCCGGCTCGATGACGGGCTTCATGATGCAGCGCGGCCGCCAGATCATCTGCGGCAACGTCGGCCCCGGGCTCGGCGACTCGATGTACGACGGCGACATCTACGTCGCCGGCACGGTCAAGTCGCTCGGCGTGGACTGCGTCGAGGGCGACTGGACCGACGCTGACACCGAGCTGATCGAGCGCAAGTTCCGCAACTACGACCTCGGCTCGCCACCGCAGTTCACGAAGTTCGTGTGCGGCAAGCAGCTCTACAACTACGACTCGCTCGAGCCCTCCGAGCGCAAGCTCGTCCTCTAAGGAAGGGGTGATTCACAGCATGGCTGATGAGAACGCACCGAGCGCCCGCAACGTGCTCGGGCACTCGTCGATCTTCACCCCCGAGGTGATCGACGACATCCACGTCAAGTCCGAGCTCGGCCGCTACCGGATGCGCGGCTTCTCGATGTTCAAGCCGATCCCGCATTGGGATCAGCTGATGTTCATGCCGGGCACCTTGACCCGGTTCGTGATCGAGGGGTACCGCGAGAAGTGCCTCACCAAGACGGTGCTCGGCTCCCGGTTCGCGGCCAAGCCGATCGAGCTCGACATCCCGGTCTACATCACCGGCATGTCGTTCGGGGCGCTGTCGCTGGAGGCCAAGATGGCACTCGCCAAGGGCGCCTCGATGGCCGGCACCGCGACCTGCTCGGGCGAGGGCGGGATGATCCCACCCGAGCGCGACCTGTCGACCAAGTGGTACTACCAGGTGATCCAGAGCCGGTACGGCTTCAACCCGCACCACCTGATGCTCGCCGACGCCTGTGAGTTCTTCATCGGACAGGGGTGCAAGGTCGGCCTCGGCGGCCACCTGATGGGCCAGAAGGTCACCGAGCAGGTCGCCGAGATGCGGTCGCTGCCCGCGGGCATCGACCAGCGCTCGCCGGCTCGCCACCCGGACTGGATGGGCCCCGACGACCTGTCGCTGAAGATCCAGGAGGTCCGCGAGGCGACCAACTACGAGATCCCGATCCAGCTGAAGCTGGGCGCGGCACGCGTCTACGACGACGTTCGCATGGCCGCCAAGTGCGGTCCGGACATCATCTACCTCGATGGCGCCGAGGGCGGCACCGGCGCGGGACCGCACACGGCCTCGGAGGAGACCGGGATCCCGCTGATGGCGGCGATCCCGGAGGCCCGCCGGGCGCTTGAGGACGTCGGCCTGGTCGACGAGATCGACCTCGTCGTCGCCGGTGGCATCCGCAACGGCGGCGACGTCGCCAAGTGCCTGGCGCTGGGTGCCGACGCGATCGCGATCGGCCACTCGTCGCTGATGGCGCTGAACTGCAACAAGGAGATCCCCGGCGTCACCGACTACGAGGGCTCGATGGGCGTGCCGGCCGGCAAGTGCTACCACTGCCACACCGGACGCTGCCCGGTCGGGATCGCCACCCAGGATCCCGAGCTGCGCAAGCGCCTGGTCGTCGAGGAGGCGGCCGAGCGCGTCTACAACTTCCTGCACACGCTGACGCTGGAGTGCCAGATGCTGGCGCGGGCGTGCGGGAAGACCAACGTGCACTCGCTGGAGCCCGAGGATCTGTGCGCGCTGACGGTCGAGGCCTCGGCGATGGCGCGGGTGCCGCTGGCCGGCACCGAGTACATCCCCGGCGTCTCGGAGGAGCGCACGCTGGCCCGGATCGAGCGACTGCTCGAGCGCCACGTTGCCAACCCGATCGATTACCTGCCCGATTCCGAGGAGGTCGCGCGATGAGCGCATCCGACGTGCGGACGCTGCCCGCCGAGCCCGAGAAGGTGTTCGCGATCGACGCCGAGTACCTGTCGGGCGAGCGGTTCCCGTACCAGGAGGACATGTCGCTGGTGGAGGATGTGGACCTGCTGGCGGCGACCCCGGGTCCGGACATCAACTGGCTCGAGGACATCGCGTTGCTGGTCGAGGACGGGGTGCCGGCGGTGTTCGACCGGTACTCGAACTCGTTCATCAAGATCTACTTCGAGATCCCGGAGGGACGCGAGGACGAGCTCGCGCGCAAGGTGCTGATCAAGCACCTGCAGTCGGGCAACTCCTACGGGATCATCCTCAAGGATCGCCACGCGAAGTTCCCGCAGCCCGAGCTCGGGCCGTGGGTGAGCGGCTCCAAGACCGTCGGCACCGACTACAAGCCGTCGGTGCTCGAGGGCTGGGAACCACCGGCGCATTGAGTCACGCCCCCGCGCGGTTGGAGGAAAATGCACCCATGAGTGCCGAAGGCCTCCAACCCGCGGTGCGTCGCGGACCGAAGATCACGGTCTCGTGCCGGTGCGGAGAGAAGCAATATCTCTCCTATGGCGAGCGCTGGACCTGCGAGCAGTGCGGTCGGGTCTGGGACACCAACCAGATCCCGCTTGAGCAGTACGCCGCGATCCGCTCGACGCAGCTGCGCTACCGCCGTGTGCCGGTCGCGATCAGCGCCTTGGCGCTCGTCTGCATCGTCGCCGGGGTGGTCGCCGGCAAGGCGCTCGGCGGGCTGTTGATCGTCGCCGTGATCGCGATCACCTGGTCGATCTTCTTTCGGCCGATGTACAGCCGCAGGTACCGTTCCGCGCTGGCCGACCTGCCGACCTGGACACTTGAGCCCGAGCCGCCGGCTGGAAACAGCTAGCGCCGCCAGAGATGCCTCGATTGTCAACGAATGAGCGACGCGGGACACTAGGGTTCGCGCGTCCGGTTGGGCGGATTGGATCCGCGGAGGACCGATATCGCCCAACCGCCGTGCCCGCCGAATACCGACCGTCCTCAGGCGGCGGTGACGCTGATCTCGATCCCGTGCACGCTCGAGGAGTCGCCCATATCTGACGGAATGCCGGGATTGAGCACGTTGACGTTCGCCCGCTGGGGCTCCAGGCGCGGCCAGCGACCCTTCGGCGAGTAGGCGACCCCGACCGGAACGGCATTCGAGATCACGACCGGCAGTCGCAGCGCGCCGACGTCGGAGCGCAGTTCGGCGAGATCGCCGTCACGCAGACCGCGAGCCGAGGCGTCGCTCGGGTGCAGCGCGACCGTCGCCGGCCCGGCACGATCGGCGAGCTTGTGCTCGTTGGTGAAGCTGTCGTTCAGCGACCAGCGCGAGGCCGGGCTCAACAGCCGCAGCCGATCGCCCGCGGGCCGTGCATCTGACCACGGCTGCGCGGTCAGCGGGTGGCCGTCGGCGACGGCCCGCTCGGAGGCGAGCTCGACATGGCCGCTCGGCGTCTGGAACTCGAGCTGCTCGAACTGGATCTGTGGTTGCTCGGGCCACCACACGGTGCCCTGGCGTGCGAGCTCGTCAAAGCTCATGCCGGTTCCGCTGTTGGCCATCAGGTGGTCGATCACCGCGCGGTCAGATTCATACAGCGCCGGCTCGGTCATCCCCATCGCCCCTGCCAGACGGCGGAAGATCTCGGGGTTCGGCAGCGCCTCGCCCGGCGGTGGCGCTGCCGCGACCTGGGCCGACAGCGACAGGTGAAAGTAGGAGGCGACGATGTCGTCGCACTCCAGAAACGATGCGGCGGGGAGCACGACATCGGCGAGATCGGTCGTGTCGGTCTCGAACAGGTCGAGCACGACCGTGAACAGATCCTCGCGCTGCAGCGCGCGGCGCAACCGCAGTTGGTCGGGGTTGGAGGCGGCGATGTTGATGTTCCAGGCGATCAGTGCCCGGGTCCGGTCAGGGTCCTCGAGCCACTCGCACAGGTCCATGTGGCCGATCGGCTCGGGCGAGCGGTCGGGCAGGTCGGCCTCGGCGACGTAGTCGTAGTCAAGCCCGCGGCTGTCGGTTCCGTTCAGGTACAGGATGCCCGCGCCGGCCTGGCCGAGGTTGCCGCTCAGCGCCGCCAGCTGCGCCACCGCCCGGACCGCGTTGCCGCCGCGGGGCTGGCGCTGGAAGCCCTGCCCGATCCACAACAGCGATGGCCCGGCGCCGTACCAGTGGGCGGCGGTCTCGATCGCCGCCGCCGGTACGCCGGTGACGCGCGCCCCCCAAGCGGGGTCGGCGTCGTCAAGCAGCGGCGCGAGCGCCTCCCAGCCGACGCAGTGCTCGTCGAGCATCGACCGGTCGAGCAGACCGTCGCGGCGCAGCACGTGCGCGATCGCAAACGCCAGCGCCGCGTCGGAGCCGGGGAACGGCCGCAGATGAAGGTCGGCCTGCGCGGCGGTCTCGGTCGTCAGCGAGTCGACGACGATCACGCGGCCGGGGGCCTCCGGCAGCCAGTGCTCGTGCTGGTGGGGCGCCGACGCCGAGGGGTTGGCACCCCAGACGAGGATGCAGTTGGCCCGATCGGCGGTGCGCGGGTCAAAACCGTCTTCTGACGCCCCATACAGGTAATCGAGTGCGACGTGTCCGGCCTTGTTGCAGATCGTGTCGGGATCGACCTCACGCGCGCCGAGCGTGCGCATGAACCGCAGCCCGAACGCGTAGCCGAGCAGCGCGAAGGTGCCGGTGTAGTGCGTGCTGAGGATCGCGCCCGGGTCGGGGATCCGTCCCAGCTCGCCGGCGATCAGCGCGAGCGCCTCGTCCCAGCTCGCGTGCCGCCAGCTGCCCGCGCCCTTGGGTCCGTCGCGCAACAGCGGCGTCGTCAGCCGGGCCTCCGGGTCGAGGAACACGCCGTTATAACCGGCGGTGCACTTTCGGCACAGACGACCGCGGCTGACCGGGTGGTCGCGGTCGCCGCGGACGTGGCGGATCGCGCCGTCGCGCACGGCGACCTCGATCCCGCACGCGTCATAGCAGTCGCGCGGGCAGGTGGTCTTGATGGTCGTGTCCACGGCCATCAGTTCACCAGATTTGGCCGCGTCTGTCAGCGGACGATCAGCACATCGCAGTCGGCGTGGTGCGCCACCGTGTCCGAGACCGACCCGCCGAACAGCCGCGCGATCAGCGAGCGATGGCTCGCGCCGACCACGATCAGATCGGCGCTGCGGTCCTGGGCGGCCGCGACCAGCGCGCTGCCCTCGTGCCCGACCGCCTCGACGTAGCTGGCGGTCAGGCCCTCGCCGTCGAGATATGCCCGGGCCGAGCCGAGCTCGGCCAGATGGTCTGACGCGGGCTCGACTGGATCGGCGCCGAGCGAACGTCCACCGGTCGGCTCGGTCACCGGCGCGACGCTGGTCACGACCAGCTCGGCGCCGAGCGCCTTGGCGAGCACGGCCGCGCGCTCCAGCGCGCGGCCGGCGGCCTCGGAGTCGTCGTATCCAACCAGGATCGTCTGCATCGTCTACGCGCTCGTGGCGTGGACGGGGGAGCCGGTCAGCTCGAGCATCTCGGCGGCATCGGGCACTTCCGGAACCTCCTCGCGCAGGTGCACGCCCTCCTTGTCCTCGACCACACGCCGGTAGACGAACAGCAGCAGCGACGCGACCAGGATCCCGACACCGATCGCGAAGTCCGCCCAGGTGCCGTACCCGTTGAGGTTCGGCGCCAGCGCTCCGACAATCAGGAACACGGCGTTCAGCACACACAGGAAGGCGGCGATCGGCAGCCACGCGGAGCCGACCTTGATCGGTCTTGGCCAGTTGGGTCGGTCGCGGCGCAACAGCAGGAAGCCACTGAGCGCGAACACGTGTGCGAGCACGTAGCCGATGTTGCTCATGTAGAGGATCGCCAGGTTGGACTTGATGAACAGCACCAACACGATGTTGACCAGCAGGTCCAACGTCATCGCACGCGCCGGGACGTGGAATCTCGAGAGCTTGCCGAACAGCTTGATCGTCATCCCCGCGCGCGAGATCCCGTACAGCGCGCGGCCGGCGTCCGCGGTCGAGGAGGTCATCGACAGCAGCAGCGAAGCGATGATGCAGATCGTGAAGAACGACGCTGCGCCATGGCCCACGAGCGTGGTCATCGCCTGTGTGTAGAACTGGCCCTCGGCCCCGGTCGCGACCGCCGCGTTGACGCCATTGACGCCGCCGAGTCCGAGCGGCAGCAGCACGCACACGAGCAGCATGAACATCGCCGAGCTGCGCAGCGCTCGGTGCGTGTCCTGGATCGACTTGTACTCGGGCGCGAACGTCGCGCAGGCCTCCGTCCCGTATGCCGACCAGGCGAGGATGAACATGTAGACGATCGCGAGCTTGAGCCCGCCCCACGGCCCGGGCCACATCGCGTGGACGTTGCTCGAGCTCCAGTGGCCGGAGAAGTACGGGTAGATGATGAACAGCGCCAGCGGGACCATCAGCAGCGCGGCGCAGGCATAGGTGAACCAGACCGCCAGCCGCAGGCCGAAGATGTTGAACGCCCAGACGAAGATGATGCAGCCGATCGCGATGAACGACGACAGCGTCAGGGTGTTGCCCGCGAATGCGATCGACAGGCCGGAGCTCGGCCACCACTGGGAGGTCGCGAGGTCGCCGATGATCTTGCCGAAAATCGAGAGCACGACCGACCAGCCGATCCAGTAGCCGAACGCCGACAGCGGCCCGACCAGCGTCGTGTACTTGCGCCAGCCCTCGTGGGCGTAGAGCGCGATGCCGCCGCTGCGGTTGCCGAACATCGTCGCGGGCTCGGAGTAGATCCAGGCCTGCAGCATCCCGATCGCCGCCGACGCGCCCCACAGCACCATCGAGCCGATCACGCCGAAGATCCCGAGCGTGTATCCGAGGCTGCCGAGCAGGAAGCCCGGGTTGCACAGCGCGATGACGAACCCGTCCCACCATCGCAGCGTCTTCAGCAGCTGCACCTCTTCAACGGTCGCAGTACCGGTCTCCTCCAACGTCATCCCTCCTCAGGTTTGGGGACGGCGGTCAGGGCGACCGCCGCGTGGGGGGTCTTGGTCGCGTCCGTGCCGATGGGGCCGTTTTATACCAGTTGGTACAAATTGGGTCAATGAACTTCGAGCAGGTTTGGCCGCTTGGAGCGCGGCCGGCGAATACGTTCCTCCACAGGGAGTCCCCGGCGTGATTTGATCTGCCCGAGGCGATTTGCCGGTTTCCGCCACCGATCATCGAGTGTTGGCGCCAGATCGCGCCACGCCCGGCGCGATCTCGCCGCGACCGGTGATGCTGGTGACGCTGTCGGTGCGGATCGATCCGGTCGCCGAACGGGTCGCGTTCGACGCTGCGCTCGAGTCGCGTGCTCGGCTGATCGTGGCCAACATGTTGTGGTTGCCACCGCATCCGACGACGCTGACGCTGGCGCGCGAGTATGCGACGCTGCCGCACGAGGAGGACCTCGAAGAGGTCCGGGCGACGGCGGCCCGGGCGGCCGCGCTGGGGATCTCGACCGAGCTGGCGCGGGTCTCGAGCCGCCGGCCGCTGCAGGCGCTGCTGGAGCTGGTGCAGGAGCGCGACCCGGGGTTGCTGGTGCTCGGCCCCGACCGGCGGCGCACGCCGCGCTGGTGGCGGGCGCTGGCCGCGCGCCGGATCAGGCGGCGGGTCGACTGCCTGATCTGGATCGGATAGCCACGACGGTCAGCCGCCGCCGATATCCGCCACCGTCCCGAAGCGGCCGGTGTAGAACAGCAGCGGCTCGCCTTCGCGGTGCCAGAGGTGCTCGACCTCGCCGATCCAGAGCACATGGTCGCCGGCGGGGTGGACGTCGACGACCTTGCAGCCGACATGCGCGAGCGCGCCGTCGAGCAGCGGCAGGTCCTCGTGGAAGGCGAACGTGGGCTCGACCGGCGAGACGCGCTGACCGGCGAAGTGGGCGGCAAACTCGCGCTGGTCGGCGGCGAGCACGCTGATTCCGTAGCGGCCGGTGCGCGGCAGCATCTCCGACATCCGGCAGCGACCGAGCGAGACGAGCACCAGCGGCGGGCGTAGCGAGACCGACAAGAACGCGTTCGCAGTCATCCCGTGAATCGTGTCGCGGTGCACCGTGGTGACGACCGTGACGCCGGTCGCGAATCGGCCCATCACCTGGCGCAGCTCGCGAGCCGCGCGCTCGGCTGCGGCCGACCGCGGGGTCAGCCGGGCGACCCCGGTCGGTTGCTCGATCGTGTGCCGGGCGGCGGTCGTATCGAGCGTGCGACCGCCGCGAGCGGTGATCGCGGGGTAGGACACCGAGCCGCTGCGCCGGGGCGGCGGCATCAGGCCCGCGTTCTCGGCGGTCGCGACCTCCGCGACGCGGGTCAGCTTGGCGACGCCGTCCCGTGACACCGGCTCACTCACGACCTCGGGCGTTTTTTCTCCGGGTCATAGAACGGGGAGCGGACGACCGTCGCCGGTAGCCGCTTCTGGAGGCCGTCGAGCTTGCCGACCTCGACCTCGGTACCGAGTTGCGAATACCCCACGTTCATCCGGCACAGCGCGATCGTCTTGCGCAGCAGCGGTGAGCGCATGCCGCTGGTGATCACACCGACACGGGCGCGGTCGACGTACACCTCGTCGCCGTGGCCCGGAGCCTCGTTGGCATCGAGCTCGAGCCCGACCAGCGTTCGCTGCGGGTGCGCGGAGCGTTCAAGCAACGCGTCACGACCGACGAAGTCCTCGCCGTCGAGCACGACCGAGAAGCCGATTCCGGCTTCGAACGGATCGACCTGATCGTCGAACTCGTAGCCGGCGAAGATCAGCCCCGATTCGATTCGCAGCATGTCGAGCGCCTCGAGCCCGAGCGGCAGCATCCCGCGTGGCTCCCCGACCGACCAGATCGCGTCCCACACGCCGTCGGCGTCGGAGGGGTGACAGAACACCTCATAGCCGAGCTCGCCGGAGTAGCCGGTGCGCGAGACGATCACCGGGATCCCCTTGTGATCGCCGATCCGCCCGACACAGAAGCGGAACCACTTCAGATCGGAGAACGGGGTCTGATCCGGCGGCGTCCAGATGATCTCGGCCAGCGCTTCGCGGCTGAGTGGACCCTGGACCGCGACGTTGTGCAGTTGATCGGTGCTCGGCTTGATGTTGACCCTGGCCAGCCCGTGCTCGTCGGCGACCTTGCGCATCCAGACGCCGTCGTATTCGTCGCCGCCGATGAAGCGGAAATTGTCCTGGCCGAGCCGGAACACGGTCGCGTCGTCGATCATCCCGCCGGTCTCGTTGCAGACCGCGGTGTACACCACCTGTCCGATCGCGAGCCGGCGGATGTCGCGGGTGACGACCAGCTGCATCAGCGCCTCGGCGTCGGGGCCGAGCACCTCCCACTTGCGCAGCGGCGACAGGTCCATGACCGCGAGCTTCTCGCGGCAGGCCCAGTACTCGGAGATCCCCGACTCGTTGTTGAAGCAGTGCGGCAGCCAGTAGCCGCGGTACTCGACGAAGCTGGAGGTGAGGGCGCGGGTGCGGCTCCCGAACGCGGTGTCCTGGGTCAGCACGGGCTCGGCGTCCGCGGTCACGCGCCGAGCGATCGCGGTCGAGAAGCGGTTCTGCGGCGGGTAGACGCGCACATGGATGTCCGTTACCTCCCAGGCGTTCGAGGGATCGATGTCATCGGGGCAGGCCGACGAGGCGCACACGAGGTCCGCCATCGCCCGCAGCATCACGTAGTCCCCGGCCCGTGACCACGGCTCGTCGGTGACCAGCTGCATGTCGGAGTCGAACACGGTGTTGTAGAAGAAGTTCAGCGCCGGCCAGCCGCGCCGCGGATCGATCGCGAAGCGGTCGAGCTGGGCGTTGAAGTTGTCGCTGCAGTTGACGTGCCCGGGGTAGCCGAGGTCCTCGTAGTACTTGGCCTGGCAGGCGAGCGCGAACGTGTCGTGGCGGCCGACGGTGTCGCGTACGACCTCGACCAGCGGGTCCATGTCGATGTCGTAGAACTTGCCGTGCAGGCCGGGCTGGGGGTAGGCGTTGCCCATCAGCGTCCGCGTGACGGTTGCGTCCAGCCCGCGCTCGATCCCGTCTTGCAGCTTGCCCGCGTGGAATGCGAGGAAGTCTGAGCACTGCTTACCACGGACGTCGATCACCTGGATGTACTCGCCCTCGCGGACCTCGTAGGAGAGCGCTGAGGCGCGATCGACGCGGAAGTCAAGGCGCGGCTCGGCCAACGGGGCCGGCAACGGCGCGTCCTGCGCGGCCCGCGGCCGCGCGCGGGTCACCCGTAGCTGCAGATCGGTCGCCGGCAGCTCGCCGTCAACGACGCGCCCGCCGGGCGCCGCGATCACCAGCGTCGTGTCGCCCTGGGCGACGAACTCGATCGAGTTGCCCGGACGGGAGTCCGGGCCCAGTAGCCGCGCGCAGCGGGCGTCGTTGGGGTCAAGCCCCCGCGCCGCCAGCGTTGTGACGACGCCCACACCGGCGCCGTTGCCGGTGAGCGCCAGCAGCGCCGTCGCCGGTGCGTCGGCCTCGAGTCCCGGGATCGGGGCGCCGATCACCGTCAGCTCGGCCGGCTGGCCGCCGAACAGGTCGATCAGCTGCACCCGATCGTCCCCGGTCAGCTCGACCACCGTCAGTCCGCCACCGCGGACCGGGAACGTCTCGATCCGGGGGTCGGCGACGAGCAGTCCGTCGAGCAGAACCGGGGCGATCGTGGCCATCGTCGTCAGGCCGAGGCTGTGGCCTTGTCGACCTGGGAGAGCAGCTCCTCGGCGAGCTTGCGCTTGCCGTCGTCGTCGAGCTTCTTGATCTCGTTCTCGACCGCGCGGCGGTTGTAGGTCTGGTTCCAATAGTCGAGTGCGTCGAAGCCGAGCAGCACGGCCTTGCCGACGAACTGGCGCAGGACCTCGTTGGTCGGGCCCATCACCCAGCCGGCCTTGGCGTCGCGCAGATAGCGCTCGAGCTCCATGTCGCGCTTGTAGCCCGAGCCGCCGCAGGCGTGCAGCATCTTGTCGACGACGTGCGCGGTGTTCTTGGCCGCCTCGAACTTGATCTGCCACGCCCAATGCAGGAAGTTCGCGCGGGCAAACTCGCCCGGCGGCAGCTGCTTGGTGTTGTGCCCGGTGGCGTTGTCCATCGCCTGGGCAACGGAGAGCACGAACAGCCGGGAGGCGTTGGTGTCCATCACGGCCTCGCCGACGTAGTCCTGAATCGTCGGGTAATCGGCGACGCGCAGACCGACGTCGACGTGGCGCTTGCGGGTCGTCTGGCGCTTGGCGATGTCGATCGCCCCGAGCGCGATCCCGTTCCAGCATGAGCTTGAGCCGATCAGGAACCAGGGGTCGACCGACTCGTCGTTGGAGGCGGCGCCGTCACCCTCGGGACCGACGATCTGGCTGGCCGGGATCTCGACGTCCTCGACCTGGATCGGTCCGGACTGGTTGCCGCGCAGGCCGAGCGCGTCCCACGTCGACGGCTGCGACTTGACGTCCTCGCCGTCGATCACGAACACCGACAGGTCGTCGTAGCCGGAGAAGTCGGGGCTGGTCGTCTGCACGACGTAGAAGTCGGCGAACCCGCCGGAGGTCGTCCACGAGGCCTTCTTGTTGACCTTGTAGCCACCGTTCTCACGGACGGCCCCGGACGAGATCGGATACCAGAAGTGCGAGCCGGTCTCGGGATCCGAGTAGGACAGCGTCCCGATCTTGCCCGCGTTCAGCGGCTTGATGTACTTCTCGATCAGCTCGTCGGTCGGGCGCAGCATGATCGTGTTGACGGCCGCCATGTGCATCACGTAACACATCGCGGTCGATGCGCAGCCATAGCGGGCGATCGTCTCGACGGTCATGCAGAAGCCGACGTGGTCCTCGCCGAGGCCGCCGTACTCGGTCGGGACCGTCAGTGCCAGGAAGCCGTGCCGGCCGAGTAGTTCCAGGTTCTCGCGCGGGTACTCGAGCTTGTCGTCGGAGACCTTGGCGTTGGCGCGCATCTCGGTCTCGCACAGCTCGATCAGCAAATCGCGAAGCTCGCGCTGGCGATCGCTCAGCACCCACTCCGGGTCCCATTCGTAGCCCAGGCCCCAGAACGGCTCGCCGTTCCACATCTTCTCTGGCATCTACTTCCTCCGACGTCGTTTATCGCGCGTTCGCGCCTAGGTTAACTCCCCGAGGCGTCTCTGCACAAATATGTTCAAACATTTTGCGCGGTGGTGCGGGCCGCCCCAATTGCGCGCCCCGCGCCGTCGGGTCTTGGAAGCTCGCGCTGCGCGGCCGCGAGCTCGTCGAGCGAGCCGAGCAGCTCGGGCGCCGCGGGCACGGTCGCCCCGACGGTGGTGTCGACATGCAGCAGCATGTGCTCGCCGGTCGCGATCACCGCCCCGCCACCACCGCGCAGCTCGTGAAACAGGTGCAGTCGCTTGGGATCGTGGTGCAGCAGCTGCGTCGAGACCGTCAGCCGGTCGCCCGCGTGCGCCTCGCCGAGGTGGCGGACGTGGGTCTCGACTGTGTAGTAGGAGTGACCGGCGGCGACGTACTCGGTGCCGGCGCCGATCGCCGCCAGCAACCGATCGGTCGTGTCGGTCAGCACCTGGAGGTAGCGGTGCTCGGTCATGTGGCCGTTGTAGTCGATCCAGTCGGGTGCGACGAGCGCGTCGTGCAGGTGCAGCAACCCGTCCGCCGTGGCCGAGCGCTCGCCGTCCGGGGCGCCGCTCGCCTGGCGCCGCCAACGCTGCTCGGTCGCGGCGATATCGAGCCCGGCACCCCATGATTGCCCCCGCAGACCGCCGAGCACGGCGACCAGGCAGTCATCGCGGATCTGGGCGAGCTCGGCGATCGAGCGGCCGGCGGCCTGCGCGTCGGATTCGCTGACGATCCGGTCCAGCAGCGCCTCGTCGAGCTCCGGGACCTCGGTCAGGCGCGTCCACGGCAACTGCAGCGCGGGACCGAACTGGGCCATGAAATGGCGCATCCCGGCGTCGCCGCCGGCGAGTCGGTAGATCATGAACGTGCCCATCGTCGCCCAGCGAAGCCCCGGCCCGTAGGCCAGCGCGTCGTCGATCTCAGACGCGGTCGCGACCCCGTCGGCGACGAGCCACAGCGCCTCGCGCCAGAGCGCCTCCAGCAGCCGGTCGGCGATGAACCCGTCGACCTCGTTGCGGACCACCAGCGGGTGCATTCCGAGCGCGCGGTAGAGCCCCGCGGCGCGGTCGACCGTCTCGGGCGCGGTGCGATCGCCGCCGCACAGCTCGACCAGCGGCAGCAGGTACACCGGGTTGAACGGATGCGCAACGACGAAACGCTCGGGTGCGGCCATCTGCGCGGCGATCCGGCTCGGAAGCAGGCCGGAGGTCGACGACGCGATGATCGCGTCGGCGGGCGCCGCCGCGTCGGCCTCGGCCAGCAGCGCCAGCTTCAGAGGCTCGCGCTCGGGTGCGGACTCCTGCACGAGTTCGGCGTCTGCGACCGCCTCGGCGACGGTGTCGGCCATCGTCAGCATGCCGGGCGTCGGCGGCGCCACCAGGCTCAGCCGTGACCAGGCGCGCTGGGCCCGTGCCAGCGCCTCGGCGACCACCTCGGCCGCGCCGGGGGCCGGGTCATACAGCGCGACGTCGACGCCGCAGAGCAGCAGGCGTGCCGCCCAGCCGCCTCCGATCACGCCAGCGCCGAGCAGCGCGGCCCGGCGCGGCGGACGTTCGTCAGCGCTCACCGGTGCCGAGGGCGAGCCGTCGACGTACCTCGTCGGGACCGAGCACGCGCACGTTCATCGCCTCGAGAATCGTGCGAGCGCGCTGCACCAGCCCCGCGTTGGTCGCTTTGACGCCCGGTCCCAGGTAGAGGCTGTCCTCCAGGCCGACGCGCACGTTGCCGCCGGCCAGCACCGCCATCGCCACGTACGGCAGCTGCATCCGCCCGATCGAGAACGCCGAGAAGACGGCGCCGGGCGGCAGCTTGTCGACGAGCCCGATCAGCGTCTGGGGATCATCGGGAGCGCCGTAGCGGATCCCCATGCACAGCTGGATCAGTGCCGGATCGTCGATCAGCCCCTCGGCGATCAGGTCGCCGACCATCACCAACTGGCCATAGTCGAACACCTCGAGCTCCGGGCGGACCCCGAGCGCCTGGACCTCGGTCGCCATCGCTCGCAACATGTCCGGCGTGTTCGTCATCACGTAGTCGCCGCCGGCGGCGAAGTTCATCGTCCCGCAGTCCAGCGTGCAGATCTCGGGTCGCAGCTCGGTGACGTGCGCGAGCCGCTCGGAGGCTCCGGCGAGGTCGGTTTCGTCGCCGGACAGTGGCAGTGGCGTCTGAGGCCCGCCGAGCACCAGGTCGCCGCCCATCCCGGCGGTGAGGTTGATCACCGCGTCGACGTCGGCAGCCCGGATCCGATCGACCGCGCGGCGATACAGCGAGACGTCGCGCGAGCCCCGGCCGGTGTCGGGGTCGCGGACGTGGATGTGGACGATCGCGGCGCCCGCGCGGGCAGCCTCGATCGCCGAGTCGGCGATCTGCTCAGGCGTGACCGGCACCAGCTCCGAGCGCGCAGTGGTATCCCCGGCGCCCGTGATCGCGCAGGTGATGAACGCCTCGGTGTTCATCACGTCACCCGGCCGGCGCTCCGTCGGCCTCGTCCTTGTGGTCGAGCGCATGCTCGACCGTCGGCGTGTTGGCGAGCAGCCGCTGCGTGTACTCCGCCTGTGGTCGTTCGAACACGTCGATCGTGTCGCCCACCTCGACGATCCGGCCCTCGGTCATCACAATCACGCGATCGGCGATCGTTCGGATCAGCGCCAGGTTGTGGGTGATGAACAGCATCGACAGGCCCGACTGCTCGCGCAGGTCGCGCAGCAGCTCGACGATCGCCGCCTGGACCGAGACGTCCAGCGCCGAGGTGATCTCGTCGCAGACCAACAGCGCCGGCTCGGCGGCGAGCGCTCGCGCGACCGCGACCCGTTGGCGTTCGCCACCCGACAGCTGGTCGGGGTAGCGGTTGGCCGCGTCGCCGCTGAGCGACACCCGTTCGAGGCATTCGACGACCTTGGCGCCGACGTCGCGGCGCGAGACGCCGCCCTCGGGTGGGAACAGCTGCAGCTGACGGGCGATCGTCTGGCCGATCGTCCGGCGCGGGTTCAACGACGCGTACGGGTTCTGGAAGACGTACTGGATCCGCTTGCGCGCCTCGGCCGGCCGGCGCCGGGCGGCGTTGGAGAGGGCGGTGCCATCGAGCATGATGTCGCCCTTGTACTGATGATGCAGGCCGGCGACGCAGCGCGCGGTCGTGGTCTTGCCCGAGCCCGATTCGCCGACCAGCGCGACGCATTGGTTGCGCTGCACCTCGAAGTCGACGTCGTGCAGGATCTGGTGGGTGCCGTAGCTGGCGTCGATGTGCGAGACGGTCAGGACGACCTCGCCGGCCGGACCGACCGGGGCCGTTTCGCCGACGATGGCGATCTGGGAGGGGACGTCCTCGGCGCGGTAGCAGCAGACCAGGTGAGTGCCGTCGTCATAGGCGGTCGGGCCGGGAAACGTCTCGCGGCACTCGTCGATCGCGAGGTCGCAGCGCGGGTGAAAGAAGCAGCCCCCGGGGCGGTTGCCCGGCAACGGCGCGCGACCGGGAATCCCGACCACCGCGCGCTTGCCCTCGAGGTCGGGCACCGCCCGCAGCAACCGGCGCGTATACGGATGGCGAGCCATGGAGAAGATCGCGTCGCGGGGACCGCGCTCGATGATCCGTCCGGCATACATCACGGCGACATGGTCGGCGAGCTCGGCGATCACCGCGAGGTCGTGGCTCACGTACAGGGCCGCGACCCCGTGCACCTGGCACAGTTCGCGGACGGTCTCCAGCACCCGTGCCTGGGTGGTGACATCGAGTCCGGTCGTCGGCTCATCGCAGACGATCACGTGCGGCCGCGTCTGAAACGCCATCGCGATCGCTACGCGTTGCTGCTGGCCGCCGGAGAGCTGGTGTGGGTAGCGGCGCAGGAAATCGTCGACCGACACGTCGCTCGGCGGCAGCGCGACCTCCTCCAGCGACTCCCGCACGCGCGCGTCACGGTCGGCCTCGCTCATCTGCGGCAGATGAGCGTCGAGCATCTCCGACAACTGACGGCCGATCCGCAGCGCCGGGTTCAGCGCGGTGCCGGGATCCTGGGGAATGTAGGAGACGGTGCCGCCGCGGATCTTGCGCAGCTCGCCGTCGCGCAGGTTCTCGAGCGAGGTGCCGTCGATCACCACGTCGCCGCCCGTGACCCGGCCTCCGGGCCGCGTGTAGCCCAACAACGCCATCCCGACGGTCGTCTTGCCCGAGCCCGACTCCCCGACCAGGCCGAGGACCTCGCCGGCCGAGACCTCGAGCACGATCTCGTCGACGATGTCCTCGTCGGATGAGAGCAGCGCGATCCGCAGATTGCGGACGACGACGGCGTCGGTTGGTGCGTCGGCGACGGCCATTGCTCAGCGCTCCTGACTCGGGGTTGTCATCGGTGTCACTAGTGGGAGGCCCACTAGTCGCCTCCGCGATTGATCCCGATCGCGGCGCGGGCGTAGGCGTCGGTCATCAGGTTCGAGCCGATCGTCAGCGCGGCGATCGCGATCACCGGCAGCATCACGCTCCATGGCTGGACGGTCAGCGACAGGCGGTTCTCCTGGATCATCAGGCCCCAGTCGGCCTGCGGCGGCTGCAGGCCGAGGCCGAGGAAGTTGAGCCCCGCGATCAGGCCGATCGAGTACGTCAGCCGCAGGCCGAACTCGACCAGCAGCGGTGAGCTGACGTTCGGCAGCAGCTCGCCGAAGATCACCCGTCTTCGCGGCTCGCCGACCGCTTCGGCAGCCTTGATGAAGTCTCGTTCGACGACCTGTTGGGCAGCGCCGCGGATCACCCGGGCGACACGCGGCGCGTGCGAGATCCCGATGCAGAGGATGATCAGATAGACCTTCGGCCCGAACGCGGTCACCAGCAGCAGCGCCAGCACGATCTGCGGGAACGCCATGAACACGTCGGCGATCCGCATCAGGATCTCGTCGGTGAAGCCGCCGAGGTAGGCGGCCGAGAGCCCGACGATCAGACCGATCCCGACGCCGATGATGGTCGCCGCCAGCGACATGTAGAGAACCGTCCAACCGCCGTGCAGGAAGCGGCTGAAGACATCGCGGCCGAGCGCGTCGGCGCCGAACAGCAGCCCGGAGCCGGGTGCCTCGTTGGGCGGCGCCACGAACGCGTCGGGGTTGTGCGGGGCCAGCAGCGGCCCGAGCAGCGCGACCCCGACGATCACGATCAAGAACGCCAGCCCGATCTTGCCGCGCGTCTGACCGATCGTCGCCCTCAGCAGCGAGCGCCACTGGCTCGAGCGGATCGTCGGCGACGCGACGAGCTCGACCGGTGCCGAGGGATCGCCGGGATTCTCGTCGCCGGTCAGCGGGGTGGTGCTCATCGTGTCCTCAGTCGCGGCGTCACCAGGATCGTCAGCACGTCGGCGATCAGGTTCACGAACACATACACGGCGGCGATGATCAGCACCACCGCCTGCACGGTCGGCACATCGCGGTTGGTGACCGCGGTGACCAGCTGCGAGCCGATTCCGTTGTAGGTGAACACGTACTCGACGACGATCACCCCACCGGCCATGTAGGCCAACTGCAGCGCCGAGACCTGGATCGCCGGCACGATCGCGTTGGGCACCGCGTGACGCCAGATCACGGTCCGATTCGACAGACCCTTGAGGCGCGCCATCGTCACGTAATCCGAATGCAGCACCTCGACCATCGACGCTCGCATGATCCGGCTGATGTATGGGGTCACCGCCAAGATCAACGTCAACGCCGGCAGCACCACCACCTTGGGCTCGTCCCACGCGTGCGTGCCCGGCGGGATGATCGAGACCGCCGGCAGCACCGAGAAGACATAGTTGGTCGCCAGCAGCAGCGCCAGCCAGATCCCGATCACGAACTCCGGCACCGCCGCCAGCACGAGCGTGCCGATCGAGAAGACGTGGTCGGTCGGCTTGTCACGCTTGACCGCCATCAAGACGCCCAACCCGATCGATAGCGGCAAGGCGACGATCGCCGAGATCAACACCAGAAACGCCGAGTTGGCGATCGGGCCCGAGATCAGTTGCGTGACCGGCTGCTGAGTCGAGGAGGAGGTGCCGAGGTTACCGTGCAACACACCACTCAGCCAATGCCAATACTGCTGCGGCGCCGATTCGTTCAGGTGCAACTGCCTGGTCAGCGCGGCCAACCGGGCGGGCGTCGCCTGCCGGCCGAGGATCGCGCGCGCCGCGTTGCCCGGCAACGACTGCGTCGCGGCGAAGATGACCACCGACACCAGCAGCAGGATCAAGATCCCGACGATGATCCGCTGGATCAGAAAGCGTCTCATCGCTGCGTCCCGCCGCCGGTGTCGGCCCGCCGTGGCACCGCTAGGCCACGTAGCCGACGTTCTTGAACCAGTAGTTGCCCAGCGGGAAGCCGGACTTGGCCTCGACGAAGCCGCTGACCTTCGAGCTGTAGGCGTCGACCTGGTCTGAGAAGTACGGAATGATGTAGCCGCCGATGTCGTACTCGAGCTTCTGGGCCTCCTGCAGCAGCTCCTTGCGCTTGGCGTCGTTGAGCTCCGCCTGGGCCTGGTTGATGTACTTGATGAACTGCGGGTTGTCCCAGTGAGTCTCGTTGAACGGCGACTGCGGCAGGCTGCCCTGCGCGACCTGTGGCAGGTACTCGCGCGTCGCCCAGAAGTCCTGCGCGAACGGCCACTTGAGGTAGTTGGGGCCGTAGAAGACGCTCGTGTTGACCTGGTTGAGCTTGACGTTGACGCCGGCGCCCTTGGCCTGCTGGGCGAACACCTCGGCGACCTGCACGACGCCGTTGAACACCGGCGAGGTCGTCAGCTGGACGGTCAGCCCCGACTGGCCCGCCGATTTGAGCAGCGACTTGGCCTGATCGAGGTTCTGGGCGCGCTGCGGTGCCGAGGACAGGTACGCCGGGTCATACGGGGCGTACATGTCGTTGGCGATCCGGCCGTGGCCCGACAGCACCTGCTCGACCATCTGCGGCCGGTCGCAGATCAGCCGCATCGCCTGGCGCACCTTCGGATCTGAGAACGGGGCGACGTCGACGCGCATCGTGAACGGCTGCCAGTTGCCGGTCTCGGAGATCAGCACCTTGTAGGCGCTGTTGGATTGCACCTGCGTGATCTGCGCCTGCGGCAGGTTGTCGATCGCCTGCACCTGGCCGCCGAGCAGCGCGTTGACGCGGGCGCTGTCCTCGGTGAAATCGATGATCGTCAGCGTGTCGACGTACGGCTTACCCGTCTGCCAGTAGTTCGGGAATTTCTTGAACACGCTCTGCTGGCCGGGCGTGAACGACTCGTACATGAACGGGCCGGTGCCGACCGGCTTCTTCGGGTCAAAGCCGACCGGCACGATGCAGTTGAAGTACTGGCCGATCTCGTCCAGGAACGCCGCGTTGGCGGACTTCAGGGGGATCTTGACCTGGTTCTTGCCGACCTTCTTGAGGCCGTTGGCGTCGACGTACCCGATCGAGGAGGCGCCGGTCTTGGGGTCCTTGGGGTCGAGGATCCGCTGCAGCGAGAAGATGATGTCCTCGGGCGCGACCGTCTTGCCGTTGTGGAACTCGAGGTCCGGGCGGATCGTGACGATCCACGAGTCGGCGGTGCCCTTCTCGGCCTCGATCGAGGTCGCGACCAGGTAATCGACCGCCGAGAAGTCGGGTGTGCGGACCGCGAGCGGCTCGTACATGTTCCAGGTGCGCATGATGTCCGGGTCGGTCACCGGGGTCTGCCCGTCGAGCGTGTCCGTCGAGCCGCCGCCGGTGGCGCCGACCGACAGCGAGCCGCCGTGCTTGAGCGATGCCGCCGGGGCGCTCGTCGACGAGCTCGTCGCGCTGGAGCTGCCATGGCTGCCGGCGCACGCCGCCAGCAGGCCGCCGGCACCGAGCGCCGCGCCGCCGACCATCGCGCCACGGAGCGCCTGGCGCCGGGTGATGTGGTCGTCCTGCGGTAGTCGGTTGTCGTCACTCATCGGTCGGTCTCCTCGGTCGTTCGGTCAGGTGTCATGTCCGCGACGACGCGCAGCGCCGAAGCGTTCGGGGACGGCGCCGCGACCCCAGCCGCGGACGAAGTTGTGTCGGTCGTGCCCGGGTCGTCTCGCTCGCCACAGACGCGGCTCGAGTAGCGCTCGACGACACCGACGATCAGCTCCTCACTCCAGCGCAGATGCTCGCCGACGGTCCGGACGGCGGCGTCGCCACCGTCGGCGAACGCGTCGATCAGGCGCTGATGATCGTCGACGTAATCCGAGCCCGAGTAGACCGGATGCCAGTTGAGCACCATCTGCGACTCGGCCGCCAGCGGCTCGTAGGCCCGGCTCAGCCGGGGGACACCGGCGAGCGCCACGAGCGTGCGGTGAAAGTCGATGTCGGCGGCGATCACCGCCTGCGACGGCGACTCGATGCCATCGCGATCACAGACCGTGCGCAGCTCGTCGATCGCCTCATGTAGCGGCGTCAGATCGAGCCCGTCGCGACCGCTTGCGATCGCCGTCGCCGAGGTCTCGATCGCCTCGCGGGCGCGGTAGAGATCGGTCACGTCGGCGCGTGAGAGCTCGCGGATCCGGGTGCCGCGGTTTCGCTCTGAGACGACCAGCCCCTCCTGAACGAGCGCCGACAGCGCCTCGCGGATCGCCGAGCGCCCGGTTCCGAACGTCTCGGCGAGCGCGGCCTCGCGCAGCGGCGCGTTGGGGCCGATGCGGCCGTCGATGATCGCCGCGCGCAGCTCCTGCAGCACCTGTTCAGTGGTCGATCGTCGCTCGACCGTGGCCAGTCCCCAGCGGGTGGTCACCGACAGCTCCTCCTCAGATTGTCGACAACCTACAACTGATCACAAGGCTATGTCAAACCACAGTCGAATATTTGATCGCTGTCGTCGATCGCACCCCGCCGCGCGGGTCCTCGGCCGTATGCTGCCGCTCCCGTGAGCAGCCAGCCGCCCTCGTTCCTCGTGCTGATGGCCGACCAGCTGGCGCCCGCCTGGCTGCGAGCCTACGGCGGGTCGCTGGCCCAGACGCCGAACCTGGACCGGTTGGCGGCCGGCGCAACGGTGTTCGAGCGCGCGTACTGCCCGTTTCCGCTGTGCGCGCCGTCACGGGCAGCGATGCTGACCGGTCAGTTGGCGTCCTCGGTCGGGGTGTATGACAACGGCGCCGAGCTGCCGGCGACGACACCGACGCTTGCGCATGCGCTGCGCCTCGGCGGATACCACACCGCGGTCGCGGGCAAGATGCACTTCGTCGGCCCCGACCAGCTGCACGGATTCGAGCAGCGGCTGACGACCGACATCTATCCGGCCGATTTCGACTGGACGCCGGATTGGCAGCGGCCGCTGGACCGTCCGCTGCCGTGGTACCACACGATGGAGAGCGTGCTCGACCCTGGGGTATGCGCGGCGGCGATGCAAACCGACTACGACCAGGAGGTCAGCTTTCACGCCGCGCGCAAGCTCTTTGGGCTCGCCCGCCACCGGCCCGATCAGCCGTTTCTGCTGTTCGCGTCGTTCACCAATCCGCACGACCCGTGGGAGGTGCCCGAGCGGTTCTGGCGGCGGTATCGACGCGACCGGATCCCGGCTCCGTCGGTCCCGGCGATGGCACTGGCCGATGCCGATCCGCACAGCCGGCGGTTGCGAGCGATGTGCGGCGTCGATCGAGTGCAGTTGACCGACGCCCAGATCCGCCGTGCTCGGCACGCATACCTCGCGGCGGTCTCGTATCTGGACGAGCGGGTCGGCGAGGTGCTCGATGCGCTGCACGAATCCGGGCTGGCGCAGCGGACCGTGGTGCTGTTCTGCTCAGATCACGGTGAGATGCTCGGGGAGCGGGGGCTCTGGTACAAGATGTCGTTCTACGAGCAGTCGGCGCGGGTGCCGCTGATCGTGCGCGTCCCCGGTGGGGATCCGCGGCGGGTGGCCGAGCCGGTGTCGTTGCTCGACGTGGTGCCGACGTTGCTGGAGCTGGCCGGCGTCGGTCCGTGTGACCGGTCGGCCGGCGCGAGCCTGGCGGCAGTCGTGACCGCCGGCGCGCCGGCGCCATCGCGGCCGGTCGTCTGCGAATACCACGCCGAAGGGGTTCAGGCGCCCGCGGCGATGATCCGCGACGGGCGCTTCAAGCTGATTCGCTCGCTCCAGGATCCGGATCTGCTCTACGACCTCGAGGCCGATCCGCTGGAGCTGACCGACCTCAGCGGCGACCCGGCGCATGCCGAGACGGTCGGGCGGCTGGGCGACGAGCTGCACGCGCGCCTGGACCTGGACGCGGTGCGCCCGCGGGTGCTTGCCAGCCAGCGTGAGCGCCGGCTGGTGTCGGCGGCGCTGCGACGTGGGGTGCCGGCACCCTGGGACTATGAGCCACGGTTTGACGCGGGGCGCGCGTACATCCGCAACCGCGACGATATGTACGCATTGCAGCGGCGCGCCCGGCTGCACGCGGGCGACCCGGACGCGCTCTGAGCGGGGCGCGGGGAGAGCGGGGCGCGGGGAGCTCGCCCGCCGCCAAGGCCCGCGCTCAGCGCGCCGGGACCACGCGCAGTTCCTCCTCGCCGGCGCTGACCACGTCGCCCGGATGCAGCTGGCGGCCGCGTCGCAGCTCCGGCTCGCCGTTGACGGTGATCTCACCGCCGGCCAGCAGCTCCCGGGCCTCGGCCCCGGAATCGATCACATCGGCGAGCTTCAGCAGCTGGCCGAGGCGGATCATCTCACCGCGGATCGGTATCTCGCGCGGCACTACGAGGTCATTCCGCCGAGCTGGCCGCCGGAGATCGTCAGCACCTGTCCGGTGATGTAGTTCGCCCACGGCGTGCACAGCAGGAACACGCCGCCGGCGGCCTCCTGCGCGGTGCCGCGGCGGCCCAACGGGATCAGCGCGGGGGCGAGCTCGCGCAGCTGCGCGGGGATCCCGAGCTGCACCGTGTCGCCATCGATCTCGATCGTGTTCTCGGCGACCTTCTCGGCCGTCAGGCGGGTCTCGATGAAGCCGAACGCAACCGCGTTGACGTTGATCTTGAACTGGCCCCACTCCTTGGCCAGCGTCTTCGTCATGCCGACGACGGCGGCCTTGCCCGAGGCGTAATTGGCCTGGCCGGCGTTGCCCAACGTGCCCGAGATCGACGACGTGTTGACGATCTTGCGGAACACTTCGATCCCCTGCTCGCGCTCGCGCTTGGCCGGCTCGCGCATGTGCGGCGCGACCGCGCGGCACATCCGGAACGGGACGACGCTGTGGATATCCAGCATCCGCGCAAAGGCATCGTCTGAGAGTTTGTGCAGCGGCCGGTCGAGCGTGTAGCCGGCGTTGTTGACGAGGATGTCGACCTTTCCCCAGGCATCGATCGCGGCAGACACGAGCTCGTCGCAGACGCCGGGCTTGGTCAGGTCGCCGCCGAACACGAGCGTCTCACCGTCGATCTCGGTCGCGGTCTGCACGGCGAGGTCGGCGTCGAGGTCGTTGATCAGGACGCGGGCGCCCTGCGACGCGAACAGCTCCGCGGTCGCGCGGCCGATCCCGCGCGCCGAGCCGGTGACGATCGCGACCTTGTCATCGAGGATTCCCATTGCGGCCTTTCATGTCCGGATGATTGCGTGGAGATCTTGCCAAGCGGCGCACGGCCGCCGCTTGCGGGTACGCTCGCGCGATGACCGCCGATCAATGGCTCGCGGCCTACGCCGAGCAGCTCGGAACGGCTGCGCCCACGCCGAGCGAGCTTGAGACGCTGCTCGCGCTCGCCGGCGTCGCCGCCCATTCATCCGAGCGCAGGGCCGCTCCGATCGCGTGTTGGTTGAGCGCCCGCGCCGGGATCGATCCCGAGCAGGCGCTGCGGATCGCCGAACGGATCGACGGTGACTGAGCGCCCGCACGAACTCGTGCTGCTCGGCGCGACCGGCTTCACCGGCGGGCTGACCGCCGAGTACCTCGCCCGTCGGGCGCCGCAGACTCGTTGGGCGCTGGCCGGACGCGACCGCGCCAAGCTCGAGCAGGTCCGCATCCGGCTTGCGGCAATCGAGCCGGCCGCCGCCGAGCTGCCGCTGCTGGGAGCCGACATCGAGGATCCGGGGTCGCTGCAAGCGGTTGCCGAGTCGACCAAGGTGTTGATCACGACCGTCGGGCCGTACATCCGCTACGGCGAGCCGGTCGTCGCCGCCTGTGCGCAGGCCGGCACCGATTACGTCGACCTGACCGGCGAGCCGGAGTTCGTCGACCGGACCTGGCTGGCTCATCACGCCCGCGCGTCGGAGACCGGCGCGCGGCTGGTGCACGCCTGCGGATTTGATTCGGTTCCCAACGACCTCGGGGTGCTGCACACTGTCAACCGACTTCCCGCCGGCGTGCCGTTGACGGTCAACGGGTTCGTGCGCGCGCACGGGACCTTCTCCGGCGGCACCTACCAATCGGCGGTCGAGATCATGGGGCGGTTGCGCCAGGGCCGCGAGGCCGCGCGCGAACGGCGCGCGCTCGAGCCGCGGCCGCAGGGCCGCACCGTCAAGGGCATCACCCGCCGGCCCTACGACGACCACGACGCCGGCGGCTGGGTCGTCTCGGCGCCGCTGATCGACCCGCTCGTGGTGCTGCGCTCGGCCGCCGCGCTCGATCGCTACGGGCCGGAGTTCCGCTACGGCCACCATCTCGTCCTCAAGCGGTTGCCGGCGGTCGCGGCGCTCGGCGGCGGCGTGCTGACGATCGCGGCGCTGGCGCAGCTGGGGCCGACGCGCGAGCTGTTGCTGAAAGCCAAGCGCCAGGGCGACGGCCCGTCTCAGCAGCAGCGCGCCAGCTCGTGGTTCAACAACCGGTTCCGTGGCGAGGGCGGCGGTCGGCGGGTGATCACCGAGGTCTCGGGCGGGGACCCCGGCTACGGCGAGACCGCAAAGATGCTCGCCGAGTCGGCGCTCTGCCTGGCCCACGACGAGCTGCCCGAGACCGCCGGGCAGGTGACGACCGCGGTCGCGATGGGCGCGGCGCTGACCGAGCGGCTGATCGCCGCCGGCATCCGCTTCACCACGGTCTCCGACGAACCGATGTGACCGAGCCGATCGGAGACGGGGCACGGCCCCGGATCGACTTTCGCGCCGACGGCCGCGCCGCGGTCGACTGGGTCGCCGACTACCTCGATCGGGTCGGGGAGCTGCCGGTGCTCGCGCGCGTCGCTCCCGGCGAGATCCGCGCCGCGCTACCCGATCACGCACCCGACGAGCCCGAGCCATTCACCGACGTGCTGCGTGACCTCGACGCGATCATCCTGCCGGGGGTCACGCACTGGCAGCATCCGCGCTACTTCGCGTACTTCGCGACCGGCTCGTCGGAGCCCGCGATCCTCGCCGAGATGCTCGCGGCGGCACTCAACTCGGTCTCGATCCTGTGGCGCACGGCGCCCGCCGCGACCGAGCTCGAAGGCGTCACGCTCGATTGGGTGGCGAAGTTGCTCGGACTCCCCGACGGCTGGCACGGGCATATCGAGGACAGCGCCTCGACCTCGACGATGACGGCGCTGATCGCCGCCCGTGAGGCGACCGGGCGCGAGCTCGTGCTGTGCTCTGACCAGGCCCACAGCTCGGTCCAGAAGGCGGCGCGGATGATCGGGATGCGACTGCGCAAGGTCGCCTCCGACGAGCAGCAGCGGCTGCGGGTCGACGATCTCGCAGACCTCGACCAGGCGGCGGCGCTGGTCGCCACGGTCGGCACCACGGCGAGCACCGCGGTCGACGATGTCGATGCCGTCGGTCGCCGCTGCGGGCGCACCGGCACGTGGCTGCACGTCGACGCGGCCTACGCCGGCGCGGCGATGGTCTGTCCCGAGTTTCGTTGGGCGTTCAGCGGCATCGAGCGGGCCGACTCGCTGGTCGTCAACGCCCACAAGTGGCTGCTCAATCCCAACGACGTGTCGTTGCTGTGGACACGTCGGCCCGACGACCTGCGAGCGGCGTTCAGCCTCACGCCCGAGTACCTGCGGACTCCCGACGCCGAGGACTCGCTGTCACTGAGCGAGTACGGGCCGGCGCTCGGACGGCGCTTCAGGGCGCTGAAGCTGTGGGCGGTGCTGCGCTGCTACGGCCGCTCCGGGCTGCAGCAGCACATCCGCCACGGGGTTGCGCTGGCGCAGCGCTTCGAGTGCTGGATCGACGAGACGCCGGGGTGGGAGCTGTGCGCGCCGCGGCACTTCAGCGTTGTCTGCTTTCGCCACGACGGCAGCGACGAGCACAACGAGCGGCTGATGCACGCTGTCAACGCGAGCGGCGAGATGTTCATCTCGCACGGCAGGCTCGACGGTCGGCTGGTGCTGCGTCTGGCGATCGGCCACCCGGCGACGACCGAGGCCGACCTCGCGCGGGCCTGGGAGCTGTTGCGAACGCAGCTCGGATAGCCGGAAGGGCGGTTGCGCCGCGCCGCTGCGCGGGCGTGCCATGCTGAATCGCATGCGTGTGTTGGTCGCCGAAGACGAGGTGCGGCTCGCCGACGCGATCGCGCGAGGGCTGCGGCGGCAGGGGATGGCGGTCGATCTGGCTCCCGACGGCCGGCAGGCGCTGTCGAAGGCGAGGCTGCACCGCTACGACGTTCTGGTGCTCGATCGCCAGCTGCCGCTTGTCCACGGCGACGATGTCTGTCGCAGCGTCCGTGAGGAGCGGCCCGAGACCGGCATCCTGATGCTGACTGCGTCGGGGGAGCTCGAGGACGTGATCGAGGGGTTGGCGCTGGGCGCCGACGATTACCTCGCCAAGCCGTTTCGGTTCGCCGAGCTGGTCGCCCGGATCCGAGCGCTCGCGCGGCGGGCGCTGCCGAGCCGGCCGCCGGTGCTCCGCCACGATGATCTCGAGCTCGATCCGGCGAGCCGGCAACTGACCCGCGGCGGGCGCAAGATCGAGCTCGCGCGCAAGGAGTTTGGCGTGCTCGAGACGCTGATGTCCGCCGACGGGGCGACGGTCTCGGCCGAGCAGCTGCTGGAGCGCGTCTGGGACGAGCAGACCGACCCGTTCACGAACGTCGTGCGGATGACGATCATGACGCTGCGACGCAAGCTCGGGGATCCCCCGGTCGTCGAGACGGTGATCGGCGTCGGCTACCGGATCGGGTGAGCGCTCCGCGATGAACGGCTCGCGCCTGCGGACGATCCGGCTGCGTCTGACGGCGCTGTACGCGGCCGTCTTCCTGGTCTCCGGCGCGGCGCTGTTGACGATCGGTTACCTGCTCGTCCGCCGCAATCTGCTCGGTCGCCATCCGCTCCACGACGCGCTGCGCCGACTCGGGATGCACCCCAAGCAGGGCGCCGAGTTCGGATTCCCGGCGGGCTCGAGCGAGGCGCGCCTGGTCCACGCGGTCGAGCATCAGGTGATCAACCAGGCGCTGCACACGCTGCTGGTCGAGTACATCGTCGCGCTGTTGGTGATGACGCTGCTGTCATCGGTGATCGGGTGGCTGCTGGCCGGGCGCGCGCTGGCGCCGCTGCGGCGGATCACGGCGACCGCGCGGAGGGTCTCGGGCGAGAACCTCGGCGAGCGGATCGCGCTGCGCGGGCCTACCGACGAGCTCAAGGAGCTGGCCGACACGTTCGACGGGATGCTCGAGCGGCTCGACGCCGCGTTTGCCAGCCAACGCCACTTCGTCGCCTCAGCGTCACACGAGCTGCGGACGCCGCTGGCGGTGATGCGGACCGAGATCGACATCGCGCTGTCAGATCCGGACGCGTCCGAGCAGGATCTGCGGGCGATGGGGGAGGCGCTGGGCCAGATGGTCGACCGCTGCGAACGGTTGATCGCCAGCCTGCTGCTGCTCGCTCGCTCAGAGGGCGCGGCCAGACGCGAGCAGCGCACCGATCTGGCGGTGCTGGCAGGGGACTGCGTCACCGATCTGCAGGCCCGAGCCCGCGCCGCGGCGGTGACGATCGAGGCACGCTTGGCGCCGGCGCCGACGACCGGAGATCCGAGTCTGCTGGAACGGCTGATCTTCAACCTCGTCGACAACGGGATCAGGCACAACGTCGCCGACGGCCGACTGCTGGTCACGACCGCGATGCGCGGCGACGAAGCCGTCGTCGAGGTTGTCAACGGCGGCGAACGGATCGATCCCGAGCAGGCGCGGACGCTGGTCGAGCCGTTCCGCCGGCTGCACCGTTCGCCCGACGGGTTCGGGCTCGGGCTCTCGATCGTGCACTCGGTCGCGGTCGCGCACGGGGGCGCGATGGCGCTGAGCGCCCCCGAGCAGGGTGGGCTTCGGGTGCTGGTGTCGCTGCCCGGCGCCGCCGAGCCGCCGTCGCGGATACCGCTGGCGAGCGCCTCGAGCTGACGGCCCGGGCTCACCAGCTGTCGATCTGCAGGCGCCGCTTGTAGGGCTGGCGCCACCACGGCGGCTGCTGATCGCCGCTGAACAGCAAGTCGATCCAGCGACGCGTGTCGGCCGGGTCGATCACATCGTCGATCTCGAAGTAGGAGGCCATGTTGATTGCCGACCCGCGCTCGTAGGCCGCTGCGACCATCGCCGCGTACGCGTGCTCGCGCTCGGCCGGGTCATCGATCGCCTCGAGCTCGCGCCGCAGCCCGAGCTTGACCGCTCCGAGCAGATCGAGCCCACCCGCCCACGGCACCGCGCGCAGTGTATGGATTGCGCATACTGGGATCGGTGAGCGAGGACCCGAAGCTGCTGTGGACGCCGTCGCCGGAGTCGGTGCGGTCCTCGACGCTGAGGCGCTACGAGCGCTGGCTGGGCGAACGCCACGAGCTGAGCTTCGATTCCTACGCGGAGCTGTGGCAGTGGTCGGTGTCAGAGCTCGAGCTGTTCTGGGAGACGATCGTCGAGTTCTTCGACGTCAGCTTCGGCAACGGCGGTGAGACCGTGCTCGGCGATCGCCGGATGCCGGGGGCGCAGTGGTTTCCGGGCAGCACGGTTTCCTATCCCGAGCACATCTTCCGGGGCACGGACCCCGACGCGATCGCGATCGTGCACACGTCCGAGACGCGCCCGGAGCTCGACAGCTGGACATGGGAACGGCTGCGGCGCGAGACGGCCCGGATCGCCGCGGGGCTGCGGTCGCTCGGGGTCGGCGAGGGCGACCGCGTCTGCGCGTACCTGCCGAACATCCCCGAGACGGTCGCGTGCTTGCTCGCTTGCGGCTCGATCGGCGCGATCTGGTCCTCGGCGGCGCCTGAGTTCGGTGCGCGCAGTGTGATCGATCGGTTTGCGCAGATCCGGCCGAAGGTGCTGTTGACGATCGACGGCTACCGCTACGGGGGCAAGGAGTTTGATCGCGCCGAGATCATCGACCGGGTCGCGGCCGAGATCGAGGGGCTTGAGCACGTGGTGCGGCTCGGCTATTTGGACGGCTCGGGCTGGCAACCGGGGTTCCTCGGCCCCGAGGATGCGCAGCTGTCGTTCGCGCAGGTTGCCTTCGATCATCCGCTCTGGGTGCTCTACAGCTCCGGCACGACTGGGCTGCCCAAGCCGATCGTCCACAGTCAGGGCGGCATCCTGCTCGAGCAGGTCAAGAAGATGCACCTGCACCTCGACGCCCAGGCGGGCGACCGGGTGTTTTGGTTTACGACGACCGGCTGGATGATGTGGAACTTCCTCGTCGGGGTGCTGTTGACCGATGCGGCGATCGTGCTGTTCGACGGCAACCCCGGCCACCCGTCGCTGGAGCGGCTGTGGCAGCTGAGCGCCGACGCCGGCATCACGACGTTCGGCACGAGCGCCGCGTTCCTCGCGTCGTGCCTGAAGGCCGAGGTCTCGGCGACCGGCGGCGGGTCCCGCGATCTGAGCGCGCTGCGCGCGGTCGGTTCGACCGGCTCACCGCTGTCGCCGGAGGGGTTTCAGTGGGTCTATGACGAGATCGGGGAGGACACCTGGCTGTTCTCGACCTCGGGCGGGACCGATGTCTGCACCGCGTTCGTCGGCGGCGTGCCGACGCTGCCCGTGTATCTGGGAGAGCTGCAGGCACGCTCGCTGGGATGCGACGTGCAGGCGTTCGATCCCGACGGCCGCGCGCTCGTCGGCGAGGTTGGTGAGCTCGTGATCTGCCAGCCGATGCCGTCGATGCCGATCTACTTCTGGGGAGACGAGGACGGCTCGCGACTGCGGGAGTCCTACTTCGAGATGTACCCGGGCATCTGGCGCCACGGCGACTGGATCGAGATCACCGACCGCGGCACCGCGGTGATCTACGGCCGCTCGGACTCGACGATCAACCGCGGCGGGGTGCGGATGGGAACGTCGGAGATCTACCGCGCGGTGCTGTCGGTGCCGGAGGTGCTCGACGCGCTCGTGATCGATCTTCCGCGCGAACAGACCGACGGCTGGATGCCGCTGTTCGTGGTGCTCGCCGACGGTGCCCAGCTCGACGACGAGCTGATCGCCACGATCCGCGCGCGCGTCCGCGAGGACTGCTCGCCGCGCCACGTCCCGAACGAGGTCCGCCAGATCGCCGAGGTCCCGCGGACCCTGTCGGGAAAGGTGCTCGAGGTGCCGGTCAAACGGATCCTGACCGGCACGCCGCCCGATCAGGCTGCCTCGCGCGAGTCGCTGGCCAATCCCGAGGCGCTCGATCACTTCGTCGAGCTCGCCGACGAGTATTCGAGTTCGTGACCGGCGGGTAGCCCGCCGATGGGGCGTGGTTACGGACTAGCCTCTTACGGACTTCTTTGCCAACTCTGACAGCGTTCTCACGGCTGTCGGTCAGATTCGACTACGGCAACAGCAAGCGTTTCGATCAGGAGTGAAACCGATAGCCATGCGCAGATTCAGTGCAGGGATTCCGGTCGCCGGGGGCGCCGTCCTCGCGGCACTGGCGATCGCGGGTTGCGGCTCGAGCACGAGCCACACCGTGACCCAGACCGTGACGAGCCCCGCCAGCTCGACGAGCGGCGCCACGGAGCCGGCCTCCTTCTCAAACGGCGGCGGGCTGACGGTCAACCAGATCTACAAGAAGGCCGGCCCGGGGGTCGTCGACATCGTCGTCACCACCCATGGCTCCAGCGGCAGCAGCCTGTTCGGCGGCAGCTCGGGTGAGCAGAAGGACGAGGGCGCCGGAGTCGTCTACAACAAGCAGGGATACATCCTCACCGACCAGCACGTGGTCGCGGGCGCGAGCTCGATCAAGGTCACCTTCCAGGACGGCAGCGTCGCCGCGGCCAAGCTCGTCGGCACCGATCCGTCGACCGACGTCGGCGTGATCAAGGTCGACGCGCCGGCCTCCGAGCTACACCCGCTGACGTTCGCGGACTCGGCCTCGGCCCAGGTCGGCGACGACGTGGTGGCGATCGGCAGCCCGTTCAGCCTGCCCGAGACCGTCACCTCCGGGATCGTCTCGCAGACCGGGCGCACGATCACCGCGCCGAACAACTTCAACATCCCCGACGCGATCCAGACCGACGCCGCGATCAACCCCGGCAACTCGGGCGGCCCGCTGCTCAATGCAGACGGCGAGGTGCTCGGGCTCAACGACCAGATCGAGACCGACAACACCAATAGCCAGACCGGCGAAGGCTCAAGCTCCGGGATCGGCTTCGCGACGCCGGGCAACATCGACATGAAGGTCGCGAACACGATCATTTCGGGCAAGACGGTCGAGCACCCGTACGTCGGCGTCTCGCTCGTGCCCGGTAGCGAGAACGGCGCCCGGATCGCGAGCCGCAGCGCCGACGGCCAGCCCCCGATCGTGTCCAATTCGCCGGCCGACAAGGCCGGGCTCCAGCCCGGCGATCTGATCACCGCCGTCAACGGCACGAAGATCACCACGACCGACGGCTTCATCGCCACCGTGTTCCAGTACCAGCCGGGCCAGACGATCACGCTGACGGTCAAGCGTGACGGCGCGACCAAGCAGATCAAGGTCACGCTTGGCGTGCGGCCTGCGAAGGCCCCGAACGCGGGCTGAGTAGCTTCCTTCCCGACCACACGACCGCGATCGCGGCCCCCGCTGGACCTCTCGAGGTCCGCCGGGGGCCGTTGACGTGGGGCGGCTCAGTCGCCGCCGATCGCGGCGGCGCGCTCGAGCGTGCGCTCCATCAGCTCCTGGTGGACCGAACGGGTGCGGCCGGTCTGACGTGTCCAGACGTTGTCGGCGTCCAGCGTCCATGAATACGTGTCGTCGGCCAGGCAGCGATCGAGCGTGTCCTGCAGCTCGGCCTTGAGCTCGGGCGCGTCGACCGGGGTCAGCAGCTCGACCCGGGTATCGAGGTTGCGCGGCATCATGTCGGCCGAGCCGATGTAATAGATGTGCTCGTCACCGCGGTGGAACGAGTAGATCCGCGAGTGCTCGAGGAAGCGTCCGACCACGGAGGTGACCTCGATCGACTCCGAGACCCCGGGCACGCCCGGCACTAGGCAGCAGATGCCGCGGACGTTGAGCGCGATCGGCAGGCCGGTCCGCCCCGCCTCGTAGAGCGCGCGGATCACCTTCCGGTCGACCAGCGAGTTCATCTTCATCACGATCCGGGCGCTGCTGTCTCCGTCGGCGTAGGCCTGGGCGGTGCGCTCGATCTCGGCGACGGTCGGCTTGCGCAGCCAGGTGGGCGCGACCAACGTCTTGCGCTGTGGTTCCGGATGGCCGTAGCCGGTCAGCGCGTTGAACAGGTTCGCGACCTCCTCGCCGATCTCGGGATCGGTTGTGAACAGGCCGAAGTCCTCGTACAGACGGGCGTTGCGGGCGTGGAAGTTGCCGGTCCCGATCATCGTGTAATGGCGAACTGTGCCGCGTTCACGGCGGACGATCAGGATCGCCTTCGCGTGGGTCTTGAGCCCCGGGATGCCGTGCACGACGTGCGCGCCCGCCTCCTCCAGCGCCCGTGACCAGTGGATGTTGAGCCGTTCGTCGAAGCGGGCCTTGAGCTCGACCATGCAGACCGCCTGCTTGCCCTTCTCGGCTGCGGCGATCAGCGACGGCACCAGCGCCGAGTCGTCCGAGGTCCGGTACACGGTCATCTTGATCGCGAGCACGTTCGGGTCGTCGACCGCCTGGCGCACGAACCGCTCGACGCTGGTCGTGAACGACTGATAGGGGAAGTGGACGAGCAGATCGCCGGCACGCATCATCTCGAACAGGTCCGGCTTTGAGTCCGTGTCGCCGGCCTTGACCGGCGCCGGCAGCGGGGTCCAGTTGGGCCATGCGAGCTCGGCGTGGCCGCCCGAGACGGCGCCGACGATCGCCCACAGGTCGCCGAGATCGAGCATGCCCTCGACGTCGTAGACCTGGATGTCGTCGAGGTCGAGCCAGTCGACCAGCCGGGTTCGAAGCTCCGGATCCATCGAGGCCGATACCTCGAGCCTCACGACCTCGCCGAACCGCCGCCGGCGCAGCTCGTCCTCGACCGCGCGCAGCAGGTCGTTGGCCTCGTCGGAGACCTCGAAGTCGGCGTCACGGGTAACGCGGAACAGCTCGTGGCTGACGATCTTCATCCCGGGAAACAGCGCGTCGAGGTGGCGGGCGATGATGTCCTCGAGCGGGATGAACGTGTCGCGGTCGATCTCGACGAACCGCGGCAGCACCTCCTTGGGCACCTTCACGCGCGCGTACTCATCGGAGTCGGAGTCCGGGTCGTGCAGCCGCACGATCAGCGACAACGACAGATCCGAGATGTACGGAAACGGCCGGCCGGCGCCGACCGCCAGCGGGGTCAGCACGGGGAAGATCTGCTCGCGGAAGTGGCGCTCGATCGCCTCCGGCGACGCGCCGGAGTCGTCGCAGCTGACGATCCGGACGCCATGCTCGGCGAGTCCCGGCGAGACGACCTGGCCGAACGCCCGCGCATGGCGGGCGTCCTGCGCGCGCACCTGCTCTCGGATCCGCTGCAGCACCTCGGCCGGCTTCAGACCGTCAGGCCCGCGCGCGTCGACCCCCGCCTCGAGCTGGTCGTGGACACCGGCGACCCGGATCTGAAAGAACTCGTCGAGGTTCGAGACGAAGATCGCGAGAAACTTGAGCCGCTCGATCAGCGGCAGCTGGTCGTCCTCGGCCAGTTGCAGCACGCGGTCGTTGAAATCAAGCCAGGACAGCTCGCGGTTGAGGTACAGCTCGGGAGCGGACAGCTCGGGTCCCTGCGCCTGATCGCGGTTGGCCTCGGGCTCGGCTACATCGGTCATCTCGAGTCGACTCCCTGTCGGTGTCAGTGGCGAGCCCGCGCCACCTTCAGGAGGCGGCGGCTCGATGTCCGGCGATCGCGGCCAGCTCGCTCGGCCGCAGCAGCGTGACCAGCTCGCCCTTGGCGATCCCCGCCAGCCCGCCCTTCTTCATCCGTGCCTGGGCACCGGTCAGCTGGTGCAAGGTGAGCGTGAACGAGGGGTCGTGTCCGACCAGCAGCACGTCGCCCAGGCCCGCCGCGAGATCGTCGACATCGAACGGCTCGCCGGCCAGCCGCCTGTCGATCGTCACCTCGAGCCCGAGCGGCTCGCAGGCGATCTCCGCCGTCTGGCGGGCACGGAGCTTCGGACTCGACAGGCACGCGTCGGGCGCGATCCCCAGCGCCTGCAGAGCGCGACCGGCGTCCTGCGCCTGCCTGACCCCCCGGTCGGTCAGCGGGCGCTGGTCGTCGGGGGTGCCGTCGACGGCCTCGGCGTGTCGTAAGAGCCACAGCATCTCGGCGCATCGTATCCCGTCACGTTAGGGAATCGGGTGCGCTGGGACGGTTATCGAAATGTGAAAAACGTCAGCCGATCAGCAGCCGGCGGCCGAACACGCGCTCGAACGCCTCGCCGTCGCCGTAGCGCTCGACCGACCAGCGCGGCAGCGTCAGATCGCCGCCGGCCTCGAGGTGCAGGTCGACGCCGTCGCCGTTGGTGCGCAACCGTGCCTCTGAGACCGATTGGTCGCGGCCGCGCTCGAGGTGCTCGGCGAGCCGCAGGATCACCGAGCAGCGATCGAGCAGGTCGGCGTCGTCGCCGTTGGTCAGCGGCCCGATCGCCCCGAGCTTCGGAATCCCCTTGCGGTGATAGCGGGTGATTTGGCCGATCAGCGCACGCTCGCGCGGATCGAACCCGGGAAGCTCCGCCGATTCGATCAGGTAGCGCGAGTGTTTGTGGTGATCGTCGTAGGAGATCGTCATCCCGACGTCGTGCAGCATCGCCGCGGCCCACAGGAGCTGGCGCTCGCCGTCACGAGGGCTGAACAGGCCGGCGTCGGTCATCGAGTCGAACATCTGCAGCGACAGACGCGCGACGTGCTCGACGTGGCGCAGGTCGGCCTCGTACTGGATCGCGAGGTTCCGCACGGCGGCGTCGCGGACGTCGGCGATCAGCGGTGAGGCCGGCGACAGCAGCACCTGTCCGAGGAACACGCCCTCGCGCAGACCGGCCTCGGTCGCCTCGATCCCGGCAAACCCGCAACGGTCGACGACCCGCTCGAGCACGACCGCCGAGGCGAGGATGATGTCGCCGCGGCCGGGTTTGATCCCCGGCACCTCGCCTCGCTCGGATGCCGGCAGTGCCGCCAGCGTCGCGACCAGCTCGCGCAGCATCTCGTGGGTGAGCACGAAGCCCTGGACGCCGAGGTCAATCGAGCCGATCGTCTCCTGGGCGGCCGCGGCAAGGTTGCGCACGGCGCCGCCGATGCCGATCAACCGGGGCGGGCGCGGCTGCAGGTGCATCGCCCACGTCGCGGACCGCAGCTGCTCGTCGACGTACTCGTGCAGCCGTTGAAGCTGCTTGCGCTTCGGCGGGGCGGGATCCGACAGAAACTGCTCGGTGACGCGCACCGCGCCCAGCGGAAACGAGGCCATCTCGGTGTTGTGCCGGCCCTCGACCCTGGTCAGCTGCAGGCTGCCGCCGCCGATGTCGAGCACCGCTCCGTCGTTCAGGGTCGACGTGTTGACGGCGGCGACGTAGCCGTAGAACGCCTCCTCGGTCGCCCCGAGGATCTCGATCGTCAGCCCCGACTCCTGCTGTGCCCGCTCGAGGAACTCCCGGCCGTTTGATGCGTCGCGGATCGCCGAGGTCGCGACCACGTGGACGTCCTCGCTGCTGAGGCCGTTGGCGCGGGCGAACCGGCCGAACACGCCGAGCGTCTCCAGGCCACGGTCGATCGCCTCGTCCGACAACCGACCGGTCGCGGCCAGGCCGGCGCCGATCCGGACCGTCTCGTAGAGCTCGTCGGTGCGCTTCCACCACGGCCCGGCGCCGTAGCTGAAGATCACGATTCGCCAGGAGTTGGACCCGAGGTCGGCGACCGCGACGCGCCGGCTCGCCTGCCCGGAGGCGCGCGTCGAGCGCCAGCTCACGCGCTGCGGGTGAAGATCGGGCTCACCCGCCGGATCATGGTACGGGCCTCGGACGTTGCCGGGCGCTCAGGAGGCGATCTTCTGCTGCGGCGAGCGCTTGCCCGAACGCCCGCCACCAACCTGCGGGCCCGACGTCTCGGGGGGCGGCGCGTCGGCGATCGGCTCGCCGAGCACGTAGCGCGTCAGCGCGCTCACGAACAGCAGCGCCATCAGCACCGCACTGGTCGCGCATTCCTCGCAGACGGTGTGCAGCGTGAACAGCTCGCGGTAGGTCAGATAGCCGCTGAAGCAGACGCCGACAACCGTCAGCACGAGCGTCGCCAGGCGCGTCTGCTCGCGGTCCGGCAGCAGCAGGCTGGCGACGATCCCGATGTAGCCGAGCAGCCCGATCAGCGCGACCGGAACGCCGGCGAGCTTTGAGTACACCGACGTCTGCACCTTCAGGCAGGCATCGCCGGCGGTGCACGCCGGCGGCTTGCCGGAATAGTGGATGTAGGTCAGGTACGCCGCCAGCGCCAGGCCGAGGATCGCGATCACGATCATCACCCGGCGCAGGTTCTTGCTCACGAGGAAACCGACTTGATCATCGACTGGACCTGGCCGTAGGTGATCAGGCCCTGCACCGGCTTGGTCTGGCTGTGCTTGCCGATCGCGATCAGCGTCGGCGTCGAATGCTGCAGACCCATGTTCTTGATCTGCTGGGCCTCCTGCTGGATCTGCGTGGCGTAGGCCGGGTTGAAGCGTTCGTTGTTCCACTTGGGGACGTCCAGACCGGGGACCTGCTTGGCCAGGCCGGTGAGGTAGTCGGTCGTCACGTACGGCGTGCCCTCGCTGCCCTGCTCGTGGTAGAAGAGCTCGATGTAGTTCCAGGCCTTTGACTGCGGGCCCGCGGCATACGCCGCCGACTGCTGCTCGATGAACACATTGGACGGGTCGTTCGGTTGCTCTGAGGTGGCGGTCTCGAGCGACTTGTAGACGAGCCGGACCTTGCCGTCGCGCACCTCGTTGGCGATCAGCTGCTGCTGCGGTCCGAGCGCGAACTCCTGACAGATCGAGCATTCGAGGTCCCCGTACTCGACAAATGTGACCGGCGCCTTCGGGTTGCCGAGCGCGTTGCCGTGCTGGGGGATCCCCTTCAGCAGCGACTCGACCTTCGCCGCCTCGGTCTTGGCGTGCTTGCTCTGCGGGTGGATGGCGTCCGATGAATTCGTCGGGTCGCTGGAGCTCGAGCCCCCGAGCACGATCACGAGCACCACCGCGACGGCGATCACGATGATCAACAGGCTGCCGGCGATCGTCAGCCGCTGCTTGCGCTGAGCGGCCGATTGCGCCGCTCGCTCCTGCTCGAGCCGTCGCTGTCGCGCGGCTTCCTTGTCTGCCTTTCGGGACGCCATCTGAACCCTTGTGTCGTGGAGCAACGACGGCCGTCTGTCGAGGGCCGCACTCGGCGAGGATATCGGCGGCTTCCTTAGCTGAGCTTTAAGACGACCGATGGCTTTCGTCAGCCCGACCCCCGACGATCACCGCTCGAGGTCGCGAGAACGTGCGCTGTTTGCACGTGAACATCCTGTGACCCGCTGTGGGGTGGCCGGCGGGTGGTCGGAGGTGTGCAATAGAGTGCCCGCCATGTCGATGATCGATCGCAGCGAGGCGCCGGCCGCGGCGCCGAGTCCGCCCCAGCGCGTGCCCGGCCGGCTGCGGCTGGCGATACTCGACCGGGACCCAGGGTTCATGCAGGTCCTGTCCAAGCGCCTGGACGCGCTCGGCTCCGAGTACCGGTCGCTGTCGACCCCGATGAGCGTCGACGGTCTGGTGGCGATGCGACTCAACGCGTTGGTCGTCGACCTGGCGATCCTCGGCCCGACCGGCTGGGGATACCTCGAGCAGGTCTGCGCGCGGCTCCCCGGGCTGGCGGTGATCGTCTGCACCGGTCCGTCGTCGGTCGCACAGCGCGTCCGCGGGCTGCGGCTCGGAGCCGACGCCTGGATCACGAAGCCCTGCCACCCGGAGGAGCTGATCTGCGTGATCGAGGCGGCGACCCGCCGCCACCGCCGAGCGGAGATGCCGACCGTTGAATCGGCCCAGAGCTTCGGCGAGATGACGATTCGCCCGGACCTCTACCAGACCTACGCCCGCGATGCGTCGCTGGAGCTGACCGCGCGCGAGTTCGAGATCCTGCAGTTGCTGTCGGGCTCAGATCGGGTGCTGCGCCGCGAGGAGATCTACGAGCGGGTCTGGGGCTACGCGATGGCGCACGGAGACCGATCGGTCGACGTGTTCGTCCGCAAGCTACGGCAGAAGCTGCGCGCCGGTTCGCCGTCGTGGAACTACATCCACACCCACTTCGGCGTCGGCTATCGGTTCGCGCCCGAGTATCTGGCGGCGCCGGGCTCCGGTCCCGCGCCCGAGCCGGTGGCGCAGCTGGACTCGGCGCTGGCCGGCTGAACGCGTCGATCACCAGAGGTCCGGGTCGACTCGGCCGTGCCGGCTGTGCCGCGGTCACAGATCGTTCACACGTTCGTCACTGATCGATAACCCGCCGCGGGCAGGCCGTGGCGACGATCGTGGGCGTGTCGCAAGTCGCCCACGCGGGGCCCGAGGTACTGACGGTCGGGCCACTGCAGATCATGCCGAACGAGCATCTGGCCAGGGCCGAGGGTCGGGCGCTGATGCTCTCGATCCGCGAGTTGCGACTGCTGACCGAGCTGGCCCGCCGGGCCGATCACATCGTCGCGCGCGAGGACCTGTTCACGCTGGTGTGGGGGCGTCAGATGCGACCCCGCGACCGCTCCGTCGACGTGTATGTCCGCAAGCTCCGGGTCAAGCTCGAGGCCGCGCTTCCGGACTGGCGCTTCATCCACACCCACTTCGGATTCGGGTACCGGCTGTCGGCGGAGCGATACGCAACGACAACGAACCGTTCACGGATCGATCACACGGGCGCGCCCACCAGGGCCGACACTGCGACCGACCTGACGTGACCCAAGGAGACGACACCACAGTGCCTACCAGACGACTGATTGCCGGACTGATCGCGGTCTTCGCGGCCCTCGCGGTTGCGGCATGCGGCAGTTCGAGTTCGACCAAGACCGTGACCGCGAACGCGGCGTCCTCCGGAGGCAGCAGCGGCTCCTCCGTTGGCAGCGCCTCGACGCTGGTCGGCGCCGGGTCGACGCTTGTCGCCCCGCTGCTGCAGTCGTGGGCGAACACCTACAACGAGGCTTATAACGTCGCGGTCACCTACGGCCCGATCGGCTCCGGCGGCGGAATCCAGCAGATCACCGGCCGCTCGGTCAACTTCGGAGCGTCCGACGCGCCGATGACGGGCGCAGAGGCGACCGCCTGCAAGGGCTGCGTCGAGATCCCGTGGGCGTTGGCCGCCACCGACGTCGCCTACAACGTCAAGGGCGTGCCGAACAAGCTCAAGCTGACCGGCCCGGTGCTGGCGGACATCTTCACGGGCCAGATCACCACCTGGAACGCCCCGCAGATCGCCAAGCTGAACCCGGGCGTCAACCTGCCGTCGACGAAGATCACCCCGATCCACCGCACCGACGGCTCGGGTGACACCTACGCGTTCACGAACTACCTGTCGCACGTCGACTCGGCGTTCAAGTCAAAGATCGGGGCCGCGACCACGGTCAACTGGCCCGGCGGTCTCGGCGCCAAGGGCAACTCGGGCGTCGGCGGAGCGCTGCAGGCCACCAACGGCGGCATCGCCTACATCGCGATCGCCTACGTGCTGCAGAACAGCTTCGACAATGCGCTGGTCCAGAACGCGGCCGGGCAATACCCGGATCCGAGCCCGGCGTCGATCGCCGCGGCGGCACACGCCGTCACGACGATCCCGTCCGGCGGCACCGGTGGGATCTCGCTCGTCGACCCGCCGGCCTCGGCCAAGACGGCCTACCCGATCTCGACGTTCACCTACGTGATCGTCCCGAAGATGGGCTCGAGCGCGGCCGTTTCGTCCGGGCTGCAGAAGTTCATCGGCTGGGCGATCACGACCGGGCAGGAGGGCGTCCAGAAGCTCGACTTCGCGCCGCTGCCGGCCCCGGTCGTGGCGGCCGACAAGCAGACGCTCAAGCTGATCCAATAGCGGGACCTCGGATCTGAGCAAACGACCACACGATCGGCGGGCCGCTGCAGTGCGAGCGGCCCGTCGGTTGTGGGACCCATCCCGTGAGCACCGCCTCTGCAATCCCCGCGGCGGCGCCTTGCCGATGCCCACGTCAAGCTGACCGACCGGATCGGCGAGCCCGCGTTCACAGGCGATCTGCGGGCTGGCCGGGCTGGTGTCCGTGGTGCTGATCGTCTGGATCGCGATCACCGTCTTCAACAACGCCAGCGCCGCGATCTCGCACTTCGGCCTGAGCTTCCTGACGACCGAGACGTGGGACCCGGTCCACGACGTGCTTCGGCGCCGCGGCGATGATCTACGGCACGTTCGTCAGCTCGGCTGGTGGCGATCCTGGTCGCGACGCCGCTGGCGATCCTGATCGCGGTGTTCCTGACCGAGCTCGCGCCGCAGTTGATCCGGCGGCCGGTCGCGATCCTGGTCGAGCTGCTGGCGGCGATCCCGAGCGTGATCCTCGGACTCTGGGGGATCATCATCCTCGGCCCGTTCATGGCCAAGCACCTGAGCCGTTCCTGCACAGCTTCCTCGGTTGGATCCCGCTGTTCTGCGGCACCTATTCGCCGTACGGGATGCTGTCGGCCGCCGTGATCCTGACGATCATGGCGCTGCCGATCATCACCTCGATCACCCGCGAGGTGTTCCAGCGCGACCGATCGCCAGCTCAAGGAGGGGGCCTACGCGCTCGGCGCGACCCGCTGGGAGATGATCCGGATGACGGTGCTGCCGATCGCCAAGCCCGGGGTCGTCGGCGCGGTGATCCTCGGTGCTCGGCCGCGCGCTCGGCGAGGCGATCGCGGTCACGCAGGTGATCGGCAACGTCACCCAGATCAAGGCGTCGCTGTTCGCGCCGGCCGGCACGATCGCGTCCTGGATCGCCTCGGAGTATCAGAGCGCGAACCCGGGCCTTGAGCAGTCCTCGCTGATCTACCTGGCCGCGATCCTGCTCGTGATCTCGGTGATCGTCAACCTCGATCGCGCGGCTGATCATCCGCCGCTCGGAGGCGCGCTGATGTCGGTCGCTGCGCAGACACCTGGCGCTCCGCATCCGTCGCGGCTACGCGGCAGCGCGGGCAACCGCCGGCGCAAGGCGGTCAACCACCGTGATGATGGTGCTGTCGACGTTCGCGGCGGTGTTCGCGATCGCGGCGCTGGCGCTCGTGATCGTCGACGTCGTGATCAAGGCCGCGCCGGCGATCAGCTGGGACTTCCTGACACAGCTGCCCTCGACCAACTTCCTCGATCCGAGCGGTGGCGGCATCGCCAACTCGATCGTCGGCTCGGCGATCCTGATCGGACTGGCGTCGTTGATCTCGATCCCGATCGGGATCCTGGTCGCGGTCTACACCACCGAGTTCGCGTCGGCGAAGGTCGGCTCGACGATCCGCTTCGCGCTCGACATCCTCAACGGCGTCCCGACGATCGTCACCGGCATCTTCATCTATGGGACTGCTCGTCCTCGGCCACCAGCAGTCGGGGTGGGCCGGGGCGCTCGCGCTGGCGATCGTCGAGCTGCCGATCGTCGCGCGCTCGGCGCAGGAGGTGCTGGCGCTGGTACCGAGCTCGCTCAAGGAGGCGGGGCTCGCGCTCGGCCTGCGCCGCTGGCGGATCGTGACCCGCGTGGTGCTGCCGACCGCCGCCGGCGGGCTGATCACCGGAGCCGTGCTCGGCGATCGCCCGCGTCGCCGGTGAGACCGCGCCGCTGCTGTTCACGCTCATCGGTGTTCTCGAACCTCGGCATTCACGACCGACCCGAGCCAGGCGCTGCCGAACATCCCGGTCACGATCTTCACCCTGTCGGAGTCCGCGACTCCGTCCGATCACGCCAAGGCGTGGGCGGCGGCGCTGGTGCTGATCGTGTTCGTGCTGATCGTCTCGCTTGTCGCACGCATCTTCAACGAGCGCAGCCGCCGCAAGCTCGGCGGCTAACGACTTCTCGCCCTCGACCCAGAGCCGACACCGCCATCATGGAACAGAACGTGAACCTTCCCGAAACCGAGCCGGCCACCGAGAGCGTCACGCCGGTCACGTCGTCATCGGCGCCGGAGGCGTCGCCGGCGCCGTCCGAATCCGCGGCCGAGGAGCGAGCCCGGCTGGAGCCCGCGCAGGGCCACACCGTCTCGATCAAGCATCTTGACGCCTACTACGGCGAGCACCGCGCGATCAAGCAGGTCGACCTCCAGTTCGAGCCCAACCAGGTGACCGCGATCATCGGCCCGTCGGGCTGCGGCAAGTCGACGCTCGTGCGCTGCATCAACCGCATGCACGAGGAGATCCCCAAGGCTCGCGCCGAGGGCACGGTCCTGCTCGACGACGAGGACATCTACGGCGTCGCAGGTCGATGTCACCGCGGTTCGCCGCCAGATCGGGATGGTCTTTCAGAAGGCCAACCCGTTCCCGACGATGTCGATCTTCGACAACGTCGCCTCGGGGCTGAAGCTCGCCGGGATCCGCGGCGACGCGATGCGTGAGCGGGCGCACCGCTCGCTGCGGGCGGTCGGACTCTGGTCCGAGGTCTCCGACCGGCTGAACTCGCCCGGCGTCGGCCTCTCCGGCGGTCAGCAGCAGCGGCTCTGCATCGCGCGGACGATCGCGGTCGAGCCCGAGGTGATCCTGATGGACGAGCCATGCTCGGCGCTTGATCCGATCGCGACGCTGAAGGTCGAGGAGCTGATCGACGAGCTCAAGAGCGCTACACGATCGTGATCGTCACCCACAACATGCAGCAGGCCGCCCGGGTCGCCGACTCGACCGTGTTCATGCTCGACGGCGAGGTCGTCGAGCACGCCCCGACCAACGACATCTTCACCAAGCCCAGTCGACGAGCGGACCGAACGCTACGTCACCGGAAAGTTCGGTTGATCTCGATGCGCGAGACCCGCCACCAGTTCCGGGAGGATCTCGTCGAGCTCGAGCACCAGGTGCTCGGCGGGCTGGATCTGGTCATCTCGCAGCTGGACCGCGCCCAGGAGTCGATCGCCTACCAGGATGTCGAGCTTGCCTCGATGGTCGTCGCCGATGACGACCGGATCGACGGCCGCTACCTGGAGGTCCATCAGGGGATCCTGTCGATGCTCGCGCGCCAAGCGCCGGTGGCCTCCGATCTGCGGATCGTCGCGGCGCTGCTGCACGTGATCCGCTGCATCGAGCGGATGGGCGACCAGTGCGTCAACATCGCCAAGCTGGTGCCGCTGTCGGGCTACGAGTCGCCGAAGGACAAGGACATCCTCGACGCGATCGAGAAGATGGGCCTGCAGGCCCGCTCCCAGGTGCTACAGGCCAAGCAGGCGCTCGCCTCGCGCAACGTGCAGATGGCCCAGGACCTGGTCCGCCAGGATGCCGAGATCAACCGCCTCAACCGCGACATCTTCAAGCGCGCGGTCGAGATCGGCGATGACGTCGACATGCGCGAGTGGGGGATGTTCATGATCCTCGTCGCGCGGTGCCTGGAGCGGATCGGCGACAACACCGTCGACATCGCCGAGCAGGTCGTGTTCGTCGTCACCGGGCTGTTTCGCGAGATGGACGACACCACGCCGACGGGTCTGCGCGGCGCCACCGGCACCGGCAGCTAGCGCCGCGCTCGCGTCGGCGCCCGGGGCGATATCAGCGGCCCCGATCTTTGGCCACGGGGCCAATGGCGGGCGCTCGCTGGCGAACGTAGCTTTCGACGCCATGAGCGCAGCCCCAGGGAGCGCAGCGCGCCCGCCTCAGATCGTCGCGTTCGGCGGCGGCGGTTTCTCGATGGAGTGGGGCAACACGCTGCTCGATGACCACGTGCTCTCGCTGACGGGCGTCGCGCGCCCGCGGGTCTGCTTTCTGCCGACCGCCTCGGGCGACGCCGACCATTACGTCGTGCGGTTCTACCGCGCGTTTCCGTCGTCGGTCTGCGAGCCCTCGCACATCTCGCTGTTCCGGCGCGAGACCGGGCGTCGGCGACCCACGCGCGCACCTGCTCTCCCAGGACGTGATCTACGTCGGCGGCGGCTCGCTCGTGTCGCTGATCGGGCACCTGGCAGGCGCATGGGATCGACGACGCGCTGCACGACGCGTGGCAGGCGGGCGTGCGTGCTGTGCGGCGGCTCGGCCGGATCGCTGTGCTGGTTTGACGAGGTGCTGTCGGGATTTCACGAGGGCCCGCAGCGGCGGCTGCGCGGTCTCGGCTTCCTGCCGTACTCCAACGCCGTCCACTACAACGAGGAGCCGGGCCGGCGGACCGCGTTTCCTGGACGCGATTGCCGACGGGCATGCCGGCCGGCTACGGGGTCGGCGATGGCGCGGCGCTGCACTTCGTCGGCACCGAGCTGGCCGAGGTCGTGTCCTCGCGGCCGGTCTCCCAGGCCCGGTATGCTTACGCTGGGCGCCGACGGCGGGGCATCGCCGAGGAGGATCTGCCGGTCCGCTACCTGGGCGAGCCGGTGCCGTTGTCGCCGCTCGCCGCTCTGCGTGCGAGCCTTAGTCTCCGTGTCATGACCGGCTCGCCGGATCCTGGCGATGGGCGGCGGTGGGTTCACGATGGAGTCAACGCTTGCGCTGGACCGGTTCGCGCTCGAGCTGACGGGCAAGCCGGTGCCGCGGATCTGCTTTCTGCCGACCGCCTCGGGCGACCCGCGTGAGCAGACGACCCGCTTTCACGAGCGCTTCAGCGCGTGGCCGTGCGAGCCCGTCGATCCTGTCGCTGTTTCACCTTGGCCGCGACCGGATCGACCCGCGCGAGCACCTGCTGGCCCAGGACGTGATCTACGTCGGCGGCGGCTCGATGCGCAACATGCTCGCGGTCTGGCGCGAGCACTCGGTCGACGAGATGATGCGCGCCGCCTGGGAGCGCGGGATCGTGCTCGCCGGGCTGAGCGCCGGGGCGATGTGCTGGTTCGAGGGTGGGATCACGATGAGCGGCGGCTTCGCGGCGCCGACGTCGACGGGCTCGGGCTCGTCGGCGGCAGCCTGTCGGTGCACATGGACGGCGAGCCCGAGCGGCTGCCGGTGTTCCGCGCAGGCGATCGCGACCGGGACGGCTGCCGGCCGGCTTCGCCGCCGACGACGGCGCTGCGCTCGCTCCTGCGCGGAACCGAGCTCGAGCGCTGCGTCGCCTCGCGGGCGGGCGCGCGCGTGATCTCGGTCGGCGCCGACGGCGAGGGCGGGACGGTCGAGCGCGAGTTGCCGGTGACGGCGCTGGCGGGTGCGGTGCCGGCGGTCACCAGGCCGACGGAGCCGCCGCGCCCGTCGCCACGGCGAGATCGACGAGCCGTCTCGGCGTGTCGCGCGCTGCGCGGCGGACGTCACGTTGGGACTGGCCGTCGCGCTGGGACTGAGCGAGCTTTATGCTCTGACGCTCTCGTGGCGTCCGGCAAATCCAAGCGCGCGCGCAAGCGGCGCTCGTCCTCCGCGGCGCGCCGCGCGCCGTCGCGTCGACCCGGCGCGAGGACGTGGCCGAGCAAGCAGGCCGCGACCGAGAACGTCCGGCGTCGCTCGGGACGCGATGCTCGGCGCCGAGGGCGAGCGTCCGGCCGGGCTGTTCGGCAGGTGCCGGTATCTGAGTTCGCGATCTTCGCGGGGCTGGTCGCCGCGATCGTACGGCTACGCGTCGACCATCCGGCCATTGGCGCTGATCGTCGGGCTGGTGATCTGCGCGCTGGGGACGATGGAGGTCGTCGGTCGCGAGCATTTCACCGGCTACCGAGCGCATACCGCGCTGCTCGCCGCGATCCCGGCGATCGCGGTCGAGCTGGGGCTCGCGGCGCTGTTCGGCGACCCGTCGAGCGGGCGCTGCTGCTGCTGGCGGTCGTGCCGGTGTACGTGATCGTGTTCTTCGCGCTGCGCCGCCAGTTCATCTCCGCGCGGCGGGCGCGGGTCGTCGAAGGCCGCGCGGCCGCAGGCGCCGGTCAGCTGATCCGCAGCGGGCCGCGGCGCGCCGCGGAATGCTCGACCGGCTCGGGCTGCGCTGTCGGGCTCGTCGTCGCCGATCGGCGTCGCCGGCAGCGACAGCGTGAACACGGCGCCGCCGGTGGGCGCGTTGGCGACCGCGGCGGTGCCGCCGTGCTGCTCGGTGACCTGGCGGACGATCGCCAGTCCGAGCCCGGACCCCTGGCGCCCGCGCGAGTTGCTGCCCCGGTAGAAGCGGTCGAACAGGTAGGGGAGGTCGGCTTCGATCGACGCCGGCGCCGTGGTCGCGGACGCGTGACCCCGGCCGGGCCGGCGTAGAGCTCGATCGTCCCGTCGGGCGGCGAGTGCCGGCTGGCGTTGTCGAGCAGGTTGTTGATCGCGCGACCGAGCCGCTCGGCGACGCCCTCGATCAGCGCCGGCTCGATCGTCGCCTCGAAACGCAGCTTCGGCGCGTTGCGCTGGGCGCGCGCCAGCGACTCCTCGGCGATCCCGTCAAGGCGCACGTCCTCGGTCTCGGCGCCCGGCTGTCGCCGCGGGCGAGCTCGATCAGGTCGTTGACCAGCGAGGCCAGCTCCTCGGACTGCTCGACCACGTCGGTCAGCATCGCGCGGCGCTCGTCGGCGTCGAGCTCGTCGGTCTGCGAGCAGGATCTCGATGTTCGTCCGCAGGCTCGTGACCGGCGTGCGCAGCTCATGTGAGGCGTCGGCGACGAGCTGGCGCTGGGCGCGGACCGACTCGTCGAGCGCGTTGCGTGAGCGCTGCAGCCGGTCGAGCATCTGGTTGAAGCGGCTCGCCAGCCGTCCGACCTCATCGTCGGTGTGGACGTTGATGCGAGTCGAGAGGTCGTCGGTCTCGGCGATCTGCTGTGCGGTCCGCTCGACCTGCTTGAGCGGCTTGAGCACCCGTCGGCTCGCGATCCGGCCGAGCGTGCCGGCGACGATCACGCCGCCGATCAGCACAAACAGCAGGACCAGGCGCAGGCTCGAGAGGATGCTGTCGACCGCTGTTCAGCGGTCGGGCGAGCTCCACCGCGGCGGGTTCGATCGGCCCGTTGACTCCGATCACGACGGGCACGTGGAACACGATCATCCGCAGGTGGTTGCGGCCTTCCTGGATGTCGGTGACATACATCTGGGCCTTGCCTTGGGCGACCGCAAGCGTCGTGCTGTCAACCGGCAGCGCGATGTTCCCGAGCCGATCGCCGACATGCCCGTTGTAGAGCACCACCTGCTGGTACTGCGCGGGGCCGCCGGCGCTGGCCGAAATCGTCGGCAGCTTCGCGTCGAGACCCAGTTGGTGGCTCTCGATCGCCTGTTTCTGGGCGCGCAGGGAGTCGTCGATCTGACCCTGCAACTGGTGGCGGACGACCAGGTAACAGACCGCCGATGCGAGCCAGGATCGCGATCCCGACCGATGCGGCGGCGATGATCGACAGGCGCCTGCGCAGCGGCATCCGCGAACGCTCAGTCCCTCAGCACGTAGCCGACGCCACGGACCGTGTGCAGCAGGCGCGGCTCGCCGCCGGCCTCGGTCTTGCGGCGCAGGTAGCCCATGTAGACGCCGAGCGCGTTGGACGTCGGGCCGAAGTCATAGCCCCAGACGTTCTCGAAGATCGTGCTGCGGGTCAGCACCTGGCGCGGGTGGCGCAAAAACAGTTCGAGCAGCAGAAACTCGGTTCGCGACAGCTCGATCAAGCGGTCACCGCGGTACACCTCGTGCGCGACCGGATCGAGCATCAGGTCGGCGTAGGTGAGCTTCTCGCCGTCGGCGGCGCCGTCGCCGGAGCGGCGCAGCAGCGCCCGCAGGCGCGCCTGCAGCTCGCGCAGCGCGAACGGCTTGACGAGGTAGTCATCGGCGCCGACGTCGAGTCCCTCGACGCGATCGTCGATCGCGTCGCGGGCGGTCAGCATCAGCACCGGCGTGCGGTCGCCGGACTTACGCAGCCGGCGACAGACCTCGAGACCGTCGAGCTTAGGCATCATCACGTCGAGGATCACCGCGTCGGCAGGCTGGGAGGCAAGCGCGTCGAGCGCCTGCTCGCCGTCCTCGGCGAGCGCCACCTCGTGGTTTTCGAGCTTCAGCGCGCGCTCCAGCGCACGCCGCACCGCGGGTTCGTCGTCGACCACCAGAATCCGTGCCATCTGCAGGATGATCCTCTCGTGTGCGCGTAAACGTTGGCGAAGAAGCTACCGTGGCCGCCGATGCCCGGCGACCTGCGTCGGCGGTTGTTCGCCGCTTACTATCCGGCGCTCGCGCGGCGCTCGGATCGCGCCGGCCAGGCGGTCACGCGCGAACGGCTGCTGTCGGCGGCCCGCGGTGCGACGCTGGAGCTCGGCGCCGGCAGCGGCGCCAACCTGCCCTGGTATCCCGACGCGGTGACCGGGCTGACGCTGTCTGACCCGAGCCCGGAGATGATCGAGCACCTGCGCGCGGCGAGCTCGCGGCGACCGGGTGGCGCCTCGCTGGTGCGGGCCGGGCTTCCACGGCTGCCGTTCGGCGACGACACGTTCGACACGGTCGTGGTGACGCTGGTGCTGTGCTCGGTCGACGATCTCGATGCTGCGCTGGCCGAGATCGCACGGGTGCTCGTGCCCGGCGGCCGACTGCTGTTCCTCGAGCACGTCCGCGCCGCCGCCGGCTCGGTGCTCGGTGCTGTCCAGGACCTGCTCGAGCGTCCGCACCGGCTGCTCGCCGACGGCTGCCGGCCGAACCGCTCCACCGAGCGGGCGCTACGGGCCTCGCCGCTGACGATCGAGTGGATCGAGCACGGACGCCAGCCGAGCGCTGGCGCCGACGGTGCGCCCGACGATCGTCGGCGTGGCTCACAACTCGAGCGCGAGCGGGGCGTGATCGGAGGGCTTTGAGCCCTTGCGATAGTCGCGGTAGATGCCGCATCCGGTGAGCCGCGGCCGCAGTTCGCGCGAGATCAGCGCGAGATCGATCCGTAGGCCGAGGCCCTTGTGGAAGTGGCCGGCGCGGTAATCCCACCACGTGTACTGGACGTCTTGCGGATGCAGCTCGCGGTAGGCGTCGACGAGCTCGCCGGCGGCTTGGATCTCGTCCAGCCGCTCGCGCTCCGGCGCGCTGACGTGGGTGCCGCCCGCAAACGCGGAGGGGTCATACACGTCGGCGTCGGCCGGGGCGATGTTCATGTCGCCGCAGACGATCACCGGCCCGTTCTCGCGCAGCTGCGCGACACGAGCCGCCATCGCATCGAGGAAGGCGAGCTTGCGGGGGTACTCGGGGCTGTCGAGCGTCCTGCCGTTGGGAACGTAGACGCTCACGAAGCGGATCTCGTCGGCGGTCGCCTCGCACCACCGCGCCTCGTCGGCGACCGGGTCGTCGGGCAGTCCGTACGCCGGTTGCGCAAGCGACAGCTGCCGTTTGGCGAGGATCGCGACGCCGGCCCAGCGGCCGCCCGATTCGTGCACCGACTGATAACCGGCGCCGTCGAGCTCGAGCGCCGGAAACGCGTCCGCGTTGGCCTTGGTCTCCTGCAGGCAGACGACGTCCGGCTCGTGTTGTGCGAGCAGTTCCAGCACACGGGGCATCCGCGCCTTGAGCGAATTGACATTCCAGGTGACGACGCGCATCGGTACGAACCTGAGTCAAACACGTCTGGTTTCGTGACAGCAGCTCGTGTGACGCTGGCCGGGTGCCCGAAGCTTGGACAGATCGCCCACAGGGGTTGGGCCAGATGTCCAAGGTTCGGGTGGGACGGGTGGCGACGCGGCAGGGCGGGCTGATCACTCGAGCTCAGCTCCGTCGGCTCGAGGTCAGCGCCAGCACGATCGACAACTGGATTCACGCCGGCTACCTATACGTGCGGCTGGCTGGGGTGTACGCCGTCGGGAGTCCGGGCGCGACCGCCGAGGCCAGGCTATGGGAGGCGGTGCTCTACGCCGGCCCGGGGGCGATGCTGAGCCACATGTCGGCGGCGTGGTGGCAGGGCCTGATCCTGCATCCGCCGTCTCAGTCACACGTCTCCACGCCCCGGCGCACGCGAACGCCGGGCGGGCTCGTGATCCACGACCGGCGCGCCCTCGCTCGGTGCGCCCACCGCGGGATTCCCGTCACGCATCCTCACCAGACCGTGTTCGACCTGGCCGCCGTCGGGGAACGCAGGCTCGTGCGGCGAGCTCTCGCCGTGCTCGACTTCCAGCACCGGCTCGACGTCGCTGCGCTGATCGTGATGTGCGGGCAGGGCCGGCCGGGAACGACGATGCTGCGCGACGCGCTCGAGCACCACGACCCGCGGTTGGCCAGGACGCTGAGCGTGCTCGAGGACGACTTCCTGCTGGCCTGTGAGCGTCTCGACATCCCCATGCCCGACGAGGTCAACGTGCGCGTCCACGGCATCCTCTGTGACGCCGTGTATCGGGAGGCGAAGTTGATCGTCGAACTCGACGGGCTCGGCAACCACCACTCGCCCGCTCAGCTGCGGCGCGACCGGGCCAACGACCTGATGCTGCGAGCGCACGGGTGGCTGGTGCTCCGCTACGGCTGGCGGCAAGTGCATGAGGACGCCGAGGCGATCAGGCAGGAAATCATCCGCGAGCTCGTCGCCCGAGGCGCCGGCGTTTAGCCTCAAGCGGATGGCGGAGAGGCTCGAGCGCTACCGCGACAAACGAGATTTCGCGCGAACCTCCGAGCCCAAGGGTTCGGTGCAGGGCGCCGCGCAGCACCCGCGGTTCGTCGTGCAGGAGCATCACGCCACCCGGCTGCACTGGGATCTGCGCCTTGAGCACGACGGCGTGCTCGCCTCCTGGGCGATTCCGAACGGAATCCCGCCGACGCCGAAGGAGAATCGCTTGGCGGTCAGGACCGAGGACCACCCGCTTCAGTATCTGACGTTCGCGGGCGAGATCCCGAAGGGCGAGTATGGCGCCGGGACGATGTCGATCTGGGACACCGGGACCTACGAGACGCACAAGTTCGACGCCGACAAGGTCGAGGTGACGTTCTCCGGCGAGCGGCTGCACGGTCGCTACGGGTTATTTCCGATCGGCCGGCGGGCCGACGGCGGCGGCTCGGAGAACGACTGGATGATCCATCGGATGGATCCGCCTGGCCCGACCGCGGCCGGTGGCGAGCGCGAGCCGATGCCCGAACGGCTGGTGCCGATGCTCGCCGAGGCGGGCCGCCCGCCGGCCGACGGCTCGGGCTGGTCCTATGAGGTCAAGTGGGACGGCGTCCGCGCGATCGCGTACTGCAAGCCCGGCCGGTTGCGGCTGGAGAGCCGCAACCTCAACGAGATCACCGACTCCTACCCCGAGGTGAAGGCGATCCTGGGCGACCTCGGGATGCGTGAACTGGTGCTCGACGGCGAGCTGGTCGCGTTTGACGACGACGGCAAGCCGAGCTTCGAGCGGCTGCAGCGCAGGATGCACGTCACGTCCCCCAATGCGGTCCGCCGGTTGTCGAGCTCGACCCCGGTCGTGTACGCGATCTTTGACCTGCTGTACCTCGACGGGGAGATCCTGACCGGGCTGGCCTACGACCGGCGCCGCGAGCGGTTGGAGGCGCTCGGGATCGGAGGACCCGCGTGGCGGGTGCCGGGCGCGCACGCGGGCGACGAGGCCGGACGGCGGCTGCTGGCGGCGACCAAGGCCCAGGGGCTCGAGGGTGTCGTCGCCAAGCGGCTTGACTCCCGGTACGTGCCCGGGCGCCGGACGGGAGCCTGGGTCAAGATCAAGCACCTCCGCCGTCAGGAGCTCGTGATCGGCGGTTGGCTGCCCGGCGAGGGCCGGCGCGCGGCTCGGATCGGGGCGCTGCTGATGGGCTACCACCGCGACGGCGAGCTGCGCTATGCCGGCCGAGTCGGGACCGGGTTCACGGAGCGGACGCTGACCGAGCTGACACGGCTGCTTGAGCCGCTGCGGACCGAGACCGCCCCGTTCGAGGACCCCCCGAAGCTGCCGCGTAACGCGCAGTTCGTTGCGCCCGAGCTGGTGGCGGAGATCGAGTTTCGCGAGTGGACCGGCGACGGCGTGATGCGGGCACCTTCGTTCAAGGGGCTGCGCGACGACATCCCGGCCGTGCAGGTCGTGCGCGAGCCGGTCGCCGACGAGCCCGAATCCGTAGCGGACGCCGAGCCCGGGCCAGACCACGCGCGGCCGGACCCGGAGGACCTGTTTGACGAGGTCGTACGGCGCCCCGACGGGGCGCTTGGGGTGACCGTCGACGGACGGCCGCTGAGGCTGACCAACTGGGACAAGGTGCTGTACCCGCAGACCGGCTTCACCAAGGGCGACCTGATCGCGTACTACGCGCGAATCGCGCCGGTGCTGGTGGCGCATCTGCGTGATCGCCCGCTGACGCTCAAGCGCTACCCCAACGGCGTCGACGCGCCGTACTTCTACGAGAAGCAGTCGCCGTCACACCGGCCCGAATGGGTGCAGACGGTGCGCGTCTCAGGACGTCGAGTACACGCTCGCGCAGGATCGCGCGACGCTGGTCTGGCTCGCGAACCTCGCAGACATCGAGCTGCACACGTCGCTGTCGCTGCGCGATCACGCGCAGCGCCCGACGATGCTCGTGTTCGACCTCGATCCGGGCGAGGGCGCCGGCCTGCCGGAGTGCTGCGAGGTGGCGCTCGTCCTGCACGGCCTGTTCGAACAGCTTCGAGCTGCGCAGCGTCGTCAAGACCTCGGGCTCGAAGGGGATGCAGATGTACGTCCCGCTCAACACGGAGGTCACCTACGAGCAGACCAAGCCATTTGCGAAGACCGTCGCCGAGCTGCTCGAGCAGCGGTTGCCGCGAGCTGGTCGTCAGCCGGATGACGAAGCGACTTCGCCCGGGCCGCGTGCTCGTCGACTGGAGCCAGAACGATCGCCACAAGACGACCGTCAACGTCTACTCGGTTCGCGCTCGGCCGACTCCGACGATCTCGACACCGGTCGGCTGGGACGAGGTCCGGCGCTGCCGCGACGACCGCGATCCGGCGCAGCTGAGCTTCGGTCCCGACGACGTGCGACGGCGAGTCGCCGCCGACGGCGATCTGTTCGCGCCGTTACTGTCGGCCTCCCAGCAGCTGCCGCAGGTCTGATCGGAGCGTGGCGGCGCAGACTCGCGGCGTGATATCTACCATTGCCGCGATGGACCAGATCGAGCTGCGCAATCGACTGCTGGTGGCGACCGGGATGTGGCGCGAGGCGACCGGCGAGCCGTTGCCGCGGATGGCGCCGGGCGAACCCGCAGGATCAGATCCGCGAGTTCGAGCTGACGCTCGTCAACGGCTGTGGGAGACCGCGACGCCGGAGAACGCGCGCGAGGTCGCCGACCGCACCTGGGACCTGGTCCACGACCGGCCGGACAACGACCCGGTCAAGCGGCGCGTGGTCGAGTGCCACGAGGCGCTGGCGCGGATGACGCGCCTCAGCGACTGACGCGCTGGCGCTACTGACTCGGTGGCTGGCCGTTGCCGGCCGGCGGATCGGAGCCCGCGAGCATCGCGGGTGTCGGCACCGCGTCCGGGGGCTCGGCCTCGGTGTCGAGCCCCAGCCCGGCGGCGCGATACGCGGCGCTCTGGTCGAGCGTCTCGTGCGTCGAGCAGCTCGGCGACGAGCGAGTCGAGGTTGGCGCGGTGGGTCGTGCAGCGTCTCGGTCGTCTCCCGGTGCGCGGTGTCGACGATCCGCCGGACCTCGTCGTCGATCAGCTCCTGGGTGCGCTGCGAGGTCTCCGAGACGCCCGGCAGCAGCGGGCTCTGGCCGTCGGCGGGCAGCACCGCGATCGGCCCGATCGCCGGGCTCATGCCCCAGCGCCCGACCATCCCGCGGGCGATCCGGGTCAGCTGCTGGATGTCTGATTCGGCGCCGGTGGTGATGTCGCCGAACACGACCTCCTCGGCGCGAGCGACCGCCGAGCGCGACCTTGATCTGGGCGATCAGGTGGCGCTCGTCGAAGTTGAAGCGATCGGCGTCGGGCGCGGAGAAGGTGACGCCGAGCGCCATGCCACGGGGGATGATCGAGACCTTGCGGACCGGATCGGCGCCGGGGGTGAGCATCCCCATGATCGCGTGGCCGGCCTCGTGGTAGGCGGTCCGGCGGCGGTCCTCGTCGGAGATCATCACCTTGCGCTCGGCACCGAGCACGATCCGCTCGAGCGCATCGGTGATGTCCTGGTTGGCGACCTTGCCGTGCTGGCGGCGGGCGGCCAGCAGCGCCGCCTCGTTGGCGAGGTTGGCGAGGTCGGCGCCGACCATGCCGGGGGTCGAGGCGGCGATCGAGCCGAGGTCGACGTCGGGCTCCAGCGGTACCGAGCGCGTGTGGACGCGGAGGATCGCCTCGCGGCCGGCGCGGTCGGGCGGTGAGACAACGACCCGCCGGTCAAAGCGGCCGGGGCGCAGCAGCGCCTGGTCGAGCACCTCGGGGCGGTTGGTCGCGCCGAGCACGATCACCGACTCGCGCGGGGAGAACCCGTCCATCTCGGTGAGGATCTGGTTGAGCGTCTGCTCGCGTTCGTCGTGGCCACCGGAGAGGTTGGGCCCGCCGGCCGATCGCGATCGGCCGATCGCGTCGAGCTCGTCGATGAAGATGATCGCGGGAGCCGTCTGTCTTGGCCTGGGCGAACAGATCACGCACGCGGGAGGCGCCGACGCCGACGATCATCTCGACGAACTCCGACGCCGACATCTGGAAGAACGGGACGCCGGCCTCGCCGGCGACCGCGCGGGCGAGCAGCGTCTTGCCGGTGCCGGGCGGGCCGGACAGCAGCACGCCGCGCGGGATCCGTGCGCCGAGCGCGAGGTACTTGTCGGGGCTCTTGAGGAAGTCGACGATCTCGGTCAGCTCGTCCTTGGCCTCGTCGATCCCGGCGACGTCCTCGAACGTGACGTGCTGGTCGTGGCTTCGACGCGCCGCGCGCGCGAGCGGCCGAACGACATCAGCCCGCCGGCGCCGCCGCCGCCGCGGCTCATCGCCCGGAACACGAAGAAGATCAGCAGCAGGAACAGCAGCGTCGGGCCGAAGCTGAGCGAGGATCTGCACCCAGCGTCGAGGCACCGGACTCGGGGTTGGAGGCATCGGTCACGACCGGCTTGCCGAGCGAGTTGTCCTGCTGCAGCAGGCCGTCGAGCTTGCGGTTGTCAGCGAACGACGGGATCTGGGTCTCGAAGTTCGTCGTCGGCTTGACCTTGTCGTCGTCGGCCGGGTAGCGGATCGCCTTGATGAACTCGCCGGTGATCGCATCGCTCTTGGAGTCGACCTCGCGGACGTTGCCGGCCTCGACCTGGCCGATGAAGGTCGGGCTGTAGGGGACGCGGACCGGCGCGTTGGGCGACAGCGTCTCGTGCGCGAGCAGCACGTTGAGCGCCAACAGCGCGACGACGACGCCGACGATCCACCAGCGCCTGCGGGTTCGGCCGCGGGGGTTGATCGGGGCGTTGCTGGGCGCCACGGCCGTCGGGCGCGGGCGTGACCTTCCAGCCGTGGTTCCCGGGCGCCGGAGGCGCGCGCGGCCGCGCTGCGGCGGCGGTGGATCCGTGGTCTGCTGGTCGGCCATTACCACTGATTCTGCCAAGCCCGGGGAAGTCGCCCTCACGCATGCGCGCGAGAGACCCGTTTCGTGGCCCGAGCGCGAACCGCGGTAGCCCGTGCGCCACCTACCGGCGGCGAACGTTGTGATCCACGTACACCCCCTCTGTACGCAATCAACAATGTTCGAGCGGGCGGTGCATGCACCGCCCGGCCGATCGGCGCATGCGCCGATCGGAGCGGGGCCGCATGCGGCCCCGCTTCCTACCAATAGCTGCCACTAGAACTGCTCCAGCAGCGAGCGGAAGCCGTCGGCGCCCTGGACCGAGGCGCCGGCTGCGATCGAGCGGTCGGCCAGCCAGCGGTCGGAGGTAACGACGCGCACCAGCCCCGGCTGAGCCTCGGCCGCCAGGCGCCTGACGATCTCGTCATCGGCGGCGTCCGCCTTTGGCTTGGGCGCGGTCGCGACCTCGATCACACTGGAGCGGATCGGCGGACGCGCCGGCCGTTCGAACACCACGACGACGTCCTCGCCCTCGGCCGCGGCCCAGTTCTCGAGCAGGCGCACGAGCCCGAGCATCGCCGCGTCACGGTCGCGCCACCAGCCGTCGGGCCGGGTGCCGATCACGTTCATGCCGTCGACGTACCACCGCATCAGAGGCCATTTAGCATGCGGCCCGCAACGCGCCGGATCAGGAGTCGGGCTCTGAGCGCGGCGGGCGGCGTCGGCGCTTGAGTTCCGCTCGCCGGCGCTTTGCCTGCTCGCGGCGGCGCTCGGAGGCGAGCGTCGGGCGGGTCGAGCGGCGAGGCGGGCGGACCGCCAGTGCCGCGATCAGGCGGCCGCGCAGCCGCTGAGCGCCAACTCGCGATTGCGGGCCTGGCTGCGCTCGTCCTGCGGCAACCGCGGTCACCACCGGGCCGAGCCGTTCGATGATCAGCCGCTTCTGGTCGTCGGAGAGCGCGGTCGAGGCCGCCACGTCGAAGCTGGCTTCGATCCGCGATGAGGTCACGTTGGCGTGCTGCCCGCCCGGCCCCGAGGAACGGGAGGCGCGCAGCTCGATCTCGCGCAGCGGGATCGCCGTCCCGCCTGAAAGGGGCATCGGGTCATCCATCGGTGGCTCGTCCCGCAGATGATGATCTGTGACGAACCTGTGAAGGTTCGACGCGCGACTATTGAAAATTCCTGAGCCGTGCTACCTTCCCCGCCGATAGGCCGCAACGGCGGCGACAAGTAGGTGCAGGCCTCGGGTGGCATGAATTCCCGTCCGGGTAGCAGCACTTCAATTCCCCGGAGGGAAATTGCCAATGGCAACCGGAACAGTCAAGTGGTTCTCCGACGAGAAGGGGTTCGGCTTCATCACGCCCGATGAGGGCAGCCGCGACCTGTTCGTCCACCACTCGAGCATTCAGGCAGACGGCTATCGCTCACTCGCCGAGGGCGCGAAGGTGTCCTACGAGGAAGAGGCCGGGCCCAAGGGCCCGAAGGCCGTCAACGTCCAGAAGATCTAGCCGGACCCGCAGTTCCCGAGGCCGAGCCCGCCAGCGTGCGGGCTCGGCGTCCTTTTGAGGGCAGCGCGGATTGGCTGGCCGCGACCGCCGCCGGCAGGCGCGCTCACGGTTGCGCGACGTGGCCTCCGTCGGGCTCGATCGGCAGCCCGGCCGCGCTCCATTCGAGCATGCCACCGGTCATGTTGTGCGCGTCGAATCCGGCCTGCGCGAACGCCTCGGTCGCCATCGCCGAGCGGCCGCCCGAGCGGCAGTAGAACACGACGGGGCGGCTCGGGTCGATCGTGTCGGCCTGCTGAGAGAGCTCGGCGAGCTCGATCAGTCGGGTGCCGGCGATCCGGCCGGCCTCGTGCTCGTGAGGCTGGCGGACGTCGATCAGCTGGATCGACCCCTGTGACCACAGCGTGGCAACCTCTGCGGGGGTGTAGTCGATGCTCATCGGCCGACAGCCTACCCGCAGAAACGGTGCCGCTCGATACTCGATCGCCTCCGAAACCCCTGCAAGGACGGGGATGGTGACAGGCATCTTGCAGCTGTAGTAGGCTGCCGACCCGATAATCACCCACAGCCGAATCGCCCCGGGACCCCCCAAACCCTGCGGCGATCGGGGAACCCGAAGGGAGATCGACTCAGGTCTCCCGGGGGCGAATCGCCGGAAGTCCGGCGTAGCGCACTCTTTCAGCGCGAGCCCGTCAGCTAACCCCGAAGGCATGCGAAAGAGAAGGGTTTGTTGTGTCCCGAGCTCGTATCCGTGTAGTGCCTCGCCTCGCCGCGATCGCCACGATGGCGATCGCCGTTCTGGGCTTTACGGCAGTGGCTTCGGCCCATTCGCTCGGCAGCCGCGTGCTGCGATCGGGAGCGAAGGGTTCTGATGTGCTGGCGCTTCAGTCCGGCCTCACCAAAGCCGGATTCACCACCCGCGCGACCGGCGTCTACTCCGGCGCCACCGCCACTGACATCCGGCGCTTTCAGCGCTTCTACAAGTTGAAGGTCACCGGCGCCGCTGACGTGGCAACGATCAAGACACTGCACACGGTCGAGGCGCTCGACGCCAAGGCGACCGACACGCAGAGCAACGGCGGCAGCGGTCTGGCGCCCGGCGCGGTCAAGGTCAAGGCCAAGCGCCACGACTCGACCCGCGGCAACAACGCGCTGTCGAAGACGATCAAGAGCAACCCGGTGCTGGCTCCGGTCGCTCGCAACGGCCAGTCCAAGCATCTCGGCAACCGTGTGCTGCATCCGGGCATGCATGGCCATGACGTCCGCGTGCTGCAGGCGTATCTGACCGTCGACGGCTATCCGACCGGCGGCATCGACGGCGACTACGGCCCGGAGACCGCGGCGGCGGTCAGGTCGTGGGAGAACGCCAACGGCTACAAGGCCAACGGCATCATCAGCTACGCCCAATCGCGCAAGCTGCGCGTCGACGTCGCCAAGGTCGAGGCGTCCGCCCCGAAGGCCAAGAAGGGCAAGCACAGGGTCGGGATCACCAACGCGCCGACCGCGACGATCAACGCCAACGGAACGGCGGACGCGCCCGCAAGCGCGCCGAAGGCCGTCAAGACGATGATCGCCGCGGCGAACTCGATCGACAGCACCTCCTACTGCTACGCCGGCGGCCACGGGAGCTGGAAGTCCAGCTGCTACGACTGCTCCGGCGCGGTCGGGTTTGTGCTGCACGCCGCCGGTTACCTGTCCAGCCCGGAGCCCTCGGGCTCGATGGAGAGCTGGGGCGTCGCCGGCAGGGGCCGGTGGGTGACGGTCTTCGCCAACGCCGGACACGCCTGGATGGTGATCGCGGGCCGCGCCTTCGACACCGCCCAATGGGGCCCGACAGCACCGGCGGGCTCCGGTCCACGGTGGCTCGACGCGGCCAACACCTGACTCGAACCTCGACGACCACACCGGCGGCTACGTCGCACGCCACCCGGCGGGCCTGTAACAGGCCCGCCGGACCCGGTCGCTCCTGCCGGGAGTGACGTAGGATGAGGCCAAGCATGTCGGCGCTGGCCGGCTCCCTACACACTCCCGCAGGAGCACCTCGATCTTCCGGGACACGATTCGTGAGATCGCGCAGGATCGGATAGCGCCGCGCGCGGCCGCGATCGATGAGTCGGCCGAGTACCCATGGGACCTGCGCGAGCTGCTTGCCTCCCAGGACATCCTCGGGCTGCCGTTCGAGGTCGAGCACGGCGGCACCGGCACCGGCACGCTGATGTTGAACATGGCGATCGAGGAGATCGCCAAGGCGTGCGCGTCGACAGCGCTGATCCTGATGATCCAGGAGCTCGGAACGCTGCCGATCAAGCTGTTCGGCTCCTCGGAGCTGCAGGAGCGGGTGCTGCCGCGCTGCGCGAGCGGTGAGTGGTCGCCGGCGTTCGCGCTGTCTGAGCCCGACGCCGGGTCAGACCCGGGCGGGATGATCACGCGCGCCGTCCGCGACGGCGACGACTGGGTGATCGACGGCACCAAGAACTGGATCACGAACCTTGGCGTTGCGGACTTCTACTCGGTGTTTGCGGTCACCGACCGCGACGTCGGTCACTCGCGCGGGATCACCGCGTTCGTGGTCGAGGCCGACCGACCGGGTTTCAGCGTCGGCAAGCTCGAGCACAAGATGGGGATCCGCGGCTCACCGACCGGCCAGCCGATCTTCGACTCGGTACGGGTCCCGGACGCCAACCGGATCGGAGAGGTCGGCCAGGGGTTCAAGGTCGCGATGGCGACGCTTGACGTGTCGCGTCTGGGAGCGGCCGCGCAGGCGCTCGGGATCGCGCAGGGCGCGACCGACTACGCCGCCGCATATGCCGCCGAGCGCCGTCAGTTCGGCAAGCCGATCAACTCGTTTCAGGCGATCCAGTTCAAGCTCGCCGACATGGAGACTCGCTGCGCGGCCGCGCGGGAGTTGCTCTACCAGGCCTGCTCCAAGGTCGACCGCGGCGATCGCGACGTCGGCAAGTACACGGCGATGGCGAAGCTGTTCTGTTCGGACATCGCGATGCAGGTCACGGTTGAGGCGGTGCAGGTCCTGGGCGGCTACGGTTATGTCAAGGACTATCCGGTCGAGCGGATGATGCGGGACGCGAAGATCACCCAGATCTACGAGGGCACGAACGAGATCCAACGGCTCGTGATCGCCCGAACGATGCGATGAGCTCAGGATCGTCACCGCCGACCGTGCGCAGGGTGCTGCTGTCGGCGGCAGCGGCGCTGGTCGTCGGGCTCGGCGCGGTCACGCTCGTGCTCGGCTTCAGCGACTCGTTTCCGCTGCGGGTACTGCAGGGGCTGGCCGTGTTCGCGGCCGGTGCCGTGATCATCGGCGGCGCGGTCGTGCTCTTGCTCGTGCACTTCGCCAACTGGCGCGAGCCGGAGTCCGAGGAGGAGTTCGAGCTGATCGTGCAGCGAGCGGAACGGCTGGCCGCGGCCGGCTGGGACGCCGACGGCGATGGCGAGCTCGGCGGGCTGGCGCTGGCCGGGGAGGACGAGTATGCGCTGTCCTCGGACGAGGACTTCCGGGCGCTCGTGCGATCGGCGATCGATGAGTTGCCGCTCGAGTTCCACCGCGCGCTCGAGCACGTCGCGATCGTAGTCACCGACGGCGGCGCGGAGCGGGGTGCGTACGGGATGTACGAGGGCGACACGATCGCGCGCGACTACTTCCACGACCGGATCCTGATCTTCGAGGACACGCTGACCCGGGACTTCGGGCACGACCCCGACCTGCTTGCGCGCGCAGGTCTCCCGCACCGTTCGCCATGAGCTTGCCCACCACCTCGGCTGGGGCGAGCGCGGCGTCCGCGGCCTCGGTCTGTAGCAGCCGCCGGTCCGATGCCCGAGGCGGTGATCGTCGACGCGATCCGCACGCCGATCGGCCGTGCGGGCAAGGGGTCGCTGCGCTCGGTGCGAGCCGACGAGCTCGCCGCGATCCCGATCCGGGAGCTGGTGGAGCGCAACCCGAACGTCGACTTCTCGCAGACCGACGACGTGATGATGGGCGCGGCCTCCGGCGCCGGCGAACAGGGCTACAACGTCGGTCGCACCGCGGCGCTACTGGCTGGGATCGACCACCATGTGCCCGCCTGCACCGTCAATCGGTTCTGCGCTTCGTCGCTGCAGACGATCCGGATGGCGTTCCACGCGATCCGCGCCGGCGAGGGCGAGCAGTACATCGCCGCTGGGGTCGAGGCTGTGTCGCGCGCCGGGCTCGGCGCCGGGATGACCGAGGACACCCGCAATCGCAGGCTTGACGGTTCGCCCGGCTCGCTCTACGACGTCTACATCCCGATGGGAATGACCGCCGAGAACGTCGCTCAGCGGTGCGCTGTGACCCGCGAGCAGCAGGACCAGTGGGCGATGATCTCGCAGGGACGGGCGGTCGCGGCGCGCGACGGCGGCCACTTCGATGCGGAGATCGTGCCGGTGACGGTGGCCGCCCACCAGACCCCCGGACGCGACGGCGAGGTCGAGGACGTGCCCGAGGCGGTCGTCATGCGCGACGACGGTCCGCGGCCCGGAACCACGCTCGAACTGCTGGCCAAGCTCAGGCCGGCGTTTACGCCCGACGGGACCGTCACCGCGGGCAACGCCTGTCCGCTCAACGACGGCGCGGCGGCGGTGCTGGTGATGTCCGAGCAGCGGGCGTCGAAGCTGGGCCTCGATCCGCTGGCGCGGATCGTCGGCTCGACGGTCACGGCGATCCGGCCGGAGATCATGGGACTCGGGCCGATCCCGGCGATTCGGGCACTGCTGCAGCAGTGCGGGCGTACGATCGACGAGGTCGACGTGGTCGAGATCAACGAGGCGTTCGCCGCGCAGATCGTCCCGTGTCGCGAACAGCTCGGGATCGAGCCCGAGCAGCTGAATCCGTTCGGGGGTGCGATTGCGCTCGGGCATCCGTTCGGGATGACCGGTGCTCGGATCATGACGACGCTGCTCAACGGCCTGCGCGCCCGCGGCGGCCGCTACGGAATCGAGTCGATGTGCGCCGCCGGCGGGATGGGCCAGGCGATGCTGATCGAGCGACTCTGAGCGCGGCGACGCTCAGGCCAAGAAACGTGCCAGCGCCGCGCGCAAGCGCTTATCCGACAGCGCCGTGATGTGGCCGCGGCCGTCGAGCACGGTCAGCTCTGAGCCGGGGATCAGCGCCGCCGTCTCGGCCAACAGCGCGCGCGGGTAGAAACGGTCCTCGGCACCGGCGAAGATCAGCGTCGGTGCGCGGATCGTCGGGCAGCCGGCGAGGTCGAACGTGTCCTCGGCCTCGATCGTGGTCGCCATGTCGTCGAGGTCGTAGTCATGCTGGAGCACGCGTGGCCCGTAGGCGAGCGCAGCCAGCGCGATCGGGATCCGTCCGCGCCACGGCGGCACGAGATCGGCCGCCAGCACCGCCAGCGCCCGCCGCGGCGCGCCGCCGCGGATCCGCGCCGCGACGCGGCGCTGCAGCGCCTTGGTTTCACCCTCCAACCGGCAGCCGGTGCTCGCGAGCACGAGCCGCTGCACGGCGTCGGGATGGTCGGCAGCGAGCTGCTGGGCGATCGAGCCCCCAGTCGAGATGCCGACGACATCGGCGCGGCCGCCGAAGTTCGACTCGATCGCCTCGGCGTGCTCGGCGGCGAGCTGCGTGAACGTGATCCCGCGGGGCAGGTGCGGACGGCGGTTGAGCATCACGAGCCGGCGCCGGCCGGCCAGTTCGAGGAACGGCGCGAGCGTCATCCGCACGCTGCGGTCGCCCTGCACCCCGGTCGTCGGCGACAGCCCGGCGATCACGATCAGCGGCGGTCCGTCGCCGATCGCCGCGTAGGGCAGCAGCCCAGCGGTCCCGCGTTGGATCGCGCGTGGCATCGGAGCGAAACCCTATCCGTCAGCGTCCGTCGCCAGGCGGGCTCGCGCCGCCGCGATCAATGCTCGAAGCGATAGCGCGCAAACAGGGAACCGTCCTGCTCGAGCAGCCAGCACAGTTGCATCGCCAGCGGCTCGGCGAGCTGCAACCCGGCGACGATCGCCGGGACCGTCACCGCCCGCCAGCTTGCCGGCCAGGGTCAGGAACAGCTCGTCGATCGCGCGCTCCGGAATCAGCTGCCCGAGCACGGTTGGGCCTCCCTCGCACAACACCAGCCGGACGTCGTGACGGCTGCGCAGATCGCGCAGCGCCGACGTCGAGCGACAACCGCGCGGGATCGACGCGCACGACCTCGACCGAGGCCGCGACCTCGCCGAGATCGAGTGGCGCGCCGCTGTAGATGATCACGCGCGCGGCCGCGTCGGAGAGCAGCGGGATCCCGCGCGAGACACGGCCGCTGCGGGTGACCGTGCACAGCAGCGGTTGTGCGGGCAGACCACGTTGCGCGCGCAGCGCCGTCAACTGGGCGATCGCGGACGAGTCGGCCGTAGTGCTCGGCGGCGAGCGTGCCGGTCCCCGCCAGCACAACGTCGCAGACCGAGCGAAGCGCCCGGAAGATCTGCCTTGTCGCCCGCGTCCCCGAGCGCCGACGAGCGGCCGTCGAAGCTGCGCGCGGCCATCGACTGACTCGATGAAGTTCGCGACCGTGTACGGGCGATCGGCGGCAGCCCGGTCGGCGAGCTCGAGCTCGGCGACAAGCGCCGCGGCGTCGAGCGGGCCGGGATCGGGGTCGGGCAGCAGGCGACGCATCGCTACCCCGCAGGTTAGGCTGGCGTGCCCTGAGAACGATCGGAGGCCCATGAGCAGCTCCAACTCGCGCCCGGAACGCAACCTCGCGCTCGAGCTGGTTCGCGTCACCGAGGCGGCGGCACTGTCGTGCGCGCGGATGATCGGCCGTGGCGACAAGGAGGGGGCCGACCAGGCGGCCGTCGACGGGATGCGGGCGATGCTCGATTCGGTCGCGATGGACGGGTTCGTCGTGATCGGCGAGGGCGAGAAGGACGAGGCACCGATGCTCTACAACGGAGAGCAGATCGGCGACGGCACGCCACCGCAGGTCGATATCGCGGTCGACCCGCTCGAGGGCACGCGGCTGTGCGCGCTCGGAATGCCGAACGCGATCGCCGTGATCGCGCTGTCCGAGCGCGGGACGATGTTCGATCCCGGCCCTTGCGTGTATATGGAGAAGATCGCCGGCGGTCCCGAGATCGCCGATCTGCTCGACCTCGACCGCCCGCTCGCCGAGACGCTGCGACCTGATCGCCGAGCGCAAGGGCACCGACATCCGCGACGTGATGGTCGTGATGCTCGATCGTGAGCGCCATCACGCGGCGATGACCGAGGTCCGAGACGCGGGCGCGCGGGTCCGGCTGATCACCGATGGCGACGTCGCCGGCTCGCTGCTGGCGGTCACCGACAACACCCGCGTCGATCTGCTGTGGGGGATCGGCGGCACCCCGGAGGGCGTGATCTCGGCCGCGGCGATCAAGTGCATCGGCGGTCAGCTGCTCGGCCGGCTGTATCCCCGCGACGACGGCGAGCGCGACGGCCGCGCTGCCGCCGGCTATGACCTCGATCGGGTGCTCACCTGCGATGACCTCGTGCAAGGGCGACAACTGCTTCTTCTCGGCGACCGGCGTGACCGACGGCGACGTGCTGCAGGGGCGTCCGCTACCACGGCGCGCTGGGCGCCTCGACCGAGTCGCTGGTGATGCGCTCGCGCTCGGGCACGGTGCGGCGGATCTCGGCCCGCCACGACCGCGCGAAGATGCGCGCGATGGGCGTCGACGACGGTCTGAGCGCTGCCGGCTCAGGGAGTCAGCGCTGCCGACCTTTGACTGGGCGAGGTCGAGGTTGGCCAGCGAACGCAGGAACGCGTGCGTGACCAGCACGTGCAGCACCGACTGGGTCATCTCGTAGCGGGGGTCGAGAAGCCGGCCGCGATCGACGGGTAGAAGTTGGCGACCTCGACCTCGATCCGGACCGCCGCCTGGCCCGCCGGCGCCGCGTCGGGCTCTGGCAGCCGCCGGACGTCGATCCGCAGAAAGCCCGAGCGCCGGCCGGTGCGCGCCACCAGCAGGCCGTCGCGGATCGGCCAGGTGACGCGGCCGCGGTCGTGCTCGACGACGTAGCTCGGGCGGATCGAAGCGCAACAGCGTCAACGGCCGCGCGAGCAGCACGACCGACCGCGCGTCGTCGTCGTAGACGACCCGGATCAGATCCGAGCGTGACGCGGGTCAGGAACCGCCAGTAGGTGCGCGCCAGGTTCTCGAGGTTGGGCTTGATCCACAGCCGCTCGCAGGTCGTCGGCGTCCATCGTCAGCTTCGCCAGCTGGGCCGAGCGCACGCCGCCGTCGCGGGCGATCACCGTCGAGCGCCGCGGCGAGACGATCATCGCGCGCGCGGGACGGGACGTCCGTCGGCGCCAGTCGCGCAGCGCGGTCACGGATCCGGGCGAGCGTCGGCCGAGCCGTCGCGTTCAGCGCGCCAGCGCGCGCAGCGCTGACGCGTCCCCGAGCGGCGACGACGCCCTCGCCCATCGGGATCATCGCCGAGCGCGTCGGCCGCCAGCAGCGAGCTGAGGATGTGTGATCCCTGGGCGCCGGTCGGCACCGCGGTCACGCCTGCGGGGCCGTCGGACAGCGACACCCGGACCGCCTGCTCACGGCGTGGGTTGCGCGGCAGTTGCGACGCCGAGCACGGCGGTCGGGTGCGGCGGCGCGGGTGGCCGGGGCGCCCTGCAGCGCGGCCAGCGCGGGCGCGACGAACAGCGAGAACGTGACGACCGCCGAGACCGGGTTGCCGGGCAGACCGAACACGAGCGTGCCGTCGCCGGCGACCCCGAACCAGGTCGGCTTACCGGGCTGCAGCGCGACGCTCCAGAACAGCTCGCGCACGCCGAGCGCCGCCAGCGCGGGCTTGACGTGGTCGTGCGGGCCGACCGAGACGCCGCCGGTGATGATCACCACGTCGGAGGCTGTCGATCGCGGCGCCGATCCCGTCGATCGTCGCCTGGCGGTCGTCGGGCAGCACGACTCGGCGCGGCCGACCTCGGACCCGCCCGCGCCGGGCGACAGGCCGGTCAGCATCGGTGCGTTGGAGTTGTGGATCTCGCCGGGGCCGAGCGGCTCGCCCGGCGCGCGCAGCTCATCGCCGGTGCACAGCACCGCCACGCGCGGTCGGCATGCGACCTGCAGTGTGCCGGCGCCGGCCGCGACCGCGGCGCCGAGCTGCACCGGCCCGAGTCGCCGTGCCCGGCGCGCAGCACGACCGTGCCGGCGCGCATGTCCTCGCCCGCGCCGCGGACATGGGCGCCGTCGGGGCTCGTCGCTGCAGCGGTCACGATCCGCCTCGGCCCGCGTCGAGCTCGACGTCCTCCTGCGGGATCACCGCGTCGCGCCGGCGGGTATCGCGGCGCCGGTCGAGACGCGGATCGCCTCGCCTCGCGTCAGCGCGCTGGCCCGACGGCGACGCCCGCGCGCGACTCGCCGACGACCCGCAGTCGCCGGCCGGCCGGGCCCGCCAGCAGCGCGTAACCGTCCATCGCCGAGCACGGAAACGGCGGCACGTCGCCGGCTGCGCGGATCGTCGGCGGCGAGCACCCGGTGAGGCCTCCTCGATCGCCGACCGTCTGCGCGGCAGCGGCGTGTCCGGCCGAGCACGTGGCCGAGCGCCGGTCGATTGCGATCAGCGGGATCGAAGCTCGGGCTGGATCCGAGGAGATGGGGCGCCAACGGGTCTGCTACGGAGCGGTCGGGAGCGAAACCGCCCCGATCGTAGCGACGCCGGCGGCAGAGCGTTCCGAGCGCCTTCGCGGTCGCGTAGGTCAGGTCGTAGCGGCGGCCCTTGATATACGGCCCGCGGTCGATCACCGGCACGCTCAGGGTCCGGCCGTGGTAGTACAGCGCGACCTTCTCGCCGCACGGCAGCGTCTTGTTGGCGACGCCGAGGATATGCTTGGTGAGCTTCTCGCCGCAGGCGGTCCCGTGGCCGTACAGGGTCGGGCCATACCAACTGGCGACCGACGGCAGGTACGACGGTCACGGTCATCGCCGGGGTCACGGCCGCCGGCTGCGGCCAACGAGCTCATCGAGCACGGCGCGGATCGAGAACTGGCCGATGTGATCGGCATGCCAGGCCGCGGTGAAGGCACCGCCCGGGGCGCACCGTCGCCGATCACGGTCGGCGCCCATTGCCAGTCGGTCTCGCTGACCGGATCGCTCGATCTCGATCGTCTTGCCGGCCTTCGCCGGGCGCCGTGCCGCTGAACGTCAGCGGTGACGCAGCATCGCGGAGGCGCGGCCTGCACGGTGATCCCGTTGCCACTGGCGCTGACCAGCGAACGTTGCCAGGCTCAGTCGTGACGGCGCGGTCAGCGGTGAGCCGGTCGGTGCTCGACGACCTTGTTGTGCGTCGGACCTTGTGGGTCGGTGCGTGGTCGGGACTCAGCCCAGCGCCGCCACCGCTGGCGGCTGCCGTCGCCGGCAGCGCCAGCGAAACTGCCGGCAAGCGCGATCACGGCATAGCGAAATGGGTCGGCGAGTCCCGATCTTTCAGTCCATCCTGTCGCTGTTTCCTGCCTACGAGGTGAGCTGACGGGCTCGCGACTGTGCGCTACGGCCTCAAGTGAGGCCGATTCGCCCCAGTGAGCCTGGCGGACTCACAGTGGTTCCCCCGTCGACGCCCCCTGAGGGGAGGTCGTTCGGCGTGATGGCGCGGCAGTATATGGCAACCGCCGTGCAGGAGTTGCAACCCCCGTGTCGAACGGTCGGCCGCCGCGGCGGCCCTCGCGGCGCCGGGCGGTCAGGGGCTTGCGGCAGTCGCGCGAGCGCGCCGCGTAGCGCCCTGGCGCTTGCCCGCAGCCCGATCTCGGTCAGCTCCGCTGCGGCCTCGACGACGGTCTGCAGCGCGCCCGGCGGCGGGCTGGGCGGGTTCGGGCCGGCTCGGCGCGTTGCGCGTCGCGGGCGATCGGCCGCGCGGGCGCGCGCCGCGGCCGGCTTGGATCGGCGCGGACGCTCGGTTGCCGGGGGCGCCTCGGTTGCCGGGCGGCGCCTCGGTTGGCGGCGGCGCTTGGTTGCCGGCGGCGGCTCGGCTTGCCGGGGCCGCCGGGGGTGCGCTGGCCGCGTCCGGCTTGGCCGCCTGCGGTCGCGGTCGGCGTTTGTCGCTGCGGCGCTGCGGGCGCGTGCTCGGCAGCGACGCCGATCACGCCGGGCTGAGCGTCTGTCGCCCATCGCTGCAATCATCGCAAGCGACCGGCCGCGGATGGCGCTCTGCGAACCGTCCAGATGCTGAGAATCGACCGAGTGGGTTGAAACGACCGGGCGAACTCGTCGTATATATAGATCTCGGCACGGGCGTGCGATGCCCGAGTGCAGACGGCCCGTCTCAGGGGCCGGGTTCGCCCCGTTCCGGCGGTGCCGGAGGAGATTGAACTGCAATCGATGAAGCCATATAGATCGTGCAGCCTTGTTTGAGTAGCGGTACTACGCTCTCGTGCAGCGCGACAGGCATGTCGCGTCCGAGCGAATGCGCCGCTCAAACCGCCACCTACGACGGGAACGGAAATAGATGTCAGTAGCGGATCTTCAGGAACTCGAAGAGATCAAGGGCCTCGTCAGCCGGGGCCAGCAGCTGGGAGTCCTCACGTTCTCGGAGATCTCCGACCGCCGTATCCGAGCTCGACCTCGACGAGGCCGACGTCGAAGAGCTGCATGGGTTCCTGGAGCGGGCCGAGATCGAGCTCGTCGAAGAGGTCGACCCGGCGCTGGCGGCGACCGAGGTCGAGCGCGCGCCCGACAAGCGCGGCGGCCGGCGCAAGGCCAAGACGGCGCTTGACCTCAAGCCGGACATGACGACCGACTCGCTGCAGCTGTTCCTCAAGGACATCGGCAAGGTGCGGCTGCTGACCGCGCAGGAGGAGGTCGACCTCGCCAAGCGGATCGAGCGTGGCGACCTCGATGCCAAGCAGAAGATGGTCGAGTCCAACCTGCGCCTGGTCGTCTCGATCGCCAAGAACTACCGCAACCAGGGCCTGCCGTTCCTCGACCTGATCCAGGAGGGGACGCTCGGGCTCGTCCGCGCGGCCGAGAAGTTCGACTACCGCAAGGGCTTCAAGTTCTCGACCTACGCGACCTGGTGGATCCGCCAGGCGATCGCTCGCGCGCTCGCCGACAAGGCGCGCACGATCCGGATCCCGGTCCATGTCGTCGAGAAGCTCAACAAGATCGGCCGCGCCGAGCGCAAGCTCGTGACCGAGCTCGGCCGCGAGCCGACCGCCGAGGAGATCGCCGAGGTCACCGGGATCGAGCCCGAGGAGGTCGAGTCGATCAAGCGCTCGGCGCAGGCCCCGGTCTCGCTCGAGAAGCCGGTCGGTGACGAGGAGGAGTCCGAGTTCGGCCAGTTCATCGCCGACGAGCGGGCCGAATCTCCCTACGAACGGGCCGCCGAGATCCTCACCAAAGAGGCGCTGCGCGAGGCGCTCGAGAACCTCTCGTATCGCGAGCGCCGCGTGCTCGAGCTTCGCTATGGCCTCGGTGGCGAGCACCCGCGCACGCTCGACGAGGTCGGCCGGACGTTCAACGTCACGCGCGAGCGCATCCGGCAGATCGAGAACCAGTCGCTGAAGAAGCTGCAGTCGCTCGCCGAGGCGCAGAAGCTGCGCGACGTCGCCTAAGCTGCGCGACGTCGCCTAGCATCCGAGGCGACTGGCAGTATGCGCACGTACGCCTGCGGCCGGCGGGCGGCGAAGTCTTACACCGAACTTACGAAGCGACCGCTACGCTTAGCCCGCCGATGCCCGCCAAGACCATGATCGCAACCTACTTCTCATCAACGCCTCGTCGCCGCCTGATGGCGAGGCTGGCACCGATCGTCGCCGTGATCGCCGCGGTCGCGCTGCTGGCCGGCTGTGGCGGGTCGTCCTCGAGCAACACCAGCTCGAGCGGTGGCGGCGGCAGCTCGTCGGGCGGTGCCGCGACCGTCAAGGCCGCTCAGCTCAGCGGCTATGGCACCGCGCTGGTGACGGGCTCGGGCAAGAGCGTATATCTGCTGTCGACCGATCCCGTCGGGGGCGAGCAAGTGCGCCGGCAGCTGCGCCAAGACGTGGATTCCGGTGACCGTCAGAGCGGTAAGCCGTCGGCCGGCTCGGGCATCGACTCGTCGAAGCTGTCGAGTTTCAAGCGCAGCGACGGCACCACCCAGGTGCTGTACAACAAGCACGCGCTCTACACGTACTCCGGTCAGGGCGCGACCTCCGGCCAGGGACAGGCGGCCGACGGCGGCGTCTGGTACCTGGTGTCGCCGTCTGGCGACCGCGATCAAGAAGACCCAGCAGGGCAACGGCTATTGAGCCGCCGGTGGCCCGTCGGTGCCCCAGTCGGGGGCGGCGCGGTCCGACAGGTGCCCGACGGCGCCGATCAGCAGACCGATCCGATGAACCAGACCGCCGCGCGACGCAGCGCCACCACCCGAGCATGACCGCCAGCGCGACTTCGCAACGGCCGACGGTCCCGCCGCCCGCCTGCGCCCAAGCCGGCGCGGATCCACGTCCAAGGCGGTCCTGCTCGGCGTCTGCTGCGTCGCGCAGTTCATGGTCATCCTCGACCTGTCGATCGTCAACGTCGCGCTGCCGTCGATCCAGGTCGGATTGAACTTCTCGTCGGCCGACCTCAACTGGGTCGTCAACGCCTACGCGATCATGTTCGGCGGCTTCCTGATGCTCGCCGGTCGGTTCGGCGACGTGTACGGCCAGCGGCGAACGTTCGTCGCCGCGCTGACGTTGTTCTCGGCGGCGTCGCTGCTCGGCGGTCTGGCGCCGACCAGCCTGGTGCTGATCGTCGCGCGCGGGATCCAGGGCCTCGGCGGGGCATTGATGGCAGCGACCTCGCTGGGGATCATCACCGCGAACTTCGCCGAGGGCCACGAGCGCCACCGGGCGATCGCGCTGTGGAGCGCGATGAACGGGCTCGGCGGCGCGGTCGGCGTGCTGCTGTCGGGCGATCATCACCCAGTACGCGTCGTGGCGCTGGGTGCTGTTGATCAACGTCCCGGTCGGGATCGTGTCGGTGTTCGTCGCGTGGGCGGTCGTCGTCGATCGGCGCGCGTCGTCGCGGCCGCGGTTCGACATCGCTCGGCGTCGGTGCTGCTGACCGGTCGGTCTGCTGCTGTCGAGCCTACGGCGCCGTGCAGGCCGGCAACTACGGCTGGGGCTCGGCGACCGCGCTGGTGCCGCTGATCATCGGCTGCCTCATGCTGAACCTCTTCCCGCTCGTCGAAAAGCGCGCGGTCGCACCGCTGGTGCCGCTGACCGGCGTTCACCAGGCCACTGCGAATCGTCAACGGGATCATCCTGCTGTTCAGCGCCGCGATCCTGCCGATGTGGTACATCGGCTCGCTGTATCTGCAGCAGGTGCTGAACCTGTCACCGATCGATACCGGGCTGGTGTTCTTGCCGATCGCGGCGATGATCGGCGATCGTGCGCCTCGCAGGCTGGCAAGCTCGTCTCGCGCGCCGGCGTCCGGCTCGTGCTCGGCGGCGGCCTGTTGCTGATGACCGCCGGGATGTACTTCTACTCGCGGATCGGCGCGGGCGGTTCGTCGATCCAGTACGTGATGGTCCCGGGACTGCTGACTGCCGCCGGGATCGGCTTCTCGATCGTGCCGTCGACGATCGCCGCGACGCGCGCGGCGGACCCCGAGCGTGCCGGGCTGGCGGCCGGGCTTGGCCAACTCCGTCGCGTCAGATCGGGTTCGGGCTCGGGCTCGCGGTGATCATCTCGATCGCGACCGGCATCACCTCCGACCAGGTCGGCCAGGGCGTCGGCGTGCCGCAGGCGCTGACCAACGGCTTCCGCGTCGGCTACCTGATCGGCGCCGGGCTGTGCGCTGGTGGCGGCGGTGCTGACGTTCGTGTTCGTCGCGCGCGATGTCCGAGGCCCAGCGCAGCGCTCGGCCGTAGGGTCGTCGGCGGTGCGCGTCGCGCCTGATCGTGGTGTTCGCGGTCGTCGAGTTCGTCGTGCCGCGGACCACCGCCGCGCCGATCGGCGCGCTACGTCGTCAACGGCGACACCTGGACGTTTCAGATCCGCGCCGACCCTGCACCCGCCGAAGCTGCAGATCGGCGATGTGGCGCCCGGCGCCCACGATCCCCGGGTACGTGATGATCGCCAACTTCTACGACGTGACCAAGCCGCCGATCGTCGGCCAGAGCGGTCCGCTGATGCTCGATCAGAACATGGACCCGGTCTGGTTTCGGCCAGTTACGACCAACACGTCGCCTCCGATCTGGAGCGAGCAGAGCTATAACGGCAAGCCGGTCTTGACCTGGTGGCAGGGCAACGTCACCGGGACCGGCGAGATCAACTCCGGCGAGGACGTCGTCGTCAACCAGCACTACCAGACGGTCGCCAAGCTGCGAGGCAAGAACGGCTGGATCCTGACGCTGCACGCGATGCAGATCCGCGGCCACGACGCATGGGTGACCGCCAACAAGAATGTGCCGTACAACCTGTCGGACTACGGCGGCGTCAACAACGGCGTGCTGGTCGAATCGGCGATCCAGGAGTACGACCTGCGCACCGGCAAGCTGCTCTACACCTGGAACGCGTCCGATCACATCCCGCTCAGCGAGTCCAAGACGCAGCCGCCGACCAACGGCTTCGGCTACGACGCCTACCACGTCAACGCGGTGCAGGTGCGCGACAACGGCACGATGCTCGTGTCGATGCGCAACACCTCGGCGCTCTACCTGATCAACATCCACAGTCGGAAAGATCCTGTGGACGCTGGGGGGCAAGAACTCGAGCTTCCAGTTGCCCAAGTCGGCGCAGCTTCGAGTGGCAGCACGACGCGCAGATGCTCAACGGCAACACCGTCTCGATGTTCGACGACCACTGCTGCTACATCACCGGCGCCGGCGTCTACCTGGCGCCGACCGGCGAGTCGCGCGGTCTCGTGCTGGGGCTGAACTTCCACGACCACACCGCGCATCGGGTTGCCGAGTACTCGCTGTTCGGCGGGACCGTGCATCCGGAGTACATGGGCAACCTGCAGTTCCTGCCCAACGGCGACCGGTTCGTCGGCTGGGGTCAGGCGCCGTTCTTCTCGCTGTACTCCAAGACCGGCAAGCTGCTCTATGAAGCGGCGCTGCCCGACCCGGACATGTCCTATCGGGCCTATGTCCAGACATGGGTCGGCAAGCCGCTGTATCCGCCGAAGGGTGCGGCGGTCAGCTCCAACCATCACACGACCGTGTACGCCAGCTGGAACGGCGCCACGCAGGTCAGCCGCTGGAAGGTGGTGACGGCCGACGGTCACAAGGTCGTGGCCACGAGCCCACGCAAGGGTTTTGAGACCGCGATCCAGATCGGCTCGGGCGCGACCAGCTACGAGGTCCAGGGGCTCGATCGCAACGGGCACGTGCTCGCCACCTCCAAGCCGTTCGCGGTCCGCAGCTGAGCGATGGCGGTAAGGGCCCCCGACGAAGCGATTGGCGGGTTGTGGCGGCGTCTGGACGCGGCTGACGCCACGCGCGGGAATCGCCGATGCTCCGCATCGACTCATCCCACGCCCGTCGTCAGCTACCCCCAGCCACTCACCACACTCCCACCACTCTCTCCGTCGGGAGCCGTGACGCGAGCGACAGACGGGGTTCGGTGACTTGTCAGCGACCCGCGAATCCAGCGATGAGGCTCCGCGCGGGACCCCGCCCACACGCGGCGGCGACGGTCCGCGCAAGCCGGGCTCGGGTCTGACCCGGCGACAGCTGCTGCCCCGGGCCGGCGGCGGGATCGCGGCGCTGGCGGCAGCCGGCGTCGTCGGCTACGAGCTGATCTCGGGCGGGGACCAGACAGCAGAGCCAGCCCAAGCCCAAGCCCAAACCCAAGCCGCACAACGCAAACGACGCTCGACAAGCCGTTCGTCACCCGACCGGATCTGAGTCCGCCCCCGATCAAGGTCACGCAGGTCTCGCCCGGCTCGCCGGCCGAGACGACGCCGCGGTTCGTCGCGCTGGCTCCCGACAACGTGGTCCAGGGGAGCACGCGCTACCAGCAGGGAGCTGATGCTCGTCGACCGGCTCGGGCGGCTGGTGTGGTTTGAGCCCGTCGCGCCGGGCAAGCCGTTTGACCTCAAGCTCCAGACCTACCAGGGCAAGCCGGCGATGACGTGGTGGGAGGGAACGCTGATCGCCGACTTCGGCTACGGCAAGGCGCAGATCACCGACGAGACGTTCAACGTCGTCAAGACGGTCTCGGCGGCCAACGGGCTGAACATGGACCTGCATGAGTTCACGATCACGCCGGGCGGCGCCGGGCTGTGTACCGCCTACCAGATCGTGCACGACCAACCTGACCGCTATCCATGGCGCCAAGCACGGCCGGATCGCGAACTGCCACGCGCAGGTGCTCGATCTGCAGACCGGTAAGGCGACGTTCGACTGGAATGCGCTCGAGCACGTCTCGATCGAGGAGAGCTACCAGCTGGCGCCGAAGAAGCCCGCGGACCTGTACGACTTCTTCCACATGAACTCGCTGCAGATGTTGTCCGACGGCAGCCTGCTCGTGTCCGCGCGCAACACCTGGACGGTCTACAAGGTCAACGGCTCGACCGGCGAGATCATCTGGCGGATGGGCGGCAAAAAGTCCGATTTTCAGATCGAACCGGCAGCACAGTGGGCCTGGCAGCACCATGCGACGATGTGGAGCGCAACCGAGATGACCGTGTTCGACAACTCGACCACGAAGGATCCCCCCTCGCGGGCGTTGCTGCTGGCGGTCGACGAGAGTGCGATGACGGTTTCGCTGACGCAGCGCCTACGACAGCCCGACCGGCTTCTACGCGGGCACGCTCGGCACCGTCCAGGTGATGCCCGACGGCAACGTGTTCGTCGGCTGGGGGACCCAGCCGTACTTCTCGGAGTTCTCGTCTGCGGGGACGCTGCTGATGCTGGGCCAGCTGCCGCCCGGCGTCCGCTCCTACCGTGCGTTCCTGGTCGATCTCGTCGGCGCCCCCGCCGACAAGCCGGCGATCGTCGCCAAGGCCAACACGGCCGGGGGCTACGTGATCTTCGTCAGCTGGAACGGAGCGACCGAGATCGCCGGCTGGAAGATCCTCGCCGGGCCCAACGCCAAGTCGCTCAAGCCTGTGGGAACATCCCCGTGGACCGGTTTCGAGACATCGATCGTGGTTTATTCCAAGGGGCCGAGCTTCCAGGCGGTCGCGCTCGATTCCAGCGGCAACGAGCTGGGCAGTTCCGAGATCGTCTGAACCGGCGGCGCGCCGCACGCCGCCACGAGCAAGGAGTATCGATGAAAGTAATCGGAGCCGGATTGCCACGCACGGCGACGCTGTCGCAGCACGCGGCGATGGAGATCCTCGGGTTCAAGCCGGTGTACCACATGGCGACCCTGTTTGAGCGGGGCCAGGGTGGCGACTGGCGCGAGGTGCTCGACGGCCAACGCACCGCGGCCGAGTTGCTGTCCAGCTACGACGCGACCGTCGACTGGCCGGGCTCCTACTACACCAAGGACCTCGCCGAGGCATTCCCCGAGGCCAAGATCGTGCTCTCGGAGCGAGATCCCGAGGTCTGGGCCCAGAGCATGGTCAAGACGATCTGGGGACTGTTCTACGCCGACAGCCTGATGCGCCATCTGTCGGACGCGCGCATGTGTATCGATCCCGGCTGGCGGTCCTACCTCGAGATGATGAACGAGATGTGGCACAACGCCGGCCTGTTCGACGATGGCGCCAACACGACGCCAGAGCATCTGGCGCAGGCGTTCGTGCGCCGCAATGAGGAGCTCAAGGCCGCGCTGCCGGCCGAGCGCGTGCTCGTGTGGGCTGCGAAGGACGGCTGGGAGCCACTGTGCGCGTTTCTCGAGGTGCCGGTCCCGGATCAGCCGTTCCCGCAGATCAACGACTCGGGCCACTTCGCCGAGTGGATGATCGCGCCGGCACTTCAGAAGATCCTCGAGTACCGCGAGGCGGAGTCGCGCGAACTGCAGGGCGCTGCCGCTCGCCGCTGACCGATCACGCCCGGCGATACGTGGCGCGTTGCCGCGGCCGAGTCGCTTCAGTTCGTGAAGCATTGCGCTAACATCGAGGTTTGATGGCATACGACGAGACATGTCCCGTGTGCCGCACAGCAGAGATCGTGTGCGGCAAGTGGACGCTGCTGGTGATCCGCGACCTGGCCGACGGGCGCTCCCGGTTCTGTGAACTTGAGCGTTCGCTGCAGGGGATCAGCCCGCGGACGTTGTCGCTGCGGTTGCGGGCGCTCGAAGAAGAGGGAATCGTCGAGCGCCAGACCTTCCCCGAGGTGCCGCCGCGTGTCGAGTACGTACTGACTGCCAAGGGACGGGCGCTGGTGCCGCTGATCGAGGACATGCGCGCCTACGGGCGTGAGTGGCTCGGCGCCGACTGCGCCGCAGCCGACGGCCCGCTCGGCGACCTCGCCGAGCCGGTCCTGGCCTGAGCCACCCGGCGCCGCCGTCGCCGACGGCGTGAAGGAATCCGTGAGACCGGCGCAGAAACGTCTCGCGTGCGCAATGTCGTCCTGCATCGTCTACTCGAGACCTACACGGTCGACACCAGCTCCAGGCTGGTGGCCGAGATGGCCGCCGGCGCCGAGCTTCCGTATGAGCTCGTGTCAGAGCCCGCCGCCGGCGCCCCCGATGCGCCGGTGTTCTACAGCTACCGGCCGCTGACCGACGCGTTCATCGACGTCAGCCGGGAGATCCTCGCCGAGCTGCCCAGCCACGAGCCGGCCGTCCGCGCGCTGGCCGAATGCGAGGCGCTCGACGTCTATTTGGCCCAGCGCGGCGAGGTGCGGATGCCGGCCGGACGCCGCGCTCTGGCCGAGGCGTCGCTGACGGCGTTCCTACGCGCCGTGTTCGCACAGCGGACCGAGTTCGGGTTCGAGCCCGCACACTTCGAGACCGGCTACGCCGAGCTGGAGCGAGCGGTCTACGAAGTTCCCGGGGCGGCGACCGTGATCGCGCCCGTGCACGGCGTGACGCTCGATCCCGTCACGACCGAGCTGGCGCTCGGCGACGGCGTCTCGCTGATCCGCGCCGACGCGCTCGCTGAGCTGCCGCCCGAGGCGGTCTGGCACGACTCCGGCGAGCCGAACGTACTCGCGCTGATGGCGGTCGACCCGCGCCGCTGCGACCAATCTCCGGTAGCGATCGCGCGCAGCCGCTTCCGGCGCGTGCTCAGCGCGCTGCGGCTGTTTGAGCGCGGCGGCTACTCGCTCGGGCCGGTCGCCTGGACCCGCGTCGGGACGGGTGCCTGGCGCAGCGCTCCGATCTCGATCGGTGGGCGGCCGCGCCGGCTGACGCTCGTTCCGGCGGCCCAGGAGGAGGAGCTGCGCGCGTTCTGCCGACTGGTGTCGCGGCGGCCGCGGAGCGGCGGCGAGCTTGCCTGGGCGCTGGCCCGGTTTGAGATGGGCTGTGAGCGGCTGACGGCGCTCGAGGCACTGAGTGACTATCTGCTGGCGCTGCGGGCGCTGCTGGAGCCCGAGGGACCAACGAGCGGGCGGCTCGCCCATCGGCTGTCGGCGATCTGCGGGGCGGCGGCGGACCGGCCGCAGCTGGTGGCGCGCACCAGCGATGCGATCTCACTCGAGCGCGCGGTCATCTGCGGGATCGCGCCGCGTAACGACAACCACGCGGCGGCCGTGGTCGAGGAGCTGTCAGAGCACCTGCGCGCGGTCCTGCGCGACACGCTGTGCGGCCACCTCGATCTTGACCTGTGCGCGCTGGCCGACGAGCTGCTGGCCCAGGATGCGGCCTCGGCATCGGCACAGGGTCGATAACCTTGTTCACGGACCGCTCCCTACTCGGCGTCCCGTTCTGGGTGCCGGGAGTGTTCTGCCCACCAGGCACGACACCGTAAGTCCTGGGGCTCGTAAGTAGTCAAGGGGAGCGCGATCTAACGGCAGCGAGCGGGCCACGGCCCGCTCGCTGCCGTCCATCAAGCTTCCGCCCCCGATCGCGTGACCGTCTACCACCTCGAGCTGCGCCAGTTCCCGCACACGGCGCGGGTGTTCAACCTCGATCGCGAGGGGCTCGACACGCGCTTTCTGAAGCCGTTGGTCGCCGGTGAGGCGATCGACTACGAGGATCGTCGCTGGCTGCCGGAGAAGACGCGTCTGACGGTCCTCGAGGGCGTTGAGGTCCCCCTCGCCGAGCGCGGGATGGGTCGGGGCTGGGGCGTCGCCACCCAACATGGCCGTGACGTCACCGAGCAGGTGGTGGCCGAGATCCACCGTGGCGCCGACGCGCGGCCCGAGGTCGAGCTGCTCAAGGACGCGGTCGCCGAGGTCGCCGGCGGCGGGCAGGGGATCGCGTTCGGCGACGCGGTCGCGCTGGCGGTCGTCAGACAGCCGCAGTGGCGCGCCTCGGAGCAGTTGGCGCTGGCCGAACAGGCGATCTGGGAGCTGCTGCACCAAGGCCGCCTCCAGCTGGAGCAGGCGGGTGTGCCGGTCGCGCGCGAGCGGTGGCAGGAGATCGTGCTGCAGTGGTCGACCTGGACGGGCGACAGCGGCGCCGGCCTGCGGCTGCGCGCCCCATAGATCGCGGCTCGCCCGACGGCGGATTCGCGGGTCCGGTCAGGCGACGACGCGCTCGATCAAGCGCTGGCGCTCGTCGTCGGAGGCGAACAGGAAACGCCGGACGCGCTCGAGCCCGTCGATGTCGTGGACGTCGCCGTCGAGGTGGGGCACGAGGATCGGTTCGGTCGCCGACGCGCTCTCGGCCCCCGCCAGCTCGGCGGTCAGCCGCGTGACGTTTCGGCGGTCGCGCTGGGCGAGCCGGTGGTAGTCATCGAAGTTGGCCGCGACTCGCTGCGCGAGGTCGGCAGGCAGGCGCCCCGAGAGCCGGCGGGCGACCCCGGTCGGATCGGCGTCGCCGACCATGTCGTGGTGAAAGCGGTTGACGATCACGCCGCCGAACGGCATCCCACCCTGGCGCAGCGTGCGCCGGAACCAGATCGCCTCGTCGATCGCGGGAGCGAGCGCGGCGGTAACGAGCACGAATGTGGTCGTCGGCGCGCGCAGCATCCGCTCGACCTCACTGGCGCGGGCGCTGAAATCGTCGGTCATGTCGCCGAGCAGCCCGAAGAACGTCGACAGGTCCGACAGCAGCTCGACGCCGGTGACCCGACGCAGCCCGGACAGCAGCGGCGACGCCCCGCGGCCCAGGACCCGTACCCCGAGCCCGGTCGGACGCGCCAGCGTGCGCATCGTGCGGCCCTCCAGAAACGAGGTCAGTCGCCCCGGCGCCTCGAGGAAGTCCAACGCGTTGCGCGACGGGGGCGTGTCGAGCACCAGCAGGTCGAACGCGTCGGAGTGGGCGAGCTCGTAGAGCTTGGCGACCGCGGTGAACTCCTGCGAGCCCGAGACGGCCGTCGACAGCTCCGTGTAGACCCGGTTGCGTTTGATCTCGGCGGCCCGCTGCGGCGACGGGGCGACCCGGTCGATCAGCTCGTCGAAGGTTCGCTTCGGGTCGAGCATCATCGCCCACAGCTCGCCGCGCAGCGGCTCGCGTCCGGACCGCAGCCGCCGCGGATCGACGCGGGTGGGCTCGTTGTAGAGCTCGTCGAGCCCGAGCGCGTTGGCCAGCCGCCGCGCCGGATCGATCGTGACGACCGCGACCCGCGCGCCCCGCGCGGCCATTCCGAGCGCGATCGCCGCCGACGTCGTCGTCTTGCCAACCCCGCCCGCGCCCGCGCAGATGCAGACCTGCTTTTCGTGCAGCAGCTGCGAGACGTTCACACCGGCGCAGGCTACGCGCGATTGCATGCCGGTGTCCGCTTCGGGTAGGTTTCCTGAATCATGGGTCAGCAATCGCCGGGACCGGTGGCGTGAGCCCGCGACCGAAGATCACCGACGTCCGTCGTGAGGAAATCGTCCGAGCGGCGCTGGAGGTGATCTCCGAGCGCGGATTCCACGAGACGCGCGTCGCCGACATCGCCGAGCGCGCGCAGACGAGCGCGCCGGCGGTGCTCTACCACTTCCGCTCCAAGGACGAGATCCTCGACGCGGTCGTGTCGCTGGCCGAGGATCGGTTCTACGCCGACGTCGAGGCGACGCTCGCCGAGGACATCGGTCCCCCCGTCAGACTGGTCCGCTTGATCGAGAACGCGGCCCGTGATGACGACGGCGCCCGGACCGCCTCGATGTGGAAGGTGTGGATCGAGATCTGGGCGCGGGCGCTGCACGAGCCGCACACGGCGCGCACCCGGCAGCTGCTCGATCGCCGCTGGCGAGCCGCGCTGGCGGCGACGGTCGGCGAGGGCGTCGAGCTGCGCCAGTTCCCGCCGACGGCCGACCCGGCCCGGACCGCGCTGACGCTCGCCTGCCTGATGGATGGGATCGCTGTGCAGTTCGCGCTCGGCGATCCCGAGGTCGACGCCGAGGCGATGACCGAGACGCTGCTGTATGCGGCCGAGCGTGTGCTCGGCTGCGATCTGTCCCCGTACCGAACGATCGCCGAGGTGGCGCGATGACCGATGTAGAAGCACTCCAGCGCTCAGCGCAAGACCATCTGATGCTGCACTTCACCGAGATGGCGACGTTCGATCAGCGTCCGCTGCCGATCATCACGCGCGGCGACGGCTGCTACGTGCACGATGCCCGCGGGCGGCGCTTCATCGACGGCCTGTCGGGTCTGTTCTGCGTCAACGTCGGCCACGGGTTCGGCGACGAGCTCGGCCAGGCGGCCCACGAGCAGATGCGCGAGCTCGGCTACACGTCGAGCTGGACCCAGGCCCATCCGCGCACGATCGAACTGGCCGAGCGGATCGCTTCGCTGGCGCCGGAGGGCCTGAACCGGGTGTTCTTCACCTCCGGCGGCGGCGAGGCCAACGACGCGATGTGGAAGCTCGTGCGCCAGTACTACCTGGCCCGCGGCGAGGCCCAGCGCTGCAAGGCGATCGCGCGCAAGCTCGCGTACCACGGGACGACGCTCGGGGCGCTGTCGTTCACCGGGCTGACGTCGTGCCGGACGCCGTTTGAACCGCTCCCGATCCCAACCACGTTCGTCTCCAACACCGACCGCTACCGCCACCCGCTCGGCGACGATCCCGAGGCCCACACGCGATCGCTGCTTGACGAGCTCGAGGAGGCGATCGAGTTCGCGGGGCCGGAGACGGTCGCGCTCGTGATTGCCGAGCCGGTGCAGAACTCGGGTGGCTCGTTCACACCCCCGCCCGGCTACTGGCAGGGGCTGCGCGAGCTGTGCGACAAGTACGGGATCCTGCTCTGCGCCGACGAGGTGATCTGCGCCTGGGGTCGACTCGGCGAGTGGTTCGGCTCCCACCGCTTCGACGCCAAGCCGGACCTGGTGACGTTCGCCAAGGGGCTGACGTCGGCCTACTTCTCGCTCGGCGGCGTGCTGATGCACGATCGAGTCGCCGAGCCGATGCTGGCCAAGGGCGAGTACTTCGATCACGGGCTGACGTTCGGCGGGCACCCGGTCGGCTCCGCGATCGCGCTCAAGAACCTCGAGATCATCGAGCGCGAGCAGCTGCTGGACAACGTCCGCGCCAACGAGCCGTGGCTGCAGAGTCGGCTTGACGAGCTGCGCTCGTTGGAGCTGGTCGGAGACGTCCGCGGGATGGGTCACTTCTGGGCGATCGAGCTGGTCGCCGACCGTGACAGCAAGCGCACGTTTGCCCAGGCCGATGCCGATTGGCTGCTGCGCGACCACCTGTCCGGCCAACTTGAGCGTCGCGGACTGATCGCGCGGCTGGACGATCGCGGCGACCCGGTCATGCAGGTGTCGCCGCCGCTGGTCGCCGACCGGGCGGTGCTGTCGGAGATGCTCGAGATCATCGCCGACTCACTGCAGGAGGCCGGGGCCGAGTTCAAGCGCCGCGGTGAGGCCGGCGGATGAACGACGTGATCGTGATCGGCGCGGGACTGGCGGGGCTCAACGCCGCGCGTGACCTGGTCGCCGGCGGCGCCGACGTGGTCGTGCTCGAGGCCCGCGGGCGCGCCGGCGGGCGGACCGAGCAGACGCGGATGGCGGATGGTCGGATCGTGCAGCTCGGCGGCGAGGTCGTCGGCAGCTTCCACGAGGCGTATATCCAGCTCGTGTCAGAGCTCGGGCTGACGCTGGTGCCGGCGTTCCCGGATCTGCCGGGCGAGGAGACCTGGGTGATGGCCGACGGCCATCACGTCGGCACCACGCCGCCCTGGTTCGACGACGCCGACCGCGCCGCGTACGCGCGCGTCGACGCCGCGTTCGCGAAGCTGGCGGCGACCGTCGATCCCGACGACCCGTGGTCGCATCCGGATGCGAGTCGGCTCGACGGCATCTCGGTCGGCAGCTGGCTGCGCGGCGCAGGAGCGACGCGCAACGTCGTACGCGCCCGCGACATCGCGATGCTGTCGCTGTCGGCCGAGTCGGTCGAGCGCACCTCGCTGCTGTCGGATCTGCGCAAGGAGGCCGCCGCCGGCGCCCACGGGTTTTACGACTACGACGTCTGGGAGCACATGCGGGTCGCGGAGGGCTCGGCGACGGTCAGCCTGACGATCGCCGAGCAGCTCGGCGAACGGGTTCGCTACGCGTCGCCGGTCGCACGCTTGACCGTCGGCGGTGGGGAGGGCGGCCCGCGGCGCTGCAGTGCGGTGACCGTCAACGGCGAGCGCTTCGAAGCCGACGCGATCGTCTGCGCGGTGCCGGTCGGCCCGCTGCGAAACATCGCCGTCGACGGCGTCAGCCGCGAACGGCTCGATTCGCTGGATCGCCAGCGCCACGCGCTGGCAGCCAAGGCGGTGTTCGTCTACCCCGAATCGTTCTGGGAAGCGCAGGGCCAGAACGGCGCCGCCTACTTCGAGACGGGGATCATGGGCGGCACCTGGGTCCAGCGCGAGGGGATCATCTCGGCGCTGGTGCCGCCAGAGCGGCTGGCGCCGCTGCTGGCGACCTCGCCTGCGCAGCTGGAGTCAGAGCTCGTCGGCGAGATCGTCGACGCGTTCGGCGAGTCGGCACGCGGCCCGCAGGCGGTGTTCCTGCGGCGCTGGGGCGTCGACCCGTTCACGCTCGGCTACATCACCTCGTGGCGACCGGGCGACGTGATGGCGGTCGGACCGCTGCACGCCAGCCACGAGCCGCCGTTCTACGTGTGCGGCTCAGACCAGTGGGTGTGTGGCTACATGGAGGGCGCGGTCCGAACCGGCCGGTCGGCCGCCGCGGCGGCGCTCGGCGGTTCCTGAGCGTCGTCGGCCGCGCCGCGGTCGGCCCGCAGCACCCGCAGCGCCTCGGCGGGGATCTGGACCGCAACCGGCGTGCCCTGGTCAAGGCCGGTGGTCTGGCCCGTGTTGGTGACCGAGGCCTGCAGCTGGGCGCCGGTCGCCAGCCGGATCATCACCTGCAGGCTGGGCCCCACGTAGAGGGTCCGCTCGACCATCCCTGGCAGGCAGTTCTCGCCCTCGGAGCCGTGCTCGAGCAGCGTGATCCGCTCGGGACGCGCGACCAGCTTGACCGGCCCGCGGGCGCTCGTCACGCCGCAGCCCGCGGTCAGCCGAAAGTCGCCGACCTTGACCGCGCAGCCGCCGGTGCAGGGGCCGGTCGCCTCGCCGTCCATCAGGTTCGAGACCCCGAGGAAGTCGGCGACGAACACGGTGGCGGGGTTCTCGTAGATCTCGGCCGGGGTGCCGACCTGCTCGGGCGCGCCGGCGTTCATGACCGCCACTCGGTCGCTCATGCTGAGCGCCTCCTCCTGGTCGTGGGTCACGAACACGAACGTGATCCCGACCTCCTCCTGCAGCGCCTTGAGCTCGACTCGCAGCCGTGTACGGATCTGGGCGTCCAGCGCGCCAAGCGGCTCGTCGAGCAGCAGCACGGCCGGGCGCAGGATCAGCGCGCGGGCCAGCGCCACGCGCTGCTGCTGGCCGCCTGAGAGCTGGTTGGGGCGCCGCTTCTCATAGCCTGACAGCTGAACCAGCCCCAGGGCCTCCGTCACCCGGGCCTTGACCTCGGACTTGGGCACCGACTTGTACTTCAGGCCAAAGGCGACGTTGTCGGCGACGTTCAAGAACGGGAACAGCGCATAGCTCTGGAACACCGTATTGACGTTGCGGCGGTTGGCCGGCCAGTTGCCGACGTCGACGCCGTCGAGCAGGATCTCTCCGCTGCTCGGCGGCTCGAAGCCCGCGATCATGCGCAGCGTGGTCGTCTTTCCGCAGCCGCTCGGACCCAGCAGCGAGAAGAACTCGCCCGCTTGGATCTCGATCGAGACGTCGTCGACGGCGGTGACGTCGTCGAACCGCTTGGTCAGTGACTGCAGCTGGACATGACCTCCACTCATTTCAGTCCTCTCACATGCCGGCGATGGTGGTGAGCGCCTCGGCGCCGCCCTTGGTGCGTTCGCCACGGGTCATCCACCGATAGGCGGTGAAGCCGATCGCCGCGGCGAGCAGGGAGACGACCAGCATGATCGTGGCCAAGGCGTTGAGCGCCGGCCCGCTCAGCCCGCCATGGACCTGGCCGTAGATCAGCACCGACATCGGCTGCGAGGCCGCAGTCGAGGACAGCTGCTCGACGATCACGAAATCGTCCACGGTGCTGGCGAAGACGAGCACCGCGCTGGCGAACACGGCGGGCATCAGCAGCGGAAGCAGCACCCGGCGTACCGCTCCGAACCGCGATGCGCCGAGATCGGCGGCGGCCTCCTCATAGGTCGGTCCGATCGTGAGCAGCCGCGCCCGGACGATGATCGCGGGCCAGCTGATGTTCCACACGACCAGGCCGGCCACCTCGGCGGTGGTGCCGAGGAGGATGAACGTCAGCGCCTGAGTGACGAGCAAGAACAACGCCACCGCCAGCAGCAGCTCCGGGATCACGAACGAGAAGATCATCACGAAGTTCAGTCCGTTGGGGGTCCAGCCGCGCCAGCGGTCGATGCCGATCGCGAACCCGACGCCGATGGGAACGGTGATCAGCGTGGTCAGGACCGACAGCTTCAGCGTCTGAATCACGGCGTCGTGCAGGCTTGGGTTGTGAAGCACGGAATTGATCGAGTTGCCGATGTACCATTTGGTGGAGAAGCCCTGCCACGTGGCCTGTGAGGCGCCCTTGTTGAACGAGAACAGCACGGCGATCGCGATCGGGACGATCGACCACAGGATGTACAGCCAGGTGAAGGCCTCCATCGCCCAGGGGCGCCGCCACGGGTTGCCCCGAGGCCGGTCGCGCCGGGCAAGCGTCGACCGGCCCGAGGGGGCGGTCGAGGATTGGTCGAGCGTGGTGGCCATCAGGCGATCTCCCTCGCAGCGCGGGCGGTGCTGACCGCGTAATAGAGCATCGGGATCAACAGGACAACGAGCAGCATCAACGCCAACACGGCGCCCTGTCCGGTCTCGCCGGGAGAGTCCAGCTGTCCCTCGATCGCGTTGCCGATCATCGTCGTCCCCGGCGCCCCGGACAGCAACTGGTTGGTGAAGTAGTCGCCGAGCATCGGCAGCGCTGTGATGAACATCCCGGCCACGATCGTCGGCTTGCTCAGAGGAACGGTCACCCGCCAGAAGGTTCGCCACTTGCTCAAGCCCAGATCCGTGGCGGCCTCGAGCAGGCTCCGGTCGATCCGGTCCAGTCCGGCGTAGAGCACCAGGATCAGGTAGGGGATGTATCCGTAGACGAGTCCCATCACGACCGTGATCGACTTGCCGCCCAGCCAATCGGTTTGACCGGGAAGGCCGACAGCTGAGAGCGCGCTGTTGAAAAAGCCGCCCTGCTGCAGCAAGTCGATCCAGGCCAGCATGCGCATCATGTAGCTGACCCAGAACGGTGCGATCAGCAGGATCAAGAACATCGTCTTGCGCCTGCCCGCGTACCGGGAGACGAAGTACGCCACCGGATAGGCAATCGCCAACGAGATCAACGTGGCGATCGCGGTATACAGCAGTGTCCGGAGCGCCGGCGGACCGAGAAACGAACCGGGCCCAACGATGTCGTGCCAGACCGCAGTCAGGTTGAAGCTCGACCAGTGCAGCGGATTCCAGACCGGGACCACAGTCTGGAAGAACTCGTTGACGCCACCCCCGGCCACCGAGAGCATCACGTAGAACGGCGCCACGAACAGGACCAGCAGCCAGATCGCGGCGGGCGCCGCCAGCCCGATCCATAGCCACCGGGTGCGCCGTTGCGAGGCGTCTTGGGTTCGCCGCATTGCCTACAGCCCCTTCGAGAACGTGTTCCAGGTGGACTCCCAGACCGCGTCAGCCGCCGGCGGCAGCTCGAGCTCGAAGATGCCCTGGCGGAAGTATTCCGGGAGCACGACCGTCGACGTCAACTGCGGTGGCAGCAGCTTCTCGGCGGTCAGTCGTGCCGGCGTCATGTCGGTGAGGGGCTGCATGTAGCCGACGTAGCTGTAGTTCTCCAGCGCGTTGGCAACGTCGAGCATGTAGTTGATGAACAAGTGGGCCAGGACAGGGTTGGCGCCGCTGGTCAGGTTCACCATCAGGTCGTTGGCGATCGGGCCCTTCTTGTCGGCCGGGAACCAGTAGCCGAGCGTGTCGATCGAGGTGCCCTTGGGCAGATACTGGTACGAGGCGGCCATGTCGCCTGACCAGGCCTGGTGAATCCAGGTCTTGCCGGTCGGGACATCGGTGTAGTCGTTGTTGTCGATCCGCACGTTGGTCAACGAGGAAAGCTGGCCCAGCGCCCTGCCGGCGGCGTGGATCTGGGGCGTGCTGGTGGTGTTGAGATCGAGCTTCCCGGCCCGCAGCAGCGCCAGGCCGATTCCCTCGCGGTAGTCGTCTAGGACCGCCACCTTGCCCTTGTACGGTGCCCCCTGCCACGGCATGTTCCACGACGGGGTGAGGTTGACCTTGTCCTTGCGCCATGCCATCCCGGTGGTGTAGACCGAGTACGGCGTCGTGTACTGCCAGCCCTGGTCATAGAACGGATCGCGATAGTCGGTCCAGGTGTTGGCGATGTTGGGGAGGTAGCTCTTATTCAGCGGTCGGACCAGCTTGGCCGCGATCAGCTGACCGAGCACGTCGACCTCCGGGAAGAGGACGTCGAACTTGAATTGGCCGCTGCTCAGCTTGGAGATCGCCTCGTCCATCGTGTTGAACGTCGTCAGCGAGTAATTGCAGTTGTACTTCTTGCAGAAATTCTTGATCACCGCCTCGTTGATGTACGCGACCCAGTTGTAGAGCTGGAGGGTCGCACCCTGCTCGGGCTCCAGACCCGAGGCGATTGCCTTGTTGTCGGCGTACAGCGGCCACTTGACGGGGTGATCCTGCCGTGGCAGTGGCGGTATGCTGGTCGCGGCCGCGGGGTTTGTCGAGCTGCAGCCGGCCAACAATCCCCCGGCCATGAGGCCGGCGCCCGCCGTAAGAAGTTGGCGACGGGAGATCGCCCCTTCCCGCGGTTGCGGTCGACTCCGACTCCCTCCTTCAGACCATCCCTCACGTGGATGCATGCCAGCTCAGCTCGTCGAGACCGCGCAGGCGGTGAATCGATCGGCGCGTCCGTGGACAGGCCGATGACGCCTCGTGGCCGACGAACTCCGCAGCCGGTGCCGGTCACCGAGGCGGCCACGATCAACAGCGGGCGCGGATCGTCGACTTGGGGGACGCAAGGTCATCTCGCTCCTCGTAAGCATCGCGCGAATCCGACTCATATGCGCAACCACGGGTCAGCGAACCTATGGGGTCGATCGGGCGCAGTCAAGCGCGGCACCGATCGCGGGCGGCTGGGTGAATCAATGGACCCTCCAGGCCGGCGCGCGAAGCTCCGGCGCCCGGCTCGTCGGCTGCCGCGCCGGCGTCAGCTACCAGCCCTTGCTCTCCCAGCCCGAGGTCACGAGCGAGCGAGGCGATGACCATCTCACGGGCCACCGACAGCGAAATCGTGCTGTCGCCGATCACGTGGCGAACGCCCAGCCCGTCGCATAGCGACAGCGTGCGATCCGCGACCTCGTCGGCGTCGCAATCCGCAAACTCGCCGGCGGCGATCCCGGCGACGATCTCGTCGGCGAACCAATCGTGGAGCCGCTCGTATAGCTCCGTCGGCGATCGGGTGCAGCTCGGGGTGGCGCACGGCGCGGAGCCACAGCTCCATCCACACGACCCAGTCCTCGCGTAGCTCGTCGGTCAGCGGCAGGCACTGGTCGATGATCCGCCCCAGTCGCTGGGCGTGCGTGGCGCCGGCATCCTGTTCGATGTCTGAGCGCTGTATCCCGACGTGCTCGTAGGACCACGCGAGCGCCTGCGCGAGCAGTTCCTCGCGCGTGTCGAAGTGGTAGTGCACGAGCGAGCTCGAGACGCCCGCGTCCATCGCGATCCGTGCGATCCGGACCCCATCGATCCCCTCGGAGGCGATCCGTCCAACCGCGGCCGCGAGGATCCGCTCGCGGGTGTCGGCGCCGGTCAGCGCTGAGCTCATCCCGGCGCTTGCTCCGAGCTCGCCGCTTCGCCGAGTGAGGCGCGGATGTGGTCGGCGAACCACGCGACCGCTGCCTCGCGGGCGCCCAGCGGGCCGCACTCGTAGTCGCGCGTCTGCAGCCCGCGCTGGACGTTCGCGACCAGGTCGATGTCCTCGTCGAGCACCAGCGTGTTGAGCTTCTGATTGGCCCACTGGGCGACCCGCGTGCGCGGGTCGGCCCCGGGTGCGCGGTAGCTGCCCCAGACGTCGCGGGTCTGCCCGACCCCGTCGGGCAGCATCTGCCAGGTGTTCACCTGATCGGGGTATAGATCGATCGTCGTGTTCGGGTAGATGAACACGTAGCGCCAGACGTTGCGGTCGTCGTCGGTGAGGCCTGGCATCGGCTTGGCGGTCCGCGCGTAGAGGCGCTCGAGCCGGTTGCTCGACGGCTTGTCGCGCAGCGGCGAGTCGACCCACACCCAATGCTCGTTGAGTTCGGCCGTGTAGCGCTTGTAGTCGAGCATCCGCATCAGCGACGGATGCGCGATCGGGATGTGGTAGCCCTCGAGGTAGTTGTCGGCAACGACCTTCCAGTTGGCCGGCTGCGTGCTCGACGCCGGGGCGAACGGCTCGAGCGTGTCGATCTGATAACGCTGCAGCCGCCGGGGCAGCTCGGGGCCGACCAGCTCGGCCAGCGGCGTCGCGTCGCGGTCGAGGTTGACGAACACCAGCCCGCAGAACTCCTCGACACGTGCCGGCAGCAGTCCGAGGCCAGGCTTGTCGAGCTTTGAGCCGAAACCGAGTCCCTCGGGCACGCCGATCAGCGTCCCGTCGAGCTTGTAGGTCCAGCCGTGATAGCGACACCGGATCGCGGCCTTGCACTGCCCCGAGCCGCTGAGCAGACGAGAGCCGCGGTGGCGGCAGACGTTGCGGTAAGCGCGCAGGTCGCCGTGCTCGTCGCGGATCACCAGTACCGGCTGATCGCCCGCGTCGGCGGTCAGGTAACTGCCCGGATTCGGCAGTGCCGAGACATGGCCGGCGAGTTGCCAGGTCCGTTCGAAGATCAGCCGCTGCTCGAGCCGCGCGACCGCGGGGTCGGTGTACAGATGCGGGTGCAGCGCCGCGGCGGTGGGGGCGCTGGGGGTCTGCGTGGGACGGGGTGCGGTCGCGGCTTCCATGTCTCTCTCACTCATCCTGACTTTGTGATCAGTTGATGTATCTTACGCACATGGTCAACCGCACGGTCTGGTTGTCGATCACGCCCGAGCCCGAACGGGAGCTGCCGGCCGTGGTCGCGACGCTGCGAGCCGGCGAGCCGGCGAGCGACGGGCAGGTCCGCACCGAGGCCGACCGGATCGCCCGGCTGATCACCCGCACGGGCCAGCGGCAGTGGCTGCGCTACCTGCACGGCGTGCTGCGGTTGGCCGAGTCGCGCGTCGACAGCCGCGACCCGGCGGTCGCCGCCGCCGCCGCGCGTGCCGCGGCGGTGCTCCGCAACCACCACAACCTGCTGCTCGCGCTGCCCGGTGCCGGCGCTCGGCTGAGCGCCGACGATCGCTCGCGGCTGCAGCACTTGGCGAGGCCTGATACCGCTTCGATCAGCGGATGAGCGAGCCTCATCCGTCAATCGCCCCACGTTTCGACTCCAACCCCGAAAGGCCGCTTGAGCATGACCACAGCAGTGACCATGGATTGGCTGACCGACGACCAGCGTGAGCTGCGCGAACGCGCGCGGCGGTTCGTCGACGAGGTGCTGATCCCGCTCGAGGTCGATGCCGAGCGGGCGCACGGACGGCTGCCGGACGAGACCGTCGCCGAGATCAAGCGTGAGGCGATCGCGGCGCGGATGCATGGCGGCCGGATCCCGGTGGAGCAGGGCGGCCAGGGTTGGACGATGCTCGAGTGGTTCCTCGTCAACGAGCAGTTCGGACGCTGCACCAACGGCCTCGACTGGTGGGTGCCGAACGTCTACAACGTCTGGGCCGACGCCTCGCCCGCGCAGTTCGAACGCTACGTCCCGGCGGCGTTGCGCGGTGAGGGCGGTGACGCCTACGCCGTCACCGAGGCCGATGCCGGCTCTGACCCGTCCGGCATCACCACGGTCGCGGTCCCGACCGCGGACGGTGGCTTCCGGATCTCCGGCGAGAAGTGGTTCGTGACCTCCGGCGACGTCGCGCGGGTGCTGATCGTCGTCGCCAACGTCGTCGACGGCGGCGAGCAGTTGCCGACGCTGTTGCTGGTCGAGCCCGGGCTCGACGGCGTCGCGTTCGTCGACGATCCACCGTTCACGCACAACTATCCCCATGGGCATCCGACGATCACCTTCACCGATGTCGAGGTGGGCCCCGACGCCGTGATCGGCGCGGTCGGGGCCGGCGACGAGATCCAGCGCCGCTGGTTCACCGAGGAGCGGCTCGGGATCGCCGCCCATGGGCTTGGCGCGATGTGGCGGCTGCTGGAGGAGACGACGGCGTGGGCGGCCGAGCGCGTCCAGGGCGGCTCGCGAATCCTCGACTACCAGGGAATCTCGTTCCCGCTCGCCGACTCTGCGACCGACGCCGCCGCCGGGCGGCTGCTGGCGCTGCAGGTGTGCGAGATGGTGGAAGCCGGCGCGAACCCGAAGCTGATCCACGCGAAGGCGTCGATGGCCAAGCTGTTCGTGTCCGAGGCTGCGGGTCGCTGTGCGGACCGCGCCGTGCAGGCGTTCGGCGGTCGCGGCTACATGCGCACGAATGTCGCCGAGCGCTTCCTACGCGAGCTGCGGGTCGATCGGATCTGGGAGGGGACCTCCGAGATCCAGCGGTTGATCATCGCCGGCGCGCTCGAGCGCCGCGGGGTCGAGGCGACGATCCACTGAGCCGTTGAGATGAGCCCGCTCGAGCTGCAGCGGCTGCTGACGCCCGCGTCGGTGGCGGTCGTCGGTGCCACCGATCGGCCAGGCAGCTACGCCTGCGAGGCGCTGCAGAACCTCGGCAAGGTCGGCTTTCAAGGTCCGGTGTGGGGCGTTCACCCGCGCCGCTCGGACGTGCTCGGGTTTAAGTGCGTGCCGTCGGTTTTCGATCTGCCCGAAGCGGTCGACGCGGTGATCGTCGCGATTCCGGCCGCCGGCGTTCCGGATGCGATCGAGCAGGCGGGTGCGCGCGGATGCGGTGGCGCGGTCGTGTTCGGCGCCGGTTTCGGTGAGGCTCGTGGTGGCGATGCGCTGCACGCCGAGCTGGTCGCTGCCGCGGCTCGCCACCGACTGCCCGTATGCGGGCCCAACTGCAATGGGATCGTCTCGCCGGGGCGGAGAGTCGCGCTGTGGGGCGACACGCTGTCGGTCACCGAGCCCGGGGCGGTGGCGCTCGTCTCCCAGAGCGGCAACGTCGCGGTCAACGCGCTGGCGACTCGCCGCGGGTTGCGGTTTCACACGGTGATCGCGTCCGGCAACCAGGCGGTGCTCGATGCCGCCGACTACCTGCGCTATCTGGCGGCGACCGGTGACGTCGCCGCGATCGCGCTGTACCTCGAGGACGACGGCGGTCCGCGCCTGTGCGACGGCCTCGCCGACTGCGCCGACGCGTCGGTGCCGGTGGTCGTGCTGAAGGTCGGAGCGAGCGCCGTCGGCGCCGGCGCGGCGAACGCCCACTCCGGCGCGTTGGCCGGCGACCAGCGCGTGTTCCGGAGCCTGATCGCCGAGGCTGGGGCGGTCTGGGCGGCCGACGTGCACGAGCTGCTGGAGCTGTCAAAGACGCTCGCGGTGCCCGCGCGGCGTCCCGCTCGAGCGATCCGCGAGCGGACGCCAGGGGTGGCGATCATGACCTGCTCGGGTGGCGATTCGGCCCAGGGCGCGGATCAGGCACAGCTGGTCGGCCTGTCGCTGCCGCCGCTGGCGCCGCCGACGTTGCGGCGGCTGACCGAGCTGTTGCCCAGCGCCGCAACCGCGGCCAACCCGCTCGATTACACCGCGCTGATCTGGGGCGAGGTGGAGACGCTGGCCGAGCTCGTGGTGGCGCTCGGCGACGACCCCGCGATCGACCTCGTGGTCGTGTTCTACGACCAGCCGCACGGCATGGACGGGGCGTCGGCCGCGAGCTGGGCTGCCGTCCTCGAGGCGATGATGCTTGGCGCCGCTCGCAGCTCGGTGCCGACGCTGCTGTCCTCGACGCTGCCTGAGCTGCTCGATGACCGCGCGGCGTGGCAGATGGCGTGCGCCGGGGTGCCGGCCGCTGCCGGGCTGAGGACCGGGATGCGGTGCGCGGCAGCGATGCTCGGGACCGGTCGCCCACCGTCGGGCGGCGAGCGGCTGCGGGCGATCGCCGCTACCGCCCGGCTCAGCGACGGCGCGGCGGGCGACTGGCTGGCCGAGCATCAGGGCAAGGCACTGCTGCGGGCGGCCGGGGTGCCGGTCCCCGACGGGGCGGTCGTGGCCGACGTAGAGGCGGCGGTCGCCGCCCGCGCGCGGCTCGGTGGCGAACTCGCCCTGAAGCTCAGCGCGGCATCGGTGCAGCACAAGTCCGAGATCGGCGCAGTCGCGCTGGCGTTGGACTCCGACGAGCGGGTGGCGCAGGCGTTCACGCCGCTGGCGGCGCTCGCGGGCGAGCACGGTGGTGTCGTGCTGGCCGAGCGGATGGCTTCCTCGGACGGGCTCGAGCTGATCGTCGGCGCGCACCGGGAAGGGGTCGTGCCGGCGCTTGTGATCGGCCTCGGCGGGATCTGGGCCGAGTTGCTCGACGACGTCTGCGTGGTGCCGCTGCCGGCCGACCGCGATCGGATCATCGAGGCGCTGCGCGGATTGCGCGGCGCCCCACTGCTGTTTGGCGGCCGCGGCCGCCCTGGGGTCGATGTCGACGCGCTCTGTGCGTTGGCGCAATCAATCGGAGGACTGCTCGTGCAACGAACGCTGACGTTGGTGGAATGCAATCCGGTGGTGGTCGGTGAGAGGGGCGCGATCGCGCTTGACGCGTCGATTCGGCTGGCCGGCTCGTCGTCGGCGGCGGAGGTGACCCGATGAGCGAGATGGTCGACGTGCTCGTGATCGGCGGCGGCTTCGCCGGCGTAACCGCGGCCCGCGAGGCGGCGCTACGGGGTCGCAGCGTGCGGTTGCTGGAGGCCCGCGACCGGCTCGGCGGTCGGACCTGGAGCTCGACCTGGGAGGGCCACTCGATCGAGTACGGCGGGGCGTGGGTCCACTGGCATCAGCCGCACACGTTCTCCGAGCTGACGCGCGCCGGCCTCAGCGTGACCTCCTCCGACAACGTCGAGCGCGCCGGCTGGTGGGTTGGTGACGAGCTGCGCGAGGGGACGATCCCCGAGCGCGATGCGATCGCCGAGCGCGGCTGGAACCAGTTCGTCGACGGGGTCCGAGAGGCGCTGCCACAGCCGCATGCGCCGCTGTACGCGCTGCCCGAGCTGGCCCGCTTTGACCGGCTGACGATCGCCGAGCGGATCGACCAGCTGACGCTGTCTGAGGAGGAACGCGCGGTGCTCGTCGCCGAGCTCGAGTCGCTCGCGCACGGCTCGATCGATGAAGCGGGCGCGGTCGCCGTGCTGCGCTGGCATGCGCTGTCGGGCTACACGCTGCGGCTCACCCAGGAGACCGGCGGGCAGGTCCTGATCGACCGCGGCACCGGCGCGCTGCTGGCGGCGATCGCGGGCGCCGCGCCGGTCGACATCCGGCTCGGCTCGCCGGTCGCGGCGATCTCGGTCGGCGACGATGGCGTCGGGGTGTCCTGCCGCGACGGCTCCGGCCACCGCGCCGGCGCGGTCGTCGTCGCGGCACCGCTGAATACGCTCGGGGCGATCGAGTTCACGCCGGCGCTGCCCGACGACAAGCAATCGGGGATTGCGCTCGGACAGGCAAGTCGCGGGATCAAGCTGATGCTGCGGGCGCAGGGGCCTGCGGTCTCGGCCTGCAACATTCGCGGCGATCATCCGTTCGGCTACCTGGCAAGCCAGGAGCTGTGCGAGGACGGCACCCAGTTGATGATCGGCTTTGGCCCCGACGCCAACCGCTGTGACTCGTCGGACCTCGCCGCCGTGCAGCACGACCTCGACGAGCTGATGCCCGGCTACCGGGCGCTGGCGGCGACCAGCCACGACTGGCTCGCCGACGAGTTCTCGCGCGGGACCTGGGCGATCCATCGGCCCGGCTGGTACGAGCACCATCTGGCGGCGATGCAGCGACCTGAGGGTCGGCTGGCGATCGCGGGCTCGGACCTGGCCAACGGCTGGTCGGGGTTCATCGACGGCGCAATCGAGTCGGGGCTGCGCGCCGGGATCTGGGCGGCCGCGGTCCGCTGAGCGCAGCTGGGAGGGCCGGTGTGTCTCAGCCGCCGCTGGGCGCGAGTGCGTCGCTCGACAGCGCCTCGGCCAGCTGCGCCAGCTGCGCCGGTCCGATCTGCTCGGCGAACAGATATGGCAGCGTCAGGATCGGCGGCGCGTGCGGCGCGAGGCCGTCGCGCAGCCGCGCGAGCTGCTCGGCCTGCGCGCCCGCGCGCGCGTGCTCGGACAGGGCGGCCCCGAGCGCGGCGCCGGTCAGCGGCGACCGCGACCGCCCGCGGGCCGTCGCCAGCAGCTCTCGATCGGTGGCGGAGAAGCGCTCGGGGTACAGCGCGTTGACGATCACGGCATCGAGCGGCAGGCCGTCGTCGCGCAGCGCGTCGCGCAGCCACAGGGTCTCGGACACCGGCATCTCCGAAGCGGTGCTGACCGCGACCACCGACGTGAACGTCGGATCGGCGATTGTTGCGGCGATCTTCTGCGCCTGATTCGCGATCGGGCCGACCCGTGCGATTTCGGCAAACGTCCTCGGCGTGCGCAGGATCCCGATCCCGTGGCCGGTCGCCGGCGAGTCGACGATCACCAGGTCATAGACGTCGGCGCCGCTGGTGCGTCGCTGCAGCTGCGCAAGCTCCCAGACCTTGCCGATCGACAGCAGCTCGCGCATCCCCGGGGTCGCCATCGCGAATGCACCGAACAGGCGCCTGGAGCCGAGCGCCTGGCCGACCATGCCGGTCTTGACGCGCAGGTACTCCTCCATCGCGGACTCCGGATCGATCGAGATCGTGTGCAGGCCGTCGGCAAGCTGCACCTCCTCGAACACGGCGGCACTGCGGCCGAAGCTGTCGCCGACGCGTTGCTGGCTGGCGAGCTCGGCGACGATCGTGCGCCGGCCATGCTTGGCGGCGAGCAGCCCGAGCGCGGTCGCGACCGTCGACTTGCCGACTCCACCCTTGCCGGTGACGAAGATCAGACGACGGCGATCGAGCAGCCCGAGCACAGCGTCGCAACCTTAGATGGCGCCGCAACTGCGGGCGATGCAGTCGGTCGAAGCCCGGTGGCAAAGGATTTCCCGGAGGCGTTCACGAATACAGGCGCGTATGAGTCCCCGACGCATCGGAGCCTGAGACGCTGATGGCCACCCGCAAGGTGATCACGCTCGCCAACCAGAAGGGCGGCGTGGCGAAGACGACGACGACGCTCAACCTCGCGGTGGCCTTCGCCGAGAAGGGACACCGGGTGTTGTGCTGCGACATGGATCCGCAGAGCAACCTGACGATGTCACAGGGGATCGACCCGGACACGTTGGAGAAGTCGATGTTCGACGTGCTCGTCCATCGGATCTCGATCCGTGAGGTGATCCACAAGCGCGAGATCGATGTCGCGGTCGCCTCGATCGACCTCGCCGGCGCCGAGATCGCGATGTCGGCGATGATCGGTCGCGAGCGGCTGCTGCAGAAGGCGCTGGTCGAGGTCAGCGACGACTACGACTTCGTGTTCATCGACACGCCGCCGAGTCTCGGCCTGTTGACGATCAACGCGTTGACGGCCTCCGACAAGGTGATTGTCCCCGTCCAGTGCGAGTATCTGTCGATGCGCGGGCTTGTGCAGCTGCAGAACACGCTGGCGATGATCCAGGAGAACCTCAATCCCAATGTCGAGATCGAGGGCATCCTGCCGACGCTCGTTGATCTGCGGACGGTGCACGCCCAGGAGGCGATCGAGCTGCTCGAGGAGAACTTCGGAGACCGCGTGTTCGCATCGCGGATCCGCAAGACGGTGCGGTTTGCGGAGGCTCCGGTCAAGGGGATGTCCGTACTCAAATACGATCCGGATGGCATGGCCGCTCATGCCTACAGGAAGCTGGCCAAGGAGGTCCTCGCAAATGGCAACCGGTAAACGCGCCAGCATGCGCGAGGGCCCGCTGGCCGACCTGTTCCGCAAGACCACCGAGGATGAGCCGGCGCAGACCGCGTTGCCGACCGAGGCCGAGCGGGCCACCGACGGGACCGACGCGGACGCGGCGAGCGCGCCGTCCGACATCGCCGCGGCCCGGCCGAGCCGGATCGCTCCGCATCCGTCGCTCGACGCGGGCGTCGAGAGCCCCGTCGACCTCAGCCGCCCGGAGCCCGCTTCACCGCAGCAGCGTCTGCGCGCGGCCTTCGCCGCCGACATCCCGGACGACATCCTCGAGCGCCCGGCCGCGCTGCGCGATCCCGACGCCCCCGGCGACGTCTACGCGGTGGGCGATCGCGAGGCGATCACGCCGCAGCTGACCGACAGCATCGGCCGCCCGGTGCTGCGCGTGGTCGGGGTCGGTGGCGCCGGCGTCAACGCCGTCAACCGGATGATCGAGGCCGACATCCGCGGTGTCGAGTTCGTCGCGATCAACACCGACCTGCAGTCGCTGCAGCTGTCGGCCGCGAACGAGACCCTGCATATCGGCGACGGTGTCACCCGCGGACTGGGCTCCGGTGCCGATCCCGATCTCGGCCGCCGCGCGGCCCGTGAGGAGTACGACCGGATCAAGGCGATGCTGCGCGGTTCGGACATGGTGTTCATCGCCGCCGGCGCGGGCGGTGGCACCGGCACCGGTGCCGCGCCCGTCGTCGCCCAGATCGCGCGCGAGCTCGGCGCGCTGACGGTCGGCATCGTCACCCGCCCGTTCGGTTTCGAGGGCACGCGTCGCCGCGATCAGGCCGAGGCCGGCGTTGCGACGCTGGCTGAGGAAGTCGACACCCTGATCGTCGTCCCCAACAACCGCCTGCTGTCGGTCCTGGACCGAAACGTGTCGATGGTCGAGGCGTTCCGCGTGGCCGACGATGTGCTGCGCCAGGGCGTGCAGGGGATCTCGGACCTGGTGACACTGCCGGGGCTGATCAACCTCGACTTCGCCGACGTTCGGACGATCATGGAGGACGCGGGCAACGCGCTGCTCGGGATCGGGATGGGAACCGGTGAGCGCCGGGCGATCGATGCCGCCGAACAGGCGGTCGCCTCGCCGCTGCTGGAGACCAGCATGGAGGGCGCGCGCTCGATCCTGCTGTCGATCACGGGCAGCCCCGACATCTCGCTGTGGGAGGTCAACGAGGCTGCCAAGACGGTCGCCGAGGCCGCGCATCCCGACGCCAACATCATCTTCGGGGCGATGGTCGACGACAAGCTCGAGGACCAGGTCTGGATCACGGTCGTTGCCACCGGGTTCGGCGACCAGCCGCGTCGGCGCAACCGCGAGGACCCGTTCGCAGCAGCGACGCCGGTCCGGGATCCGCTGAGCGAGCGGTCACGCCGCCGCGAGCCCGAAGAGCCGCGCGTCACCCGCGGTCGTCCCGCCCGGCGGTCGTCCACCGAGCTCGAAGTCCCTGAGTTCATCCCGCGCCGCTGAGCACACACAGCCAACTTGGTGTCGTCGCCGCCGGTCATCCGCTCAGCGCGGATGCCGGTGCCGAGGTGCTACGCGACGGCGGCAACGCGGTCGACGCCGCGCTCGGCGCGATGTTCGCGTCGTTCGCGTGCGAGCCGCTGCTGACCGGGCTCGGCGCCGGCGGCTACATGCTGGTCGTCGCCCCGGGTGCCGAGCCGGTGCTGCTCGACTTCTTCGTCGAGGCGCCTGGGCGCGGCGCCGACGCGGACGCCCGCTCGCAGCTGATCCCGATCAGCGTCTCGTTTGGCGACGCGGTCCAGCTGTTCAATGTCGGCGCCGCATCGGTCGGCACGTTCGGGATGCCCGCGGGCGTGTGCGAGGCCGCCCGGCGGTTCGGGCGGCTCGGACTCGAACGGTTGGTAGCACCGGGGGTGGCGCTCGCGCGCGACGGGGTCCCGCTCTCAGAGCAGCAGGCGTACATCGTCGAGATCCTGGGCGGGATCGTGACCTCGACCCCGGAGGCGTCGGCGCTGTTCGCGCCCGACGGCCGCTTGCTCGGAGCCGGGGACCGGCTCCGTCAGCCGGAGCTCGCCGAGGCGTTGCAGCGGCTTGCGCTCGAGGGCCCGGCGCTGTTCTACGACGGAGACGTGGCGGCGGCGATCGTCGAGTGGCTGGCGCGGCGCGGTGGGCTCGTGACGGGCGCCGACCTGCGTGCGTACGAGGTCGTCGACCGCGCACCGCTGACCGTCGGCTACCGCGGGCGGGCGGTGCTCACCAACCCGCCGCCGTCGGCCGGTGGGATCCTGATGGCGCTCGCGTTGGCATCGCTTGACCAGATGCCGGCGCCGTCGGCGCGGGCGCTGGTCGAGGTGATGGCGCGAGCCCAGCGCGAACGTACCCCTGCGTTCCTGGACGGGCTCGACGACCCCGGCTTCGTGCGGCGCCTGCTCGCGCGCGGTAGCTCGCCGCTCGGCTCGACGACCCACATCGCCGCGCTCGACGCCGATGGCTGGGCGTGCTCGGTAACCAGTTCGGCGGGCTCGGCGTCCGGGGTGATCGTGCCTGGCACCGGCGTGCACCTGAACAACATGCTCGGCGAGCAGGATCTCAACCCGCTCGGGTTCCATCGCCATCCGCCCGGCCGCCGGATGCCGTCGATGATGTCGCCGACGGTCGTGATGCGCGACGGCGCGCCGGAGCTCGCGGTCGGCAGCGCGGGCTCGAACCGGATCCGCTCGGCGGTGCTGCAGACGATCATCCGCTGCGTTGATGACGGGATGCGCGCGCAGGACGCGATCGATGCTCCGCGGCTGCACTACGAGGACGAGATCGTCTACGTCGAGCCGGGGATCGACGTCGACGACATCGAGCGGGCCGGCTGGACGGTCAGTCGCTTTCGCGACCGCAACCTGTTCTTCGGCGGCGCGCAGGCGGTTGCGGTCGACCGCGATGGCGGCTTCTCGGGCGGTGGTGATCCCCGTCGCGGCGGCGCGGCGGTCGTGGTCGCCGGCGCTCGCAGATGAGCGGCCGCGGTCGGACCTCATCGGGCTCTCATCGCCCACTCGTTAGCCTCCGCGCCTGTGCTCGCCGAGGCCGCCATCCATCACCATCACCAGCTGATCACGACCTTTCAGGCCGTCGTGCTCGGGATTCTGCAGGGTGTCACCGAGCTGTTCCCGGTCTCGAGTCTCGGGCACACGGTGCTGTACCCGACGCTGTTTGGCTGGAGCAACATCGTCGCCTGGCAGTCGGAGCCGAACTCACCCTGGCTGGCGTTTTTGGTGATGCTCCACGTCGGCTCGGCGATCGGCCTGCTGATCTACTTCTGGCGCGATTGGGTCGCGATCGCGCGAGCGTTCGTGCGGACCGTGCGCAAGCGCCGGATCGACACGCCCAACGAGCGCCTGGCGTGGCTGATCATCGCCGCCACCGTGCCGGTCGGGGTGATCGCGCTGGCGCTGCAGAGCCTGCTGCGCGAGGGGCTGGCGAAGCCGCTCGCCGCCTCGTTCTTCTTGATCGTCAACGGCTTCATCCTGCTGTTCGCCGAGCGCTATCGCAAGCGCGCCGAGGTCCGCGAGCTGGCACGGCGCGAGGGGCTCAATGCCCGCGGTGCGCGGCGGGTCGAGTCGCTGGAGTTCAAGGAGGCAGCCGGGATCGGGGTCGCGGAGTCGGCGGCGCTGATCGCGGGGATCAGCCGCGATGGCATGTGCATGACCGGCGGCCTGATGCGCGGGCTGGACAACAGCGACACAGCCCGCTTCGCGTTTCTGCTGGCGACGCCGCCGATCCTGCTCGCGGGCGGCTACGAGCTCAAGGACCTGCTCGGTCCCGACGGCGACGGGATCCGCGGCGCGTCGGTGATCGCGGCCGTGTTCGCGGCGATCACGGCGGTGATCTGCGTTCACTTTCTGACCCGCTGGTTCAAGACCCGGACGTTGCGGCCGTTCGGGATCTACTGCATCGTGTTCGGCGCGTTCATGGTCGTCTACTCGCTGGCGACCGGCGCGGCGTGACCTTGATGGCCGGCTCGCGGCCCGACTTCGCACCGCCGGTCTGCGAGCCGCCGCGCGTGTCGTTTGCGGTCAGTTGAAGCGGACCTTGCCGTTGGAGCGGGCGCGCGCCTGCGCGCGGTCGACGAACTCCAGCCGCTTGGTCGCGGCGCGGAACAGCCGAGTGACGAGCGTCAATCGCGCGTTCTCGGAGCGCAGTTCGAGCAGGCCCTGCTTGGCGTCGACGCCGAAGTCCACCGTCGCGGCCATCGCGTAGGCGTCGAGCTCTTCGATGTCCGACGGCTCGGGCTCGTGGTCGGTCGCCCGCTTGACGAGGTCCGCGTACACCGTCCGCGCACGCTGCAGCGCGTCGTCGTCAGGCACCTCCTCGTCGTCGTCGAGAAACTCGACGACCCCCGCGGGATACTCGAGGTGACCCTGACGCTCGAGCACGCGGAATGGCCGGGTGCCGCGCGTGAGCACGTTGAAGCGGCCGTCGTCCAGCTCCTCGAGTATCCGCTCGACCTCGCAGGCGCAGCCGACATCGCGCAGCCCGTCGTCTGAGAGCCAGACGATCCCGAACTCGGTTTCGGTGTCGATGCATTCACGCATCATTGTCCGGTAGCGCAGCTCGAAGATGTGCAGCGGCACCGCCTCGGAGGGCAGCGCGACTAAGCCCAATGGGAACAGCGGAAACTCGGAGACGACCTCACCGGCCACTTCCGGTCAGTCTAGTGTCGCGCGGTCAACAGCAGGTTGTAGAACAGCGCCGGCGGCAACCGCGGCTCGAGCAGGCGCGTGTCGACTCGCTGCAGCAACAGGTAGCCGTGAAATGCGTACTGACGCCAGACCATCGGGACGTCATCCGGATCGGCCGAGGACTCCAACGAGCGGTTGAACCAGCCGAACCAGTTGGCGGCAAGTTCCTCGCCGCGGACCTGGACCTCGTGGAAGCCGGCGCGTCGGGCGTGGCGGCTGAGGTCGCTGGGGGCGAACGCATGGATGTCGACGAACCGCTCGAGATCGTGCTCGCGCTGCTGCTCGGAATCGTCCCCGCTCACCGGCGGCGCCGGGTCGGCGCCCAGCAGTCGCCGCCACAATGGCGCAACCAGTCCGGCGCTGCGCTTGGGCACCGATGCGAGCAGGTCTCCGACCCGCGACGGCTCGCCCGCGAACACGATCCGGCCGCCGGGTTGCAGCACCCGGTGAAACTCGGCGAACGCGCGACGCAGGTTCGGCAGGTGGTGCAGCACCGCGTGGCCGAGCACGAGGTCAAAGCTGCGGTCGGGGAACGGCAGTGACTCGGCGTCGGCGCGCAGCCCATTGACCTCGAGCCCGAGCTGCTCGGCGTTGGCGCGCAGGGTCGAGACCATGCCCGGTGAGATGTCGGTGCAGGTGGCGTGCTCGACGACGCCTGCCTGCAGCAGGTTGAGGCTGAAGTAGCCGGTGCCGGCACCGATCTCGAGCGAGCGCTCATAGCCCTCGCTGAGCTCGGGCCCGAGCAGCTTGCGCAGCTTGCCGAGCACCTGCTGCTGGCCGATCTCGCCGAAGTCGATCCCCCACTTGGAGTCGTAGCTGTCGGCCGCGACGTCGTGGTAGCGAGTGTTGACGTCGCGGATCTCGTCGGCGGTGCGGACGGCGCCCATTTCGCCGGCTGAGACTACCCTGCGCCAGCGATGACCGACGCCTACCTGCAGCGCGACCAGCCCGCCGGCGTGCCGCCGCTGACGCTGACCGGCGAGCGCACGCTGCCCGACGTGCCGGCCGAGAACTACTGGTATCGCCGGCACCTCGCCGTCTATCAGTGGATCGGCGCGCGCGTGGTCGGCGCCCGCGTCGTCGACATGGCCAGTGGCGAGGGATACGGGTCCGAGGTGCTCGCGCGAGGGGCGGCGTCGGTGCTCGGTGTCGAGGCCAACCCGGAGGCGTTCGAGCACGCGCGGCTGCGCTACCAGCGACAGAACCTCCGGTTCGAGCGGGGATTGGTGCAGACCCACGGCGCGCCGGACAGCTTCGATGCGGTCGTGTTCCTGCAGACGATCGAGCACGTGCCCGAGCCGCTGGAGGTGCTGCGCCACTTCGGGCGGCTGCTGGCGCCCGGCGGGGTGCTCTACGTCTCGACCCCGAACCTGTTGACGATCGCGCCGCCGGGCGCCGAGAAGTCGTCAAACCCCTGGCACGTCCGTGAGTACCGCGCGCACGAGTTCGACGCGCTGTGCCGGACCGGGTTCTCGCGGGTGCAGCTGCTGGGGCTGTTCCACGCTCGCCGGCTGCGCGCCCACGAGCTGGCGCTGCGGGCCGGCTGGGACGAGGTCCACCGGCGGCTGGGGCTGACCGACGCCTTCTATGACCGCTTCACGCCTTCGATCACCGCGCGGGACTTCACGCTGCGGCCGTATGGCCTGGACCGTGCGCTGGACTTCCTGGCAGTCTGCGAGGACCCCCGGCGCCGCGCTACGTAGTGCGGCGGCCCGGGCGCGAACCGCGGCGGCCCGGGCGCGAACCGCGGCTGCCCGAGCGCGAACGATGGCGAGAAGGTGCGAATAATTCGCAGGTTCTCGCCAAAGTTCCGCCGCGCGCGCCGACTGGCGCCCGCCCCCGACGCGGCTGAGCCACCAAGCCGACCCCGCGTGCTGGTAGGGCGCGATGTCGCTTGCGCGGCGTAGCAGCTGAGTGGTCGCGCCCCGGGTGTGCGTTCGGCCCGGCTGGTTGGAGGCTTACGCACCTATAGATGCTGTAACCCTCCAACCGCGGCGGCATCCTCGCCTGCACGGGCGCTCAGGCTCATTGGCATGCACGGCCCGCGACAGGCGCAGCCACATCCACCGCCACTACCCAATGAATCAGACCTTCAGGGCACTAGCCTTCCGCGCGTGTCCGGCGGCGGCGAGCTGGCGATCGTGCTTCACACGCACATGCCGTACCTGGAGGGCGGGGGAGACTGGCCGATCGACGCGGACAGCTACCGGCGCCAGCCGGCCGGGTTCGGGACCTGGCCGTTCGGCGAGGAGCTGCTGTTTGAGGCGATCGCGAACTCGTACCTGCCGCTGCTGGAGGTGCTGGAGGAGCATCCCGGCCGGGTGACGCTGTCGCTGACGCCGGTGCTCTGCGACCAGCTGTCGCATCCCGGGGCGATCGACCGCTGCCTGCGCTTTTTGACCGAGCTGCGGCCGCTGACGCACCGGCTGGACGCCGATGAGCTGCGCTCGGCCGGGCAGAGCGCCGCGGCCGCCGAGCTCGAGCGCTCGGCCACCGAGTACGCGGCCGCGGCGCAGGCACTGGCGAGGCTCAGCGACGCGCCGGACGGGCTGGCCCGCGCGCTCGGGCGCCATGCCGCCTGGACCTCGTCGGCGACCCACGCGATCCTGCCGCTGCTGGCGACCGACCCGGGGATCGAGCTGCAGGTGGCCACCGGCATCGGCTCGCACCGTCGGCGCTTCGGCGACTGGCACGGCGGCCTGTGGCTGCCCGAGTGCGCCTACGCGCCGTGGCTGGATCCACTGCTGGAGCGGGCCGGCGTGCGGTCGGTGTGCGTCGAGCTGACCGGTCGGCTCGGGCTCGGCTCGCCGGACCACCTGCGGCCGGTGCAGACCGCGGACGGCGTGGTGCTGTGGCCGATCGACCGCCTCACGATCGACCGGGTCTGGGGGCGGGGCGGATATCCGTCGCGGCGGCCGTATCGCGACTACCACCGCTATACGAGCCATCGCCATCGCGTGCACCGGATCGACGGCGGTCTCTACGAGCACGCGGCGGCGATCGCACAGGCACGGGCGGACGCCGCGGCGTTCGTCGACGCGGTCGCCGAACGGGTCGCGGGCGGGGGCGTCTGCGTGTTCGCGATCGACACCGAGCTGCTGGGCCACTGGTGGTATGAGGGGATCGAGTGGCTGCGGGCGGTGCTGGAGCAGGCCGATCGCCGCGGGCTGGCGCTGACGACGCTCGACGACGCGCGCTCGCGCCACGAGCCGGTCGCGTCGGCGCCGGGACACGGCGTCACCAGCTGGGGCGAGGGTGGGGATCTGCGGAGCTGGAGCGGCCCGCGCAGCGCGGCGTTCGCGTGGCGCGCGCGCTCGGCGGAGCTGGCGCTGGCGGCCCGGGCGCCGGCGGCCGGTGAGCGGGCGCTGCGCGAGCTGCTGGCGCTGCAGGCCTCCGACTGGGCGTTCCTGCACCACTTCGAGCTCGCCGGCGACTACCCCGAGCAGCGGGCGCGGTTGCACGCGGACACGCTCGCGGGCGCGATCCGCGACCCGGACGGTGCGGCCCCCCGGCTGCGCGGTCTCGCGCCGTGGCTCAGCGGCTGGTCGTGAGCGGGCGCGTCGAAAAAAACCCGGCAAACCGAAGCCGCCGCACCCCCGGACGGGGCGCCCGACTGCGATCAGCCCCAGCGGAACGTCCGCGGCGCCTTGCGCATCCGGATCAACCGCGCCGGGGAGCCGCCGACGACGGCGTTGGCGGGGACGTCGGCGGTCACCACCGAGCTCGTGCCGATCACCGAGTTGTCGCCGATCTCGACCCCGCGCAGCACGCAGGCGCCGTAGCCGATCCAGACGTTGTGGCCGATCTCGACGTCACGCTTGTAGATGCCCTGCTCGCGGATCGGGCGCTCGACTTCGACGATCCCGTGGTCGAAGTCGATCATCATCACCCGGTCGGCGATGATGCACTCGCGGCCGATCTCGATCCGCTGAAAGGCCGAGATCGTGCATTCCTGGCCGAACACCGTCTTGGCGCCGATCGTCAGCTCGCCCTCGTGGACTCGAACCTTGCAACCGTGGCCGAGCCACGACCAGCGGCCGAGCACGACGCGGGCCTCGGGGCCGATCTCGAACTTGACGCCCGGGCAGACGAAGCACATGCCGTCGGTCTGCAGACGGCTGCGCCAGCGCAGCTTCAGCCACAGCCAGCGGATCGCCAGCACCAGGTAGCCCCAGCTGAGCATCTTGTGTTCGCACGCGAAGCGCAGGAACGTCAGCAGGTTGCCGCGCAGCGGCGGCGGATCGGAGCGGACGAACGCCGGCAACGGGGTCGGCGTCCGGCGCAGCGGCTCCTCGGTCGGGGTGCGGGCCACGCTCATTGCGCTGCAATCGTAATCACACCCGCGCCGGCTGAGGTCGCGGCCCGACGCGTCGAACCGACCGGCCGTCGGTCGCCCCTGACATCATCGATCGCCTTCGATGCCCGCCGCCGACCCGCACCTCGCCCAGCGCCTGCTTGACGGCGACCGCCGCGCGCTGGCCCGCGCGATCACGCTGGTCGAGAACGACGACCCGGCCGGCTGGGAGCTGGTCCGCGAGGTCTATCCGCGCACCGGCCATGCCGCGGTATTGGGTTTCACGGGCCCTCCCGGCGTCGGCAAGTCGACGCTGATCGGGGCGCTGACCCGTTTCGAGCGCGAGCGCGGGCGCACGATCGCGGTGCTGTCGATCGACCCCAGCTCGCCGTTCACCAAGGGGGCGCTGCTGGGCGACCGGATCCGGCTGACCGACCACTTCCTCGATCCGGGCGTGTTCATCCGCTCGATGGCGAACCGTGGCGCGCTCGGCGGCCTGTCGGAGGCGGCGCTCCAGGCAGCGCTGCTGATGGACGCGTCGGGCCGCGACACGGTGCTGCTCGAGACGGTCGGCGTCGGCCAGGCCGAGGTCGACATCATCGACCACGCCGACACGGTGGTACTGGTGCTGATGCCCGGCTCGGGCGACTCGATCCAGGCGCTCAAGGCGGGCGTGATGGAGATCCCCGACGTGATCGTCGTCAACAAGGCGCAGCACCCGCTGACCGACACGATGGTCCGCGAGATCAAGACCGTGCTGGCGCTCGGCGGCCCGCGTGAGTGGGAGGTGCCGATCGTCCGCACCGAGGCGATCCACAACGTCGGGATCGATCAGCTGGCCGACGCGCTGGCCCAGCACCGGGCGCACATCTCAGAGCAGGGGACGCTGTATGAGCGGCGCCGGCGCAACCTGATGTCCGAGGTGCTTGCGATCGCGACCAACCGGCTGCGACGCGAGCTGGAGCAGTCGATCGCCGGTGACGACGGGGTGCGCGAGTTGCTCGATCGCGTCGCCGCGCGGGAGCTCGATCCGGCCAGCGCCGCGCAGTCGATCCTCGAGCGCGCCGACGCCCGCGTCAAAAACTGAGCGCGAGCTCGGTCAGCAGCCGCACGCCGAAGCCGGTCCCGCCCTTGTCGAGGTACGGCGACTGTCCGTCGTCGCCGACGCCGGCGATGTCGAGATGGGCCCACGGGGTCGTGCCCGCGAAGTGGTGCAGCAGCTCGGCGGCGGTGATCGCGCCCGCGACCCGGCGTTCGGAGCGGTTCACCAGCTGCGCGTAGCGGCCCTTGATCAGCTCGGCGTAGGCGGGATCCAGCGGCAGTCGCCAGAGTCGCTCGCCGGTCCGCTCGCCGCTGGCCAGCGCGAGCGCCGCGAGCTCGTCGTCGTTGGACAGCAGCGCCGCGTAGACATGGCCGAGCGCGACCTCGGCGGCGCCGGTGAGGGTCGCGATGTCGACGATCGCGTCGACGCCCTCACGCTTGGCCCAGGTGATGCAGTCGGCCAGCACCAGCCGCCCCTCGGCGTCCGAGTTGTTCATCTCGATCGTGGTGCCGTCCAGCGCGGTGAGGATGTCGCCGGGGCGCATCGCCGCGCCGCCCGTCATGTTCTCGGTCGCCCCGACGACCGCGAGCACGCGCACCGGTGCCTCGAGCTCGGCCAGCGCCGCGACCGTCTCGATCACCGCGGCGCCGCCCGCCATATCGAACTTCATCGTGATCTGGCTGGTCGGCGGCTTCAGCCAGAGCCCGCCTGAGTCGAACGTGACCGCCTTGCCGATCAGGCCCAGACGTCTGGCGTCCGGTGCCGCCGCGCCCGGCTCGTAGCGCAGCGCGATCAGCTGCGCCGGCTGCTCCGAGCCCTGAGCGACCGCGGCAAACGCGCCCATCCCAAGGCGCCGGATCTGTTGCTCGTCGAGCACCGTCGCCGACACCGCGGCGTGGCGATCGGCGAGCGCGACCGCGTAGGCGGCCAGTGCCGATGGACTCAGCTCGTTCGGCGGCGAGTTGCCGAGATCGCGCGCGCGGTTCTGCGCGTCGGCGAGGATCGTCGCGCGGGCGATCACGTCGCCCGCGCGATCGTCGGCGCCGGCGAGCGTCAGCCGTTGCGGGACGATCGGGCGCTCGCTGGGCTTGTAGCGGTCAAATCGGTAGGCGCCGAGGATCGTGCCGGTGACGATCGCCGCGACGATCTCCTCGCCCGCGCCCTCCGGAAGCTGCCAGCTGAGCTGCACGGTCGCGAGCTCGGCCGCGCGCCGACGGACGATCGCCGCGGCCGCGCGCCAGCGCTCAGGGTCAAGCTCTGAGCGCTTGCCGAGTCCGATCAGGATCACGCGCACGTCACCGAGGCGGCCGACCGCGAGCTTGCCGTATTCGGTTCGCGCCTCGCCGCTGCGCAGCATCGAGGTCAGCCCGAGCGCCTCCAGCCCGGCCTGCTCGCCTTCGAACAACGCGACCGCGATCGTGTCGGCGCCCGATTCGAGCGCGCCGTTGGTCTCCGATTCGATCTGCACGCCGGCAACGATATTCCGCAATAGGATCTGACCGGAGTCCGTCGATCCCTCAGCAGGAGGCAGACACGATGCCCAAAACAGTGATCCTCTCAGCCGCGAGAACGCCGATCGGCAAGATGGGAGGTGCGCTGTCATCGATCGACGCGCCGACGCTCGGCGGGACGGCGATCGCCGCGGCGCTGGAGCGAGCCGATGTCTCCCCGGACCAGATCCAACACGTCGTGATGGGTCAGGTGCTGCAGGCCGGACAGGGCCAGGTGCCGTCCCGGCAGGCGCAGATCAAGGGCGGGATCCCGCGGGAGGTGTCCTCGGAGACGGTCAACAAGGTCTGCGCGTCGGGGATCCGGGCGGCCGGGATGATCGACTCGGCGGTCCGCGCAGGTGACCTCGACGTTGCGGTTGCGGGCGGGATGGAGTCGATGTCGAACGCGCCCTATCTGCTGCAGAAGGCGAGGTTCGGCTACCGGATGGGCGATGGCAAGATGCTCGACGCGATGGTCCACGACGGGTTGACGAACCCGTTCTCGGGACGGCAGATGTTCGACGAGGCGACCGAGGTCGGCGACGAGCTCGAGCTCACCCGTCCGGATCTCGACCGCTGGGCGCTGCGTTCGCACCAGCTCGCGATCAAGGCCACCGACGAAGGTCGTCTGCCGGAGGAGATCGTCCCGGTCACGATCAAGTCGCGCAAAGCCGAGACGGTCGTCGAGATCGACGAGGCCCCGCGGCGAGAATCGAGCCTTGAATCGCTCGCGAAGCTCCCGGGTCTGATCTCCAAGGAGGGCTCGCACACCGCCGGTAACTCGCCGGGTGTCAACGACGGTGGCGGCGCGCTGGTGCTCAGCTCGGACTCGTGGGCGGCCGAGCAGGGCAAGGAGGTGCTGGCGACGATCATCGCGCAGGCCGCGGTCGCTGACGATTATGCGTATCTGGCGCGGACCCCGGCCAAGGCCGCCGAAAAGGCGCTCGCGAAGCTCGGCAAGACCGCGGACGAGATCGATCTATGGGAGATCAACGAAGCGTTCGCGTCGGTCACCCTGAACTCGATCCGGATGCTCGGGATCGACGAGGACAAGGTCAACGTCAACGGTGGGGCGGTCGCGCTCGGTCACCCGATCGGTGCGTCGGGCGCCCGGATCCTCGGCGCGCTGGTGCTCGAACTGCGCCGGCGTGGCGGCGGGCTCGGTTGCGCCGCGATCTGCTCCGGCGGCGGCCAGGGCGATGCGGTGATCGTCGAGGTCAATGGAGGCTGACGGACCGGCGCTCGCGCAAGGGCGGCCGCCGACCGCGGCCGCCTTCTTCGATCTCGACCGGACGCTGATGCAGGGGGCGTCCTCCTTCCAGGTCGCGCGCGTTGCCCGCCGCGCCGGCTTCATCAGTCGCCGGCGGCTGGTCGCCGATGGCTGGGCGAACCTCCTGTTCCGGCTGCGCGGGGCCACCGATGCCGACTCGTTGGCATTGCGCCAGCGGATCGCGGACCAGATCAGCGGTCGTCGCGTGCTCGACCTCCAGCGACTTGCGCCGCAAGTGCTGGCGCGGGTGCTGCCTCGCATGTATCCGCGGATGCTCGAGATCGCGTTCGGCCACCAGGACGCGGGCCGCCGGGCGTACATCACGACCGCCGCCTCGCAGGAGCTGGCCGAGATGCTGGCCGGGGTGCTGACATTCGATGGGGCGGTCGGATCTGACCTGTCGGAGGCGATCGACGGCGTCTACACCGGGCGGGTCAGCGGACGGTTCACCTACCGCGCCGGCAAGGCGGAGGCGATTCACGCGCTCGCTGAGCGCGAGGGGATCGATCTGGCCAGCTCCTACGCGTACACCGACTCCAGCTCGGATATGCCGATGCTCGAGGCCGTCGGCCATCCGGTCGTGGTCAATCCCGACCGGGCGCTGGAGACGATCGCACGCGAGCGCGGCTGGGAGGTGATCCGGTTGGACCGGCTCGGGCTTCGGCTCAAGGCGGGGGCCGCGCTCGGGGCCGCCGCGGCCGCCGGGGCGGTCGTCAGCGTGGCGCTCGGCGGGCGGCGCGACTGACGGCGTGCCCCGTCCAAACCCGAGTCCATAACATTGGCACGGACCGTGCCGATGACCGCCACCGACCGCAAGATCCGCGTCGTCGTCGCCAAGCCGGGCCTGGACGGCCACGACCGAGGCGCGAAGATCATCGCTCGAGCGCTGCGTGACGCGGGCATGGAGGTGATCTACACGGGCCTTCACCAGACACCCGAGCAGATCGTCGAGACGGTGATCCAGGAGGATGCCGACGCGGTCGGGCTGTCGATCCTCTCCGGGGCGCACATGACGCTGGTGCCGCGGATCATGGAGCTGATGCGCGCGCAGGGAATCGACGACGTGGTCGTGACCGTCGGAGGGACGATTCCCGGGGACGATATCGAGCAGCTGAAGGCGCTCGGGGTCGCCGAGGTGTTCACCCCGGGAGCGCCGGCGCAGGCGGCGATCGACTTCATCCGCGGCGCCGTCCGCGCGTAGGCTGCGCGTCGGTTGTGAGCGTCGAATGAACGCCGCTGCGCAGCGCAGGATCGCCCTCCCACGCGGCCGCGGCGGGCGAGACCGGCGACCGATTGACTCGTCAGTCAACGCGGTATGATCGCACCCACTTCCAAGGCGAATCGCATGCGCAGGACACCGATAGGAGGCCACACTTGAAAATTTGCGTCCTGGTCAAAGAGGTTCCGGACGCGGCGGTCGAGAAGCGCATCGACCCGTCGACCGGACGGATGGATCGCTCCGGTGAGCGGAACCTGAACCCGTACGACACGCACGCGATCGAAGCCGCGATGCAGATCCGCGAGGGCGGTGCGGTTGAGGTCGACGAGATCGTCGCGGTGACGATGGGTCCGCAGACCGCGACCCGAGCCCTGCAGAAGGCGGTCTCGCTCGGCGCCGACCGCTCGCTGCATCTGACCGACGATGCGCTTGCCGGCTCCGATGTGGCCGCCACCGGGTATGCGCTGTCCAAGGCGCTCGAGTCCGAGTCTCCGGACCTGGTGCTGCTCGGTCAGCAGTCAGATGACGGCGAGTGCTACACGATCGGGGCGGTCGTCGCCGACCATCTGAAGATGCCGTCGCTGACCCAGGTGATCAAGATGGACGTGTCCAGCGACGGCCTCACCTGCGAGCGCCAGGCCGAGTACGGGTACGACACCGTGCAGGTCACGTTGCCGGCGGTGATCTCGGTCGGCGATGCGATCAACGAGCCTCGGTATCCCTCGCTGAAGGCGATCATGGGCGCCAAGAAGAAGCCGTTGCAGACCGTGTCCGCGGGCGACATCGGGATCGACGGCTCGTTCGTCGGCAGCGACGGCTCGCGGGTGCAGTGCGGCGAGTTTCACGACCCGCCGGCGAAGGCGGCGGGGCAGATCATCGAGGACGAGGACACCGACGAGACGGTCGCGAAGATCGTCGCGTGGCTGGATGAAAGGAAGCTGATCTGAATGGTCGACCTCACGCAGACCGCACGCACGGAGGGGAGCTTCTGATGGCGGACATCCTCACCTACGTCCTGCACTACGAGGGCGCCTTCAACAAGAACTCGCTCGGCGCCGTGTCCGAGGGCGCCAGGCAGGCCGCCGCGACCGGCGGCTCCTGCCACGCGGTCGTGGTCGGCGGTGACGACCTCACCGACGACCTCTGCAAGACACTGGGCAACTACGGCGCGACCAAGGTGTTCCGCGCCAAGGGGGCCGAGGGCCTCGCCCAGCCGGTGATCGACGCGATGGACAAGGTGATCTCCGACAACGGCCAGGGCTACGCGCTGTTCGGCGGCGGCCTGCTCGGCTTCGAGATCGGCGCCGGCCTCGCCGCGCGCCGCCACGCGGGCGTGACGATGGAGGTCATCAGCATCAAGGTCGACGACGGCAAACTGGTGGCCGAGCGCCCGATCCTGCAGGACTCGAAGATCTCCGACTCGCACTACCGCGGCGATCTCGGGATCATCATCGGCCGGATCAACGCGTTCGAGCTGGCGCCGCCGTCGTCCGACGAGGCCGAGGTGCTCGACGTCGACGTCGAGTACTCACCGTGGTCCTCGCAGGCGACGATGGTCAAGCGCGGCGAGCAGCGCGGCGCGGATGTCGACATCGAGGGCGCCGACGTCCTCGTCGCCGGCGGCCGTGGGCTCGGCAAGGCCGAGGGGTTCGAGTTGGCCGAGCAGTTGGCGACGGCGTTCGGTGGCAACACTGCGGTCGCGGCGACCCGCGCCGTCGTCGACGCCGGCTGGTACCCGTACGCCGCTCAGATCGGCCAGACTGGCAAGACCGTGTCGCCGAAGCTGTACCTCGCGGCCGGGATCTCCGGAGCGATCCAGCACAAGGTCGGAATGCAGTCATCGGAGAACATCGTCGCGATCAACAAGGACGCGAACGCACCGATCTTCGAGTTCTCCGACCTCGGGATCGTCGGTGACCTGAACAAGATCATGCCGAAGCTGGCCGCGGCGATCAAAGCCAAGAAGGGCAGCTGAGCGCGATGGCTGCCGGCAACGGTCACGGCCCCGCCGCGCCGATCGATTTCCCGCCGCCCGTCGACTCGGTCAAGGAGTTCGTCAAACGGGGGCTGGACGCCGAGGACGAGCGGATCGACGTCGGGGTCGCGATCGTCGGTGGCGGCACCGCCGGTCTGTCGTGCGCCAACCGGCTGCTGGCGCTGCTCGCCGACGACGAGGCGCTGCTGGAGCAGCTCGGCGAGGTGCCGGTGGCGGTGATCGAGAAGGCCAAGACCTGCGGCGGGCACAACCTGTCGGGCGCGGTCATGCGGCCCGGACCGCTGCAGGAGCTGTTCCCGGATCTCAGCCGCGAGGACTGGCGTGCCGAGCGGTTCGCGTTCGGCGAGGTGACCAAGGAGTCGGTCTACCTGCTGCCCAGCGCCAAGACCAAGCTGTCGGTGCCGATCCCATTCGTGCCGAACTTCAAGAACCACGGCAACGAGGTGATCTCGGTGTCGGCGCTGGCGCGCTACCAGCAGGCGCAGGCCGAGGAGGCCGGCGCGTATGTGCTGACCGAGACCGCGGCGACGCAGCTCGTCGTGCAGGACGGCGCCGTGGTCGGCGTGCGCTCGGGTGACAAGGGCCGCGGCAAGGACGGCGAGGAGCTGTCGAACTTCGAGCCGGGCACCGACATCAAGGCCCGGGCGACGGTCCTGGCCGACGGCTGTTGGGGGCACCTGACCGGCGTTGCGATCAAGGAGTTCCAGCTCGGTGACGGACGCGAGCCGCAGGTCTGGGAGCTCGGGGTCAAGGAGCTCTGGAAGGTCCCCAAGCCACTCGATCGGGTGATCCACACGTTCACGCAGCCGTGGCCGATGAAGATCTCGCCGAAGTACGGACAGCTCGGCGGCACCTGGCTGTACCCGATGAAGGATGCCAAGACCGGCGATGACCTGGTCTCGATCGGGTTCGTCGTCGATCTCAACTACAAGGACGCGACGACCTCGGCCCACGACCTCCTGCAGACGTTCAAGCTGCACCCGCTCGTGCGGGGAATCCTCGAGGGGGGCGAGCGGGTCGCGTGGGGAGCCAAGGCCCTGCCCGGCGGCGGCTACTGGTCGATGCCGAAGCTGTCGATGCCGGGTGCCGTGATCGTCGGGGACGCCGGCGGGATGGTCGACACCGCGGCGCTGAAGGGGGTTCACCACTGCATCAAGTCCGGGATGCTCGCGGCCGAGACGATCTACCGCTCGCTGAAGGGCGAGGCGACGCTCGAGGACTACGAGCGGGCGATCGACGAGTCGAGCGTCGGCTCAGAGCTCTACCAGGTGCGCAACACCCGGCAGGCGTTTCAGAAGGGCTTTCTCAAGGGCAGTCTGCTGGCCGGGCCGTCGATCATGTCCAAGGGCCGGATTCCGCACGGGCGCCAGTCGTGGGTTCGCGACGACGCCGAAGCGCTGTTCGTCGGCGACACCCGTGACGCGTACCCCAAGCCCGATGGCAAGTACACGTTCGACAAGCTCTCGAGCGTCTACATCTCGGGTAACGCGACCCGCGACGACGCCCCGAACCACATCCGCGTGCATCGCAACGTCCCGCGCGAGATCGCCGAGGGGTGGCGATACATGTGCCCGGCCGGCGTCTACGAGATCCCCGATGACGCGCCCGAGAGCGGCTTCGTGGACGTGACGGTCAACTACACCAACTGCGTCCAGTGTGGCGCGATCACCGCCAAGGGCGGCCGGCTGACGCCCCCCGAGGGCGGCGACGGCCCGCTGTATCAGCAGACCTAGACGAGCTGGCCTGCAACTTCCGTGCCCCGTCGCGGTTAACGGTTTGTAGATGTGGCGATCGACGATCATCGGGGCACTTGCGGTCTGCGTCTCCCTGGCAGCCGCGCCGCTTGCCCACGGCGCGACGCAATCGCCGCGCGACGCCCTCTCGCCGATCGCCTGTCACCAGGCGCTCGACCCGGCAAAGCGGCGGGTGTCGGTCGCGGCGACGATGCGCCCGGTCGCCGGTACCGAACGGCTTCAGATCAGGTTCAACCTGAGCGTCTCGGTGGCCGGCGCCGCGCCGACCGCGGTCGTCGCCGCCGGGCTCGGTCAGTGGCTGAGGCCGTCAGACCCGACCCTGGGCCGTCGCCCCGGCGACATCTGGAAGCTCAGCAAGCCGGTGACCAACCTCGGTCGTGGCAGCTACCGGTTCGCGGTCGCGTTCCGCTGGCTGGGCAAGCACGGCAAGCTGATCAGGAGGGCGACGCTGGCCACCCATCGCTGCTCGATCAAGGAACTGCGAGCCGACCTGGCCGTCCGCGCGGTCAAGGTGCGCGCGATCCCGGGCGCCGGTGGTTCCGGGGCGCGAGATCGCTACGCCGCGATCATCGCGAACCTCGGCCACAGCGCCTCGGGTCCGTTCTCGGTGCTGTTCGATCCCGGGGTCGCGGGCGTCGCCTCGCAGACGCGCTCGGTCCACTCGCTGGCGCCCGGCGCCCACGCCTCGGCCCGCGTTCACCGGCCCGGCGTGCAGCGCCTTGAGCCCGCCGACGGTGGTCGCCGATCCGAGTGGCGCGGTCGCCGATTCCGACCGGTCCAACAACGTGTTGACGGTCACCTGTCCCAGCGGTTGACGGCCGCCGCGGGCGACTAGACTGAGAGACATCATGAAGGCTGAAATCCACCCCTCCTACACCGAAACGCACGTGACCTGCACGTGCGGGAACGAGTTCGTCACTCGCTCCACCAAGGACGAGATCCACGTCGAGATCTGCTCGGCGTGTCACCCGTTCTACACCGGACGCCAGAAGCTGGTCGATACCGGTGGCCGCGTCGAGCGCTTCCAACGGCGCGTCGCCAAGGGGCGCCGCCAGACGCGTCAGCCGGCCGGCACCGCCGCGAGCTAGGCAGCTGCGCAGTAGCCCGGGCGCATGAGCCGCGTCAAGACCGAGCCGCGGCTGACCGCCGAGCGGGACGCACCGCTCGGCGGCCAGGCCGTGCTCGAAGGCGTGATGATGCGCGGCATCTCGACCTGGGCGGTGGCGGTTCGCAAACCGGAGTTCGATCCGGACGGGTTGGGCGAGATCGCGATCCGGCGGTTCACGATCGACGCCGCACCGGCCGGCTCGGTCCGTCGGCGACTGTATCGGCTGCCGGTCGTGCGCGGAGTGGTTGCGCTGGTCGGTTCGATGGCGATCGGAATGCGGGCACTGGCGATCTCGGCCAACGCCCAGATCCCGCCCGACGAGGACGCCGAACCTGGCGAGGACGACGACGCGATCTCAGGCGGCGTCTGGGCCGGGACGGTGCTGATCTCGCTCGTGTTCGCGATCGGCCTGTTCTTCGTCGCGCCGGTCGGGCTGACCAGTCTGATCCGCGGTCAGCTCGGGTCGTCATGGCTGTTCTGGCTGGTCGAGGGGCTGCTGCGGACCGCGATCTTCCTCGGGTATCTGACGCTGCTGTCACGGATCCGCGATCTGCGGCGGGTGTTCGAGTACCACGGCGCCGAGCACAAGGTGATCTCGTGCTTCGAGGCCGGCGACGAGCTCACCCCGGAGCACGCCGCCCGCTACTCGCGGCTGCATCCGCGGTGCGGCACGAGCTTTCTGCTGATCGTGATGATCATGGCGATCTTCGTGTTTGCGCCGGTCGGGCTGCCGGCCTGGTGGATCCTGGTGCTGACCCGGATCGTCGGTGTGCCGGTGATCGCGGGACTGTCGTTCGAGGTGATCAAGTGGGCCGGGCGCAACCGCGCGCGGCGGTCGGTGCAATGGATCATGTATCCCGGCCTGCAGCTGCAGCGGCTGACCACGCGCGAGCCCGACCTCGATCAGCTGGCGGTCTCGATCGCGGCGCTTCAGACGGTGCTCGAGGTCGAGACGCCAGGGGCCGCGCAGGCCGAGGATCTGCTCGGCGTCGAAGTCGTCGCCTGACGCGCCGCGCCTAGACTCGGTCGGCGATGATCGACCGGCTCGCGCAACAGATCAGGGCACGCTTCTCAGCGCTCGAGTCAGAGCTCGCCGACCCGGCCGTGATCGGCGATCGCGCTCGCTACGAGGCCGCCAGTCGCGCCTACCGCGAGCTTGAGCCGGCCGCGAAGCTCGCCGACGAGTACCGGCATGCCGCCGACGACGCCGAGGGCGCGCGCGAGTTGCTCGATTCCGACGGCGACGATCCGGAGCTGCGGGCGCTGCTGGACACGTCGCGAGCGCGAATGGAAGTGCTCGAGGAGCAGATCCGCCTGGCGATGGTCGAGCGCGACCCCAACGACGACAAGAACGTGATCGTCGAGATCCGCCCCGGCGCCGGAGGCGACGAGGCGGCGCTCTGGGCCGGGGATCTGTATCGGATGCTCAGTCGCTATGCCGAGCGGCGCGGCTTCAAGGTCGAGCCGCTGGCGCTCGGCGACGGCGACGCCACGTTCGCGATCAAGGGCGATGGCGCCTACTCGGTGTTCAAGTTCGAGGGCGGCACCCACCGGGTGCAGCGGGTCCCCGAGACCGAGTCCCAGGGGCGGATCCATACCTCGACCGCGACCGTCGCGGTGCTGCCCGAGGCCGAGGACGTCGAGGTCGCGGTCGACCCGAACGACCTGCAGATCGACGTCTACCGCAGCTCCGGTCCCGGCGGCCAGTCGGTCAACACGACCGACTCGGCGGTGCGGATCACGCACAAGCCGAGCGGGATCGTGGTCTCGATGCAGGACGAGAAGTCGCAGCTGCAGAACCGGGAGCGGGCGATGCGAGTGCTGCGCGCGCGGATATATGAGCGGGCGCTTGCCGAGCAGCAGGCCGAGATCGGCGCCAGCCGCCAGGCCCAGGTCGGCAGCGGCGAGCGCGCGGAGAAGATCCGCACCTACAACTACGGCGAGCGGCGGGTCAAGGACCACCGGATCAACCTGCTCGTGCACAACCTCGACGAGGTGCTGCTCGGCGAGCTCGACGAGCTGACCGACGCGCTCCAGGATGACGAGAAGCGTCGCCGGCTGCAGGACGCGGCCGATGGCAACTGAGGCAACGCCAACGTCGGCGCCGACGGTCGCGGCGGCATTGCGGACCGCCACCGAGCTGCTGCGTACCGGCTCGCAGACGCCACGACTCGATGCCGAGCTGCTGCTCGCGGAAGTGCTCGGCTGCGGCCGCGCGCGGCTGATCACCGAGCGCGAGCGGACGCTGCGTGCCCCCGAGGCCGACCGCTTGCAGGCGCTCGTCGCGCGTCGCGCGGCGCACGAGCCGATCGCCTACCTGCTGGGCCGCAGGGACTTTCGTCGGCTGACGCTCCAGGTCGACCGCCGGGTGCTGATCCCACGACCGGAGACCGAGCTGCTGGTCGACGCGGCGCTGTCGCTGCCGCACGGCGCCTCGGTGATCGACGTCGGGACCGGCAGCGGCGCGGTTGCGCTCGCGGTCAAGGACGAGCGCCCGGACCTCGTCGTGACCGGCGTCGACATCAGCTGCGACGCGCTCGAGGTGGCACGGGCCAACGCCCAGCGCCTGCAGCTCGATGTGAGCCTGATCACGGGCGACCTGTTGGACGAGCGTCGGTTTGATGCGGTGCTCGCGAACCTGCCGTATGTCGCCGTCAACGACGAGCTGATCGCCGACGTCGCCGATTACGAGCCGCCCGAGGCACTCTGGGCAGGCGCCGATGGCCTCACGCAGATCCGCCGGCTGGTCGATTCGATCGCCCGGATCGCGCCGGCGGCTCGCCCCGTGTTGCTCGCGCTGGAGATCGGCTGTGATCAGGGTGCCGAGGTCGCGCGGTTGGTGACCGACGCCGGTTATCCGTGGGTGCAGGTGCACAGCGACCTGGCCGGTCTTGATCGAGTGGTGATCGGCGAGCACGATCGGAGATGAGCGACCGTGGCGAGCAGGCGGACGCGTTCGAGCGCTGCATCACCACCGGTGGGGTCGCGGTGTTCGCGGCTGACACCGTCTACGGACTGGCATGCGACGCGGCCGACGGTGACGCGATCGGGCGCCTGTACGCGCTCAAGCACCGCCCGCTCGACAAGCCGTCGGCGGTGATGTTCTTCGATCTCGAGGCGGCGCTGCGGGCGTTGCCGGAGCTCGGGCCGCGAACCGCCGCCGCACTGGCGCAGCTGCTGCCCGGCCCGGTCTCACTGCTGGTGGCCAATCCCGCGCGTCGGTTCGCAGCGGCATGCGGCGAGCACCCCGAGACGCTCGGGCTCCGGGTTCCGGTCCTGCCCGCGCTCGCCGGCGTGTCGGTGGCGGTGCTGCAGTCCAGCGCGAACCTTGCGGGCCAACCCGAGGCACGCACGCTGGCCGAGGTCCCTGAGGCACTGCGCGCCGGTGCGCAGCTCGTGCTCGACGGCGGTGAGCTGCCCGGCACCGCCTCGACCGTGATCGATCTGCGCGACTACGAGCGCGACGGATCGTGGTCGATCATCCGCGCCGGGGCGGTCTCCGAGGACGAGATCGATGCCGCGCTGCACGCCCAGTTCCACTTCGATCCCGACAGTTACGACACGACGATCGCGGCCGAGGTCGTGGGCTACGAGACCCTCCAGCGCGCGCTCGTGGCGGCCACCGGCGACGGGGTACAGCGAATCCTCGAGCTCGGCACCGGCACCGGCGAGACCGCGCGGCGGCTGCTGCAGCGCCATCCGCGGGCGACGCTGGTCGGCGTCGACGAGTCCGACGGGATGCTCGCGCTCGCCCGTGAGCGGTTGCCGGCGCAGCGCGTGCGGCTGTTGACCGGGCGACTCGAAGATCCGTTGCCCGATGGGCCGTTCGAGCTGGTCGCGAGCGCGCTTGCCGTCCATCACCTGGCGCCGCGGGCCAAGCGGGACCTGTTCGCGCGGATTCGGCGGTCGCTCGCCGCGGGGGGCAGGTTCGTGCTCGGGGATCTGATCGTGCCGCTGCGCCCGGCCGACGCGACGACCGAGCTGACGCCCGGGTTTGATCGCCCCGAGACGCTCTCGAACCTGCTCGCCTGGCTCGTTGCGGCGGGCTTTCAGGTGTCGGTGCCGTGGACCGAGCGCGACCTCGCGGTATTGATCGCCCAGCTCCCGGTCTGAACACTGACGCTACCCTGCCCGGATGCTCCGAGCCGCTCACGCGCGCGCCGGCCGGCGTCTGGCGTGTGCCGGCGCGGCCGTCATCTGCACGTTCGCGTGCACCGCGCTGCAGGCCGGCAACGCTGACGCCGCCGGCCGGGAGCTGTGCAACGGCTACGCCGGGTGCACCGCCGCCGGCTTTCCGTCGCACGACTACGGCGCGCACCAGGCCTCGTCGTACTGGCTGATGAGCGCCGGCGACGAATGCACGAACTACACGGCGTTCGTCGAGCAGACCGTGTACGGCGTCAAACCGCCCGGCTACATCCTCGGCGATGGCGGCGAGTGGGCGACCACGGCCGCCGGCCACGGCGTCACCGTCGACCACACGCCGACCGTGGGTGCGGTCGCTGAATGGGACGACGGCACCGCTGGCATCGGCGGACCCGGCCACGTCGCCGTCGTCGAGGCGGTCGGGCGCCAAGGCGATCGGGTCCGCTGGATCGACATCTCCCAGCAGCACATCGACTCAGACGCCGACGGCTATGACTGGGAGCGGATCCACACCGACGGCTCGCCGACGACATGGGAACCCTGGCCCAGCCATTTCATCCACTTCACCGGGGCACCCACGCACGCGCGGCTGCTGGCGATGTACGGCGGGTTCCTTTACCGGATGCGGGCGACGCTGGGTTAGGATCGGCCGATGAGCGTTGATCTCCCCGCTGATTTCTTCAACCGCCCGCTGTCCGAAGTCGATCCCGAGATCGCCGAGGTGCTGGGCGCGGAGCTGCATCGCCAGCAGCAGACGCTGGAGATGATCGCGTCCGAGAACTTCGCGCCGATGGCGGTGCTCGAGGCGCAGGGCTCGGTGCTCAACAACAAGTACGCCGAGGGCTATCCCGGCCGCCGCTACTACGGCGGTTGTGAGTTCGTCGACGTTTCCGAGCAGCTGGCGATCGACCGCGCCGAGGAGCTGTTCGGCGCCGATCACGCCAACGTCCAACCGCACGCCGGGGCGCAGGCCAACAACGCCGTCTACCACGCGCTGCTGACGCCGGGGGACACGCTGTTGGGTCTGGAGCTCGCCCACGGCGGGCATCTCTCGCACGGGATGAAGATCAACGTCTCGGGCAAGCTGTATGACGTCGTCGCCTACCACGTCGATCGCGAAACGTCGCTGATCGACATGGATGAGGTGGAGCGGCTCGCGCACGAGCACCGGCCGAAGCTCATCGTCGCGGGTTGGTCGGCGTATCCGCGCCAGCTGGACTTCGCGCGGTTCCGCGAGATCGCCGATCAGGTCGGCGCCTACCTGTTCGTCGACATGGCCCATTTCGCGGGGCTGGTCGCGGCCGACTTGCACCCATCGCCAGTGCCGTATGCCGACGTGGTGACGACGACGATCCACAAGACGATCGGCGGCGGCCGTGGCGGGTTGATCCTGTGCCGCGAGCAGTACGCCAAGAAGATCGACTCGGCCGTGTTCCCGGGTCAGCAGGGCGGCCCGCTGGAGCACATCATCGCCGGCAAGGCGGTGGCATTGCGGATCGCGCAATCACCGCTGTTTCGCGAACGCCAGCAGCGGACGCTGGATGGCGCCCAGGCACTGGCCGACGAGCTGTTGGGCGCGGGCTCGGGCGTTTCCGTGTTGACCGGCGGCACCGATGTCCACCTGGTGCTGGCCGACCTGCGCGAGTCCGATCTGGACGGCAAGCAGGCCGAGGACCGGCTGCATTCGATCGGCATCACCGTCAACCGCAACGCGGTGCCGTTCGATCCGCGGCCGCCGGCGGTCTCGTCCGGGTTGCGGATCGGTTCGCCGGCGCTGGCGACACGTGGGCTCGGGGTCGAGGATTTCGCCGAGGTCGGCCGGGTGATCGCGGCGGTGCTGACCGCCGGCCCGGAGTTCGGTGATGAGCTGCGCGCCTCGCTGAGCAAGCGGACCGCCCGGATCGCCGACCGCTACCCGCTCTACACCCAGCTCGGGGTCGCGGCCGCGGTCTGAGCGCCCGCGCGCCGCGGACTGGCGTGCGGTCGGGCCCGGCTGGCATCCTTAGGGTTCGTGGATTACTCGGACGCAGCGCTGGCGTTCGTGGCCGCGTTTGTGATCGCGGCCGTGCTGACCCCGTTGGCCGCCAGGTTCGCGAAGTCGATCGGTGCCGTCGACCTGCCGCGCGAGCGCGGGCTCGGGGCGCGTGAGACACCGCTGCTCGGCGGGCTCGCGATCCTCGCCGCGGTACTGATCTGCGCGGCGATCTGGATGCCGCGGTCGATCCGGCTGCCGTTGACGCCGCACTCCGGGGGAGCCGCCACCCATGTCGACACGCTCGGGCTGATCGCCGGTGCGGTGCTGATCGCGGCCGTCGGCGCGCTCGACGACGTGTTCGATCTGCCGCCGGTGATCAAGTTGCTCGGGCAGGTCACCGCCGCGATCATCGCCGTCGAGGCAGGCGCGGTCGTGACCGACGTCACGATCCCGTTCGTCGGCGCGCTGCAATTCCCGAACGCCGGTGGGACGCTGACGGTGATCTGGCTGGTCGCGCTGATGAACGTGATCAACTTCTCCGACGGCGTCGACGGGCTCGCGGCGGGGTTGACCGCGATCGACGGGATCGCGTTCACGATCATCGCGTTCGATCTCAACGTCGCGGCCGCGGCGGTGCTGGCCGCGTTGACCGCCGGCGCGGCGCTCGGCTTTCTGATCCATAACTTCCATCCGGCCTCGGTGTTCATGGGCGATGCCGGCTCGAACCTGCTCGGCTACCTGCTCGGCGTGGTCGCGGTCGTCGGCACGCTGAAGACCAATGCGGTGGTCGCGTTGCTGGTGCCGCTGGTGATCCTCGCGGTGCCCGTGCTCGACACCGGCTTCGTGATCGCCAAGCGGCTCAAGTACCGGCGCAAGCCGTGGTCGGCCGACGCCAACCACTTCCATCACCGGATGGCACGGATCGGGTTCTCGCAGCGCAAGACGGTCGCGTACCTGTATGCCTGGACAACGCTGCTGGCGGCGGTCGCGGTCGGCATGCGGCTGTTGCCGATCCATCGCCACAACCACTACTCCGATGGCTGGTTCGCGGTGCTGGTCGTGCTTGCCGTGGCGGCGCTCGCGTTCAGCGTCTATCTCGTGATCGTGCTTCAGATCTTCAAGTTCCCGGGCCAGCCCCAGCCCGAGCCGGCGCCATCGCCGACCGACACGCCGCCGGGCGCGCCCGACGGCGCCACACCGGCGCCGATGCCCGACCCCGACTCAGACTCGGTCGAGGTCACCCGGCGCGACGACACGCCGACGCGTGTCGGATGACCGGCGGATAGGTAGATCGCGCTGTCGGGCCTGACCCGGATCGAGCGCGGCGCGCTGGCCGTGACGGCGTTGCTGACACTGCTCGCGGGGCTCGCGCGCTACCTGCCTGGCGTGCCCCATGTGCTCGCGTTCGTGATCGCGGGTCTGGCGCTCGCCGCGGGGGCGTGGGTGGTGTCGTTCTCGACCGAACAGGTCGGAGCTCGCCATGGCGTTGCGGTGACCTCGCTGCTGCAGTCGACGCTCGGCAACCTACCCGAGTTCTTCGTCGTCGTGTTCGCGCTGCAGGCGGGTCAGCTGGTCGTCGCCGAGACCGCGATCCTCGGCTCGATCCTCGTCAACGCGCTGCTCGTGCTTGGACTCGTGTTGATCGTCGGCGCCCGCCGTCAGCCCGACGGGATCATGCGCTTCAGTCCGCGGCTGCCGAACGACACCTCGACGCTGCTGTTGGTCGCAAGCTTCATCATCCTGCTGGTCGGGATCGCCTCCGACACCCACAGCCCGGCGTCACACCATCTGAAGGCGATCTCGATCGTCTCGGCGGTCACGATCCTCGTCGTCTACGGGTTCTGGGTGCGCCAATACCTGACCACCGAGCAGGCCGAGGACTCCGAAAGCGAGCCGCCGCGCCTGTCGACCCACGTGAGCCTGGTGCTGCTGGCGATCTCCGGCACCGCGGCGGGGTTCGTGTCGGATTGGTTCGTCCATGCACTCGAGCCGACGATCAAGACGCTGGGAATCTCGCAGGCGTTTGCGGGCCTTGTGATCGTCGCGATCGCCGGCAACGCCGTCGAACACGCCGTCGGCATCGTGCTCGCGGCCAAGGGTCGCTCGGAGCTCGCGATCTCGGTCGTCAAGAGCTCTGTCGGGCAGGTCGCCGCGTTCCTCTATCCGATGCTGATCCTCGTCTCGTTGGTGACCGCGACGACGCTGACCTTCGCGCTGGCACCGGTCTACATCGGGGCGCTGTTCGGAACCGCGGTGATCGTCTGGCAGATCACCGGCGACGGTGAGGCGACGCAGTTCGAGGGGGCGGCGCTGTGCGCCGCGTTCGTGATCCTCGCGATCGTCGTCGCGTACCAGTGAGCCGGGGTTGAGCGGGGGCCGCCGGCTCGCCCGTCAGAAAACCTAGTTTTTCGCTAATTGAATTACGGGTAACCGGTTGATAGGGCGTCCGAGCGCGGTCGTCGTCGGTCGGAAGCGGCGAGGATCGGGCAGGCGCTCGACCCTGACCGACGGCGCGACCCCCGTCCACACCTGGGGCGGGGGTCGTGCGCCGTGGCTCTGAGTGGTGGCTAACACACCGATAGGTGCTGTAACCCTCCAACAGCCGGGCCTGGTGGTATCTTACGTTTACGTAAGGATCATCTTGCGTGAGGAAAGGAGCGCGGCGTTGAACGAATCTGAAGCTTCGAAGGTGGTCTCGGCGCCACTACCCCGGAAGCTCGGCGTCAGCTCCGAGCACGGGTCCTACAAGTGGTGGGCGCTGTCGTGCACCAGCGTCGGGATGCTGTTGGCGACGATCAACTCGGGCACGTTGATCATCGCGCTGCCCGACCTCGAGCGCAGCCTCGGTACGAGTCTGCTCGAGCTTGTCTGGGTGATCCTCGTCTACATGATCACCTCGACCGTGCTGGTGCTGTCCGCCGGCCGGCTGTCAGATCAGTTCGGACGCAAGAACGCCTACATCCTCGGCTTTGCCGTGTTCGCCCTGGCCAGCCTCGGGGCCGGGTTCGCGCAGGACGGCACCCAGCTGATCCTGTGGCGGATCCTGCAGGGGGTCGGCGGCGCGTTCCTGTTCGCCAACTCGGCCGCGATCGTGACCGATGCCTTCCCACGCGAGCAGCTTGGAGTCGCGATGGGCACCAACACGATGGTCGCCGCGGTCGGGCTTGTGATCGGGCCGGTGCTCGGCGGCGCGCTGGTGCTGCTCGGCTGGCAGTGGGTGTTCTGGTTCAACGTGCCGTTCGGGCTCGCCGGCAGCCTCTGGGCGTGGTACATCCTGCACGAGGTCACCGGGCGTTCGGAGGACCGCTCGTTTGACTGGCTCGGCACGATCACGTTCCTGGGCGGTCTGACGGGTCTCGTCTACGGGATCTCGAAGGGAGGCTTGACCAGCTGGACGGCGCCGCTGGTGATCCCGGCGCTGGTCGCGGCCGCGGTGCTGCTGCCGCTGTTCGTGCTGATCGAGCACCACCAGCGCCACCCGATGCTCGACCTGACGATCTTCCGCAGCCGGCTGTTCTCGACCGCCGCCGGCGCCGCGTTTGCGAACGGCCTCTCGCGCTTCGCGCTGATGTTCGTGTTCGTCTTCTACTTCCAGGGCGTGCAGGGCGATTCCCCGATCCTCGCCGGCCTCAAGCTGGCGCCGCTGGCGATCGGGATGCTGATCGCCTCGCCGCTGGCGGGCATGTGGGCCGATCGCCGCGGGTCGCGGATGCTCGCGGTCGCGGGAATGCTCGTGACGGCCGCCGGGCTGGCGCTGATGACGACGATGCAGCGCGACACGCCGTACGTGCTGCCCGGGATCTACATGCTGATCGTGGGGATCGGCTCGGGCATGTTCAACTCGCCGAACACGGCCGCGATGATGGGAACGGTCGCCCCGCACCGGCGCGGCATCGCCGCCGGCGCTCGGGTACTGGTGCAGAACACCGGAGCGGTGATCTCGATCGCGTTCGTGATGGCGGTGATCACCGACGCGGTGCCCAAGTCGGTGCTGTTCAGCGTTTTCTCCGGGCTGGCCAATCACCTCTCGACCGCCGAGCTTGATCCGTTCATCGCCAACATGCACACCGCGCTCTGGTGCCTGACCGGCGTGTCGTTGATCGGCGCGCTGATCTCCGCGGCACGGCCCAAGCATGTCGCGGTGGCTCCCGAGCAGGCGCTCGACACCGGACCGCGGCCGGAAGCCGCGCTGGCGGCGGCGGCGAGCGACGACCACGACCGCGACCGCGAGCACGCGCTCTCATGAGCGCCACCGCGGCACCTTCGAACGCGCCGACGCTGCGGATCGGCGAGGTCGCCGAACGCACCGGCGTGACGCCGAGGACGATCCGCTATTGGGAGGAGATCGGGCTGCTCGGCGCCGGTCACGAGCGGCCCGAGGGCAAGCACCGCCTGTACACCGAGGCCGACGTCGAGCGGATCTCGGAGATCGTGCGGCTGCGGGATCTGCTGGGCCTGTCGCTCGAGCAGCTCTCGCAGTTGCTGGAGGCCGAGAGCGCCCGCGCCCAGCTGCGTCGTGAGCTGACGCGGACCGAGGCGCCGGCCGAGCGCCGGCGGCTGCTGCAGGAGCTACAGCAGCACATCTCGACCCAGCTGGCGATGGTCCGCACCCGTCTGACCGAGCTGACCGAGCTGGCCTCAGAGCTCGAGGACAAGCAGCGGCTGGTCGCAAAGCGGATTCGCGAGAACTCCCCGTAGGCGGCGATCGCTCGCGGCGCGCGCCGGGGCGGATGAGAACTGCGGCGGGTCGGCCGCGGCTGCCGCTACCGTGACGCGACCGCGCGCGATCGAGGGGCCACCACCGCGCGCGCCAGACCGATGTCCGCTGTCCCGTCGACCACCCGCCCGCGCCGCTTGCGCGCGACTCCCGCAGCCTCGGCATGTGCCGCGGTCGTGGTCGGCATCGTCAATGTTGTCGCCGCGCTGCGGCCGGACCTCAGTTGGCGAGGTCATCTGCTGCTCGATGTTGCGCCGGTCCATGCGGTGGCGCTCGCGCATGCGTTGCAGCTGCCCGCGGGGCTGGCACTGCTGCTGTTGGCGCCGTATCTGAACAAGCGACGGCACCGGGCATGGCAGGCGGCGGTCGTGCTGATGGCTGTGCTCGGCGCGCTGGATCTGCTCAAGGGAGCCGATCTCAGCTCGGCGATGATCACCTGGGCGGTCGCGATCGCGTTGGCGCGCCGCGGCGGTGAGTTCCGAGTCGGCCATGATCCGATCACGGCGCGGTCGGCGTTGTGGCGCGTGCCGGCGCTCGGCACGATCGCGCTGTCGATCACGATGTTCGCGGCATGGATCTCGCAAGACCGTCCGTCCTGGACGTCGGTCGTGCGCGAGACCGGCGAGTTGCTGGCGTGGCGCAGCGGCGCCGCCGTCTATCACCATCGGCTGCAGGGCCACGCGTGGTTGCCCGACAGCGTCCATCTGGTCGCGCTCGGCACGCTGGTGGCGATCGCGTACGTGATCTTCCGGCCGCTTGCCGGGCCGCGCGGACTGCCCGACGCCCGCAGCCGTGAGGCCGCTGCCGCGATCGTCCGCGCCCACGGCGCCGACACGCTCTCGTTCTTCAAGCTGCGTTCCGATCAGCACTACTTCTTCAACGTCGCGCGGACCGCGTTCGTCGGATACCGGGTCGAGAACGGAGTCCTGCTGCTGGCCGGCGACCCGGTCGGCCCGGCGGACGCGATCGACGGTCTGCTCGGCGAACTGCGCAGCGCGACTGCGGGTCGCGGCCTGCGGTTGGGCGCGGTCGGGGCCAGCGCGGCGATGTGCGAGCGCTATGCCGCGCACGGATTGCGCTCGCTGTACCTGGGCGACGAGGCGATCGTCGACGCCGACGCGTTCACGCTGCAGGGCCGGCCGATCCGCAAGGTGCGCCAATCGGTCACCCGTCTGCACAAGGCCGGCTACAGCTCGGAGCTGTGCGAGGTCGCGACGCTTGCGCCGGGCACGGGCGCCGAGATCGAGCGGGTGCTCGAGCTTGGTCGCGAGGGTGCGCCCGAGCGCGGTTTCTCGATGGCGATGGAGTCGATCTGCTCGGCCTACAACCGCGACACGCTGGTGCTGCTGGCGCGTGACGGCGAGGGTGCGATCCGCGGAGTGCTGCAGTTCGTGCCGTGCTACGGAAGGCCGGTGATGTCGCTGTCGTTCATGCGCCGCGACCCCCGAACGCCGAACGGGTTGACCGAGTTCATGGTCGCGACCGCGATCGAGAAGCTGCGCGAGCGCGGGATCGTCGAGCTGTCGCTCAACTTCGCCGCCTTCGCCCAGTGGATCCACAGCCCGGCGGGCCGGCTGCAGCGCGCGCTCGGCCGCGTGGTCACGCTCGGCGACCGCTACTTCCAGATCGAGCGCCTGTACCGCTTCAACGCGAAGTTCTTCCCGCGCTGGGAGCCCCGCTATCTGGTCTATGAGGGCGTGCTCGGACTGCCGCGCGTGAGCCTGGCCGCGATGCGGGCCGAGGGACAACTCCCCAAGCCGACGCTGCCGGACGCCGGCGCGACCGATCGGCGCGCCAGGCGTCCGCTGGCAGCCGGCATCGGCTGATTGGGATTGCCGTCGTTGGTGGGCAACCTGATCTGCGTGCGGGTCGGGCGCGGCCGTGGCGATCGCGCCGAGTCGGGCTCGGTTTGTCGTGATTGGACGCCCGTGTCGGTGGACCGCAGCTGTTCGCCAAACGATCGCAGAACTGTCACAAGCGTGTTACAAGCTCTCCGCGGAGTCGCTATATTGAGCGCAGATTGACCGGCGGGTTTCGGCGACCTAAGAATCGCTGAAATGATCGGCTACGATTGCGCGCCCCGCCGTCACTGCTGTGCCATCGATCTCAATGGACTGTTTCACCCACATCGCACCCGCGTGCGCCATCTCGTCCGCCGCTGAGAGGGCCGGTTGCTAGAGGCCGCCGTCGACGCCGGACAGCGTCGCGAGGGCGGACCGCAGATGCTCGCACTGCGCTACCTCGATGTGATCTTCGCGGTGGTCGGCGCGATCGTCGCGATCGTGCTCGGCGCGCCGGCGCTCGGGTGCGCGCTCGGCGCCGGCGGCTGGGTGCTGCAGCGGTTGGTCCAGGTGTTTGACCGCAGTTGGGCGCGGCGGCTGCGCGAGCCGCGGGCGCAGCTGGGGGTCAGCCTGTTCGAGCGGTTCGGTCGGATCTGGCTGCTGGCGGGCGTGATCGTCGTCGCCGGTGTCGTCGGTGGCCGCCGCGACGGCCTCGCCGCCGCGATCATCATCTTCGTCGCATACACGATCCGGTTCATGATCGGCCTGATCTCCGGACCCCCGCCGGCGGACCGGAGCGAGCGATGAGCGCCACCACCCCCGACGCCGTGGGCAAGGACGGCGGGATGAGCAACGGGCGCAAGATTCTGCTGGGCATCGTCGCGATCTGGCTGCTGGGGATCGTGTTCTTTGTCGCGGTTCTCGGCTTCGGCGCCGACAAGGCGCCGAGCGTCGCCTCCGGTGCGTTCTCGCCGACCGATGAGTTCAAGCTCGACACCTGGTTCAGCGTCGGGCCGATCGATTTCAACAAGGGCGTTCTGTATCTGATCCTCGCGACCGCGATCACGATCGGGGTGCTGCTGTACATGGCCAGGCGCCTCAAGCAGCGGCCGGGGCGCTTGCAGGTCGCGGTCGAGATGTACTACGACCTGATCGCGAATCTGGCCGACGGTTCGATGGACGGCAAGATGGGTCGCAAGTACTTCCCGCTGATCGGGACGATCTTCGTGTTCATCCTCGTCTCGAACCTGATCGGCTACATCCCGCTGCCGATCAATACCGCCGAGAAGTTCTCGCTGTTCGGGGTCAACTTCCCGTCGTTCCAGATCTACGCGGCCGACACCAACGTGGCGTTCCCGCTGATGCTGGCGCTGCTGGTGTTCGGCCTGTTCACGTACGAGGGGATTCGCAAGCACGGACCGTTCGGGTTCGTCAAGAGCCTGATGCCCGACGTCAGCGGCCCGATCCGGCTGCTCGTCTATCCGATCGAGATCCTGTCGTACTTCCTGCGGCTGGTGTCGCTGACCGTCCGGCTCTGGGCCAACCTGCTGGCGGGCCATCTGCTGATCGCGTTCATGGGCGGCGAGCTGGGCGTGCTGACCGGCAACACGGTCGTGTCTTGGGCGCTGCTGCCGATCGGGGTCGCGATCTTCCTGTTCGAGGCGATCCTGATCGCCGGACTGCAGGCATTCATCTTTTCGATCTTGACCGCCATCTATCTCGGTAGCGCGGTCGCTGAGAGCCACTGACCGAGCCATCGACACGAGTCCCAAGGAGCCACCGAGTCACATGCTGTTCGTACACTTTCTGGCAATCATTCACCCGCTGCTGGCGGCCGTGAGTCCCGCCACAAACGCCCAGGACGCGGGCCGTGCGATCGCGCTCGGCGCGGGCGCCGGTGGTGGCGCCGCGGGCGCCGGTGCCGGCATCGGTGCCGTATTCGGCGCGTCGATCCAGGCCAAGACCCGTCAGCCCGAGTTGCGCGCCGACATCGAGCGCGACCAGTGGCTGGGCTTCGCCCTGACCGAGGCCTGCTTCTTCTACGGCCTGGTCGGCGGGTTCATCGCCTTCTTCCTGTAGGCCGACATGCAGGCGCTCGCCTCACATCTCCCGCTGGCGTCCGGCGGCTCATTCCTGATCACCCCCAACGTGGGGCTGATGGTCTGGACGCTGGTCGTCTTCTTGATCTCGTTCTTCATCCTGCGCAAGTGGGTGTTCCCGGCGATCGGTGCCGCGCTCGACACCCGTGCGCAGCGGATCAACGATTCGATCGACGCTGCCGAGAAGACCCGCCAGGACGCCCAGCAGCTGTTGGACGACTACCGCGAGCGCCTCAAGGAGGCTCGCGGTCAGGCCGACGAGATCGTCGCCCGGGCGCGGACCGCGGCCGAGGCGCACGAGCGCACCGCCTCCGAGGAGGCCAAGGTCAAGCGCGACCAGATGATGGAGCAGACCCGGCGTGACATCGAGGCCGAGACCCGGCGCGCGATCCAGGAGATCCGCAAGGAGGTCGCGGACCTGACGGTGTTGGCGACCGAGAAGGTCACACGCAAGACGCTGACCGAGGATGACCAGCGCCGCCTGATCGAGGACGCGATGTCGGAGCTGGACTTTTCCGCGTTCGGCGCCTCGGAGCGACGCAGCAACTAACCAGCCATGGAAGAGATCGCACAGGTCTACGCGCGGGCGTTGTTCGAGGTCGCCGAGGAGCGGGACTCGCTTGACGAGATCCGCGACCAGCTCGGCGCCTTCGCCGACGCGATGCACGCCAACCGCGATCTCGCGGTGTTCTTCTTCTCGCCGTACTTCTCGGTCGAGGAGAAGAAGCGCGGTCTCGATCGCGCGGTGATCGACGCCAACCCGGCGTTTGTCAACTTCGTGCAGGCGCTGATCGAGCGCCACCGGATGCCGGCGATCTTCCGCATCCGGACCGAGTTCGACTCGCTGTGGGACGAGGCCAGGCGGTTGCTGCCGGTCAAGGTCACCTCGGCGGTCGCGCTCGACGAGAGCACGATCAACGCGATCGGCGACCGGATCGGCTCGCAGGTCGATCGCCACATCGAGCTGTCCGCCGAGGTCGATCCTGACATCCTCGGCGGGATCGTGCTGCGGGTCGGCAACCTGATCCTCGACGCCTCGATCAAGAACCGTCTCGAACAACTTCGACAGCAGGTCGCGCAGGCCTAGCCTCGTCTAGAGCGGCCAAGGAGCACTGAAAGCACACGATGCCGATGCAGATACAGCCCGACGAGATCACCTCGATCCTCAGAAGCCGGATCGAGGGCCTCGACACCTCAAACGCCGACCTCACCGAGGTCGGGACGGTGCTGTCGGTCGCCGATGGCATCTGCCGCGTCCATGGCCTCGAGAACTGCATGTCGTTCGAGATGCTCGACCTGCCGCACGGCGTCACCGGCCTGGCGTTGAACCTCGAGTCCGACAACGTCGGCGCGGTGCTGTTCGGCGAGTGGGAGCACATCTCCGAGGGCGACACGGTCAAGCGGACCGGACGCCTGCTCGAGATCCCGGTCGGCGACGCGCTGCTCGGCCGGATCGTCGACCCGCTCGGCAACCCGCTCGACGGCAAGGGCGACATCGAGACCTCCGAGACCCGTCCGGCCGAGCACAAGGCGCCCGGTGTCGTGCAGCGCCAGCCGGTCACCGAGCCGATGCTCACCGGTCTGAAGGCGATCGACTCGATGATCCCGATCGGCCGCGGCCAGCGCGAGCTGATCATCGGCGATCGCCAGACCGGCAAGACCTCGATCGCGATCGACACGATCATCAACAACAAGGACCGCGACCTGATCTCGATCTACGTCGCGATCGGCCAGCGCAAGGCCAACGTCGTGCAGCTGGCCAACACGCTGGACGAAGCCGGCGCGCTCGACAACGCGATCATCGTGATGGCGGCGGCCGACGAGTCCGCGCCGATCCAGTTCCTGGCGCCGTACGCCGGGTGCGCGATGGGGGAGTACTTCCTCTACAACGGCAAGGCCGCGCTGACGATCTACGACGACCTCACCAAGCACGCGATGGCCTATCGGCAGATGTCGCTGCTGCTGCGCCGTCCGCCGGGCCGTGAGGCGTACCCGGGCGACGTGTTCTACCTGCACTCGCGGCTGCTGGAGCGAGCGGTCAAGCTCAACGACGACCTCGGCGGCGGCTCGCTGACCTCGCTGCCGGTGATCGAGACGCAGGCCGGCGACGTGTCGGCGTACATCCCGACGAACGTGATCTCGATCACCGACGGACAGATCTTCCTGGAGCCGAAGCTGTTCTACTCCGGGGTGCGCCCGGCGATCAACGTCGGCATCTCGGTCTCGCGGGTCGGCGGCAACGCCCAGATCACGCCGATGCGCAAGGTCGCCGGCACGCTGAAGCTGTCGCTGTCGCAGTATCGCGACCTCGAGGCGTTCTCCCAGTTCGGCTCAGACCTCGATGCCGACACCCGCTCGACGCTCGCGCGTGGCGAGCGGCTGGTCGCGACGCTCAACCAGAACGAGCGCCACCCAATGCCGGTTGAGGATCAGGTCGTACAGATCTTCGCCGCGAGCAACGGGTACGTCGACCGGATCACGCTTGATCGAGTGCCCAAGTTCCTGACGGACCTGAACGAATCGGTCCGCGGCAATGAGCCCGAGTTGCTCAAGACGATCGCGGGCGGCGACTGGTCCGATGACACGCAGGCGAAGGTCAAGGATGCGGTCGCGCGGTTCGCGCAGGACTTCGGCCATGACCTCGACGAGGAGGGCCACCCGATCGAGGGCGACGACCTGCCGCCCGCACAGTCATCCGACGACGCGTCGAGCGACGACGCGGAAGCGCAGGTCGAGCAGGCCGAGCAGGAGGCAGGGGTCGCGGCGTAGCGACCCAGGGCACCGTTTAGAGCGAACGAGTGGAGTAGTCGACCCGTCATGGCATCGCAGCGAGACGTCCGTAACCGGATCTCCTCGATCAAGAACATTCAGAAGATCACCCGGGCGATGGAGATGGTCGCCGCCGCCCGGCTGCGCCGCGCCGAACAGCGGATCGAAGCGCTGCGCCCGTACGCGGACGCGATCCGACGAATGACGCGCCAGGCAGCAGAGGCCGCCGGAAACGTCCCCCGGCTGCCGATCTTGTCCGAGCACGAGCAGGTCAAGACGGTCGGGCTGATCGTCGTCGCCGGCGATCGGGGACTGGCGGGGGCGTTTAACTCCAACGCCGTGCGATTGGCGGTTGCGGCCGGGCGCGAGCACCAGGCCGAAGGTCGCTCCGTCGCCTACTTCGCGTCCGGACGTCGCCCCGCGTCTTCGCTGACGTTCCGCGGGCTCACGGTCGTCGAGTCGTTCACCGGCTTCAGCGACCGCCCCGCCTACGCCGACGCGCGGCGGATCGCCGAGCGGGTGATGGCCGCCTACATTGACGGCGAGCTTGACCGGGTTGAGGTCTTCTACAACGGCTACATCTCGCCGCTTTCGCAGGTGATGCGCCGCGAGACGCTGCTGCCGTTGCAGCAGGCGAGCGTGTTCGATGACAGCGAATCGAGCGCGGCGGACTCCGACGACGAGCGGTCGACGCCCAGCTCGGTCGAGTACGAACCCGACCCGGAGGCGATCCTCGAGCGGCTCGTGCCCGACTACGTCGAGATCTCGATCTACCGGGCGCTGCTGGAGTCGACCGCGTCCGAGCACGGCGCGCGGATGACCGCGATGCGCAACGCCTCCGACAACGCCTCAAACCTGATCGACGACTACACCTTGCAGATGAACCGAGCCCGCCAGGCTGAGATCACCCAGGAGATCGCGGAAGTCGTGGCCGGCGCGGAAGGCCTTGGATAAGGAGACCCCAGCATGTCCGTAACGACCGAAGAGCAGACCGAGGGCGCCGAGGGCGAGCGCAACGTCGGGCACATCGTGGAGATCCAGGGTGTCGTGATCGAGGCCGTGTTCCCCGACAAGCTGCCCGAGATCAACCACGCGATCACGATCAAGCGCCCGGAGGCCGCGAGGGCCGAGGAGGACGAGGACATCGCCGCCTCCAAGGACGACGTTCTCGTCTGCGAGGTGCAGCAGCACCTCGGCGACGACCGCGTCCGCGCGGTCGCGATGGACACCACCGACGGGCTTGCCCGCGGCGTCGAGGTGTTCGACACCGGTGGGCCGATCTCGGTCCCGGTCGGTCGGGTGACGCTCGGGCGGATCTTCAACCTGCTCGGCGAGCCGATCGACCTCGGCGAGGAGCTCCCGGACGACACCGAGCGCTGGCCGATCCACCGTGAGGCCCCCTCGGTCGAGTCGCTGGCACCGACGACCGAGATGTTCGAGACCGGGATCAAGGTGATCGACCTGCTGGCTCCCTACGCGAAGGGCGGCAAGGTCGGCCTGTTCGGCGGCGCCGGCGTTGGCAAGACCGTGATCATCCAGGAGCTGATCCACAACCTCGCGCAGGAGCACGGCGGCCTGTCGGCGTTCTGCGGTGTCGGCGAGCGCTCGCGTGAGGGCAACGACCTGTGGCTGGAGATGAAGGAATCCGGCGTGCTGGACAAGACGATGCTCGTGTTCGGGCAGATGAACGAGCCGCCCGGAGCCCGCATGCGGGTCGCGCTGTCGGGGCTGACGATGGCGGAGTACTTCCGTGACCAAGAGGGCCAGGACGTGCTGCTGTTCATCGACAACATCTTCCGGTTCGTGCAGGCCGGCTCCGAGGTGTCGGCGCTGCTGGGGCGGATGCCGTCGCAGGTGGGCTACCAGCCAACGCTGAACTCCGAGATGGGTCAGCTACAGGAGCGGATCACCTCGACCCGCAAGGGCTCGGTCACGTCAATCCAGGCGATCTACGTCCCCGCCGACGACCTCACCGACCCGGCGCCGGCGTCCGCGTTCGCCCATCTGAACTCGACCACGTCGCTGTCGCGGTCGATCTCCGAGAAGGGGATCTACCCGGCCGTCGACCCGCTGGACTCGACCTCGACGATCCTCAAGGCCGAGATCCTCGGCGACGAGCACTTCGCCGTCGCCAACCGGGTCAAGGAGGTGCTGCAGCGCTACAAGGAGCTGCAGGACATCATCGCGATCCTCGGGATCGACGAGCTGTCCGACGAGGACAAGGTCACCGTGCAGCGCGCCCGCAAGCTCGAGCGCTTCCTGTCGCAGCCGTTCCATGTCGCCGAGCAGTTCACCGGTGTCCCCGGGCGGTTCGTCCCGGTCGGCGAGTCGATCCGCGGCTTCAAGGAGATCCTCGAGGGCAAGCACGACGAGGTCCCCGAGTCGGCGTTCTTCATGAAGGGGTCGATCGACGAGGTAGGTGGCCAGTCGGATTCCGGACAGGAGGACTCCGCGTCCGACAAGGAGGCCGAGGCCGAGGACCAGGCGGCGGCCGAGTCGGATTCCGGACAGGGGGACTCCGCGTCCGACGAGGAGGCCGAGGCCGAGGACCAGGCCGCGGCCGAGTCAGACGCCGAGTCCGAGACCTCCACCGGCGACGAGTAGGAGCGGCGCGTGGCGCACACCAAGTTCGGCGTCGAGGTCCTCACCCCGGAGGGGGAGGTCTTCAACGACGAGGTCGAGATGGTCTCGACCCGCACCGCGATCGGCTCGATCGGCATCCTGGCCAACCACGAGCCGCTGCTGGCGATGCTCGATCCGACCGAGCTGCGGCTGTACCGCTCGGAGTCCGAGATCGTCAGGCTCGCGCAGGGTGAGGGATATCTGCAGATGATCGACAACCACCTGCTGATCCTGGTCGAGGAGGCTCACGATCCGGACACGCTCGATCTCGAGACGCTGCGCGACCGGCTTCGCGAAGCCGAGTCCAACTTCGAGTCGGCGGACGAGGGCTCCGAGCGCCGGCGGCTCGCCGAGCGAGACAGGCGCCGCTGGGAGGCGTTTCTGCGGATCGCCGAGCCGGCCTCCTGACCGGATTGGACGGCGGCGGCGCGGCGGTCGTCGACGAGCGACTGCTGGCCGAGCGCCTGATCGCATACGAGACCTCGCGCCCGGAGGCGCTGGTCAGCGCCGCAGGATTCGTCAGGGGCTGGCTCGAATCCCGGCAGATCGAGGTTTCGGAGTTCGACCACCGCGGGTTGCCCGTGCTCGTCGCCGAGGTCGGCGCGCGGCGCGACGGCGCCCTGACGGTCGTCCTGCACGGCCACCTCGATGTCGTCCCGGGGCGCCCGGAGCAGTTCGCACCGCGGGTCGACGGCGACCGCCTGATCGGCCGCGGCGCCTACGACATGAAGGGCGGGTTGGCGGCGATGCTCTGCGCGGTGCACGACGTGGCCGCGTCGGCCCGCGTGCGGGTGCGCTTGGTGTGTGTGCCCGACGAGGAGTCCGAGGAGATCGATGAGCGCTCGACCGACGCGGTCGTCGCGCGTGGGCTCGGCGGCGACTTCGCGATCACCGGCGAGCCGACCAACCTGCACATCGGGATCCAGGCCAAGGGGGTGCTGGCGATGCGGATCGTCGTGCACGGCCGGGCGGCGCACAGCTCGACTCCGTGGCTCGGCGACAACGCCGTGCTGAAGGCGATCGACACATTCCGGGTGATCGAGACGCTGCCGTTCAGCCGGGAGTCGTCGGAGATGTTTGACCGACCGTCGATCAACCTCGGGCGGATCGAGGGCGGCGACGCGCTCAACAAGGTGCCGGATCGCTGTGAGATGGCGGTCGACGTGCGCTATCTGCCGGGTCAGGATGCGGCCGCAATCCTTGCGCAGGTCCGCGAGATCCCCGACATCGAGGTCGAGCGAACGTTCATCCATCCGAGCGTCGGGGTGTCACGTCACAATCCGTACGTGCATGCGCTGTCCGAGGCGGTCGCGCGGGCGACGAGCGGCGAGGTGATGTCGGTCGGCCGCGATGGTGCATCGGACGCGGCCTCGTTCATCGAGGTTGGGATCCCAGCGGTCGAGTTCGGGCCCGCGGGCGGTGGTCATCACGGTCCCGACGAGTGGGTCTCGCTGCAATCGCTGCGCGATTATCGCCGCGCGCTCGCCGACTTCATCGAGGCGCTTCCCGAGCGGCTCGCGGGCACGGGCGCCGATCGCGGCCCGGGTGTGAGCGCGGCGGAGGGCGGCCTGGCGTGAGGATCTTCCGGCCCAGGAGCACCGCTGGGCTGGCCTTTCGATTCTTCTTGCTCGCGGTGCTCGTGACCGGGTCGGTGGCGGCGACCGCCGCGGTTGCCGGTCTGCTGCAGGTGCAGACGCTCGTCGCCGATATCTCGTTCAACCCGCCGATCAAGGCGCAGGGCATCAAGGTGCCTGCCGCCGGCGCGCCGGAGACGATCCTGTTGATCGGTTCCGACCACCGTCCCGGTGAGCCGTTCAAGGACGCCAACACCGACACGATGCTGCTGGTCCGGCTCAACGGCTCGTCGTCGACGATCAACGTGATGTCGCTGCCGCGTGACCTCGAGGTCGACATCCCCGACCACGGCACCTTCAAGTTGAATTCGGCCTACACCGACGGTGGCTGGGGGCTGCTGATCAAGACGATCCGCTCAAACGTGTTCCCTCAGTTCGTCCCGAACCACATCATCGACGTCAACTTCCGGGGCTTCTCCGACCTCGTCGATGCGATCGGGTGCGTGTACTCCGACGTCGACCGCCGCTACTACAACCAGTCCAGCGAGATCAACAACTACGCGTCGATCAACATCCAGCCCGGCTATCAGAAGCTGTGCGGCGGCAACAACAAGAGCAACGGCGCGTTGTCGTTCGTGCGCTACCGCCACACCGACTCCGACATCACCCGCGAGGCCCGCCAGCAGGACTTCATCCGCTGGACCAAGAGCCAGTATTCGATCGGCCGGATGCTGGCCAACCGCAACCACCTGCTGAAGATCTTCGGCAGGCACTCCCAGTCAGATGCCGGGCTGCAGTCCACCTCCGGGCTGCTGAAGCTGTTCGAGCTCGCCGCCAACATGGAGGGCCATGGCGCAACGGTCAAGCAGATCCCGTTCCCGGCCGACATCCAGACCGACTGCGGCGGGATCGATCCGACCACCGGCGAGATCGTGCCGTGCTACGTCACCTCGACCCCCGACGCCGAGCGCCAGGCGTGGGCGAGGTTCATCAAGCCGACGCCGCCGGCCGCGCACAAGTCGACGCGTGCCGCCGCCCGGCACCGGGCGCCCGCGAAGCCCAGCAGCAAGGGGCTGAGCTCCGACCGCGCCGACGGGCGCGCGCAGGCGGCGGCGCTCAAGCACGCCAAGCTACCGGTGTTCTATCCGCGGCTGATTGCGGCCGGGACCGAATACTGCTCGGGCCAGAGCGGCAACTGCGACATCGAGGACGAGCCGCAGGCTGCGTTTGCGCACTCATATCCACGTGCGTATCGGATCAACGGCCGCGCCGGCAATCGCTACCACGCCTATCGGATGACGCTGACGGTGACCGACGCGATCGGTGAGTACTACGGGGTGCAGGGGACGACCTGGAACGACCCGCCGCTGCTCTCGAGCCCGTCCGGCACGACGCTGCTGCACGGCCGCAAGCTGTTTCTCTACAAGGACGGTCACAAGCTCACCCAGGTGGCGTGGCATCGCGACGGCGACGCCTACTGGATCTCGAACACGCTGACCGAGAACCTGACCAACGGCCAGATGCTGCAGATCGCCGCCTCGCTGACTCGCGCCGCTCGCTGAACACGGTCGCGCCACGGGCTCGTGCGCCCGCTACGCTCGTGCGCTGCGATGACCAGCGCTTCCCAAACACCGATCGCCGTGATCGGCACCGGTTACGTCGGTTTGGTCACTGCCGCCGGTTTCGCCGAGGTCGGCTCCGAGGTCTGGTGCGTCGACGTCGACGCCGACAAGATCGAGCGGCTCAACCGCGGCGAGGTGCCGATCTACGAGCCTGGCCTGGCGGAGTCGATCGAGCGCAGCCGTGGTCGCCTGCACTTCGGTACCGAGCTGGCTCCCGCGCTCGAGCACGCGCGGCTGCTGTTCGTGGCGGTCGGTACGCCGCCGACGTATTCGGGCGACGCCGATCTCTCCGCGGTGCACGCCGTCGTCGATGCGATGCCCGCGTCTGAAGATCACGCGCTGGTGATGAAGTCGACCGTTCCGGTAGGCACCGGCGCCTCGATCAAGCGGGTCTTCGCCGAGCACGGCAAATCCGGGTTCGCCTATGTCTCCTGTCCGGAGTTCCTCAAGGAGGGGTCGGCGCTGAAGGACTTCCTCGAGCCCGACCGGGTCGTGATCGGCGACGACGGCAACTGGGCCGGTGACGCCGTCGCCGAGCTGTACGAGCCGCTCGGGGCGCCACTGGTCCGCACCGACGTCGCATCCGCCGAGATGGTCAAGCTCGCCGCCAACGCGTTCCTTGCGACGAAGATCTCGTTCATCAACGAGATCGCGAATGTCTGTGAGGAGACCGGTGCCGACGTGCTCGAGGTCGCGCGTGGGATGGGCCTCGACCAGCGGATCGGCAAGCACTTCCTGCGTCCCGGGATCGGCTTCGGCGGATCCTGCTTTCCCAAGGACGTGTCGGCGCTCAAGCAACTGGCCGGCAACAGCGGGTATCACTTCCAGCTGCTGACGTCCGTGATCGAGGTCAACGAGCTGCAGAAGCGGAGGGTCGTCGGCAAGCTGCAGAAGCACCTCGGCTCGCTTGTCGGCCGGCGGATCGCGCTGCTCGGGCTCGCGTTCAAGCCCGACACCGACGACATGCGCGAGGCGTCGTCGCTGGTGCTCTCGGCGCGGTTGCAGGCCGACGGGGCGAGCGTCACGGCGTATGACCCGATCGCCGAGCAGGAAGCGCGCAAGTTGATGACCGGCGTGCGGTTCGCCGACTCCGCGCTTGGTGCGGTCCGTGACGTGGACGCACTCGTGATCGTCACCGAATGGTCGGAGTTCGCGCGGCTCGACTGGGCCGCGGTCCGCGCCGCGATGTCGGGGTCGCTGGTCGTCGACGGCCGCAATTGCGTCGATCGCGAGACCGTCCGGGCGGCCGGCCTGACCTACGAGGGCATCGGCAGGTGAGCGTGGCTCGGCGGCTCGGCGGTGCGGCGCCGTGCAGGCACTGATCCTCGCCGGCGGCGAGGGCACCCGGCTGCGGCCACTGACGTCGTCGGTGCCCAAACCGGTGGTGCCACTGGCCGGCCGGCCGTTCATCTCCTACATGCTCGAGTGGCTGGCACGCCACGGCGTCGACGAGGCGATCCTGTCATGCGGGTTCATGGCCGACGGCGTCCGGGCGGTGCTCGGCGACGGCGACAGGCTTGGCGTCCGGCTGCGCTACATCGAGGAGCCGCGACCGCTCGGCACCGGCGGCGCCCTGAAGTATGCGGCGGGTCTACTCGAGGACCGTTTCCTGATGCTCAACGGTGACGTGCTGACCGACATCGACCTGACCGCCCAGCTGCGTCAGCATGAGCAGACCGGCGCGCGCGCGACGCTGGCGCTGATCGCCGTCGACGACCCTTCGGCGTACGGGCTCGTGCGCCGGCGCCCGGACCTGTCGGTCTCGGGTTTTCTCGAGAAGCCCGACGCGGGCCAGATCGACACGAAGCTCGTCAACGCCGGCGCGTACGTGCTCGAGCGCTCGGTGCTCGATCGGATCGCGGCCGCGGGCACTCCCAGTTCGATCGAGCGCGACGTGTTCCCGCGGCTCGTCGACGACGGCCTGTTCGGCTATCAGGCCAGCGGCTACTGGCTTGACATCGGCACCCCCCGGCGCTACCTGCAGGGGACCTACGCCATCCTCGAGCGAGCCGTCGCGACCGAGCTCGGCCGCTCGCTGGCGGCGGCCGGCGGTGTGCTCGGCCTCGACGCCACGGCCGGGGCCGAGCATGCCGTGGTCGGGGCGCCGGCGCTGCTCGGAAGTGGTTGCGAGCTCGGTCGCGGGGCGAGGATCGCCGGCCCGACCGTGCTCGGTGACAACGTCACGGTCGGCCCGGAGGTACAGCTCGACGGCGCGGTCGTGCTCGACGGCGCCCGGATCGGCGCGCGATCACGGATCAGTCGCTGCATCGTCGGCCCGGGGGTCGAGCTCGGCGAGCGCTGCCGGGTCGAGGGCGAGGCGGTGCTGGGTGCCGGCGTCCGGGTCGGCGCGGGCAACACCCTGACCGCCGGAATCCGTATCTTCCCCGAGGTGCAGCTCCCTGATGCGGCGATCGCGTTTTGACCGCCACCACCGATCTCGGCCCCGAAGCGATCCGGGCATTCGACGTTTCCGGCCAGTTTGCCGATGTGCTCGGTCTCAGCGACCACCTCGGTGATGCGCTGTGGCGGGTCGAGTCGGCAGCGATCGAGCCACAGGATTCGCCGGGCGGCCTCGTCGTCGCCGGGATGGGAGGGTCGGCGATCGGCGGCCTGCTGGCGCGGGCCGTGCTCGGCGACCGCGCCTCCCGCAGGATCTCGATCAGCCGCGACTACGGCCTGCCCGCCTGGACGACGCCCGACACGACCGTGCTGTGCTCCAGCTACTCGGGCCAGACCGAGGAGACACTTGCCGCGTTCGAGGCGGCGGGAGCACTGGGAGCGCGCCGGATCGTCTGCACCACCGGCGGCCGGCTGGCAGGGCTCGCTCGTGCCGAGTCGGTCCCGGTGATCGGCGTGCCCGCCGCGTTTGAGCCGCGCGCCGCCGTCGGGTACATGCTCGTCTCGGCGCTCGAGGTGGCAGCGCTGTGCGGCGTCGGCGAAAGCCTGCGGACCGAGATCGATGTCGCCGCGGCGGCGCTGCAGGGGCTCGCCGCAGCCTGGGGTCCGGACGCTCCCGAGGACTCGCTCGCGAAGTCGTTGGCGCGCAAGCTGCACGGGACCGTGCCGCAGATCATGGGCGCCGGGCTGACGGCGCCGATCGCCAACCGCTGGAAGACGCAGATCAACGAGAACGCCAAGACCCCGGCGTTCTGTTCCGAGCTGCCCGAACTGGACCACAACGAGCTCGTCGGCTGGGCCGGTGCGCCCCAGCTCGGGCGCTTCAGCGCGGTGTTCCTCGACGACTCCGACCTGCACCCGCGCGTGCGCGAGCGGATCGACCTGACGCGGGAGCTGATCCGCGAGCACGCGAGCGTCGACGAGCGGGTCGCCAGCGTCGGGGAGTCGCGCATCGAGCGGCTCGTCTCGCTGGTGCTGCTCGGTGACCTGGTGTCGCTGTACCTGGCCGTACTCGGCGGGGTTGACCCGGGCCCGATCGACGTGCTGCACGAGCTCAAGCGCAGGCTGTCCTAAACGTCCGCCAGACCTCCGCCGCCGCTCGCGGTTCTCGGACCGTCGCCCACGGCACCCCGGGGTCGCTTGCCCGGACCACCGTCGACAACATTGACACGTTCGTGGTAAGGTTGACCGCCGTGCAGGCTCTGACGATCAACGAGGCCGCGACCACGACCGGCTGGTCGGCGCGGATGTTGCGCTACGTAGACCAGGCGGGCCTGGTCACGCCGGCGCGGTCCGATGCCGGCTATCGGCTCTACGGCCCGGCCGAACTGCAGCGCCTGCGCACGCTCAAGGAACTGCTCGGGAGCTTCGACCTGACGCTGTCGGATGTGGCGTTCGCCGAACGGCTGGAGCATGACTTCGAGCTTCGCGGGGCCGTCCAGGGATGGCTGCGCGCGCAGGCACTTCGGCCCGACGACGTCGAGGACGACGACTGGCTGCGGTTCGAGCAGGAAAAGCACGAGCGCCTGCTCGCGGCCGTCTGAGCCGCGGCGCGCCGCGCGCGCGGTGACCGCCCGAGCCGCGAGTCGCCCACCACGAGACACCAAGACCACGAAACGCCCGGAGAGCACATGAGCACGATCGCCGAGAAGGTTGATTACAAGGTTGCGGATCTGTCGCTGGCGGAGTTTGGCCGTAAGGAGATCCGGTTGGCCGAGCATGAGATGCCCGGGTTGATCGCGACGCGTCGGGAGTTCGCGGACTCCCAGCCGTTGCGGGGCGCGAGGATCACGGGGTCGTTGCACATGACGGTGCAGACCGCGGTGTTGATCGAGACGCTGACCGCGCTGGGGGCGGAGGTTCGCTGGGCCAGTTGCAACATCTTCTCCACCCAGGATCACGCGGCGGCGGCGGTGGTCGTCGGCCCGGACGGGACGCCTGAGCGGCCTGATGGGGTGCCGGTGTTCGCGTGGAAGGGTGAGACGCTTGAGGAGTATTGGTGGTGCACCGACCAGGCGCTGACATGGGACGGTTCAGACGGGCCGAACATGATCCTTGATGATGGTGGCGACGCGACGCTGTTGGTCCATACCGGGGTCGAGTACGAGGCCGCCGGTGCGGTGCCGGATGTGTCGAGCGCCGAGAACGAGGAGCATGCGGTGATCTTGGGGCTGCTGGCGCGCTCGCTGGCGGCCGACCCGCAGCGCTTCACGCGGATGGCGGCGGCGATCAAGGGCGTGACCGAGGAGACCACGACCGGCGTTCATCGGTTGTACGAGTTCGCGCGTGACGGCAGGTTGCTGTTTGCGGCGATCAACGTCAACGATTCGGTCACGAAGTCCAAGTTCGATAACAAGTACGGGTGCCGCCACTCGCTGATCGATGGGATCAACCGTGCCACCGATGTGCTGATCGGCGGCAAGGTCTGCGTGGTGTGTGGCTATGGCGATGTCGGTAAGGGGTGCGCGGAGTCGTTGCGCGGGCAGGGCGCGCGGGTGATCGTGACCGAGATCGATCCGATCTGCGCGTTGCAGGCGGCGATGGATGGCTATCAGGTCGCGACGTTGCCCGACACGCTGGCGTACGCCGACATTTTCGTGACCACGACCGGGAACAAGGACGTGATCACCGCGGCGGACATGGGCCAGATGAAGCATCAGGCGATCGTCGGCAACATCGGCCATTTCGATAACGAGATCGACATGGCCGGCCTGGCGGCGATCGACGGGATCGAGCGCGTCAACATCAAGCCGCAGGTCGATGAGTGGCGGTTTCCGGGTGGGCGCACGATCATCGTGCTGTCTGAGGGCAGGTTGTTGAATCTCGGTAACGCGACCGGGCACCCGAGCTTCGTGATGTCCAACTCGTTCACCAACCAGGTGATCGCCCAGATCGAGCTGTTTGGCAACACCGGCGAGTACGAGACCAAGGTCTACACGCTGTCAAAGGAGCTTGACGAGAAGGTCGCGCGGCTGCACCTCGACGCGCTCGGGGTACGGCTGACGACCCTGACCGCCGAGCAGGCCGCGTACCTCGGGATCCCCGTGCAAGGCCCCTACAAGCCCGAGCACTACCGCTACTAAGCATCCTCGCGGCCGGGTCGGACGATGGCAAGGGTGCCGGCCCCGGCGCACGATGTCGCCGACCTGTCGCTCGCCGGCGAGGGCGAGGCGCGGATCGAATGGGCGGCCGGCCAGATGCCGGTGCTCGCGCGGATCCGCGATCGCTTCGCCGACGAACGTCCGTTGGATGGCATCTCGGTGGCGGCGTGCCTGCACGTCACGGCCGAGACGGCGTGCCTGATCCGGGCGCTGCAGGCCGGCGGCGCGGTCGCGTCGCTGTGCTCGGCCAACCCGCTCTCGACTCAGGACGACGCCGCCGCGGCGCTGGTGGCGGCCGATGGCGTTGAGGTGCACGCCCGGCGCGGTGAGAGCACTGACGAGTACGTCGAGCACGTGCTGGCGCTGCTGGCCGGCCGGGTCGGCGGGCCGTACGTGACGCTCGACGACGGCGCCGACCTGATGATCACGGCGCACGCGCGCGGCGCAGACGTGCTCGAGCCGCTGATCGGCGGCACCGAGGAGACCACCACGGGCCTCGTGCGCCTGCGCCGCCTGGAGGAGCGCGGCGAGCTGCTGCGGCCGGTGCTGGCCGTCAACGAGGCGCGGACCGAGCGAGCCCTGAACGACCGTCACGGTACCGGCCAGTCGGCGCTGGACGGGATCGTGCGCGCCTCAAACGTGCTGCTGGCGGGTTTGACCGTGGTGGTGGTCGGATTCGGATGGGCGGGCCAGGGAATCGCCGAGCGCGCCCGCGGTGCCGGCGCGGCGGTGATCATCTGCGAGGTCGATCCGCTGCGTGCGCTGGAGGCACGCATGGCCGGCTACGAGGTGATGCCCGCGCTGGCCGCCGCCGAGCGGGGTGACCTGTTCATCACCGTCACCGGCTCGCGCCGCGTGCTGCGCGGCGAGCACTTCTCGCGCATGAAGGACGGGGTGCTGCTGGCCAACGCCGGCCACTTCGACGTCGAGCTCGACCTGCCCGAGCTGAGCGCGCTGGCGGGCGGCGGCGTGCGCCCGGTTCGCCCGTTGGTGTCCGAGTACCGGATGGAGGATGGGCGTCGCCTGAACCTGCTGGCGCACGGACGCGTGGTCAACCTGGCCGCCGCCGAGGGCCATCCCGCCGCGGTGATGGATGTCTCGTTCGCGCTGCAGGCGCTGGCGGTCGAGGCGCTGGTGCGCCAGGCCGGGTCGCTGGCGCCAGGTGTGCACCCGGTCAGTGGGGCGATCGACCGCGAGGTGGGCCGTCTGAAGCTGGCCGCCCTCGGCGTTGCGATCGACGAGCCCACCGACGAGCAGACGCAATACCTCTCGAGCTGGGGCGGCGGGACGGCCTGAGCGGTCGCGTGTCCGCCTGAGCGGTGGGCGGGCCCGCCTGAGCGGTGGGCGGGCCCGCCTGAGCGGTCGCGGGCCCGCGTGAGCGGTCGCGAGCGCGCCAGGCGCCTCGCCGGGTGAACGATGGCGCCAACCTGCGAATTATTCGCAGCGAATCGCCAAAGTTCGCGTTCGGGGCCGACGCTTCGGGGTGCAACCTTGCGGGAGGCCCACTAGGTCCGCCCGCCCAGATAGCCTGCAGCGCATGAGCGAGGACAGCGCGAACCGCGGGGGGATCGACCTCGGCGGAACCAAGATCGAGGCGATCGTCGTCGACGCCGGTAACACCGTGCTCGGACAGGCGCGCCGGCCGACGCCGACCGACGGCGGCCCCGCGAAGGTCGCCGAGCAGATGGCGGCCGCACTGACGGCCGCGGCCCAGGCCGCCGGGGCTGAGACGACTGAGCTCAAGGGAGTCGGAGTCGGCTCGCCCGGGGTGGTCGACGCGAGCGCCGGAACCGTCTCGCAGGCGCGCAACCTGCCCGATTGGGAGGGCACGTTCGCGGTCGGCGCGGTCCTGTCAGATGCGCTCGGCACCCCGGTCCACATCGGCAACGACGTGCAGGTCGCCACCAGGGCGGAGTATGAGCTCGGCGCGGGGGAGGGCTACCGCTCGCTGCTCGGGGTGTTCTGGGGCACCGGCGTCGGCGGGGGCGTGATGCTCGACGGGAAGCTATGGCTCGGGCGCGGTGCCGCCGGAGAGATCGGCCATATGGTGATCAAGCGCGACGGCGCACTGTGCGGATGTGGCCGACACGGCTGCGTCGAGGCCTACGCCGGGCGCGGCTCGATGGAGGCCAAGGCGCGGCGTGAGCACCAGCATGGCAGCAGCACCGATCTGTTCAAGATCATGAAGCACCGCGGGCGCACGCGCCTGACGAGCGCGGTCTGGGCGCACGCGCTCGAGCAGTCAGACCCACTCGCGACCGAGTTGATCGACCGCGCGGTCGAGGCGCTCGGTGCTGGGATCGCCTCGGCGGTCAACCTGCTCGACGTCGAGGCGGTGATCATCGGCGGCGGTCTCGGGGTCCGCTTCGGTCAGCCGATGGCCGACCGGATCGGCGCGGCGATGATGCCGCATCTGTTTCGCGACGACCGTCCGCCGGAGATCCACGTCGCCGGTCTCGGCGACCTCGGCGGCGCGATCGGCGCCGCGCTGCTTGCCCGCTGAGCCCCCCTGCACGAGTCGGCCGTCCTTCAACGGCACGCGCGATGGCAGAGTCTGGGAGGATTTCGGCAGATTAGCCGGGCAGCAACTGGGGATTGAGGAGGAGACCTGACCGCGTCCGCCGGAAGCAGTGCCCCCCCGAATGCGAATACGGGCCCCGGCGAAGGGCGCTCGAGGACCCGGCCGGGGGTCAGCCTGGCGACGCGATTGGGCGCCGCCGGGGCGCTGATTGCTGCGCTGATCGTGGTCGCGATCCTGGTGCTCGGATCAAGCTCGCCGTACACGGTCAGGGTCCGGTTTTACAACGCCTCAGGCCTGGTGACCGGCAACAACGTGCTGATCGGCTCTGCCGCGGTCGGAACTGTGTCAGGGATCTCGCTGACCCAGAACGGACTCGCCGAGGTGACCCTGCAGCTGCACGGCGTCGACAAGCTGCATCAGGGGACGGTTGCGCGGATCTACGAGGACTCGCTGTCGGGGATCGCGTCCAAGTACGTGCAACTCGAGCCCGGGCCGGCGACCGCTCCCCCGATCCACTCCGGCGGCACGATCGGCCTTGGGCACACCTACTCGGAGGTCAACCTCGACGCGCTGCTGAATTCGCTGAACGCCAAGACGCGCAAGGGACTTGCCAACGTGATCCAGGGGGAGGCCGCGTCGCTGCAGGGCAAGGGCGAGGCCGCCCACCGAACGCTCGAGTATCTCGCGCCCGGGCTGCAGAGCACGAGCGCCGTGACCAAGGAGCTGGCCCGTGACGAGCCGTCGTTCGACGGCCTGCTGGTGCAAGGGGCCAAGGCGATGCAGGCGCTCGCGTCACGCAGTGACGAGCTCTCGCAGCTGGTCTCCAACACCAACCAGGCGACCGGCGCGATCAACAGCCAGAGCGCCGCGCTCGAGCAGGCGCTGGCGCTCCTGCCGGGCGTCCTGCAGCGGTCGACGACGACGTTCGCCGGCCTGGATCGGACGCTGAACTCGCTGACGCCGGTGGTCAACGCGTCCAAGCCGAATCTCGCCCAGCTGGCCGAGTTCCTGTCGGCGCTGAACGTGGTCTCCGGCAAGGCCAAGCCGACGGTCGCTCAGCTCAACGCGCTGATCTCGAATCCATCGGGGGAGGGCGACCTGATCACGCTGCTTGAGGAGAGCCCGTCGCTTGAGCGGGTTGCGGCGCGCGCCTATCCACAGATGATCAAGCAATTCGAGCATTCCAAGCCGCAGCTGAGCTACCTGCGCGAATACACCCCCGATGTCGTCTCGGCGCTTTCGAACGTCGGGCAGGTGAGCGCCAACCTCGATGCGATGGGGCACTTCTCGCGCGTGCAGCCGAGCCTGTTCGCGTTCAAGATCGACGGTGCCAACCAGCTCGTCTCGCAGTTCCCCGCAGACCGCTACCAGGGGCTGTCGCACGTGAACGCCCGCTGTCCGGGGTCGGCCGTGCAGCCGACTCCCGACGGTTCGGCGCCGCAGTCGGTGCCCGGCTGCCAGACCTCGCAGGTGCCGCCCGGACCATGAGGCGCCTGCTCGCAATCGCGGCGGTACTGGTCGTGGCAGCGGCGGCGATCGCGATCGGCGAGACCGGCCGCGCCCAGTCTTCCAGCGGCTCCTACGCGGTCCGCGCGATCTTCGACGACGCCTCCTACGCGGCGTCGGGCGAGGACGTGCGGATCGCCGGCGCCGACGTCGGCTCGATCACCTCGCTGGCGGTGAACCCGGACAACCGCGCCGCGGTCACGCTGTCGATCGACAACGCGGACTTCATCCCGTTCTACGCCAACGCCCATTGCACGATCCGGCCACAGTCGGTGATCGGCGAGGAGTACGTCGAGTGCAGCCCGGGGACGAGCAAGCACAAACCGCTGGCGCAGCTGTCCTCGGGCCCGGGCAAGGGCGAGCACTTCTTGCCGGTGACCAACACCAGCTCGCCGGTCGACTCCGACATCGTCCAGAACATCTCGAGGATGCCGGTCCGGCAGTCGCTGGCGCTGATCATCGACGAACTCGGCACCGGACTGGCGACGCGCGGCTCAGACCTCAACGCCGTGATCCACCGCGCCAATCCGGCGCTGGGCGAGACCGACAAGGTGCTCAAGATCCTGGCCTCGCAAAACCGGCAGCTGGCGCAGCTCGCCGTTGATTCGCAGACGGTGCTGCAACCGCTCGCCGTCGAGCGCGATCGGATCTCCGGCTTCATCCGGTCGGCGAACACGACCTCGAGCGCCGCCGCCGAGCGGGCCGCGGATGAGGCACGGACGTTCCATCTGTTCCCGACGTTCCTGCGCCAGCTGCGGCCGCTGCTGGCCGACCTCAGCGTGCTCGCCGACAAGGGGACGCCGGTGCTGACGCAGCTTGGTCATACCGCCGGTCCGCTCGGCCGGCAGTTCGCGGCGCTGCGCCCGTTCGCGACCGAGGCGCGCACGGCGCTGATCTCGCTGGGCCGGACCGCGCAGCAATCCGAGGCGCCGCTGGTGTCGAGCCTGCCGCTGGTGCAGGAGCTCAAGCGGCTCGGGACCAACGCCGAGCCGAGCGCCAAGCAGCTGCACAAGCTGCTCAAGAGCCTCGACGCGACCGGCGGCTTCGAGCAGCTGATGAAGCTGCTGTTCAACGGCGCGTCGGTCACCAACGGCTTCAACAGCGCCGGCCACTATGCGCGGGCGACGCCGCTGAATACCAGCCAGACGAACTACTACAACCGCTGTCCGCTCTCCTGCGCGGCGCGATTCCAGCACGGCGACGCGTCCGATGCCGAGTCGCTTGACGACGCCGCCAAGCCAACCACCGAGCAGCAGATCGCCGCCAGGCCAACCACCGAGCAGCAGATCGTCGCCAAGGCGCTGTCGCAGGTCGGCAACGGCGCGCGCTCGGGCGACGCGCTCTCGGGCCTGCTGTCCTATCTGACCGGGAGCGGGAAGTGAGGCGCCGGGCCGGCCGCGAGCAGAGCTTCTTGCGCAGCCCGGTGCTGATCGGGGCGCTGACCGTGTTGGTCGTGATCGTCGCGGTCGCGCTCGCCTACAACGCCAACACCGGCTTGCCGTTCGTCCCCAGCTACCAGCTGCACGTCCAGATGCGCGACGCCTCGGAGCTGCAGAAGGGCGACGACGTCAACGAGGGTGGCGCGTTGATCGGGCTCGTGTCCGGCATCGCGGCGACCCGCAACCACGCCGGCACGCCGGTCGCCGAGGTGACGCTGAAGCTGTACAAGAACGTCGAGCCGCTGCCGGTCGACACGCGCTTCACGGTTCGGCTGAAAGGGTCGATCGGGCTCAAGTACCTGGCGGTCACCCCTGGGCACTCGCACCGGGGGCTGTCCAACGGCGCGATCGTGCCGATCAGCCAGACCGGCAGCTCGGTCGACTTCGACCAGGTGCTCAACATGTTCACGCCGGCGACTCGGCTCGGTGTTCAGCGCTCGACGATCGGCTTCGGCCAGGCGCTCGCCGGCCGTGGCTATGACCTCAACCTGGCGATCGGACGGTTTTTGCCGCTGGTCTCGAACCTCGAGCCGGTGGCCACCAACCTGGCGTCGCCGAGCACCGATCTCGCCGGGTTCTTCAAGGGCGTCGAGCAGTTCTCGGCGGCGCTGGCGCCGGTCGCACAGACGCAGGCGGCGCTGTTCGCAAACCTCGACACGACGTTCTCGGCGCTCGCCGGCGTCGCCCCGTCGCTGCAGGACACGATCTCGCAGACCCCGCCGACGTTCAACGCGGTGATCAGCCAGTCGCCGGTGATCCGGCCGTTTCTGACCGCTACCGCGTCGCTGCTGACCCAGCTCGAGCCGGGGATCCGAACGCTGCAGACGGTGTCGCCGCCGCTCACCGAGGTGTTCCAGACCGGCGCCCGCAACCTGCCCGCGACGATCCCGTTCAACCGCAAGCTGGTCTCGTTCTCAAAGACGCTTGGCACCGTCGCCAACAAGCCGGTCGTGCAGCAGGGAGTCGCGAGCCTGTCCTACACCGCCAAGCAGCTGCGCCAGCCGCTGGCGTTCCTGACCCCGGTGCAGGCGACCTGCAACTACGTGACGCTGTTCCTGCGCAACACCGCCGGCGTGCTGTCCCAGCACACGCCCAACGGCGGCGTGCTGTCGTTCCTCCCGATCGCGATCCGACCCAGTGCCGCGGTCAACAAGCGATTCCCGTCACAGCCGGCGTCGGGGGCGTACACCGGCCCGGCGCTCAATTCGACCGAGCTCGGCAACGTCGGGCCGCTGAACTCAAACCCGTATCCGAACACCGCCTCGCCCGGGCAGACGCGCGAGTGCTCGGCCGGCAACGAGCCCTACAACACGTCCAAGGCGGTCGTCGGCAACCCGCCGGGCAACGTCGGGATCAAGACCGAGAAGACGACCCGGAGCGGTGGCTGATGCGCCGCCACCGCCCGCGCATCTCCAACCTCGCCGCCGGCGCGATCGGGATCGTCGTGATCGCCGCGATCTGCTGGGTCGTGTTCGGCGGCCCGATCCCGTTCTCCGGCACGGGCTTCAAGCTGCAGGCGGTCTACACGACCCAGACCGAGTTGCATCTCGACTCCCCGGTGCGGATCGCCGGCGTCGACGTCGGCAAGGTGACCGGGATCGAGCACATCGGCGGCGACTCGCCCGCGACGCTGGTGACGATGTCGATCGATGGTTCGGGGCTGCCGATCCACGCCAACGCCACCTCGCAGATCCGGCCGCGTCTGTTCCTGGAGGGCAACTGGTACATCGATCTGCAGCCCGGCACCCCGGAGGCGCCGCCGCTGAGCTCGGGGGCAACGCTGACCGCAGCGCACAACAGCGGGCCGGTGCAGCTGGATCGCGTCCTGTCGTCGCTGAACTCCGACGCGCGAACCAACCTGCAGACGCTGCTGCAGGGCCTCGGATCGGCGCTCAACGAGCGGCCGACGGCGGCGCAGGACGCCACCCAGGACCCGAGCCAGCGCGGGCTGACCGCCGGCCAGTCGCTGAATCGGTCACTGGACTACTCGGCCAACGCGTTCAAGGCGTCGGCGATCGTCAACCAGGCGCTGCTCGGCGAACGCCCCCACGACCTCTCGGGGGTCGTTGCCGGCACCGAGAAGTTCTTCTCCGGACTGGCGGCCGACACCGGGCAGCTCGAGGGCCTGGTGACGACCTTCAACGCCACGATGCGGGCGCTGGCCAATCGCCAGCAGGACCTCTCGGACACGATCGCACTGCTGCCGGGGACGCTGCGCGCCACCGAGGCGGCGCTCGGCCCGCTGCAGGCGTCGTTCGGGCCGACCCAGCGGTTCGCCGCCGCGATCCTGCCGGGCGTCAAGCAGACCGGGCCGACGATCGCCGCCGGCCTGCCGTGGCTGGCGCAGACCCAGGCGCTGGTCTCGCCGCAGGAACTCGGCGGGCTGCTGCGCTACCTGACCCCCGCGGTACAGGACACCGGCACGACCGTGGTCTCGCTCAAGCAGCTGCTGCACGGGTCCGGCCAGCTCGCGGTCTGTTTTACGCACACGATCCTGCCGACCGGCAACCAGCGGATCTCCGACCCGCCGATCACGACCGGGCTGCGGGTCTATCAGGAGCTGTTCCAGTCGGGAGTCGGGATTGCCTCGGCCTCGCAGAACTTCGACGGCAACGGCCGCTACCTCCGCTCCAGCGTCGCGGGCGGCGACGACCGGGTGGCGATGAAGGCGAGCTCGACCAGCGAGGGTCCGGTCTACGGCAACGCGGTACTGCCGCCGCTCGGGACCCGCCCGACGTTCACCGGCACCGCGCCGCCGATCGACCGCACCGCGCTGTGCGGCCGCCAGCCGGCGCCGAAGCTCAACAGCGCCAAGACCGGGGCCGGGCCGTGAAGCGCGCGATCCTCACCCACCGCCGCGACTTCGCCGCGATCGCGGTGCTCGTGGTCGCGGCCGCGCTCGTGACCGGCTACATCCTGCGCCACCAGCCGTCGTTCACGTTCGGGCAGAGCTACTACACGATCTACGCCGAGTTCTCCGAGGCCTCGGCGGTCACCTCCGGTCAGGGCCAGCCGGTGACGATCGCCGGCGTCGGAGTCGGCAAGGTCGGCTCGATCAGGTTGCGCGACGGCCGAGCGGTCGTGCAGATGAACATCGACAAGCACTACGAGGATCGGGTCTTCCGTGACGCGACGGTGCTGCTGCGGCCGCGCACCCCGCTGAAGGACATGTACCTGTCGCTGGACCCGGGGACGCCCGCGGCGGGCCGGTTGCCCGCCGGATCGACGCTCGGCCCCGGTCAGACCAACCCCGACGTCGACGTTTCCGAGATCCTCTCCTCGCTCGACGTCGACACGCGCAACTACCTGCTGCTGCTGCTGTCCGGCGGCGCCGACATCTTCCGCGACCCGGGGACCAAGGGCCCGGGGCCGAGCCCCGAGGCGGTCGCATCGCTGCGCGGCACGCTGAAGCGCTTCGCGCCACTCAACCGCGACACCGAGACCTTCGCGAGCCTGCTGGCGACGCGCCAGGCATCGCTGCGGCGCGCGATCCACAACCTCAACCTCGTCGCCGGCTCACTCGGCTCGGTCGACACCGAGCTGGCTTCGCTGATCCGCTCCTCGAACACGAACTTCACCGCGATCTCGAGCAACGACGCGCAGCTGGAGGACACGCTCGCGCTGTTCCCGCCGACGCTGCGCCAGGCCGACGAGACGCTGACCAAGGTCAAGGGGTTCGCAAACGCGAGCCGCACGACGCTGACCGCGTTGGCGCCGTTCGCGCACAACCTCTCCCCGGCGCTGAAGGCCTCCAGGTCCCTGTTTGAGGACACGACCCCGGTGATCGCCAACCAGCTGCGCCCGTTCTCGGTCTCGCTGCAGCCGCTGGCGCGCACGCTCGCGCCGGCGGCGGCCTCGCTGAACAAGGCGACGCCGGCGCTGAGCGGATCGGTCTCGCAGCTGAACACGGTGCTCAACGAGCTCGCCCACAACCCCGGGCACGGCAAGCAGGGATACCTGTTCTACGGCAGCTGGCTGGCGCATAACGCCGATTCGCTGGTCTCAAACCAGGACGCCAACGGCGCCGTGCTGCAGGGGCAGCTGGTCGGCAACTGCGCGTCGCTGGCCCTCTATCAGTACACGATCCAGCCCAACAGCCCGTCACTGGGGATGGTGCTCGATCTCGCCAACCTGCCCGACGTCGCGAAGCTGCCCGGCGTGACGCGCACGACCAATCCGCTGACCGGCGGCTTCACCTACAACTGCCCGGCCAACTGACGTGAACAAGCAGCGGCCCTCCACCCTCGCGATGGTCACGATGATCGCCTTCACGGCGTCCTGTGTCGGGCTGCTGATCTTCCTCTGGGTCTCGTTCGGGGGGACACTGCCGTTCAGCGCGCAGGGCTACCGGTTCAGCGTCGAGTTCAACCAGGCGACTGAGCTGGCGCCCAACGCGCAGGTGCAGATCGCCGGCGTGACCGTCGGTCACGTCGCCTCGGTCGGGCTGGACCGCAAGGCCGGCCTGACCAAGGCGGTGATCCAGATCGACCATCAGTACGCGCCGCGGCCGACCGACACGCGCGCGATGCTGCGCTCAAAGACACTGCTCGGCGAGACCTACGTGCAGCTGTCGGCCGGCAACCCGAACGGGCGCAAGCTCGCCGATGGCGGCAGCCTGCCGCGCGGGCAAGTCGCCCCGACCGTCCAGCTCGATCAGGTGCTGGACACGTTTGACCCCAAGACACGGCGGGCGTTCCAGACCTGGATGCAGCAGGGAGGGATCGCGCTGACCGGTCGCGGCCAGCAGTTCAACGCGGCGTTCGCCTCGCTGTACCCGTTCGCGACGAACGTCAACACGGTGCTGGCCGTGCTGCGCCGCCAACACGCCGCGACCTCGGCGCTGCTGCGCGACGGCGGCCAGGTGTTCTCGGCGCTGTCGCGCTCACCGGCTGAGCTGCAATCGCTGATCCGCAACACCAACGGCGTGTTCCGATCGACCGCGGCGCGCAACGCGGAGCTCGCCGCGGCGGTCAAGGCGTTCCCGGCGTTCCTGGCCCAGACGCGGGCGACGACCTACACCGCCGGTCGCTTCGCCGCCAATACGAAGCCGCTGATCGACGAGCTGCATCCCGCCGCCAAACAGCTAAACCCGACGCTCGAGTCGGTGTCGAAGCTGACGCCGCAGCTGCAGACGCTGATGGACGACATCCCGCCGCTGACCAAGGCGGGCTCGAGTGGCCTGCCGGCGCTCGGCTCGTTCTTGACCGAGGGCGTGCCGTTCCTGCGGGCGCTCAAGCCCTTCCTCGGCCAGCTCGATCCGGTGATCGACTACATCGACAGCTATCGCCGAGAGCTTGCCGCGTTCTTCGCGAATGGGGCCGTGGCCAGCCAGGCGACCAACCCGGGTTCGTTGAGCCCCGGCCTCGCTCACTATCTCCGGGTCTCCAACCCGGTCAGCCCCGAGTCGCTGGCGACGTTCCAGGATCGGCCGTACTCCAACCGCTCGAACGCCTATATGGCGCCCGGTGCCTACGGCTCGCTGCTGAGCGGGCTGCCGGTGTTCGGCAGCTACCTCTGCACCGGAAATCCGCTGCCCATCCCAAGTTCGACGCTGACGACCAAAACTTCCGTCGGTTCGCACGTGTTAACGATGCAGCAACTTGTGCAAGAGTATTACTACACCGATGACCCGTCCGGTCCGGCCTGCAGGGCGCAGGGGCCGCTGGGACGGGTGACCACGGGCCAGTCGCAATCGTTCCCGCGACTGCGGCCGCGTCCGTGATCGCCGGCAGGTCACGCCGGCAAGCCTGCGCCGCCATCAACCCGCAAGGAGAGTTCGTTTGAAGCGCATAATCCTGATCGCCACCGCGGCGACGATGCTGTTTGCGGCGACCGTCGCGTTCGCGGCGACGACGCCGATCAGCAAGTACAAGGCGACCTACAGCTTCAGCCCGAGCAAGTCGGGCACCAAGAAGAAGCCGCAGAAGGTCAGCTTCACGCAGAAGATCACTGTCACGCCCGGCATCGCCGGTAGCCGCGCCGGGATCCTGCACAACATCAAGCAGACGCTCTACGGCCTGAAGGTCGACGGCAAGCACTTCCCGACCTGCAGCACCACCAAGATCGATACCGCCAAGACCGACGCGGGCTGCCCGAAGGGCGCGCTCGTCGCGACCGGTTCGATCAAGGCCGTGCTCGGCTCGGGATCGAGCCTGTCGTCCCCCGTTCTGGCCACCTGCGACCCGCTGCTGCACGTCTGGAACGCGGGCCAGGGCAAGCTGGCGTTCTTCTTCATCGACACCCCCACCGGCACCGCTCACGCGTGCGCCGGGCTCAAGACCGGCGATGTCGCGCCCTACCCCGCGACCTACAAGCAGTCGGGCAAGAACCTGGTCGTCAACGTGCCGATTCCGCAGTACGTCGACTATCCGGCGCCGAACGTGGTCGGCTCACTGCAGTCCGAGAACCTGAAGTGGAAGGGCACCTCGTCCAAGGGCCACATCTCGATCGCCTCGGTCGCCTGCAAGGGCAAGAAGCGCCCGTACTCGACGTCGTTCACGGCTTCAAACGTGAGCGGCCCGTCGCAGGTCGCGACCGTCAAGGGGTCGGCCTCCTGCAAGAAGAGCAAGTAACGAAGTAATTCGGACCGGCGTCGGGGCCCTCGCAGCCCTACCGCCGACCGCGGCGCAGTTCGATCAGCCGCGTCGCGCGAGGTTCGCCTCGCGTGGCGCGGCTGTTTCGTCGTCATCGGCCGGGTGCTCGCCGAATTCGTAGCGCTCGGCTCGCTGCGCCTCGCGCTCGGACTCAGACAGCATCCGGTAGAACACGTAGACCAGCGCGATCCCCATCACGATCGACTGCTCCAGCGCCATCACCAGGCCCGCCATCGACTGGTCCTCGACCGGCGACAGGCCCCAGTAGTGGGGCTGATCGGCATAGAACGGGTACAACGAGCGCGGCGCGAACGCGAGCAGGACACCGAGCGCGCCGACGAGCAGCTTGGTCGAGACCATGTAGGCAACCGGGCCCAGTCCGGTGAGCCGCTGGCGCGAGCGGATCGGCGAGAAGACGTGCCACCAGTACAGCGACCCGACGAACGCGAAGCAGAGGTGCTCGAAGATGTGGACGTTCTCGTTGTGCAGCGCCGCGTCGTATGCCGCCGGTATGTGCCAGGCCCAGATCACCCCGGCGTAGAGCAGCACCGCGAACACCGGTGAGGCGAACCATCCGGCGCGTTGCTCGACCGTGTGCAACTGCCGTGTGATCGGGCGCAGCAGCACCTTGTTGAGGCCGAGGATGCAGAGGATCGGCACGATGTCGAGCAACAGGATGTGCTGGACCATGTGCATCACGAGCAGGTGGTCGCCGAGCGAGTCGATCGGCGACATCAGCGCGATCACGACCATCGCCATGCCGCTCATGAACAGCGCCAGCCGGCCATAGCCGGGAGCGTGCAGCGAGCCGGTCGTCCGGGCGCGTCGCCAGCCGATCAGGTACACGCCGCTGAGCAGCGTCACGCCGATCGCGGCCGAAAGCTCGAACGACCAAACGATCGGCGGGCTCGGGCTGGGGCCGCCGGACGTGAGGTTGACGATCGCAGGAGCGAGGAGCAGCGGCGCAGGCACGCTCAATGATTCTGACGGGTCGGGCTGGGATACGCGTCACGGAGTTCGACAAACGCCGGGCGGAGGATTACGCTGAAGCACACGTAGAGCAACGCTTCCACCCACGGAGGTCGGTCGATGAAGATCGAGATCAAGGGCCGCAATCTGCACGTCTCCGAGCGCCTCAAGGAGCACGTCGACAAGCGTTTTGCCAAGGTCGGTCGACAGGTCTCGGAGCTGGCCGAGCTCGAGCTCGAACTCTACGAGGAGCGTAATCCCGCCAATCCCGACTCGCAGGTCGCCGAGGCGACGCTGCATCTCAAGGGCGTGACGCTGCGAGCGAAGGACGCCTCGCCGGATCTCCTGCATTCGATCAACGAGTGCGCCGACGAGATCTCGGTGCAGGTCAAGCGCCATCGGGTCAAGCGTCGCAAGCGGCGCGCCGCGCGGGCCGCGTCTGAGACGACTCGATCGGGGCCGCCCGGCGTGCCGCACGCGGCGTAGCGGTTGGTGCATACCGCGCAGGGGTGAGGCCTGGCGGCGCTACCCTGAACCCATGTCGTTCCTGGACCGTGCCCTGCGGATGGGCGAGGGCAAGAAGTTCAAGGAGTACGAGCGCCGAGTCGGGCGAATCAACGCGTTCGAAGAGGAGTTCGCGCTGTATGACGACGACGAGGTCCGCGCTCACGCCGACGGGCTGCGGGCCCGTGCGCGCGGCACCGACGAGCAGTCGCCGGAGCCGCTTGAAGAGCTGCTGTACGAGTGCTTTGCGCTGGTGCGCGAGGCCGGCAAGCGAGCGATGGGAATGCGGCACTTCGACGTCCAGCTGATCGGCGGCATGGTGCTGCACGATGGCTGCATCGCCGAGATGCGCACGGGCGAGGGCAAGACCCTGACCGCGACGCTCGCCGTCGTGCTCAACTCGCTGCCCGGGCGCGGCGTCCACGTGGTGACCGTCAACGACTATCTGGCGCGCCGCGACGCGATGTGGATGAAGCCGATCTACGACACGCTCGGCGTCTCCGTCGGCATCCTGCAGAACATGCAATCGCCCGAGGAGAAGGCCGGCGCCTACGCGGCCGACGTCACCTACGGCACCAACTCCGAGTTCGGCTTTGACTACCTGCGCGACAACATGGCCAAGTCGCTTGGCGAGAAGTTCCAGCACGGCGGGCGTGATCTCCCCGAGGACGACACGACCCCGAAGTACCACGTGTTCGCGGTGGTCGACGAGGTCGACAACATCCTGATCGACGAGGCGCGGACGCCGCTGATCATCTCCGGGGCCCCCGAGCAGGCGGCCGAGCTGTACGCGAAGTTCGCGCGGCTGGCGCCGAAGCTGCGTCCGGGCACGACCCCTCTCGGGATGGACCCGAAGACCAAGAAGGAGTTCGTCGCCGACTTCGATTACGAGATCGACGAGAAGTACAAGACCGTCTCGGTCACCGAGCAGGGGGTCGCCAAGGCCGAGAAGTTCCTCGGGATCGACCACCTCTACCGGGCGGAGAACGGCCACCTCGTCAACCACCTGATCCAGGCGCTGAAGGCCGAGTCGCTGTACAGGCGCGACGACGACTACGCGGTGATCGACGATGAGGTCAAGATCATCGACGAGCACACCGGCCGGATCCTCGAGGGTCGGCGATGGTCCGAAGGTCTGCACCAGGCAGTCGAAGCCAAGGAGCGCGTCCGGGTTCAGGAGGAGAACCAGACGATGGCGACGATCACGCTGCAGAACTACTTCCGGATGTACGACAAGCTCGCGGGGATGACGGGCACGGCGCTGACCGAGGCGACCGAGTTCCTCAAGATCTACGAGCTGCCGGTCGTCGAGATCCCGACCAACCGGCCGATGGTCCGCAATGACCAGAACGATCAGGTCTTCAAGACCAAGGACGGCAAGTGGAACGCGGTCGCCAACGAGATCCAGGCCCGTCACGAGGCCGGGCAGCCGGTGCTTGTCGGGACAATCTCGATCGAGGTCTCAGAGCTGCTCGGCGGCCAGCTCACCAAGCGCGGGATCCCGCACACCGTGCTCAACGCCAAGCCGGAGTTCGCCGAGCGCGAGGGTGAGACGATCGCCGAGGCGGGCGCCCCGGGCGCGGTCACGATCGCGACCAACATGGCGGGCCGTGGCGTCGACATCAAGCTCGGCGGTAACGAGGAGCATCTCGCCCGGCTGGAGGTGGCAAAGCTCGGCCTGCAGCCGGGGATGCCGGACTACGACGAGCACGTCGAGCGGGTGCTGCCGGCGATCCGGGAGCGGATCGAGTCCCAGCGCGACGAGGTGCTCGAGGCGGGCGGACTGTTCATCCTCGGCACCGAGCGCCACGAGTCGCGCCGGATCGACAACCAGCTGCGCGGCCGCGCCGGCCGCCAGGGCGACCCGGGCGAGTCGCGGTTCTTCCTGTCAGCCGAGGACGACGTCGTGCGGTTGTTCGCCGGTGAGCGGATCTACAAGATCCTCGACAAGCTCGGCACGGTCGACGACGAGGGCAACGAGGAGCCGATCGAGGCCGGAATGCTGTCCAAGCAGATCGAGAAGGCTCAGCGCAAGGTCGAGGAGCAGCACTACCTGGCGCGCAAGCACACGCTCGAGTACGACGACGTGCTCAACCAACAGCGCGAGGTCGTCTACGCCTATCGCGACGAGGTGCTCGAGGGCCGCGACATCTCCGACAATGCGCGCGAGCAGCTGGTCAAGCTCGTCGACCGGCTGATCAATGAGTACTGCGCGGGCGAGTTCGTCGAGGACTGGGACGTCGACGGGCTGATGCGGCGGATGCTCGAGATCTTCGAGCCGTCCGACGAGCTGCTCGACGTCGAGCCGGTCGACCGCGAGGACCTCGCGCTGCGGCTGCAGGAGGAGATGCTCGCCTCCTACGACCAGCGCGAGGAGGCGTTCGGCTCGGAGTTGATGCGCGAGGTCGAGCGCTACCTGCTGCTGGAGATCATCGACCAGCACTGGCAGGAGCACCTGTACGACATGGACTACCTGCAGCAGGGGATCCACCTGCGCGGGGCGGCCCAGATCGAGCCGCTGGTCGCCTACAAGAACGAGGCGTTCACGCTGTTCGAGGACCTGATGAACAACGTCTGGTCGGATTTCGCGCGGTTCATCTTCAACGTCGAGGTGACGCTCCAGACCGAGGACGGCCAGCCGGTGGCGCCGCAGCGCTCGACGCCGAGTGCCTCCTCGAGCTCGGCCACCGGCGGCGGGCGGGTGAGCTACTCCGGCGGCACGCAGGCCGGCGCGGCCGCGTTCGCGGCTGCCGCCGGCGCCGCGGGCGTGTCAGAGGCGAGCGCGGCGATGGGCGCCTACGAGGGCGCCGAGGAACAGGGCCAGCCGATCCTGTCGCCGCCGGTCGAGCAGCGCCGGGTCGACGAGGCCGAGCAGATCGGCCGCAACGACCCGTGCTGGTGCGGGTCGGGCAAGAAGTTCAAGCGCTGCCACGGCGCCTAGTAGCGCCGAGGGGGCGCTGCCTCAGCCCTGCTTGGTGTAGGTCACGCGGTCCGGCGCCAACGTGAACTTGACCCGCTGCTCGTCCGGCTGGCGAAACGGATAGGAGTCCTGGCCGAGGTAGCGCTTGGCGAGCCGGTCGATGTGCGCGTCGTCATCGCCATCGCCCGCGCGGTCAGCGCGTCCGCGGATCGCAACGAACTCGTACGGGTTGTCGCGCGCGCTGACGAGCACCGTCGCCGTGGCGTCGCGGTCGAGGTTGCGGACCCACTGCCGGCCCTCGGCGCTGTTGACCGCGAGGACGCCGTCCTCGACGTTGAACCAGACGATCGCCGAGAGGATCGAGCCGTCGCTGTGCTTGGTCGAGATGACCGCGTAGTTCGGGGCGTCGAGCAATTCCTTGACGCCGGGATCGTTCAGGGATGCCATGGCTGCGAAGGATACCCGGCGGTGGGTCGAGATCACCTGCGCGACCGATGGTGTGGCCCAAATACTTGAGCCACATGCGAGTTTTTGGCCAACGCCGGTTGCTAGGGTCTGCTCGCGATGTCTAGCGCACCCACAGAGCCGCTCTCCCAGCGCCTCGCAGCCATCCGGCGGCAGCTGAGGCTGTTGTCGGACTATCTTTGACCCGGCTGCACTGACTGAGCGCGTCGGCGGGCTCGAACAGGAGATGGGGGCGCCCGGCTTCTGGGACGACGCCGAGGGTGCGGCCAAGGTGTCAGCCGAGCATGCGCGCGCGAGACGCCGGCTGAGTTCATTTCGCGAACTCGAGTCAGACGTCGAGGACCTCGAGCCGCTCGCGGAGCTGGCCGAGGAAGACCCAGAACTCGAGGGCGAGCTCGAGGAGCAGATCGGCTCAGTCCAGGCGCGCCTGGACGAACTCGAGGAGCAGCGGCTGTTCTCCGGGCGCTATGACAGCGGCGACGCACTGGTGACGATCAACGCCGGCGCCGGCGGGACCGACGCCCAGGACTGGGCCGAGATGGTCCTGCGGATGGAGATGCGCTGGGCCGAGACCCGCGGCTTCGAGGTCGAGCTGCTCGAGGTATCGCCGGGCGAGGAGGCCGGGATCAAGTCGGCCACGTTCCGCGTCAAGGGCGACAACGCCTACGGCCTGTACGGCTCCGAGAAGGGCGTGCATCGGCTCGTGCGGCTGTCGCCATTCGATTCCGCTCACCGCCGGCAGACGAGCTTCGCCGGCGTCGAGGTCTCGCCGGTGGTGCAGGCGACGGCCGACATCGAGATCAACGACGACGATCTGCAGATCGACACCTACCGAGCCTCGGGCGCGGGTGGCCAGCACGTCAACAAGACCGACTCGGCGATCCGGATCACCCACAAGCCGACCGGGATCGTCGTGCAGTGCCAGAACGAGCGCTCGCAGTCGTCCAACAAGGCCGAGGCGATGGCGGTGCTGCGCTCCAAGCTGGTCGAACGTCAGGAGCGCGAGCGCCGCGAGGAGATCGCGCGCGAGCGCGGCCAAGCGCAGGACGTCAACTTCGGCTCGCAGATCCGCTCCTACGTGCTGCACCCGTACTCGATGGTCAAGGACCACCGGACCGACTACGAGATGGGCGATACCAGCCGCGTGCTCGACGGCGACCTCGACGGTTTCATCCGCGCGTACCTATTGAAGGAGGCCAAGTGACCCAAGCCGATCCCCGGCGTCCGCGGACGCTGCCGACCGCGCCGTACCTGGACGCGATCGTTTCCTACGGGTTCCGCGGCTCGGTCCGCTTTCACGTCCCCGGCCACAAGGGCGGCGCCGGCGCGGACCCGGGTCTGCGGTCGGCGATCGGCGACCGCGCGCTGGCGCTCGACATCTGCCAGGACATCGAGGGGATCGACATCGGTCCGCAGCCGACCCCCTACGAACAGGCCGAGCAGCTCGCGGCGGTCGCGTACGACGCCGGGCGCACGTGGTTTTTGACCAACGGTGCTACCCAGGGCAACCACGCGCTCGTGCTGGCGCTCGCCAAGCCGCGCGACCATGTGCTCGTGCAGCGCAACTCGCACGCCTCGATCGTCGACGGGCTGGTGCTGTCAGGCGGGATCGCGAGCTTCGTCGCGCCCGAGTACGACGACGAGCTCGGGATGGCCCACGGCGTCACCCCCGAGGCGCTCGCGGGCGCGCTTGACCGATCGCCCGAGATCAGCACTGCGTTCATCGTCTCACCGACCTACTACGGAATGGCCGCCGACGTAGAGGCCTGCGCGCAGGTCTGCCACGACCGCGGGGTGGCGCTTGTCGTCGACTGCGCGTGGGGCTCGCACTTCGGCTTTCATCCGCAGCTGCCCGACTCGCCGCTGCACCTCGGCGCCGACGCCGAGCTCGCCTCGACCCACAAGATCGTCGGCAGCCTCACGCAGTCGGCGATGCTCCACGTCGCCGCCGACGGCCTGATCGACCCGGATGAGATCTCGCGGTGCATCCGACTGATGCGCTCGACCAGCCCGAACTCGCTGCTGCTGGCGTCGCTGGATTCGGCCCGCCGGCAGTTGTACGCGCACGGCGAGGCGCTGCTTGACCGAACGATCGCGGCATCGATGCGGGCACGCGAGGCGATCGGCGTGATCCCGGGGATCGAGCTCGTCGGCCGGGAATTGGTCGGGCGCCCCGGGATCGCCGGCTGGGACCCGCTACGGATCGTGATTGACGTCCGCGGCACCGGCTGCACGGGCTACGAGCTCGCTGCCGAGCTGCGCGGACGCTACGACATCTACATCGAGCTGGCGACCCACGCGACGATCGTGCTCGTGCTCGGGCTCGGTCAGCCGGTCGAGCCGCTCGAACGGTTCGCGCACGATTTCGCCGAGACCGTGCGGATCCTCGCGCGGCCCGGAGAGGGTCGGGCGATCGCCACGCCGCCGGCTCCGGCCGAGCACCAGACCGTGGTCCCGATCCGCGACGCGTTCCTGGGCCGCGGCGAGGCGGTGCCTGTCGACGACGCGATCGGGCGGATCTCATGCGAGTCGATCGCCGGCTACCCGCCCGGCGTCCCCTCGCTGTTACCGGGCGAGCGGTTGACCGAGGAGGTCGTCTCCTATCTGCGTCAGCTGACCGCGGCCGGGGCCCGGCTGCATGGCGCTGCCGATCCGGCGTTCACGACGGTTCGCGTGCTCGTCGACGACGGGGCGGGTGCCAGCATCGCCGGTGCCGGCGCTAGGAGCGCGTCGGTGTGAAGCGGTAGATCTGGCCGCTGGTCTTGCCGACGTAGAGGCGGCCGCTGTGCTGCCCGAGGCCGACGATCAGGCCGCCGAAACCCACCGCGGCCTTGTGGATCGTGCCTCCGGACTGCGGGATCCAGACGACCTTGGCGCCCTCGCGCCCGCCGTACTCGTTGAAGTAGACGCGTTTGCCGAGCATCGCGACCCCCATCGGGTCGGTATGCGGCGCCAGCAGCTTGAACGGGTGGGCGAAGTTCGCGCAGGCGCTGGACGTGGACCAGTCGCAGTTGGGGAAGCCGTAGTTCTGGCCGGCGCGGACGTGCAGAAGCATGTCCGGAGGGTTCGGGTCGCTGACGATGTCGTCCGGACCTTCGTCGGACACGTATGGGGCGGCCGAGCCCTTTGGAAACGCCATCTGCCACGGCTGGCGAATGCCCCGGGCGAAGACACGGAGGTCACCGCCCGCGGCATCGAACGAGAGGATCTCCCGCGCGTAGATGTCGATCGTTGGGCCGTTGTCATCGTTGCCGACCCCGGCTCCGACATACAGGCGGCCGTCGGGACCGAACGCGAGTCCGTTGAACCCCTGGAACGTCCCCGGGGCGGTGTAGATCGTCCTGCGCGTCTGAAACTGGGAGCCGTTGAAGTCGCTCCACCGTTCCAGCGTCTCGTCGCCCGAGACATACAGCGCGTTGTCGTGCCACGCCAGTCCGGTGACTCGGACCGGCGAGCCGTCGAGGCGGCGTGCGCGGTGGTCGCGGAGCACGTAAACGCCGCCGCCGGGGTCGGGGTAGTTGCCTGCGCCGGCGCCACCGACGAACACGCGTCCGTGTCCGAACGCGAACTCGGTCGGGATCGGCACCCCGGTGGCGATCCGGCGGATTCGCACCCCGGCGGTGGTGCGCGGACCGGCTGTCACGCGGTGCACGGGCGGCGTCCGTCGTGCGGCGCCAGCCGCTGCGGGCGCAATCCCGATCGCGACCGTGGCCGCGAGCGCGGCCGCAGTGGTAATGAGCCCCCGTGACATCGACGCCGGAACGGTAGCGCGCCGGCTGCGGTCCGTGCGCCACCACCGTCGATGCGGGGTGGTGGCGCGCCGAGTAGCGCGCCACCACCAACCGCTTGCTAGGGCGTGACCTTGAACACCTGGCCGGTCAGCTCGCCGATCAACAGCGACCTGCCGTTGCCGCCGAGCCCGACGGTCGGTGCGACGAAGCCGGTCACAAACGGCTTCAACTTGCCGCCCTTGAGCGGCATCGAGAAGACCTCTCCGGCCTTCCCGGTCAGTCCCGTGAACGAGGTCATGTACAGGCGCTTGCCGACGATCGCCATCCCCATGATGTCCGTATGGGGCGCCAGCAGCTTGTACGGCTTCGTGTAGCCCTTGCACGGGCTGCCCTTCTTCCAGTTGCACTTCGGGAACCCGTAGTTATCGCCCTGCTTGACCCGGAGGATGAAGTCCGGCGGGTTCAGGCTGGCCGGCTGGTCCTGGCCGAGCGCAGACACGAACGGCGAGTTGGAGCCCTTCGGGAACGCCATCTGCCAGGGTTGGCGGATGCCGGTCGCGAACACCTTCAGACCCTTACCGTTGGCCTTCATCGAGAGGATGTCGTAGACGTACGGCGAGGTCGTCTTCGGACCGTGGTCGTTGTTGTCGGTGAGGCCGGCGTCAACCCCGAGAAACAACCGGCCGTTGGCCGCGAACGCGAGCCCGTTGGTCCCAGCGAACTTTCTCGGCGCCGTCCAGACGACCGAGCGCTTGCCGAACGTCTTGCCGTTGAACTTGCTCCAGCGCCGAACCTGCCACACCGGGCCCGAGCTGGTGAACCAGCCTCCGGCGATGTACAGCGAACCCTTGTGCCAGGCCAGGCCCGAGGCGAACCCCGGTGAGCCGGCGAGCTTGACGCCCTTGCCGTGGCTGAGCAGGTAGACGCCGCCGTTGGGGACGGTGCTGGACTCGCTGCCCCCGTCGCCCTCGAACATCTTGCCCGCGCCGAACGCGAACGACGTCGGGGTCTGTAGCCCCGAGGCGACCAGCTTGACCTTCTGCCCACCCGGCGCGTGCGGCGGCGGCGGCCCGGCCGCGTGTGCGACGCCGGCCGCACATCCCAACGTTGCGCCCGCGCTCAGGACGAGCGCGGTCAATCTTGCACGAATCAAGTTGCCCTCCGATTGTTCCGGTCTACGGCCACTCCGTGACCCCTGTGCGTCGACGCACACCGTAGCGGGCGCTCCACGGACGCGCCAGTTAGAACCGCTCACGGGCGACCCCGAGTATCCTCCGCGCCGTATGGACGCGACCGCCGCGATCGTCGCTCGGGCACTCGCTGAGGACGTCGGATCCGGCGATGTCACGACGTCCGCGACGGTGCCAGACGACGCGCGGGCAACGGCGCTGATCACCCAGAAGGCAGCGGGCGTGATCTTCGGCCTGGATCCGGCGCGGGCCGTGTTTCAGTCGCTCGATCCAGCGAGCTCGTTCGAGCCGCTGGTGGAGCAGGGCATCTGGCGTGAGCGGGGCGAGGTCGCGCGGGTGACCGGTAGCGCGCGGGCGATCCTGACCGGCGAGCGAACCGCGCTGAACTTCCTGCAACGGCTGTCGGGCGTCGCGACGATGGCGGCCCGCTGCGTGGTGGCGGTCGCCGAAGCGCAGGTGGACGGGTCCAGCCAGCCCGTGATCCTCGACACTCGCAAGACGACTCCCGGTCTGCGTGACCTGGAGAAGGCCGCGGTCGCCGCGGGCGGGGCGACCAATCATCGCGCCGGGCTCTACGACGCGATCCTGATCAAGGAGAACCACGCGGCACTCGCCGGCGGCGTCGGCGAGGCGATCCGCCGCGCGCGCGAGCTGGCTGCGGAGTTGCCGCTGGAGGTCGAGTGCCGCTCGCTCGCCGAGGTCGATCAGGCGCTTGGCGCGGGCGCCCGGTCACTGCTGCTGGACAATATGAGCCCCGAGCAGCTGCGCGAGGCCGTCGCGCACGTCGCCGGCCGCGCCGAGCTCGAGGCCAGCGGCGGGGTGACGCTGCAGACGCTGCGGGAGGTCGCGAGCACCGGCGTAGACTTCATCTCGGTGGGTGCGATGACCCACAGTGCCCCGGCCCTCGATCTCTCACTGTTGTTGGAGCCGCTGCGATGAGCCTGCCGATGCTGGGGGACCCAAACGACGCGCCCCTGATGCTCGAGAACATTCCGGCGCTCCAGGAAGAGGTGCGGGCGCTCGCGTCCGAGCGCGGCGCCGTGATCCTCGCCCACAACTATCAGCTGCCCGAGATCCAGGACGTCGCCGATCACGTCGGCGACTCGCTCGGGCTCTCGCAGCGCGCCGCCGAGATCGAGGCCGGGACGATCGTGTTCTGCGGGGTGCACTTCATGGCGGAGACCGCCTCGATCCTGTGCCCCGACAAGACCGTGCTGATCCCCGACCTTGACGCCGGCTGCTCGCTGGCGGACTCGATCACCGCCGAGCAGCTGCGGCGCTGGAAGTCCGAGCATCCGGGCGCGATCGTCGTCATGTACGTCAACACGACCGCCGAGGTCAAGGCCGAGACCGACTACTGCTGCACCTCGGCCAACGCCGTCCACGTCGTCGAACACATCTACGCCGAGCACGACCCGCGTGGCGAACAGGTCGAGATCCTGTTCGGTCCCGACATGTTCCTCGGCGCCTACGTGGAGCGCACGCTCGGCCGCGCGATGCATGTCTGGGACGGGGAGTGTCATGTGCACGCGGGGATCAAGCCGCAGGACATCACCACCGTCCGCGGTGAGCACCCCGACGCCGATTTCCTGATCCACCCCGAGTGCGGGTGCTCGACGAGCGTGATGGAGTATGTCGCGGCGGGCGATGTCGACGGGGACGGTGTGAAGATGCTGTCGACCGGTGGAATGCTCGGCTATGCGCGCGCGCTCGCAAGCGCGCCCGCGCCGGGCGGCGCGCGGCGGACCGCGATCGTCGCGACCGAGACCGGCATGCTGTATCCACTGCGCGCCGCGGCTCCGGACGTCGACTTCGTCGCCGCCAACGAGGCGGCGTCGTGCCGGTTCATGAAGATGATCACGCTGCCCAAGCTGCGCGATGCGCTGCGCGACGGCGTCCACGAGGTCAAGGTCGCGCCCGAGATCGCCGAGCGGGCTCGGCTGCCGATCCAGCGAATGATCGCGATTGGCTGAGCGCCAACCGGCAGCTCAGCTCGGGCGCGACGCGGCCGCCGGCACGGCCTGCGCGGTGTCCTCGAACAGCAGCAGACCGCGCTCGACCACGCCCGCGATCACCGGCAGCGTGGTGCGCCGACGCAGGAACTCCGGCGCCGTGTAGCAGTGGATGTCCGCCTGGGCGCCCATCTCGAGCGCGTCCCACAGAGCGGTCGCCTGGTAGACGCGTTCCAGCCACGGGATCCCCTCAAACCCGTAGGAGACGAGCACGACGATGTATTCCCGGCCGCGCTCGCGCTGCTGCGGGGCGCCGCGGAGGTCGTCGACCCGGGCGCCACCGAGCATCACCACCTGCATCGGCCAACGATCCCCGACGCGGCTCAGGTAGCGCTGCAGCTCGCGCAGGTTCAGAGCGTGCGCAAGCTGCACCGGCGGCGCCTCCCGTGTCGAGGCGCGAACGAACTTCCCGCAGCGACCACGTGACGATTGTCGACGCCCGCGAGACCGACGTCAATAACGAGCGATCGCTGCAACCATCTTGCTCTCATACCAGAACGCCGTGCCGTTCTCAGGCCCATCGATGAAGAACGCGAACGCGAGCGGCTGGTGGCCGCGGGCGGAGCAGTATCCGGCGAGGTTTGAGACGTCGTCGAGCGAGCCGGTCTTGGCGATGCAGTGACCGGCGGCCGCGCTCTTGAGCCCGAACCCCTGGACGGTGCCGTTGACCCCGACGGTCGGTAGCGTCGCCGCCAGCTGATCGCCGAGCCGGGTATGCCATAGCTCGGTCTCGAGCTGCACGATCTGCTCCGGCGAGGTGCGGTCCTGACGGCCGAGTCCGGAACCGTCCTCGATCTCCGGCTCCAGGCCGTAGCGGGACCTGATCGTGTTTGAGATCACTCGCGCGCCCGAGGTGATCGTGCCGCCGTGGCCGTAGCGCAGCCCGAGCTGCTTGGTGAACATCTCCGCGAACAGATCATCGGATGGAACGTTCATCAGTCGCAGCATCACCGACATCGGCGGTGACCCGACGGTCGCCAGCAGCTGCGCATGCTTGGGCGCGGTGCCGTCGTGGCGTGCGGCGACCCCCTGGACGCCGAGCGTGTGCATCGTCTGGACGAACTCATGGGCGGCAAACGTCGCCGGGTTGTAGTGCGCCATTACCGTGCCGTGGTCATAGGTCAACGCGCTGAGCTGGCCGCCGAGGTCACCCGGATCCGCCTTGTAGTCGGTGATCAAGCCGCCACGGCGATGATCGAACAGCGACTCGTCGCCGTACACGCGACCGGTGACCCTGCGGATCCCGCGGCGTCGCAGCTGCACGATCAGCTGCGCCGGCGTCGGGCCGTTGCCGCCGTTCCAAACGTGGTTGAAGCTCGCGTCGCCGAACGTCGGATCGCCGCCGCCGTGCAGGTACAGGTTGCCGTGCCACACGCCGCCGGCGAGATGTCCGGTCCCGAGCACGGTGGTGTCGAGCCGGGCGTCGGCGCCGAGCAGGTTCAGCACGGCGGTCGTCGTCCACAACTTCTCGACCGACGCCGGCGGCCGGCCATAGCCCGGGTGGACGCCGTACAGCTCGGTCCCGTCGGCCAGATCGAAGACCAGCGCGCCGATGTGCGGCCCCGCCCGGTCTAACGACTTGCTTAGCGACGTCCGCAGGGACCGCTCGGCGGGGGAGGATGGCAGCTCGGCGTTGGGCGTCAGAACCGGCGGCGGGGTCGGCGAGGACGCAGCCATCTGTGTAGTCGCCTGGCGCGTGGTGCCCTGCCCCGCGGCTTGGCGCGCGGTCGCCGTCTGCGGATTTGGCGCCAGCGCCAGCGACCGTCGGTGATCCTGCAGCGTGCCGGCCAGCACGAGCACCACGCCGGCGGCGATGACGACGACGATCAGCGCCGCGATGGCGCGCCTGCGTCTCAGGCCGTCTCCAGCTGTTCGACGGTATGTGGACCGACGCACGCGATCGAAAGGCGGTCCTGCACGCCCGCCGCGATCGCCCGGACCTCGTCGTAGCTGACCTGGTCGAGTAGATCGATCGCGGTGTCGGTGTCGGTGTCCTCGCCGTAAACGATCGTCTGCTGAGCGGCGAAGCGTGCGACCGCACCGGAATTCTCAAACGCGATCGCTCGAGCACCGGCGGCGAACGCCTGCGCGCGCGCGACCTCGGCCTCGGTCGGTCCGTCGTCGCGCAACTCGGAGACGATGTCACGCATCCGTCGGTACGCCTCCAGGCACTTTCCGGACTCCAGCCCGGCGGACAGCTGCAGGATCGGGACGTCGGAGTACGCGTGCGGCGATGCCGACACCGAATAGGCGAGTCCCCGCTGCTCGCGGATCTCATCGAACAGCCGCGAGCCCATCGACCCGCCCAGCAGCGTTCCGTAGATCACCAGCGCCGCCCGCTGACGCGGGTCTGAGACGTCGATCGACGGCCGGTAGGACATCCGCAGGTGCGACTGGTTGGAGTCGCGCTCGGTGACGAGGATCCGCGGCTGCTGTGCCGGTGCGGCCTCGAACGCAGGCGGATCCGGAGCGGCCTGGAAGCGCTCGAACAGGTCCTCGAGCCGGTGGTCGCCGTCGAGCGCGTCGAGGTTGCCGACGACGAACGCGGCGCCGGTCTGCGGCGCCCACCGTCGCCGGCGGAAGGCAACGATCCCGTCGCGGGTGAACGTGCTTCGGAGATGCTCGGCGGGGCCCAGCACCGGTCGGCCGAGTGGATGATCGCCGAACACCGCCTCGTCGATCAGGTGCTCGGCCATCACCGCCGGCTGATCGTCTGACCGGGCGATCTCCTGCACGACGACGCCGCGCTCACGTTCGAGCTCATCGGCGTCGATCCGTGGCCGGGCGACGAAATCGGTGAGCAGGTCGGCGGCCTCGAGCAGTCGCTCGGCGCGAGCGGTGATGTGAAACGCGACCAGGTCGTGGCTCGTGTACGCGTTCAGCACCGCACCGATCGACTCGGCCGCGTCGTTGACATCGCGGTAATGGGGGAACTTCTCGCCACCCTTGAACACGAGATGCTCGAGGAAGTGGGCCATCCCGTTCTCGTCGGGGCGCTCGGTACGGGCGCCCGCGTCAAACGCGACCAGCAGCGTCGCCGAGCGCGTCCCGTCAACTGCGATTCGGTGCAGTCGCAGGCCATTTTCGAGTGTGGAGATCGTGCTCGCGGGCATTTCGCCATCAACGGTATCGCGCCGAGCTGACGCTCCCGCCGGGCCGCGGACCGAAACCGGGTTGGGACTCCCGCCTTCATTCCCGCGCGCACGGGAGCTAGGTTGGCCGAACTCTGCAAATCCGCTTGCAAGCAGGATAAACGCGGGACAGGTGGCATCACCGGACGCTACTGTGCCCGACACCTATGGCTATCTCATCACGGCACAGGAGCCGCACGCGCCGTCGTGACGTCGCGGCTTCCGAAACACCGCCTCGCGCGGCGCAGTCAGGCTCCGGCTCCAAGGTCGCCCGCTCGGTCATCGAGTTCAGGGACGTGAGCAAGCTCTACGCCGGCGACGTCGGGCTTGAGCACGCGAGCTTCACGATCCGACGCGGCGAGTTCGTGTTCCTGGTCGGCTCGACCGGCTCGGGCAAGTCGACGCTGATGCGCCTGCTGATCAAGGAGCTCGAGCCGACCGACGGCACGATCCGCGTGGCCGGCCATGATCTCACGTCGATCGGCCACAAGAAGGTCCCGTACTTCCGACGCAACATCGGCGTCGTGTTCCAGGACTTCAAGCTGCTGCCGAGCCGCACCGTGTACGACAACGTCGCCTACGCGCTGAAGGTGACCGGCGGCACGCGCAAGGAGATCCGCGCCAAGGTGCCCGACATCCTCCGGCTGACGGGGCTGTCGACGAAGCTGCACAACCTCCCGACGCAGCTGTCGGGCGGCGAGCAGCAGCGCGTTTCGATCGCGCGGGCGTTCGTCAACCATCCGCCACTGCTGCTGGCCGACGAGCCGACCGGCAACCTCGATCCCGACACCAGCATCGACATCATGCGGCTGCTGTACCGGATCAACCGCACCGGCACGACCGTGCTGGTCGCGACCCACGACTCCCAGATGGTCGACAGGATGCGCCGCCGAGTGCTGGAGCTTTCACGCGGCCGGGTGGTCCGCGATGAGGCGGCCGGTCGCTACACGCGTGACGAGACGACCCGCGACCTGGCCAAGCGCCTGCGGGCGCCGTCGACACCGCCGCCGGGGGTCGAGTAGATGGCACGCATCGGGTTCTTCATGCGCGAGGCGCTGCGAGCCACGCGCCGCAGTTCGGCGTCGAGCTTTGCGGCGCTGGCGACCGTGTTGGTGACGATGCTGATGCTCGGGGTGTTCATCCCGATCGTGCAGGCAACCAACGGCGCCGCCAACACCGTTCGCAGTCGGGTCGCGGTCGACGTCTACTTCACGCCGTCGGCGACGAAGGCCGACGAGGCGCGCGTGCGGGGCAAGATCGTCAAGCTCGATCATGTCAAGCACGTGGTGTTCGTCTCCAAGCGTGCGGCGCTGGCTCAGCAGGAGAAGTCCGACCCGGCCGCCTACAAGCTGCTGGGCACAAACCCGCTGCCCGACAGCTTCCAGGTGATTCCCACCAATCCGCAGTATGTGCTGTCGATCCGCGACGCGCTGACCCCCAACGGCGCCACGATCGACCCGTCGGTGCAGAAGGTGTCCAACAAGCGCAGCGACACCAAGAAGATTCTCCAGGTCACCAACCTGGTGACGATCACGGCCGCGGTGCTGACGATCCTGCTTGCGATCGCCTCGATCCTGCTGATTGCCAACACGATCCGACTCTCGCTGTACTCGCGGCGGCGTGAGGTCGAGGTGATGAAGCTGGTCGGGGCGACCGACTGGTTCATCCGCTGGCCGTTCGTGATCGAGGGGATGATCGTCGGTGCGCTCGGCGCGGCGCTCGCGCTCGTCGTGCTGGCGGTCGCGAAGGTCGTCGTGCTCGACCCGCTGGCGAACAACTGGACGCTGATCGCGGCGCCGAAGACGATCTCGTTCCTCGAGCTGATCGCGGTGCTGATGGGTGCCGGTGTGCTCGTCTCCGCACTCGGCTCGGGTCTGTCGCTGCGCCGCTTCCTGCGCGTCTGAGCCGCGGTTCGCGCGCCCGTTTGAGCTGGCGGGCGCGCCGACCGCGGCAAGTACCCTCAGCACCACGATGCTGACCGGTGGCAGACGCTCACGCGCGCTCACGTCCACGCTGGCCGTGGTCGGCGTGATCGTGGCGTTGGTGGTCGGCATCTGGCTGGGCGGGCACGCAAGCTGGATGCCGGCGCCGATCCGCAGCGCGTTCACGTCGGAGAGCTCCAACGACAAGCTGGTCAATCAGGTGCTTGGGCTGCTCTCAAACGACTACTACCGCAAGGTCAACACGGGCGCGCTCGTCAACAAGGGGCTGACCCAGGCGGTCGCCAGCCTGCACGACCCGTACTCGCACTACTACGACCCGTCCCAATATCAATCGTTTCAGAACCTCACCGACCCGCATGTGAGCGGGATCGGGATCGATGTCGGCCACTCGCCGAAGGGGGTACTGGTCAAGCAGGTCTACAGCGGGACCCCGGCCGACAAGGCGGGGCTGCGGCGCGGGGACGTGATCGTCGCAGCCGGGTCCAGTTCGCTGGCCGGCCACAGCAACGCCTACGCGGCGAAGTTGATCAAGGGCGCGGCCGGGACGGACGTGACGATCACGGTGCTGCGCGACGGTCATCGGTTCAAGCGGACGATCACTCGCGCGGACGTGATCGTTCCTGTCGCGGCATCGCGGCTGCTGACGTATCACGGCCACAAGATCGGCTACGTGGCGCTATCTCAGTTCGCGCCGGGCGCGGGCGCCGAGGTCCGCCAGCAGGTCACCAAGATGCTGCACCAAGGCGCCCAGGGCCTGATTCTCGACCTGCGCGACAACGGCGGCGGACTGGTCGAGGAGGCGGTCAAGACCGCAAGCATCTTCATTCCCTCGGGGACGATCGTCTCGACCCGTGGACGTGCGGTCCAGTCGCAGGTGTACATGGCAACCGGCGATGCGATCTCGACCTCGATCCCGATGGTTGTGCTCGTCAACCGCGACACCGCCTCCGCCGCCGAGATCGTCACCGGCGCACTCAAGGACCACAACCGCGCGACCGTGGTCGGCACCCGCACCTACGGCAAGGGAGTGTTCCAGGAGATCGAGCAGCTGCGCAACGGCGGCGCGCTGGACTTCACCGTCGGCGAGTACTTCACCCCGAACGGGACCAACCTCGGCGGACCCGGCGTTCGCAACGGCCGCAACGTCGGCCGCGGTCCCGGCATCAAACCCGAGGTGTACGTCGCCGAGAAGCCCAACTCGCGGACCGACACGCAGCTGCGGACGGCCGAGCGGACCGTCTCCTCGAAGCTGCCTTGATGTCCGCGGGCGTGGACTTCGGATGAGTGACCGCAGCGGCGACCCCCGGCCGCTGCCGCGGGTCGCGATCATCCAGCGCCAGGGCAAGTTCATCGTCGCCGAGCCGTTCTTCGCGCCCGGACCGCGGCTCGCGATCAGCCGCGACAAACGATTCGAGATCGGTGACCTGGTCGAGCTGTCCGGTCTCGACGGCGCCGCCGGTCGCCGGGGCGGATCGCGTCGGCCACGCGTCATCCGGCGGTTGGGACGGCCCGACGTCGCCCGTGATGTGGTCGGCGCGTTGATGCTCGACCGAGGGCTCGAGGGCCGCTTTGACCCCGCCGTCGGGCGCGACGCCCGGAAGGCGTCCGAGCGCGAGCTGCCGGCCGACGGCCGCCGGGACCTGCGCGAGCTTCCCACATTCACGATCGATCCGGTCACCGCGCGGGACTTCGACGACGCGATCTCGGCCGAGCCGCTGGCCAACGGGGCCGACGGCTGGCGCGTCTGGGTGCACATCGCCGACGTGTCGTTCTACGTGCCGGCGCGGTCGCTCGTGGACCGTGAGGCCTATCGCCGCGCGACCAGCGTCTACGTACCGGGCACGGTCGAGCCGATGCTGCCGCAGTCGCTGTCCAATGGCGCCTGCTCGCTGGTGCCCGGCGACGTGCGTCCGACGGTCACGGTCGAGCTGACGATCGGCCCGCGCGGGGTCACCGGCTCGTCGGTCTATCGCTCGCTGATCCGCTCCGACGAGCGGCTCGACTACGACCGCGTCGACCGGATCTTCGCCGGCAGCGAGCGAGCGGCCTCGCCGTGGGCGCAGCCCCTGGCCGCGGCGCGCGCGGCGGCGGGCGCGCTGAATGCGCTGCGCCGCGGTCGCTCGGCGGTCGTGCTGGAGTCGGCCGAGCCCGAGTTTCGCTTCGACCGTCGCGGCGACGTGATCGCCGGAGAGCCGACCGTCGCGACCGAATCGCACCGGCTGATCGAGCATCTGATGATCGCCGCCAACGAGCAGGTCGCGTCGCTGCTGGCAGAACACCGGGTGCCGACCCTGTATCGGGTCCACGAACGGCCCGAATCGGCCGCGGTCGATCGCCTGATCGATCAGCTCAGCTCGCTCGGGGTGCCGACGCCGCCGGGGCCCGACGGCCCGTTGTCGGGCGTGCAGGCTGCCGAGCTGGTGTCCGAGGCGTCGGCGCTGGTCGCGTCGTGGGTTGCTTCGCACGGCGGGCGCGGTGGCCGTGCGTTGAACTCGCTCGTGCTGCGTACCCTCAAACAGGCCTACTACAGCGACCGCAACCTCGGCCATGCCGGGTTGGCGTCGGCGCGCTACTGCCACTTCACCTCGCCGATCCGCCGCTACCCGGACCTGATCTGCCATCGCGGAGCGCTGTCGGTCGTCGCCGGTGAGCCGGTGCCCGACGGCTCCTGGGTGCGCAGCGCGGGGCCCTGGACATCGGATCGCGAGCGCCGGGCGATGACGATCGAGCGCGACGCCGACGACGTCGCCCGCTGCTTCTTGCTGGAGCGCCTGCTTGGCGACCAGGCACGGGTCTCAGACCGGACGTTCGAGGGCGAGGTGGTCGGTCTGATCGGCGCCGGCGCGTTCGTGGCGTTCGGCGACGGGCTGCAGTACCAGGGGCTGTTGCCGGTCAGACGGCTGCGCGGTGACTGGTGGGAGCTCAACGAGTTCGCGACGATGCTTGTCGGTACCCGCAGCGGCGGGATGATCCGGTTGGGCGATCGGCTGGCGGTACGGGTTGGCGCGATCGACGCGCCACGCGGTCGCGTCGACCTGTTGCCGATCGAGACCGAGTAGCGTCGTAGCGGTTATGGCCAAGGGTCGCAAGCGCAAGCTGGGAGCCGGCGATGTCGCCACCAACCGGCAGGCGTCGTTTCGTTACAACCTGCTCGAGCGGTTCGAGTGCGGGATCGTGCTCGAGGGGACCGAGGTCAAGTCGCTGCGCGACGGTGGCGCGCAGCTCAAGGACTCCTACGCCTCGATCCGCGACGGTGAGGTCTGGCTCTACGGACTCTACATCCCGCCCTACGGCCCGGCTGCGGGTGACAACCACGAGCCCGAGCGACCGCGCAAGCTGCTGCTGCACCGGCGTGAGATCGATCGGCTCGCGGTCAGCGCGAATGAGCGCGGGCTGACGCTGGTCCCGACGCGGCTGTACTTCGCCGGCACGCGCTCGCGGGCGAAGGTCGAGATCGCGCTGGCGCGCGGCAAGGACCTGTACGACAAGCGCCAGGCGATCAAATCGCGGGACACCGCTCGCGAGATCCAGCGGGAGTTGCGCGAAGTCGGTCGCTGAGCGGCCGCGGGCCGCTGTTCGCGGCGCGGCCGAGGAAATCGACCAGATCGCGCCGTCAGCTTGGTGGCGATCCGCGCGACCTATAATCAGCTGCACATACCCACGGGGACGACAGGCTTCGACGTGGTCGGATTCGTGGGGGTGGTTGCGAGCCGAGGTCCGGGGAGGCCTCGTAAAACACCCCGGAAAACCATAAGTGCGGACTCTCACGAGTACCGGCTTCCGGCTTTCGCCTAATCAGCTAAAGCCGTGAGCTCCCGGCCATCTCGCTCGCCTGCGGGGGATCTGCCGGGATCAAGCAGCAGGCTCGCCCGGTGAGGCTCGCTCCGTCCGATCCGGGGACACTTCAGGAGCTGGTCCCCCACAACCCGGCCGGCGAGGCGAGCGGGGGACGAGATCAGAGCGCCGGATACGCTCGTAGACGTCACCCCTCACGCGACTGCGGACGCGGGTTCAATTCCCGCCGTCTCCACCTTCGCAAAGAACTCGAACTGCCCTCCGCATAGTCGGGGGGCGCTTCGGTTAAGGCGAGCGCTGGTGACTGCTCGGTACAACGGCCGCCCGATGTCTGGATGGTGTCGGTCGGATTCCCAGGCGGTGTGAAGAACGACACAGCTCGAGCGGCGTCAAGCCGTAAGGTGTTGTACATGCGCCGGGCGAGCGGGGCTACCTTCGATTTCCAGGCGCCCGCTTTGATCGGACGCGACGATGTGGTGCGGCGCCTCGACGAATTAGTCGACGGCCTCGGGGCTGGCGGTCGAGCGCTCGTCATCAGTGGCGATGCCGGTATCGGCAAATCGGCGCTACTGCGACATGTAGGACGCCGCGCGACGGCCGCGCACTGTCAGATCCTGTCCGCGATCGGCGTCGAGTCGGAGGCCGAGCTCGCGTTCGCGGGCCTGCATCAGCTGCTGGGACCGATCCTCGAGCAAAGCGATCGCCTGCCCGATCCGCGACGGCGCGCGCTTGAGGCGGCGTTTGGTCTAACCGATGCGCGGGTGCCTGACCGCTTCCACGTCGGACTTGCCGTCCATCAGCTGGTCAGTGAGGTGGCGTCCTCGCAGCCTCAGATGCTTCTGATCGACGACGCGCATTGGCTTGACATCTCCAGCCTGGACGTGTTGACCTTCCTCGCGCGCCGGCTGGACACGGAGCCGATCGCCTTGGTTGCCACCGTGCGCGACGGTTACTCGATCTCACTCGAGGAGGAGCGGCTGCCCAGGCTGCGCCTGGAGAGGCTCGGGGCGAACGATGCGGCAGAGCTACTCAACCGCCATGCGCCGGAGTTGCATCCGATCCGCCGCGCCGGTCTGCTTGCACAAGCGGCCGGGAATCCGCTGGCGCTGGTCGAGCTGGCGGAGAGCTCGCGCCCGACGGACCGGCAGGAGCACGTTTCGCCGGAGCCGGAGATCCTGACCAAGCGTCTCGAGCACGCCTTCGCCGCGCGGCTGGAAGGCCTCCCGAAGCAAACTCGCCTAGCGTTGCTGGCCGGCGCCCTTGATGGGCGGGCTTCGCTTGCGGAGATCATCGATTCCGCTGCCGAGCTCCACGGCGGGCCGGTTGAGCTGGCAGACCTTGATGCGGCGTCAGCGGCGAGGCTGGTCGAGATCGCTCGGGGCGAGCTGAGGTTCCATCATCCGTTGGTGCGTTCGGCGGTTCGTCAGGCGGCTCCGCCGGCACAGGTGCTGGCGATGTACGCGGCGCTGGCGGGTGTTATCGGCGATCCCGAACGGCGGCTCTGGTGTCGGGCGATGGCCGCGGTCGATGCTGACGAAGAGATCGCAACGGCCCTTGAGGCGCAAGCGTCGACGGCGCGAGGGCGTGGCGCGATCAGTGCTGCGGCAGCCGCGCTGGAACGCGCAGCCGCGCTCAGCGCCGAACCGCGACGCAAGGGGGAGCGGCTACTGCGGGCGGCCGAGCTCGCCTACGAGCTGGGGCTCACCGAGGTCGCGGGTCGGATGGTCGCCGAGGCCCTGCACCTCGGTCTCGGTCGGTCCGAGGCGGCGCGTCTCGCCTGGTTGCGCCAGATGATCAGCGGTGATGTCTGGCGCGAAACCGGCGCGACGAAGGTGTTTGTGACGATCGCCAGGGAGATGGCCGACGGCGGCGACAGCGAACTGGCGTTGCGGTCGCTGATTCCGATCGCCCATCGCTGCTGGTGGACGCCAACCCGGGCCAAGACCAGGTCCTATCTTGTCGAGGCAGCGATGAGCATCGGGGTCGCGGACGACGATCCACGCCTTCTCGCGGTGGTCGCGCTCGCCGATCCCGAGCAGACCGGATCGAGGGTTCGCGATCAGGTTGCCCGCAAGCGGCCGCACGAGACGGTCGATCCGCGCGCCGCGATGTACATCGGCATTGCCGCCGAAAAGGCCGGCGATATGGCGACGGGGAAGGCCTTCTTGTCGCGTGCCGTCGGCGGCCTGCGTGAGCAGGGCCGGCTCGGGATGCTGGCTCAGGCTCTGGTCCACCACGCGTGGGTCGCCACGCACACCGGCGACTGGAAAGAGGCGATGCGGTATGGCACCGAAGCGGCGACGCTGGCGCGCGATACTCAGCAGCCGCAGTTCGGGGTCACGGGCGAGCTGGTTGCGGCTCTCGCCTCGGCGCTGCTCGGCGAGGACATCGAGCCAATGCTCGCGGAGCCCGAGCGTGCGCTGCTCGAGGCTGGTGCCGGGCCGCTGCTCGCACCCGTGCACCTCGCGCGTGGGGCGATGGCGGCCAGCGAGGGTCGCCACGAGGATGCCTTTCGCCATCTCCGGCCCGTGTTTGACGAGAAGGCCCCGGCCTTTCATCGATTTATGCGCTGGTCAGGCGTCTTGGACCTGGTCGAAGCCGGCGGTCGGGCCGAGCACAGCGATTGGGTGGCCGGAGTGGTCGACGAGCTCGTGGGCATCGGGCGCAAGAGCGGCGCGCCGATCCTGCTGACCGGGCTGGCCTGCGCGAAACCGTTGCTCGCGGGCGAGGAGGAGGCCGAGGCGCTGTTCGAGCGTGCCCTAAACGGCGATTTCGCCGGGTATCCGTTCCTGCGGGCGAGGACGCTCTTCTCCTACGGCCGCTGGCTGCGCCGACATCGCCGGGACGCCGACTCGCGCGGACCGCTGCGCGCGGCGGTCGAGTCGTTCGACGTCCTTGGCGCGGCGAGCTGGGGCGGGCGGGCGCGGCAGGAGCTGCGAGCCACTGGTGAGCGGCTCGGTCCCCGCACCCCCGAGGCCCGGGATCGCCTGACTGCGCAGGAGCTTCAGATCGCCGAGCTCGCCGGAGCGGGACTCTCCAATCGTGAGATCGGCGAGCGTTTGTTTCTCTCGCACCGGACGATCGGCTCCCACCTGTACCGGACCTTCCCGAAGCTCGGGATCAGTTCGCGGTCGCAGGTGCGCGACGCGCTCGCGACCGCTGCAGGCAAAGACACCTAAGCAGTCGCTTGACTCAAGAGAGATCGAGGCAGGTCGACCAGGATCCAGGCTGTCTTCGCCCGGTCATTCGGACCGGACGTCTGAGTTGAAGGAGCGCTCTGATGAGCGACCTACCGAACGTTGTCCTCGTCCACGGCGCGTGGGCCGACGGCTCCAGCTGGACTCATGTGATCGAGCGCTTGCAGGCCAAGGGCTACAACGTCACCGCCCCGCAGTTCCCCGAGACCTCGACCGACGCCGACGTTGCCCGCCTGCGGCAGGTCCTCGTCCGCCAGAACGGGCCGACCGTCGTCGCCGGTCATTCCTACGGCGGGCAGATCATGACCGCGCTCGGCGCCGACGCTCCCAACGTGGTCAGCCTCGTCTACGTCGCTGCCTTCGGGATCGACGAGGGCGAGTCGCTCGGGGCGCTCCTCAGCGGCGGACCCCCGACGCCAGCGCTCGCGAACCTCGCCGTTGACGAACAGGGATTCGGGTGGCTTCCCGAGGCCGATTTCGTCGGACATTTCGCCGGCGATCTGGATCCCGCTCAGGCCCGGGTTCTCTACGCGGTCCAGCAGCCGATCTCGATGAGCACGTTCGACTACACGATGGGTGAGCCGGCGTGGAAGTCGGTGCCGTCGTGGTTTGTGGTCGCCGCGAACGACGAGGCGATCCCGCCTGACGCCGAGCGACAGTTTGCACAGCGCATGGGAGCCACCACGGTCGAGGTCGCCTCCGGACACCTAGCGATGGTGACTCACCCGGACACGATCGTCGATCTGATCGAGCAGGCGGCGAAGGTCCCGGCTGCAGCGGCTTCCTAGCCGGCGCGGCACAAGCCTCTCGAAAAGGCGACGCCGGCGCGCGACCCGCCGGCGTCGCCCGCCTGCGACACCAGTCAGCGCGACGTGAGCCCGCCGGGCCTTCCGGTCCTGATCGGGGCGCCCACAGGCAGTGACCATCACGATCCAACACGTCAATCAAAGGGAAACATGGCGATCTCAACGCAAAGCAAGCTGCTCGACACGGCGATCGACGCTCACGGCGGCCGGGAGCGATGGAGCCAGATCAGATCGGTCCGCGTCGAGGCATCGATCACCGGAGCCGTCTGGCACCTCAAAGGACGCCCAGACGTGCTCAAAGACGTAGTCATCACCGCAAGCACCCATCACGAGCGACTGGTCATGGACTTCCCCGGCCAGCACAAGCGCTCGATCTTCGAACCCAACCGGATCGTCATCGAGACCGCAACGGGCGACCTGCGCGAAGAACGGGAGAACCCACTCGCCCACTTCGCCGGCCAGACGGCGGAGACTCCGTGGGACGACATCGACGTCGCCTACTTCAGCGGCGAAGCCCTGTGGACCTACCTCACGGCTCCCTTCCTGTTCTCCCAGCCCGGCTTCAGCGTCAACGAGGAGCCGGAGCCCTGGCACGAGGACGGAGAGGACTGGCGGCGCCTCCGCGTCGCGTTCCCGGACGAGATCGCGAGCCATACCCGCGAGCAGCTCTTCTACTTCGGGCCCGACGGTCTCCTGCGCCGCCACGACTACGCCGTCGACATCCTCGGCGGCACAACCGGCGCCAACTACGCGCTGGCCAACCGGGACGTCGACGGGATCATTGTCCCCACCACACGCCGCATCTACGGCTATGAGGGCGACCACGCGGTTGTGCGAGAGCCCGTGCTCGTCGCCATCGACATCGCGGAGATGGCCTTCAGCTAAGGCGCGGCGCCGGCCCGCTGCGCGACGGCACCATGCCGCCACGCGGGCACGGTGCGGTCGGCGGCGCAGGAACTCCAGCATCGCCGCGTTGACCTCGTCGGGGAAGGTCCAGCCGACGTTGTGCGGGCCGCCCGGGATCTCGACCACCGTGAGATCGGCGATCAGCTGCTCGTCGCGCAGGCGCTTGGCGGTCGACTCAAACGGCAGGATCCGATCCTCGGTGCCGTGGACCACCAGCGTCGGGATGTCGATCTTCGGCAGATCGGCACGGAAGTCAGTCAGCCAGGTGGCGACGCACGCGTACGTGGCGTAGGGCGAGGAGCCGGCCGCGACCTGGGTCTCTCAGGATGCTTCGGCCAGCGGCACCGCTGCCTCGGGCGTCGCCACGTGGAAGGAGAAGCTCTGCTCCAGGTAGAACGTCACGCTCTCGGCGTCGTGGCTCAGGTATCCGAGCGACAGATCCTGTCCTGACTCGAACAGGAAGTCCTCGCCGCGCAGGCTGAGCACGACGCCGCCGTCGAGCCCGGGCGCCCAGACGATCGGGCCGCCCTCGAGAATCTTCGAGAGGTGGTCGCGCAGCGGGTAGCCGCCATGCTCGGCGGTCTCGGCCACGCGACGGAAGCAGTCGGCGCCGAGCGCAAGCGCGTAGGGGCCCTTGATCCCCGACTCGAGCAGCATCTCGACCGCGCCGGCGACCGGCCGTGGATACGTGTCGGCTTCGGTGCTCAGCGACAGGCCGCCATGGGGCGATGCTTCGGTGATGCCGGTGATCGCGGCCTCCGGCCAACCGTGGAAGACGGCCTTGTTCTCGGCCACCGCCATTCGGTGCGCCGCCTCGTCTAACGGCGCGAGGTCGGCGTCGTCGGCACCGCGATCGTCGTCGCGCAGCTCGGCGCGGGCGAGATCGAACACGGCCCGGACCTCGACCAGCGGCAGCACCTTGCGCTGCACGGCGCTGACTCCCTCACACGGGGCCGCGGCGACGTCGCCGATGCGGCCGAGCGTGGTCGCGGAGTAGGTCCAGCCGAGCGGGCCGGAGAAGTCGACCAGCTTGCGCGCGGCGAGCGCCGCCGACAGGCGCTCGCGAGCCTCCTCGTCGAGCAGTTGCCAGTTGCCGTCGCTGATCGGCGCGTGTGGGCGCAGCAGGTGATTGCTCATGCCAGGCCTCCTCTCAGGCTTCCGATTCCAAGCGAGCTGGTGCCGTCACCGGCGCCGCCCGCGTCCTCTCCGTCCAGCGCCTCCTCCTCGGCCTGCTCACCGTGGGCGACGATGTCGCCTTCCTGAAACAGCACGCCCTTGGCGATCTCGCGCCATGTCGGCGATCGCCGGAGCAGGAATTCCAGGTCCATGCTGAAGTGCTTGTACTCCTCGCCGATCGCGTCGCGCATCACGGCGGCCGCCTGGGGATCGGTCTCGAGCGCGAGCCGCTGTTCATACCAGCCGATCGCCTCGGCCTCCTCGGTCAGGGACGCGCAGAGCCGCGCGAACGTGCGGGTCGCCTGCGGCAACTCGTCGGGCGGCTCGTGGTACTGATCGAAACCCATGTTGTCTCCTGGTCGCGGGCAAACGTCGCTGCTGCAACGCTACCCATCCTGAAGCGACGACACCACGTCGTCGACCGTGTGTGGCGCTATGCGATCATCGGCGCGTGCCGATCGAGCCGACACGCTTGGCCGCATTCGCCGACCGGGTGCCGACGGCGCCGGTCGTCGCGGCCGGTCTGATCGGCGGATTCGGTGTCGCCGTAGCCAGCGGCTCGCGACCGCTCGGCGGGGCCGTGATGGCCGTGCTCGGGATCGGCTGCATCGCCGTCTGGTTACATCGCGATGGCCGCGCGACCGCGATCAGGCTTACCGCCACCGGCCTGCTCGCGTTCGCGATCTCGCACGTGCTCGGCCTCGTGATCGGCGCCTGGCCGTCGGTGCTGGTGGTGTCGGCCGTCGCTGCCGCGGTCTGCTGGCGGCTGTCTGACTCGCGGCGCGAGGCCACCGTGCTCGGTGCCCGCGCGACCGCCGGTTGACCGCTCAGCCCGCCGCGACCCGCTCGATCTGCTCGGCCGCGACGATCGTGCCCGGCTGGCGACGCAGCCGGTCTCCGGCGGTCTCGCAGCGCGCTCGGACGCCCGCGTCGTCAAGCACGAGATCGAGCGCTGCGCCAAGCGCGCCCGGCGGCGACGCATACGTCGGCAGGCGGATCCCGTACCCGGTCTCGTGCACGCGCTGGGCGTTGTCGTGCTGGTCCCAGAAGATCGGCAGCACGACCATCGGCTTGCCGAACCAGATTGACTCGGTGACGGTGTTGTTGCCTCCGTGCGTGATCACCGCGTCGACGTGCGCGAGCACCGAGGTCTGCGGCAGAAACTCGGCGCCGAACATGTTGTCGGCGAGCTCGTACTCGTCGTGGCGAGGTCCGCGGCTGACGATGAACCGGTGCGGCGTGTCGGCGAGCTCTGAGATCAGCTGCCGCATCAATTCGATGTCGGCCGACCCGAGCGATCCGAGACTGAGGTAGACAAGCCGGCGGCCGTCGGGCGCGGGCGGCTCCCACGGCGCGTCGGTCGCACGCACGCAGGTCTGCAGGTTGTGCCAGCGGCTCCCGAGTGGCCGCGAGCGCGGGTAATCGAGCTCGTCTGGATACAGCGTCAGGTTCAGCCACGGCGACTCTCCGATCATCTGCAACTCGGGCAGCGGTGGAGCTCCGCGCTGCACACAGAACTCCGAGAAGCTCGCGTGCAGTTCACCGACCTGACGGCCGTACTCGGCGCGGAACGCGGCCGCGCCATCGCGGTCTGAGAGGGCCAGTCCGCTGAACGCCGGCGGCAATTGCGGGTCGTCGATCTCCAGCGGATTGCAGGAGACGATCCGCACCCAGGGCCGGCCCGAGGCCGCGATCGCCGGAAACGCGCAGACGTTGTCCTCGACGATCACATCGGCGTCGAGCTCGGCGAAGATCTCCTCGAGCCGTTCGTCGACGTAGCGAGCGCCGGCGACGAGCGCCTGCCAGGTCGGCACGATGAAGTCCGCCAGCTGCTCGGTCGTGGTGCCGCGGAACACCGGCGCGGTCTCGGCGACGAAATCCTTCCAGAATTGGCCCGGAACCTCGGGCTCCGCCGGCGCGGGCCCGAGTCGCATCAGCCGCTCCTCGAACCCCTGCTCGGCGAGCGTCCCCTGAAACGACTCCTCGATCACGAACACGACCCGATGGCCACGCTCGCGCAGCACCGCGCCGATCCCGACGCAGTTATTGGTGGGGCCGAACGCCCCCTCCGGGAACAGGACGATCGTGGCGATGGCGGGCGAGCTTACTCTCAGAACCTGAGCTCGGACACCGAGAACGTCGCTCCGTCGGGAGCCGACAGCACCGCTCGCCGAAACGGCGGCGCCTCGTGGGCCGGTGCGACCACCCTGCCGCCAAGCCCCGGCGCGGCGGCGACTGCCGCGTCGGCGTCGGCGATCCAGAAGTCGACGCTCCAGGCCGCGGTCACGCCGGCGTCGGCGACGGCCATCGCAGCGATCACGTCACGCGGCACGGGTTGCCCGGGCTCGCCGCCGACGTAGCCGGGAAGCCGGAACAGGCGGATCCCCTCTCCGAACGGCTCGCTGTCCCAGCCCAGGACCGTCTCATAGAAGCTCGCCGCGGCGTCGGGGTCAGGCGTGGTGAGCAGGCTCATCGCCCACGCCGACGGCTCGTTGATCAGTTGCGCTCCGGCTCGAGCGTGCGCCTGCCAGAGCGTCAGCGCCGCGCCCGTGGGGTCGGCGATCACCGCCATCCGTCCCGCCGGCGCGACCTCAAATGGGGCGATCAGCACCGAGCCGCCCGCATTGACCGCGCGGGTCGTGAGAAGCTCGATGTCGTCGGCGGCGACGTGGGTGTTCCATGCAGCCGGCGTCTGAGGACCGGGCAGGGTTCCCAGCCCGGCGACGTCGGCCCCGCGGACGCGCGCGACGAAATATTCGCCGGGTGGATCGGTCGGCATCGCTCCGGGTCCGGCGAACTCCCACCCGAAGATTCCGGCGTAGAAGCGGCGGGCCGGCTCGATCTCCGTGGTGAGCACGTCGACGAAGCAGGGCACCCCGGCGGGGTAGCTGTCACGCCGGCTCATCGCTGACGCCGATTGCGGTCGTTGAGGTCTGGACGGGGCACAAAACCCTCCTGGTCGGTTAACGTAATCATGTGATTGGAAACTCCGACTCTAATGGCGCTAGTCGGTTTCCACAACTTTATAGTTGGAAAATCCAATCAAACTATCCGGTGACCGTCAAGCGGACATATCAGGACTCGTGCGGGATCGCCCGTGCGTTGGACGTCGTCGGCGAGCGCTGGGCGCTGCTGGTGATTCGCGAGCTGTTGCTCGGCCCCAAGCGCTTCACGGACCTGCGCGCCGGATTGCCCCGGATCGGTCCCGACATGCTCGCCGCGCGCCTGCGCGAGCTCGAGCACAGCGGCGTCGTCGGACAGCGGACGCTGCCGCCGCCGGCGGCTCGCATCGTCTATGAGCTGACCGAGCAGGGGCGAGAGCTCGCCCCGGTGCTCGGGCGCTCGGTCGCTGGGGCAGCAGGCTGCCGCTCGGCACCGCGCCGCCGCCGCTGAGCCCGGATGCGGCCGTGATCGCGATGCAGACGCAGTTCTCGCCGGCAGCTGAGATGCCGTCCGAGACCGTCGCCGTGTGGTTGGACGGGCATCCGTTCGCGCTGCGCGTCGCCGCCGGCCGGCTGCTCGCGCAGGCCGCCGCCGACGACACGGCGCAGGCAGTGGTCAAGACCGATCCGGCGACGCTCGCCGCGGTGCTCTGGCACGGGCTCGGCATCGATCGGGCGGTCGCCGACGGTCGGCTGCGCATCGAGGGCGACGAGCTGCTCGCGTGGTCGCTGCTGAGCCGCTGCATGTCAGCCGACTAAGCTGCAGTTTCAGATGGCCTACACGACCGCCGAAGGCAGGGAGCAGATCCTGGGCGACCTGGCGGTCGCGATCGAGCAGATCGCCGAGTCGCTGGCCGCGCTCGGCGAGGCGTACGAGCAGCTCGACGAGCACAGCGCCGACGTGCTCGAGCAGCAGCTGTTCGCGCCGGTGCAGCACGCCTACGGCCGTGCTCGCCGCACCTACACGGAGTTCGCGGCGCGGTCGGGGCTGTCGGTGCGGACGTTTGAGCCGCACACGCCCGGGGCCCAGTCACAGTCGGTCAGGCGCTGATCGAGCGAGGGGTCGATAACGCGCATGACGCCGATCAGACGATCGCCGAGCTGCAGGACTCGATGCTGCCGGTCGAAGTCGGCGATCCCGAGCTGCGGGCGGGGCTGTCGGAGGTGCGCGAGCATCTCGCGACGGTGCCGATGCGCGCGCGCGCGCTGAGCCGGACCGTCGGTCGCTGACCGCGAGCCGCTTCCTACACGGCCGAAGGAACTTCGGTGTATGGTCCCGGCGCGGCCGGTTTGAGGACGGGGAGGTGGCGATGCTGGGATCTCGGAGGTTGGTGACGCTGGCGCTGCTGGTCGGTGCGCTGCTCGCGGCCGCCGCGGCCTCTGCCCGTGGCGCCGATCGCACCCTGCACGCCCATGGCAGCGTCAAGCAGGCCTACGCGACTGGTCTGCGCCCGCGTGCCCACGCCGTGCTGCTGCGCCACGGCCGGCTGCTGCGCAGCCGCCGCGCCGATGCCGACGGAGGGGTGCTGTTCACTGCTGTCGCGCCCGGCCGCGGGTACCGGATCCGTTCCGGCGCGCGGATCTCACGGCCACTGCTGGTGATGACCGCGCGCGACGCGCCCCCGAACACCAAGCTCTACCACCAGACGATCACCGCGCTGCCCGCGCAGGGCGAACTGAGCGCGGCCGATCCCGCCAACTACCAGTACCTGACCACGCGCGACGGCACCAAGCTCGCGATCGACGTGCACACGCCCGCCGGCCCCGGCCCGTGGCCGACGCTTGGTCGAGTACTCCGGCTACGGCTACGCGACCCCATATGGGCCGCCGCAGTCGGGGTTGGGCTCGTTCGTGACGCTGCTGGGCTACGCGGTCGTCGACGTCAACATGCGTGGCACCGGTTGCTCGGGCGGGGCGTTCTCCTACTTCGAGCGGCTGCAGGCACTCGACGGCTACGACGTGATCCAGACGATCGCCCACCAGCGATGGGTGCTGCGCCATCGCGTCGGGATGCTCGGGATCTCCTACGGCGGCATCAGCCAGCTGTTCGTCGCCGCGACCGACCCGCCGGCGCTGGCCGCGATCGCGCCGCTGTCGGTGATCGACTCCAGCCAGACGACTCTGTACCCGGGCGGGATCCTCAATACCGGGTTTGCGCTGACCTGGGGTGAGCAGCGGGTCCACGATGGATTGCCGGCATCGCCGCACGGCGGTCAAGCATGGGCATACCAGCGAATCCGCCAGGGCGACGAGACCTGCGCGGCCAACCAGGCGCTGCACGGTGAGGCGACGAACCTGGTGCGCCAGATCCACCGCAACGCCGACTACGTACCGTCGGTCGCCAACCCGTTGGACCCGGTCACGTTCGTCCACCGGATCCACGCCCCGTCGTTCGTCGTCTGCCAGTTCACCGACGAGCAGACCGGGGGTCATTGCCCCGCCCTCGCGCAAGCGATGACCGGCACCCGGCGCAAGTGGTTCACGTTCACCAACGGCGCCCACATCGATTCGCTCGACCCGTACACGCTGACCCGACTGATCGACTTCTACGACCTCTACGTCGAGCATCGGGCGCCGCCGGTGATCTCGGCATCGCTGCGCTCCGAGATCGGCGGCGTGCTGTATCAGGCCGAGATGGGCATCTCCGGCGTGGCGCTGCCACCAGACCCGATCCAGGGGCTGCCGTCCTACCGCGGGGCGCTGGCGAAGTTCGACGCGCTGCCCGAGATCCGGGTGATGTTCGACAACGGGGCCGGCAAGGGGCCGCTTGGCAATGGCAAGCCCGGTGACCCCTACCCCGGGTTCGTGGCGACCTTCAAGCGCTTCCCGATCCCCGGAACGCGCGCGCGGTCGTGGTATCTCGGCCCGCACGGGAGCCTGGCCGCGCGGGCGTCTCGCCGTGCCGGCGCCGATCGCTTCACGTGGAATCCCCGCGCGCGTCCCGCGACTGACCTGGGCAATCCGTCCGAGGCTGAGAGCGGTCCCGGCGGTGTCTGGACCGCGTCGCCGGACTACCACTGGTCCGACAACCCGGCCGGCACCGCTGCCTCGTACGTGACTGCGCCGCTGGCCCGCAATCTCGTTGCGGTCGGCGCCGGAGCTGTTCAGGCCTGGGTGCGGGCGTCGAGGCCCAACGTCGATCTACAGGCGACCGTTTCAGAGGTCCGGCCCGACGGCCTCGAGACGTTCGTGCAGAGCGGCTGGTTGCGCGCCGACGAGCGTGCGCTGAACCCGCGGACGAGCACGCTGCTCGCGCCACAGCCGACGTTCACCGCCGCCGACGTGCGGCCGCTGCCGGCCGGTCGCTTCACGAAGGTCACGATCCCGCTCTACTACGAGGGCCACGCCTACCGTCGAGGCTCGCGGATCCGCGTGACGATCTCTGCCCCCGGCGGCGACCAGCCGCTGTGGGCGTTCGCGAACACGAATCCGGCCGGCACCGCGAAGGTCTGGATCGGCCACTCGCGGCGGATGCCGTCGCGGCTCGTGCTGCCAGTCGTCGGGGGGGTGCGTGTCCCGACCGGGCTACCGCCATGCCCGGGGCTGCGCGGCGAACCGTGCCGCGCCTACCACGCCTATCGCAACGACTCGGTGCGCGCAGCGGTCGCCAGCGGGTGACCGCCCTGGGCGAGACCGGGGCCGGACCCTGTAGGATCGCCGCCGGCGCATGGGCACGGACACCCGATACGCGGATGGCGCGACCTCGAACGCAGCGCTGACGCAGACCGCACTGGATCCGCCGCCGCTCGTTGCCGGTGCCGACGCCGCGTCGGCCGCCGCCGACGAGACGCTGGTCAGGCCGGTCACGATGCCGTTGATCGATCGCGCGGCCAGCGCGGTGGTCACCGGCGCGCCGCCGGTGCTCGTGCTGATCGGGATGTGGCTGGGCTGGAGCAGCGGTCTGCTGGTCTGGCAGGACCTGCTCGTGCTGGCGATCTTCTACGTCGTGATCGGCACCGGCGTGACCGTTGGCTTTCACCGGCTGCTGACGCACCGCAGCTTCAAGACCTATCGACCGCTGCGAGCGGCGTTCGCGGCGCTCGGCTCCGCGGCGGCCGAGGGTCCCGTGATCGACTGGGTCGCGACCCATCGCAAGCATCACCAGTTCTCCGACGAGCTGGGCGATCCGCACAGCCCGCATCTCGACGATCGCCACGGCTGGCGCGGAGAGCTGTGGGGCTTCTGGCACGCGCACATCGGCTGGGTGTTCTCCGACATGGAGGTCGCCGACGAGCAGCGCTACGCCAAGGACCTGCTCGCGGACCCGTGGATCAAGTTCGTCGACCGGACGTTCGTGTTGTGGGTGGCGCTCGGGCTCGCGGCCGCGTTCGGGCTCGGGGTGCTGTTGACCGGAACGATCGCCGGCGGCCTGACCGCGCTGCTGTGGGGCGGCGCGGCGCGGATCTTCTTCGTCCATCACGCCACTTTCTCGATCAACTCCGTGTGCCACTCGTTCGGTCGACGCGCGTATGACACCGGCGACGAGTCGCGCAACGTGTTCTGGCTCGCGATCCCAACCTGGGGCGAGTCCTGGCACAACAACCACCACGCGTTCCCGACCTCCTACCGTCACGGCCTGCGCCGCTGGCAGCTCGACCCGTCGGCCGGGATCATTCGCGCGCTGGAGATGACCGGGCTGGCCTGGGACGTCGTCCGGGTCGCGCCGGAGCGGCGCGAGCGCAACCTGCTGGCGTAGCTCGTGCCGTTCTCCGATACGGCGCCGCTGCGTCGGGCGCTCGTCGACGCGCTGCCCAACCGGCCGTTCGCGATCGCGTTCTGGGACGGCAGCTCGGTGCCGGCGACCGAGCCGGGCGCGCCGGTCTTCCGGTTTCGCTCGCCGCGAGCGCTGGCGCACGTCGTCCGCGCGCCCGGCGAGCTCGGTCTCGGGCGCGCCTTCGTTCTGGGTCTGGTCGATGTGCAGGACATGGAGACCGACGGGGTCGAGCGAGCGCTGGCGCTGATCGACACCTACCAGCCGCCACGCCCGACCGTCCGTCAGCTCATCGCGCTCGGGACCGGGGTCGTGCGGGCGTGCGGGCTGGTCCGCTGGCCTCGGGTGCCGGCGACGGAGCTGCGGCTGCGCGGTGAGCGGCACACGCTCGGGCGCGACCGCCAGGCGGTCAGCTACCACTACGACGCGGGCAACGACTTCTTCGCGCTGTTCCTCGACGACTCGATGACCTACAGCTGCGCCTACTTCGAACGCGGGGCGACGACGCTGGCCGATGCCCAGCGCGCCAAGCTCGAGCTGGTCTGCACCAAGCTGGGCCTGTCCGCCGGCGAGCGGGTACTCGACGTCGGCTGTGGCTGGGGCTCGTTCGCGATCCACGCCGCCCGCGAGCACGGCGTTGGCGTGCTCGGTGTCACGCTGTCGGCCGAGCAGGTCCGGCTCGGACGCGCGCGGGTCGCGGCGGCAGGACTGTCGGACAGCGTCGAGCTGCGACTCGCCGACTACCGCGAGCTCGGGGCCGAGCAGCCGTTTGACGCGATCTCCTCGATTGGGATGGTCGAGCACGTCGGCGCCGAGCGAATCGACGAGTACATGCGCACGCTGCACGGTCTGCTGGCGCCCGGCGGGCGGCTGCTCAATCACGGGATCGCGAAGCTCGAGGATCTCGACACGCCGGACGAGGGCGCATTCTCCGAGCGGTTCGTGTTCCCCGACGGGGTACCGCTGCCGCTGTCGCGGGTGATCGGTGCCGCCGAGCGCGCCGGGCTCGTGCCCCGTCACGTCGAGGGGTTCCCCGACAGCTACGCGCGGACGCTCGATGACTGGATCGACGCCTACGAGCGCCGGTATCACGACGCCGTGCGGATCGCCGGGCCCGAACGCGCGCGTGTCTGGCGCGTGTACCTCAGAGCCGCGCGTCGCGGGTTCACGAGCGGCTGGGCGTCGGTCTACCAGGTGTTGGCCGACAGACCGCGGTAGCCGGCGGGCCGCGATCGCCGGCGAGGCGCGCGCCGCCGCGAGCTGAGCGTCAGATCAGGCGGCAGCGCCGGTGTCGGCTGCGGCGTCGTCAGCCGACTCCGGGGCCGGCTCGGGTTCGGGGGCCGCCTCGGCGGCGACGTGGGCCCCAGCGGCGCCGAGCGCGCCCAGCGCCAGCGCGAGTGCGGCCCACTGTGAGCCTGACTTCTCGATCCCGAGCGCCGCATCGACCGACGGGGCGCCGGGGCCGACCTCGGCCAGCACCGCCGCGGCCGCGATCAGCACGAGGTTGTACTCGTAGCCCTGCTGGGTGACCCAGGGGCCGTTCTTGAGGTGCACCCGATTGATCGCGGTCAGCATCGTCGCGATCAGCACCGAGCTCGACAGCGGCGTCGCCGCGCCGAGCAGCAGACCGGCGCCGCCTCCGGCCTCGGCGAGCCCGGCCGCGACCGCATGGCGCTTGCCCGGCCGCAGGCCGATCGATTCGAACATCCCGGCGGTGGCGTCGAGGCCATGGCCGTCGAACCAGCCGAACAGCTTCTGGGTGCCGTGGCCGAAGAAGAAGCCACCGACGACGAGGCGGAGGAGCAGGCGTCCGGTTTTCATCGAGAAGCACGGTAGCAAACGGTTGCGGGCGCAACCGATCCGGCTCCGGCGATCATGCGCGGCGACGCGAAAGGACTGGAGAAATCGACGCGGATGCCTATGCGGCAACCCGGCAGGATCGCGGCCTCGGCACGAGGCACATAGGCAATCACCCGTGACAGTCTTTCCGCTGCACATGGGCGCATTTCTGGGTGTATCGTCAGCCTCCGCGCAAGCGAACCCAAACCTGGAGGGAGAGGGATGAGCGGCACCGTCAACCTGCGCCTGAACGTCAATGGCGCCGACCATGATCTGGAGGTCGAGCCGCGGCTGCTGCTGGTGCATGCGCTGCGCGATCGCCTCAACCTGACCGGCACCCACGTCGGCTGTGATACGTCCAACTGCGGCGCCTGCACGATCCTGATCGACGGTCAGTCGGTGAAGTCGTGCACGGTGCTCGCGGTCCAGGCCGACGGCGCCGAGATCACGACGATCGAAGGACTCGGATCCGAGGACGACCTGCACCCGATGCAGGAGGCGTTCTGGTCAAACCACGGCCTGCAGTGCGGCTACTGCACGCCCGGAATGATCATGGCCGCCACGGCGCTGATCGCCGAGAATCCGGAACCGACCGAGGACGAGGTGCGCCACGGGCTCGAGGGCAACCTGTGCCGCTGTACCGGCTATCACAACATCGTCAAGGCGGTCCTCGACGCGGCCGAAAAGACCCGCGAGGTGACGGCATGAGCGTCGACGCTCCGTCCCCGAGCGGCCACGTCGGCCGCGAGCTGCGTCGCAAGGAGGACCCGAAGCTGATCACCGGCCGGGGCCGGTACATCGACGACATCTCGCTGGCAGGCACGCTGTGGGCGTCGTTCGTGCGCTCGCCGGAGGCGCACGCGAAGATCACCTCGATCGATGCCTCGGCGGCCGCGGAGCGCCCCGGCATCCACGCGGTCTACACCGGCGAGGACATGGCCGACATCGGAGGGCCGCTGCCGATGGCCTGGGCGCCGCCCGGGGTCGAGGTCGCAAACCCGCCGCACTGGCCGCTGGCGCGCGGGGAGGTCAACCACGTCGGCGATCCGGTCGCGATCGTGCTCGGCGAGGACCGCTATGCGGTCGCCGACGCGGTCGACGACGTGCTCGTCGAGTACGAGCCGCTGGCCGCCGTGGTCGATCCGGAGGCGGCGATTGCGGGCGGCCCGTTCGTACACGAGGAGCTCGGATCCAACGAGGTCCACAAATGGTCGCTGGCCGGCGGCGACGTCGAGGCCGGCTTCGCTGAGGCCGACGTGATCGTCGAGCGGCGCGTGATCAACCACCGGATCGCCGGGGCGCCGATCGAGTGCCGGGGCGTGCTCGCCGACTATCGGGTCGGTTCGCTGACGCTCTACACCTCGACCCAGGTGCCGCACTTCGTGCGTCTGTTCATGGCGCTGCTGCTGGGACTGTCTGAGGATCACGTGCGGGTCGTCGCGCCGGACGTCGGCGGCGGCTTCGGCCAGAAGCTGCAGGTCTACGGCGAGGAGTTGACCGCCTGCTGGGCATCGCGCAAGACCGGGCGCCCGATCAAGTGGATCGAGACCCGTTCGGAGAACATGTCGGTCGCCCATCAGGGCCGCGACCAGATCTCGCGCGTCCGGATGGGGGCGACCAAGGACGGCAAGATCACCGCCTGGCACGTCGAGATCCTCGCCGACTTCGGCGCCTACAACATGATTTTGACGCCGCTGATCCCGTCGCTGGGCGCGTTCGTGATGGGCGGCTGTTACGACATCCCGAACATCCAGACCGACATCACCGGGGTGTTCACCAACAAGTGCCCGACCGACGCGATCCGCGGCGCCGGACGCCCCGAGGCGACGCAGATGATCGAGGTCACGGTCGACCAGCTCGCGCATGAGCTGGGGATCGATCCACTCGATCTGCGGCGGCGGAACTTCATCCCGCCCGACCGCTTTCCGGCGGCGGTCGCGACCGGCGTGGTGTACGACTCCGGCAACTACCAGGGGACGCTCGACAAGCTGATGGAGCATGTCGACGTCGACGCGTTCCGCGCTGAGCAGGCGCAGCTGCGCGAGCAGGGCATCTACCGCGGCATCGGGTTCTGCACCTGGACCGAGATCTGCGGGCTGGCGCCATCGCGGATCACCGGCCCGGCCGGCGTCGGGGTGCAAGCCGGTCTCTGGGAATCCGCGCTGGTGAGGGTCCACAACACCGGCGCGGTGACGGTCTACTCGGGGACCTCGCCGCACGGCCAAGGGCTCGACACGGCGTTTGCGCAGATCGTCGCCGACATGCTCGGGGTCGACCCGTCGATCGTCGAGGTGATCCACGGCGACACCTCGATGGGTCCTGAAGGCCGCAACACCTACGGCTCGCGCTCGCTGGCGACCGGCGGCGAGGCGATCGTCAAGGCGGTCGACAAGGTCGTCTCCAAGGCCAAGGCGATCGTCGCGGCCGAGCTCGAAGCGGCCGCGGAGGACATCGAGCTGGTCGACGGCCGGTTCTCGGTCAAGGGCTCGCCCGACCAGGGGATGGCGCTCGCTGACGTCGCCGGGATCGCCTACGTCGGCGCGGTCCCGGAGGGAATGGAGCCGGGCCTCGAGGAGACGACGTTCTATGACCCCGAGAACTTCGTGTTCCCGTTCGGCGCGCACGCCTGCATCGTCGACGTCGACCCGGAGACCGGCAAATGCACGGTCGTGCGGTATGTCGCGGTCGACGATTGCGGCAACCCGATCAACCCGATGCTGATCGACGGTCAGATCCACGGCGGCGTCGCGCACGGGATCGGGCAGGCGCTGTACGAGCAGGTCGCATACGACGAGGAGGGGCAGCTCGTCACCGGCACGTTCGTCAATTACGCGCTGCCGACCGCGGCGGAGTTGCCGTACTTCGAGACCGACCGGACGGTGACGCCGTCGCCGGTCAACTCGATGGGCGTCAAGGGCGTCGGCGAGGCCGGCACGATCGCCGCCTCCGCGGTCGTCACCAACGCGGTGATCGACGCGATCAGACCGCTCGGAGTCGACTACATCAACATGCCACTCACGCCGGTCCGGGTGTGGGAGGCGATCCAAGACGCCAACCGACCGGAGGCAGATCGATGATCCCGGCAGCGTTCGACTACGTCGCGCCCGAGTCCTTGCAGGACGCGATCAAGGCCCTGGTCGACGGCGGTGAGGACGCCAAGCTGCTGGCCGGCGGTCACTCGCTGATCCCGCTGATGAAGCTGCGCCTGGCGGCGCCGTCGCTGCTGGTCGACATCCGCAAGCTACCGGGACTGCACGGGATCGAGCGCCAGAACGGCGGCTGGCGAATCGGGGCGCTGACGACCCATGCCGAGCTCGAGCACACGCCCGAGCTCGCGATCGTGTCCGAGGTAGCGGCGACGATCGCCGATCCGCAGGTCCGCCATCGCGGCACGATCGGCGGCTCGCTGGCCCACGGCGACTCGGCCTCCGACCTGCCCGCAGCGATGCTCATCACCGACGCCGAGGTGACCTTGCAGGGGCAATCCGGACAGCGGACGGTGGCGGCCTCGGAGCTGTTTCAGGACTACCTGACGACCGCCGTCGGCGACGACGAGGTGCTGACCGAGATCCGCCTGACGGCGCTCGACGGCTATGGCCACTCGTATCAGAAGTTCACGCGGCGGGCCGAGGACTGGGCGATGGTCGGGGTCTGCGCGGCCGTCAGCGTGTCCGACGGCGTCGTCACCGACGCTCGCGTCGGGCTGACCAACATGGGCTCGGTTCCGCTGCGCGCGACGGCCGTCGAGCAGGCGCTGAAGGGCAAGCCGGCGACGGCCGAGTCCTACGCCGCCGCGGCCGAGCATGCCGCCGACGCCACCAACCCACCGTCTGACCTGAACGCGAGTACGGAGTACAAGCAGCATCTGGCACGTGTGCTGACGCGCCGGGCGCTGGCCGACGCAGGGTAGGATCGGGCGGCGATGTCGCTCGCGGCTCTCCAGGACATCGGCGCCGCGAGCGCCGCATTGCAGTCCCAGGGATACCTGGCCGATCGGCCGCTGGCGCTGGCGGTGTATCTCGCGGCCGAGCTCGAGCAGCCGCTGCTGCTCGAGGGCGAGGCCGGCGTCGGCAAGACCGAGGTGGCCCGCGCGCTGGCGACGGCGACCGACGCGCGGCTGATCCGGCTGCAGTGTCACGAGGGCATCGACCTGCACCATGCCGTCTACGACTGGGACTACTCGCGCCAGCTGCTCGCGCTGCGCGCCGCCGAGGGCGGGGTTGACGAGGGCGAGCTGTTCGGGCGGCGGTTCCTGCTGCGGCGGCCGCTGCTCGACGCGCTCGAGTCCGATCCGCAGCGGCCGGTCGTGCTGTTGATCGACGAGGTCGACCGCGCCGACGACGAGTTCGAGGCGTTCCTGCTGGAGTTCCTGTCGGACTTCGCGGTCACGATCCCCGAGCTCGGCACGATCACCGCCGCGCGTCGTCCGATCGTGGTGCTGACCTCCAACCGCACGCGTGAGCTGCACGACGCGCTCAAGCGGCGGTGCCTGTATCACTGGATCGACTACCCGACCCCCGAGCGCGAGCGCGCGATCGTCGCCTCGCGGCTGCCGGAGGTCCCCGAGCGGATCGCCGCGCGAGTGGTGGCCGCGGTCAGTCGGCTGCGCGAGCAGGGCGACCTCTACAAGCAGCCCGGTGTCGGCGAGACGATCGTCTGGGCGCAGGCGTTGCTGGCGCTCGGCGACGAGGCGAGCCTCGAGGAGACCCTCGGCACGGCGCTGAAGGTCCACGAGGACGTTCAGCGGGTACTCGAACGCAAGGTCCTGGAGGGGGTTTGACGCGCCGGCGCGTCGGCCTCGGTCACGACCGCGGCCGACGAGCTGGTCGCGCGCCTGGCGCAGCTGACCGCCGCCTTGCGCGAGCGCGACGCGCGGGTCGGGGTCGGAGAGCTGCTGACCGCGGTCCGTTCGGTCGACAGCGTCGATCCTGCCTCGCGTGAGGACGTCCGGTTGGCGCTGCGGGCGGTGCTGTGCTCGCGCCGGTCGGACCTGGAGCGATTCGAGCAGGCGTTCACCGAGGTGTTCGGAGCCGGCTGGGTGCCGCGCGCCGAGGATCTGCCGCTGTCGGAGCTCGGCTCGATCGAGCGCGCCGCGCTGCCGCGGGCTGCGTTCGGCGATCCCCAGCAGGCACGCGAGCCCGACGCCGCCGGAGCGCCCGAACCGGTCCCGGCGGCGTGGTCGGACATCGAGCTGCTGATCGAAAAGGATTTCGCCCGTTACAGCGAGTCTGAGATGACGCTCGCACACGAGCTGATGGCGCGGATCGCCCGTCGGCACCCGATGCGGTTGTCGCGACGCACGCGGCCCTCACGCCGGCGGGGGTCGATCCCGGACCTGCGCGACACCGTTCAGGCGTCGCTGCGGACCGCGGGCGAGCCGATCCGCCGCAGCTGGCGGGCGCCCACGCAGCGCCCACGCCAGCTGGTGCTCGTCTGCGACGTGTCGGGCTCGATGGCGCCGTATTCGCGGATGTTGCTGCAGTACATGCAGGCGTCGGTCGCTGCGCGTCGCCGGGTCGAGGCGTTCGCATTCGGAACGCGGCTGACCCGGATCACCCACGAGCTGACCGGCCGCGATCCCGACCTCGCACTGGAGCGCGCCACGACCGCCGTCTCGGACATGTCGGGCGGCACCCGGATCGGGGACGCACTGTCGACGCTGAACCGGATCCACGGACGGCGGCTCGGCCGCGGGTCGGTCGTCGTGATCCTGTCCGACGGCTGGGACCGCGGCGATCCCGAGCAGCTGCGCATCGAGATGGCGCGACTGCGCCGTGCGGCGTTCAAGCTCGTGTGGCTCAACCCGCTGGCCGCGCACCCCGACTACGAGCCGCTGACCCGCGGGATGCAGGCGGCGGTGCCACACACCGACCGGCTGCTGGCGGGCAACTCGATCGCGTCGCTGCAACAGCTGGCCGAGATCCTGGAGGAGATGTGAGCGACCGTACCCGAGCAGCGCACTTGGGAGCAGACCTCCGAGGTCCATGGACCGAACTTCACCCGGGCCCAGGACGCGCCGACCGTGCGCCTGATCGTGTTCGGAGCCGTTCCGCTGACGGTGGCACTGACGCGCGTGGCCCGGTCGATCGGCTGGGTCCCGTACGTGGTCGATCCCCGCCGGCGGTTCGCGGACCCCGACCGCTTCCCTGACGCCGAGGAGGTGATCGCCGCCTGGCCGCAGGAGGCGCTGGCCCAGCTTTCGGCGGGCCCGACGCAGCACACCGCGGTCGCGGCACTGACCCACGCACCGGAGCTCGACGACGAGGCGCTGATCCTCGCGCTGCGCTCGCCGGCCTTCTATGTCGGCGCGATGGGCTCGCGCAACACGCAGCGCAAGCGGCGCGAGCGCCTGACCGATGCCGGGTCTCGGCGCGGCCGAGCTCGAACGGCTGTCGGGGCCCGCCGGCCTTGATCTCGGCGGCAGCACCGTCGGGGAGGCCGCGCTGGCGATCCTGGCGGAGGCGGTGGCGCTGCGCAACGGCCGCGCCGGCGCCCGGCTGACGACGCTCCGAGAACGCGATCCACGTCGGCGGGCGCCCGTGATCTGCGGCCTCGTGCTCGCCGCCGGCGCCGGTACGCGGTTCGGCGACGAGCCCAAGCAGTTGGCCGAGCTCGACGGGCGGCCGCTGCTGGAGTGGGCGGTGCGCGCGCAGTGCGACGCCCCGGCGCTGGAGCGCGTGGTCGTCGTGCTCGGCTCCGGCGCGGCGCGGATCCGCGATGCGGTGGACTTCGGCCGCGCCGAGGTCGATCGTCTGCCCGGACTGGGACGCCGGCCAGTCGGCGTCGCTGCGATTCGGCCTGGCGCGCGCTGGCCGACGCGGACGCGGTCGTCGTCACGCTCGGCGACGCGCCGCTGATGCCGCTCGTCACTGATCGAGCGGTTCGCGGGCGAGACGCCGGGCACCCGAGCGGTGTATGACGGACGGCCGGGTCACCCGGTCGTGCTCGGGGCCGAGCAGATCACGGCGCTGACCGGCGTCGGCGGCGATGTCGGCGCCCGGGAGCTGCTGCGCGGGACTCGCGTGATCGAGGTGGGGCACCTATGCTCCGGGCGCGACGTCGACACACCCGAGGATCTGGAGGAGGTCCGCAATGAAGCTCGAGCAGTCCTTTGAGGTCTCGGCCCCGCTGCAGCGGGTCTGGGAGGCGCTGATCGACGTCGAGCGGGTTGCCCCGTGCCTGCCCGGCGCGGCGGTCACCGGGCGCAACGACGACGGCAGCTACAACGGCGAGTTCAAGGTCAAGATCGGCCCGACCTCGGCGGCGTACAGCGGCAAGCTGAACATGGAGTCCGTCGACGAGGACAGCCCACCACGCGACGATGCAGGCGGCGGGCACCGACAAGCGCGGCCAGGGCGGCGCGAAGGCGACGATCGAGTCCTCGGTCGAGGCCGTCGACGACGGCACGAGCCAAGGTCAACGTCTCGACCGACTACCACATCACCGGCCGGCTGGCCCGGTTCGGCCGCGGCGGGATGATCGAGGAGATCTCCAACCGGCTGCTGCGCGAATTCGCGACGCGGCTGCAGGCGATGCTGGCCGATGACGGCAGCGCGGGTGAGGACGCGGCCGGCGCCGCCGACGACGGCAGCGCGACGGCCGCAGCGGCCGCGGCGCAGGACGAGAGCGGCGCTCCGCGCGCGACCGACAGCGAGGCGACCGCCGCCGACGCCCCGGACACCGCGCCGAACGCCGATGCCGCCGACGACCGCGGTCGCGGCCCAGGCCGGCTCCGAGGGCGAGCCCGACGCGCCCGACCATGCGATCGAGGCGACCGCCGAAACGCCGCGGCCAGCAGGCGACCTCGGCGGCCGGGGCCGACGACCCGTTCGCGCCGCCCGTGGCGCCTGCCGCCGCCGTCGGGGCCGCGGCCGGGACCGCGCCGCCGCCACCGCCGGCACCGCCTCTACCGCCGCCCGCCGATGCTCCGCCGCAGGACAACGAGCCGATGCAGGGGCTGTCGCTGGTCGGCGGTGCGCTCGTCAGCCAGGTCAAGAACAACCCGCTGCCGTTCGCCGCCGCGCTGGTCGGATGCTGGTCGTTGCTCGGGCTGGTCGGCCGGCGCGCGCGCGGCTGAACCGCCGATCGCCGCCGCCCGCGCGCGTCGCGGCCTGGTGACCGGCGACCGGGCGCCGATCAGCCGCGCCCGGCGGGCTCCTCGAAGCTGGCCGCGGGAAGCATCGCGACCAGCCCCGACGGGTTGATCGTCGGGTGCGTGCGGTAGTAGTGGGCGCGGATCTCGTCGAAGTCGACCGTCTCGGCGACGCCCGGCCATTGGTACAGGTCACGCGCGTACGGCCACAGCTACTCGTACTCGACCAGCTTGCGGATCGAGCACTTGAAGTGGATCTGGTAGACGGCGTCGAAGCGCACGAGCGTCGTGAACAGCCGCCAGTCGGTCTCCAGCGGCTCGGGTCCGAACAGGAAGCGGCGATCGGCCAGCCGCATGTCGAGTTCGTCGAGCGTCTGAAACAGCGACCGGACCTCGCGCTCGTAGACCGACTGCGCTGTTCGCGAACCCCGCCTTGTAGACGGCGTTGTTGACGTTGTCGTAGATCAGCGCGTTGAGCGCCTCGATCTCGCCGCGCAGCCGCTCGGGCACGAGCTCGACCGGGTGAGTCGGCCAGCGGCGCGAACGCGGTCGACAACATCCGCAGGATGTCGGCCGACTCGTTGTTGACGATCGTCGAGCTCCGCTTGTCCCATAGCACCGGCACCGTCACGCGGTCCGCGAAGCTCCGGTCCGAGGCCAGATACGCCTCGCCAGATAGTCAAAGCCGTTGATCGGGTCGACTGATATCCGTCGCCGCTGAACCGCCAGCCGCGCTCGTCGCGGATCGGATCGACGAACGAGACCGAGATCGCGTCCTCGAGCCCCATCAGCGCGCGGCCGATCAGGGTCCGGTGCGCCCACGGGCAGGCCCGCGCGACATACAGGTGGTACCGGCCCGAATCGACCGGGAAATCGCAGCGGATTCGTCGTCTGAGACGAAGTTGCGAAAGCTCGAGACCTGGCGCTTGAACGAGCCGTCGTCGCCGCGCTCGGAGCCGAGCGAGAAGTCACTTGGTGACGTGCCCATCGAACGTCAGCCTAGCGCCGTGGATTGCCGGCCGCGATCAGCGGTAGGGTGTCCGTGGATGCCCGTTTCGCCCCAAGCGGAGCTGCGCCGAGCGGTTCGCGGCGCTGCATCGCCCAGGCGCAGCCGCTGCTGCTGCCCAATCCCTGGGACGCCGGGTCGGCGCGGCTGCTGGCGTGGCTCGGCTTCGAGGCGCTGGCGACGACCAGCAGGGCTCGGCGGCGACGCTCGGCCTGCTCGACGGCCAGATCGACGCCGAGCAGGCGCTGGCTCACGCCGCGACGATCGTCTGCCGCGACCGAGCTGCCGGTCTCGGCCGACCTGGAGAACGGGTTCGCCGACGATCGCCGACGGGGTCGCCGAGACTGCGCGGGGCGCCGTCGGTGCCGGCCTTGGCCGGCTTCTCGATCGAGGACTACTCGGGCGACGACTCGGACCCGATCTACCCGATCGACGAGGCCGCTGAGCGGGTTCGGGCCGCCGCCGAGGTCGGCGCATGGGGGCCAGGCGCGACTGGTCGCTCACCGGTCGCTGCGAGAACCACCTGCACGGTCGCGACGACCTCGACGACACGATCGCACGCCTGCAGGCCTACCAGGAGGCCGGCGCCGACGTCCTGTACGCGCCCGGGCTGACCGATAGCGGCCAGATCCGCACGCTGTCGACGTCGGTCGATCGTCCCGTCAACGTGCTCGCGCGACCGGGCGTGGCGCCGGTGCCGGAGCTGGCCGTCGCTCGGCGTCGCGCGGATCTCGGTCGGCGGCGCGTTCGCGTTCGCCGCGATCGACGCGCTGGTGGCAGCCGGCGACGAGCTGCGCGAGCAGGGCACCTACGGCTATGCGTCGGGCGCCAGGGCCGGAGCCCGCGCGGCCGCCGAGGCGTTTGCAGCGAACGCTGCCGGCCCCGTAGCGAGCCCCGATGAAGATCAGCACGCTGCTCCGCGTCCCTGCGTTCGCCAGCCTGATGGCTGCGTACACGCTGAACGAGCTCGCGTGGTCGGTTGGCACGCTCGCGCTGTCGATCCTGGTCTACCAGCGGACCGGGTCGGCGCTCGGCGTCGACCGGATTCTTCCTGTTGTCGCAGGTCGTGCCCGGGTTCCTCGCGCCGCTGCTGGTGCCGCGGCTCGAGCAGCTACTCGCCGCGCCGGCTGCTGCCGACGCTGTACTGGCTGGAGGCGATCCTGTTCGGGATCCTCGCGTGGCTGACGAGCCGCTTCGAGCTCGTGCCGGTGCTGGTGCTGGTGCTGGTCGACGGGGTGGTCGCGCTGACCGCGCGATCGCTGGCGGCGGCCGCGCGCGCCAGCATCACCAAGCCGCTCGGGCTGCTGCACGAAGGCAACGCGTTCACCAACGCCGTCTTCTCGGTCTGCTTCATGCTCGGCCCGCTGATCGGCGGCGCGGTCGTCGCGTTCGGCGGCACCGTCGCCGCGCTGATCGCCAACTGCGGATTGTTCGTCGTGATCGGGATCTCGCTCGCGTGGTCGGCGCTGCCGCCGGCCGCCGAGCACGAAATCGCGCCGAAGCGGCGGCTGCGGGCCGCGCTTGCGCACGTACGCGCCGATCCGATCCTCAGAAACCTGTTGTCGCTGCAGGGGATCGGGATGGTGTTCTTCACGATGTCGACCCCCGTCGAGGTCGTCTACGCCGAGCACACCCTGCATGTCGGCCCCGGCGGCTACGGCGCGATCGTCGCCGCCTGGGGCGGCGGCGCGGTGGTCGGAAGCCTGATCTACGCGCGCTGGGCGCGGGCAAGCATCCGGGTGCTGCTGGTCGGCGGCACGCTGATCATCGCGGTCGGGCTCGGGATCCTCGCGGTCGCACAGGATCTCGTGGTCGCACTGATCGGCGCCGTCGCGGCCGGAATCGCCAACGGCGTCGTCTCGACCGCGTTCATGACCGAGACCCAGGACCGCGCGTCGTCGAATTGGATGGCGCTCGTGACGACGCTGCTGCAGTCGATCCGGCAGATCGCCCCGGGGATCGGGATCCTCGTCGGAGGCCTGCTCGCGTCGGCCGGCTCGTCCCGGCTGGCGTTCGCGGTCGCCGGCGGCGGCTGCCTCGCGTTCGCGGTCGTGACGTTCGCGCTGATGTCTCCTCGACGGGTCGGCCGTGGCCTCCCCGACCCCGACCTCGGTCCGGGCGGCGGCGGGCCGGGCATCGGCGCGGTCCCCGATGACCCGGAGATGACCTCCGGGGTGACCTTCAGCGGGTGACCTGACCGCGCCGTGCGCGCCGCCTGCGTCGACATCGGCTCCAACACCACGCGGCTGCTGGTCGCCGACGTCGATCGGTGCGGGCTGCGTGTGGTGGCCGAGGAACGGGTGTTTACCGCGCTCGGCTCAGAGCTCGAGGCCGACGGCCGGATCGGCGCGGCCAAGCTCGCCGAGCTCGCAGCGATCGTGCGGCTGCAGGTGGGGACCGCTCGAGCACTGCGCGCCGACTCGATTCGGGCGGTCGCGACGGAGGCGGTCCGGCGGGCCGCGAACGGACGTCGGCTGGTGCGCGAGCTCGCCGCGCAGACCGGCATCGAGATCGAGATCCTGACCGCCGGCGAGGAGGCCCGGCTGGCGTTCACCGGGGCAGTCGGGATGCTCGAGCGGCCGCCCGCGGCGTCGATCGCCGTCGTCGATGTCGGCGGCGGCTCGTCGGAGCTCGTGATCGGAGCGCCGGATCGCTCGATCAGCTGGTGGCAGTCGACCCCGCTCGGTTCGAGCACGATCGTCGACCGCTGGCTACCCGACGACCCGCCGACGCCCGCACAGCTGCAGACGGCGTCCCAACGCGCGCGCGAGGCGGTCAGCGAGATGCGACCACCGCGACCCGAGCGGGCGCTGGCGGTCGGCGGCAGCGCAACCTCGCTCGCGCTCGTCGCCGGTCGCGTCCTGGACGGGCCGGCGTTCGCGGCGGCGCTGACGTTGCTGTGCTCAGAGCCCAGCGGCCCACTCGGCGAGCGGCTCGGTGTCGACCCCCGCCGGATGCGACTGCTGCCGGCGGGGCTGGTGCTGCTGCAGGCGATCGCGGCGCGGCTCGGACTGCCGCTGCTCGTCGTTCGGGGCGGCCTGCGAGAGGGACTGCTGCTGTCAGACCGGGGCTTGGGCTGACTACCAGCCGCCGCGCCAGTCGGCGCTGCGCTCACGGGCGCGGACCGCGTCCTGACGGGCATGCTTGCGCTTGTCCAGTCGCGACTGGATCAGGGTGAAGGTGAGGATCACGACGGGGAAGAACGCGATCGTCAGGAACATGACGTTCGTCACCTCCGAGTCGGTCACCTCGCCGGCCCAACCCTGGCCTCCGTAGTCGCGGACGGCCGCGAACGCGCCGGGCGCAAACACCAGCAGCAGCGACGAAAAGGCGACGAACGTGACGATCAGACGAAGGCGGCGCACAGCCCGAATATCGTATCTGATCTCCGGACGTATCGCCGGTGGTCAGGCGACCGCCTGGTGTCCCCGCGTCGCGACCGTCGCGATCGCTCGCAGCAGCGCCGGGTTGTACTCACCGGGCCGGGTCGTCAACTGCAGATGATCGAGCTCGACCTCGAACACGTCGGCATCGATCGCGATCGCCAGCTCCCGCTGCTTGGCGGGGGCGACGGCGCTGTCGCGCGTGGTCAGCACGACCGCCGAGGGCAGCCTCAGCGACCCGACCCACGCGCGCGAGTCAAACCGTCCCAGCTCACGCCCGGCCTCGGCGATGTCCTTCGGGTTGTGGCGCTTGAGCTCTGACAGCAACCACGCGGTCCGCTCGGAGAAGTCGAGACCCTGGCGGCGCAATCCGGTCGCGAAGAACCGCTGCGGCGCGACCTCCATCGCGAGGCCGGCGGCGCCCATCCACTTCCACAGCTTGCGCGTCTCGCGATCCTGGAAGTGCTGGCAGGTGCCGCTCAGCACGAGCCCGGCGACCGTGTCGCGATGATCGCGGGCGATCAGTTGGGCGACCGTACCGCCCATCGAGTAACCGACGATGATCGCCGGGCCGAGCTCGAGCGTGCGCAGCAGCGCCGCCGCGTCGGCCGCGCAGTCGGCCAGCCGAAACGGGACCAGCGGTCGCAGCCCGCGTCCGTGCCCGCGATGGTCGAGTGCGAGCACCCGATAGCCGGCGTCGTGCAGCGGACCGTAGGCGGCGTGCCAGTTGAGGTCGGCGCTGACCAGCCACCCGTGTAACAACAGCACCACCGGTCGTCCGTCACCGACGGGGTCACTGTCGCGCACGAAGAACTCACCGCGGCCCTCGACCACGACCGTCCGGGCGGGCGGCAGCTCGGACGGTGGCACCGGCGGATATGGGAAGCGGCGCGCCATGACGCGCCAGGGTAACGCGCCTACCATCAGCGCCATGGCGGTCGTGATCGCATCGGACCTCGGCAAGGACATGGCGGGCGAGCCGCTGCTGCGTGGCGTCTCGTTCAAGCTCGAGCGGCGCGACCGGATGACGCTCTCGGGTCGCAACGGTTCGGGCAAGACGACGCTGCTGCGGATGCTCGCCGGCGAGGCGTCGGTCGACGGCGGCGAGCTCGTGTTCGCCAAGGACGTGAAGGTCGCGCTGCACGACCAGCGGCCCCCGCGAGAGCGGTCGCTGTCACTGCGCGACTACATCCTCTCGGGCGCGGCGGAGCTGGTCGCGATCGAGCAGGAGCTGGCACGGCTCGAGCAGGCGATGGCCGACGGCGACTACTCCGAGGCAATCCTCAACCACTATGCCGAGGCGCAGGCGCGACTCGAGCACGCCGGCGGCTATGACTGGCGCGACCGCGCGCTGCAGACCCTGCATGGGCTCGGTTTCCACGAAGACGGGGTGCTTGATCGGTCGCTGAGCACGTTCTCCGGCGGCGAGCTGACGCGTGCATCGCTCGGTCGAGCGCTCGCCGGCGACCCGGACCTGCTGTTGCTCGACGAGCCGACCAACCACCTCGACATCGAGTCGTTGGAGTGGCTCGAGGCGCATCTGACCTCGCTCGACGCGGCGATCGTGCTGGTCGCGCACGATCGCTGGTTCTTGGAGGCGGTCGGCACCAGCGTGCTCGAACTCGAGGGTGGTCGCGGGCGGTTCTTCTCCGGCAGCTGGCACGCGTGGCGCCAGGAGCGCGCGGCGCGTGAGCTCGCGCTGGGGCGGGCGATCGAGCGCCAGCAGGCGGAGATCGAACGGCTCGAGCGGTTCGTGACCCGGTTTCGGGCCGGCACCCGCGCGCGTCAGGCGCAGTCGCGCGCCAAGAAGCTCGACAAGATGCATCGCATCAGCCGCGACCCGAAGGATGGCGCCGCGCTGCAGTTCGCGTTCAAGGCGCCGGAGCGCTCGGGGCGGGTCGTGATCGAGCTCGAGCACGCCCAGCTCAAGGCCGGCGACAAGCTGCTCGCCGACGACGCCGGGATGTGGCTGGAGCGTGGCGAGCATGTGTCGGTGGTCGGGGCCAACGGGACCGGCAAGACGACCCTGATCGAGACGCTCGCGGGCCGCCGTGAGACATCGGGCGCGCCGACCAAGTTACGGATCGGCCACAACGTCACGATCGGCTATCTCTCCCAGCACGCCGAGGAGCTCAATGCCGGGGGTGCCCGGACGGTGCTCGAGGCGGCACAGCGCCTGACCGGGCTCAAGCCGGGACCGACGCGGGCGCTGCTCGGCGGCTTTCTGTTCTCCGGCGAGGACGCTGAGAAGCCGCTGGAGGGACTGTCGGGTGGCGAGCGCCGGCGGTTGTCGCTCGCGATCCTGGTCAACTCCGGCGCGAACTTGCTGATCCTCGACGAGCCGACCAACCATCTCGACCTCGAGAGCCGCGAGGCGCTGGAGGCGGCGCTGGCCCGGTTCCCGGGCTCGCTGCTGCTCGTTTCCCATGACCGCGCGCTGCTGGACGCGATCGGCAGCCGCACGATCGAGCTCTACGACCATGAGCTGCACAGCTACGTCGGCGGCTGGCCCGAGTATCTGCGGGTTCGAGCCCAGCGCGACGCCAGGCCGCTGGTGGCCAAGGCCCCGGCGGCGAAGCCCAAGCGAACCGCGGCGAAACCCCACCGCGCCGCCGCCGATCGCGCGCCAGGGCTCGAGCGCGAGATCGAGGCCGCCGAGGCGGCGTTGGCCACGGTCGAGGATCAGCTGGCGGATCCGGCGGCGTGGGCGACGCCGGAGGCGAGCGCTCGCTCCAGCGAGCGCCACGAGGTCGCCAAACGGCTCGTGGCCGAGCTCTACGAGCGCTACGAAGCCGTCGCGGGCTGAGCCGTCCGGTTCGCGGACGAGCCCGCGCACAACGCCGCGGCCAGCGGCGTACGCTTGTGCTGTGAGCACCAACCTCAGGCACGCGCGCAACATCGCGATCATCCTCGCGCTGGCGGCGATCATTGCGATCGTCCCGGGCGGTGGCACCGCCGCCGAGGTCGTGCTGCAGACGGTCTCGGTGATCTTCCTCGCGGCGCTCGCCTGGGTCGCCGGGATCTACTACCGCGAGCATCGGATCACGCTGCTGTCGCTCGGCGTGCCGCGGCGGGCGGTGCTGTACGGGTCGCTGACGGCGCTGGCGGTGACGCTGACCGCGACCGACCTGCTGTGGCAGACGAGCGCCGGCCGCGTCGCCTGGCTGGTGCTGATGGGTGCCGCACTGTATGCGGGCGGCAGCGTCCTGTGGTCGCTGCGCCGGTACTAGAGCCTGACGCAGTCGGCCGCGCCTACACTCACGCGGCCGTGAGCCGGCATCGCACAGAGATCGCCGCCGACTGGGCGATGCTCGTCGCCGCGCTGGCGCTGCTCGCGTCGCTGTTCATGGTCTGGAGCCACGAGCTGTCGCCGGCGATGCTGCAGCGCTACGCCGACTCGGGCACGTTCACCGGCGTCCCCGCCGACCCGAACGCCTGGCAGGTCTACACGGCTGCCGATGTGTTGCTGGCGTTGCTGGCGCTCGGGCTGATCGTGGCGGCGCTGCTCGGCGATCGCGTGATGCGGCTGGTGCTGCTCGGTGCGGTCGCGATCGCGCTCGCGTTCGTCGTGCACGCGTTGGGGACGCCGCCGACCGATGGCGCGTCCGTGTTTGACGCCGCCACCGGCCGCTACCTCGCGACCGGCGCCACCGCCGGCCCGGGGGAGCTGGTAGCGCTGATCGCGCTGTCGGTCGCGGCGGCGGCGCTGCTGCTGTCGTTCGCCGCCGATCGCCGCTGACGCGCGAGCAACGGAGCACCCTTTGGATCAAGTGCACGTCTCTAACCTGAATCGGTGATGTCCCTGTACCCGGCCGACCGACGACGCGAGTTGCCCGACGAGCCCGGTGTCTACCTGTTCCGCGACGCCAAGAGCAAGGTCATCTACGTCGGCAAGGCGAAGTCGATCCGCAAGCGGGTCGCGTCGCACTTCTCCAATCCGAGCACGCGCGCGGGCCGCGAGATCCTCGCGATGATCGACCAGATCGAGGCGCTGGTCGTCCACACCGAGTCCGAGGCGCTGCTGGTCGAGCAGAACTTCATCAAGCAGTACAAGCCGCGGCTCAACATCCGGCTGCGCGACGACAAGTCCTACCCGTACATCGCGATCTCGCTCGACGAGGACTATCCGCGGGTGTACTTCACGCGTGAGCGCCACCGCCGCGACCGGGCGTACTTCGGTCCCTACAGCAACGCCAAACGCGTGCGGGCGACGCTCGAGGTGCTCGGCAAGGTGTTCATGTTCCGTTCCTGCGAGGGCCCGGAGCCGGGCCGGCGCTCGGGCTCCCCGTGCCTGGACTACTACATCAAGCGCTGTGAGGCACCGTGCGTCGGCTATGTCGACAAGCTGGGGTACCGGCGATCGATCGACGGCGTGATCGCGTTTCTGTCGGGTCGCTACAAGGAGATCGAGCGGCGGCTCGAGTACGAGATGCAGCTCGCCTCCGCCGAACAGCGCTTCGAGGACGCCGCACGCGAGCGCAACCGGCTACGGGCGATCCGCTCGCTGCTGGAGCGCCAGCGGGTCGCGCACGAGGGGTCGGGCTCGTATGACGCGATCGCGGTCGCGATCTCCGACGGCGAGGCCAACGCGCAGGTGTTCCAGGTCCGCGACGGCGTCCTGTCAGACCGCCAGAGCTTCTATCTGGACAACGCCGCCGAGACAACCGTCGCGGATGTCGCCGAGGCGTTCATCCTGCAGTACTACGCGTCGGCGATGTCGGTGCCGCCGCTGCTGGTGATCCAGCAGGAGCTCGGCGAGTCCGAGTCCATCGCCGCGCTGGCCGACGCGCTCACCGCTCGGCGCGACGGCAACATCGTCGAGATTCGCGCCTCCGAGCGCGGCGACAAGCGGCGGATCCTGGAGCTCGCCGAGCGCAACGCGCGGCTCGCGATCGACCAGGAGAAGCTGCGCTCCGAGCGCCGCCGCCAGCAGCGCGTCGAGGCGCTCGACGGCCTGCAGCAGGCGCTCGGGCTCGACGTGATCCCGCTGCGGATCGAGTGTTATGACATCTCGACGCTGATGGGCACCAACACCGTCGCCTCGATGGTCGTGTTCGAGGGCGGCGCGCCGAAGAAGTCCGACTACCGGCGGTTCAAGGTGCGGACGGTCGGCGACGACGGGCCTGACGACTTCGCTTCGATGGAGGAGATCCTCGGACGCCGGCTGACGGCCTGGGAGGGCCAGCGCGACCTCTCGCCCCACGACAAGGACTATGACCCGAGCTTTGCGGCGCTGCCGAACGTGATCGTGATCGACGGAGGCAAGGGCCAGTTGGCGGCCGGCCTCCGAGCGCTGCAGGGCTTTCGTGAGCGCGGCGTCGCGGTGATCTCGCTCGCCAAGCGGATCGAGGAGGTGTTCATCCCCGGGCGCGACGCACCGCTGCTGCTCGCGCACGATACGCCCGAGCTGCAGTTGCTACAGCGGGTCCGCGACGAGGCCCACCGGTTTGCGATCACCCATCATCGGATCCGCCGCGACCGGGCGATGACCGCATCCGTGCTCGACGAACTGCCAGGCGTCGGCCCGGCCCGCAAGCGCGCGCTGCTGGCCCACTTCGGCTCGCCGGATGCAATCCTCGCGGCCAGTCGCGAGGAGCTCGAGGCGGTCCCGGGCGTCCCGGGCAAGCTGGCTCGCGAGATCCACCGCGAGATGCACAAATCGGGGGTGTAGACCGAGCCGCATGCGGCTCGGTCCCGACGGCGCATGCGCCGTCGGCGCGCTGGCGCATGCGCCAGCGCGTTCAGGGGATCGTCAGCATCGCGGCGCTCGCCGCCGGTGCCGGGATCGTGTAGACCGACCCGGCCGGCGTCGCGGGTGTGGTCGTCGCGGCCGCGAGCTTGCCGGTCGGCGTCGTGGCGCCGAATGTCTGACCTCCGAGCGAGACGCCGCTGGTCGAGCTGATCGACGGCGCCGTGAGGGCCGAGATGTTGCCGGTCGCGGTCTGACCGGGCACCGTGACCGCGATGCTCTGGGCGGCCGATCCCTGGTTGATCACGACCACGTGGATCGTGCCGTTGGCCGCCTTCGTCGCCCACACCTTGGTCGGCCCCGACGGTGCCGCGACGTTGAGCAGCCGGGCGCCCGGCGGGAACGCCTGGGCGAACATCGCCAGCCCGTAGTACTCGGGGTGGACGAACGCCCGCCAGCTGCCGGTCGACGCCTGCGAGGTGGTGAACAGCTCGTAGTGCGAGCCCGGGAGCATGTGGACGTTGACGCCCTGGACGCCGACCCGCGCGAAGTTGAACATCGTGTCCAGCGCCCACAGCGCCGACGCAAACGTGTCCGAGACGCCCTTGGCGCCCTCACACGAGGCCGAGTTCATCTCCGCGATCCGCAGCGGCAGGTGATGGCGCGCCGCGACCTTCACGAACGGCGTCACCCCGTTGGCGAGCCCCGCCGACGACGTGTCGGCGAGCAGGTGCGGGATCGAGGGGTAGGCCGGGTCCGACGGATCGGTCGTGCAGCCGCGCAACGGGTAGCGGTGGTAGGTGACGAGCTTCAGCCGGCGCTGCGAGGACAGCAGCTTGCCGAGCTTGCCCATCCAGTTCGGGTTCGATGCCGCCGGACCGGCGAGCGGCACGCTCGGCAGCACCCGCGACCACTGGGTGAACTGCCGGCCGTAGGCGAGGATGTTGTACGAGCGCGGGCGTGAATGGTGGACGTGGCCGAGGCGGTCCTTGTACCAGCTGAACACGGGGTACAGGTTCGGCTCGTTGCCGATCTCGAGCGCATCGATGTAGCGGCGACCGATCCCGGACATGAACGCGCGCCCTTCGCCGGCCGCGATCGCGGGCCGGCCGGCGGCGAGGTTGATCCCGAGGATCAGCTTCGCGCGCAGGTCCCGGGCCAGCGCGCGGGTCGTGCGCAGCCAGCCGTTGGTGATCGAGTAGTTGATGCCGCCCGGCGGGATCATGCCCCTCAACGGCCACCAGCTCGCGTCGGTGCTGTTGCCCCCGATCCGGATGATCGGCTGCTGGCGGGGGGCCAGCCCGCGCAGCAGGTTGAGCATCACCGGGTCGATCGCGAGTGGGTTCGAGCCCGTGTACTGGTGCACGGCGCGGAACTCCATCGACACGCCGACGAACCCCTCGGGCATCGTCGGGCCGGACGGGTTCTTGGCGACGGTGGCGCTCAGCACGTTGGCGCGCACGACCGCGGCGGACATGCACAGCGTCGTGAGCGCCGCCGCGAGGACCGCAAGCAGACGGCGGGCGGGCACCGCGGCATCGTGGCACATGTGCGAGCGCTCGTCCGCCGCACCCGTCAAGCTGTGCTACACGCATGGAGGCGTCGGCACCCACTGATCTGGTCGTGATCACGGGCTTTTCGGGCGCCGGCAAGTCGACCGCGATGGCCGTCTTCGAGGACGCCGAGTACTTCTGCGTCGACAACCTGCCGCCCGAGATGATCCGCTCGCTGGTCGATCTGTTCATGCACTCGGGCTCGAAGGTCGCGCGTGCCGCGGTCGTGTCCGATGCCCGCGGGCGCGATCACTTCGAGGGCTTGACGGCGATGCTCGACGAGCTCCGGGCGGCCGGCGTCCGCTACCGGATCCTGTTTTTGGAAGCCGACGAGGAAACGCTGCTGCGCCGCTACAAGGAGACCCGCCGCCGCCACCCGCTGGCGCCGCGCGGGTCGGTCGCGGCCGGGATCGCGGCCGAGCGCGAGCTGCTGGCGCCGATCCGCGCTCGCGCCGACCTGGTGATCGACACCAGCCGGCTGACCGCGGCGATGCTCCGGCGGCGGCTGACCGAGGAATTGCTCGCCACGCGCACGCCGGGCCGGCTCGCGATCACGTTTCAGAGCTTCGGCTTCAAGTTCGGCGCCAGCCGCGACGCCGACCTGATGTTCGACGTGCGCTTCTTGCCCAACCCCCACTACGAACCAGAGCTGCGGCCGTTCACCGGCCAGGACGCCCGGGTGGTCGAGTACATCAACCGCGATGGCGCGCTGGACGAGTTCTACGCCCAGCTCGAGCCGCTGCTGGATTACCTGCTGCCGCGTTACCTGGCTGAGGGCAAGTCACATCTGGTGGTCGCGATCGGCTGCACCGGCGGCCGTCATCGCTCGGTCGCGATCGCCGAGCATCTCGCGGCGCGCTACGGCGACGATCCCCGCTACCGCGTCGATGTGTCGCATCGTGACGAGGGCGAGGGCGGTTAGTGAGCCTCACTAGTGTGCGGTGGCACCGGTGATCGACCACGTCGGCCTCGAGGTCGCCGACCTGGACGCCACCCGGGCGTTCTACGACGCCGTGTTCTTCGCGCTCGGGGGCCGCCGGATGATCGACACCGAGCACGCGGTCGCGTACGGCATCAACGGGCCGGTCGTGTGGTTGACGATGCGCGGACGCGACGGTGGCGGGCCCGGCGGCCACCTCGCGCTGCAGGCATCGGGTCGCGTCGCGGTCGACGCGGCGCACGCCGCCGGTCTGGCCGGCGGCGGAACCGATCGGGGTGCCCCGGGGGTCCGTCCCCAGTACGGCCGGCGTTACTACGCGGCCTACCTGACCGATCCAGACGGCCACCGGCTCGAGTTCGTGGCGCGCTGACCGCTGAGATACGCTGTGCGCGTGGTCGGTTGCCGCGTTGCGAACCGACCGCACTTGTGCGCAGCGAGGACACGAACGAAAGGCATTGAGCATGGCGGTGCGGGTTGCGATCAACGGGTTCGGGCGGATCGGCCGAAACGTCTTCCGGGCCGCGTATGAGAGCGGCGCCGAGATCGAGTGGCTGGCGGCCAACGACCTCGTCGATCCGCGCACGACGGCGCATCTGCTCAAGTACGACTCGACGCTGGGGCCGTTCCCCGGGACCGTCGAGGCCACCGATTCGGGGATCGTGATCGACGGCACCGAGCTGAAGATCCTGTCAGAGACCGACCCGGCGAAGCTGCCGTGGGCAGACCTCGGCGCGCAGGTGGTGATCGAGTCGACCGGACGCTTCACCAGCCGCGAGGGCGCCACCAAGCACCTCGACGCCGGCGCCGAGAAGGTCGTGATCTCGGCCCCCGCGACCGACCCCGACACGACCGTTGTGCTCGGCGTCAACTTCGATCAGGCCTACGACAAGACGTCGGACCGGATCATCTCCAACGCGTCGTGCACGACCAACTGTCTGGCGCCGGTCGCGAAGGTGTTGCAGGACACGGTCGGGATCAAGCACGGGCTGATGACGACGATCCATGCCTACACCGCCGACCAGCGGCTGCAGGACCTGCCGCACAGCGATCTGCGCCGTGCGCGCGCCGCCGCGATCAACCTGATCCCGGCCTCGACCGGTGCCGCGAAGGCGATCGGGGTCGTGATCCCGGAGCTGCTGGGCAAGCTCAACGGGTTCGCGATCCGGGCGCCGCTGCCGACCGGCAGCGTCGTCGACCTGACGATCGAGGCCGAGCGCGCGACGACCGTCGAGGAGATCAACGCGGCGCTGGCGGCGGCCGCCGCGGAGGGACCGATGAAGGGCTATCTCGTCTACACCGAGGACCCGATCGTCTCCTCCGACATCGTCCGCAATCCCGCATCGTCGATCGTCGACTCGTTGCTGACGTCGGTCCTGGACGGCACGATGGTCAAGGTCGTCGCCTGGTATGACAACGAGTGGGGCTACTCCAACCGCGTCGTCGATCTGGTGCAGTTGCTGTTGTGAGAACGCTCTCGGAGCTTGGCGAGCTGCGGGGCAAGCGGGTCCTCGTCCGGGTTGACTTCAACGTGCCGCTGACCGAGGGGCAGGACGGTCCGGAGATTGCCGACGACACCCGGATCCGGGCGGCGCTGCCGACAATCGAGCAGCTGCGCGAGCGCGGCGCGGCGCTGATCCTCGTGTCGCACCTCGGCCGGCCGAAGGGATTGGTGGATCCGAAGCTGTCGCTCGCACCGGTGGCGGTTCGGCTCGGCCAGCTGCTGGGGGAGCCGGTGATGCTCGCGCCGGGCACGACCGGCGCCGAGGTCGCCCACCAGGCCGAATCGCTGCGCGAAGGCGACGTGCTGCTGCTCGAGAACATCCGCTTTGAGCCGGGCGAGACGTCCAATGACCCGGAGCTGGCGGCCGAGCTCGCGGCGCTGGCGGAGGTCTACGTCAACGACGCATTCGGCGCCGCGCATCGCGCGCACGCATCGACCGAGGGGGTCGCGCGGCGGATCGATGACCGCGCCGCGGGACTGCTGCTGGCCGGCGAGGTGCAGGCGCTGACGTCGCTGCTGTCAGACCCCGTGCGACCGTTTGTGGCGGTGCTCGGTGGTGCCAAGGTTTCGGACAAGATCGGAGTGATCCGGGCGCTGCAACCGCTGGCCGACGAGATCCTGATCGGCGGCGCGATGGCGTTCCCGTTCTTGAAGGGTCGCGGTCATCCGGTCGGCGACTCGCTGTGCGCCGACGAGGACGTCGTGCTGGCGCTCGGGGCGATGGCGGTGCGGTCGCTGTCGGGCGACCGCGAGGCGACGCTCGAGCTGCCGGTCGATCTCGTGCTCGGCGATCATTTCGGCGCCGACGCGACCCCGGTGTCGCTGGACGGAGTCGACGTTCCCGAGGGGATGATGGGTCTCGACATCGGACCCCGATCGGCTCGCTCGTACGCCAAGGCGATCGCGAACGCCGGCACCGTCTTCTGGAACGGCCCGATGGGCGCGTTCGAGCTGGCGCCGTTCGCGTCCGGCACCAAGATCGTCGCGGAGGCGGTCGCGTTCACGGCCGCGACAACGGTCGTCGGCGGCGGCGACTCCGCCGCGGCGCTGGCCCGCTTTGGACTGCAGGACCAGGTGACGCATCTGTCGACCGGGGGCGGGGCATCGCTGGAGCTGATCGAGGGCAAGCAGCTGCCCGGGGTGGAGGTGCTCGGATGAGCCGCACACCGCTGATCGCCGGCAACTGGAAGATGCACAAGACCGTCGCCGAAGCCGAGCAGCTGATCGCGGCGCTGCTGCCGCGGGTGTCCTCGGTCGACGGCATCGAGGTCGGGATCTGCCCACCGTTCACGGCGCTGTCTGCGATGGTCGACTCGGCCCGCGGCTCGCGCGTCGCGATCTACGCCCAGAACGTCCACCAGGCCGACTCCGGCGCGTTCACCGGAGAGATCTCGCCGCCGATGCTGGCCGAGCTCGGCGTGTTCGGCGTGGTCCTCGGTCACTCCGAGCGCCGCGAGCTGTTCGGCGAGACCGATCGAGCGCTGGCGCAGAAGGTGCCGGCCGCGCTGGACGCCGGTCTGCAGGTGATCCTCTGCGTCGGCGAGACCGAGGAGGAGCGACTGGCCGGCGACACCGAGCGCAAGCTGCGCCATCAAGTCCAGGAGGACCTGGCGCGCGTCGACCACGAGCGGCTCGGCGAGCTGGTGATCGCCTACGAGCCGATCTGGGCGATCGGCACCGGACAGGTTGCCTCGGCCGAGCAGGCGCAGGAAGCGATCGCGTTCGTGCGCGCACTGGTCGCCGATCGCTCGTCCGAGCAGGCGCAGCGCACCCGGATCCTGTACGGAGGCTCGGTCAAGCCCGACAACGCCGCCGAGTTGCTCGTGTTACCCGATATCGATGGCGCGCTCGTCGGTGGTGCGTCGTTGGACGCCGCGTCGTTTGCGGCGATCGTCGAGGCCGCCGGCTCGTGAGCCGCGCGGGCGGGGTTCGCGCGTGAGCTCCCCTGGGGACGGTCCGGGGCGGCTGCCGGTCCCCAGCGCAGCGCTGATCGTGCTCGATGGCTGGGGACTTGCCCCCGACGGGCCCGGCAACGCGGTGTCGCTCGCCTCGACGCCGGTGTTCGACGCGCTCTGGGCGCGCTACCCGACGACCACGCTGACCGCCTGCGGGCTCGCGGTCGGGCTGCCGGACGGGCAGATGGGCAACTCCGAGGTCGGACACCTCAACCTCGGGGCCGGCAGCGTCGTGATGCAGGACCTGACCCGCATCGACGCCGCCGCGGCCGACGGTTCATTCGCTCGCAATCCGGCGTTGCGCGACGCGTTTGGCGCCGGCGGCCGGGTGCACGTGATCGGACTTATCTCCGACGGCGGCGTGCATTCCTCGATGGAGCATCTGCGAGCGCTGATCGCAATGGCCGCCTCGGTCGGCGTGTCGGACTTGGTCGTGCACGCGTTCACCGACGGGCGCGACACGCTGCCGCACGCGGGCGCCGAGTACCTGAAGACCGTCGCGGCGTGGCTCGCGGATGCCGAGGTGGGGAGCGTCGGGTCGGTCGTCGGGCGCTACTACGCGATGGACCGCGACCAGCGCTGGGACCGCGTCAAGCTCGCCTACGACCTGCTCGTGCACGGGGTGGCGGCGCATCGGGCCGACACCGCGCAGGCAGCATGTCTGGCCGCCTATGAGCGCGATGAGACCGACGAGTTCATCACGCCGACGCTGATCGGCGAGGACCCGTCGCGGGTGGTGATCCGTCCCGGGGATTCGGTGCTGGGGCTCAACTTCCGACCCGACCGGATGCGGGAGATCACCTTGGCGCTGGCCGCGGACGGGTTCGACGCGTTCGATCGCGGCGGCGCCGCGCCGATCTCGCGCTACACGACGATGACCGAGTACGAGGAGGGATGGCCGTATCCGGTCGCGTTCGCGCCGCAACGCCCCTCGACGACGATCGGCAGCGTGATCGCTGCCGGCGGCGAACGCCAGCTGCACGTCGCCGAGACCGAGAAGTATCCGCACGTCACGTACTTCTTCAACGGCGGCGAGGAAACCCCGTACGCCGGCGAGGAGCGCGAGCTGGTGCCCTCGCCGCGCGACGTCCCGACCTACGACCAGAAGCCCGCGATGAGCGCGCCCGAGGCAGCCGACGCGTTCGTGTCGGCGTGGCGAGCGGCGGCATCGGACGCCGACGGCCCGATCCGGTTCGCGATCATCAACTTCGCCAACGCCGACATGGTCGGCCATACCGGCGTGATCGAGGCGGCGGTCGAAGCCGTCGAGACGGTCGATCGCTGCCTGGCGTCGGTCGTCGACGCAGTCCATGCCAGCGGTGGCGCCTGCCTGATCACCGCCGATCACGGCAACGCCGACCACATGCTCGAGCCCGATGGCTCGCCGAACACCGCTCACTCGCTGAACCCGGTGCCGGTGATCGTGACCGTCGAGGATCCGGCGGTGCGCCTGCGCTCCGGTGGCGTGCTGGCCGACGTCGCCCCGACGCTGCTCGAGCTGCTCGGGGTCGAGCAGCCGGCGGCGATGACCGGCGCGTCGTTGATCGCCGGCGGCTGAGGCACCGGCCGCGGTCGCGTCACGGGGGCGTCCGCGTCCGCCCTTGCCGCCCGCGCCACGTGGTCCCGCCCGCGCCACGTGGTCCCGCCCGGATGTCGCGCGCCCGAGAGGGGTTGGGATGAATGGATCCACCATGGGTCTATTTATCCCAACCCTGTAGCGGCCGACCTGGGCAGAAGATCTGATAGTGATAGACTCAAGTTTCATCAGGGAGCTTGACAGAGGAACTTCCTGGGCATAACGACTTGAGATCTGACAATGAGGAGCACATCCAGATGGCACTGATTCGCTGGGAGCCGGTCCCGATGAACCGGCTGTTCAACACACTGTTCGACACGCCGACGATCCAGGCCGCGCCCGCGCGGCGGTTCGCGCCGGCAACGGACCTGATCGAGTCCGACACGCACTACGTTCTGCGCGCCGATCTGCCGGGCATGTCCGAGCAGGACGTCAACGTCGAGCTCGACGGCCGGATCCTGACGGTTTCGGGCGAGCGCAAGTCCGAGCACGAGGACCGCAAGCAGGGTTACCACCGGGTCGAGCGCAGCTACGGCAGCTTCCGCCGTTCGGTGCGTCTGCCCGAGGGCGTCGAGGCCGACGCGATCGCCGCGACGTTCGACAAGGGCGTGCTGGAGATCTCGGTCGCCAAGCCCGAGCAGCCCCAGCCGCACAAGGTCCAGATCACGGTTGCGACGAGCACCGGCTCAGAGCCGGAGGCGATCGAGGCCGACGGCGAGCCCGCCGCCGCGTAAGCAGCCGGACTCAGACACTCAGGGCCACCCCGGGGTCCGGCCAGCGCGGTCGGGCCCCGGTTTGCGTTTGGGGCACCGGTCCGCGGTTGGCCTTACAACGTCCCAATTCGCGCTGCGCGGGGGTGAAGCTGCCATGCCTGGGAGCCCATGCGCGAACACCTGGAGCGGGTGGTGTCAGGGCTGCTGCGGATCCCCGCGGCCCACACGCCGGGCTGACAGCAGCGACAATGGCGCGCGATGGCCGAGATCTTCGAGTGCACCGCCCGCGATCCGGGGTCGCGGGCTCGAGCGGGAACGCTGCACCTGGCTCGTGGCGACGTGGCGACCCCGGCGTTCGTGCCGCTCGCGACCCGCGGCGCGGTGAAGACGCTCGAGCCGTCCGACGTCGAGGCGCTCGGCTACGAGATCGTGCTCGGCAACACCTTCCACCTGTTCCTGTCACCCGGGCCGCAGCTGCTGCGCGAGCACGGTGGCCTGAACCGGTTCATGCGCTGGCCGCGACCGATCATCACCGACTCCGGCGGCTTTCAGATCTTCTCGATGGGCCACGGCGGCGTCGCCGACGAGATCAAGGGACGGCGCACGAGCTCCGGCGGCGCTTCGAACGGCTCGATCCTCGCGATCGAGGAGCAGGGGGTTCGATTTCGCTCCTACATCGACGGGTCCGAGCGGTTCCTCGGCCCGGAGACGTCGATGGAGACCCAGGCGGCGATCGGGTCAGACATCGCGCTCGTTCTCGACGAGTGCACGCCGTTTCACTCGGGCTACGACTACACCGCGCGCTCGATGGAGCGCACCCACCGCTGGCTGCACCGCTGCCTGGAGTGGCACGACGCCCACGGCCCGACCGGCCAGGCGGTGTACGGGATCGTCCAGGGCGGCACCTACCACGATCTGCGCATGACCTCGACGGCCGCGCTGGCCGCGGCGGCGACCGATGGGATCGCGATCGGAGGGTCGCTGGGCCAGGACAAGGCGCAGATGTACGAGGTCGTCGAGTGGTCGACCGGCGAGCTCGAGCGGCTGGCGCCGCAACGGCCCCGGCATCTGCTCGGGATCGGCGAGATCGACGATCTGATCGCCGGTGTCCGTGCCGGGATCGACACGTTCGACTGCGCGATGCCGACCCGGCTCGGTCGTCACGGCGTCGCGCTCGTGCCCGACCGCGACGCGCGCTGGCGACTTGACCTGCATAAGGCTCGCCATCGCGAGGCCGACGAGCCGATCCTCGAGGGGTGCCGCTGTCCGGCATGCCTGCCGGGATTCAGCCGCGCCTACCTGCACTACCTGCTGCGCGCCGGCGAGCTGACCGCGCTGCGGCTCGTGACGCTGCACAACCTGAGCTTCATCGCGACGCTGATGGCCGAGCTGCGCGACGCGATCTCGCAGGGGCGCTTCGGCGCGGTCGCCGATTCGCTCGCCGCCGGAGCAGCGCCGGGGACGACGCTCGCGGCGACGGGCTGACCGGCCGGCGCCGCTATTTCGTGTACTTGTCGACCAGCTGCTGCATCTGGTCGATCGCGCCGTGCACGTCGTGGGAGACGACCTTGTCGTAGTGCACGACGGTCGGCGACGTGCTGTGGGAGATCAGAATCGCGGCGGCGGCGATCAGCGCGAGCACGACGACGAGCACCACCAGCCCGGCCAGCCGGCGCCGGCCTCGTCCGCGTCGGCGTTTGCTCGGCGCGACCTGCTGGGTGGCGGCGGCCTGGCGCGGCGCTGACGACGCGCGATTGGCCGCGACCTGCTTCGGGGCCTGGCGGGTGGCAGCGCGCCCGCGATTGGCGGCGCGGGTCTGCGCCGTCGACGGCCCGGCCGGTGGTTGGGCGCGGGTCGCCGCCGTCGGCCGGTCGGCGCCCGACGCGATTCGGGTCGAGGCGGTATTCGGCCCGGTCGCGGCAGCCGAGCGCCGCGCGCGCCCCGGGCCGACGCCTCGCAGGCCGTCGGACAGCAGGTCGCCGAGCTCGATCGCGGTCTCGGGCCGACCGCTGGGGTTGATCGAGAGCGCCACCTCGACCGCCTCGCCGAGCGTTGCCGGGACCTCCGGCACGAGCGTCGACAGCGGCGTCGGTAACTCGCGCTGCTGCTTGAGCGCCAGCTCCGACAGCGAGCTCGCCTCATACGGCAGCCTGCCCGACAGCAGCTGGTAGGTGACGACCCCAAGCGAGTACAGGTCGGCGCGCGGGCCGGCCTCCTCGCCGCGAGCCTGCTCGGGCGCCAGATAGGCGGCGGTGCCGAGCACCGACCCGACCTGCGTGATCGAGGATTGGTCGGCGGCGCGGGCGATGCCGAAGTCGGCCAGCTTGACGACCTCGGCGTCGGACACGAGCAGGTTGCCGGGCTTCACATCACGGTGCACGACGCCGTTGCGATGGGCGTAGTCCAGGCCGCGGCAGGCCTGCGTGACGATCACGATCGTCTGCTCGACGCCGAGGTGGCCATGGTCACGCAGCAGCTCGGCGCAGGAGTTGCCGGGCACATGCTCCATCACGATGAAGTGCTGGTGATGGCCCTCGTCAAAGCCGAAGTCGAACACCTGGACGATGTTCGGGTGCACGAGCCGTGCCGCCGCGAGCGCCTCGCGCCGGAACCGTGAGACGAACGTCGGGTCGTCGGCGAGATGCTCGGCGAGCAGCTTCAACGCGACATAGCGCTCGAGCCGGTTGTCGAAGGCCAGGTTGACGGTCGACATCCCGCCGACGCCGAGTCGGCCTTCGATCCTGTACCTGCCCGCGATCGTGGTGGTGCCGGTCATATCACTCGTTCTCATGTCAGCCGACCGGCGCGCCACCGCCGGCCGAGCCACTGGTTGAGGTACCCGCGCCGCCGCCGTTGGTTGCGGTATTTGGCGGTGGTGTGGATGTCGTCGTCTGACCGCCGGACGTCGTCGTCGCGGGCGGCGTCGTCTGGGTCGCCGTCGAGGTCGGCGCCGATGTCGTCGTCGCGGGCGGCGTCGTGGTCGTCGACGAGGTCACCGTCGGGGTCGACGTCGTCTTTGGCTGGCATTGGTTGGCGGCAAGCTCCGAGACGGTGCTGGCGCCCTGCCCGAGGTTGGCGAGCAGCTTCTGGTCGACGCCCGAGGGAAGGTCGGCGATCACGTTTGTCAGGCGGCGCGATGCGGCCGCCGCCCTGATGCAGTGACCCGCGTCGACCGAGGACGAGATCGAGTCCAGCTGCGCGGAGATCGAGCTGCTGTCGGCGGACGACAGCAGCCCGTTGCCGCCCGAACCGCAGGCAACGGCGAAGGCCGCCGCGAACCCGAGGACCGCGGCCAGCGATACGCGTGAGCCAAACCCCATCGGCGGCTGACTTTAGAGCCTGAATTCGTTGCTCTCACGTTATATCTGTGGTTGGGGGTCCAAGCTCTCAGGTTGGACCTCCGGTTGCGGGTCTACTGCCCGTACTCGAGTCGCTCGGCGAGCGACTCGGGCAGCTTCGCCGCGCGGATCGCCGCGGCGGCGCCGGCGATGTCGTACTCGGTGCGGTGGTAACGGGCGCTCCAGGCGTCGGTGTCGAGCTCGAGCCAGGCCGCCCTGGGGTCGCCGTCGCGTGGCTGGCCGACGCTACCCGGGTTCACGAGCCAGTCGCCGTCGCCGAAGCGCAGCTCGTCGCCGTCGTCGCGAGTCTCACCGGTTGCCGCGACCTCGAGCCGGCGTGAGAACGACAGCGCCACATGCGAGTGGCCGATCAGCGACACCGGTCGCGCCTGGACGTCCATGCACAGCTCGGCCTGCAGCGGCGACAGCACGTATTCCCAGATCGGATCACGCGGGCTCGCGTGGTACAGCGCGACCGAGCCCTCGACGTGCTGTGGTTCGAGCGAGCGCAGATACTCGAGCGTCTCATCGGAGATCACGTCGCGTGTCCAGTGGGCGGCGATCGCGGCACCGCGCGAGAACTGCTCGAGCGGGATCGAGCCGCAGACGCCGAGGTCGTGGTTGCCGGCCAGGCAGATCGCCGTATGGGACCGGGCGAGCTCGACGCAGGCGTCGGGATCGGCCCCGTAGCCGACCAGATCGCCCAGGCACCAGAGCTCCTCGCAGTCGCTGCCGGCGATTGCGTCGAGCACCGCTTCGAACGCGTGGCGGTTGCCGTGGATGTCGGAGACGACTCCGATTCTCATGATGCACAGTGTCCCGAGAAGGCGGACGCGACGGTCTGGCGACGTGCAGACTGACCCTCTAGTTGAGGATCAGTCTGTGGCGCGGACGACCACCACGCAGTTCTGGCCGCCGAATCCGAACGCGTTCGCAGCCGCAACTCGAACCGGGGCACGGCGGGCGACCAGCGGCACGTAATCGAGGTCGCAGGACGGATCGGGCGTCTGCAGGTTGATCGTCGGCGGCAGCACCCCGTCGCGGATCGCGAGCAGGCAGACCATCGCCGAGAGCGCGCCGGCGGCTCCGATCAAGTGGCCGACCATCGACTTCGGCGAGCTCGCCGGGACACGGTCGGCATCGTCGCCGAGCGCGAGCCGGATCGCCTTGGTCTCCGCCGCGTCGTTGGCCTTGGTGGCGGTTCCGTGGGCGCAGATGTAGTCCAGCTCGGGGCCGCGCACGCTCGCGTTGGCGAGCGCCAGCGAGATCGCCCGCGCTGCATACGTTCCGGTCGGCTCGGGCGCGCTCATGTGAAATGCGTCGGAGTTCAGCGCGCCGCCGGCGATCGCGCCATACGGTCGCGCGCCGCGCTGCGCGGCACGCTCGGCCGACTCGACCACGAACACGACCGCGCCCTCGCCGAACACGAACCCGTCGCGATCGGCGTCAAACGGCCGGCTTGCCCCCTCGGGGTCGTCATTGCGCTGCGACAGCGGCCCCATCACGGCCAGCCCGGCCAGCATCGAACGAGTGATCCCCGCGTCGGTGCCGCCGGCGATCACGACGTCGGCCTCGCCGGTGGCCAGCAGCCGCCGAGCCTCCAGCAGCGCGGCGGTGCCGCTCGCGCATGCCAGCGCCGAGGCGTTCACGGGCCCGTGTGCCCCGAGGTCGATCGCGACCTCGCAGGCGGCCATGTTCGGGATCGTCGAGGGGATGTAGTAGGGGCTGACGTGAGACGCGCCGTGCTCGAGCAGCAGGCGCTGGTTGCGGTCGACCTCCGGCCAGCCGGCGACGGCGCTGTTGACGATCACCGCGGTCCGGTCGCTGACCGCGGCGACGTCGAGTCCGGCGTCGGCGACCGCCTCGCGCGCGGCGACCGTCGCGAGCTGCGAGAACCGGGCCGAGCGCCGTGCGCGCTTTGGACCGAGCAGCGCCTCGGCGTCAAAACCGCGGACCTCGCCGGCAATCCGGGTCGGCAGGTCGGAGGCGTCGAAGGACTCGATCGGCCCGACCCCCGAGCGGCCCGCGATGAGCCCCTGCCAGGTGCCGGGGGCGTCGTGTGCCAGCGGAGTGATCGCGCCGATCCCGGTGACGACCGGGTCCGGCGCCCGGCGCCGCGCGTCGGTCACGGCCGTCTGAGCAGCCCGGCGGCCGCGTCGGCGACCGCCAGCTCGCGCACTTGGTAGTGGAGCTTCTTGCCGGTCGCGGTGATCGGCAGCGCGTCGACGAACCGATAGGCCCGCGGACGCTTGAACGCGGCCAGCATCGGGTGGCCGTGGCAGTGCGCCTCGAGCGCGTCGGCGTCGACGGGGTGGGCGGGATCCGATGAAGCGACCACGTAGGCGACGACGATCTCGCCCCAGCGCTCGTCCGGCAGTCCCACCACCGCCGCATCGACGACCCCGGGGTGTTCGACGAGCACCGCTTCGACCTGGGTCGGGTGCACGTTCTCGCCGCCGGAGATGATCATGTCGTCCTTGCGGCCGACGATCGTCAGGTATTCATCGGCGTCCCAGGTCGCCAGGTCGCCGATGTACAGCCACCCGTCGCGAAAGCGCTCGGCCTGCTCGGACGGCTGGTTGACGTACGAGTAGCCGGCCTTGACCGAGCGGACCACGACCTCGCCGACCTCGGTGCCGTCCTGGGCGGCGTGGTCGTCGGGATCGGCATGCCGGTCCTCGTAGATGCGTACGACCGCGACGTCGTCGTCGGTGCAGGCGCGGCCGGCGGAGCCCGCGTGGCGCGGTAGGTCATCGGGACGCAGGAACGTATTCCAGAACGCTTCGGTCGTTCCGTAGCCGTTGAAGATCCGGGGCGTCAGCAGCTCCTGGTAGCGCAGGCACGCATCCCGGTCCAGCGGTGCGCCCATCGTCACGATCCCTCGCAGCGAGCCGAGCTCGCGCGGCGCGCGCTGCTGTTCGGCGGCGAGCAGCGCGAGGTTCGTGGGCGCGCCGATCAGAAACGTCAGGCCTCGGTCAGCGACCGCGTCGAGCACGACCGCCGGGTCGAACTGCGCCAGCGCGACCGCCTCGGCGCCGACGTACAGCACCGGGTTCGGTCCGCCCGAGTACAGGCCGCCGCGGTGAAACCACGGCGTCATGTTGAGCGTGCGATCGGTCGGCGACAGCGGGAAGTGCATGATCACGTCGTGAGCCGAGAGCACCTCGACGATCGATGGCAGCGACACACCCTTCGGCATCCCGGTGGTTCCGGACGTGTAGAGCCGCGTGGTCTCGTCGTAGATCGGCGGGTCTGAACCGCGCGGGCCCGGCAGCGGCGGGTCGGCGTCGATCGCGGCGGAGTTCAGCAGCGTGTCGAACGCGATCGCCGGCGCGGTGTCGGTCCCGGCGGCGACGAGCAGCCGCGGCTGATGCTCGGCGCGGGCGACGGCGTCGGCGGCGACCAGCTCGAGTGCCTGGTCATAGATGAACACCGCCGGCAGCGAGTCGTCGAGCACGTGCGCGATCTCGCCCGCCGACAGGCGGAAGTTGACCGGCGCCGCGATCGCGCCGAGCCGCTGGGCGGCCAACCAGGTGAGCGCAAACTCGGCGCCGTTGAACAGCGCGAACACGATCACCTGGCCCGCCTGCACGTCGTTGTCGGCCAGCGCGGTCGCCAGTCGGCCGGCGTCCGACCACAACTCCTGATAACTCCAGCTGCGACCGGAGGCCAGATCGGTCAGCGCCGGGCGCGTCGCGAACCGATGGCCGTTGCGCTGCACGCCGGCCAGGTACGTGAACCGATCCTCGAACACGTGCCTAAACGCCGTCGGGTCATAGCGATAGGCGCTGACGGTCGGGCTCACTGGATGGTCCCGCTCGAGGCGGCGGCAAGCCCCAGCCGCGAGCGGACCTCTGCCAGACGCTCGTACTGGACCAGCGGATCGCGCCCAAGCGTCAGCAACAGGATCTCCGAGACCCCGACCTCGACGAACTGATGCAGGTGCTCCACGGCGCCGTCGATGCTATCCAGCAGCGTCCAGCGGTCGATCGCCTCGAGCTCCATCCGATACTGGCCGGCGATGTGCGCCCGCGCTTGGGCGCGAGCGTGCTCACGGTCGTCATCGATCCGGACGAGGATCAGGACCGCGACCCGTGGTGCCGGCCGTCCCAGGTCGTGCGCCATCTGCGCCAGCCGCGCCGAGCGTTCGGCGATCCGCTCCGGCGTCAGCCACATCGGCAGCCAGGCGTCGGCAAACCGCGCCGCACGGCGCAGCGCCGGCTCGCCCCGCCCGCCGACGTAGATCGGTGGCGGCTGCGCCAACGCCGGCTCGAGTGCCGGCGACGTGATCGTCAGCCGACGGCCGACGTGATCGACCGGTCGCCCGCAGATCAGGTCGCCAATCACCGCCAGTGTCTCGTCCAGGCGCGCCCCGCGTCCGGCGACGGGGACCCCGGCCGCCTCGAACTCGGCGGGAAACTCACCGCCGGCGCCGACCCCGAGCCGCAGCCTGCCGCCGCCTGCCAGGAGATCGATCGTCGCCAGCTGCTTGGCGGTCCAGGCCGGGTTGCGCAGTCCCAGCAGCATCACGCTGAACCCGAGCGAGATCCGCTCGGTGACCGCTGCGGCGGCGGCCATGCAGGTCGGCGCGTCGAGTCCGGGCGCCGGGCAGGCGAGATGGTCGCCGGCCCACAGTGACTCGAACCCGAGTCGCTCGGCCAATACCGCAGCCTCGACGATCTGCGGCGGACCACCGAGCCGCTCGGGATCGAAGTTCGGCAAGAGCACGCCGCAGCTGACCGCGGCCGATTCCACGTCGCAACCTCCGGATCGGGTCCGGGTTACTCGGCTTCTTCGGGAGCGGCTCCGCCGCCGTACTCGGGAAGGTTCTTGATCCCTTCGCGGGTCTGCCACTTCGAGTAGTTGTCCTGCATCGCGTCGATCAGTTCCTGCATGAACTTCGGCGAGAGGTTGAGGCGTGAGACGACCACGCCCGGGATCTCCTCGTCCTCGACCTCGTGGTCGACGCGCGCGAACGTGATCGTGAACTCGTAGTCGGAGTGGCTGACGTTCGCGAAGTTGGAGTAGGAGCCGGCCATCATCTCCGGCGCGAAGTGGATGTTGATGTGACGCTCGGGCGTGTTCGGATCGCTCATATGCGCTTAGTATCCCATCGTGCGGATCATCGTCGTCGCCGTGGGCCGGCTGCGCCCCCCGTTCGCCGACGACGTTCAGCACTATCAGAAGCTGCTCGCGGGCCACTGCCGGCTCGAGCTGATCGAGGTGCGCGAGGACGACCAGGTTCCGCGGCGGCTGCCGGAGCGGGCGTTCGTGTCGCTGCTGCACCGCGAGGGCGAGCGCCCGGACTCGATCCGCTTCAGCCGCTTTCTGGAGGACCGTCGGCGCAGCGGCCGCGATCTGTGCTTCGTGATCGGCGGACCGACGGGAATCGAGCTGGAGCGCTTTGACCATCGCCTGTCGCTCGGCGAGATCACGCTGCCCCATCAACTGGCTCGCGTGGTGCTGCTCGAGCAGCTGTACCGCGGCCACAAGATCCTCGCGCGCGAGCCCTATCACTATTGAGCTCGATCGACCGCGACAGCCCGCATCACGCGCACGAGCAGCGAAACCGCACCCGACGCGAGGCGCGCAGCTTCCGGCGCCGGCTTGGGGTGCTGCTGCTGGCGCTGCTCGTGCTCGTGCTCGTCGGCTCGATCGCGTTCTCGCTGGTCGAGCACTATTCGCTCGCGTACGGCTTGGTGCTGACGCTCGACACGGTGACGACGCTCGGCTCGATCCAGACGCCTCACAACACCGGCGGGCGCGTCTTGATCGTGGTGCTCGAGATCATCGGCATCGGTACGCTGTTCTACGGCCTTGCGATGGTCGCGGAGTTCTTCGTCTCGGGCCAGCTCAACGGCCTGCTCGCGCAGCGTCGCAGCCAGCGCATGATCGATTCCTACACCGACCACGTCATCGTCTGTGGCTTCGGGCGCGTCGGTCGCCAGGTCGCGCGTGACCTCGCCCGCGACGGGGTGTCGATGGTCGCGATTGACACCCAGCACATGAACCTCGAGACCGCCGAGCTGATGGGGGTGCCGTTCATCGAGAGCTATGCGGCCGACGACGAGGTGCTGCTCGAGGCCGGGATCCGCCGGGCGCGCGCGGTGATCGCGTGCGTGGACTCCGATGCCGACAACATCTTCATCGCGCTGACCGCGCGCGAGCTCGCGCCGGAGATCCTGATCGTCGCGCGCGCGTCGGCCGAGGACTCCGAGAAGAAGCTGCTGCGCGCCGGCGCCGACCGGGTGATCTCCCCGTACAAGACGTCGGGCGCCGAGATGGCGCGGCTGGCGCTGCATCCGCAGGTGAGCGGCAGCTTCGCGGTCGCCGACTACCGGCTCGAGGAGATCGAAGTGCCGGGCGCCTGCGCCGGCGTCGGCAAGACCGTCGAGGAGGTCCGCGGCGAAGCGGTGATCGTCGCGGTGCGTCGCACCGACGGACGCTTGGAGACCCAGCCGGAGCCGGGATCGGTCGTATCGTCGGGGGACATGCTGATCGCGATCGGGCCACCCGCCGCACTGCGGCGTCTGGACGCCATCTTTCAACCGCTGCCGGTACAAGCTCGATGACCGAGCCGCTGCAGGATCTGCGAGCGATCGTCGAGCAGGTCGCGGTCGATGTCCGCGGCGACGGCGACGCGCCGCCTGCCGGCCTGAAGGTGGAGCGACCGCGGCGGGCCGGCCAGGGCGACTACTCGACCAACGCCGCGATGCTGCTCGCGCCGGCGCTGCAATCGTCCCCGCGCGAGATCGCGCAGCGGCTCGGCGACGCGCTGACCGAGCGGCTGGGATCGTCGCTGAACCAGTTCGAGGTCGCCGGTCCGGGGTTCGTGAACCTGACCCTGACCGACGAATGGCACCGTGATGCGCTGCGGTCGGTGCTCGACGCCGGCGAGCGGTTCGGCGCCGGCGGCGCGGCCGTGTCGGAGCGGGTCCTGCTCGAGTTCGTCTCCGCCAACCCGACCGGGCCGATGGTCGCGGCCAACGGTCAGTCCGCCGCCTACGGCGATTCGCTCGCGCGGATCCTGCAACACCACGGCCACGCCGTCGAGCGCGAGTATTACGTCAACGACGCCGGCGGTCAGATCGCGCGGCTGGGGGAGTCGGTGCTCGCGCGGGCACGCGGCGAGCGGATTCCCGAGGACGGCTATCAGGGTGCCTACGTGGCCGACCTGGCGACCCAGATCCCGGATGCCGCGACGCTGTCGGCGTCGCAGGCCGGCGAGCGCGCGACCGAACTCCTCTTGGTATCGATTCGGGAGACGCTCGAGCGTTACGGGGTCCACTACGACCGCTTCTTCTCCGAGCGCTCGCTGCACGAGGGCACGCCGAGCTATGTGGAGCGCGGGCTGGCGGCGGTCGCCGACGGCGGCCACGCGTATGACTCAGAGGGCGCGTTCTGGTTGCGCTCGACGACATTCGGTGACGAGAAGGACCGCGTGCTGCGGCGCTCTGACGGCGCGCCGACGTATCTCGCCTCGGATGTCGGCTACCTGCTCGACAAGCTCGAGCGCGGCTATGACCGCCAGATCATCCCGGTCGGAGCCGACCACCACGGCTACGTGGCGAGGATGCGGGCGGCACTGGCGGCGCTCGGCGGCGATCCGGAGCGGCTGGAGATGCCGCTGCTGCAGTTCGTGCATCTGGTCGATGGCGGCGAGCGGGCCGCGTTCTCCAAGCGCCGTGGCGACTTCATCACGCTCGACGACCTGATCGACGAGATCGGCGTCGATGCGAGCCGCTACTTCATGCTGCAGCGCTCACACGATCGGACCGTCGACCTCGATCTCCGGCTGGCGCGCACGCAGTCGCGTGAGAACCCGGTCTACTACATCCAATACGCGCACGCGCGAATCGTGACGATGCTCGCCAAGCTCGAATCCGAGCGCGTCGCGGCGGCGCTTGCCGGCAGCGGTGACGGCGACTGGGGCACGCAGCCGCTGCAGGGCTTCGAGCGCGAGTTGATCAAAACGATGGTGACGTTCGGGGACGAGGTCGACGAAGCGGCCGCACGGCGAGGGCCGCACCGGATCGCCGGCTACGCGCTCGAACTGGCGCGACAGTTCACCGCGTTCTACGAGGAATGTAAGGTGATCGGCGCCGAACCGCGGTCGGTCGAGGCCTCGCGGGTGGCGCTGTCACAGGCGGCTCGGCAGGTGATCGCGATGTCGCTGTGGCTGCTCGGAGTCAGCGCGCCCGACTCGATGTGACGCGCGCCGGTCAGGTGCGTTCGGCGAGCTCGCGGTTCAGCCGCTCGGACTCCTGCGCGCTGAGCTCGGGCGCCGACTCGGTGCCGTCGCGGGCGGCCTGAGCCGTTCGCCGCCGCCAGCGCGGCACCGTGTACAGCAGCAGCCCGATGCCGGCCAGCACGACCACCGGCGGGACGATGTAGACGAGCACCCCGAAGCCATGCGCCGGAGGCTTGGCGAGCACCGCCTGGCCGTACTGGGCGACCATCCGGTTCTCGATCTGTTTGACGGTCAGCCCCGCGGCGACGTACTGGCGCACGACCGCACGCTCCTCATAGGACTGCGGCGACTGCGCGACCGCCAGCGACTCGCGACAGAGCGTGCACATCAGCAGCTCGTACATCTGCTGCACCCGCGCCCGCTCGTGCACGGGGGCCGCGGCGCTGATGGGCACGGCGATCGTGCCGAGCGCACAAATCGCCAGCAACGTCGCGACCATCCGGGTCGGGGATCGGCCGATCACCTCAGCCGCGTCCGGACAGGATCTCGGGAATGTGCTGCTGCAACCATTGCGCGGTGATCTCACCGCGATCCATCGCCTGGATCCGGCCGTCGCGGCCGATCACGAACGTCTCGGGCACCCGATCGGTCCCGAACGCCTGAACGAAGTCGCCACTGACGTCGTGCACCACCGGATAGGTCACGTGGTAATTGCGGTCAAACGATCGGGTGTCCTGCGCGGCGTCGTTGTAGCTGACGCCGAGCACGGTGCCGTCGTGCGCGGCCAGCACCGCTTGCTCGGAGTGCAGCAGCTTCGCCTCGGCCTTGCAGGCATCGCACCACGACGCGAACACGTTCATCAGCACCACTTTGCCGCGATAGTCGGCCAAGGAGACGTCGCCGTGTGAGCGCAGCAGCGGCAGCCGGGTGGTGTCGTCCGGCGGCTTGGGAAAGTGGCCGCTGGCGACCTGGGCGTCGAGCGAGGAGGTGTCGTTGCTGCGCGAGACGCCAAACGCCAACAGGGCGAGCACCGAGCACGCCGTGACCGCGATCACGCCGGGGAGCACGAACTTGCGCATCGGCGATCGATGGTAACGAGCGGTCATCGCCCGCCGCGCAGCTGCGCGGGCACCTCCCGCTACTCGTCGGCGGGTCTAGAATCGCCCGTCGACGCGGATGTAGCTCAGTTGGTAGAGCGTCGGCTTCCCAAGCCGAAGGTCGCGGGTTCGAACCCCGTCGTCCGCTTCGTCGGCAGGCCCCGCAGTTACGGGAAAACGCGTTTGTAGCTTTGTTACGAGCCGAGCGGGCAACGGTCGTGCGATTTCGACCACGTGGTTCGCGCCCGGCGAGCCGAAGGTTCGCTGCCAGGAGTCCGGCTCCGACAAGGGGAGGGTCGCCCCGTTCCAGCTGCGACCGCCGGAACACCCAGCGGCGGCCGATCTGATGCGCCGGCAAGTCGTGGCGGCGAGCCAGCGCGTAGAGCGTGCTGCGCGGGATCCCCAGCAGCCGGCTCGCCTCGGCGGCGGTGAGCACATCAGCGCGAGTGAGCGGCGCCGAGGAGGTCATGATTACGTCAGAACTGCTTGACCGTGAGTCGTACTCACGCAACACAGAATACGCCCTCGGCGCTCGATTTCCCTGTAAAGACGAGCTTTTATCGCGACGTCGTCGCACGTTGTCGCACGTCGCGGAGTGTCGTTGACGGTGGTCGTAGTTGTCGCGAGTCGTCAACTGGTCCGACGGTCCCGTGCGGTACCACGGCGGTACCATCGAGGCGATGGCGATGAATCTGAGGCTGACCGATGCCGAGACCGAGGCGCTGCGGGCTAAGGCGGCGGCCGAGGGGCGCTCGATGCAGGAGGTCGCTCGCGCCGCGATCGCCGACTACGTCTCGGACCGGCCGCAGCGGCTGCGGGCCGCGGTAGAGCGGGTCCGGCGTGAGGACGCGGAGCTGCTCGACCGCCTCAGTCGGTGACGACTGATCCGCTGGACTATCTGAGCGTTGACGATCTGCTGGAGATCGCGGCCGGAGTGATCGGCGAGTTCGTCCGTCCGCGATCGCGGTCTGCTCGCCTCGGCGGCCGCTCGGCCACGGACGACCGCGTTCGGCGAGGACGCCTACCCGCGTTCGCCGGCAAGGCCGCGGCGCTGATGCACGCGATCGCGCGCAACCACGCGCTGGTCGACGGCAACAAACGGCTCGCCTGGTCGGCAACCCGAACGTTCTGCCTGCTCAACGACCGCAACCTGGAGTTCACGGTCGACGACGCCGAGAAGCTGGTCCAGTCGATTGCTCGCGGCGAGCTCGAGGCGCGCGAGATCGAGCCCATTTTGACCGCTCACACGACGTCCGTATAGCCCAGCTCTGGCTACGGACGTGGCTACAGAGCGAGCTACAGAAGCCGATTCTGGAGCTGGTCTGTAGCGTTCCGCGACTGCGGCTGGGGTGTTAGTGCGCCGCGGTGAGGCTCGGTGCGGTGACCCGGCTGACGTTGTAGGTCGTGGTGCTGGTCACGCCGGTCGGGCTGCCGCCGCCGTGTGCGAGGAGCAGAACTCCGGTCTGGCTGTCGACGGTCAGGCTCTCGACATACTGACCGGGCCCCTGGTGCCAGGTGACCTCGACGACCGGTTGACCGTCGTCGGTCGTGCTGGTCACGCTCGTGTTGGGCATCGCTGCCGCTGCGCGCAGCGCTCCGGCGCGGACCTGCGGTTTTCCGGCGCCGCCCTCGAGCGCTGCGCTGATTGCCTGCCATTCGATGCCGTCCAGGTCGCGGTCGACCGCAGCCTGAGTCCAGGTGAACGGCTTGCCTTGCGTCGTGTCGGTCTGTCCGACCTTGGGCGTGGGGTGCGGGTCGGCCGCCAAGAGCTTGTCGGCGGCCCGCGTCGGGGTCAGATCCGCCGAGGCGGCCGCGGCGGCGACGATCTGACCGAACGGCGCGCCGTGCGCATCAGACGGCGAGGGATCGCTGGCCGCCGAACGCAAGGCCGCGAACGTCTGACCGTAGTAGTAGTCACCGTTGTCCTGGTACAGGTCATAGCCCGTGAAGACCGTCGGCGCGCGACCCGGCGTGATGACGTCGGTGGATTGCTTGACCAGGGTTGCGTTGCCGGGCAGCGCGGGGGTCTGAGCGGCGCGGCCTGCGACGTGCAGCACCACGAGCGACGGCTTGACGGCCTGCGGCGCGAGGCTCACGACCGGCGTGGGCGATCCGCTGTGGCGCACGGCCGAGCCGGCACCCAACCCGCCGGCGAGGACCACCGCGCCGACCGCGCCGGCCGCGCCGGCCGCAACGGCGGTCGCGGCGATCAGCCACGGCAGCCGGCGCCCGGGCCGATCGGTGGCGGCCGACATGTGATCCACGAGCGCCATCCGTGCGCGGTCGGTCATGGCGCCGTCGGGGTCGGGAACGTCCAAGCGGTGGTCGGTCACCCACGTGAACTCTTCGACGTTGGAAGGCATCAGCACAGCTCCAGGGATTCGAGATGAGCACGCACCAGGGCGCGGGCACGATTGAGGCGCGACGCGACGGTCCCCTCGGGAACGTCGGTGGCGCGGGCGATCTGCTCATAGGTCAGATCAGCGAACGTGTGCAGCAGCAGCGTGTCGCGGTCAGCCGGGGACAGTCGAGCCAGCACCGAACTCAGTTGTGGGCTGAGATACTCGGCGTCCAGCCGCTCGACGATCTCATCCAGCTCCTCACCGCTGACCTCACTGCCGAGCCGTGACATCGCCCGCGATCCGCGTGCCGCAGCGCGAAACCACCGACGCAACAGGTTGGTCGCGATCCCATACAGCCACGGCGCCGCATCGTCACGGCCGTCGTAGCGCTTGCGCTCGGTGAACGCGACGCGAAACGTCTCTGCCGCAACATCCTCCCCCGCGGCAGGCCCGGCACGCTCGACGCAATACCGATAGATCCGTGGCCAGTGGCGATCAAAGATCAGCCCGAACGCGGCTCGGTCCTTTCGAGACGCCCAGATGACCGCGGCGTCGGTCTTGTCTCCATGCATGTCTCTTATTGCCCGATCGTCGCCAGACTCTTCACGCACCACAAGCTCTCACCACCTCTAACACCGCCTCACCCCGGCCACCGGCCACTGGCATCGCAGCGCCTGCCGCGACCGCGAGCTCGGTCGCTTTCGTCCCCACGGTCATCATCCCGTTCGCCACCGGCGCCCTCCGCGGACCCCGGCACGGGTACGTATGCACAGGCGGGCGAACACCCGAGGACTCAGAAATGCCGTGCTGGTATGTCGCCGCTTCGGGCAGCGTCGCGTCGGCTGCAGCTTGCGTCCCCGCCCGAGTCGAAGCGGAAGCTGGTTCGCGGGCCGCGCGCCTCGTCGGCGCGCCTCTAATTCGTGAAACGGGCGGTCTCGGCCCATCCAGACGGCGAACACTTCGCCGAAACGACGCGTGTCACGCGATCCCAGCGCGGTTCGGCCGCCGTTATAGCTCTCGTCGGTAGATGCGCTCCACAATCTCGCGAGCGACACCATCCGCGTAGGAGATCTCTCGGCCAATCTCGACGAAGCCCGACGCCTGACGATCCGACGGGTCTGCACGAGTGAAGGCGGCCATCTCAACCGCCGCCGGGTCGCGTTCGAACACGAATAGCCCATCAAGATCGCCATCCTCCACAGGTCGGAGGCGCAGGCCCATATGCCGACCCTACCCGACGGCCTTGCGGGTCAGCTCAGCCAGGAACTGATGCTACGTCGCCAGACCGGCGGTCTCGGTTGGCATGCTTGATACAGGCGCTCGATGTCGTGGGCGACCGGGGTTTGAGCGCGCCTGGGGTTAGCTTGACGGGCGTTTGTGGGTCAGGTGCTGGCCGGAACGGCGCTGATCTCCAGCAACGGGCCCAGAGCCGCGAAGTCGGTGACGTTGGCGGTGTAGAGCGGCAGCTCGTTGGCTAGGGCGGTGGCGGCGATCAGCAAGTCGACCGCTCGGTTCCCGCAGGCCTTACGACCGGCGCTGATGGTCTGTGCGTAAACCAGGCCGTAGGCGCGGGCGCAGTCGGCGTCGAAGGGGAGGGGGTCGAAGGTCGCCTCGGCGATCTGCAGTCGCTGTTGGCGTCGGGCGCGCTCGGCGGAATCGTCTGTCGCATGCGGACCGGCGGCGAGCTCAGCGAGCGTGATCGCGGCGATCGCCAGCTCGTCGGGGAGGTCGAGCGCCTCGAGGTGATCGAGCGCGATGACGACCGAGGTGTCGATCAGTCCGGCCGCGTGCTCAGCCACGCGGCGCCGGGTCCTGGTCGAGCGGTCCGTCGACGTCGGCGCGGAACCGGTCAGCGTCGATGGCCGCGGCCACGGCGAACGCGGTTAGAGCGCTGTCGCGCGTAATGAACCGACGACGACGCATGGGTGTCAGCTCGCCGACAGGGACGCCGTTGCGGGTCACCCGAAAGGCCTTGCCGGCATCAAGCGCCCGCATGATCTCGCCGCTCTCGTTGCGAAGCTCGCGCTGGGTCAGGTCTCGAGGCATATCTAGACAGTAGCACCCGTGCTACGAACGTCGACGTGTCGGTGAAGAGAGAGCTTAATAACCCTGCTCAGAGCGGCTCGCTCCGGAGGACAGTTGCCCGACCGTGCCCGGTGGTGGGCAACCTTCTGAATTAAAAAACGCCAAATCAGGCATTTCAGGCCCCCAGGTGCCCGCAACGAGCACAAAAAGAGGGCTCGTTCGTGGTTCCCAAGCCGAAGATCGCGGGTTCGAACCCCGTCGTCCGCTTCGTCGATCGGGCCGCTGCTTGACCGGCGCGTAGAGCCGGCGCCGGGTGCCGGTGTTGTCGTATCGGGCAGAGTGTGAGACCGTTCGGCGATGGCCACCCGAGGGTTCTTTGGACGCCGCCGCGTGCCGGAGGAGATGGCGGCACGGCTACCGCCCGGGCAGTACCTGGAGAAAGGCTTCCCGGTCCTGACCGCTGGGCCAACGCCGCAGATCGCAGCGGACGACTGGAGCTTCACGGTGGAAGGCCTGGTGGCCCAGCCGCGAACGTGGAGCTGGGAGGAGGCTCATCGCCTGCCGGCGTCGACCTTCGAGGGCGACATCCACTGCGTGACGCGCTGGTCAAAACTCGGCACCAGCTTCGCGGGAGTGTCGGTCGACACGCTGCTGGACCTGGTCGACATCCAGCAGACCGCGACCCACGTCCTGGCGTTCAGCTACGGCGGATATACGACCAATCTGCCGCTGGCCGACGTTCGCGGTGGGCAGGCCTGGGTCGCGTGGGATCACGAGGGCGGCCCCTTGCCGACCGAGCACGGGGGCCCCGCGCGCCTGCTGGTTCCGCATCTCTACTTCTGGAAATCGGCGAAATGGATTCAGGGGCTGCGGTTGTTGGATCACAACGAGCCCGGGTTCTGGGAGCAGTACGGCTACCACGACTACGGCGATCCGTTCAAAGAACAACGCTTCCAGGGTGACTGAGAGCATGAGCACGGCCACCGCCCCCGCCGATGCGCAGCCGGTTCCCTGGCAGACCGGCCACGTGACCTCAATACGCGTGGAGACGCCACGCGCGAAGTCATTTCGGCTGAGCCTGCCGCAGTGGCGGGCCCACCTCCCGGGCCAGTACTACACGCTGCGGCTGACCGCCCCCGACGGCTATCAGGCGATCCGCTCCTACTCGGTCGCCTCGAGCCCGCTGGACGTGGGTGAGATCGAACTGACCGTCGACTGCCTGATGGACGGCGAGGTCTCGCCGTTCATGCATGACGTCGTGGAGGTGGGCGACGAACTCGAGCTACGAGGCCCGCTGACCGAGTACTTCACCTGGCAGGGCAGCTCCCCGTTGCTGCTGATCGGCGGCGGCTCCGGCGTGGTGCCGCTGATGTCGATGCTTCGCCACCGTCGCCGCGCGCACCCCGAGGTTCCGACCCGATTGCTCTATTCCGTCCGTTCCCCCGACGATGTCTTCTACCGCGACGAGCTCGGTGAGGAGACGACCTTGACCTATACCCGCAGGACGTCGGAGGGGTGGACGGGAGCGACCGGACGGATCTCCGCCGAACTCGTCGCCGGGGTCGCCTGGCCAGACGGGCATGCCTACGTCTGCGGCCCCAATGGGTTCGTCGAAACCGCGACCGGGCTGCTGATGGACAGCGGCTACGACGTCGCCAGGATCCGGACCGAACGATTCGGCCCGAGCTGAACGCCAAGCAGCGCGGGATCGTGGTTCCCGTCGGCTGCGGTGTCGGCCCAGTCAAACGGGAGCGAGCCGCCCGCGCTGGCCGGTGCTGCAGCGCCGGCCGTGTCGCAGGCGTGACGCTAGGCGGCGGTGCCGGCAGCGACTGCCTTGACATCCGCGGTTGTCACCGGTTTGCCGCCGATACCCCAATCGCCGCTGGCAACCTCCTCGACGACGACCCAGGTGAGGCCTCGCATGTTCTCGCCTTCGATCGAGACCATCGCGTCGGTGAGGCGCTCCACGATCTGGCCCTTCTGAGCGGGGGTGAAGACGTCTTCGATGAGCTTCACGTTGATCAACGGCATGGCGTTCTCCTTCGGTGTGTGGTTGGACGCCGACAGTTGATCAGGGGGGCGTGTGAGCTCGCGTGTGACCGCTCAGATCGTGGTGCTCGCTGCGTGCAGCGCCGGGTTGTCGATCGCCTCGGCCAGCGGCGCGACGGCCCGCAGCGCGGCGGGGGACGAGAGCCGGTCGCGATGGATGGCCGCCCGGACGACCAGCTCGCGCATGTCTCCACGCGCGGCGAGCAGCGCGAGCTCATCGAGTGCCGATTCGGCCTCGGTCGGCGCCCCGTAACGCACCGCGTGGGCGGCCAGAGCCTCCAGTGCGAACGCCTTGAGCCAGATGTAGCGGTCCGAAACGCGCGCACACCGAGCGACGGCGTCGCGAAACCATTGCAGCGCCGACTCCGGCTGATGGCGCGCCTGGTGCAGCAGACCCGTCGCCCGCGCGGCGAAGCCCTCCCAGCAGGGGTCACCGAGCCGACATCCGAGCGCGAATCCATGTTCGACCAGCGTTGCGGCGTGTTCGATCGCCCCCTGGCGAAGAGCCACCTCGGACCGCAGCGACTCAGGCAGTGGCTGCAGCGCGATGAAGCCGTCGGCATCGATCAGCATCAGCGATCGATCGAGCATCTCCGCCGCCGCCGCCAGCTCGTCACGCAGCAGCCGGGCGCGACCCAGGATCGCGAGCGACCAGGCCTGCTGGCGGCGATCGCCACAGCGCTCGGCAGCGGCCACCGATCGCTCCAACAGCTCGATCGCGGCCCCATAGTACGCGCGGTCTGAAAGCGCCATCCCGCGCACCCCGAGAACCGCGCCGAGCTCCGCATCGCCCCGTGCGTCCGCGCTCGCCCGGGCGAGCCAGCGGCCGGCCGACGCGCCGCGGCCGGCCTGCACGTCGACGTAGCCGAGCTCGCGGCACACCACGACCACCAGCGGGCGTTGATCAACGCCCTCGGCGAGCTCGAGCGCTTCGTGCAGAAGCGCCACGCCCTCCTCGTCGCCGCCGCGGATCGCGTGTACCAGCGCGATACCCAGATCGGCCAGGACGCGCGCCAGGATCCCGGGGTCCTGCGCCGCACGGGCCTCGGCCAGCGCCATGCGCAGGCAAGCGATTCCCGGCTCCACCGCGCCGGCGTCGATCGCCGTGAGCCCGGCACGCCATTGAGCGAGCGCGGCGCCGCGGTCGCCAATCGCCGCCGCCACCTCGCTCGGATCGGCGGCGCCGCGGATGCTCGGATCCGGCGGTCGGCCGAGCTCCCGCGTGAACAGGACCTCGCAGGCGACGACGTGATGGCGAGCCGCACCGACGTCCCCGCTCTGCGCGAGGCATCGGACCAGCAGTTCGTGCAGCGCATCGTCGTATGGACTGAACTCAAGCGCGGCCTGGGCCAGCGTCGCCGCTTGCGTCGGGTGGCCTGCACCGAGCTCACGAAGCGCCGCGTGTCGCAGCATTCCCTCACAGATGCCGGCCAGGCGACGACGCTCGACCAACAGCCATGCGTCGAACACCGGCCCGGCGTCCAGCTCGACGCCCTGCAGCAGCTCCCCTCGCGCCAACTCCAGATCGCCTCGCCCGTGATGCAGTTCCACCACGTCGATCGTGACCTCCGCGCCAAGCCCCAAGGTCACTGGATCGCCACGCAGGGCATCAGGCACGTGCAGAGCGCGACGCAACTCCGCCAGCGTCCACCGCAGCGCCCCCAGCGGATCGCGCGCGTCGGCGAATAACAGCGCCGCGAGCCGAGATCGCCAGACCGGTACCTCTGCCAGCGCCACATACGCCAACACCGCCCACGATTTCCGGCCGCGCGGCGCGACCAGACCACCACCGTCGCGCTCAAGCGCCGGGGGGCCCATCAGCGAAACCAGCAAGCTGCGCTCCATCCCCGCAAGTATCGAGCTCTGAAGTGGCGGTGCTCAACGCACCCACATCGCGGGTGCTGATTTCCGAGCGGTCACCAGGTCCAGAGGACCGGACCCGCCCCCCGGACGCAGGCGCCCCACGCGGGCCTCGGAGGGTAGGATCGCGGCCGTGGTCGATCAGCTATCGGACGAGCGCCTGCGGTCCGCGCCGCTGGCGTGGCTGACGACGGTTCGGGCCGACGGGCAGCCGCAGGCGTCCTACATCTGGTTTCACTACGACGGGCAGGACATCGTCGCGCTGAGTCAGCCGAACACGGCCAAGCTGCGCAACATCGCCGCCAATCCGAAGGTGTCGTTCAACCTCGACGGCGATACCGCCACGGGTGGTGGCGTACTCACGATGCACGCAAGCGCGGAGATCATCGGCGAGCTGCCCAGTGACCGATGGGCTGCCTACGTGGCCAAGTACGACAGCCGCATACGCAGTGGACCGTGGGGAACCCCGGACGGGTTCATCGCGGATTTCTCGACCGCGATCCGGCTGCTTCCCGGCCGAGTGCGCGCCTGGTAGCGCCTTGGTGGGCAGCGAACGGCTCTGGTAGCTTCCCGCCGCGCTGGGATCCGAATGAGAGGGGGATCGTGTGAGCCGGGAGACCGAGGGGCTGGCCGGCGACCGGATCGTTAGCTGGGCAGTGGCCGCAGCGGCGAGTACCCGATGAGCTGGCGTGCGCGTCGCCACCGGCAACGTCGCGGGCGAGATCTCCCCGAAGTCGCCAGCGAGTTCGCGATCCGCGTCAACACGGTCGACGAGCTGTTCGAGCCGTTTGATGCGCGGCCGATCGCGGAGCGCTCGTTGCGCTACGAGGTCCGCCAATTCCTGCTCGACGAGTGGGAGCTGGTCCGTCCGGGTCGGCCCATATTGCACATACGGATAGCCGCCGCCGAACGGCCGGCGGGCGATCACGACCAGGTTCGGGAGGCGATTCGCAGTGACTTCCGCAGCTACACGAAACCGTTCCGGCACGCCAACCCGCTGACGCGCCACGACCGGCTCGCGATCTGGGCCGGGATCCTGATCTTCCTGCTGACGATCGCCGTCTCGACGATCCTTGACCGTGAGAGCACGGATGTGTTGGTCGCCGGCATCTCGCAGGGAATCGTGGTGATCGGCTGGGTCGCGCTCTGGGACCCCGCAGCACGAATCGTGTCCGAGAGCGTCCCGCACCACTTCACGCGCAAGCGCTACGCCGAGCTGACCGAGGTCGAGCTCGTATTCGACTGGCAGTAGGCGTGGTCTGAGCAATCCGGCCCGCGGCCGTTCCTGACGTAGGGAGGCCGCCGAGTTGACGAGGGTTGACTCGGATTTGCCGACCTCATCAGATCGCCGGTCCGGCCAGAGGTTGCTTTCCAGCATTCTCGACCGCCAGTCGCGCATAACCCGGGCGCGGCGGGGCAATAACCCGTGCGTGGTGTTGGCCCGCCGGGCCAGAGAGAGGGAGAGGCGATGACAGCGTTTGGCACGGCAAAACGAGCCTGGGCGTTGGCCTGGGTGATGTTCGCAGCGACCGCGATCGCGGTCGGCGCGGCGGCAGGTGGTGCGAGCGCGAGCGCAACGAGCGCCGCCCACCCACCCAGCGCCGGCATGACCCGGCTGGCGGGCGTGCCGCAGGCGGGTGCCAGTCCGAGCATCTCGGCCGACACGATTCTGGGCAAGCGCCGCTACGTCGCGGCCGGCACCCGTGCGTACGTGGTCGGGGTGGAGAACGGATCGTTTCCTCCGATCGGCTGGCACACGACCGGCCAGATGGGCGGGTTCTGGGCACCGCCGATCAAGGCGCTCGACGGATTGTGGTTCCGGCTCCACGGTTCCTGGCTGGACCAGGCCACCAAATACACCAGTGGGCCCGGATTCGTCCGGCTCTCCTATCCGGTGACCGATGGTGTCCGACCCACGCTCACCGAGTTCTCCCCTGACGGGACCCCGGTGGTGCTGGTCGGCCTCACGCTGGTGCCGGTGGGTGGCCGTGCCCGTGACGTCAATCTGGTTGCGCAGGCGCACAGCCAGGTGATGGCGGCCTATCCGTGGTCGTCGACCACACCGACAGCGGACGCGGTCGAGCACCCCGACACCGCGTCGGTCCAGGGCCACGGCGTGCAGTTCAACCAAACCGGGACCAGCTGGTACGCGGACGTGGGAGCCAATCTTGCGCCGGATCAGGTCGCCACCGGGGGCGCGGACTGGGGGCCGACCACGGCAGCCCAGCAGACGGTGTTCGGCTCCAAGGGCGCCGGCGGACAGCTCGCCTGGAAGCTTGATGTTCCCGCCCGCGGCAGGACCCTCTGGGTGGCGGTGTCCGGCTCTCAGTTCGGCTCCGCGCAGGCGCTGCGGTCGCTGCGCACGGGTCTTGATCACCCGGGGCGCCTACTCGCCGAGAAGGTGGCAGAGCGCGACCGCGTCGCCGGGCAGAGCAGCTTCCGGGTTCCCGATGCCGCGGTGAATCGGGCACTGCTCTGGAGCAAGCTCAACCTCGCCGATCTTCATCGGACGGTGAAACACCTCCAGATTCGCGACGTCAACGCCGGCACCGCCTACCCGCCGGCGACCGCCACCGTTCCCAGCCTGTCCGGGATCGCTGCGGCCTACCCCGACTACGCCGAGTTCTTCGGGACCGACGGCGCATACAGCACCTACGGGCTCGCGGTCTCCGGGCAGTGGCGAACGGCGATCCAACAGCTCGACGCGATCCGCACGGTCTCCAGGATCGTCAACGGCAGCACGGGCAAGGTCGTGCACGAGATCAACTCCACCGGGGCCGTGTACTACGGCGACAACAGCCAGCCGGGCGACATCAACGAGACCGCGCAGTTCGCGATCACGGCCAACCTCGTCTGGCAGTGGTCCGGCAACGCGGCCGTTCTGAAGGACAACTATGCGTTCATCAAGGCCGGTGAGCACTACCTCGCCAGCCTCGATCCGACGGGCAGCGTCTGGCCGGCGGGGGATGGCATTGCGGAGAACACCTCGCTGGGCGGACAGGTCCTCGACGTCGCCGCTGAAACCGTGCAGGCGCTTTCAGCCCTCCACGGTATGGCCGTCGCGATGGGAGATCATGCAACCGCGGCCTGGGCCGCGCAACGACGAGCTCGGATGCTCGCATCCCTCGATCAATGGTGGCTCTCCAGCCAGAACCTCTACGCCGACTCGATGTGCGTCGCGACCGAGGGGGTGTGCGCTCACGCCGGCGAGCCGCTCCAGCAGCGGTGGTGGATCAGCGTGGCCCCGATGGAGCAGGACATCGCACCGGCCGGTCACGCCGACTCCGCCCTGACGACGATGCAGGGCGCCACCTTCACCGGGCCCTGTGGCCTGTACGTCGACGGTGTCGGCGGGCCGTCGGGCACCGGCGGGCAGACCTGTTACCTGGTCGGCACCGGGGCGATGGCCGCCGCCGAGGCCAACTACGGCCGCACGAAGCAGTCCACCTCCTACATGGACAAGGTGGCCAGCCAGCTCACCGTCGAAATGCCGGGCTCGCTACCCGAGCTCGCCCGCAGCAGTCAATACGACCCCTACCAGGCGTTCACCAGCCGGGCCAATGTCATGCAGGCGTGGTCCTCGTTCGGTCTGCTGTGGACCACCGCACACGACATCCTCGGGGTGTCGCCCGACGTTCCGAGCCACTCGCTGCAGGTGGTGCCCGATCTGCCGGCGTCGTGGCCGACAGGGTCGGTCCGGCAGCTCAAGATCGGAGCTGATCAGCTGAGCGTGGCCGCCAGCCAGAGCGCTGGCCGCTTCCGGACCGAGGTGAGCGGGGCCAGGGGTCTGGCGCTGACGATCGGAGCCGTGATCCCCGCGGGGAGCTCGGTGAGGTCGGTCACGCTCGATGGCCGGGCGGTACCCCACCACATGTCCACCACCCACCGCGGGGTTGAGGTTCTGGTAACCGCACACGGCCGCTCGGCCGGTCCGCAGTCACTGGTCGTGCGTACATCGGGCTGAGTTCCGAGGCGGCGCCGGGCTGCCCGGCGCCGCGAGCATCGGACCCCGGCTGATCAGCCCTCGTCGCCGCCCAGCGCCGTGGTGATCTCGGCGATCGCCTGCTGCTCGGAGTCGCTGACGCTCTTGCCGTCCTCGCGGTGGGCGCCGGCGACCTTGTCGGCCAGCGTGAGGATGAAACGCCGGTAGTCTCCGACTTCCTCCGGGGCGGCCTTCGTCTCGAGCAACGCTACGGCGTCGTGCAGGTGCTGCAGCACTCCCTGCTTGAGCTCCTCCTGCGAGTGGTAATGACTGTGGTCGCGCTCGGGCTTGGCGGCCGCGATCGCGTCGAGCAGCTCGCTCTCGCCATGTTCCTGGCGCGCGGCGGCGTAGACCTTGGCCATCGCGATCGTCTCGCGAAAGGTCCCGCCCTTCTGGGCGGTGATGACCATCAGACCGGCGCTTGGGGGCGCCTCGAGCACGAGCTTCCATTCGTCCTCGGTGAAGTCAGCCTTCCCTGTCATCGGTGTAGCTCCTCTGCGGGTTGACGAGTCGAGCGGGCCTTGACCCGATCCGCAGGATCGCAGGTTTCGCCGCCTTCCCGTCGGCGCGCCCGCCGGGGCGCTTGTGATAGTCAGCGACGTTGTCAGGTCAACCGGTGGGGGCGATGGTGAACACGAGCGGGCACGGCAAGCAAGCGATGGGTGCGACGACGCGGCGGCGCCGCGCGGCGTGGGTGATCGCAGCGCTGATCACCGTGATCGCGTCGGCGGCGAGCGCGACCACGGCGAGCGCCTCCGGGCGCGCGCGCGGTCCCGCAGCGCTGACACGGCTGATCGCGCGGATCGAACGCAAACCGATCTACCGGCGGTCGACCTGGGGGTATGACATCCTCGGCCAGCCAACGGCCGGGTGCTTGCCGCGCAGAACCCCCGCCAGATGTTCGATCCCGGTTCGACGATGAAGATCTACTCGGTCGCGACCGGTCTGCGTCTGTATGGAACCGGCTATCGATTCCGCACACCGGTCTACCGCGAGGGCCGGGTCAGCGGCGGCACACTCACCGGCAACCTCGTGCTGGTCGCCTCCGGGGACCTGACCTTCGGCCTGCGCCAGCTTCCGGGCGGGAGGCTGGCGTACGAGAACCTCCCGAAGGTCGATCACAGCTACGCCGATCAGCTGCCCGGCGCGGTCGAGCCGCACGGCAACCCGTGGACCGCGATGAATCAGCTCGCGAGGCAGATCAGATCGTCGGGGATCACCCGCGTCGACGGGAACGTCGTGATCGACAACCGGCTGTTCCGCGAGTACGACGGGTTCCCGGACGGGAAGATGCCGGCGATCTGGTTCAACGAGAACCTCGTCGATCTGCTCGTCAAACCGAGCCGGGTCGGCCGCCCGGCGACGATCGCGCCACGGCCGGTGACGCCGTCCTACACGATCATCAACCGGGTCACGACCGTCGGGCGCAAGCAGACGACGACGATCAACGTGACCGAGCCGAGCCCAGGGCGGCTGCTTGTTGCGGGCCAGATCGCCGCCGGCGGCGGCCCGGTGCTGCGGGTCTGGGAGGTCGATCACCCATCGGCTTTCGCGCGGACCGCGATGATCATCGCGCTGCGCCGCGCCGGCGTCGCCGTCAGCGCGCCGGCGACAGGTGCCAACCCGGCCGCGCTGCTGCCCGCGCGCGGGAGCTATCGGCGATCGCAGCGGGTCGCGTTGCACGTCTCTGCGACGTTTGCGCAGTACGCCAAGCTGATCCTCAAGGTCAGCTACAACCGTGGCGCCGACCTGATGGTCTGCCTGGCCGCGGTCAGGTTGCACAGCCGCAACTGCCAAGCCGGCATCAAGGCAGAGGTGCGGACCGCGACGATGGTCGGGGTGCCACGTGGGAGCCTGTTCCCGCAGGACGGAGCCGGCTCTGACGACCAGGGCCGCTCGAGCCCGCACGCGCTGGCGATGTTCCTGCGCGGGGTCGTCAACACGCGCTACGGGCGCGCCCTGCGTGCCGGGCTGCCGATCCTCGGGCGCGACGGAACGCTCGCCAACGTCCTGACCCACTCACCCGCCGCCGGTCACGCCCAGATCAAGACCGGCAACCGCGTCGTCGGCAACCCGGCCGGACAGCTGATGGTGCTCGGCAACAGCCTCGCCGGTTACGCCACGACCCGCAGTGGCCGCCGGGTGACGTTCATGATCGCGACCGGCAACGTGCCGATCACCACACCGGAGGGATTCCTGACGATCGTCAGCGACCAGGCGAAGATGGTCGGGGCGGTCTGGCGCGACCTCTGATGCGGTCGCCCTGCGGCGGTGTGCGCAACGCGGCAGGCCGGGGTCACGCCTGGCGGCACCAGCGCGCGCACGGTGCGCCTCCAGCTCACCGGCGTAGGCTGCGTCTGACGATGACCGAGCCGCCGACGGACGGGATCGCGATCGGGGAGGACGGGGTCGGGCGCTGCGCCTGGGCCGACTCGGCCCCCGACTACCGCGCGTATCACGACCAGGAGTGGGGCTTCCCGGTGCTCGATGACATGCACCTGTTCGAGAAGCTCGCGCTCGAGGGCTTTCAGGCCGGCCTCTCGTGGCTGACGATCCTGCGCAAGCGTGAGGCCTTCCGGGCGGCGTTTGACGGGTTCCGCTTCGAACGCGTCGCGGGGTTCGGTCCCGACGACGTGCAGCGGCTGCTGCAGGACGCGGGGATCGTGCGCCACCGCGGGAAGATCGAGGCGACGATCAACAACGCCCAGTGCGCCGTCGAGCTGGTCGCGGCGGAAGGGTCGCTCGCCGGATACGTATGGGGGTTCGCGCCGCAACCGCGCGCCCGGGCGCTGACCCGCGCCGAGGCGGCGGCGTTCACCACGACGACGGAGTCGACGGCGCTTGCGAAAGACCTCAAGCGCCGTGGCTGGCGGTTCGTCGGACCGACAACCGTGTACGCGTTCATGCAGTCGATGGGGTTGGTCAACGATCATCTGCAGGGGTGCGCGGCCTACGGGCGCGCGGCCGCCGAGCGGCGCGAGCTCGCGTCCTGAAGGAACCGTTCAGCGGTTTCTGGAAGCGTCGGCGGAACTTTGGCGAACGCCTGCGAATTATCCGCACCTTCTCGCCATCGTTTCGCGGTCAACTCAGTTGGCTCTAACGAGCAGCCGTAACGTCGCCGGGTCGCGCTCGCCGTCGTAGAAGCGCTCCAGGACCTCGGCGAACAGCGGCTGATGCGGGCCGGCAAGCTCGAACAGCGTCATCGACGAGCGCAGCTTGAGCGCGTCGATGCCGCCGAGCACGGCGGTGGCAGCGATCCCGGGCGCCAGCGCGATCAGCGCCTGGCAGCAGCTCCGCAGTCGGGCGGCGAGCACGGGGTCGGCGAGGTAGGCCCGGGCCTCGTCAAGCGAGGCGATCGCGTAGCGACGCGCGGCCGGGCTTGAGCCGAGCCCGGCCAGCTGCGGAAACACGAACCAGATCCAGTGGCCCTGTTTGCGGCCGACTCGCAGCTGCGACAGGGCGGCGTCGTAGATGTCGCCCCGGTCCTGGGCGTCGTGAAATCGCCGCAGCTCGAACGGATCGTCGTACACCGACCGGCTTCAGGGCTCCTTTACGCGGCTCCGACGGCCGACTCCGCGTCGGCGCGCGGTCCGCAGCTCCGCACGTCCTGCGCGAGCCGGTCGGCGGTCACCCGCTCCCAGCGTCCGCGGTCGACGAGCTCGTCACAGAGCTCGTCGATGTCCGCGATCGCGCCGGCGGGCGTCGGCTCGTCACTGAGACCGCCCCAGAAGATCAACGTGTCCGCAGCGTCGCGAATCCGATCCTGTTCGGGCGCCAACAACTTGCTTGGGCCGAGCTCTGACAGCGTGCGCATCACCCGCTGGTAAGCCTGGGTTCGTTCGGGACTCATCGCATCCACCTCCTGGCATCGACGGTACAACGATGATCGCGGCTGCCGCCGCGCCTGAGCTTGGCCCACTGTCCAAGGATCGGCAGGTGCGCTTGTACGGACGCCGTAGCCCGCCCCTCGTGACGGCGGAAATGTAGGCTGCCGGTGCGTGTCCGAGAGCAAGCATCTGGCCGTGGCTGCCGAGCGCGCGTTTGCACGCCGTGGCGATTACGAGTCGCTGCTGTTCGAGGGCCGCTGGCACCGGTCGGCGGAGCTGTACGGGCGGGCCTGCGCGATCGCGACGGGGCTGCAGCAGCTCGGGATCGAGCCGGGTGAACGGGTTGCGGTGACGATGGCCAACTGTCCGGAGGTCGGGGTCGTCTACCAAGCGATCTGGCGAGCCGGCCTGGTCGCGACTCCGGCGACGTTCCTGCTGCCCGCCGACGACCTGCATGAGCTGCTTCGCGACTGCGGTGCCCGGGCGGTGGTGACCACCTCGGAGTTCGTCGACAAGGTCCGCCAGGCGACGGTCAGGCTGCCGTCGGCGCCGTACGTGATCTCCGTCGACGGCGCGACCGAGGCTGACGTGCTCGCGCTGGCCGAGCTCGAAACCGCCGATCCGGGCGCGATCGTCGCCCGGCGGCCCGACGACCTGGCCGCGTTGCTGTACACCGGGGGCACCACCGGACGCGCGAAGGGCGTGATGCTGTCGCACGAGGCGCTGCACTACGTGGGCAGCGCCGGGTACAGCACCTCGCACGTCGACGGGATCAACCGCTCGCTCGGCACGCTGCCGCTGTCGCACGCGTACGGCCTGCTGGTGACCGTGATCGGCTTTCACGGCAGCGAGCCCGACCTCGCGGTGCTGCTGCGGTGGTTTGCGGTGGATCCGTTCCTGCGGGCGGTGAGCGAGCACCGGCTGCAGCTGACGGCCGTCGTCCCGTCGATGCTGCAGGCGCTGCTGGCGGCGCCGCTGGAGGACCACGACCTTTCGTCGCTGGTGTTCGTCAGCTGCGGCGCGTCGCCGCTGGCGCCCGAGACCGAGCGAGAGTTCACCACGCGAGTGCCGTCGGCCTCGATCCGGCAGGGGTACGGGTTGACCGAGAGTGCCGCACTGGTTGCCACCAATCCGGTCGGCCGGGTTCGCACCGGGTCGGTCGGGCTGCCGGTGCCCGGCTGTCGCGTCGAGATCCGCGACAAGTCCGATCGGCCGTTGCCGACCGGTGAGCCGGGTGAGATCTGCGTGCGCTCGCCCGGGCTGATGCGAGGCTACTGGCAGGCACCGGAGACCACCGCAGAGGTGATCCGCGACGGCTGGCTGCACACCGGCGATGTCGGCCGGCTCGATCATGACGGATATCTCTACGTCGTCGATCGGCTCAAGGACCTGATCATCCGCGGTGGATTCAACGTCTACCCGCGGGATGTCGAGGACGCGCTCGTCGAGCATCCGGACGTCGCGCTCGCCGCGGTTGTCGGCGAGCCGTCGCCGAGCCACGGCGAGGAGGTGGTCGCGTTCGTCGCGCTGCGCGCCGGCGCACGCTGCAGCGGCGAGCAGCTCGTGCAGTGGTCGCGAGACAGGATCGGCGGATACAAGTACCCCCGTCGCGTCGAGGTCGTCGACGCGATCCCGCTGACGCCCGTCGGCAAGGTCGACCGCAAGGCGCTGCGCGGACGGCTGGTCTCGCCGCCGCGCTGAAATCCGGCCACGGCGACCCGCAGCGGCTCAACCAACCGCCGGCATCGCCCACAGGTACTGCATCGCGTAGGAGCGATACGGCCGCCAGCGCTGCGCCAGCACCGTCGCCGCGCGCGGGTCATCGGCGAGGCCGAGCCGCCTCAGCGACCGTTTGACGCCGAGGTCCGTCGCGAGGAACACGTCGGTGTCGCCGAGCGCTCGCATCAGCACGTAGTCGGCGGTCCAGGGACCAATCCCCGGTAGTGCCAGCAACTGCGCGCGGGTCCGCCCCCGATCAGCGTCGCGCGAGAGCACGAGCTCGCCGGACGCCAGCGCTGTGCACAACGCGTTCAGCGTCCGCGCCCGGGCGCGGGGCATCCGAAAGCCGGCGGGGTCGGCGGACGCGAGCGCCGCCGCGGTCGGGAACAGGTGCGTGACGGTCCCCGACGCCCGCGAAAGCGGCTCGCCGAGTTCGTGTACGAGCCGGCTCGCGGCGCTCGCGGCGCCCGCCAGCGAGATCTGCTGGCCAAGCACCGCGCGGACCGCGAGCTCGTGTCCGTCCGGTGTGCCGGGCACTCGCCGACCGGGCGCGGCGGCGACCGCAGGGCCCAACAGCGGATCGTCTGCGAAGGCCGCGCGGATCGGGTCGGGATCGTCGTCCAGGCCGAGCGTCTGCAGGCACAGCCGCGTCGCCGGCTCGAGATCCGACGGTTGGGCGAGCCATAGCTCGGCGCGTACGGCATCGTTTGACGGGGTCAGCTCGATGCTCGCGCCACCGCCCGGCAACCGCAGGCTGCGGCGATAGGTTCGCTCACCAACCTGCTCGATTCCGGACACGGCGCGCGCGCGGAAGTGCGCGAGCAGCGCGGCCGGGTCCAGTGGTGGCGTGAATGCAAGCGCGACCGTGGTGGGCATTGTCGGAGCTTGGCGGATCGCCAAGCAGCACGCGCGCCGGCAGGGCGAGCTCCTACAGTGCGCTCCGATGACGACGATCGATGCCGAGATCATCGGCCGCCAAACGGACCTGGCGCAGCGCGACGTGGTCGATGTCGGGTGCGGCAACGGCGCACTGGTGCGGGAGCTGACCGGACTCGGCGCTCGCGTGGTCGGGATCGAGATCTCCGACGAGAAGCTGGTGGCCGCCCGGGCCGCCGACGACGGCGATGCCCGGTACCTCGTCGGCCGAGCCGAGCAGTTGCCGCTCGACGACGCGTCGACCGATCTGGTCGTGTTCCGTGCCTCGCTGCATCACGTGCCGATCGACCGGATCGGCGAGGCGCTCGCCGAGGCCGCGCGCGTGCTGCGGCCGGGCGGGCTCGTGTATGCGGCCGAGCCATTGGCCGACGGCGACTTCTACGCGCTGGTCTCGATCGTCGACAATGAGGATGACGTTCGCGACGCCGCCCAACGTGCGCTCGCGCAGCCGCCGGCGGGCCTGCGCCAGGTCGCCGTCGAGCAGTACGAGCTTTCGATGCCGCTCGCGGGTCTGGAGTCGCTGCGCCGGCGGATGGTCGCTGTCGACCCGTCGCGCGCGGCCGCGTTTGAGACCCATCGCGACGAGCTGCAGCGCCGCTACGAGGATCTCGGCGAGCCCGACGGCGAAGCGCGACGATTCAGCGAGGTGATTCGCGTGGTCGTGCTGCGGGCGCCGTAGCGCGTAGGGTTTGGGGCGTCGAGCGACCACGAGGAGACCGATGCCAACCGGATTCGCCACTCCGTCTGACCGCGTGCTGGTGCTGTTCGGCGCCACCGGCGACCTCGCCGGCCGCAAGCTGCTGCCGGGGCTGTTTCATCTGTACCGGGTCGGGCTGATGCCGGACGAGTTTCGAATCATCGGCTCCGGGCGACACGCCCCCGACGATTTTCCGGCCCACGTCGAGCAGGCGCTGCGCACGCACGGCAGGATGGAGCTCGACGGGCACTGGCAGGCGTTCTCGCAACGGCTGCGCTTCGTCGCCTCCACCGACCAGGACGGAAGCGAACTCGCGGCCGCGGTGCGCGCTGCCGAGGCGGAGATCGGCGCCACCGGTGAGCGGCTCGCGTACCTGTCGGTGCCACCGGGGGCGATGCAGAACATGGTCCGGATGCTCGGCGCCAGCGGGATCGCCGACAACTGCTCGCTGGTGGTGGAAAAGCCGTTCGGGCACGACGTCGCCAGCGCCCGAGAGCTGAACGCCACCCTGCACGAGGTGCTCGACGAGGAGTCGATCTACCGGATCGATCACTTCCTCGGCAAGGAGGCGGCGCAGAACATCCTTGCGCTGCGGTTCGCGAACGGGATCTTCGAGCCGATCTGGAACCGCGACCACATCGCCTACGTCCAGATCGACGTGCCGGAGACGCTCGACATCCAAGGCCGAGCGGCGTTCTATGAGCAGACCGGCGCGTTTCGAGACATGGTCGTCACCCACCTGATGCAGATCCTCGGGATCATCGCGCTCGAGCCGCCGTCGCGGATCGACGGTGAGTCGTTGCAGCTGGAGCGGACCAAGGTGTTCGACGGAATCCGGCCATTGGATCCGGCACGAGCGGTGTTCGGCCAGTACGACGGTTACCGCGACGCGGACGGCGTCGCCGACGATTCGCAGGTCGAGACGCTGGCAGCGATCGAGGTCTACGTCGACACCTGGCGGTGGTCCGGCGTCCCGTTCTACCTGCGGACGGGCAAGTCGATGGGGCAGGGGCGACGGACGGTCACGATCGGCTTCACCGACGCGCCGCTGCGGATCTTCACCAGCGAGGACCCCGACGCCGAGGCGAGGCCGTCCGAGTTGGTGTTCGAGCTGTCCGACGATCCCCAGGTGCGGATCGAGGTCCGGGCCAAGATCCCGGGACCGTCATTGGAGCTCGGCCGTGCCGCGCTGACGCTCGACGTTGACGCCGCGTTTGACGGTGTCGACGGGCTCGAGGCCTACGAGCGACTGCTGCACGACGTGATGCTGCGCGAGCGTCTGCTGTTCACCCGCGCCGAGCAGATCGAGCGGATCTGGGAGGTCTGCGCGCCGGTGATCGATGCGCCGCCGGCCGTGCAGCGATATGCGCAGGCCAGCTGGGGGCCGCAAGCGGCGCTCGAGTTGGCGGCCGGGCCCGGCTGGCGGCTGCCAGACGGCGACCCGCCGCCGTGACGCTGTCGACCGACCGGCTGCTGCTGCGCCAGTGGCGCGAATCCGACCGCGAGCCGTTTGCCCAACTCAACGGCGACAGCGAGACGATGCGTTACTTCCCGTCGACGCTGGTTCGTGCACAGAGCGACGCGCTGATCGATCGCTGCAGCGCGCAGATCGCTGAGCAGGGGTGGGGTCTGTGGGCGGTCGAGGTCGTCGGCGGGGCGCGATTCATCGGGTTCGTCGGGCTCAACCGCCCTGGCTTCGAGGCTCCGTTCACCCCGGCCGTCGAGGTCGGCTGGCGGCTGGCGCGTGCCTACTGGGGCAACGGCTATGCCACCGAGGCGGCGCGGGCCGCCGTCGCCTACGGGTTCGGCGAGCTTGGGCTCGATCAGATCGTCGCGTTCACGACGACCATGAACCAGCCCTCGCGCCGCGTGATGGAGCGGCTCGGGATGACCCATGACCCGACCGACGACTTCGACCACCCGCTGACGCCGGACTGGCCGTTGCGCCGGCACGTGCTGTATCGGCTGAGCGCGCCGCGCTGACGCTGCGGCGGGCCGACGCTGCAGCAGCCTGACGCTGCAGCGGGCCGACGCTTCAGCCGGCGACGCCGACCCAATCGGCGCTGCGCTGCCACAGCTCGGAGGCGAGCTGCGGTGTCACGAGCTTTGACGGCGCCGTCGCCGCGCAGCTGTCGTAGTAGCCGCCGGTCTGATCGGCGAGCTCGGGCGCGGTCGCGCAGTAGAGGGTCGTCCGGGCGCCATCCTGCGGGGAGTCCATTCGCCGCAGCATCAGCGCCCGGATCGGACGCGGAACCGATCGCCAGACGTCGGTCGCGACGGTGCCGGGGTGCAGCGAGTAGGTGGTCACGCCGGTGTCGTGCAGCCGCCGGCCGAGCTCGGCGGCGTGCAGCACGTTGGCAAGCTTGGAGACGCAGTACTCGGGGAACCCGGTGAAGCTCTTGGTGCGCCGGCGCGCCGCGTCGTAGTCGATCCCCTCGGCCTTGAAGTGGCCGATCGACGCGAGGTTGACGACCCGCGCCGGCGCCGACTCCCGCAGCCGCTCGGTCAACAACTCGGTCAGCAGGAAGGTGCCGACATGATTTGAGCCGAACGCGAGCTCGAAGCCGCTGAACGCGTCAGCCCCCGCTGGCCGGCGAGCCCGGCGTTGTTGATCAGGCCGTGCAGCGGCTGACCGCTGCGCAGGAACGCGTCGGCGCAGGTGCGGACCGAATCGAGATCGCCGAGCTCGAGCTCGAGCAGCCGGATCCGCTCGGGGTCGGTCGCGGCACCGATCTCCTGCAGCGCCTGACGGCCCTTGCCGGCCGATCGGCAGGTGATGAACACGGTCGCGCCGCGCTGCGCGAGCTCCTGCGCGGTGACGCGGCCGATGCCGCTGGTCGCGCCGGTGACGAGAAACGTGCGGCCCGCCTGGTCCATTCCCGGCGTCAGTCTCCCGGCAGCCAGCCCGGCCGGTAGCTGACGCGGTTGTCGGCCGGCAGGCCGGCGTAGGCGATGGTCGGGATCGCGGGTCTCGTGACGCGACTCCGGCTTGGTGCCCGCGCGCCAGCTCGGAGTCGGGATAGATGACTCCGTCGGTCAGGCGGGTACCGATCGCCAGCACCGCGCATGGACCTTCGCCGGCGCCGACGAACACGTGCTCGGTCCAGGCCGGGCAGTGCACGAAGTCCCACTGGCGCAGCCGCCGCTCCTGGCCCTCGACGAGCAGGATGCAGGTGCCCGCCAGCACCAGGAAGTCCTCTTGCTCGTCCTCGGCGTGGTAGTAGCAGGAGGCCTGCCCGGGTTCGAGCACGCCGATGTTGACGCCGACCGTTGGGAATCGCTGGTCGCCCTCAAACCGGGTGTAAGAACCGAACACGCCGGTCATCCATTGCGCGTCACGCGCGTTGACCACGAACCACCCGTCGCCGGATGGAACGAGCCCGCCCTCCCTGGCCTCCAGCGGCGCCTCCATCGGCGGATCGTACCGGCCGCTCCTAGCATCCCGGTCCGTGAGCCAGCTCTCGCAGATCCTCGCGCGTCGGATGCGGCTGATCGAGTCGCGAACGCTGGACGTTGTCTGCGAGCGCGACCTCTCCGCCGAGATGGATGATGGCGCCGTGCTGCTGGCCGACCGCTGGGTGGCGCGCGACGCCGCCGCGACCCCGCAGCCGACCGTGCTGGTGCGATCGCCCTACGGCCGGCGTCAGCTGGTGGGGCTGCTGGTCGGGCGTCTGCTGGCCGAGCGCGGGTTTCAGGTCGTGATCCAGAGCGTGCGCGGCACGTTCGGCTCCGGCGGCGAGTTTGACCCGTTCGACGAGCGAGCCGACGGGCTGGCGACGCTGCGCTGGCTGCGTCGGCAGCCGTGGCATGCCGGGGGCGTCGGGATGTTCGGGCCCAGCTATCTCGGGTTTGTGCAGTGGGCGGTGGCGGAGTCCGCCGCCGACGAGCTGGTGGCGCTGGCGATCCAGGTGTCGGCCTCGCAGTTCTATGACGAGACGTACGCCGGCGGCTCGATGTCGCTCGAGACCGTCGCCTCGTGGCTGGTGCTGGTCGCCTTCCAGGAGCGCAAACTGGCGCCGGTCGCGATCAACCGCGGGCTGCGGGCGTTGCGCCCAGCGCTCTCAGAGGTACAGCTCGACGAGCTCGACGTGCATCTGACGGGCGGCGAGGTCGGGTGGCTGCGGGCGGCGCTGGAGTATCGGACCCGCGACTCCGAGCACTGGATGCGGCGCGACTTCTCCGGGTCGGTCGCCGATGTCACCGCGCCGGTCTCGTTCGTCGGAGGCTGGCACGACATCCTGCTGCCCTGGATGCTCGAGGACTTCAAGGTCTTGCAGGCGGCCGGCCGCTCGCCGCGGCTGCGGATCGGGCCCTGGACGCACACCGCGCCGGAGCTGATGGCGGCCGGCCACCGCGAGGGGATCGCCTGGTTGCGGACGCACCTGCTCGGCGACGACCGGTTGCTGACCGGCGATCCGATCGAGGTCAGGGTCACCGGGGACGCAGGCGCCTGGCGCTCGCTGCCGAGCTGGCCGCCGCCGTCGGGCCAGCGCAGCCTGTACCTCGGCGAGGGCGGCGAGCTGATCGACCAGCCGCCGGCCCGCACGCGACCCGACCCGCCTCGATTTGACTACACCTACGACCCGTCTGACCCGACCCCATCGCTGGGTGGTCCGGTGCTGCTGTCGCGCGTGGCGGTCGTCGACAACGCGCCGCTGGAACAGCGCGCGGACGTGCTGACGTTCACCAGCGAACCGCTGCCGGAGGCGATCGAGGCGATCGGTGAGGTGTCGGCGCAGCTGTGGGCGCGCGCGCAGCCGCCGCACTTCGATCTGTTCGTCCGGCTCTGCGAGGTCGATCGCGAAGGCATCTCGCGCAACGTCTGCGACGGGCTGCGCAGCGTCGACGAGCAGCCGTCGGCCGACGGCGTCACGCCGGTGCGGGTCGAGCTGTGGCCGATCGCCCACCGGTTCGCGGCGGGCAGCCGGATCCGGGTCCAGGTGAGCTCGGGCGCGCACCCTCGCTACGCGCGCAACCCGGGCACCGGCGAGGATCGCGCGCGGGCCGATCCAGCCGCGATGCGCACGGTCGAGGTCGAGCTGCTGCGTGATCGCGAGCACCCGTCGCAGCTGCTGCTGCCGGTCCCGGCGTAGGCGTTAGAGGACGTCCGAGCGGGTGCCAGTGCGGTGACCGAACACGGCGGGTCGCCCGGACGCCCTGCCGGCGTCCGGGCCCCGCTGCCCCTTTGTCGGTCAGGCGACATCGGTCGCTTGCTGCGCCCCAGGCTTTGAAACGAAGTTGAGGTGGGGAGTTGGGGTGCGCTGACCGTGGCCATCTGTCGTTCTGAAACGACGCGCACGATCAAAACTTGCGCAGAAATTCCGGAGCCCGCGAGCGGGCCCCCGGTCGCGCTGCGTCCAGCGCGGCGGTGCCCCTACCAGGCCTGCGAGTCACCGCAATGCGGGCAACCGACCGATGTCGAGACCGATGCCTCGAACACGAACCCGCACTGACATGAGTACAGGGCGTGATCCTCGGGGGCTGGCTCGCGGCGGCGCCGCTGCGCGGGCGGACTCGGCGCGCCGGCCGGCGTGACCTGTTCCCGTGCCGGCCGGGGGTTTCGATTGCGCCTCAGCATCGTCGCGCTGGTTTTGCTTCTTGCGAGCACTCGCATACTTGTAACGACGGGGACGGACGATGGTTTCGTGCTCAAGCCACTTTTTCTTGCTCGCTAACGCGACGTTAATAAACCAATTGGCCCACTGGCCCCTGCACCGACCACGATCGTCGGCCGCCGGTACACCGGGGCGCCGGGCCCGGCGTGGCGCTCGCGCTTGACCTGCGAGAATGACCCACGGCATGGACCCGAGTCGCAAGCGTGCGATACGCCTGACGGTTGCGCTGACGGTCGCGGCGCTGCTGGCGACCGCGCTGATCTACACCAGCTTCTCCGCCGGGCGCGACGAGCTGACCGCGTCGCAGCTGATCGCGCGCGCCCAGCCCCACACTGAGTACATCCTCGCGGGAACGGTCGTCTCAGCAAGCCGCACACCGTCGACGCTGTACTTCCGCGTGCGCGACCCCAAGCAGGACATCTCCGTCCCGGTTCGATATCAGGGCTCGATCCCGGACCCGTTCGCGGTCGGCCGCGGGGTGCTTGTGAGCGTCCGCAAGTCTCCGGGCGGCACCTACGTCGGTCAGCCCGGCACACTGACGACCAAGTGCCCGTCGAAGTACCAAGCCGCGCCCGCCTCCTCGTCCTCCAGCGGTTCCTAACCCGGCACTGATGGCTCCCGCCGGCCATGTGCTCCTGATCCTGGCGCTGCTGTGCGCGGTGTACGGGTTCGGCGCCTCGCTGTACGGCGCCCGCACCGGGCAGCGCCCGTGGATCGATTCGGCGCGCCGCGCGATGTACTCGATCGCCGGGATCGCGGCCGTCGCGTTCGTGATCCTCGACGTCGCATTCGTCGCCAACGACTTCTCCTACAACGTCGTCGCCTCGGGCTCGAGCACGACGACGCCGTTCTTCTATCGAATTGCCGCGGTCTGGGCGACGCAGTCGGGCTCGTTGCTGCTGTGGGTGATGCTGCTCGCGTTCTGGTCAAGCCTGGCGCTGTATCTGACTCGCAACAAGGTCCGCGAGCTGATCCCGTATGCCCAGGCCGTGTTGTTCGCGATGGCGGGTTTCTTCACGGCGCTGACGGTCCTGTTCGCCAACCCGTTCGACACGAGCACTCCGGCTCCGGCCGAGGGCGCAGGGCTGGACCCGCTGCTGCGTCACACGACGATGATGGTTCACCCCCCGATGCTCTACTCGGGCTACACGCTGATGCTGGTGCCGTTCTCGTTCGTGGTCGGCGCGCTGATCTCGGGTCGCGTCAACGCGGAGTGGATCCAGGTGACACGCCGGTTCGCGCTGGCGGCCTGGATATGCCTCGGGGTCGGGATCATGCTCGGCGCCCGCTGGTCCTACACGGAGCTGGGCTGGGGCGGGTTCTGGGCCTGGGATCCGGTCGAGAACGCAGCGCTGATGCCATGGCTGTTGTGCACCGCCTTCATCCACTCGGTGATGATTCAGGAGAAGCGCGGGATGCTGAAGGTGTGGAACGCGTCGCTGGTGCTGCTGAGCGGCACGATGGCGATCATCGGCACGTTCCTCGTCCGCTCCGGGATCCTCAGCTCGATCCACGCGTTCGTCTCTGACCCGACGCTCAACATCGCGTTTGTGTCGCTGATCGGCGTGATGGCGATCGGATCGGTCTATCTCGTCACGCTGCGGCGTGAGCAGCTGCAGACCGAGGCCCATCTCGACTCGTTGCTGAGCCGCGAGTCGATGTTCCTGGGGCAGAACATCGTGCTCGTCGCGCTGACCGCCGCGATCGCGTGGCTGACGTTCTTCCCGCTGATCTCCGAGGCGATCACCGGCAATACGATCACGGTCGGCCCGCCGGTCTATGCGCGCTTCGTGGCGCCGCTGGCGCTGGTGGTCGTGGCGCTGGCCGGAATCGGGCCGATCATCCCGTGGCGACGCGTCACCTGGACGAAGCTGCGGCGCAACTTCGTGTTCCCGGTCGGGGTCGCGGCGGTCACGCTCGTCGTGCTGCTGATCGTCGTCGGCATCACCGCGCATCTGCTGGCGATGGTGATGTTCGTGTTCGGTGCATTCGTGATCGGGACGGTCGTGCAGGAGTTCTTCGCGGCACGCGTGCGCGGACGAAGATGGCGGCGGAGCCGCCGCCGCTGGCACTGGTGCGTCTGGTGCGGCGCAACCGCCGACGTTACGGCGGCTACATCGTCCACCTCGGCGTCGCGCTCGCGCTGATCGGGATCGCCGCCTCCACCTCGTTCCAGCACGCTCGCCGTGCCGACCTGAAGCCGGGCCAGAGCGTCAACGTCGACGGGCTGACCGTTCAAATACGTGCGCCCGACCGCGACCGCCTCCTCGCAGAAGCTGACGTTCGGCGCGGTGATCGCGGTCTACCGCGGAGCCGTGCACGTCACGACCGTGCACACGACCGCCGGGCTGTATCCGTCGGAGACCTCGCCGCAGCCGATCGGGCGATTCTTCAACGGCGCGTCGGAGAGCCGCGTCGGGCTCGACTCGGGCCTGTGGCGCGACATCTGGGTCGTGATCCAGCCCAACACGTCAGCCGCTGGCCAAGCACGATCGGGCAGGGCAACGTCAAGTTCACCACGTGCACTGGCGCCGGCCAACCGGCTGCCGGCCGCGCAGCGGCCGCGAAGCTGAACTGCGATTCCTACTATGCCGGCGTGATCAGTTCATCGTCGGGCTCGACCACCGGTTCGTCTCGCACCCGTGGACCGCCGCAGTTCCTGATCGAGGTCTCGCCGCTGGTCACGTGGCTGTGGCTCGGCGGGATCATCGCTGCGCTCGGCGGGCTGGTCGCCTTGTGGCCGGCTGCCGCGACGCGTCGCGCCGCCGGCCTCCGGCCGCACCGTCGCCGGCGGATACCGAGCCAGCCGCCGGTCGCGATCCCGACCGAGCGCGCGCGGGAGCTCGTCTGAAGATGGCGGCCTCTGCGCAGTACCTGCTCGTGCTCGGCGTCCTCGCGGTCGCGCTGTTTGCGATCAGCCAGCCGCTGCTCTCGGCCCGGCGCGCATCGGCGATCGCATCGGACGACGTCCGCGCGCTCGAGGTCGCCCGCGACGCGAAGCTGCAGGAGATCCGCGACGCGGAGATGGACCTGCGCACCGGCAAGCTGTCCGAGGAGGACTACGCCGCGATCGACGCGGCGCTGCGCGCCGAAGCGGTGCAGATCCTCGAGCGGCTCGATGACGCGGTCGCGCATCGAGGGCGCCGTGCGCGCCGCCGAAGCGGCCGGCGACGACCCCGAGCAGCTCAATCGCGAGGCGTTCCACCGACGAGCGGCTACGATCGGCGCCGTGATCGCGATCCTCGATTTCGTGCAGGTGATCCTGTGCGTCGCGCTGGTGTTCCTGATCCTGATGCACTCCGGCAAGGACTCGGGCCTGTCGGGCGCGTTCGGCGTCGGCACTGGCCAGGGACCGCTCGGCGGTGGCTCGCTGGTCGAGCGCAACCTGAACCGCTGGACGATCGTGTTCGCGCTGCTGTTCGTGTTCAACACGATCGTGCTCGTCAAGTACGGCTGAACCGACCGCTCACGCTGAACTCGCCGGTCGGCTGACCGCTGAGCCGGTCGACGAGCCGCAGCAGCTCCAGCGGGCTGAACGGCTTGGTCAGGAACAGGTCGGCCCCGGCCGCCTCCGCCTGCGTCCTCGATCTCGTCGCTGTGGGCGGCGGTCAGCATTACGATCGTCGCGTCGCTGGTACGTGGGTTGGCACGTAGCGCCCGGCACACCTCGATCCCGTCGGCCCGGGGATGTCGACGTCGAGCAGCACGATCGCGGGCCGGTGGCGATCGGCCAGCGCCAGCGCCGGTCGCCGTCCTCGGCCTCCAGCAGCGTCACCTGGGCGACGTCCTCGAGCGTCGTCGTGACCAGCCGGCGGATGAACGGGTCGTCGTCGACGACCAGCAGCTCCGGCTCATCCGGCCTCGCGGCGATCTGCCGCAGGACCTCGTCGTCGATCCGCCTGAAGGCAGCGACGACTGGCGGGTCGAAGTGACTGCCCGACTCCTGCTCGATCATCGTGCGCGCCTGCTCGAAGCTGAGCGCGACCCGATACGGGCGGTCGCTCGTGAGCGCGTCGAACACGTCCGCGACCGCGAACACGCGCGCGTTCAACGGGATCTGCCTCGCCGGCGAGGCCGTCCGGGTATCCGTTGCCGTCCCATCGCTCGTGATGTGAGCGCACGACCTTGGAGGCTTCGGCGAGGAACTCGATGTCACGCATGATCTCGGCTCCGACGATCGTGTGACGTGACATCAGCGCCCGCTCCTCGCGTCGTCAGCGGGCCGGGCTTGAACAGGATCGAGTCCGGGACCGCCAGCTTGCCGACATCGTGCAGCAGGAAGCCGAACTCGACCTCCGGCGCGTCGGGCGCGGCAGCCCGAGCTCGCGGCCGATCTCGATCGCGAAGCGGGTCACGCGCTCGGCGTGCTTGCCGGTGTAGGCGTCCCGCGCCTCGACCGCGTTGGAGAGCGCCCTGCACCGTCGCCATGTAGGAGCGCGACAGCTGCTGGGCCCGGTCGCGCTCGGACTTGAACGTCTCACGCAGGTCGGCGGCGTAGCGCTCGAGCTGGCGCGCGCTGTCGGCGCTCTCGCGTTCGGCGGCGGCCAGCGCCTCGGCGAAGCCGCTCGTTCTCGGCGATCAGCTCAGCGACGTCCGGAGCGATCCATCCGGGGTCAGTATCGGCTGCCTGAGGCCGTCGCCGCGGAGGGTGGCGAGGACCGCATCGGCGGCGTGCTCGATCGTCGACGACCTGCTCGCCGCTGGTCGGCGAGCGCCGTGGACGACAGGAGCCGTCTCCATCGCTGAACAGGATCACAGCTTTGCGCAAACGGCGTCCGCGCAGCTTCAGTGCCTGCAGCACCGCCTCCGGATTGCGGAGCGCCGACGTCGATCAGCGCGACCTCGAATCGACGCTCGCCGCTGATCCGAACCGCGGCCGTGCCGGTGGTCTCCCACTCGTATTCGATCCCGAGCTCGTCCAGCGCCGGCTCGAGTTTGGCCTGGGTCTCCGGACGGCCGATCGCGAGCACTCGCGGACGTCCCGAACGGATCGCGGCGATCAGCGCGGCTCGCAGTTCGTCGGCGTCGATCGGCTTGCGCACGGCCCACTCGCCCGCCAGCTCCGGGTCAGCTCGACGTCGACGGTCACGAACACCGCCGGGATCGACGGCATGTCGGCGCCGGTGCGGATCCGGCGAACGAGCTCGATCCCGTTCGGAGTGCCGATCCGCGACGTCGACGGTCAGTGCGTCGAAGTGCCCGCTCGCGATCGCGCCGAGCGTCGCCTCGGCGTCGTGGGCGATTGCGGTCTGACCTGCAGTGACGCCAGCTGGTCGGCGATCAGCGCCGCGATCGCCGGGTCGTCCTCGATGATCAGCACCCGACGACCGCCCAGCGTCTCGGCCGGGGCGTCGGCGACCGTCGGCGCTGCCGGGATCCGGACCTCGAACCTGGAGCCTGCCACCGGGCCGGGAGACGACCTCGACCTCACCTCCCTGCAGGTCGACGAGCGACTTCACGATCGCCAGCCCGAGGCCGGTCCCGGGCACGCCGCGTCGCGCCCGGGCGCGCGGTAGAAGCGGTCGAACACGCGCGCCGCCTCCTCGCGCGGTCATCCCGATCGCCGGAATCGGCGACGACGATCCGGACCCAGGCGCGGTCCGCTCTGGCACGGACTCGATCCGGCCGCCGTCGGGTGTGTACAGGTGGGCGTTGGTGAGCAGGTTCCCGATCACCTGACGGAGCTTGTTGGCGTCGGCCATCGCGGGCCGAGTGTCGGCGCGATGTAGATCCCGAGCTGCTGGTGCGCTTCCGCGATCCGCGCGCTCATCAGCTCGCCGTCTCCCGGATCGCCTCGCCGACGTCGATCGGCCGGCGCTGAGCGTGACCTGGTCGGAGTTCGAGCCGGGCGACGTCGAGCAGTTCGTCGACGAGCTCGACGAGCCGATCGGCGGAGCGGCCGATGATCTCGACGAACTCGCGTTGGCGCGGTCGGGATCGAATCCGCGTGCGGGCCGCGGGTGAGCAGTTCCGCGAAGCCCTTGATCGACGTCAGCGGGCTGCGCAGCTCATGCGACGCGGTCGACCATGAACTCGCTGCGGGCGCTGCTCGTGAGCCTCCATCTGCGTCGAGCTCCGCCCGCAGCGCCGAGACCGGCTCGCCGCAGCCGTCGCTGTTCGGCGACGCGGCGCCGCAGGGCCGCAACCAATCCAGCGGTCACGGCAAGCGCGGCGACGGCGACGCCGACGACGATCCAGTCACCGGCGAGGATCGTAGTGACGAGCGCGGCCGGGTGCGAGCAATGTGCAAGTTTCGTTGCGTCTGCAGGCAAATTGCCCCGCCGAGCAGACGCCTTGGTAGCGTCGCCGAGCCGGATGAGCCCGTTTTGCGCACCCGCTCTCGCCGGACGCGTCGGCGTGGTCGCGATCGCCGCGGTCGTGATCCTCGCCCTGCACGTGACGCGGGCGTCGGCCGATCTCTCATCACCGCTACCAGCTCCAGTCAGCAGCGCGCCCAGCAGTTGCAGTCCGCAGATCGACGGGGAGTCGCAGCAGATCCAGCAGTTCCAGGGGTCGATCGACTCGCTGCAGCAACGTCTGGACGGGGTCCAGCGCAGCGTCGACGCGCAGGAGCAGCTGCTGCGCACGACGACCGACGCGCTGACCACGCGCGCGATCCCGGCTGCATCGCTGAGGCTCGCGTTCGTGCACGATCGCACGGCCCTGGCGGCCCAGTTGCGGGCGCAGTACGAGTCGCCGCCGCCGTCGATGGTCAACGTCGTCGTCAACGCCGGCGGGTTTAACGCGCTCGATCAACGGCCTCTCCGACATGGCCACGCTCCGTCGCGCCAACGCGCGGACGTTCGTCCGCGTCCAGACCGCCGAAGTCGCAGCTCGCCGCGCAGACGCAGCGGCTCAGCGCGGTCGAGGCCCGTCGCAAACGCTCGACCGACGCGATCGTCGTCGAGCGCGACAACCTCGCACAGCTGAAGCTGTCGATCGTCGACAAGCAGCTCAAGCTCAAGCAGGCCCGCAACGACGACACGACGCAACTGAGTGCGCTTCACTCACGCCTACAGCGCGAGGCCCGCAAGCTTGACGCCGAGGCCGCACGGGCAGAGTTGAGCACCTCCGGGGGCGCGCCGGTCGCATCGCCCGCCGGCTGCATCAACACGCCGTTCGTGGCACACGGCGGCGAGTACGGCTTCTTCCAAGCGTCCGGGACCAACTACTCGGTCAACCAGGAGCCGGTGATCGCCGCCCGGCTGGACGCGCTCGGCAAGGCGCTGAAGCTGCATCTGATCGGCATCTCGGGCTACCGCACCCCTCGAGCACTCGGTCGAGGTCGGTGGCTTCGCAGACGATCCGCACACCAAGGGCGAGGCGTCTGACACGCCCGGAGTCGAGGGCGTCCCGGAGTCGGTGCTCGAGCAGTACTGCCTGACACGTCCGTTCCCAGGCGCTGCCGAGGCCGACCACATCCAGGAGTACCCGTTGACGACCGGCTGACGCCGGGTCAGCGGGTCAGAGCGCCCGGCGCACCTCGGCAGCGGCACGCTCCCCGGAGCGCACCGCGCCATCCATATAGCCACAGAACACCTGCGCGGTCTCGGTGCCGGCCCAGTGGATGCGCCCGACCGGCGTGCGCAGCGCCGCGCCGTAATCGCTCCAGACGCCCGGCCCGAGGTAGCCCGCGTAGCAGCCGCGCGTCCAGGCCTCCTCTGACCAGTTGTGCTCGATCAGCAGCTCTGGCTTGCCCGCACGGGCGCCGAACAGCCGCCGGAAGCTCGCCAGCACCGCCGCTCGGCGGTCCGTCGGCGAGACCCGTCCGAGCCGTCGCGCCGCTGAGCCGGTGACGAACCCGAGCAGCACACCCGGGCGGCCGTCCGGCGGTGAGTTGTCGTAGGTGAAACCGACCGGCTGGCGGTCGGAGTTGCTGTAGCCGTTGAGGCCGTGGCCGCGCCAGAACGGGGTGGGGTAGACGGCTTCGAACTTGATCACCGAACCCTGCGGCACCCGCTGGGTGAGCTGGTCGCGCAACGCCGGCAGCGCCGGCGTATAGGCGATCCGCCCGGCGAGTGCGGGTGCGACCGCCACGATCACGCGTTTGGCGCGCCATGCATGCCGGTCGGTGGTGACGGTGACGCCGCCCCGGGCCTGTGCGATCTCGCGAACCGGCGAATCGAGCATCACGCGATCGCCGAGCCGAGCCGCCATCCGCAGCGAGATCAGCTGCGAGCCGCCGACGACCCGCGCGTCCTGCGCGCCGCCGGCGGTCGAGGTCAGGTTCAGGATGCCCTTGCCGGAGTGCATGTAGAACAACGCGTGCAGCAGCGACAGATCCCGTGGCTCCGCCGCGAACACGGCCCGGGTCGCGAGCGTCAGCAAGAAGCGGGCGCCGTCGGTGCTCGAATTGGCGAGCATCCAGCTCTCGAGCGTCTGTCCGTCGAGCGCCGCGGCGTTGGCGGCGGTCCACGGCCGCGACGTTGGGACGGTCCCCTGCAGCGCGATCACCTTGCCCAGCAGCCGGCCGAAATCGCTCGCGTCGGGTTCGGGCAGCGGCGGGATCAGGCCGGTGAAGTGACTGATCGCGCCGTCGTAGTCGAGCAACTGCTCGCCCTTGGTGTAGGTCTTGAACGTCTTCAGGCCGAGCCGTCTGATCGCTGCCAGCACCCGGGCCTGGCCGGGGCCGACCCATTGGCCGCCGACCTCGACGACCTTGCCGTGACCGAGCGGGTGGTTCAGTGTCCGCCCGCCGACGCGATCGCGCGCCTCGAGCACCGCCACCGAGTGCCCGGCGCCGACCAGCTCCGACGCCGCGGTCAGTCCGGCCAGGCCGGCCCCGACGACGATCACGTCGACCGGCTGATGTCGGCGGTGCCGGTCGCCGGCGGCCGACGCGGGTGCGCTTGCGGCGGCCGGCAGTACGAGCGTGCCGACTCCGGCGGCGAGCGCCTGACGACGTGAGACGCGAGTCATCGGTCCCTCCTTGGACGGTTGTGGTTCATCTGCCTGCGACGATGCATCCCGGGCGACGCGCGACCGCCGGAAACGGCAGGTCGGCGATCAGCGCCGTCTGGACGTAGCGGTAACGGTGACGGTCCGGCGGCGAGCGACGCGCCGACGGCGCTCAGCGCCGCCCGCGGCCGATCGGCGACGGCCCACGGCGCGAGCGCCAGGAACTGGGGCTTGGGTCCACTGTCGACGGCTCCGGCGCTCACCGCGCTGCCGTCGCCGACATACCCGCAGCCGCGACCGCGGCGGCCGCGCTGCAAGATCGCCGACTGGCCGTCGAACGGCGTGTCGGCGAGGTTGCCGACCATGAACGGGTTGATCGCGTAGTCAAAGCTCACCGAGCGGTCGGTGACGGCCCGGTAGGCCGATCCCATCCATTCCAGCGGCTGCCAGACACCATCGCCGGCCGGGGCCGCCCAGATCCCGTCGTTGGCGTCGGCCTGGATCACGACGTTGGCGCCGAGCGCGTTCAGGCAGCGCATGTACGACACGGCGACGTCGGCGCACGGCGTCGGCGTCACCGGCCCGTAGGCGAACGCCGGCAGGCTGGTGGCCAGCCCGAGCCGGGCGCGGGTGCCGGGAATCGCGATCGGGCGCAGGTTGCGTCGCGCCGCCGCCGCGCCGGTCGGACCCGAGCCGAATCCGAGCAGTTGCTCGAACGAGGTCAACGGGACCTTGCGGTTATCGGCGATCAGATTGGCCAGCGGCGCCGGGCGGCCGCGATGGACATCGGTCGGCGCCCACACGAACGTCTGGTCATACGCGGTGCCGGAGGTTGGTGCGTAGACACCGCGCGCCGCGGGCGCCCCGGGTGCGGCGAGTGCCCGAACTGCCGCGCGAGCGTGGGTCAGGTGAAACGGCGCCTGGGTGTTGGACGCGATCACGTACACGTGGTAGCGGCGCGCCTGTGCGGCCATCGTCGCCATGAACACACGCACGAACTGGTCGGTGGCGGCGACGAACGGTCGGCCGAGCGCGCCGGCGAGCGCCGGGAAGCGGCCGTCGAGGTAGCGCAGCGCTCGCGCGTAGCCGAGATCGAGCGCGCTCAGCGTCTGCAGCGTCTGACAGGGCGGCCCGCCGCAGCGCGACGGCGCCCGAAGCACGCGACGGGCCCCAGCGCCGCGCGGGCCAATCGCCAGCGTCTCTAGGCCGATGTCCTCGTCGAGCACGACCAGGTTCGGCCTGCCGGCCGCAAGGTGGGGCGCGACCTCGGTCGCAAATGCACAGCCGATCGCGCGCCGGTAGTCGGCCACGGTGGCGACCGTCGCCGGTGCCTGGCGAAACTGGATCGCGAACACGCGCAACGTGTGGCGAGCGCGTCGGCGCGGCGTGCGCGTGGAGACCGAGGCGATCGCGGGTCGTCCCCAGCCCGGGCAGCCGCTTGACCGTGCCGCCGCGGCGGTGGGCGCACCCAGTCCTGTCACCAGTGCCACAAGCGCGCTCGCGAGCGCCAGCGAGATCGACATCCGTGTCATGCAGATCGGCAGCGTAGGGCACCCATGCCCGGCTTGCGCGGATCGGATTGCACGACGGGCCGACCATCAGGTCAGCCCGTCATGCGAACAGCCGTGGCGCGTCTGAGCGCCACAGATCAAGCTAGCCCTTGATGAAGCCGGTGCCGGCGACGGCCTTGAGCACCTTCGATGCCGGGTAGCCGTTGTCGAACGGGCCGTTGGGGGCGATCGGCTTACCGAGATACAGGCCGATTGCACCGGAGTGCCGTGCCTCGATCGTGACGATCGACAGCGCGACCCCGAGGTACGCCGCTGACTTGATGTTGAACGCCTGGCCGATGTAGGCGTGAACGCCGGTGTTCTCGAGCACGTACGCCGTTTCGGCGAACGTCGCACTTGTCCTTGACGGCCTTGCCGAAATCGAACTTCGGCTTCTTGGCGGCCTTGCTGCCGAGCGCCTTCTTCAGCGCGGCGACGTGCGCGTTCTCGTCGCGCTTGGTCGTGGCCAGGAACGCCGTGAGCTGCTTGTCGCCGTGGGCGACGTGGTTCCTCGCCGCGGCGTTGTAGAACGACGACTCGAGGTATTCGAGCGTGAGCGCGTAGTTGAGGATGCCGATGTCGCCCTTGCCGAAGCTCGCGGGCGGACGGCCCTTGTGCGACGCGGCCATCGCCACGCCGGGCATCAGCGCGCCGAGGACGGCGCCGCCGGACATCGCCGCGCCACCGGCAAGCGCCCCTTGCGCAAGAAGCTCGAGCGGGTGTCGCCGGTGTCGATCGCCTCGCGGGCGACGGCGGAGGACTCGGCGAGCGCGCCGTCAACATCGATCGAATCGAGATCGATCTGGTCCATGTGAGTTGGTTCCTTTCCAGCATGAGGTTGGCCGACCGCTCGCATGAGCTCGTCGGTCCGGGTCCGCGGCCCCGTGTCGAGGTCGCTCACTCTGCTATTCGGAGTGATGATCCATTCGGATCACCGATGTGACGAATCCTTACCCCTGCGTTTGCGCGGAGGCCACCGTGGCGCTGCGCAACTGCGCGCCCCCATGCGCCGCCCATTGCGGCTTGGCGAGCAGCAGTTGCACATCGCAGATCCGCCGCTCGGCAAAGCCACCCTCGCAGTAGGACGAGGTACAGCGTCCACAAACGGAAGAAGCGCTCGTCGTAGCCGAGGCGCTCGAGCGCCGAGCGGTGGAGCGTGATGTTCTCGCGCCAGTGGCGCAGCGTCTCGACATAGCTCGAGCTGATGTCCGAGCAGGCCGATCGCCTGCAGGTCGGTGTGGCGCGCGACGTTGTGCATGATCACCTCCATCGACGGCAGGCAGCCGCCGGGAAAGATGTACTCCTTGATGAACGACCTGGATGCCTTCTCGACCTCGTAGGCCCGGTCGTCGATCGTGATCGCCTGCAGGAGCATCGCCCCGTGCCCGTGCAGCAGCGCCGAGCAGCGTTCGAAGAAGCGTGCCGATCTGCTGCCAGCCGACCGCCTCGATCATCTCGACCGAGACCAGCTTGTCGTAGCTACCGCGCAGGTCACGGTAGTCCGAGAGCAGGACCCGCACCCGGTCCGCGAGCCCAGCCTCCGCGACCCGGCGCGTCGCGTAGGCGTGCTGGTCGCGGGAGATCGTCGTCGTGGTGACGCGGCAGCCCCGTGTCGCGGCCGCGTGGATCGCGAGCGATCCCCAGCCGGTGCCGATCTCGACCAGATGATCGTCGGGGCCGAGCGCGAGCTGGTCGCAGATGCGCTCGAGCTTGGCCAGCGACGCCTGCTCGAGCGTCATCCCGGCGTGCTCGAACAGCGCGCACGAGTACATCATCGTCGGATCGAGCATCCGCTCAAACAGCTCGTCGCCGAGGTCGTAGTGGGCGGCGATGTCGCGGCGGTTGCGGCCGCGGGTGTTGCGGTCGCGGACCGCGCGCAGTCGTTGCCGTGGCGTCCACAGCGGTGCCGTCCGGCGCCGGACGTCATCGATCACCGAGGCGTTGCGAGCGGCCAGCCGGATCACGGCGACGAGATCCGGCGAGGTCCCAATCGCCCCGGATATAGGACTCCGCGAGGCCACGGCTGCCCCGCATCAGCATCCGCCAGAACGAGGCGTCGCGCAGTTCGATCGTCGCGGCCGGTGCGCCGGATCCGAACGTGTGACGCCGCCCTACTTCGACAATCGTCAAGGAGCCGACGCGGATCGCGCCAAGCAGGCTGGAAGCCAGCGACCGCCAGACCGGCAGCTCGCGGGCGCTCATCGGCGCCGGCACGGGATCGGTGTGCGGGTGATACCGGGCGCCGGCGAGCTTCAGGCCCAGCGCGTGACCGTAGATCAGCGCCAATGTTCGCGCGCCGGCGATCGGATACCTGGCGGTCGTCCGCGCCACCTCGGCGCGGGTCAGCCGGCACGCCGCAGGTTCAGGGTCGCGTCGAACGCCACGGTCCCGTGCCGGCGGCTTCTGATGTGGACCGACAGCGTCGAGTCCGGCATCGAGGCATGGGCGCGGTAGACCTGATCCATCGGCTGAAACGGCGATACATGCAGGCGCTTGCCGAACGTCCCGGAGACGATCCGTCGATCCCGGTGTGGACTCGTCCAGCGCGTAGCACTGACGCTCGCCCCAGGGCGTGTTGGTGACCTCGGCGAGCACGGTACGCAGGCCTCCGTCCGCGCCGTCCAGGCAGTAGTAGAAGCTGACCGGGTTGAAGCAGACCCCGAGCGACCGCAGCTGGCTGAGCATCCGGATCGGCCCGTCGGGCCGGGTGTCCGTGAGGCGCTCTACCCGGTCGCGGACGGCGGTCGCCAGCGCCAGCGAGTGCGGCGCCAGGTAGTCGCGGCGGCGAAACCGCAGCGTCCCCGGCCCGCGGCGCAGCAGGCGGCCGTTCAGCAGCGAGGGCAGCTCGTCGAGATCGACGTAGGCAAGCGACAGCGGGTGGGTGAACTCGGCCGCGGGTGTGCCGCGCCGGTGGCGGATCGTCCCGTGGTAGATCGCGCTCGCGATGCTGGTCGGGCGCGCTTGTGGCTTGAGGCGGTCGTTCACAGGCTCATTCCGAATCGCGCTGCGACGCGCTGTGCGGAGACGACCCCGTCCTCGTGAAAGCCCCATCCCCAGTAGGCGCCGGCGAAATGCGTGCGGTTACGGCCGCTGATCTCGCCGACCCGGTGCTGGGCGCGGATCCCGGCCGCGGTGAACACCGGATGCGCATATCCGATCGTCTCGATGACCTTGGTGGGATCGATCTCCCCGGTCCGGTTGAGCGTGACGCAGAACTCTCGATCGGCGTTCAGCGACTGGAGGCGATTCATGTGGTAGGTGACCGTCGATCGGGTTTCAGGGACCGGGGGCAGATGGACATTCCAGCTCGCCCACGCTCGCCGGCGGTGCGGGAGCATCGCGGTGTCGGTATGCAGCACCGCCTCGTTGGGCTGGTAGGGAATCGCGCGCAGCAGCTGCTGCTCGCTGTCGGTCGCGTCGTCGAGCAGTCGGAGCGTCTGGTCGGAGTGCGTCGCGAGCACCACCTCGTCGAACCGCTGTGGCTCGGCGCCGCGGGGCGTGACGAGCACGTGATCGGCGGCGCGGGTGACGCCGGTGACCGGCGTGTCGAGCCAGATGCGTCCGTCGAAGCGGTGCAGCAGCGCCTCGACGTAGCGGGCGGAGCCGCCGGTCACGGTTCGCCACCGCGGCCGGTCACGGAACCCGAGCATCCCGTGGTTGTCGAAGAACTCAATCAGGAACCGAGCCGGGAACGACCACATCTGGGACGGGTCCGCCGACCACACCGCCGATGCCTGCGGGACGATCAGCCGCTCGATGAACGGCCGTGAGAATCGTTGCTGCTCGAGCCAGTGACCGAGTGACGGCCCACTTTCGTCGCCACCGAGCAGTTCTCGCGCCGCGCGGTTGAAACGGGCCAGGTCGACGATCATCCGGTGAAACCAGGGCGTCACCAGATGCGTGCGCTTGGCGAACAATCCGTTCGCCGAGCCCCCCGCGTACTCAAAGTCGCCGTCGACCGTCACTGACCCCGAACGACATGTCCGAGGTCTGTGTCCGAACGTCGAGTTGGGTCAACAGCCGCTGGAAGTTCGGGTAGTTGCGGTCGTTGAACACGATGAAGCCCGTGTCGACGTGGTGTGTCTCGTGCTCGGTGTCGACTCGGACCGTGTTCGCGTGGCCGCCGGCAACGCGGCCCGCCTCGAACACGGTCACCTCGTGTTCGCGAGCAAGCACGTACGCCGCGACGAGACCCGAGATCCCGCCGCCGACGATCGCGACCCTCATCGCGTGCTCGTGCCTGGCCGCGCTCGCCTAGGCGGCGGGCGGCGTGCTCTCCGCGTGCGCCGACCGGGGTCAGCACCGGGGTCGGGGCGTGGGTCGCCTCGGGCTCCTGCACCGCCTGGGTGAGCAGCGCGCCGGGGGAGGGGGCCTCGTCGCTGCCGGTGTCCCCATGCAGCGAGTCCTTGAACCCGCGGAGTCCTTCGCCCATCGATTTGCCCATCTCTGGCAGCCGCTTGGCTCCGAAGACAAGTAGCACCACCACGAGTACGAGGGCGATGTGAAGTGGGTTGTCAAGTCCGACCATGCCGATGCTCCGATCGTTTGCTTGTGTGCTCATACCCGATACGGCGCCACGGCAGCGTCGGATCACCGGCCCGGGGGCGATCCAGCTACCCTGCCGCAGTCGTGACCGCCCGAGCCCCCGAGCGTTTTGACCCGCGTGACCCGCTCGGCCTTGCCTCCGATGCACCGCTGGTGCAGGACTATCTGGCGGCGCTTGATCGCCGAGCCGCCGGTGAGCATCCGTTCTGCACGCCAGGCCACAAGGGCTCGACGGCGCTGACCGGGACGGTCGTCGCCGGCGACTTCGGCGTGTACGGCGGGCTGGACACGATCAAGACCGCCCACGGTCGGATCGCGCTCGCCGAGCGACGCGCGGCGGCGCTGTTCGGCGCCGACGTCTGCCGCTTCTCGGTCGGCGGTTCGACGCACTGCAACCAGACGCTGGCATTGACGCTCGGCTCGCCGGGCGACGAGCTGATCGTCTCGCGGACGCTGCATCGCTCGGTGCTGTTGGGGCTCGTGCTGGCCGGGTTGCGGCCCGTCTGGGTCGCTCCCGAGGTCGATCCGGAGACCGGCCTGTCGGCGGGTTACGCGCCCGAACGGGTCGTGGCGGCGCTTGGCGAGCACCCGTCCGCGGTGGGCGTGTTCCTGTCGGACCCGTCGTACGTCGGCACCTACTCCGACCTTGCCGCGCACGCGCGAGTCGCCCACGACGCCGGCGTGCCGCTTGTCGTCGACGCCGCCTGGTCGGCGCACTTCGGCTTTCACCCGGACCTGCCCGGACACGCACTGGCGCAGGGCGCGGATGCGATGGTGACGAGCATCCACAAGACGCTTCCCGCCTATAACCAAGCGGCGATCCTGCTCGTGCGCAGCGAGCGGATCTCCTTAGCGAGACTGTCGCCGGCGTTCGAGGCGACCCATACGACCAGCCCGTCGGGGGCGATCATGGCGAGCATCGACGCCTCGCGCGCGCTGCTCGAGCATCACGGCGAACGGCTGATCGACCGGATGCTGACACTCGTTGCCGACGCCAAGCGACGGCTCGCGCGGATCAGGGGCCTGCGCGTCCTCGACGGACCCGGAGTTGATCCGGCGAAGCTGACGCTCGCGCTGGCCGGCACCGGCGCACACGGCGTGCAGGTCGAGGCGGACCTGATCGCGGCGGGACTCCCGGTCGAGATGGCGGACCGCGACACGATCGTCGCGGTCGTCACCGTTGCCGACGACGAACCGTCGCTGCGGCGCCTGACCGACGCGCTGGCGGCATCGATCGAGCGACACCGGTCGACGCCGCGGACGCTGGCGCCGACCGCCGCCTGGATCGTCGAGCCGGACCTTGTCGTACCCCCGCGCGAGGCGTTCTTCGGCGCCGCTGAGACGATTGAGGTCGGCGCTGCGGTCGGGCGCGTCAGCGCCGAACTGGTCGCGCCCTACCCGCCCGGCGTGCCGGTGCTCGCACCCGGGGAGCTGATCACCGAAGCGACCCTGTCGGCGCTGCTGCAGGCCCGCGCCGACGGCGTACGAATCGCATACGCACGCAACCCGGAGCTGAGCACAATCGACGTGCTGGTCGCCGCAACCGCCTGATCGGTCAGCCGAGCGTCGCGGCGATGACCGGCACGTGCGTCGGGACCTTGGACCCGCCGTCGGGCTCCGGGGTGACCAGCACCTGATCGACGCCACGCAGGCTGCCCGGGACATCGACGTCGCCGTTGCCCTGCGCGGTGACGCCGAACAGCGCGCTGGTGGGCTGCGGCTGCTGGTGGCCGCGGACCAGCCACACCTGGTAGATCTTGCCCCTCGGGGGTGGCGTGAAGTTCCGCACGACGAGCTCGCCGTGATGGTTGGAGATCCGCAGGCTGGCACTGCCCTGACCGGTCACCTGAGCGGGGACGACCTGCGTCGCCGAGCTGCCGCCCGAGATCACGATCACCAGCACGACCGCGATCACCGCCAGCGCCGCCGCCGACCCCGAGCACTGGTCGCGGCAGCCACCGCGGCTGCTCCGGCGCGCCGAGCGGTGCTCGCCCGGCTTGGCTGGTCCCGTGTCTCGTCCGCGATCGCTCGTCGGACGCGGCGGCGCAACCTCGGCGACGCCTTGAAGGCCGGCGCGAGTCACCGGCAGCAGCGTCGACGACGCCGCCCGAACGCATCCAGCTCGTCGCGGCAGACGGCGCAGCTCTCCAGGTGCCGCACGAAGGCTTCGGCCTCGGCCGGCTCGAGCGCGCCGAGCGCATATGCAGCGACGTCGTCACCGCAGTGACCCGAGGTCGGCACCGTGTTCTCCTCGTCGCTCATCCCGCCACCTGCGCGATGTCGTCCAGTGCGACCCGGAGCTTGGTCAGCCCGAGCCGCATCCGCCCCTTGACGGTACCGGCGGGGAGGCTCAGAAGTTCCGCTATCTGACTGTGGCTGAAGCCGCCGAAGTAGGCCAGTTCGATCACCTTGCGCTGGTCCGTGGGGAGTTCCGAAAGCGCCGCGCGCACACTGCGATCCCTCGTCTCGGCGCTGCACCTCCCGTTCGGTGCTCGTCGGCGGCCGCGAGCCGCTGTACCGCGTCATCGTCGGACGACGTCCTTGGCGGTGCGGATCGATGTCGCGCCGGAACATGTCGATCGCGCGGTTATGGACCACGCTGAGCACCCACGAACGGACGCTGCCGCGGCTCCGGTCATAGCGGGCGCCGCTGCGCCACAGCGACACGAACGACTTCCTGGACGATGTCCTCGGCCATCCCGCGCCGGCCGCACATCCGATAGGCCAGCGAGAACGCGACATCGGCATGACGGTCGAAGATGATCTCGAACGCGCGGGCGTCGCCGTCGCGCACGCTGCTCCATCAGGTCCTCGTCGGCCAACGAGCTGCAGTCCGGGCGTCGTGCTGTCGGCGATTGATCGAGACGGTCGAATCATGGCTGTGAGTGATGTTTACTCAGCGTTGCCTCCGCGAGCTCGCACCGTTTCATTGTGATACGGCGCCGAGCCGGCCGTTGGATCACTCCGCGGCGCTGAACGTAGAATCGCCAGCGGTTGAGCACCGAGATCGGAGAGGTGATGAGGGAGTCCTATTCGCGCGGGCCGGACGACCCGCCGCTGCTTGAGCAGACGATCGGTGCCAACCTCGATCACGACGTCGCTCGGTTCGGCGACCGCGAGGCGCTCGTGTCCTGCCATCAGGGCATGCGATACACGTGGTCACAGTTCTCAGCGCGCCGTCGACGAGGTCGCACGCGGACTGGTCGCAGCGGGGCTCGCCAAGGGAGACCGGCTCGGGATCTGGAGCCCGAACTGCGCCGAGTGGGCGCTCGTGCAGTACGCCAGTGCCCGGATCGGGGTGATCGCCCTCAACGTCAACCCCGCCTATCAGACCTCGGAGTTGCTCTACGTGCTGCGTCAGTCGGGCACGCGGATGCTGGTCTCGGCGGTCGCGCACAAGAGCTCGGACTACCGCGAGATGATCGAACGAGGTGCGGTCCGAGCTGCCCGAGCTGCAACGCGTCGTGTTCCTCGGCGAGCCCGACTGGGCGCAGCTGCTCGCCGACGGGGCGCAGGTCGACCTCGGGCACGGATCGCGCAGATCGGCGCGAGCTGCGCACCGCGACGACCCGATCAACATCCAGTACACGAGCGGCACGACGGGCTTTCCAAAGGGCGCGACGCTGACGCATCGCAACCTGCTCAACAACGGCTACTTCGTGGGCGAGGGGGTCCGCTACACCGAACGCGACCGGGTCTGCATCCCAGTGCCGTTCTACCACTGCTTCGGGATGGTGATGGGCAACCTCGCGTGCTCTTCGCACGGCGCGCGATGGTGATCCCGGCGCCGTCGTTCGAGCCGGAGGCGACGCTGCGGCGCCTGCGCGCAGGAGCGATGCACGTCGCTGTACGGCGTTCCGACGATGTTCATCGCCGAGCTCGACCATCCCGCGTTCGAGGAGTTCGATCTGAGCTCGCTGCGGACCGGGATCATGGCCGGCTCGCCGTGTCCGGTCGAGGTCATGAAGCGGGTGATCGAGCGGATGCACATGACCGAGGTCGGGATCTGTTACGGGATGACCGAAACCAGTCCCGTGTCGACGCAGACCGCGGTCGACGACCCGATCGAGAAGCGAGTCGGAACGGTGGGCCGGGTCGGCCCGCACCTGGAGGTCAAGGTCGATCGACCCCGAGGACGGGGCGACCGTGGCAGCGCGGCGCGTCCGGCGAGCTGTGCACGCGCGGCTACAGCGTGATGCTCGGCTACTGGGAGGACCCCGAGCGCACCGCCGAGGCGATCGATCGCAGACGCGCTGGATGCACACCGGCGATCTGGCGACGATGGACGATGAGGGCTACGTGAACATCGTCGGCCGGATCAAGGACCTCGTGATCCGCGGCGGCGAGAACGTCTACCCGCGCGAGGTGGAGGAGTTCCTCTACTCGCACCCGCAGGTCGCCGACGTGCAGGTGATCGGGGTGCCGGACGAGCGCTACGGCGAGGAGCTGATGGCCTGGGTGATCGCGCGCGACGGCGCGTCGCTCGACGCCCGACGAGGTCCGCGAGTTCTGTCGCGGCCAGATCTCGCACTACAAGATCCCGCGCTACGTCAAGCTCGTCGATGGTTCCCGATGACCGTCACGGGCAAGGTCCAGAAGTTCAAGATGCGCGAGCAGGCGATCGACGAGCTCGACCTCGGTGCCGTCGCGGGCGCCCGTACCGCCTAGCGGGAGGTCCACTACCCGGCCGCTGCGCTGCTGGCTGCGCGCGTCCTAGCGACGACCCCGCCACCACCCACGGTGCGCGCGCACGAACGTCGGCAGCGCCAGCCCGAACAGGTACGCCAGGCCGACGCCCACCGCCGTTTCGATCAGCCGCTCGTTGAGGCGCGCCGCCGCCTGCTGGGGGTGTGAGTGCAGCAGCAACAGGAACACGAGGAACGTGGTGAACGCCGGCGTCACGTACCACCGGCTGCGGTGGGTCGCGGCGGCCCCAGCGATCGCGACGAGCGCCGCGATGCTGTAGGCCGCCGCCGCCGGCTGCCACCGTACGATCGCGATCGCCGCCAGCGCGCCGACCACGACCGACACGAGTCTGCCGATGCTGCGCAGTCGCTGCATCTCGGCAACTGGCCGCATCACCAGCAGCGCGGCCGCGCACGCCCAGCCGACGTGCTCGAGATGCGCGGCGAACCCGATCGCCGCTGCCGTTGCACCGGCCGCCCCAAGACACACGCCGTACCAAAGGGTGGGCGGCGCGTTCGCCGGCCGCGCGGGCGCCGCCGCGCGTTCGGGCCAGCACAGCGAGATCAGGCAGGCACCGACCGAGCCGGCGACCATCAACCCACCGATCGCCGCAGCCTTGCCGATGTCGGAGTAGCTCAGGCCGCAGCCGAAGAGCGGCAGCGACAGCGTCATCACGATCCAGCCGAACCGGATCCGCGCCGCCAGCCAGGCGGCACCGACGCCAAACGCGGCGATTGCGGCGACCGCGAGCACCGGCACCCCGGCCAGCACCCCGCCGAGGAACATCGGCGCCCCGACCGCGAGGCCGAGCGCGACGATCGCCGGTCGTGCGCGACGGGTCGGGATCACGCCGACGATCGCCGCCGGCAGCACTCCGAGCACCACTGCGAGCCCGCTCGAGAGCGCGCTCAGGATCACGATCGCGCCGGGCAGCGCGTAGAGCGCGCCGAGCGCTGCCGCCGACCAGTCCCAGGCAAACGCGGGCGTCGAGCAGGCGCGCCCGTCGGCCGCCGGGTGGGTGTGCTCGGGGGCTGGCGCGCTCAGCTGGCCAGCGCGGTGATCGCGTCGCCGATCAGCTTGGCGCCGATGATCAGACACAGCACCGCCATGATCGTCGCGTTCTGACGGGACATCCAATCGTTGAGCGTGGCCAGGATCTCCGTCGCGCGCTCGCCCAGGCCGAAGTAGATCACGATCGGAGCGCCGACAGCGAGCGTCCCCAGCAACACGAACACCGCGAGCGCGACCGCCTGGTCCCCGGCGCCGACGCCGGTCTGGGCAATCGCGGCGGCACCGCCGACGGTCAACAGCAGGTTCTTGGGGTTGGCCGCGGACAGCAGGACCCCCATGCCGGCGGCCTTCGCCGCTGTGAACCGTCGATCGTCTTCAGCCACGCCGGCAGTTCGGGCTCGGCGTCGGCGCGCGGGCGGCCGCGGTACTGCTTGACGGCCAGCGCCAGCAGTGCCAGCCCGAGCACGATCTTCAGCACGCTCACCCAGGTGGCGGGCGCGCCGTTGCTCGATGCCGAGGCGCCGCTTGAGACCAGCAGTACGACGGTCCCGACGAGCGCGAGCCCGACGATCCAGCCCGCCAGAAACGCAGGCCCGTTGGTCTTGCCATTCGGGGTGGCGAGCATCAACACGACCGCGATGATCGGCACCGGGCTGAGCGCGACACCGACGCCGAACGACAGGACCTGTCCGATCGCCTGACCCATCACCGTTCTCCGCCTCCGGTCGCGGGCGACTCACCTAATCCGGATGATGCCCGTAGGCGCGGATGCGATTGTCTCTCCTGAACATTCTTCTGGTGATCGGGCGGCTCGGCGAAGGAGCGGATCCAGCCTGAGCACCGATCGTCAAGAGGTAGGGGGTTTCATGGAAGGCCAACAGACCACCGGGGACGCGGGCGTCACCAGCTGGATCTCCGCAGAGCTGCAACACAACCTCGTCCAGCCGATCGAGGACTTCCACAACCCGCGCCAGGAGTGGCGTCGACTCTTCTCAGAGCTGCTGGGGACGTTCTTTCTGGTGATGGTCGCCGCCGGCGGGGGAATGATGGGGGCCGCGTTTCCAAACACGATCGGTCGCAACGCGGCGGTGGTGGCGCCCGGTCTGATGGTGATGGGGATCATCATGTTCATGGGGAAGATCTCGGGTGCCCACCTGAACCCAGCGGTCAGCATCTCGTTCGCGCTGCGTCGAGACTTCCCGTGGCGGCGAGTGCCGGGGTACATCATCGTCCAGCTCGTCGGCGCGACACTGGCGGCGCTGGTCCTGCACCAGCTGATCGGCGTGTCAGCCGTCCACGGCTCCAACTACGTCGCATCCGGATACAGCGCCGGCGTCGGGTTCTGGATGGAGCTGCTACTGACCTTCGGGCTGGTGAGCGTGATCCTCGGGACGGCCTCGGGCGCGCAGAACATCGGCATCATCGCGGCGCTGGGGGTGGGTGCCTACATCGCGCTCGCCGGGCTGTGGGGAAGCCCGATCTCGGGAGCGTCGATGAACCCGGCGCGAACCTTCGGGCCAGACCTCGTCGGCGGAAACTTCACCGATTACTGGGTCTACATCGCCGGCCCGATCCTGGGCGGCGCGGCAGCGGTCGCCGCCGCGTTCGTGCTTCGCGGCCCGGGCGGTGGACCGAGCGGCTCGGGTGCCGCTCAGGGCGCGCTGTTCACCAAGGTCGCCGCCCAGCATCCCGATCGAGCCCAGGCCGCGGCAGCCGATCGGACCGAGGGAGACAAATGACCACCGCTGCCACGCGGGACGTCGTCGCGACCCAGCGGTTGCCGGCCGGTCCGCCTCGAGTATGAAAAAAGCCCCGCGGGTGCGGGGCTTTCTCAGGTGCGCCCGAGAGGACTCGAACCTCCACGGACCATTCAGTCCACAAGGCCCTCAACCTTGCGCGTCTACCAATTCCGCCACAGGCGCGTGGGGCGGCCAGTATAGCCCCGCGTTGCGAGCGCCAGAGCCCCTAGCCGGCGTTGGATCGTGTCCGTCCGTACGCCGCGCTAGATTCACGAACACATGTTCGATGGCCGCGAAATCGCGGTCCACCCGCACAGGGAGCAGACAGATGGATCTGACCAAGCGACAGCAGGAGATCTTCGACTTCATCAAGCGCTACTCGGCCGCGAACGGCTATCCGCCGACCGTGCGCGACATCGGCAAGGCGGTCGGCCTGGCCTCCTCGTCGACCGTCCACGCCCATCTGGCCAACCTCGAGCGGATCGGCCTGCTGCGACGGGATCCGACGAAGCCCCGCGCGATCGAGCTGCTGGACCGGGCGGCCGCCGGCATGCGCGGCTTCGTCAAGCCTGGATTGCCGCTCGTCGGTCAGGTCGCCGCCGGTCAGCCGATTGTCGCGGAGGAGAACATCGAGGAGTACATCCAGACGCCGGAGGTCGCCGGCGGAGCCGATGGCGAGTTTCTGCTGCGGGTGCGCGGCGACTCGATGATCAACGCCGGCATTCTCGAGGACGATCTGGTCGTGGTGCGCCCGCAGGAGACCGCGGAGGACGGGGAGATCATCGTCGCGCTGGTCGGCGACGAGGCGACCGTCAAGCGGTTTTTCCAAGAGCCCGATCACGTCCGGCTGCAACCCGAGAACCCAACGATGGAGCCGATTCGCTCCAAGGAAGTGCGCGTGCTGGGGCGGGTCGTCGGCCTGATGCGGAGCTTCTGATGGGCTCGGTGACCAGACGCCGCCCGGCGATCCGGCGCGCCGAGGCGCGCCGGCGCGGCGCCAGCGGGGCTCGAGTCGGCGCCGCGCAGCCGATGTCGTTGTTTAACGCACCGACGAGCGAGCCGATGGCGGCGATGGCGGCGACGGCCGAGCGGTCGGCCGCTCCGGCCGACACGGCGGTGGTCTGCGGTGGTGAGCCGGCGGCGCCCGTGTCGGGCAGCGGCGAGACGCTCGATCGCCAGCTCGTCGCGGGCTGGGAGCTGCTGCTCAGACGGAACGAGACCGCGTGTGTGCTCTGCGGCGGCACGATGGAGCCGCGCTACGGCGCGCACGCGCTGCCGATCGGCGGGCGCTGTCGCGACTGCGGCACGACGCTGAGCTGAGCCCGCGCGGCGGCCGACGCATCGCCCGCGTCCCGCGCGCGCAGGCTGCGCCCCGCGCGCTGTCGGTTGCATCGCCCTGGCTGGGTGGAGGGTTACGCACCTATAGGTGCTGCAATCCTCCACTTAGCGAACCCGGGGGGCTATGCTGCGTGTCGCAGACCGAGCAGTCGCGGAGGTGCATGCCTTCGAGGAAAGTCCGGACATCACAGGGCAGGGTGGTCGGTAACGCCGACCCGGGGAAACCCGCGGGAAAGTGCCACAGAAAAGACACCGCCTAAGCCCGGGGCCTGCTGCAGCGCCTCGGGCCGGTAAGGGTGAAATGGTGCGGTAAGAGCGCACCGGCGTCGCGGTGACGCGGCGGCCAGGTAAACCCCACTCGATGCTAGGCCAAGCAGGACCGTTTGTAGGTGGCTCGCCGAGGTCCGGGTAGGCCGCGTAGATGGATGATTGCTCTCGACAGGATCCGGCTTATAGGTCTGCTACGGAAAGGCCCCGCCACGGCGGGGTCTTTCTATTGCGCCGCGGCGTCGTCCGCCGGCCGACGCGGCGCGCCGGCTACTCGCCGGTGAATTGAGCGGGGCGCTTCTGCATGAACGCCATCGCGCCCTCGAGGAAATCCTTGGACTCGATCCGCTGCTGCTGGGAGACGGCCTCGAACTCGAGCAGCTCGGCGAAGTCGTGATAGGCACGCGCGTTGATCGTCCGCTTGATCGTCGCATGGGAGCCGGGTGGGCCGGCGACGAACCGGGCTGCGAGCTCGGCGACCGCGGTGTCGAGCTCGTCGTCGTCGACGACGCGGTTGATCATCCCCCACGCAAGCGCCTGCTCGGCGCCGATCCGCTCCCCGAGCAGCGCCATCTCGAATGCCCGCGCGTGGCCGATCCGCTCGCGCAGCAGCTGTGAGGCGCCCCCGTCGAGCCCAAGGCCGATGTTGACGAACGCCAGCAGGAAGTAGGCCGAGCGGGCGGCGACGATCATGTCGGCCGCGAGCGCCAGCGAGCAGCCGATCCCGGCCGCCGGTCCGTTGACCGCGGCGATCACGGGCTTGTCGACCGTCCGCACGCGCAGCATCAGCGGGTTGTAGGAGTCGCGCAGCGGCGTCAGTACGTCAAAGCCGCCGTCGGCGCCCGACAGCTCACCGGCGGCCCGCAGATCGGCGCCCGACGAGAACGCCCGCCCGGCGCCGGTGAACACGATCACGCGCACGTCAGGGTCGGCGGCATGATGTTCGAGCGCGGCGAGCATGTCGTCGCCGAGCCGGCGGATCCAGGCGTTGAGCGCGTCGGGCCGATTCAGCGTGATCGTGCCGACGCCGTCGGCGCTGGCGCACAGCACGGTTTCGAGCTCGAGCACGGACATCGTGACCGGACAATACCCGGCGCGGCGGGGGCCAACAGAGTGCGGCGGTGCGCAACATGGCGCAACCGGGCGCAACGGGGCGCAACAGGGCACAACACGGGCCACGACCGGGCGCGACCGGCCCGGATCGGGGAACATGTCCCGTCGCGATGGCGCTGCCGAACGGGATCACGCAACCGCTGAGCCGGCTCGGCGCAGCCGCGCAGAACGCGGTCGAGGTCGCGCGTTTCGGCGGGCTGGCGACCGACGAGGATCCGTCGCCATACGAGATCACGGCCGAGCACCCCGTCTACCGGCTGCGTCACTACTACCCGGATGCCGACCCGGCGCGCGAAGGCTCACCGGTGCTGTTGGTGCCGCCGATGATGCTCGCGGCCGGGATCTACGACGTGTCGGCGCAGACAAGCGCGGTGACGCTGCTGGCCGAACGTGGGATCGACCCCTGGGTGGTCGATTTCGGCGCGCCCGAGCACGAGCGCGGCGGACTCGAGCGCACGCTCGCCGACCATGTGCGTGCGATCTCAGAGGCGGTCGACCGCGTGCACGAGGCGACCGGGCGCGACGTCCACCTCGGCGGCTACTCGCAGGGCGGGATGTTCGTGTATCAGGTCGCGGCGTATCGCGACAACCGTCAGCTCGCCTCGCTGATCACGTTCGGCAGTCCGGTCGACACGCGGATCGGGATGCCGTTCGGCATCCCCGAGCGGATCGCGTCCGGCGCCGCGGGATTGCTCGGCGAGCGCGTGTTCCGCGGCCGGCAGCTGCCCGCGTGGGCAAGCCGGACCGTGTTTCAGCTGCTCGATCCGGTCCAGTCCGCGCGCAACCGGCTCGAGTTCATCTCGCGGCTGCACGACCGCGACGCGCTGCTCGCGCGCGAGGGGCAGCGCCGGTTTCTGGAGTCCGACGGATGGGTCGCGTGGCCGGGACCGGCGATGGCCGATTTCCTGCGCCAGTTCATCGCGCACAACCGTCTGCTCGAAGGCGGGTTCACGGTCGACGACCGTTTGCTGACGCTCGCCGACGTGACCGCGCCGATCCTGTCGGTCGTCGGCACCGTCGACGAGATCGCGCCGCCGGCCGGAGTCCGCGCGATCCGCCAGGCGGCGCCGCGGGCGGAGATCTTCGAGCTGGCGATCCACGGCGGCCACTTCGGGCTCGTCGTCGGCTCGCAGTCCAACGCCGTCACCTGGCCGACCGTCGCCGCGTGGGTGCGGTGGCGCGACGGCGCCGGTGAGCGCCCGGCCGCGATCGCGCCCGCACCCCAAGATCCGTGGGCCGAGGTCGAGCCTGACGGCTCACGCAACCCGGTCGCCGAGGGACTCGAGCTCGTCGGCGAGGTCTCGTCGGAGGCGGTTCGATCGATCGCCGCGAGCACCTCGCGGACGGCTCGCAACGTCACCGAGCTGTCGCGCGAGGCCGCCAGCCAGCTGCCCCGGATCATCCGCTCGGACCTGCTCAGCCCGCGCACCCGCGTGTCGCTCGGGCTGCTCGTCTCAGAGCGAGCCGAACACGACCCCGACGAACTGCTGTTCCTGTTCGAGGACCGCGCCTACACCGCCCGCGAGGTCGATCGGCGGATCGACAACGTGGTTCGGGGGCTGATCTCGATCGGCGTGCGCCAGGGCGAGCACGTCGGCGTGTTGATGGGCCCGAGGCCGAGCGGGCTCGCGGTGGTCGCCGCGCTCAGCCGGCTCGGCGCGGTCGCGGTGCTGCTGCGGCCCGACGGCGACACTCGCCGTGAGGCAACACTCGGTCAGGTCCGGCGGATCATCGCCGACCCCGAACGCTCGGCCCACGCCGCGGGTGGCGACAGCATGCACACGTTTGTGCTGGGCGGCGGTGGTGGCCCGAGGGATCTCGGGCTCGAGGTGACGACCGACATGGAGCAGATCGACCCGACCGCGGTCCGGTTGCCGGCCTGGTACAGCCCCAACCCAGGACATGCGTCCGACCTCGCGTTCGTGCTGTTCACCGGCGAGGGCCCCAACACCAGGATGAGCCGGATCACCAACGGCCGCTGGGTGACCTCCGCGCTTGGCACCGCCTCATCGGCGGGCCTCGGCGGCGAGGACACCGTCTACAGCGTCACGCCGCTGCATCATCCGTCGGGCCTGATGATGTCGATCGGTGGCGCGATCGCGGGTGGCGCCCGGATCGCGATGGCCCGAGGGTTCGATCCCGCCACCTTCTGGGAGGAGGTGCGCCGCTACGGGGTTACGGTCGCCTCCTACACCTGGACGATGCTGCGCGAGCTGGTCGATGCGCCGCCGCAGCCGGGCGAGCGTCACCATCCGGTGCGGCTGTTCGTGGGCTCGGGGATGCCGCGAAACCTCTGGCGGCGGGTGCAACGGCGGTTTGAGCCGGCGCGGGTGCTGGAGTTCTACGCATCGACCGAGACCGGCGCGATCCTCGTCAACCTCGGGACCTCGAAGCCCGGCTCGCTCGGTCGCCGACTGCCCGGATCACCCGAGGTCAGGCTCGGCGCCTACGACCCCGATACCGATCAGCTGATCCTCGCCGGCGGTGGCTTCGTGCGACGTTGTGGACCGGGTGAGCCCGGCGTGCTGCTCGCGCGCGCACGCGAGATCGACACGGTGGCGACGACGCCGCTGCGGGGCGTGTTCGCGCGCAACGACAGCTGGCTGTCCACCGGCGACATCTTCACCTGCGACGAGGACGGCGACTATTGGCGTCTGGACGGCGCCTCGGACGTGATCCACACGGCGGGCGGCGCCGTCTACAGCTCGCCGATTCGCGAGGCGCTCGGCGAACTTGCCGCGGTCGAGCTGGCGGTCGCCTACGGGCTGCGGGCGGGTCCTGGCCGCGCCGAGCTCGCGGTCGCCGCGGTCACGCTGAGGGCGGGTCGCGAGCTCGAGGCGCGCGAGCTGGGTCAGGCTCTGCGCGCGCTGCCCGGGCGCGAACGGCCGGCGATCGTGTGGATCGTCGATGAGCTGCCGGTCACGACCTGGTATCGGCCGATCACCGGACCGCTGCGTGGAGCCGGCATACCGCCGGCCGGGGATCGCGCGTTCTACCTGGATGCCGGCGGCGAGCGCTATCGGCCGATGACGGCATCGGCGCGCAAGCGGTTGTCGCGTTGATCGCACGCGGCAGCGGCCGCAGCTGGCCGATTTTCGGATGTGTCGCCAACCGCGCAGGTCAAATCACGCCTGAGGCGTGATCAGGCGCCCGGCAGCGTCTCGCCGGAGTACAGCTTGTGGACCGTCACCGCGCCGGCCGGCGCGGCGTTGATGCACAGCTCGCAGAGCACGCACTCGTCGAGGTTGCGCTCCACGATCTGCAGGCCATCAGGACCGGTCGCGAAGATGTCGACCGGGCAGACGTCGGCCAGCTTGCGCGCCAGTTCGGGGTCGGAGGCGACCGAATCGGAGACGGTGACGTCGATGAACGTGCCGGGCATCAGCGGTCGCACCCGCGAGTGATCACTTGATCCGCTCCTTGACCAGGCCGGGGATGTCCTCGATGCGTTCGGCGACCACGATGCCGGCGTCCGCGAGGCGGGCGATCTTCTCGCTCGCGGTGTCCTCCTTGCCCTCGACGATCGTGCCGGCATGGCCGAAGCTCATTCCCGGCATCTCGTCCATGAAACGGCCGGCCATGAACGCGACGATCGGCAGCCGCGAGTCGTGTTCGGTCACCCAGGCGGCCAGCTCGGCCTCCATCCGGCCACCGGGCTCGGTGTAGATCACGATCGCGCGCGTCTGCTCGTCGGCCTCGAACAGCGGCATCAGCTCGGCGTAGGAGGAACCGATGATCGCGTCGCCACCGATCGAGACCGCGGTCGACTGGCCCAGGCCGGCGGCCGACAGCGTCGAGGACATCTCGGTGGTCATCCCGCCCGAGCGGGAGATCACGCCGACGGGTCCGGGCGTGTAGGACTTGGCGGCATCCTTGGCGGGTCCGCCGATCCCACCCATCTTCAGCACCTCGGGGACCATAATCCCGAGGCAGTTGGGGCCGATGATCCGTGCGTCGCGCTCGGAGGCGACCTCGACCATCTCGGCGACGTCGCGGCGCGGGATCCGCTCGGTCACGATCACCACCAGCTTGGCGCCGCCCGCCAGCGCCTCGAGCACGGCATCCTTGGTGAAGGCAGGGGGGACCGTGACCACCGACCCGTCGATCGGTCCGCCGTGGTGCTCGACTGCCTGCGCGACGGTGTCGAACACCGGGACGCCGTGGACGTCGCGACCGAGCCGCCCCGGGGTGACACCGCCGACGATCTTGGCGCCGGCGCCGTAGTCCAGGCACTCGCGGGTCAGGTTCACCGCCTCGCGGCCGGTGATCCCCTGGACGATGAAGGTGGTGCCGGCGTCGACCAGGATCGACATCAGGCGCCAACTCCCTGGATTCGCTGCACGGCTCGGCGGGCCGCCTCGTTGAGCGACACGGAGCGGTCGGCATAGCTGACGCCATAGCGGTCGAGGATCTTGAAGCCCTCCTCCTCCCAGGCACCGGGGATCCGGAAGATCGCGATCTTCTCGGCCGGGTCGCAGCCGAGCTCGAGACATGCCTTGATCACGCCGCGGGCGACGATGTCCACGCGGGTGTTGGAGACGATCGACATCATCACCGCGATCTTGTCGACGCCCGGCTTGGACAGGACCAGCTTGGCCAGCCCGCAGGTCTTCGCGACCGACGGGTTGCCGCCGATCTCGCAGTAATTGGCGGGCTGCCCACCGTGCGCGCGGACCGCGTCAAACAGCGTCAGCGAGCCTCCACCGGCACCGATCACCAGCCCGAGGTTGCCGTCGAACTCGGTCACGTTGCCTGCGACACCGCGGTGGTCGGCGGAGTCGACCTCCTCGCCGGCGAGCTCGAACGGCGTCGCCTCGCGGGCCTGGCGGGTCTCCTCGTCACCGACGCCGAGCTCCTCGAGCAGCTCGCGCTGGCGGGGCCGCGCCTCTGACTCCATGTCCATGTGGGCATCCAGCGCGACGACCGAGCCGTCGGCCAGCAGGCCGAGCGGATTGATCTCCGCCAGCGTCATGTCGTATTGCAAAAACAGGCGCGCGAGCCGAGCGACGATCGGCGTCAGTCGGTTGAGCACGCTGCCGGTCACTCCGATCGAGGCGATCAGCTGCTTGGCCTGCCAGTCCGAGAACGGGATCCGGGTCGAGAAATGCGCCCGCGCGACGTGGTCGGGATGCTCGGCGGCGACCTGCTCGATGTCGATCCCGCCCATATCGGAGAACAGCATCACCGGGCGCTTGCGGGTCCCGTCCCAGACGACGCCGGCGTAGTACTCGTGCGCGACATCGGCGCGCGAGTCGACCAGCACGCCGCGGGGCATGTGGCCGTTGATCTCGAGCTCGAGCACCTCCGCGGCACGAGCGGCGGCCTCGTCGGGGGAATCGGCGAACTGCACGCCGCCGGCCTTCATCCGCCCGCCGGTCAGCACCTGCGACTTGATCACCACCGGGCTGGCGATCTCGGTCGCGATCGTGCGCGCCTGATCGATCGTCGTCGCAAACCCATGCCGGGTGACCGGGATACCGGCTCGCGCAACGATCGCACGGGACTCGTACTCAAAGAAACGCATCGGCGGCGGGGGAGCGTACCGACCCGTCGTCATCGATGCCGGCCAGGCGAGTAATCTGCACTAACTCAATCCGAAAGACCATCTGAGTCTGAATAGTCGTCTACGGAGTAATATCCGCAAACTCAATCGACTATGTCGTCTTTTTGAACCTGAGAGGACTTGATGAACACACGCGTGAACCGGAGCCGCCTGCGGGCCGTGCTCGTGCTTGGACTGGCCGTTGCAGTAGCCCTGGTCGTGGCCGCCTGCGGCGGGTCCTCGGACGCCGCGACCAAGACGAGTGGTGGCAGCGATGGCTCGGGCGCCGCGACCACGGGCTCGAAGGCGACGCTCAACCTGGTCGGATACTCGACCCCGGAGAAGGCCTACGACGCGATCAACCAGGCCTACGCGCAGACCCCCGGCGGCAAGGGCATCGGCTTCAAGACCTCCTTCGCGGCGTCGGGGTCGCAGAGCCGAGCGGTCGCCGCCGGTCAGCCGGCCGACGTGGTCGCGTTCTCGACCGCGCCCGACATCACGCGTCTGGTGGAGGCCGGGCTGGTAGCACCCAACTGGGCCGACGGCCCGACCAAGGGGATCGTCAACGATTCGACGGTCGTGATGATTGTCCGACCCGGCAACCCGAAGCACATCACCGGCTGGGATGACCTGATCAAGCCGGGCGTCAAGGTCGTGACGCCGAACCCGGCGACCTCAGGATCGGCTCGCTGGAACATCATGGCCGCCTACGGCGCCGAGCTGAAGGAGGGCAAGACCCACGCGCAGGCGCTCGCGTATCTGTCGACGCTGCTCGAGAAGAACACCGTCACGCAGCCCGACTCGGGCTCGGACGCGCTGCAGGCGTTCGTTTCAGGTCAGGGCGACGTGCTGCTCGACTACGAGTCCGACGCGATCGCGGCCAAGCGCGCCGGCGACAAGATCCAGATCGTCTACCCGAAGTCGTCGATCCTGATCGAGACGCCGATCGCGGTGATCAAGAAGTCCAGCCATCTGGCGCAGGCCCAGGCGTACGTGAAGTGGCTGCTGGGAGCGACCGCGCAGAAGCTGTGGGCCCAGCAGGGCTACCGCCCGGTGCTGTCGAGCGTCGCGCAGCAGACCTCGCACCTGTTCCCGAAGCTGGATCTGTTCACGATCGACAGCCTCGGCGGCTGGACGAAGGTCAACGATGAGTTCTTCACGGCTCCGGACGGTTCCGTGATCAAGATCGAGGAGAAGGCCGGTGTCCCCACCTCCTCCAGCTGATAGTTACGCGGCGCCGCTCGGGGCGCCGCCGCCCGCCAGCCGCAGACGCGCCCACACCGGTCTCCGCATCCGCGGGGCCGGTGGTGCGCTTGGGCTGGGTCTGTCGACGCTGTACCTGAGCATCTTCGTGCTGATCCCGATCGCGGCCGTGGTCGACGTCGCGCTGGGGTCCGGGTGGACTGCGTTCTGGACCTCGTTCACGAACCCGCTGGCGCTGAAGGCGATCGAGCAGACGCTGCTGCTGTCGGCGATCGTCGCTGCGGTCGGCTCGGTGATGGGCACGATCGTCGCCTGGGTGCTGGTGCGCGATCAGTTCCCCGGCAAGCGGCTGCTGAACTCGATCATCGACCTGCCGTTTGCGCTGCCGACGATCGTCACCAGCCTGGCGCTGCTGGGCCTGTACGGGACCGACAGCCCGGTCGGGATCAACCTCTCGCTGACCCGGACAATCATCGGGATCGCGCTGCTGTTCGTGACGCTGCCGTTCGCGGTCCGTTCGGTGCAGCCGGTGCTGCTCGAGCTCGACACCGACGTCGAGGAGGCGGCCTCGTCGCTCGGTGCCTCCAACGCGACCACGTTCCGGCGAATCGTGTTGCCGGCGTTGCGGCCGGCGATCGTCTCGGGCACGGCGCTGTCGTTTGCGCGCTGCATGGGCGAGTTCGGTTCGATCGTGCTGCTCGCGACGAAGGTGCCGATCGCGAGCATCATCATCTACGCCGACGTGGAGGGCGCGACCGGTGCCGGCAACTCGGCATACCAGCCTGCGGCGGGGCTGTCGGTGGCGCTGCTGGTGATCGCGCTGGTGGTTCTGTTCGGCCTGCGGAAATGGGGGACCAACGGTGCTGATTAGGCCTACCTGGAAGTACTCGCTGCGGGCGATCGCGCTGGCCTACCTGGCGGCGCTGCTGATCGCGCCGGTCGTGTTCATCTTCGCCAAGACGTTTGAGCACGGATTCAGCACCGCCTGGAGCTACATCACGACACCGGCCGCGATCAGCGCGTTCTGGCTTTCGGTGCTGATCGCCGCGGTCGCGGTGCCGCTGAACACGATCTTCGGCGTTGGCACGGCGATCTTGCTGGTCCGGTCCAAGGTGCGCGGTCGCAAGATCCTCGACGCGCTGATCGACATCCCGTTCATCGTGTCGCCGGTGATCGTCGGTCTTGCGCTTGTGCTCGTGTACGGGCTGCATGGCTGGTTCGGCAGCTGGTTCGTGGATCACGGCGTCCCGATCATCTTCACCCCGCGGGGGATGATCATCGCGACCGTGTTCGTCTCGCTGCCGTTCTGCGTGCGCGAGGTGGCGCCGGTGCTGATGGAGGTTGGCACCGAGCAGGAACAGGCCGCGGCGACGCTCGGCGCGTCCTCGTGGCAGACGTTCCGGCGGATCACGCTGCCGTCGATCCGCAACGGCGTCGCCTACGGCGTGGTGCTGACCACGGCCCGCGCGCTGGGCGAGATCGGGGCGGTCGCGGTCGTCTCCTCCAACGTGCTCGGCTACTCCGTGTCGCTGCCGCTGCTGGTCAAATACCGCACCCAGACGCCCGGTCCGGGCGGCATCACCGCCGCGTACGCGACCGGAGTCGAGCTGGCGGTGATGTCGCTGATCGTGCTGACCGCAATGACCCTGCTGGCCCCCCAGAAAAAGGACGCCTGATGCGAATCGATGTCGAGCACATCTACAAGCGCTTCGGCGACGAATTCGTCGCGCTCGAAGATGTCACGCTCGAGGTCCCCGAGGGCTCGCTGACGGCGCTGCTCGGCCCCAGCGGCTCGGGCAAGTCGACGCTGCTGCGAATCCTCGCCGGGCTTGAGACGCCCGACGCCGGCGTCGTCAGGATCGCCGGCAACGACGTCACCCAGTCGCGGCCCCAAGAGCGCGGGATCGGGTTCGTGTTCCAGCACTATGCGGCGTTCGCGCACATGACGGTGCGTGAGAACGTCGCGTTCGGGCTGAAGATCCGCAAGCGACCGAAGGCGGAGGTGCGTGCCAAGGTCGATGAGCTGCTCGAGCTGGTCGGGCTGACGCAGTGGGGAGGTCAGCGTCCGCATCAGCTGTCCGGCGGACAGCGCCAGCGGATGGCGCTGGCCCGGGCGTTGGCGATCGAGCCGCGGGTGCTGCTGCTCGATGAGCCGTTCGGCGCGCTTGACGCGAACGTTCGCACCGAGCTGCGCCGCTGGCTGCGGCGCCTGCACGACGAGCAGCACGTCACGACCGTGCTCGTCACCCACGATCAGGAGGAGGCGATGGAGGTCGCCGACACGATCGCGGTGATGAACAAGGGCCGGATCGAGCAGGTCGGCGCGCCGCAGGAGGTCTACGACCGCCCGGCGACCGATTTCGTGATGAGCTTCCTCGGCCCGATCTCCAGCGTTGACGGCAAGCTCGTGCGTCCGCACGACGTGTCGGTCTCGCGCGAGCGCTCCGGCGACGGCGACGTTCCGGCGACGGTCAGGCGAGTCGTGCACCTCGGCTTCGAGGTGCGCGTCGAGCTCGAGCTTGAGGACGGCTCGACCTCACGCGTGCAGCTGACCCGAGCCCAGGTCGGCGAGCTCGGTCTCGAGCGCGGGCAGCGGGTCTATCTACACCCGCCGGAGTCCAAGGTGATCGGCGACGCCGACGAGCATCGGGAGGCGGCGCTGGCCGCCACCGGCGACGATCAGCTGTCGGAGGCCGCTGCCGGAGCACCCGTCAGCGGGTGATCCAGGCGCCTTCGTCCTCGGTCAGCGCCGCGACCGCGCCCGGAAGCTCGGCGCCGGCGATGTCGGCGACCGTGACCTGCTCGAGCACGCGGCGCAGGCTGGCGCGCACGGCGATCCAGACCTTCGGCAGCGAGCTCGCGGCGCCGTCGTAGACCGCGTCCTCGGGCGGACCGCCGCGGACGCTGGCAAGCGGGCCCTCGACGGCACGGATGACGTCGGCGATGGTGAGCTGCTCGGCGGGCTTGGCGAGCCGGAAACCGCCCTCGGCGCCCCGGTGGCTTCGCACCACCCCGGCGTGTCGCAGCTCGCCGAGAATGTTCTCGAGGAAGTTGAGCGGGATCCCCTGGGCGTTGGCGATCCGCTCCGCCTTGACCGGTTTGTCGCCCTCGGCGGCCGCCAGTTCGGTGACGGCACGGACGGCGTAGTCGACTTTGGCCGAGATCCGCATCGTAATAGTGAAGATTACGCTGCGGCGGGGGCGAACCCGTACGCGTCGGCCAGTTCGGGGTCCCGGGCGGCGAGCAGCTCGGCCAGTTCGACCATCACCTTGCACTGCTTCCAGGTCGCGTCGTCCTGCATCTTGCCGTCGATCATGTGGACGCCGCGCCCGTCCGGGATCGCCTCGAGCACCCGCTTGGCAAACCGGACCTCGTCGGGGTCGGGGCTGAACACCCGCTTGGCGATTCCGATCTGGACCGGGTGCAGCGACCAGGCGCCGACACATCCGAGCAGGAACGCCGCGCGGAACTGGGTCTCGCAGCCGAGCGTGTCGCGGATGTCGCCGAACGGCCCGTAGAACGGCAGGATCCCCGCGCTCGTGCAGGCGTCGACCATCCGCGCGATCGAGTAGTGCCACGGATCCTGCTGGACCGAGATACGTGGGGCCTCGGCGTTCTCGAGGTCGGGATCCTCGATCGAGCGGTAGCCGGGATGTCCGCCGCCGACGCGGGTCGTCTTCATCCGCCGCGAGGCGGCCAGGTCGGCCGGGCCGAAGCTCATGCCCTGCATCCGCGGGCTGGCGGTGGCGATCTGCTCGACGTTGATCATGCCCAGCCCGGTCTCGAGCAGAGCGTGCACCAGGATCGGGCGCTTGAGGCCGGCCCGGGCCTCGAGCTGGGCGAGCAGCCGGTCGACGTAATGGATGTCCCACGGGCCCTCGACCTTGGGGACCATGATCACGTCGAGCTTGTCGCCGATCTCGGAGACCAGCGTGGTCAGGTCGTCGAGAATCCATGGCGACTCGAGGCTGTTGACGCGGGTCCACAACTGAGTCTCGCCGAGGTCGATCTGCTTGCCGACCTTGACCAGGCCGGCGCGCGCCGCCTGCTTGCGATCGACCGGCACCGCATCCTCGAGGTTGCCGAGCAGGATGTCGACGGTCGGCGCGATCTCCGGCACCTTGGCGACCATCTTCTCGTTGGAGAAGTCCAGAAAGTGGATCATCCGCGACGGCAGAAACGGGATCTCGAGGATCGGATCGGGGGCACCGATCGCCAATGGCTTGCCGAAGTCGCGGGGGTTTCGCACGGATCGATCTCCTGGTCTGAAGTGGGCCGCCGAGGCTAGCGTCGCGCGACGCGCGACAGTAGTGAGGGCCCCGAATCGGCGGCGTACGCTGTGGCGGTGGACGCCACCGTCAGAGACGCGACCGAGGCCGACGCGGCCGCGATCGCCGGCGTGCACGTGCGTTCGTGGCAGTCGGCCTACCGCGGTCTGATCGCCGACGAGATCCTTGGCGGACTCTCGATCGATCAGCGTCGCGAGCGCTGGCTGGGGCGGCTGCGCGACGAGGCCGGTGTCGGGCCGATCCCGTTCACGCTCGTCGCCGAGCGCGACGGCGCCGTTGTCGGGTTCTGCTCGGTCAGGCGCCTCGACGACGACGCCGACGCGACGATCGGCGCGCTGTACCTCGAGCCCGGCCGTCTGCGCGCCGGGACCGGGACGGCGTTGCTCGTCCGTTCGCTGCGGCGGCTGCATCGCGCCGGGCTCGACCACGTCGTGCTCTGGGTGCTGGCGGCCAACCACGGCGCGCGCGCCTTCTACGAGCGGTTCGGATTCACCCCCGACGGGAGCCGGGAGACGTTCGCCGGTGCCCCGGAGATCCGAATGCGGACGTCCCTGGCATCCTCAGAGGCCGTTTCGTCGCAAATCGATCAGGAGCTTTGAACACGATGCCCGAAGTCCAGACAGTGCAGACCGATCAGGCGGCGCGCGAGGCGTCCGGCGCGCACCCCTACGGCCGTTACCTGGAGGAGTTCGAGGTCGGCGCCGTCTACAAGCACTGGCCGGCCAAGACCGTGACCGAGGCCGATGACCACCTGTTCTGCCTGATCACGATGAACCACCACCCGCTGCACATCAATGACGTCTATGCCGGCAAGTCCCAGCAGGGCCGCAACGTCGTCGTCGGTCCGCTGGTCTACTCGCTCGCGCTCGGGATGAGCGTCTCTGACATCAGCGGCAAGGCGATCGCGAACCTCGCGACCGAGGAGCTCAGCCACCCGGCGCCGGTGTTCCACGGCGACACGCTGTTCGTCGAGTCAGAGGTCCTGGACGTCCGCGAGTCACGCTCAAAGCCCGACCGCGGCACGGTCAAGGTCCACACCCGCGTGCTCAACCAGGACGGCGTGCTGGTGGCCGAGTTCAAGCGGGTCGTGCTGGTGCCGCGCAAGCACCCGGGATAGCGCTCGGGCGCTTGACACCCGCGCTCGGCGGCCTGTACGTTTGAGCGCGACCGTCGGCGGGGCCCCGGCGGCTGCAGCAAAACCGGACGAGCAGCAAGGGGGAAGCTGATGACTGGGCATTGGGGGCGTGCCGGGCATGCCGTCCGCGGGATCGTGGCAAGCGTGTCGGTCGCGGGGTGCTGCGTGCTATCGCCGGCGCTGGCGTCGGGGGCTCCGACGGTCCGCGCCGTGTGCTCGACGCCGTCACGACCCGGCGTCGAGCAGTGCTTCTCGTTGCTGCGCACCGACGTCAAGCCCAGGACCGAGGCGCAGGTGCTGGCCAAGGGCAACACGTTTCCCAGCGGCGACGGGTACAGCCCGGCGCAGCTGCAGAGCGCCTACAACCTCGCCTCGGCGGCGGCTACTCACGGCGCCGGCGCGACGGTCGCGATCATCGACGCCTACAACGACCCGAATGCCGCGAGCGATTTGGCGACGTACCGCAGCGCCGCCGGGCTGCCGGCGTGCACGGTCGCCAACGGCTGCTTCAAGCAGCTCAACCAATCCGGCGCGAAGAGCCCGCTCCCGCCCAATGCCTCGCTTGTGAGCACTGACCAGAGCTACGGCTGGGACGTCGAGGAGAGCCTCGACATCGACATGGTCTCGGCGATCTGCCCGAAGTGCAAGATCGACCTGATCGAGGCCACGAACAGCGGCGGCACCGACCTGTTCACCGCCTCCGACGAGGGCGTCAAGCTCGCCAACTACGAGTCCAACAGCTACGGCGGCAGCGAAGTCGCCCGACGAGACCAGCGCGGACTCCGTCTTCGACCACCCGGGCAAGGTGATCACGGTCTCCGCCGGTGACGACGACTACGGCGTCGAGTACCCGGCGTCGTCGCGGTACGTGACCGCGGTCGGCGGCACCAGCCTGACGCCCGGCGGCGGCGCCCGCGGCTGGTCTGAGAGCGCCTGGGGACCGGACGAGGGCGGCAGCGGGTGGGGGACCGGCTCGGGCTGCTCGGATTATGAGGCCAAGCCCTCCTGGCAGACCGACTCCGGCTGCCCGAATCGGACCGTCGCCGATGTGTCCGCCGATGCCGACCCCGATACCGGCGTCGCGATCTACGACACCTACAGCCAGTCGGGGTGGCTGGACGTCGGTGGCACCAGCGCCGCCTCGCCGATGATCGCGGCGGTCTACGCGCTGGCGGGCACGCCCGCCGCCGGCACGTATCCGGCGTCATACCCGTACGCGCATCGCAGCGACCTCAACGACGTCACCACCGGCACCAACTCCGACTTTCCCTGCACGCCGGCGTACCTGTGCAACGGCGAGCTCGGCTACGACGGACCGACCGGCCTCGGCACGCCGGATGGGATCACGGCGTTCGAGCGTTCGGTCACGGTCCCCGCCCCGAAGGCGTCGATCTCGGCGCCCGCCTCGGGGCATACGTACGCGGAGGGCCAGAAGATCCAGACGACGTTCAGCTGCAGCGAGGCGACCGGTGGGCCGGGCATCGCCTCCTGCGATGACTCGGCCGGCACGGCGACTGCCTCGGGCGGCCACGGCACGCTGTACACCTCGTCGCCGGGCGCGCACACCTACACCGTGACCGCGGCCAGCAAGGACGGCAAGAAGGCCACCACCAGCATCAGCTACACGGTCGTCGACCAAGCCGATCTCCGGGTCACGCTGAGCGGCCCGTCCAGCGCCAAGGACGGCAAGTCGTTCACCGAGACGCTGCGGGTGCACAACGCCGGCCCATCGATCGCGTCCCACGTCGTCTCGGCGATCACCGTGCCCAACGGTCTCGCGGTCGCCGCAGGCGGCAAGGTGCGCTGGACCGACCGGTCGCTGTCGTCCGGGGCGGGCGTCACCTACAAGGTCACGTTTACGGTCGGCGCTCACGCCCACGGCCAGGTGACGATCCACGGCAGCGCGAAATCAAGCTCGGATGACCCGGACGCGCACAACAACCGCGCCGGCGCCAAGCTCGATCTACGCCCCGCTCACAGGCATCACAAGCGCCGCAAGCATCACCGGCACGGGTAGTGAGAGCCGTCGTTTCAGGTCCGTCAGAACCGCGGATTTTCCAGAGATGAGGCGGCCGGTCGGGACCGTGCGGTCGACCCGCGAGTCGTCCGATCCTCAACGTCCGTGGGGCGATCGGGCTGCTTGTGCCGACCTTGTGCGGAGTCTGTACGCTTGACGGCCTCTTTTTCTCGTACGTGCCCGATTTCAGATAACCCAAGGAGCGCCCGCTGATCATGGCCAACACCGCCCCGAAGCACCAAGCGACCACCGATCACGCCGGCCTCCGGGCATGGGTAGAGCAGATCGCGGAGCTGACCCAGCCCGACGAGATCCACTGGTGCGACGGTTCGGCCGACGAGTACGACCAGCTGGCGCAGGAGCTGATCGACGCGGGCACGTTTCAGCGGCTGTCGCAGGTGAAGCGGCCGAACTCCTACCTGGCGCTGTCCGATCCCGCCGACGTCGCGCGCGTCGAGGATCGGACGTTCATCTGCTCGGCCGACGAGGCCGACGCGGGCCCGAACAACAACTGGCGCGACCCGGAGGAGATGCGCGAGCTGCTCGGGAGTCTGTTCGAGGGCGCCATGCGCGGCCGGACGATGTACGTGGTGCCGTTCTCGATGGGCCCGCTGGGCTCGCCGATCGCCCATCTCGGCGTGCAGCTGACCGATTCGCCGTACGTCGCCGTCTCGATGCGGATCATGGCGCGAATGGGCCAGGCGGCGTTGGACACGCTCGGCGCCGACGGCCACTTCGTTCCCTGCGTGCACTCGGTCGGAGCGCCGCTGGCCGAAGGCGATACCGATGTCCCCTGGCCGTGCAACGCCGACAACAAGTACATCGTCCACTTCTCCGAGACCCACGAGATCTGGTCCTTCGGCTCGGGCTACGGGGGCAACGCGCTGCTCGGCAAGAAGTGCCTGGCGCTGAGGATCGCGTCGATCATGGCCCGCGACGAGGGCTGGATGGCCGAGCACATGCTGATCCTCAAGCTGACCTCGCCGCAGGATGAGGTCAAGTACATCGCGGCCGCGTTCCCGAGCGCCTGCGGCAAGACCAACCTGGCGATGATGGTGCCGACGCTGCCGGACTGGAAGGTCGAGACGATCGGCGACGACATCGCCTGGATGCGGTTCGGCACCGACGGGCAGCTGTACGCGGTCAATCCCGAGGTCGGGTTCTTCGGGGTCGCGCCGGGCACCGGCGCGCGGACCAACCCCAACGCGATCGACATGGTCTCGTCGAACACGATCTTCACCAACGTCGCGCGGACCGACGACGGCGACATCTGGTGGGAGGGAATGACCGGTGAGCCGCCCGCGCATGCGATCGACTGGCGCGGCAACGATTGGACGCCGGAGTCGCAGACGCCGGCGGCGCATCCCAATGGCCGCTTCACCGTGGCCGCCGCCCAGTGCCCGTCGATCGCCCCGGAATGGGAGGATCCGGCGGGGGTGCCGATCTCGGCGATGCTGTTCGGCGGTCGTCGCGCAACGGTCGTGCCGCTCGTGCACGAGGCTCGCGACTGGGAGCACGGTGTGTTTCTCGGCTCGATCATGTCGTCGGAGACGACGGCCGCGCAGGCGGGGGCGGTCGGCAAGCTCCGGTTCGATCCGATGGCGATGCTGCCGTTCTGCGGCTACCACATGGGTGACTACTTCGGTCACTGGCTGCGGACCGCGCAGCGCGACGGCGCCAAGCTGCCCGCGGTGTTCTACGTCAACTGGTTTCGCAAGGACGAGGACGGATCGTTCATGTGGCCCGGGTTCGGCGAGAACTCGCGCGTGCTGGCATGGGTGTTCGAGCGTGTCGCGGGCCGCGCCGACGCGGTCGAGACCGCGATCGGTCTGGTGCCGCCGGTCGGCGAGGGCGGGATCGACACCGACGGCCTGAACGTGTCCGAGGAGACGATGCGCCGGCTGCTCGAGGTCGACACGGCGGGCTGGCAGCAGCAGCTCCCACAGCTCCAGGAGCACTACGCGCAGTTCGGCGACAGGCTCCCAGACGCGCTGCGTGAGCAGCTCACCACGCTGCAGTTGCGTCTGCGCGCGTCCTGAAGAGCTTGCGAATAACTGCCCGGCCGCGGGCCCCAAAGGGCTCCGGCGGAGCCGCGGCCGCGTAACCTAAAACCGCGATGACGCTCGGCTTCATCCCGTCTGACGCCGCGATCCTGATCGTCCAGGCGGGCTGTGTCGCCGCGCCCCGGCGTCCGCCGCGCCCGGACTGGATGCAACGAGTGTCCGGGCCGGCGTGGGCGATCATCCCGGTGGCCTCGATCATCGGCGTGATCTTCGCGATCCAGTACGCGTCCGGCACCGCCTCCGGGCTGACCTGGCTGGCGCTGATCGCGGTACCGATCCTCGCCGCGCTGGCGTTCGGTTGGGCGGCGCATGGCGGCCGCTGGTGGCTGGCGCCGCTGGTCCTGCCGATGTTCGCGCTGGCGTGGTTCGATCGCCATACGCTGCTCGGTCAGGGATCCGCGACGCTGCTGTGTGCGCTGTCGTGCGTCAGCCTCGGGTGGCTCCTGGCCGCGGTGACTCCGCCCGGCTGGCTCAAGCTCGGGATCCTGGCGATGGCCGTCGCCGACAGCTGGATGGTGCTCTCAGACCTGCTGCAGACCCCGAACAACACGCTCGTCGCGGCGGTGCCGGCACCGCACTCCGGGCTGCACCTGCCGCAGTTGCAGTCAGAGACGTTCGGCCAGATCAACATGGGCTACGGCGATCTGTTCGTCGCGGCCGTGTTCGGCGCGGTACTCGCACGTGAACGGCGCAACCAGTGGGCCGCCGCGCTGTTGACCTTGACGCTGGCCGGTCTGTTCGACCTGTTGTTCTTCGTGCTCTCCGAGTTGCCGGCAACGGTCCCGGTCGCGGTCGCGATGATCGCGCTCGAGGCATGGCACCGGCACACCGGCGCCGCGACGCCACCGCGGCGATGGCGCCCGCGCCGCTCACGGCGTGCGTCCGGCGCCCGGGTCGCGGCTCAGTGGAGTTCTTCGCCCGTCGAGGCGGGCGGGCGCGACTCCTCGGCCAGCGACGTGATCGCCAACTGACCGCGGGCGGCCTGCTCGAGTACCTCGGTGGCCTCCTCGGCCGACCGGGAGTACAGCTCGACCAGCAGATGCACGACGATCCGATCCTCGTCGTGCTTGTGAAAGCGGACGTGCGTGAAGAACTCGCGCGTGCCGTGGTCGCCGAAGGCGGCGTATGAGAGCGCGTCCCCGGCCTCCGGGCCCGAGCAGGTCTCGACGTCGTCGGCGTCGACCGTGACCGTGCAGGATGCGACCCACGGGGTGCCCGCGATCATCCGCTCCCAGCGGTCCTCGATCGGTTCGACGCGACCGTTGTGAAAGCCGAGATGCGGCTGGTCGTGCATGCACTCCAGGCACTGCACAACCGCCTCCTGCATCTCGTCGACGACCTCGGCCCGCTCGCCCGATTCGGGGTCGATCCGGTGGATCCCCTCGTAGTGCACCTGAACCTCGAGGTTTTGCGACCAACACCGGTAGCACCGCAGCCAGCTGCGGACCTCCGTTGAGCCCTCCATGCGCAGAGAGTGTAGGACGCGCTCTCGGCGTCCCGAGCCGATCCATATGCTGTGCGTGGGATGAGCGACGCGCGCACAATCCCGGTCGGAGTGCTGCTGGCCGGCGGCAGCGGCAGCCGGATCGGCGGCGACAAGGCCGTCGCCCAGCTCGGCGGCCGACCGTTGCTCTCGCACCCGCTGGAGGCGCTGATCCCGGCCGCCGATCGGGTCGCGGTCGTCGCCAAGCGCTCGACCACCCTGCCGCCGTTGGGTTCGATCGAGGTGTGGCACGAACCCGACCAGCCGACGCATCCGCTGGTTGGGATCGTCGAGGCGCTGCGACGCGCCGACGGACGCCCGGTGCTCGTCTGCGCGGCCGACATGCCGTTCGTCACGACCGAGCTGTTGCGCGAGCTGATCGGCGCCTCCTCGTCGGCCTCGGCGACGATCGCGTGCACGATGGGTGGGGCGCTGCAGCCGCTGCTGGGCCGCTACGAGCCGGCGGCGCTGCAGCCGCTGCAGGCCGCGCTCGAGGCGCGCCCCGAGCCCGACCTGCCGATGCGTCAGTTGGCCGGCTCGTTGCGACCGCTGCGCGTGCCGATCGAGGACCGGGACGCGTTGTTCAACGTCAACACCGGCGAGGACCTGGCTCGCGCCGAGCAGCTGCTGGCGCAGCGACGGTCGGCTCAGCCCTAGTGTGGGTGGTCGCGGTGGGTGGGTGTGCCTGCGCGGCCCGCTCGACGGAACTTTGGCGAGAGCCTGCGAATAATTCTCACCTTCTCGCCATCGTTCGCGCTCGGGCCGCCTTGGTGTGGCTGCGCCACAGGTTCGGACCAGCGGCTTCGCCGTCGGTGCCCGCGTCCTTGCCTGACGGCCTCCGGACCTCGCCGCTTCAGGCACAACGTCGCCGGGAGATCCACTGGCCGGCTCAGCCGAACGTGAAATCGTAGGCCGAGACGCCGGGCGGCAGCTTGATCGTGAGCGTCGCCGTTTCGTCGTCGGGCGCCGAGACGAGCGAGTACAGGCGCTGGCCGCGGACGGTGACGTAGCCGCCGTGGACGTCTGAGCCGGCCTGCGACGCCCCGATCGGCTTGCCACCCAGCAACACGCGGCAACGTCGGGGGACGTCGCCCGCCGAGGTCAGCACCAGATAGACGTGCTGGGCCTGAAACGTGCCGGAGATCGACGCGTCGTTGGAGATCGGCGTAGCCGACTGCGTACCGATCTTCCAGATCCCGTTCAGCGAGAACTGATTGAGCGCCGGATCCGTGGTGCCGCGGTAGGCGTGGGTGCCGGCCTGCAGCGGCTCGGTCCAGTCCTCGCCCGCCTCGGTTGCGCGCTGGTAGTCGACGTAGGTCTCGTCGGTCGCCAGCCCCTTGGACGGCGCGATCGCTCCCGGGGTGACCGGCGGCGGCAGGTGTCTCGCGCCGGCCTCGAACAGCAGTTGGCGGATCACCGCCTCGTCGGATTCGTAGTCGCCCTCGCCGAACTTCGTGTAGCGGACGTCGCCGTGGGCATCGATGAAGTACTCCGCCGGCCAGTACTCGTTGTGGTAGGCGTTCCAGGTGCCATAGCGATTGTCCTGTACGACCGGGTAGCGAATGCCGTCGGTGGCGATCGCCTGGCGGACGTTGGAGGCCTCCTGCTCGAACGTGAACTCGGGCGTCTCGACACCGACGATGTCGAGGCCGTAGCGGTGATAGGTCTGATACATCCGCTTCAGGTACGGCAGCGTCCGCAGGCAGTTGATGCAGGTGTAGGTCCAGAAGTCGACGATCACGACGTGACCGCGCAGCGAGGCCAGCGTCTGCGGCCGATCGCCAGGGGTGTTGAACCAGTCCTGATTGTCGGTGAACGCGGGCGCCGGGCCGAGGTTGGCGAGCGTCGGCGTGCGCACGCCCGGGATCGAGACGCCGACGCGCTCGGCGGCGGGGTGCCCATGCGCCTCGGCGCGCTGCTGGCGCTCGGCGAACTGCGACCGCGGCCGCAGCGACGCGAGCCGGTTCTGGACCGCGCTGGAATTCTCCAGCGAGCGCGTCGGGTCGGTCAGGATCGCGGGCAGACTCGTGTCCTGAGCGAGCGTGTCCTCGAAGCGCACGTCGAGGTTGAAGACCATCGCCACCGCGGTGATCAGCAGGATGCAGCCGAGCGCCCGCTCGACCGCGCGGCCGCTCAGATGGCGACGCAGCCGGTCGATCGCTGCGCGCCCGGCGAACGCGTAGACGAGCAGCACCGCCGACAGCCCGATCGCGTAGGCGACCGCGACCAGCACGACCTGCGGCGTCGCCCCGCTCGAGGCGCTGACCGAGGTGACGGCTGCGAGGATCGGGCCGGCGCATGGCGCGACCACGAACCCGAGCGCGCCACCGACCCACAGTCCCGACCAGAACCCGTCGCCGCGCGTGCGCGGTCCGAACCGGGCCAGCCGTGACAACGGCGCCTCGATCCGCGCCGACAGCTCGGGCACCAGCAGCACGACCCCGAACACGACCAGCACGACGATCGCGACGTCGCGGGCGCCGGTTGCGGCGAGGCCGACGCCCTTGACGAGCTGCGCGAGCGCGACGATCGCGATCGTGAATGTGATCGCCAGCCCGAGCACGATCCCGAGCGGGCGCCGTCGGCCGCCCGCCGCGCCCGCCGACAGCACGGCAGGAAGCACCGGCAACACGCAGGGGGTGATCGCGGTGCCGGCCCCAGCCAGCAGCGCGAACAGCATCAATAGGACCATGGTTGCTCTTAGATGATGCCCGGCGGAGGTTGCAGGAAGATGAACTCCCGGCGAATCCTCAGGTTCGGAACTCCCGGCGAATCCTCAGGTTTCGGGCGCCGCCGCGGCGGCTCAGCCGCCGATTGCCGACATGCTTCGCGCCGGTTGAACGAAGCCCGGCTCGCCGACATGGTGCTTGAGCTCCTTGCGCCAGACGGCGTCGCGGATGATCTGCTCGAGCTCGGCGTCGTCGGCGCCGGCGCGCAGCGGTCCGCGCAGGTCGGTCTCGTTGAGTGAGAAGAGACAGGTCCGGAGGCGACCGTCGGCGGTCAGGCGAACGCGGTTGCAGTCGGCGCAGAACGGCTCGGAGACCGGGTTGATGAAACCGATCCGGCCGTGGCCGTCGGCGAACCGGTAGATGCGGGCGGTGGCGTTCGGCTCCCGTGGCTCGGGCTCGAGCGGGTACTCGGCGTCGATCGCGGCCCGGATCTCGTCGCCGGTCAGAACCTGGCCCGGCGTCCAGGCGCGGTCGGCGTCGAGCGGCATGAACTCGATGAACCGCACCTCGTACGGGGTCTCGCGGGCGAGCCGGGCGAACGGGAGGACCTCCTGCTCGGTGAAGCCCCGGATCGCGACCGCGTTGATCTTGATCGGGTGTGCCGCCGGAAATGATGCGAGCAGCTCGAGCCCGGCGAGCACCTGCTCGAGCGCATCGCGCCGGGTCAGCTCGTAGAAGCGATCGCGCTGCAGGGAGTCGACCGAGACGTTGAAGCGGTCGACCCCGGCGTCGACCAGCGCCGCGGCGTCGCGACCCAGCAAAAAGCCGTTGGTGGTGACCGACAGCTCGTGCAGGCCGTCAAGCTCTCGCAGCATCGAGACGAGCTTGGGGAAATCGCGCCGGACGAGCGGCTCGCCACCGGTCAGCCGCACATCACCGACACCGATCGAGGTGAAGATCCCGACCAAGCGCGCGATCTCCTCAAAGCGCAGGATCTCGGCCCGCTCGAGCCACGGCAGGCCCTCGGCGGGCATGCAGTACTGGCAACGGAAGTTGCATCGGTCGGTGACCGAGACCCGCAGGTCCCCGATCAGGCGCCCGTGCCCATCTTGCAAGTGGTCTGCACTCACCCCGTCAAGGCTACTCAGGTCGCGCGCGCGGCACCAATGCGGCGCCGCCTCCTAGGCGCTGCGTACGCAGCGTCATCCATCGGCGAGCAGGCCGAAGCAGACCATGTCGTGGCGCTCGCCGTCGTAGGTGGTCCAGCGCGAGCGCAGCACCGCCTCGCGGGTGAACCCGAGCCGCTGTGCGACCCGCTGCGAGGCAGCGTTGTCGACCGCCGCCTGCAGCTCGATTCGCCCGAGCCCGAGCGCCTCAAAGCCCCACTCGCAGATCATTTGGACCGCGCGGGTTGCGTGGCCCCCGCCGCGGGCGCCCGGCGCCAGCCAGTAGCCGACCTCGGCGCGCAGCTCGTCCCACTGAAATCGCGACAACGCGATCGAGCCCAGCAGCCGGTCGTGCTCGCGGGCGACGATCGCCAGCGGTGCGCGAATCCCCGCGTGCAGCCCGTCGAACCGCGACATCAGGTACGCCCGCGCATCCGCTTCGCGGGGTGTCGGCGGCAGCCCGATCCAACGGATGATGTCGGGGTCCGGTGTGATCTGCCGCAGCGCGCCGAGGTCCTGCTCGCGCCACTGGCGCAGCGCCGTCGGTCCGTCGACCAGGGGCGCGGAGGGCAACACGATCGGCGGCGCGCTCACGGCTCGCGCTCGCGCGTCGCGCCGGCGCGCCGCTCGAGCGCGCCGACCAGCGCGGCGACGTCGAGCTCCGGTGGCTGGCCATCGAGCCAGCGACGAGCGCCACCACGGCCGCCCAGGGCGCGGATCCCGCGCTGCCCATGCTCGGCGGCGAACTCGGCAAGCGCAGTCGCGCGCCGGCCGGCGAGCCGGCGGGCGGCGACGTCGAGCGAGCGATGGCGCTCGTCGATCGCCGAGACCAGCTGATCGATCCCGGTCGGTGGAGCGACCGAGGAGACCGCGATCACCGGGGTCGCGTCGGAGTTCAGCGATCGCAGCGACGCGCGCAGATCGCCGAGCGCCCGCTGCGCGGCGGCGCCGACATCGGCCTTGGTCACGACCAGCAGGTCGGGGATCTCCATGATCCCCGACTTCAAAAACTGCAGCACGTCGCCCGAGCCCGGCTGGATCACGACCACCGTCTCGTCGGCCAGGTCAGCGATCTCGGTCTCGGACTGGCCGACCCCGACGGTCTCGATCACGACCACGTCGAACGCCGCCGCGAGCGCCAGCGCGGCGGCGCGGGTCGCCGGCGCGAGGCCGCCGAGCCGGTCGCCGGCGGCAGTCGAGCGGATGAACACCCGCTCGTCATCGGCGTCGCGCTCGATCCGCGCCCGATCGCCGAGCAGCGAGCCGCCCGATCGGCGCGAGCTGGGATCGACCGCGAGCACCGCGACCGACCGATCGGCCGTCCGCCAGGCCGCTACCAGCCGCGACAGCAGCGACGACTTGCCGGCGCCCGGCGGGCCGGTGACGCCGATGATCTGCCCGGGCAGTTCGTGTCCGAGGACGGCGACCGAAACCGCGTGCAACAGCGCGATCGTCTGCCGCCGAGCCGCCGGCGATCGGTTCTCGACCAGGTTCAGAGCGGCCGCGGCGGCGCTCAGGTCGCCGGCGGCCAGGCGTCCGCCGAGCGTCAGCCCGTCGTCGCTGGCGGCGTCCACGATCGCCGATCGGGCCCTTAGGCCGGGGTTGCGGCGCCGACGCCGTAGCGCTGGCTCACGAGCGCGACGATGTCGGAGATCGTCCGGTTCAGATCCCAGTCCTTCGGCGTGTAGACGGCCGCGACCCCGGCCTGTCGCAGTGCCTGTGCGTCGAGCTCGGGGATGATCCCGCCGACGACCACCGGGATCTCGCCGGCGCCCGCTTCGCCCAGCGCCGACAGCACCGCCGGGATCAGCTCCGCGTGCGAGCCCGACAGGATCGAGAGCCCGATCACGTGCACGCCCTCCTGAACCGCCGACGCGGCGATCTGGCTCGGCGTCAGGCGGATGCCCTCGTAGACGACGTCCATCCCGGCGTCGCGGGCGCGGACCGCCAGCTGTTCGGCGCCGTTGGAGTGACCGTCGAGACCGGGCTTGCCGACCAGGAACTTGATCCGGCGTCCCAGCCCGTCGGAGATCCGCTCGACCTCCTCGCGGACCCGGGAGAGATCGGCGCTCGGCGCGCCCGAGGCGTCGCCCACGCCCGTCGGCGCGCGGTACTCGCCGAACACCTCGCGCAGGGTGCGTGACCACTCACCGGTGGTGACCCCGGCGCGCGCGGCGGCGATCGTGGCGGGCATGATGTTGCGGGAGGGGTCGTTGGCGGCGTCTGCCAGCTCGCTGAGCGCGTCCCGGACAGCGTCGTCGTCGCGCTCGGAGCGCCAGCGCTGCAGTGCGGCGCGCTGCTGGGCCTCAACCTCGGGATCGACGACGAGGATGCTGCCGTCGCCATCGCCGGTAAGCGGCGAGGACTCGGTCGTGTCGAAGCGATTCATGCCGACCACGGTCTGCTCGCCGGACTCGATCCGGCTCCAGCGCTCGCGGTGGGACTGGACCAGCGCGCCCTTCATGTAGTCGACCGCCTCGACGGCCCCACCGAGTTCGGTGACGTGCGCGATCTCGGCGCGGGCACCCTCGGCGAGCTCGGCCACCAGCGCCTCCATCACGTGCGAGCCCTCGAAGATGTCGGGATACTCGAGCATGTCGGTCTCGTAGGCGAGGATCTGCTGCAGTCGCAGCGACCACTGCTGGTCCCACGGCCGGGGCAGGCCGAGCGCCTCGTTCCACGCCGGCAGCTGCAGCGCGCGGGCGCGCGCGTTTCGCCCGAGCGTGACGGCCAAGGCTTCGAGCGCGATCCGGTAGACGTTGTTCTCCGGTTGCGCCTCGGTCAGCCCGAGCGAGTTCACCTGCACGCCATAGCGGAAGCGCCGCTGCTTGGCGTCGGTGACGCCGTAGCGTTCGGCGCCGAGCTCGTCCCACAGCTGCGACATCGCGCGCAGCTTGGCGTGCTCCTCGATGAATCGCACGCCGGCGTTGACGAAGAACGAGATCCGGGCGAACACGTCGCCCATCAGCGACTCATCGTCGAGCCGCTCGCGCACCGCGTCGAGCACCGCGATCGCGTTGCAGATCGCGTACGCGATCTCCTGAACCGGCGTCGCCCCGGCTTCTTGGAGGTGGTAGGAGCAGATGTTGATCGGGTTCCAGCGCGGCACGTGGGCGACCGTGTAGACGATCGTGTCGGCGATCAGGCGCATGCTCGGGCCGGGCGGGAACGAGTAGGTGCCGCGGCTGAGGTACTCCTTGAGGATGTCGTTCTGGGTGGTCCCCTGCAGCTGGGACTCACTGACGGCCGAGATCTGGCGCTCGGCGGCGACGATGTACAGCGCCAGCAGCCAGGCGGCGGTCGCGTTGATCGTCATCGACGTGTTCATCCGATCCAGCGGGATCTCGTCCAGCAGCGCCTGCATGTCGCCGGCGTGAGCGATCGAAACGCCGACCTTGCCGACCTCGCCGGCCGCCAGCTCGTCGTCGGGGTCATAGCCGGTCTGGGTCGGCAGATCGAAGGCGATCGAGAGGCCGGTCTGGCCCTTGGCGAGGTTGCCGCGGTACAGCTCGTTGGAGCGGCGTGCGTCGGAATGGCCGGCGTAGGTCCGCATCAGCCACGGCCGGTCGCGTTCGGGCAGGCGCGCGGGTGACGGATCTGGCATCGCCGACATTGTAAGTGTCGAGCGTGAGCGTCAGCGGCTGGTGCAGGAACCCGCGCAGCGGCTCCGAATTACCTGCACAACCATGCCAGATCAGAGCTACGCAGCAACCGAACACGCGCTTTTGCAGGAGATCACCGGACCGCTCCAACGGCTCGCCGAGGAGCCCCTCGAGCTCGTCGAGGCCGAGTTCCCGACCGCGATGCGCGGTTACGACCGCGATGCCGTCGACGCCTTCGTCGAGGAGACCCATCGCCTGGTCGCCGAATTGCAGGCGGTCCGTTCGCCGGAGTCGGCCGTGCGTCGCGCGCTGGTCCGCGCCGGCGGCCAGATCTCGGGCGTGCTGCGCCGTGCGCACGAGACCGCCGAGGAGATCACCGCGCAATCGCGGTCGGAGGCCGAGGACCGGCTCGAGCGCGCGCGAGCCGAGGCGCAACAGCTGCTTGACAGCGCCGAGCAGCGCGTCCGCGATCTCGACACCGATACCGACCGGATCTGGGTCGACCGCCAGCGGATCATGGCCGACGTCGAGGATCTGTCCAATCAGTTGCTCGGTCTCGCGCGCGAGGCCGCGGCGCGGTTCCCCGACGACGACGACGAGCACGCCGAGATCGCCGCCGAGCCCGCATCCGACTCATCGGACTCCGATCCTGCAGCGGAGCCGACCGGGCCGGCCCCCGCCTGGGAGCAGTGGGCCGACCAGGAACCGTCGCCGGTCGCCGGCGCCGACGCCGACGCCGACGCCGACGCTGACGCTGACGCTGACGGTTGAGCGCCCGCCGCGGCTGACCGACCGCGATGAAACGCTGACGCTGCCGGCGGCCGATCAGCTCGACCTGTCCGAACCCCCGGAGGTCGAGCCGCGTTCGGCGCGCCTGTCGCCCGAGCATCGGCCCGCAACCGACGCTGACAGCCGCAAGCAGCGCTCGTCGGACGTGATTCCGCCGATGTCCGACGCCGCCGGGCGTCTGCGCCGCGGCTGAGCCGCGGCGAGGAGTCGGCGCTCGTCCGAGGGCGCTCGACGGCAGCGGCAGGCGCCGCTAGGCTCGGGCGAATGTCGCAGACGATCGAGCTGCCGCGCGTCGGCGGCCCGGGCTCCGGGCTCGGATCGCCGTGGCGCGTGGTGGTGCTCAACGACGACCACAACACGTTCGATCACGTCGCCTCGACGCTCGCGCAGGTGATCCCGGGCGTCACCGTCCAGCAGGGCTACCAGATCGCCGACCGGATCCACAACCGCGGTCTGGCGGTCGTCTGGAGCGGTCCGCTGGAGGTCGCCGAGCTCTATTGGGAGCTGCTCAGCCAGGCTGGGCTGACGATGGCTCCGCTGGAAGAGGGCTGACGCCGTCCGGCTTCACCGCTGACGTGGTCGCGCGGTCAGCCGCTGACAGGATCGTGGTCGCGCTCAGGCGCTGACGCTGCTGGCCCGTGACGCCGGCACGGCGCCGGCTTCGGCGGCCTGGACGGTCTTTGCCAGCTGGCGCTCTGGGCTGATCCGGACGACGTTGTAGACGAGGCCGAGCTTCTCCAGTCCGAGGATCACGAGCCCGGTCGGATCGGTCAGCCGCTCTCCGAGTCGTAGGCCGTGGAACGCCGAGGTGGGGAACGCGTGGTGATTGTGGTGCCACGCCTCGCCCATCGAGAACGGCGCCAGCCAGAACACGTTGCGAGACTCGTCCTCGACGTCGAAGCGGCGGCGACCGAAGAAGTGGCAGACGGAATTGATCGACCAGGTGACGTGGTGCAGCACGAACACGCGCACGAGTCCGGCCCACAGCAGCGTCGTCAGTGCGGCGACGATCCCACCACCGAGCCACCAGCCGAGCCCGAACGGGATCACGAACGTGAGCGCCACCCACAACGGGAACAGCCGGTCGACAACGTGCAGCGAGCGATCGGAGACCAGATCCGGCGCAAACCGTTTGCGCTCGGACGTTCCGACTGTGTCAAACAGCCAGCCGACGTGGGCGTGGTACAGGCCCTTGGCGGCGTTGGCGAACCCCGAGCCGTGCCCGTGGGGCGAGTGCGGGTCGCCGTCCTGGTCGGTGAACGCGTGATGCTTGCGGTGATCGGCGACCCAGGTGATGACCGAGCCCTGGACCGCCATCGAGCCCATCACCGCAAACGCCAGCCGGACCGGCGTTGAGGCCTGCAGCGCCCGGTGGGTGAACATCCGGTGGTAACCGAGCGTGATGCCGAACGCGGTGATCACGTAGAACGCGACCATCACCGACAGCTGCAGCGGCCCGATTGCGGTGTTCCAGAGCAGCACGATCGCGGCGATCAGGCCGGCGAACGGCAGGACGACGGCGAGCAGGTTCGTGACCTTGTGGGTGCGTGTCATCGGCATGATCTCGACTCTACGTTGCATCTGCGCAACTTTCTCCTATCGTTGACACGACTCAGATGGCAGAACTTATAGAGATCCCACAAAAACTCGACGAACAGCCGTGGCGGCGGCTGCCGCCGGAGATCGCATCGGCGCTGCGCCCGTCGCTGCCCGTGGTGGCGGAGGAGATGCTGCAGGCGGTGATCACGACCGTGCCGGCGTACGCGCGGCCGCTGGAGGGCGAGTTCGGCGAGGGGATCCGCGCCGGGGTCCGTCAGGCGCTGGACCATTTCCTGGCCGAAATCGCTGCCGGCGGCGCGGTACCAAGGCCCGACGTCTACCGCGCCCTCGGGCAGGGCGAGATGCAGTCCGGGCGCAGCCTCGATTCGCTGCTGAGCGCGTACCGGATCGGCGCACGTGTCGCGTGGCGCCGATTCAGCGAGGTCGGGGTCGACGCCGGCCTCGATCCCGAGACGCTGTTCGAGCTCGCCGAGTCGATCTTCGCCTACATCGACGTGCTGTCGGCCGAGTCGGCGGAAGGCCATGCGGCCGCCCGCTCGGCCGCGGCCGGCGAGCTCGAGCTGCGACGTCGCCGGCTGGTGCGGATGCTCGTGCGCGACCCAGCGCCCGATTCCGAGACCGCGGCCGCCACGGCCGCCGCTGCCGATTGGTCGCTGCCACGCTCGCTGGCGGTGCTCGCGATCGCCGGCGACGCGCGTGAGCTTGTCGTCAGGCGTCTGCCGCCGGATGCGATCGCCGAGGCGATTGGCGAGTTGATCTGCGCGATCGTGCCCGACCCCGACGGGCCGGGCCGTCGCAGCGAGTTGGAGCGGGCGGTGCTCGACGCCGGCGCGGTCGCCGGGCTCGGCAACACGGTCGCCTGGACCGGCGCGGCGCTTAGCCTGGCGCGGGCCCGCGCGGCGCTCGGGCTCGCCGGCACCGCGCCGGAGTTGATCTCCGCGCGCGAGAACGCCGGCCGGTTGCTGCTCGGCGCCGACCCGGGGCTGGCGGCGGAACTTGCCGCCGACCGCCTGGCGCCGTTGCGCGATCTGTCGCCGGGGTCACGCCGGCGTCTGTCGGAGACGCTGGCGGCGTGGCTGGCCGAGCAGGGGAGGCTCGGGCGGGTCGCGCAGCGACTCGGAATCCATCCACAGACCGCCCGTTATCGGCTCGGACGGCTGCGCGAGCTGTTCGGCTCGGAGCTCGATGACCCCGAGGGGCGGTTCTGGTTGCAGCTGGCGCTGGAGCTGCGGCGCTCAGCTGCCGGCTGAGGCCGCCGGTTCGGCCTCGGCCGCCTCGAGGTCGAGCCCGAGCGTGCCGGTGGCGATCTCGTCAGTCCAGGCGTACACGATCGGTATCTGGTAGCGGCCCGAGTTACGCGCCCGAAACTCGACCATCTCCGGACCCTCCCAGAAGCTGTACCACGCCTCGTGGCTGGGCACCCAGGTCATCTGCGTGATCCGGTAGCGGTCATCGTTGTCGACGTGCACCTGGTAGCGGGTCGCGCCGTAGCGCAGCGCCAGCGGCGCCACCTCGGCGACCGCCTCGGCGAACGAGTTCTGGCGCAGCACCGTTGCATACCACTTCACCCAGATCAGATCTGCCATCTCTAGCGCTCCTCGAATGTCGTCGTGTCCACGGAGTCGAGCACTAGGCTCCGACCTCGGCCCGGATCGCACCGGGACCGTCTGCGGTCACGCCCTGACCTTCCTCGGTCGCTCCGACCAACACCGCGATCTTGCCAAGGTGGAGGTTGTCGCGCAGCAGCTGATGGGCCTCGGCGACACCCTCGAAGCCCATCGTCCGCCACAGCACCGGCCGGATCTTGGACTCCTCGATCAGCTCGTTGGCCTTGTTGGCCTCCCAGGCGTTGGCGAAGTGCGAGCCGATGATCTCCTTCTGGCGCATCCATAGGTAGCGGACGTCGAAGTCGAGCTGGTAGCCGGAGGTCGCGCCGCAGATCACGACCTTTCCGAACGGCTTGACCGCGAGCACCGACGTCGGGAACGTCGCGCGGCCGACGTGCTCGAAGACGATGTCGGGCGCGCCGCCGAGCGCCTGCTCGACTGCCTTGCAGAAGCGGCGTGACTCGCGGAACCGGAGCCGTTCGGCCTCGGCGTCCTCGTCGCCACGGCGCATCATCCCGGCGAACTCCGAACGGTCCAGGTAGGCGGTTGCGCCGAGCTGGGTGACGAGCTCGCCCTTCTCCTGGGAGGAGACGACGCCGAGGCAGTCGGCGCCGGTCAGCGCACACAGCTGGGTCGCGAACACGCCGAGCCCGCCCGCGGCGCCCCAGATCAACACCCGGTGGCCGGCCTGCAGCTCGCAGCGATCGATCAGCATCCGGTACGCGGTGAAGTACGTCAGCCCGTAGGAAGCCGCCTCCTCCCAAGCGAGATGCTTGGGCTTGGGCAGCAGCTGCTGGGCCTGAACCTTGCAGAACTGGGCAAACGAACCCCAGGTCGTCTCATAGCCCCAGATCTGTTGGCTCGGCGCGGCCAGCGGATCCATGCCGTGAACTTCGGGATCCTCGTAGGAGGCCTGGTTGCAGTGGACCACGACCTCATCGCCGGGCTGCCAACGAGTCACGCCGGCGCCGACCTTCCAGACGATCCCCGAGGCATCGGAGCCGCCGATGTGGTGTCCCCACTCGGGATGATCGCCGTAGCGCCAGACCCCGACCGGCTCGCCGAGCGCCGCCCAGACGTTGTTGAAGTTCACGCCGGCGGCCATCACCCGGACGATCACCTCAAACGCGCCGGGCTCGGGGACCTCGATCTCCTCGAGCTGGAACGCGTCGACCGGCTCGCCCTCGCGCTCCTTGCGAATGACCCATGCCGCCATCGTCTCGGGGAGCGTCCCCGGCTCGGTGTCTACGGTTGCGACTCGGCTGACGTCGACGGCCACGGGTGTGGTCACCATCCTTTGCTGGCTACACTGCAGGAACGGCGCGACCGGGATGGTACCGATGCGCGCCGGCGCCAGGGCGATCGCTCCGGCGCTCGACTGACCAGTCAATCAAGTTCGGCGGATTCCGGTCACGGCGTCAACAGCGACGAACCGGAGCTTGGGCGAGTTCGCCCGACGATGATCGTCTGCGGCCGGATCGCGTGCGTGGCGGTGGGGCCGCGCGAGCGGGTGCTGAGCGTGTAGTGACCGCGGCGCAGGACCACCGACAGCTGCGTTGAGCCCTGCGGGTTGAGCGGCGCCGTGCGCGCGAGCACCGCGCCGCGACCGCGCGACAGCTGCAGGGACTGCGAGGAGCCGGCCTGGTTGGTGACCGTGAGCAGCACCGGCCCCGCACCGAAGCTCGAGGGGGAGGCAACGACGCCCACGCCCGTGATCAGCACCGAGACGCCGAGCGAGCTCGGTGGGCTCGGCAACGACGCCGCTGGATCACCAGACCCCCCGCATCCGGCGAGTCCGAGCGCGCACGCCGCGAACGGCACCGGCGCCCAGCTTCGGATTCTCGCCATGCCCGCGTCTCCTCTCGATGGCGGCTTATCCGACGATGCCCCGTACGAGCCGCCGCAACCCTGCTGGACCTGCATCAGCCGGTCCGGCGCCCCTGATCCCGAAACGAGCCGTCAGGCGGGCGTCGGCTTGACGTCCTCGCGGCGGCGCTCCAGACCCTGCAGCTCGGACTGCAGCTCATCCCAGGACTCGCTCTCGACCCGCTCATACTCCTCGCCGGTGAGCTCACGCAGCCGGCTCTGGTAGTGCTCCCAGGCCTGCCGGGTGTCCTCGTCCAGCTCTCTGAGGATGTCGGTGTCGGGGACAGTGGAGGTCATGCGCAACTCCTTCCCTTGGGGATGCGAAACAGGTTACCGGCGACGGAGGTCGCACACCGGGTTTCGGTGACCAGGTGCTGCAAGCCTGCTGTCGTGCCGTCCGGGGCACCCCGTATCACGATCAGGATGACGAGCACGAACGTCCCGGCCCAGCTGCTGGCGGTCCCGATCGCGACCGCCGAGTTCCTGGTCGTCGATACCGAGACCAACGGCCTCGCCGGCGACGCGTGCGAGGTGACCGAGATCGGCGCGGTGCTGGTCGGCGGCGGCGAGTTGCACGACCGCTGGAGCTCGCTGTGTCGGTGCAGCGCACCGCTGCAGCGCGGGATCCAGCGCTTCACCGGGATCACGCAGGCGATGGTCGACGGGGCACCGTCGCTGGAGCAGGTGCTGCCACCGTTGGCGCAGCGGCTCGCGGGTCGCGTCCTGGTCGCGCACAACGCTCCGTTTGACCGTCGGGTGTTGCGGCAGGCATTTGCTCGAATTGGGCTCGAGTGGCCTGATCCACCGGTGATCTGCACGGCGGCGGTGGCACGCAAGCTGCTGCCGCTGCAGCGCCGGCGAGGACTCGGGACGCTTGCGGACGCGCTCGGGATCGAGGTCGAGCTCGCGCATCGCGCGCTGGCGGACGCCGAAACCTGCGCGCGCGTGCTGTGCGCGCTGTTCCCGAGGTTGTGCGCGAACGCGGCGACCGTCGGCGATGCGTTGGCGCTGCTGGCGCCGGCCCGCCGGCGGCGGTCTCGCGGGAGCGCTGAGGTGGGGCCGCTCGGGCGGCTGGGGGCGGGGGCGCCCCGCGGTGCCGGTGAGCGGCGATCTGCGCGGCCGGGCGCCGAGCTTGCGGCTCCCGAGCTCGGCGAGCTGCCCAGCGATCCGGGGGTTTACCTGTTCCGTGACGGCGCCGGGCGGATTCTGTACGTCGGCAAGTCGGTCTCGATCCGCAGTCGTGCCCGCGCTCACTTCGCGCGATCGTCACCGCCGGCCGCCTGGACCGGCCAAGCGGAGGTCGTCGACTACCGCACGACGATCTCCGAGCTCGGCGCGCTGATCCTCGAGAGCAGGCTGATCGCCGAGCTGCGCCCGCCCGGCAACAAGCGACTGACCCGGCGTGACGATCGGCTGGTGTACATCCGTTGCCGGTTCGATGTCGAGTATCCGATTCTCGAGGTCGCGCCCGATCCGGCGCCCGGCCACGCGGTCTCGATCGGACCGGTCGTCGGCCGGCGGCTGGCGCTCGAGCTCGTCGAGCAGCTCGACTCGCTGTTCGGGCTGCGTCACTGCGGCCGTCGGCTGCCCCGCCGCGAGTACCCGTCCGCGTACGGCCAGATGGGTCGCTGCTTGTCGCCGTGCCTCGGCGACCTGGACCCGAACCTGTACCGGCGGCGGCTCGAGCAGGCACTGCGGCTGTTCGGACCCGCCGGCCGTCCGGGACAGGCGCTGCTGGACCACGTCGGTGACGAGCTGCGCCGCGCCTCGCAGGAGCGTCGCTACGAGCGTGCGCAGGCGCTGCACCGGCGCAGCGGCCGGCTGCGCGCGATCCTCGATCGGCTCGACGGCGTGCTCGAGGCGACTCACGCGCGGCCGCAGCTGGTGCTCACGCGCCATCCGACCGGGTCGGCGTTGGAGGGTTTCTGGTTGGCCGGTGGGCGGCTCGTCGACAGCGGCGAGCTCGGCGACGACGCCGATCTGGCGCAACGCTGCGCCGCGGCGGTCCGCCGCGGCGGGCGGGCGGGCGAGCTCGGCGCGCACGTGCCGCCGGACGAGATCGCGCCGGTCAGGATTCTGCAGACCTGGCTGCAGTCACACCGCGACACGCCGCGGTTGGCGCTGGAGCCGATGCCCGACCCGGCGGCGCTGCTGGCGTTCGCCGCGGATGCTCGCGCGCAACCGCGCTCAGACGCTCGCGACGTCGAACGGGAGCTCGACGACGCTCCCGGAGCCGTGTTGGTCGCCGACCAGCACGGTTGAGCCGGGCGGCGCCTCGCGCCTCACCAGCGCCAAGCCGATCTTGCCCAGCCGCGGCGATACGGCGACGCTCGTCAGCCGACCGACCTGCTTGTCGCCGAGCCGCAGCTCGTCGCCGGCAGCGGCCGGCGCCGGCAGCGTGACGCCGCGCAGCTGCCGGTTGGGCTTACCGCGGTAAAACAGCCGGGCAACCGTCTCCTGGCCGACGTAGCAGCCCTTGGTGAACGACACCGCACGTTCGTTGAGACCCGCCTCCTGGGGGATCACGGTGTCGTCGAGATCGACGCCGTAACGCGGGCGTCCGGATTCGATCCTCAGGCACTCCGCGGTCGGCTCGGAGATCGGCACCGTGCCGCGCGCGGTCAGGGCGGCGGTCAGTTCGTCGGTGCGCTCGGCGTGGCACAGCAGATCGATGCCGAGATCGGTGCGGATCGCGCGGACCGGGATCCCGTCGAGCTCAGTGCTGAGGTGACGGTGCTCGATGCTCGGCAGCGCGGCACTGTCGGCGACTTGCGCCGACAGCGGCCCGAGCAGCGACACGAGCCCGCGCTCGAGCGTGCGTTTATGCACTTCGACGTCGAACCCGAGCCGGAAGCGGCGGATCATGTTGAACAGCTCCTGCAGCGCGACTCGTTCTGTGTCGAGCAGCAACTCCTCGCCGATGTCGAGGATCCGCAGGTCGCCGAGCATCTTGCCCTTCGGGGTCAGCAGCGCGGCGAGGCAGCCGTCGCCCTGCTTCAACGCCAGCACGTCGTTGGAGATCTGGCCCTGCAGGAACTCCTTGGCGCCGCTGCCTGACAGCGCCAACTTGCCGCGTGCCGAGCGATCGATCCAGCCGGCCGCGGTGGTCGCGGCGCGGTACTCGTCTGTCCCGATCGCGGTGGTCGCCATCCGTTCGACTGTAGTGCGCGCGCGCTGATCAAGTTTTGGCGTGCCATAATTCAAATTGATGCCTGGCACATCAAACCTGCAACCGATTCGCTCCGCCGCGATCGAGGACTACGCGAAGGCGATCTACGCGCTCGAGCTGCGCTCCTCCGAGCCGGTCTCGAACAACGCGCTGTCCGAACGGCTCGGCGTCACTCCAGGGTCGGCCTCGGGGATGGTCAAGCGGCTCGGCGAGCTGGGCCTGGTCACGCATGTGCCATATCGCGGGGTGACGCTGACCGACGCCGGCCGGCGGATCGCGCTCGAGGTCCTGCGCCATCATCGGCTGCTGGAGCTGTACCTGGTGGAGGATCTCGGGGTTCCGTGGGATCGCGTCCACGCCGAGGCCGAGGTGCTCGAGCATGTGCTGTCCGACGAGCTCGAGGAGCTGATCTCGGCCAAGCTCGGCGATCCGACGCTCGATCCCCACGGCGATCCGATTCCGACCCGTGACCTGCGGATCACCGAGCGCCCGACGGAGGCGCTGGAGCAGATGCAGCCCGGCGCGTGCGGAACCTTCGTGCGGGTCTCGGACTCCGATTCGGAGATGTTGCGATACCTCGCCGCCCAGGGGATCGCGCCCGGTGATCGCTTCGAGGTGATCGATCGCCAGCCGTTTGGCGGCCCGCTGTTCGTGCGCTTCGGTGACCAATCCTCGGCGCAGCCGCTCGGTGGCGAGCTGGCGCGAGCGATGCGGGTCCTGAGCGACGCCTCGTGACGCCGCCGGCCCCGGAGACCCTGTTCGAGGTCGCCGACGCCGCGACGCTCGACGCCGCGGCGCTCGACAGCGCGACCGCCGAGGCTGTCGCGGGCGGTCCTCCCAGCGCGGTCGATCGGATCTTCGCGCGCGGGCGCGTGCGAGCCGCGCTGTCGTTCCTTGGTCCCGCGTTCGTCGCGGCGGTCGCGTACGTCGACCCCGGCAACTTCGCAACCAACATCCAGGCCGGCGCGAAGTTCGGCTACGCGCTGATGTGGGTCGTGCTCGGGGCCAACCTGATCGCGATGCTGGTCCAGTACCTGTCGGCGAAGCTCGGGATCGTCACCGGCCAGTCGCTGCCCGAGGTCTGCCGCGAGCGGTTCCCGCGCTGGGGCTCGGTCGGCCTCTGGATCCAGGCCGAGGTGATCGCGATGGCGACCGACGTCGCCGAGTTCCTCGGCGCTGCGATCGGGCTGAATCTGCTGTTCGGCGTGCCGCCGTTGGTCGCGGGCGTGATCACCGGCGTGCTCGCATTCGCGATCCTCGGACTGCAGCAGCGGGGCTACCGCGGGTTTGAGCTGGCGATCGCCGGACTGCTCGGGATCGTGCTCGCCGGCTTTCTCTACGAGACGTTGCGGATCGGCCCCTCGGCGCCGGACGCGCTCGGCGGGCTGGTACCGCATCTCGGCGGTGGCGAGGCCGCGTATCTCGCCGTCGGGATCGTCGGCGCGACGGTGATGCCGCACGTGATCTACCTGCATTCGGCGCTGACCAAGGGCCGCGTCCCGGCCCGCAACGAGGACGAGCGCCGGCGGGTGCTGCGCTACCAGCGGCTCGACGTGATCATCGCCCTGTCGATCGCGGGGATCGTCAACATGGCGATGCTCGCGGTCGCCGCCGACCTGCTGCATGTCCCCGGCCTGACCGATGTGGCGACGATCCAGGGAGCCCATCAACAGCTCGCGCGCGAGGTCGGCGGCGGCGCCGCGCTGGCGTTCGCGGTGGCGCTGCTGGCGTCCGGCCTGTCGTCGTCGAGCGTTGGCACCTACGCCGGTCAGATCGTGATGGCCGGCTTCATCGGGGTGCGGATCAACGTTGTCGTCCGGCGGATCGTGACGATGCTGCCGGCGCTGATCATCCTCGCGCTCGGCGTCTCGACGACCGGGGCGCTGGTGCTCAGCCAGGTGGTGCTGTCGTTCGGGATCCCGTTCGCCCTGATCCCGCTGGTGGTGCTGACCAGTCGGCGCGACGTCATGGGCGTCCACGTCAACGGTGCCGCGGTGCGCGTGCTCGCGTTCGCGGTGGCGGCACTGATCAGCGCGATGAACCTGTTCTTGATCGTCGAGCAGCTGCTTTGAGGCCCCGCCCGGCGCGCCCGATACGCTTGCGTAGCGATGAAACCTGCCGACGAGTTTCAGGCGATCGTCGATCGTCTGCCCGATGACTGGACCGACCTCGAGCTCGACCTGCGGATCTTCGACGAGGACCGCTACATCGATGCGGCGATCCTGCTCGTCAGCTGTAACGCGCAGCCGTACTCACGGCATGACTGGCATTGGCGAATCATCGTCGCGCACCGGTTCGGCCACGCCGCCTCGGTGCCCGCGGTGCAACTGGGGCTGAAGTTACTCGCAGACGCCGGGATCGACGGCGAGATCGTCCAGCGCGAGGTGCGCACCGGGCGCGCCGAGACGGTGCAGATGTGGGGCCGGACCGAGTCCGTGCGGCGCGAGTTCCGAAAGCTCAACGCGCTGTAGCCGGCGGCTGTTCAAACAGCCGGCATGCGCTGACAAACGGAAATCAGCCCTGGCTGAGCGATGTGTCGAACATCGCGTGGATGTCGGGAACCGTTCGCACGATCCCGAACCGCCGTTCCCACATCGCCCAGCGCCGCAGGACCGGTATGTCGAACACACCGAACCGGCCCGAGGGCCCGGTGAACGCCGGTATCAGCCCCGACAGCTGGGCAGCGACGAGCGAATGGTCAAGCCCCGGCACCTGTGACTCGAGCGCGCGCTCGCCGACGGTCGGGTGCGCGATCACCGCGTCGTAGCCACGCGTCAGCGTCGCAACCAGCGCCCGCGCCAGGCCGGGATGCTGGTGCAGGTATGGCTGCGAGGCGCAGACGACCAGCTCCGGGTAGGACGGCGCGCCGTAGTGGTCGACCCGGAAGACATGAAACCCCGGCCGGCGCTGCGCCAGCGTGACGCCCTCGTCATTCCAGAACGCGGTCGCGGCGGCGACGCGGCCGGCGAGCAGATCGGCGACCGCGTCGTAGCCGATCGTGATCGTCTTGACCTTGGCGGGATCGCCGCCACTGCCGCGGACGATCGAATCGAGCACCGCCGTGTCCGACGGATCGCCGGTCACCCCGACCGTCTGGCCCTGCAGCTGCGACGGGCTGGCGAACTTCGGCGCCGCGATCACCGACGCCAGCGGCTGTTGCACGATCGGCATCACGCCGACGATCGGCTGCCCGCGCTCGCGGGCGATCGCCAGATCATGGATGTCGAGGATCGCGAAGTCGGCGCGGCCGCTCTCCAGCAGCCGGATCGCGTCGGTCGATGCTGTCGGCGTGATCACGTGCAGGTCGATCCCGGCGCGACGGTCATAGCGGCGGCGCAACGCCGTGTAGATCCCGGCGTGGACCGGATTCGGAGTGAAGTCGAGCACCAGCGACACCGGCGTCGCGCCGCCGGCACTGGCGCCACAGCCCGTCGCCAGCAGCGCCGCGGCGGCGACCATCACCACGAGCGCGACGATCGAGGTACTGCGGGATCTCGCGGACATCGCCGGGCGAGCATAGGCAGCCCCTAGAATCGACCGCGCCGTCATGTGCCGTTTGGTAACGCAGTCGCAGCGCGAGCGAGCAGGTCGGTGAGCGCGGAGCGACCCGCGGCCCTGTTCGCCGGGGTCGAGCCGCTCGAGGTGTTCGTCGAGCTGCTGGCCGACGTGCAGACCGAGACCTCGTCGACCGATTTCTATGACCGGATCTGTGAGGCGATCTGCCGGCTGACGACGATGCGCCGGGCGGCGATCTTCCTGGCTGATCTGCCGCGTCGGCGCGCAGTCGTGGTCGGCGCCCACGGCACCTCGTTCCGAGAGCTGATCACGCTGTCGCCGTCGCCGGCGCTGCTGGCGGCGCCGATCGCCCAGCGGGCGTTGGTCGAGGACCAGGTCGTGGTCGTCCACGATGGCTCAGACGACCAGTTCCCGCGGGAGTACGCGCAGCTGTTCGGGATCACGACGCTCGTCTGTGCCCCGATCTCCGCCGGCGGGCAGGGCTACGGCGTGATCTGCGCCGACCGCGGGGGCGGCCGCTTCGAGCTGTCTGACGGCGAGCAACACCTGCTCTGGACGCTGGGCAAGACCACCGCACTGGTCGCCACCGCCCGCAACGCGACCCGCTCGCAGGAGCGCAGCCGCCGGCTGTCTGAGCAGCTCGAGCTCGCGCGCGAGATCCACGAGCGCGTGATGCAGCGACTGTTCGGGGTCTCGCTCGCGCTCAGCGCCGCGGCCCCGCTGGAGGGCGAGCAGCGTGAACGCTGCCTGGTCGAGATGCAGGAGGCGACGGCCGAGCTGCGCTCGGCACTGGAGCGGCCGCTGGCGCCCGCGTCGCGGCCGGCGGGCACGACGCTGGCGGCCGAGGTCGCCCGATTGTCCAAGCCAGAGCTGCCGTCCGCGGACGTGATCATCGACTGGCCCGACGGGGTCAACGTCCCGCCGGACGTCGAGCCGCTGGCGCAGGCCGTACTCGCCGAGGCGCTGCGCAACGTCGACAAGCACGCGAGCGCGCGGCGCGTGCACGTGACCGTCTCCAGCGATGCCGATACGTTTACGCTCGAGATCGTCAACGACGGCGTCGTCGAGCAGACCCGCGGCGCCGGCATGGGGCTGCGGTTGGCGTCGTTCGAAGCGCTGCAGCGTGGTGGCATGGTCGAGTTCGGGCCCGGCGAGCCGGATTGCTGGCGGGTGCGGCTGGTGTTGCCCCTGGCCGCCGATGCGCCGGCGACCGAGGTGCCGGGATGAGCGCCGGCGCGGCCCCGTCGACCGACCGCAAGCTGCGGGTGCTCGTCGTCGACGACCACGACGTCGTGCACTGGGGATTTCGGGTGCTGCTCGGTGAGCAGCCCTGGGTGGCGCGTTGCCTGGCGGCCAGGACCGGCGCCGAGGCGCTGGCGCTACTGCCGGCGCTGCGGCCGGATGTCGCGCTGGTCGACCTGTTCCTCGCGGGAGAGTCGGGCGCCGACGTGTGTGCCTCGATCCGCCGCGAGTCGCCGTCGACCCGGGTGCTGCTGATCTCCGGCTCGGGCCGGATGTCGGCAGCCGCCGCCCGCGCCGCCGGCGCCTCCGGGTTTGTCTCCAAGGACCTCGACGCGCGCGAGGTCGCGCGCGCGGTGCACGCGGTCGGGATGGGGATGACGATGTTCGCGCCCAGCTCCGAGCAGCCGTCGCCGCTGCTGTCTGAGCGTGAGCGTGAGGTGCTCGGGTTGATCGCCGCGGGGTCCACTAACCGCGAGATCGCCTCGCGCCTGTATCTGTCCCCGCACACCGTCAAGGATCACACGAGCGCGCTGTTTCGCAAGCTCGGGGCGCGCAACCGCGCCGAGGCGGTTCAGCGGGCGCAGCGGCTCGGCCTGCTCTCCTGAATCGGGCCCCAGGCGTCGTCGAGCGGTCGGTAGCCGAGCAGCCGCTGCGCTTCGTCGAGCGTCGCATGGCGATAGCGGTTGGCCGAGATCCCGTTGACGACGGTCAGCCCGGTCAGTTCGGCCTCGACCGCGGCGCGGATCAGCTCGGCCGCGTCGTCGGGGCTCAGCCAGGCGGCGAGGTTGCGCGGCGTCGCCTCGGCGCCGGTCGCCGGATGCTCGCCGTAGTGGCCGATTCGCAGCGCCACGACCGACGTCTGCGAGCTGCTCGCGACCCAGCTGCCGAGCGCTTCGGCCCACGCCTTGGTCGCGCCGTAGAGGTTCGCCGGGCGGGCTGGGTCCTGACCCCGGCGCTGGCGGGTGTCGGGCTCGGCCGAGACCGCCTGCTGGCTGGAGGCGAGCACCAGCCGCGGCACGCCGCGCTCGCGAGCGGCGGCGGCGACCACGTAGGCGCCGACGACGTTGGGGCCGTGCAGCTGCGACCAGCTCGCGGCCGGGTCGGGGTTGGCGGCGAGGTGAACGACCGCATCGAGCTCGGTGAAGGCCGCCGTGCAGGCGGCCGCGTCGGTGACGTCGAGCGCATCGATGCCCGCTTCGGCCTGCAGGTCGGTCGCGCGCAACCGCCAGCGGTCGCGCAGCCGCGCGGTGACGGCCGAGCCGATCGCGCCGGCAGCGCCGGTGATCAGCACCCGTGGTCGGTCGGTACTCACCGGGCGGTGTGGTCGGTGATTGCCTCGCACAGATCCGGCCACAGCGGTTCCGGGCGGTCGTGGCCCATGTCGGGCACCAGCAGCAAGGCCGCGCCGTCGATCAGCTCGGCGGTCCGCTGACCGCCGCTGGGGGCGATCAGCGTGTCGTCGAGGCCGTGGATCACGAGCGTCGGGACGCGCAGCCGGCGCAACCCGTCGGCGCGGGAGCCACCGGTGATGATCGCGCTCCATTGGCGGATCGCGCCCTGCGGGTAATGGCAGCGGTCAAACGCCTCGGCCGCGAGCGCTCGCGTCTGCTCTGACTCGGGCCAGCGCTTGGAGTGCCAGACGCGGGTGCGCTCGGAGGCGTCGATGCAGGACTCGCGTTCGCTCGGCGAGGGCGTCTGCAGCACCTGCCTCGCCTCGGGGCTCGAGGCCCCGTACTCCGGCTCGCCGGTGTTGGACATCATCGAGGTCAGCGTCAGCAGCCGCTGTGGGTGCTCGATCGCCATCGTCTGCGCGATCATCCCGCCCATCGAGGCACCGAGCACGTGCGCCCGGTCGATCTCCAGCGCCTCCAGCAGCGCCAGGCCGTCGTCGGCCATGTCGCTGAGCGTGTACGGCGTCAGCGAGCGCGCCCGCTGCAGCTCGCCGGCGGCGAGCGCCGCCTGGATCGCGGGCAGGTCGACCAGTTGCCCGTCGAGCTTTGACGACAACCCGCAATCGCGATTGTCATAGGCGACCACGTAGCGGCCGCCGGCGGCCAGCAGCTGCAGGAACCGGCGTGGCCATGCGATCAGCTGGGCCGTGTAACCCGACACCATCAGCAGCGGCGGAGCGTCCCGCGCACCGAACGTCTCGTACTCCAGCGTGACCCCGGAGGGCGTCGTGAGCCGAGGCATCGGGGCTTGTGCGGCGCTCAGCGGCGCCGCATCGCCCACTCGATCGCGGGCAGCTTGAACACGTTCGGGACGTAGGCGGACGCGAGCATCGCGGCGCGCGTCGGCAGGCCGGGGATCACGACCCGGTCGCCGTGCTCGAGACCGCGCACACCGGCGATCGCGGCCTGCTCGGCGGTGACCCACAGCGGCCCCGGGACCGCCGACTCGAACGAGCCGCCGGATCCGACCTCCCAGCCGGCGACGTCCCAGAACTCGGTCGACACCGGTCCCGGCGCGAGCGCGGTCACCGTCACGCCGGCGCCCGCCAGTTCCTGGTGCAGCGCCTCGGAGAATCGAAGCACGTATGCCTTCGCCGCCGCATAGCCGGCCGAGTACGGCATCGGCTGCATGCCGGCCGTCGAGGCGACGTTCAGCACCGCTCCGGTGCCGCGGCGAGCCATCGCCGCGACAAACGCGGAGCTGAGTGCGACCGGAGCCTCGACCAGCACCCGCACCTGCTCGAGTTCGCGCTCGGGGTCGGACTCGTGAAATGGGCCACCGGTCGCAAACCCGGCGTTGTTGACGAGCACCGAGACCTCGAGCCCGAGCGCCTGCACCCGGGCCGGCAGCCGCGCCCGCGACGCCGGCTTGGACAGGTCGCAGCCGAGCCCGACGGCGCGGACACCGAACTCGTCCGAGAGCGCGGCGGCGAGCTCGTCGAGCTTCGGTTTGCGCCGCGCGACCAGGATCAGACCGTGCCCGCGGGCAGCGAGCTCGCGGGCGATCGCGGCCCCGATTCCGGCCGACGCGCCGGTGATCAGCGCGGCAGTGGTCGCTGTCGGCTTCGGAAGCGTCATCGTGATCGCGCAGGCAGCGTACCGGGCGCGGCCCCCCGAACGGGGGGAAAGCGCCGGACGCGACGTACCGGGCGCAGCACCTCGACGTACGTTGATGCGGATGAGCACCCAAGCCGCGTCCCCCGGCGGCGCCGTCGAGGCAGACCGCGCGCGGCCGGACCGAGATTTGACGCAGACCCCCACAACCGACGTGACGACCGCGATCCTGTTTCCAGGCCAGGGCAGTCAGACGCCCGAGATGCGCGAACTGGTGGCGCGCGTGCGCCCAGAGCTGGTGCAGGCGGCGATCGACGCCGTCGGCTCTGACCCGTTCGCACGGGCCGACGAGGGCACCAACTTCGCGCAGCCCGCGATCTTCTGCGCGAGCCTTGCCGGCTGGGCGTCGATCGGCTCGCCGGTGAGCGAGCTGATGGCGGGCCACTCGCTCGGCGAGCTCGGTGCGCTCGTCGCCGCGGGAGCGCTCGACGAGCACGATGCGTTGCGACTGGTGACGCTGCGCGGCCGGTTGATGTACGAATCCGGCCTCGCCGCAGGGGACGGTTCGATGGTCGCCGTGATCGGCGCCGGCGCTGCCGACCACGCTCGGCAGATCGCCGACGAGTCAGCGCTGACGCTCGCCAACGACAACTCGCCGATGCAGGTGGTGCTGTCCGGCGCCAAGCTCAAGATCCCGGCCGCGATCGACGTCGCCAAGGGGCTCGGGTTGCGCGCGATGGAACTCGACGTCACCGGCGCGTTTCATTCGCCGATGATGGCCGCGGCGGTTCCGGAGTTCGAGCAGGCGCTCGCCGATACCGAATTCCGCGAGCCGCTGACGACCGTGATCTCGGCGGTAACCGCGCGGCCGTTCACCGAGCCTCGCCGCGAGCTTGCCGATGCGCTGACGCAACCCGTGCGCTGGCGCGAGGTGCTGTTGACGATGCATGAGCTCGGCGCTCGGCGCTACGTCGACGTCGGCCCGGGGCGGGTCCTGACCGGTCTGGCCAAGCGCACGCTCACGGACGTGGAGCTGGTCAATGCCTGAGGCGCGCACCGACGGCTGTGCCCTGGTGACCGGCGCCTCACGAGGGATCGGGGCCGCGATCGCCCGCGCGATCGCCGCCGACGGCTGGGCGGTTGGGATCAACTTCCGCTCGGACGCGAGCGCGGCCGAGGCGGTCGTCGCCTCGATCGAGGCCGACGGCGGCCGCGCGCTCGCCCTGGCGGGCGACGTGACCGACCCGGCCACCCCGGATCGGCTGTTCGACGCGCTCGAGAGCGCCTACGGGTGCCCGGTGCTGGTGCTCGTCAACAACGCCGGCGTGAGCGCCGATGACCTCACCCCGTCGATGTCCGACGACGCCTGGAGCACGGTGATCGACACCGACCTGACCGCGGCCTTCCGTTTCACGCGCCGGGCGCTGAAGCCGATGATGCGCGCCCGCTCGGGACGGATCGTCAATGTCAGCTCGGTCGTCGGGCTGCGTGCGAACCCGGGGCAGGCCAACTACGCGGCGGCGAAGGCCGGGCTGATCGCGTTCACGCGCAACGCCGCGGTCGAGGTCGCGCGCCGAGGGATCACGATCAACGCGGTCGCGCCCGGCTGGATCGATACCGACATGACCGCCGGGGTCTCCTCCGAACTGCTCGCGCAGGTGCCCGCGCGTCGAGCGGGAACTCCGGAGGAAGTGGCGGCATGCGTCCGGTTTCTGACGTCCGACCAAGCCGGTTATGTAACCGGCGCGGTGCTATCGGTCGACGGCGGCCTCGCCGCCTGACGACCGCCGGTGATCGCGAAGCGAACTTCCGAAAACGAACAGGAGAAGGACATGTCAGTCACAACAGAGCAGGTTGAGTCGCGCGTCGTCGAGACGCTCGCGAGCTTCGGTCCGGACGCCAGCCAGATCACCCGGTCAGCGACGTTCGAGGAGCTCGACATCGACTCGCTGGATCTGGTGGAGCTCGCGCAGGTCGTCGAGGAGGACTACGGCGTCGTGCTCAAGGGCGAGGACATGAAGGAGCTTAAGACCGTCGGCGATGCGATCGACCTGATCGTGGAGCGGGCCGGGTAGTTGTCCCGCACGCTGGATAGACGCCGGGTCGTCGTCACCGGGATCGGAGCGGTCACGCCGCTCGGTGTCGGAGCCGAGACCCTGCACGACCGCTGGGCCGAGGGTGTCGTCGGGATCGCCGACGGCGTCGGACGCTCGAGCGAGTTCGAGCCCGCACAGCACCTGTCGGTCAAGGAGGCACGGCGGCTCGATCGCTTCTCCCAGTTCGCGCTGGTCGCGGCCGGCGAAGCGCTCGCCCAGGCCGGCTGGCTCGACGGTCAGCCCTACGAGCCGATGCGGATCGGCTGCGTGATCGCGACCGGGATCGGCGGCCAGAAGACGGTCGAGACCCAGCTCGACGTGATGCGCGAGCGCGGCGCTCGGATGGTCTCCCCGCTGGGGATCCCGCAGTACATGCCGAATGCCGCCGCCGCCGCGGTCTCGATGAAGCACCATCTGCAGGGTCAGTCGTTCGCGGTCGCCTCGGCCTGCGCGTCAGGCGCGCATGCGATCGGCAGCTCGCTGCGGATGATCCAGTACGAGGACGCCGACGCGGTCGTCTGCGGCGGTACCGAGGCGACGCTGACGGCGTTCGCACACGCGTGTTTCGACAACATGCAGGCGCTGTCGCCGACCGGGATCTCGCGCCCGTTCGACGCCCGCCGCGACGGCTTCGTGATGGGCGAGGGGGCCGGAATCCTCGTGCTCGAGGAGGCACAGGCGGCCGAGCGACGCGGCGCGACGATCCTCGCCGAGATCGCCGGCTACGGCTCGACCACCGACGCTCACCATCTGACCGCGCCCGACCCCTCCGGCGCACCCGCGGCGCGAGCGATCGCGCTGTGCATGGACGACGCCGGTACCACCCCCTCAGAGATCGACTACATCAACGCGCATGGGACCTCGACGCCGCTCAACGACGCCGCCGAGACCGTCGCGATCAAGCGGGCGCTCGGTGACGACGCCAAGCGGATCCCGATCTCGTCGACGAAGTCGTCGATCGGTCACCTGCTCGGCGCCGCCGGCGCCGTCGAGGCGGTCGCGACGATCCGCACGCTGCAGACCGGCGTGATCGCGCCGACGCTCGGCTACGAGGTCCCGGACCCAGAGCTCGATCTTGACTACGTCCCCGGTGAGGCACGGCCGCTGATCACCGGCAACGGGCACCCACCGCTGGCCCTTTCGAACTCGTTCGCGTTCGGCGGCCACAACGTCTCGCTGGCAATCAGAGGAGTGAAGCGATGAGCGCCATCGCCTTGGCCGCGCCCCGGTTGACCCCGCATGAGCGTCTCGAGGCGCTCTGCGATCCAGGCACGATCCGCACGATCCGCTCCGGCGCGATCTCGACCCGTCTCGGACCGCGCGCGATCGCGGGCGACGGGGTCGTCGGCGCGACCGGCAATGTCGACGGGCGGCCGATCGCCTGCTACGCCCAGGACGGCTCGTTCCTCGGCGGCTCGCTCGGCGAGCGCCATGCCGACACGATCGTGCGCGTACTGCAGACCGCCGGCCGCGCCGCAATTCCCGTCGTCGGGTTCGTCGAGTCGGGCGGCGCCCGCATGCAGGAGGGAACCGCGGCGCTCGCCGGCTACGGCCGGATCTTCCGCGAGACGGTGGCGCTGACGGGCGTCGTGCCCCAGATCTCGGTCGTGTCCGGGACGTCGGCCGGCGGTGGCGCCTACTCGCCGGCGCTGACCGATCTGTTGGTGATGACCGAGGACGCGGCGATGTTCTTGACCGGCCCGAGCGTCGTCCGCGAGGCGCTCGGCGAGGAGATCGAGGTCGCCGCGCTCGGCGGTCCGCGCGTCCACGACCGCAACGGTGTCTGCCACCTGGTCGAGGCCGACGAGGCGGCCGCCGCAAGACGAGTCCGAGAGTTGCTGTCCTACCTGCCCTCGAGCGCCGGGGCGACCCCGCCACGGTCGTTGCCACAGGCGCCGCTTGCCATCGACGGCGGCGCGGCCGATCCGACCCGGTTCGTCCCCGAGCAGTCGCGCAGCTCCTACGACGTCCGTGACGCGCTGAGCGCGATCGTCGATCGCGACTCGCTGCTGGAGCTGCATCCGCGCTGGGCGCGCAACATCGTCACGACGCTGGCGCGAATCGACGGCCGGCCGGTCGCGGTTGTCGCCAACCAGCCGCGCTACCTCGGCGGCGTGCTCGACGCCGAGGGCTCTGAGAAGGCGGCCAAGTTCGTGACCCTGTGCGACTCGTTCGGCCTGCCGCTGGTGGCGATCGTCGACACGCCCGGATTCATGCCCGGCTCAAAGCAGGAGCAGGCCGGCGTGATCCGCCACGGCGCGTCGCTGGTGCGAGCGTTCGCGGCCGCCCGGGTGCCGAAGCTGACAGTCGTGCTGCGCAAGTCCTACGGCGGCGCCTACATCACGATGAACTCCCGCGATCTCGGCTCAGATCTGGTGCTCGCGTGGCCGGCGGCCGAGCTCGGGATCATGAGCGCCCGCGCCGCGGTCGGGATCGTCAATCGGCGCGAGCTGCGCGCGGCCGACGATCCCGAGGCCGAGCGCGCGCGTCTGGCGGAGTCCTACGCGTCCGAGCACCTGCGTGCCGACGCGGCGGCGGCTGCCGGGTTCGTCGACGAGATCATCGAGCCCTCGCAGACGCGCGACCGGTTGGCGTTCGCGCTCGAGTCGTTCGCCGGCGATCCGGGCGCCCATCTCACGAGCCTGCGCCGCACGTGATCCTGGCCGGCAAACGGCTGCTGATCACCGGTGTGATCACGAAGGACTCGATCGCCTTTCACGCCGCCGAGCGAGCCCAGCAGGAGGGCGCCGAGGTGCTGCTGACGAGCTTCGGCCGCGTCAAGCGGATGACCGAGCGCGCCGCCGCGCGACTGCCGACGCCGGTCGATGTGCTCGAGCTCGATGTCAACCGTGAGGACGACCTGCGCGCGTTGACGGCGACGCTGAGCGAGCGCTGGGGCGAGGTCGACGGGGTCCTGCATGCGATCGCGTTCGCGCCTCAGGACGCGCTCGGCGGCAAGTTCATGACCGCGCCGGCCGACAGCGCGCAGCAGGCGTTCACGACCAGCGCATTCTCGCTCAAGGCACTCGCGGCGGCGGTCCGCGAGCTGATGCCGCGTGGCGGCTCGATCGTCGGCCTGGACTTCGATGCGGCGGTCGCGTGGCCGATCTATGACTGGATGGGCGTCGCGAAGGCCGCGCTGGAGTCCGTCTCGCGCTACCTGGCTCGCGACCTCGGGCCCGACGGGATCCGCGTCAATCTGGTCGCGGCCGGACCGCTCGGCACTGTCGCGGCCCAGGGGATTCCCGGGTTCGAGCAGCTCGCGGAGCTGTGGCGACGCCAGGCGCCGCTGGGCTGGGACACCTCTGACCCGGGCGCTGTCGCGAACACGATCTGCTGGCTGCTGTCGTCGTATTCGGAGGCGATCACCGGCGAGATCGTCCACGTCGACGGCGGTTTTCACGCGGTCGGCGCGCCGGCCACAGCGGCCTAGCGAAACAGGTCGTGCTCGGCGTCGCGCAGCAGCGGCGCGACCCCGGGACCATCGTCGTCGGTCACCCAACGGCTGGCACCGCGGACGACGATCGCCGGCTGCATCGCATCCTTGGCGCGCGCGAGGTCGGCGCCGGCAGCGAGCTCGTCGGCGACCGCGATCACGGTCGCGCGCAGCTCACGGCCGCGCATGTCTGCCCGTCCGCGCCAGTCGTCGATCGGGATGATGCCGGCACAGCCGATCGCGACATCGGACTGTCCGGTACGCCAGGCGCGCCCAAACGAATCGGTGATCACGACCCCGGGCCGGACGCCGGCCAGCCGCCCCAACCCGTCGCGCAGCGCTCGAGCCGAGCGGTCGGGATCGCTCGGGAGCAGGATCACGGTGTCGTCGTCGGGCGCGTTTGAGGCGTCGACGCCGGCGTTGGCACAGACGAATCCGTGATGAGTGACGGTGATCAAGACGCCGTTGCGCGCCCGGCGGATCTCCGCGGTCTCGCCGAGGATCACCTCGACCAGCCGCGGGTCCTTGTCCAGTTGCCGGGCGAGCGCTTGCGCGCGCTCGCCCGGCGTCACCTCCGACAGCCGGCGGGTTCGACCCTCGGCCTTGGAGATCAGCTTGTGCGCGACCACCAGCACGTCGCCGGCTTGCAGGCCGTGCCCTCCGGCCGCCGTCGCGATCACCACCGCCGGATCGTCGCCGCCCCGAATCTCCGGCAGGCCCTCGAGCGCGGTCGCGCTGATCGTGGTCATCCGCGGCTGCGCAGCAGCTGCCGCAGCATTCCGCGGGTATGTGCGGCGCCACCACGGGTGGTGGCGAGCATCTGCTCGGCGGCTTGGAGGTCATCCGGTGTGTCGACGTCGAGCGCCAGCGAGGGCAGTTCGACAGTCTCGGCGTAGATGCCGGCCGCCCGCGCGTTGCCGAGGTGCCGGGCATGGCTGCCCTCACCGAACGACGGCGCCATCACGTCCGGCGGTCCCAGCAGCAGCGCATTGGTGCCGGTGCCATGTCGGTCCGGAATCACGAGCACGCAGCGATCCGGCGCCGGGCGGGTGGCCAGGTCGTCGAGCTCCGCCGGCTCGATCAGCGGGCAGTCGCCGGGTAACAGCAGCGCTCGCTCGTAGTCGTGGGCGACCGCGCGCTGCACGCCGCACAGCGCGGCGTCGCTGTGGCCCGAGCCGGTGTCCTTGATCACGCTCGCTCCGTAGCCCTCGGCGATCCGCTGAACCCGCGTGTCCGACGATACGACGACCACGTCGGGCAAGGCGGTCGCCCGTCGCAGCGCGACCAGCGTGTCGGAGAACATCGCCTCGACCAGCGCCCGTCGCGGCGGCGGGTCCAGCTCAGCCGCGAGCCGCTGCTTGGCCTGATCGAGATTCTTGAGTGCGAGGATCGCGAGCGTGCGCATCGGCGCCAGGACGATACTCAGCTGACCGACGTCGCAAACCGAAGCGTCGCCTCGGCGACCTGGCGCCGGTGCTCGGGGGTGTCGAGCAGCACTTCGGCCGTGAGCGTGGGCAGCGAACCGGCGGCGCGGTCGGCGACGAGGCCATCCAGCAGCCCGTCGTACTGGGCGACGATCCCGTCGCTGTCCAGCGGCTGCCCGCTCCAGCGCATGAACGCCTCGGTCGGTCCCTTCAGCACCCGGCCGTCGACCAGCGGGCTGACCGCGACGACCGGTGCGCCGCTCGCGGCGATCGCGCCGCGCAGGCCGGGGACGGCGAGGATCGGGCCGATCGAGATCACCGGGTTGGAGGGCCCGATCACGATCGTCCGCGCCCGCGCGATCGCGCCCAGGACCGCCGCCGTCGGTCGGGCCGCGCGGGCATGGCGAAACGCGACGTCCTGAACCGGGCCTGCGCCGCCGTGACGGATCATGAACTCCTGCAGCGGCCACCACCGGTCGGCGGCGAGGACCGCGGTCCGGACCGGTTGATCGCAGGCCACCAGCACCGCTGCACCAACCCCGAATGCCGTCGCGATCCGAGCCTGCGCCTCGGTCAGCGTCGCGCCCTCGCGCAGCATCCGGGCGCGATCGAGGCACAGTGCGAGGTCACGGTCGCCGAGGTTGAACCAGACATCGACACCGAGCTGCCGGAGCTGGTCCATCGCGTGGAAGCTGTCTCCGGCGAGCCCCCAGCCGCGTTCGTCGATCCGATCGGCCAGCCAGAAGGTGACGAGATCGGGGTCGGGAGAGACGTAGCCGCCGTACAGCTCAACGTCGTCACCGACGTTCGCGATCACGACCAGCTCGTCGCCGACAACGTCGAGCATCCCGCGCGCCAGCTTGGCACCACCGGTGCCGCCGGCGAGGACCACGACCGGGCCGGTCGCAGGGCGTGTCACCGTCGGCACATCGGTGAGTCTACGGGCCCGAAGCGCCGAACCGGGAGATACAGTGTCGATGCCGATGCGCACTCGCGTGACGATCTGCCTGGCCTGCCTGGTGCTTGCCGCGGCCGCGGCAATCGTGCCGCAGGCATTCGCGTCATCGGCGCCGTCGAGCCCGGGTGCGGTCCCGTTGCAGGTCGCAAGCGCATCGCTGCGGCAGTCCAATCAGAACCTCGTGTTCACGGTCCGGATGACGACGTCGTTCTCGACGGTCGCGCTGCGCGGCGAGGGCCGGTCGCTGTGCCTGCTGATCGAGCGCGTCCGGGGCGCGATCACCGGCCGGCTGTGCGTGATCCGCCCGGTCAAGGGCCGCCGCCACCCGCGGCTCGTCTACCAGTCCTACCGGCACGGCACCCCGCAACACGCCCGGGTCGTCGCCGCGCAGGTACGACGGCTGGGGGAGACCGGGCTGACGGCGACGTTCCTGCCGTCGGCGTTCGGAAACGCGTATCGGTCGATTCGCTGGCAGGTCCAGAACACGCTGACGCGGGCCAGGTGCACGCCGGTCGGGGCCCGCAAGCACCCGGGCCGGCTGTGTGAGCGCCTGTATCCCTCATCCGCACGGCTGACCAAGCTGCACACGCCGAAGCTGCGCGGCTGCGTCCCGCGCGGCCCGGCATACGTCACCCACGGTCCGACCAAGGGCCGCGAGATCGCCCTGACGTTCGACGACGGCCCCTGGTACGACACGCCGCAGTTCCTGGACATCCTCGAGCGCTACCACGTGCCCGCGACGTTCTTCGAGATCGGCGAGCAGATCTCGACCTACGGCGAAGGCGGCGCGATCGAGCGGCGGATGCTTGCCGACGGCGACATGATCGGCGATCACACCTGGAGCCATCCAAACGTGTCAGGTGCCGGCGCGTTCGCGCGGGGCCAGATCCTGCGCGCGGCGGCCGCGATCCGGTCCGCCACCGGCGGGTTTGAGCCGTGCCTGTTCCGGGCGCCCTACGGAGCGGTCAGCGGCGCGCTGATCGGCGAGGCGCGATCGCTTGGCTTCACGACGATCGAATGGGATGTCGACACGGTCGACTGGTCACGGCCCGGGACCGCGACGATCGAACGCCGCGCGATCGACGGCGCCCACCCCGGCGCGATCATCCTGCAGCACGACGGCGGCGGCGACCGTTCCGAGACACTGGCGGCGCTGCCGGACGAGATCAGGACGCTCAAACGCAGGGGCTACCACTTCGTGACGATCACGCAGATGCTCGGCCAGAAGCTGCTCTACAGGTAACACCGGCCCGCGTCGGGGGTGGTGGTTGGGGGATATTGGACCTCTATGACCCCATTGATCCCAACCGCCCCGCCAGCGCGGCGATCAGGGCCTGCGTGAAGCGCAGCCCGGCATCGAGTGCGTCAGGGTCCAGCGTCACCGGCACGTCGGTCTGCCGGTGTGAGCGGGGGGCCAGCCCGCGCTCGTCGAGGCAGCCGATCGTGATCGCCGGCAGGCCGGCCGCCCGCGCCATCAGCGCCGGACCGCTGCCGCGCCCGCGGTGGCCGGCCGACGACCCGGAGGCGGCGGCGAGCGCTCGTAGACCGCGGTCATAGCGCAGTGGCCACAGTGGACCGTCGCTGATCCACCAGCTCGGCCGCCCGGCCCCGCACGGCCCGATTCCGAGCACGGACGCGGGGCGATCGGAGCGACGGCGCAGGTGCTGGCGCAGGCCGGCCCCGTCGCCGTCGGAGGCGCCCTGGAGCACGAGGTCCACGGCGATTGAACCAAGGCCGGGCGCCGCGTCGTGGGCCGCGATCGCCGCGATCGCGATCGCGACGCCACTCGCGTTGTCGCCGGCGGCAGGCGAGGTCGCCGAGCTGCTCAGCTCAAGCAGCGCCGCGGCTCCGAGCAGCAGGCCGATCGTCGGCCCCAGCTGGGCCACGTCGACCGCGGTGCTCGCGCCGGCAGCGTCGCGGACCAGCGCGACCACGACCAGCGACAGCAGCCCGAGCGACAGCCAGCCCAGCCAGCCGGGGGTGAGGCGGCCGTCCGCGGCGATTCGCCGCAGCGTCGCCGCCAGCGCGCGCGGACCTGGTCGGTAGACCGCGCCGGCGCGCCCAGCGTCGTAGTTGGCGGTCACGACCAGGCGCGGGCCCGGGTGGTCGGCGGGCGCCAGCGCGACGATGTTCTGACTGGCCCGCTCGGGCGTCAGCCGCCGTCCGAGCGACCGCCCAGTGACGGCGTCGACCGCGACCGAGACCAGCACGAGTAGCGCCAGCGCGCCGCCCACCCGGGCGTTCGCGACGATCACGACGCTGGCGAGGACGCCGAACAGCGCATGCCAGAAATGGGCCAGCGCCCAGTCGGGCCGTGACCAGAACGTCTCGACGGTCGCCGGCCGACCCTGCTCGAGCAGCCGCGCGCGCAGCCACACGGATGCCCGACGCTCGGCGTCCGAGCCGCCCCGGCGGCCGGCGAACGAGCACAGTTGCGTGGCGGTCGTCAACGGGGTCATTCGGGGTGCGATGATCACACGGTCGCGCGCCGCGATCCGCTACAACGGTCTGCACGATGCCCGCGAGCGAGAGGACGCCGGCGTTTGAGCAGGAACTGCTGACGATCGCCGACGAGGCGGCTCGCGCCGCGGCCGGGGAGTTGATGTCGCGGTTCGGGCACGATCTGGCGCAGATCCGCTCCAAGAGCAGCCCGACCGACATGGTGTCCGAGGCCGACGTCGCGGCCGAGCGGGCGATCCGGGACGTGCTCGGGCGAGAGCGTCCTGGCGACGCGATCCTGGGGGAGGAGGGCGGCGCGACCGGCGACGGGGCGCTGCGGTGGGTGATCGACCCGCTCGACGGGACGACCAACTTCGTGTTTGGGTTCCCGCAGTTCGCGGTCAGCGTCGCCTGCGAGGACGCGGCCGGCGGGCTGGCCGGGGTGGTGCTCGATCCGGTCCGCGGCGAGTGCTTTGCGGCCACCCGCTCGGGTTCAGCGGCGCTCAACGGCGCGCCGATCGCCGGCTCGGCGCGTACCGATCTGGCGACCGCGCTGGTCGCGACCGGGTTCTCCTACGACGCCGACGAGCGCGAGCGCCAGGCCGAGGTGCTCTGGCGCGTGTTGCCGCGCGTGCGCGACGTCCGCCGCGCCGGCGCAGCGGCGCTCGACCTCGCGTGGGCTGCCTGTGGCCGCGTCGACGCGTTCTATGAGCGCGGCGTCAAGGCATGGGACATCGCCGCCGGCTCGGTCGTCGCACAGCGTGCCGGAATGATCGTGCGGCCGCTCGCTGCCCGGGAGCTCGAGCCGCCGGGCGTGATCGCGGCGCCACCGGCGCTGATCGACGAGCTGCAAGCGCTCGTGCTGGGCGGCTCGCCGCCCACGACCTACACTTAGCCCGCTCGCGGCGGTGGTGGAACGGTAGACACGACGGCCTCAAAAGCCGTTGTCCTTCGGGACGTGCGGGTTCGAATCCCGCCCGCCGTATGCAAGGTTTCACAGCTCGGGGTCGGGCGCGGACCTGGCTTTGGGTTGCGAAGCATCGTTGAACTCCTGCAGCTCGGCGGTGACCAGGAACACCGCCTGCTCGGCGATGTCGACGGCGTTATCGCCGACTCGTTCCAGACAGCGCGCGATCAGCATGTAGCGCAGTGCCTGTCCGCGTTCGCGCGGCCCCGCGTCGAGCTCGACGCTTGCCTCAAACACCTGGCGGTTGAGGTGATCAAGCGCGTCATCCTCGCGTTCGAGCGTCGCGGCAGCTTCGGCGTCCCTGGTCGCGAACACGCGGGTCGCGTGCTGCACCTGACTGGCAGCAAGGTCGGTCATCAACAACAGCTGACGCGCGGTCTGCTGTGGATCCTCGGCGTTGGCGTCGAGCCCGGCCAGCTGTTCGCCGATCAGCTCAAACTGGTTGGCGATCAGCGCCAGGTGGCGCGAAAGCTGGATCAGGCACAGCACCAGCCGCAGGTCGCCGGCAACCGGCGCCTGCTGCGCCGTGACGACCACCAGCTGTTCGTCGACCTGCCGGCTGACCGCTCGCAGGCGCCGTGCCGCGGCATCGATCTGCGCGTTTGAACCCGCAGCCGGGTCGAGGATGATCGTGGCGATCGACTGCAGCGCCTCGCCGATCCCCGCCAGTTCCTGCTCGAGCTGACGCTCGATCTGTTTCAGCTCGTCGGCAAACCGCGCACGCACATGACGTTTGTACCCGAATCCCGCAGACGATCCGTTTCGGACCGGCGCGGTTGCCCCGTGGGATCGCCGGGCGCCGGGCTGACGCCGGTCCGGGCTGTTTACTTCAGCGCCGTGGACACCGCTGATCTGGCTGTCATCACGAGCGGCATCGTCGGCGTGACCGGGGGAGTGGTGACGCCGATCCTGACCGCGGTCCTGGCCGGCAGGCGCGAGTCGCGGTCCGCTCGGGACGCGCGGTCCGACGAGCTGAGGGTGGTGATCGACGACGCGTCGGTTGCCCTGATCGACGGGATCAGGGAGATCCCACAGACTCCCCAATGGATCGTCGAGTTGGAGACGCGGGGGGAGCTGCGACTGACAGACGACGCGCGCGAGACCTTCTACAGGCAGATGAACGACGCCGGGGACACGCTGCAGGTGATGCGGGCCCAACGCGCGAGGATCGCGGCCCGCGTGGGTCTCGACGACGAACTGCACATGACCTACCAACGAGCCGAGCGCACGCTCAGCTCGGTCCTGAGCGCCTGCCGGGCGATCTACACCGCCTACCAGCAGCCGACGCCGCTGCAACAGCTCACCGGCTCGCCGGAGTTCCGCGTCTACCTCGCGGCGCGCGTCGAGCTTGACCACGCTCCAGATGCGTTCTACCGGGCGACCGCGGACCGGATCGGGCCCGACGGCCCGCGCTCCCGTCCGGCCACGCCTGCGCCGCCCAGCAGCCTCAGCGCTGACGCATCGGCCGCCTCTCAGGCAAATACCAGGTGATTGCGCGCCCGCTCTTCGGCGGGTCGCGCAGGCTTTCACTGAGCGATGCGTCGCTCCGTGGCCCCCCACGATGCGTCGCTCCGTTGCCCCGACCACGCGGTGGCGGCGTCGGTCCCGGTCCGGCGCCGCCACCGCTGACGGTCAGGCGGTCGCGGCGCCGGGGTCGCGGTGGTCGGGTCGGTACCCGCGCCGCCGAGCTTCCTCGTCGGGGACCTCGAGCTCGACGTTCCAGCCCTGAGCGAACCCGACGATCGCGACGACCGCGAGCACGGCCTCGACCGGTATCAGCAGCAGCGTGAGGGTGCCGACAGTGCTTGCGGACAGGCCGGTGCCGCCGAACATGGAGCCCGGATGGGCGTAGGCCGAATGCCCCCGATCAAACCAGCTGGTGCCGCCGATCCCGAGTACCGCGATTGCGGCGATCGCGATCAGCAACAGCGCCAGCGCGGCGGCGATCGGCAGCAGTCCCCGCGCCCAGCGCAGCACGTAGATCGCCATCACCAGATAGATCACGCACCAGATGAAGTTGATCGGCTTCATCCCCTCGAGCTTGGTCCAGCCGCCGATCGTCACCGCGAGCATCAATGCGATCGAGAGCAGCAGCACGAGCGCCACCACGATCCGGGTCAGCTTGCATATCGACCTGTCCCGATTGGGGTGGATCACCGTATAGCCAGGTCTGATCATGCGGTGCTGGGCCACGAGCGCACGATACCTTCCGGCTCGGGGTCCGTACAGCACGTGTGGCGCCCGGCGCCAGTCGCGACCCTACAATCCCGCCGTGCTTTCTCGCGGGCGTGGCGGAACTGGTCTACGCGCCGGCTTTAGGTGCCGGTGGGCTAACGCCCTTGGGGGTTCGAGTCCCTCCGCCCGCATCGGCCTGGCGGCGCTTGCGCTCGTCCTCGCTTCCTGCAACGCCACGGTTGCACAGGCTTCGTCGGCGCACACACACGAGACGGCGGCCGGTCGGGCTGCCGCCGCGGGGCCGTGGCGCAGCGACCCGTTCCCGTCCTCGAAGCCGCGCCGATGGGTGCGAGCGGCGGCCGCGGTCGGCAGCGCGGCACCCCCGAGCGCAACGGTCACCCAGACGAGCGCCAACCTCTCGGACGCGCTGGCCAGCAAGCGCCCTCGGGAGTGGGTGCCGACCCCCGGTCGCGGCAGCCACGTGATCACGGTCAACGGCGCGATCAAGTACCAAACGATCACCGGCTTCGGCGCCGCGATGACCGACAGCTCTGCGTACCTGCTCCAGGACGAGCTGTCGCCGGAGGCGAACACGATCGCCAATCAGGCGCTGTTCGGCCGGGCGGGGATCCGGCTGAACTTCGTGCGGATCCCGATGGGTGCGTCGGACTTCTCGGCGACCGGTGTCCCGTACACCTATGACGACATGCCGGCCGGCCACACCGATCCGACACTCGCGCATTTCTCGATCGCGCACGACAACGCCTACATCCTCCCGGCGCTGCGGGCGATGCTCGCCCAGAACCGGCGGGTCGCGACCTACGCGAACCCGTGGACGCCGCCGCCCTGGATGAAGGCCAACGACGCCTACGGCAACACCGGCTCCCACGGCCGGGTGCTGAAGAAGTACTACCCCGCGCTCGCGCAGTACTTCGTCAAGTTCATGCAGGCCTACCGGGCGGCGGGGGTCCCGATCGACGATCTGTCGATGCAGAACGAACCGCACACCGCCACCAACTGGCCGAGCGCCGCGCTGTTCGCCCCCGAAGAGGTCAAGTTCCTGACCAACGATCTGATGCCGGCGTTGCACGCGGCGGACCTGGATCCCCACATCTACGGCCTCGAGGAGACGGTCAACCCGACCGACGAGCACACGTTGTTCAGCGGTCCCGCCGCGGCGGACCTGTCCGGCGTCGCGTTTCACTGCTACGGCGGCATGGGCGGGCTCACGACCTTCCACAACACCTACCCCTCGGTGCCGATCGCGGTCACCGAATGTTCCCCGGGATCATCCACTACTCGGCGGCTGAGGTCGCGATCGACGCGACGCGCAACTGGGCGAGCGTCGCCACGCTCTGGAATCTGGCGCTCAATCCCAAGGGCGGCCCGGTCGAGCCGCCGGACTCGGGCTGCCGCGGATGCACCGGCGTGATCCGCGTCTATCCGTCCCAGCACGATGCCCGGTACGGCCACAACTACTACGAGTTCGGCCAGATCAGCCGCTTCGTCGCGCCGGGCGCGGTGCGGATCTACTCGACCCGGCTGGTCGCCGATGACGGCAAGACGGTGACGCCCGGCGTCGACGACGTCGCGTTCATCAACCCGAACGGCACCAAGGTGCTGGTCGCTTACAACAGCGCTCCGACCCCAGTCTCAATCTCGATCAAGTGGCGCGGGAAGTACCTGCGCTACCTGATCCAGCCACAGGCGACCGACACCTTCACCTGGCGCTGAGCGCCACGGCCGACGGTCGTCCCCGACGCGATCGCGGCGGTCCGTCGATACCATGAGCCGTCGCATAGGGGAGTGAGTTAATGGCTATGCGCACGGTCTCCAAAACCGTGAATCCGGGTTCGAATCCCGGCTCCCCTGCTCGTCATCCGGCCGTCGAGGCGGCAGCGTCTGACCGATCGATCGGAGCCTGGAATTGATCTCGCACACGGTGTATCGGACGTTCAACACGCGGCGCCGCCGCGAGTTCGTCCGGATCACCGAGGATGTCGCGGCCGCCGTCGGCGAGGCGGGAATCGCCGAGGGCATGGCGCTGGTCTGCGCGATGCATATCACCGCCGCGGTCTGGATCAACGACGACGAGCCCGGCCTGCAGGCCGACGCACTCGAGTGGCTGGACAAGCTCGCGCCCCCGAGTTGGACCGAGCCCGCCAACGACGTCGCGCGCGAGCTGATGCCGGATCCCGGCGACTACCGCCATCATCGCGGCGGCGAGGACAACGGTGACGCCCATCTCAAGAACCTGCTCGTCCACCATCAGGTGATCGTTCCGGTCACCGACGGCCGTCTCGACCTCGGCCCATGGCAGCAGGTGTTCTACTGCGAGTTCGACGGCGGGCGCCCGAAGCGTCTCGTGATCAAGGTCTTGGGCGAGTGACCGCCGGCGGTCCGGCGACCCGCTGACGGGGCCGTGGCCTGCGGTAGGCTGGAGCCGACCCGCGGGCGAAGTGTTGTGGTTGCACAAAAGCCTTCCAAGCTTTTAGGGCGGGTTCGATTCCCGTCGCCCGCTCTGGATCCGCCGCGTGCTGAGACGGCGCCCTCGCCACGCCGAGGGCGGGTATCATCGGCGCAGCCACGGGGAGTGGCGCAGTCTGGTAGCGCACCCGGCTGGGGGCCGGGCGGTCGCAGGTTCAAATCCTGTCTCCCCGATTACCTCGAACTGTCAGTCCTGCTGGGGTTTTCCTGCACTCGCAAATCGCGACGACCCGAGCGACGGGGAACAAACGGGAACCAACGGGGAACGAGGCACCTCCCTCTCGGCAAGATCGCGGACCCCCGCGGCATCAGCTGCCGGCGTCGTCCGGGCGCCGGCCCAGCGCGAGAGCGTCTTGGGTCAGCTCGACGAAGTCGGCCTCACCGAGCGCCGAGACGATGGCGTCGGGGTGGAGCTCGAAGAGCGAGAGCAGGGCGTCGTTCGTGATGTTTCCCGTTGCGACGACGAGTAGCTTCCGTGGCGACCGCCCGAGCAGGTGGCCGTCGCGGAAGTCCTGATCCTTCGTCGCCACGATGCGGCTGTCCGTATCTGCGCGCTGCGCTCTGACTATCGGTCGACCCGTTCCCGTCGGGCAGCCCGATCGTGTGCACGGCGTCATGCCCAGCTCGGTTCAGGAACTCCCAGGCTTAGGTGTTGCGACGGGCGTCCGAGCAGAGTCTTGAGTTGCGCTCACCGCGCACGGCGGGTCGGCGCGGTCTGGCCGGTCATGTTCCTTGCCGAGGCGAAAGCGGGTTTCGCCCAGCTTCGGCCGCGCTCGAATCAGGGAACGGAGCGAGGACGCTGAGGACGCTGAGGACGCGGCCAAGGATGATCGATTCCGACGAGGCTCAGCTGTCGTCCTCGCTCGTCAGGGCCGATCGAGGTGTGCTCATGTTTGCCGGTCAGTCGGACCGCGCGACCGTGCTAGCCGTACCTTGAATTCGGGAGCCTGCACTGTGGACGATTGCCGCGCTCGGTGCGACGATCAACGCGGTTGACGACCAAGGTGGTCGGCACTGAAGATCAGAGGAGGCAGTCCCATGCAAAACTCGACTGAGCATCGGCAATCGACCGGGGTGGGTTCATCGCCCGGCAGGGGTACGTTCACGGCGTTCGGGGCGCGGCATGTGAAGGGCGTGGCGCTCAGCCGATGGGTCGCCGCGGTCTGTTTCGTGATCGCGGGCGCGTTGGTGGTGGCGTTCGGTCATTGGTGGGGGCTGATGTTCTTCGTGGCGGCCGCGCTCAACGGCTCGCTCGCCTACCTGGTCCCGCGCTGGAACCCGCCCCGAAATTCCCCGCAAAACGCCAAGCCCTCGGCGTAGTCTCGTTATGGCCCGGGTGACTCCATCGCCGGGCAGGGGTATCTTCCTGGCGTTCGGGGCGCGGCATGTGAAGGGCGTGGCGGTCAGCCGATGGGTCGCCGCGGTCTGTTTCGTGATCGCGGGCGCGTTGGTGGTGGCGTTCGGTCATTGGTGGGGGCTGGTGTTCTTCGTGGCGGCCGCGCTGAACGGCTCGCTCGCCTACCTGGTCCCGCGCTGGAACCTGCTGCGGGATGCCCCCAAGAATGTCGAGCGCGTGCGTGAGCTGCAACGATCCCGGGCTCTGGTGGTGGACGACGCGGCAGCCCGGCTGCGCCGTATCGAGCAGGATCTGCACGACGGAGCGCAGGCCCAGATGGTCGCCGTCGTCATGAAGCTCGGGCTCGCTCGAGACCATCTCAGCACCCCGGCCGCCAGGTTGCAGGGCGCCGACCTGGACCGGGCCCTGGAGCTGGTCGATGCCGCCCACCGCGGAGCGATGGAGGCGATCACCGAGCTGCGTGACCTGGCCCGGGGCATCCATCCACCCGCCCTGGACGAGGGCCTCGGCGCCGCGCTCGAGGGCCTCGCGACACGCAGCGACCTGCCGGTCGAACTGGTCATCGACCTGCCCGAGCGCCCGTCCCCTGCGATCGAGACGATCGCCTACTTCTGCGCCGCGGAGCTGCTCACGAACGCGGCAAAGCACAGCGGCGCGCAGCGCGCCAGGTTAGAGGTGCTCCGCCAGCCTGGCCTCGTGACGATGCGAGTCAGCGACGACGGCACAGGCGGCGCCCGGCTCGAGCCGGACGGGGGTCTGGCCGGCCTCGCAGAGCGGGTCAAGACCATCGATGGCAGGCTGCGGGTCGAAAGTCCGGCCGGTGGCCCCACGGTCGTCGCGGTCGAACTGCCGTCCCAGGTCTGAGCCGGCACGAGGAACCTCGAATGCGGATCGTGATCGCCGAAGACTCCGCCGTCATCCGGGCGGGACTGGTCGAGATCCTGGCCGACCGGGGACACGAGACGGTGGCCGCCGTGGGCGATGCGCAGGCTCTACGAGCGGCCGTGGACGAGCACAAGCCGGATGCTGCCGTCGTGGACGTGCGAATGCCGCCCGACTACACCGACGAGGGTATCCGGGCGGCAATCGCCATCCGCCGCGAGCACCCCGGCACAGGAGTGCTGGTCTTCTCCCAATACATCGAGACCCGCCACGCCGCCGAGCTCCTCAGCGCGACATCCAGCCGCGGTGCCGCCGGCGTCGGATACCTGCTCAAGGACCGTGTCGGCGACGTCAGCGAATTCGTCGACGCGCTGACCCGGGTGGCAGCCGGCGGCACCGCCCTGGACCCCGAGGTCGTGACGCAAGTCCTACGGGCCACCCGTCGCACCGATGACCTCGACACTCTCACCCCCCGAGAGCACGATGTCCTCTCCCTGATGGCCGAAGGCAGAACCAACGGCGCCATCGCCGGCACGCTGGTGATCTCAGAGCGGGCGGTCGAGAAGCACGTCGCCAACATCTTCACCAAGCTCGGCTTGGCCCCGTCACACGCCGACCACCGACGCGTGCTCGCCGTCCTGCGCTATCTGGAGTCCTGACCCCAGGGAGCGCTCCACCCGGGGGCCCGTTCGCGCGAACCGCGGGGGCAGGTGCACCAGGGTGAGCACGACCCCGATCGAGACTGCGGACGCTCCAGCGGCTCGCCCGTTTGGTCGACCCGGAAGCGTCCCTGTAATGAGATGAAAGCGGAATTGATCTCGCTTGGCGGGCGCAGTCTCGCAACTCGCCAACAGCGAGACGCTCGCCTAGCGTCGCCATCGGCGCCGGCGCGCCGGCGCGTCCAGTCCGAAGGGACCCGACTCCGGCGCGGAAAGCGTGTTGTTCGCGTTCGGCACGCGCGTCGGGCGGCCACGCGCTGTACGTCAAGGACGGCCGGCTGCACTACGTCAACAGCTTCGTCGGCGCCGGCGGCAGCGTCACGTACGCCGCCGAGATGGACGTGTTCGATGACGGCCCGGTCAAGCCCGTCCGGATCTGGAGCCGCGTCGGACGCCGTCCGATCATCGCCGGCGGCAACTCCAACGGCGACATCCCGATGCTGCGCTACGCCGGCGGCCGGGGCCGCCCGGCGCTGCGTCTGCTGGTCATGCACGATGACGCCGACCGCGAGTTTGACTACACCGCGGGCGCCGAGCAGTCCCTCGAACAGGCCGCCGCCGACGCATGGACGGTGGTCAGCATCAAGGACGACTGGCGCACGGTCTTCTCCGACGAGCCGGGCGGCGCCTGATCAACGCAGCCCGAACGCGAGTCACCGAACGTGGTTCGTCGTCCGCGTCCTGCGTCCACAGCAGGCCGGCGATCGGCGGACGCTCGTCCGGGCACGCGACGGTCCTGACCCGCCGCGGGCCCCCTCGAGGTCGCAGCTGGACCGCGGCCGGTACCGTGCACGGCATGTCACAGCACTACGGACACTTCAGATGACCGACGTGGCGGTCACCGAGCTCACCCTCACCGGGGGTGAGCGCCTGCGCGTCGAGGGCACCCCGCAGACGATCGAGACCGTCGTGCTGTCCGCCGCGCGCGGATCGCTGATGGAGCTCGCCTGGCTGACCGAGGCCGATACCGGCGCGCGAATCGGCGTCAATCCAGAACACGTGATGATGCTCCGCGTGCTCGGCACAGGCTCTGGGGACTAGCGACTGCGACCACGCGCGCGTCGTGAGCGCCGTCGATCCTGAACGTCCCAAGTCCCAACGCTCTGACGCGACAAGCGTTCGGTCACCGGCGCCGCTCAGGTTGCGAAGTCCGAAACGGCGTAGGCGGTCGTGGCGAGGAGTTCGCAGGTGGTTGCCTCAGGGTCGCCGGAATCCTGTCGGTAGATGATGAACGGCGCCCCCGGACCCATGTCGAAGATCGCGATCACGAGGTCTCCGCAGATCGGGTCTGGTTGCCCGACCGTCGTGATGCAATCACTGCCCCCACGTCGACTCGATAGCTCGCTGATCCGGCGGCGCCGCGGCGCACGGCCCATGCAGAGCTCGGTTTGGATACGCAGCCGCTGGTAGGCGCTCTCGCCATCGCGGCCGGGGTCGGTGGGGATGAAGAATGCGGTCACGACCGCCTCAGAGGCCGCGATCACGGGCGTCTTTGTCGATCGCTGCCGCGATCACTCCCGGTTCGATGCGCTTCTCGATCTCGGCGATCTGATCGGCGCCTCGACAGGCACTGCGGTGGACGGCATCCTGGAGTCCCTCGACCAGCTGTTCGAGATGTCGGACGCGGACTTGGAGGTCGTTGATGGGATCCCGCAACGATTGGATCTGTGGTCCGTCCGCGACAGCCGGCGCGAGCGCCCGGGCTCGCAGCTCGCGGACGCGAGTGATCAGCTCCGGGGCAGATCGACCGTGCGCAGGGAGCGTCCCGTCCTGAAAATCGGCCATCCGGCCTCCTCAGTCATTGGCGACGTTCGAGAGGTCGGGCTGCTTCACCCCAAGCACGGGACGTCTCGAGGCGCCCCGTGCTCGGGGCGCTGATCTGACCGTACCAGTGATCCGGCTGCGGTCAACTGCGCCGCGGTCGCTCCGTGCGCGATCCGTACGCGGTCGCTCACCGCGCCGTCGTAGTTACCCGTGACCCACCACCGACCCTGTCAGGCGGACGCTCCGACGATCGCAACGGCGATTGTCACTGTCAGCACTCGCGTTTACCACCAACAGACAGTCACGCCGGCGCGTGAAGTCGCGGCGGGGATCGACACGACGATCACGACGATCAATACGGTTGTCAAAGTTGTGTCGTGCGTCGGGACACGAAATCTGCAGTCCGGTGTCCGGATTCTGGTAGGATTTTGTGTTGCGCTCAGAGAGCCGCTGCTCTTCTCGCTTCCGGGGCGACGTTTTCAGCCAGAAGGGCAGAAAGGCGGTTGGCCGTGGCCACCGCAAGAGAGCTATTCCGCGTCGGCCGGCACGACGCGCTGACGGTCGTAGGAGTAGCGCAATGACCAGCGCAACCCTGGTCGGGTTTCCCGAAGGCCCCTCGGTCCCGGCAGCCGACGTGCGACGCGGGCGGTACGTCTGTCCGTGCGGATACGGGCTGCGGGTCTTCGGCCGGGACGCCACCGGGGACGCCACCGGGTGTATTTCGACCCTGCGCACGCGCGGCTGGACGACCCGGTGATGAACGGTGAGTGTCCAAGCTGCGGCGCGGTTTGCCGGGTAAGAACCCAATCGTGACGATCGGTCGGATCGAACAGACGCGAGTTTCACCCTACGAAATGGATCGAGCATGACCCACGCTTGCTGTAGCAGTTGCCGGATACGTTTCACTGCCGCGTCCGCGGCGTACCTGCCGGCTTGCCCTGCCTGCGGCGATCCGCTTGCGCCTCTGGCCGGGCCTGCGGGAGCCATGGGTTATCGGCTGTTCAGGCTCGAGGACGCCCCCCGTGCGCTGCCTGACGCGGTCGAGATGTCGATGCCGATCCCCGATCCCGGATCGGGGAGATCGTGACCGACCTGCAGATCCAGCTTCTCCGGCGCGTCGCTCGGCAACGACGACGCGAGCTCGATGGCGATGATGCCGCCACGGTGGCCGTGAGCCAACGCACTGAAATCAACGTGAGACCGACTCAGGAGACATGATGGCTGCTAACGACAAGCCGACCGTGCCCGCTGCACCCCCGAGCCGCCGGCCCAGCTCGGCGGAGCGCCGCGCCGCGCAGATCGCGTCCCTTTCAAACAAGCAGGCGCAGCTCAAGCAGGAGGCTGCGGAGCGTCGCGCCCGGCGCGCCGATCAGACATCGAGCACCGCCGCGAGAGACTCCTCGCGGCGTCGTCCGACCGGTCGACCGTCGAGCCGAGGTTCAGACTAGATCTTGCGCCAGGCTGCCGCCTTGGCGGGTCGACCTGGCCCTGATCGTCGCTGAGCGCTGCTCGGCCAGGGGTTGCGCCGGATCTGGTGGCGCAGGACAGGTCCGAAGGTCATGCTGCCGGCGCGGGGATGTGGTGCACGCCGAAGGTCTGCGCGAGCCCGTGCTCGCCGGCCGGGGTCAAGCGAACGATCCGTGGTTCGGGCATCCGCGTGATCCATCCGCGGTCGATCAGTTGTTGGCACAGCGCGGCGCCGATCGCACCCGCGAGGTGTGGGCGGCGCTCTGACCAGTCCAGGCACGAGCGGGTCAACGGCCGGCGGTGTGCTCGTAGAACGGCGATGTCGATCCCGAACCGGCCCAGTTGTTCGGCGCCGGGGCCGGTGAGCGCGAGCTCGTGGCCGGCGATCAGGCCGGACGCCAGCAGCGCGTCGGTGAGCGCGACGCCCAGGGCACCGGCAAGGTGGTCATAGCAAGTACGGGCGCGGCGCAGCGCCTGCGCGCGACTGCTGGCTCGCAGTGTCGTCGCCGGGGTCGTTGGCGCGATCGTGGAAAGCGCCTCGAGCGCGTGGGCGACCTCCGGCGATGCGAGTCTGGCGAACTGGTGACGGCCGCGCTGCTCGGTCACGATCAGGCCGCCTTCGGTCAGCATTCGCAGATGACCTGACGCCGTCGACGGGGCGACCCGGGCGACTCGGGCGAGCGAGCCGGCGGACCGTTCGCCCCCATCGAACAACGCATCGAGCATCGCGCAGCGGGCGCGGTTAGCGATCAGGGCAGCCGCGGCGGCGGTGTTGACGTCGCTGCTCATCGACGAACCGTACCGCCGCGATCATTCGGGAAACTCCGAAATGATTGGCGATTAGCGTCCGGCGGCGATGAGCGCCGGCCGACCACGAAGCGGGGCCGATAGTGCGCTCGGTGCGGCCCTGGTCGCGGGATCGGCGGTGGCGTACAGCACCGCGGGGTTCTTCACGCGGCTGATCCATATCGATCTATGGACGCTGATCTTCTGGCGAGGGCTGTTCAGCACCGTGTTTCTACTGGCGATCTCCTGCGCCCAGCATCGCCGTGCCGCGCTCGCGCCGATGCGCCGACTGGATGGGTGGGGATGGGTCGCGGCGCTGTTCTCGACCGCGGCGATGTTCTGTTATCTGGCCGCGTTGCGTCACGCCAGCGTCGCGGACGTGTCGATCATCTACGGGACGGCTCCGTTCATTACCGCGGCGGTGGCGCTGATCGTGCTCGGCGAACACACCGCCCCGCTGACCCTGTGGTCAAGCGCACTGGCGCTGGTCGGCGTCGCGTTGATGTTCGCCGGCTCGAGCTTCACGCATGCGATCGACGGCGACGCGCTCGCGTTCGCGATGACGACGCTGATGGCGCTGATGATCATCACCACCCGCCGGTCACAGACTTCGTCGGCACTGCCGATCGCGACGATCTCCTCACTGCTGTCAAGCATCGTCGCGGCGCCGCTCGCGGATCCCGGCCGGCCACGCTTGCTGCAGTACGCAGAGCTCGCGCTGTTCGGGATCTGCCAGCTTGGGCTCGGCCTGGTGCTGCTGACGGCCGGTACCAAGCGACTATCCGCGTCTCGAGTCGCGCTGATCGGCGGTGTGGATGTCCCGCTCGCCCCGATCTGGGTGTGGATCGCGTTTGACGAGACCCCAACCCCAGCCACCATCGGCGGCGGCCTGATCGTGATCGCCGCCGTCACCCTCAACACGCTGCTCAGCACCAGACGCCGGCAAGCCTCTGCACTCACCATCCCGAGCCGCGCTACCTCCGATCGCTAGCGCCTGACCGGTCGGGGTCGCCACGAACCGGGAACCGTCAGGGCGCTGTCGTTCGCTGTCGGCTCCGGGTAGGCCCGCTCGGGAGTGGCTTGCCGAAGTTCGGGTCAAACGGCCGGCGGTCAGGCCGGCAGACCGTCCCCCGTCGTGGGGTGACCAGATGGACGAGGTAGCGAACCCGCCAACGATCGATGCACTGGCTCGGATCCGCGTAGCTCGGGTGGCCGTAACCGGCGTTCGTGAGCAGTACCGCGTTGCCGAGCAACCGTTGAGCACGCTGGGCGTTGCGGTAGCCGGTGGAGGGGTCATAGCGGTTGTTGATCAGCAGGATCGGCGTCTTGGTCTCACGGTTCCAGGGTCCGGTGTAGCGGTCGCTTGAGCGTGCCGGCCAGCGCGACGCGCAGGGAGCCCATTGCGTCCAAGCTTGGAACGGTCCCCAGAGCCCGCTGAGCTTGGTGAGGCGCCCGACGACCGTGGGCCATGCGCTGACGGGCTGGCGAGCGGGGCCATCGAGACACTGGATCGCGGCCGAGGTCGTCGCCTTTGAAAACGCGGCCGGCGTTCGCATCGTTCGCGCCGCATCCTCCAGGACCGAGGCGTCGCCGCGTGCGGCTGCGTCCAGCTCCCGGGCGTAGCGGGGCCAGACTTCCGGGCTCCGCAGCGCACTGAACGTCGTCAGCAGCAGATCGCTGTAGCTGAGTTGGCCGGGCGGGAGGGCGTGCGGTGCCGGGATCGGCGCCCGACGCGCCTGGCGAAACAGCCGCGCGACGCGTTGGGCGGCGGTCTCGGGGCTGCCGGCGAGCACGCAGCGAGCGTGACCGGCGCGCTGGCAGAGCGTCAAGAACTGCTTGAAGACCTTGCCGGTCGACGAGAACCCAGCGGCGTTTCTGGCCTCGGCGCCGCGCACCCAGGCCTTCGGGTCGACGACCGCATCGAGCATCATCGCGCGCACTCGGCCCGGGAACATGTTCGCGTAGGTCTGACCGAGGAAGCTTCCGTATGAAATGCCCACGTAGGTCAGCCGACGGTCGCCGACGAGCCGGCGTAGATAGTCAAGGTCACGGGCGCTGTCGGCGGTCGAGATGTGCGCGAGCAGGCTTCCGCTCACTCGACCGCAGCGGCGCGCCAGCTCGATCGCTCGGCGTGCGTACGCGCGCGATTGGGCTGCGGTCGTCGGGATCTGCACGCCCCGCCAGAACCGCGCCCGGCTGGCCGTACCGGTGAAGCAGCGCACCGGATCGCTCGCGTTGGTGCCACGCGGGTCCCAGCTCACGATGTTGAACCGTCCCGCACCCCACGCATCGAGCTCGGCGCCCGCGTTGCGCACCAGTCCGACGCCGCTCTCGCCGGGTCCGCCCGGGTTGATGAAGATCGAGCCGATCCGAGCTTGCGGGCGACTTGCCAGGTGCCGAATGACGGCGAGCGTGATCTGCTTGTCGTGTGGCCGGCTCCAGCTCAACGGAACTCGCACGCGCGCGCACTGCAGCCGCACGCCGCAGTGTCGCCAAGCGATCTGCGGCAGGCCAGGTCCCACGGCCGCGGCCCGTGCGAGCGGTTGCGCCGCGCCGGCCCCGGCCGACAACGCCACGCAGATCGCGGCGATCAGGCTGAAGCGCAGGGCGAAGCTTGCGCCCTGGGGCGGACACGCGAATCCGAGCCTGGGTCCGGGACTCACGTCAATTCCCCCAGACGACTCGACCGCTCAGCCGCGGTAGTTCGCGAGATCGTTGACGATCTGGTGCTGGAGCGCGTAGGCGGGCGAGACGATCTTGGCGGGGGGCACGAACTTCATCGGCACCCCGAGCATCATCACCGCGAACGCGAACTGGCGCCCGCCGACGCTGCGGCAGTACCCGCTCACATCAAGCGTGTTCTTTGACTGTTTGAAGTCAAGCCGAGTGCCGCCCTTGAGCGCGCAGCGCCCGTCCGCCGGCGCGTGGGTGTAGCCCGTGTCTGAGCCGTTGCGACCCGCCTGCGACAGCGAGTGCGCGAACGGCGCAGCGTCCGGACCGCGGTGCATCAGACGCAGGAGACCGACGACATCGCGCGGCGAGTCACGGTCACGCAAGCTCTCGCCGGACCCGCTCACGACATGGGGGTGGAGGCCGAAGCGACGCATCGTGTCAGTGACCGCGATCGCACCAGCGGCCCCCGACCCCTGGCCCTCCAGGCGCGCGCCGAGGTCGCGCATCAGCACGTCGGCGGCGTAGTTGTCCGAGGGGCGGTTGATCAACGTGATCAGCCGTGACATCGGAGGCGACTGCGTGTGAGCGATCGGGGTCGCCAGGGTGGGGGTGCGGCGTGCGCCGGCCCGACCATCGACCTTCACACCGTCGGCCCTCAGAGCGTTGATCAGCGCCCGGGCGGCAAACCGCACCGGTCGCCTCTGCGGACGGGCGCTGGTCGTGCCGGCGAGCCCTCGGTCGAAGCTGATCGCGGTTCGCGGACCCCAGGGCAGCAGACGCTCCAACCGGCCGGCGGGGCCGTACGGGCAGCCCGGCCCGAACAGCGGCTTTGGACAGAGCACGAGGTCGAACGGGCGACCGGTGCCGTCGGTGAACAACGACGCGTCACCGTACACCGATCCACGGATCCGGCGTATCCCAGCGCGGCGGATCGTGGCCGCCAGCGACTGGACCGTGCCGCCGGCGCCATACGCACCACGGGCAAACGACGCGCTCCCGAACGTGAAGTCGCCGCCGCCGCGCAGGTACAGGCTGCCGGTCAGGGTCTTGCCGTGGCGCGCTCCGCTGGCGAACACACGGGTGGTCAGACGGGTGTCGGCCCCCAGTCGCATCAGCGCCGTGGAGGTCGTGAACAGCTTCATCAACGAAGCGGTCGGACGCGCCGTCCCGCCATGATCAGAGAACACCACGTGCCCGTTACTGAGGTCGACCACGAAAGCCCCTTCGGTTCGGGGTCCGCGCGCCATCTGGGCGGCGATCGCAGACCGCAGCGCACGCTCGTTGTGCAGCGCCTGACCTAGTGCCGTTGGCGCGAACAGCGCGGACCCGGCAAGAACGACGCTGACGACTCTGGCGAGCCGAGTTGACAATGGCATTTCTATCTCAGTTCTCGGCGTTGAAGCGAGTGCCGGGCAGTGTCAGCTGTATCGGCTCGGGCAGCGCAACCAAAGGTGAGATGACACAGAGTGCGCGGGTGAACGTCCACGTACCGTGGAACGTTTCACCTGCCCCCGCCGTCCGGTATTGCGTCCCCTGACGGACCGTTGCCGCGAGTCTACAGCGATCGCGTCGCTCGGGCGCCAGGTCCGGTGGCACACTCCCGGCGCTCGCGCTGAGATGGCGTTCGGTGTCCCGACCAATGCTATCTTCCCGGCTCCGCGCGAGTCCGGCGTTCCCCGTGCGGCGGGGCTCTCCCGAGCCGCACAAGCATGAGCGCCGACCGACCCGGGGGGTTCCAGTGGGGCAGAAGTGGGTGGCGGGCGGCCGCGCGCGGCTTGTCGCAGCCGCATTGTCGGCAGTCGTCGCCTTGATGGTGACAGTGACGATCGCGCAACCCGCGGCTGCCGCGCCGGTGCGCACCCGCATCACTGCTCTGATTCATCGGGCGATCGCACGCCAGGGAGTCAGAGCCGCGATCGTGCAGGTCACCGTCGCTGGCCGACCGATCATCACCAAGGCGTATGGCAACTCGATGACGGGCGTGCCTGCGACCACCCGGATGCACTTTCGCAACGGCGCCGTGGCGATCTCGTACATGTCGACGCTGTTGCTGCGCCTGGTCGACGCCGGCAAGGTCAGTCTGGACGACCCGATCTCCCGGTGGCTGCCTCACCTGCGCGACGCCCGGCAGGTCACGCTCGGGATGCTGGCGGGGATGACCGCCGGTTACCACGACTACGTGTTGGACCCGCAGTTCATCAAAGCGACATATACCAACCCGTTCGCGTCGACCATGACCTCAGATCAGCTTCGATGGGCGTTCGACGAGCCGTTGCAGTTCAAGCCCGGTACCAACTGGAGCTACTCCCATAGCGACTACGTGGTGCTCGGGCTGGCGCTGCAGAAGATCACCCTCATGCCGCTGGCGCGGGCTCTGCGCAAGATGGTTCTGCGGCCACTCGGGCTGCGCAACACGGTCGCGTCGCAGACGCCGGCGATCCCATCGCCGGTGCTGCACGCGTATTCACCCGAGCGCAAGCAGTTTCTCGGGATCCCGCGCTCGCAGCCGTTCGACGAGGACTCGACATTCTGGAATCCGTCGTGGACGCTGGCGCGCGGTTCGGTCGAGACGACCGACATCGCCGACCTCACCCGCACCGCGGTCGGGATCGGCTCCGGCCGGCTGCTGTCACGGGCGTCCTATCGGAAGATGATCAATCCGCGGGTCGACTTCGGTCACCCCGAAGCGGGCTGCGAGCGCTGTAACACGCTCACCCGCAGCTACGGCTACGGCCTCGGCGTCGTGCGCAACGGCGACTGGATCCTGCAGAACCCGGGGTTTGGCGGCTCCGCCGCGATCGAGGCGTATCTACCGTCGAAGCGGATCTCGATTGCGATCGCGGAGACGTTCAAGGCCAGCGCCTACGACTACGCCGGCAACCTGAATCCATCCTGGACGAAGCTGTACGTCAAGATCGGCAAGATCGTCGCTCCGCAGGACCCACCCGTTGGCTGACGCCGCCAGCCGGCCCCAGTTGGGAGAAATGGATCCATCACGGACCAAGATCTCCCAACCCGCGCCGGTCCGTTCGTTCGCCGGAGCGTGGGCGATTCTGGCCGTGGTCGTTGCGGCCCTGGCGATGGCGGCCCCGGGGCGGGCGGCCGCCTTAGGGCGAGCGGGCACTCGAATGCCCTGGCGCAGTTGCGGCGCGCGCCTTCAGTGCGCGCAGGTGCGGGTGCCATTGGACTGGGCGCGACCTCGTGGCGCCAAGCTCCGGCTGTCGGTGGTTCGCTATCTGGCGGCCCGGGCCGCGAAGCCCAACGCGTCGTTGTTCGTCAATGGGGGAGGCGCGTTGGGGAGCGTCGGGATGGTGCGCAGCGACGGCGCGCGACTGGCCGCGCTGGGGCGAGGGCGGTTCGACGTGGTCGGCTGGGCGCTGCGCGGCGGCGCCGGTGCGCGACCCGCGGTGCGCTGCTTTGCCGGCCGGCGCGCGCGGGAGAGGTTCTGGCGCGGGCTGTCGATCCCGAGCACGCCCGCGCAGGCGCGAGCATATCTTCCCAAGACGGCCGCCTACGCTCGGGGATGCGGGAGGCTCAGCGGCGCGCTGCTGAAGCATCTCTCGACCACCGACGACGCACGCGACCTCGACTACCTGCGCAAGCTCTTGGGCGACCGGCGACTCACCTACTGGGGAGCGTCGTACGGAACCTTCCTCGGCGAGACGTACGCCAACATGTTTCCCCGTCGGGTGCGAGCGATGGTGCTCGACGGAGTCGTCGACCCGCGGATCGTGGTGCGGGGAACGGTGGCGCGCTTCGCGAACACGATCGCCGCGATGGACGGCGGGTTGAGAGCGTTCGAGTCGCGGTGTCAGCGTGCCGGATCTCGTCGCTGCGCGCTTGCGGGCCACGGTCCGGTGGCACGCCGGGTGGCCGGATTGACGGCGCGCTTGCGGCGCTCGCCGATCCCGGCGCCCAACGCCAGGCCGGCCGGCGCGCTCAGCTACGGCGATCTGGGGGCCGTACTGTTCGCCTCGCTCGCTGCTCCGTCCGCGTGGCCGCAGTTGGCCGTGGATCTCAGACAGGCGATCACCGGAGACGGCTCGGCGCTGGCGACGCAGGCGCGGGCCGTGCTCAGCGGCACGCGATCCGCCATCGCCGATTCGCAGACGGCGATCATCTGCGCCGACAGTCCCGCACGCCAAGCGCCCGACGCCTGGCCGCAGGTGATCGCTGGGCTGAGCCAGATCAGCCGATGGGCGGGTCCGTTTGTCGGCTGGAGCAATTGGGCCCCCTGCGCATCATGGCCGGCGCGGAGCGCCGAGCGCTACACCGGGCCCTGGAACCGGCCCACGAAGAACCCGCTGCTCCTGATCGGAACGACGGCCGACCCAGGGACTCCGTACGCCAACGCGCGCCGTGTCGCGAGGCTGCTCGGCAACGCGGTCCTGCTGACCCAGCACGGTTACGGGCACACCAGCCAAGCCGATCCCAGCCGGTGCGTGCAGCGCGCCACCGGCGCCTACCTCGCCGACCTCACGGTCCCGCGAAAGGGAACCGTGTGCCGATCAGACCGCCCGCCGTTCGGGCGGTAACTCCGGGCCGAGCGCAGCCCCGCGGTCGGCGTTGCGCGGCGCGTCACGAATATGCTTGGCGCCGGAAGCCGCCGCCCGACGCGTTCGCGTCGTCACCACCACTGACAGGAGCTCCGATGAGCAACATCACCGACGTGCCGCCGCTGAGTCAGCGACCGGCCTTCAACGCGCTCGCCGAGCACCACGCCGAGCTCGAGCCCCGTCATCTGCGAGAGCTGTTCGAGGCCGATCAGGGTCGCGGCGAGCGACTGACCGCCGAGGGCGCCGGCCTGTTTCTCGACTACTCCAAGAACCGGATCACCGACGAGACGATCGAGCTGCTGGTCCAGCTCGCCGATCAATCGGGCCTGGAGGCACATCGCGATGCGATGTTCGCCGGTGAGCGGATCAACGTCTCCGAGAACCGGTCGGTGCTGCACGTGGCGCTGCGGATGCCGCGCTCGAGCCGGCTGATCGTCGACGGCGTCGACGTCGTTGCCGAGGTCCATGAGGTGCTCGATCGGATGCGGGCGTTCGCCGACCGGATCCGCTCGGGGGAGTGGAAGGGCCACACCGGCAAGCCGATCCGCAACGTCGTCAACATCGGGATCGGCGGCTCGGACCTCGGGCCGGTGATGGCATACGAGGCGCTGCGCCACTACTGCAGGCGTGACATGACGTTCAGGTTCGTCTCCAACGTCGACTCCACCGACTTCGTCGAGGCCACCCGCGACCTCGATCCCGCGCAGACGCTGTTCATCATCTCCTCGAAGACGTTCACGACGCTCGAGACGATGACCAATGCCCACTCGGCGCGCGCCTGGGCGGTTGACGCGCTCGGTGACGAGCAGGCGGTCGCCAAGCACTTCGTCGCCGTCTCGACCAACGCCGAGAAGGTGTCGGAGTTCGGGATCGACACCGACAACATGTTCGGCTTCTGGGAGTGGGTCGGCGGCCGCTATTCGATGGACTCGGCGATCGGGCTGTCGACGATGCTCGCGGTCGGCCCGGACGGCTTCGAGCAGATGCTCGCCGGGTTTCACGCAATGGACGAGCACTTCCGGACGGCGCCGCTGCGGAAGAACCTGCCGGTGCTGATGGGTCTGCTGGCGGTCTGGTACGCGGACTTCTTTGGCGTGCAGACGATGGGCGTGATGCCCTACGAGCAGTACCTGAAGCGGTTCCCGGCCTACCTGCAGCAGCTGACGATGGAGTCAAACGGCAAGCACGTCACGCTCGACGGCACCCACGTCGACTACGACACCGGCGCGATCTACTGGGGCGAGCCGGGCACCAACGGGCAGCACAGCTTCTACCAGCTGATCCACCAGGGAACGCGGCTGATTCCGGTCGACCTGATTGGGTTCGGCGAGTCGCTGAACCCGCTGCGAGACCATCACGACCTACTGATGTCAAACGTGTTCGCACAGGCACAGGCACTGGCGTTTGGCAAGACCGAGCAGGAAGTCCGTGCCGACGGTACGCCGGAGCAGGTTGTGCCTCACCGGGTGATGGAGGGCAACCGCCCGACCAACGTGATCCTCGCCGAGCGCCTGACGCCGCGCATGCTCGGGACGCTCGTCGCGCTCTACGAGCACAGCGTGTTCACGCAGGGGGCGATCTGGGGGATCGACTCGTTTGACCAATGGGGCGTCGAACTCGGCAAGGCGCTGGCGCAGGCGATCATCCCGGAGCTGACGTCGCCATCAGAGCCGGAGCTGTCGCATGACAGCTCGACCAATGCGCTGATCAGTCGCTACCGCTCGATGCGCTAGTGCCGCGACGGCCTCGCGGCGGCTGCGGTCAGCGTCAAGCCGTAGCGTCCACCCGAGCTCCGCGGGCTCGGAAGGTTTCAAGGCGGGGAGGACCCCGGTACGATGCCGGCAGAATGACCGTCGTGGCGATCTCAGCGGCGTACGGCACGCGCAGCGGACAGATCGGACCGGCGCTGGCGCAGCGGCTTGGGGTGCCGTTCGTCGACCGCGCGATCGCCCACCGCGTCGCCGGCTCGCCTCGACGTCTCGATCGACGAGGCGGTCAAGACACTGGGAGCCGCCCCTCGCGAGCTTCTTGGAGCGGATGGTGTCCGCGTTCCTCGGCGCCGACACGGTCGCGCCCGGTCGGCCCGCCGCCCGACATCGTCACGCCCGAGGACTTCCGTCAGGCGACCGAGCGGGCGGTGCTCGAGCAGGCGGCCACCGGCGAGGGGGTGATCCTCGGCCGCGGCTGCGTGGCGGTGCTGCGCGACGATCCGGCTGTGCTGCGGGTGCGGCTGTCGGGCCCGGCCGACCGCCGGCTGACGCAGGCCGATCGAGCGGACTCGGGCTGAGCGAGTCCGAGGCCCGCGACACGATGAAGCACCTCGACCGCTTCCACGCTGAATATCTGAAGCAGTTCTACGGCGTCAACATCGACGACCCGACGATCTACCACCTGATCGCTCGACGCGACGGCGCTCGACATCGACGCCTGCGTGTCGCTGATCGTCGCCGCCGCGCAGGCGTTCGGCCGCTGAGTGTCGCGCGACGCCAGGGGAGCAGCGGCAGCGTGAGCGAGCTCTACGGCGGCGTCGAGACCGGCGGCAGCTGGTGCGTGTGCGCGCTGGCGACCGCGGCCGGGACGGCTCGAGGCGATCGAGCGAGTTCCCGCACCGCCGAGCCGGCCGCGAGACCGTCGCGCGATCGTCGACTTCTTCGCGCCGCCACGGCCGCCGCGAGCGCTCGGGTCGCCGGCGTTCGGGCCGATCGAGCTCGATCCGGACTCGTCTGGCTGGGGCACGCTCGGAGCGACGCCGAAGCCGGGGTGGTCGGGCTGGCCGCTGGGCCCCGCCGCTACGCGACGCGCTGGCGCTGCCGGTCGTCGCTCGAGACCGACGTCGGCGCGCGCGGCGCTCGGGGAACGGCGCTGGGGCGCGGCGGTCGGGTGCGACAGCCTCTGCTACCTGACGATCGGCACCGGGATCGGCGCCGGCCTGATGCGTCAACGGCGCAGCCGGTGCACGGGCTGATGCACCCCGAGGTCGGCCACATCCGCGTGCCACACGATCGTTCCCGCGATCCGTTTCGCCGGCTCCTGCCCGTTTCACGGTGACTGCTGGGAGGGGCTCGCCGCCGGCCCGGCGATCGCGGCACGTTGGGGCGTCAGCGGCGACCGGCTGGCCGACGACCATCCCTGCCTGGGAGCTCGAGGCCGAGTACGTGGCGCTCGGCATCCTGGCGATCGTGCTGATCGCCGCGCCTCAGCGGGTGATCGTCGGCGGCGGTGTGATGCAGCGATCCGGGTCTGCTCGAACGGGTCCGCGTGCGACTGACCGAGCTGCTGGCCGGAGTATCCGCCGGGCCCGCGGATCGCCGCCGACCCGGGGTATCTCGTCGGCGCCGGCGCTCGGCGACGACGCGGGCGTGCTCGGCGCGATCGCATTGGTCGTCCCGAGCTGATGAGTGATTCCACCCGAACTTTGTGATCTGCGTACACCACCTCTGCACGCAATCAACAAAGTTCGAGCGTCAACTCGATCGATACCGCGACGAGTGCAGGCACAACCACCGCGACGCGAACGTTCAGGTCACGAGCGACGCTAGACCTTCAGCGCCTCCGGGGCGGAGGCGAGCGCCGCCTCGATCGCGGTCGACGAGCTCACGCGCGGATTGGGCGGTCAGCTCGACCGCGACCCGCGCGCCGGCCCCTGCGACGGATCGGTGAAATCGATGTTGAGCGTGTGCTCGGCCATCGCGTGCACCGGGTGGTCGAAGTAGACGGTGCCGTCGGTGACGCGGAACCACTTGCTGTCCGGCCCCTTGGCGCTGCCCTCCAGCGCGGTCCGGACGGTTGCGTAGGTGCACATGGTCAGCCTCCCAGGTAGGTGCCGAAGAAGGTCTCGATCCGCTCCCAGCCGTCGTTGGCGGCCTCGACCCGGTAGGACGGGCGGTCGACCGAGAAGAACGCGTGGCCGGCGCCGTCGTAGCGATGGAACTCGTGCGGCTTGTCGTGCTCGGTGAGGATCCGGTCGAGCTCGTCGACCTGCTCGGGGCTCGGGTAGCGCGTCGTCGTTGCCGAACAGCCCCAGCAGCGGGCAGCGCAGGTTGGGCAGCTGATCGACGAGGTTGGTCATCGACAGCCCGCGGTCCGGCGGGGATCGCCGATCGACGAACGCGCCGTAGCAGTCGACCGCGGCGTCGAGGTCGACGTTGCAGGCCGGCCAGCACCGACTGGCGACCGCCCGAGCAGTAGCCGATCACGCCGACCTTGCCGTTGGCGTTGGCCAGCGAGCGCAGGTGCGCGGCGGCGCCGGCGACGTCGCCGATCAGCCGCTCGTCGGGCACCCCGCCCTGGGCGCGCGCGGTCGCGGCCGCGTCGTCGGGCGCGGCGCCGGGCGCCTCACGGTGGTAGAGGTTGGGGCAGATCGCGTCGTACCCGAGCTCGGCGAAGCGTCGGACGATCTCCTTCGTGGACCGGTCATAGCCGGGCATGTGGTGGATGACCACGACCCCGCCGCGGGTTTCCCCGTGCAGCGAGGTTGAGATGTATGCCTCGATCTGATCGTCGCCGTGGCCGGCGATCGTGATCGTCTCGGCGTGTAGGGAATCGCTCACAAGCGGGATTAATAGCACGGAGCGGAATCGGCATTCCGGTATCGCTGCCGAACCATGAATTAGCATCGAACGCTCCAGCCGCGTCGGCGGCGTTGACCACCCATGGATCAGTTCATCGACATCGACGGGATCCGCACCCGCTACCGGCGGGTCGGCGACGGCCCGGACGTGCTCGTCCTGCACGGCTGGGGTGCGCGGATCGAGGCGGTCGGACCGATTCTCGACGGCTCGCGCGCGCATTGCACCGTCTACGCGCCGTCGACCTCCCCGGGTTCGGCGAGACCGCGCTGCCGCCGCAGCAGCCCTGGGGGGTCGCCGACTACGCGGCCTGGACGCGCGCGCTGATCGCGGCGCTCGGCCTGCGAGCGGCCCAGCATCGTCGGCCACTCCCACGGCGGCGACGATCGCGATCCAGCTGGCCGCCGACCACCCCGACCTGGTCGACAAGCTGGTGCTCGTCGACGCCGCCGGGATCAGGCCCAAGCGCACCTGGACGTACCGGCGCCGGGTGGCTGCAGGCCAAGCTCGCCAAGCACGTGCTCGCGTCGGCTCGGTGGGCCGCGGCCGGCGCTGGCGCGAGCGCGTGATCGAGCCGGCACGCATCCGCGGACTACAAGCCAACGCCGGGCGCGATGCGCCCGACGCTGGTCCGGCTCGTCAACGAGGACCATCACCGAGCTGCTGCCGCGGTCAGGGCCTCGACCCTGCTGATCTGGGGCGACCAGGACGACGCCACGCCGCTGAGCGATGGCGAGACGATGGAGCGGCTGATCCCCGACGCCGGGCTGGTCGTGTTCGAGGGCGCCGGCCACTTCTCCTATCTCGACCAGCGCGCACGGTTCGCGTCGTCGCGTCCACTTCCTGGCACCGCAGGCACAGCCGCGTCGCATGAGCTACGGGCTGATCGGCGTGCTCGCGGCGGCGCTCGCTCGCGGCGTACTGCGCTGCCCGCCGCGGACGCGCCGGATGCTGCACCTGCTGCAGCTCGAGCACTACGAGAACGCGCGGCTGTTCATCTGGCTGCGGCGTCGCGGCGACGATCGCCGACCGATCGCTGGCCGCTGGCGGTCGGTGCTCGCCGCTGGTCGCGGCCGGTGCCGCCGCGGTCGGTCAGCCGCTGATCGAGCTGCTCGCCGGCCTCGCGGCCGCCGCTGCGCTGGCCGCCCGGGCTGCGCGCCCGGCGCCGCGCGCCGAGATCAAGCCGCTGGTCTGGACCGAGCGCGCGCGGCGGCTGTTCGCGACTGCGCTCGCGGCCCTGCCGCGGTGGTGCTGCTGATCGGGGCGATCGCTGACGGTCGCGCTCGGCGCCGACCTGCCGTTCGCGATCGCGGCGGCGCTCGCGGTCGCGTCGGTCGGCGGCTGCGCCTGGGTGCTGGCCGGCGCCAACCGCGCGCTCGGCACCGGTCCAGCGCCGGATCAACGCCCGCTTCGAGCGCGCCGCGACCGACAGCCTCGCCGCGATCGATCCGCTGGTCGATCGGGATCACCGGCAGCTACGGCAAGACGACGACCAAGGTGTGCATCGGCGCGGTTCTGTCCGCAGCAGGCTGCCGACGCTGATCACACCGGCGTCGTTCAACAGCCGGCTCGGCGTGATCCGCACGATCAACGAGCACCTGGAGCCGTCGCACGAGGCGTTCGTGGTCGAGATGGGCATGTACCGCAAGGGCGACATCGCCGAGCTGTGCGAGCTCGTGCACCCGCGGATCGGCGTGCTGACCGCGATCGGCCCGATGCACCTCGAGCGGCTCGGCTCGATCGAGGCGATCGCCGACGCGAAGTCCGAGCTGGCGCGGGCGCTGCCGACCGACGGCCACCTGGTCGCCAACGGCGACGATCCGCGCGTCCGAGCGATCGCCGCCCAGCGTCGAGGTCGACACGGTCCTGTACGGGCTGGAGTCAGACGACGCGCACGGTGCCGGCCGAGCAGATCGCGCTGGCCGACGGGCGGACGCAGTTCACGCTCGTGATCGGCGCACGCGCGCGCCGCGGTCTCGGCCGGGCTGCTCGGCCGCCACAACGTCTCCAACCTGCTGGCGGCGGCCGCCGTCGGGCATCTGGCCGGGATCGCCGATCGAGCGGATCGCGGCCGGGCTCGGCGACGGTCGACGCCGCCCGAGCACCGGCTGGCAGCCGATCCCCAACCCGCGCGCCGGGATCATCGTGATCGACGACGCCTACAACTCCAATCCGGCAGGCGCCGCGGCGGCGCTGGAGGTGCTCGCGCGGCCATCCCGCCCGGCGCCGGATCCTGGTCACGCCGGGGATGGTCGAGCTCGGCGACGAGGAGGACGCGCTCAACGAGCGGTTCGGCCGCCAGGCGGCCGACGGTCTGCGATCACGTGATCCTCGTCGGGCCCGAGCGCACCAAGCCGATCGGCCGCGGGCCTGCGCGCGGCGGCTTCGACGACGGCGCGATCACGGTCGTGCGCGATATCGGCGGCGCGACCGAGGTGCTGGCGCGACTGACGCGCGCCGGCGACGTGATCCTGTTCGAGAACGACCTGCCGGACATGTACGCCGAGGACAACGACGCCGCCGCTGCCGCGCCGGCAGCCGCCTGACTGCGTCTCTACACTGCGGCGCCGTGCCACGTCCAGGACTCCGCGTCGGAGTCGTGTTCGGCGGACGCTCCGTCGAGCACGACGTGTCGATCATCACCGGCCTGCAGGCCTGCGAGGCGCTCGACGCAACGCCATCAGCCGGTGCCGATCTACATCGATCGCGACGGTCGGCTGGTTCACCGGCCCGTCGCTGCGCCAGATCGAGACCTACCGGGCCGAGCACGCTCGACGCCGAGCCGGTCGTGCTCGACCTCGGCAGCCGGCGTGCTGCGCTCGGCGGCGCCGGCGCCCCGGCGGTCGCGGCGCCGCAAGCGCCGCGGGCTGTTCGGCGGCGGCGGCGAGCCGGCGCCGGCGGCCGCGCCGCACGGTCGCCGAGCACCGGCTCGACGTGATCATCCCGGCGACGCACGGTACCCAGGGCGAGGACGGCTGCCTGCAGGGTGCGCTCGAGCTCGCCGACATCCCGTACGGCGGGCCCGACGCTCGAGGCGGCGGTGCTGGCGATGAACAAGGCCGTCACGAAGTCGATGCTGCGCGCCGCCGGGATCCCGGTCGTCGACGACCTGACGCTGCGCCGTTCCGAATACGAGCGCGAAGGCGTCCGACGCGATCGTCGCCCGGGTCAAGGCGCGATTCGGTCTGCCGGTGTTACGCCAAGCCGGCATCACTCGGCTCGAGCGTCGGCGTCAAGCGCTGCACGACCGAGCCAGAGCTGGCCGACGCGCTGGAGCTGGCGTTCGAGCTCGACCGGCTGGCGCTGGTCGAGCCGGCGGTCGAGGGCGGCAATGGAGATCAACTGCGCGGTGCTCGGACGGCCGGGCGCCGAGCTGCGCGTGTCGGTCTGCGAGCAGCCGCTGGCGACCGGCGAGTTCCTCTCGTTCGAGGACAAGTACCTGCCGCGCGACGGCGCCGGCAAGGACGGCGGCCGGACTCAAGGGCGAGGGGATGGCGGCGACCGACCGGATGATCCCGGCGCCGATCTCCGACGAGCTGACCGCGCAGGTGCAGGAGCTGTCCCGCCGGACGTTCACGGCGATCGGCGGCACCGGCGTCGCCCGGGTCGACCTGCTGCTGGATGCCGAGGAACGCCTGTTCGTCAACGAGCCGAACACGATCCCCGGCTCGTTCGCCTTCTACCTGTGGGAGCCCGCCGGGCTGGGATTCGCCGATCTGCTCGACGAGCTGATCGAGATCGCGTTCGCCGAGCACGCCGAGAAGCACCAGACGACCCGCACGTTCGACTCCAACCTGCTGGCGATGCGGGGCAAGGGTCCGAAGATCGTCGTGACCGGCTCGCCGAGTCGCGGTCGCCGCCGGCGGCACCTCGATCGAGCGGGAGGTGAGCCTGCGTGGCGCCCGCCGGGTGGCGGCGGCGCTGCGCCAGGCCGGCGACGAGGTGCTCGAGCTCGAGATCGACCACACGATCCTGGAGCGCGTGCGCGAGCTCGAGCGCCCGACTACGTGTTCATCGTCGCCCACGGCCGCAACGGCGAGGACGGGTCGCTGCAGGAGTTGCTCGAGCTGCTCGAGGTGCCGTTCACCGGCTCCGACAGCCTCGCCAGCTCGCTCTGCATCGACAAGGTCGCTGACCAAACGGCTGCTGGTGCGCGCGGGGCTGCCGACGCCGCCGTTTCAGGCGTTCAGCCGCCGCACGTTCCAGGACCTCGGCGCTGCGGTCGTGTTCGACGAGGTGCTGCGATCGGCTTGGAACGCCGCTCGTCGTCAAGCCGGCGCGGCTCGGGTCGTCGTTCGGGATCAAGTTCGTCTCCGACGCCCGAGCGGCTGCGTACGGCCGTGCTCGGCTCGGTCGCCTACGACGACGAGATCCTCGTCGAGCAGCACGTCGCCGGCCGCGAGCTCGCGATCACGTGCTCGCCGACGCGACCGGCCAGCCGCGGGCGCTGCCGATCGTCGAGATCCTCTCGTGCCGCGAGTTCTACGACTACGAGGCGCACTACGACTTCGACGTGGTCTCGCTCGATGCGCCGGCGACGCTGACGCCCGAGGTCGCGGCGGAGGTCGAGCGGGTCGCATCGCCGCGTTCGAGACGCTCGGCTGCCGTGACTTCGCTCGCGTCGACCTGATGCTCGACGCCGACGGCCAGCCGCAGATCCTCGAGCTCAACACGATCCCCGGCCTGACCGAGACCGGCCCGACGCCGTTCGCGGCCGAGGCGGCGCGGGATGAGTTCGCCCAGCTTGTCGCCGCGATCGCGCATCGTGTCGCGGCGGCCGGATGAGCCGGCAGCTCTGACCGGCGGCTCGGCCCGGTCGTCGCGGAGCTCTCACCTGGCGTCGCGCGTCCGCGGTTCCGTCACCTGGTGTCGCGCGTCCGCGGCTCCGTTACCCGGTGTCGCGCGTCACGTAGCGCCCTTTGCTCGACCGTGAATCGGCGCGAAGGGATGTTCAGGACCCCACGCGTCCTCAAACGCCCGTTGCCTCACGGTCGCACGGAGCAAACGGCGATATATCACCGGCGCCGGAGCCGGGCGGCGCGGGGCAGCGGGGGATGACGCGGGCGGCGCGGTGCCGGGCGGGGCGGCCGGGGCGGCGCGGGGCCACCGGGGCGGCACGGGGCGGCGGGACCGCGGGGGCGGCGCGGTGCGGGGGCAATTGAGATCCGGGCCCGCGCGGGACCGCGGGGGCAGCGCGGCGCGGGGCGACTGAGATCCGGGTCTCGCGCGGGACCGCGGGGGCGGCGCGGCGCGGGGCGACTGAGATCCGGGCCCCGGTCACCGGCCCCCGGCGGCTGACGCCGCGGACGCCCGCCCGGACGGCTTGTCATGTTCGCGGCCGGTCCGCGACACTCGGGGTTGGGCCCGTCCGATCCGGTCGAAGGAGAGCGAGCGATGACAGACGTGACACAGATGCCCGAGCAGGCCGCGAGCGAGCAGGTCGTCGCCGAGTGGCTCGATGCGTTCAATGCCGCGCTAGCAGCCGGCGACGCGGTCGGGGCGGCCGAGTTGTTTGAGCCCGACGGCTTCTGGCGCGACCTGATCGCGCTGACCTGGAACCTCAAGACGCTCGAGGGTCGCGACGAGATCCGGGCGATGTTGGAGGCGACGTTGGCGACCGCGGCGCCCGCCGATTTCGCGGTGACCGAGCCGCCGGCGCAGGCGGACGGCGTGACCGAAGCGTGGCTCGAGTTTGACACCGCGGTCGGCCGCGGCCGAGGCCATCTGCGGTTGCGCGACGGCCGCGCTTGGACGCTGTTGACCACCCTGTACGAGCTCAGCGGCCACGAGGAGCCGCGCGGCGGCCGGCGGCCGATGGGTGCCGAGCACGGCGTCGACCCGGACCGCAACTCGTGGCTGGAGCGGCGCCAGCGCGAGGCGTCCGAGCTCGGCTACGCCCAGCAGCCCTCCGTGCTGGTGATCGGCGGCGGCCAGGGCGGGATCGCGCTCGGCGCGCGGCTGCGCCAGCTCGACGTCCCGACAATCGTGATCGACCGCCATGCGAGGCCGGGCGACCAGTGGCGCGGCCGCTACAAGTCGCTGTGCCTGCACGACCCGGTCTGGTACGACCACCTGCCGTACATCAAGTTCCCCGACAACTGGCCGGTGTTCTCACCCAAGGACAAGATCGCCGACTGGCTCGAGATGTACACGCGGGTGATGGAGCTCAACTACTGGCCGATGACCGTCGCCACCGGCGCGCGCTATGACGAGCAGGCCCAGCAGTGGGAGGTGACCGTGCAGCGCGATGGCGAGCCGCTGACGCTGCGACCGAAGCAGCTGGTGCTCGCGACCGGCATGTCGGGCGTGCCCAACCGGCCGACGTTCCCGGGTCAGGAGACGTTTGCGGGCGAGCAGCAGCATTCCTCCGAGCACCCCGGGCCTGACCGGTACGCGGGCAAGCGGGTGGTCGTGGTCGGTTCCAACAACTCCGCGTTTGACATCTGCGGTGCCCTGTACGAGGTCGGCGCCGACGTGACGATGGTGCAGCGCTCCTCGACCCACATCGTCCGCTCCGCGACGCTGATGGACATCGGGCTGAAGGCGCTGTACTCCGAGGAGGCGGTCGCCAGTGGGATCACGACCGAGAAGGCCGATCTGATCTTCGCGTCGCTGCCGTACCGGATCATGCACGAGTTCCAGACCCCGTTGTACGAGCAGATGCGCGAGCGCGACCGCGAGTTCTACGAGCGGCTTCAAACGGCCGGGTTCGAGCACGATTGGGGCGACGACGGCTCGGGCCTGTTCATGAAGTATCTGCGGCGCGGCTCGGGCTATTACATCGACGTCGGCGCCGCCGACCTCGTCGCTGACGGGCGCGTGAAGCTGGCCCGCGGCCAGGTCGACCACCTGACCACCGACGCGGTCGTGCTGGCCGACGGGACCGAGCTGCCCGCCGACCTGGTCGTGTACGCGACCGGTTACGGATCGATGAACGGGTGGGCGGCGCAGCTGATCTCCGACGAGGTCGCAGACCGCGTCGGCAAGGTCTGGGGGCTGGGCTCGGACACGACCAAGGACCCGGGGCCGTGGGAGGGCGAGCAGCGCAATATGTGGAAGCCGACCCAGCATCCCGGGCTGTGGTTTCACGGCGGCAACCTGCATCAGTCGCGGCACTACTCGCTGTATCTGGCGCTGCAGCTCAAGGCCCGGCAGGTGGGGATTCCGACGCCGGTGTACGGGCTGCAGGAGGTCCATCATCGGGGCCTGAGTTCGTGTTCGGGTACGGCTCGCTGGCGGCGCTCGCCGGCCGGCGCGGTCGCGTCGCGGACACCGTCGGCGGCCGGGTTCGTCTGCGACCTCGCCGGGCACCGCCGGCAGTGGGGGGTCGCGATGGACAATGCACGCGACCTGCCGGGCTACAAGCACTACACCGACTCGTCGGGGTACCGGCCGGCGGTGTTCGTCTGCTTTTTGGACGTCGTCGCCGACCCGCGCGGCTCGGTCAACGGGCTGTGCGTGCCGGTCGACGCAGCGGCGCTGAACGCGCTCGACCGACGCGAGCGCAACTACGAGCGGATCGACGTCTCGGCGTTCGTGTCGATGCCGAGGGCGCCCGCGTCTGGGCGTACGCCGGTCGGCGCGACGCTCGGCTACGGATGCGCTGGGCGGTGGCGGCACACCGAGCGGTGATCGACGGCGCCTACCGCGACGCGGTCGCCAACGGCTTCCAGGCGTTGGGCGCCGGCGAGTACGAGCGCTGCGCGCCGTCGCTGACCGCCGGGACGCTGCCGGTGCTGGCGCTCACTCGCCACGACCATCGGTAGGCATGGTTGGAGGGTTACAGCACCTATGGGTGCTTTAGCCGCCACACCGGCACGCTCAATCGGCTCAACCGGGACACCAGCTACGGCACCTGCGCGCGAACCGGTACGGGCGTGTCAAACTGACGCGCCCGCGTAACGCCTCAAGGATCGTCGCGACCGCGGGGGATACGTTCATACCGCGGACGCTCGTCGTTCGCTGAAAGAGGTACTACATGACGATTGATACTCCCCGTCACCGGGCGCGCGCGGGCGCGCTGCGGTTCGGACTGATCGCCGCCTTGCTCGCGGCGACGATGGCGTTCGCCGCCGTGAGCGCCGGCGCCGCGCATGCCGCCACCCGCCACTCCCGGCAATACTTCATCTCGCTCGGCGACTCCTACTCGGTCGGCTACCAGGGCAACATCAAGCGCACCACGCTCAATGGCCCGGCCAGCCAGTTGGTCAAGCTCGCGCGCCAGCGGGGTTACCGCTACACGCTGGTCAACTACGGCTGCGGTGGCGCCACGACGTCCTCGATGCTGACGCAGATCAACTGCCCGGCGGACGGCCGGATGCCCGGCGCACCGGCATATCCGGGCAAGACCCAGGTGCAGGCCGCGGTGTCGTTCATCAAGAGCCACCCCGGCAAGGTCGGGCTGGTCACGATCTCGATCGGCGGCAACGACGTCGACTCCTGCCTGGCGGTGGCCGACCCGCTCAGCTGCGTAGCCAAGAACATGCCGAGCGCGATCTCCAACCTGACCACGATCGTCAAGCGGCTGCGGGCCGCCGGCGGCAGCAAGCTCAAGATCATCGGCTCGACCTACCCGGACGTCGCGCTGGGCGCCTGGGTGCTGCCGACCCCGTTCGGCGCCAACCGGTTCACGCTCGCGGCCGAGTCGGTGACGGCGTTCAAGACGCTGATCAACCCGGGGCTGCGCAAGGCCTATCGGTCGGCGGGCGCGAAGTTCGTCGACGTGACCAAGGCGACGGGCGCCTACGGGCCGTTCGTGACGACTAACGATCCCAAGTACGGCGTGATCCCGGTGCCGGTCGCGAAGGTCTGCAAGTTGACGTTCTTCTGCTCGAACATCGACATCCACATGACGACCCCGGGCTACGCGATCATCGCGCGGCTCGAGGCTCAGCAGCTGCCGAAGCTGCGCAAGGGCTGACGTACGCGACGCGGCGGCCGGGCCGGCGGCCGCCGCGATCGCTCACATCCGAAACACGCCGTAACGGACGTCGGCCAGGGGCGCGTTGGCCGCCGCCGACAGTGCCAGGCCGAGCACGTCGCGGGTGTCGCGCGGATCGAGCACGCCGTCGTCCCAGAGGCGCGCGGTGGCGTAGTACGGCCGACCCTGATGCTCATACTGGTCGCGCAGCGCCGCCCCGACCTCCGCCTGGCCGACCTCGGTCATGACCGCCGCGGCCTGCTCGCCGCCCATCACCGAGATCCGCGCGTTCGGCCACATCCACAGCAACCTCGGAGAGAACGCTCGGCCGGCCATCCCGTAGTTGCCGGCGCCGAATGAGCCACCGCAGATCACGGTCAGTTTGGGCACCCGCGCGGTCGAGACGGCGGTCACGAGTTTGGCGCCGTGCTTGGCGATCCCGCCGGCCTCGTAGTCGCGCCCGACCATGAAGCCGGTGATGTTCTGCAGGAACACCAGCGGCACTCGCCGCTGATCGCAGAGCTCGATGAAGTGCGCGCCCTTGAGCGCCGACTCCGAGAACAGGATCCCGTTGTTGGCGAGGATCCCGACCGGATGGCCGTGGATGTGAGCAAAGCCGGTCACGAGCGTTGCGCCGTACAGCTCCTTGAACTCGTGCCAACGCGAGCCGTCGACGATCCGGGCGATCAGCTCACGCGCGTCGTAGGGACGTCGCAGGTCGTCGGGGATCACCCCGAGCAGCGTGGCCGGATCGACGGCCGGGGCGGCGACCGGGGCGCGCTGCCACGGGGCCGGCGCACGCGGCGCCAGCGTGCCGACGATCTCGCGCACGATCTCGAGCGCGTGGGCGTCGCTGGAGGCGAGGTGGTCGGTGACGCCCGAGCGGCGCGAGTGCAGCTCGCCGCCGCCGAGCTCCTCGGCGGTGACCTGCTCGCCGGTGGCGGCTTTGACCAGCGGCGGGCCGCCGAGAAAAATCGTGCCCTGATCGCCGACGATCACGGTCTCGTCGCTCATCGCGGGCACGTACGCGCCGCCGGCGGTGCACGAGCCCATCACACACGCGATCTGGGGGATCGCCGCGGCCGACATCGTCGCCTGGTTGAAGAAGATCCGGCCGAAGTGCTCGCGGTCGGGGAAGACGTCGTCCTGGCGCGGCAGGAACGCGCCGCCGGAGTCGACCAGGTAGATGCACGGCAGCCGGTTCTCCAGCGCGACCTCCTGTGCGCGCAGATGTTTCTTGACCGTGATCGGGTAATAGGTGCCGCCCTTGACGGTCGCGTCGTTGGCGACGATCACGCACTCACGCCCCGAGACCCGACCGATCGCGGTGATGATCCCGGCGCCTGGCGCGTCGCCGTCGTACATGTCGTGGGCCGCCAATGCCGACAACTCCAGCAGTGGCGAGCCTGGGTCGACGAGCCGGTCGACGCGCTCACGCGGCAATAGCTTGCCGCGCTGGAGGTGACGCTCGCGCGCGCGCTCGCCACCCCCAAGCGACGCGACGCGCAGGTGCTCGCGGAGGTCGTCGATCAGCGTGAGATTGGCGGCCTCGTTGGCCTTGAACTCGTCAGCGCCGGGATTGACGGCGGTTCGCAGGACGCTCATCGGCGGGTCGCCTCGATCCGCGCCAGCGGCTGATCGACGGTCACACGGTCGCCCACTGCGACCGTCAGCTCGGCGATCGAGCCGTCGATCGGCGCCGTCATCACGAGCTCCATCTTCATCGACTCGAGCACGACGACCGGATCGCCGCCGCTGACCGAGTCGCCGACCGCGCCGTGGACCGCGAGTACCTGTCCGGGCATCGGGGCGCGCAGCTCGCCGTCGCCGGTGGTGGCGCGGCGGACGGCCTCGGATCCGGGGCGCACCGCCCAGGCGGCGCCGCCATGGCCGATCCAGATCGTCTCCGCGTCGCGCGCCAGCAGCCACTCGCCGCGGTCGTCGATCGCGAACCGACCGCTCGGCAGCGGATGGGTGATCCCGACGTACTCGGCCGGCACGCTGACCTCGACCGGCGCGCGGCCGTCGATCGCCAGGCGCCAGTGCGACGGCGCCCGCGCGCCACCGGGGCGCCACCCGTCGACCCGCGCGAACGGGTCGTCGCCGCAACTGTGGCCGCGCTCGGCCAGGATCAGCATCGCGGCCGCGGTCGCGATGCCCGGGTCGCCGATCGGGCCGGCCGGGACGCCGCGCCGCGCCACCAGCTCGGTGTCGAGATCGCCCGCCCTGACCGCGTCGTCGTCGAGCAGCCCGCGCAGATAGGCGGTGGTGGTGGTGACGCCGAGGACCGTGAACTTGGAGAGCGCGCGCTGCAGCCGCGCGAGCGCCCGGTCGCGGTCGGGTCCATGCGCGATCACCTTCGCCAGCAGCGAGTCGTAGCCGGTGCCCACCTCTGAGCCGAGCTCGATCCCGTCGTCGACCCGGGCGAGCTCGGCCGCCGGTCGGTCGTAGGCGAGGATTCGGCCGGCCGCCGGCAGGAAACCGCGCGCCGGATCTTCGGCGGTGATTCGCGCCTCGATCGCGTGCCCGTTCGGGCGCAGCTGGTCCGGCGCCAGCGCGAGCGGCTCGCCCGCCGCGACGCGCAACTGCTGCTCGACCAGATCGAGCCCGTAGACGAGCTCGGTAACCGGGTGCTCGACCTGCAGGCGGGCGTTGATCTCGAGGAAGTAGTGCTCGGAGGGATCGTCGGCGTCGGCGATGAACTCGACCGTGCCGGCGTTGACGTAGCCGCCGGCCCGCGCGAGCGCGACCGCCTCGGCCTCCAGCGCCGCTCGCAGTTGCGGGCCGACGACGGGGGAGGGGCACTCCTCGATCAGCTTCTGATGGCGACGCTGCAGCGAGCATTCGCGCTCGCCGAGCGCGACCACGTTGCCATGGGCGTCGGCGAGCACCTGCACCTCGAGGTGCCGGGCGCGTGTCAACAGGCGCTCGATGAACACGCGCTCGTCGCCGAACCCCGCCTTCGCCTCGCGCGCGGCCGACTGCAGCGCGGCGTCGAGGTCCTCGGGTCCGTCGACGACTCGCATCCCGCGACCGCCACCGCCGGCAGCGGCCTTGACCAGCAGCGGATACGCGGCGGTGCGCGCCTCGTCGACGGTGTAGACGGGAACGGTCGGGACGCCGGCGTCAATCGCCAGCCGCTTTGCGCGCAGCTTGTCTCCCATCAGCTCCGACGCCGCCGGCGGTGGCCCGACGAACGTCACCCCAACGCGCTCGCAAGCGCGCGCCAGCTCGGGGCTCTCAGACAAAAACCCATAGCCGGGATGCAACGCCTGCGCGCCCGTCTGCTCGCACGCCGCGAGCAGTGCGTCGATCTCGAGATAGGAATCGATCGGGACGCTGCGGTCAGCGAGACGGACGTGCGGCGAGTCGGCGTCGGCGGCGGTGTGGACGGCGATCGCGAGAATCCCGAGCCGATGCAGCGTGCGGGCCACGCGGCAGGCGATCTCGCCGCGATTGGCGATCAGGACCGAGTCGAACACGTCGCCTCGGACACCGGCTCAGGCGCCGAGCGCGCGGGCGATCACCATCTGCTGGATCTCGTCGGTGCCCTCGCCGATCGTGAGGATCTTGGCGTCGCGGTAGAAGCGACAGACCGGGTATTCCTCGATGAACCCGTAGCCCCCGTGGATCTGGACGGCCTCCTCGGTCGCGCGGACCGCGAGTCGGCCGGTCTTCAGCTTCGCCTGGGCGGCGATCAGCCCGAACGGCTTGCCCTGATCCTTGAGCCAGGCCGCCTGGTAGGTGAGCAGCCGCGCCGCCGCGATCTCGGTCGCGATGTCCGCGAGCTTTGCCTGGATCGTCTGAAACGCCGAGATCGGCCGGCCGAACGCGCGACGCTGCTTGGCGTATGCGAGGGCTTCGTCGAGCGCGCCCTGCGCCAGCCCGACGCCCATCGCGGCGACCCCGATCCGCCCGATGTCGAGCACCTGCAGGAATTGCCGTAAGCCTGCGCCGCGGGCCCCGAGCAGGTTCTCGGCGGGGACGCGGCAGTCGGTGAACGTCAACGGGCGGGTGTCGGATGCGTTCCAGCCCATCTTGCGGTACGGCTCGCCCTGCTCATAGCCAGGAGTGCCGTTGGCGACGATCAGGTTGGAGATCTCATCGTCCCCGGTCTTGGCGGTGATGCAGACGACGCCCGAGATCTCGGTGCCCGCGTTGGTGATGAACTGCTTGGCGCCGTCGATCACCCAGTCGCCGTGGTCGAGCCGTGCATGCGTGCGCGTGTTGCCGGCGTCGGATCCGGCCTCCGGCTCGGTCAACCCGAACGCGCCGAGCACCTCGCCGGCGCAGAGCCGCGGCAGCCACTCGGCACGCTGCTCGTCTGAGCCGAACAGGTAGATCGGCTGCGTGCCCAGGGACGTATGCGCGCACAGCGTGATCGCGACGCTCGAGTCGACCCGGGTCAGCTCCTCGACCGCGATCGCGTATTGCAGCGAGCTGCCGCCGGCACCGCCGACCTGCTCGGGGAATGGGATCCCCATCCAGCCGAGCTGCGCCATCCGTGCCACCAGCTCGTACGGGAACGAATGAGTCCGATCCAGCTCCGCCGCCGCGGGCGCGACCTGCTCGCGTGCGAACTCACGCACGGTGCGCTGCAGCAGCAAGGTCTCGTCGTCGAGCTGAAAGTCCATGATCGCCGACTATACAGAACGAAGGTTCGGATTCCGAACACTAATTCGGATAATATGGCGATCGTGCCCGCTCCTCCGAGTCCGACACGGCCGGCGCTGCGCGAACGCTACGAGCGTCGCCAGGACGAGCTCGTCCGGCGTGCCGCGCATGAGTTCGCCCGGCGCGGCTACGACCAGACGACGATGCAGGAGCTGGCGACCTCGATGGAGCTGGCGACCGGCGCGCTGTATCACTACTTCGACTCCAAACAGCAGCTGCTGATCGCGATCTGCGATCAGCTGATGGAGCCGCTGCTGGTGCAGGCGCGGCCGCTTGTCCGCAGTGCCGATGATCCCGCCGTACGGCTGAGCGCGCTGGTCCGCGTGTGGGTCGCGCACGTTGTCTCACACCGCGATCACATGCTCGTCTTTCAGCAGGAGCGCCACGTGATCGAGTCGGGCGCGGCCTGGCGCTCGGTGCGCGCCTCGCGCAAGGCGTTTGAGCGGCTCGTCGCCGACGCGCTCGCTGCCGCCGGGACCCGCGGCGACCCACGGTTGGCGCTGCTGGCGCTGCTCGGGATGGTCAACCACACCGCCCAGTGGTACCGGCCGCGCGGCACGCTCAGCGCCGAGCAGATCGCCGACGGCTACGTCGAGCTGGTACTGACGTCGGCGTCCGGATGAACCCGCCGTGCCTCACCACGCCGTCCGCAGCGCGGCCTGATGCTCGGCCAACAGGGTCCCGTCGCGATCACCGAACTCCGGCAGCCGCCGCGTGGACCCCTCGATGTCTGAGAACAGCAGCGTTACCAGGCCCGGCGGCAGCGGTTCGGGCTCGCCGATCACGCTCGACCCCCCGGTGATCGTTATCGCGGCCCGCCGTCCAAGAGGCCGTCACGCAGACGAGGCCGACGCTCGATCGCAAACCACGGTACATCTCTGTCTGCTTCCCGGCGCGACTGGACCGGTGAGGCGCGGACCCCACCCCGACTAGCTACGGAGCTTGAGCCCCATGTCCGAAGACCTCCCGACCGGCGTCGCCAAGAGCTGGATGCGGACCGACGCCAACGCCGGCAAGGTCGCGCTGGTGACGGGCGGCGGCACCGGGATCGGTGCCGCGACCGCGCGCGAAATGGCGCAGACTGGCGCCGCGGTCGTGATCTGCGGTCGCCGGGAGCAGCCGCTGCGCGACACCGAACGCCAGATCAGCTCAGCCGGCGGCCGCTGCCTGGCGATCACGGCCGACGTGCGCGAGCCCGACGACGTGACCGGGTTGCTCGATGCCGCGCTCGCGCGCTTCGGGCAGATCGACGTGCTCGTCAACAACGCCGGCGGCCAGTTCTCCGCGCCCGCCGAGCAGATCTCCGACAACGGCTGGCGGGCGGTGCACCGGCTCGTGGTCGAGGCGAGCTGGCGGTTGTCCCGTGAGGTGGCCAACCGATCGATGATCCCCGGGGCCGGTGGCCTGATCGTGTTCATCGGTTTCAGCCCGCTACGTGGAAGTCCGGGGTTCGCGCACGCGTTCTCGGCGCGCGCGGCGGTCGCCAACCTCGCCTCGGGGCTCGCGCTCGAGTGGTCGCGATACGGGATCCGGAGCGTCTGCCTCGCGGTCGGCTCGGTCGACAGCGAGGGGATGGAGCGCTACGACGACGACGCGGTGCAACGCTGGCGGCGGTCGGTCCCACTCGGCCGGTTCGGGACACCGCAGGAGGTCGCGGGCGTGATCTCGTTTCTGGCCAGCCCGGCCGGCGCCTACATCACCGGCACGACGATCGCCGTCGACGGCGGCGCCGACGCGTGGGGACTGGGCGAGCCACCGCCGACTCCGGAGCCGTCCTGACCGTCGGCGGTCAGAGCGCGGAGACCGTCTTGCCGGGGTTGAAGATCCCGTCGGGGTCCAACGCCCGCTTGATCGCCCGCATCATCTCGACCGCGGGCTCACCGTGCTCCTCGATCAAGAAGCGGGCCTTGCCGTAGCCGACGCCGTGCTCGCCGGTGCAGGTGCCCTCGTGTGCCAGCGCGCGGCGTACGAGCCGAGCGTGGAACTCCTCGCCGAGACGCACGTCAGTCGAGGTCGTCGGGGTCGAGCGAACAGGATCACGTGGAAGTTGCCGTCGCCGACATGCCCGACGATCGACGCGGTCAGGCCGTGCTCGGCGATGTCGGCCTGGGTTTCGGTGATGCACTGAGCGAGCGCCGAGAGTGGCACGCAGACGTCGGTTGTCAACGCGGCCGCACCGGCCCGCAGAGCGCGAGTGGCCTCCATCGCGACATGTCGGGCGCTCCCACAGCCGCCGGCGCTCGGACTCGTCCGCGGCCCAGGCGAAGTCGCCGCCACCGAACTCCGCGGCGATCTCGGCGGTCTCCCGCGCGACCGCCGCGACCGCCTGCTCCGACGCCCCCTCGAACTCCAAGAAACAGCGTCGGCGCGACCGTGAATGACGTGTCTTCTGGTAGCGGTTGATCGCGTCGATCTGCAGCTCGTCGGCGAGCTCGATCCGCACCACGGGAATCGCCGAATTGCTCGACCTGGACGACGCACTGCACCGCCGCCGCCAGCGTCGGGAAGGTGCACTGCGCGGCCGCGGTCGCCTCGGGGATCGGGTGGACCCGCAAGGTCGCGCCGCAGATCAGCCCGAGCGTGCCCTCCGAGCCGATGATCAGCCGCGTCAGGTCATATCCGGCCGACGACTTGCGCGCGCGCGAGTGGGTCCTGACGACCTGACCGTCGGAGCTCGATCATCGTCACCGAGATGACGTTTTCGCGCATCGCGCCATAGCGCACCGTCGTCGTGCCCGGAGGCGCCGGTCGCGATCATCCCGCCGAGGGTCGCGTCGGCACCAGGGTCGACCGAGAAGAACACGCCCTCGGGCCGCAGCTTGGCGTCCAGCTGGCGGCGGGTCACGCCCGCCTGCACCTGACGTCGAGGTTCTCCGAGCGACAGGTTCGAGATTCGATTCATCTCGCGCATGTCGACCGAGATCCCACCGGCGAGCGCGGCGACGTGCCCCTCCAGCGACGTGCCCGGCCCCGAACGGGACGATCGGCAGCCGCTGGGCGGCGGCGACCCGGACGATCGCCGCGCACTCTTCGAGCCGAGCGTGGCCAGACGACGGCGTCCGGCCGCGCCTCGGGATGAAACGACTCGTCGTGACCGTGCTGGGAGAGGACGTCGGCGCCGGTCAGCACGCGGTCGGCAGCCGAGCACGTCACGCAGCGCATCGAGCGCGGCGGCGACCTCCTCCTGCGACAGCCGCTGTAGGTCCGTGACCGCCATCTCCAGGCGCCACAGCTTGACAGATCAGGCGCCCGACGCGGGCAATGTCGACAGCGCCGGGTACAGCGCCCGGTAGCGCTCGCGCGCCTCCGAATAGGGCCCGACCCAGTCAGGGTCAGGCTCGATCTCGTCGACGACGGAAACGGTCGCGCGAGCCGCGTCGGCCGGCGATGAGAACGTGCCCGAGGCGACACCGCCGAGCAGCGCCGCCCCGAACGCGGAGCCCGCCGTCGAGGCGGTGCGCTGCAGCGGAAGGTCGAGCATCGAGGCGACGATCCGGCACCACAGCTGCGACCGCGAGCCGCCGCCGGAGATCCGTGCCGCCGGTGGTCGCGGCCCGGTTGCGGCGATCAGCTCGAGCCCGTCGGCGAGCGCGTGCGCGACTCCCTCCAGCACCGCTCGGGTCAGTGCGCCGCGGTCGTGGCGCAGGCCGAGGCCGACAAATCCACCGCGGACGTCGGCGTCGGCGTGCGGGGTCCGCTCGCCCGACAGGTAGGGAGCGAAGGTCAGCCCCTCGACCCCCGGCTCCCAGCGCTCGGCCTCGGTCAGCAGTGTCTCGATCGGTGCCTCACCGACCGTATGCTGCAGCCAGCTCAGCGCACCCGCGGCCGACAGGATCACCGCCATCACATGCCAGCGATCGGCCAGCGCGTGGCAGAAGGCGTGCAGCCGGCCCTCGGGATCGATCGCGTACCGCGTCGCGCGCCGCGAACACGACGCCGGAGGTGCCGAGCACGATCGAGGCCGGTCCGTCGCCGTTGGTGACGCCGACGCCGAGCGCCCCGGCGGCCTGATCGCCGGCGCCCGCGGCGACCGGTATCGCCGCCGAACGCCTGGCCGGAGACCTCGCCCGACTCATGCGCCACCGGAAGCCATTGCCGGATCCACCCCGAAGGCCTCGGCCAGCTGCGGCGACCAGCGACGGCGGCGACGTCGAGCAGCGAGGTGCCGGACGCGTCGGAGACGTCGGTCGCGAGCATGTCGCACAGCCGCAGCCGGACGTAGTCCTTGGGCAGCAGCACGTGCGCGATCCGGGCGTGCAGCTCGGGCTCGTGCTCGGCCATCCACATCAGCTTCGGCGCGGTGAAGCCGGCGAGCGCGAGGTTGCCCGACAGCTCCACCAGCCGCGCCACGCCGAGCCGGTGCGCGATCGCGTCGGCCTGCGGCTGCGAGCGCCCGTCGTTCCACAGGATCGCCGGTCGCAGCGGCCGCCGATCCGCGTCGAGCGCGACCAGCCCGTGCATCTGGCCGGTCAGCCCGATCCCGTCCGCGGTCGCGGCATCGAGCTCGGCAAGCACCGACTCGCGCCGCCTGCCACCACTGCTCGGGATCCTGCTCAGACCAGCCCGGGTGCGGCATCGAGACCGGATAGCCGCGTTCGGCTTCGGCCACGACCGTGCCACGCTCGTCGATCGCCAGACCCTTGACCGACGAGGTGCCGACGTCGAGTCCGATCAGACGCGCCATCCCCGCAGATCTTGCACGAAATCCCGCTCGGCCGCCGAGATCTGCTCAAATTGCTCTCAATGACAGAACCGCGCTTCACATTCGGGCTTTGGACGGTCGGCAATCCCGGCCGCGACCCGTTCGGCGAGCCGACCCGCCCGCCGCGCGATCCGGTGCAGACGGTCGAGCGGCTGGCCGAGATCGGCGCCTGGGGGGTCAGCCTGCACGACGACGACCTGATCCCGTACGGGACCGGCGCCGCCGAGCGCGAGCGGATCATCGAGCGCTTCGAGGAGGCGCTGGCGGACACCGGGCTCGGGCGTCGGGATGGCGACCACCAACCTGTTCACGCATCCGGCGTTCAAGGACGGCGCGTTCACGTCGGGCGACCGCCAGGTTCGTCGGGCGGCGATCGGCAAGGCGATGACGCGCGATCGACCTCGGCGCTCGGCTCGGTGCCGAGGTGTACGTGTTCTGGGGCGGGCGCGAGGGGACCGAGGTCGGCGCCGCCAAGGATCCCCGTGACGCGCTGGAGCGCTATCGCGAGGCGATCGACGTGCTCTCAGCGACTACTCGCTGAGCCAGGGATACGAGCTGCGGTTCGCGATCGAGCCCAAGCCGAACGAGCCGCGCGGCGATCTGTGGCTGCCGACCGTCGGGCACGCGCTGCACTTCATCACGACGCTCGGCGCACCCCGAGATGGTCGGCGTCAACCCCGAGGTCGGCGCACGAGACGATGGCCGGCCTGTCGTTCCATCAGGGCGTCGGGCAGGCGCTGTGGGCCGGACAAGCTGTTCCACATCGATCTCAACGCGCAGCGGATCGGCCGCTATGACCAGGACTTCCGGTTCGGCGCCGAGGACCTCAAGGAGGCGTTCATGCTCGTGCGGCTGCTCGAGCGCGCCGGCTACGGCGGGCCCCGCCACTTCGACGCCCACCCGTACCGCAACGAGGACGACGACGGCGTCTGGGAGTTCGCACGCGGCTGCATCCGCAGCTACGCGGCGCTCGCCGAGAAGGCCCGGCATTTCGACTCGCTGCCCGAGGTCGCCGAGGCGCTGCACGACGGCCGGGCGCCGACGAGCTCGGCGTCGCCACGACGGTCGCGGCCGACGATCCGCCGGAGCGCTCAAGGCCGAGGCGACGACGCTCGACGAGCTCGCCCGTCGCGGCTACGGCAACGAGCGGCTCGACCAGCTGGTCGTCGACGTGCTGCTCGGCCTGCGCTGAGCGCGAGCCAACAGGCGCTTCAGCCGGCGGCGGTGGCTATGACGTCAGTGCGGTCGGAGCTCGTCGGCGACGGCCGCCGCGCCGGCCGCGCCGAGCATGATCGTGTAGTGGTTGACGTCGGGCACCTGCCGCCCGCGGCGCCGCTGCGGGTCGCCCGGCGACCCAGGCGCGACCAGCTCCAGCGGCTGCATCGGGTTGGGGTCGTTGACCATCCCGCGCGGCGCGCACAACAGCACCGCCGGCACCGCCAGCCGGTGGGCGTCGTCGCTGCGCAGCACGTCGGCGCCGTCCGCCGCAGGACGTCCGGGTTGACCGACGAGCGCAGCGCGCGGCGGCTCGCCGTGAGGTCGTGGCTCGACGTAGGCGCGCAGCACGGCGGCGTCGATGTCTGACCCGGCGATCGCGGGATGCCGGCGCCACCAGTCGACGTACGCGTCGAGGCTCCTCGAACGTCATCTCCAGCCGCTGCCAGCGCCGGGCCGAGGAAGGCGCGCATGAACGGCTCGGGATCGACTGTCGGATCGGACTCGCCCGCGCGATCGTCAGCCCGCCGTCGACCAGCACCAGTCGTGAGACGCGCTCGGGATGCCGCGCGGCCGAGCCGGGCGCCGAGGTAAGCGCCCATCGAATGGCCGACCACGACGGGCCGCTGTCAAGCGACCAGGCGTCGAGCACCGCGAGCAGGTCATCGACGTGGGCGTCGAGCCCGAACGGCGCCGGGCAACGCAGCGGCTCTCGCCGCGGCCGCGCAGATCGACCGCGAGCAGTGAGGCGTCGTCGCCGAGCGCGTCCGCGACCGCCAGCCAGGCGAAGCCGTCGCGGTGATCCCGTGCAGCGCGAGCACGGTCGGCGCGTCGGGTCGCTGGGACCCGAACCGGAACACGGCGAGCTCGCCGCCCGCGACCGGGACCTCGATCCGTTCGCTCATCCGGCGCTGACGGTGTCGGGCTCGGGCCGCTCGGACGGCTCGTCCTCGCCGGTCGCCGGCGCGGGCGCCGACTGGGCCCCGAGCCGTTTGTACGGCTTTGCCACCACCAGCCAGGCGATCGCGCCCGCGAGCAGCACGCCGCACAGCGCCCAGCCGAGCGCGGTCGTCGACAGGCCCACGTATTTCAGCCCGGAGGCGAGGATCGCGAACGCGATCACCGGCCTGATGAACCGATCGGGCACCGTTGAGGAGAGCAACGATCCGATCAGCACCGCCGGTACGCTGCCGAGGATCAACGAGCCGGTGACGGAGAGCTCGACGTGACCGAAGGCGAGCGCGCCGAGCGCCGCGGCGATCGTCAGCGGCACCGCCTGGGCGAGGTCGGTGCCGACCAGCTGGTTGGCACCGAGCAGCGGGTACAGGAACAGCAGCGCGACGATCATCAGCGAGCCCGATCCGACCGAGGTCATCCCGACGATCAGGCCGCCGACGATGCCGACCAGCAGCGTTGGGATCGGCCGCGGCGTGACCTGGGTGATGTAGGCGGTGCGGCGATTGCCGGCACGCTGGTCCAGCACGAATCGCAGCGCCATCGCGCAGGCCCCCACCAGTAGCGCCGCGCCGAGCGCGCGCTCGATGTTGGTCTCGGCCGTGCTCGACTCGCCGAGCAGGTGCAGCAGGTAGGCGCCGAGGAACGCAGCCGGAACCGATCCGACCACCATCCAGGCGACCAGTCGCTTGTTGACGGTCCCGGCGCGCAAATGGACGGCGGCGCCGATCGGTCGCATCACCACCGCCGCGACCAGATCCGAGGAGATCGCCGTCGAGGGCGTCACGCCGAACAGCAGGATCAGCATCGGCGTCATCAGCGCGCCGCCGCCCGCGCCGGTCATCCCGACCAGCAGGCCGATGATCGCGGAACCGAGAACGATGTACGGATCGATGTGCATGTCGCGGGCTCGGGCTGAGCGGTGTGGCGGAGGTCAGACGTTCGTGCGCACGACGTCGCGCTCGTCTGTCAGCGCCCGCGACTTCAGCGCGGGCGCCAACTCCTGGTCGGCGCCGGGGGGCGGCCCGCAGAGCAGCCAGCCTTCCGGCACCGAGCACACCTGGCCGTTGCGACTCAACTCCGACAGCGCGCTGGTGACGGTCGGGCGGCGGGCGGCGACGAGCTCGGCGAGGATGCTGTGCGTCAGCCGCAGCGGCACCAAGACGCCGTCGGAGCGGACCCGTGCCCCAGCGCCCCGCGAGGTGCCACAGCAGCATGTGCAGCCGCACGTCGACCCGCGCCTGATGGACGATCGCCATATTGACCGCCAGTTGTCGGGTGCGCATCGTCGCTGCGCCCGAACAGGGCACCGGTGAGACTCGGGGTAGGGGACCAGTCTGGCGCGACGAACCGGCGTCGAGCACCGCCAGTCGAGCCGGCTCGAGCACCAGCCAGCTGGAGGTCAGGGTCAGCTGTGGGGTCGCCCAGGCCGCGTCGGGTCGGCGCAGGACGTCGCCTTCGCCGATCAGCTCAGCGCCGTTGCGGCCCGCGATTCCGACGCGCAGTACGAGCACGCCCTCGAGCACCAGCAGCCCGATTCCATCCTGTCCGGCCGGGCTGCCCGACCACGCGCCAGGCGCGAGCTCCATCTGCCGGGCGACGAGCGCGGCGGCCGCGGCGCTGCGGCGTTCGGGGTCGACCGCCTCGGCCAGCTCCGGATCCTCCTCCAGCGGATGACAGAGATTCGGCTCGCCCTGGTGGTCGGCGCTCGTCGATGTCACCGGGCGATCACCTCGACGGCATCTTCGCGCGGCAGCGGCGCGTGCACCACCTGCGCGACCAACCCGGCAATCGCCTGCGAGACCTCGGCCGGGCGCTCCAGCGGCGCCATGTGGCCGGTTCGCTCGAGCACCAGCAGCCCGGTCAGATCAGGCACCGCCTCGGCGATCTGGCGCGAATGGTCGGGACCGGCGTGAGGCGGTCGCGATCGCCGGCGATCACCAGGGTCGGAACGATCAGTCGCGCCAGCGCAGGCCCGAGCCGCAGGTTCGACAGCGCCACTCCGGTGGCGGCGCGGACACTCGCGCGGGTATCCATCAGCATCCGCTCATAGAACGCGATCTGGCGCGGGGTGGCGGCCGGGCCGAACGCCGCGTGGCGGATCACGCGCCTGCTGCACCGGCGTCGACAGCGGCGGCAACGGCGCCGGCGAGCCGAGCACCGCGCGGCTGAGCCAGCGCGGGTTCAGCCGCTTGCCGAGCTCGCCGAGCACCAGCGCGCCGCCGATCAGATCGTCGACGCCGCGTGTTGACCAGCGCCGCGCCCGCGATACGGGCGCGCACGTCGTGGTCGGCGGCCCAGGCGGCGATCGACATCCCGCCGAGCGAATGGCCAGCGAGCACCGTCTCGCCGGCCGGCGCGCCGGCCGCGGCGAGCACCGCCTCGACGTCCTCGCCGAAGCGCTCGATTGCAGTAGTCGCCGACGCGGCCGCAGCGCTGGCGCCGTGCCCGCGCAGGTCGTAGGCGACGAGCCGCAGCCCGCGCGCTCGCAGCAATCGGATCACCGGGCCCCAGAAGCTCAGCCGCTCGGTCCAGCCGTGGGCGAGCACGACCGTCGCCAGCGGTTCGGCGCGATCGTCGGGTGGGAAGCCGCTCGGCGTGCAGCCGCGTGCCGTCGGCCGACACGGCCTCGAGCCGCTCGTTCCGCCGAGCGGCGCGGTCAACGCGGTGTACTCGGGGTCGTCGCGCGAGCGCGCGCAGATGACGTCGCTCGGCGAGCGCGGCGGTGACGGCGGCCGCGACGCCTGCACCCGCCACCGCGGCGAGCGAGCCGCGGCTCGGATCGTCGCCGATCGGGAGTGCCAGCACTGGACATCGAATGATGACCGTAGCGTCCACGCGCGGCTTCCGGTATTCGATTCTTCCTGGCACCATCTAACGCGCCATGCGGATCGGACTGCTCACCGGCGGCGGCGATTGCCCTGGGCTCAACGCCGTCATCCGTGCCGTCGTCCGCAAGGGGATCGACGGCTACGGCGACGACGTTCGTCGGCTTCCGCGACGGCTGGCGTGGGGTCCTCGAGGACGTCTGCGACGAGCTCACGATCGAGTCCACGCGCGGCATCCTGCCGCGCGGCGGCACGATTCTCGGCAGCTCGCGAACCAACCCGTCAAAGCGGGAGCGCGGCGTCGAGACTCGTCCGCGCGGACGCTGGCGCGGCACGCGCTCGACGGGCTTGATCGCGATCGGCGGCGAGGACACGCTCGGCGCCGCCAACGCGCTGTCGCGGGCGCGGGATCAACGTGATCGGGGTCCCGAAGACGATCGACAACGACCTCGGCGCGACCGACCAGACGTTCGGCTTTGACACCGCGCTGCAGATCGCGACCGAGGCGATCGACCGGCTGCACACGACCGCGGAGAGCCATCACCGGATCCTGGTGGTCGAGGTGATGGGTCGCAGCGCCGGCTGGATCGCGCTGCACTCGGGACTCGCGGGCGGGGCCGACGTGATCCTGATCCCGGAGATCCCGTTCGACATCGACGAGGTCTGCCGCCTGATCGCCCGTCGCCATCGAGCGCGGCCGCCCTTCTCGATCGTCGTCGTCGCCGAGGGCGCGATCCCGAAGGCAGGGCACGATGGCGGTCGCGACCGGGGAGCTCGACGAGTTCGGTCATCCGCGGCTCGGCGGGCATCGGCCATCAGCTCGAGCGCGAGATCGAGAGCGCGGACCGGGCTTCGAGACCCGCGCGACGGTGCTCGGCCACGTTCAGCGCGGCGGCACCCCGACCGCGTTTGACCGGGTGCTTGCCACGCGACTGGGGCTGGCCGCGATCGATGCCGCGCATGCCGGCAGCTGGGGCCACATGACGGCGCTGCACGCGACCGAGATCGAGCTCGTGGACGCTCGCCGACGCGGTCGCCGAGGTCCGGCGCGTGCCGGTTGAGGAGTACGAGCGTTACGGGGTGCTGTTCGGCTGACGATCGGAACCGGGCCCGTTCACCAGAAAAGCCCCGTTTGAGCAGGGTCGGATTACGTCTATCCTGCGCCCCAACCGGAATACCCAGCAGACAGAGGTGTGCAGCGCAATGAGCACGACCGAAGCCACGAACGTCAACCCGAACCTCCGCGGCTCGTGGAGGCGGGGACCAGCCCTTGGCTCGATCTGCTGCGCCGCTCGCTGGTGGAGGACGGAGAGCTCGCGCGCCTGATCGCGGAGGACTCGCTGCGAGGCGTCACCTCGAACCCGTCGATCTTCGAGAAGGCGATTCTCGAGTCCGACGATTACGACGATCAGCTGCACCAGCTGTTCGACGCCGGTCGAGACCGACGCCCAGGCGATCTACGAGGAGCTGGCGATCCACGACGTCCAGGGCGCCTGCGACGTCCTGCGCCAGACCTACGAGGACAACCACCACCAGGACGGCTTCGTGTCGCTGGAGGTCGCGGCCGACCTCGCGCACGATCCGGAGAAGACGATCGCCGCCGCCAAGGACTTCTGGAAGCGGGTCAATCGGCCGAACCTGATGATCAAGATCCCCGGTACCAAGGAGGGCCTCGGCCCGATCGAGGAGGCGATCTACTCCGGGATCAACGTCAACATCACGCTGCTGTTCGCCGTCGATGCCTACGAGAAGGTCGCCGACGCCTATCTGAAGGGCCTTGAGCGACGGCTCGCCGAGGGCAAGTCGCTCGACGTCGCGTCCGTCGCGAGCTTCTTCGTCTCGCGGATCGACACCGCGGTCGACAAGCGGCTGGAGGGCACGGGCCATGACGAGCTGCTCGGCACCGCCGCGATCGCCAACGCCCGGCTACGCCTACCGCAGCTTCGAGCGGATCTTCGGGACCGAGAGCCCGCGCTGGGACGCGCTGCACCACGCCGGCGCCCATCCGCAGCGCCCGCTGTGGGCGTCGACCGGAGTCAAGAACCCGGCCTACAAGGACACGATGTACGTCGACGACCTGGTCGCCGCTCACACGGTCAACACGATGCCGCTGGCGACGCTCGAGGCGGTCGCCGACCATGGCACCGTGTCCGGGCCGACGGCCAAGCACAACCCGGACGCGACGCTCGAGGCGCTCGCCCGGGCCGGGATCGACCTTGACGAGGTCACCGACGAGCTGCTCGACGCCGGCGTCGAGCAGTTCGAGGACGCGATGTCCCGTCTGCTGGAAGGCATCGACCAGCAGCGCAGCGCGCTACGAGGGGCAGGGTTGACCGCGACCGAGCCGGCTGGGCCCACCGATCTGACCGGCCTCGACAACCCGCTGTCGCTCGGACTCGAGCGGCTCCCGGTCCACCCGACGTCGCTGGTGATCTTCGGCGCCACCGGCGACCTCGCCCACCGCAAGCTGCTGCCGGCGCTGTACAACCTCGCGCACGAGGGACAGCTGCCCGAGCGCTTCGAGATGATCGGGGTCGGGCGCCGCACCAAGGAGGACGAGGAGTTCCGCGACACGCTGACCGACTCGGTCCGCCGCTACTCGCGGCGGCGACCCGACGATCGGGTGCTGGAGCGGCCTGATCGACGACACCCGCTACGTCCAGGGCTCGTTCGACGATGACGCGGTCTACGCGGATCTCGGCCGGACGCTGACCGAGTTCGACGAGCAGGCAGGAATCAGCGCTCAACCGCGTCTTCTACCTGTCGACCGCGCCCGAGTTCTTCCCGCTGATCGCAGCGAAGCTCGGTGCCGCCGGGCTCAACCAGATCGACGGCGCGCGAGACGCGGATCGTGATCGAGAAGCCGTTCGGCTATGACCTCGCCTCGGCGCGGCGGCTCAACGCGCAGCTGCTGGAGGTGTTCGAGGAACCGCAGATCTACCGGATCGACCACTACCTCGGCAAGGAGACGGTGCAGAACCTGATGGCGCTGCGGTTCGCAAACGCGCTGTTTGAGCCGGTCTGGAACCGCAACTACATCGACCACGTTCAGATCGTCGCCGCCGAGGACATCGGGATCGGCTCCCGCGCCGGCTATTACGACGGCGCCGGCGCGCTGCGCGATCTCGTCCAGAACCACATGATGCAGCTGCTCGCGCTGCTGGCGATGGAGCCGCCGACGGCGTTCAACGCCGAGAAGCTGCGCGACGAGAAGCTCAAGGTGCTGGAGGCGATCGTGCCACCGAGCCTCGACGAGGTCGCGCGGGATGGCGGTGCGTGCCCAGTACGGCGCCGGCGTCGTCGGCGGCGAGCGCGTCCGCGGTTACCTCAAGAGGACGGCGTTCCCGCGGACTCGCGAACCGAGACCTACGCCGCGCTGCGCCTGCACGTCTCCAACTGGCGCTGGGCCGGAGTGCCGTTCTACCTGCGGACCGGCAAGCGGCTGGCGCGCAAGCTGACCGAGATCGCCGTGATCCTCAAGCCGGTCCCGCACGTCGCCTTTCAGGGCCACGGGTCGACCGGGATCCAGGCCAACCAGATCGTGTTCACGCTGCAGCCCGACGAGGGCGTCGCGGTCTCGATCGGCGCCAAGCTGCCCGGCACGCAGGATGCAGATCCGCCCGGTCAACCTGGAGTTCCGCTACGGCACGTCGTTCTTGTCGGAGTCGCCCGAGGCCTACGAGCGACTGATCCTCGACGCGATGCTCGGCGACGCGACGCTGTTCACGCGCAACGACGAGATCGAGGCGCTGTGGGGGATCATCGACCCGATCCTCGAGGCGTGGGCGGCCGACAAGACCAGCCCGATCCCGACCGTACGAATCCGGGCGGCACCGGCCCGGCCGAGGCGGACGCGCTGCTGGACGGCGGTCGCCTCTGGCGGCGGCTGTGAGCGACGACATCTGGTCTGAGCAGGACACGCACGCCCGACGAGATCGAGGCGGCGATGCGCGAGATGCTGCGCGCTGCGCCACGCCGCCAACGAGCAGCTCGCGCCGGCGCGGGTGCTCAACCTGGTGGTGATCGTCGATCGCGAGTGGAAGGGCGAGATCGCCAACCGGCTCGAACGTGCGGGCCGCTACCACGGCTCGCGCACGATCCTGTGCGCGGTCGAGCGAGGGACGCACGAAGCTCGACGCGACTCGCCACCGTCAGCTACGACAACCCCGAGGACAGGCTCGGCGTGATGTGGGAGACGGGTCGAGATCGACATCGGCCCGGAGCATCTGCCGGCGCTGCAGACGATCATCGACCCGATCGTCGTCTCGGGGCTGCCGACCGTGCTCTGGTCGCCGCACCGCCATGACGACGCGATGCAGGCGCTGCTGCGGTCTGACCGATGTGATCCTGCTCGACTCCGACGACTTTCCGTCGGCCGCCGACGGCTTCGAGCGGGTGTTCTCGGTCCGCGACCATGCGTACGTGATCGATCTCGCCTGGCTGCGCACGACACCGTGGCGCGAGCGGCTTGCGGCGAGCTTTGACCTGCCGTCCCGGCTGCCGGCGCTGTCGCACGTCACGAGCTCGACATCCGTCACCGCGACGGCTCGAGCGCGTCGGCGCTGCTGCTCGCCGGCTGGATGGCGTCGCGGCTGGGGTGGGAGCCGAGCCCGTTGCGCGCTGCACGTCGCTGACCGTCGCGACGGCACGATCGCCAGCGGCGACGGCGAGGTGCGGATCGTGATGCGCGAGTCCCACCAGTAGGCGCCGGGGCTGGCCGGGGTGACGGTCACCGCGCACCCGCAGCTGTCGCTCTCGCTGGACCGCGGCGAGGCGGGCTGGACGCGACCGAGCGGCTGGCCGACGGCACGGTCAGCAGTTGGAAGATCCTCGGCGCGTCGCGCGGCGAGGGCGGGATCCTCGGCGACGGGATCCGGCAGGCGCTGTTGCGCGAGCCGACTTACTGGCCGGCGCTCAACGCGGCCCGGGAGCTGTGTGCGACATGACGATTTCGATCGACGTGGTCGCCGACCCGGCGCAGGCGTGCGCCGAGCTGATGCTCGAGGTCTGCCGTTCGGCGCGGGCTCCGCAGATCGTGCTCGCCGGCGGCTCGACGCCGAAGGCCGCCAACGAGCTGTTCGCGGCCGCGGTTCGCGAGCAGGGCGATCGATCTGTCCGGGGTCACGTTCTGGCTCGGCGACGACCGCGCCGTCGGCCCCGACGACGACCGCTCCAACTACAAGATGATCCGCTCGACGCTGCTCGATCCGCTCGCTCGACGGGACGACGGTGGCGAACGTGCACCGGATCGAGGGCGAGCTCGGCTACGCCGAAGCCGCCGACCGCTACGAGCGGTTGCTGCGCACGGCCGGACCCCCACGGTTCGATCTGCTGCTGCTCGGGATCGGACCCGACGGGCACACGCTGTCGCTGTTTCCGGGCAAGCCGGGGATCGATGAGCGCGAGCGACTGGTGGTCGGGGTGCCTGAGGCGGGGCTTGAGCCGTTCGTGCCGCGGGTCTCGTTCACGCTGAGCGCGGTCGCACTGGCAGACGCACGTCGTGTTCCTGGCCGCCGGGCGCGTCGAAGGCCGACGCGTTGCGGCGTGCGTTCGGGCCAGGCGCGATCGCCCGACCCGGCGGTGCCGTCGTCGATGATCCAGACGGTCGCGCCGAACACTGACACTGCTCGTCGACGCGGCCGCCGCCGCGGGGCTGGGGCAGCGCCTGGTCACGCGTCATGACCGATGTCGTCGGCGTCGACCTCGGCGGCACGAAAATCGCGTTCGCTTGCTTCGACGGTCACGCGCTGGCCGACTCGACGATCGTCGCGACCGATACGTCGGACGCCGACGGCGCTGATCGAGCAGCTCGTCGCGGGCGTCTCGGACTGTCGCCGGGCGAACTTGGATGGGGTCGGGATCGGCGTGCCGTCGATCGTTGAGTTCTCGAACGGGGCGGGTCGTCTCGTCGGCCAACATCCCGCTGCGCGACGTGCCGCTGCGCGAGGTGCTCGGCGACCGCCTCGGCGTGCCGGTGTTCGTCGACAACGACGCGACCGTCGCGGCGCTGGCCGAGGCGCACGACTCACGAGCTGCGAATGGTCGCGCGTGACCTGGTGATGCTGACGATCGGTACCGGCGTCGGCGGCGGACTCGTGCTCGGCGGCGGATCTACCGGGGCGCGACCGGCGGCGCCGGCGAGCTCGGGCACACGATTGTCGGCATGGAGATGAGCGACGGCATCCCGCCGGCGGGGCGATTCGCCGCAGCCCGGGTCGCTCGAGGCCGAGGCTGCGGGCCATGCATTCGACGGGCTGGTGGTCGCCTACGCGCAGCGCGCACCCGGACTCATCGCTCGGACGCAGGCTCGCCGCCGGCGAGCGAGCTGACCGGCGTGCGAGGCGGTGCAGGCCGCCCACGACGGCGATGCCGACGCGCGGCGGATGATCGAGCAGTGGGGCGAGCGGGTCGGGATCGGGATCGCCAACGCGATCAACACGTTCGATCCCCGAGGAGGTCGTGATCGGCGGCGGCGCGGCCCGTGCCGGAGAGCTGCTGCTGGCGCCGGCGCGGCGGACGGCGGCCGGCGTACGTGCTGCCCGGGCTCGGCTCGCGCGACGACGATCCGCGTCAGCGCGGCACGGCGTCCGCGCCGGAGTGCTCGGGCGCGGCGTTGCTGGCGGCGCACGAGTTCGCCGGCGCATCGCAGCTCGCGCCGGCGCAGGTGCGGTCAAAGTGATCGTCGCCTGCGGGTTTGACCATGCCGGCTATCCGCTGCGAGACCGCCTGCTGCGGAGATCCGCGAGCTCGGTCACGAGGTGCTCGACTTCGGTACCGACCGGCCGAGCCCGCCGATCGACTATCCGGACAAGGCACTCGAGGTCGGCCACGCGGTCGCCTCCGGCCGGGCCGAGCGCGGGGTCATCGTCTGCGGCTCGGGTGCCGGCGTGTCGGTCGCCGCGGGCAAGATCCGCGGCGTCCGCGCGTGCACGATCCACGACCACTACACCGCGCACCAGGGTGTCGAGCATGACGGCGTCAACGTCCTCTGCATGGGCGGCCGGGTGATCGGGGCCGAGATCATGGTCGAGATCGTCGAGGCGTTTCTGGGCGCGGAGATCTCCTATCGAGGAGCGCCATGTCCGCCGCCGGGCCAAGGTCGAGGAGATCGAGCGCACGATGGGGGATGTAACGTTCCCCGCGATTTCGGTCGCTGAGCGCCCGCGTCGTCGTACGTCGTCTCACCGAGGAGAGCCCCGCCATGGCCGACCGCCTGTTCATCGTGCGTCACGGCGAGACCGAGTGGAGTCGCTCCGGCCAGCACACCAGCCACACCGACCTGCCACTCACGCAAGCACGGGTCGCAGCAGGGGGAGGTCGTCAGCCGCAAGCTCTCGGGCGAGTCGTTTGAGATGGTGCTCTGCAGCCCGCTGCGCCGCGCCCGGGAGACCTGCCGGCTGGCCGGGTTCGCCGACGCGGCCGAGCTCGCGACGACCTGCACGAGTGGGACTACGGCGACTACGAGGGCCTGCACGACGCCCCAGATCCGCCAGCAACGGCCCGGACTGGTGGTTGTGGCGCGACGGCTGCCCGGGCGGCGAGTCGCCCGAAGAGGTCGAGCGAGCGGCTGGATCGGGTGCTGGAGCGGTTCGCCGCGTCGACGGCGACGTGCTGGCGTTCGCGCACGGTCATTCGCTGCGGGTGCTGACCGCCCGCTGGCTCGGGCTGCCGGTCGCGACCGGCGCGCACTTCAAGCTTGCGGCGGCGGCGGTCAGCGTGCTCGGCCACGAGCGCGTCGACGCCGACGATCGACCGCTGGAGCGTCTGACCGCGCGGGTGACAGTTGTCATGGCGGATTTCGGCCGCGCGCCACTTACGCGCGGCGGGGTCTCGAACGTAGCCTCGCGTGCATGAGATTCCGACCCCGAAGGACCCGCAATTCGCGTCCGGCGATCTGCGCCGTTCCTACGGCGAGGTCCAGGCCGTGCGCGACGTCTCGTTCGAGGTCGAGCGCGGCGAGGTGTTCTGCCTGCTGGGACCCAACGGCGCCGGCAAGACGACGACGGTCGAGATCCTCGAGGGCTATCGGCGTCCGGTCAGGTGGTGACGTCTCGGTGCTCGGGTTCGACCCCGCACGGGGCGAGCGCGGGATGCGCGAGCGCGTCGGCATCGTGCTGCAGCAGTGCGGCGTCCAGAAGGACCTGAGCGTCGCCGAGCTGCTCGAGATGTACGGCAGCTACTACCTGCACCCGCGGCCGATCGACGAGGTGCTCGAGCTGGTCGAGCTTGGTCGCCAAGCGCGACGAGCGTTCGCGCGAGCTGTCGGGCGGACAGCGCCGCCGGCTCGACCTCGGCGCTCGCGCTGATCGGCGACCCGGAGCTGATCTTCCTGACGAGCCGACGACCGGCTTTGATCCGGCCGCCCGCCACGCCGCATGGTCGACGATCCGTTCGCTGTGCGAGCTCGGCAAGACCGTGTTTCTGACGACGCACTTCATGGACGAGGCGCAGCAGCTCGCCGACCGGGTGGCGATCATGCGCGACGGCGAGATCATCGCGCTCGGCTCGCCCGGACGAGCTCGGCGGCCGCGACGCGCGACCGGCCGAGATCCGGTTCGTGCTGCCCGCGCGGCGTCGGGCTCGACCAGCTCCCGCTGATGCCGTACGAGCGCTGCACGATCGACGGCGGGCGGGCGCTGGTCGTGACCGCGCGAGCCGGTCGCGGCGCTGCAGCTGCTGACCGGCTGGGCGATCGACCACGAGCTGCCGCTCGCGCGCCTGTCGGTCAGCCAGCCGACGCTGGAGGACATCTATCTGGAGCTGACCGGGACCGCCCGCCGAGCGGCCCGCAGCTGACGTGGAGGTGACCGCATGAGCTACCCTGACGATTCCACGATCGCGGCTCAACGCTGCGCCGGGACCTCGGGCTCGTCGGCCGATCAGGTCCGCTACGAGCAGCGCTCGTACTGGCGCAACCGCGGACGCGGTGTGTTCACGTTCGCGTTCCCGCTGATGTTCCTGGTGATCTTCGCCTCGCTGGATCAAGGCGGGCACATCTCGTCGCTCGGCGGGATTCCCGTACGACGACTTCCTCGTCCCCGGCATCCTCGCCTACGGCGTGATCATGACGACGTTCACGAACCTCTCGATGCCAGACCACGATCCTGCGTGACGAAGGGTCCTCAAGCGGATGCAGGGAACGCCGCTGCCGCGGTGGGCCTACACGGCGGCGCGGATCGGCTCGACCTGTCTGATCACGGCGACGATCGCGGTCGTCACGATCGGCTCGGCGGGATCATCATCTGGGGCGTCCAACTGCGGGTGGGCGCGCTGCCCGGGCTGATCGTCACGCTGGCGCTCGGCACGGCCGCGTTCACGACGATCGGGATCGGGATGGCACAGTTCATCCCAAGGGCCGAGACCGGCCCGGTGATCGTCAACCTGATCGTGCTTCCGATCTCGTTCATCTCGAACATCTGGTACCCGACCGCTGGGATGCCGGCGGCACTGCGGACGATCGCCGACCTGTTTCCGATCAACGCGCTCGCGCGGGGATTGCAGTACGCGTTTGACCCTCGCAATCGATGGCGTCGGACTTCGACTGGACGCAGCTGCGCGTGCTCGCGATCTGGACCGTGATCGGGTCTTGCTGATGCTCCGGTTCCTGCGTCGAGCCGCAGGGAGAGCAGGTGTGAGCGACACGTCGTCAGCCCCCTCCGGCGCCGACCGCACGCGGCCCGCCCGCCGAGTCCCGTCGCCGGCCGATGAGGGCCGTCTGGGTCGTGTTCCTCCTGATCCCGATCGTCAATGCGCTGACGCGCACGGCGGCCAGCCGACGATCGGCCACTGGGCGGTCGTCGTCGCCGCGACGGTGTTCTCGGCGATCTACTTCGCGATGGTGGCTGATGGCCTGGACGCGGACGCAGGCGCTGGCGGGTGGCTGCGTCTGGCCTGCCTGCAGCTGCCGATCGCGATCGCGCTGACGGTGCTGCGATCAGAGCAGCTGGGGCTATCTGTTCTGCTACAGCGCGGCGTGCCCGCGATCGCGCTGCCGGCGTCGATCGGCCTTCTCGCGGTGCTGGCCTCGCGCGGTGATCTGCTTCGGGTCGGTACTGGTGGGTGGCGGCGACGTGCTCGAGCGCCTCTCAGCCTCGCGTTCGAGCGCCGCCGGGATCGGGGCGCTGATGACGATGATGCGATCGCTGCACACCCGCAACGCCGAGCTGCGCGAGGCGCGAGCGGCGCTGGCGAACGTCGCGGTCGCGGCCGAGCGTGAGCGCTTCGCCCGTGACCTGCACGACCTGCTCGGACACTCGCTGTCGGTGATCGCGATCAAGGCCGAGCTGGCCGGGCGACTGCTGCCCGGATCAACCGGGGCGGGCGGCGACCGAGGTCGCCGACGTCGAGGATGTCGCCAGGCAGGCGCTGGGCGAGGTTCGCCAGGCGGTCGCCGGCTACCGTCAGCCGACACTCGCGGGCGAGCTCGAGGGCGCGCGGATGGCGCTGACGGCGGCTGGAATCGAGGCGTCGTTTGAGGGTGGCTGCACCGGGCTTGACCCCGACGTCGAGGCCGTCCTGGCGTGGACCGTGCGCGAGGGGGCGACGAACGTGATCCGTCACAGCGGCGCCCGCCACTGTTCGGTGACGATCACCGCGCAGGCCGGCGCCGCGGAGGTCGAGGTGCTCGACGACGGCGCTGGCGCGGTCCACCGGTCCGGATTCCTCGGCGGCAACGGGCTCGCCGGGCTGCGCGAGCGCGCCGTCAGCCTGGACGGGCGGATCGAGGCCGGGGGCGTGCCGGGTGGCGGCTACCGACTGGCGGTCTCGGTTCCGGCCGATGTCGGCCACGACATCGCCCAGGTCGGCGGCGGCCAGGAGCGTCGATGACCCGGGTGCTGCTCGCCGAAGACCAGGGGATGGTCCGTGGCGCGCTGGCGACGCTGCTCGAGCTCGAGGAAGACCTCGAGGTGGTCGCGCAGGTCGGTCGTGGCGACGAGGTGCTGGACGCCGCCCGTGCCTGCGATCCCGACATCGCGCTGCTCGACATCGAGATGCCCGGGATCAGCGGCCTGGACGCGGCCGAGGTGCTCGCGCGCGAGCTGCCGGCGGTGCGGGTGCTGATCCTGACGACCTTCGGCCGGCCCGGCTACCTGCGACGTGCGATGGAGGGTGGCGCCGCGGGCTTCCTGCTCAAGGACGCGCCGGCGCCGGAGCTCGCCTCGGCGATCCGGCGCGCGCTGGCCGGCGAACGGATCGTCGATCCGGCGCTCGCCGCGGCGGCGCTGTCACAGGGCGAGTCGCCGCTGACTCCGCGCGAGCACGAGGTGCTGGCCGCCAGCCGTGACTACGCGACGATCGCCGAGTTGGCGCAGGCGCTGTATCTGTCGCACGGGACGGCCCGAAACCATCTCTCCTCGGCGATGCAGAAGCTCGACGCGCACAACCGGGCCGATGCCGTCCGGGTCGCCGAGCAGCGCGGCTGGCTGTGAGCGCCGGCCCGTTCGGGCGCTGGACGCCTTCGGTCGCTCGTCGATGCGGCTGAGAGGATTCGAACCTCCACGGGCGCGAGCCCACACGGACCTGAACCGTGCGTGTATACCAGTTTCACCACAGCCGCTGGCGGCCCTGCAAGTTAGCAACTCGCTGGGCCATGGGGGCGTCGAATCAGCGCTCGGCGGTGTGCTTCTCGTCGTGGCCGCCGAACTGCTTGCGCATCGCCGACAGCAGCTTGTCGCCGTAGACGGCCTCGCCGCGTGAGCCGAACCGCGCGAACAGCGACGCCGCCAGCACATTCGCCGGGACGCCCTCGTCGATCGCCGCCAGCACGGTCCAGCGACCCTCGCCCGAGTCAGACACGCGGCCCTCGAACTCGTCCAGCGTCGGCGACTCATACAGCGCCTCGGCGGTGAGGTCCAGCAGCCACGACGCGATCACGCTGCCGCGTCGCCAGACCTCCGCCACCTGCGGGATGTCGAAGTCGTAGGAGTAGTACTCGGGGGCGTTCTCGATCGGCGCCGTCTCGGCGTCCTGCTCGCTCATCTGAGTGCCGATGTTGGCGTGATGGAGGATGTTCATCCCCTCGGCGTAAGCGGCCATGATTCCGTACTCGATCCCGTTGTGGACCATCTTCACGAAGTGGCCCGCGCCCGGCTTGCCGCAGTGCAGGTAGCCGAGCTCGGCCGGGATCGGCTCGCCCTCGCGGCCGGGGGTGCGCTCGGAGTCGCCCAACCCCGGGGCGAGATCGCGGAAGATCGGGTCCAAGCGGTTGACCGCGATGTCATCGCCGCCGATCATCAGGCAGTACCCCCGCTCCAGCCCGAAGACGCCGCCGCTGGTGCCGACGTCGACGTAATGCAGGCCCTGCTCCTTGAGCGCGTTGGCCCGGCGGATGTCGTCGTGGTAGTAGCTGTTGCCGCCGTCGATGATCGTGTCGTCGGACTCGGCCTGCGCGGCCAGTTTCTGCACCGTGTCGTCGGTGAAGGCGGCCGGGACCATCACCCAGATCGCCCGCGGCGGCTTCGAGCGCGGCGATCAGCTCCTCGATCGTCTTGGCGCCGGTCGCGCCCTCGCCGGCCAGCTCGTCGATCGCGTCGGGGTTGACGTCGTAGACGACGAGATCGTGTCCGGCGTGCATCAGCCGTCGCACCATGTTGGCGCCCATCCGGCCGAGTCCAACCATTCCGAGCTGCACTGAGATCAGCCTCCTGGGTCGTTCGCTCCGAGCCGATGCTGGGAGCGCCCGTCGCGATTGAGATCGGGCAGCCCGCCAGCTTACCCGGGCGCCGCGTCTCACTCGTGAACCGGCTCGGTCGGCGGCGGCTCTCATGCGCAGGACTCGTCCGGCGAGCAGCGAACGACCCAATCGCGATGAGTGCGGGCAGACGAAGCCGAATCGAGCTCGGCGATGGCGGTGCAGCGCCGCTTCGACATGGTGCTCCGCGGCTATGACCCGGGCGAGGTCGACGCCCATCTGGCCCGCGTCAGCGAGTGGTTCTCCCAGAGCCGTGCCGGGCGCCTGCACGCGAGCAGGAGCGGCAGTTCGCGTTGCGCGAACAGCAGGTCAGCGCCCGCGAGCGCGAAGTCGAGGAGCTGCTCGCGGGAGCGCGGGTAGAGGAACAGGCGACGCTCGAGGGGGCACGGTTGCGGGCCGAATCCCAGCTGCGCGAGGCCGAGCGGACCCGTGCCGACGCCGAGCGCGAGCGCGAGCAGATCCTCGATCAGGCACGGCTGCAGGCGGCAGCGTCGGAGATCGTCAGCTCCGCACGCGAGCGCGCCGCAGAGCTGCAGGACGAAGCGCAACGCAGACTTGCCGAGGCGCGCCAGCAGGCCGACGCGACGCTCGCCGACGCGCGAGCGCAGGCGGAGTCGGTCCGCGCCGACGCGCACGCCCAGGCACAGCGCAGCGAAGCCGACGCCGCCGCCCAGGCCGAGCAGCAGCTCGAGGCCGCCCGGCTCGCTGCCGAGCAGCTGCTCGCCGCCGCTCGCGCCCAGGCCGACGATCACGCCCGGCGGCTGCGGCTCGACGCCGAGCACGAGGTCCGCGAGTACGTCCAGCGCCGCCAGCGCGAGATCGACCGGCTCGTCACCCAGGCTCGGGGCGGGCGCCAGCGTCGCTCGTCGCGTGCGGTCCCGCCGGGTCAGTCGCGGCTCGACGAGGGCCTCGCAACCGGCCTGTTCGGCGCCCCGGAGCGACGATCCCGAACCCGATCGCTGAGCCGACTGTCGTCGGCGTGCCGCTAAGCTGAAGCCGCCCGGGTCGGCAGGTCGCTGTCGGCCCAGGTCCAAACCTCCCCGCCGCTATCGTCTAGGGGACTAGGACGCCGCCCTCTCACGGCGGAAACCCGGGTTCGAATCCCGGTAGCGGTACCTCCAAAACCCCCGTAACCACGGGGGTTTCGTCGTTTTCGAGGTCGCCATGGGACCCGCCATGGGACCCAGCGGTACGCGAACCGGCCCCGGAACCGGCCGGATGACCTCGGGGCCGGATCCCGACCCGGCCCGCCGCAAACGGCCGGAGAACGCCCACACGGCCGCTTCCGCGAGTTAGGCTCGCCCCAACCGATGAACCGCGCCGACCAACCACGCGAGGAGGACGCCTAACCCAAACGAGGACCCCGCACCGTCGATAGCGGCCGGGGTCCGGACCACGAGAGGACACGACTCATGGCCGACCCAGACGGTACGCCCAACATCGCCGAAGCCCTACGGCTCGTGCTCGACCTCCAAGCCGAGTTGCGAGCGATGCAAGCCGACGCCGAACTCGAAGAGGCGTTCTACGCCGCCGACGCGGCAGCGCAGGTCCACATCACGACGTGGTTTGAGTTCATCGCGCGCCTGCAGTCCCTCGACGGTCTCGCCGAGGAGATCGGCGAAGCGCTCGTCGGCGACTGAGTCTTGGGCGATGACCGGAGACAGTCTCACCGAACGCAACAAAGCCAGCGGCCAGCCACCGGACACGTTCGTTCGCCTGTGGGTAGACGGCGACGAGATCTGGTGGACACCGGCAGAGGCGCGGGCGCTGAGGGTGGAGAACGTGCGCCACACCTGACGCCCTGTCCGTGTGTCGTACGCCTGGGCCTGGCAGGTCGGCTTGCAGTTGCAGCGTCCAGTGTCGCCTCGAAGTGCAGCTGCGAGAGTGACGTACGCGGATCCCGGCGGCCATGAGGACCGCTGATGCTAGGGCCGGCGCGGACGTCTAAACACCGACTCGGCGCTCTCGTTCGCCCACCGCTCCAGCTTGGCGAGCGGGACGAGTCGCAGCTTGCCCCGCCGAATCAGCCGCAGCTCGGGCTGAACGTGCCGCTCGAATGAGTCCAGGGGCACCGGAGCATTGCAGCGACGCGAGGACTGATGTCCCTACCAGCCCCGCGGTCAAGTCCAGTCCTGTCTCTCGCCTCGTAGCGCGCATCGCGCCGTCGGTGGCATTCACGCCGGGAGTTGAATTCTGACCGCAGGGCCAGCACCACGATCGATAGTACTCCAGATTTCCGCCCGCACGACGTCGCGATGCCGAGGTATTTGTGCGAAGGACTTGTAATCGTTTTCAGCCGGAGTAGTGTCGGTCTGAGGGTTTCCGGTGTCCTGCGCCGGCAGCTTGGGTCAGCTAGCCATGCTGCGCATCGCGCACCGAACTGTCCCTGACCCACAACGCCGGTGTGAGACCGACGAGCCTACGAAATTCAACCGTGGCGCAGCCCGGGTTTGCCGCAGGACGCGGTTCCCATGTGCTGGGCTGCGACGGCGCGCCAACAAGGACATAAACGAATGACCTCGACTACGTAGCCCGAGCAAACATCGAAGCGTTCAACACCAGCGACTGGGAAGGGTTGGCGGCGACGTTCGCTGATAGCGCCGTGTATGACGAGCTTGCTACCCACCGTCACTTGGAGGGTCAGGAAGCGAACCGTGGTTGTAAGGAGGCGTTCCCAGACGCCGAGGGGCGGATCGAGCGGACGATGGCTGAGAACGGCACCGTCACGCTGGAGATCACATGGCAGGGCACACAATCAGGGCCTCTGCACATGCCAGCCGGTGACATCTCCGCATCCAATCGCCGGATCAACCTCAAAGCCGCGCAAGTGTTCGAGATTGAGGATGATCGCATCCGCGAGGCGCATCACTACTTCGACCTGACCAGCTTGCTGCAGCAGATCGGCGCCACCGCCTAACCACGGCTCCACCGTAAGGGCCCGGCTCCGGATCACCGTCCGGAACCGGCGGGCAGGTACCTGTCAACGAAGAGAGGAACACCCCATGAGCGTCACAACTGCCAGAGTCCTCGGTCGCACCGACGGGAAGGCTGGTTTTCTCGGAAGCATCGAAGTGCGCTTCATGATCGACGGTGCCCAAGCCGGCGATCGCTTTTCCGTCGTCGAGCATCCAATGTCGCCGCGGGCGCTCGCGGCGCCGCTGCACCGCCACCAGAACGAGGATGAGTACAGCTTTGTCCTTGAGGGACGCATGGGCGCGCTACTCGGTGACGAGCACCTCGAGGCAGGGCCGGGGGACCTCGTCTTCAAACCGCGCGGACAGTGGCACACCTTCTGGAACGCCGGCGACGAGCCCTGCCGAATCCTCGAGATCATCTCCCCGGCAGGCTTCGAACGCTTCTTCGGCGAGATCGTCGACCTCGGCGGCATCGCCATGGCCAGCCCCCACCAGCTCGGGGAGCTCTGCCAACGCTTCGCACTGGAGATGGACCCCGACAGCGTGCCCGGCCTCATCCAGCGGTTCGGCGTCCGCTTCCCAGCAGAACCGCTCATCCGGTAGGCCGGGTGCAGCAGAACCTGTCGCGCGGTCCGGCTCAGCGGCCCGTCGGCGCGCCAGATCTGCAGGCGAGACGTGTCATATTTCGCAACTGCGTCAGCGGCATCGGTGCAGATCCGGTCTAACGCGCGCATCGCGAGAGTGTCGACCCACCCCCTGGGATAGATCAGCCGGCCCCGGACGGCCTCCCAAGCCTCACACAGGAGCCTTAGCATGACCACGCTGCACATCGAACACCCCGTCACCGATCTCAACGTTTGGCTGGCCGCCTTCGACCGCATTGCAGAGGCGCGCGCCAAGGCGGGCGTCACGGAGCAGCGCGTTCTGCACCCGGTCGATGACCCAAACTACATCGTTGTTGATCTCGAGTTCACCACGACCGAAGAGGCACAGCGGTTTCTCGCCTTTCTCAAAAGCAAAGTCTGGTCCTCGATCGACAACGCACCCGCCCTCGATGGCACACCGCAAACCAAGCGCCTCCAACAAGTAGCGGCTCGATAGCCAGGCAATGGACTGGGCGCTGGCAAGAGAGCACCGCGGTGCAGCTGTTGCCCGCCGACCGGCCTGGTCATGGGCTGCGGAACGCAAACGCGAGATGCAACGCAATGCGAGGAACCCCGCGGGTCGCCGCGATCGCGCGCCGCGACGTATCTAGTGGTCCGTCTCGGTTTTAGTTGGTTATTGCATCGGGGGTGACCCGGCCGCGGCGGACTTTGTCGAGGATCTGGTCGCTGGTAGCGGTCCATTGGAACGGCTCGGGGTTTTGGTTGTGGGCGGCGAGGTAGGTCTGGATCGCGTCGATCAGGTCGGGGACGTTGTGGAAGATCACGCGGCGGAGTGCTTTGTCGGTTAGCTGTGAGAACAAGATCTCGACCATGTTCAGCCAGCTGCTGGAGGTCGGAGTGAAGTGCAGCTCAAACCGTGGGCGGTTGGCCAGCCATGCCTTGACGTTGGAGTGGTTGTGGGTGGCGTAGTTGTCGAGGATCAGATGGATTTGCAGATGTTTGGGGACCTCGCGATCGATCGTCCGAGAAACTTGAGGAACTCGATGTGGCGGTGGTGGGGCACGCACTGGCCGATGATCGCGCCGGTCAAGACGTTCAGCGCGGCGAACAGCGTCGTTAGTGCCGTTGCGCTTGTAGTCGTGGGTCATCGTCAGCCCGGCCGGGTCTGATCGGCAGCGATGGCTGGGTTCGGTCCAACGCCTGGATCTGGCTCTTCGCGTCCATGCAGAGCACGATCGCGTTCTCGGGTGGGTTCAGATACAGGCCGACGACATCGACAAGCTTCTCCTCAAACAGGGGGTCGTTTGAGAGCTTGAACGTCTGGACGCGATGCGGCGCAAGCCCCCGCGCAGACCGGATCCGCTGCACCGTCGCCGGCGACACACCAAGCTCGCGCGGCCATCGTCCGACAACTCCAGTGCGTCCCGCCAGCCGGCTGCTCGTGCAACGTCAACCGGACGATCTCCTCGACCTTCTCAGCCGGAATCGACGGCTTGCGACACCGACCCGGCCGCACGCTCGAGAAATCCTTAAGCCCGTCCTGGGCGAACCGATCGCGCCACGCCTTCACCGTCATGGGCGCGACCCAAACGTCGTTCGCGATCCGCGTGTTCGCGAACCCGTCTGGGGCCATCAACAGCACCATCGCGCGCTGCACGTCGCGATGCGGCGCCGTGTGCGAGCGGATCAATCTCTCAAGCACCGATCGTTGCTCGTCGGTGACCGACAGCGGGGCGGTAGCAGCGCGGATTCCCCATCCCACCGATATCCCTAGCTAATTGCGAGACGCGGCACTAAATGTGGCGAATACGGGGCTCCCGCCAGCCGATCGATAGCCCTGCATCCGCGGTCGGAACGGGCATGGCCTAGACGGCGAGGCGGTAAATAGTCTGCGGGCCGCGCTTGCCTTTGAGCTGCAGTTCTTCGCGTGTCCCAACCGGGAAACGGAGCCCGTCCGCCACGCGCTGCGAGAGCACGACCTCACCTCCCGCTGCCTGGGCCTGTAGGCGCGAGGCGGTGTTCACAACGTCTCCAACAGCTGTGAAGTCGAACAGTGCGCGCTGGCCAATGTTGCCGACGAACGCCTCGCCGACATCGATCCCGATGCCCATTTCGACGAAGGCCCTTGAACCTGACGCATACCCGACGCTCCCGAGAAGCTCGCAGGCATGCTCGAGCATCAGCGCGGGAACGCCATCGCGCGCCATATCGGGCTTGAGATCGGGCAGGTAGAGCGCCATCACTTCGTCGCCGATGAGCTTGTCGATCACGGCATCGGGAAACAGTACGTCCTCGGCGCACCGGTAGAAACGCCGCAGAAGCCGCGACGCCTCTTCCGGATCACCGCCGTCGAACTGGGCCGTAAAGCCTCGTAGGTCGGCAAACAGCACCCCGATGTACTGCGTCATGCCGCCGGGTGGCGAGAACTCCACACATGTTCCGCACACGGTCGGGTTCTTTCGCGACGGCCGATAGCCAAGCGGCCCAACGATCCAACGACCCGGCCCAGCGAAAGGCGCGCCACAAATCCCGCAGCGGGGGCTACTCGGTAGCGCGCGGAAAATCGCGGCGACCACGCCTCCGAGCCCCCGCTCGTGAAGCCGCCAGGCGACCTCCCAGTCCTCAGGTGCCAAGGGCTCGCCGGCTGCACGGCCGGCTGCCCGCCGAAGCTTCCTCACAGCGATCCGTTGCCATAGCGTTGGCTTCGATCGCGCCTCCGCGTCCTCGCGAGGTCCCGTCATGCCATGACCCTACAGCGAGAAGGTACCGGACCCGCGGCTCCGTCCGCCATCAAGCAGGCGGTCGACTGCTCGGCCAACATGTCTTCTATCGATGCAAGAACAGATCACGCTCAGCGCATGTCGGGCCAGAGGCCGCATCTCCTTTTGATCGCCTACGAGGATCTTGCCCGCCACCGACTCGCGCCCTGAGTTGCGCGGGAAGCTCAGTCGGGCGGGCGATTCCTTTCGCGATTTCGGTCACGACCGTGGTGCGCCTGATTTGCCACGATCGCGACGGCGATGCCATCGTGAACCCTGCCGCCGATCAACAGGCGACGCAGTCAGCGCGCGCGTCGAATCGGCCGACTTACACGACGGCCCGTCCTGGACGCGAGCGGTCATGATTAAGGAAGCTTGCCGCGCCACAGCTGCGCCACGGTCGACCCCGATCCACGGCGGTTATCGGCCCCCTGAGAGCGGTTCACCACGAACCCGGAACCCGCTAATTTGCAGGCAGATAAGGCCAAACTAACTCCTCAGAGGCTGGCTTCGAATCCCGGTAGCGGTAGCTCCGAAACCCCGGTAGCCACGGGGTTTTCGCGCTTCGAAGGACCCTATGGTCCACTATGCCGCATGAACTGGGCCACCCCCGTTCAGAGATCGAGGATCAGGTCTGCGACGCGATCGGCGATTCCCTCGCGAATCTCGCGGACGTGCTCGATCGGCTGACCGGCGGGATCGGGCAGCTGCCAGTCGATGTAGCGCTTGCCGGGGATGTACGGGCATCGGTCGCCGCATCCCATCGTGACGATGATGTCGGCCTGCTGGGCCAGCTCCGGGGTGAGTAGCTGCGGGGTTCGATCGGCGAGGTCGATGCCGATCTCGCGCATGACCTGGACGACCTCGGGGTGGACGTGCTCGGCCGGCGTAGTGCCTGCGGAGAGCGCGCGGTCAGTCTCGCCGGTGGCGCGTTGGAACAGTGCCTGGCTCATCTGGGAGCGTCCGGCGTTCTGGAGGCAGACGAACAGGACGGTGGTCATGCCGGAAGTATTGCATTGACAATCGTCACTTCAATCGATATCTCTGTATCGATGAGCCTCGATCTAGAACTAGCCCCCAAGACCAAGCGTGCCGCCGGGGAGCCGTGCTGTGCGCCGGTGGTCTACCCCGACGTGGATCGTGCCCAGGCGGCCAGGATGGCCGAGGTTGCGAAGGCGCTCGGGGACCCGGTCCGCGTGCAGCTGATCGACGTGCTGCGCAAGCACGCCGGGAAGGTCTGTGTCTGTGAGCTGGTGCCGCTGTTCGACCTCTCCCAACCGACCGTCTCCCATCACCTCAAAGTGTTGCGCCACGCAGGGCTGGTCGGCTCAGAACGCCGGGGCCTGTGGGCCTACTACTACGTGATTGCCGAGGCGCTGGCCGAGCTTGCCGGCTGGCTGACCTAACCCTAGGACAAAGGAGCGATCGTGACCGTCCCGATCGATCAGACCGAGTTGCGCGATGTCGTGCGCGCCAAGTACGCCGCCGCCGCGACCGCCACCAGCGAGCGCAATGCCAGTTGCTGCTCGGCGGAGGGCGCGATCATCACCGAGGAGCAGCGTGAGCAGTTCGGCTCCCCGCTCTATGACCGGACCGACCGTGAGCAGTTGCCTGACGCGGCGGTGCTCGCCTCGCTGGGGTGCGGTAACCCGATCGCGATCGCGGAGCTGCACGAGGGCGAGACCGTGCTGGACCTCGGCTCAGGCGGCGGGATCGACGTGCTGCTGTCGGCCAAGCGGGTCGGGCCGACCGGACTGGCCTATGGGCTGGACATGACCGACGAGATGCTTGACCTTGCCCGTCGCAACCAGGACGAGGCCGGAGTCGCCAATGTGCACTGGCTGCGCGGCCACATCGAGCAGATCCCGCTGCCATCGGACAGTGTCGACGTGATCATCTCCAACTGCGTGATCAACCTTTCCGGCGACAAGACCCAGGTGCTGCGAGAGGCCGCTCGCGTCCTGAAGCCCGGAGGCCGGTTCGCCGTCTCAGACGTCGTCGCCGACTCCGATCTGGACGAAACGACTCGCCAGGACATGCAGGCCTACACGGGCTGCATCGCCGGGGCGCTGACCCGCGACCAGTTCACCGACGCGCTTACTGCCGCCGGGCTGACCGACATCTCGATCACCGAGACTCATCGCGTCCATGCCGCCGCCGCTTCGGCGATCGTCCGTGCCACGAAGCCCGACCCCGGATGCTGCTCGACGGTCGCGCAGGTCGCGTGTTGCGAGCCCACCGATAAGGACGGCTGCTGTGATGCGACATCGACCAGCACCGGCGGTTGCGGCTGCCACTAGACGCCGCGTGCCAGCATCGTCCCGTGTGGCACCGCCGCAGTACCGAGGGCGCCTCTGCTGCATCACCGTTTCGGTGATGCAGCACGCGTGAGGCACAACCTCACGTCATGCGTTGTTGCCCTAATACCGCCGCGCTTGTCGCTGATGCCAGATAGCGCGCGGGACCTGCGCTACCTCAGTGGTCGTGAGCCATCCCGAGGATCTGCTCGCGGCTCATCTTTCCGACCAAATCGGGATGGCGGTCCTGAACATGCTCCTCTACGTTCGAAACAAGCTCGTCATCGGACTCGCCCTGAACGTCGGTTCCACATTCGCAATGAATGACCTTGGTCATTGGCTTCCCTTTCGTGATCGACTCCGGTCCAAAGGATGATCGGAGCCTACGCCCATCTCAGGTTGTCGCACGAATTGTTTGAGGATCCGCCGCTTGCGCCTGGACCGTTGGTGAAGCGGTATGAGTCGTCTCGCGTATTGCGGAGGCTGCGTTACGGGCGATTTCTCGCTTTGGGGTGCTGCGCCACACCGGTCCGGGCGGCGGGAGAACGCATCCAGCGGTGACGCTGCCTCTCCATCCTCGCCGCTCAACGCAGCAGCCTGGGAGCACGGGCCCGCGGCGGCGGCAACCGGAGGCCTCGTTCGCGAGCGCGCGCCCGGCGACCTCGATGTCAGTTCGGCGGCCCCGCGCCGGCCTCATCCTGAGATGGAGCGTCTGGCGAATCTGGATGGTGCGCACCCGGCTCGCGAAGTGCCGCTGCGGCTTCCTTGGCTTTGTCTGTGAGCGAGCCCTGTCCACGTGCGATGTCACGCAACTCCCCAGCGTCTTCCTTGGCGGCGTCGGCGCCGCCACGCTGTTGGAATGTCTGCTTGGCCTTGTCGGCCATCGTCTTCCAATCCATGTCGTTCTCCTCTCGAAGGGGAGCTGGCGAACGATTCCGGTGCCGCTGCCGCTCGAGCTGGAACGTTACCGGGTGCCGTTGGGTGTCCTGCGAGCCTGAGCCAGGCGGCGGCTAGCCAGATGGCGACCGGAGGATCAGCGCGTAGCCCTGCCCTCCGCCGCCGCACAACGTCGCAGCGCCGTACTCGACGCCACGACGCCGCATCTCGTGCACGAGCGTCACGGCCATCCGGGCCCCGGTCGAGCCGAGCGCATGCCCCAGTGCAACCGAGTTGCCGTTGACATTGACGATCTCCGGATCAATCTCGAGCATCCGCGTCGCGTGGACCGCGACCGATGCAAACGCTTCGTTGACCTCCAACAGCCCGATGTCGTCGATCTCCAAGCCGGCTTTGCGCAGCGCGGCCTGCAGCGCAATCGCCGGGACGGTATGGAGGTAGGAGAAGCGATCGGCGCACATGCCCGCCGCGACGATCTCGGCCAGCGGCTCGATCCCGAGCTCGTCGGCTCGGGTCGCGCTCATCACGATCACGGCGGCGGCCCCGTCTGACAGCTGCGCCGCGTTACCGGCCGTGATCGTGCCGGTGGCGCCGAACGCCGGCGCGAGCCGAGCGAGCGACGCCGCTGTGGTCTCGGGCCGGATTCCCTCGTCCTCAGTGACCGCCGCTGGATTCCGTGCGGTGGGCGTCGGTTGCACGCCGACGATTTCGTTCGTGAACCGGTCTGTGCCGCGAGCGCTGGCAGCACGATGATGTGAGCGCGCGGCCCACGCATCCTGATCCTCGCGAGAGATGCCAAGGACGGCGTTGACCTCGTCGGAGGACTCACCCATGTGCTGCCCGGTGAATGTCGAGTAGAGCCCGTCGTAGATCATCGCGTCGACCAGATCGACCTCGCCGAGGCGGCCACCCCACCGTGCGTCTCGCAGCAGGTAGGGCGCGTTGCTCATCGACTCCATCCCACCGGCAATCGCGGTCTCGATCTCGCTCAGGCGGATCAGTTGGTCGGCGTAGGCGATCGCCGTGAGGCTCGAGAGGCATACGTTGTTGAGGGTGATCGCGGGGACCTCCCGCGGAACCCCCGCCTCGATCGCTGCTTGGCGGGAGGAGATCTGGCCGGTCCCGGCCTGCAGGACGTGGCCCATCACGACGTGGTCGATCTCACCAATCGGAACGGCGGCGCGCGCGACCGCCTCCCGGATCACGACGCCGCCAAGCTCGACGGCCGAGCGACCGCGCAGTCCCGAGCCGAACTTGCCAACCGGCGTCCTGACCGCGGAGACGATGACGGAATGTGTCATGTGTTCGGACGCCCGCGTCGCAGTTTAGGGTTACGCTCAAGCGCCATAGAACAAGGCATCTCATCCGATAGCGAGACGATGCACACTCAGCTGCTGGTGATCGGGGCCGGTCCGTACGCGATCTCGACGGCCGCGTTTGCAAACGAGCGCGGGATCGACACCGTGATTGTTGGGCGGCCGATGGGCTTCTGGCGGGAGCACATGCCGAGCAGGATGCTCCTGCGCTCCGGTCCGGACTGGCACCTGGACGCCGGCGGCGTGGACACGTTCGAGCGGTATCTGGCCGAGCGGCAGATTCGGCCGGATCAGGCTGATCCGATCCCGATCGACCTGTTCCTGTCCTATGTCGACTGGTTCAGCGTCCGCAAGCATGTCGACGTCCGTGAGGACTTCGTCGTCAGGCTTGACAAGGCTGAGAAACAGTTCGAGGCGACGCTCGAGAGCGGCGAGCGGATCGTCGCGGACGCGGTCGTGGCAGCACCGGGAATCCAGCCCTACGCGCAGCTACCTGAGTGGGCGGAGGTGGTCGGACCCGACCGCTCGGCGCACTCGTGCGACCTGGTGAGCTTCGACGGACTCGCCGGCGCTCGGGTGCTGATCATCGGTGGTCGGCAGAGTGCATACGAGTGGGCGGCGCTGATCGGCGAAGCCGGCGCCGAGCGGATTGACGTCGTACACCGCCACGACGTTCCGCGTTTCGAGCGGGTGAGCTGGCGATTCGTGGATGTCCACGTGGAGCGGACGCTGACCGTGCCGGGCTACTGGCGCAATCTTCCAGCGTCCGAGCGAGACGCGGTCGAGCAGCGGTTCTGGGAGGTCGGGAGGCTGACCCTCGAGCCGTGGCTGACGCCACGGCTGGATTCCCGCCGTGTGACGGCGTGGCCTGGCAACCATGTCCGGGAAGTCGATGCCAGTGGCCACCACGAAGCGCTGCACCTGACGCTGGCGGATTCGACCAGTCTCGCAGTCGACTACGTGGTGTTCGCCTCTGGCTACCGCGCCCAACTCGCCAACGTGCCCTACCTCAGCGCCGTGTTGGACCGCGTCGAGCTCGACGACGGGTTCCCGGTGCTCGACACGGCGCTTCAGACGACGCTCGATGGCCTCTATGTCACCGGCTTCTCGGCGACCAAGGCGTTCGGACCGTTCTTCGGATTTGTCAAGGCAGCACCGGCCGCGGCGACGCTGATCGTGCGCGACTTGCTGGCACAGATCGACTGATCACCGAGGCGCAAGCGTGGGTCAGCGCCCGGCCCCAGGTACTCGGGGCGCGAGCTCGGCCCGTGATCGATGACTTCGGCTGCGGATTGCAGTCTCAGCAGGTGCGGCCGCGGCCGACAGCGCAACCGACCGAATTGGAGTGGAGATGGCCAAGTTGATCTACTCGGCGATCGCCTCGCTCGACGGCTACGTCGAGGACGCGGAGGGCAGGTTCGACTGGTCGGCGCCGGACGCCGAGGTGCATGCGTTCGTCAACGATCTCGAGCGGATGATCGGCACCTATCTGTACGGGCGCCGGATGTACGAGACGATGGTGTTCTGGGAGACCGCGGGTGCCGCGGCCGATCAGCCGTCCGTGTCCTCCGACTACGCGTCGATCTGGCGGGGCGCTGAGAAGGTCGTGTACTCCCGGACGCTTCAGGCGGCATCCAGCGCGAGGACGCGGATCGAGCGCGAGTTCGACCCCGACGCCGTCCGGCTGCTCAAGCAGTCCGCGCAGGCCGACATCACCATCGGGGGTGCCGAGCTTGCCGGCAATGCGATCGGCGCCGGGCTAGTCGACGAGTGTCATCTGTTCTTGTGCCCGGTCGTGGTGGGAGGCGGCAAGCGTGCCCTGCCAGACGACGTCCGTGCGCCACTCGAACTGCTCGATCAACGGCGCTTCCAAAACGGCGTAGTTCACCTGCACTACCGCCTAGGCGTCTGACCAAGCCGGCCACGCGACCCAGCGCCCGGCAAGCGAGCGTACCTGTGCTAATTGCGATACTTACGCTATTAGCTCGCCCCGAATGGGCGGGCGCCGGCGATCGGCTGCGCAGACCGGCGCGACTGGCGCTGCCCAGATCCTCCACGGACTGATCGAGCCGTGCGGCCGTTCCGGCCCGATCCGTCTCGTCTGGGTGGTCCTGGATCGCCCGTTGCCCGGTCGCTGGTCGCCGCGAAGGGATATTGAGGACGCCTGGGGTCTTCAACATCCCTCTGCCCTCACGGTGGTGGTGGCAAAGGGCGATATATCACCCTGCGCGGCGCCGGAGGGGCCTGGCCGCGGCGGCTTGCAGGAAGCTGTCTGCAGGAATTGCTGCGCCGAACGCAAGGAACTGCTGCGCGCCGAACGCAGGAACTGCTGCGCCTAACGCAGCAACTGCTGGGCCGAACCGTCAGGTGCTGACGTCGACCAGCGTGCCGATCGGCGTGTAGGGCCAGATCTTGGCGGCGGCCGCGAGCGGCATCTCGACGCAACCGTCGGATTGCGGGAAGCCATACGACGCGCGGTCGTAGTAGTGCAGCGCGTCGCCGCCGTTGAAGTAGCTGACCCAGAGGATCCCTGGGTCGACGTAGGTTGAGCCGTCGGGGTTGACGCCGGACATCGTCGTCGACGCCAGATGCTCGAACACGGGGTAGGTGCCGGTGGCGGTCCCCCCGGCGGCGGCGGATCCGGTGTTCGCCGGGGTGGTGATGATCGTCTTGCCGTTGTGCCAGAGCGTCGTCGTCTCGCCGGAATCGGCCTCGTGGACCATCGCGAACGAATAACCGAAGCTGCTCTTGCTACCTGCGACGGCGGCGTCGATCAGCGCCTTCCAAACGGCCGGGCTCAGCACGCCGTCGGTGGTCATGTCGTGATCTGACTCGAACCTCATGATCGCGCCCTTGGTGACCACTCCGTCGCTGCCGGGCTTCCACTGTGTCTTGAGCTGCTGCGGCGCGTCCGAGTAGCGCCATACGAACCTGCCGGCCGGTGGATCGGCGGCCGCGTCCTCCTGCGCGGTCGGTGTGCGTGGGACGGCCTTGCCCCGGTATCTGAACTCGAGCGGCAGGTAGCCGAGCTCTGCCAGCAGCTGCTGGGCGCGGATCACGGAGCCGTTGGGAATCGTCCAGCTGCCGGAACTGGCGGTTGTCGACCGGCCGCCGACGAGGTGCACGTCGTTGGGCAGCACGACTTGGACGGGCGCGTTGAGGCCGTAGCCGTACCCGGTCGGCGTGAACTGGACGGTGCGGCTGGAGACCTGCTTCCAGCTGCCGCTGGTGGCAGGGGTCAGGGTCGGCATGCGGTGGCCCAGTACTCGATCGACCGGCCGCGAGAAGGTGATCCGGATCGGCGTTGCCGGCTTGATCGAGGTGCCGGGCGCCGGGTCGGCGAGCGCGCTGGCAGATCGGCCGGCCGGGAAGTAGCTGATCTGTGCCGACGGCGAGCGCTCCCACCTGTGGATTTGCGCGGCCACGTACACCGTTCCCGCCGCACCCGTCCTCGGCAACGGCACGCTGTCGGTCGGCGACCGCAGCACATGGCGCGTCAGCCTGGTCGGCGAACTGCCGACTTCGTAGGCCTCGATCGGGGCCTTGAAGCGGAGCCTCACGCCGGCGCCCTTGGCGACGGTCAGATAGTGCGTCAACGACGATGCTGCGGGCGTGACGTAGGACAGCGTCAGCGTCTGGGGCTTGCTGTCGGCCCACGAGATCCACCCCGGGCGACGGATTACGACGCGGATCTGCAGCGGCTCATCGGCGGCCACGGGCCGCTTGGCGACGAGCAGATCCCCGTCGACGACGCGGGCCGCGACGAGCTTGTGCTCACGTCCACCGACGACCGAGACCGACACGATCCGGCCACCGCCCAACGGCAACCCGATCCGCGCCAAGCCCGCACCGTCGGCGCTGATCGACGCCCTCGCCGACAGGACGAAGAAAAACGCGCCCGCGAGCAGCCCGACCAGCAGCACCGCCGCCGGCACCCACCAGAAGCGATGCCACGAGCGCGGCGCGTTCGGCGATCCCGGCGGCGCAGGCGCAGGCGGCCGGCCCGCCGGCGGTGGGGGTGTCGTCGGCTCGGCAGGAGCTCGCAGCGGAGAGAAGGTCGCCATGTCGCAAACGCTGAAGGTGGGGCCTCGGGGCGCTTCCCGGTTGCACCCGCTGTTCGGCGCCCAACGACGACCTCCACCGACCAGCGATGTGCAGCCCTGTTCGCCGTCAACGGCCGACAACCTTCCCGGTCCGCCCGACTGCCGGAATCATGCACCGCGGCCGCGAGTCAGCTCAGCGTCGGCGCCACGCGGCGTCCGGTGGCCGCGTGGAGGTATCGGTCGCCGTACAAAGGCCGATCCGCGGCGCCAGTCGCCGCGTCACCGGGCTGCGGCCGCTACTCGGCCGCGCCCAGCGAGCACGACCGGCGTCAGGCGCGTGATGCGGCGCGCCGGGACCGGCGTCGGGTGTTGGGACGCCGGCCGGTCCCGTGCTGCGGCGCAGGCGCCGGAGCGTGGGGGCGGGGTCGAGGCGCATCGAGCGCGGGCGCCGGAGCGTGGGGGCGGGGTCGAGGCGCATCGAGCGCGTGCGCGAGGCCGAGCTGGCCGGCGAGCCGCGTCATTTCGTGGTGCTGGTCGGGTGAGAGCAGCGTGATCCCGGTGCCGGTGGCCCCGGCGCGGGCGGTGCGGCCGATGCGATGAACGTAGGTCTCGCTGTCGTGCGGAGGATCGAAGTTGATCACGTGCGAGATGCCGTCGACGTCGATTCCGCGAGCCGCGACATCAGTCGCGACGAGCACGTCGACCCGGCCGGACTGGAAGTCGGCGAGCGCCCGCTCGCGCTGGCGCTGTGATTTGTTGCCGTGCATCGCGACGGCGCTGACCCGGCTGGCCCCGAGACGCTTGACGAGCCGGTCGGCGCCGCGCTTGGTGCGCACGAATACGAGTGCGAGCTCACGGTCCTGGCCGAGTTGGGCGACCAGCGCATCGACACGGTGCTCGTGGGTGACCGGCACGAACCGGTGCTCGATCTGGGCGTTCGCACGCCGCAGGCTCGGCCCGTGCTGGTGGGTCACCGGTTGGTGGGTGTAGCGGCTCGCCAGGCGCCCTGCCTCGCCGTCCAGCGTGGCGGAGAACAACAGCGTCTGTCGCTGTTGCGGGCAGGCGCCGACGATCCGGTCGATCGCCGGGCGAAAGCCCATGTCAAGCATCCGGTCGGCCTCGTCGAGCACGAGCATCCGAACCTTGTCCAACCTGAACACGCCTCGGGCGAGCAGATCCTCGAGCCGGCCCGGGGTCGCGACCAGCACCTGCGAACGGGCGGCGTCCTTGGCCTGCTTGACAAGTCCGGCGCCGCCGTAGACCGCGGTGACACGAAGCGCTCGCGCATGTGCGACCCCGCGGATCTCCTCGACGATCTGGGTCGCGAGCTCGCGGGTCGGGGCGAGTACGAGTGCCGCGGGCCGCGGGTCGGTCGAAGCGATCCGCTCGACCAGCGGGATCCCGAACGCGAGCGTCTTGCCCGATCCGGTCGGCGACTTTGCGATCACGTCCCGGCCGGCGATGGCGTCGCCGATCACGGAGCGCTGGATCGCGAACGGTTCGCGGATCCCCGCGTCGGATAGAGAGCCGATGACGGCGCGCGATACGCCGAGGTCGGCAAATGATTCTGCAGACATGTGCAACTCCTTGGGGCCCCCGCCGGGGGCCTGAACGATTCGGGAGGCGACGGCTGACCCGAACCGCTACGCGCGGAAAACCAAGCAAGCTGCCTCGTGGCCGACGGCGTCGACCACGCACACGAACCTAGCAGCCGAGCGCCGAGCGGCCGTCATGCGCCGAGCCGCCGCACGCCGGGCGCGCTTGACGGCGATCAGAGGCCGGTGCTGCAGCCGTCGCTGCCCGGCTTGGGTCCGCTCTGCGGTCGGGCACCGCGCTCGGCGCGGCGCAGGACCTGGCGGGCGTGCGAACCCAGCGGCGGGCTGTAGGAGGTGTACGGGAAGCAGCCGCCCTGGTGTAGCCCTGCGATCAGCCCGACGACGATGCGGCCTGCGGGGGTCGCCACCAGCCACGGCGAGCCGCTTGTGCCGTCGACATACGGGTTGCAGTTAAACGCCGGGAAGGCGCCGTCGAAATAGACCGGCGCGGTGCATGTGATCGGATCGTTGGCCTTGCCGTCCGGGTAGGCCGGGACCGTCACCAGCTCGCCGCGGCGCGCGCGTCTGCCGAGCCGGTTGGCGCCGGTGACGGTTTGGATCTCCGTCATCGCGCCCTTGATCCGCTTCGGCGCCACGGTCAGGAACGCATAGTCGCGCCGCGGGTTCTGATGCGCGATCCACTGTCGATCGAAGTAGGCACCGGTCACCCGCCAGCGCCCGAACGGGGAGACACCATGGTGAACGCCCGGCGCGAATGACCACCCCTTGGCATCGCCAGCGACGCAGTGCGCGGCGGTCAGCAGCACATCGCCGTGGCGGCTCGAGATGACGCTCGCGGTGCAGAAATGGGTCTGGCTGGTCGCGCTGGTAAACAGTGCGCCGACGGTCGGGGTCCCGTTGAAGGTCCGTGCCTTCTTGGTACCGGGAGGAGCTGACGCGGATGCGACGGAACCCGTCGCGGCGACCGCGACCGCAACGATCGCGACTGCACTCCAGAGTCGACGCATGTTTCCTTGTGCTCCTCCGCTTGCTGAGCCGGTCCGGCCGGTAGAGGTACCCGTCGAGCCGATTCGCCAACCCACGTTCGGCGTGCGGCGGCGAATCCCGCGCTCAGACCGCCGCCTCGGTCACGGTGACCCCGAGTTGCTCCAACCACCGTGCGGCACGGAGCTCGTGCAGGATCGCTTGAGCCTCCTCGGCGGCTTCGAGATCGCCGTCGCGCGCGGACCGCTCGAGCAGCGCCGTGGCCAGCAGCGGCCGCGCACCGACCGAGCGCAGCAGCCCGATCGCCTGATCCTGAAGCGTCGCGGCGGACGCTTCGTCGCCACGACGGTGCGCCTGCTCGGCGCCAAGACGGGCCCGGCCGGCGCGCAGCAGCGGCGTCGCGCGCACCGGCGGCACGCCGCCTCCGTAGGACTCGAGCTCGTCGATCGCGGACACGTCCGCCGACGTCAGTGCCGCGGCGATGCAAATCGCATAGGCCTCCTCGACGCTCTCGGTCGCGGTGCTGAGCGCGTCGAGCACGGGACGCGCGAGCGTCAACGCCCGCTGAGGAGCCTCGGACTCCAGCGCGTCGCGTGCAAGCGTCACCGCGACCGCCGAGGCGAGATCGGTGTGTGACGTGTCCCGGTTGGCCTCGGCGACCGCGCGGCAGTCGCGCCACGTCTGGCGGTCATCGCGGGCGACCGCAATGCGGATCAGGAACGCGGCGGCGTACACCGCCGACAGGGGGTCGTCGGTGTTGGTGAGCAGCGCCGCCGCGATCGGTTCGGCCTGGTCCCAGCGGCCGAGCACAACGAGTGGCGCGATCGACTGCGAGAGCAGCATCCGCTCCCATCCCCGATCTCCCCGCTCGCGAGCCTGGACGAGTGCGTCATCAACCTCGCGCACCGCATCCGCGGGCCGACCGCTCTCGAGCGCGACCGCGGCAAGGTTGTAACGCGCCCGGAACGCCACCTCGGTGAGGCCGTGGGTATCGCCCAGGCTGGCTGCAAGCCCGAGGACCGCACCGCCCTCCTGACACCGATGCAGCTGGATCAGGTACACGGCACGCGTGATCAGGGCGTTTGCCAGCGCAGGCCACGCCTCCTGCTCTTCCAAGGTTGTCAGCGCCTCGTCCATCAGCGAGCCCGCCTCCGAATAGCTGCCGGTGAAGACGAGCACGCCGGCCAGCGACGCCAGCGCCTCGGCGCGCACGATCGGATCGACGGTCGGGTCGTCTGCGCGGAATGGTTCCAGCATCGCCCGGGATTCCTCGAGCCGTCCGCTGACCCGGAACATCTCGGCGAGCGCGACCGCCGCCGAGCCGCCGGTCGTGCTCCCAGCCCGTTGGTAGAGCTCGATCGCGCGCCGCAGTTGCTGTTCGGCGGCCTCGTTGTCATCGCTCCGACGCAGCGCTCCGCCGGCCTGCTCCACCAGTCCGGCGCGCTCGAGGTCGTCGTCGGCCAGGTCGGCAGCCTGCTCGAAGTAGCGGCGCGCCTCGGGGCCGAGCGCCAGCGACGCGGCGGCACGCCCCGCTCCGGTGAGCCGCTCCCGAGCCGATGCCCGCAGCACCGGGACGTCGTCGGCATCCGGGTCGACACGGATCGCCTCCAGGTAGTGGGCGGCGAGCACCTCGGCGATGTCGGCGGGCTCGCCCGGCCAGCTGCGCTCGAAATGGCGCGCCGCTGCCACGTGCAGCGCCTTGCGGGTCCGCCGCGACAGCGTTCCGTACGCGACCGTTCGCAGCAGCGCCTGCAGAAACACGTACTGCCCGCGCTCGGGCGAGCGCGGATCGTCGTCGCGCGAGAGGACCTGCTTGGTCACGAGTTGATCCAGCAGCCGGGCGACCTCGGGCTCGGGCCGATCGGAGAGCGCCGCGACGGCGGCCGCCGTGAACGCCTGCCCGAGCACGGACGCGTTCTGCAACAGGCTTCGCTCCGCGGTCGACAGCCCGTCGAGCCGCGACGCGACGAGCGCATGCAGTGTCTCGGGCACCTCGAGATCCGAGACGTCTTGGGTCAGCACGTAGCGCGCGCCCTGCTGCACGAGCAGGCCACGGTCCTGCAGCATCCGGATCGTTTCGACCGCGTACAGCGGGATCCCCTCGGAGCGCCGTCCGATTTCGACGACGAGCTCCTCGGGCAGGCCTGGCGCGAGCCCGTCGAGGATCGCCGTGATCGCGGTTGGTTGCATCGGCTGCAGCGACAGCGCATCCCACGAGCTGCGGCGCTGGTGCAACTCAGGACGGCCGAGCGCGAGCACGAAGATCGGCGAGTCGGCCGACCACTCCATCAGGTAGTCGATGAACTCGAGCAGGCCGCCGTCGGCCCATTGCAGGTCCTCGAAGGCGAGGATCACCGGGTTGCTGTCGGCCATCCGTTCAAAGAACAGTCGCCAGCCACTGAACAGGTCGGCACGGTCGGCCTCCGGTCGCTCCTCGAGGCGCAGCAGGTGCGCGAGGCGTGGCTCGACCAGGCGTCGCTCGCGCTCGTCGGCGACGTGCTCGGCGACCGTCTCGCGCAGCTTCTCGCGCGCGGCAGCCGGCGACTCTTCATCGGTGATCTGAGCACGGGTGCGGACCATCTCGGCAAGCGCCCAGTAGGCGACACCTTCGCCGTAGGACAGGCAGCGGCCCTGGTGCCACCAGCGGCTCTCCTCGATTCCGTCCAGGTACTTGAAGAACTCCCACAGCAGTCGGGACTTGCCGGCGCCGGCATCGCCGAGCACCACGACCCGACGTGCCTGCCCATCGCCCGCACTCTGCTCGCCCGCTTCGATGATCGCCTGCAGTTCGTGTTCGCGTCCGACGAACGGCGCCTCCAGTCCGGCGCTGCGCCGGGCGCCGCCCGCGCCCGCGACGACCCTCAGCGCGCGCCATGCATGCACGGGCTGCTCGCGCCCCTTGACGGTGTGGGGGCCGGCGTCCTCGTAGGCGATCGCCGCCTCGGAGGCACGGCGCGTGACGTCGTCGACCAGCACCGTTCCCGGGTCCGCGAGCGATTGAAGGCGCGAGGCGGTGTTGACGGTGTCGCCGAGCACCATGCCCTCGCCTTCAGCGCCGAGCTCGACCGCGGCGTTGCCCGTCAGGATGCCTACGCGAACGCGCAGGTCGGGGTGCAGTTCGGCGACCGCCTGGGTGAGATTGAGTCCGGCACGCACCGCACGCTCGGGGTCATCCTCACGAGCGACCGGGGTGCCCCAGACGGCCATCACCGCATCGCCGATGAACTTCTCGACGGTGCCGCCGTAGCGTTCGATCAGCGTCTTTGACCGGTCGAAGTAGTCGCTGAGCAGCTCGCGGACCGCTTCGGGGTCTCGGTGCTCAGACAGCGCCGTGAATCCGACGAGGTCGGCAAACAGGACCGACACCAACCGCCGCTCCGAGCCCGTCACCGGCGCCGACGCGCCCGGCGCATCGCCGTCGCTGAGCTCGGACCCGCACTGCCCGCAGAAGCGGTCAGGCGGCTCGTTGACCGCACCGCAGGCTGGGCATGGCAACTCCAGTGCCAGGCCGCACTGCCCGCAGAAGCGTCGTTGAGCTCGGTTCTCCGTACCGCACCCCCGACAGCGCATGCTTTCCGAATCGTACCTCCGCGGGCTACGCTGCGCGCGTGGTCGTCCGCGAGCTGACCGTCGACGATTCGCGGGTCGCGGCGGTGCTCGACTGGTGGACCGCGAGCGAGCGGTCGTTGCCATGGCGCCAGACCCGCGATCCGTACCTGGTGTGGGTCTCGGAAGTGATGTCGATCCAGACCCAACTCGAACGGGTCGTGCCTGCCTGGGAGGGCTGGGTGCAGCGCTGGCCGACGGTGCAGGCGCTGGCGGCGGCGTCGCTGGCGGACGCGCTGGCGCAGTGGCAGGGGCTCGGCTATCCGCGCCGTGCGCGCGACCTGCATCGCGGCGCGACGATCGTCGCCGAATCGGGCTGGCCCGACGATCTGACCGAACTGCCCGGGGTCGGGGGCTACGTGGCGGCCGCGATCCGCTGCTTTGCGTTCGAGCAGCCGGTGCTCCCGGTCGACGTCAACGTCCGGCGGCTGCTGCGTCGGCGCTTCCCCGAGGGTGTCGACACCGCCGGCGATCCGTGGCGTGCCGGCCAGGCGCTGATGGAGTTCGGGCAGCGGATCTGCAGCGCCCGGCCACGGTGTGAGTGCTGTCCGGTGAGTGCTGGGTGCCCGGGGCGAAATGGCGCGCTCGAGCCGGCGCCGCGCCGCCGTCAGGCCCCGTTTCAGGGCAGCCTCCGACAGCGGCGCGGTCGGCTGCTGGCGCGGGTGATCGCCGAGGGCCGGGTCGCGGCCGCCGATGACGTCGAGGCGGCCGCGGGTCTCGCCGCCGATGGACTGGTGATCGCAGCCGACGGTTGGCTGCTCGCGCCGCGCTGAGCGTTTCCCGGCGCGCGGTGCGCGTTCGCGCGGTGCGCGGTGCGGTGCGCGTTGCCCGGCGCGCGGTGCGTTGCCCGGCGCGCGGTGCGTTGCCCGGCGCGCGGTGCGTGTTGCCCGGCGCGCGCTGCGTGCTGCCCGGTGCCAGCGGGTCTGGTCTGCGGTCCGCTGCCCGCCGATCGCGGAATGGTGGCGAATCAGTGGGGCATAGCCCCAGCGATTCGCCATCCTTGGGATGGTGCTCGCGAACGAGCGCGGAAACCGGCCGCGCGGATCGGAAACCGGCCTGGTTCTTGACAACGGGCGCGATCGTGCAGGATCGTGGCGCGATGGCCACCAAAAGCAACGGCGGCGACGGCGCCGCGGGCGGCAACCCCTCGCTGGTCGACAGCCTCGAGGAGTACCTCGCCGACATTCCCAAGCGCAAGCGCCCCGACGCGCTGCACCAGGTGTTCTACGGCTTCTACACGCGGGTCGCGGTGATCGATCGCACCACCGCGGAGCTGGCCGAGTGGGCGCGGACCGAGGCCCAGGAGCTCGCCGACGTGCCTGAGCCGCTGGCCGAGGCGCTGCGCGACAATTCGCTGTTCGTCGGTCAGGAGCTGTTCGCCAGCCGGATGCGGGCGATGAGCGCGATGGGCTACATCGCCAAGCGGATGCGGTCAGCGCTCAACGGCGCTGCGCCGACCGAGCCCTACACGCTCACGCACGCGATCGCGTTCGATCCCGCCTCCGGAGAGCTGCGCTCCTACGACCTGTCGCAACCCGGAGAGCATGCTGAGCTGCCGTACGACCCGCTCAGCTACGATCCGCGCGAGCCCTGAGCTTGCGCCGGGGGGCCGCGCGGGAGCGTTGACGCGATGGCGATCGCGATTGTGATCGCGGCCGCCGATCCGCAGCTTGGCGCACGGCCGGACGTGATCGATCGATAACCGCCCAGCGACACCGGAGAAATTGATGCGGCTGCCCGACGACCTCCAGGGCCGGAACCTCTCGCGCCGGGAGATTCTCAGCTACTTCGGAATGCTCGGCGCAGGTGCGGCGCTGATGCGGCCGGTGTCGGCGTGGGCAGCGGGTTCCGCTGGACCGCGGCTCGTCGCCGAGGCGGCGGCGGTCAAGCCGCACGGCTCGGACCTCGGAGCGATCGACCATCTCATCTTCTTGATGATGGAGAACCGCTCCTACGACCACTACTTCGGCGCCTACCACAAGGGCCGCGGGTTCGACGACCATCGCAAGCACTCCCTCGGCGCGTTCGCGCAGAACTTCCCGGGCAAGACCGGCGCGTCGGTCTTCCCCAAGCACAAGCTGCTGCCGTTCCACCTGGACTCGCGGGCCGGGTTTGAGTGCACCGACGATCTCACCCACGACTGGGGGCCGATGCACGAGTGCGTCAACCACGGCAAGATGAACCGCTGGGTCGAGGTCCACACGCGGCCGCAGTGGGAGGGGCCCAACGGCGCGATGACGATGGGCTACTACCGGCGCCCGGACCTGCCGTTTCACTGGGCGCTCGCCGACCACTTCACGCTGTGCGACGCCTACCACTGCTCGATTCTCGGCCCGACCCATCCGAATCGGCTGATGGCCAACTCGGGCACGATCGACCCGGAGGGCAAGCGCGGCGGACCGATCGTGGCGACCAACCCGGGCGCCGACACGCTGTGGAACTGCACCTGGCCGACGATGCAGGAGGTGCTGCAGGACGCCGGCGTCTCATGGAAGGTGTACAGCCCGTCGAACGCCGGTGTCAGCGGCAAATACGCGGCGTTGAAGAACTACTGGACGTGGGGTCCGGGGCTGTATGACCCGGTCACCAACCCCGAGGTGATGGGCGTCTCCGATCACGTGCTGCCGTACTTCACGGCGTTTCGCAAGCCGGGCACGCCCTTGTACGAGAAGGCGTTCGAGCAGACGTTCCCCAACGACTTCGTCGCAGACGTCAAGCACGGCAAGCTGCCGAAGGTCTCGTGGATGATCCCGCCGCTGGGGTTCGACGAGCACCCGTCGTCGTCGTCGCACAACGGTGCGTACTTCATCTCGCTCGTGCTCGACGCTCTGGTCGCCAACCCGAAGGTGTGGTCAAAGACCGCGCTGGTGCTGATGTACGACGAGAACGACGGCTGGTTTGACCACGTCCCGCCGCCGACGGCGCCCCCGGGACCAAGGGCGAATACCTGACGACCGGCACCTTCCCGTCGGGAGAGACCAATCCCGAGACGCTCGGGATCAAGGGCCCGCTCGGGCTCGGGGTGCGGGTCCCGTGCCTGATGGTCTCGCCGTTCAGTCGCGGCGGTCACGTCGCGAGCGAGCTGTTCGATCACACCTCGCAGCTGAAGCTGATCTCCGAGCGCTTCGGCGTCCACGTTCCGAACGTGTCGAGCTGGCGGGCAAAGAAGGTCGGCGACCTGACCTCGGCGATGTTCCAGTCCAAGCCGCACGCGCGCTTGCCGAAGCTGCCGAAGACGTCGGTGTCGCTGCCGACGACCGGAGCTTGCGCCGGCGACCAGACCGAATCCGGCGGCGCGGGACCGAGCTTCCCGACCAGGCAGCGGATGCCCGACCAGAAGGGCGGGACGGTGCCGGCATCGCGGTACTTCGCCGAGACCGAGCAGGCACGTGCGATCCCCGAGGACGCCCGCACCGAGTTCATGAACGAGGGTCCGCGGCCGGTCACCACGAAGTCGAAATACAACGACCTCGCGCGGGTCTAGCGTCGCCCTCGCCTCCGGAAGGTTGATTAGCGGGGCCGCATGCGGCCCCGCCCCGATCGGCGCATGCGCCGATCGGCGGGCGGTGCATGCACCGCCCGCTTGAACTTGTTGATTGCGTTACAGAGGGGGTGTACGCAGATCACAAAGTTCGGAGCCATTCGCCTGGACGAGACCGCCGACGAGATCCTCGAGTAGCGCTTGCCGGCCGGGGCGTCGCTCAAGCCGACGCCCCGAGCCGGATCCACCGCTCAGACCGGAACCGCAGTGCCAGCGTCACCAGCCGCACGAGGATCAACACGTTGAAGCCGGCCCAGACGCCGACGACGCCCCAGTCCAGCGCGAGTGACAGCAGCGCGATCGCGATGTAGACCAGCCCCGCCAGCAGCATCGTCCACGCCAGGTAGGTCGTCTCGCCGGCGCCGAGCAGGATCCCGTCGAGTGCGAACACGGCAGCGCCGAACGGCTGCATCACCGCCAGCAGCGGCCACAGCTTCTGCGCCTGCTCGATCACGCGCGGGTCCGACGTGAACGCCCGCGGGATCACGTCGATCAGGGCCAACAGCACGACCGCGATCACCAACCCGCCCGCGACCGACAGCTCGATCATCCGGATCGCGGACGAGCGCGCGGCGGCGCCGTCGCCGGCGCCCAGATTCCGGCCGACGATCACCTGGCCGGCGATCGCGATCGCGTCGAGCACGAGCGCCAGCAGGTTGAAGATCTGCATGCCGATCTGGTGTGCGGCCAGCGACCAGGGGTCGGTCCGAGCGAGCACCGCGCTGGCGACGAAGAACGCGGCGTACAGCGACGCCGTCCGGAGGATCAGCGCCCAGCCCATCTGCAGCAGCGGTCGCGTCAGCTCCCACCGGGGCCGCCGGCCGTAGCTGCCGGTCGGGGCGCGTAGCAAGGTCGCGGTGAACACGGCCGCCATCCCGATCTGGGCGATCACGGTGCCCCAGGCCGAGCCGACCAGCCCCCAGTCGAGGCCGTACACGAGCAGCAGTTCAAGCACGATGTTGGCGACGTTCGAGACGACGATCACGATCAGCGGGCCGCGCAGCTCGCCGAGACCGCGCTGGTACCCCTGGCCGGCCATCGCGATCAGCACGCAGGGCAACCCGATGCGAGCCGATCCGAGTGAATGTCGTCGCCATCGCGCCGACGTGGCCGGAGCCGCCGAGCAGGGCGATCAGATCCGGCGCCAGCGCCGCCGCGCCGACGGCGACGACGATCCCGATTGCCAGCGCCAGCCACAGCGCCTGCGGCCCGACCGCCCCGGCGCGAGTCACCTCGCCGGCTCCGTGCAGCCTCGCGACCTGGGCGGTCACCCCGTAGACGAGGAAGTTGCAGAACGTCGCCAGCGCCCGACAGCAACGTGCCCGCCAGCGCCAGCGCCGCCAGCTGTGGGGTGCCGAGATGGCCGACGATCGCCGTGTCGGCGAGCAGGTACAGCGGCTCGGCCGCCAGCGCCCCGAGCGCCGGCAACGCGAGCGAGACGATCTCGCGATCCAGCGGCGACCGACGGAGCGCCTGGCGCGAGTGCCGCATGAGCGCGCCGACGCGGTCAGACAATGCTCACCGAGCGGTTCGGTCCTCGGCCGTCTGCGCCAGCGGCGGGTTGTCGCGGGGGATGCCCGCAAGCGTGTGGCGCAGGCCGAAGAACGAGATCGTCCCGAGCACGGCCGGCACGCCCAGCTGAAACGCGCGGTAGGCGAGCACCGCCGCGGTCGCGGTCGAGAGCGGAGCGCCGTACAGGACCAGCGCGCCGATCAGCCCGCCGTCGGTGCCACCGATGCCCCCGGGAATCGGCAACAGACCGCCGAGCTGACCGACGACGTAGCCGAACGCGATCGGCGCCAGCGGCTCGGATGAGCCGAACGCCGCGAACGCGACGCACAGTGCGGCGATGTCGAACGCGAGGTAGCCGCAGGCGCCGAGGATCGCCCGCCAGCGGCGGTCGCGCAGCAGTTGGCCGACATCGCGGATGCCCTTCTCGAGCGAGATCGCCGCCAGCCGGAGCTTGTGCCGCCAGCCGCGGTCGTCCTCGCCGGCCGACCCGATGTGATGCAGCACCCGCGGCAGCGCCGCGATCAGCGCCGCGACCGCCCACGCCAGCGCGCCGAACACGATCGTCGGGATCGTCGGGACGGTGCCGCTGAAGACGCCCAGTAACAGCAGTGGCGCGAGCACCATCGCGACGGCGAAGTTCGGCAGGCTCGTGAGCACGAAGAAGCACACGCTGCGCCGCGCGATCTTCTCGGTCTCCATCCCTTCCTGATGCAGCGCCCAGGCGCCGAGCGCAAGCCCGCCGGCGCCGCCGGTCGGGACGAGCACGTTGGTCGCCTGTTCGGCCATCCCCAGCTGGTAGCTGAACCGCCAGCCCATCGATGGGCAGAACACGTCGCGGAAGGCGACGATGTTCGACAGGCACGAGCACAGCTTCAGCAACCCGATCAGGACCAACAGCCGCCAGTCGGCGTTGCCGAAGCGGTGACGCAGGGCGCCGAGTCCCGGCAACGAGATCACGAGCACCGCGACGATCGCGAGCAGCACCACCAGCATCAAGAGACGCCGGACGAGATGGCCGGAACTCAGCTGATCGGGTGGTGCGCCGGTTGCGTCGTCGGTGCCGGAGCCGGTCGTCGGCATATAGACAAACTTATCCCGCTCTTAGGCGGCGTCAGCGTCGCGCGGCGCGCATCGCGGTGAAGGCTAGGCTGAAGCCGATGCTGTCCCGCTACGGATCTGTGCTTCACGTTCCAGGATCCGCTCGGATCTACGCAACCGGTCTGCTCGCGCGGCTGCCGCAGGGGATGTCGTCGCTGGCGATCCTGCTGCTGGTCCGCGAGACGACCGGTTCGTATCCCGCGGCCGGCGCCGCGGTCGGTGGCTACGCGCTCGCTTGCGCGGCCGCGGTGCCGATCCAGGGACGGCTGGTCGATCGCTTCGGACGCGGCGCGGTGCTGGTGCCGGCGGCGACGTTGCAGGCGCTGGCGCTGATCGCACTGGTGCTCGCCGCCGACGCACACGAGCCCGCGCCCGCGCTGATCGGGCTCGCGACCGCCGCCGGAGCGCTGCAGCCCGCGATCGCCCCCGCGGTCCGCTCGCTGCTGCGGTTGATCGTGAGCGATCCGGAGGTGCGCGAGACGGCGTACGCGCTTGAGTCGGTGATCCAGGAGCTGATCTGGATCGCCGGCCCGCTCGTGATCGCGGTGGTCATCACGCTTGCCTCGCCCGCGATCGCGGTACTCGTCAGCGCCGGCGTCTGCCTGGTCGGCACGATCCTGTTCAGCACCTCGCCATCGGTGCGCGGCGCTCGGAGTCGGCGCAGCGAACGGGCTCGCTCGGCGCTGCGCGACCCCGAGCTGCGGGCGATGCTCGGCCCGGTCGCGATGATGGGCGCGTCGATCGGCCTGATCGACGTCGGCATCCCTTCGCTGGCGCTGCATGCCGGCTCTCGAGCGAGCACCGGCGTGCTGCTGGCGCTGTGGAGCGTCGGCAGCCTCTGCGGCGGGCTCTGGTACGGCGCCGTGACCTGGCGGATCGGGCTGGCCGACCGTTACCGCTGGCTGATGCTGGCGGCGGTTGGGTGTGTCGCGCCACTGATCTTCGCGCGTACGATCCCCGAGGGGATGGCCGCGAGCCTGTTGGCGGGGCTGACGATCGCGCCGGTGTTCTCCTGCCAGTACGCGATCGTCGGCCGCTCGGTCAGCCCCGGTTCCGAGACCGAGGCGTTCACCTGGATCGCCGCCGCGCTGATGGCCGGGCTGGCCGGTGGCTCGGCGCTCAGCGGCGTGCTGATCGGCGCGCTCGGGGTCAGCGCCCCGTTTGTCGCCGCCTGTGCGGCGATGGGCATCGCGGCGCTCGCCGCGGTCCGCGTGCGCACGCCCGCGCGGCTGGCGGCGTAGGCCCCGGATCCGGCGGTAGACTCAGGGCCGCGCCGGGCAGTCAAGCGCGGTCGTCTGCGACCGAGCGGGAGGCAGTGGAGGATGTCGCGCCGGTTACCGAGCCTGACCCACCGCCGCGGGTTCGCGGCGACGATCGCGATCGTGGCGATCATCAGCCTGAGCGCGGCTGGCGTCGGGCGGGCGGCGACGCTGAGGGTCGATCGAGCCTGCTACGTGCTCAGTAGGACGATCCCGTCGATGAAGATCACCGGCGCCGGCTACGCGCCACGGTCGCACGTGCTGATCACCAGCTCGGCCAACCTCGACGCCAGCACGACCGCGAACGGTGCCGGCGAGATCTCCGTCAAGCTACGCGCGCCCGCGCCGGCGTTCTCGGTCCCGTCGGTCAAGCGGTTCGTGTTCCGCGCTAAGGACTTCACCACCCACCCGGCGGTCGTCGCCCATATCACCGTGCGGGTCGCCCCACTCGGCGCGTTGCACGGCGCCACCCCCCGAGCCCGCGGGCTCAAGGCGCTCTCGGAGCGAACCAGCTGGTCGTTTTCGGGCTTCGTCCCCGGGCACGAGATCTACGCTCACTACACGCTCGGCGGGCGCCAGGTGGCGGTGCAGGCGTTCGGCGTCGCCCACGGCGCCTGCGGCACGCTGCACGCTCGGGCGCCGCTGTATCCCGCGACCCCGCACCACGCCAGCTATCCGGTGCAGTTCGACAGCGCCTACGGCTACTCGCGCCGGACGGCGCCCCGGCTCAGCGGCCGCGTGTCGCTCGACACCGCGCTCTGAGCCGGTGCGAACCAGGATCGACACTCCAATCGGTCCGCTGACGTTGCTGGCGGACCAGCGCGGCGCGCTGTACGCCGTTCGATTCGCCAGCGAGCCCGGTCACGGTGGCGGCCGCGACGATCGCGATCCGACGCGGCTGGACGCCGCTCGGGACGCATTCAGGCGCTATTTCGAGGGCGAGCCGAACGCGTTCGCGGGACTGCCACTGTCGTTTGGCGGGACCCGGTTCCAACGCGCGGTCTGGCAGGAGCTGATCGAGCTGCCGTTCGGGACGACGACCACCTACGCGCGACTCGCGGTCGCGATCGCCCAGCGCCTCGGCGTCGATTCGACATCGCCGCGAGCGGTCGGCGCCGCCAACGCGCGCACCCCGATTCCGATCGTGATGGCCTGTCATCGGGTGGTCGGCTCCGACGGGTCGCTGACCGGCTATCGGGGCGGGCTGCGGGTCAAGCGCGCGCTGCTCGCGTTCGAGGCGTCGGGTGGTGATCTGACCGCCCTGTGCCGCGGTCTTTTGAGCGACCGTCTTGCGGCCGTGACGTGCATCTGATATATCAGCAGGAATGGCAACCGGTTCACAAGCGCGACAGCTGCCGCCCGTCCAGCGTGTCGTCATCATCGGCGCGGGCATCGTCGGTAACTCGCTGGCCTACCACCTGACCCAGCTCGGTGAGACCGAGATCACATTGATCGACAAGGGCCCGATGCCGAACCCCGGCGGCTCGACCGGCCACGCCTCGAACTTCATCTTTCCGGTCGACCACTCCAAGGAGATCACGGCGCTGACGCTCGACTCGATGCGCCAGTACCGCGAGCTTGGCGTCTACCTCGAGTGCGGCGGGATCGAGGTCGCGCGGACTCCCGAGCGGATGCAGGAACTGCAGCGCCGGATGTCGTCGGCGAAGACGTGGGGGATCGAGCCGGTGCAGATGTTGACGCCGTCCGGGATCAAGGAGCTGGTTCCGTTCATCGACGAGTCGCTGCTGCTCGGCGGCTTCCACACGCCCTCCGCGGGCGTCGCGGACTCGTTGCGCGCGGCGACGATCATGCGCGAGCGGGCGGCCGAGGCCGGGATGACGCTGGCCGCGAACACCGAGGTGATCGGCCTCGACGTCGAGCGCGGCCAGATCAAGCGCGTGCGCACCAGCCGGGGCGACATCGAGGCCGAGCTGGTCGTGATCGCGTGCGGCTGCTGGAGCCCCCGGATCGCGGCGATGGCCGGGGCGAAGATCCCGCTGACGCCGGCGGTGCACCAGATGATCGACATCGGCCCGGTGCCGATCTTCCAGGACTCAAAGACGCTGGTCGAGTACCCGATCGTGCGCGACATGGACTACAACATGTACGAGCGCCAGGACGGCGGCGGCCTCGAGATCGGCTCCTATGCCCACCGACCGATCCTGATGGACGCCGACGAGATCCCGTCGATCGAGGAGTCGGCACTGTCGCCGACCGAGCTGCCGTTCACCCAGGCCGACTTCGAGCCCCAGCTCGAGCAGGCGCTGGAGCTGATGCCGGAGATCGTCGGCGACGAGTCGGTCGGCCAGCGCTACGCGATCAACGGCCTGCTGTCGGTCACCTACGACGGCGCGCCGCTGCTGGGCGAGACGCCCGAGGTCAAGGGCCTGTGGTCGGCGGCGGCGATCTGGATCAAGGAGGGCCCGGGCGCCGCCAGGGCGCTCGCCGAGTGGATGGTCACGGGCGAGTCCGAGATCGACGTGTTCGACTCCAATATCGCGCGTGCGTACCGGCACATGAAGACCAAATCGCATATTCGCGCCCGTGCCGACGAGGGCTTCAACAAGATGTACGGGATCATTCACCCAGCCGAGCAGTGGGAGTCTGATCGCGGCGTCAAGCTGTCGCCCTACCACGCGCGTCAGCAGGAGCTCGGCGCCGTGTTCTACGAGGCGGCGGGATGGGAGCGGCCGCAGTGGTATGCGTGCAATGCGGCGTTGCTGGAGGAGTTCGGCGACCGCGTGGGGACCCGCGAATCGGAGTGGGAGGCACGCTGGTGGTCGCCGATCATCAACGCCGAGCATCTGGCGATGCGCGACCGTGCGGGCTACACCGATCTGACCGCGTTCTGCATCTTCGACGTCAACGGTCCGGCGGCGATCGACGTCGTTCAGCGGCTCGCGATGCGCCAGATGGACGTCGCCGTCGGCCGCACCGTCTACACCCCGATCCTGTTGCCGGCGGGCGGCTTCAAGGCCGACCTGACGATCATGCGGCTCGGTGATGATCGCTTCCGAGTCGTCACCGGCGGGGGGTGGGGGATGTCGGACCTGAAGTGGTTCGCCGACCACCTGCCGCTCGACGGCTCGGCGCAGATCGCCGACCGGACCGAGTCGATCTCGACGCTCGGGTTATGGGGTCCGCGAGCCCGCGACATCCTGCAGAGCGTCAGCTCCGACGATGTCTCGCACGAGGGGCTGCCGTTCGGGAGGTTCAAGACGATCGAGATCGACTCGCTCGAAGTGATCGCGTCGCGGATCTCCTACGTCGGCGACCTCGGCTGGGAGCTGTACGTGCCGATCGAGCAGGGCGCCAAGTTGTGGGACGTGATCGCGCAAGCCGGCGCGCCACATGGCGCGGTGCCGATCGGCGCCGGCGTGTACGGCACGACCGGACGGCTGGAGAAGGGCTATCGCGCCTATGGGGCCGAGCTCGAGGGCGAGTACGACGTGGTCGAGGCCGGCATGGCCTGGGGCAAGGTCAAAGACCAGGAGTTCATTGGCAAGCAGGCACACGTCGCCCAGCGCGAGTCAGAGCCCGCGGCGCAGATGTGCACGCTGACGGTCACCGACCACAGCTCGAGGACCGGCGTCAAGCGCTACATGCTCGGTGGCGAGCCGATCGTGCTTGGCGACGGATCGCCGATCGTCGACGCCAAGGGCCGTCGCTCGTATGTGACCAGCGCCGGCTCAGCGCCGTCGCTTGGTGCCTACCTGTTGATGGCCTACCTGCCCCCTGAGCACGCCAAGCTCGGAAACGAGCTGCACGTCCTGTACATGGGCGAGCGCTATCCGGTCAGGGTCGATTCGATCGACGCGACGTCGCTGTTTGATCCCGACAACGAGCGGATCCGGTCATGAGGGTGCTCGTCTGTGTCAAGCGCGTGCCGCTGACCGGCGGCAAGATCAACCTCACCGACGACCAGCAGGCGATCCAGACCCGGCATCTCGGCTTCACGGTCTCGCCGCACGAGGAGTGCGGCGCCGAGGAGGCGATCCGGCTGGTGGAGGCGCACGGCGGTGAGAGCGTCGCACTGACGCTCGGGCCGACTGAGGCCTCCGAGCAGTTGCGCGACCTGATGGCGATCGGGATCGACCGCGGCATCCATCTGGTCACCGACGGCGCCGAGTGGGACCCGCAGGCGACGGCGGCGGCGATCGTCGCGGCGATCGGTGGCGAGCCCGAGCCGTTTGACCTGATCCTGTTCGGAACCGAATCCGCCGACGCCGGCAACTACCAGGTGGCGATCCGGGTCGCCTACGCGCTCGGCCTGCCGGTCGTCAACGGGATCAAGGGGCTCACGGTCGACGACACCTCGGTCCGCTGCGAGCGCGAGGTCTCCGGTGGCCGTGACATCTACGAGGTGCGGATGCCCGCGGTCGTGACCGTGATGGAGGGGATCAACCTGCCGCGGTATCCGTCGGTGCCCGGCCGGATGCGCGCCAAGCGCAAGCCGATCGCGGAGTCACAGCCGGCGAGGGCCGAGGCGAAGCTGAAGATGGTCAGGCTGGTGTTGCCCGAGGCGTCGACCAAGCAGGTCGAGATCCTCGGCTCCGGACCGGAGGCGGCGCCGCGCGTGATCGAGGTCCTACAAGAGATCGGGGTGGTCTAGTGCCCGCGACGCTGGTGCTCGTTGAGAGCGCTGATGACGAGCTCTCCCAGCAGGCGGTGGTGATGGCGGCCGCACTCGGCGACGTCACGCCGGTGGCGATCGACGCGGGCGAGCTCGGGTTCGCTCCCGCCGCGTGGGCGCAGACGCTCGTCGACCGTGCCGGCGAGCTCGGTGCGGGCGCGATCCTCGCCCCCGGCACCGACCGGGGCAACGAGGTGATGGCGCACGTCGCGGCCAAGCTCGACCAGCCGATGGCGGCGAATTGCACGAACGTCTTGCCCGGCTCGACCGCAACCGTCACCCGTGTGCGCTGGGGCGGCTCGCTGCTGGAGGAGGCCGAACTTGACGGGGCGCCGCTGCTGTTGACCAGCGCCGCGCACGCCGTCGCGGCGCAGCCGATCGCCGCCGTCGAGACGCTTGCCCTGTCGGGTGGCGTGTCCGACGCCGACCGCGCGGTTCGCGTGATCGACACCGTGGCCGCCGGCGGCGGCGGCGTCTCGCTGGCCGACGCCGCCGTGGTCGTCTCCGGCGGTCGCGGCGTCGGCTCGGCGGAGGGCTTCAGCGTGATCGAGGAGCTCGCCGAGCTGCTCGGCGCCGCGGTCGGCTGCTCGCGGGCGGTCACCAGCGCCGGCTGGCGCCCGCACTCCGACCAGGTCGGCCAGACCGGCACCAAGATCTCGCCGGAGATCTACATCGCCTGCGGGATCTCCGGCGCCACTCAGCACATGGCCGGTTGCAAGGGGGCCAAGCGGCTGCTGGCGATCAACCCCGATGGTGACGCCTCGATCTTCGCCTCGGCCGACTATGGGGTGACCGGCGACCTGCACGAAGTGGTGCCGGCGATCAGCGCTGAGATCAGAAGGGTGAGGGGCTCATAGCCATCGCGGTGAGCGCCGTCGCGCTGGGCGCGGCGCTGTGGGTCAGCGGCGCGCTGTTCGCGACCCGCGTCGATTTTCTGGTGACCCTGCTGCGGGCCGGTGCGCCGGTCGACCGCACCGGCGGACTGCAGCGGCGCGCACGCAACGAGGCGACGATCGTGCTCGGCCAGCGCAAGCTGCTGCAGCGGCTCGGTCCCGGCCTGATCCACGCGTTCATCTTCTGGGGCTTCCTCGTGCTCGGCCCGACGATCGTGATCGCGATGATCGGGGCCGTCGACAAGCACGCGACGTTCCCGTGGCTGGGCGATCAGGGCTGGTATGCGCTACTGGTCGACATCTTCGCGGTGCTCGTGCTGGTCGGCGTCGGCTGCGCGCTCTACATCCGCAAGGTGATGCGGCCGAAACGGTTTCAGGGCTCGCACCTCGGCGAGGCAGACCTGATCCTCGCGCTGATCGCGACGATCGCGCTGTCGCTGCTGCTGTGGCACGCGACCAGGATCGCGCTCGGCCTCAACGAGTGGCCACGCGACTGGACGCCGGTCGCCACGCTGCTGTCACATCTGTTCGCCGACAACCAGACGACGCGCGTGCTCGAGCGCGTGTTCGTGTGGATTCACGTGCTGACGATCCTCGGGTTCCTCGCCTATCTGCCGCGGTCCAAGCACCTCCATATCGCGTCGGCAGCGTTCAACGTCTGGTACGGCCGGACCGGCCCCGGCGGCAAACTCGAGACGCTGCGGTTCGACGATCCCGACGTTCCCGAGGAGGACATCCGGTTCGGGGCCGGAACGGCGGCCGACCTGACCTGGAAGGAGATGCTCGACGCGTACTCGTGCACCGAGTGCGGTCGCTGCCAGGACGTGTGCCCGGCGTTCGCGACCGGAAAGACACTTTCGCCGAAACTCGTGATCATGGGGTTGCGTGACCAGGTGTTCGCCGACGGCGCCTCAGTCATCCAGCTGCGTTCGAGTGAGGGAGACACGGGCGGCGGCGCCGGCCCCGAGTTGGCGCCGCTCGTCCCGACCGCTGTCCCCGAGGAGTCGGTCTGGGACTGCGTCACCTGCGGCGCCTGCGTGCAGGCGTGCCCGGTGTCGATCGAGCACGTCGACCACATCGTCGACCTGCGCCGGCACCTGGTGATGGTGGAGTCCTCGTTCCCGGCCGAGGCCGACCCGATGCTGCGCGACATCGAGCGCTCGTCCAACCCGTGGGGCAAGCCCCAGTCTGACCGTGCCGACTGGGCCGAGTCGATCGGGGTGCGCGTGCTCGAGCCCGGCGACCCGGCGCCCGAGTACCTGTACTGGGTCGGTTGCGCGACGTCATTCGACGAGCGGGCGAGGGCGACGGCGGAGAACACCGCGAAGCTGCTGCAGAAGGCCGGTGTCGACTTCGCGATCCTCGGCCCGCGCGAGGCCTGCACCGGCGATCCGGCCCGCCGGATCGGCAACGAGTACGTGTTCCAGGCGTTCGCCGAGCAGAACGTCGCCACGCTCAACGAGGCCGGCGTCACCAAGATCATCGCCAACTGCCCGCACTGCTTCAACACGCTCGGCAACGAGTACCCGGAGTTCGGCGGCGACTACGAGGTGATCCACCACTCCGAGGTGCTGTCGCGATTGGTCGCCGACGGCAAGCTCTCCCCGCGCCGGGATCAGGATCTGCAGATCACCTACCACGACTCGTGCTACCTGGCCCGCCACAACGACGTGCTGGCGCCGCCGCGGGAGCTCGTCGCAGCGGTCGGCGCGCCGGTTGAGATGGAACGCCACGGCAAGCAGACGTTCTGCTGCGGCGCCGGCGGCGCACACATGTGGATGGAGGAGCGCGGCACGCAGATCAACGACAACCGCGTCAGCGAGGCCGTCGCGACCGGCGCCTCGACGCTTGCGGTCGCGTGCCCGTTCTGCACGGTGATGCTCGACGACGGCGTTCAGGGGGCGGGCGCGGATCTGCGCGTCGCCGACGTCGCGACGCTGCTGGTCGAGGCCGGCGCGGCCGACTGAGCGTCGCGCCGCGTGGGTCAGTCGCGGCGGACCGGCTGCAGGTGCGTCACGAGCTGCTCGCCGGCCCAGGCGTGCAGTGCGAACGCGGGCGGCTCGGCCACGAGTACGAACTCATCACAGCTCCAGTCCAGCAGCGATTGCAGCGCCGTGCTCGGCAGCACCACTAGCGGCCGGCCGGCGAAGTTCGCGACCAGCGAGCGATGCAGGTGTCCGGCGACGATCGCTTGCACCTGTGGGTTGCCGGCCAGCAGCGACTGCAGCGCGGCGCGCTGAGCGCCGGCGATCGCGGTCGCGTCCCAGGCCGGCACGCCGGTCTCAAGCGGCGGGTGGTGCATCGCGATCACGGTCGGCCGCTCGGGCGCGTCGGCGAGCGCCGACGCCAGCCACTGCAGCTCGGCGGCGTCCAAGGCGCCGCCGGCGGCGCCCGGGATCGTTGTGTCCAGCGCGACCAATCGCAGCGGGCCGACGTCCGCGCTGTAGCGGATCGGATCATCGCCGTCGCCCTCGAGGCCGAACGCCTCGCGGAGCTTGGCCCTGCGGTCGTGGTTGCCGGCGAGCACGTGGTAGGGCAACTCGAGGTGCTCCAGTTGCTCGCGCACGACCGCATACTGCCTGCGCTTGCCGCGGTGGGTCAGATCGCCGGTGACGACCACCGCGTCGGGACGGTCGGGCAGCGCCCGCAGCGCCTCGATCGCGGCGGCGAGCGCGCTCGTAGGTTCGCTGCGACCGCTCCATTTCGCGCCGATATGCGGATCGGTCAGCTGCGCGAGCAGGAACGGCCGGGTCATCCCAGCAGCTGCTCGAGCGCACGCTCGAGTCCGGCGTTGCCGGTCTGCACGATCTGCAGCGGCAACCCGAGCGTGTCCGCCGCGCGCTGCGCGCAGGCGCGCGTCGCGGGCGTCGGCCGCTGCGCCAGCCACACGACTCGCGTGTAGTGGCGGAAGTACTCATCGCGCAGCTCGGGGTGGCGATCGAGGCCGAGCTCACGCACCACTGTGTGCTCGAACGTTCGGGCGAGAAAGTCGGTCAAGAAGAACGTGCCGGGTTGCTCGGCCCGCAGCCGCTCGATCAGCTCGGAGCCCGCGAACACGTCGTAGCAGTGGTCGCCGGCGAGACGGGGGAGACCGAGGTCGTCCAGCGCCCCGTAGGTGCCGCAGTCGGCGTACGCCAGCGCGACCACGTCGAAGCGGGACCGCAGCTCATCGACCGCCGGCGCGATCCGCTCGGGCCGGTTGTGCAGGAACGCGTCGACGGGCACCACCTCGACATCCCAACCACGACGCCGCGTGATCGCCCGCACGTCGAGCGCGAGCGCGCCACACGAGATCACCGCCGCGGTCATCGTGTCATCCCGGAAATGCGAGCTGGTCGATGAACAGGTCGTTGAAGTCCTGTCGGCCCGACAGCTCGACGTAGCGGACCTCGCGCAGGATCGATTCGGCCTCGGCTCGCTCGCGCAGCGACAACGCGGCGATCTTGGCGCCCTCGCCGGCGACGTTGCCTGCCGACATGATCCGCGGCAGCGCCATCCGTGGCACCAGACCAATCCGGATCGCGCTCAACGGCGACAGGTAGGCCCCAAACGAGCCGGCCAGCAGCACCTGCTGGATCTCGGACGCATCGACGCCAAGCTCGCGCAGCAGGATGTCCCAGCCGGTCGCGATCGACGCCTTGGCGAACTGCAGCTCGCGGACGTCGCGCTGTGACAGGAACACCGATGACTCAGGATCCCGCCCACCACCCCCACGACCCTCGCCGCGCCAGTGCAGCACGAACACGCGCTCCTCGCCGATCTTCGTCAGCCGCGGCGCAAGCTGGGGGAAGCGCTCGGCGGCATCCTCGTCGGGGATGAAGCGGCCGGAGTGGTCCAGCAGCCCCGCGTGGCACAGCTCGGCGACGGCGTCGACGAGCCCGGAGCCGCACATTCCGACCGGCTCGCAGTCGCCGATCACCTCGAGCTGGATCTCGTCCTCCACGATCTTGAGCCCCTCGATCGCCCCGTCGGCCGCGCGCATCCCGCAACGGATCTGGGCCGCCTCGAACGCCGGGCCGGCCGGGGCCGCGGTGGCCACCACCCGCTCGACGGAGCCCAGCGCGATCTCGGAGTTGGTGCCGACGTCGATGAACAGCCGCAGCCGCTTGTCGCGGGTCAGGCCCGACGCGAGCATCCCGGCGACGATGTCGCCGCCCACGTAGGCGCCGAGCGAGGGGAACACGAACGCCGGGGCGCGCGGGTGCACGGCGACGCCGAAGTCGAGCGCCTTGACCGGCGGGAGTTGATGGGTGGCGACCACGAACGGCGCCATCGACAGCGGCTCCGGGTCGATCCCGAGCGCCAGTTGCATCATCGTCACGTTGCCGCAGATCGTGATCTCATAGACCTCGTGGGGCGCCACCGCGGCCTCGGCCAGCACCTCGTCGGTCAGCTCGGTGAGCGTCTCGTGAGCGCGATCGGTCAGCGCCTGCAGTGCGCCCGAGTCCATCATCGTCGCCGAGATCCGGGTGATCACGTCGGCGCCGTAGGGCTGTTGGCGATTGAGCATCGAGCGGACCGCCGCCGGCTGCCCGGTCTCCAGATCCAACAGCGTCGCCACCACCGTGGTGGTCCCGAGATCGAACGCGATCGCGTAGCGGCGCGCGGTGGTGTCGCCGGGCTCGAGCGCGATCAGCTCGCGGTCACAGACGACGGCGGTCACGTCGAACTTCGCGGCGCGCATCGTCGTGCCCAGCTCCCGCAACAGCTCGATCGACGCGGACGGCTCGAGGTCCTCGAGCCCGTCCAGCACCCGGGCGAGATCCGAGCGCTGGTCCTCAAGCGTCGGCTCTTCGAGGACGAGATGGCGCTTCTGCACCGAGGGGCGCAGGATCACGTGCCGGCCGACGCCCGCCATCGCCGCCTTCGGCCGCGTCTGCAGCGGCGGCACCTCCACCACCAGGTCCTCGCGCGCGCCGGCGCGACATGCCAGTCGCCAACCGTCGCGCAGCTCGGCCGGGGTGAACGCGCGCGGGTCCACCGCGCCGATCGGGACCTCGCCCTCGAGGATCTTCACCTTGCACTTCTTGCAGGTGCCGTAGCCACCGCAGGTGGAGTCGATCGCGATCCCGTTCCAGCTGGCGGCATCGAAGATCGGGGTGCCGCTGGGAACCCGCACCTCGTTGCCGTCGGGCATGAAGCGCAGTCGCACCCGGATCGCTCCGTCGTCGGGGGCGACCTCGGTCTCGTCAAGCTCCCGGGTCCGCGGCCGCTTGGGCACCGATGCGCTCACGCGGTGCTGGCGGTTTTCTCCGCCGCCTGGCGGGCCCGGTGGGCGGCGATCCAGTTGGCGCCCCATGGGTCGTGACCGAGCAGCAGGTCGGTGGCGCGCACCGAGCTGACGCAGACCTCGGCGGTCGACATGATCGCGCTGGTCAGCCCGGCCGCGGCGGCCATCGGCAGAAACGCCGCGTTGAGCACATGGCGCCGGGGCAGCCCGAACGACACGTTCGAAGCGCCGAGGCACATGTTGACGCCGAGCTCCCCACGGATCAGCGAGATCGTCTGCAGCGTGATCGTGACCGCGTCGGTGGCGGCGCCGACCGTCATCGCCAGCGGGTCGATGATCACGTCCTCGGGCTTGATTCCGTGCTCGCCGGCGACCGACACGATCTTGCGGGCGCATTCGAGCCGCTTCTGCGGTGTCTCGGGGATCCCGGTCTCGTCGTTGGCCAAGCCGATCACGGCGGCGTCGTACTTGGCCACCAGCGGCAGGATCTCCTCCAGCCGCTCGTCCTCGGCGGTCACCGAGTTGACCAGCGCCCGGCCCTCGTACACCGACAGCCCGGCCTCGAGCGCCTCGATCACCGACGAATCGATGCAGATCGGCACCTCGACCGCGTCCTGGACGGTGCGCAGCATCGACTTCAGCAGCTCGGGCTCGTCGACCAGCGGAATTCCGGCATTGACGTCGAGCATGTCGGCGCCCGCCTGCACCTGCGCCAGCGCGTCGACCGTGACCGTGGACAGGTCGCCACCACGCAGCTCCTCGGCGAACGTCTTGCGTCCGGTCGGGTTGATCCGCTCCCCGATCACGCAGAACGGCTGCTCAGCGCCGATCGTGACGCTAGCCGACCGCGAACGAAGGACTGTGTCCATGTGACTCTCTTTCCTGTTTGGTTGCGATGCCGAGGCGGGCACAGAGCTGCGCGATCCCCGCATCCTTACGAAACGAGATGAAGTGAAGTCCGGCGATCCCGGGTTGCGCGATCGCGTGCGAGGCCAGTTCGTAGGCGATCTCGAAGCACTCGGCCTCGGCGTCGCGCGCCGACTCGACGCGGCGCACGAGCTCGTCCGGCATGTCGATCCCGGGCACACTCGAGGCCACGAACCGCATCGCGCCGGCGCTTCGCAGGATCATGATCGAGGGGATGATCGCCAGCCGCGAGCTCAGCCCGGTATCGACTGCGGCCGCGACGAACCGCTCCAGCTGGGCGGTCCGGTAGATCATCTGCAGCTGCAGGAAGCGCGCCCCTGCCAGCGCCTTCTTGGCCGCCCGCCGGATCCGATAATCCAGCGGCGGCGCGCTGGGGTTCTCGACCGCGCCCACGCAGAAGTGCGGGACCGGATCGATCGCCCGGCCCGACAGGTAGTGACCGCTGTCCAGCATCCGCGCCAGCGCGACGAGTTGGACGCCGTCAAGATCGAACACCCGGCGCGCCTCAGGCTCGTCGCCGGCGGTGACGTCATCGCCGGTCAAACAGCAGACGTTGTGGACCCCGTACATCGCGGCGCCCATCAGGTCGGCCTCCAACGCGAGCCGGTTCTTGTCACGACAGACCAGCTGCATGATCGGCTCGGCGCCGACCTGCAGCAACCCGATCGAGATCGCCAGCGGCGAGACGTGCGCGTGCGCGGCCGGATTGTCGGTCGCGTTGTAGGCGTCGACGTACGGGCGCATGAACTCCAGCTGGCGCTGAAGCTCGGCGTGGCCGCCACCGTCGATCACCGGCATCTCGGCCGTCACGACGAACTCGCCCGCGTCCAGCTTGCGCTCGAGCGCGCTCACTGCCGCGACGCCCAGCCGGCGGGCGTGCGCTTGTCGCGGCCGCTCGCGAGATTGATCCACGACGACTCGCCCTGCAGGCGGTTGTCGACCGGCGGGCGCAGTTGGTCGACGTGTCCGCGCCACACCGGCAGCCGCTCTGAGCGCTCGACCGCCTTGACCCAGACGCAACGCATCTCCGGCTTGACCTCGCAGTGGCCGTTGGGGCGAACGCCCCCGCAGGGTCCGTTGCGCAGCGTCTTCGGGCACGTCATCGGGCACGTCAGGCCGGTGTCATGCAACACGCACTGGCCGCACATCCGGCAGTCCCAGATCGGCTTCTTGACGAGGTGCTCAACCGCGGCGACGAGGTTGGCGGGGACCGATTTCCCGCCGGCCGCTGGGCTCACGCCGGGACCTTCTCCCGGCGTAGCTCGATCAGCTCCTTCGCCTTCTTCACCGCGCTCGACGCGTCCGCCGAGTAGCCGTCGGCGCCGACCGCGTCGGCGTACTCCTGGGTGACCGGCGCGCCGCCCACCATCACGATCACGTCGTCTCGAACCCCGGCCTTCTGAAGCGCGTTGATGTTCGCCTTGAACATCGGCATCGTCGTCGTCAGGAACGCCGAGAACCCGACGACGTCGGGGTTGTGCTCGCCGATCTGCTCGACGAATTTCTCCGGCGGGACATTGACGCCGAGGTCGATCACCGTGAACCCGGCGCCCTCGAGCATGATGTTGCAGAGGTTCTTGCCGATGTCATGGACGTCGCCCTTGACCGTCCCCATCAAAAACGTGCCGACGGTCCTGACGCCCGTCTCGGCCAGGATCGGGCGCAAGATGTCGAGCGCGCCCTGCATCGCGCGCGCGGCGATCAGCATCTCCGGCACGAAATAGTCGCCCCGCTCGAAGCGGGCACCCACCTCCTCCAACGAGGGGATCAGCGCCTCGTACAGCATCCGATCGGCGCCGAGCCCATCCTCGAGACCGCCGTTGACCCCGTCCTTGACGGCCGGCGCATTCCCGACGAGGGTCTCGTCGAACAGCAACTGCAGGATCTCCTCGTGGGTCATGCGATCGGTTCTCCTTGGGGGGTGGGGCTGAGCCGGTCGCTCAGCGTTTGGGCCTCTTTGATCAGACGCGGCTCGATCTCGTCGATCCGTTGGGCGGACATCCGCGTCGTCGGGCCCGAGATCGACAGGGCCGCGATCACGTTGCCGCCGGCGCCGCAGACGGGCGAGGCGATCGCCGCGAGTCCGAGCTCGAGCTCGTCGACCGCAGCGGCAAAGCGGCGCTCGCGCACGTCGTCGAGCTCGGTCTGCAGCTGCTGACGGTCGGTGATCGTCAGCTCGGTCATCGGCTCCAGCGGGTCGTCGGGCAGCCGTGCCGTGCTGAACGCGAGAAACACCTTGCCCACCGCGGTGCAGTGGTAGCCGACCGCGTGGCCGACCCATTGGCCGGCACCGAGGAAGTGGGCCGAATCGACCTGGACGAGGTGCTCGACGCCGGCGTGGCCAGGTACCGCGAGGTTGATCGTCTCGCCGGTCTCGGTGCCGAGCGCGTCAAGCGAGGGGCCGGCGAGCTCGACCAGGTTGCGCTCCAGCAAGCCTCGCTCGGCGGCGCGCAGGATCGCCGGGCCGGGGCGCAGCCGTCCGCGCGCGCCGTCCTGCTCGATCAGTCCGCGACGTTCGAGCGCCGTCACCAGCCGCGATGCGGTCGACTTCGGGATCCCGGTCGCCCTCGCCAGCTCGGTCAGCGCCGTCGGCTCCGGCGACTCGAGCACGCGGACGAGCAGTTCGGCGCCGCGGTCGATCGCCGCGGTGCCGCTCGCACGACTGACTTGGAACTGTTGTTCCATGCGGCGTATATTACGTCCGCACGGCCGCACGTCAAGCCGCGTTCGAACGACCGTCGATCAACCGTCGGAGGAGGACTGCCGCCATGTTCACCAACGAGATGCCCCGCTACGAGATCCTCTCTGAGGAGGCGATGGCGACGCTCGATCGCGGCTGGCGGCGGATCGTCTCCGAGCTCGGGATCGAGTTCCTGCTGCCCGAGGCGGTGGAGCTACTGCGCGATGCCGGGCAGATCGTCGAGGACGAGAACCGGGTCCGGTTCGATCCCGAATGGATCCTCGAGCAGGTCGCCAAGGCGCCTCGCGAGTTCGAGCTCCAGGCTCGTAACCCGGCCAACACGGTCACGATCGGCGGCGACAACATGGTCTTCTCGCCGGTCTACGGCTGCCCGTTCATCCGCGAGGGCGATGTCCGGCGCGATGCCAAGATGGCCGACTTCGAGAACCTCGTCCGACTGTCTCAGTACTTCCCCGAGATGGACTCGGCCGGCGGCACGATCTGCGAGCCCGAGGACCGGCCGCTGGACTCGCGCCACCTCGACATGGTGTACGCGCTGCAGACGCTGGCCGACAAGCCGTACATGGGGTCGGTCACGTCGGGACCGAATGCCGCCGACACGATCGCGATGGGGGAGATCCTGTTCGGTGGCGCCGAGGCGATCGAGCGGGCGCCGGTGTCGATCTCGCTGATCAACATCAACAGCCCGTTGCGCTACGACGACCGGATGCTCGGGGCGATGTTCGAGTACGTCAAGCGGGGACAGGCGGTGATCATCACCCCGTTCCTGCTGATGGGAGCGATGTCGCCGGTGTCGCTGCCGGCGACGCTGGTGCAGCAGATGGCTGAGGCGCTGGCCGGGATCGCGTTGGTTCAGACGATCCGCCCGGGCGCGCCGGTCGTGTTCGGCTCGTTTCTGTCCAACACCGACATGCAGTCCGGCTCGCCCTCGTTCGGCACGCCGGAGTCGGGGATCGGCGTGCTCTGCACCGGCCAGATCGCTCGCCACTTCGGCTTGCCGTGGCGCGGCGGTGGCGCCTTGAACGCGTCGCAGACGGTCGACGCTCAGGCGGCGTACGAGTCGCTGATGACGTTTCTGCCGACGTTCCTGGCAGGTGCCAACTACGTGATGCACTCGGCCGGCTGGCTTGAGGGCGGGCTCGTCTCCTGCTACGAGAAGTACATCGTCGACATCGAGCTGCTGCGCGAGCTGCGCCACGAGTTCACGCCACTGGAGATCGACGAGGCCTCGCTGGCGTTCGACGCCCACGTCGAGGTCGGTGCCGGCGGCCATTTTCTCGGCGCCGCGCACACGCTCGAGCGCTTCCGCGAGTGTTTCTACCGGCCGCTGCTGTCCTCGACTGAGAACTTCGACCGCTGGCAGCGCAACGGCGGTCGCGACACGACCGCCCGCGCCGGCGAGATCTGGCGCAAGACCCTGACTGAGTACGAGCAGCCGGCGATCGACTCCGCGGTCGACGAGCAGCTGCGTGAGTTCGTCGCTCGGCGACGGACCGAGCTGGGCGACTGAGCGGTCGCCCAACCCGGCGCCGTCGCGGCGTGTTCAGCGTCTGATCAGCGATCCGAGCAGCGACCGCACAGCGCCCGCCGATACCGGCCCGCTGGCGGCCGTCTGCGACTCCCGCAGCGCGTACACGCCCGTTCCCGCGTGGGCGATCACCTCGATCCCGGGGCTGGCGCCCTTGTAGGTGATCGTCTCGCCGCTCAGACCTGGCGCCGCGCTGACCGCTGCGCTGCTCGACCCGGGTGCGTTGGCGCCGGCATCCAGCGCTGCCAGAGCCACGTAGGCCGAGCTCGCCTTAGATGCGCCGGCGAACTGCATCGCCGTCGACGTGATCAACGGCAGCATCTTGCCGTTGATCTGGGCGATCGCCGCCGATCGCAGCTTGTGGCCGGCCAGGATCGTCCGCTGTTTGCGCGCGGCGGCGGCGTCGATCGTCGCGTAGCGAGCAAAGCGGGCCGCACCCAGCGCGCCGGCCGGTAGCTGTGCGTTGACCGCCGTCGGGAAATCCGAATCGCGCACGACGTGGGCGATCGGCCCCTGTGGCGTCTTCAGCGGCTTGACCTTCGCGGGCTTCGGGATCGTGCCGGTGGTGTGAGCGGTGTCACCGGTGCAGATCGCCGCGCGCTTGAGCGCGAATGCCTTCCACTGATGATGGCTGCAATCCGACGCGATCGCCTTGCGGACCGTGATCCGGAAGCTGCCGTAGTCATCGCGCGTATCGGGGTCGACGAGCTCGGCGCCGAGCGGGCGTCCCTGGCCGACGATCGCGAAGTTGTAGGAGTGGTTGGCCGTCGGGCGGCGGATCGGCTTCGGGCTCAGCAACGCCGGGTGACCCCAGCCGAAGCCGTTGTTGACCTGGAAGTTGGGGTACTCGACCGGCAGCTTCAGCGCCGCGCAGCTACCGCTCGAGATCGGCTGCGCGAAGATGAATGCGGCGTCGTTGGAGACCGGACCAACGCCGCCGGCCGAGCCGAACAGCGGCGCCGCCTGTGGGCGCCCGCAGAACCTTGTGAACGGCTTCTGGATCTGCAGGTAGTCGACCGCCGCGTAGAAGCTCACCGTGCCCTGAACATTCAGCACGTACAGCTTGCCCTTGGCCAGCCGACGCGTCCTCAGTTGCGCGCTGTGCCCGACCGTCGTCGGACTGTAGGCGTCCAGCGTGAGCCGGCCGACGACGATCGACTTCGCCGACGCCGTCGTGGCGCCTGCGAGTGCGACGACCGCTGCCGCTACGGACAGCACAAAGGCTGTCCGGATCTGCCCCCTGCTCTTCATCTGTGCCCCTTAAAACCTCGTGTTTGTTCACTAAGCATACGAGCTGGGCCGGGACTGTGAGCTGGATGCTCGAGTCCGCGGCCCCGGCGCTCGCGCGGCCGCGGGCTCCGGCATCTAGGAAGCCAGCCGCCGGACCGAGTAGCCCGCTGACTCCAACGCGTTGACGATCGCCTGGCCGTGCTCGGGTCCGCGCGTCTCGAGCGTGATCTCGAGACCCGTTTCGCGGACGTGCAGCGGCACCGCCTCGCGGACGTGATCGGCATGGACGACATTGCCGCCCGCTTGCGCGATCGTCGTCAACAGCGCCGCCAGGCCTCCGGGCCGGTCGCTGATCCGGGTGAACAACCGCAACCGCCGTCCGGCGTTCGTCTCGGCCCGCTGGGCGATTGCCGCCAGCAGACCGGCGTCGACGTTGCCGCCCGACAGCACGATCGCGGTTGCGCCCGAGTCACCCGCCGTGACCTTGCCCGACAGCACCGCGGCGACCCCGACGGCGCCCCCACCCTCGACCACCAGCTTCGAACGCTCCAGCAGCCACACCATCGCGTCAGCGGTCTCGTCCTCGTCGACGACGACCAGCTCGTCGACCCAGCGGGTGACGAGCGGCAGCGTGATCGCGCCCGGCCGCTTGACCGCGATTCCATCGGCGATCGTCGGCGCCTTCGGCGTGCACATCAGCGGCTCGCCGCGCGCGATCGACTCCGGAAACGGCGCGCAGACGTCGACCTGCACCCCGATCACGCGCGTGTCGGGGCGCGCCAGCTTGACGACGCCGGCGATGCCCGAGATCAGTCCACCGCCGCCGACCGGCACGATCACGGTTTCGAGGTCCGGGACGTCCTGCAGCAGCTCGAGCCCGAGCGTCGCCTGGCCGATGATCACGTCGGGATCATCGAATGGGTGCACGAACGCGGCGCCGGTCTCGGCGGCGCGCTGCAGCGCACGCGTGACGCAGTCATCGACGGTTTCGCCGCCGAGTTCGATCGATCCGCCGAACGCCTGCACCGCCGCGGCCTTGGCGACGGGTGCCTCGCGCGGCATGAACACCTCGCAGGGGATCCCCTTGGCGCGCGCGGCGTAGGCCAGCGACTGGGCGTGGTTGCCGGCGCTGCCGGCGACGACCCCGGCCGGCGCCTCGATCCGGCTGATCTTGTGCGTCGCGCCGCGCAGCTTGAACGATCCGGTGCGCTGCAGGTTCTCGGCCTTGACCACGACCCGGCCACCGGCCAGCTCAGACAGGCTGCGCGAGCTCAGCAATGGCGTGTGCCGCGCGAGCTCGTGCACGACGTCGGCCGCGCGGAGCGCCTCGCCACCGGCGATCCGGTCGGCGACCTCGTCGGCACCGTGGTCGCTGACCGTCATCGAGCAAATGTTAGACTCCTGGCCGATGACTCATATATCAGCCTTCGTCACGGTGATGAGCTGATGAGCGCCAGCGCGGTGCGGGGTCGTCAGCCGCGCGGGGAGGCGCCCGGCGCGCAGGCTCCGCGAGGGCTGCTCGCAGACCGTGCCTACGCCGAGCTGCGCGACCGCCTGGTGACCCTGCGGATCGCCCCCGGCGAGCCGATCGACGAGGACGTGCTCGGCGGCGAGCTGGGGATCGGTCGCACCCCGGTTCGCGAGGCGATCAAGCGACTCGCGCTCGAGAACCTGGTGACGGTCTATCCCCGACGCGGGACGTTCGCGTCGGAGATCAACATCACCGACCTCGCGTACATCTCCGATGTCCGCGCGCAGCTCGAGGGGCTTGCCGCCCAGCGGGCCGCCGAGCACGCGACGGCCGCCCAGCGAGCCGAGGCCGAACGGCTGATCGCCGAGCTGCACTCCAGCCGCGGGTCCGACGACACCGCGGCGCTGATGGAGCTCGACGCGCGCGTGCATCGGTTCGTCTACGAGGCCGCCGGCAACCCGTTCTTGGCGGACACGCTCGGGCGCTACTTCAACCTCTCGCTGCGGATCTGGTACCTGGTGCTGGATCGGCTGCCGCACCTGTTCGCGCGCGTCCACGAGCACGGCGAGATGCTCGGCGCGATCGTCGCCGGCGACCCGGCTCGCGCGCGCCGCGTCGTCGCCGAGCACATCGCGACGTTCGACGACGAGATCCGCTCGGTCCTGTAGCCGGAGGTCGCTCAGGCCGGTGTCCAGCCGAGCGCGACCGACAGCTCGTCGGACTGCTCGACGCACAGCCGACCGAGCAGATCCAGGCGCTGGCGGGGCAACCGCAGCGTGGCACCCGACACGCACAGCACCGCGACCACCTCGCCGTCGCGCTCGCGGACCGGTGCCGCCACCGCCGACAGCCCCGGTTCGAGCTCGTCGACGAGCAGCGCGTAGCCGCGGTCGTGGACGCCTTCGAGCTCGATCTGCAGCCCGGCTCGCGTGGTGATCGTCTCAGACGTCCAGGCCTCGAGCGCGCCGTCGGGCAGCGTCGCGGCGCCGTAGGCCAGCAGCACCTTGCCGGCTGCCGTGCAATGCAGGCCCAGCGGCCGCCCGACCCAGTTTGCGATCCCGAGCATGTGCGAGCCGTCGGCCTGCGCGACCGCCTCGGTGCCGCCCGCGCGACCGACGATCAGGTTGGCCGTCTCGCCGGTCTCGGACGCGAGCCGGCGCAACCGCGCGTCGGCGAGTTCGAGCAGGTCGTCGCGCCCCTTGTTCGACCGCGCGAACCGCAGCGCGGCCTGGCCCGCCGAGACCGTGGCGTCACGCTCGTCGACCGCCACCAGGCCGTGTCGGGCGAGCACCGCCAACGACGCTGCGCACTCGTCGTCTGACAGCGACAGCTCCGCGGCGAGCTCGGCGGTCGCTCGCGGCGAGCCGGCGAGGACCGCCGCGAGCAGCTGCGCGGCCCGCTCGTCGCCCCAGGTCGCCGGCTCGGGCACGAGCGCGCTCGAGCCCTCTGAGGCGGTCACGAGCGACGGGCGTCGGGCGAGATCACGATCGTCTGCAGCTCGGTGAACGACTGCATCACATGGTTGCCGCCGACCTTGCCGATGCCGGAGTCGGTGCCGGCGCGACCGCCGAACGGCAGGTGCGACTCCCAGTAGTTCGAGGATTCGTTGATGTTGACCCAGCCGGTGTGGACCTCGTCGGCGTAGCGCAGGCCGTTGTGCAGATCTCCGGTGAAGATCGCCGACAGCAGTCCATAGGGGGACTCGTTAGCGAGGCCGATCGCTTGTTCGAGCGACTCGATCTCGACGACCGGGGCGATCGGGCCGAAGGTCTCCTCCTCCGACACTCGGGCGTCGCTGGGGACGCCGGCCAGCACCGTCGGCTCCCAATACAGGTCGGTCGGGAACGTCGGGGCACGCTCGCCGCCGGTCATCGCCTCGGCTCCACGCTCCAGCGCGTCGGCGACGTGCTCGTCCATCTTGCGCGCGACGCCCTCGTTGTTGAGCGGGCCCATCGTTGTCGCCGCGTCGAACGGGTCCCCGAGGACGATCCGCTCGGTCACGGCTTTGACGAGCTTCTCGACGTACTGCTCATAGACGGCGCGGTGCACGAGGATCCGCTCGCCGGCGGTGCAGCTTTGGCCGGCGCACAGAAAGCACGCGGTGACCGTGGCCTCGACGGCGGCGTCGACGTCGCCGTCGTCGAGCAGCACGATCGGACCGTTACCGCCCATCTCAAGCACCAGCGCCTTGCCGGCGGCTGCCTCGGCGACCAGCCGACCGGTGCCGGTCGAGCCGATGAAGCCGACGCCGCCGACCGCGGGGTTGCCCGCGATCTCGTTGCCGACCACGGCGCCGGGTCCGGTGACGAGGTTGAACACGCCGGCCGGCAGGTCGGCATCGGCGATGCAGCGGGCGAGCGCGACCGCCGACAGCGCCGTCGTCGGCGCCGGCGTCCAGACCACAGCGTTGCCGCACGCGAGTGCCGGCGCGATCAGTTCGGCGGGCATCGTGTACGGCCAGTTCCACGGGCTGATCACGCCGACGACGCCGCGCGGACGGCGTTGTAGCAGCACCCGCTTGCCGGGCGAGAACGAGTTGGGCAACTCGCCGCCGAGCCGCTTGCCGTCCTCGGCCGCCGCGCGCCAGTACTCGATCAGCTCGTCGACCTCGTCGTAGGCCTCGGCCTGTAGCGGCTTACCCTGATCGAGCGTCAGCGTCTGCGCGAGCTCGTCGCGCCGGGAGGCGATGATGTCGCCGACGGCGTGCATCTTGGCGGCGCGCTCGAACGCCGTCGCGCGGCCCCAGGCGTCCGCGGCTTGCGCCGCGGCCGCGATCGCCGCCTGGGCGTCGCTGCGGTCGCCCTGGGGGATCGCGCCGATCTCTGCACCGGTCGCGGGGCTGGTCGTGTTGTACGTCTCGCCGCTGGCTGCCGAGCGCCAGTCTCCGGCGACAAACATCTGCGGCGCTGCGGTGGCGCTCATCGGCTCTCCGTCCCAGTCGTTGACACAAATAGGCAACTGATATACAACAGCGCGATTCGACCTGGGTCAATCTGTTCGACGATGCGCGATCAGCGCCGCGCGCCCGGGTGGCCGGTATTCGTATCCGATGAGTCGCGCCGGACCGGCGCGGCCGGGGGAGGTTTGTGATCGATGGCAGCCGTAGATGCGCCTGACGAGACCGGCGGCCCCGGGGGTGACAGCGACGAGCTAGCCGGCTTCGGCTACAAGCAGGAGCTCGATCGCTCCCTCGGCGGCTTCTCCTCGTTTGCCGCGGGTTTCTCGTACATCTCGATCCTCACCGGCGTCTTTGAGCTGTTCGGGTTCGGCGTCGCCTCCGCCGGGCCGGCGGTCTGGTGGTCGTGGTTCGTCGTGCTGGGCGGCCAGATGTGCGTGGCGCTGTGCTTCGCTGAGCTGGCCGGGCAGTTCCCGCTGGCCGGATCGGTGTACCAGTGGTCCAAGCGGATCGGTACCGACTTCGTCTCCTGGATGACCGGATGGATCCTGATCATCGGCTCGATCGTCACGGTGGCCGCGGTCGCGGTCGCGTGGCAGGTCGTGCTGCCGCTGATCACACCCAAGCTCCAGTTCGTCGGCAGCGCTTCGAATGCCGGCCTCTACAACACACCCGACGGGGCCAAGAACGCGCTGATCCTCGGCGCGATCCTCGTGATCTTCGCGACGATCGTGAACATGCTCGGGGTCAGGGTGATGGCGATGATCAACAACATCGGCGTGACCGCCGAGTTGATCGGCTGCACGATCCTCGTGATCCTGCTCTGCTTCCACTTCCATCGCGGCCCCGGCGTGGTCACGCAGACGCTCGGCACCGGCGACGGCCACAGGTGGGGCTATTTCGGAGCCTTCCTGATCGGCGGGATCATGTCCGCCTACGTGATGTACGGGTTCGACACGGCGGGCACGCTGGCCGAGGAGACCCACGACCCAAGACGCGCGGCGCCGCCCGCGATCATCCGCGCGCTGCTAGCCGCCTCGGTGCTCGGCGCGCTGCTGATCCTGTTCGCGCTGATGGCCGTCAAGAACATCCATGACGCCGCCAACGGGCTGCCGTTCATCGTCAAGCAGGCGCTTGGCAACACCACCGGCAACGTGTTCCTCGCCGACTCGGGGCTGGCGATCCTGGTGTGTACGTTGGCGGTCCAGACCGCCTGTATCCGAATGTTGTTCTCGATGGCGCGAGACGGGCGGCTGCCCGGTGGCAATTCGCTGGCGCGCGTCTCCGGCCGCGCCAAGGTGCCGATCATCCCGGCGCTGTTCGTCGGCGTGTGCTCGTTGGCGCTACTCGCGGTCAATATCGCCAACCAGTCGGCGTTCACGACGCTGACCTCGGTCGCGATCATCATGTTCTACCTGCCGTATTTGGCGGTCACCGGCTCGATGCTGTCGCGCCGACTCAAGGGTCAGTGGCCGCGGCCCGAGCACGGCCCGTACTTCAGCCTGGGCCGTTTCGGCTTCATCATCAACCTGATCGCGGTCGTCTATGGCGCCCTCGTCGCGTTCAACATCGCCTGGCCGCGCGAGGAGGTCTACGGCAGTCCCTGGTACTTCACCTGGGGTGCCTACATCTTCATCGGCGGCTCATTCATAATCGGCTCGATCTACTACTTCACGGTGCAGCGCCATAAGACCGAGAAGGCGCTGGAGGAGAGCCGCGAGCAGATCCCGACCTTGCCCGACGAGCACCTAGGAGACGCGGCGCCATGATCCAATCCGGAGAGTTCGACTACGTGATCGCGGGCGGCGGCACCGCCGGTTGCGTGCTGGCCGCGCGGCTGTCGGAGGACCCGTCGGTCTCGGTCTGTCTGATCGAGGCCGGCCCGTCCGATGTCGGAGACCAGGCGGTCCTGCGGCTTGAGGAATGGATGCACCTGCTCGACTCCGGCTATGACTGGGACTATCTGGTCGAACCGCAGGAGAAGGGCAACTCGTTCCTGCGTCATGCCCGCGCGAAGGTGCTCGGTGGCTGCTCGTCGCACAACTCCTGTATCGCGTTCTGGACGCCGAAGGAGGATCTCGACGAGTGGGCCGCGATGGGCTGTACCGGCTGGTCGTCGGCCGAGTGCTGGCCGCTGATCACGCGGCTGGAGACCAACGACGGCCCCGGCGACCATCACGGGCGCAGCGGCCCGGTCAACATCCGTACGGTGCCGCCCGCCGACCCGTGCGGGGTCGCGCTGCTGGAGGCGGCGGCGCTCGCGGGGCTGCCGACCAGTCTCTACAACGAGGGCTCGACGGTCTGCAACGGTGCCGGCTGGTTTCAGATCAACTCCGGTGCCGACAACACCCGGATGTCGACCTCGCACGCCTACCTGCATCCGATCCTCGACAGTCGCTCCAACCTCGAGGTCCGGACCGGCTGCTGGGTTAACGACGTGGTGATCGACGGTGGTCGGGCGACCGGGGTGCGCTACCTGACACCGGACCTGCTGACCCAGGCCGAGGTGACCGCGACGCGCGAGGTGATCCTCTCGGCGGGCTCGATCGACACCCCGAAGCTGCTGATGCTGTCGGGCGTGGGCCCTGGCGAGCATCTGCGGGAGTTCGGGATCGAGGTCAAGGTCGACTCGCCGGGCGTCGGCTCAAACCTCGACGATCACGTCGAGGGGATCGTCCAGTGGGACGCCAAGCAGCCGATGATCCAGTCGTCGACCCAGTGGTGGGAGATCGGACTGTTCTCGACCTCCGAGGAAGGGCTTGACCGGCCCGACCTGATGATGCACTACGGGTCGGTGCCGTTTGACATGAACACCGCCAGGTGGGGCTATCCGACGACCGAGAACGGCTTCTGCCTGACCCCGAACGTGTGCCGGGGGCGCTCGCGCGGGACGGTCCGGCTGCGCTCGCGCGACTACCGCGACCGGGCGCGGGTCGACCCGCGGTACTTCACCGATCCGGAGGGCCACGACGAACGGGTGATGGCCTACGGGATGCGGCTGGCGCGCAAGATCGTCTCGCAGTCGCCGATGGCCCACTGGGCCGGGGCCGAGCTGGCGCCGGGACCCGACGCACAGACCGACGACGAGCTGGTCGACTACATGCACAGGACCCACAACACCGTCTACCACCCGGCATGCACGGCGAAGATGGGTCCCGACTCAGACCCGATGGCGGTTGTCGACCCGCGATTGCGGGTGCGCGGGGTGCAGAGCCTGCGCGTCTGCGACGGTTCGATCCTGCCGTTCTTGCCGGCGATCAACCCGAACATCACGACCATGATGGTCGGCGAGAAGTGCGCGGACATGATCAAGCAGGACGCCGCCTGATCGTCGACCCCGTGGCTGCGTGGTGTCGGATCCACGCGGCGCGCGGGGTCGCACAAACCACCTACCGACTGCGAACTTTGTGATCTGCGTACAACCCCTGTGTACGCAATCAACAACGTTCGAGCGATCTGACGCATAGAAGCAGCTCAGGGGGTGCCTCGACTGTCAGCAAATCAGCGACGCGGGACACTAGCCTGTGCCGGGTGAGCGACGGCTCGACCCCCGAGATCGCCCGGTTCCTGCGCTCCTATCCGCCGTTTGACGAGCTCGACGCGGCCGCCGTCGCGCGCGTCGCAGCTGCCGCCGAGCTCGAGTCGTTCTCGGCCGGCACCGTGATCTTCTCGCAGGGCGAGGAGCCCGTCCGCTATCTGCGTGTGGTCCGCTCGGGCCAGGTCGAGATCGTCTCCGACGGCCGCGTGCTCGACCTGCTCAGGCCCGGCGAGGTGTTCGGCCAGGCCTCGATGCTGAGCGGCCTGCCGACCGGATTCGAGGCCCGCGCGGTGATGCAGGACACGTCCTGCTATCGGATCGGCACCGAGCTCGCCGAGCGCCTGCTGTCGGCACCCGAGGGGCTGCGGTACGTCGCCCGCACGCTGCTGACCGAGCCCACCGACCTGCACGTCCTGGCCCGGGAAGCGACCCGCAACCTCGCCGACGATCCGGTCGGCAACCTGCTCCAGGGCGACCCGGTCGTCTGCCCGCCCGAGACGTCGATCCGCGAGGCCGCGACGCGGATGAGCCAGTCAACCGCGACCGCGGTCGTGGTCGCGCTCGGCGGCCGCGGCTACGGGATCGTCACCGACCGGGATCTGCGGGTGAAGGTCGTCGCGGCGGGGATGTCGGCCGACGCGCCGGTCTCGGCGGTGATGTCGGCGCCGGCGTTCACGTCCGTCGCTGATCGGCCGGCGGGAGCGGTGCTGCTGGAGATGTTTGACCGCGGACTGCGTCACTGCCCGGTGCTGTCGGCCGCCGGTGATGTGCTCGGGGTGGTCGAGGACCTCGACCTGGTTGCGGTCCGCACGCGCTCGTCGTTCTATCTGCGCCAGCGGATCGCTGAGGCGTCGTCGGTCGCCGAGCTGCAGTCGGTCGCCTCCGAGCTGCGGCCGATGGTGATCTCGCTGCACGACGCCCAGGTCGCGGCCGCGAACGTGATGGCGGTCTATGCGGTCTGCGTCGACACGCTCACCCGGCGCCTGCTCGAGCTCGCATGTGAACATCGCGAGACCGCCGGCGGCGAGCCACTGCCGAAGTTCGCTTGGCTGGCGATGGGCAGCCAGGCCCGGCGCGAGGCGCTGCCGTCGTCCGACGTCGACTCGGCGATCGTGTGGTTCGAGGATCCCAACGCCAACGACGATCCGGACACGATCCGGGATCGACTGGTGGCGCTCGGGCGCGTGGTGATCGACGGGCTGCAGAGCTGCGGCCTGCCGTCCGATCAAAACGGCGTCTCCGCGGCCGCGCCCGCGTTCGTCCGCCCGGTCGCTTCCTGGCAGCGAGTCGCCCGCTCGTGGCTGGAGGACCCGTCGCAGGACAAGGCGCTGGTGCTGACCTCGACGTTGCTGGACTCGCGTCCGGTCTGGGGCGTGCACACCGGCACCCCGGTCGCCGATACGTTCCGGCTGGCCCCCGACCATCCGGGTCTGTTGCGCCAGCTCGCGCGGCTGGCGGTCGCGCAGCGGCCGCCGACGGGCTTTCTGCGTGGGCTGGTGGTCGAGCACGGCGGCGAGCACGCCGGACGCCTGGACCTCAAACGCGGTGGGATGGTGCCGATCCTGGCGCTGGCGCGATGGGGGGCGATCGCGGCCGGGGTGACGATCGCCTCGACCCGGGAACGCCTGCAGGCTGCCGGCGCGGCGGGCACGCTGCCCGATGGCGAGGCCGAGACGCTGCGTGACGCGTTCACGCTGATCAACAACCTCCGGCTCGAGCATCAGGTGACGCAGCTGCGCGCCGGCCAGCCACCCGACGACCATCTCTCACTCGACGAACTGTCCGATCTGATGCGCGCGCAGCTCAAGGAGGCGTTCCGCGCGATCGCGGCGATTCAGAAGCGGGTCGCGTCCGAGGCAGCGTCGCGGATCGCGCGGGTGGGCGCCTGAAGGCGCGGCGAGCGGTACCGTTGGGCGCCGTGACGCAGGACTGGAGGCGCTACCGACCCGCGATCTGGCTCGTGTTCCTGGGCATCGCGCTGTCGATCTTGCTCAACGCGATCGCCGGCGCGGCGTTCATCGGTGCGGGAGTGGGCGTCGGCGTGCTGATCGCGCTCGGCGCCGGGCCGCGTCGCTGGCTGAAGTAGGGAGGCGAAAACCAGGGCGCTCGCGGCTCTTACGGGGTGTGCGAGAAAAGATCCACCCCTCGGAACGAATGTGGCTCGTCGCTGCCCGGCAACACGGGCACGTCACCCGGGCGCAGCTGCTCGCCGCCGGATTCTCAGTCGCCGGCATCCATCGGTCGGTGCGGGCCGGGCGCCTGATCCGGATCCATCAGGGCGTCTACGCCGTCGGCTACCGGCGAGTCGAGCCGTGACGCGATGCTGCTCGATCACGGTCACGCGACCGTCAGGATCACCTGGGAGCGGCTGCATGAGCAGGCGGCGCGTGAGGCGGCGCGGCTGCTGCGGATCCTCGCCGAACGCGAGCATGGGCCCGGTGAGGCCGTCAGTTGACGTTCCCGCGCACGACCGCCAGGCACGCCTCGCAGCGCGGCCACGGCGGGTTCCACGGGAAGCCCGTCACGTCCTGACCGCACAGTGCCGTGTCGGGCTCGGCCTCGGTGACGATGTGGCAGAGCTCCTTGAAGCCGTCGTCGTTGATGCCTGGGACCTGGGCGCAGGCAGGGTGGACGTTGGGCAGCTTGACCGGTGCGACCGACATCGCGCGTCGAGCATATAACCCAGCTTCAGACGACGGCGCGAAGATGCGCGAACGGCTGTCCGTCGCGCAGTTCGCGGATGACAGCGTCGACGAGACCGTCGCCATCCAGCGCATGGCCGTCGGTGACGGCGGCGACGGTCGCCCGCTTGCGCTGGATCAGGCGGCTCATCGTCTCGTCGATCGTGTCGGCTGCGAGCAGATACCAGGCGGTGACCGCATCTCGCTGGCCGATCCGATGGCAGCGGTCCTCGGCCTGATCGTGCATCGCCGGGGTCCATTCGAGTTCGAGGAAGCAGACGTTCGAGGCGCGGGTCAGCGTGATGCCCTGCGCGGCGACGCGGGTCGCGCAGACAATCAGCTGCGGGCCGCCCGGCCGCTGGAAGGCGTCGATCGTGTCCTGGCGCGCGGCGGGCGAGTCGGCGCCGAGTAGATGCACGCACCCCGCCTCGGCGAACCGCTGCACGACCGCCTGCTGGCACTCGACGTGGCGCGCGAACACGACCAGCGGCTCGCCGGACGCCAGGAAGTCGCCGATCCACGCCAGCGCGGCAGTCAGCTTGCCGCGCGCAGCCAGCCGCTGCAGCAGCCCGAGCTGCGCGAGCCGCTCGGCCCGCAGCGTCGTCGCGATTCGCGCGTTGAGCTCCGACAGATCCAGCGGCTGGGTTCGCAGCCACTCGATCACATCGCGCTCGGCGAGCCGGTACTCGTCGGTGTTGGTCAGCGCGACCGGCACGACGACCTGACGCTTGGGCGGCAGCTGCGGGAGCACCTCGGATTTGAGCCGTCGTACGAAGCACACCCGGCGCAAATGCCAGTGCAGCCGCTCCTCGGACTGCATCCCGCGGAACCGGTTGGAGAACCGCGCACCCGAACCGAAGTCCGAGAGCCGGTCGATCACGCGCAGCTGTGCGATCAGCTCGTCGGCGTGGTTGAGCACCGGTGTGCCCGTCAGCGCCAGCCGCAGTCCGTCAGCCGGGAGCGCCGCGGCCAGCGCCCGAACCGCGTGCGTGCGCTTTGCGCGCGGGTTCTTGCAGTAATGCGACTCGTCGACGACGATCGCGCGCGGTCTGCGTCGCGCCAGCGCCTCGCGGTGGGCGGCAACGATCTCGTAGTTCAGGACGACGATCTCGCCGGCCGGCGGCACCGCCACCCGGCCGTGGATCACCGCGACCGAGCGATGCGACAGCCAGCGCCCGATCTCGCGCTCCCAGGTGAGCTTCATCGACGCCGGGCAGATCACGACGGCCGGATAGGCGTCATCGGCCTCGAGCGCCGCGAGCGCCTCGACGGTCTTGCCGAGCCCCTGCTCGTCGGCGATGAATGTCCGCCGCGCATCCAGCGCGTAGCGGACCCCAGCCCATTGGTACGGCGCAAGCTCGCCGCCGAGTCGTCCCGTGATCTCGGCGATCGGGGCGGCGCTCTGCGCGCGGGAGCGGTCGACCGCCTCCGATGCGGCCGCGTACTCGGCGCGCAGTCGCTGCAGGGCCTCGGCCGCGAGTCCCTTGACCTCGACACCGTGCGCATCGATGAACGGATCGAGTTCGGCGATGATCCACGGGTCCAGCGCCACCGAACGGGTTCCCTCGGCCGCGGCCAGCTCCTCGAATGCGAGGCCGACGTCCGGGTCCCAGATCACCTCCAGGCGCAGCTCCTCGCCCTGCACGCCGCGCAACCAGGTCAGGCGGGCGGGCGGCGGCTCGGTGCCGGCGAGCACCAGCTGCAGGCAGCGCTCGGCGGCCGCGTCCAGCCGCGCCGACTGCTGCTCGCGCAAGACGGCGGCGGCGGTCGCCGTCAACGCCAATAGCTGACGGCCGTCGTGCACGCGCAGATCGGCATCGGGCAGCTCGGACGGCAGCGGCCCGGCAACCGTTCGCAGCACCCACCAGCCGTAACCGTCAAGACGCGTGGTCGTGACGTTGCCGATCCAACGCCGGCGGACGCCGGCCAGCCACGCCAGCACCTCATCGGACGCGTCGAGCTCCGGATATCGCTCGAGGATGTCCTGGACGCGGATCCCGGCCCAATCGGTCACCGGCGCCGACCACTCGCGCGTGTCCCAGTCAAAACTGCGGTGCGGGATCGAACGCGCGAGCTCGACCAGGTGCGCGTCGTACGGGAACGAGAGCACGACTCGCTGACCGCCGTCATCGACGCGGCGCAGCGACACGTTCGGTCCGTCGGAGGCGACCAGTTCCATCGCTCGGCTGACGGTATCGCCCGCTCAGGCAGCGAGCGCGCGGCGGCCGGATTCCGCGCCCTGCTCGGCACGAGTGGTGGCGAGCTCGCGCTCGCGCAGCCGCTCGGCCGTGCACGTCGCTGTCCGCGACGCCCAGCGGGTGGTCGTCACGATCGCGCCGACGAACATCGCGCAGCCAATTCCGACGACGATCCACCAGCTCGTGTGGGTGGCGGCCGCGAACCCGGCGCCGCTCGCCTCAGCGGTGCCGCCGCCCGCCAGCGCTCCGAGCACCGCGACCCCGAGCGTCGCGCCGACCTGGCGGCTGGTGGAGGCGACCGCGGCGGCGACGCCGGCCTGGGCCGGGGGCATCCCGGTGATGGCGGTGTTCGTGATCGGCGGGTTGATCAGGCCGTTGCCGATCCCGAACAGCAGGTAGGCGACGAACAGCACCGAGACCGGGGTCGATACCGCCAGTCCGGTGAGGATCAGCGCTGACGCGATCAGCGCGAGGCTGCCGAGCGCGAGCGGCAGCCGGGACCCCCGGGTGCCGATGATCCGGCCAGAGAGCGGGGCGGTGACGAGCATCGCGCCGGCCATCGGCAGCGTGTACAGACCGGCGGTGAGCGGCGACAGGCCGCGGCTGTTCTGCAGATACAGCGTGTTGAGGAACAGAAACCCGCCGGTCGCGGCAAACATCCCGACCGCCGTCGCCGACGCCCCCGCGAACGGCACCGAACGGAAGAATCGGATCTCGATCAGCGGCTGGCGCCGGCGCAGCTCGTAGGTCACCAGCGCGATCCAGCAGATCGCCGAGCACGCGAACAGGACGAGCGTCCGCGTCGATGTCCAGCCGGCCTGCGGGGCGTCGATGATCCCGTAGGTGAGGGTCGCCAGTGCGGCGATCACGAGCACCTGTCCGAGCGGGTCGATTCGCCGGGCCTTGGCGGCCTTGGACTCGGGCACGAACAGCGCGGTCAGGATGATCGCGACCAGCCCGACCGGAAGGTTGACGATGAACACCGCCCGCCACGAGCTGATCTGCACCAGCAGACCGCCGAGCGCCGGTCCGAGCGCCATCGAGATGCCGAACACCGCGCCCCAGACGCCGATCGCCATCGCCCGCTCGCGCGGGTCCACGAACACGTTTCGAATGATCGACATCGCGACCGGGTTGAGCATCGAGCCGCCGATCGCCTGGATCACCCGCGCGCCGATCAGGGCCTCCTGCGACGGCGCCACCGCGCACAGCAGCGAGCCCAGCGAGAACAGCGCCAGCCCGCACTGGAACACGCGCCGGCGGCCGAGTCGGTCGGCGGTCGAGCCCGACAGCATCAGCAGGCTCGCGAGCACCAGCGTGTAGGCGTCGACGGTCCACTGCAGCTCCGACAGCGACGAGTGCAGGTCCCGGTGGATCGACGGCAGCGCGACATTGACGATCGTCGCGTCGAGACCGACGATCAGCAGCGCCATCGAGCAGATCAGCAGGATCACGATCCGCCGGCCCCGCTCCGGTACGACCTGTTGCTCTTGCGTGACCGGAACGGGCATTCCACCCCGATCCTAGTGCTCCGCCGGCGCGCCGATCGGGGCTCAGCGGAGTTCTGACCGCCAGTCCTCGATCAGGCCGCGGGCGAGCTCGACGTCGGGGGCGAGCGGCCGGTCGGCGAGATCGTCGTCGAGCAGCTCGTCGGCGACTTCCCACAGCAGCCGGTTGCCGGCGCCGAACGGCTGTTGGCCGGCGAGTCGCAGAGCGCGGACCGCGACCACGAGCTCGGTTGCGACCGCGACCCGCAGCGCTTCGATCGCCTGCTGCGCGCGCCGGACGGCTGTCGGTGCCAGGCTCGAGTGCGACTCGACCCCGCGGGACACGCCAACGGTCTGGGCGGCGACCGGTGTGACCAGCGAGCGCACCTCGGCGACAGCGGCGTGGGCGGTGTACTCCAGCACGAGCGCCCCGGACTCAAAGCCGACCCGGCCCGGCCGCGCCAGAAACGGAGGCAGCCCGGTCAGCGAGGCGTCGAGCAGCGCGCTGACCCGCGCCGCGATCAGCGCGGCCGACTGCGCCAGCGCCGTGCGGAGGTTGTCGATCGCGTTGGCCAATGGCGCCGCGTGCGGGTTCCCGTTCGGCAGCGCGACGCCATCGGCAGCGACGATCAGCGCGTTCTCGCCCGCGAAGTTGAGCTCGTGCGAGACCGTCTCCTCAAGCCCGCGCAACGCCTCGTGAACGGTCCCGTCGACCTGCGGCTGGGCGCGGAACGGGTAGGCGTCCTGGACCCCGAACGAGCTCTCGCGCCGCCGGCGTCCGTCGACGCCTGAGAGCAGTTGGCGCATGCGCGCCGCGACCGCCGCCTGGCCGGGCCGGTGGGCGGCCGAGTGGATCCGTGGGTCGAGTGCGACCGGGTCCGCCGCGGCGGCCTCGAACGACAGTGCCGCGACCGACAGCCATGCGTCCAGCAGCCGGCGGCTGTCCACCACCAACAGCGCCGCCCGCGCGATCGCGATCGCGTTGGAGCTCATCAGCGCCAGACCGTCGCGCGGGCCGAGTTGTGCCGGGGCGATCCCGGCCTCGGCAAGCGCCGCGCCGGCATCGACGAGGTCATCGCCCCGCCACATCTGCCCCTCGCCGACGAGCGCCAGGCCGATGTCGGCGAGGTTCGTGAGGTCGCCGGTGCCGAGCGAGCCGAGCTCGCGCGTGAACGGCGACAGGCCCGCGTTGAGCGCGCCGATCAACGCGTCGAGCAGTTGCGGCGCGACGCCGGCGCCGCCGGCTCCGAGCTGGTTGGCGCGGGTCGCCATCGCGGCCCGGACGACCTGCGCCGGCAACGGCGGGCCGGCGCCGCAGGCGTGGCTGCGCAGCAGCCCGAGCGAATACTCGCCGTGCATGTCGTCGGCGACCTTGTAGTCGCGCAGCGCCCCAACCCCGGTCGTCGCGCCGTAGATCTCACCACCCCGCGCCAGCAGCGCGGCGAGCGCCTCGCGGGCGGCGTCGTTGCGGGCGCGCGCCTCGTCGGCGAGCACGGCGACCGCTCCCTCGCGGGCGATCAGCGCGACCGTGCGCGGCGTCAAGGTGGCGCCGTCGAGCACGACTGGAGCTGGGGCCGCTGCTGCGGCTGGAACGGGTACGTCGGCCACCGCCGCGCCACTCTAACCCTGCAGCTTCTAAGGTCGCTCGGTGATGGCCGCAGCGATCTCGATCAACGGAACCGGCCTGACGCCGGAGCTGGTCAGATCGATCGCGCGTGATGCGCAGCCGGTCGAGCTCGCCGGACCGGGAGCGGCGCGTGTCGCGGCCGCCCACCGCGCGGTGCTCGACGCCGCCGCGTCCGGAAGGCCGGTGTACGGGGTCACGACCGGTCTCGGTTCGCGCGTGACCGAGTCGGTCGCAGACGATGGCACCGAGTTCTCGCTGCGGACGATCCGCGGCCGCGCGACGGCGGTCGGCGAGCCGCTCAGCGTTGTCCGAACGCGCGCGGCGATGGCGGTTCGCTGCAACGGGATCTGCGCCGGCGGCTCGGGAGCGTCCCCAGCGGTCGCCGAGCTGCTCGTCGGGATGCTCAACGAGGGTGTCCATCCGGTGATCCCGTCCAGTGGCTCGGTCGGTGCCGCCGACCTGTGCCTGATGGCGCACGTCGGGCTGGCGATGATCGGAGAGGGCGAGGCGGAGCTGTCGGGCGTGCGGATGAACGCCGGACAGGCGCTGGCACGAGCGGGTCTGTTGGCGCTGGTGCCGGGACCGAAGGACGGCCTCGCGATCTGTTCGGCGAACTCGGTCAGCGCTGGGATCGCCGCGCTCGCGCTGGCCGACGCGGGAGCGCTGCTGGACGGTGCGCAGATCGCGGCGGCGCTGTCGATGGAGGGGTTTCGAGCGGCGCTGACGCCGCTCGATCCGCGCGTCGTCGCCGCCCGCCCGCAGCCCGGACAGCAGTGGTCGGCTGCTGGGCTGCTCGCGCTGCTCGACGGCGGCTCGTTGACCGAGGCCGGCGCTGCCCGGCGGCTGCAAGATCCGCTCAGCTTCCGCTGCACCAGCCAGCTGCACGGGTCGCTGCGGACCGCGCTCGAGCTGTTGGGCGCGGCGCTTGAGCCGGAGCTCAACGGAGCGGGTGACAACCCGCTGGTGCTGGCCGACGACGGCGAGATCCTGTCGACCGGCAACTTTCACGTGCCCGCGCTGGCACTGGCGCTCGACGCGGTTGCGATCGGAATCGCCCAGGTCGCAGGGGCGATCGCGCAGCGCCAGGCGCGAATGAAGGTCACCCGGCTGAGTGGCCTGCCGCGGATGCTGATCGCCGACGCTGACACGACTCGGACGGGACTGGGCGGGCTGTCGAAGACGAGCGAGGCGCTGCTGCTCGAGATTCGGCAGCGCAGCTCGCCGCTGGCAATCCACTCGCTGGTGTCCTCCGATGGCGTCGAGGACGACAGCACCGGCGCGGCGCAGGCCGCGCTGCGGGTCGGCGAACAACTGGACCGGCTGCGGCTGCTGGTTGCCTGCGAGCTGTTGGTCGCGGCCCAGGCGACCGAGCTGGCGGCGCCTGCGCGGCTTGGAGCCGGGACCGCCGAGGCGCTGCGCTGCGTGCGGGCGGTCGTCGAGCCGGTCACCGAAGATCGCCCGCTCGGTCCGGAGGTGGAGCGGATCGCCGCGGCGCTGTTGACCGGCGGCGAACTGCAGCGGCGCGTCGCCGACGCGATCGCGCCCGTGCGGACGCCGGCGTGAGCGCACTGAAGCTCACGTACCTGTCGGGCGCCGACGTTGAGGCGCTGGCGCTGACCGATGACGAGATCCTGGCCGCGGTCGAGCAGGTGCTCGCCGCCCAGGGGCGAGGGGAGACCGTGCTCGAGCCGCGGATGCACCTGTTCCCGCGCGGCGCCGACGGCCACTTCAACGTCCTGCGTGGGGCGATCCCGCGGTTCGCCGGCGTCAAGGTCGTCGGTGACTTCGTCTCAAATCACGAGCGCGGGCTGCCCTCCGAGCTGGCGCTGTTGTTGCTGATGGACCCGCAGACCGGCGTGCCGCAGGCGATCCTCGACGCGACCGCGATCACCGAGATGCGCACCGGCGCGGTGACCGCGATCGGCGCCCGGCACCTGGCGCCGGCCGGCGCGCGCACGCTCGCGCACATCGGCGCGCGCGGCACCGCCTACTGGAACGTGCGGCTGACCGCCCAGGTGCTGCCGTCGCTGGCGCAGATCCGCGTTCACTCACGCCGACCGGAGAGCCGCGAGGCGTTCGCCGCCCGGCTGCGCGAGGATCTTGGTCGGCCGATCGAGGTCGCGACCGACTGGGAGTCGTGCGTGCGCGGCGCCGACGTCGTCGTCGAGGCGAGCCGTCTGACCGAGCCGACGCCGTTGCTGAAGACCGAGTGGATCGCGCCCGGCGCGCTCGTGATCCCGTACGGAACGGTGTCGGCGGTGCAGCTGAACCTGACCGACGCGATGGACAAGATCGTCGTCGACGACTGGGGCCAGGCCGGCGCTGGACCGCTCGGCGCGCTCCGTGCCCACGTCGACAGCGGTCGGTTGACGCGCGAGAACCTGCACGCCGAGCTCGGTCAGATCGTGTGCGGCGCGAGACCGGGGCGCGAGTCAGACGACGAGACGATCCTGTTCTGGCACCGCGGGTTGTCGACGACCGACGTCGCGCTCGGCGAGGCGCTGCTCGACAAGGCCCGCACGCTCGGTCTCGGCACCGAACTGCCGTACCGCTGAGCTGCCCCTACGCCGCTGCGGCGCTCAGCAGGCCGGCGACCGACAGTCGCCGGTGACACATCGTCACCGCGTAGCGCTTGGTCGCCTCCGGGACGACGTCGCCCCACACCTCGACCACCTGCTCGGCGCTGTCGAGCAGTTCCCGCACCTGCTCGCGGGACGGCTTGGCCCTGCTGAGATGGCGCACACCGAGGCCGATGTGCCAGCGCTCGTCGAGATCGACGCGGGTGACGCCCTCGCGGATGCCCGGGAGCGCCTGATCTGAGAGCTCGGCCAGCAGCGTCCGCTGACCGGCGGTGAACACGACTCCCTCGAGCTGCATGTGATAGAGGCTGACCCCCTCGGCGAGGTCGGCGTCGCCTGACGCGATCCGTGCGGCGAGCGCCGGCAGCGTGCGCTCGAACAGCGTCAGCAGCGCACCGGGAACGTGCTCGCGGGCCGCGGCGCGGCGCTGCGCCGCGCTGTTGCCCGGGAGGCCCATCACCTCCGACGCAACACGGTCAAATAGCACGGCATGGCGGTCCTCGTCGCGCCGCTGCAAGAACAGCACCCATGCCAGCAGCGTGTCCGGGGTCGCCGCGGCGAACGGCTTGATGTGCTCTGAGACGGCGTCCTCGGCGACGCAGAAGCTCGCCAGCAGCGTCCTCAGCCGATCGCGGCGCTCGGACGGGAGCCGACGCCAGGCGGTCGCGTCGGCGGTCAGGTCGATCGCTCTCGGGTCCCACTGCAGCCGCGCGACGATCGCGGAATAGGTGCTCAGCTGCGCGAACTGCCCGCGGTGCCTGGCGCCATCGGCGAAGTCGTCGGCGGTGGCACCGCAGATCGGGCATTCGCCCGATGAGAGGTCGACCATGCACGTGCAGCGACGGCACCGTTGCAGTTGCGGCTGCTCGAGCATCTCGTTGCAGCTCACCCGCTGACGGGAGCACGCATCGAGCGATACACGAACGGTTCGTCGTCGGCGGCGGCGTCGCGGGCGGCGACCACGCGCTCGTGATCGGGCGAGTAGCGGCACACGGGATCGGTGGCGGCGGCGTCCCCGGTCAGGCGCAGCGCCTGGCAGCGGCAGCCGCCGAAATCCTGGTGCTGGCGCTCTAACGGGCACGAGCGGCACGGCTCCTGCATCCAGTCGGTGCCGCGAAAGCGGCGGAAGGCGTCGGATCGCTCCCAGATCCACGCGAGCGGTCGCTCGCGGACGTTGTCGAACCGCAGTCCGGGGATCGTGCTCGCGGCTTGGCAGGGCAGCGCGTCGCCATTGGGCGCGACCACGATCGCGGTCGTGCCCCAACCGCCCATACAGGGCTTCGGAAGGTCCTCGTAGTAGTCGGGCAGGACCCAGAGGATGTCGAGCCTGGGCCCGACTCGCTCACGGAAGCGCTGGACGGCCAGCTCCGCGCGCTGCAGCTGCTCGCGGGTTGGCATCAGCTTCGCCTGGTTGGGCACCGCCCAACCGTAGTACTGGGTGTTGGCGAGCTCGAGCCGCTGGGCGCCGAGCTCGAGCGTCAGCTCCAGCAGCTGCTCGATCCGGTCGAGGTTGTGGCGATGCAGGACGCAGTTGATCGTCAGCGGAAAGCCGAGCTCGGTGGCAAGCTGCGCGGCCGCGATCTTCTTGGCGAACGAGCGGTTGCCGGCGATCCGGTCGTTGTCGTCGGGATCGGGGCTCTGGACCGAGATCTGGACATGGTCGAGTCCGGCCTCGCGCAGCGCCCCGGCGCGCTCACGGTCAAACAGCGTGCCGGCCGTGATCAGCGACGAGTACAGCCCCGCGTCGCGGGCGGCCGCGCACAGCGTCGGCAGGTCGCGACGGAGCATCGGCTCGCCACCGGTCAGCGCCAGCTGCAGCACCCCGAGCCCGGCCGCCTGCGAGAACGTCCGGGTCCAGTACTCGGTCTCGAGCTCGTCGCGGTACGCGGCGGCGCCGATCTCCAACGGGTTTGAGCAGTACGGGCAGCGCAGCGGGCAGCGATATGACAGCTCCGCGATCAGCGTCAGCGGTCGCGGCGCAGGGCTGCAGCTCGTCAGGCGCCCGCATCGACCACCAGTCCCTTGTCGGTCATCGCCGCCACCAGACCGCGGACGTCGTCAGACAGGTCGGCGCCGCCATAGCGCTCAGACAGCGTCGCGACGATCCCGTCCAGTTCGGAATCGCCGTCGCACAGCTCCAGCACCGCGACCGCGGTTGGGTTCAGTCGCACGATCCCCTCCGGCACCAGCAGCACGTGCTCGCCACCGACCTTGTCGTAATGCAGACGGGCGCCATTTGCCAGCCGCGGCCGCGTCATCGTGCCCCGGCCGGCTGCGTGTCGCCGCGATCGATCGCGTCGAGCTGTGCCCACAGCAGCTCGGTTTTGAATCGCAATGCGCCGATCGCCGCTTCCTGCTGGTTGCGGCGAGTGCAGCGCTCGAGCGTCAACCCCAGCGCATAGCGGGCGTCGACGGGCGCCTTGACCAGGCGTGTGCGGAAGTACTCCAGCCCGGCCGGGTCGATCCAGTCGTAATGGCGCTCCAGCGCCTGCAGACGAACCTTGATCGCGGCCGGCCCGAACAGCTCGGTGAGCGACGACGCGACCGCTTCGATCCACGGTGCGCGCCGCGCGAAGCTGACGTATGCGTCGACCGCATAGCGGACGCCTGGCAGCACCAGCTGCTCGGACCGAAGCTCCGAGTGCCCGACCCCGAGCGCCTCGCCGAGCGCGAGCCAGGAGTCGATTCCGCCCGGCTCCGAGACGGTCCCGTCGTGATCGATGATCCGCCGGATCCAGACTCGCCTGACCTCGAGCTCGGGGCAGTTGGCGAGGATCGCAGCATCCTTGAGCGGAATGCTCTTCTGGTAATAGAAGCGATTGGCCACCCACCGCTGCAGCTGTTCGCGGTCGAGCTCTCCGGCGTCCATCCGCTGATGAAACGGGTGCAGGTTGTGATAGCGGCCGCCCTGCTCGCGCAGCCGCTGTTCGAACTGCTCGGCGCTCAGCGGTTGTTCGCTCACAACATCAGCTCCAGCCCATCGTCGCCGATCTCGACGCCGGCTGCGAGTACCGCTGCGCGTTGCTCGGAATCCTCGAGCAGGATCGGATTCGTGTTGTTGATGTGCACGAGCACGATCCGCGGGCGCTGCATCCCGGAGAGCGTCGCGAGCGAGCCCTCGGGACCCGACAGGGGCAGATGTCCCATGTCGTGGGCACCGCGGTCGGTGAAGCCGAGCCGCGGCAGCTCGTCGTCGGTCCAGAAGGTGCCGTCGACGAGCACCAGATCGCTGCGCTGCAAGCGGACGCGAATCTCGTCGTCGAGCCGCGCCAGGCCGGGCACGTAGATGACGGTGCCGTCGCGATCTGAGAACTGCAGGCCGCATGCCTGCAGCTCGGCCCCGGAGCCGTCCAGGTAGCGAGGCGCGTCGCCGCCGACCGGAAACGATTCGACGATCAGGCTTGAGCCGTCGAGCTCCGTTGCCCGGCCGGGGATGAGTGTGTGCCAGTCCAGTCCGCAGTAGCGCTCGAGCATCGTCAATACCGGGAACCCATCGCGCAGCGCGCGCTCGATGCCCGCGTCGCCGTAGACCCGCACCGCAGCTGCCGACTCGCGCAGCAGCAGCAGACCGGCCGTGTGGTCGATCTCGGCGTCGGTTAACAACACGCCCGCGACCGGCGCCGAACGGGTGGACGCGCGGGGCTCGGGGTGATCCGCGACAAGCTCCTGCAGCTGCTGACGAGCGTCGGGTGAGGCGTTGACAAGAAACCACGGTCCCCGGTCCCCGCGGATTGCCAGCGACGATTGTGTACGGGGATGCGCCCGCACGCCTTCGCGGGCCGCTTCGCAGGTTTCGCAGTGGCAGTTCCACTGTGGAAACCCTCCGCCGGCAGCCGAGCCGAGAATCCGAACGTGCACAGCGAAGTAATGAAGCGCAACGCAGCCTCGGGCGACCCGAGCTTGACGCTCGGCGAGCCGAGAAGCGGCCCCGGGCAAGCCGCCCTGGGGCCGCCACCTGCTTCAGCGCGCTACCGGTGGTACAGGTAGGCGGTGACTTCGGAGCAAAGCTCCACGAACTCAAATTCAGGCTTAGTCCACTGCATGTATGCCTCCTTACCTCTAGAGTCCCAGGCTGGAAGCTTACCGAACCGTCGCGCGCCGAACCTGCATAAGTTCTGACAATGCACGTCCAGCTCAGCACGGGCGCCCCGGAGTCGGTATCCGCCGATTGGATCGCGGTCTGCACCGGCTCGGGCGCGGCCGAGCTCGGGATCGGCGACGAGGTCGCCGCGGTCGCCGACCCGCTCGCGATCGTGCAGACGGCCGCGAGCTCAACGCCGATCGCCCTGGTGGCGGCCGGCCCGGGCGCGGATGGGCTGCGAACCGCGGCCGCCCGAGCCGTGCGCACCGCCGCGCCGGGTCAGACGATCGCCTGGGCGTTTGATCGGTCGAGCCCGATCGCCGGCGCCGAGCAGCTGCGGGCGGTGGCCGAGGGTGCGGTGATCGCCGACTACGAATGCGGCCGACCGCCGACCGACACCAGCTCGGGGCGCCGGTTGGTGATCTGCGGTGCGGACCCGGCGCTACAGCATGTCGTGGACCGTGCGGTGCTCGTCGCCGGCTGGGGCAACCTCGCACGCGAGCTCGTCGACGCACCTCCGAACCAGATGCTGCCTGCTGACCTGGCCGACCGCGCCACACAACTGCCCGGCGTGTCGGTGCAGGTCGTCGATCCGGCAACGGCCGGACTCGGCGGCCTGAGCGCAGTCGGCGGTTCGAGCGAGGCGCCGCCGCTGCTGCTGGTGCTCGAGCATCGGCCGTCGTCGGCGGGCGAGCCAGTGGCCCATCTGGCGTTCGTCGGCAAGGGCGTCACGTTTGACAGCGGCGGACTGTTCTTGAAGGGTCGCGGTGAGATCGTTCGCCAAAAGGCCGACATGGCCGGCGGTGCGGCGGTGATCGCGGCGCTCGGCGCGATCGCCGAACTCGGGCTGCCGGTCGCTGTCACCGGGATCGTGCCCGCCTGCGAAAATCTCGTGAGCGCGACCGCACCGCGCCCGACCGATGTGATCACCACCGCCTCGGGGCTCACGGTCGAGGTCGTCAATCCCGATGCCGAGGGTCGGCTGATTCTCGCCGACGGCCTCTGGTACGCGCGTGGCGCCGGCGCAACGCATCTCGTGGACCTGGCGACGCTGACCGGCGGCGTGCCCGACGCGCTCGGCGACCTGCACGCCGGCGTGTTCGGCAACGACGAGCGCTGGCGCGACGAGGTGGTGGCGTCGGGCAACGCCAGTGGCGATCTGGCATGGCCGTTGCCGCTGCACGCCCGATTCGAGTCCTGGCTGCGGTCACCGGTCGCCGATCTGCGCAACGTCGCGGGCAGACAGCTGGGGTTCTCGGTGTTCGCCGCGACCTTCCTGGCGCGCTTCGCCGGCGACCTGCCGTGGGCGCACGTCGACATGCTCGGGACCGCGATGCCCGCCGAGGACCGCGGCGACGCGTTCGGCGCCGGGGCCACCGGCTACGGTGTGCGGATGCTGGTCGAACTGGCGACGCGGGCGGGGACCGGAGGGCTGCGATGACAGACCCGGCCGGGGCGCGCCACGACGGTACCCTGCACGCCATGAGCATCGGAGGCCGCGAGTCGGCAACCGCGGCCGGGTTGGGACGTGTGGTCGATCCCGCGAAAATCGACCTCGAGGCAGCCGAGCGCGCTGCAGCCGACCTGCTGCGGGCGATCGGCGCCGATGTCGACGCGCCGGATCTCGTCGGGACGCCTCGACGGATCGCCGGCTCGCTCGCGGAGCTGGTGACGCCGGTCGAGTTCTCCGCGACGACGTTCGCCAACGAGGGTGACTACGACGAGCTGGTGCTCGTTCGCGACATTTCGTTTCAGTCGCTGTGCATGCACCACCTGCTGCCATTCGTCGGTCAGGCCCACGTCGCCTACCTCCCGCGCGATCGGATCATCGGCCTCTCGAAGCTCGCACGCGTCGTCGAGCAGTTCGCCCACGACCTGCAGCTGCAGGAGCGGATGACCGTGCAGATCGCGGACTGGCTCGATGCCGAGCTGGCGCCCCGCGGGGTCGGGGTGGTGCTCAGCGCCGAGCACACCTGCATGACGATCCGCGGTGTCCGCAAGCCCGGCTCTCGCACGGTCACCTCGGCGCTGCGCGGCTCGCTACGCGACGACCCGCGGACCCGTCAGGAGCTGCTCAGCCTTGCCGGCTGAGCCGTCGCACGCGCGCTGGCCCCTGCTCGAGACCGTCGTAACGACCACCGCGCCGGACGGCGCCGTCAACTGCGCCGCGATGGGGGTTCGCTGGGGCGGCGATGAGGTCGTGTTCTGGCCGTTTGACAGCACCCGCACGCTGCGCAATCTGCGGGCGCGCCCCGAGGCGGTCGCGCATCTGACCGACGACGTGCTGCTGTTCGTGCAGGCGGCGCTCGGCGACCCGCAGCCACCGGTGCGAGCGGCGCAGACGGTCCGCGGATCCGTGATCGAGTGCTGCAGCGCATGGCGCGAGCTGGTCGTGACCGAGATCTCCCCTCGACACGATGCGCCCGCGCGCTCGCGGGTGCGAGCCCGCGTCGTCAACGAGGGGCGGGGGCAACAGCCGCCGGCCGGGCTGTGTCGGGCCCGGCACGCGGCGGTCGAGGCGTCGATCGTCGCCTCGCGGCTGCGATGGCTCGGGGCCGACCGGGTCGCGGCCGAGCTCGACCGTCTACAGGATCTGATCGATCGGACCGCAGGCCCGACCGAGCGCGCCGCGATGGACTATGTGCGGGGGTTCGTCTCCCAGCGGGCATGACCGCGGTCCTCGTCAGCGCGCCCGCCCGGCTTCACTTCGGGATGCTCGATCCCGCGGGCCTTGGCGCGCGCCGGTTCGGCGGCTTCGGCGTCGGCGTCGCGGGTCCCCGCGTGGAGGTGGTGGTGCGGGCGACGGGGTCGCCCGACGATCTGTCTGCCAGCGGTCCGCAGGCCGACCGGGCGAGCGCGTTCGCGCGCCATGCGCACAAACGGCTGGGGCTCGATGTCGGTCTGGCGATCGAGGTGCTGGAGACGATCCCGGCGCATGTCGGACTCGGTTCCGGAACCAAGCTGGGGCTCGCGGTGGCGGCCGCAGCCGCGGCGCTGGCGGGCGCCGACGCTGGACCGGAGTCGCTCACCCGCCTCAGCGGTCGCGGCGCTCGCTCGAGCGTCGGCGCGTGGACGTTCGCGACGCCGGGCCTGGTCGTCGAAGCGGGCGTCACGGACGACGGGTGCCTGAGTCCTTTGCTGCTGCGCCGCCCGATGCCCGAGAACTGGCGCTGCGTGCTCGCGCTACCGGCCGGGGCCGAGGGGCTGTCGGGCGTTGCCGAGGAGCGCTTCTTCGGCGCGCTGAACCGCAACGGCAGCGAGGAGCCGGCGGTCGCCCGGATGCTGTTGACGAGCCTGTTGCCAGGCCTGCAGGCCGCCGACATCGATGAATTCGGCGCGGCGCTGGGCGAGATCCAGCGACGGATCGGGACGATCTTCGCCGAGCAGCAGGGAGGCGTGTTTCACCCGCGCGCGGCGCCATTGATCGAGGCGCTCGGTGCGCTCGGGGTCGGCGCGGTCGGACAGAGCTCGTGGGGCCCGACCGTATACGGGATCTGCTCGGACCCCGAGCGAGCCGACGACGTCGCCGACCGCCTGCGGCGGATCGCCGGGGCCGGCGCGCTGATCGAGGTCGTCGACTTCGACCGTCGCGGCGCGCTCATAAAACCGCTCTCGGAGCACCGGTGAAGCTGCTCGTCAGCGTCGTCTCGGCCGACGAGGCGCGCCGCGCGCTGGTCGGCGGCGCCGACATCATCGACGTCAAGGACCCGCGCGAGGGTGCGCTCGGGGCGCCCGCCCCGCAGACGCTGGCCGAAGTCGTCGACGCCGTCGCGGGCGCCGCCCCGGTCAGCGTCGCGCTCGGCGACCTACCCGATCTGCCGCACACCGCGGCGCTTGCGGCACGGGGCGCGGTCGCTTGCGGGGCCGACTACGTAAAGCTCGGCCTGCGCGGCGTGCGGGAGCTCGATCGTGCCGTCGCGCTGGCGGCGGCGGTCTCGGACGCGGTCGGCAGCGACGTCGGCGTGATCGCCGCCGGTTATGCCGACGGCGCTGCCGCGCAGCCGCCGGCCTTCGATCCGCAGCTGCTCCCCGCGCTCGTACGGCGCAGCCGGATCGCGGGGGCGCTGATCGACACGCTCGTCAAGGACGGCCGGGGACTGTACGAGTGGCTCTCGCCCGATCAGCTGGACGAGCTGGCCGCGGCGACCCGCGCCGCCGGGGGTAGCTTCGGGGTCGCCGGCCAGCTTCGGCCCGGTGAGCTGACTCGCGTCGCCGCCGACATCGTCGGTGTCCGATCGGCGGCGTGCCGCGGCGGTGACCGCAGCGGCGTGCTGGCGACCGAATTGGTCGCCGCAGCGGTCGCCGAGCTGCGCGCGGCGGCGCCGGTCAGTGCGGCGTGATCCGGGTTCCGCCGCCGGCGGCGCCACCGGCGGCGCGGATCGTCACGGTCACCCCCGTGCGGGCGACCGCCGCAGCCAGGTAGGGGTCGACCGCGCGACCCTCGCCGAGACGCTGGAGCTCGGCAAGCCGCGGCGCGGTGATCTGCGCCAGCGGGCTCTGGTCCGCGGATGCGGGCCACGACGCCAGCAGCCCCGGCACCGCCTTGAGCAGGATCGCGTCGCGCGTGCCGATCACGCCGGCCGCGAGCACCGCGAGCGAGTCGCTGGTGACCTCCCAACGCTCGGGCACGTCGGGCCGATCTGCCAGGGCGGCCGCGCAGCGCAGCAGCGTCAGCCGGGGCTCGCCGGTCGGTGGCGCAAGGGACGACACCGGCGTCGCGTCGGGCAACAGCTCCGACAGCAGCAGCCCGAGCTGATCCATCGCCGCCAGCGCGAGGCGGTGAGCGAGCCGGTCGCCGAGACCGACCGTCGAGTCGAGTTGGCGGACGGCGTCGGCGAACGGGCCGCCGCCGGGGACGACCAGCACCGGCCCGCGGGTGGCGAGCGTGGTGACGTCCGCACAGGCGCGGCGCAGACCGTCGATTCCCTCGGCGCTCAGCAGGCCGCCGCCGACCTTCACCACGAGCGGGTCAGTCACGGCCGAGCACCGACAGTGCGACCGCCGCAGCGACGTCGCCTGCCTCGGGCGCGGCGAGCGCCGGGACGGCACCGTCGGCCACCGGCACGCCGCAGCGTGCCGCCGCCGCACGGGCGAGAAAGGCGCCGACGCCGACGGCCAGCACCGCGGCGCCCGGCGCCGTCCGTGGCGTGACCCGGCGCAACGCCGTCGCGATCGCGTCCACCTGCGCGTCGCGGACGGTCAGCGCGATCGCCTCCAGATCACCGGGTGACAGCTGCTCCGGGTCGGCGCAGACGACGCGGGCAAGCCGTGCGCGGACGTGCTCGTCGCCCCCGTCGCGGCCGTCGGGAAACGAGCACTGGCATTGCTCGCGGCGCAGATCCCCGCGCAGCAGGTGAGCGTCGGCGCTGATCGCGAACAGCTCGGATGCGACCGGGCAACTGCGGCCACCGATCGGCACCTGTGAGACGATTGCCGCGACGTTGGTGCGCAGCGCGCCGGTGTAGACGAGTTCGCCCTCGAGCAGCCGTTGCAGGTCGGTGCGACCTCGCGCGGCGAGTTCGCCGGCCGCGATCGGGATCACGTCGGTGGTCGTGCCGCCGCAGTCGACGAGCACGGCATCGGCCAGCGAGCGAGCGACCAGCAGCGCGGTCGCGACCCAGTTGGCGGCGGCGCAGCGCAGCGGCTGCGAGCGCGCACGGTGCAGTGAGACGAGCTCGCCGTCGGTCGTGATCACCCGCAGCGGGTGGTCTGGCAGCGCCCGCCGCGCCGCGGCAAGCACGTGCTCGACGCCGGCTTGCTTGCTCGCGAAGCCGTCGACCAGCTCCGCGGTCGTCGTCAGCGCCACCGGCGTATCCGCGCCGGTCGGTCGCACGCGGGCGACGAGGCCGGCGATCGTCTCGGTCAGTCGCTCCGGGGATCGCCACAGCTCCAGCGGTTCGGAGGCGGTCCGGACCCGGCCGTCGGCATCGACGACAGCTGCCTTCGTGTTGGCGCCGCCGATGTCGAGACCGATCACGGGCTGGGCGGGCTCGGGAATCCGCCGATGATAATCCCGCTGATGCGGATCGTTCCGGTGCTCGACCTCAAGGGAGGGGTCGTCGTTCACGCCCGCCGCGGCGAGCGCGATCGCTACGCACCGCTGCAGAGCCCGCTGGTTGCGGGCGCCGAGCCGGTCGCCGTCGCCCGGGCGCTGTGCGAGCGGTCGGGCTCGCCGCGGCTCTACGCCGCCGACCTCGACGCGCTCGCCGGCGGGCGGCCCGACCTCGAGACGATCCAGCGGTTGTCGGAGGTCGGCGAGCTATGGGTCGACGCGGGCGCCGTCGACGCCGAACGGGCGGCGGGCCTGGCGTCGGCCGGCGCGGCGCGCAACGTGGTCGGCACCGAGTCGCTGAACGCGCGTCCGGCGGCTGGGGACGGCGAGCGGGTGGCGCCGCTCGTGCTCAGCGTCGACCTGCGCGATGGGCGGCTGATCTCACCTCGTCCGGAGCTCGCCGGGCGCGCGCCGGAAGCGGTGCTGGCACTGGTCGCCGAGCTCGGTGTTCGCGAGCTGCTGGTGATCGATCTGGCTCGGGTAGGCAGCCGCGGCGGCCCGCCGCTTGCGGCCGTGCGGGCGCTGGCGAGCGCGCTCGACGACGTCGAGGTCTACGCCGGCGGCGGCGTTCGCAACGACGCTGACCTGGCGGCGCTGCACCGCGCCGGCGCCGCTGGGGCGCTGGTCGCGACCGCCCTCCACGACGGCTCGGTCAGCGGCCGAGAAGCGCTTCGGCGCCGGCCACGACGCGAGCGGTGAGGTCGATCTCGCTGACCGATTGCAGCGCCTGCCAGCCCGGGATTCCGTTGACTTCGGGCACGGTGATCTCGCCGTCGCGAGCGTCGACGAGCAGGTCGACCCCGGCGACGTCGGCCCCCACCGCTGCGGCGGCAGCGAGCGCGAGCTCATGCTGATCGCTCGTCAGGCTCACGGCCCGTGGTTGGCCGCCGCGCGCGATGTTGGCCCGCCAGCCGTCTGACACCCGTTCCATCGCGGCAACCACCGCACCGCCGACGACGAGCACGCGCAGGTCCCGGCGGCCGGGTTCGGCGACCGTCCGCTGCAGGTAGTACACCGCCCGCTCGAGCTCGAGCGCGCCAAACACGCGGTGGGCGATGTCGCGATCGGAAATCCGCACGATGCCCGAGCCCATCGCGCCGAACATCGGCTTGACGAGCACGTCGCCCCCGAGCGTGTCGAACGCGAGCAGCGCGTCCTCGCGACGCTCGCAGACGATCGTCGCTGGGGTCGGCACGCCCGCGGCCGCGAGCAGGGCGCTGCACCACGCCTTGTCGATCGTGCGCTCGAGCGCCCGCGGCGTGTTGATGCACCGCACGCCATGGGTGTCGGCCAGCAGGTGCAGCGCATCGACGCGGAAGATCACCTGCTCGAGCGACCCACGGGGGAGTCCGCGGATCAGCAGCAGGTCGAGCTCGTGCAGGGCCTCGTCGCCGGGGCCATGCAGGGCTGGGCGGCGGTCGGCGCCGACCGACAGGCGGATCCGGGTCGCCGGCACCGCAAGCGTCCGGTGGCCCCGATCGGCGAACGCCTGCAGCAGCTGCCGTGTGTGCCAGGACTCGGTGGCGCCGAGCACGCCGACCCGGAGCCGCTCGGTCAACTCGCGAACGAGCGCTCGAGCACCTCGGGCGCGTGTCCGCCGGCATGGTGGGCGCGGCCCGATTCGGTGCTGGTCAGGGTCACCTCTGCCGGACTGAACAGCAGCGGGTCGATCTTGTAGAAGTCCCAGTCGACCGCCTTGAGCTGCTCTCCGAAGGGGGTGCCGAATGCGTCGGAGGCCGACGACGGCAGCTGGTCGGCGAGCCGCGCGATTTCGTCGTCGGGACCCTCGACCCAGAGGTGCACGGTGCCGCCGTAGAGGACGGCGTCGTTGGTGCGCCCGATTGCGGTCGGGTCATCGGCGGCGACCGGTGCGATCGGGCAGCAGCCCCAGCCGCTGCGCACCCGAGCGGGGTCGACGCCCAGCTCGTGCAGCTTGTGGAGTGCGGTCTCGACGACCCGCGCCGAGATTTGAACCGAGCCGCAGACCGAGGCGGTGGGGGCGATCAGGAACGTCACCGCCGACGGGGCCACGCCGCAGCGGGACGCGACCTTCTCAACGACCGCGGCCGGCGGGTCGTCTGCGGTCTCGAGGCACAGCACCGCGCGCTGCGCGCGCTCGGTCCAGGCGAGCTCATCGAACAGCTCCTCGGCGCGGGCGAGCGCCCGTCCCGGTCCGGACGCCATCGCGAAGAAGCGGTCGTGCTCGAGCTTCCAGCCGGCGTACTGCGACGCCAGGCAGGCCGCCGCCGGGAGGTCGACGGACACCGCGACGCCGGGCCAGGTCCGGCCGCCGACCGTGACCGGCGTCGTCTCGACCCGCCCGATTCCGCCCAGGCACGCGGCTGCGAACGCGATCCCCGCGCCGATACCGCCCGCGGCCCGTGCGCCGCAGTCGATCACGCGCGCTCCCGAATCCAGCGTCCGCGACTCGATCCGCAGCGTCTCGGCGTCGCCGGCGATCGCGTCCGCGATGCCCGCTGCTCGGTCGTTCATCGACAGCCCCACTCAGCTCTCCTCGGTTTCGTAGATCAGAATCTCACCCCGGCTCAACTCGGTCCGGTCGCCCGACCAGCGCGCCCAGCGACCGTCGATCAGTGCGTCGCCGATCGGCAGCCCGAGCGCACGCAACCGGCGCAGCTGCAATGCCAGCGCCGGTGGCCGGTAGCGGGCGGCGAACGCGTAGCGCCCGGGTGGCGGCGCCAGCGGCGCGCCGGACACGAGCGTGCCGCGCCGGTTGCCGATCCCGGCATCGGCGCCGAGCCCCGCGAGCGCGACCACGGTGCCCGCCAGCATCCGCAATCCCGCGCCGTCGGCGACGCGGCCGCCGACGGCGACCAGTCCACGCCGCATCCCGGCGCCGGCCTCCTCGCCCGCGCTGCCCGCCACGACGATCTCGCCGCCGGTCATGCCCGCACGGGCGCCGACCGCCGCCGCCCCCAGCCTCGGGCCGGCGTCCCCGGCGATGCTCAGCAGGCCACCGTGCATCGCTTCCCCGGCCCAGGCCCCGACGCTGCCCGACACCCGCAGCTCGCCGTCGCGCATGCCGGCACCGACCCGATCGCCGCAGTCGCCGTCGACGGTCAGCCGACCGCCGGTCATCGCGGCGCCGATGCGATCGAACGCGCGGAGATCGCCGCACAGCGCCAGTTCGTCGCCGGCTGCGCTTTCCTCGACGTCAAACAGGTCGCCGAGCGCGAGCTGCTCACGGCCGCAGGCGAGCGCGCTCGCTTCGATCTGGCCAGCGCTGCGCTCGCGGACGGCCGCGGGCGTCAACCAAGCCGCGTCGACCCGCGCCGGTGGCTGCCGGCGAAGCGTCAAGGTCACGCCCACGGCGGATCTCGCAGCTCGGACAACGGGAACTGAAAGGCACCGAGATCGCCACCGAAGTTCGCGGCCGTGATGTGCGATGCGCCGTTGGCCGCGGCCGCATGCAGCCCGCGGCGCATCGCCTCGCGCACCGCCTGCTCGGAGGTGCCGTCGATCACGATCTCGAGCACCGCGCCGATCTCATCGGGTACCAGCGTGTCGTCGATCTGGGCGCGCAGGGTCGGAGCCAGCCGGTGGTTGGTCGAGGCGGGCATCGTCTTGGACGTCCGCGCGCCGACCTTCGAGCCCGAACGGACGATCCCGCCCGGAAACGGCAACGCGATCTCGGTCCCGCGGATCGCGTCGACCGCGGCTCGCGCCGCCGCCAGCACACGCTCGTCGTCGCGGGCGCCGATCACCAGGTTGCCACCGCCCACACCACGGCCGACGCCGACCGCTTCGCAGACCAGGAACTCGCCCTCCATCACCGGGATCCGCCAGAAACGCTCGCCGGCGATCAGCTTGCTGGCCTGAAACCCGTCGCCGAAGTGGCGCAGCGAGCTGCCGAGCGGAGCCTTGCGCTCGGCCACGGGCAGCCCGTCAAAGCAGGCAGTCGTCGGGCACGTCATCACGCACTGCCCAACCCGCTCGAGCACGCGCTTGCCGACTCCTTCGGAGTCCATCGCGAACAGCAACACGGCGACTCCCGGACGGCCGTCCGGGGTCTCGTCGGGCGCCAGCGTCCGCTCGATCGCGGCCTCGCATTTGCAGCCGATCACCGACGTCGCAAAGCCGGTCGCCGAGCGCGCCGCGGTCAATGCCCAGTCCTCGTCGGCGGCCGTGATCAGCAGGCGCGAGAAGCGCATCTCGAACGCTTCGGCGAAGGTCTCGACGACCTGCGCCGGCCCGACCGCGAACGAGCTCACGACGACGCCTCAACGGTTCGCGCGGGCTCGCGCAGGGCCGGGTCCCGCACCGGGTAGTGCTCGAGCGCGACCGTGTAGCGATCCGCGAACAGCGGCTTCAGCGTTCGCTCGATCTCACCGTCAAACGGGGCCGCGGTTGACAGCAGCAGGCCGTCGTCGACCCGTCGCAACTCACCCTCCTCGACGACCAGCTCGCCGCCCTTGATCACGTACCGCGGGGTCGCGAACATCTGCTCACGGTCGTCGAGGTCGTGGTAGATCGTCACGTCGGCGTCGGCGCCGATCCCGAGCTGTCCCTTGTCGACCAGCCCGAGCCGGCGCGCCGGCGCGGCCCGCGTGATGATCGCGATCTCGTTCAGCGTGTATTCCCGATCGATACCGTCCAGCAGCGCGGTGCGCTCGATCGCCGTGCGGTTGGCGCGTCCGAGCTGGTCATCGCGGTAGGAGCGGTCCATCAGCAGCCGGATCAGCTTCGGGTAGGACAGGAACGAGCCGCCGTTGGGGTGGTCGGTCGACAGCATCACCTGCCACGGATCCGAACCGAGCAGGAACAGCTCAAGCCCGATACCCCACTGCAGCGCATGCACGTAGTTCCGTGATCGATACGTGTACGGGACGATCCCGCAGCCGGTCTCGACCTCGGTGTCGTGATTGACCCACTTGCCGCCGTCGAGGTCGCGCAGCACCTCGGACACGTGACCGTCAGCGGTCATCGTCATCGCGTCTCCGAACATCACCTGTCCGACGTCGGCGGTCAGCTCCTTGTGGGCGGCAAGGTACTCGAGCAGCTCCGGAGCGCGCGATGTCATCGTGCCCGAGCGACGCCTGCCGTAGCAGTGAAACTGCAGGTGCGCGAGATGGGCGCGGCGCCCCGCGAGCGCCTGCATCGTCGCAAGTGTCGTCGTCGCGTTGCCCGCAACGCCGAGCCCATTGGCGTGGACGTGGACCGGGTGCGGCAGGCCGAGCTCATGCACCGCACCGCCGATCGCCTCCAGCACTTGGCGCGGGGTGACGCCGTGGCCCGGCACCTCGGTGTCGATCGAACCCACGTCGCCGCCGGACTGCTTGAACAGCTCGACCCCGCCCGGGTTGACGAGCTTGACGCCGTAGCCGCCGGTGGCCGCAAGCCACCACGCGAGCGCGTCGCGCAGCTGCGGCGTGACCGCGCCGCCGGACTCGCGGATCAGCTCGAACAGCACCTGGTTGTTGCCCATCAGGATCAGGAACGCCTTGTCGATCATCGGCGTGTCGCGCAGTTCGGCGAGCACGTGACGGGCCGCGAGCGGGGGGGCCGCCGCCTCGATCACGGTCGTGTAGCCCAGCAGCGAATAGCGATACCCGGTCGCGAACGTCGATGGCACCAGGCCGCCCGTGCCCGAGCGCAGCAGCTCGGTGCGACGCAGCGGATCGCGTGCATCATCGCCCGCCGACAGCCGGCGCGCGAGATTGGCCTTCGGCCCGGCGATGTGCGCGTGGATGTCGACGCCGCCGGGCATCACGATCATTCCCCGCGCGTCGATCCGACGTGCATCCGGCCCAACCTCGTCGACGATCCGGCCGTTGTCGATGCAGAGGTCGCGCAGCTCCCCGTCGACGTCGTTGGCGGGATCGTGGATCGCGCCGCCGGTGATCCGGATCGAGCTCATCGGCCGGGGTGCTCGTGGATTTGGGCCAGCAGCTCGGCGGCGGTCGGCCGGTCGCTGGTGTGTGGCGGCGCCAACGTCAGCGGCACCCCGTCGAGCCGGTGCGTGGTACCGGCGGCGCCGATCCCGGCCGGCGCGGTGCGGATCGCGACCGCAACGTCGCCGCCGAGCGGCTCGACCGGTCGGGCAACGAACGCGATCCTCGTCGCGACGGCGTCGGCGATCCCCCGGGGATCGTCTTCGACGCACAGCGCGAGATCGACCCGCTCCTGCTCACACAGCGGCGCGGTCGCGGTCAGCGCGCGCGGATAGCCGCGGCCGAGGTCGACCGGGCCGGGCCAGCCGGTCTGCCAGGTGAGCACGTCGTCGGCGGCGCGAACCCCGGGGGCGCCGGCGAGCGCCAGGGTCACGACGTGCCGGCCGTGGCAGAGCGTGCGCACCAGCTCGTGCAGCGCCAGCGCACGACGTTGGCCGCCGGTTCCGGCGGCGAGCCCGGAGCCGTACACGATCGCCGCGTGCGGGGCCGCCTGCAGCCGCTGGGCGAGCGCCCCCAGCTCGCCGAGCGGATCGCCGCGATCGAGCGCCACCGTCAGCCCGCGGGCGAGCGTGTGCAGCACCCCGAGCGCGTCGGCGTCGCGGTTGCCCGGCCACGTCAGCCTGACGTCGGCCAGCGCCGCGGTTGCGGTCTCCCGGTCATCGACGACGATCAGCACGCGGTCATCGCCGCCGACGGGAAATCCGAGCCGCTCGAGCAGCCTCGGGTGGCTGCCCTCAGGGTCCTCGCGCCAGATCACCACCACCCGAGACCGGTCGCGGATCTCGCCGAGCGTCGCCGAGCTTGCGCCGCGCAGCGCGAACGCCGGCGCGCCTGCCCAACCAGCGTCGACGGGACCGGGCGCAACGATCGCGCCAATGCGGTCAGCGAGCTTTACCGCCGCCCGCGCATCCTCGACGGTTGCCTGCGCGAACCCGTGCAGCAGCGGACGACGTGCCTCGCGCAGCAGCTCGGCACACCGCCTGATCGCGGTCCCGAGCGCTACCGGCACGCCGTCGACGGTCGCGGCCGCCGCAGTCTCATCAAGCGCCCGAAGCCCACCTGCCAGCCACCGCTCACCGACCGAGCAGGTGGGGCGCAGCCGAGCTTGGTCGGCGATCGGGTCGTCGCACAGCAGCGCGCAGCCGGCGCAGATCAGCGGCTCAGGCATGCGCCGGCGACAGGTCGGGCAACGCTGCCAGCAGGCGTGCGCCGCGGTGCGCGAGCGCCCGCGGATCTGCATCGGCCGAGACCAGCGTGCAGACGGGCTGGCCACGGCGGATCCGCTCACCGAGGTGTGGGATGTCGCGGGCGAGTCCGGCCGGCCACCAGCTCGGGTCCGGGGCGCGAAGGTCGCGATCCGCGAACAGCACGAGCTTCACCCTGGCACACCTGCCCGGCGCGGGCGCGCCGGATGTGAGCACGCTGACACCGCGGGCACCGCGCACGTGGGCTGCGAACGTGCCCGGTCCGAACAGCTCCAGCGACGCGGTCGGGCGAGGATTGATCTCCAATACCCATGTCGCTCGCCCGTCCCAGATCACGTCGACGCCGAACGCTCCGCGGACGCCGAAGCGTGCGACCGCCTGATCACAGACGGCTCGCAGCCGACCGTGGAGCTCGGCCAGTTCGGAGCTCGGCAACCGCGGCGGTGTGACGTTTCCGGTCCAGGAGAAGCCGCGATGATGTAGCTGTTCGGTCAGCCCGAGCATGACTGCCTCGCGGCCATCGCCGATCGCGACCGCCGAGCACGACATTCCGGTCACGTGGCGCTGCAGGACCTCGCCCGGCGTCAGCCGTCCGCCGAGCCAGATTCGGATCCCACGGCCACCGCCTCCGGCACGCGGTTTGCGCAGCCACCCGCCGGCCGGCGATGCCAGCTCGGCCAGCGGAGCGCGCGTCTGCGGAGCGGTCGCGCCGGCCGCCCGCGCCGCGGCTGCGACCTGCCACGGGTCGCGGATCGCCGGCAACAGCTCCGCCGGGGTCCCGAGCAGCTCGCGTCCCTCCGAAAGCCGGGCGACCAACTCGGGCCGGTTCTCGAGACCCGCTCCGTAGACACAGGCATCGGCGTCGGTCTCGCACGCGCGCGCCACCAGCGCGGCGCTGCTCGATCCGGTCGCGCCCGCTGCCACCGCGCGCAGGTCGATGTCGCCGAAGCGGTCAAACGCGACCACCTCGTAGCCGTCCGCGACCGCAAGCTCGGCCAGCATCCGCGCGCTCACGGCGACGATCGCGAGCCGCTGCGGTCGCGAACGGCTCACGGCAGCAGCACCCCGTCCAGCTGTGCGGCCAGCAGCGTCGCGGCGACGAGGTCGGCGGTGGCGCCGGGGTTGAGTCGATGGCCGTCGCCCCGAAGCGACGCGTCGAGCTGCGCCAGCGAGCGCGAGCCATCGCGTACCTCGGCCGCCGCGTCGGTGACCGCACATGCGACCTCGCGACCCGCCTTGCGTGCGATCAGCGTGTCGCAGTGGGTCGCGAGCAGACCGACGTGCAGAGCGACGATCGCGCTCGTGGTCGATGCGCCGCGGCGCAGCGCGCCGGTCAGCAGCGGCAGCCCGGACCCGAACACGATCTTGTAGCCGGAGGCGTACTCGGAGGCGATCGCATCCCGTTCGGCGGCCGCCGTCATCGCCTCGCGCAGGCCGATCCGCGCGGGCTCACGGACGTCGTGCTCGGCGGCGTCGCCGAGCCCTCCCGGTCGGGCCTCGACGATCGCGGTGAACGCCGCGACGGCGTCATCGACGTCGAGTGCCGCCAGCACCCGCTCGACGGCGGCCCGCAGCAACTCGTCGCGTCGGCGCGTGACGGCCGCGCGCGCCAGCGGCGCGAACAGCAGCACGATCCCGAGATTGGTATTTGCCGACGTCACCCGGGCGGTCGCGCGGACCCCGTCGAGCACGAGTTCGCCGACGCCGCGGCGTCGCGCCCGATCGGCGGCGAACACCGATCCGAGCACGAGCGCCGATCGCAGCAGATCGGCAAACGTCATGTCCGCGAAATCGTGGCTCGGCGTGACGTTGCCGGGCTTTTCGGCCGCGGCCTCGAGCACGCACGCGAGCATCACCTGCCGGGCCAGTTCATCCCCGCTGCACGATCGTTCAGCTAGGGTTGTGCCCACCCGCCACACGATACGAAACAGGGAGAGTTCAGTTATGGCGATTGCATTTGCGACCGGAGAGGCGCTCGTCGGAGAGGGCGATGAGGTAGCGCACATCGATCTGTTGCTGGGGTCAAAGAGCGGACCGGTCGGCCAGGCGTTCGCCAACGCGTTGGTGAGTGAGTCCGAGGGTCACACGAACCTGCTCGCGGTCGTGACTCCGAACCTGTCGGCAAAGCCCGACACCCTGATGACCAACAAGGTCACGATCAAGGGCGCCAAGCAGGCGGTCCAGCTGTTCGGTCCGGCACAGGCCGCGGTCGCCCGTGCGGTCGTCGACTCGGTCGCCGACGGCACGATCTCCAAGGCCGATGCCGACGACCTGGCGATCATCGTCGCCGTCTTCATCCACTGGGATGCGGCCGACGACAAGAAGATCTACGACTACAACTACGAGGCGGTCAAGCTCTCGATCGCGCGGGCGCTGGGCGGCGAGCCGAGTGTCGACAAGGTGATCGCCGATACACCCGCCGCGCGCCACCCATTCGCCGGCGGCACCGAGGACTGACCCGGCCGCCGGCACCACCGAGCCGGCCTTGATCACGCAGGCCGTCGAGCTGCCGCTCGCCGGCCTGCGCACGGTCGTCACCGGCGCGAGCTCGGGCATCGGCTCTGCGATCGCCGAGGCGTTCGCCGGCGCCGGTGCCCGGGTCGGCATCGGACATTGGCGTTCGGCCGTGGCGGCGAGCGAGCTGCGCGATCGTCTCGGTGCCGAGCATCCGTTGCTGCGGGCCGATCTGAGCACCGCCGTCGGGTGCGAATCGCTGGTCGCCGACGCGTTCGCCGCGCTCGGTCAAATCGACGTCTGGGTCAACAACGCCGGCGCCGACGTGCTCACCGGCGATGGCGGTGGCTGGTCGGCCGAGCGCAAGCTCGAGGCGCTGCTCGAGCTCGACCTGAAGGCGACCGTGCGTTGCTCGCGGCTGGTCGCGCCGAGGCTGCGACGCGGCGGCTGCATCCTCAACATGAGCTGGGATCACGCGGTCGCAGACGGTCTTGCGGGCGACGACGCGCAGCTGCACGCCGCCGTCAAGGCCGCGATCCTCGGCTTCTCGAAGTCGCTGGCCCGATCGGTCGCCCCGGACGTGCGCGTCAACGTGCTGTGTCCCGGGTGGATCGAGACCGCGTTCGGCGCCGGCACCGACCGCGAGTTCCATGACCGGATCGCGAGCGAGACCCCGATGCGGCGATGGGGCAACCCGGCCGACGTCGCCGGCGCGGCCGTCTGGCTCGCGTCGCCCGCCGCCGCGTTCATCACCGGCCAGGCGGTCAACATCAACGGAGGAGCGCTTGGCTAGCAGCCCATCCACGCTGTTCATCACGGGACGGCTGGCGGAGCCGGCGCTGCGGGCGGTCGTCTCAGAGCTCGGGATCGACCACCAGATCGAGGTGATGAACATCAGCGTCGCGGCGCTGATGACGACCCGCTGGATCGCCCGCCGGCTGACGGCGCCCGAGGGCGTCGACAACATCGTCATCCCGGGCCTCTGCGAGGGCGACGTCGAGACGTTGCAGGAGGCGACCGGGCTGCCGGTGCGCAAGGGTCCGGCCGACGTGCGGGCGCTGCCGCAGTGGTATGGCCGCGAGGCGATCCGCGCCGAGCTCGGTCCGCGAGACATCCGGGTGTTCGCGGAGATCAACGACGTGCAGTCGCTGACCGCCGAGCAGGTGATCGATCGCGCCGATCGCTACCGCGCGGCCGGTGCCGACGTGATCGACCTCGGGCTCTCGTTGCACCGCCCGTGGTTGCGGGATGGACCGGCGGTGATCGCGGCGCTGCGCGCGCGAGGCATGTCGGTCAGCATCGACACGCTCGATCCCGAGCACATCCGAATGGCCGATGCGGCAGGGGTCGATTACGTGCTCAGCCTGACCCCGGCGACGATCGAACTGGCACGCTCGTTGCGGGCGACGCCGGTGCTGATCACCGACGAGTCGGAGGATCTCGACGGACTCGGCGAGCTGGCCGCGCAGCTGGACCAGCTCGGCCGGCCGTACCTGCTCGATTCGATTTTGGCCCCGATCAACTCGGGCTTTGCGGCGTCACTTGCGCGCTACGCCGAGGTTCGCCGGCGCCACCCGCACGCCGAGATGCTGATGGGCATTGGCAACCTGACCGAGCTGACCGAGGCCGACTCGACCGGCGTCACGGCGCTGCTGATCGGCTTCTGCCAGGAACTTGGGATCGGCGCGGTGTTGACGACGGAGGTGATCGGCTGGGCGCACGGCGCCGTCGCCGAGGCGGTACTGGCGGCGCAGGTGATGCACCTCGCCGAGCGCCAGGCGCGACCGCCGAAGCACATCGACTCCGGGCTCGTCACCAGTCGTGACGAGTCGATCCGCGCGCCCTCCGAACAGGAGCTGCGCGAGATGCAGGAACAGGTCGCGGACGCCAACTGGCGGCTGTTCGCCGATCGCGAGTGGCTGTACGCGTTCAACGGTTCGACGTTCGTGCGTGAGAGGAACATGTACCGGGTGTTCGAGCAGCTGCAGGTCGACGACGCAGCGCACGCCTTCTACCTCGGCAAGGAGCTGATGAAGGCGACGATCGCGCGTGGACTGGGTAAGAGCTATCGGCAGGAGGGCCCCCTGGACTGGGGGCTGATGAGCTTTCCCGAACCTCGAAGGGAGGACCCCGATGAAACAGATCCTGATCCAGCTGGACACCGATCCGCACCCGAGCCCGTTCGACGCGATCGCCGCCTATGACGCCGGCGTCGATGTCGTGCTCGGGTTCGCGCAGATCACCCCCGACAACCTCGCGCCGGTGGTCCAGGGGGCGATCTTCCCGCGCGGACCCGACGGGCTCGAGCACACCGCTTTCTGGGTCGGGGGCTCGCGGGTGCGCGACGGGGAGGCGGTCTTCGACGCCGCTCAAAAGCTCTTCTTCGAGCCGTTCAAACCGTCGATCATGCTCGACTCAGACGGTTCCAACACGACCGCCGCAGCCGGTCTGGCGCTGGTCCGACGCGAGGTCAAGCTCGCGGGCGCACGGGCCGCGGTGATCGGCGTCGGACCGGTTGGACTGCGAACTGCGGAGCTGCTGCGGCGCGAACGGGCCGAGGTGACCGTGCTGACGTTCCCGCCCGATGTATTCGACGGGCCATTCCGGCGCGCCTCCGGCGTCGGGGTCGCCGAGGAGGCCGGCTTTGAGGTGAGCGAGCCCGGCTCCTCCGACGAACTCGACACCGCGCTCGCGGGTCACGTGGCGGTGTTCGCCGCCGGTCCGGCCGGGGTGCAGGTGCTGCGGCGTTCGGGATGGCAGCGCAGCGACGGCCCGGAGGTGGTGGTCGACTACTCGGCAGCGGATCCGGTCGGGGTCGAGGGGGTCGGGCGCGACGAGCTGCTCGCCGGTGACGATGACGGCGCGCGCAGACTCGGTGCGCTTGCCGTCGGCGGCCCGAAGATGAAGCTGCAGAAGCGGTGCGTGCAGCGGATGTTCGAGGCCAAGGGGACGGTGATGGATCTCGACGGCGTCTACGACATCGCCGTCGAGACCCTGTGAACCGTTACTTCGAGAACACGAACTTCCCCATCGGGCCGTCGAGCGGCCCGTCGTCGTCTGGACGCCAGAGCACCGTGTCCTCGATCTTGCGCGCAAGCGCAAAGTCCTTGTCGGTGATGCCGCCGGCCGAATGGGTCGCGAGCTTGACCCAGAGCTTGCCCCAGGTCACGTTCAGGTCGGCATGGTGACCGGCGGCCTCGCAGAGATACCCGACTGCATTGACCGCCATCAGCGTCGTCGGCCAGCCGTCGGTGTTGTACTTGCGGCGGATCCAGTCGCCCTCGAGATACCAGTCGTCGAGTCCCAGCTCGGCCAGCTTGCCCGGGACCTCGTCGTCGCTGTAGGTGCGTTGCTTGCTCATGGCGCCATGGTATGCCCCGGGTAGCCGGCATCGACCCCGGGACGATGTCGTTTGACCTGTGCGTGCTGCAGGACGGTCGTCCGGTGCTCGAGCGTGCGTTCGAGTCGCGTTCGCTCGCCGACGATCCCGCGCCGTTACTCGACGCGGTGCGACGGAACGGGCCGTACGACCTGATCTACGGCCCGAGCGGCTATGGCGTGCCGCTCACCGTCGCGGCCGATGTTGGCGAGCAGGAGCTGGCGCAGATGGTGCTGATCCGGCCCGACGAGCGCCGCAGCCAGGCCGGGCTCGGCGGCATGCGATCGCTCCTGCGGGCGCTCGTGCACAGCGGCCTGCCGGTCGTGTTCGGGCCCGGCGTGATCCACCTTGAGTCGGTCCCGTCGCACCGCAAGTACAACCGGATCGATCTCGGGACCGCCGACAAGGTCTGCGCCGCCGCGTGCGCGCTCGCCGACCAGTCAGAGCGCCTGGGAATCGACTGCGGCCAGACCTCGTTCGTGCTGCTCGAGCTCGGCGGTGCGTTCAGCGCCGCGCTGGCCGTGTCCGACGGGCAGATCGTCGACGGGCTCGGCGGCTCGTCGGGGCCGATCGGGGTCCGGGCCGCCGGTGCGCTGGACGGCGAGCTCGCGTATCTGCTGGCGCCGACGCTGCGCAAGCGGACGCTGTTCACCGGCGGCGCGCTGAACCCGAGCGGGGGTGAGGCAAGCTCGCTGGAGTCGCTGTGGGGATCGCCGGCCCACGCCGACGGCCGGGCGGCGCTGCTGGAGGGCGCGGTCAAGGCGGCGTGGTCGTTGGCGAGCGTGGCGCCGCCGCGGGAGGTGGTCGTGTCGGGCCGGATGGCGCGAATCGAGGGCCTGATCGCAGCGCTGCGGTCCGGGCTGGCCGAGTTGGCGCCGGTGCGGCCGCTGGTCCTTGGTCCCGCCAGCACCGCGGCTCGCGGCGGCGCGCTGCTGGCCGACGGGCTCGCCGGCGGGCGCCACGCCCGGTTGGTCGACACAATCGGGCTGCGCGGCGCATCCGGCACCGCGCTCGATCACCTGCGGGTGCTCGGGGCCGAAACGATCGACCTCGGCTGAGCTCGGCCGGGCGCCGGCCGCGCGTGTGCCCGCGGCAGGCCGGGCTCCGTTACTCGAATGCGGAGGGTGGTTCGTCAGTTTGCCGACGCACCTCTCTTTTGCCGGCGGTATTCACGTAACGACCATTACATTCGGGGCGAAGATCCCGGCAGGCGCCGCGAGGCGATGTTACGGTCGACCGACACCCGTTTCTCTGCATGAGAGGAGAGTTGTCCGTGAGCGAAGGCTCCCAGAAAACGACGCGGATTGCCGATGAGCCGGGCCTGGCGCAGCAGAATGGCACAACGATCGGTCGCGTCATGGGCTCCGGTAACGTCGGGCACGCCGAAGATGGACCCGACGGACGCATGCACGCCACGATCCGAATCAATGAGGATGAGCTGATCTTCGATCCCGGGATCCTGATCATGCCCCACGGAGGAACGCTTGATTTGGACGTCTACAACGACGACAAGAACACGCACTGCGCGGTGTTCCCGAGCAACGGACACGCACAGTTCATCTGGATGGTGAACCAATCGCACGGCACCGCGACGCTGGAGCTGGACGGTCCCGGTCAATATTGGTACGGCTCGACCACCGGCAATGATGAGGGGCGAGGGCTGACCGGATCGATCGTCGTGAGCGGCGACACGCCTCCCGAGGCCAAACTCGACCGCCCGCCCCAGCCGCAACCCTAGAGAGGAGCCGTTTGATGGCAAGCTATGTCGAAGCAGGCCACGCCGGTGATTTCGTCGATCTGAGCGACACCGTCGGGAAGGCACCGTCGGTCGCCGGCGGTGTCAACTACGACCGTATCCTCAACGCCCGCGAGGCGGAGCCTCACAACTGGCTCACCTACTACGGCGCCTACGATGGCAACCGCTACAGCCTGCTGGACCAGATCAACGTCGAGACCGTTAAGGACCTGAAACCCGCGTGGGTGTTCCAAGCGGGCACGGTCGGGATGCAGTCCGGTGCTGGGACCTACTCGATGGAGGCCGCGCCGATCGTTGTGGACGGCGTGATGTATCTGACCGGATACGACGGTTGGGTATGGGCGCTGGACGCGCGGACCGGGCAGGAACTCTGGCGCTACAAGCATGCGTCGCCATACGACGTTTCGCTTTGCTGTGGCAACGTCAACCGCGGTTGCGCGGTGGCTGAGGGCAAGGTGTTCGTGACGACGCTCAACGCCCACGTGCTGGCGCTCGACGCTGAGACCGGCAGGATCGTGTGGGACCAGGTCTATGGCGACGTGCGCGCGGGGGAGAGCGCGACCGTCGCGCCACTGATCGTCAAGGACATGGTGATCGTCGGCAGTTCCGGAGGGGAATTCGGGGTGCGCGGTCACGCCGACGCGTTCAAGCTCGAGAACGGCGAGCGCGTGTGGCGCTGCTACATGGTCCCCAAGCCCGGGGAGCCGGGATCCGAAACCTGGCCCGCCGAGGGCGAGGCGTGGCAACGTGGGGGCGGAAACTGCTGGATCACGCCCACGTTCGATCCGGGCTTGAATCGCCTGTATTTCAATACGGGTAATCCCTGCCCCGATTTCGACGGTGCCGTCCGGGAGGGCGACAACCTGTTCACGGACAGCGTCGTCGCGGTCGACCCGGATACCGGCAAGATCCTGGATCACTACCAGTACACGCCGCACGACGTCTGGGATTACGACTCGACGATGGAGAACATCCTGTTCGACCTCGACGGGAAGAAGCTGTCCGCGCACTTCGACAAGAACGGGTACCTGTTCATCCTTGACCGCACCGACTGCTCGCTGGTCCGGGTGGTGCCGTTCGTCGACCGCATCGATTGGGGCACAATCGACGCCGACGGCACGGTGACGGCCAAGGTGTTCCCCGACAAGGAGGGGGAACCGGTCCACTTCTGGCCGGGACCGGCCGGCGCCAAGGAGTGGACACACGCGGCCTACAGCCCGAAGACCGAGTTGCTCTACGCACCCGTGCAGGACATCGGCGCAACCGCGACCCGGCGCCGGCGGGAGTTCAAGGAGAGCATCCCGTACTGGGGCGCTGGAGTCGCCGTCGACGGCGAGGACGTCGCCGGGTCGATCAGCGCGTTCGATCCGAGGACCGGCGAGGAGCGGTGGCGTTGGCGTCACGACTATCCGATGTGCGCGTCCGTCCTTGCCACGGCCGGGAACATCGTATTCGCCGGCGAGCCATCGGGAAAGTTCAACGCGTTGAATGCCGAGTCGGGCGAGCAGCTGTGGCAGTTCCAGTGCGGGAGCGGTCACCATTCGAGCCCGTCGACATATAGCGTCGACGGCCAGCAGTTCGTCGTCGTGCCGACCGGCTGGGGTGGCTGGGTCGAGGGCTTCCTGCCCGCGATGCTCGCCGCGCGCGCCGGCTCGGCGGTGTTCGCGTTCGCGCTGCCTGAGGGCTGACGCTCAAGTTCACGGGAATTCGGGCCGGTCGTCTGGAAGGCGGCCGGCCCGCTTACGTTCATCTGGCACTGGGTAAGCGCACCTCAAATCCAAGAGGAGTTGTTATCGAATGTTCGGACTGCTCTCGCTCGGGTTCACGTTGAGTCTTGACAACTTCCGTAGCTCGCTCGTGCTCGGGGGTCTCAAGCCGAGCTTCGCTCAGTCGGTTAAGACATCCGCCATCTTCGGCCTTTGGGACGGCGTCGCGCCGGCGGTCGGGATCCTCCTCGGCGGCTTCCTCAGCAACAAGATCGACAAGACCGCCGACACGGCCGCGCTGGTCGGCCTCGGCGCATACGGCGCTTTTCTCATCGTCCGGGCGTTGATCTCACCCGAGCGCGCGGATCCGAACCTGAAGTGGGCGAGGCGTGGCCTGCCGCTCCCGCTGAGCGTGGACAACGTCGTGGCTGGCGCGGCGCTTGGCCTCGCCGGGTACAGCCCCTGGCTGGCGCCCTCCCTGTTCGGGGCCATCACCTTCGTGATGTCGGTCGCAGGGCACCAGATCGGTCGTACGCTGGCGCACTTCTTCGACTTCATCCCTCGCGTCAACACCGATCTGTTGACGGGAATCGCGTTCGCCACAATGGCAGCCTTGATGGTATGCGGCGTCGCCCTCCCGCTCTCCTGATATCCGCCTCACCCCGCCGGTTCTCCAAGCGTAGATCGTCGACAAATCAGAGAGACCCGGATTCACGAAGCCGCGGTAGCGTCGGTTGTGTACTTTGAGGCGTTGCCATCATCGGACCGGAGCGACATAAGGCACCAGCGCCGGGTGGCGCGACGAGCCTCGTTCGCCTGCGGCGCGGTCAGAGGCGCTGCGACAAAGACAGCGCGATCCGTCCGGCGGCTGCGATGGCCACACCGCCCGCCGCGACGCCGGCCGTGATTCCCAGGGCGCCCGCCGTGAGCGGTTCGACGCCCAGCGCCGCCCCGGCTCGGGTGCGCGACAGCGTGAACGCGGCGGCGAGCGCGACCAGCGCCCACACCGGGAACGCGACGTTGCGCCGCAGCGGCAGACCTGGTTGGGCGCGCAGGCTCCACGCGATCGCCACGTTCGCGATGAGCCACCCGGCGACGGCCGCTGCGATCGCCATGCCGGTACCCGACCGGGCGTGGACGATGAGAAACGACGGGAGCACGGCAATGGTGAGCGCCGCGGCGGTGAGCGCGATCGCAGACAACTGTGTGCGGTCGAGGAACCGGCTGGCGGGATCGCGCGGTGGCCGGTCCATCGTCCCCGGCGCGGTGGGCTCGGAGACGAACGCCACCGATGCGCCGAGATCCATGAACAGCTCCAGCACGACGATGTGCACGGGGTGAAACGGGGCGGGCAGACCGAGCGCCAGTGGCACGGCGATGACGACGATCAGCGCGATCTTCGCGCCGAGGTAGAAGGCGACCGCGCGTCGTAGCTGGGAGGCCAGTGCGCGACCGCCCGCGACCGCGGCGACGATCGTTGGGTACGCGTCATCGACGAGGACGAGGTCAGATGCGTCGCGGGCGAGGTCGGTTCCGCGTGCGCCCATCGCGATCCCGACGTTCGCCGCCGCAAGGGCCGGCGCGTCATTGACGCCGTCGCCGGTGACGGCGACTGCCTCGCCGCGAGCCTGGAGGATCCGTACGAGACGCTGCTTGTCCTCGGGCGTGGCGCGTGCGATGACGGCCTCGCCGCGCAGCCGTCCGGCGAGTTGGTCGTCGTCGAGGGCGTCGAGCGGCGCTCCGCCGTGCAGGACCTCGGGAGCGCGGACGCCGGCCTCGCGCGCGACCGCGGCGACGGTCTCGGGGTGGTCGCCGCTGACGACGATCGTCCGCACGCCGGCGTGGGCGAGCTCGGCCACGGCATCGCCGACGCCGGCGCGTAGCGGGTCGCGGAAGGCGGCCAGTCCGACGAAGTGCAGCTCGGTCTCGGCGTCGGCGGCGTCGCGAGGGGCGCGGGCAACGCGGCGCTCGGCGACGGCAATGATCCGCAGCCCGTCGTCTGCGAGACGCGCGACCCGCCCGAGCACCGAAGTCCGCTCCGCGTCGGACATCGCGGACGAGTCGAGGATGGCCTCCGGCGCGCCCTTCACGGCCACCCACGCGCCGCCGGGGCCGCGCCACACCGCGCTCTCGCGCCGGCGCACCGGATCGAATGGGTAACGGGCGAGCCGCTCGCTCGACGCTGGCCCAGCGGCCGTGGCCGCGATCAGCGCGCGATCGACCGGATCCTGTGCGGCCGCCGCCCCATGGGCCGCCGCCGACGCAGCGAGCACGCGTTCCTGGTCGCCCTCGATGCGTTCGATCACAAGCCGGTTCTCGGTCAACGTCCCGGTCTTGTCGGCGAGCAGCACGGTCATCGCGCCGACGGCCTCGGCGGCGCGCAGTCGCCGCAGCAGGACGCCGTGCTGCGCCATGCGCAGGCCGCCGAGCGCGACGAGCACTGTCACCAGGATCGGCAGCTCCTCTGGGATCGTTGCGAACGCGAGCGTCAGCCCGTCGAGCAGCATCTCGCGCGGGGGTTGGCCCCGAAGCACCCCAAGCAGCGGGACGAGCACGCACGCCGTCACCGCAACGATCAGCGCCGCGCGCGCCAGCTCGGCCATCGCGCCCTGGAGGGGGGTGGGCGGCTCCTTGGCCTGTGCCACGAGCCGGCCCAGGCGCCCGATCTCGGTCTCGTCGCCCAGCGCGACGACCACGCCCTCGCCGGCGCCGGCCACCACGGCGGTGCTCGCGTGCAGCACCGACGACCGCTCTGCCAGCGGCGCGTCGGCGTTCACCGGCTCGGGTCCCTTCGCAGCTGCCACGGGCTCGCCCGTCAGCCTGGACTCGTCGGTGACCAGACCGTCTGCCTCCACGACGCGGGCGTCGGCCGCGACGACGCTGCCGGCCTCGACGAGCAGCACGTCGCCGACGACGAGCGCGCCGACCGGAACCGCGACGGCGACGCCGGCGCGCCGGACCAATGCGTTGGCGGCGCTGAGCTCACGGAGCGCCCGCAACGCGCGCTTGGCGCGGACCTCGGAGATCGCCTCGACGGCGCTGACGAGCACGATCACCGAGAAGATCGCGATCGCGTCGCGAAGCTCCCCGAAGATCGCCGAGAGCACGGCGACCAGGACCAGCAGCAGCTGAAGCGGCTCCAGCACGGACTCGACGATCTCTCCCAACGCGGCGGCGGCGCCGCCGCGTCCGGTCTGAACCGCGTCCGTGCGGCGCTGCGCGATCTCCTCGGGCTCAAGCCCGCCCGGGCGGCTGGCGACACGCTCCCATACGACCGCCAGCGGCTCTGCGTAAACCGGAACCGCCGTCGCACGGGCGCCGCGTGACGATGCACACGTTGCGCGCACCATGAAACATATGATACGTAACCAACGGAACGGCGACAGACATCTGGGATCATCGTTGCCCGTGGCCCGCGACTGGTTGCTGATCACCGTCTCGACCCCGCCTGGCGGAAAGTCGACACTGCGCGTCTACGCCTGGCGCAAGCTGCGCAGCCTCGGTGCTCACTACCTGCGCCAATCCGTGTGCCTGCTGCCGGCGACACCACGGACTATCCGCGCCGCGGCGCGGTTGGTGACCCGGCTGCGCGCCGAGGGCGGCCACGGGGAGATGCTTCGCATCCACCTCACAGACCCCGCTCAGGAGGCCGCGGTGATCGACGCGATCAGACGCGAGCGGACCGACGAGTACCACGAGGTAGTCCAGCGCACCCGGCAGTTTCACGAGGAACTGCAGCTCGAGCGCCGCCGTGGCCGGGCCACCTACACCGAGCTCGAGGAGTCCGACGCCGACCTCGCCCGCCATCAGAAGTGGCTCGCCGCGATCCGCGTGCGCGACTACTTCGCTGCGCCCGGCGGTCAGGAGGCCGCTGCCGCCGTCGCCTCCTGCGAGGACGCGCTCGCCCGCTTCGAGAGCGAAGCGCTGTCCGCGGAGCTCGACGACTCCGCGCCCGGCGGCCGGCTCCGTCTCCGCGCCGTCGATGCCGACGAGGACTGAGGCGCCGGACGCCCGGCGCGATTGCGCATCGGTCGCTGCCGCCGCCCGGCTGGTTAGGCTGACGCGTCAGGCGGCAGCGGAGTGGCTGGCAGACTACGCCCGAGCCGAGCTTCGGCCGGTTCACGGCAGCCTTGACACCGGTGGCGGTCCCTGTGACCGTGCCCGGTGTTGTCGTTTAACGAATCGAGGGGATGAGATGAACCAGTACGCGATTCTGCGTCGCAGTGGCTGGAAGTCAGGTGGGGACTTGGAGCAGGCGGCCGCTCGTTCAACCAAGGTCGGCGACGAGGAGATGTCCGCGGACATCCGCTGGATCCGCAGCTACGTGCTCGATGAGGGTGCCGGCACGGTCGGCACCGTCTGCATCTATGAGGCGTCCAGCCCGGAGGCGATCCAGGAGCACGCGCAGCGCGCCGATCTTCCCGTCGACGAGATCATCCCTATCGCGGACACGGTGGTCGTGCGCGAGGATCCCGCCTGACGGAGTCAGCCTTGACCCGACGGCAGCGGTAAGTCTAGACTTACCGTAAGTGGCAGCTTACGCAACCGTCCTGGACGCGCTCGCCGATCCGACGCGACGCGCCGTGTTCGAGCGCCTCGCCGAGGCGCCGAGCTCGGTCGGGGCACTGGCGCACGAGCTGCCGGTCTCCAGGCCCGCGGTCTCCCAGCACCTCAAGGTGCTGCGCGAGGCGGGCCTGGTCGTCGACGAGCCGGTCGGCTCCCGGCGCATTTATCGGGTCGATCCGGACGGGCTGGAGGCGCTGCGCGCCTACCTCGACGGATTCTGGAATCGCGCTCTGGCGACGTTCAAGGACGTCGCCGAGCGCCCACAACAGGAGGCGGAGTGATGTCGGCAACCGACACGGCCGTGCGAACGTCGGTGACGGTCGAAGTGGGGGTCGAGCGCGCGTTCGAGACCTTCACCGGCGAGATGACGAGATGGTGGAACCCCGACCACCATCTGCTCGAGGCGAGATCGGTGGAGATGGTCGTCGAGCCGCACGTCGGCGGCGGCCTGATCGACCGTGGCGAGGACGGCAGCGAGTGCCGGTGGGGAGACGTCCTCGCCTGGGAGCCGCCGCGCCGGTTCGTGTTCAGCTGGAACATCGGGCCGAGCTGGACGCTCGAGGCCGATCCCCGGCGCCGCAGCGAAGTCGAGGTGACGTTCACGCCCGCAGACGGGCAGCGAACGCGCGTCGATCTCTGCCATCGCCATCTCGAGCGGCACGGCGAGGGCTGGGAGGGCCTGCGCACGGGCATCGCTTCGCCGGACGGCTGGCCGGGCGATCTCGTCCGTTTCGTGGACTACCTGCAGGCCTGAACGCCCGAGGTGATCCGGGGGTCTCGCATCAGATAGCGTCCTGCGCCATGAGCGCGACCCCCGGACTGGAATGCCGCAGCTGGCCGCAGGAGGCCGCGCTGCGAATGCTGCACAACAACCTGCATCCCGACGTGGCCGAGAACCCGGCGGAGCTCGTCGTCTACGGCGGGATCGGCAAGGCCGCTCGCGACTGGTCCAGCTTCCACACGATCGAGCGGGAGTTGCGCCGCCTCGGCGACGACGAGACGCTGCTCGTCCAATCGGGCAAGCCGGTCGCGGTGTTCGAGACCCATGAGCGCGCCCCGCGGGTGCTGATCGCCAACTCGAATCTGGTGCCGCAGTGGGCGACGTGGGAGAAGTTCCGCGAGCTCGACGCGGCCGGCCTGATGATGTACGGCCAGATGACCGCGGGCTCGTGGATCTACATCGGCAGTCAGGGGATCCTGCAGGGCACCTACGAGACGTTCGCGGCGGCGGCGCGCAAGCGGTTCGGGGGGACGCTGGCCGGCCGGCTGGTGGTGACCGCGGGGCTGGGCGGGATGGGCGGGGCTCAGCCGCTGGCGATCACGATGCTCGACGGCGCGGCGCTATGCATCGAGGTCGATCTGCAGCGGATCGAGCGCCGGATCGAGACCGGCTACCTCGACGAGCGCGCGGCCGACCTCGACGACGCCCTGGCACGGCTGGCGGCCGCCCAGCGGGAGCGACGCGGGCTGTCGATCGGCCTTGCCGGCAACGCCGCCGAGATCCTGCCCGAGCTCGTACGCCGCGGCGCCGAGATCGACATCGTCACCGACCAGACGTCGGCGCACGATCCGCTGAACGGCTACGTGCCGGTTGGGTTGACGGTTGAGCAGGCCGAGGTGTTGCGCCGTTCCGATCCCGATGACTATCTCACCCGCGTCGGCGCGTCAGCGATCGAGCATGTGGCCGCGATCCGGGATCTGCAGCGGGCTGGTGCCGAGGCGTTTGACTACGGCAACGCGCTGCGCGGGCTGGCCTACGAGCACGGCGACAAGGAGGCGTTTTCGTATCCCGGGTTCGTTCCGGCGTATATCCGGCCGTTGTTTTGTGAGGGCAAGGGCCCGTTTCGGTGGGTCGCGTTGTCAGGCGACCCGGCAGATATCCACGCGACCGACCGGGCGATCCTCGATCTATTCGGCGATCAGGAGCACATCGCTCGGTGGATCCAGCTGGCGTCTGAGCGCGTCCAGTTCCAGGGCCTGCCGGCGCGGATCTGCTGGCTGGGCTACGGTGAGCGCGAGCGGGCGGGCTCTCGCTTCAACCAGATGGTCGCGAGCGGCGAGCTGAAGGGTCCGATCGTGATCGGCCGCGACCATCTGGACTGCGGATCGGTCGCCTCGCCTGAGCGTGAGACCGAGTCGATGCGCGACGGGACCGACGCGGTCGCTGATTGGCCGTTGCTGAATGCGATGTTGATGACCGCGTGCGGCGCCAGCTGGGTGTCGATTCATCATGGTGGCGGGGTCGGGATGGGCAAGTCGATCCATGCCGGGCAGGTGGTTGTCGCCGATGGCTCTGAGCTGGCCGGCGAACGGGTACGGCTGACGCTGACCGCCGATCCGGGGATGGGTGTCGTGCGCCATGCCGACGCGGGCTATGACCTGGCGCTGCAGACCGCTCGCGAGCGTGGCGTCAACCTGCCGATGCTCGACCCCGAGCCGGGGATCCGTGGCATCTGAGACGCCGGCGCCGCTGATCACCCGTCTGCCGCCACCGCGATCGGTCTCGATCGAGGGTGCGGCGCAGCTGCTGCGCCCGCCGCGCGACCGGATGCGGCACCTACGTGGGGAGGCGCAGCTGCGGGGTCAGACGATCGAGCCGGGTGATCTGGCCGTGCGGGAGGGCTCGATCGCCGGATTTGCCGCCGACCCACGCGCGCAGCTGACGATCGACGCCTCCGGCTGCGCGGTGATCCCCGGCCTGGTCGACTGTCACACGCACCTGCCGTTCGCCGGCTGGCGGGCGACCGAATACGAGCAGAAGCTGAGGGGGGTTCCGTACGAGCAGATCTCGCGAGCGGGGGGAGGGATCAAGTCATCGGCCCATGCGCTGGCGTCGATGACCGACGAGCAGGTGCTCAAGCAGGCCGTCGGCCTCGCGGCCGAGATGCTTGCGACCGGCACGACGACCTTCGAGGGCAAGTCCGGGTACGGCCTGTCGCGCGATGCCGAGCTGCGGCTGCTCGGGCTGGCGCGCGAGCTCGCTCGGCGCGTGCCGCAGACGACGCTGTCGACCGCGCTGCTGGCCCATTCGGTCCCTGACGGCTATGACCCGTCGACGTGGATGGACGTCGTCGACGAGATGATCCCGGAGGTGCTGGCACTCGGGACCGTCACCGCGCTGGACATCTTCGTCGAGTCGATCGCGTTCGGGTTGCCGGAGCTCGAGCGGATGGGCGCATTGGCCGCCGCCGCCGGACTGACGCTCCGGGTGCACGGCGAGCAGCTGTCGTGCATGCGTTCGGTTCCCGTCGCGCTGCGGGCCGGCGCGCGCTCGATCGACCACCTGTCGCGGATCGATCCCGACGACATCGCGCCGTTGGCCGCGGCACAGTGTGCGGCGGTGCTGTTGCCGGCCGCCGAGTTCCTGGGTGCCGAGCATCGCGCGCCGGGGCGTGACCTGGTGAGCGCCGGCGCGATCGTGGTGTTGGCGACCGACGCCAATCCGGGAACGGCGCCGGTGTTCTCGATGCCGCTCGTGATCGGCCTGGCCGCGCGGTTATACGGGTTCAGCGCGCTCGAGACCCTCGGGATGGCGACCCTGAACGCCGCCTGGGTGCTCGATCTCGACCACGACCGGGGGTCGATCGAGGTCGGCAAGCGCGCCGACCTGGTGGTGCTCGACGGTCCGGTGGACTCGATCGCCTACCGCTTCGGTCACAACCCGGTGGCGCTCGTGCTGATCGACGGTGCGCCGGTGTATGTCCGCGACGCGGCGGCCGCCGCACGGCTCAGCTATACAGACCCGTGATGACCCGGCGTGCGCAGATCCCGGCGATGGCCAACGCCCACTCGCACGCGTTTCAGCTCGACCTGCGTGGGATCGGCGAGCGGATCGACCGGCCCGGAGACGATTTCTGGAGCTGGCGAACCGAGATGTACCGGCTCGCCGGCTCGCACGACCCCGAGTCGATGCGCGAGGTCGGCGACCGCGTCTACGGGCAGATGGCCGCCGCCGGCTACGGTGCGGTCGGGGAGTTTCACTACGTCCAACATCAACCGGACGGGACCCCGTACGAGCAGCGCAACGCGCTGGCGATCGCGCTCGCCGAGGCGGCGCTCGCTGCCGGGCTCGAGATCACCCTGCTGCCGGCCGCCTACCACCGTGCCGGGTGGGCCAACGGCGCCGATATCGAGCCCGGCGCCGGCCAGCTGCGCTTCTGTGACCCGACCGTGGAGGCGTTCCTGGAACGGATCGAGGCGCTGCGCGATTGGGCTGCCACGCGCGACGGGGTGTCGGTCGGTGTCGCTGCGCACAGCACCCGTGCGGTGCCGGCGTCGTGGCTTGAGGCGATCGCCGAATACTCCGACCGCCACGGGCTCGTACGCCACGTGCATGCCTCCGAGCAGCAGCGCGAGCTCGCCGAGATCCAAGCCGAGCATGGCTGCTCGCCGATCGAGCTGCTGTCGCACACCGGGTTCCTCGGTCCCCGCACGAGCGTGATCCACGCGATCCACGTCGACAAGCGCGACATCGCGCTGCTGGCCGAGTCGGACTCGATCGTGGTCACCTGCCCGACCACCGAGGGCAACCTCGGCGACGGCATCCTGCCGGGGCTGCGCTACCGCGACGCGGGCGTCCGGCTTGCGATTGGCACCGACGAGCAGACCCGGATCGACCCATTCGAAGAGCTGCGCGAGATGGAGACCCTGGCCCGGCGCGAGGGCCAGACGCGCGATGCACTGCTGGCCGCCGCCGACGGAGATCTCTGGGGCGCGACGATGCGCAACGGCCGCGCGTCACTCGGGCTGTCCGGCGACGAGCCCGGCGAGCATCGAGCTTGATCTTGATCACCCGGAGCTGGCGACCGTCGCCGAGCGCGACCTCGGCCTGGCACTAGCGACCTGCGCGTCGGCCGCGGTGGTGCTGACGGGCGTCGGCGACGGTCGTTCGTGAGGGCGGCTGGGGCCGCCGCGCCGTGCTGCTGAGTAACCGCGCGCAGATTGACCTCGACTCGTTCCAGCGCGTCTGTAGAGAGGGCGAGCGGGTCGAGATCGCCGAGTCGGCGCTGGTGCTGATCGGCGAGCGCCGGATGCGCTTTGAGGCGTTCGTGCGCGCTCAGCCGCAGCGGCGGTTCTACGGCATCAACGTGCATGCCGGCGACGGCTCGAACGTCGCGCTGGACGACGCCGCACGCAGCGACTACGCGCGCGGAATGCAGAGCGCGGTCTCGTTCGGCGACGCCTTGCCGCGCCGGGTCGCGCGCGGGATCGTGCTCGCCCGCCTGACGAACTTCGTCGAGGGGCACTCGGCGGTGACGCCCGGGCTCGCGGTCGCGGTGGCCGCGATGCTCGACGGTCGCGAGCTGCCGCCGATCCCCCGGCATGGCAACGGTGGCTCGGGCGAGATCCCGGCGCTCGGAGCGCTGTTCGGGTCACTTGGTTCCGAGCGCGAGCTGGCGCTGAAGGAATCGATGTCGCTGGTCAACGGCTCGCCCTGTGCCGCCGCGCTGTCGGCTGACGCGGCGCTCTGCGCCGCGGATCTGATCGGCTCCGCGCAGCAGCTGTTCGGCCTGGCCGCCGCCGCCTACGGGGTCGAGCCGTCGATCTTCGATTCGCGGCTGGACGAGCTCTGGGACGACCCGTGTCAGGCCCGGGCGCTGGCGGCGTTGCGTGAGCAGCTGGCGAGTGCCCGCGCGATCGGGCCGGCGGGCGGCGGTCACGTGCAGCCGCCGGTCAGCTTCCGGATCATCCCCCGCGTGATCGGCAATGCGCTGCGCGTGCTCGAGCAGTCCAGGCTTGCCGCCACGACCTCGCTGCGGGCGGTGTCTGACAACCCGACGCTGCTGTTCGACGGCGACGAGCTGGTCGACATCGTCTCGACCGGCGGGTTTCACAGCGGCACCGCCGCGCCGGCGATCGACGCGCTGGCGGCGACCGTCGCCGACCTCGCTGCGCTGGCGCTGCATCAGCTGCACCGGCTGCAGGAGAGCCGCGATGCGCTGCCGCGATTTGACGCGACCAACCTCGGGATCCTGCAGATGGCGGCCAACGGCTACGCCGAGGAGGCGCGGGGCGCGTGCGTGCCGTCGCTGCTCGGACTCGGCGGCCGTGGCCAGAACGATGTTCCGTCGCCCGCGTTCATCGCGTTTGACCGCTACGAGCGGGTCCATCGGTTGGCGGCCGGAACGCTCGCATGTCTGGCCTGCATTGCGGTTCAGTCGATCTACCAGACCGGGCGCCGGGTCGCGCCGGCGCTGGCTGACACCTACGCCGCGGTCGCCCGGCTGACGCCGCCGCTGACCGGACGCCGGTCGCTGGGTCCGGAGTTGGGGGCGCTGACCGCGCTGCTGACCGCGAACATGCCCTGACCGCCCTCCGCCCGCGCGACGTACATCTGAAGGAGTAGCGCGCGAGCGAAAGACACACCCGTGGGGCGATTGTGCGTTGCGCGAGCCGCGCTGAGAATCACTGACATGCTCGAAACGCTCGTCACTCGCATCTCGGCTCACCCCAAGCGCTGGCTCGGCGGCGTGCTCGTGTTCGTGATCCTCGCCGGTGCGTTCGGTACGCCGGTCGCCGGGATGCTTAAGCAGCTCCGGCGGGTTTGCTCCCGGCAGCTCTGACTCCCAGGTCGCGTCCGACATGCTGGCGCACGCGAGCGGAGTCGAGGCGAGTCCAGGGATCGTCCTGCTGGTACGGACCCCCGACGGTGCGCGCGGCGCCGCCGCCCGGGCACGGGTGTCCGCCGCCGGTGCACGCCTCGCACGGGTGCCGGGAATCGTCACGGTCAAGGCGCCGGCCGCCGTCGCCCGCGACCACGAGGCGGTGCTCGTCACCGGCGCGGCGTCCGCCAGCGCCGACGGGCACGCGGTCGCCAGCGCGACCGAGGCCGCGTTCGCGGGAGATCGCGCGGTCGTCGTCGGCGGCGCCGACGTCGCCGGCGAGCAGATCGGGTCGGCGGTCAGCCGTGACCTCGGTCGCGCCGAACTGCTCGCGTTCCCGCTGCTGGTGATCCTCTCGCTGCTGCTGTTTGCTGGTCGCGCGACGCTGATGCCGCTGATCACCGGTGTCACGACCGTGCTCGGGACCTTCCTGATCCTGCGTGGGGTCAACCAGCTCTATGGGTTGAGCACCTACGCGCTGAACCTGGTGATCGGGATGGGCCTTGGGCTCGCGGTCGACTACACGCTGTTCATCGTCACCCGCTACCGCCAGGAACTCGCGCGCGATGGCTCAAGCGAGCCGGAGGCGCTGCGCGCGACGATTCGCAGTGCGGGTGCGACCGTCTGCTTCTCGGCGGTGACCGTCGCGGCCGCGTTGGCGACCCTGATCGTGTTTCCCGAGGGCTTTCTGAAGTCGATGGGGATTGCCGGCGCGATCGTCGCGGTGGTCGCCGCGGTCGCCGCGCTGACGATCTCGTCCGCGCTGCTGGCGATCTGGGGGCGGCGAGTGGCCAAGGGCCGGGCCGGGGCGCTCGGCGATCCAGGCGGTCACTGGTACCGGCTCGCGCGGTGGGTGCTGCGTCGGCCCGGACTGGTCGCCGCGGTGACGGCGACCGCGATGATCGCGGCGGCGCTGCCGGCGTTGTCGGTCACCTGGAGCTCGGCAAATGACAGTCGCGTGATCCCCAGCTCCCAGAGCGCGCGAAGTCGTCGCCGATGCTGCCTCTCGCGCGTTCCCGCACGCCGGGACCCAGCCGCTGACGATCGCGATCTCGGCGCCGCGTTCCGGCTACCGCGCGGTCGCGTCGATCTCCGCGCGGGTGGCGCGGATGCCCGGGATCGTTGGCGTGGCCCCGGGGCGCTACCTGGGTGCCGACACCTGGCGCGTCCAGGTGCAGCTGCGCGGCGATCCGACCGCAGGGCGAGCGCAGCGCGACGTCAGCGCGATCCGGGCGCTGCACGCCCCGGTGCGCCCGCACGTGACCGGCCCGGCGGCGGTGTTCGTCGACCAGCAGGCGGCGATCGCCTCGCACCTGCCGTTGGTGCTCGGCCTGCTCGGGCTGCTGACGTTCGCGGTGCTGTGGTTGATGACCGACTCGGTTGTGCTGCCGCTCAAGGCGATCGCGATGAACGTGCTGACGGTCGGTGTGGCACTGACCTCGGCGGTGCTCGTGTTCGGCGATGGCAACCTCTCCGGCCTGCTCGGGTACACCCCCGACGGAGGCGTCGAGACGACCTCGTTCGTCGTCGCCGCGGCGCTCGTGTTCGCGCTCTCGACCGACTACGGCGTGTTCCTGCTGGGGCGGATCTCCGAGCAGCACCGGGCCGGGCTCGCTGACGGCGACGCGATTGCAACCGGGCTCGGGGCGACCGGCCGAGTGGTGAGCGCGGCGGCGATCCTGCTCGCGGTCGCGATCGGCGCGTTCTCGACCAGCGAGATCTCGTTCATCAAGCAGATCGGCGTCACCGTCGTGATCGGCGTGCTGGTCGACGCGTTCGTCGTCCGCGCGCTGCTGGTGCCGTCGCTGATGGGTCTGCTCGGCGATTGGAACTGGTGGTCGCCGAACTGGCTGCGCCGGCTGCACGGGCGGCTGACGGCGTCGCCCCGACCCCGTGCCGACGCCTTATCATCACCGGTAGCGTGAGGAGGCTGGCCGACTCCGAGTTGGTCAAGGACTGGTGGCCGGTGATCGTGCTGCCGCCGATCCTGCTGACCGACGCGGCGCTTTCGAGCGACCCGGCGGTCAAGCCGGTGACCCCGGTCAGCGTGCTGGCGACGATCATCGCGTGCCTGCCGTTGGTCCTGCGACGCCATGTCAGCTTCGCGATGATGGTGGTCCCGATCACCGCCGCGGTCGCGCTCGAGCTGTGGCTGCTGAATCCATCGGGCACGATCGCGTTGATCCCGATGGTCGCGCTGCTCGAGTGCGCGCAACGGGTCGACCGTCGGCGGTCGCTGTGGATGGCGGTCGCGGTCGTCCCATGCGTGACGGCGCTGGCGCTCGTCTTCAACCACGGCGACACCGCGCACGCGCTCGCGTCGATCGGTCGCAACCTGGGGCTATGCCTGCTGGCGATCGCCGCCGGTGACTGGCTGCGGGCTCGACGCGAGGCCAGCCAGCAGGCCGCGGACGCAGCGTCCGAGCAGGCACTGCGCCGGATCGGAGATGAGCGGCTGCAGATCGCACATGAGATCCACGACGTGGTCGCTCATGCGATGACCGCGATCAACGTCCAGGCCGGCGTTGCCGCGCACCTCGTCGACCGCGATCCGGCGCAGGCGCATGACGCGCTGCGCGACATCAAGCGGACCAGCGGCGAAGCACTCGATGAGCTGCGCTCGACGCTGGCGGTCCTGCGCGACCCGTCACAGACCGCGCCGCTGGGCCCGTCCGCCGGGCTCGATGATCTCGACCCGCTGCTGGCGGGCCTTCGCCAAGCCGGCGTCGCCGTATCGCTCGAGGTCGACCCGGTCGCCGACCTGCCGGCCGCGGTGCAGTCGACCGGCTACCGGATCGTGCAGGAGGCGTTGACGAACGTCGCTCGGCACGCGCGCGCGTCGCGTGCCAGCGTGCGCGTACGGCGCGATCCGGGGTCGGTCACGATCAGGGTCTGCGACGACGGCGACGGGGCGGTCCCAGGCCGTCACACCGCGGGCAACGGGGTTCGTGGCATGCAAGAGCGTGCGGCGGCGGCCGGTGGCGTACTCGTCGCCGGCGGCCGACGGACGGGCGGCTGGCGGGTCGAGGCGATCCTGCCGGTGGCGGGCGACGACGAGCGATGATCACGGTCGCGCTCGTCGACGACCAGGCGCTGGTCCGGGCCGGATTTCAGGCGTTGCTGGACTCAGAGGACGACATCGAGGTGGTCGGACAGGCGGCGGACGGCCGCGCCGCGCTGGAACTGGTGCGTCGGCGGCGGCCCGCGGTCGTGCTGATGGACATCCGGATGCCCGAGCTCGATGGCCTTGCCGCGACCGCGCAGATCACGTCCGACCCGCTGCTGAGTGCCACGCGCATCGTCGTGCTGACGACGTTCGAGCTCGACGAGTACGTGTTCGGCGCGCTGCGCGCCGGCGCGTCCGGCTTCCTGCTCAAGGACGTCGAGCCCGCAGATCTGCTGACCGCGATCCGGGTCGTCGCCGACGGCGAGGCGCTGTTGGCGCCCCGGCTCACCCGCCGGCTGATCGAGGCATTCGTGACCGGCGGGGGTACTGCCCCCGGCGCCGACGCGCAACTGGAACCGCTGACTCGCCGCGAGCGCCAGGTGCTGGCGCTGGTCGGCCGCGGGCTGTCCAACGCCGAGATCGCCGAGCGCCTCGTCGTCTCGCCGCTGACGGTCAAGACGCACGTCGCGCGTCTGTTCGCCAAGCTGCCGGCACGCGACCGCGCCCAGCTGGTGGTGATCGCCTACGAGTCGGGGCTGGTCGTCGCCGGCGGCGCCGACCGCGAGCGCAGCGACACCCCGACGGCGTCCTCGTAGAGCCGGATCGCGCTCATCTCGCCGGCGTTGTCGCCGTAGTGCAGCCGCGCGCGGCGGTGCAGTTGCTCGACGAGCGCGGCCATCTCCGCCGGGACCCCGGCGTCCCGGGCGAGATCGACGGCCAAGCCCAGGTCCTTGGTCACCAGCTTCATCGCGAAGCCGTCGTCGTAGTCGCCGCGATCCAGCACCATCCGCACGTCGCGTTCGAGGAAGCCAGAGTTGGCGGGGGAGTGGACCAGCGCGGTGTGCAGCCGCTCGAGGTCGACGCCGGCCTGTACCCCGATCATGAGTGCCTCGGCGGTCGCCACCGAGTGCATGAACCACATCAGGTTCAGCAGCAGCTTGACCGCATAGCCCGAGCCACTGGGGCCGAGGTGGAAGATCTGGTTGGGGTCGCCGATCGACTCGAGCACGTGCAGCGCGCGGCCGAATGCCTTCTTGGAGCCGCCCGCGTAGATCGCCAGCGTGCCCGCCTCCGCACGGATCGTCTGGCCGGCGACCGGGGCGTCGACGAAGTCGATGTGGCGGGCCCGGGCGGCGGCCAGCACCTCGCGCCCGACCTCGCGTGAGCTGGTCGACATGTCGATCACCAGCGCCCCCTGAGCCATCTGCGCGATCGCGCCCCCCGGCCCGCACAGCACCGAGCGCACCTGCGGCGGGCCGGGCAGGCTCGTGATCAGGACCTCGGCGCCCTCGATGCATTCCGGCAGCGATCGCGTCGCGCACGCGCCGCTGCGGGCGGCCGCGCGCACGTGGCGCCGGTCGAGGTCAAACGCGGTGACATCGTGGCCGGCGGTCGTGACGTTGCGGCACATGTGCGAGCCCATGTGGCCGAGGCCGACGAACGCGATCCGTCGCGGGCGGCCATGGCCCGAGCGCAGAGATCTGGTCATGTGAGCGATATCCAGGTCGTCTTCAGTTGGGTGTAGGAATCCAGCGCGTGCAGCGAGCGGTCACGGCCGTGGCCGGAGTCGCGCATCCCGCCGAACGGCGTCGCCAGTGAGGCGGCGTCGAACGTGTTGACCCACACCGTGCCCGCCCGGAGGCGCCGCGCGAGGCGACCGGCGGTGGTGACGTCGCGGGTCCATACCGCGGCGGCGAGCCCGTACCGGGTGTGGTTGGCCAGCTGCAGGGCGTGGTCGGCGTCGCGTGCTGTCTGGATCGTCAGCACCGGGCCGAATACCTCGTCCTGGACGATCGCGCGGTCCGGATCGTCGGAGGAGTCGATCAGCGTCGGCGCCATGTAGACGCCGCCGGGCACCGGCTCGGCCTCGTCGCCGGCATACACGATCGCGGCGCCGGCGTCGGTCGCGCGGGCGATGTGGTCTCGCACGCCGTTGCGGTGCTCGGCCGAGATCAACGCGCCCAAGATCGTCTCCGGGCGGGCCGGATCGCCCGGGACGAAGCTCGCCGCGACACTCTGCAGACGTTCGCGCAGCTCGTCGGCGACCGACTGCTCGACGACGACTCGGGAGCCCGCGTGACAGGTCTGGCCGCCGTTGTAGAAGATGCCCCACCCGATCGCCTCGGCCACCGCTTGAAGATCCGCCGCGTCGGAGAGCACCAGCTGTGGGCTCTTGCCGCCGAGCTCGAGCGACACCTGCTTGCCGTTGGATTCGCCCGCGTAGCGTTGGAACAGACGCCCTACCTCCACTGAGCCGGTGAACGCGAGCTTGTCGACGTCCGGGTGGCGACCGAGCGCCTGGCCGGCCTCCTCGCCGAACCCCGGAACGACGTTGAGCACGCCATCCGGGACCCCCGCCTCGGCGGCGAGCTCGGCCAGCGCCAGCGCCGACAGCGGCGACTGCTCGGCCGGTTTGAGTACCACCGAGTTGCCTGCGGCAAGTGCCGGCGCGAGCTTCCAGGCGGAGATGATCAGCGGGTAGTTCCAGGGCACGACCGCTCCGACCACGCCGAGCGGCTCGCGGCCGATCAGCGCCAGCGCGTCGGCCGCGGTCGGCGCGATCTCGCCGTAGACCTTGTCGATCGCCTCGCCGTACCAGGCGAAGCAGCGAGCCGCGGTGGGCACGTCGACGTTGCGCGCGTCGGAGATCGGGTGACCGGTGTCGAGCGACTCGATCGCCGCCAGCCGCTCGTGCTGCTCGAGCATCAGCGCCGCCAGGCGGACCAGCACCCGCCCGCGCTGGGCCGGGTCGGCGTGCGCCCAGTCACCGGCGTCGAAGCTGCGGCGCGCCGCCGCCACCGCTCGGTCGATGTCCGCGCGGTCCCCGCGAGCGACCTCGGCCAGCACGGTTCCGTCCCGCGGCCCGACGCTCGGGAACGTGCGGCCATCGCCGGCAGCCGCGTAGCGGCCGTCGATGAACGTCTCAGTCTGCAAGCGCGGGGCGGTCATCGCGCCACCGCGCAGTGCTTGATCCGCTCCTCGTCGAGCACGATCCCGAGCCCCGGCTCGGAGGGTACGTGCACGAATCCGTCGGCATCGGTCTCGATCGGCCGGGCGAGCATGAAATCGCGGCGCTCGGGCGTCCATCCGGGCGGGTCATACGGGAACTCGAGAAACGGTCCGCCGCCGACGGCGCAGCAGACCTGCAGGTTGGCCAGCAGCCCGATCCCATTGGTCCAGGTATGTGGCGTAAACCAGCGGTTGGCGCGCAGCGCGAGCTCGGCGAGCGTGCGCGCGCCGCCGATCCCGAGCGACAGCACGACATCGGGCTGGAGCACGTCCAGCGCATCGCCGGCGAGCGCGCGGCTGAGCTCGTCGAAGGTCCGCGCCATCTCGCCACCGGAGATCCGGACGCCGGTCTGCTCGCGCAGCATCCGCATCGCGCCGAGATCGTCGCCGGCGACGGGCTCCTCGACCCACAGCACGTCGTGTTCGGCTAGCCGACGGATGATCTCGCGCGCCCCCTGCGGCGTCAGCCCCGGCTCGATGTCGCCGGCCATCCGCCACCACTGGTTGAGGTCGACCATGATCTCCAACGCGTCCCCGACCGCGTCGCGGATCGCGGCCACGACCGCGATCCCGTCCGCGACCCGATCGCGCGCGATCCTGACCTTGACCGCGGCAAAGCCACGCTCGACGAGCGCGTGTGCGTCCTCGCGTCGCTGCTCTGCAGGACGCAGCTCGCCGAGCGAGGCGTAGGCGCTGATCGAGTCGCGGGCACCTCCCAGCAGGGTCGCGACCGGCACCCCGAGCGCCTTGCCGGCGAGGTCCCAGAGCGCCGCCTCCAGCGGCCAATAGCGCCCGGCGTGAAACGAGATCGTCTCGAGCGTCCGCCCGTGGACCGTGAGCCGCAGCGGATCGCGGCCGACGAACAGGTGCTCGAACTGCTCAAAGCCCGCCATCGTGTCGCCGGAGCCGACCCCGACCAGCCCCTCGTCGGTGTGGACGCGGACGATCGTCGCGTCAAAACGCGTGCGTGGGTCAGGGTCCCAAGCCGCGTAGAAGGGTGGTTGCAGCGGCAGTGTGCAGCGCTGCAGCTCGATTCGAGTGATCTGCATCGTCGGATCAGCGGCCGCTGTAGAACGGGCTCGTGACCGTGTCGCGACGCTCGACGAGCGCCACCGCGTCCTGGTGGCGCCCCTCGCACGCGGTGCGAATCCCCTTCAAGGTCGCGGCGCGGCTCGCGAGCCTGACCGCGGTCTCGTCGGTCGCGCTCGGATCGATGTAGATCGTGACGAACACGAGCAGGTCGCCGCTGCACGGGATCAGCCGCGCCGCGACCGCGTCCAGCACGCCCTGGGCGATCCCGAGCTGACCGGCGCCCCAGGTGATCGTCTGGTGGCCCGGCGCCAGCGCGGTCTCCTTGTTGATCATGATCGTCGGCGGCCACACCGGCTCGTAGTGGTCCTTGTCCTCGCCGACGACGACGAGGATCGGCGTGTGGCCGGGAGCGGGGTGGGTGAACGTCGTCAGCAGCGCGGCGGCCGTGGTCGTGCCGCGCTCGGCCAGGACGACATTGACGTGGGCACCGTCGGGATCGGTCCCGCTCCAGCCCTCGCCGATCTTGCCCTCGTACGTGTGTGGCATCGTCATCCCTTCAGGCCGTGGTCGTGGTTGGTATCCGGCACCCGGCAAGCTCGGGGTCGAGCACGATCAGCGAGCGATCGCCGAGGCCGTCGACGCAGGCGCGTGAACGCCTGATCGATCTGGCCGAGCTCGATGAAGTGCGAGACCATGTCCGACAGCGGCAGCCGTCCCGCGCCCGCGAGCTCGACCAGCCGGCCGAGCGACTGCGCCGGGTCGGCGGAGCCGTAATAGCTGCCGACGATTCGTTTCTCGGACAGGAACTCGATCGCCGGCAGCGAGACCTCGGCGCCGACCGGAGCGAGTCCGACGACGACGGCGACGCCGCCCGGGCGCAGTGCGTCCCAGGCGAGCCTGATCGTCGCCGGCAGCCCCACGACCTCGAGCGCCGCGTCGACGCCGCCGCCGGAGAGTTCCCGGATCTCGGCGGCGGGATCGGGACCGCCCGCGTTGACGGCGTGGGTGGCGCCGCGGCCGAGCGCGTGCTCGAGCTTGGCGGCGCGCAGGTCGACCGCGATGATCTGACTCGCGCCGGCCGTCCGCGCGGCCGCGATCGCCTGCAGTCCGACCCCGCCGCAGCCGACCACGCAGACGCGATCGCCGATGCCGACGTGGGCGGCATGGTGCACGGCGCCATAACCGGTCAGCACTCCGCAGCCGAGCAGCGCAGCCTGCCAGAGCGGCAGTCCGGAGCCGATCGGGATCGCCGCGTCGGCGGCGACGACCGCGTACTCGGCGAAGCACGCGACCCCGTAGCCGTGCTGGAGTGTCTCGCCGCCGGCAGCGGTCAGCCGGGTCGAGCCGTCGGGCAGGGTGCCGGCGAATGAGCGCGCGCCGGCGGGTTCGCAGAGCGTTCGGGCCCCGCGCCGGCAGGCGCCGCAGCGACCGCAGGGGACGACCATCGTGAGCACCACGTGGTCGCCGGCGGCGAGTTGCTCGACTCCGTCACCGACGACGTCGACGACGCCCGCGCCCTCGTGTCCGAGTACCGCCGGCCAACGGCCGGCGCCGAGTGTGCCGTCGGCGAGGTGCAGGTCGGAGTGGCAGACGCCGGCCGCCGCGAGCCGGACGCGGACCTGGCCCGCTGCGGGTGGCGCGAGCGTGACGGTCTCGATCGCGACATTGCCGGGCTCGCGCAGCACGCAGGCGCGCATCTGAATTGGGTCGGTCATCGAAACGGGCGGCCGTCGGTCTCCGGTCAGCTCCCGAACTGAGATCGGATCGCGTCCATCAGCGTGACCGCGGACGCACTCGGATCCCGGTGGCGGGAGTGGCACATCGCGATTCGGCGTGGGATCAGGGTCTCCTCCGGTTCAAGCCAGGTCAGCGAGGGTTCGACCGCGCCCTGGGCACCGAGTCGGTCCAAGAACGCATGGCAGAAGCCCGCCGCGACGAGTCGTTGCAACGCGAGATTGTCGTCGGTGCGGTAGATCACATGGGGAGCGATCGCGCGCCGGTGCCAGGCATCCTCGAGCTCGTGCTGGGTTCGCCAGCTGCGATTCCACGCCACGATGTCGACGCCGTCGAGCAGGTCGAAGGTCGGGTTCTCGACCGCGGCGAGGCTGCTGTCGCGCCGGGTCAGGATCACCCACGGATCGTCGAGCAGCGGGATCGACTGGATCCGTTCGTCGGGCTCCGGGTTGACGACGAACGCGAGATCGAGCTGGCCGGCGGCGATCTGATCGTAGATCGGGGCCCGTTGCCGGATCTCGTCGAGGCGGACCTCGACGTCGGGTCGCTCCTCGCGCAGCGCGCGGAGCGCCGGCGGCAGCAACTCGGTCGTCGCCGTCTGGAAGGTCCCGATCCGGAGCGTCTCACGCTCGCCGGTGACCGCCGTCTTGACGTCGGCGGTGAGCGTCTGGACCTCGCCGAGGACCCGTCGCGCGCGCCGGTAGACGGCGTCTCCGGCCGGCGTCAGCAGGGTCGCGCCGCGACCGCCCGGGCGGGTGAACAGCGGTGCCCCGAGGCTGCGCTCGAGCGTCGCGATCTGATGCGAGATCGCCGACTGGGTGTAACCGAGCTCGCGCGCGGCGGCACGGAACGATCCCTGGTCGGCGACCGCCACGAGGGCCCTCAGGCTGCGGAGATCGACGTCCGCTTGATTATCGCTATCGATCATTGTCACACGAAATCATCATGAACAACGCGCTAGATGCATCGTATGTTCGATTGTCGTGTCGCGCAAGTATTTGCTGCCCTCGATCTACGCGTTGTTCACCGTGTGCGGTATCGCGCAGGGCGCGATCGTGCCGCTACTGCCCGGTCTGTCTGATCGCTTTGCCCTGACGCCGTCGGAGACGGGCCTGCTGCTGGCCCTGCCCGGGCTGGCGACGCTTGCGGTCTCGGTCCCGGCCGGGGTTGGCGCCGATCGCCTCGGGGCGCGCCGCTGCACGACGCTTGCGGGCGTGCTGCTGGCGATCTCGTGCGTCGCGCAGGCGGCCCCGTCGCTGGCGCTGCTGCTGCTCGGCCGCGCTCTGTTCGGGCTCGCGTACGGAGTGATCTGGACCACCGGTGTCGCGTGGCTGGCCGAGCTCGACGACGGTCACGGCGGCTCGCGCACGGGCCCCGCGGTGACCTGCGCGTCGGTCGGGATGATGCTCGGGCCGGCGATCGGCGGGATCTTGGCGCAGGGTGGACAGACCGGACTGCCGTTCATCCTGATCGCGGTCGCAGGTGGCGCGGTGATGGTGCCGCTGACCGCATCGCGGGCGCGTGGCCGGGTCCGACGCCGGGCCGGTGGCGTGGCGTCGTCTGATCCCGAAGCGTCCGCAGCCGCGGCGCCTGATCGCGCGGACGCGGCGTCCGATCGCATAGCCGCCGAGTCCGATCGCGCGGCCGCGGCGTCCGATCGTGCAGCCACGGAGGCCGCGGAGGCCGCGGAGGCCGCCGCGCTGGCGCGTGCCGTCGGCTACGCCGAACAGGCGGAACTGGCCGCCTCGGTCGGGTACGCAGAGCCGCTGCCATATCGCCACGGGCGGGCGCGGGCGCTGCTGGCCGCGCTTGCCGCCCCGGGCGCGATCGCCGCGATCGGCGGACTGGTCGTGTCAGGCGCAGTCTCGAGCGTCAGCCAGCTGCTGATCTCCGGCGGGTTGCACCATGACGGGCTTTCGACCGGCCGGATCGGCCTTGCATTCTCGGCCGCCGCGGTCTGTTACATCGCCGTCAGCGTCACCGTCGTCCGGCTCGGGGCGCGGGCACGGACGCTGCGCTTCAACGCGATCGCGACCGGCGCCCTCTCGCTGGTGCTGATCCCGGCGGCGCTGAGCGGATCGGCGACGGTGCTGATCGCGACCCTGATGCTGGCGTCGATGCCGCGTGCCGCGGTTGGAACGATCTCCTACGCGCTGGCATCGAGCCGCTCGACCGGCAACGTCGGCTCAACCGATGGCTCGGTGTTCGGCGTGATCAACGGCGCCTGGGCAGGTTCGATGGTGGTGATGCCGCTGCTCGCCGGCGCGCTCGAGCAGCGGGGCGGCGCCGCGGTCGGGTACCTGGCAGTGATCGTCCCGGCGATCGTCGTCGCGGCCGGGCTGGCGCTGCGCTCGCGGCCGCGGGCGATCGCTGCACAGGCCACCGCCTAGCATTGCGACGCTCGTGTGCGGTCAGGGCAGATTCGTTCGCAGCGCGAACGATGGCAAGAGGGTGCGAATAATTCGCAGGTTTTCGCCAAAGTTCCGGGCCGCTGCTCAGCTGTCGTCGGCGGCCGTGACGGGGCCGTCTTGTAGCTGCAGCTGGCGCAGCTCGGCGAGCGGGATGTGGCAGCGGATCCCGTGGCCCGCCTCCTCCTCGCGCAACTCGGGCTCGGTCGTCTCGCAGATCTCGCCGAGTTTGCGTGGGCAGCGCGTGTGAAACGGGCAGCCGCTCGGCGGGTCGGCCGAGGAGGGGATCTCGCCGTCCAGGCGGATCCGTTCGCTGTCGAGCCCGTCGAGCGTCGGCACCGCTGACAGCAGCGCCTCGGTGTAGGGATGGTGCGGGGCGCCGAACACGCGGTCGGCGGGACCGATCTCCATCACCCGGCCGAGGTACAGCACGACGATCCGATCGGCGAGGTAGCGGACGACGCCGAGATCGTGGGAGATGAACAGGTAGGCGACCTGCTGTGAGCGCTGCAGCCCGGTCAGCAGGTTCAGGATCGCCGCCTGAACCGAGACGTCGAGCGCCGAAGTCGGCTCGTCGCAGACGACGATCCGAGGATCGCCGGCGAACGCGCGCGCGATCGCGACGCGCTGCTTGAGGCCACCCGAGAGCTGCGACGGTCGCATCGGCAGATAGCGGTCGGCGAGCCGGACCGACGCCATCAGCGAGCTCAGTCGGGTCTGCAGCTCGTCGCCGCTGTAGCCGCCGAGCTTTGACAGCGAGCGCGAGATCAGCTGCCGGATCGAGTGGCGGCGGTTGAGCGCCGAGTCCGGGTTCTGAAAGACGATCTGCAGCGCCTTCTGATCGGCGGCCGAGCGGCCCCGTGCGTACGGTGCCAGGTCGTGGCCGTCGAGCTCAATCGTGGCACCGTCGTCGGGGGCGGTCAGTCCCATCAGCACCCGCGCCAGGGTCGTCTTGCCCGAGCCCGACTCGCCGACCAGCCCGACGGTCTCGCCGGCGCGGATGTCGAGGTCGACCTCGAGCAGGCCGCGGATCGCCTGGCCGCTCATGTGAAACGTCTTGGAGGCGGCGCGGACATGGATTAGCGGCGGCTCGTCGTCGCCTGCGGCCGTGGCCGGCTCACCGGCCGGAGGGGGGTCAGCAGCCTCCACGGCCGTCGGCGCTGCAGCGTCGCCCGCGTCGCCGTCGTCGCTCACCACAACGTCGGTGACAAGCGGCACTTCGTCGGCGCGGTCGGAGTAGTGACAGCGGGCGCCGCGCCCGCCGCCGAGCTCGTACATCGGCGGCACGACCGTCCGGCAGCGTTCGTCGGCGAGGCCGCAGCGGGGCTCAAAGATGCAGCCCTGCGGAATCGAGCCGGGGGCGGGAAGCGAGCCGGGGATCGTCTGGAGCGCCGCGCGGCCACCGTCGTGATCGTCCAGGTCGCGGCGCGGGATCGAGCGCAGCAGCCCCACCGTGTACGGGTGGCGGGGGTTGCGAAAGACATCGAGCGCGGGCCCCTCCTCGACCAGCTCGCCCGCATACAGAACCCCGACCCGGTCACACATCCGCGCGATCACACCGAGGTTGTGGCTGATGAACAGCAGCGAGGAATTGAACTCCGAGCGCAGCTCTCCGATCAGATCGAGCACCTCGGCCTCGACGGTCGCGTCCAGCGCCGTGGTTGGCTCGTCGAGGATCAGCAGCGACGGTTCGGCCGCGAGCGCCATCGCAATCACGACCCGCTGCAGCATCCCCCCCGAGAGCTGGTGCGGATAGCGCTTCATCACGCCGGCCGGGTTGGAGATCTTGACTCTGCCGAGGACCTCCTCGGAGCGTTTGAGCGCCTCCGACCGCTTCACGCCGGCGATCTCATAGACCTCGGCGACCTGACGCCCGACCAGGATCGACGGGTTCAGCGCCCGGCCCGGCTCCTGGTAGACCATCGACACTTCATTCGCCCGCAGTCGGCGCAGCTCACCGCGGCCGAGCGAGAGCACGTCGCGTCCGTCGATCGAGATCGTTCCACCCGACACCGATCCGTTGCGAGCCAGGTAGCGGATCACCGCCAGCGCGATCGTCGACTTGCCGCAGCCGGACTCGCCGACCAGACCGAATGACTCGCCGCGGGCGATGTGGAAGCTGACGTCGCGCACGACCCGCTGCTGGGCGCGGCGGACCCGGTAGCTGATGTCGACGTTCGACAGCGTCAGCGCGTCCGACGCCTCGGCGGCGGGCAGTGGCTGCGCCGGCCCGGGCTCGGTGCTCACGAGTCCTCCAGGGTGGCCTCGATCGACGTCGCGACGAGGTTGATGCCGATCACCAGCGAGGCGATCGCGAGTGCGTCGAACAACACCTCCCACCAGTACCCGGCCGGAACCTCGACGTAGTTGGTGGAGATGTCCGAGCCCCAGTTCGGCGACGGCGGCTGCAGGCCGAAGCCGAGGAACGACAGCGAAACGAGCGTGAACACCGCGTAGCCGAGCCGGACGGTGAACTCGACGACGATCACCGCCGCCACGTTCGGCAGGATCTCGACGAACATGATGTAGAGCGACGATTCGCCCCGCAACCGCGCCGCCGAGACGTAGTCGAGGTCTCGCTCGATCAGCACCGCGGCCCGCACGGTGCGCGCGATCAGCGGCGAGAACACGATCCCGATGACGATGATCAGGGTCAGGTCCGAGCTGCCGAACGCGACCACGCCGAGGATCCCGATCACGACCAGCGGCAGCGCCAGGAACGCCTCGACAAAACGGCTGATCGTCTCGTCGAGCAGCCCTCGCTTGTAGCCCATCACCAGCCCCAGAAAGGTGCCGACGATCGTGCCCAGCAGCGTCGCCAGCGGTGCGATGATGAGCACCGGGCGAGCCCCGTAGATCACGCGCGCGAACATGTCGCGACCGAGTTGGTCGGTGCCGAAGATGTGCGCGCTCGACGGTGCCTGGTTGAAGTTCGTCGTGGGAACCAGCGGGCTCTGGCTCGCCACCACGTGCGGCGCGATCGCGCAGAAGACCCAGAAGCCCAGGATCACCAGGCCGACGATGAACGCCTTGCGGCGCATCAGGCTGTGCAGGAACTCTCGCCGCAGGTCAGGCGTGCCCTGACCGGCGCTGACCGCCGCGATCGACTCGACGGGTACCGAGTCGACGCTCACTCGACGCCCCGGTAGCGAATCCGCGGGTTCAGCAGGGAGAACGCCGTGTCGGCGACCAGCGTCGCGAGCACATAGACCGCGCCGATCGTCAGCACGCCGGCCTCGAGCACGGGGAAGTCCTTGTGGTTGGCGGCCTCGTAGATCAGCTGGCCGATCCCGTGCCAGTTGAACAACACCTCGACGACGACGAGGCCGCCGATCAGATACCCGGTCTGGGTTGCGATCACGGTGATCGTCGGCAGCAGCGAGTTGCGCAGCACGTGACGGCGGATCACGACCCCGCGCGGCAGGCCCTTGAGCGTCGCTGTGCGAGCGTAGTCGGAGTTCAGCGCCTCGATCGTGCCGGCTCGGGTCATCTGCTCGATGTAGCCGAACAGAATCACCACCAGCGGGATCGCGGGCATGATCAGGTGGTAGATCGTGTCGAAGAAGCCGCCGCTGCCGCCGGAGGCGGAATCCGGCAGGATGTTCAGCCAGAGGCCGAACACGACGATGCAGACGATCCCGGTGACGACCTCAGGGATCACCGTGCCGGTCAGGCCGACGACCGAGATCGTGCGGTCGACCCGCTTGCCGAAGTTCAGCGCCGCGACGATACCGCCGAGGATCGCCAGCGGGACCACGATCACGAACGCCAGCGCCGCCAGCTCGAGCGAGTTCTTCAGCGCCTTGCCGAGCAGCGGCCCGATCGGGACCTGGTACTGGTACGAGGTACCGAAGTTGCCGTGCAGCACGTTGCCGATCCAGGTCAGATACTGCGAAACCACCGGCTTATCGGTCCCGAGCTGATGACTGAGCGCCTTGACCGCCGACGGTTCCGCCAATGGACCCAGGATCGCACGGGCCGGATCTCCCGGCAGCACCTGCGCGGCCGCGAAGATGATGATGCTCAGCAAGAACAGCGTGATCAGGCCGAGCCCGAGCCGCTTGAGCAGAAACCAGGTCAGCGTCACGGTCGGCTCACGAGCTGATGTACGCGTCCTTGAGGAAGATCGCCGACAGCGACGTCGGGTTCAACCCGTGGACCTTGGGGCTGGACGCGGTCAGCCCGTCGATGAAGTAGGGGATGATCAGCGGCGTCTCGTTGAGCAACAGCGTCTCGATCTGGCCCGCGATCTTCTTCTGCTCCTGCAGGTCGACCGACGCCACATACTGCTTGACGAGCTTGTCGTAGTTCGCGTTTGAGAAGTGCGCCGCGTTCCACGGCCCACCGGTCACCAGCGGCGACTCGAGGAACACGTTTGGAACGCCGCGGCTGCCGTAGTCGACCAGCGACATCGTCCCGTCGAGCCAGTCGGAGTTGCCGAACGTCGCCTTGCCGTAGTAGTTGGGCTGGGTCTCGACCTCGAGCTTGATGTTGACCCCGATCTTCTTCGTGTCGGCCTGGATCAGCTGCGCCAGCTGGGGGATCTCCTCATACTGCTCGGTGAACAGCGTCGTGCTGAAGCCTGACCCCTGGCCGCCGGCTGACAGCAGCTGCTTGGCCTTGGCGAGGTCCTGGCTGCGCTGCGGCACGCTGCTATTGCTCGACGTGAACATCGGCGCGAACGGACTGTCGTTGCCGACCTCGCCGTAGCCGAGCAGCAGCGTCTGCACCATCGCCTGTCGATCGAGCGAGTAGGCGATCGCCTGACGGACTCGCGAGTCCTTGAATGGCTCCTGGTCACAGCGCATCGACAGTTCGCGGTGATTGGAGGACTTGAGCTTGATGATCGAGTACTGACCGGCGTTGTTGAGCAACGACTGGGCGCCCGCGGGGACGAACTGGACGATGACGTCGACGTTGCCGCCCTGCAGCGCCAGGATCTGTGGTTCCTGCTCGCCGTAGAACGTGAACGCGCTGCCGTCCAGAAACGGCTTGCCGCCCCAGTAGTCGGGGTTGGCGACGAAGTTCGCGCTGGTGCCCTGGTTGTAGCTCTGCAGCTTGAACGGAGCGGTGCCGACCATCGTCTTGCCCCACTTGGCGAAGTCGGTGCCCTTGGGGACGATGATCGCGTTGTAGTTGTCAGACGAGACCAGGTACGGGAAGTTGCCGTTGGCGGCCTCGAGATGGAACGCGACCGTGTGCGAGTCGACCTTCTTGACGCCCGAGGGCTTGAGCACGCCGGTGAACGTCGACAGTGCGTTGGAAGCGTTCTTGGGGTCCGACAGCTGTTGGAAGGTGTAGACGACGTCGTCGGCGGTCATCGGCTGGCCGTTGTGGAACTTGACGCCCTGGCGCAGCGCGAACGTCCACACGGTGCCGTCGCCGTTGTGGGTCCACTTGGTCGCGAGCATCGGCTCGAGTTGCAGCTTGAGGTTGTTGTCGAGCGCGAGGAACTCGCCGGTCTGGGCGAGCATGCACAGCCCGCCGGCGTCGTCGACGATCAGCGGATTCATCGCGGTCGCCGGCTGCTCGCTGGCGAGCTTCAGCGTGCCGCCCTTGGTGACCGTGCCGCTGGTGGAGGTCGCGGCGTTGCCGGAGCCGCCGCCAGAGCTGTTGGCGCCGCCGCAGGCGGCGAGGATCGCGCCCATCACCGAGGCCGACATTCCCAACACGGCACCGCGGCGTAGGAACGACCGGCGGTCCAGCCTGCCCGCGGCGAGCTCGTCGATGTAGTGGTTCTCGAGCTCAGAACGCTCGCTGCGCAGCGCGTCTAGTCGGCGGTCGTCAATGCCCATGTTCGGTCACCTCTCGGTCGCGGGCAACCAGGCGATCGCCGCGGTTCGTAGTTCGATCGCGCTCCCCGACACCGCCCCCAGGCGGGGCGAGGAGCAATCTGCGGGTTCACCTCTCCTGGCGCGATCCGCGAATCATGACAGCCAACGCGGCAGCGCCGCCGTCCCCAGTTCTCATCCGAGCTCCCACTCGCGTGGGATTCTTCACAACCTGGACCCAGAGTCAAGCGCTGGCGTTCGCCATAACATTCGTAACCAAGCGGGCGGCTTGGACAATTTCATCCAAATCGGCTCCCTCCTGGGGTGTATGGCTCTCGCCGCCGTGCAGCGGCACGAACACGAGCAACGACGGCGCCAACGCGCCGAGGTGCTGGGCGTCGTGCCCGGCCCCCGACCAGGTTGTGCGTGCCGGGATCCCCAGCTCACGTGCCGTCGCCAGCGCCGACGCGACCAGACGCGGGTCGAGCTCGACCGGCTCGCCGGCGCGGGTCAACACGGTGCTGACCGCGAGCTCGCGACGTTCGCCGATCTCGCTCGCGTCGCGCTGCACCGTGGCCTGCAGCCGATCGAGCGACCCGCGGTCGATGCCGCGCATGTCGACCCCGATCCGGGCCTCGCCCGGAATCACGCTGATCGCTCCCGGAGAGATCGTCAGCACCGCCGCGGTGCCGACCGTCTCGGCCGGTTCGTCGCCGGCCGCTCGCTCGATCGCGAGCACGATCTCGGCGGCGCCGGCGAGGGCATCGCGGCGCGCCGCCATCGAGACCTCACCCGAGTGGCCGGAGCTGCCGGTGACGGTGATCTCGAAACGGCGCGGCGAGGCGACGCTGGTGACGACCCCGAGCTCTCGCAGCTCGCGTCGCTGCGCCACGTGAACCTCGGCGTGGGCGCGCCAGCGATGCAGCGGCGGCTCGACCCGCGGCAGGTCCCGGAGTCGGGCAAGATGGTCATCCAACGCCCGCTGCACCGTGATCCCGTCGGCGTCGCGCAGCTGCGCCAGCGCCTCCGGTGCGAGCGAGCCGACCAGCTGCCGGCTGCCGACCGTGCCGGCGCCGAATCGCGGCGCCTCCTCGGCCGCGCACACCAGCAACGCGGCCCGGCAGCCGCCCGGGGACGGCGCCGAACCGAAGTCGGCGGCGAGCTCGAGCCCGAGCACGGTTCCGAGCGCGCCGTCATAGCGGCCGCCGTCGGGAACGCTGTCGACATGCGAGCCGGAGCTGACCAGCGGCCCGTTCCAGTCGCGCGGCAGCGCCCAGAGGTTGCCGTAGCGGTCGATTCCCGGTTCCAGCCCGGCGTCGGTGGCCCAGCCCGCGACCAGCAGCATCGCCTCGGCCTCGGTCGGCGAATAAGCCGGTCGGTCAGCGCCGCCGGCGGGCCCGAGCGCGATCTCCCACAGCGCCTGCAGCCGAGCTTCGATGCGCGCGCGGTCCGACACTAGGGCGCCACTAGGCGAGCGCGTACTGGGCCAGGGGCTTGCCGAGCATCGCCTCGACCTCCGGGTATACGCTCGGCTCGCGGACGCCGTCGCCGAGCGGCACGTGGCCCTTGGGCACGTGGAGCACCGCGACCTCGTCGCCCTCCGTGATGTCGGCGATCGAGATGATCCGGCCGGTGCGTGGCGACAGCGTCGCGAGCACGTCGGGGAACGTCGCAAGCCGCTCGCCGCCCGCCTCGGCGGTCATGTACTCGTTGACGAATCCGAGCTCGTGCTCGCCGACGACGATCGTCCCGATGTCGAACGCGTTCTCGGTCCGCAACGTCTTCGCGCGGACGGTCCCGCGGGTCAGCACGCGACCGCCGAGGTGCTCCGCGGTGGCGGTGATCATCGCCTCGGGACCGTCGGGCTCGGCGGCCAGGATCGATTCGCCGAGCGACAGCGCAAAGCTGATCGCGCCGACCGCGGCGTGCTCGGCGACGAACGACGCGGGCAGGGGGTTGCGTGCGCAGGCGATGAACCCACCCGACATGTCCGAGGCGGTGCGCAGCACGTTCGCGGTTCGGCGCACCGTACCGCGAGTCACGACCTCCAGATAGCGCTCCTCGGAGCGGTTGCCGCCGGCGACCGTCTGGACCGTTTCGTAGTCCTCGTCGGCGGCCAGCCCGAACGAGCCCATCTTGCCGGTCGGATGCGCACGGCCGTCGCCCGCGGCGTCGACGACCACGGTCCCGAGCACCGCCGATGCCACCCAACCGTTGCACGTCGTCGAGGAGCCGTTCTGGGCCGTGACGGTGCCGACGATCGGCTCGTCAACCGCGTCGATCAGCAACTCCAGCGCTCGCACATAATCTCCGGGACGCATCTCCCACCCGACCGCCGCGGGCGCGCCGATCGCCGAGACGGTCGCGAGCATCGCGTCGGGATCGAGTTCGTCGAGCGTCACCAGCCGCGGTGAGCCGTACTGGACGGCGGTCGTGCCGACCAGCATCCCGTGATCGACCCAGCCACCGCCGCCGGCGGCCAGCACCGATCCGCCGGCGACCGCGGCGTGGACGGCATTGAGGTCAAGCTCTCGCATCTGTCGTCTCCAATCCGAGGCCGTGCTCGCGCGCGGACTCGATCGCGTCCTCGTATCCGGCATCGGCGTAGCGCAGCACGCCGATCGCCGTATCGACATTCAGGGCGCCCTGCAGTCGGCTCGCGGCGTCATCGGTGCCGGTCGCGACGACCGTCATCCCGGCGCTCTGCGAGTAGCCGGCGTAGCCGCCGCCGCCCGCGTGGATCGCGACCAGGTCGGCGCCGGACGCCGTGTTCAGCAGCGCGTTGAGCAACGGCCAGTCCGAGACCGCGTCGGTGCCGTCGGCCATCGCCTCGCTGATGATGTTCGGGTGCGTCATCGAGCCCGAGTCCATGTGATCACGGGTGAACGCGACCGGCCCGGCGAGTCGGCGATCGGCGACGGCGTCGTTGACCGCCAGCGCCAGTCGGGCGCGCTCGCCGTGGCCGAGCCAGGCGATCCGGGCCGGCAGCCCCTGGCGCCGAACGTGGGTCCGCGCCAGCTCGATCCAGTCGGCGATCCGGGGCACGTCGGAGAACAACTCCGCGCAGAGGTCGTCGACCACCGCGAGATCGGCGTCGTCGCCCGACACGCAGATCCAGCGAAACGGACCGATCCCGCGACTGAACAGTGGCCGCAGGTAGCGGGCGGTGAAGATGTCGATCGAGAGCGCGTCGTCGACGCCCGCGCCCGCAGCGTGCGGGCGGATGTTGTTGCCGTAGTCGAACACGACCGCACCGCGGTCGCGCAGCGCGAGCATCGCGCGGACGTGGCGAGCCATCGTGTCGAGCGCGAGCGCCTCGAGCTTGCCCGGGTCGCCCTGGCGCAGCTGCGCCGCCGCGACCGGGGAGACACCGATCGGCAGGTAGCCGCTGCGCAGGTCGTGGGCGGCGGTCAGGTCGGTGACGACGTCCGGGGTGATGCCCCGCGCGAGCAGCCCCTCGAGCAGCTCGGCGGCGTTGCCGGCGTAGGCGATCGCCGCCGCACGGCCCTCGTCGCGCGCCGCGAGCGCCAGATCGAGTGCCTCGTCGAGCGGCTCGCAGACCGCATCGACGACGCCGTCCGCGGCCCTCGCGTGGGCCTTGTCGCGGTCGGCCTCGGCGATCAGCGAGACGCCGCCCAGCATCCGTGTGACCGCCATCGGCTGCGCGGAGCCCATCCCACCGAGCCCACCGGAGACCACCAGGCGGCCGTGCAGCGAGCCGGCGAAGTGCTCGCGCGCCACCTGGGCGAACGTCTCATAGGTGCCCTGGAGCACCCCCTGGGAGCCGATGTACTGCCAGCACCCGGCCGTCAAGCCGCCCCAGGCGATCAGGTTGCGCCGCTCGAGCTCGTAGAACACCTCCGGCGTCGCCCAGCGGCCGACCAGGTTCGAGTTCGCCAACAGCACGATCGGCGACCGAGGCCCGGTCGGCAGGACCGCAATTGGCTTGCCGGACTGCACGACGAGCGTCTGGCCGTCCTCGATCGCGCGCAGCGCCGCCACGATCCCGCGTAGGCTCTCGTGGTCGCGCGCCGCCTTGCCGTGCGCGGCGTAGACGACGAGCTTGTCCGGATCCTCGGCGATCGCCAGGTTGTTCTCGAGCAACCGCAGGATCGTCTCCTGGCGCCAACCGCGGCAGCGCAGGCCGATCGGCGGCTCAGGCATGTACGGCTGCGGTGGCGGCCGGCACAAAGCGCCCGCGGCCGGGCCCGGCGAGCAACCGCTCGCCGTCCCAGACTTGCTCGCCGCGGCTGAACGTCGCGATCACGCGGCCGCGCAGCTCGCGGCCCGCATACGGGCTCCAGCCGGCGGCGGTGACGAGCCGGCCGGCGTCGATTGTCCACGTTCGCGACTCGTCGAGCACCATCACGTCGGCATCGAACCCGGGGGCGAGCGCGCCCTTGCGTGGCCACAGGCCAAATCGCTTGGCAGGTTGCTCGCCGACCAGCCGCGCGAGCTCGGCCGGCCCGAGCGCGTCGGCGACCAGCGGCGCGATCAGCTCGACGCCCGGTGCGCCCGAGGCGAGCGCGAAGATGTCGGGGCCGCGCTTGCGCTCGATCGGCCAGCCGACGTGGTCTGAGGAGATCAGCTCAAGCCCGTCGGTCGTCAGCTTGGCTTCGCGTAATGGCGGGTTGATCTTGCACAGGCCGCCCTGTGCCGACAGGTCTGACTCGTCGAGCAGCAGGTAATGCGGGCAGGTCTCACCGGTTGCGTCGACGCCATCGGCGCGGGCACGGGCGATCAGCTCCACGCCCCGCGGCGTGGTCACGTGGCAGATGTGGATCCGCACGCCGGTGACGCGCGCCATCTCGAGCACGCGGGCGATCGCCTCGTTCTCGGCGACCGGCGGGCGCGAGCGCGAGTGGGCGAGCGGGTCGCCGCCATTGCCGGCCGCCCGCTCGGCGGCGATCCCGGCGCGCACCAGCGCGTCGTTCTCGGCGTGGATGCCGACCATTCCGCCGGCCCGGGCGATCTCCGCGAAGGCGCGCAGCAGCTGTGGGTCGGGGATCTGCGGGAAGCGCTGGGGATGGGTATTGAAGGTCGAGCACTTGAACGAGGTCGCGCCGGCGTCGACCAGTGCCCGAACCTGGTCCAGCGGACCTTCGGGCGCCACCGTCGCCCACAGCGCGACGTCGATCAGCGCTTCTGCGCCGACGTCGGCGATCTTGCGCTCGAACGCCTCGAGGCAATCGACGGTGCCGACGGCGTCGTAGGGCATGTCGACGATCGTCGTCACACCGCCCGCGGCAGCGGCGGCCGTGCACCGTTCGATGCCCTCCTCGGCGTAGCTACGGGTGTGGACGTGGACGTCGACCGCGCCCGGCAGCAGCAGCGCCTCGCCGTAGTCGGGGCCGGCGTCGGGCTCGGGCGGCCCGACGTTCACGATCCGGCCGTCGGCGATCGTCAGGCCGGCACGCCGGCGAGCGTCCCGAGCCACCACGAGCGTTCCCGAAATCTTCTCGATCAATGAGATAGGCTGACCGTATCACGGCACAAAACGCTCCAGCTATCTCAGTATCCGAGAGCATTGTCCTCAGCGGTGATGGTCTCAGCGTCGACGATGTGCTTGCCGTCGCACGGGGCCGCCAGCGGGTCGAGCTCGACGAGGCGGCATTGCTGCGGGTGCGGGCGGCGCGCGAGGTCGTCGATCGGGTACTCGCTTCGGGCGAGGCCGTCTACGGGCTCAATACCGGCCTCGGCTCGCTCGCCCGGCACCGGATCCCGCTCGAGGACATCGGCGAGTTCTCGTTCCGCACGGTCGCCGACCAGGTGTCCTCGTACGGCCGGCCGCTGGCGACCGACGTCGTGCGCGCGATGATGGTCTCGCGCGTCAACGGGATGCTGAAGGCGGGGGTCGGCGTCACGCGCGAGCTGATCGAGTTGCTGGTGGCGCTGCTGAACGCCGGGGTGCATCCGATCGTGCGGATGGTCGGCTCGGTCGGGCACGGCGATCTGTCGGAGATGGCCGACATCGGCAAGGTCGTGATCGGACGCGGCTGGGCGGAGTTCGGCGGCGAAGTGATGCGTGGCGAGGAGGCGCTGGCGCAGGCGCAGCTGGAGGCGCTGTCGCTGGGACCCAAGGAGGCGCTCGGGCTGATCGCCGCCAACGGGGTTACGACCGGCCGCGGATCGCTCGTACTGATCGACGGCGCCGACCTTGTCGAGTCGATGCAGATCGCGGCGGCGCTCAGCATGGAGGCGTTTCGCGCGAACCTGTCGGTGATCCATCCAGCGGTCGCCCGCGCCCGCCCGCACGGCGGCTTGCAGACGGCGATGTCTCGCTTGCGCGTGCTGCTGGAGGACTCGCCGCTGTGGCGTCCCGGCGCCGCGCGCAATCTCCAGGACCCGCTGTCGATCCGGTGCATCCCGCAGACCGCCGGCGCCGCCTACGACGTGCTGTCGGTCGCGCGGGCGATGATGGAAACCGAGCTGAACTCCGCCGCTGATAACCCGCTGGTGCTGATCGAGGAGCAGGCGATCGTGTCGGCCGGGAACTTCGACGTGTCGTCGCTGGCGATGGCCTTCGACTACGTGCGGCTCGGGATCGCCCATGCCATCCAGGTCGCCAACGAACGCGTCCAGAAGCTGTTGTGGCATCACTTCTCGGGACTGCCGACGGGTCTGGCCGCCCAGGAGGGGCCGACCGGCGGCCTGCGTCCGCTCGGGCGGGCCTTCGCGGCCGGCGCGTCGGAGGTCCGGCTGCTGGCCAACCCGGTGTCGCTCGACTACCGGGGCCAGCTGGCCGAGGGAATCGAGGATCACGCCTCGATGGCGCCGCTGGCGGTCAACGCCACCTCGCTGATGGTCAGCCTCGCCCACCGGCTGGTGGCGCTGGAGTTGATCGTTGCCGCGCAGGGGATCGACCTGAGCGGCGGTCCGGAGCGGCTCGGCGACGCGATGCGGCACACGTACGCGCTGGTCCGCGAGTTCGCACCGACGCTGAGCGACGAGACGGACTGGGCGGCCGACATCGACGGCTTGACCGCGTTCGTCGGCGAGGGCGAGTTCGCGCACCGTATTGCCCGCGTCGCCGGCGCTCGGCCGGCGCTGTCCGAGCATCAGTCGCCGGGGATCTGAGCCGATGCCCGCCGGAGCGCTGGAGCGCGCGGTCGATCTGCTCGACCGGCTCGGCGACAACGGCTCCGAGCTGACGGTCGCCGAGCTCGCGGCCGACGCCGGAATGCCGACCTCGACCGCGTACCGGCTGCTGGCCGAGCTCGAGCAGTACGGACTTGTTCAGCGCTCGTCCGATCGGACGGTCGCGCTCGGCACGCGGCTGGTCGTGCTCGGGCGCAGCGCCGAGGCGGCGCTCGCACAGCGGTTGGTCGAGCCGGCGTCGCCGGTGATGCAGCGGCTGTCGGAACGCACCGGCGAGACGGTGCTGCTGACCACGTCGTGCGGGTCGGAGGGGATCGTGCTGCACGTTGTCGAGGGACTGCGGCACTCGGTCAGGCTGTCGTACGCGCTGTTGCGGCGGGCGCCGATGCACCGGGGCGCCTCCGGCAAGGTGATCGCCGCCTATCTCGACGACGGCGAGCGCGCACGGCTGCTGCGGGCGGTCGCCAGGCCCGGGCTCGAGGACGAGCTGCGCCGGATCCGGGACGACGGCTTCGTGGTCACCCGCGGCGAGCTCGATGACGGCGCGGCTGCGGTGGCCGCGCCGGTGTTCGACCGCCGCCAGCGGCTGTTGGCCGGGCTGTCGGTCGCCGGGCCCGAGGTGCGGATCGCGGCGGCGCTGCCGGGGCTGATCGACGAGGTCGTGGCGGCCGCCGCTGAGTTGGCGCGGGCATTCGTGCTCGACGGCGGCTGATCACCGGGGCCGGTCGCGGGCATATGAACCGCGCCAGTCGACGGCGCAGGCATCGGTCGCTCAGATCAGCAGAGGCTCGGCCGCGGGTTCGATCAGTGCGGGGATCGGGATCGTCGGCAACATCCGATCGAGCAGGCCGATCGCCGACTCGGCCAGCTCGGTGGTCACCGGCGCCAGCAACAGCGCCGCGGATGGCCGGCCACCAAGCCGCGCTTTGGGCGTCGTCGGGTCGCGACGCGCACGTCGGGCGGCGATCGCCGCGCAGTCGCCGGTGATCGCCTTGACCGCGGCGCGTGCCCGGTCGGCCGCAGGGTTCTCGATCCCCAGCCGCGCGGCGTCCCAGGCGCCGGCGGCCGGGAACGACCATGCCGATTCCGAGCCGGTCTCGCCCGACGCGACCGCGAGCGCCCAGTGCACGACGTCGCCGAACGCCCGCTGGCGCTCGAGCCGAACCTCGCCGCGGCTGCGCTCCAGCAACTCCAGCGCCGCGGCGAGCGCCGGTTCGTCGCCGACGATCAGCCGGGCGCCGCCGAGCCGCGCCGCCGGCTGCTGGAGGCCGGCCCGCCGCAACCATGTCGGGGCGTGGACGGTGATCAACCAGTCCAGCGCGAGCCACGCGCGGGTGCCGTCGAGTCCGTCCCCGGCGGTTCCGATCGTCCGCGTCAGATATGGGCGCAGGCGCTGACGCTCGGCACAGGCCAGGCCATCGTTGAGCGCGACGCACAGCGCCCGCACGACCGGGCTGACGCACGCGGGTTGGTCGGAGTGGTGCTCGCCGGCCAGATGTGCGACCCACTCCATCGCGCACCGACCCTCCTGCGGGCTGGGATGCGTGCCGTACGCGAGCGTGTAGTCGCTGGTCATGGGCCTCCGATACGGAGTTGCGGCGGACCTCCCGATTGTTGCGCGCAAAGCCGCGAACGGCAAGCGCCTACCGATGTCTACAGGGCGACCTGGGAACCGCTGGAGACGGTCCGCTCCCACGGCAACCCGAAGTGCTCGATCGGGCTCGACGAGTTGCGGGCCATCGTGATGAACAGGCGCTTTCGCCAGCGGCGCATCCCGACCGCGTCGGTCTCCGCGATCGACATCCGACTGACGAAGTACGAGGCGTGCTCGAGGTCGAGGTTGCGCGGCAGCATCCCTCGTTTGCGCGCCAGCGTCAGCGCCAGCGGAAGGTTTGTGCGATCGCGGTAGCCGGTTCGGATCGTCAGGTAGATGATCTTGAACGTCCCCTTCCCGAGCCGTTCGGACGCGAACCGGTCCTCCTTGTCGACGTGCGGGATCGGGATCGGGTCCAGCGCGACCATTACGACGGTGTCCTGGAACGCGCCGAGGTGCTCGACCTGCGCGCGCATCGCCAGCGGCGTTGTCTGCTTGGAGGGGTTGAGGAAGATCGCGGTCCCCGGCAGCCTCACGATCGGCGGCTCGGCCGAGCACAGCCCCTCGAGGAACTCCTGCAGCGAGCCCTCCTCCTTGGTGCGGTTGCGCGTCAGCATGTCGCGCCCCTTGCGCCAGGTGAGCATGATGTTGGCGACGACCACGCCGACCAACAGCGGCAGCCAAGCACCGTGCTCGACCTTGGTGACGTTCGCGGAGAAGAACGACACCTCGACGATGTAGAACAACGCGACCATCGGCAGCAGCCGCCACTTCGGCGTGTGCCACAGCGATCGCGCGACCGCGACGAACAGCGTCGTGTCGAGGATGAACGTGCCGGTCACGGCGACGCCGTAGATGTCCGAAAGCTTGTTGGAGCTGCGGAACGCCAGCACCAGCGCGACGACGCCTGCGCACAGCAGCCAGTTGATGATCGGCACGTAGATCTGACCCTCGAGCTCGGACGTGTGGACGATCCGCAGTCGCGGCATGAAGCCGAGCTGCACCGCCTGCTTGGCGACCGAGAACGATCCGGTCAGCGCCGCCTGGGAAGCGATGATCGTTGCGGCGGTTGCCAGGAACACGAGCGGCAGCTCTGCCCAGTGGGGCGCCGCCAGATAGAACGGGTTCGAAATCGCCTTGGGGTCCGACAGGATCAGCGCACCCTGGCCGAGATAGTTGAGCAGGACCGCCGGGAACACGATCGCGAACCACGTCATCCGGATCGGGGTCGCGCCGAAATGCCCGCGGTCGGCGTACAGCGCCTCGGCCCCGGTGACCGCGAGCACCACGCCGCCAAGCGTCAGGAACGCGGCGACGCCGTGGTCGAGCATGAACCGCGCGCCCCAGGTCGGCGACAGGGCCTGCAGCACCGAAGGATGCGACACCACGTGGCCGGCGCCGAGCACACCGATCGTCGTGAACCACAACAGCATCACCGGCCCGAACAGCCAGCCGATCCCGCCGGTGCCGAACCGCTGGACCGCGAACAGCGCAACCAGGATCACGAGCGCGATCGGGTCGATCAGGCTCGGGTTCAACCCCGGCGTCGCAACCTTCAGGCCCTCGACCGCGGATGTCACCGAGATCGCCGGCGTGATCATCCCGTCACCGAAGAACAGTCCCGCCCCGAGCAGGCCCAGGGTCACCAGTATCGTCGCGCGGGGGACCTTCTTGCGTGAGATCAGCGCCGCCAGCGCCATGATCCCGCCGTCGCCGCGGTTGTGGGCGCGCATGATCACGATCGCGTACTTGATCGAGACGATGATCACCAGCGCCCAGAAGATCAGCGACACGATCCCGTAGACGCCCGGGATCGTTGTGTGCGCCGCGTCCGCGTGTTGGCCGAAGATCACCTGCATCGTGTACAGCGGGCTGGTGCCGATGTCGCCGAAGACGATCCCGAGCGCGCCGAGCCCGAGCACCAGCCGGCCGGCATGGGCGACCACGTCACGGTCGTCATCGTTGGCCGCCTTGATCGCGTCAGACGGTTCCTTGGAGGTCCGCGGCGTCGGCGAGACGGGCCAATAGCCGAGCTTGTGGGCGGCCTCGTTGAAGTTGCGCCGGACTCCGTTGCGAGGAGCGGCCGGCTCGGTGTCAGGCGTGGGTTGGCGCGCCCCCTCCGGCGGCGGGGGCTTTTGCGTGGAGCTCATCTGGCGCCGCTCATCCCAGACGCCATTTAAGCGCGTCTTCAGAAAGCGAAGCGATAGCCGACGCCCGGATCGGTTCGGATGTACGCGTTCGCGGCCGCCGCGCGGCCCGTCCCGGGCGGCTCGAGCTTGCGTCGCAGATTGGCGATGTGTGCTCGCAGCACCTGCGTGTCGTGCTCGTAGCCGGGTCCCCAGACGCCGGTCAGCAGGTCGCGGTGGGTCATCAGCCGGCCACGGTTGCGCGCCAGCAGCGCCAGCAGCGCGAACTCGGTCGGGGTCAGGTGGACCTCCTCGTCGCCGACCGTGACCGTCCGCGCGGCGAGGTCGATCGTCAGCTCGCCGATCGTGATCGCGGACCCATCCGCCCCGCGGTCGGGCTCTGAGCGGCGCATGTTGGCCTGTAGGCGCGCGATCAACTCGCGCGGTCCGAACGGCTTGGTGATGTAGTCGTCGGCGCCGGCGGCCAGCGCTCGGACCTTGGCGTCCTCGTCGCCGACCGCCGACAGCACGATCACGGGGATCTCCGTCCACTCGCGTAGCCGGCGGCACACCTGCACGCCATCGATGTCGGGCAGCACCAGGTCAACGATCGCGGCCTCTGGCGCCGAGACGGCGGCGACGTCGAGCGCCTCCTCGCCGGTCGACGCGGGCAGCGCCTCAAAGCCGGCGTCACGCAGGATCACGCGCAGCGCCCTCAGGATCTGCACCTCGTCGTCGCAGACGAGCACCCGCGGGCGGGCCGCGGCCGGTGGGTGACCGTGGCTCATCGCTCGTCCGCCGGCGCCGCAACCGGCAGCGAGACGAGAAAGCTTGTGCCCTGTCCGGGCAGCGACTCAACCTCGATCTCGCCGCCGTTGGCCTCGACGAAGCCCTTGACGATCGCCAGCCCCAACCCCGAGCCGACGCGCGCCGAGGACGCCGCGCCCCGTCCTCGGTAGAACGGCTCGAAGATCCGTTCCTGCTCGGCCGGGTCGATTCCCGGTCCGCGGTCGGTGACGTTCACGAGCACGCGACCGCCGCCGGCGCGGACCCGAACCGAGACCGGCTCGTCGGCGCCGTACCGTCGTGCGTTCTCGAGCAGGTTCGCGAACGCGCGCTCGAGCTGCGCCGCGTCGGCGCGGATCTCCGGGACGTCGGGATCGACGTTCAGACGGACATCGATCGGCTCGCCGTCGTCCCCGGTCGCGGCGGTCGTCAACAGATCCTCGAGCGACACCCAGTCGGCGCGCGGTTGGGCGGTCCCTGCCTGCAGCCGCGAGAGGTCAAGCAGCTTGTCGACCAATCCGGACAGCCGCGTCGCCTGCGAGACGACGGCCTCCGACAGCTCATGACGCTCGTTGGGCGCCAGCGATTCGGTTCCGAGCGCATGTCCGGCGGCCACCACCGAGGTCAGCGGCGTGCGCAGATCGTGCGAGACCGCGCGCAACAACGCGGTCTTGATCTCATCCGAGCGGCGCAGTGCCTCGGTCTCGACCCGCTGCAGCTGCAGCGCGTCGCGTCGTTGCGCGATCGCCACGAGCGCGCCGAGCGTCGGGACGACCCGCTCTTGGAGGTTGGTCCGCACCTCGGGATCGAGGTCGCCGGGGACCAGCAGCGTTCCGATCCGGCCGCCGTCCGCGGCGCGCAGCCCCAGCGCCAGCCGTCGGTCGCCGCGTCGCGCCGGCGGATCGAGGTCGGGCTCGGAGGGGTCGGCCTCGACGATCGCGGCCGAGCGCAGGCCGAGCGCCTCGGCGATCCGGCGGGCCGCGCTGGCCAGCGCCTGTTCGGTGTCCTCGCCCAGCAGCAGTTCTCGCGCGAGCGCGGCCGCCAGGTCAGCCTCGGCGCGACGGCGGTCGGCCTCGAGCGCTCGCGACCGTGCCAGCTCGGCGACGGCGCTGGTCGTCAGGGCCACCACCACGAACGCGACCAGCGCCACCCAGTTGCGGCTATCGGCGATCGTGAAGTGACCAGTCGGGGGCAGGTGGAAGAAGTTGAACGCGGCCGCCGAGGCAAGCGCTGTGGCGAGGCCAAGCCAGACGCCCCAGTAGGTGGAGACCAGCAGCACCGCCGGGAGATACACGACGCTCAGCGAGACGACCGGAGCGATCTGCTTGAGCGCGTCGACCGCGACCGTCGCGATCGCGACCGCGACGATCACGGTCGCGATGCCCAGCGCAAGCCGGGGGCGGGTGGCGGTCACCCCTCGTCCGAGCTCGTCGTGTAGGAGCTCGGGGGCGCGGCGGCACTGCGGGTCGAGGCGATCTGATCGATCAGCGCACTCGGGGCGGTGCCGCCGACGATCCGCAGCCGCGGCAGCGTGAACGGATCGCTCGAGCGACTCGCCCAGCCCGGGACCACCGTCGTCGAGCCCTTGTAGCCGGCCTGCTTGACGGCCGCGATCACGGCGGCGTCGTATTGGCCGGACGGGTAGCAGAACCAATTGACCGGGACGTGGAACCGGCGCTGAATGACCCGCCGCGCGTGAAACACCTGGTCATGCAGCTCGGTCGGGTCGAGATCGACGAGATCCGCGTGACTGATCCCCTGGGTGTCAAGCTCCCAGCCGGCCTTGACCATCGCCTGGACCTCCGGCTTCGTCAGGCCGCCCTGGGAGGGAGGCAGTCCGCTCAGCTGCATGTTCTCGTCGGCGACCCAGTGCAGCCGTTTGAGCTCTGGCAGTGCCGCCGAGTACTGCGAGTAGTAGCCGTTGTCGAACGTCAGCACGAACGGCTTGCCGGATGGAAGCTTGGCGCCTGTGGTCCAGTTGGCCCACAGCTGGTCGAGTGTGACCGCGACCCAGCCGGCGTTCTTCAGCGCCTGCATCTGCGCATCGAACTCGGGCGCGGGGACATAGAGCAGCGGGAACGGAGCGCCCGCGGGCGGCTCGTTGATCACGTGGTACATGAGAATCGGGACGGTCGCGTCGCCCGGGCTGCCGTTGCCCGCTGCGAGCACGTCCGCGGTTGATCCGTGCCGATGCTTGGTGGACGTCTGATGGTGGTGCTTTGCGACGGACGCCCGCTGCTGGTCGTGGTCGCTCGAGGAGCTCGAGCCGCCGCCGACCGCCGAGAGCACGACGATCGCCACGACCGCGATCGCGATCGCCACGACCGAGACGGCCCCGATCCGGCGCCGCAGCGCTTGCCGGCGCCGCGCCTGTTCACGGTCGGTCCGTCGCCGGCTCGGGTCGTTCTGATCGGCTGGATCCATGTCTGTACTGGAGCCTAAGCCCTGGCACGGCGCGGCCGCGCACGTCCGCTTCGCGCGCGCGAGCACAGGTCGGCGTACCGGGCATCGGATCGCTTGCAGGAGTCCGCGGCGGCGGAGCGAATCGCACCACCATGCTGCTCAAACATCGCCCGCCTGACATCGACTCCACCCCGGTCGCGCTCAACCAGGGGTTCACGCATCTCGATCACGGCTGGGTCGCGGTGATCCGTTGGTTGAACGCCAACAAGGTCGACTACGTGTTGATCGGCCCGGCGGGGCTCGCGATCCGTGGCGATCACTCGGCGCGCGGACCGGTCGCGATCGTGCCGGCCCTTTACGGTCGCAACTTCGATCGGCTCGCGACGGGGCTCGCCGCCCAGCACGCGGGGCTGCGCTCCGATCGAGTCGTCGGCACCGAGCGTGGCGCGGTCCCGGTCAAGCTGACCGCCGAGAAGCTCGCGCGCGGGCGCCGCTGGCTGCTGCGCTTCTCCGGCTATGACCTCGACATCGAGGCGGCCGGCAAGCGTCCGGTCGACGAGCGCGACGAGCGGTCCGATGCGATCAGGGTGGGCGGGGTCATCTACCAGGAACTGCTCTATGAAGCCAACCGGTTTGAGCTCAGCCCCGGCCTGTCGGTCGAGGTCGCCTCACCGGAGGATCTCGAGCACTATTTCCACGTGCGGCGCACCGGTGTCGCACCCGAGTTCCGCGTGATCCGCAACATGCCGGCGCCCGAGGACCCGCGCCACGCAGGCACGGACCTGGCCGCGCCGGCGCTCGACAGTGACGACGAGATCACCGCCGCACGGGTCGATCCCGAGGACCGTGGCGACGGCGCTGACGGCGGCCCCCTCGGTCGCTGAGAATCCCAGCCGTTTGCCAGCAAAGGCTTAGCCTCCGCTGAAGTCGGGGCCGGTACCCTGAGCGTATGCCCAGGCGAGCCAGGCTGGCTCTCACGGGCGCGTGTATCGGGGTGCTGCTGTTGGTGGCGGTCTGGTATGCCGCCCACTACATCGGATTCGTCAGGCACGCCGACGCGGCGATGCTCAGCGGCTTCGTCGGTCTCGACCGGCCGCGGCTGAACGAGCTGACGACCGCGATCGCCAGCCTGTGCGATCCGGTTCCATACGTGTTCCTGGCCGCGTTGCCGGTGCTGGTGGCGTTCCTGCGCGGTCGACCGCGGGTGGCGGTCGCGCTGCTCGCGATCCTGCTATGCGCGAACGAGACGACGGAGTTGCTCAAGCCGCTGCTCGCCGGCCCGCGTGACTTCGTGTTCGCGACGCCGCTCAGCGACGCCTCGTGGCCCAGCGGCCACGCCACCGCCGCGATGTCGCTCTGTCTGTGCGGGGTGATCGCGGCGCCGGCGCGCCGGCGTCCCGCCGTGGCCGCCTTGATGGCTGCGTTTGCGGTCGCGGTCTCGTACTCGTTCTTGGAGCTCGGCTGGCACTACCCATCCGATGTGCTCGGCGGGTTCCTGATCGCCACGGTGTGGACGCTGCTGGGGATCGCGGGGCTGTCGCTGTACGAGCAAAGGCACGCATCGACCGTGGTCGCCGACGCTCCAATCAGGTTCTCGGTGGCGCAGTCGCTCGCCCCGGTGGCGGGGCTCGCGGCGGGCGGTCTGGTGTTGGCGGGGCTGATCGTCGTCGCCCGCCCACATCAGGTCGTCGCCTACGCCCATCAGCACACCTGGTTCGTGGTCGGCGCGATCACGATTGCGATGCTCGGGCTCGCGCTCGCCGCCGGCGTGATGCTGATGTTGCGCGCGACCAGTTCAGGAACGCGCGCGACCGCCGCTCAGCGGTAGCGGCCGGGCTCCCAGAGCGGTTCGGTGGCGCCCGGGGCGGCGTTGGCGGCGCGGCTCAGGATGAACAGCAGATCCGACAGGCGGTTGAGGTAGCGCACGACCTCGGCACTGCAATCGGGGCCGCAGGCGATCGACGCGCGTTCGGCGCGGCGACAGACGGTTCGGCAGATATGCAGCGCAGCGGCGGCGGGCGATCCGCCCGGCAACACGAACGAGCGCAGCGGCTCGAGCGTAGCGTTGACCTCGTCGCATCGCTGCTCGAGCCACAGCGTCTGCTCCGGGATCACCCGCAGCCGTTCGCGATCGGATGACGGGTCCTCGGGCGCGGCGATGTCCGCGCCGACGTCGAACAGGTCGTTCTGGATCCGCCCGAGCCACTCCCGTTGGAGCTCGGGCAGAGCCTCGATCGTGCGAGTCCAGCCGAGCTGGGCGTTGAGCTCGTCGACCGTTCCATACGCCTCGATCCGCGGATGAGTCTTGGCCACTCGGCTCATATCGCCGAGATGGGTCTCGCCCGCGTCGCCCAGACGCGTGTAGATCCTGGTGAGGTTGACCGTCACCCGGCGATCGTAGTTGAGCCAGTCGCTACGATCCACCGTCGTTCAGGGTCGGTGGCGATGGGAAGCCGGTGTGAGTCCGGCGCGGACCCGCCACTGTGATCGGGGACGCCAACCGCACTGACAGCCACTGGACCGCTACCGCGGGCCGGGAAGGCGCGGTCGGTAGGCCCGAGAGCCAGGAGACCAGCCTCCGACCGACAAGCCGAAACCCTCGTGGAAAGGGGTGGCATCTCATGAAACGTACTCGCGTAATCGTCGCCGTCGGTGCTCCGATCGCGGCCGCAATGGCGCTCGCGGCACCGGCAACCGCCGGCGCCGCCAAGGTCTCGTTCCGAGTCGAGGGAGCGTCGAAGACGCTCCTGGCGGCCAAGCAGGTCACGGTTCCGATCAAGGGGTCGATCACCAAGGGCGGCACCCCGAAGGGCACCTGCCCGGCGGCCGGAACCGCTGCGGGCGCGTTCAACGTCGCGACCCGCGGCAAGTGGGGCGGCACCTACTCCTCCGGGCTCGGCGTCAACGTCACGAAGATCCTCGGCGAGTCGGCGATCTACGGCAAGGGCCGCTGGTGGGAGTTCTTCGTCAACAACCGCGAGGCGCAGCTCGGGATCTGCGACCAGAAGGTCAAGGCGGGCCAGCAGCTGTTGTTCGCCTCGGTCCCGGCGAAGGGCAAGTCCGAGTATCCGATCGTGCTCAAGGCCCCGTCGAAGGCGAAGGCCGGCAAGCCGTTCACGGTTCACGCGAGCTACTACCCGACGACCAAGGGCAAGGCCAAGCCGCTGGCGGGGGTCGCGCTCAAGGGCGTCAAGGGCAAGACGAACGGCAAGGGTGTCGTGACCGTGACCGCCACGAAGTCCGGTCGGCTGTCGCTGGTCGGCACCAAACGCGGCGAGATCCGTTCCGCCGCAACGGTCGTCCGCATCGGCAAGTAGCGGTGCGCCGGGTCCGAACCGCGGTCGCCGCGCTCGCCGTCGCGCTGGGCTGCGCCGGCTGCGGCTTCGGACCCGGGGTCGCCGCCAACGGTGTCGACGTCCGCGTGACCGCAGACTTCGGCACCCAGACGATCGGTCACGTCCACGACCACAAGGTGACCGGCACCGTGATGCAGGCGCTGCAGCGCTCGTTCAAGGTCTCGACCAGGTACGGGGGCGGCTTCGTCGAGTCGATCGCCGGGCACGCGGGCTCAAGCGACCATTACGACTGGTTCTATTACGTCAACGGGATCGAGGCGGCGCAGGGTGCCGCCTCGACCACACTGCACAAGGGCGACCACGTCTGGTGGGACCTGCACGACTGGACGGCGACCGACTCGATCCCGGCGGTCGTCGGCTCGTTCCCGGAGCCGTTCACAAACGGCATCGGCGGCAAGCGCTACCCGACGATCGTCGAATGCGGCAATCCGAAGGCGGCGCCGTGCGCGACCGTCACCAAGGAACTTGAGGCGTTCAAGGTGCCCGTCTCCCAAGGCGCGCTCGGCTACGGGTCCGGCAACGACTCGATCGGAGTCGTCGTCGGCCCGTGGAAGCAGATCGGCGGCTCGCTCGCATCTGAGCTGGTGCGGTTCGGGCCCGGTGCCAGCGGCGTCTACGCGCGGTTCGTCGACGACGGATCCAAGCTCGAGCTGCTCAACCCTGCCGGCAAGGTCGCCCGGACGCTGGGCCCCGGGGCGGGCTTGGTCGCCGCCGTCAACGGCAACGGCGGGGGTAACTCCAATGCGGTGCCGACGTGGCTGATCACCGGTACCGACGCGGCCGGAGTCGCGGCGGCGGCGAAGGCGCTGACGCCGTCGGCGCTCGGAAACCGGTTCGCGCTGGCCGTCCAGGGCGGACACCAGTACCCGGTGCCGTATCAGGGATCATCGTGATCTACCGACGCCGCGCGAGTCCGCTGCACAGCGCCCGCGCGTCGGTCGCGGTCGCCTGGTGCGCGGGACTCGGGATCGCGGCGCTGATCGTCTCCGATCCGGTGTTCCTCGCGGCGCTGGCGCTGGCGGTGATGCTGGCGGCGCTGTTGGCCGGCGTCGGCCGCCAGCTGGGGCGGGCGCTGCGCTGGGCGTTGCCGGCGGCGCTCGCGATCGCGGTGATCAACGCGCTCGTCACCCGTGACGGCCTGACGGTGATCTGGCGGTTCGGGACGCTGCCGGTGGTGGGTTACTGGTATGTCACCGCCGAGGCGCTGGCGTACGGCGCGATCCTCGGATTGCGCGCGGTGATCCTGATCCTCTGCGGGGTCGTGTACACGACCTGCGTCGACCCCGATGAGCTGCTGTCGCTGTTTCGCCGGGTCTCGTTTCGCTCGGCGCTGAGTGCGACGCTGGCGACCAGGCTGGTGCCGCTGCTGGCGCGTGACGCGAGCAGGCTGACCGATGCCCAGCGCTGTCGCCCGGGCCGACCGCCCTCACGACTGGCACTGATGCGCGCCGCCAGCTCAAACATGCTCGACCGCGCACTCGACGTCGCCGCCGCGCTCGAGGTGCGGGGCTACGGAGCGGCGCGTCGCCAGGCGCGATCGGGGCGGTCACGCGCCTGGTCGCGACACGACCTCGCGTTCGGCGCGTCGGCGATCGCGGTGCCGGCGCTGGCGATCGGCGGCCGTGTCACGGGAACGCTGCGGTTCAGTGCCTACCCGTCGCTGTCGGTTGCGGGCGGACCCGCAACGATCGCGCTGTCGCTGGCGGTGCTCGTATGCGCGCTGGCGCCGTTCGCCGATCGTCGGGGGATCGTCGGATGAGCGCCGTTTCGTTTGATCGGGTCAGCTACCGCTACCCGGGCGCGCCGGTGGCGGCCCTCGACGACGTCTCGCTGACGATCGAGCCGGGGGAGCTGGTCATCGTCGCCGGTGGCTCGGGCTCGGGGAAGTCGACGCTGTTGCGGGCGATCTCCGGGCTCGTGCCCCACTTTCACGGGGGCACATTCGCGGGAACCGTGACCGTTGGCGACCGCGACACTCGCGGGCACGGGCCCGGGGAGCTCGCGGCCACGGTCGGCACGTTGTTTCAGGACCCCGAGACGCAGGTCGTGCTGGGCACGGTCCGCTCAGAGCTCGGGTTTGGGCTGCGCAACCGCGGGTTCGGCCCGGGAGCGGTCGCGCGCGGAGTCGAGGAGGCGGCGCTCGCGCTCGGGATCGCGCCGCTGCTCGATCGGGTGACCTCGGAGCTGTCGGGCGGAGAGCTGCAGCGCACGGCGCTCGGCGCGGCGCTCGCCGGTCGCCCGCACGTGCTCGTGCTCGACGAACCCACCTCGCAGCTGGATCCGGTCGCCGGCGACGAGCTGATCGGCCTGCTGCGCCGGATCAACGAGGACGCCGACACGACGATCGTGCTCGCCGAGCATCGCCTCGAGCGCTGCCTCTACGCGGCCGATCGTGCGATCGCGGTGGATCATGGGCGGATCATCTGCGACCGGACCCCGGAGGAGTTCCTGGCCTGGGCGGTGCAGGAGCGGCCGGCGCTGGCGACGCCCGGCGCGCGGCTGCTGCACGGGCTCGGCTGTAGACCCGAGCCCGGTGTCAAGCGAGCGCGCGCGGCGCTGCGGCGGCGCAATCTGCTGGCGCCCGCGGCGAGCTGGCAAGAAGGTCAGACAACCGTTGACCAATCGGACCCTGCGCGGCCGCGTGGACGCCGGCTGGGCAGGCGTCGCGGTCCGGCGACGCCCGCGCCCGCACTGCGACTGTGCGGCGTCTGGCACGAGTTGCGCTCCGGCCCGGTGCTGCTGCGCGATGTCGAGTTGACGCTTGCGCCCGGCGAGCGGGTCGCACTGATGGGCCGCAACGGCGCCGGCAAGTCGACGCTGCTGCGCCACGCGGCCGGGCTGATGTCGCCGACGCGGGGCTCGGTCCAGGCCGGCGGGCGAGTCGCGTTGCTGATGCAGAACCCGGGCGACTACCTCGTCCACGAGCGGGTCGTCGACGAGGCTCCCGCGACCGCGTTGCGCGCGGTCGGACTCGGCGCCTCCGGGTTTGCCGACCGCCATCCGCGCGAGCTTTCGGGCGGCGAGAAGCAGCGGCTGGCGCTGGCGGTTGTGCTCGGCGACCTCGACCGAGAGTCCGAGCGAGCGGCGGTGCTGTGCCTCGACGAGCCGACTCGCGGGATGGATCGCGACCACCGGCAGTCCCTGACGGAGTTGCTGGACACGCTCGGCGGCGCGACGCTGATCGCAACCCACGACGCCGAGTTCGCGGCGGCGTTCGCGCAGCGCGTGGTGTTGCTCGCCGACGGTGCGGTGATCGCGGACGGGCCCGCCGACGAGGTGCTCTGCGGCGGCAGCTACTTCGTCACCGAGACGGCGAGGATTCTCGGCGCAGCCGACCCGGTGCTCACCCCGGAGCAGGGGATCGCGGTGCTCGGGGAGCGAGCGACGGTGACCCTGTGAGCTGGACACTGGCGGCGCTGGTGATCCTTGCGCTCGCACTCGCCGCGGGTTTTCAATGGTATGAGCGGACGCGGCCCGACGCCCGGATCGTGGCGCTGGTCGCGACGCTGGCGGCATTCGCCGCGCTCGGGCGGATCGCATTCGCCGCGGTGCCGAATGTCAAGCCGACCTCGGACATCGTGTTGATCTCCGGCTACGCGCTCGGCGGCGCACCCGGGTTCGCGGTCGGTGCGATCGGCGGCTTGGCGTCGAACTTCTTCTTCGGGCAGGGCCCGTGGACCCCGTGGCAGATGGCCGCCTGGGGTGTGACCGGAATGATCGGCGCCGCAATCGCGCTCTTGTATCGCCGCCGAGGGCCGATCGGGCGCTGGCCGCTGGCGCTCGCCTGCGGCGTCTGCGGGTTCGCGTTCACCGCTGTTCAGGACGCCGCCGACTGGCTCATGTACTCCGGGCATGGCCTCACGCAGCTGGGCGTGTACGTCGGTCAGGGACTCGGATTCGATGCGATCTACGCGGCCAGCTGCGTCGGGTTCGCACTGGCGTTCGGACCGGCGCTGCTGCGCGCGATCCAGCGGTTCACCCGAAGGCTCGAGGTCTCCTGGCTGCCGGGCGGAAGCTCGGTCCTGCCGGGCGCGATCGTCGCGATCGTCGCCGGGCTCGGGCTGACGGCATCGATGCCCGATCGCGCGCAGGCCGCCGATAGGGCGCTGCAGCGACCGGTCGCGTACTTGCTGCACGCGCAGAACGCCGACGGCGGTTTCGGCGCCGAGGCCGATCAGCCGTCGGGCGCGCTGTTCAGCGGCTGGGCCGCGCTCGGTCTGGAGGCGGCGGGCGTCCGGTTGTCGTCGGTCGCCCGCGGGCCCGGCGTCGTCGCCTACGTGCAGCGCGGCGCCGGCGCATCCGATCCCGGCAGCATTGAGCGCAACATCCTCGTCGCCCGCGCCGCGGGGCTTGACCCGAGCGACTTCGGCGGCCGGGATCTCGTCGCGGCGCTGCGCGCGAAGTTCCGCCACAACGGCTCGCTCGCCGGCCAGGTCAACCTGACCGCGTTCGGGATCCTGGCGATGCGCGCCGCCGGGCAGCCGCCGCCGGCTTCCAGCTACGAGTGGCTGCTGGCCCAGTCCAACCGCGACGGGGGCTTCGGCTTTGACGGCCGCGGCAGTCCGTCGGACGTCGACGACACCGGCGCCGTGTTGGAGGCGCTGGCCGGCGTCGGCGGTCGCCGGGCCGACTCGGTGCGCCGTCACGCGGTTGCCTACATCCGGGGCCGCCAGGACCGCGACGGAGGCCTGCCGTCGCAGCCGGGCGACGGCTCAAACGCCCAGTCGACCGCGTGGGCGATCCAAGGGCTCGACGCCGCACGCGTCAACCCCGCGACCCTGCACCGCACCGGCGCCCGCTCGCCGCTGCGCTACCTGCAATCGCTGATCGGCTCAAACGGCGCGATCGCGTACGCCCGGGGCGAGCAGCAAACACCCGTGTGGGTGACCGGCGAGGCGCTGATGGCGCTCGCCGGCAAGCCACTGCCGCTGTCGCCGCTGCCGGCGCCTCCGGCCGCGCCGCGCACCGGGCACCCCCGTTCGACGCCGGCGCCGGCAAGCCGCAAGCCCGCGCACCGGCGTGCGGGCGAGAGCGCCAGCACGAGCTCGAGCACGACGACCAGTCCGAGCGCGTCGGCGCCGACCGGCCACGGCGGGGGCGGCGCGAGCCCGCACCGGAGCGGTCGCGCGCGGGCGGCCGGACGAGCGAGCGCGGTCAGCGGCGGCACGCTGGCGCTGGTCGATGCGGCCGCGGCGACGGCGACGTCGACCGTTGCCGCGCTCGGCCAGTTGATGTGAGCCTGCGTCGGTCGCCGGTCCGCCGCAACCGATAGCGCTCGGGCCGCCGTCACGGCCAAACCGAGTGCGTAGCCAAAACCGAGCGCGTACCGGCCGCCAACGCGGCCAAACCGGTAGGGTCCCGGCCCGCCATGCGGATCGGTGTCCCGAAGGAGACTGCGTCGGGCGAGCACCGGGTCGGCCTGGTGCCGGAGGTTGTGCGTCGGCTGTGCGACGACGGCCATCAGGTGCTGGTGCAGGCGGGCGCCGGCCAGGGCGCGATGATTCCCGACGAGGCCTACGCGGATGCCGGTGCGTCGCTGTCGGCGGACGCGGCCGAGGTGTTCGGCGCCGAGATCGTGGTCAAGGTCGCCGCGCCCAACGACGAGGAGGTCGCGCGTCTCGGCGCCGATCGCGTGCTGATCGGGTTTCTCGCGCCGTTGACCAATGGTGCCGGCGTCCGTGCGATCGCTGCCACGGGTGCGACCAGCTTCGCGTTGGAGGCGGTGCCTCGGATCAGTCGTGCGCAGTCGATGGACGCGTTGTCCTCGCAGGCGAACATCGCCGGCTATCGGGCGGCGTTGATCGGTGCGCAGGAGCTCGGGCGCTACTACCCGATGCTGATGACCGCGGCCGGCACGATCCGCCCGGCAACGGTGCTCGTGTTGGGCGCGGGGGTGGCGGGCCTGCAGGCGATCGCCACCGCGCGCAGGCTCGGCGCGATCGTGCAGGGGTTCGACGTCCGTGCGGCGGTCCGCGAGCAGGTCGAGTCGTTGGGCGCGAAGTTCCTCGAGTTCGATCTCGGGGGAGACCTGGAAGGCGAGGGCGGCTACGCGCGCGAGCTCACCGCCGAACAGCAGCAGCGTCAGCAGGAGCTGATGGCGGAGGCGATCGGCAAGGTCGATGTGGTGATCACGACCGCGCTGGTGCCCGGCCGGCGTGCCCCAATCCTCGTGACCGAGGAGGCAGTGAAGCTGATGAAGCCGGGATCGGTGATCGTCGACCTGGCCGGCGAGCAGGGCGGCAACTGCGAGCTGTCGGTCCCCGGCGAGACCGTCGTGCGCCACAACGTCAAGATCTGTGCCCCGCTCAACGTCCCGTCGACGCTCGCCGAGCACGCGTCCGCACTGTACGCACGCAACATTCAATCGCTGTTGGCGCTGATGATCGCCGACGACGGCAGTTTGTCGCTCGATTTCGACGACGAGGTGCTGGCCGGTGCCTGCATCACGCGGGGCGGCGAGATCGTCAACGAGGCGGCTCGGGCTGCGGCCGCCGACTGAGGGGGGAGCCGACGATGGACAGTCTTGTGACCGATCTCGCGATCGTCGTCCTTGCCGGGTTTGTCGGCTTCGCCGTGATCTCGAAGGTGCCCAACACGCTGCACACGCCGTTGATGTCGGGGACCAACGCGATCCACGGGATCGTCGTCTTGGGCGGGCTGATTCTGATGCCCGAGGCCAGCGGGGTGCTCGAGCAGGTGCTGTTGGTGATCGCGGTTGCGTTCGGGACGATCAACGTCGTCGGCGGGTTCCTCGTGACCGATCGGATGCTCGGGATGTTCAAGTCAAAGCCCGAGCCTTCGCGGGGCGACGATGACGACCAGGCGGGGAAGGGGTCGGGGTCGTGATCTGCGTGGCCGGCACGATCTTTCTGCGCAGCCAGAGCTTCATCGACGCGTGCTACATCGTCTCGTTCTCGCTGATGATCTACGGGATGATGGGCCTGACCGGCCCGCGGACCGCGGTGCGCGGCAACCAGACGGCGGCCGTCGGAATGGCGGTCGCGGTGATCGCGACGCTGCTGCGCCCCGGCGCCTTCAGCGGCTCGGCGACGGTCTGGTTGATCATCGCCGGCGTGCTGATCGGGACGCTGGTCGGGGTCCCGGCCGCGCGCAACGTGAAGATGACCGCGATGCCGCAGATGGTGGCGCTGTTCAACGGCGTCGGCGGCGGCGCGGTCGCGCTGATCGCGTGGGTCGAGTTCCGCAATCGATTCGAGCACGGTGGCTTCGGGCCGTGGCCCGAGCGGGTGATGGTCTTCGAGCTGTTCGGCGCGATCGTCGGGTCGATCTCGTTCTGGGGCTCGAACATCGCGTTCGGCAAGCTGCAGGAGATCCTGCCAGGCCGGCCGATCAAGCTGCCGGGTCGAGCCCAGTCGGTACTGAACCTGGCACTGCTGGTGATCGCGGTCGGCTCCGCGGTCGCGATCGCCGCCGGCGTGCACTCACAGGCGCTGTTCGTCGTCGGCGTCCTGGTCGTGTCGGCGATCCTCGGCAACATGCTGGTGCTGCCGATCGGCGGTGCCGATATGCCGGTCGTGATCTCGCTGCTGAACGCGTTCACGGGGCTGTCGGCGGCCGCCACCGGCGTTGCGTTGTCCAACCCGGTGATGATCGTCGCGGGGATGATCGTCGGCGCCTCGGGGACGATCCTGACCGACCAGATGGCCAAGGCGATGAACCGCTCGGTGCCGGCGATCATCGCCGGTGGCTTTGGCGGCGCGATCGCCGCGCCTGCGGGCGCCGCCGACGGATCCGCTGCCGGCGGCACCGTGCGCTCGACCAGCGCCGCCGACGTCGCGATCCAGTTGTCGTACGCCCGGCAGGTCGTGATCGCCCCCGGCTACGGGATGGCGGTCGCGCAGGCGCAGCACTCGGTCAAGGAGCTGCAGTCGGCGCTCGAGCGCAAGGGCGTCGAGGTCAAATACGCGATCCATCCGGTCGCCGGCCGGATGCCCGGTCACATGAACGTGCTGCTGGCCGAAGCCGACGTCGCCTATGACCTGCTGCGCGAGATGGACGACATCAACCCCGAGTTCCCGCGCACCGACGTGACGCTGGTGATCGGAGCCAACGACGTCACCAACCCGGCCGCCAAGAACGAGCCGGGATCTCCGATCTACGGGATGCCGATCCTCGAGGTCGACCGCTCGGGCGCGGTGGTCGTGCTCAAGCGATCGATGGCGTCCGGGTTCGCCGGGATCGACAATCCGCTGTTCTACGATCCCAAGACCGCGCTGCTGTTCGGCGACGCGAAGGCCTCGGTGGCGGAGATCACCTCCGAGGTTCAGGCGCTCTGATGGATCCCACACGACTTACCGCGATCCCGATCTTCTCGCCGCTGTCAGAGGCCGAGGCGCGACGGTTGGCCACGTTCGCGACCGAGACGAGCGCGGCCGAGGGCCAGATCCTGATGAAGGAGGGCGACTACTCGGTCGAGCTGATCGCGATCGAGGAGGGCACCGCCGACGTCATCCAGGGCGGCACCACGATCGCCTCACTCGGCCCCGGCGACCTGATCGGCGAGATGGGGCTGTTCGATCACAAGCCTCGCAACGCCGATGTGATCGCGTCGTCGCCGATGCGACTGATCAGGCTGACGCATTGGGAGATCCGGCGAATGTCGGACGAGACCGTCGCGCGCATCAAGGCGATCGTCGAGCGTCGGCGCGGCGGACAAACCGACGCCGGATGAGCGCCCCTGCGGCGCCGGCGCCGGCGCTGGCGCTTGCGACCAGCGATGGCACGCTCGCGCTCGGCGGCCCGGGGGTTGCGCCGCTGATCATGGGGATCGTCAACGCGACCCCGGACTCGTTCTCGGATTCGGGGTTGGCGCAGACGCTCGACGCCCGCGCGGAGCTCGCGCGGGCGCTGCTGCGCGAGGGTGCCTCGCTGATCGACATCGGCGGCGAGTCGGGGGTCACCAACCGCCCCCCGGTCGCCGCCGACGAGGAGATCGAACGGGTCGTGCCGTTGATCGAGCGGGTCTGCACCAAGCTCGGCGCGCGGGTCTCGGTCGACACCTACAAGCCGGCCGTGGCCGCGGCGGCGATCGCCGCCGGCGCGTCGATCGTCAACGATGTCAGCGGCCTGCGTGACCCCGAGCTGGCCGATGTCTGTGCGCAGACCGGCGCGGCACTGGTCGTGATGCACACGATCGCCGAACCCAAGCGCCGCCTGCACGACCATTCGCTGGACGGGCAGATGGCCGCCGAGGTCCGGCGCTTTCTGGAAGCGCGGATCGAGCTGGCGGTCGGTCGCGGGGTCGCGTTCGAGCAGCTGCTGCTCGATCCGGGCCCCGATTTCTCAAAGACCCCGGCGCAGACGATCCAGGTGCTCCGAGAGCTGCCATCGCTGAGCTCGCTGGGGCGTCCGGTGCTGCTCGCGGTGTCTCGCAAGGACTTCATCGGGGCGCTGACCGGGCGGGCTCCGCGTGAGCGGCTCGCCGGGACGCTGGCCGCGGTCGCCCACGGCGTCAGTGTCGGCGCGCACGTGCTGCGCCTGCATGACGTCGGTGCTGCGCGGGAGTTTTTGACCGTGCTGGGCGCGCTCGCGGGCTCGGTCGAGGTCGATCCCGGTCTGAAGGTCCCCGACACGCTGCGCTGGGCGCAGGCCGACGATCCGGCAGCGTGAGCGCAGGCGGCCGGCCGCGCCGACGTCAAGCCTGTCGAATTGGTGGTTCCAGCCCCGGTGACTCGCCGGTGTTCGGGCTTGGGGGGCGGGTGGCTCGAGTTGCATGTACTAGCCTGCGGATCGCAATCGCCGGTCGCTGGCCCAACGCGACCGGAGCCCACCGATCACCATCGCAAGGAGTTTTGAATGTCCGTAGTGGACCGCAGTGCCCTGTCTGACAGCCCGCTCGCCGATCTGCACGCGATCGCCTCGGAGCTGTTGATCGACGGTTATCGCCGGCTTCGCCGGCCCGAGCTGATCGACGCGATCCTCGCCAAGCAGGGTTCGGTTGACGGCGACGACGCCGCCGAAGAGGGATCGGCCCCCGACGCCGGATCGGCCCGCAAGCGTCGCGGCCGTCGCGGCGGGCGCGCCCGCGAGGCGACGACGCAGAGCACCGAGCCGCCGGCCGCCGAGGCGCCGGTCGTCGACGCCGAGCCCGAGCGCGCCGAGGAGACCCCGACCGAGAAGCCAAAGCGCCGGCGCGGGGGGCGCTCTGCCGACACGTCGTCCAAGGGAGCGCCCGCCCAGACCCAGCCCTCCGCCGAGCGCGGCGAACAGACCGCCGACGCGGACCGTGGCGATCGCGGGGCTGCGGACGCCGACAGCGTCATGGGCGTGGTCGAGCTGCTGGCGAACGGCTCGGGCTTCGTCCGGGTCAACGGGCCCGACGCCTCCGACGATGACGTCTACATCTCCGCGGCGCAGGTCAAGCGCTGTGAGCTGGTCGCCGGGGACCGGGTCAGCGGGCCGACGCGGGCGCCGCGCCGGTCAGAGCGCTACGCGTCGATGATCCGGATCGAGACGATCAACGGCCGGCCGGCCTCCGAGCTGGCCGACAACGTCCGCTTCGACGACCTCCCGGCGGCGTTGCCGACCGAGCGGATCACGATCGGATCCGATGATCCGACGCTCGAGGCGATCGAATGGCTGACCCCGTTCGGCAAGGGCTCGCGAGTGACGATCGTCGGTGGCGCCCGGGCCGGGAAGACCGAGACGCTGCGCCGGCTGGCGACGGCGCTGGCCGGATCCGACGAGCTGACGCTGATGGTGGCGCTGGCGGGCGTCCGTCCCGAGGAGATCTCCGAATACGCCAACGATCCCGCCGGCACACCGGCGGCCGCGGTCAGCTTCGCCGGGTCACACGACGCTGCTGCCGCCGCGATCGACCCGATTGTCGACAAGGCGCGACGCCTTGCGGCGCGCGGCTCCCACGCCGTCGTCCTGATCGACACGCTCGACGGGCTCAGCCCGCACACCGCGCGCAAGCTGATGGCCTCGGCGCGCAACATCATCGACGGGGGCTCGGTCACGATCGTTGCGACCGCGGCCGCCCCGATCGGTGGTGAGACCACCGTGATCGCCCTCGATGCATCGCTGACCGGCATCGGGCGCTTCCCAGCGCTTGATCTGCTGTCCAGCGGCACGCTCAAGCCCGAGCTGCTCGTCGGTGAGGCGGGGGCGGAGGCGATCGCGCGCACCCGGTCCGAGGTGCTGCTTGGCGAGGATGTCGCCGACGAAAACGGCGACTAGCTCAGTAGGCGGTGCAGCGGCTGCGGTGGCGCGGCACCGCCTTGTAGCCCGGTTGCTGGCCCTGGTTCCAGAGCAGTTCATCCACCGCGGCGGCGGTCGCCTGGGACGCGCCGTCCTCGCGGAGCCTGCGCACCACCAGCTCGACCGCGTGCAGCGCGCACGCCCGGATCTCGACCTCCTCGCGGCTGCCGTGCTCGATCAGCTCGCCCCGCGCGATTCGCGCCACCAGCGCTTCGTCGAAGCGCAGCACGCCGTCGAGCCGCAGCACGTGCGGAACCAGGTTGTCGGCGAACATCGTCAGACCGTCGATGTCATCAAAGCGTGCCGCACCGGCGCGCTCCAGGTCGGCGGCCGCGATCTGCGCACGCTTGAGAAACGGCACTGCCAGCTCGTCGTAGGTGGAGGTGTCGGCAAAGCAGGTCCAGCCACCGAGCCTGTGCGCAAACGCGACGGCGGATCCGTGGGCGTCGTCGGTCAGCCGCTGGTAGCCGCCGATCTCCTGCAGATGCGCGCCGAGATCGTTCAGCGACGCTGCGTACAGGGCCATCAGCTCGTGCGTCGGGTCTTGGTCGACGATCTCGGCGACCGCCCCGGCGTCGAGCGCCAGCAGTTGCGCTGGCGCGAACGGACCGTGAGCGGCGTGATGCGCCCGCCAACCATGCGCGATCGTGTTGTAGCCACTGAGCCCCTGATGCTTGCGCAGCGTGGGAAACCAGCCGGAGCCGAAGTTGATCGCGTCCAACGTCAACCAGTACGCCGCCTCGTCCGGGCCAGGGTGCGGCGCGACCGTCGGCTGCGGCGGCGCCCCGAGCCGACCGGCATATGCGGGGATCGCGGCTTCGTTGACGTGCACGCTGAGCGCACGGGCGGCGACCTGCGCACAGGCGCTGCGAAGCTCGTCCACAGCGCAAGCATGACGCGCTTTCCAGCCCTCCGGGGCGGCCGCTAACGTGGCCTCCGAGATGGCCGAGCTCGCTGCGGATCTGGACGCCCTGCTGCAGGGGCTCAACGAGCCCCAGCGCGAGGCGGTGACCTATGGCGACGGGCCGCTGCTGGTCATCGCCGGTGCCGGCTCAGGCAAGACCCGCGTGCTGACCCATCGGATCGCGTACCTGATTGCGATCGGTGCCGCCAGGTCCAACGAGGTGCTCGCGATCACGTTCACGAACAAGGCGGCCGCGGAGATGCGCGACCGCGCCGAACTGCTCGTCGGCGGCCGCGTGCGCTCGATGTGGGTGATGACGTTTCACTCCGCCTGTGCCCGAATGCTGCGCGCCGAGGCGACCCGGCTCGGCTACACACGTCAGTTCACGATCTACGACACCGCCGACTCTCGTCGCCTGATCAAGCGTTGCCTCGACGAGCTCGGGATCGACCCGAAGCGGTTCACGCCGGCCTCGATCGGCTCCCAGATCTCCGACGCCAAGAACAAGCTGCGCGACGCCGAGGCCTACGGCAAGCTCGTCGGCTCCTACTTCGAGCAGACCGTCGCCGACGTCTACCGCTCCTACGAGCGCGAGCTGCACCGCGCCAACGCGATGGATTTCGACGACCTGTTGGTCCGCGCGGTCAACGTGCTCGAGTTGTTCCCCGAGGTCCGAGAGCGCTACGCGGGCGGCTTTCGCCACGTGCTCGTCGACGAGTATCAGGACACCAACCACGCCCAGTACCGCTGGCTGCAGCTGCTGGCCGGCGAGCATCGCAACCTGACCGTCGTCGGCGACGATGCTCAATCGATCTATGGGTTCCGTGGGGCCGACATCACCAACCTGTTGGAGTTCGAGGACACCTTCCCGGACGCGCACATCGTCAAGCTCGAGCAGAACTACCGCTCGACGCAGACGATCCTCGACGCGGCCAACGCGGTGATCGCCAACAACCGCGGGCAGAAGCCCAAGTCGCTGTGGACCGAGATCGGCCAGGGCGATCCGATCAAGATCCGCGAGCTCGACGACGAGCACGCCGAGGCGCGGTACCTCACCGGCGAGATCCAGCGGCTGGTCGACGAGGGCACGTCGCGCTCGGAGGTCGCGGTGTTCTACCGGACCAACTCGCAGTCGCGGGTGCTCGAGGACACGCTTGTCCGCGCCGAGATCGCCTACCAGGTGATCGGCGGCACCAAGTTCTATGACCGTGCCGAGATCAAGGACGCGATCGCCTACCTGACGGTGCTCGTCAACCACCAGGACGTCGGCTCGTTCACCCGGATCGTCAATTCGCCTCGGCGCGGGATCGGCTCGACCACGATCAGCCGGCTGCTGGCCTACTCCAACACCAGCGGCGAAACGGTGTGGGAGCTGGCCGCCGCGCCTGAGGGCGTGCCCGGCCTTGGCGCCGCCGCGATCAAGTCGCTGCGGCGGTTCATGGGAACGATGGAGGTGCTCGCGGAGCGGGCCGAGGCGAGCATCCCGATCGCCGAGCTGCTCAACGAGGTGCTGGCTGAGAGCGGCTACCTGGAGGCGCTCGAGAACGAGCGCACGATCGAGGCGCAGGGGAGGATCGAGAACCTGCAGGAACTCGTCAACGTCGCCGCCGAGTACGACGTCGGCGCCGCTGAGCCGAGTCTCGGTGAGTTCCTGCAGCAGGTGGCGCTCGTCGCCGACGCCGACGTGCGCGTCGACGACGAGGGTCTGGTGACGCTGATGACGCTCCACAACGCCAAGGGACTCGAGTATCCGATCGTGTTCATCATCGGCTGCGAGGAGGGAGTGTTTCCGCACTCCCGGGCGCTGGACGAGGGGGGCCTGGAGGAGGAGCGACGGCTCTGCTACGTGGGGATCACCCGGGCCGAGCGTGATCTGTACCTGACATCCGCGCGGTCGCGGACGACGTTCGGGACGCGCAACTTCGGCGGTCCGAGCCGCTTCCTGTCCGAGATCCCGACCGATCTGACCGATCGCGAGAGCCAGCGCCCGCGAGGCTTTCGCGCGGCTCGCGCGCGGGCGACGTCCTGGGACTCCGGGGGTGGGGGGCAGGCGAGCTGGAGTGCCGGGAGCGGCTGGGGCAGCTCCGGAGCCGATCTGCCGTCCGGCGACGAGCCGCCGCCGGCGAGCTTCGGGCTCGGCGACGACGTCGTTCACGCCGCGTTCGGCGACGGCGTCGTGACCGGCGTCGAGCCCGGCGGGATCGTCGTGATCCGGTTCGCCAAGGATCGCTCCGAACGCAAGCTGGTGGCGGATATGGCGCCGATCACCAAGCGTTAGATTCACGGCCGGATGACGACGCGGTCCCGACCCGGGGTGGGCGAGCTGATCAGTGCCGGCTGCGCGCTGGTCCTGCTGATCCTGCTGTTCGCAACCGCGTGGTACGGCGTCGCCGGCGTGCCCGATCCAACGTACGCGCGCCCCGCGGTCTCGGGTACCGAGACGGGGTGGGACGGGCTCACCGACATCCGCTGGGTGATCCTGTTGACCGTGATCGTCACGATCGGTTCGGTCGCGGTTCGCCTCTCGCAGCGTGAGCATGGCCGTCAGACGGATCTGTCCTGGCTCGTCACCGGTCTCGGACTGCTGTGCTCGGCGCTGCTGATCTACCGGGTGCTGATCGTGCTGCCCTCGCCCGACAGCGTGATCGATCAGAAGCTCGGGGCGCTGCTCGGTCTGGCGTGCTCGCTGGGCATCGCCTTCGGTGGCTATCAGTCGGTGCTCGAGCGTCGGTCGCGGTCGGCGACGATCCGCCACCGGCCCAACCGCCGGCCGACCCCGCGGCTGTCCGATCTGGAGCCGCCCGAGCCTGCCGAGGCACCGGCGGATGCGGAAACGGCCGACGCCACGCCGGTGCAGGTGCGTGAGAGCCCGGGATGAGCCGGCTGCGCTGGAGCGAGTGGCTGGCGGCCGCGGGTGCGATCGCGCTGGTCGTCTGCCTGTTCGCGCTCGACTGGCATGGCGGCGCGGACCCACGCACCGGCTGGCAGGCGCTGCCGCTGCTGCGCTGGCTGGTCCTGGTGACGGCCGCGGTCGTGCTGACCACGGTCGCGGCGCAGACCCGCCCGGGCCCGGCGCTGTCGGTCGCACTCGACGTCGTCTCGCTGGTGCTGTCGGCGGTGACCGTGTTGGCATTGCTGATCGCACTGCTGACGACGTCGGCGAGCCTGTGTCCGGGCGCGTACGCGGGGCTCGCCGCGGCGATCCTGATGCTCGTCGGCGTGTTCGCGTCGCTGCGGATCGAGGGCGGCTGGCGACCGGGACGGGAGCGACCGGTCGAGGTCGTGCCGTTCCCGGCCGGCCGTCGGCGGCGGGGTGGGTCACCGCCGTGATCGCGTGGGTGCCGGTGTCGGGTTCATCTCGCGAAGCAGCCGCAAACGTAAAATGGATCGATGGCCGACGAACGCGCGCCGGCGGCGCGACAAGGGTGCCGCTGTCCGCAGCAGCAGCGTCCGCGTCACTTCGAGCACCCAGAACTCCGTCAACGAGCAGCTCTGGCACCAGAACAACGTCGCGCGCTACGCCCACCGCGCGATCCGCCCGGCGGAGTGTGGTGTCTCTGGTCCGCCATGCCGGCGAGTGTCCGGCCGTGTGCTCGAGATCGGCTGTGGCGCCGGGCGGCTGCTCGGATACCTGGTCGCGATCGGCGGCGACGTCCATGGGATCGACGTCTCGCCGGCGATGGTCGACTACTGCCGGCAGACGTATCCGGAGGCCACGTTCGCCTTGGCGACCTGCGTGCGCTGCCTCAGACCTTCGAGGGCCGTTCGATGCGGTTTTCGCTCCCTACAACGTGCTGGACGTGGTCGGCCCGACGAACGGCGCGTCGGCACTTGACGATATCCGGAACCTGCTCGCCGCCGACGGAATCGCTGATCTTCTCCGTCGCATAACCTCGCAAGCCGTGAGCACGTGGCCACCACGATCAGGCCGATCGTCCCGACGCGTCGCAACGTCTGACAGCGGCTCGCCCGCATATCACCGGCCGGAGAACGGCGGCGCGCGCCTCGTCCGCCTGCCGCGACAGGTCCGCAACCCCGACGGCCCAGGCCGCTACGAGCAACGGGAGGCCGACCTGCGATCCTCAACGATGGCGAGGGAACGAGGAGCGCTGCACTACTACGTGCGGCGCGATGATCAGGCGAGGCAGCTCGCGGAGGCCGGCTTCGATTCTCGAGTGCCTTGACGCTGACGGCCGGAGTGTCCGGAGGGTCACGACGGCACGGGCGGTGGCTGCATTACGTCGCGCGTCCGCAACCGTCTGACCCATCGTCCGCTCGGCCTCCGATCTGGATGGCGAGCAGACGCCGGGCTACGGGGCGGAGCGCCGCTCATCGTGCTGGCCCTAGAATCGAACGCCGATGCTTGACCGCAACGGTCCTGCATGTCGCCAGGCTCGCACGCCTTCAACTGAACGACGACGAGCTGACAACGATGGCGGCCGAGCTCTCGGCGGTTCTCGACCACGTGAGCGCATCCGTGAGCTCGACCTCGACCACGTCAAGCCCACCCCCATGCGGTCAACGTCGCCGGCGTGATGCGCGCCGACGAGCCGATGCCGTGCCTGGACCGTGACGTCGTGCTCGCCGCTGCGCCCGAGCCTGTCGATGGCAGCTTCGGCGTTCCCAGCCCGGGCCCGAGCGACGAATGACCGCGATCGTCGAGATGAGCGCGACCGACGCGGTCGCGAGTATCCGCGCGCGGGAGCTCGACGCCGCCGAGCTGTTCGATGTCTACCGCCAGCGCGCGGCCGGCGACGAGCTGAACGCATTCACCTGGGTCGCTGACGGGCCACCCGAGCCGCTCCCGGGACCCGACGCGCCGCTCGCTGGCCTGCCCGTCGCGGTCAAGGACCTGTTCTGCACGACCGGCGTCCCCAGCCAGGCGGGGTCGAAAATCCTCGAGGGCTACCGGCCGCCGTATACCGCCACGGTCGTCGCCAACCTGACCGATGCCGGAGCGACGCTGCTGGGCAAGACCAACCAGGACGAGTTCGCGATGGGCTCCTCCAATGAGAACTCCGCGTTCGGTCCGGTCCTGAATCCATGGGACCGTCGGCGCGTGCCGGGCGGCTCCTCGGGCGGGAGCGCCGCGGCGGTTGCCGCCGGGCTGGCACCGTGGGCGATCGGGACCGACACCGGCGGCTCGATCCGCCAGCCGGCGGCGCTGTGCGGGATCGTCGGACTCAAGCCGACCTATGGGGCGTGCTCGCGCTACGGAATGATCGCGTTCGCCTCCTCGCTGGACCAGGCTGGGCCGCTGGCACGTGACGTGACCGACGCGGCGCTGCTGTTCTCGCACATGGTCGGACACGACCCGCGCGACTCGACCTCCGTTGCGATGCCAGAGCCGATCGCGAGACCGACCGCCGAGGACCTGCGCGGGATCCGGTTGGGCGTCCCCGAGGAACTGCTCGGCGTCGCTGAGGACGGCGCCGGAATCGACCCCGGGGTGCGGGCCAGCTTCGAGGCCACACTGGCGCTCGCCGAGCGCCTCGGCGCGACCGTCGACACCTGCCGGCTGCCGCACGCCCCGCACGCGCTGTCGGCGTACTACCTGATTGCCCCCGCCGAGGCGTCGGCGAACCTCGCGCGCTTCGATGGGGTCCGCTACGGGCTGCGAGTGGCCGGCGACGCCGACCTCGAGACGATGTACGGCCGCACGCGTGCGGAGGGCTTCGGACCCGAGGTCAAGCGCCGGATCATGCTCGGCACCTATGCGCTGTCCAGCGGCTATTACGACGCCTATTACGGGACCGCGCTGAAGGTGCGCACCAAGATCGCCGACGACTTCCGCGCGGTGTTCGCGAGCTTTGACTTCGTGGTCACGCCGACGAGCCCGTGGACGGCGTTCGAGCTGGGTGCAAAGACCGCCGACCCGCTGGCGATGTACCTCAACGACTTCTGTACGGTCCCGATGCCGCTGGCTGGAATTCCCGCGATCTCGATCCCGTCGGGCCTCAGCGACGGGCTGCCCGTCGGCTTTCAGCTCGCCGGGCCCGCGTTCTCAGAAAACCGGATCCTCGATGCGGCATACGCACTCGAGGGCGCGATCGGCTTCGACTCGGGAGCAGCCCGAGCGTGAGTGGGTTCGAACCGGTCATCGGGCTGGAGATCCACGTTCAGCTGAAGACGCGGACGAAGATGTTCTGCGGCTGCGAGCTGTCGTTCGGGGACCCACCCAACATCCACACGTGCCCGGTGTGTCTCGGGCTGCCCGGTGCGCTGCCGGTCGTCAACGCCCGCGCGGTCGACTTCGCGGTGCAGATCGGGCTCGCGCTCGGGTCCGAGATTGCGCCCCGTTCGATCTTTCACCGCAAGAACTACTTCTATCCGGACTCGCCCAAGGGCTACCAGATCTCCCAGTACGACGTCCCGATCTGCCTCGGCGGCGAGCTCGGCGGTGTGCGTATCCACCGCGTGCACCTCGAGGAGGACGCGGCCAAGCTCGTGCACGTGTCCTCGAGCGGGCGCATCCACGGATCCGATCGCAGCGTCGTGGACTACAACCGCTGCGGGACCCCGCTGGTCGAGATCGTCACCGAGCCCGACATCCGCTCGGCGGAGCAGGCGCACGAGTTCCTCATCCTGCTGCGCGTCACCCTACGTCAGCTCGGGGTCTCGGACGTGAACATGGACGAGGGCTCGCTGCGCTGTGACGCCAACGTCTCGATCCGCCCGGCCGGCTCCGACACGCTTGGCACCAAGACCGAGCTCAAGAACATGAACTCGTTCCGCTTCCTCGAGCGCGGCGTCCGCGCCGAGATTGAGCGCCAGACGGCGGTGCTTGAGTCCGGCGGCGTCATCTCCCAGGAGACGCTGCACTACGACCCCGCCTCTGGCCGGCTGACCTCGCTGCGCTCCAAGGAAGAGGCCCACGACTACCGCTACTTCCCCGAGCCCGATCTGGTCCCGCTGGTCGTCGACGAGCCGATGCTCGAGGCCGCCCGCGCCGCGGTGCCCGAGCTGCCCGCGGCGCGTGCGCAGCGATTCGAGCGCGAGCTGGGGATCGACCCGGGGCCCGCGCGGGACCTGGCATTTCGCAAGGAGCGGGCCGACTACTTCGAGGCGGCGCTCGCTGCCGACGGCGAGGCCGGACCTGTCGAGCTGTCGAACTGGATCCCGCAACTGGTGGAACGGATCGGGCGCGACGCCGACCCGGCCGACTCTCGCGTCAGTCCGCACGCGCTCGCGTCGCTGGCGGCAATGGTCGCCGGCAAACGGGTCAGTCGAGACGCCGGCCGCGATGTACTCACGATGCTTGTTGCCGAGGGCGGCGATCCGCAGACGATCGTCGAGCGTGAAGGACTACAGGCGCTTTCAGGCGATGATCAGGGTGACGAGATCATCGCGGCCGTCGATCGAGCGATCGCCGCCGATCCCGACGCCGCCGCGAAGGTTCGTGACGGAAACGGGAGGGCGATCGGCGCGCTGATCGGCCCGGTCATGCGTGAGCTGAAAGGCCGCGCCGACGGGGGCGAGGTCAGCCGTCTGATCCGCGAGCGGGTCGGAGCCGGCTAGCCGGCTCGTCGGGGGTGATGACGTGACCCGTGCGTTCTATCTCGACGGTGGAGACGAGCCGGTCTTCGCGATGTTCGACGAGCCGCCGCCGTCCGCACCGGCGGGTCGCACCGCGGTGCTGTTCTGTCCGCCGATCGGCTGGGCGGACGTCTGCTCGTATCGTCCCCGCCGCGACTGGGCGATCGAGCTGGCCGGCGCGGGTCACCCCACGCTGCGGATCGATCTGCCCGGTAGCGGCGACAGTGGCGGAGGCCCCCGGGACCCCGAACGCTTCGAGGCATGGATCGCGGCGATCACCGCGGCGGCGGGCTGGCTGCGCGACACGGCCGGGCGCCCGCGCTTGGCGGCGCTGGGGATCGCGCTGGGCGCGCCGGCGCTGTACACGGCGATCGTCCGGGGAGCGCCGGTCGACGATCTCGTGCTTTGGGGGGCAACCGCACATGGCCGTCGGCTGGTGCGCGAACAACGCGCGGTCGCGCGTCTCGAACAGGCCCAGCAGCCGAGCACCGAACCGGCGGTCGTGCCCGATGGCGCGGTGATGACCGCCGGGTACCTGCTCAGTGCAGAGACCGCGACCCAACTCGAGCGTTTCGACGCGGAGACACTGCCGCCACCATCGCGCGTGAGCCGCGCGTTGCTGCTGGAGCGAGACGGAATCGCGGTCGACGAGCGATTGGCGGCGGTGTTGCGATCTGCCGGTGCGGAGGTCACGACCGCGGCGGGCGACGGGTTCGCCGCCATGCTCACGGTCGAGCCGCAGGACGCCGAGCTGCCGCGTGAGGTGCAGTCGACGCTGAACGATTGGCTCGAAGCTGATCGCAGCGTCAGCCGGCTGCCGGCTACCGCGCCGCCCGAGCCGGTGGCGGCGGTGGCGGCGGCCGACTTCCGCGCTCCCGATGGCGGCAGGATCCGGGAGTCGCCGGTCTGGTTCGAGACGCCCAATGGGCGACTGTTCGGGATCCTCTGCGAGCCCGTCGGACCGAGAACTGAGGTCTGCCTGGTGCTGCTCAATGCCGGTGCGCAGCGGCGGATCGGCGTCAATCGGATGTGGGTCGAGGTCGCCCGGCGATGGGCAGCACGTGGGGTTCCATCGCTGCGGATCGACCTACAGTCAATCGGCGACGCTGAAGGTCCATCGCATCGCTACACCGACCTCAACTCGTTCTACGTACCAGAGTTCGTCGACCGCGTGCGCGAGGTATTGGACGCACTCCAACGGCGAGGACTCCCCGGTCGTTTCGTACTGCTCGGACTGTGCTCAGGAGCGTATTGGTCGTTGCATGCGGCGCTCGCTGACCAGCGGATCAGCACGTCGTTGATGCTCAATACCAAGGTGCTGGTTTGGGACCCTGAGCTGTTGGACAGACGTGACTCCGAGCGTCTGCGACGCAGCGCCTTCAAGGCCGGTGCCTGGCGACGCATCCTGCACGGTGAGACGTCCCGGTCCCGGCTCTGGGCTGGTGCCCGGGCGGCCGCGCGCAATCTGGTGACGGCGCCCTGGCGGTTGCTGACCGCGCTGCGGGCGCGCGCTAGCCGCCGCGGCGGCGACGACCAGCTCGACCAGCTGTTCGACGCCCTGCGAGATCGTGGCCAGCGCGGAGTACTGCTGTTCACCGCCGATGAGCCGGCCTACGCCGAGCTCGAGCGCGACGGTCAACTCGACCGTCTCGACCGCTGGCCGAACCTGACGCTGCTCGCTGACGAGCGGCTTCGATCAGGGAATGAGGGCGATCACACGCTGCGACCGTTGTGGCTGCAGCAATATGTGCACGAGCTGCTCGATGCGACGCTGGCGCGAGAAATCGGCGCGGGCGTGCCGACGTCCGCGGCCGCCGCCGAGCCGTCGTCCGTCGATGAGCCGACCAGCCGATCAAGCGTTTGAGCGACCGCACCCGTGCTGTTCTCGGCACGCTGCGGCGGCCGCCGGCCCGAGTGCCATCGATGGCGGCGAAGCCGACGTCGCGGCGTTCCGGGACTGAGTCTCGGCTTGCGAGTCGGCCGCGGGTCTGGCCGGCGTCTGACCGTGCTTGACTGACGCCGGCTCACGCCGGCGGCATCCACCGCGAACGGCAGCTGTAGCTCGCGGTCCGTTTCTGGACCTTTGTGGGATTATGCCGGCGAATCTCTGGACGTTTGGTCGACCCAGCTCGCCGTGGTGTCAGCTGTCAGCGATCTGGGTACGAAGGCACCCGTATGACGAAACTCGCCCGTGCCGTGGCGTCCGCTGCGCTCGCCATCGCGTTCTTGTGCGCCGCTGCGACCCCGGCCGTCCAGGCACGGTCCAACGTGTCCGCCCAGGCGCAGGCCGCGCCTGGCCTACACGTCCACATCACCACACCCCGATCCCTCGCCAAGCTGTCGGGTGAGGTTAGAATCACCGCCGCAATCACCGGGGGCGGGAGCAACGAACGCTCGATCCGCGCGTTCGTCGACGGCCGGCCCGTGGGCACCGACGTCAGACCGCCGTGGTCAATCAGATGGAATGCCGGCGCCACCGGCGTGGGGCGCCGCCGCCTGTGGGTCGTAGCCTACGACGGCGTGACCGCAGCCACCAGCCAGCATGTCATCGTCCACGTGGCGCCACGCGCACACCAAGCGCATCGTGCGCACCATTCGCATCGTGCGCACCACTCCCATCGTGCGCACCACTCCCATCGGCTCCGCGCACCACTCCCATCGTGCGCACCACTCCCATCGTGCGCACCACTCGCATCGCGCGCACCACTCGCATGGCGCGCACCATTCCGCCCCTGCAGCGAGCAACGGCAGCTGGACCTCCAACTTCGAGAACGGCACGCTGGACCAGTGGAGCGTGTGGCAGTTCGGTCCCGCAGTGACGGGCACGATCGAGAATGTCCCGTCCGGCACCGACGGCGTCCCCGCCCACTCCGGCTCGCGGATGGTCAAGTTCGAGGTGAGCCCCGAGCAGGAGGCGACGGGCCACATCCAATCCAAGCTCTACAAGATCTGGACCCGGTCGGGCGTGCCCCTCTTCCGCGACGACGGCAGCGGCGCCGACTCCCCGACGATGCCGTCGGGCAACGACATGTCGGGCACCTACTCCGCGTGGTTCTACTTCCCGTCCACGTATCGGCGCAGCAACACCGTCAAGAACTGGACCACGATCTGGCAGTGGAAGCAGTGGTTCGACGACAATCGCCAGATCGTCAACTGGGGCATCTGCGTCTCCGCGGCATCCCAGTGGATCGGCCTCAGGCGCCCTGACGGCAAACCCCAATGGAAGGGGCCCTTCAACCAGCGCCCGGTCATGACGATCCAGGGCGGCAGCTTCGCGAACTGGAACTACAAGGTGAGGTGGCTTCCGCTCGGACGGTGGTTCCAGATCAGCGCCGTCGTCCATCAAGGTCAGAGCATCGACTGGTACATCGACGGGAAACTCTGGCGGACAACGTACAACTCCCGATTCCCCGTCGGCGCCAGCCCGATTCCCCAGGACGGCGAGGACTCCCCACCGCAGGCGAGCATCTTCAGTGTCGGTCACTACGACGGGATCGGGACCGACTTCGTCGACGACGTCTCCTTCACGCCGGCGCGGTGAACGAGGTCCACCCAGACTGAGTGGAGCGCACAGCCGCAGCACCCCGGACGCTGTGGCAGAGTATCTGCCGTGGTGAGCAACCCGGTGTCCGCGCGTCGCGCGAAACTCCTCGCGTCGCCCAGCACCTGGCTCGAGCTCACCCGTGACGTCGCCTGGCGCGTACGTCCCGGCCGGCTCCCCGTTGCCCCGCCGACGTGGCCGGTCGACCGAGGGTTGGCGCGCGGTATGCGACTTAGCTGGCCGCGGACGTATGAGAACCCCCGGGTGGCGTGGATCTTCGAGTGGGTCCGCGACGGCTTTGCGCAGTACATGCCCGTCGAGCAGATGGACATCCCGCAACGCGAACCGGGTTTAGTCACCTTCGAGTTAGCGGGTCGGGGTCAGCGGCATCTGATCGCGTTCGACTACTTCGACTTCACCCACGTCCACGAGGACGTACTCGAGCGTGCCTCGGTCTACTTCAAGATGCAGCACCTCGAAGAGGGCTACGGAAGCGACAGGGTCGTCCCGGGCGGCTATGTGGTCTCGGCTCCCTCCGTCCTGCGGATGCTCCCGCGCTTGCGCGCGTGGCGGGATCGCAGGCCGCCCCGCTACGAGGTCTTCGGACGGTTCGGCCTGCGTTACTCGGCCGAGATCCGCTCGCGCGCGATCGCGCTCCTGGGCGATCAGCGGAGCTTCGAATGGCAGGGCGGCGCACGGATGACGATGCGCTCCCAGTACCTCCGCGACCTTGCTCGATCCCGGATCGCGATCGACCTCCCCGGCCAGGGCCCGCTCTGCCACCGCCTGCTCGACTCCCTCGCGATCGGCACATGCGTCGTCGGCATCCGACCCAAAGTGCGCCTCCCAGTGCCCCTCGAGACGGGCGTGCATCTCGCCTGGGTGCGAGATGACCTCGAGGACCTTGTCGATACCTGCAGTGACCTGCTCGCGGACGAAACCACCCGGGCCCGACTCGGGGCCGCGGCCAGGGACTACTTCGACCGTTTTCTGCATCCCAGCCAGCTCGTGGATTTCTACGCCTCGACGTGCCTCACGCGGCTGATCGGAGCGGGAACGTCGCCGTTGCAAGCCAGCGATCAATAGGTCGCGGCAAGCGAGCGGCAAGCTGCAAGGAGAAGGGGGTGGCGCCGTTGATTCGACGCGTGGCCACCTGCGCTGCTTCGTTCGCGTCCCTCGGGCGTCTACGGTGCGGCGGTCTTGGAGAGGTGGGCTCCGAGGACCCTGGCCTGGGTCGTGACCTTGCCGTGCGAGTAGGCGTCGGTGACCGCCGCGGGCTGGCGCCAGAACGTCCAGTAGGTGATCCAAAGGTTGTGAGCGTCCGCGTAGTCGTAGAACTGCTCGCCGATCTTGTTCCACCGCCGCCAGTTGGAAACCTTCTGACCGGCTACGCCGTTGCCGGGCCAGGCGGTCTCGCCCACGTAGCCGGTGTGGACTCCGCCGGCGGCGAGATCGGCGACGAACGTCCTGAGTTGACCGAGGTAGGCGGCCTCCGTGCCGGGGGGGATCGTCGTGTCGACCGATTGATCTCCGCCCAGGTTGTTGCCGGTGGAGCCCGGGTAGGCGTGCATCGAGTACAGCGTGTTGTTATCCGGATCCTTGATCCACGGCCGTTGGCCTGCGGCCCAGTCGTCCTGTGACTCGACGACCATTATCGAATGATCACCGGACCGCCGCAGCGCGGTGACCGCGCGTTGGGCGAGCGCGGGCCAATCGGACTGAAGCCACGGGCGGTACGGTTCGTTGAGCAGATCGAAACCCAGGTACGCGGGTTCGTTGCGCACCGCGCGGGAGATCGCCACGCGGCTCTTCACGAAGTCGGCGGCGGAGACGTTCTGCGTGAGGTGCCTAGCACCACCGAGCTGGGGGTACCAGCCGGACGACATGTCGGCGATGAATGCGTACATGCCGGCTTGGTGGACCCAGGCGAGCTCGCGGCGCAGTTGGGCGACGGCACGGTGATTGAGCGGACCGTTGGGCTTGGGCTGCAGATCCCCCCACATGAACGGGATCCGCACGAGCTTGTAGCCGCGGCTGGCGATAAAGTCGATCTGCCGCCTGGTCGCGTCCGTGGGGTAGTCGATCGCGCCACCGCGCAGGTAGGAAACGTCGTGGACGGTCGGTTTGGGGTGGCCGGTGGGATCGTTGCCGGCCGGCTTGCCGCTGGTCCCGCAGGCCGAGATGATCGCGGCGCTCGCGGCGGCGACCGCCAGCCGTAGGCCGAGCCGCCACCTGACGCGACCCGGGACTCGAGTCATCTGATGCGAGCAGCGCTGCCGGTCAGACATGCATGTGATTTCGGATCATCCGGGGTTGCTCGCGGCGCGCGGACCGACGTCCGTGCCCGTTGCCGGCCATCACCGTCACCCAAGCAGCATCGCAGCTGAGCGGCTGCCCGAGCGCAGCTTCGATTTCGCTGCTTTGCTGCGTAGGTGGGCCTGTTGGTGCCGCGCGCGCAGGCGCCGCGATTTGGGGTAGTGTTCTTCGACAGTCCGAGATGACGGTTAGCGGTGGCAGTGACGCCGACCCGTGCCGTCATGCTCGGCATCATGAGGTGATTGTGGGCCCGTGGCCCCGGACTCAGGGATCTGTGCCGGTGGCGATTGTCGGGGGGAGCCTTGGATGACGACCGCTTGGAATCGAGGGACGCCGTGAGGGAGGGGGCGCTCGGCGCAGTTGACGTTGCCCCGGGGTCCTACTCCTGCCCGGAATGTCGCGTCGAAGCCGTGTCCGTGGGCGCCCGCGAGGCTGCGTGCGAGTCCTGCGGGTGGGTGAGTCCCCATCAACACGATGTGCCGGTCCTGATCGCGTCGCCCGACGTGTTGAACGAGCAGGAGTTCTACGAGTCCGAATACGCGCGGTCGAGGGCGCGGCCTCCGCTGAACCTCGAGGCGGTTGAGTCGGCGTGGAATTCGCTGAAATACCCGGTCAACCGGGACGTCCGGGCCGCGCTGCCGGATCTGCGCGGTAAGGCGGTGCTGTTATTGGGAAACGGGACGTCCGAGAAGGAGTTCGGCTTCCTGCTTGACGGTCCGAGCCGACTCGTGGTGTCTGATCTCGCGCCGGCGGCGGTAGCCGACGCGCGCGCTCGGTTCATCGAGTGGCGAGACCCAGGTCACACCGAGTTCGTCGCACTCGATGGCCAGAGGTTGCCTCTCGCTGACCAGAGCTTCGACGTGGTGTATGGATACGCGTTCGTCCATCATCTTCCCGACCTGCCGTCGTTTCTCCGCGAGACGTACCGCGTGCTGCGCCCGGGTGGACGCTGCGTCTTCATGGACAATGGCTACTCGCCGATTTGGCAAGCTTTGAAGCTGAGTGTCCTGCGGCCGCTGATGCTGTACTTCCACCGCCGAGAGATGATCTCTCCGGAGGACCTTCGGGCCACCCTGACCGGTTGGTATCGGGAGAGTGAGTTGGCCGATCAGATCGTCGCGACGGGTGGCCGCCCGTTCTTCGTTCGCAGTAGCTTCGTCCACTATCTCGTCACTCGCGCGGCCGAACGGCTTCCGCCGCAGCCGGTGTTCTACGAGGTCGTGCACCGACCTCGGACGCTCAGGTTCCTGATGAGCATTGATCGTGTCCTCCATCGATCGGCGACAATCAGGGCGAACGAGATCCGGCTTGTCTGGGGCTTCGACAAGCCGTGAGACGCCCGCTCGATCGGGGCGGTCACTGCCTCGGTCGTCTCGGCAGATTCCCTCACGTGAGGTCCGTGCCAGCCGCTTCGCGACAGCGCTGAGGGGCTTTGGGCTCAGCTACGCTTGGCAGCGATGACGTGGATCGCACGGGACGCCCGGCGCCGTCAGCACGGTCGTGGACCACGCTTCGCCGAAGGCCCCCACGGTCGTCTGCGCGAGCTGCTGCCGGTGCTCGGGGCCGGATTGGCCGCGCTGCTGCTCGGGCTCGCCGCGACGCGCGGTTCTTCAATGACCGTGGTCGTATTGGGTTTGACCGTCGGGGTGCTCGCGCTTGCCTGCTTCGGCGCCGAGTCGTGCATCTGCCTCGCCCTGCTTGTCGCTTGCGGGCTCGCGCCCTACGTCAATCCAGAGAAGCTCGCCGGCGGCGGGATGCCGTACTGGCTGATCGGGTTCGGCTTGGCGGCCGTGCTGATGCTCGGGGTTGCCGCCGTGCGCGCGATCAACGGCGAGTCGGCCGCTCGCGTGCAGCCAAGCACGGTGCTGTGGTTGGCCGGCGCGTTGCTCCTCTACACGCTGGTGATCCTCGCCGAATCACAGCCGCTGGAGATCAAGTCGCTTGCGGCGCCCTTCCTGTCCTTCCCGCTGGCAGCGGTGGTGACGTTCGTGTGGCTCCTGCACGAGCGCGCCGTGGACAACATTCGCCGAGCGCTGCCGATGGTGATCGTGATCGTCGCTGCTTGGGCGATCGTGTACTCACTCGGCTCCGCCGGAGGGTGTGCGACCTGCCAGCACTGGGTCGGCACCGTCAGCGCGCGTGCCGGGATAGCGGGCGGCAGCAGCCGTCTGTACACCGCCGGCCAGGAGGCGTTCCTCGGGTTCGCGCTGCTGGCGTTCGCGCGGGCGATGTGGCGACCGAGCCGATTGTGGGTGGCGCTCTCGGTGCTCGCTGTGGTGTGCATCTTCCTGCAGGACTCCCGGGCGCAGGAAATCGCGGTGTTCGGCGGATTTCTCGTACTGCTCATCTGGCGACTGCGAAGCGTCTCAGGGGCAGCCAAGGTGTTCAGCGTGATCCTCACGGGCATCGCGGTCTACGCGGTGCTCTCCTCGGCGATCGGGCAACACATCACGAGTGGAGTTCAAGGACTCAGCAACGGCACCGGCAACGGCGCGTACCGACTCGACCTGCTGCAGGCGATCCGTCCCCACTGGTCACTGCTCGGCACCGGCGTCTCGTTTCAGGTCCTCAACTTCGGCTTCAACGACGACCTCGGTATCCCGAACTCGCTGTTGGTCATCGGGTTCGTCGGAACCGGGCTGCAGATAGCAGTTCTCGTCGCCGGAGCGGTACGAGGATTGCTGGCGCGGTCAGCGATCGGCGTTGCCCTCGCGTCGGTGCTGGTGATGGTGCTACTGGCCCGGCCCTCGCTCCCGCTGCTGGAGACCGGCGAGGGCGCCGTCGCCTACGGGGTCGTGATCGGCGCGGTTGCCGCCCTCTACGTCCGTGGCTACGCTCGGGCCACGCCGGGTCGCCGCAGACTCGCCGTCGGCCCCGTGATACGCCCGGATCGAACCGCGGCCAGTCCGCCCGCGGGCCGCCGGCGGATCAGCGCGAGCGGGAGATGACGCGGTGAAGATCGGGCTGCTCGTCAACACCGTCACGGGCGGGGGGGCCGAACGCCAAGCAGCACAGTGGGCTGCTGTTATCGCTCGCTGGCCCGACGCCGAGGTGGAGATGCTGACGGTGCTCGCCGCGGACCGCTCCTACGCGGTTCCGGACGAAGTGCGGCTCACGTCGGTCGGCAAGCGTCATCCGGCCGACTTGCTCCGCATCGCGCGTGGGATCCGCCGGTTCGCCCGGCGCATGGACGTCGCGATCTGCTTTCAACCCTACCCGGCCATCTTCTGCATCGGGCTGCCGGTCCCGGTCCTGCTCGTCACCGGTGATGACCCGCGTTTCCACTGGGACGCCAGCGGAGTCCCCAATCGAGTCATCGACGCTGCCTTCCGCAACGCGGCGGCCGTCAGCGCGCCCGCTCCGGAACTTGTCGCCTGCTATCAGCGACTGGGAATCGCCGGACGTGGTCCGTGGCTGTGCATCCCCAATATCGTCGACGGCGCGGGCTTCACGACGACGGAAGGCATCTCCAAGGACGGCGCGCTGTTCGTCGGCCGCCTGGAGGAGCAGAAGGACCCCCTGCTCGCCGTCGACGTATGCGCAGCCGCCGCTGCGCCGCTCACTGTGCTCGGCGCAGGGTCGCTTCGGGATCAGGTTGCGGCCCGTGCCACGGGCCGAGACGTGCGACTGCAGGGTTTCGTAAGCCACCCCTGGGAGATATACGCGCGGCATCGGGTGCTCGTGCTGACGTCACGGACCGAGCCATTCGGCAACGTGATCGTGGAGTCATTGGCGGCCGGAACACCGGTGTTATCGGTCGACTGTGACTTCGGACCGCGTTACATTTTGGCTGGCGCTCAGTACTCGACGGTTGTCGACAGCCGCGATCCGGTACGGCTCGGGAGCGCTCTGCGCGTCATCCTCGATCGACCCTACGGCCCGGAGGAGGCGGCCGAGTGTGCGGAGATCGCGGCTCGCTATCACCCCGACGCGATCGAGCCGCTCATTCGTGACGCCGTCGACCAGACGCTCGCCGGATCGCGCTCGTAACCCTGGGTTCGTGGTTCTCTAGAGTGTTGCGGCCATCGATGCTCATCGTCGTCTTGAGGGGGAAATACGAGTGATCGAACGATCGCTTCCGGGGACGGCAGTCATCGCGGTCACCCACAACAGCTCGGGCATGATCCTTGACTGGCTCAGCGCACTGAAGAGCTGCGCCGGTGCGCCGCCGCTGGAAATGTGCGTCGTGGACGCCGGCTCACGCGCAGAGGAGGTTTCGTTCCTTCGAGAGCACGTCGCGCCATCTGTCGACGCGCTCATCGAGTTGCCGAACGTCGGCTTCGGTCGGGCATGCAACGCGGGGGCGGCCGCGACGGATGCCCCCGTGCTGGCCTTCACCAACCCGGACACGCGCGTGCAATCGCTGCCCGACGCGATCGTCACCGGGGCGTCGATCGAGGGGACGGTTCTGAGCGCGATGGCGCTCGAGCCCGATGGCACGGTCATCCCGTTCGGATTCCAGCATCTACCGAGCTTCTGGTGGCAGGCTCGCGGTCTGCTGCTGGGTCAGCGTGGCGACGTATTCCGGTTCACCGCCGAGGACCCGGCATGGGTGCCCGGTGCGACGCTCGTCATCGCGCGCTCGGACTTCGAGGCGACCGGCGGTTTCCCCAGGGACATCTTCATGTACTACGAAGACGCCGACATCTGCGCCAAGCACGCCCAGCGTGGCGGCCGCATCCGCGTGGACCCGAGCTTCATCGTCAAGCACGGAGGAGGTAGCTCGGCCCCTCTCTCGGTCGAGCTCGACGGCGTCGGCTGTCAGAGCGGTCGCATCTTCGCAGCGCGTCACGGGCAAAGGTGGCAGGCGGTTGCGCTCTACGTCCTGCTGGTCGCCTGGTACATGCCGCGACGGGTGGTGCTCACCCTGCTCCGGCGCGCCGCCGGTCGACCAACTGCGCCGACGATTCGGCATCTCGTCCTGAGCCTCTTGTTTCCCTCGATCATCAAGCGTCGGCTCGGCTACTCCGCTCCCGGTGAGGGGCGACCATGAACCGTGGCCGCCGTCATTGGACGACCGAAGGCGTCGGCTGCTGATCCCCGCCTCGCTTGCGCAAGGAACGAAGCTCGTCGATCGAGACCACCTTCAGAGCAATCGCGATCGTGAGGTAGACCAGGGTGCCGAACAGCAGACACGGCCAAAGGGGCCATACCTGTTTGAGCCCGATCAGCACGGCGCCCATAACCACGGCCGCGAGTGCACCACCCACGATCCGTCTGGGCTGGAAGCGGGGGAAGCCGAGCCGGACGGTCACGCTCGTAGCATGTACAGCATCACGACCGTCTCCGCCATGATCGTCGCGATGCCGCCCCCGCTCGGCCCCATCGACGGGATCAGCAGCAGTCAAGCCCGAGTTGACGAACGCTGCGGAGAGGACGGCGATCAGGTAGGACCGTCGGCGGCGATCGCCAGCACCGCGTTGCTGAAGTGGACCTGCACCAGCGCAATCGCCGCCGACCACGTGAGCAGTAGAAACGGGGTCGCCGCTGACGCGGTACGCCTCGCCGAATATTCCGACCATGATCTGCGGCGCCAGCATCGGTTGCGCCCGTCCCGATCGCCAGCGCGACTGCCGCCGCCACGCTGGCCACCACGCCGAGGTCTGACAGAACCGGGCGGGCGCGGCTGCCGCGGTGGCGGCCGCGTTGGGTAAGCCGCCTGCAACCAACAGTGGCCACCACCACCACGTTGAACGGGATCCGTACGCGACGCCGAAGATGCCGACCGCCTCCGTGCCCTTCATGTATACCCGAGCACGAGTGAGTCTCCCTGATAATAGATTCATCACGATCGCGATCGAGAGGCCCACGACAGCGCTTCGCGCATAGCGGCGACGCAGATCGCCGAATGTGCAGGTCCATCGAGACGACGGCCGTAGCGGCGCAGCAACACGACGCTGATGCCGATCGCCGTCATCGCCGCACCCACCACGTTCAGCCAGGCGTAGGTCTTGACGGCCGCAAGCCCCGTGCCGATCAACAGTGGCGCGAGCGCGGCGTAGACGACCTGTCCCGCGAGGCGCCAGACCGCGACCGAACCCATCCGCTGCATCGCCCGCATCGCCCAGTCGAAGCTGAGCGCGGTCGGGACCCATGCAGCAACGACGATCGGCAGTACCTCGAGAGTCGCTTGACTGTTTATCAGCAGGGGGGCGGCCGCCAGCGCCAGCACGGCGCAGACGATCAGCAGGCCCGCTTGGATGACCGTGGCTTCTCCGACGACGGCGCGGAGCCGAGTTGGGTGCTGGGCTATCTCGCGGATCGCGTAGATCGTCACGCCGAAGTCGATCGGTATCTGGAAATACGAGGCGAAGCTCGACGCGAATGTGTAGGCGCCGAGGTTTGCCGGCCCGGCGCGGCGGGCGACCAGGATCAGCACAGCGAAGCCGATCAGCTGACCGACGGCGGTGGCCACGCTCAGGGCAAGGAAACCACGCATCACCGTGGCAAGGCCGTGTGGCTTGGCGGACGTGCTCGGCACCGCCGACTCGGTCACCGGCGTGCGAGCGCCGACGTCGCGCTCCCGATCGGTCGCTGGGGTGGCCGCCGGGCGAGTGAGCGTTGCCGGTTCGGTCGGCGGGATCCACGCCGTCGGCGCGTCGGCGCCCCGGCGCTGGCAATGCGTCCTCCGAGCTTCGCGACCGAGATGTCACCGCTGACAAGCAGCACCGAGACGTACGCCGCCGCACCTCCGAAGATCCCGGCCAGCCAGTCGGCGGCGGACAGATCCCGGCGTGCCGATCGCAGTCAGAATCGCGGCCATCGCGACCGCTGCCGCGAGCGTCGCGATGACGGTGTGCAGCAGCGCCCGGTGACTCGAGCTCGACCGACGCGCGGGCAAGCCAGAGCAGTCCCGCCAACAGCACCACCAGCGACAGGTCGGTGCTCGCGGCGGCGCCGACGATGCCGTGGGATGTGGCGAGGACCCCGCTTGCCACGGCTCCGACCGTGATCGACAGCGTCGCGACCACCAGCGAGCCACGGGCCCGCGTCGACCTCACCAGTGCGCTCATCATCAGCCAGATCGGTGCCGCGACGAAGGCGGCCAGCGCCAGCACGCGCAGCGCCCCGCTTCCGGCGCCGTACTGATCGCCGAACAGCCCATGCATCACCGGGCCGGGCCAGACCACCAACGGGGCGAGCACGAGTCCCTGCCAGCGAACGAGCACCCGGAACCGGGTGGCGACCGCCGTGTCGGCCGACGCTCGGTCGCCGCCATCCGCCAGCTCGAGTCACCGCCGCCAGCGAGCTGACGCCCGCCCGCGGCGAGCACGGCCGCGAGCGCGAGCGCGGCACCGAGGCGTCCCAGTGGTCCCGGCGGCACGATTGCCGCGGCAACGACGATCCCGACGCCGAACGTCGCGGCCCAGGCCGCCACCGCGTCGGTTCCGTCCGACCGCGTGGCGATCGCCGGCTGCCGGCACCACCCCCGGCAGCGAACTCCGACCGCGATGCCCGATCAGCCACCACACCAGCGCCTGGACTCGCGATCGCCAGTGCGGACCAGCGCAGCGGCCATGCCAGCGCCGCCGATCCGTAGGCACGCGCGACCAAACCGGCGATCGCGAGCAGGATCGCGGCGACGACAGCGATACAGACGAGGCGCAGCCGGCGGTCGGGCTGCGCGAGGTCCCGCGATCCGGCCCGGTTGACGATCAGACGCCATACGACATGCGGCAGGATCGTCCACCCGACCCAAAGCCCGCAGACACCGACCCCGAGCGCCAACGCCCACCGGCCGAACGAGACCGGACCGAGCTTGCGAGCGAAGTAGACCAGGCATCCGCCGGCGATCACCGGACCGATCGCCCGGATCCAGGCGGAAGGTTCGCGGGCGCTGAGTCGATCCGACGGACGTGTTGGGCGAGTCATCGGGCGCGCGCCGCGGCCGATCGGGCCTAGGGGCCATTGGCAGTCGTAGCGGTGACTGCTCGTCGCCGGCCAACGTGCCCTCGCTCACGCTTGTCCGATGGCGACCAGCGAGCTGCCCGGTAGCCGCAACGTGCCGTCCTTGGCAGCGAACGGGTTCGCGTTGCTCGTGATCCGCCGTTTGACCTCCGCCTGTTGGTCGAAGTCAAGCTCGCGATACGAGGCGCGAAACCGCGTCGACATCTGCAGGGTCTCAGCGATGTATTGGTCGACTCCCTCGAAATGCCGGTCGACCGCGACCGGGGTCACCTGCACGTCGATCAGGCCCGCCGCCTGCAGCAGCTCCTGCAGCACGCCGTCTGCGGCCAGCTTGAACATGCCGGGCTCGTCGGGATCGGCGCGCTCGGCGAACCCCAGCTCGAGCATGGCGTCGGAGGCGACCGTGGTCCAGGGGTTGCGCTCGGGCAGGTCCCAGACCGCGAGCGCGGCCCGTCCGCCGGGCTTCAGCACTCTTCGGATCTCGCGCGCCGCTGCCTCGGAGTCGACGACGAGCATGATTCCCCAGCGGCAAAGCACCGCATCGACGTCGGCCGTCGGCAGGTCGATCCATTCGAGCTCGAGCTGGCGAAACTCGACGTTGGTGATGTGCTGTTCGGCGGCGCGGGCGCGGGCCACGTCCAGCATCGCGTCGGCGCCGTCGGAACAGATCAGGAGTCCACCGGGAGCCACCAGCTCGGCCGCCATGAAGCCGGTGTCGCCGGGACCGGCCGCGAGCTCGAGCACGCGCTGTCCCGGCTGCAGGGCAAGCGCATCGACCATCGCCGCCGACAGCCCGACTGCCCAGTTGAGGATGCGGTCGGCGACCCGGCCCCAGCCGGCCGCCGCTTGCTCCCAGCTGTCGCGGCTGGTGGCTCGCAGGTGATCGGGGTCGGCGGCGGGCATCAGAGGGTCGCCGAGCTTATCCGTCGGCTGCCGGTGCTTCGGCATCTTTTCGCCCGAGCCGCGCGCAGATGTCGCGAACGGTCATGCCCGACGCCGCTGTCAGCTCCTCGATCGTCAGCTCCGCGGCCACCTCGGCGATGATATGCCGGATTACAGCGCATGATGTGACGTCGGCCGATCTGACACCGGCCGGTTTCAGACAAGCTGCCGGCGCAGCAGCTTCCCGGATCCGGTCCGGGGTAGGTCGGCGACGATCTCGACCGTCTTGGGCACCTTGAAGCCGGCGATCCGTTGGGCACAGAACGCGCGGAGCTGCTCGGGCTGTACCTGCGCGCCGGCGCGCGGAACCACCTTGGCGACGACGATCTCGCCCCACTCGGCGTCGAACCGTCCATGAACGCCGGCATCGGCGACGTCGGGATGATCGATCAGCGTCGCCTCGACCTCGGCCGGCGCGACGTTCTCCCCGCCGGTGATGATCGTGTCGGCCTTGCGCCCAACGATCTGCAGGCGACCGCGTTCGTCGAAGCGGCCCAGATCGCCAGTACGTAGCCAGCCGTCGGCGGAGAGCGCGTCGGCGGAGACGATCGGTCCGCGCACCAACACCTCCTCCTCGCTGGTGCGCAGCTCGACGCCGGGCAACGGGTAACCGAAGGTCGCGATCTGCGAGCACGCCTCGGTCATCCCGTACGTCGGAGCGACTGGGACTCCGGCATCGGCGGCCCGCGCCAGCAGCGCGGGGGCGATCGCGCCGCCGCCGAGCAGCGCCCACCGCAGCGTCGGGGGGTGTGACAGGCCCGCGTCGAGCAGCCGCGCGAGCATCGTCGGCACCAGCGACACCAGCGTGATCCGCCGGCCCGGGGCCATCAGCTCCTCGAGCACCGCCTCGACCTCGAAGCGCCCGTGCAGCACGAAAGTGGTGGCGTAGATCGCCGAGCGGATCGGGATCGACAGGCCGCCGACGTGGGTCAGCGGCATCGGGCATAGCCAGCGTTCGGCCGGATCGAGCCCGAGCGCCACGGCCGACCCCAATGCCGAGGCCAGGAAGTTGTCGCGCGAGAGGGTGATCGGCTTGGGATCGGCGGTCGTCCCAGAGGTATGCATGATCGCCAGTGGCAGCGGCCCCTCGCTGCCGTCGTGATACCGGCGTATGCCGCTGGGCCGCCCTGGCGCCAACGGCTCGGAGATCACCGCCGCGGCGCGAGCCCGGCGCACGGCCCGCTCGGCCTCAGAGAGCCGGAGATCGACCGGCACCACCGGTACGCCCCTCAGCAGGCATGCGTGCAGCGCGACGACGTAGGCCTCGCCCGGCGCCAGCTCCAGCGCCACCGGCCGCTCCGAGGAATCGGCACCCAGCTCGCGCAGCGCGCCGAGCGCGTCCACGGCCTCGTCGGCCAGCTGGCGGTAGGTCAGGCTTCGCTCGGGACCGACGACTGCGATCCGCTCGGGATGCATCGCAGCGGCTCGGTGGATCGAGAACGACATCGCCGTCAACGGTAGTCTCAGGCGCCGTGCCGACCCAGTGGCAGACAGCCCACAGCTACGAGGACATCCGCTACGAGCTCGGTCGCGAGGATGCGGCCGGAATCGCCAAGCTGACGATCGATCGCCCCCAGGTCCACAACGCATTTCGTCCCGAGACGCTTGTCGAGCTGTCCGACGCGATCGATCGCGCCCGCGAGGATCCGGACGTCGGGGTGATCATCCTGACCGGCGCCGGCGACCGCGCGTTCTGCTCGGGTGGCGATCAGCGCGTCCGCGGTGACCGCGGCGGCTACGTCACCGGTGCCGATCCCGCTCGAGCCGGCGCCCAGGCGGCAGTGGGCCGCTTCCACGTCACCGACCTGCACGTCCAGATGCGGCGCACGCCGAAGCCGATCGTGGCGATGGTGGCCGGCTGGGCGATCGGCGGCGGCCACGTGCTGCACATCGTCTGCGATCTGACGATCGCCGCCGACAACGCCCGCTTCGGCCAGGTCGGGCCGAAGGTGGGCTCGTTCGACGGCGGTTTCGGCGCCTCGGAGCTGTCGCGGCTGGTCGGCCCCAAGAAGGCCAAGGAGATCTGGTTTCTGTGCCGTCAGTACGACGCCCAGCAGGCGCTCGGGATGGGGCTGGTCAACACCGTCGTCCCGCTCTCCGAGCTCGAGGCCGAGACCGTCGCGTGGTGTCGCGAGATGTTGCAGATGTCGCCGTTCGCGCTGCGGATGATGAAGGCCAGCTTCCATGCCGACGAGGACGGGATGGCCGGGATCCAGCAGCTCGCCCACGACGCCAACCTGCTCTTCTACATGTCAGAAGAAGCGCAGGAGGGGCGCAACGCCTATCTGGAAAAGCGCGTTCCGGACTTCTCGAAGTTCCCGCGGCGGCCCTAGTGTCGTGAGCGCAGTTCGGATCTGGCTGATGGCCGCGCGGTTGCGGACCCTTCCCGCCGCGATCGCGCCGGTGCTCGTCGGGACCTCGCTGGCGGGGTTCGAGCATTCGTTCTATGCGCTCCGGTTTGTTGCGGCGCTGGTCGGCGCGATCTTCATCCAGGTCGGGACGAACCTGTCCAATGACTACTCCGACGCCCGGCGGGGAGCCGATGCCGACGATCGGCTGGGGCCTGTCCGGGTCACCGCCGGTGGGTTGGTTCCACCGTCCCAGGTGCTCGTCGCCACCTACGTCTCGTTCGGGATCGCGGTGCTCGCCGGCATCTATCTGATCATCGTCGCGGGCTGGGTGCTGTTGCTGATCGGCGCGGCTTCGATTCTCGCCGGCGTCCTGTACACCGGCGGGCCTCGTCCGTACGGCTACGCCGGTTTGGGCGAGCTGTTCGTGTTCCTGTTCTTCGGCGTGGTCGCGGTCGCGGGTTCCTACTACGTGCAGGTCGAGCATCTGCGTTGGGAGGCGTTCGCGCTGTCGGTGCCGGTCGGTCTGCTCGCCGCGGCGATCCTGGTCGTCAACAACGTTCGCGACATCGACTCCGACCGCCGCGCCTCGAAGCGAACGCTTGCGGTCAAGCTCGGCCGCCCGCGAACCCGTGCGCTATTCGCCGCGACCGTGCTGCTGGCATATCCGCTGGCGCTGGTGACCTGGCTGGTGGGGCCGCTGACCGCCTGGCTGGTGCTGTCATGGCTCACCCTGCCGCTCGCGATCGGGCTGATCCGGACCGTTCAGACCAGGACGGATGGGACCTCGCTGAACGGTGCGCTGGCGCGCAGCGGGATGCTGCAACTGTGTTTCTGCGTGCTGCTCTCGGCCGGGTTGTTGCTGAGCCGTTGACCAAGAGGCTTGACCGGCGATGGAGCTGACGGTCCGGCCGGTCTCCCGGCCACTTCGCGTCCCGTTCGCGGCCGCCCATGGAACCGTGACCGACCGCCCGCTGGTGCTGGTCACGGCGCAAGCCAACGACGGCGCAGTCGGGCACGGGGAGGCGGCGCCGCTGGAGTCCTACGACGGGGTCTCGGTTGCGGACGTGCTGGTCGCCCTGGAAGCATGCCGACCGGTACTCGCGTCCTATTCCGGCCACGCCCCGGTAGCGGATGTCGTCGCGCGCTGCGCCGAAGCGACGACGGTCGCGCCTGCGCTGGCGGCGATCGATCTCGCGCTCTGGGACCTCGCCGGTCGCCGCGCACGCCAGCCGATCTGGCGGCTACTTGGCGCGAGCGGTCCGCTGGCGTCGCGGATCGAGGTCAACTGGACGATCACGGCGGCGGATCGGTCCGGAGCCGCGCGAGAGGCCGCGGAGGCGCGCGTCGCCGGCTTTCGAACCGTGAAGCTGAAGGTCGGAATCGGTGACGATCACGGTCGCGTCGCGGCGGTGCGCGCGTTCGGGGGGCCGCAACTGGCGATCCGCGTCGATGCCAACGGCGCGTGGGACGCTCCCGAGGCGGCCGCGATACTGCAGTCGCTGGAGCCGAGTGGGATCGAGCTCTGCGAGGAGCCGGTCCGCGGGCTGAGCGAGCTCGCGGCACTTCGGGCGGCGACCGAGGTGCCAATCGCGTTGGACGAGTCCGCAAACGAGCCCGGAGCACTCGACCGACCGTACGGCGACCTCGTATGTCTGAAGATCTCGCGCTGCGGCGGCATCGGGGGGACGCTGGCGGCGGCTGAGCGCGCTCGCGCGTCCGGCTACGAGGTCTACCTCGCCTCGACGCTCGATGGCCCGCTCGGGATCGCGGCGGCGCTGCACTGCGCGGCGGTGATCGCGCCGCGGCGCGCCTGCGGGCTCGCCACGATGCGGCTGTTCGCCGGCGACTCCGAGCAGTTGGTCGCAGCGGACGGCACGATCGCAGTACCGGGTGGTCCTGGGCTGGGGGACGGTCTGGTGGATTGGTACAGCGGTGCGTAGTGAGCCGCGGGACAGCCTCGGCGTGCTGGCTCAGCACGGAGCGGACGCGATCACCTGAGCGACCGTTTTCGGCGCCTCGAGATGCACCGCATGGCCCGCGCCCGGAACGATCGTCACCCGAGCATCCGGCATGTCCAGGGCCATCTGCCGGGCGATCGATCGGAACTTCGCGTCCCGCTCGCCGACGATCAGCTCGACGGGCAGCTCGATCTCCCGCAGCCGCGACCACAGCGACGGCAGCGCCCCGGTTCCGAGCCCGCGCAGGGCGGCAGCGAGCCCCGATGGATCGTTGCGTTGGCGGTCGCCATCAACCGCCGCACGGACCGCGTCTGACTGCCCGACGAGCACCGGGGTCTGCGCCCAGCGAGCGGCGAACTGCTCGATCGTCCCGCGCTCGGCCTGCTCTGCCAACCGCTCGTCGGCGGCCCGGCGCTCGGACCGGGCGGCTGTGTCGCGCAGTCCCGGACTGGCGCCGATCAGCACGAGCCGCTCCACGATTGGGCAGCCGAAAGCCAGCGTGCAAGGCGATCCGGCCCCCCATCGAGTAGCCGACGAGCGTGAACGGCGTCGCCACGAGCGCGTCGATGTCATCGACCACGTCGTCGAGCGTCACCGGCCGCAGCGCAGAGGCCCTCCGTGGCCGCGGATGTCGGGCGCCAACGAGCGATAGCGTTCGGGGAGCGCCGAGATCACCCCGTCCCAGCTGCGGCCGGTGTTGGTAAAGCCGTGGAGCATCACGACGGTCGGCGGCATTGCGCACATCATCATGCCCGCCAACGACCACGAGCGATCGACGAGGCCACCGGCCGACGTGCTTCACATAGCGAGCGAGGCCGCGGACGACCGGCGCCGAGTCCGGTCTGGAGGTCGCGGTGACGACGCATCAACTGTTGCGGGCGATGTGCGAGGAGTTCGGGCGATGCGGCATGGAGCACGCCTGCACCGCACCCGGTTCGCGCAACTCACCGATCGTCGTCTCGCTTGTTCGTGAACCGCACATCCGCTGCTGGTCGCACATCGACGAGCGCTGTGCCGGGTTCTTCGCGCTGGGTGCGGCGAAGGCGAGCGGTCGCCCGGTGGCGGTCACCTGCACATCTGGGACCGCCGCCGCGAACCTGATGCCAGCCGTGATCGAGGCGGCGCACGCGCGGATTCCGCTGGTTGTGTTGACGGCTGATCGGCCCGCGGAGCTGCGTGAGGTCGGTGCCGGGCAGTCGATTGACCAGGTGAAGCTCTATGGCGATGCGGTGAAGTGGTTTGTCGAGGTCGAGACGCATGACGCCTCGGCTCGCGTCGTTACGGTGGATCCGTCAGCTGGCGTGCCGCGCCTACTGGACCGCGCTCGACCAAACGTCCGGCCCGGTCCACCTGAACCTTCCGCTCCGCGAGCCGCTGGTGGCCGACGGACCGTTGCCCGACGACGCGCTCGCGGCACGGCCCGGCGGCGTCCCGTGGGTGCGACGGCCGGCGGCGCCCCGTCCCCCGTCTGCCCTGGAGCGTCGCGCCCGTCGGGCGGCGCGGCGTGATCGTCGCGGGCAGGCTCGAGCACGGCCGGGCGGTTGCCAACGACAGCCCCGGCGCCGCGGTCGCGCACGCCGTCGTGAGCCTCGCCGACCGAGCGCGGTGGCCGATCCTCGCCGACCCGCTGTCCGGCGCCCGGCAGCGCTGCGAACGCCATCGCGACCTACGACCTGATGCTCCGCTCGACGCGGTTCGTCGATCAGACGCCGCCCGAGATCGTGGTCCGAGTCGGCGATCTGCCCACATCCAAGCCGCTCAGAGCGTGGCTCGCCGGGCTCCCCGGTACCCGGCAGCTCGCGATCGATCCCGATCGCGCCTGGCAAGATCCGGACGGGGCCGTGACCGAGCTCGTGAACGGTGACCCGGTTGCGACGCTCGAGGCACTCGACTCCGTCGCGACTCGCCCGACGACGACTGGTTGGACGCGCTGGACGCAAGCCGATCGGATCGTCGGGGCGACGCTTGCGGACGCGCTGGACGACGAGCTGACAGAGCCGCTGGTCGCCGCGCGAATCGGCGATTGGCTGACGCCCGAGACGACGCTCCTCTGTGCGGCCTCGATGCCGATTCGCGACCTCGAGCTCTACCTGCCCGGCGGGTCGTGCGCTGCCACGCGTGCTGTCCAACCGGGGCGCCAACGGGATCGACGGCACCGTCTCGACCGCGTTCGGGCTCGCCGCGGCGAGTGATGGGCCCGTCGCATTGCTGATCGGCGATGTCGCCCTCGTGCACGATCTCGGCGGGCTGGTGGCGGCGAAACGGCTTGACCTGTCGCTGACGATCGTGGCGATCAACAACGACGGCGGTGGGATCTTTCAGTTCCTGCCGATCAGCGGCGAGATCCGACGCGTTCGAGGAGCATGTGGCCACGCCGCACGGCCTCGAGTTCGAACATGCGGCCGCGCTCTACGGCCTTCGCTACGCCCGGCCGCGGACGTCTCCGGAACTGGGTGAGGTACTCGAGACAGTCGCGGTCGCGCCCGGGGACGACGCTGATCGAGATCCGGACCGACCGGACGAGCAACGTCGCGCTGCACCGCCGACTCGCGGACGCAGGGCTGGCTGCACTGGAGCGACTCGGTCAGTCGTCCCGGTAAACGGTGGGTCCGGCGACGCGGACCCGCGGGCCCCCCGGAAATCCCATCGAGGAGACAGGCAGGCGGTTTCGCTGCCGGACGTGGGCGGAGTACGATGTCGCGACCAAATCGAGGTCGGGGCTTCCTCGAGACCGACGCGCGTCGACCGAGTCACCCAACTACGATGGGTGGTGTATCGAGGGGGTGCGCAGGTCGCGGGATCCGGGCGCCCCGCGCCAGCTACCAGAGCGACATCCATGCGTCCGTCCGCCACGACACCCTCCGACCGCGCGTGCATCCTCGGCTGCGAGATCGACCGCCTCGATATGCCCGCCACGGTCGAGCGCTGCCGACAGGTGATCGAAGGGCCGCTCGTCGGCCAGCAGCAGCTGTCGGTCAACGCGGCCAAGCTCGTGACGCTTCACCGTGATCCCCACCTGCGCGAGATCGCCAGCCGGTCGGCGCTCGTCAACGCTGACGGGCAGTCGGTGGTGTGGGCGTCGCGCCTGCTCGGTGACCCGCTGCCGTGCCGGGTGGCCGGGATCGACCTGATGGGGGAGCTACTGGGGCTCGCGGAGCGCGAGGGTTACTCCGTGTTCATCCTCGGCGCGCGTCCGCAGGCGCTCCAGGCGGCCGTGGAGCGCATCCGCGTCCGTCAACCGCGACTGAAGATCGCCGGCTACCACCATGGTTACTTCGAGGATGCGGGGCCTGATGGCGATGCCGTTCGCGAGCAGATCCGCGACGTCAAGCCGGACATACTGTTCGTCGCGATGAGCTCGCCACAGAAGGAATACTGGCTCGGGGAACATGGGCCGCGCCTCGGCATTCCGCTGTTGATGGGTGTCGGCGGCTCGATCGACGTGATCGCCGGGGTCACCCGACGCGCTCCGAGGGTCTGGCAGAAGCTCGGGCTCGAGTGGCTTTATCGCCTCGCCCAGGAACCTCGTCGGATGATGCGTCGCTATGCGGAGACGAACGTCATTTTCCTCGCTCTTGTCGTGCGCGAGCTCGTCGCGAATCTCCCACAGCGAATCGGCCGGCGGATCGCCTGGCGGCGCAAGGCGGATGCTCGTGGCTGACCAAGCCGCGCCGAACCGCGTGCTCTGCGTCGTCGGGGCACGGCCGAACTTCATGAAGACGGTACCCGTCGTTCGCGAGCTCTCCCGACGTGAGGGATTGCAACCGATCCTCGTCCACACCGGCCAGCATTACGACGAGACGATGTCGACGATCTTCTTCGAAGAGCTCGGCGTCGGCGCTCCCGACCATCTGCTCGGGGTGGGCTCGGGCACCCACGCCGTGCAGACGGCCCGTGTGATGGAGCGGCTGGAGCCGGTCATCCTCGCCGAGCGCCCCGACCTCGTGCTCGTGCCCGGTGACGTGAACTCAACGCTGGCGGCCGGTCTGGTTGCGGCCAAGTTGCAGGTCCCCGTCGGCCATCTCGAGGCCGGACTGCGATCGTTCGATCGCACGATGCCCGAGGAGCTCAACCGGATCCTCACCGACCAGCTCTCGGACTTGTTGTTCATCCATTCGCCCGAAGCCCGCGACAATCTGCTTCGCGAGAATGTCGACCCGGCCTCCATCCACGCCGTCGGCAACACGATGATCGATACCTTGGTCGCCATGCGTGGGCGCATCGACGCCGGAGATCTCGCCGGGCGCCTGGGCGTCGAACCGGGCAAGTACCTTGTCGTGACGCTGCACCGGCCGGCGCTTGTCGACGGACCGCTGCTGGTGGATGCGATCCGCGCGCTCGAGCAGATCGGGGCCGACCTGCCGGCCGTGTTCCCCTGCCACCCTCGGACGCTGGCCAGGATGGCCTCGCTGGGCATCTCACCGGCAGCCGATCGGGTCAAGCTGACCGAGCCACTTGGGTACCTCGAGTTCCTCGGCCTCGTCGCGGATGCGGCCGCGGTCCTGACCGATTCCGGCGGGATCCAAGAGGAGACAACCTTCCTCGGGGTTCCCTGCTTCACCCTGCGAGACAACACCGAGCGTCCCATCACCTGCGAGATCGGGACCAATGTGCTCCTCGGTCTGCGACCTGAGCGGATCGCCGATCTGCCGGCGATGATTCGAGAGCGCGCGGGCGCCGAGCACCGCGTCCCGGAGGGTTGGGACGGCGAGGCGGCGCCGCGCGTCGTCGACGAGCTGGAACGCTTTCTGGTGAACGCTCGTGACCGCGCGACCGTGACGGGCCTGTCAGACCGAGCTATGGAGACAACGCGTTGAAGATCGGGATCATCGGCCTCGGCTACGTGGGGCTGCCATTGGCGGTGGCGTTCGCCGAGGCCGGCCATGAGGTGCAGGGAGTCGACGTCGATTCAACGAAGGTGGCAGCGCTCACCCGTGGTGAGTCATACATCGAGGACATCCCTTCCGCGACGCTGCGGTCGCTGGAGGGTGCCTTCACCGCGTCCACGCGGTACGCGGACCTCGCCAGCGCCGATGCGGTGATGATCTGTGTACCGACTCCGCTGACGGTCAATCGCGAGCCGGATCTCAGGCCACTGCTTGAGACCACGCGCGCGCTGGCGAGCGTGCTCGGCCGCGGACAGCTGGTCGTGGTCGAGTCGACCACGTACCCGGGCACGACACGTGAGCAACTCGCCCCGCTCCTCGAGGAGTCGGGGCTGGTCGCAGGCCGCGACTTCAATCTCGCGTTCTCGCCGGAGAGAGTGGACCCGGGTCGGACCGACTTCACGATGCGGACAACGCCGAAGGTCGTCGGCGGGCTGACGGACAGCTGCCTGCAGCGAACCGTCGACCTGTACTCGATCGTCTGCGACCGGGTCGTCCCGGTATCGACGACCGACGCGGCCGAGCTCACCAAGCTGCTCGAGAACATCTTCCGTTCGGTGAACATCGCGATGGTCAACGAGATGGCGATCATCGCCGATCGGATGGGGATCGACATCTGGGAGGTCGTCGACGCCGCCACCACCAAGCCGTACGGGTTCATGCGTTTTGAGCCGGGGCCGGGCATGGGCGGGCACTGCTTGCCTGTCGATCCGTTCTATCTCTCCTGGCGTGCGCGCGAGTTCGACGTCGCCGCCGAGTTCGTCGAGCTTGCGGGGACCGTCAACCAGGGCATGCCGCTGTTCTGCGTCGAGAAGATCGGACGAGCACTCAACGACCATGGCAAGCCGTTTCGCGGCTCACGGATTGCGCTCATGGGGGTCTCATACAAGGCCGGCGTCGGCGACATGCGAGAGTCTCCGGCCCTGAAGATCATCCGTCTGTTGGTCGAGCGAGGGGCCGATGTCGTCTACCACGACCCCTACGTCCCACAGTTGCCGGGGTTCGGCCTGGCCTCGATCGATTTCGACGAAGCAATCGCCGATGCCGACGCCGCCGTGATCGTCACCAGGCACCCGGATCTCGATGTCGAGCGGCTGGTCTCGCAAGCGTCGCTGATCGTCGACTTCCGCGGCGCCACCCGAGCGAGCGATCCGAACGTCGTCCGGCTCTGAAACGTGTCAGCCTGTCAGCACGGGCAACATCACCTGGAGCTTGATCTCGGTCTCGGCGAGCTCGGACGCCGGATCTGAGTCGCCGACGATCCCGCCGCCGGCGAAACAGCGGGCGAGCCGACCGCGGAGCAGCGCGCAGCGAAGCGCGACGCAGAACTCGCCGTCGCCGGTCGCGTCGGTCCAGCCCAGCGTCCCGGCGTACCAGCCGCGATCAAACCCCTCCAGCGCCGGGATCGCCGCGACCGCCGAGCGCGGCTCGGCTCCGACGGCCGGCGTCGGATGCAGGATCCCAGCCAGCGTGAGCGCGTCCAGCGGCGCCGCGAGCTGTGCGCGGATCGGCGCGGCCAGATGCTGGATGTTGGCCACCTTGACTACCACCGGCTCCTCCGCGGCCGTTACCCAGACCGCGTGGGGCCGCAACGCCTGGGCGATCCTGCGCGCCACGATCAGGTTTTCGTGGCGATCCTTGTCGGAGTGCAGCAGTTGCTCGCCGAGATGGTCGTCGACCGACGGATCCGCGGAGCGCCTGGTCGACCCCGCGAGCGCGACGGTGCTGGCACGCTGCCCCTGGCGGCGGATCAGCAGCTCGGGCGTGGCGCCGATGAACGTCGCCTCGCCGCGTCCGACGGCGAACACGAACGACGTTTGGAACGCCTCGCGCAGCAGGCCCAGCACGGCCGCCGGATCGTGGGCGCCGGGCGCATGCACCTCGACCTCACGAGCGAGCACGACCTTTTCGAACTCGCCGGCGCGAATCCGCTGCGTGGCGCGTTCGACGGCCTGTTCGTAATGTGCCGGGGGCATCGCGCTGACGATCTCGTAGCGGCCGACGGGCGCCGGATCGAGCAACGGCAGCGGTTGCTCGCGCAGCGACCGCAGCCGTGCGTCGACTCTCCGCAGCAGCTGCTCATGGGCGTCATCGGGCCCGATGTCGAGGTTGATCGTCAGCCACGACTCGTCGCCGCGCCGCGCGATCGTCAGCTCCGGCACGATCAGCGACGCGGCCGCGAACCCGTGCCATGAGGGGTCGCGGCCACCGTCTGGCGCAAACGCGAAGCCCGCGATCGCCGTCAGTCCCGCGCCGGGCACGTCGCCCGCCCGCGGCTGATTGGCGATGGCGGTCCGCGCGAGCGTCCGCCAACGGTCCGCGAGCTCTTCGAACCGCCGCGGTCCGGACGCCTCGAGCGCCCTGACCGCGCCGAGTGCGGCGAGCGCGATCCGGTCGCGGGCCGGCTGCTCGAGGCAGAGCCACGGCTCGCCCGAACGCCGCGATGCGCAGATCAGTGCGGATGGGTCGGCGCCGCCAGCCAGCCGCCGGGTGACGCTCACCAGACGCGGGGCGCCGGCCGCGCGGGCGCGATCCAAGCCGTCGGCGAGCTGGTAGGCCAGCCGATCATCGGCCGCCAGCGCCTCCCGGGCACCGTCGATCACGGACACATGGGGCACGGCGGTCAGCCTAACGGCCGCGCGGCCGCGCGACCGAGTCCGGGTAACCTGTGGGTCAGTGGGCGCTTGACCGGGGTCGACCCGACGACACGGCGACTGCAGCGGGCTGACGATCCGGGAGATCTGGAGATGAGCACAACCTCGAGCTGGAAGGCGTGCCTGTGGAGCCTCAAGCCGGGCGAGTACGAGCCACACTCGGTGCACCGTGCCGGGCCGACCTACCTCGAGACCAACTGCTACGCCGACGTGCTGATCGAGCTGCTGCACGCGCGCGGCGACGAGCCACTGGCGGCACTCGGATCGATCGTCCGCACCGACTGGGAAGGCGATCAGTTCACCTACGCCAAACCGCGCTACGCCGACCTCGAGCGGCTGTTCGGGATCGACGTACACGAGATGCTCCCCTACCGGCCGCTGCCCGAGCACATCGCCGAGCAGTTGTCGCTGGGCCGGACCGTGCTGCGTCGAGATCGACGCCTGGTACCTGCCCGACACCGAGGGCACCAGCTACCGGCGCGAGCATCTCAAGACGACCGTCGCGCCCGACATGATCGACCAGGACGGCGAGCGGATGCGGTACTTCCACAACGCCGGCTTCTATGAGCTCTCCGGCGAGGATTACCGGGGCGCGTTCCGGATGCTCGCCGCACTTCACCGACGACGTGATGGACCCGTTCATCGAGCTCGTCAGCTTCGACGCCGGCCCGAGGCTCGACGGGCGACGAGCTGCGGACGCGGCCGCGCGCGAACTGCTCGTCTACCACTTCGACCGGCGGCCTGCGTCCAACCCGTTCGGCGCCTGGGCCGCAGCGCCTGGACTTCGACCTCCCGCGGCTGCTCGCCGGCAGTCCGGAGGATTACCACGAGTACGCGTTCGTGACGGTGCGGATGGTCGGCTCGGCGTTCGAGCTGCTCGCCGATCACGTCGCCTGGACGCTCGGCGATCAGGGCGAGTCCGCCGCCGCCGAGTTCCGCGGGATCGCCGAGGCGACCAAGATCGTCTCGTTCCGGCTGGCACGTCGGCGGGCGTTCGATATCCCCGCGGTCCTCGCTCCGCTGATCGAGGGCTGGCAGCGCGGGATGGGCGAGCTCGAGCGCGCGCTGTTGTCGTGATGCTCGCCGACGCGCTGGGAGGTGGCCTCGGCGGCGCCCGGCACGATCGTCACTCCGGACGAGCTCGGCGACGCGCAGCTCGAATGGGTGCCGGCGCAGGTGCCCGGCACCGCTGCGGCGGCGGTCGGCGACGACGAGCGGGATTTCGACGCCGAGGACTGGTGGTTTCGTTGTCCGTTCGAGCTCGACCCCGCGCGGGCCGCCGAGCCCGCGGTGCTCGAGCTCGGCGGGGTCGCGACCATCTCGGAGGTGTTTCTCAACGGGGTACTGGTGCTGGAGTCAGACTCGATGTGGCGCGAGCACGCGGTCGATGTCACCGGCCGATTGCGCACCGTCAACGAGCTGGTGATCGCGTGCCGTGCCCTCGCGCCGCTGCTGACCAAGCGCCGCCGGCCGGCGGCCCGCTGGCGGACGCGGGTCGTCAACAACGGCAACCTGCGGTGGTTCCGGACGATGGTGTTCGGCAGGTCGCCGGGGTTTGCTGCGCATCCGGCGGCCGTCGGCCCGTGGCGGCCTGTCCGTCTCAGACGACCGACGCCGGGCGGCATCGACCACGTCCGGGTCACGACGAGCGTCAACGGCGACGAGTGCGTGGTCCGTGTTCGCGTGGCCTGCCACGACGGGGCATCCGAATGTCACGGTGGAGGCGTGCGGCCAGCGGGCGCTGCTGCGCGAGGCCGGACCGGGTCTGCTCGAGGCCGAGCTGGCGGTCGGTCGATGCGCAGCGGTGGTGGCCGCACACGCACGGGACGCCGGCGCTGCACCAGGTGGTCGTCCGTGTCGGCGACGAGACGGTCGCCACCAGGCGGGTGGGGTTCCGGACACTCGAGTACCCGCAAGACATCGTCCAAGAGGGCCTGAAGCTCGCGATCAACGGTCTGCCGGTGTTCGTCCGCGGTGCGGTCTGGACGCCCTCGGATCTGGTCTCGCTGGCCCCGCCGGAGCGAGACCTGCGGGAGCTGCTGGAGCGCGCCCGCGACGCGGGCATGAACATGCTCCGTCTCGCGGGAACCGGCGCCTACGAGTCGACGCTGTTCCATGACCTCTGCGACGAACTGGGCATCCTCGTCTGGCAGGATCTGATGTTCGCGAACCTCGATTACCCGGTGGTCGACGAGGTGTTCGCCAATCGGGTTCTGGAGGAGGCCCGTGAGGTCCTCGGCCGGCTGGCTCACCGGCCGAGCATGGCGGTCGTCTGCGGCAACAACGAGATCGAGCAACAACCCGCGATGATGGGCCTCGATCCCGAGCTCGGGCGCGACCCGCTGTGGGACCGTGAGCTCGGCGAGATCGTCGCCGGGTGTGGCCTTGACTGCGCCTACGTGCGCGAGCACGCCGTGCGGGGGCGACCTGCCGTTCCAGCCAGCCGGCGGGGTCGTTCACTACTTCGGCGTCAGCGGCTACATGCGCCCGACCGCCGACGCCCGTCGCGCCGCGGTCGGCTTTGCCGCCGAGAGCCTGGCGTTCGCCAACGTTCCCGACGAGGTCGACGTGCCGGTCCACCACCCGCGCTGGAAGCCCGGCGTCCAGCGCGACGCCGGGACGGGGTGGGACATCGGCGCCGGCTGGGACTTCGACGACGTGCGCGACCACTACCTGAACGAGGTCTTCGGAGTCGATCCGGTCCAGCTGCGGCGCTCTGACCACGCCCGCTACCTCGATCTCTCGCGGGCGGCGACCGGCGAGGTGATGAGCGAGGTGATGGGGGAGTGGCGTCGCTGCGGCTCCGGCTGCGCGGGTGCGCTGGTGCTGTGGCTCAAGGACATGCTGCCCGGCGCGGGGCTCGGGGTGATCGACGCCGCCGGCAATCCGAAGGTCGCCTACCACCACCTGAGGCGGGCGCTGGCGCCGGTGGCGGTGTGGACCACCGACGAGGGTGTCGGCGGGGTGCTCGTGCAGGTCGCCAACGATCGCCAAGATTCGCTCGAGGCGGTGCTGAGGGTCGCGCTGTATCGAGACCGGGAGGTTCGCGTGGCCGCGTCCGAGACGGAGATTGCGATCGAGCCGCATAGCGCGCGCTGTCTGGGGCGTCGAGGGGCTGATCGGCCACTTCCTCGATCCGGCCTGGGCCTATCGGTTCGGCCCGCCCACGGCGGATGTGATCGTCACCGGGCTATGGCGCGATGGCGAGTTGCTCTCGCAGGCGTTCCGGTTTCCGGCGGGTCGGCCGATCGACCGCGAGCCGATCGAGCGCGTCGGGCTGACGGGGAGCGCCGAGCAGCGCGGCGAGCGGGTATCGCTGACGATCGCCACCCGGCGCCTGGCCTTCGGCGTGAGGATCCAGGCGCCGGGGTTCGTGGCCGACGACGACGCGTTCTCGATCGAGCCCGGCGGCGAGCGGCAGCTGCTGCTGCGGCCGACCGCGGCGGGCAATGCCTTCGGCGGCGCCACGGTCACGGCGCTCAACCTTGCCTCCGCGCTACGGGTGACGAGCCCCGGATGAGCCCGAGCGGCGCGAGTGGGCCATGGCGCGAGCGGCGACGGTGATGCGCGTGGGCATCGACCTCGCGTCTGAGGCGGAGGTCAGGGTGGCATTGGCGGCGCACGGTCGCCGCTACCTGCACCGCGTCTTCACCGAGCGCGAGCTGGCCGATTGCTGTCGGCCGCAGGTGGACCCGCGCCGGCTCGCCTGCCTGGTGGCGGCGAAGGAGGCCGCATTCAAGGTGCTCCGCGTGGATGACCAAGCGGTCGCCTGGACCGATGTTGAGGTACGGGGCGGGTTCTCGGGGCGCCCGGAGTTGTGGCTTGCGGGCGCCGCAGCTAATCTGGCACGTTCAGAGGGCATTGATGACCTTGCACTGAGCCTGACCCGGAGCAAGGGAGTGGCGGTGGGCGCGGTTGTCATCGCGCGACATTTCGAGCAACACGCCGAAGGATGAGTCACCCATGAACGAGAAGATCCGACAGGCGATCGCGGAGCACGCCCGACTTCCGGTCGACGTTGCCGAGATCGCCGATGACGCCGACCTGTACCAAGCGGGGATGACCTCCCAGGCGAGCGTCAACGTGATGCTCGCGCTCGAGGACGCCTTCGACATCGAGTTCCCCGACCGGATGCTCACGCGCAGCGTGTTCGAGAGCATCGGCTCGATCAGCGCTGCGCTGACCGAGCTGGACGTGGACGTCGCCGCATGAGCACAGCGCTCGGCTCAGATCAAACGCTGCTGGACGCGGTCCGGCAGATCGCGCGGGATGTGGCCGCGCCCAATGCCGTCTCCGTCGACCGCGAGGCGCGCTTTCCGACCGAGTCGATCGACGCGCTGCGTGAGGTAGGTGCGCTCTCGGCGATCGTTCCGAGCAGGCTCGGCGGCGGCGGGATCGGGCTGGAACCGATCGCAGCGGCCTGCCGCGAGCTCGGCCACTCATGCGGGGCGAGCGCGATGGTGTTCGCGATGCACCAGATCCAACTCGCGTCGATCGTGCGCCATCTCCGCTCCGGCTCTTGGTTTGAGCAGTACCTCGCCGACCTTTGCCGCGAGCAGCGCCTGATCGCGTCGGTGACCTCGGAGGTCGGCACCGGCGGCGACATGGGCCGGTCGGTCGCCGCCGTCGAGACCACCGCCGAGACCGGGCGGCGGTTCGAGAAGCAGGCGCCGACGGTCAGCTACGGCGCCTACGCCGACGATCTGCTGACGACGCTGCGCGCCGGCCCCGAAGCCGAGGCCAACGACCAGGTGGCGGTGCTCACCCATAAGGAGCAGACCGAGCTCGAGCCGACCGGTACCTGGGATGTCCTCGGTATGCGCGGCACCTGCTCCCCGGGGTCGATCGTCCGCGCCGAGTTCGGCGCCGAGCAGGTCATGGAGGAGCCGTTCGCGCAGGGTCGCCGCGGAGTCGATGGTGCCGATCTCGCACGTGCTGTGGTCGTCTCTGTGGCTCGGGATCGCCGAGGACGCGTTCGAGCGGGCGCGCGCGTTCGTGCGCGCCGCTGCGCGCCGCACCCCCGGGACGACGCCGCCGGCCGCGCAGCGCCTGTCGCATGTGATGACCGAGCTGTCGATGCTGCGCGCCGCCGTCGAGGCGGGGCTGCATGACTACCTGTCGATCTCCGAGGGCCCAGCGCGCGAACAACTCTCGACGATGTCGGCCGGCCTACGGTTCAACAACCTCAAGCTGGCGGCATCGGAGCAGGCGGTCGACGTCTGCCGGGGTGCGATGGACGTTTGCGGAATCATGGGCTTCAAGAACGACACTCCCTTCAGCGTCGGTCGCCACCTGCGGGACACGATGTCCGCGCCGCTGATGATCGCCAACGAGCGCATTCACCAGTCCAACGCCGGTCTGTTGCTGATCGCCAAGGAGGTCTGATGCCCGAATTTCGTGCTGGAAACCCCACCCAGGTGGCGTTCCTCGATTCACTGTTCGAAGCTGGCGTGCTGGTACCCAGCGGGGTCCACGGGGTGTACGCCCGCGGCGGCGCCTTCGAGCGGGTGCGGCTCGCCTTCGACGCGCTCGTCACCCGGACTGCGGCGCCGCAAGAACCCGAACCGATGTACTTCCCGCCGACGTTCCCGCGCGAGCAGCTCGAGAACAACGGATACCTCGGCTCGTTTCCGCATCTCGCCGGCACCGTGTTCGCGTTCGAGGGCGACGAGGCCGCGGCCGCGACGCAGCTCGAGCACGCCGACAAGCATGAGGACTGGAGCGAGTTTCAGCGGATGAGTGAGATGGTGCTCTGCCCGGCCGCGTGCTACCCGCTGTACCCGGCGGTGGCCGCGCGCGGACCGTTGCCCGACGGCGGCGTGATCCTTGACACCGGCGACGCGTACGTGTTCCGGCGCGAGCCGTCCGACGACCCGGCCCGGATGCAGATCTTCCACATGCGCGAGATCGTGCGGGTTGCCGACAAGGACACCGTGATCGAGTGGCGCGAGGCCTGGCGAGGCGTGGCCGAGGGATTGCTGCGCTCGCTCGGGCTCGAGCTCGAGCTCGATGTCGCCAACGACCCCTTCTTCGGCCGCACCGGCCGTCTGCTGGCCGCCCAGCAGCGGTCTCAGGAGCTCAAGTGGGAGCTGGTCTCACCGGTTGCCGGCAACCCCACCGCGATCGCGTCGTCTAACTACCACCAGGACCACTTCGGCGACATCTATGAGATCCGTACCGCTGGGGGCGAGGTGGCGCATACCGGGTGCATGGCGTTTGGCGAGGAGCGCGTGACGCTGGCGCTGTTCAGCGCGCACGGATTCGACCCTGACGCCTGGCCAGCCGAGACTCGCGAGATCCTCGCTCTCTGAGCGGCTAGACCGCCGCTCAGGTTTCGCCGCGCCCGCGCGAGATCGCGATCTCGCCGGTGCGCGCCATCTCGATCAGCCCGAACGGTCGCAGCAACGCCTCGAGTGCGTCGACCTTGTCGCAGCCACCGGTCACCTGGACGACGACCGAGCGCTTGTTGACGTCGACCACCGACGCGCGGAACACCTCGCAGATCTGCAGCACCTCGGCGCGGGCGGCACCGTCGACGGTCGAGACCTTGAACACCGCGAGCTCGCGCGCGAGCGTCTCCTCGGGCTCCAGATCGCGGATCTTGAGCACGTTGACGAGCTTGTGCAGCTGCTTGGTGACCTGGTCGATCGGATGTACGGCGCCATCGAGCGTCAGCGTGATCCGCGACACCGCCTCGTCGTCGGTCGGGCCGACGGCCAGCGTGTCGATGTTGAAGCCGCGGCGGGCGAACAGCCCCGTGATCCGGGTCAGGACACCGGGCTTGTTCTCGACCAGGATCGAGAGGATGTGCTTGCGCCCGGTCCGCAGGCCGACGGCTGCCTCCAGCTCGTCGAGCGAGAGCACCTCTTTGGTTGCCGGCTCGCCCATCGCTCAGCCGACCATGTCGCGCGCGGCCTGCCCCGGCGCGATCATCGGGTACACGTTCTCCTCGGCGGTGACGCGAACGTCGACGAGCACCGGCCCGGGGGTCTGCAGCGCCTCGCGGACCCCGTCAGCCAGCGTGTGCTTGTCGGTCAGACGGATCCCGGTCGCGCCGTAGGCCTCGGCGACCTTGACGAAGTCCGGCCACCGTCCCATGTCGACGCCCGAGTAGCGGCGATCCCAGAACAACTCCTGCCACTGGCGGACCATGCCCAGATAGTTGTTGTTCATGATGAACACCTTGACCGCGATCCCCTCCTGCGAGCAGGTCGCGAGCTCCTGCATGTTCATCTGGACCGAGCCGTCCCCGGCGATGCAGATGACGGTCTGATCGGGGCAGCCGACCTTGGCGCCCATCGCCGCCGGCAGCCCGAACCCCATCGTCCCGAGCCCGCCGGAGTTGATCCACCGGCGTGGCGCCGCAAAGTCGTAGTACTGGGCGGTCCACATCTGGTGCTGGCCGACGTCCGAGCACACGATCGCGTCGCCGCCGGTCGCCTCGTAGAGCGCCTGGATCATGTACTGCGGCTTGATCTCGGCGTCGTCGGAGTCCTCGTAGCGCAGCGGATGGCGCTCCTGCCAGAGGCGGATCCGCGACCACCACTCGTCCAGCCGCGAGCGGTCGGGATCGAGCGCACGATATTCCACCGTGAGCCGCGGCAGGATGTTGGCGGCGTCGCCGACGATCGGGATGTGCGCGGGCACGTTCTTGGAGATCTCGGCCGGGTCGACATCGATGTGGACGAACTTGGCGCGCGGGGCGAATTCCGCGAGCTTGCCGGTGATCCGGTCGTCGAAGCGGGCGCCGACCGCGACGATCAGATCCGCCTCGTCCATCGCGTAGTTGGCGGTTCGGGTGCCATGCATCCCAAGCATCCCGAGCCACTGCTCGTGCGGTGCGGGAAACCCACCGAGGCCGTTGAGCGTGCACGTCACGGGCAGCTTGTCGACCGTGGCCAGCTCCAACAGCTGCGGGGCCGCGTTGGCCGACACGACTCCGCCACCGGCATAGATCACCGGCCGCCGGGCGTTGGCGATCGCCTTGGCGGCGAGCCGGATCTGTTTCTGGTTGCCGGTCGTCGTCGGCTGGTAGCCCGGAAGGTGGACGTCCTGGACCGGCTCGTACGGGATGTCGGCGCGGCTGAGATCTGACGGGATATCGACGACCACGGGCCCCGGTCGCCCCGAACGCGCCACGTGAAACGCCTCGTGGACGGTCCGCGGCAGCTCCAGCGGGTGCTGGATCATGAAGCTGTGCTTGACGATCGGCATCGTGATCCCGATCGTGTCGGCCTCCTGAAAGCCATCGGTGCCGAGCAGGTGTGTCTGCACCTGGCCGGTGATGAACACGACCGGGACCGAGTCCATCATCGCGTCGCAGATCGGTGTCACGAGGTTGGTCGCGCCGGGGCCGCTGGTGCCGAGCGAGACGCCGACTTTGCCCGTGGCTTTGGCGTAGCCCTCGGCGGCGTGACCCCCACCCGCCTCGTGGCGGACCAGGATGTTGCGGATCCCGGCGTCGTAGAACGCATCGTAGGTTGGCAGGTTGGCGCCGCCTGGGAGACCGAATACGACGTCGACACCCTCAGCCTTCAGACATTCCATCAACGCATCGACAGCGCGCATCGCGACCTCCTTTCGAGTGCTCTGGCTCGCGGGCACGCGGACGCGTTTCCCGCCGCTCGAGAGCGCCTGACTCTACCAGCGGGCAGCGGGCCGGCGACGCTCAGCGAGCGGGCCCGGGGACCTGTCCGCGGATCGCGGCCTCCGAGGCGATCGCGACGTCCGGAAACTCGAGTTCCTCGCCGCAGCGAAGGCAGACCGCGTCGTGGAGCTTGACGACCTTGTGGCAGCGCGGGCACTCACGGCGCAGCTCGCGGTTGTCCCAGCGATACAGCACCGCGCAGATAAGGCCGATGAACGGCACACAGAACGCGATCAGGAACCACATCCAGAACGAGCTGCCCTTGATCCGTCCGATCAGGCCACCGGCCAAGCCAAACGCGGTCAGGATCACGATCAGACCCATGCCGTACATCGGCTGCTCCGCGTGCTACCAGACGAGCGTCTTCAGCGCCCAGAGCACCGCCGCGATCACCGCGACGATGACCGCGATCCAGAAAACCGCGACCACCAGCCCGAGCACGAAGTGAAAGACGAGCAGGCCGACGACCACCAGTACCACTGCCGCCGCGGTCTTCTTGAGGATCGGCGACCCTGGAGCGGGTCGGCTCCAATTGATTGCTCACGACACTCATGGTACCGCCTTGACTGGTCAGGTCTCCAGTTGCTCGCGCAGGCGCCTCAGCGCGCGGTAGACGCGACCTTCCATCGTCGTGAGCTTCTCGTTGCTGATCTTCGCGATCTCCGGAACGGTGAGACCGGCTCCGAACCGCAACGCGATCGCTTCGCGCTCGGCCGCCGGCAGTGTCGCGACCGCCCGCATCACTTCGTCGCGCGCGACGAATTCGTCGAGTGGGAAGTCCAGCTCGTCGTCTGTGATCGCAGCGCCGTGCCGCGCCAGCGCCCGAGTCTCCGCCCCACGACTGCGCTCGTGGTCGCGCAGGCAGTTCAGCGCGATCGAGTACAGCCAGGTCTTCTCGCTGGCACGCCTGCGGTCGAATCGGCGCCGCGCCTTGAGCACGCGCTCGAACGCCTCAGCGACTAGGTCCTCGGCGAGCGCTCGATCTCCGGTCCGGTACGCGAGAAACCCGAACAGCGGCTGCGCATGCTCGGAGAACAGCCGCTCGAGGTCGCGATCGTCCATCTCGGAAAATAAATCAGTCAGGAATCACGCTTGTCGCGCGTATAAGGAGTATGGACCCGATTGAGGAAGAGTTCAGGTCGACGATCGAACGGCTCGAGTCGCATCGACCGCAGCTGAATCCGCTCGAGCTGGACAACCTCTGGGGCAGATGTCGAAATCGGGTTCGCAACAACGCAGGATCAGGGGCAAATAAACGAAAGGAACCCTTCATGCGAACGCGGCTCGCAATCACTTCGATGCTCTGCATCGGCGTGCTGCTCATGTCTACTGGCGGTGCCGCGATGGCGCTGTCGGGCGAATCAAGCAGCGGTAGCGCTGGTACCGCCCAATACGCTCCCGCGCATCATCACACGAATCATCTCGTGATCCACCGCAACAACACTACGCCGCCCGCGTCCGTGCGGCAGACGCAGCAACTTTCCACGCCGGCGGATGGGTCGACCCTTCCGTTCACGGGCTTGCTCATGATCCCGTTGATCGTGCTCGGCGTGGCGATGCTGATCGTCGGTCTGGTGATGCGCCGCCGGACCATGCGCGCACCGAATCATTGACGGACCTCAGGTCCGGGGCGCTCGGATCTGCGATAAGTAGTGACGCTCGGCCCCGCGGAGGTTTCCAGACCTCCGCGGGGCCGATGTCTTCGTATGGGGCAGGTGTGGCCGCGGGTCACGCGTCGACACGCCTTTGGCAGCCGAGTTCACGATCGAACTCTCGGCCCGGGAGTGGGAGATACGAAGCGCAGCGATGGGCGGTGGCGCGCAGGGGGTAGACTGCTGGTTCATAGCTGAAATGGGGGCGATGCGCAGTACGGCAGCGGGGCGGAGCGGAGTACGGCAGTCGGATCGACAACGGGTTGATCGGGGCGCAGAATGGCGGAGATCGCACAGGTAGGTGACGGACTCGAGATCCTCGAGCAGCTGCTGGCTGCTCCGGAGGGCGCCAGGCCGGCGCGGCGGATCAGCGCGATCCGTCGTCGGCTGCGGATGGCGATCGTGGTCGCCGAACTTGGCGGCCGGCGCGATTGGTGGCCTCGTATTAGCGGGCCTCTGTCGCTTCGGCCTCGCCGAGTCGGTCCTGTGTGCGGTGGGGTTCGTGGTGGTCTGGCGAGTCCTCGGGGCGCTGTTCGGAGTGCTCGCCGACGACGACGCACGGCCGTGGACGAGCACCCTCTCGAAGGCCGGCACGACCGCCACGATGGGACTGGCGATCTCGTGGATTGGCTACGGCGCGCTGCATCTGCTGGACTCGGATAAGCCGGCGCTGGCAGCGGTCACGGGCGCAGCCGCGGCGTCACTCTCGGCGATCGTGCTGCGAGCAGTCGCGCGCACGATGGTGTACCGCGATTCGGAGCTCGCGCAGCGTACGGTCATCCTCGGCTCGGGGGTGGTCGCCCGTCAGGTCTATGACCGGCTCCAGACCGCTCCTCACCTCTCGATCGACGTGATCGGACTGGTCGACGACGACGTCCATCACGAGACTTCACCGCCGCTCCCGCACCTCGGCGGCCTCGACGAGCTGGAGCGGATCGTCCACACCCGCGACGTCGATCGGGTGATCATCGCATTCACGCGGTCTGGACACCACGATCTGCTGCGCTGCATCCGTGTCTGCTGGGACAACCACGTCGCGATCGACATCGTCCCCCGACTGTTCGAGTTCCTCGACGGCGCTCGTGCGCTGGATCAGATCGGCGGCCTGCCGATGCTGTCGATCACGGTCCCACGGCTGAGCTCGTCCGCCCGGGCGATCAAGCGCACGACCGATGTCCTGTTCAGTGTCGTCGGTCTGTTGTTGTTGCTCCCACTGCTGATCGGGGTGGCGATCGCGATCAAGATCGATTCGCGCGGCCCGTGCTGTTCCGTCAGCGGCGCGTCGGGCGCAACGGCAAGCAGTTCGAGATCTTCAAGTTCCGCTCGATGTACGGCGACGCCGAGCAGCGGAAGGCCGAATTGGCCGCACTGAATGAGGCCAACGATGGCGTGATGTTCAAGATCCGAAAGGACCCGCGGATCACACGCGTGGGTGGGTTCCTCCGCCGCAGCTCGATCGACGAGCTGCCGCAACTGCTCAACGTGGTGGACGGGTCGATGAGCCTCGTCGGACCGCGACCGCTGATCCCACCGGAGGTGGCCGCGTTCGACGAAGGCTGGCACCGACGCCGTCTCGATCTGCGGCCTGGGATCACGGGGCCGTGGCAGATCTATGGGCGCTCGGATATTCCGTTCCAGGACATGTTGCGGTTCGACTATCAGTACGTCGCCGGCTGGTCGCTGGCGCGGGACTTCGAGATCATGCTCTCGACGGTTCCGGTCGCGCTCTACGGCCGCGGCGCGTACTGAGCGGCCCGAACACGGCGCCGCTGGCGCCTGAGGATCACGGTGGCAGCGGCGCGGAGTCGCCTCGCCTGCGCCAGACCCGGGGGTTACCGTGGTCATAGAGGGTCAGGGCGTAGGCGGTGAGCGGCTCGAGTGGGTTGAGCCGGTGCGCCTGGCGCGCGGCCGCACGCGGGTTGACTCCAGCGGCGGCCTGCACGATCGCGAGCGCGTAATGGAACTCCCAGTCGTTCGGGTCTCTGTTGACGGCGCTGCGCTCCATCCGGATCGCGAGCGGCCCTTCCCCGAGCCGGGCATCGCACAGTCCGATCAGCTCGTAGGGCTCGGGCCGTTGGTTCAGCACCGAGATCGAGCTCAGGCCGTTCGATATCACCGCCGCGCAGTTGTCGTCGGCAAGCGCGCTGGCCGCCCGCCCAAGGTACACCTGCGATAGCGCCAGCAGCGCCGGGGTGACGCACAGCAGCAGGCAGCCGAGCCCGAGCAGCAGCCGTCGCACACCCGTGTGGCCCCACGCTGCGGCGGGCTGTGCCGATGGTTGGGCCGCCAGCGACTCCCCGCCAAGGATGAAAAACCACAATGAGACCGCCGGCATCTCCCAGTCCCAGTCGACGCCGGCGTGCAGCGCCCACATCAGCCCCATCGCCAGCACGGCTGCGGCCACCGCGCGGTTAGGACCACGAGCGCGTCGTACCCCCTGGATCATCGCGCCGAGCACTGCGACGATCGGCACGAGTATCAGCAGCAGGCCGACGATTCCGAGCTCGGCCATCACCTGCAGATACAGGGAGTGCGCGTTGATCACGGTGAGCGCTGCTCCGGCGGTGTTGCGCCCACAGGTTCTGGTAGGTACCGGCGCCGGCACCGATCAGAGGGTGGGCGTCGAACGCATCGATCGCAACGCGCCAGTGCTCAAAGCGGCCGTTGTTGGACACGCTCGTCAGCCGCGAGCGCTGGTTTGAGAGGTTTACGATCGCGTCGGTCTCGCCGAAGTTGTGGATCTCGCGCTGTGCCACGCCGGATGCGAACAACACGCCGATGACCACCACGACCGCCCCCACGATCACCGTCCAGACGGGAACTGGAAGCGGCCAGCGTGGCGCCTTCAGCCGGCGTTCGAGGGGCGCGAGCGCAGCGCGCAGCGCAGCCGCGACGATGATCGCGGCGACCAGGGCGACGGCGACGTGGTGGCCCTGATGGACAGCCTGCGCCGAGATCGGGTGCTCACCGGTCAGGGCGGCCGCGTGATATGAGACCACCGCCACCACGCCGCACGTCGGTACGGCGGCGAGCAACGTCGGCAGCGTCCCTCGCGGTCGGGCGACCAGCAAAAATAGCACCACGCCGACCGCGCCGACCGCCATCGCGCCCCGTGACAGCGTGAAGTACAGCGTCGTCGTCAGCAGCGGCAGCGACGCTGTCGCGCAGACCCGCACCGACAGACGCTCGCGGGCGGAAGTGGCGAACTGCAGCGCACCGATGATCCCGAACGTGACCAGCAGTCCCAGTGCGTTCCAGTACGTCAGCGGATAGCTCAGTCGATCCTCGGAGACGTCCGGCGCGAGCGGCCAAACACGGGGCAGGACCCGGGTGATGATCGCGACCGTGGCGATGACGACGATCGCGCACGTGAGCCCGGCCAGCAGTGCCCGCTGGCGGCCCTCGCGCTTGGCGAATGAGGCCGCGAGGGTCAGCCCGACCGTGTAGAGCATCGCGCGGTCAAACTCGATCAGCGCGCGCGACGGCGAATGCGACCACAGCGCCGATGCGAGCGTCCAGACGCTGTAGAGCGCCATCCCGGCGATGGCCACGGTCGCCTGGGACCCGATGCCCTCCAGCGGCCGCGCGGCGACCGTCAACCGCAGCATCAGGCAGAGCAGCAGACCGAGCGCGACCAGCGCGGGCGCCGTAATGAAAAAGCCGCCGGCGTTGAAGCTCAGGTAGAGCGTCGTGGCGGCGACCAGCGCAAACGCGCCGCGAGGCTCCCCAGTCGCGCCCCGCCAGCACGCGACGGGGCATGTCGGAGGCGGCGAATCGAGTGTCCGGCGTGGTCAACGTCGACGCTCCGAGCTGCACGCGGACGGTTGCGAGGTGCGGGCAGCAATTTGACGATGAACGATGTCATGTCTCGGTAAAGAACGCGCTCGCGGGCGAGATCGTCGAAAGCGCGATCGTTGATGCTGTCGCTATGTGCGGGATCGCCGCGATCTACGATCCGGGTGCCAGAACGGCGCCGCGGACGCTTTCGGGCCTGGTGCAGGCGCTTCGCCATCGAGGCCCGGACGGCCAAGCGAGCTGGTGTCGCGGCCCGGCGGCCCTGGTCCACACGCGCTTGGCGATCATCGACGTCGCCGACGGTGACCAACCGTTCACTTCCGAGGATGGCGGCACGACAGCGATCGTTAACGGCGAGATCTACAACCATCTGACGCTCCGCGCCGAACTCCAAGCGCGCGGGCACCGGTTCGCCTCCCGCTCCGACTGCGAAGTCGTGCTGCACGGCTACGAGGAATGGGGTATGGAGGTGTTCGGTCGCCTCAACGGGATGTTCGGTCTGGCGATCTGGGACGATCGCGTCGGTCGCCTGGTGATCGCCCGCGATGCCTTCGGCGTCAAGCCGGTCTACTGGTGGACGGACGGTCGGCGCGTGGTCGCCGCCTCGGAGGTCCGTGCGATCCTCGCGACGGGGTACACGCGGGCCGCGCTCGATCCGGTCGCACTCGACCACTTCTTGACTTGGCGGTTCGTCCCCGCGCCGAGGACGATGTTCGGCGGCATCTCCAAACTCGCCCCGGCCACCGCGCTGATCGTGTCCGAGAGCGGAACCGAGATCCACAGCTTTCGCTCGCCTCCAGGCGCACCGCTGACCGAGATCGACCGGCGCGAGCTGCGCCGCGAGGTCCGCACCGAATTCGTGCACGCGGTCGGCCGCCAGATGATGTCCGACGTTCCGTACGGCGCGTTCCTGAGCGGAGGTCTCGACTCCGCTGCGGTGGTGGCCGCGATGGCGAAGGTGGCTCCGGAGCGCGCTCCGCTGAGCTTTACGATCGGGTTCCCGGGTCACGGCGCCGAACTCGACGAACGGGATGCAGCGGCGATCACCGCTAACGCGATCGGCGCCACGCATCACTCCACGACGATGCAGATGGACGATTTCCTGGGCGCGGTTGCCGCCTCGGTCCGCAGCGTCGAGGAGCCATGTGGAACTCCGTCGGCCCCGGCTGCCCTGCAGCTCAGCCGGTTCACTGCCGAATCGGTCAAGGTCGCGCTCTCCGGTCAGGGGGCGGACGAGCCCTGGGGCGGCTACCAGCGCAGCCAGGCGGCCGCGCTGAGTTTTGCGATCGACCGCGTCCCGGCCGTCGCCGTCCAGCCGCTCGGCACACTGGTGGATGCGCTGCCGCGAAACGAGCGAGCGAAACGGGCGATGCGGCTGCTCGACGCCGACCCCGGCATCGAGCGTCTGCTGTCGGCGTTCGAGATCACCTCGCCCGACCTGCGCCAGAGCCTGGTGCGCGACCGCGAGTGCGACCGCGCGGCCGCTGGCGAACGGTCGATCCGGGCGAACGAGATCATGGACGACGTAGCCGAACGCGACGTGCTCGATCAGGTCCTGTATCTCGATACGCACCTGTTCTTGCCCGATCAGCTTCTCCTGTGGGGCGACAAGACATCGATGGCGGCCTCGCTCGAGCAACGCGTCCCGTTTCTCGATCAGGAATTCATGGCGTTCGTGGAGCGAATCCCGGCACGCGTGCGGATGCCGGCCGCGCGGCGCAAGGGTCTGTATCGGCAAGCGATGCGAGGTCTGGTGCCGGACGGGGTCATCAGGCGCAAGAAGCAACCGTTCGCGACCCCGTACGACGACTGGCTGCGTGCCAGCCTCGGCGACGAGGTCTCGCGGCGGTTCACGCCGGAGATGCCGCTGGCGGCCGCGATCGACTCCGCGACGGTCGCTCGCCTCGTGCGCGAGCACCAGTCAGGCCGTCTCGATCACAAGCGGATCCTCTACTGCCTGCTGGAGCTCTCGCAGTGGCATCGGGAGTTTGTCGAGGGGTCCTCCTAGCCTTCGACAGCGACGACTCGTCGTCATCCCACGCCATGAGCAGATTTCTCGTTCCCCGTTCAACGGACTCCGGTATGCGCGGCCGGGCCGCGGAGGTGGCCCATAACGCGGTGTCGCTCGCGCACGGTTCGCTCGGGGCGTACCTCGGGATCGGGTCGGCGTTTCACGAGCAGGCGGCTGGGCAGCGCATCGACCCGCAGGGCCTCGGGGGGTACTACTGCGACTTCAGTCACAAGGTCGCGCCGAGCGAGCGGCGCCCGGGGCACCCCCTGGCGACCGTGCTCGACGGAGGGCCCTCGGACTGGCCAATGATGGTCGCGCAGGCCGGGCTCGGTTTCTGGGAGCGCCACGTGACCGGTGAACCGGTCAGCGGCGAGTTCGTCGCGCTGGCCGACTGGTTGGTTGCTCACGCCCAGCGCTCGGAGCACGGCCTCGTGTGGCTGCACAAGGTCGACGTGCCGAAGTACGCGATCACCGCCGGCTGGGTCTCGGGTATGACCCAGGGGGAGGGGATCTCCGTGCTGCTGCGGGCCCACGCCCTGACCGGCGCGGGCCGCTACCTCGATGCGGCGATGGGCGCCTTCGGCCCGTTCACCGCTGCCGTCGCTGACGGCGGCGTCATCCGGGAGTGGGACGGCGCACTCGTCGTCGAGGAATATCCCACCGTGACGCCGACGGCGGTCCTCAACGGCTGGATCTTCGGGCTGCTGGGCTTGCATGAGCTGCGCGTCGCCTCGGGTGACCAACAGGTTGCCGAGGTTTTCGCGCGGAGCTCCGCGGGACTGCTGGCGTTGCTCGAACGCTACGACGTCGGCTGGTGGTCGCGTTACAGTTTGCGCGCGCATGGACGACCGGATCTCTCCAAGCCGTTCTACCAGCACCTACACGTGGTGCTGCTCGACGCGATGAACTTGGTCGAGCCCGATCCGCGATTCGCCGCGATGGCACGCCGGTGGCAGCGACAGATCACCAGACCTGCGATGGTGCGCATCGCCGCGAACAAAACGGCGTTTCGGATCTACCGCGGGCTCTCGCCCGCGCGCCCGTGAACGCTCGCCGGCGAGACGCTGCAATTCACCGTGCCGACAGTCCGCGGTAAAGCTCGTCGATCTGCTCGATCACACCGTCCTCATCGAGTGCCGCCACCGAGCGGCGGGCGCCGTCGCCGAGACGGCGTCGCAGTTCACCGTCGCTCGCCAGCCGCGCGATTGCGCCCGCGATGGCCTGCGGGTCACCAGGTTCGACGATCAGTGCGCCATCTCCATCCGCCGCGATCTCGGGCATCCCGCCGACGTTGGTTGCCACGATCGCACGGCCGTGGCACATCGCCTCGAGCAGTATGCCCGGTAGGCCCTCGGAGATCGACGGCAGCACGACGATGTCAGCCGCGGCAAACGCGGCCCGCTTTGCCGTCTCGTCAAGCCATCCCACCCACGACACGGGCCGATCGCCTCGCGTGAGTGCGGCGGGCGGTTCCCCAGGCCCGCCCAGCACGATGCGGAGCGGTGGTGAGCCTTGACGATCGAGCAGCAGGGGCAGGGCCCGCACGAGCACCTCGCCGCCCTTGGCCGGATCCTGGAAGCCGCCCAGATAGAGGACCTGTACCGGTGGGCCCGCCGCAGGCGGCCCGAGCGGCTCGACCCGTGGTGCCGCGTTGAGGATAACCGCGATGTCATTGCGCCCGAAGGCCCGGGCCAGGGCCCGCGCGCTGGCGTGCGACACAGCGACGACATGGGTCGCTCGGCGGAAGACGATGCGAAAGGCCGCAAGCTCGACTGGGCGCCGCCGGGCGACGAACTCGTCGATGTTTGGCGGTCCGGCGTGCAGATGCAAGATGACCGGATGGCCGAGCGCGCGCATCGCGATCACGACGATCCCCTTGCGGTACAGGCTCCCACGCACCGCGCTGTGTACATGGACGATTCCGCCCCGATTGCGCAGAGACCAGCGCATCAACTGCACAAGTGCCAGCGCGAACGTCGGGATCCCCTTCAGCGGCGCTCCAACACGATGAGTGGTGATCGGCTCGAGCGCGTACCGCTGCGTCAACGAGGAGTGCAGCAGGCCGCGCGTCACGGCCGCCATGCCCCCGCGTCCGTTGGGGTCAGGACCAACCTGCGCGACCGGAACGCGTGACGGTGTCGGGTTCATTGCGTGGGAGGAGCTGTTGGGCTGCGTCGACGGGTCTGGACCAGGCTCCAACCCCTGAGGATCGCGATCGAAGAATTATGATGTCACTGTGGTTTCTGGAGTGATGATCCTGGGGGCGAAGGAATGTTCCCAGCCGTTGCGCCGTCAGCTGCGCCCGGCGCCCAAGGCACAAGCACGCGCTCTGCAAGCGGGGTTTCCCACTATCATGATGTGACCTTGCGGGTCGTGCGCCATGGACGGGGCGAGTCGTGACGCGCCGGAGATGGTTCAGCGCGGCTATCGACAACGACCCGACATGCCGCAGCTGAGCAATGAGCAACCACTTCCCCGACGAATCCCCCGGCCACCCGACGCCAGACCTTGTCCTAGGCCGGTCTGAAGCCGGTCCCCGCCGCCCGGCGCCGCGGCATTACGAATGGTCGAATGCCGACGCGACCGACGCGCTCGGGCGTCCCACCGACGAAGATGAGCACGGCAGCAGCGCTGGCGCGCGGAGGCTTCGCTCGATCCTGGGCATGGTTCGGCGGCGTTGGCCGATCATCCTCGTCTGCATCGTCGCCGCCGGTGGCATCGCGTTCTTTGTCGAGCACCGCAAGCCCAAGCAGTACAGCGCGACCGCGACACTGCTCTTCCAGGACACCAATCTGAGCGCTGAGTTCGGCGGGGCGTCGCTGTTCGAGCCTTCGTCTGACCCAGCCACGCAGGCCGCGACCAATCTCGGGCTCGTGAGTTCGCGCAATGTCTCGGCCGCCACGGCTCAGGCGCTTGGTGGGGGAACGACCGAGGCACAGGTGGCCGTCGCTGTCGCGGCCGCAAGTGTCGGGGCCTCCAATCTGGTCTCGGTGACTGCGACCACCGGCGACCCCGACCGTTCGGCGAAAGTCGCCAACACATACGCGCAGACGTTCATCACCGAGCAGGAGCAGGCATATCGCAACACCGTCCTGCGAGCACGGCAGCTCGTGCTGCAGCAGGTCGCTCAGCTCAGCAAGAGCTCAGGGAACGGCGCCCAGATCGCCAGCCTCAACGGCCAGGCCAACAGGTTGTTGGCGCTGGAGGGCTTGCAGAATGGCAATGTTCAACAGGTCGCCACCGCGGCCCCACCGACCGCCCCTTCGTCGCCGCACGTCAAGAAGATGACGGCTCTCGGCCTGCTGCTCGGGCTGTTCCTCGGATTCGGCATCGCGCTGCTCGTGGACCAACTCGATCGCACGATCAAGAGCCTGGACGAGGTCGAGGGCATGCTCGATGCGCCGCTGCTGGGCAGCGTGCCGGACAGCCGCACGCTGTCGCGGTCGGTCGGTCACGCGGAAATCGGCAGCCGGACGGATCTTGAGCCGTTTGACGCGGTCGCGACGAACCTTCGTTATCTCGACGTCGAGCGGCCGGTCCGCTCGGTGGTCGTGACCTCCGCCCAGCCGGGCGACGGCAAGACCACGGTCGCGTGGAATCTGAGTGCCGCGGCGGCTCGCGGTGGTGCGGACGTGCTGCTGATCGAAGCCGATCTCAGACGGCCGAAGATCGCCGCCGGAGGAGACCTGTCCAACGACGACGGCCTCAGCACGCTGCTCGCGGGGATGAGCACGCTCGCGGAGTCGATCCTCACGGTCGACTCGGGACATGACGAGGCGGCCGGCGCGGACCGGTTCGACGTGATCCTGGCCGGCCCGGCACCGCCGAACCCAATCGGGCTGCTGGAGTCGACCGCGATGCAGACGCTGCTTCGAGACATGGAGCGGCGCTATGACCTGGTGGTTCTCGACTCGCCGCCGGTCGCAGCCGTCGCTGATGCGATTCCGCTCACCCGGAACGTCGACGGTGTGCTGGTGGTCGTGCGACCGGGGCATACGCGGCGGGACACGCTTGACAGCCTCCGCCATCAGTTCGCCAACGTTGGCGCGCCGCTGCTCGGGATGGTGGTCAACGGGGCCCGGGCGTCCAACAGTTACCAGGGCGCCTACGGCTCCTACGCCAGCGCTGCCTGAGCGCCGGCCAAACCGCGGCGTGTTCGCTGACAGGACGCTTGCAGCATTTCGGGCCGGCGCCGAGACACTCCGCCGATGCGCACCAGCATCCGGCTCGTCTCGATCACGCTGACGCTCACGCTCGGCATCGCCGCGCCTGGCGTCGCCGCGGCCGACTTCATCCACACCGTCACCTCGGGCGAGTCGCTCGGGTCAATCGCCGCGGTTGACGGCCTGTCGGTCGAGCAGTTGGCGGCCGCCAACGGGCTCTCGCCCAACGCCGGGTTGGTCACCGGTGCCAGGCTGAGGATCCCGCCTGCGGCAGGCCGCGACCAATCGATCGCCAGGTCAGGTACCGCGAGCGGGCCAGCCGCGGGCGCGAGCACCTCAGATGGTGTCTCTGCGGGCGGTTACCGCGTCGCGCCCGGTGACACGCTGTCGGGGATCGCCGCGCGCTACGGCGTGACCGTCAACCGGCTGGCGGCGGCCAACGGCCTGCGCGCCGATGGGCTGCTGCTCGCCGGTCGCCGGCTGACGATTCCGGGCGCCGCGGCGACAAGTGACGCACCGTCGCCATCGCCCACGGGCGTCGGCGCCCAGCCGACCGGCGATACCGTCGCACCGTCCGACGTCGGCGCGGTCGCCGCCGCCCACGACGTGGCGCCGTCGCTGGCCGAGGCGATTGCCGACCAGGAGAGCGGGTTCAACAACGATGAGGTGTCACCGACCGGCGCGGTCGGGGTGATGCAGATCGAGCCGGGCACGTGGCGCTACATCCGCTCCCAGCTCGGGGTCCGACTGTCGCGCGATTCGGCCTACGACAACGTCGTCGCCGGTGTCACGTTGCTGCACTCGCTGCTGTCCCAGACCCGGGGTGACGCGCGGCTCGCCGCGGCCGGCTATTACCAGGGGTTAGGTTCGGTGCGCGAGCACGGGATGTACCGCGACACGCGGCGCTATGTACGCGATGTGAGTGCGCTGCGGTCGCGCTTCGGAGGCCCCTGAGCGAGGGCCGAGCGCTGACCGGCCGCCGCTTTGTAGCCTCAGCGCATGTTCTACGACGACGACGCTGACCTTCACAAGCTCGACGGCAAGACCGTCGCGATCATCGGCTACGGCTCCCAGGGCCACGCCCACGCCCTCAACCTCAAGGACTCCGGCGTCGACGTCGTCGTCGGCCTGCGTGCGGGCTCGGCGAGCGTCGCCAAGGCGCAGGCCCACGGGCTGCGGGTGTCAGAGCCGGCCGACGCCGCCTCCGAAGGCGACATCGTGATGCTGCTCGCGCCCGACGAGCTGCACGGCCAGATCTGGGAGGGCGGCCTGGCCGACGGGATCGCCCCGGGCAACGTGCTGATGTTCGGCCACGGCTTCTCGATCCATTACGGCGAGATCGCGCCGCCGCCCGACGTCGACGTCGCGCTGGTCGCGCCCAAGGGCCCGGGCCACCTGGTGCGCCGCCAGTACACCGAGGGCTCGGGCGTGCCATGCCTGGTTGCCGTGCAGCAGGACGCCTCGGGCGATGCGCTTGGGATCGCGCTGGCCTACGCCAAGGGGATCGGCGGCACGCGCGGCGGTGTGATCGAGACGACGTTCAAGGACGAGACCGAGACCGATCTGTTCGGCGAGCAGGCGGTGCTGTGCGGTGGCGTCACCGAGCTCGTCCGCGCCGGCTACGAGACGTTGACCGAGGCCGGCTACGACGAGCGGCTGGCGTACTTCGAGGTGCTGCACGAGCTCAAGCTGATCGTCGACCTGATGTACGAGAAGGGCATCTCCGGGATGCGCTACTCGATCTCCAACACCGCCGAGTACGGGGACATGACGCGTGGCAACCGGATCATCGGCCCGGAGACCCGGGCGGCGATGAAGCAGGTCCTGGCCGAGATCCAGTCCGGCGACTTCGCGCGGGAGTGGATCGCCGAGAACCGCGCCGGTCAGGAGAACTTCAAGCGGATGCGCTCCGAGCAGGCCGGCCATCAGGTCGAGCTCGTCGGCTCCGAGCTGCGCGCGCAGATGGCCTGGATCGACGACACCGACTGGAACGAGTAGCCGACTCCGAGCCTCTCGCATGCCCCAGACTCAGACCGACATCAGGATCCCCGACGCGCTCAAGCCGGCCGACGGCAGGTTCGGCTCCGGTCCGTCGCGCGTACGCCCCGAGCAGCTGCGATACCTGACCGGCCCGGGTGGCGCCGTGATGGGCACCTCGCACCGCCAGCAGCCCGTCAAGCAGCTCGTCGGTCGCGTTCGCGCGGGCATCTCGGAGCTGTTCTCAGCGCCGGACGGCTATGAGGTGATGCTCGGCAACGGCGGCACCACCGCGTTCTGGGATGCCGCGACCTGCGGGCTGATCCGGGAGCGCGCGCTGCATCTCAGCTACGGGGAGTTCTCCTCCAAGTTCGCCGCCTGCACGCGCAAGGCGCCGTTTCTCGCCGACCCGATCGTGATCACGACGGATCCCGGGGACGCGCCCGCTCCGCAGGCCGACCCGGACGCCGATCTGCTCGGCTGGGCGCAGAACGAGACCTCGACCGGCGTGATGGTCCCGGTCGTGCGTCCGGCCGGCGCCGACGATGCGCTGGTGGCGATCGACGCCACCTCGGGCGCCGCCGGGCTGCCCGTGCAGATCGCCCAGTCAGACGTCTACTACTTCGCGCCGCAGAAGGGGTTCGCCTCCGACGGCGGCCTCTGGCTGGCGGTCTGCAGCCCCGCCGCGATCGAGCGGGTCGAGCGGCTCGCCGATGCCGGCGACGGTCGCTGGGTCCCGGACTTCCTGTCGCTGCCGACGGCGCTTGAGAACTCGCGCAAGGACCAGACCTACAACACGCCGGCGATCGCGACGCTGTTGATGCTCGCCGATCAACTGGACTGGATGCTCGCGGGCGGCGGGCTCGATGCGATGGTCGCGCGGACGACCGAATCGAGCTCGCATCTGTATCGCTGGGCCGAGGCCCACGAGCATGCGACCCCGTTCGTGACCGAGCCGGCGAAGCGCTCGCTGGTCGTCGGCACGATCGACTTCGATGATCGGGTCGACGCGACCGCGCTGGCGGCGACACTGCGCGCCAACGGGATCGTCGACGTCGAGCCGTACCGCAAGCTCGGGCGCAACCAGCTGCGGATCGCGATGTTCCCGGCGACCGACCCCGCCGACGTGCGGGCGCTGACCACCTGCATCGACTACGTCCTGGAGAACCGCTGATGGCCACCGACACCGAGACGCGCGTGCTCGTCGCCGAGAAGATCGGCGACTCCGGCATCGAGTTGCTGCGCGAGCACTTCGAGGTCGACGTCGAGACCGGGCTCGACCGTGAGCAACTCGCCGACAAGCTCGGCGGCTACGACGGCATCCTGATCCGTTCGGCGACCACGCTCGACGCCGAGATGCTCGGCCACGCCGACCGGCTGCGAGCGGTCGGCCGGGCCGGGGTCGGGGTCGACAACGTCGATGTCGTGACCGCGACCAAGCGTGGGATCGTGGTCGCCAACGCGCCCGAGTCAAACGTGATCACGGCCGCCGAGCACACGATGGCGCTGCTGCTGGCGCTCGCGCGCAACATTCCGCAGGCGCACGCGTCGCTGACCGCCGGTAAGTGGGAGCGGTCTAAGTTCTCCGGCACCGAGCTGCACGAGAAGACGCTGGGGATTCTCGGCTTCGGCCGGATCGGACAGCTCGTCGCCCAGCGCGCTCGTGGGTTCGGCATGCGGGTCGTCGCCTACGACCCGTTCGTCGGGGCCGAGCGCTACCGCGACCTCGGCGCCGAGCGCGCCGAATCGCCCGACGATGTCTATGCCGTGGCCGACTTCCTGACGATCCACCTTCCGAAGACGTCCGACACCGAGGGCTGGCTGAACGCTGACGTGTTGGCCAAGTGCAAGGACGGCGTCAAGGTGCTCAACGTCGCTCGCGGCCTGCTGGTCGTCGACGAGGATCTCAAGCGGGCGCTCGACAGCGGCAAGGTCGCCGGCGCCGCGCTCGATGTGTTCCGCACCGAGCCGGTGACCGAGCATCCGTTGTTCGGCTACCCGAACGTGATCGTCACCCCGCACCTCGGGGCATCGACGGCCGAGGCGACCGACCGGGCCGGCTTTCAGGCGGCGGAGCAGGTGGTGGCGGCGCTCACCGGCGGAGTCGTCACCAGCGCGGTCAACGTGCCGACGGTCTCGGCCGAGGACTTCGAGGTACTCAGCCCGTATCTGCCACTGTGCCGCGCGCTCGGCGCGATCGCGGTCGTGCTCGCGGTCGGTGAGGGCGTCTCCGTGGAGCGGATCGGGGTGGACTGCTTCGGCCGGCTGGCCGAGCGCGACACGCGCCTGCTGGTGATCCAGGCGCTGATCGGCGCGCTCGGCGGTCGCACCGAGGAGCAGGTCAACGCCGTCAATGCCCAGCAGATGGCCGAGGAGCGCGGGATCCGGGTGGTCGAAGCCAAGCACTCGGCCGCGCGCGATTACACCGACCTGATCCGGGTCGAGGTCTCAGACGGCAACGGCAGCGTGCGCGTCGGTGGCACGTTGATCGGCCCCCGCAACCGCCCGCACCTGCTGGAGGCCTGGGGGCAGCGGTTCGATGTCGCGCTCGAGCAGCACGTCACCCTGTTTCGCTACCAGGACCTGCCGGGCATGCTCGGCCGCGTCGGTACCGCTTTCGGCGCCGCCGGGGTCAACATCATCTCCGCCGCGGTCGGCCGCCAGCCCGATTCGGAGGACATCCCGGTCGGCGGGCACGCCGCGATGGCGATCACCACCGCCGAGCCGGTCCCGCAGTCCGTCGTCGACGAGGTGGTCGCCTCGGAGGGGTTCGCCGCCGGCCAGACGGTCGCGCTGTAGGGCGGGCCGTTCAGGCCGTGCCCGCGCGCGGCAGGAACACCACCTCATTGCGCAGGGCCTCGACCAGATTGCCGTCGAGGTCGGCGACCATGCCGAGCTCGTCCACCGACGAGAAGCCGTGGGCGGCGGCGCGAGCCTCGACGATCTTGGTCGCCAGCGCGGCGTCGACCCCGGGCAGCCGCTCGAGCACGTCCACCGGCGCGTTGTTGACGTCGACCAGGCCGGCGTCGGTCGCGCCGGCGAGGTCGGGCCGTCCAATCCCGATCTGTTGCGCCAGCTGCGGCTGCTCGCGTGCGATCCGGCGGGCGTCTGATCGATCGGTCAGCTGCATCTTGGCCGAGTCGATCGCCCGCTGCAGCGGGCTCGCGGTCAGCCGCCGGTACTCGCCGCGAATCGTGAACGACGTCGCGATCGCGCCGACCCAGCCGACGATCAGCGCGCCGCCCGCGAGGTTGTCGTGCCCGGCCTTGCCGTCGACGCCGTTCAGCACGAACCCGGCGATCACGATCAGCGACCACAGCAGCCCGAGCGCGATCCACAGGGTTCGCCTCGCCTTGACTCCGGCGTAGATCGGCGCCCACGCGCCGAACCCGAGCGGGATCAGCGAGATCAACGGCCACAGCGTCCGTCGGTCGTTTCTGATCGGCAGCTGATCGCTCATCCGCGGCGCAATCATGGCATCGACGCGGCGGTCGCGTTCCGGCTTGGTAAGCTGGGCGCGCGATGGCACTCCGCCTCGATCTCCAGTTTCTGCTTCTCCTCCCCCTTCGGGGGGAATAGCGCGCCGGCGGCCGCACGTAGCCGCGAACCAGCACCGAGCAGAAGCATCGAGTTTCGAGACCAAGGAGTGACATGACCTTGCCGGAAGACCCCAACCGAGTACTGATCTTCGACACCACGCTGCGCGACGGCGAGCAGTCGCCGGGCATCTCGCTCAACGCGCAGGAGAAGCTGGAGATCGCCCAACAGCTCGCGCGGCTCGGCGTGGACGTGATCGAGGCCGGCTTTCCGATCGCGTCCCCCGGGGACTTCGAGGCGGTGCAGACGATCGCGCGCGAGGTCCGCGCGCCGGTCATCTGCGGTCTGGCCCGCGCGCAGGCTCCGGATGTCGACGCCGCCTGGAACGCGATCAAGGACGCCGAGCGGCCGCGCATCCACACGTTCATCTCGACCTCGGACATCCACATCGTCCACCAGTTCAATTCGACGCGCGAGGACATCAAGGGGCAGGCCAGGGCGGCCGTCGCGCAGGCGAAGGGATTTTGCGACGACGTCGAGTTCTCCCCGATGGACGCGACCCGCGCCGACGTCGAATACACCGCCGAGGTGCTGCAGATCGCGATCGACGAGGGCGCGACCACGATCAACATCCCCGACACGGTCGGCTACGCGATGCCGGGTGAGTACGCCGCGTTTCTGACGCGCCTGTACGAGCTGGTACCGGATCTGCGCGATGTCGTGCTGTCGGTCCACTGTCACGACGACCTCGGGCTCGCGGTCGCGAACTCGTTCGCGGGGATCCAGGCCGGCGCCCGGCAGGTCGAGTGCGCGGTCAACGGGATCGGCGAGCGGGCCGGCAACGCCTCGCTCGAGGAGATCGTGATGTTGCTGCACACGCGGCGCGCCGACGTCGGGCTTCACACGGGCGCGGTGACCCGAGAGATCGCCCGGACCTCCCGGATGGTCTCGCGACTGACCGGCTATCCGGTTCAGCCCAACAAGGCGATCGTCGGCCGTAACGCATTCGCGCACGAGTCCGGGATCCACCAGGACGGCGTGCTCAAGGAGCGCTCCACCTACGAGATCATGGACGCGACGACCGTCGGACTTGACGCAAACTCGATCGTGCTCGGCAAGCACTCCGGCCGTCACGCGTTGGCGCAGGCGATGTCCGAGCTCGGGATCGAGCTGCAGGGCCACGCGCTGAACACGGCGTTCAAGCGCTTCAAGGAGATCGCCGACAAGAAGAAGCAGGTCACGGCGATGGACCTGGAGGCGCTCGTCGCCGACGAGCTGCGGTCCGAGATCGCGGGCTACCAGCTGCTCTGGTTCGACGTCGAGGCGTCGTCGCGGCGACCGCCGCACGCCAAGGTCGCCGTGTCGGGACCGGATGGCGATGAGCTGGTCGGCTCGTTCACCGGCGACGGCCCCGTCGACGCGATCTTCCACGCGATCAATGCCGCCACCGGCGTCGACGCCAAGCTCCGGGAGTTCCGGGTCGACGCCGTCACCGGCGGCCAGGATGCGCTCGGCGAGACCTCGGTGATCGTTGAGGTCGAGGGCGTTTCGGGGTCCGGCCAGGGCGTCTCGACCGACATCCTCGAGGCCGGCGGCCTCGCCTACGTCAGGGCGCTGTCAAACGCGGTCCGCAACCGCTCGGTGGCCGAACGGGCGAGAGAGGGCTCCTCCGATCCCTCTCCGGAGCTGGTCCGCGCGCCCTAGCCATCCGCGCGAGCGGGCCCGGCTGGGACGCTAGACCAGCTCGGGCTCGCTGGCCAGCTGTTCCCAGAACTCGGCGCACATGCCCGCATGGCGGACCCCGAGCTCGAGCGTTGCCAGCGCGTGACGGCCGGCGTGGTCGGCCAGCTGGCGGCGCCGGACCGCGAGCTCTCGCTCGCGAAGGCGATGGGTGCGAGCTTGTCCCTCGGCGATCCGCTTGACGTCGTCGGGCGCGGCGAGATCGGCGAAGAACAGCTTCAGCAGCCCCGGATCGCGAGCCTCGGGCCGGCCCGGCTCCGGATCGGCGAACCAGGTCGCCAGCGTCGCCCGGCCGGCGTCGGTGATCGAGTAGGTGCGCCGCTTGCGACCGCCGTCCTCGACGGACTCGGTCAGCAGACCGGCCTGGGCCAGTTTGCGCGGCTCGGCGTACAGCTGGGAGTGTGGGAACGGCCAGAAGCTGCCGACGGTGGCCGCAACCCGCTGCTCGAGCTGATAGCTGGTCATCGGCCCGAACGTCGCCACCATCCCGAGCACGAGCTGACCCGTTGGCGTCAGCGTCCGCGCCCCGGCGGCGTGGATATCGGAGTTGGCATGCATGGAGGTCCCGGGTGTGGTTGTAAGGAGCATTATCAGAATTGGGTTGGTTGTCGTACCTTCGCGTGTAGTGGTTGGCTTCTAGACAAGCGTCCCAATCTAAGAAAACACACAGTTTCAAACCGATCGTCCACGGTCGAGCGTCCGCGAGCGCACGCCCAACAGGGTCAGCGTCGGTCCCGATCGGCCCCGCGGCGTCGCGGTTCAGCGCGGCTCGGCGGTGGCCAGGCCCTGCCGGTAGCCAGCGGCGAGCACCCTGATCCGCGGCTCGGCGTCCATGAAGTCAGAGCCCATCGCCGCCGCGCACTCCGCGTTGGGGGCGACGGCCCGCACGCGCGCGCCGCGGGCTCGCAGCGCCAGCGCTTCAACCGACGCGGCGGTCCGCGCGATGTTGCGGATCGTCGTCAGCAGCGGATGGCCGCCACCGAGGCTCGCGGTCGGGTTCAGACAGAGCACGTGCGTGTCGCGGCCGACCGGCGCCGCGTCGAGATTCGTGGGACTCCAGACCCCGCCGTCCACATATTCACGCCCGCTGATCGTGACCGGGGCGAACAACCAGGGGACGGTGCACGATGCGGCGACGGCCTCGGCGACGGTCGCGGCCGGCGCCCCCGGGCTGCCGAACACGGCCCGCCTACCCGACCCCCGATCGACCGCGATCACCCTGAGGCGACCGTCGAAGCGCGCCCGGGACGACGCCACCTGCGCTCGCAGCGAGGCCAGCGTGTCGACCGGCCGTGGCAGCCCGCGCAGCAGCAGCGCGCGCACGAGCGCGCCCCCGGGCGCCGCGACTCCGAGCGCGAGTGGTGCGAACGTCGAACCGGCCGCGACCGCGGTCGCGCCGACACGCCGAATCGCGACCACGCCGGCCGCCGCGAGCCCAGTCGCGGGGCCGTTTGAGCCGAGTTCGAGCTCGGCGCTGACCGACGATGGACGTCGCGGTGAGTCGCCCGCGGCGAGGTGAGCGGCGACGATCGAGCCGGCCGAGGTGCCAACGAACGACTCGCATTGCCGCAGGTCGAGCCCGGTGGCGTCCTCGATCCCGGCGAGCACTCCCATCATCCACGCCTCGCCGAGCACGCCACCACCGCCGAGCACGAGGACGTCTGGAGCGGTTCGCATCGCGGTCAGGCTACCCACCGCACCCGGCATACAAGCGTACGTGATAACGTACGCACGATCGTGGTGGCCAGTACCGAACCGCTCACGTCCGCGCCGGCGCTCGGTGCCCGTGTGCGCGCGCTGCGCGAGGCGATGGATCTGTCGTTGCGGGATCTGGCCGAGCGCTCCGGGGTCAGCGCGCCGATGCTCAGTCAGGTCGAGCGCGGCGAGACCAGCCCGACCGTGCAGGTCGCCGCGCGGATCGCCGGCGGCCTTGAGCTGCGGTTGTCCCAACTGTTGCGACTCGACGAGTCGGGCGCGGTGACGGTCGTGCGCGAGCCCGAGCGCCGTCAGGGTCCGACCGGCGCCGACGGCCACCGCTACGAGATCCTGACGCCGCCGCTGCCCGGCCAGCGGGCGGAGCTGTCGCGGCACGTGCTGTCGGCGCACGGCGTCACCGGCGCTGCGGGCGATCCGCCGATGCACGAGCCGGGCAGTCGCGAGAGCGCGCTGGTCGCGCAGGGGACCGTGATCCTGCACTGCGACGGTGCCGACTATCGACTCAGAACAGGTGACTGCGTCACCTTCGACGCCGATCTGCCGCACCATTTCGAGAACCCCACCGCCGCTGAGGCCGTGCTGCTCGCGGTCGTCAGCGCCGGTCTGAGACGGAGCTAGAAATCATGTCCAAGAGCCTGTTCGACAAGATCTGGGAGGCCCACGAGGTCACCCACAGCCTGCTCTACGTCGACCTGCACCTCGTTCACGAGGTCACCAGTCCCCAGGCGTTCGAGGGGCTGCGCCTGGCCGAGCGTCCGGTCCGACGCCCGGATCGGACGATCGCCACCGTCGACCACAACGTGCCGACCGACGGAACCCACGCCGCGGCGATGATCCGGGACGAGCTGTCCCGGGTGCAGGTCGAGACGCTGGAGCGCAACTGTGCGGAGTTCGGCATCCCGTTGTACTCGCTCGGGTCCCCGCACCAGGGGATCGTGCACGTGATCGGCCCGGAGCTGGGCGTGACCCAGCCCGGCATGACGATCGTCTGCGGCGACTCTCACACCGCCACGCACGGAGCGTTCGGCGCGCTCGCGTTCGGGATCGGCACCAGCGAGGTCGAGCACGTGCTGGCGACCCAATGCCTGGTGCAGGCCAAGCCCAAGTCGATGCGGATCAGCTACGAGGGCGCGCTCGCGTTCGGTGTCACCGCCAAGGACCTGATCTTGGCGACAATCGGTCAGATCGGGGTCGCGGGCGCGGTCGGGCACGTGGTCGAGTTCGCCGGTCCGGCGATCCAGTCGTTCTCGATGGAAGGCCGAATGACGATCTGCAACATGACGATCGAGGGCGGCGGCCGGGCGGGGATGATCGCCCCGGACGAGACGACCTTTGACTGGGTGATCGGCCGCCCCGGCGGGCCGTCAGAGGTACCGGACGGCTGGCGCGACCTGCACACCGAAGCGGGTGCGAGCTTCGATCGCGAGGTGATCGTGGACGCCGGGGCGATCAGTCCGATGGTCACGTGGGGCACCACTCCGGGGATGGTCGTCCAGGTCTCGGACTCGGTGCCCGAGCCGGTGTCCGACCAGGACGAGCGAGCGTTGCACTACATGGACCTCGATCCGGGCACCCCGATCCAGGAGATCGCGCTCGATCGCGTGTTCATCGGCTCGTGCACGAACTCGCGGATCGGCGATCTGCGCGCGGCCGCCGAGATCGTCGGCGGCCGGCGGGTCGCCGAGGGCGTGCACGCGATGGTCGTCCCGGGCTCCCAGCAGGTCAAGCGCCAAGCCGAGCGGGAGGGCCTGGACGAGGTCTTTCGCCGCGCCGGCTTCGACTGGCGCGACGCCGGCTGCTCGATGTGTCTGGGGATGAATCCGGACGTCGCCGCGCCCGGAGAGCGCGTCGCGTCGACCTCGAACCGCAACTTTGAAGGACGGCAGGGACGCGGCTCGCGCTCGCACTTGGTCTCGCCCCAGATGGCGGCGGCGGCCGCGATCGAGGGGCACTTCGTCGACATCCGCACCTGGGAGGGCATCCAATGAAGGCGATCGAGACGATCACGGGTTCGGTATCGGTGCTCGACCGCGACGACGTCGATACCGATCAGATCATCCCCAAGCAGTTCCTCAAGCGGATCGCGCGCACGGGCTTCGGAGAGTTCCTGTTCTTCGACTGGGTGCAGGAGCCGGGCTGGCATCTGCCTCCGAACCCGATCCTCGTCAGCGGGGCCAACTTCGGCTGCGGATCAAGCCGTGAGCATGCCGCCTGGGCACTGGAGGACTACGGCTTTCAGGCGGTGATCGCGCCCAGCTTCGCCGACATCTTCCGCTCGAACGCCACCAAGGTGGGCTTGCTGCCGGTGCAGCTGACGGCCGACGAGTGCGCCGAGATCGCGCGGTCGGGAGAGGCTCAGGTCGATCTCGCCGCGCAGGAGGTGCGCTGGCAGGGCAGGTCCGCCAGCTTCGAGATCGACTGGGAGATCAAGCACCGGCTGCTCAACGGGCTCGATGACATCGCGGTGACGCTGGCGGAGGACAGTGAGGGGATTGACGATTACGAGCGTCGGCGCGAGCGCTCCGGCCCCGACACGACCGCGTTGTGATGGCGACGCCGCCCGATCAGGTCGTCCGGGACTGGGACGCCGGCACCTACGATCGCGTCTCGGGACCGCAACAGCGGTGGGCCGCCGAGCAGCTCGAGCGCCTCGAGCTCGCCGGCGACGAGGTCGTGCTCGACGCCGGTTGCGGCTCGGGCAAGATCACGCTCGAGCTCGCCGATCGCGTCCCCAACGGCCGCGTGTACGCCGTCGACGCGGCGCCGTCGATGATCGCGCACACCCGTGATCTGCTCGGCGAGCGTGCGACGGTGCTCCGCCAGGATCTCGCCGAGCTGCGGCTGCCCGAGCCGGTCGACGTGGTCTTCTCCAACGCGACGTTTCACTGGGTCCCCGACCACGACGCGCTGTTTGCGGCGCTGGCGCGCAACATGAGGCCGGATGCGCGGCTCGTCGCCCAGTGCGGGGGCAAGGGCAACATCGATCGCTTCCGCCGACTCGCCGACGAGGTCGCGCGACGCCAACGCTGGGCGCCGTACTTTGCGGACTGGACCGGCGTCTGGAACTACGCGAGCTCCGAGGACACCGCCGCCCGGCTGACGCGCGCCGGGTTCGACGACGTCGCGACCTGGCTCGAGGACCGCCCGACCGCGCTGTCCGACGGCCGCGCGTTCGTCTCGACCGTCTGCCTGGTGCGCCACCTCGATCGGATCCCGGCGCAGCTGCGCGACGCCTACATCGACGAGGTCCTGGCCGAGTACGGGCAGCCGGTCGTGCTCGACTACGTGCGGCTCAACATGACCGCACGGCGTCGCTGACGCGGGCCCGAAACCGAGCACGAGCGCAGTTCGTGCGGCGCCGATCCGCTAGCTTGCCGCCGCGATGAGCAAGCAAATCGTGGCGCTTCCAGGAGACGGGATCGGGCCGGAGGTGATGCCCGCCGCGATCGAGCTGCTCGATGCCGTCGGCTTCGACGGCAACTACGCGGAGCACGCGTTCGGGGGCGCGGCGATCGACGCCCACGGGACGGCGCTGACCGAGGAGACGCTGGCGGCGTGCCGGGCGGCCGACGCGGTCCTGCTGGGGGCCGTCGGCGGCCCCAAGTGGGATACGACGGATCCGTCCAAGCCGCGGCCGGAACAGGGGCTGCTGGGGCTGCGCAAGGGCCTCGGGTTGTTCGCGAACCTGCGTCCGGTGCGACCGTTGCCGGCCCTGTACGACGCGAGCCCGTTGCGACCGGAGATCATCGAGGGCACCGACCTGCTGGTCGTGCGCGAGCTGACCGGAGGGATCTACTTCGGTGAGAAGACCCGGACGGCAGATCGCGCCTCGGATCTGTGCGTGTACACCCGCGAGGAGATCGAGCGAATCGCCCGGGTCGCGTTCCGGGCGGCACGCAGCCGCGTGACCAGCGTCGACAAGGCAAACGTGATCGAGACCAGCCGGCTGTGGCGCGAGGTCGTGAGCGAGCTGCACGCGGCCGAGTTTCCGAAGATCGAGCTCGAGCACCTGCTGGTCGACAACGCGGCGATGCGGCTGGTCGCGGCGCCGCGCCATTTCGAGGTGATCGTCACCGAGAACATGTTCGGCGACATCCTCTCCGATGAGGCGGCGATGCTGACCGGATCGCTCGGGATGTTGCCGAGCGCGTCGCTCGGTGAGGGCGGCACGCCGGGAGTGTTCGAGCCGGTGCACGGATCGGCGCCCGACATCGCCGGCCGGGGAGTCGCCAACCCATTGGCGATGTTCCTCTCGGCGGCGATGATGCTGCGCCACGGATTCGGTCTTCAGACCGAGGCGGCGGCGATAGAATCGGCCGTCGATCGGGCGCTGGCCAACGGGCTGAGAACGCGCGATCTGGGTGGGGAGGCGACGACCGCCGAAGCCACCCGCGCGGTCCTGCAGCAGCTGTGAAACCGGCGACGGCGCGAGCCGTCGCTTCAGAAACACCAAAGGAGCAGTCGTGCAACAAGTCGACCTCATCTGGCACAACGGAGAGCTCGTTGCCTGGGAGGACGCGACGGTTCACGTACTCACGCACGGACTGCACTACGGCACCGGTGTGTTTGAGGGCGAGCGCTGCTATGAGACGCCGGCCGGTCCGGGGATCTTCCGCCACACCGATCACCTCAAGCGACTGCTGGCCTCGGCCGAGCTGTACTACATGCCGGTCCCGTACACCGTCGCGCAGTTGCGGGCCGCGACCCACGAGCTGATCGCGGCCAACGGTCTGAGCGAGTGCTACATCCGCCCGATCGTGTTCCGCGGCTATGGCCAGATGGGCCTGAATCCGCTCGACTGTGAGGTGTCGGTGTCGATCGCGGTGTGGCCGTGGGGGGCGTACCTCGGCGACCACGCGGCGAGGCACGGCGTGCGGGCAAAGGTCGCCAGCTGGCGGCGGATCTCCTCGGACTCGCTGATTCCCCACGCGAAGGCCTCCGGCCAGTACCTCAACAGCGTGCTGGCGAAGATCGAGTCGACCAAGGCCGGCTACGAGGAGGCGATCCTGCTCGACGCCCAGGGATTCGTCTCGGAGGGCACCGGCGAGAACGTGTTCATGGTCCGTGAGGGCGTCCTGTACACGCCGCCCCAGACCGCCGGGATCCTCGATGGGATCAACCGCAAGTCGATCATCACGATCGCCTCGGACATCGGTTACGAGGTCGTCGAGCGCAACATCGCCCGCGCCGAGCTCTACCTCGCCGACGAGGTGTTCCTGTCGGGCACCGCCGCCGAGCTCGTGCCGGTCTCAGAGCTCGACGACCACACGATCGGCGAAGGCAGCTGCGGGCCTATCACCCAGGAGATCCAGGGCGTGTTCGTCGACGCGCTGCACGGTCGCGTCGATCGCTATCGCGATTGGGTCGACGTCGTCGAGGTGCCGTCCAAGACCGCTGCCGCGGGCTGAGTGAGCCGGATGACTCACGCAGCCGACATTTCAGCGAGCCCGGACGGCGAGCGGAGGCGATCCGCGTGAGCAGTATCGAGCTGTATGACACGACCCTGCGCGACGGCATGCAGGGCGAGGGGATGTCGCTGTCGGCGGTCGAGAAGCTGCGCGTCGCGCACCGTCTCGACGAGCTCGGGATCGACCTGATCGAGGCCGGCTTCCCGAGCTCGAACCCGAAGGAGGCCGAGCTGTTCGGCCTGCTCGCCGACGAGCCCTTCGCGCACGCCGAGATCGCGGCGTTCGGGATGACCCGCCGGCGTGACCTGCGCGCCGACCAGGATCCAGCGCTGCGCGTGATCGCCGACTGCTTCGCGCCGGTCTGCACACTGGTCGGCAAGAGCTGGGGCCTGCACCTGGAGAAGGTCGTCAAGGTCGACCACGACGAGAACCTGCGGATGATCGCCGACTCGGTCGCGTTCCTGGTCGCCGAGGGCAAGCGCGTGATCTACGACGCCGAGCACTTCTTCGACGGGTTCGCCGACGACTCCGCCTACGCGCTGCGGTGCCTGCAGACCGCGGCCGAGGCGGGTGCCGAGACCGTCGTCTGCTGTGACACCAACGGCGGCACGCTGCCGCACACGCTCGCGGCCACGATGGCCGAGGTCGTCGCCGCGCTGGCTTCAGCCGACGCGCAGGTCGGCATCCACACCCACGACGATGCCGGCTGCGGGGTCGCCAACGCGCTCGCCGCGGTGCTCAGCGGCGCGACCCAGGTCCAGGGGACAGTCAACGGCTACGGCGAGCGCTGCGGCAACGCGAACCTGATCACGATCATTCCCGACCTGCAGCTCAAGCTCGGCTATCAGTGTGTGACCGAAGAGCAGCTGCGGGAGCTGACACCAGCGTCGCACTACCTCGCCGAGCTGCTGAACTTCACCCCCGACCCGGACCTCCCGTACGTCGGCCGCAATGCGTTTGCGCACAAGGGCGGCATGCACGTCGCCGGGGTCAACACCGACCCGCGGACGTTCGAGCACGTCGAGCCCGAGGTCGTCGGCAACCGCCGCGAGCTGCTGGTCTCCGAGCTGTCGGGCAAGGGGACGGTACAGGCGCGCGCCGCCGACGCGGGAATCGCGCTTGACGACGCTGCCGCCGCACGGATCGTCGAGCGCGTCAAGCAGCTCGAGCACCGCGGCTACCACTACGAGGCCGCGGACGGCTCGTTCGAGCTGCTGCTGGCACGTGAGACCGGCGACTACGAGCCGTTGTTCTTGCTCGAGTCCTGGCGCGTGATCGTGGAGAAGCGCGCGGACGGCCGTGTCGAGACCGAGGCGACGATCAAGATCTGGGCACCCCCGGGTCCCGACGGCGAGCGTTACGTACGCACGGCCGAGGGCAACGGCCCGGTGCACGCGCTGGACCGCGCGCTGCGTCACGCGCTGGTCGAGATCCACCCCGAGCTGCGCGAGATCGAGCTGGTCAACTTCAAGGTGCGGATCCTCGACGAGTCCAAGGGAACCGACGCCGTCACCCGAGTGTTGCTGGATGCCTCCGACGGCGAGCGTGTATGGGGCTCGATCGGCGTCTCGGAGAACGTGATCGAGTCCTCGTGGGAGGCGCTCGTCGATTCACTCGAACACGGGTTGACGCCGCGCCGCACCGACGCGCAGTCGCCGGACGCCGCCACCAGATCGCCGCGGTCGACGTGATCGAGAGCTCCGTGGACCCGATCCCGATGGCCCGGCCGGTGATCGGGCCCGAGGAGGAGCGGCGCGTGCTCGAGGTGCTGCGGTCGGGGCGCCTGTCGCTGGGCCCGGTCGTGCCCGAATTCGAGCAGGCGTTCGCGCAGCGGGTCGGCGCCGCCCACGCGGTTGCGGTCTCGAGCGGAACCGCGGGGCTGCACCTGGCGCTGCGCGCGGTCGGGGTGTCAGACGGCGACGAGGTGATCACCAGCCCGTTCTCGTTCGTCGCGTCTGCCAACGTCGCCGTCTACGAGCGCGCGACACCGGTGTTCGCCGACATCGATCCGGTCACGCTGAACCTCGATCCGGCGGCGGCCGCCGCCGCCGTCACCGAACGGACGCGCGCGCTGCTGCCGGTCCACGTGTTCGGCTATCCGGCCGACATGGTCGCGCTCGAGGCGCTCGGGCTACCGATCGTCGAGGACGCCTGCGAGGCATTGGGCGCGCGCTATGCCGATGGCGGACCGGTCGGTGGTCGCGGCCACCAGGCGGTGTTCGGCTTCTATCCGAACAAGCAGCTGACCACCGGCGAAGGCGGGATCGTCACCAGCAGCTCCGTCGCGCTCCTGCAGCGGCTGCGGTCTGAACGCAACCAGGGTCGAGCGCCCGACATGGACTGGCTCGATCACGACCGCCTCGGGTTCAACTACCGGCTGTCGGACATCGCCGCAGCGCTCGGGGTCGCGCAGCTGCAGCGACTCGACGAGTTGCTGGCGGGTCGGGCGCGCGTCGCCGAGCGCTACGGCGAGGCGCTCGCCGCGATCGACGAGGTCACGCCGCCGTGCCCCGATCACGGCGGCGCCCGGCGCGGTTGGTTCGTGTACGTGATCCAGCTGCCACGCGGAATCGACCGTGACGACACCGTCCGAGCCCTGGCCCGCCGTGGCGTGCCCGCCAAACCGTACTTCCCGGCGATTCACCTGATGACGTTCTACCGGGAGCGGTTCGGCCACCGGCCGGGCGAGTTCCCCGTCTGCGAGGACGTGTCGGCACGCTCGATCGCGTTGCCGTTTCACCCGGGGCTGACCGACGGCGAGGTCGCGCGGGTCACCGAGGCGCTCGCCGCTGTGCTGCGGTCGTGAGCGCCGGCGACGAGTTCGAAGGTCGGATCACCGGCCGCGGGGGCGGCGCGCGCCAGGCCGACGTATTCCGCGCGCTGAACGACTCGATCGGGTTCGACTGGCGGCTGGCGCCGTACGACGTCGATCAGTCGATCGCGCACGCGACGATGCTCGCCGCGCAGGAAATCATCTCCGATTCCGACCGGCTCGAGCTCGTCGCCGGGCTCGAGCGGATTCGCGAGGAGCTGCGCGATGGCTCGTTTACGTTCGCGGCCGACGACGAGGACATCCACATGGCGATCGAGCGCCGCCTGACCGAGCTGGCCGGCGCCGTCGGTGGCAGGTTGCACACCGCACGCTCGCGCAACGACCAGGTCGCGACCGATGTCGCCATGTACGTCGCCGCCCACGCCCGCGACGCTCACGAACGGACCGGTCGGCTCGCGCGGACGCTGATCGTCGCGGCCGAGCGGCATCTGGACTGGCCGATGCCCGGCTACACGCACCTGCAGCGCGCCCAGCCGGTGTACCTGTCGCATCATCTGCTCGCCTACGTCTGGATGCTCGTGCGTGATCAGACACGGTTTGCCGCGGTGGTGGCGGCCTGCGGTTCGCTGCCGCTCGGGGCGGGGGCGCTGGCGGGCGTCAACTTCGATACCGACCGCCGCGCCGTCGCGGACGCGCTCGGGTTCGATGCGGTGGCGCCCAATTCGATCGACGCCGTCTCCAACCGCGACTTCGCCTTGGACTACCTGTCGGCCGCCGCGACCTGCGCCACGCACCTGTCGCGGCTCGGTGCCGAGCTGGTGCTGTGGTCCTCGGAGGAGTTCGGCTTCTGCGAGCTCTCGGACGAGTGGGTCTCGGGCTCCTCGATCATGCCGCAGAAGAAGAATCCCGACGTCGCCGAACTGCTGCGCGCCAAGGCGCCACGGCTGGTCGCCAACCTCGTGGGGCTGCACGGGGTGATGCACGGTCTGCCGCTGACCTACAACAAGGACATGCAGGAAGACAAGGAGCCCCTGTTTGACTCCTGCGACACGCTCGAGCTGTGTCTGGACGCCGCCGACGGGATGCTTGCGGCGATCACATTCAAACGCGAGCGGCTGCAGGACGCCTCCTCCGATCAGCTGCTTGCCGCGACCGACGTGGCCGACCTGCTGGTCCGGCGCGGGATGCCGTTCCGCGAGGCCCACGGGGTTGTCGGTCGACTGGTGGCGCTCGCGGTCGACTCCGGCCGGCGATTGTCGGAGTTGACGCGCGATGAGCTCGCCGAGCAGTCGCCGCTGCTCGACGACGAGTTCTACGCGCTGCTGGCCGACGGCGCCTGGCTCGAGGGTAAGGTCTCCGAGGGCGGGACCGCGCTCTCGCGCGTGCGCGAGCAGCTGCAGCGCGCCCGCGATGCGGTTGGCTGAGACAGCCGGCGGCCCGAGCCGGATCGGCCCCGGCCTGCCCGCCACCTTCTACGACCGCCCGGTCGTGGAGGTGGCACAGGCCCTGCTGGGCTGCGTCGTGCGTCACGGCGAGTGTGCCGGCGTGATCGTCGAGTCCGAGGCCTACCACGAGTCCGAGCCCGCGTGCCACGCTTACGTCGGGCTGACGCCGCGGACCGAGCCGCTGTTCGGCGCACCGGGGATCGCTTACGTCTACCGCTCCTACGGGATCCATGTGATGCTGAATGCGGTGTGCGAGCCGGCCGGAACCGGTGCAGCGGTGCTGATCCGGGCGCTTGAGCCGGCCGCGGGGGTGGAGCTGATGCGTCAGCGGCGCGGCCCGGTGAGCGACCGCGGTCTCTGCTCCGGGCCGGGCAAGCTGACCCAGGCGCTGGGGATCGCGCTGACCGACAACCGCGGCGACCTGCGCGTCGGACCGATCGTGATCTCCGGTCGCCAGGGCGGCTGGCGCGAGCCCGAGATCATCGCCGACCGTCGGATCGGGATCACGAAGGCGCCGGAGCTGCCATGGCGCTTCACGGTCGCGGGCAGCCGCTGGATCTCACGAGCTCCGGACGCGAGCGCGTCCGCGATCGGCTGACGGCCGGTCGCCGGCTCAGCCGACGCCGGTGCCGCCGGTCGTACCGGTGCCGGCCGCCGGGGTCGTCGGCGTCGGCGTTGGCGTCGTCTGCGGCGTCGTCTGCGGAGTTGTCTGCGGCGTCGTCGCCGGGGTCGTCTGCGGCGTCGTCTGCGGAGTTGTCTGCGGCGTCGTCTCGGGCGTCGTCGCCGGCGCGGTGCCGGTGCTCGGCGGCGACGAATAGGTGGTGTTGGTGTCGGTCGCGGTCTCGCTCTGCGCCTGCTGCGGATGCTCCTGGGCGTTGATCGACAGCGCCAGCTCGGTATAGGTGCGCCAGATCTCGGCGGGGAACGTGCCGCCGGTGACGGGACCGCCGTTGTACTGGGTCAGCATCGGGACCAGCCGGTTCGGGAACCCAACCCAGACCGCCGTCGTGAACTGCGGCGTCCAGCCGACAAACCAGGCGTCGCCCTCGTTGGTCGTCGTGCCGGTCTTGCCGACCACATAGACGCCCGAGATCTGTGCCGACTGGCCGGTGCCCGAGGTCACGACGCCCCGCAGCAGGCTCTGGATCGTCGCGGCGGTCGAGGCCGGAATCACCCGCTTGCGGCGAACGCCGGCGCGGATGTCGCCCTTATCGTGGCACTTGGTGTGCGGGCAGACGATCTCGGCGATCCCGACCGGACCCCGGTGCGGGGAGCCGAGCTTCGGATCGAACACCCGCGTGCCGCCGTCGGCCATCGTCTCGTAGGCGTGCGCCATCTCGAGCGGGGAGACGCCCACCTCGAGCCCGCCGATGATCATCGCCGGGTTGGTCGAGACCGGGGTGACGATCCCCATCGCCTTGGCCATCTTCGAGACCCGCTTGGTGCCAACGCCCTTGGACAGTCCAAGCTGGGTGAACACGCTGTTGTCAGACTGGGTGGTCGCCTGCGCGATCGTCGTCGGGCCCGCGTACTCGTGGTCGAAGTTGGTGACGTGGTAGTGCTCCTTGCCGCCGCTGTTGGGGACGATCAGGTTCAGCGGCTTTGAGTCGAACACCGACTCCGGCGTGAAGCCGTGCTGCAACGCGACCGCGAGCGTAAACGGCTTGAATGCCGATCCCGGCTGGCGCTCGGCCTGGGTCGCGAGGTTGAACGGGTACTTCGCGTAGTCCTGGTGGCCGTCGACGAGCGGACCGCCGACCATCGCCCGCACCTGCCCGGTCGCGTTGTCGATCGAGACCAGTGACGCGGTTGGTTCACCGTGGCCGGTCGGCAGGTTCTCCGAAATCGCCTGCTCGGCCGCCTGCTGCAGGCGCAGGTCGATCGTCGTGCGGATCCGCAGGCCGCCGTAGTAGGCCTTGAACGGCCCGACCGCGTCGAGGATCTGCGGCGTCACCCAGCTCGTGAAGTACGGCGCCGCGGACGGCTCCTGGGGCTGTTCGATCAGGCCCGGGTTGTGCGGGACCTTCTGGTGGATCCCGTACTCGTACTGCCGATGGGTGATGTAGCGCTGCTGGTACATGTCCTGCAGCACGAGATTGCGCCGCGTGGTCGCCGCGCCCGGGTAGTAGACCGGATTGAACCCGGTCGGGTTGGCGATCATGCCCGCGAGCAGGGCCGCCTGATATGGCTTGAGCTCCTGCGCGCACGACGGCCGGTAGTGCTGGTGGGTGCTGTCGCCACAGCCGCCGCCGAGCCCGTTGGTGTCGACGTCATAGTGCAGCCGGCTGCCGAAGTACGCCCGTGCCGCCGACTCGACCCCGTAGGCGCCGTTGCCGAAGTACACCGAGTTCAGGTACTCCCGCAGGATCTTCATCTTGCTCCAGCGATGGGTCAGCTGGAAAGCCATCGCCGCCTCGCGGACCTTCTCGAGGATCGTGCGGTTGTCCTCCTCGGCGAGCGCGTTCTTGACGAACTGCTGGGTGATCGTCGACGCGCCCTCTCGTGCGCCGCCGGTGATGTCGGCCAGAAACGCCCGCGCGACGCCCTTCAGGTCGATGCCCGGGTCCTGCCAGAAGCGCTTGTCCTCGACCGAGACGACCGCGTTGCGCATGTACTTGCCGAGCCGCGGATAGGTGTCGATCACATTGTTGTTGGGCGGCGACAGCAGCCCGATCGGCCGCCACATGTCGTCGTACAGGTAGGAGTTGTGCTCGGCGTGGAACTGGCGGCGGTTCTCGATCTGGGGCAGGTCGGACGCGACCGCGGTGAGCATCCCGAACAGCGTCGAGACGACCGCGAGCAGGCCCAGGAAGACGACGATCAGCAGAATCCTCAGCTTGCGCAGCCGTGGTTTGATCGGGCGCCCGGTCTCGTCGACCGGTTGCGCGGCGACCGGCGGCGCGAACGGGATCGGCGCGCCCGGTTCGGGATGCTCGGGCGGGTGTTCGTCGTTGTCTGACATGCGCTGCTTGAGGGCCGGGAGAACCCCGGTTGATCAGGCGGGGCATCGTCTCGACCGCCTGTGGCTGCACCGGTCGGCGGCACGTCCGGGCGGCGCTGCACCGTCCGTTTCGGACGCGGTCGGCAATTGCCGGCGCTCGGTCGGACAGCGGCGGGGAGATTAGCATTGGGGCCGATGCCAGACCCCCGGTCAGCCGACGCATGAGCAGCTTGCCGTCTGCCGCCGACGAGGCGGCCGAGCAGGCGAGTTGGTTGGCGCGCAACGCGGTCGACTGCCTGCCCGACGGTGAGCTTGCGCGCAAGCTGGCCGCCGGTCGCCCGCTGCGGGTCAAACTTGGCGTCGACCCGACCGCGCCGGACATCCACCTCGGTCACACCGTCGTGCTCCAGAAGCTCCGCGAGTTCCAGGAGCTCGGCCACACGGTCGTCTTGATCATCGGCGATTACACCGCGCGCGTTGGGGATCCGAGCGGACGCTCGACGCTGCGACCGGTGCTCGATGCAGCCGAGATCGACGCCAACGCCCGTACCTATCGGGAGCAGGCGGTGAAGGTGCTCGATCCGGAGCGTCTCGAGGTCCGCTTCAACGGCGAGTGGCTCGATATGTCGATGGAGCAGCTGTTCGCGCTGACGCGCACGACGACCGTCGGTCAGCTGCTCGAGCGCGACGACTTCGCCAAGCGGTTTGCCGCGCACGAGCCAATCTCGGTGCTGGAGTTGCTGTACCCGCTGATGCAGGGCTATGACTCGGTCGCGATCCGGGCCGACGTCGAGCTTGGCGGCACCGACCAGAAGTTCAATCTGCTGCTCGGGCGCGTGATCCAACGCGCCTACGGTGTGCCGGAGCAGGCGATCCTGACGATGCCGCTGCTGACCGGGACCGATGGCGAGCGCAAAATGTCGAAGTCCTACGGCAACCAGGTCGGCGTCGCCGATCCGCCCGAGGAGATGTACGGGCGGGTGCTCAGCATCCCGGATGCGTCGTTGTCGACTTGGTACACGCTGCTGCTCGGCGGCGACGACAGCTCCGAGTCCGCGCCGCGCGACGCCAAGCGGGCGCTCGCGCGGGCGCTGGTGCAACGGTTTCACGATGGGGCCGCTGCGGCGCAGGCGGAAGCGGCGTTTGACCGGGTCCATGTCCGCCACGAGCTCCCGGAGGAGATCGCGGAGGTCGTCTGGACCGACGACGGCCCGACGATCCATCTGCCGGCGTTGGTGGCCCAGGCGTTCGGCATCTCGACCTCGGAGGCACGCCGTGGGCTGCGTCAGGGGGCGGTCCGGATCGACGGCGCGCCGGTCGACGGGGCGGCGCTCGATCTGCCCGCCGGCGAGCTCGGCGGCCGCGTGCTGCAGTTCGGAAAACGCCGGTTCGCGCGCGTCTGCGTGCGCACGGCGTAGGGGCAAGGCCGGGCGGAGGACAACGATGGCGGCTCACGGCGGCGTGCTGCGCCTGTCAACGCCCGGGCACGGGGAGATCGTCGACATCACCGAGGGCGTTGCCCGGGTGCTCGGCGCCGCCGAGGTGCAACACGGCGTCGTGACCGTATTCGCGGTCGGCTCGACGGTCGCGGTGACGACGATGGAGTACGAGCCCGGCGGGGTCGCTGACCTCCAGGCGCTGCTGGCGCGAGTGATCCCGGTGCACGGGGCGTACGCGCACAACGAGCGCAACCATGACACCAACGCCTACGCGCACCTGCGGGCGGCGCTGGTCGGGCCGTCTGAGTCAATCCCGGTGGTCGGCGCGCAGTTGGCGCTCGGCACCTGGCAGCAGATCGTGCTGCTGGACTTCGACGATCGCCCGCGAGAGCGGACGGTGGTCGTCACCGTGCTATCTTGACCCGCCGCTGAGCGCCCGCCCGGTGCCGGCCACCAAGTTCGACGCAACTCGACACGACGGCACCGGACCCGGGCGCTATACTCGGCTGTCTGCCCCAAAATCGGGGCAAGCGCTCCGAAGAGGACGACCTTCTCTCGGCGGTGCGGCGGTCTTTGAAAACTCAACAGCATGCACACTCTTCGATCGAACCATCGATCGAGATTGTGTGTCCAGGTTCGACGCCGTCGCCCGGAGACGGCTCCGTGAGGAGTCGCTGTTCGGTGACGACGGTGCCAGATTGACCCCGTCTTGTACTCGGGGGCCCATTCGTGTACTGAGGGCCCTCCGGCGCCGGTCTCCTCTCGGGGAGGCGTGGCGACGATCGTGCCGGCCATTCATTGGCCGTGTGCGTGGGTGCAAGGGTCCGGTCCCTCCAGGGACGGACCCGGGATGCCGGCGCCGCCGGCAGCCACCTGTGGCTGCCATCCACGGCGACCGGCGAATTCCTGACGACTCTTTGTGAAGTTCTTCACGGAGAGTTTGATCCTGGCTCAGGACGAACGCTGGCGGCGTGCCTAACACATGCAAGTGGAGCGACGAACCGGACTTCGGTCCGGGGCAAAGCCGCGAACGGGTGAGTAACACGTGGGTAACCTGCCCTGATGATCGGGACAACCCGAGGAAACTCGGGCTAATACCGAATGTGCCCTTCGGTCTCAAGACCGCTGGGGAAAGGAAGCTTCGGCCTCCGCATCGGGATGGGCCCGCGGCCCATTAGCTTGTTGGTGAGGTAACGGCTCACCAAGGCAACGATGGGTAGCTGGTCTGAGAGGACGATCAGCCACACTGGGACTGAGACACGGCCCAGACTCCTACGGGAGGCAGCAGTGGGGAATCTTGCGCAATGCGCGAAAGCGTGACGCAGCAACGCCGCGTGGGGGAAGACGGCCTTCGGGTTGTAAACCCCTTTCAGTTGGGACGAAGCTTCGCCGGTGAATAGCCGGCTGGAGTGACGGTACCTTCAGAAGAAGCCCCGGCTAACTACGTGCCAGCAGCCGCGGTAATACGTAGGGGGCAAGCGTTGTCCGGAATCATTGGGCGTAAAGAGCGTGTAGGCGGCTCGGTAAGTCCGCTGTGAAAGTCCAGGGCTCAACCCTGGAATGCCGGTGGAAACTGTCGAGCTAGAGTCCGGAAGAGGCGAGTGGAATTCCTGGTGTAGCGGTGAAATGCGCAGATATCAGGAGGAACACCAATGGCGAAGGCAGCTCGCTGGGACGGTACTGACGCTGAGACGCGAAAGCGTGGGGAGCAAACAGGATTAGATACCCTGGTAGTCCACGCTGTAAACGATGGGCACTAGGTGTGGGGGGTGTCGACTCCCTCCGTGCCGGCGCTAACGCATTAAGTGCCCCGCCTGGGGAGTACGGCCGCAAGGCTAAAACTCAAAGGAATTGACGGGGGCCCGCACAAGCAGCGGAGCATGTGGTTTAATTCGACGCAACGCGAAGAACCTTACCTGGGCTTGACATGTGCCTGACCGCCTTGGAAACAAGGCTTCCCTTCGGGGCAGGTTCACAGGTGGTGCATGGCTGTCGTCAGCTCGTGTCGTGAGATGTTGGGTTAAGTCCCGCAACGAGCGCAACCCCCGTCGCATGTTGCCAGCATTTAGTTGGGGACTCATGCGAGACTGCCGGTGACAAACCGGAGGAAGGCGGGGATGATGTCAAGTCATCATGCCCCTTATGTCCAGGGCTACACACGTGCTACATTGGCGCGTACAGAGGGCTGCGATACCGCGAGGTGGAGCGAATCCCTTAAAGCGCGTCTCGGTTCGGATTGCAGGCTGAAACCCGCCTGCATGAAGGCGGAGTTGCTAGTAATCGCGGATCAGCATTGCCGCGGTGAATACGTTCCCGGGCCTTGTACACACCGCCCGTCACACCATGGGAGTGAGCAACACCCGAAGCCGGTGGCCTAACCCTTTTGGGAGGGAGCCGTCGAAGGTGGGGCTCGTGACTGGGGTGAAGTCGTAACAAGGTAGCCGTAGCGGAAGCTGCGGCTGGATCACCTCCTTTCTAGGGAGCCCTCCTCGCGAGGGCGCTGGGTGCCGAGCTTCTCGGGCCGCAGCTCCATAACGGAGTTGTCGAGCACCGGGGATGTCTCGAGCGCATCCAGCCACTAGATATGTCGACCGAGCCTGGAGGCCCACGCCGACGATGCGCGTCCTGCGGATCGCCGGGAGTGGGCGCATGCTGTTGAGCTTTGAGAGACCGGCCCAGCCGGCAGGTCTGCGGGACGCCCTTCGGGGCCCCGTGGCCGCGCCGGCGCCGCCAACGCTCTTCGCGGACCTTGAAAACTGCACAGTAGCCAATGTAAACGGGTATCACCGGGCGAAGCCTTCGGGCTTCACCCAAACAAGATCACCGTCAAGATAGTAAGGGCACACGGTGGATGCCTTGGCACCAAGAGTCGATGAAGGACGTGAACGGCTGCGATAAGCCGCGGTTAGGCGCTGAATAGCCATTGACCCGCGGATCTCCGAATGGGAAAACCCAGCGTCGGTAATGCGGCGCTATCACTCGCTGAACACATAGGCGAGCTGAAGACAAGCGGGGGAAGTGAAACATCTCAGTACCCCGAGGAAAGTAAATCAAACGAGACTCCCCGAGTAGTGGCGAGCGAAAGGGGATCAGCCCAAACCAATGGCGTGCAAGCGGCCACGCGTTGCGCTGTTGGGGTTGTAGGGCACCTGGTCCGAGCCGTGGCCGGCTCGGCGGAAGTTACAAAATCGTGCAGTAGTCGAAGCGCGTGGAACCGCGCACCAAAGAGGGCAATCGTCCCGTAGACGAAACCGCACGAACTTCTGCAGGTGTTCCTGAGTAAGTCCGTTCCCGTGAAACACGGACTGAAACTGGGGGGACCACCCTCCAAGGCTAAGTACTCCTTGGTGACCGATAGCGGACTAGTACCGTGAGGGAAAGGTGAAAAGTACCCCGGAAGGGGAGTGAAATAGTACCTGAAACCGCGTGCCTACAAGCGGTGGGAGCACCTTCGTGGTGTGACCGCGTGCTTTTTGCATAACGAGCCGGCGAGTTACTCGTCTGCGGCAAGGTTAAGCGATGAGCGGAGCCGTAGCGAAAGCGAGTCCGAATAGGGCGATTTGAGTCGTAGGCGGTAGACCCGAAGCTGAGCGAGCTACCCATGGGCAGGTTGAAGCGGGGGTAAGACCTCGTGGAGGACCGAACCGACCTAGGTTGAAAACTGGGCGGATGACCTGTGGGTCGGAGTGAAAGGCTAATCAAGCTCAGTGATATCTGGTTCTCTCCGAAATATATTTAGGTATAGCCTCGGATCAATTCCGTGGCGGCCGTAGAGCACTGTTTGGACTAGGGGCCCTACCAGGTTACCGACTTCAGGCAAACTCCGAAGACCGTCACGGCTACTCCGGGAGTCAGTTGCTGGGGGATAAACTTCAGCGTCAAGAGGGAAACAGCCCAGACCGCCAGCTAAGGTCCCTAAGTACTAGCTAAGTGGTAAACGATGTTCGAGTGCCTAGACAACCAGGAGGTTGGCTTAGAGGCAGCCATCCTTGAAAGAGTGCGTAACAGCTCACTGGTCAAGTGTTCGAGCGCGGACAATGTAACGGGGCTCAAGCTAGTCACCGAAGCTGCGGGTGCGATCCTTTGGATCGCGCGGTAGGAGAGCGTTCCGGTGCCAGAGAAGCAGCGACGTAAGTTAGCTGTGGAGGCGCCGGAAGTGAGAATGCCGGCATAAGTAACGAAAGAGGGGTGAGAATCCCCTCCGCCGATTGCCCAAGGGTTCCTGAGTAAAGTTCGTCTGCTCAGGGTTAGTCAGGACCTAAGGCGAGGCCGAAAGGCGTAGTCGATGGCCAACGGGTTGATATTCCCGTACCACGTAGCGACCGTTTGACCGAACGGGGGGACGAGGAAGGCTATGGGATCCCAGGCGATGGTCGTCCTGGGGTAAGCGTGTAGGGGTGGCTCTAGGTAAATCCGGAGCCGCATAACCTGAGGCGCGAGTCCAGCTGGCTCTAAGCCGGCGAGTCCCGGATGCCATGCCTCCGAGAAAATCCTCTAGGGAGGTCGCGCGTGCCTGTACCAAAACCAACACAGGTGGGCAAGTGGAGTACACTAAGGTGATCGAGATAACCCTCGTTAAGGAACTCGGCAAAATCGCCCCGTAACTTCGGGATAAGGGGCGCCCCAGTAGGGTGAAACTCCTCGCGAGTGGAGCCCGAGAGGGCCGCAGTGAATAGGTTCAAGCGACTGTTTACCAAAAACACAGGTCTCTGCTAAGTCGTAAGACGACGTATAGGGGCTGACGCCTGCCCGGTGCCGGAAGGTTACGTGGAGATGTTAGGGGTAACCCGAAGCATCGAAACTAAGCCCCGGTAAACGGCGGCCGTAACTATAACGGTCCTAAGGTAGCGAAATTCCTTGTCGGGTAAGTTCCGACCTGCACGAATGGCGTAACGACTTGAACGCTGTCTCAACGAGGGGCTCGGTGAAATTGCAGTCTCGGTGAAGATGCCGAGTACCCGCGGCAAGACGGAAAGACCCCGTGAACCTTTACTACAGCTTGGTATTGGGGTTCGATCCATTTCGTTCAGGATAGGTGGGAGACGTGGAAGCGCCGGCTGCGGCTGGCGTGGAGTCAATCTTGAGATACCACCCTTGATGTATTGGATCTCTAACAGTGCGCCGTGAATCCGGGCACTGGACAGTGACAGGTGGGTAGTTTGACTGGGGCGGTCGCCTCCCAAAATGTAACGGAGGCGCGCAAAGGTTCCCTCAGCACGGTCGGAAATCGTGCGTAGAGTGCAAAGGCAGCAAGGGAGCTTGACTGCGAGTCCGACGGGACGAGCAGGTGCGAAAGCAGGCCTTAGTGATCCGGCGGTAGCAAGTGGAAGCGCCGTCGCTCAACGGACAAAAGGTACTCCGGGGATAACAGGCTTATCGGGCCCAAGAGTCCACATCGACGGCCCGGTTTGGCACCTCGATGTCGGCTCGTCGCATCCTGGGGCTGAAGTAGGTCCCAAGGGTTGGGCTGTTCGCCCATTAAAGCGGTACGCGAGCTGGGTTCAGAACGTCGTGAGACAGTTCGGTCCCTATCTGCCGTGGGCGTTGGAGAGTTGAAAGGATTCGTCCCTAGTACGAGAGGACCGGGATGAACGCACCTCTGGTGTATCTGTTGTCCTGCCAAGGGCATCGCAGATTAGCTACGTGCGGATCGGATAACCGCTGAAAGCATCTAAGCGGGAAGCCGGCCTTGAGATGAGCTCTCCCATCCCCTAGAGGGAGTAAGACTCCTGGAAGATCACCAGGTTGATAGGCCAGCTCTGGAAGGATGGTGACATCCGTAGGAGACTGGTACTAATGAGTCGAGGGCTTGACGGATATTTTGATATCCGTGCATTGGCACTGTGTGGTTTTGAAGGCCCGCGAGGAGCGCGTCTCTGACAAGTTTCCGGTGGCTATGGCGAGGGGGAAACACCTCTTCCCTTTCCGAACAGAGCCGTTAAGCCCCTCAGCGCCGATGGTACTTGGCCCGCAAGGGCCTGGGAGAGTAGGTCGCCGCCGGTTTTTCCTTACATTGGCCCCGTCTGGATCTTGTGTCCGGGCGGGGCCAGTTTACGTTGGCGCTCCTGCGCTTGCCCCGCTGCGGATGCGGTGCGCGTGGCTTCGGTGCCTGGCCGCCGCCGGCGGCACGGTGCGCGCTTGGGTCGGTGGCGCGCGGTGCGGTGGTGTCTGGCCGCGCGACCGTGCCGCGTGTGGCAGCCAGACGCCTTCGCCTGCCGTACTCGGGCCACCGGAGCCAGGCACCGGAGCCCACCAGAGCCACCGGAGTACCCCGGAGCAGCCTGTGCTCAGGCGAGCCGCTCGATGCGCAGCCGGCGAACGCCGCGGGGGGTGCTGAGTTCGACGGTGGTGCCGACCGGCTGATCGATCAGCGCCTTGGCGACGGGGGATTCGGCGGACAGCCTGCCGGCGGCGCGATCGGCCTCGGCCGCGCCGACGATCGTCCACTCGTGCAGCTCGTCGGACTCGAGGTCGCGGACCTCCGCGGCGCGGGCGAACGCCATCACGTTGCCGCCCTCCACGGTGTCGACGACGACCGCGTTGCGCAGCCGTTCGCGCAGCCGCAGGATCCGCGTCTCGAGGTGCGCCTGGTCCTCCTTGGCGGCGTGGTACTCGGCGTTCTCCTTGAGATCACCGTGGCCGCGGGCGACAAGGATGCGTTCGGCGATGTCGCGCCGGGCCACGGTCTCGAGCGCGCCGAGCTCGGTCTTCAGGGCCGCCAGTCCCGCTTCGGTGATCGGCTCGCCCTGGTTGTCTGCAGTAGTACTCATCCGGGCATTTTGGCAGGTGCCGCCTGTCAGGTCCCCCAGGTGGGGTCGGCGTTGACGTGAGCGGCGAGCTGCGGTCAGCGGGGCGTCAGCCGCCGACTCGGTCGCGGCGCAAGCGGGGGTCCGGAGGCTCGGCGGCCCGACGCACCGGACACAGGCAGTGCAGCTCACGCGCCTGCACGGAGCCGGCACGGCGCTGGCGGTGCAGCGAGACGACGCGGTCATGGGGGTGGGGGACGGGCTCGGGCTCGGGCGCCGCGAGCACCTCGTCGATCACCGTGATCAGGGCCTCGAAACGGCCTCTTGCTCTCTGGAACATATGTTCGCAAGCGTAGGTTTGCGTCCGGACGGAACCGCGCCGAAATCGGCGGTCGCCGGACGCCCGAAGCGGGTGCTGTGGGCGAAACCCCAGACGCGGCGGGAGATCACGTCGCGGCACGTCTGCAACCGAAATTTCAGGAGCCCAGCGAGGACCAGACCTCGAGCTTGTTGGCCACGTGCCCGACGACCGCCTCGGTGAACTCGGTCGTCCCGGCGTGGCCGCCCAGGTCCGGGGTCCTGACGCCCGAGGCGACGGTCTCGAGTGCGCCCTCATAGATCGCGCGCGAGGCGCGCTCGCAGTCGCCGCCGTGCCGCGTGGCCGCCTCGCGCAGCAGCGCGCCGCAGGCGAGGATCATCGCCAGCGGATTGGCCACGTCCTTGCCCTGGAGGGCGGGTGCGGTGCCGTGCGGGGCCTCGGCCATCGCGACGTTCGTGTCATACGACTCATCGAACGCGAGCAGCACCGACTCGGCGCCTGCGATCGAACCGAACATCGGCAGCACCAGGTCCGAGAGGCAGTCGCCGTCGCGGTTGAGCGCCGGGATCACCAGTGGCGCGTCGGTCGCGCCCGACAGCAGACCGGCGTAGGTCGCGTCGATCAGCACCGGCTGATAGGGCACGTCGGGATGGCGTGCGGCCGCGGCGTCGAGCTCCTCCTTCAACATTCCCTCGTATACCGGCGAGACCGTCCATTTCGGCCCGCCATAGACCCGGGCGCCGAGGCCGGCCGCCGCCCGGAACGCGTATTCGGCGACGGCGCGGCAGGTCGAGCGCGTGATCCGCTCCTCGCGGTACGCGGACTCGTCCGCCGCGCCCGGTTCCCCGACGCGGCGCTCGGCCGCGCCGTAAGCGTCGTCGACCGCCATCCGCACGACCGAGATCGGATAGTGGACGCCGGCGATCGGCGCGACCCCGGGCAGCCGGCGGCCGGTTCGCACGATCACCTTGCCGTCGACCTGCTCGCGCAGGATCCGGTTCGGCGAGCCGACGTCGTCGGCGCCCTCGGGCGTGATCGTCGCGGCCTTCAATCCAAGGCCGGTCGCGCGCATCGCGGCCGCTGCCTCTACCACGACCTGGTTGGCGCTAGCGCGGCGGTTGACGAGCGACAGGTCGTAGCGGCACAGCTCGAGCGACAGCCCGAGCATCCCGGGATCGAGCACGCGCAGCGCCTGCTCGAGCAGCTCCTGCCCGGTCTCGTCGCCCTCCATCACGACGATCCGGATGCGGTCGCCGCCGACCGCTTCGCTCACGCGGCCGGCGCCTGGGACGTGGCCGGCATCAACTCGTCGCGACGGTCCGCCAGCGCGCCGATCACGATCCGCAGGTGCTCGTCGAAGTCAACGCCGAGCTCGGCCGCGCCGGCCGTGATGTCCTCGCGGCTGACCGCGGCGGCGAACGCCGGCGTCTTCAGCTTCTTCTTGACCGACTTCGGCGTCATCCCGACCAGCCCGTCGGGACGCACGTACGCGCACGCCATCACGAACCCGGACAGCTCATCGACCGCGAACAGGGTCTTCTCCATCGGCGTCTCGCGGCTGACGCCGAGATACGGGGCGTGCGAGGCAACCGCCCGGACGAGCTCCGGTGGGTATCCGCGGGCCTCGAGCTCGGTCAGCGCGTAACGCGGATGGCCGGTCTCCAGGTCCGGGTAGCGCTCGTAGTCGAGGTCGTGCAGCAGCCCCGTCAGCCCCCACAGCTCGATGTCGCCGTCAAAGCGCGGCGCATATGCCCGCATCGCCGCCTCGACGGCGAGCATGTGGCGCCGTAACGAGTCTGACTCCGTCCACTCGCGAAGCAGGGTCCATGCCTGCGTGCGCGAATCCTCCGACATGGCCATAACCCTAGAGGACCTGCGGCCCGGCAAGCGCGCCCAGGATCAGTTACGCGACCGTTCGCACACACCCGACCGCGGATCAACGGCTACCCTCCAGACGGCCCGTCAACCGTCGGCGCTACCCAACCGATCGAGGTCGATTCCCCTGGAGAAGTTCGTCATCGAAGGCGGCGTGCCGCTGTCGGGCACGATCACGCCGGCCGGCAACAAGAACGGCGCGCTGCCGATCATCGCCGCCTGTCTGCTGACCGACGAAGAGGTCGTGCTGTCCAACGTTCCGAGGATCTCGGACGTCGAGGCGATGCTGGACTTGATCGAGCTGCTCGGCGCAAACGTGCAGTGGACCGATCAGCCGGGGGAGGTCAAGGTCGACGCCTCCGAGGTGTCGAGCACGACGGTCGACGCCGAGCTCGCGGAGCGGATCCGCGCCTCGTTCCTGCTCGCCGGTCCGCTGCTGGCGCGGTTCGGCTCGGCGACGATGCCGCCTCCCGGGGGCGACGTGATCGGACGGCGCCGGCTCGATCCGCACATCGACGCGTTCCGGCTGCTCGGCGCCGACGTCCGCAACGAGCGCCACGAGATCACGTTGACCGCACCGCCGCTCGGGTTGCGCCCGTGTGACTTCCTGATGGACGAGCCATCGGTGATGGCGACCGAGAACGCGTTGATGGCGGCGGCGCTGACGCGCGGCACGACCGTGATCCGCAATGCCGCCTCCGAGCCGCACGTTCAGGACCTCGCCCGGATGCTCGTCGGGATGGGCGCGCCGATCGACGGCATCGGCTCCAACGTGATCACCGTGCATGGCCAGGCGAGTCTGCGTGGCTGCACCCACACGATCGCTCCCGACCACATCGAGATCGGCTCGTTCGTGGCGCTGGCGGGCGTCACCGGCGGCGAGCTCGTCGTCCAGGACACCCGGCCCGACGATCTGCGGATGATCCGGCTGGTGTTCGGCCGCCTCGGCCTGCGCACCGAGAAGCGCGGCAACGACATCATCGTCCCCGGCAACCAGGAGCTGCGGGTCCAGAACGACGTCGGCGACCACATTCCGAAGATTCAGGACGGCCCGTGGCCCGCGTTCCCGGCCGATCTGACGAGCATCGCGCTGGCGCTCGCGACCCAGGCCGAGGGCAATGTGCTGATCCACGAGTGGATGTTCGAGAACCGCCTGTACTTCTGCGACAAGCTCGTCGGGATGGGCGCCTCAATCATGATCTCCGATCCGCATCGCGCGATCGTCACCGGCCGCCGGCGGCTGCACGGCTCGCGCGTCGAGTCGCCCGACATCCGCGCCGGGATGGCGATGCTGATGGCCGCCCTGTGCGCCGACGGCGTCACCGAGATCGGCAACATCCGGCAGATCGACCGCGGCTACGAGCGGATCGACGAACGGCTGCGCGATCTCGGCGCGCGAATCGTGCGAACAGAAGACGCGCCCGTCACGGCGTGAGCACGATCGGTCGCCCCGGCGAGCGGACAGCGCCCGCGCAGGTCGACCGCATACCGAGCGGCACGCGTGACGTGCTGCCCGACGAGATGCGTGAGATCCGGGCGTTGACCGATCGGATGCACGCGGTCTTTGAGCAGGCCGGCTACGGCGAGGTGCACACGCCGGCGCTCGAGTACGAGAGCACGTTTGAGCGTCAGTCGCTCGCCCAGGCGGCGCCCGCCTACCGGATGTTCGACGAGCACGGCAGCGTGCTCGTCCTCCGCCCCGATATGACGATTCCGATCGCCCGGTTGGTGGCGACCCGATACGGCCAGGTCGAGCCGCCGATGCGGTTCTGCTACACGGCGTTCGCCTACCGCGGGGTGCGCCCCCAGCGCGGCCAATCGCGGGAGTTCCTGCAGGCGGGGGTTGAGCTGATCGGCGCACCGGGCGCCGCCGGCACCGCCGAGATGCTGACGGTCCTATGCGCGGCACTGGACGCGGCCGGCCTGCGCGACTATCGAGTCGGGCTCGGCGACTCGTCGCTGTACCCATCGCTACTGGAGGCGTTCGGAGTGCAGCAGCCCCAACGCGAGCGGATCCTCGCCGAGCTCGCCGCCGGGGACTTCGTCGGAGTCGAGGAGGAGATCCGCGCGCTCGGGCTGGCCGACGACGATCGTGCGATGCTGCTGCGCCTCGCCCGCACCCGTGGCGGACCGGACCTGCTGGACGGCCTCTCGGGACGGCTGCATGAGGTGCTCGGTGGGATGCGAGAGGTCCACCAGCGGCTGGGGCCCGACGTCGCCGCACGGGTGATCTTCGACCTCGGGCTGGTCCGCAGCCTCGGCTACTACACGGGTGCGGTGTTCCAGGTCTACGACCCGTCCTACGGGATGCCGATCGGCTCCGGCGGCCGCTACGACGAGCTGCTGGGGACGTTCGGGCGCCCGCTGCCCGCCGTCGGGTTCGCGATCAACGTCGAGCGCCTGCACATCGCGCTGACCAGCGAGGAAGCCCGTGCTCGCGCCGATCGGCGGGATCGGTGAACGGCCTGCGGATCGCAGTCCCGCGTGGGGCGCTGTTCTCAGACACGCTCGATCTGCTGCAGCGGCTCGGCGTCGACACCGCCGAGGTGCGCGCCAACGACCGCAAGCTGCTGTTCGAGGACGCCGGGATCGTGACGATGCGTCCGACCGACGTCCCGACCTACGTCGAGGCCGGTGCGGCCGATATCGGGATCACAGGCAAGGACGTGCTGCTCGAGCAGTCCGAGCGCGAGGTCTACGAGCTGATGGACCTCGGCTACGGGCGCTGCGAGATGGTGCTCGCGTCGGTTGCCGGTGAGGACCGTGCGGAGGAGGCTCTGCGCCGGCTCGGGGTCGTACGGATCGCGACCAAATACCCGCGGATCGCGACCGGCTACTTCCTGCAGACCGGTCGTCAGGCCGAGATCGTCGAGGTCAAGGGGTCGGTCGAGCTGGCGCCACTGACCGGGCTCGTCGAGGCGATCGTCGACCTGACCGCGACCGGTACGACGCTGCGCGAGAATGGCCTGGTCGTGCGCGAGCAGATCGCGACCTGCACGGCACGGCTGATCGCCAACCCGGTCGCGCACAAGCTGCGTGCGGTCGAGATCGACACGATCCTGGAGCGCCTGCATGGAGCTTGAGCGACTGACGCTGTCGGGCGACGCGGCGCTGCTGGCAGCCGATCTGCGAGCGATGGTCCCGGCCCCGGAATCCGTCGCCCCGGCGGTGGCCGAGATCATCGAGCGCGTTCGCGCGTCCGGGGATGATGCCCTGCGCTACTACACGCGGGAGTTCGACACCCGTGGCGCGACACCGGCCGCGCTGCGGGTTCCCGACGCCGAGCTCGACACCGCGAGCGAGCGGATCGAGGCTGACGTTCGCGAGGGACTCGAGCTGGCGATCGCGAATGTCGCGAAGGTCGCCGAGGGGCGGTTGGCCGCCGACCGCACGGTCAGCTTCGATCACCACGAGGTGCGGCTGCGAGAGGTCGCGCTCGACCGGGCCGGCGTGTACGTGCCCGGCGGTCGCGCGCCGTACCCGAGCACGGTCGTGATGGGGGTCGTCGCCGCTCGCGTCGCGGGGGTGCCCGAGATCGCGGTCTGCTCGCCGCCCGGTCTCAACGGCGACATCGATCCGACGATCCTCGCCGCCTGCAAGCTCGCGGGCGCGTCGATCGTGTACCGGATGGGCGGGGTGCAGGCGATCGCCGCGCTCGCCTACGGGACCGACACCGTCGACCCGGTCGACGTGATCGTCGGCCCGGGGAACCTGTATACCCAGGAGGCCAAGCGCCAGGTCTTCGGGCAGGTCATGATCGACGGCTTCAACGGTCCGTCGGACCTGATCCTGATCGCGACCGGCGGCCGGCTTGACCCGGAGCCGATCGCGCTCGATCTGCTCGCGCAGGCCGAGCACGGCCCAGGCACGATCGTGGTCGGGATCTCAGACGATGGCACGCTGCTGGACGAGCTCGCGCGGCGGATTGAGGCCGCGGATGACGGCCCGGCCGTCGTCCGGCTCGTGCAGGTGATCGAGCCGGCGCAGGCACTCGCGGTCTCGGAGGCGTTCGCGCCCGAGCATCTGCAGCTGATCGGTGAGGCCGCCGAGGAGTTGGCCGGCGACGTCCGGCACGCCGGCTGCGTGCTCGTCGGGCAGGCCAGCGCCACCGCGTTCTCGGACTACGTCGCGGGCTCCAACCATGTGCTGCCGACCAACGGCGCGGCGCGGTTTGCGTCGGGGTTGTCGCCGGCAACCTTCCGGCGGCGGTTCAGCGAGGTACGGATCGAACACGATCCGGCGGCGCTGACGCGAGCGGGCGCCGCGATCGCACGGGCCGAGGGGTTCGAGCTGCACGCGCGGTCGATGGAGGCACGGGTTCGCGACAATGGCTGAGATGGCGGGGGATCCAGCGACGATGACGCGCAGCGCCGAGATCGAGCGCAGCACCGCGGAGACGACGATCTCGGTGCGGCTCACGCTGGGCGCAAACGGTGCCGGCGCCCGCCAGACCGGGATCGGATTCTTTGACCACATGCTGGACCTGCTCGCACGCCACGGCCGGCTCGATCTGGCCGTGGAGGCGCGCGGCGACCTGCAGACCGGCGGCCACCACACCGTCGAGGATGTCGGCATCTGCATTGGCCAGGCGCTTGATCGTGCGCTCGGCGGACGCGCCGGCATCCACCGCTACGGCCAGGCGACCGTGCCGATGGACGAGGCCAGGGCCGCCTGTGCGATCGACGTCTCCGGGCGCGGACTGCTGGTGTTCGACGGCTCGCGACTGCCGACCGGTGCGATCGGCGACTTCGACTACGAGCTGACCGAGGAATTCTTCCGAGCGCTGGCCACCAATGCCCGGCTGACGATGCATCTGACGATCGAGGCCGGCGTGAACGCCCACCACATGATCGAGGCCGCGTTCAAGGCGTCGGCGCGTGCGCTGCGCGCGGCGGTCGCGCTTGACCCGAGCGAGAACGGAATCCCGTCGACGAAGGGTTCGTTGACGTGATCGCGGTCGTCGACTACGCGATGGGCAACCGCCGATCCGTCGTCAAGGCACTTGAGCATGTCGGCGCCGACGTCGCACTGTGCCCCGATCCGCAGCAGATCGCCGACGCCGACGGTGTCGTGGTGCCGGGCGTCGGGGCATTTGGCGCCGGGATCGCCGGGCTGCGCGAAGCCGGGCTAGATGCCGGAATCGTCGCGGCCGCGCAGCGCGGCACGCCGGTGCTCGGGATCTGTCTCGGGATGCAGCTGCTATTCGAGCGCTCCCACGAGCTCGGCATCCACGACGGGCTCGGTCTGGTCGGCGGGGAGGTCACGCGGTTGGCGAGCGATGGTCTGCGGGTCCCGCACATCGGCTGGAACGAGGTGGCGTTCGAGCGGGCATCGCCGCTGACGGCCGGCCTACCGCCGGGCGGCACGGCGTTCTATCACGTGCACTCATTCGCGGCTCGCCCGCGCGATCGCCGCGAGATCGTCGCCACCACCGAGTATGGCGAGCGATTCGCGACGTTCGTCGCGTCAGACAACGTGTTCGGCACCCAGTTTCACCCGGAGAAATCCTCGACGCACGGCCTCGCGCTGCTGCGCAACTTCGTCGAGCTGTGTGTCGGTGCCGGGCCGGGCTCCGGGTCCGCCGCGATTCGGGTGCGCGCATGATCCTGTACCCGGCGATCGACATCCTCGACGGGGGCGCGGTGCGGCTGCAGCGGGGCGAGTTTGACCAGCGCACGAGCTATGACGCCGATCCGCTCGATGCCGCCCGCCGTTGGGTCGCGGCCGGTGCCAGGGCGCTGCACCTCGTCGACCTCGATGGCGCGCGCGCCGGTGAGCCGGTCAACCTCGAGCAGGTTCGGCGGATCGCCGAGGCGATCGACGTCCCGGTCCAGGTCGGTGGCGGACTGCGCAGCGGTGACTCGATCGATGCGGTGCTGGCGGCGGGCGCGGCCCGGGTGGTGCTCGGCACGGCTGCGCTGCACGACGTCGAGCTGCTGGACCGGGCGATCGCCGACCACGGCGACCGCGTGACGGTGTCAGTCGACGCGCGCGGCGGCCTGCTCGCCGCCGACGGCTGGACCGATCAGACCGAGATCCCCGCCCGCGCGGTGATCGAAAGCCTCGCCACGCGCGGTGTATCTCGGTTCGTCTACTCGAGCATCGACCGTGACGGGATGATGTGCGGGCCCGACCTCGACGAGGTCAGGTCGATCGCCGCGGTCGTCCGCGGCGGCTTCATCTACTCGGGCGGCGTGTCCTCGCTCGATGACCTTCGCGCGCTGGCGGCGCTGCGACAGGTGAACCTCACCGGCGTGATCGTCGGCAAGGCCCTGTACGAGCGGCGATTCGACGTCGGCGACGGCCAGGCGGCGCTCGACGGGGCCCCCGGGCATGCGCCCGCGCCCGCGGGCTAGTGGTCTCCGTGGAGACCCGCTAGTGCACTACAAGCGTGTGATTCCCTGTCTCGACGTCGACCGCGGTCGCGTCGTCAAGGGCGTCGAGTTCGTTGAGTTGCGCGACGCGGGGGACCCGGTCGAGCTCGCGGCCCGCTATGACCGTGACGGCGCCGACGAGGTCGTGTTCCTCGACATCACCGCGACCTCGGACAAGCGTGCGACGGTCGTCGACCTGGCGCGGCGCGCCGCCGACGAAGTGTTCGTGCCGCTGACGATCGGCGGTGGTATCCGCTCGGTCGCCGACGCCCAGGCGGTGCTCGATGCCGGGGCTGACAAGGTTTCGGTCAACTCCGCGGCGTTGCAGCGCCCGCAGCTGCTCGATCAGCTGTCGGCCCGGTTCGGTGCCCAGTGCGTCGTGCTCGCGATCGATGCCAAGGCGGTGCGGGGCGATGACGGCGCCGTGTCCGGCTGGGAGGCGTTCCTCGCCGGCGGACGGACGCCGACCGGTCGCGACGCGGTGCAATGGGCGCGCGAGGCGACCGCCCGCGGGGCAGGGGAGATCCTGCTGACCAGCATGGACCGCGACGGAACCAACGCCGGCTACGACTTGGAGCTGACGCGTGCCGTCTGCACCGCGGTCGGGGTGCCGGTGATCGCGTCAGGCGGCGCGGGGACGCTTGAACATCTCAGCGACGCCGTGCGGGCGGGCGCCGATGCGGTGCTGCTCGCATCGATCCTGCATTACGGGCGCCACACCGTGCGCGAGGCCAAACAACGCCTCGCCGATGACGGGATCCCGGTCAGGCGTGCGTAGGCACACGCCGCTTCGGCCTCGGCATTGAAGTTGTGCTGTGGTCAGGTGGTCCGGCGGCCAGCCGCGCTCAGGCGGCTTCTTCCACGTAACCGGCCGCTGCGCACGTGTCGCAATACGCGGCGGGCGGGACGCGGGGCTCATAGCAGCCGGGTCGGCAGCATGTCGACGACCGCTTCGGACGACCCCGTCCGATCCGGGCGGCGGCGGCATCCTTGAGCTCCTCGCGCATGCGATCGAGCTCGGCGGCATGCTCTGCACAGAACCGGCGCCCCTTCTCGGCGGGACGTTCACAATGACTTCCACTACGGCAGCGCATAGACGACACAGTATAGCAGAGCGATGGGACGCACTCTCATTTGCTGTTCTTGTCCTGGCCGTCTGAATGCCCGCCGTTACTGGCTTTAGCGCTCTTCTTGTCCGAGCTGTGCTTTGCCTGGCCGTGGCCTTGCTTTGCGCTGTGGTGAGCCGACGACGAGGACTTTGCCTTGGGCTCTGTCTGCTTGGTGTGATGCTGTGACTTTGCCGACGCGTGCTTGTGACCGGACTGCGAGTGCGCGGACGCCTTCGCCTTGTTCGGCGAGTGATGATGTGCCGGTTTGGCGCGCTGCTTGGCTGCCTTGGCGCGCTGCTGGGCTGCCTTGGTGCTGTGCTTCGCCGATTTCGAGTGCTTGTGGTGATGCTTGGCCGCGGCGGCTGCGCCGGCGGCCGCCCCCGCCCGAGCTTTGTGCCTCGGGCGCGACGGCAGCATCTGGTAGATCTCGCCGTAGCCGATCAGATAGATCGCGTGGTAGTCGGCGATCGCCGGCGTGAACGCGCCGTCCTTGAAGAAGAACACCTGCTTGCCGGTCGCGTCGTTGAGGCCGACCGTCGTCTTTGAGGCCAGATTCGAGTAATAGACGACGTTGCCGATGACGGTCGCCGAGCCCGAGATTCGGCCTCCGGCCGGATGCTTCCAGCGGATTGCGCCCGACTGGGCGTTGAACGCGTAGAAGTTCTGGTCGTAGGAGCCGACGTAGACGGTCGGTCCGACGCCCTTGGGGTCGGCGACCGCCGCCGACGCGTAGACATATGCGCCGGTGTGAGTCGCCCACGCGAGCTTGCCGTTGCGCGCCCCGAACGAGTACACGAACCCGTCCGTGTTGCCCAGGTAGACGCGGCCGAAGGCGACCGCGGGCGTCGTGTAGAACTGCCCCGAGCCGAACCCGAAGTGGGCGCCATCGGTGCTCACGGCCCAGATCTGATGGCCGTTGGAGGCGCGCACGGCGTACGCCCGTCCGGCGTAGTCGCCGAAGTACAGGACGCCGTTGACGAGCGCCGGCCCGCCCTTGATCGCGCCGGCGGCGTGATAGGCCCAGTCGAGGTGACCGTTGACGACGTCGCGGGCGTACAGGTTGCCCGCCCCGTCGCCGTAGTAGACGGTGCGCCCGGAGACGATCGGCGAGGTCTCGGAGCCCGCCCCAACCGGCCGACGCCAGAGGATCTTGCCGGTCTTCATCGACAGCGCGTAGAACGAGCCGCCGCCCGGGGCGTGACCGTGATTGGAGAGGGTGGGCATCAGCACTTCGCCCTGATGGCCGGCGACGACCGGCGAGGCGGCTGCGAGCGTGCCGAGCTTGCGCTGCCAGATCACCTTGCCGTTGGTGATGTTCAGTTCCTTCGCCGACGCATCGTCGTCGAGCACGAACATCGCGCGGTGGTAAATGACCGGCGGGAACTCGAGCAGCGCACCGTCGTTGTAGGCCCAGCCGACGTGCAGCGGCGGCTTCAGCGCAGTCGGCGCGGCGAACGTATGCGTGCGCGACTGCGTGTACCCGTAGACGGGCCACTGGAAATTGTCGAGCTGCTTGCGCTTGATCTGTTGCGGCGTCGTCGTCGCCGGAGTCGTGGGGTTCGTGAACTCCAGGTCCGGATGCGACACGTTGTGTGGCTTGTTGGCGACGACCACGACGATCGCGGCGACGCCCAGCGCAACGATGACGGCACCGGCCGCCAGCAGTCCACGCCACAGCGGCCGACGCGGAATAAGCCTCGGCATGCCGAGCCATGGTAGAAGGGCGCTCGGGCGTCCGTGCAGCTGAGGCGCGATCATGGGCGACGTGGAACCCGTCGACTCCGCCGGGCTGCTGGCACGCTTGCGGGCGCGCGCCGAGCTTTCACCGCTGCTTGCGGCGCTCTCGCGGGCGACGTCGGCGTACGTGGTTGGAGGCACCGTGCGCGACCTGTTGCTCGGCCTCACGCCAACCGACCTCGACGTCGTCGTCGAGGGCCCGTTGGCGCCGGTGCTGGCAGCGCTGCAGCAGCCGGTCCGAGCTCACGACCAGTTCGAGACCGCGACCGTCTGGCTTGCCGACGTGCGCTGCGACCTCGCACGGGCGCGCGCCGAGCACTATCCGCGCCCCGGCGCGCTGCCGCAGGTGCGCCCCGCTGCGATCGGGCCGGATCTGCGCCGTCGCGACTTCACCGTCAACGCGCTCGCGCTGGGCGTGTCCGGCGTCCGGCGCGGTCAGCTGCTGGCGGTTGACGAGGCGCTCGGAGACCTTGAGCGTCGCAGGCTGCGGGTGCTGCACCGCGCGAGCTTTATCGATGATCCGACGCGGCTTCTGCGGATGGCCCGCTACGGCTCGCGGCTGGGCTTCGCCGTCGAGTCTGGCACCTACGCGCTTGCCACCGAGGCGGTCGCGCTCGGGGCGCTGAGCACGGTCAGCTCGACGCGGGTCGGTGCCGAGCTGCGAACACTCGCCGACGAGCCCGACCCAATCGCGGCGCTGGGCGCGCTGGCCGGGTTAGCGCTCGATAGCGCGATTGCACTCGGATTCGGCCTGGACGGGCCGGCGCTCGCCCGGGCCGCGCTGTCGCTGCTCGGCGACGCGGGCGATCGTGGCGCGCTGTCGCTGGCGGTGGCGCTGTTGCGGGTGGCGGAGGTGACCCGCGCGCCGCTGCTCGACCGTCTCGGGTTTGAGGCGTCGCGTCGCGAGTTGATCCTCCACACCGCGCGGCTCGGACCCCGGTTGGTCGGGCCGCTGCGGCGCGCGGGCGTGCCGTCATCGATCGCGTCGGCCGTCGACGGGGCGCCGCTCGAGGCGGTTGCACTCGCGGGCGCGCTCGGCGCGGCTGGTCCCGCCGCCGACTGGCTGGGGCGGCTGCGGACCGTGCGGCTGTCGATTGGCGGAGCCGATCTGATCGCCGCCGGTGTGCCCGCCGGGCCGGGGATCGGCGACGGGCTGCGGGCCGCGCTCGCGGCGAGGCTCGACGGGCGTGTGCGCGATCGCGATGGTGAGCTCCAGACGGCGCTGGCGGCGGCCCGCCGCCGCGGTGCGATGCCCGGATAGGCTCGTCGCGATGCAGCCTCCAGCGCCGTTCTACGAGTTGGCGGGACAGTTCGCGATCGAGCTGCCGGGCGCCCGCGCGGTGTTCACGACCCGCCGTGGCGGCAGTTCTTCGGGGCCGTTCGCGACGCTCAACCTCGGTTTCTCGACCGACGACGACCCAGCCTGCGCGGCCCGCAACCGGGTGGTCCTCGGCGATGCCGTCGGCGCACCGACGCCCGCCTTCATGTACCAGACCCACAGCGCGGCGATCCGCGTGCTCGACGACCCGGGGATGGCGACCGAGCGAGTCAAGGTCGACGGCCAGGCGACACGTCTGCACGGGATCGCCCCGGCGGCGCTCGGCGCCGACTGTCTGACGATCGCAATCGCCGCCGGCGGCGCGGTCGCGGTCGTGCACGCCGGCTGGCGTGGCCTGGACGAGGGCGTGATCGCGGCCGGCGTCCGCGCCGTGCGCGATTTGATGCCCGACGAACGATCGCTCGAGGCGGCGATCGGGCCCGGTGCCGGACGCTGCTGCTACGAGGTAGGCGAAGAGCTGCACGCGCGATTCGCGGCCTACCCGGGCGCACGTGCCGGCGACAATCTCGACCTCAAGGCGATCGCGGCCGCACAGCTGGCGGCCGCCGGCGTGCGCACGGTCCACGACCTCGGCATGTGCACGATCTGCGCACCGGAGCTGTTCTACTCGCATCGCCGCGATGCGGGTGTCACCGGACGTCAGGCGGGTCTGGCGTGGTTGACCTGATCGCGGACCTGCGATCTGAGACCGTTCGCGAAAACCTGGCGGTCGCGCGTCAGCGGATCGCCGACGCCGGACGAAACCCGGCCGAGGTCGAGATTCTCGCCGCCGTCAAGTACCTGCCCGCGGCCGAGCTGGCGGCGCTGGCGGACGGCGGCGTGACGGTCGTGGGGGAGAACCGGGCGCAGGAGCTCGTCGCCAAGCAGGCGGTCGCCGGCGACGCCTTCACCTGGGACTTCATCGGACATCTGCAGAGCCGCAAGGTCCGAGATCTGGTCGGCCGTGTGCGCTACATCCACTCGCTCGCGTCCGAATCGGCGATCGCAGCGCTGGAGCGCCACGCGACAACCGATACCAAGGTGCTGATTGAGGTCAATGTCGCCGGTGAGACCGGTAAGAGCGGGATCGAGCCCGCGCAGCTGGCGGCGATGCTGGAGCGCTGCCCGGTGACCGTCGTCGGCCTGATGACGATGCCGCCGCGGGTCGACGATCCCGAGCGCAACCGGCCGTACTTCGCCGGGTTGCGTGAGCTGGCGGCGCGTCACGGGCTGGCGCAGCTGTCGATGGGAACCAGCCAGGACTACGCGGTCGCGGCGGCCGAAGGCGCGACAATCGTGCGACTCGGCACGAGCCTGTACCGGAACCCGACATAATCGCCGTAGAGGGATTTCACGTCCCCGCACGAACCATTTCAGCGCTATGCCGATTCGAGACACCTGGCACCGCACGCTCGTGTACTTCGGCCTTGCCGAGGACGAGAGCTACGAAGACGACGACTACGACGCCGCGGCGGACCCCGAGCCGGCGGCCGACGACAGCTACCGCGAGCGCCCGAACGTCCGCCGGCTGAGCAGCTCACGCCGGCGGCGCGACGACATCGACGACATCTTCGCCGACGACGCGCCCGCCGATCGCCGCCCGACGACGGCGCTGCGCTCGGTCGGTCGTGCCACCAGTCGCAATGGCGGCGACGTCCGGGTGCACTTCGTCGCCCCCCGCAGCTTCAACGACGTCCAGGACGTCGCCGACAAGTTCAAGCAGTCGATCCCGGTGATCATCAACCTGCAGGGCACCGATGCCGACCTCTCCAAGCGCCTGATCGACTTCGCCTCGGGCCTGACCTACGCGCTCGACGGTGGCATGGATCGGATCGCCGACAAGGTCTTTCTGCTGACGCCGCGCAACGTCGAAGTCTCCTCCGAGGAGCGTGCGCGGCTTGTCGAGAAGGGCTTCTTCAACCAGTCCTGATCCGGCCGCGGCGACGCGCGCCGGTAGATTTGATCCGGCTATGAAGGTCGGTTTGATCGGTGCCGGGAACATGGCCCGCGCGATGGCGCGGGGCTGGGGTGATCCGGTGCTCGCGTCGGACTCGGGTTCGGGCCGCGCGCGGGCGCTGGCCGACGAGCTCGGCGGACGTGCGGCTGGCAACGTCGAGGTCGCGCGCGAGGCCGACCTGGTGGTGCTCTGCCACAAGCCCTACCAGCTCGAGCAGGTCGCGAGTGAGATCGCCGGGCAAGCGCGCGCGGTCGCTTCGGTCGTCGGCGGGATCGCGGTCCGCGATCTGCTGCGCGCCTACCCCGGCGCGCAGGTGTTCAGGTTGATGCCGAACACCCCCGTCGAAGTGCGCCGCGGAGTGGTCCTGTACTCGCCGGTCGACCCCGATCTGCGTCGCACAGCGGGCGCGCCACCGCTGGACGCCGCGCTCGAGGCGCAGGTGCTCGAGCTGTTCGGCCGGCTCGGAACCGTGGAGACGGTGGCGGATGCGCTGGCGTCCGTCGCAGCCGCGTTGACCAGCGTCGCGCCCGCCTACATGGCGCTGGTCGCCGAAGCTCAGACCGACGCGGGCGTCCGTCACGGTCTGCGCGCCGACCTTGCCGGCCGGCTGGTCGCCGAGACGATGGCGGGCTCGGCTGAGCTACTGGCCTCGCGCGGGTTCGACACGCTCGCGGTCCGCCGCGAGGTGACCTCGCCGCGTGGCTCGACCGCACGTGGCCTCGATGCGCTCGAGCGCGGCGGTCTCCGCGCCGCGTTCGCCGCGGCGATCGACCGAGTGCTGTCTGACCGGCAGGGCGGCTGATGCTGGCCCTCGCCTCGGCGCGCGCCGACATCGCTCGCTATGTGGGCGCGCTGTTTGAGGTCTACATCGCCCTGATCTTCATCTACATCCTGCTGAATCTGCTGTTTTCGTTCGGGATGCGGCTGCCCTACGCGCGCTGGACCGACAGCGTGATGACGTTCCTGCGTGACGTCTGCGAGCCATATCTGCGGATCTTCCGGCGACTGATCCCTTCGATCGGAATGCTCGACCTGTCGCCGATCGTCGCGATCATCGTGCTGTACGTGGCCCGGGCGCTGCTGCTCGATGCGATCGGCTGACCGGCGAGCGACCACCGGCGCGGCGACGATGACCCGGAACCGACGTGCCGCACCGGTGCTGGCCGCGGCGGCGGTGATGGCGGCGGTGCTGGTCGCCGATCGGATCACCAAGCACCTGGTCAAGACCCATATCCAGCCAGGGCAGTCCGAGCGGGTGTTCTCGTGGCTGCACCTCGTGCACGAGCAGAACAACGGGGTCGCGTTTGGCTTTTTGGCCGGCGGCGGCGCGTTGGTCGTGATCGTCACCGCCGTGGTCGCGATCGCGCTGCTGGCGTTCTTTCTGCGCGACCCGGGGCGCCCGTGGCTGTGGCTGCCGACTGGGCTACTGGTCGGTGGCGCGCTGGGCAACCTGCTCGACCGTCTGATCGACGGGTCGGTGACGGACTTCATCAAGCTGCCTCATTGGCCGCCGTTCAACTGCTCAGATATCGCGATCACGGTCGGGGTGATCGTGCTCGTGCTCGTGATCGAGCTGGGAATCGCACGCGGGCGCTCGTGAGCGACCCTGAGATCGCCGAGCCGCTCGAGCTGACCGTCGCGCCGAACGACGCGGGCACCCGTCTGGACCGGTTTCTGGCTGGCCCGCTCGGCTCGCGCACCAGGGCGGCGGCCGTGATCGACGAAGGCGCGGTGCTGGTCGACGGCGTCGCGCGCCCGAAACGGCATGTGATTCGAGCCGGCGCGATCGTGACGGTGCAGCGGACCGCCGGCGATGGCGACGAGATCGCAGCGACGGGCGATCCGGCCCCGTTCACGATCGCGTTCGAGGATCAGCACCTGCTTGTCGTCGACAAGCCCGCCGGCGTCGTCGTGCATCCGGCGGCCGGACACCGGACCGGCACGCTCGCTCAGGCATTGTCGGCGCTCGCCGCCGGCGGTCCGGACACCGGCCGCGCGGGAATCGTGCACCGGCTCGACCGCGACACGTCGGGGCTGATCGTGGTCGCGCGATCGGACACGGTCCACCGCGCGCTGACGCGGTCGCTGGCCCGCCGCGAACTGCGGCGCGAGTACCTCGCCCTGGTCGACGGACGGCCAGAGGCTCGATCCGGCACGATCGATGCGCCGATCGGCCGCGATCGTCGCGACCGGAAGCGCCACTCGCTCGACACCGGTGTCCCGCGTGAGGCGCGCACGCACTTCGAGATCGAGCGGCTGCTGCCCGCCTCGACGCTTCTGCGAGTGGTGCTCGAGACCGGTCGGACCCACCAGATTCGCGTGCATATGGCCGCAATCGGGCATCCGGTCTGCGGCGATCCGCAATATGGCGTCGCGGGCCGGTACGGCCTTTCCCGCCAATTCCTGCATGCCGCGAGGCTCGCGTTCACCCATCCGGTGACCGGTGCCGCGATCGACGTCAGCTCCGAGCTGCCCGACGATCTGACGGCTGCGCTGCGGCTTGCCGCGCGCGGCTGACGCCCGCGGCTGGCGACGGGTGCGGAAAACTGGCGTAGACTCGTTGGACTCTCGTTTCCCAACCCCGCCATGGTGCGGCTCGCGGCCCTGCCTCGGTCAGATGTCCGAGGTGCGCGATCGCCGGCCCGGCGGGCAATCGACGTACAACCACAGACAAGGGAGCAGGATCAGTGGCTCAGATCGGCATCAAGGAGCTGCTGGAGGCCGGCGTTCACTTCGGCCACCAGACACGCCGTTGGAATCCCAAGATGCGCCGTTTCATCTTCGGCGAGCGCGATGGGATCTACATCATCGACTTGCTGCAGACCGACGCGTTGCTCGAGGACGCGCGCCGGTTCGTCGACGAGGTCGCCCGCCGCGGCGGGACCGTGCTGTTCGTCGGCACCAAGAAGCAGGCCCGTGACGCGATCAAGGACACCGCGACCGCGGCCGACATGCCGTACGTCAACCATCGTTGGCTCGGCGGGCTGCTGACGAACTTCCAGACGATCTCGCAGCGGATCCGCCGCCTCCACGACCTCGAGCGCTACGAGACCGAGGGCCAGCTGCAACTGCTGCCGACCCGCGAGCGGATGTCGGCCCAGGCCGACCTCGAGAAGCTGCGCGCCAACCTCGGCGGCGTCAAGAACATGCAGCGCGTGCCCGATGCGATGTTCGTGATCGACCTCAAGACCGAGGCGATCGCGGTGCGCGAGGCGCAGCGGCTGCGGATTCCGATCATCGGGCTGGTCGACACCAACTGCGACCCCGACGGGATCGACTACGTGATCCCCGGCAACGACGACGCGATCCGTTCGTGCGCGGCGATCACGAGCGCTATCGGCGACGTCGTCGCCGCGGGCCATGAGCTGTTCCGGGCCGAGGAGGAGCGTGCCCGCCTGGAGCGTGAGCGCCAGGAGGCCGAGGAGCGCGCCAGGCGCGAGGCCGAGGAGCAGGCGCGTCGCGAGGCCGAGGAGCGAGCGCGGGCCGAGGCCGAGGAGCAGGCCCGGGTCGAGGCCGAGGAGCGAGCCCGCCAGGAGGCAGCCGCTGCGCCCGCCGCTGCCCCGGCGCCGGAGGCGACCCCACCACCGCCGCCCGCTCCCGAGACCGCTCCGGCGCCCACGGCCGCAACGCCAACCGAGGCGGCGGCGCCCCCGCCGCCCGAGCCCGAGGCCGCTACTAGTGCCGCAGCGCCGGCCACGCAGGCGCCCGCCGAGCCGGCCGCTGCCGAGCCTGCCGCCGCCGTCGAGCAGCCGGCGACGGCCGAGCCTGCCGCCGAGGCGCCGAGCGCCCCCGAGCCTGCCGTTGCCGAGCAGGCTGTCGAGGCGCCGAGCGCGCCGGAGCCTGCCGCTGAGGCGCCGAGCGCACCGGAGCCTGCCGCTGAGGCGCCGAGCGCGCCGGAGCCGGCCGCTGAGGCGCCGAGCGCGACGGAGCCTGCCGCTGCCGAGCAGGCTGTTGAGGCGCCGAGCGCACCGGAGCCTGCCGCTGCCGAGCAGGCTGTTGAGGCGCCGAGCGCACCGGAGCCGGGCGCCGAGGCACCGAGCGCGCCCGAGTCGGGCCAGGAGAACGGATGAGCACCCCCACCGCCCAGGACGTCAAGGCGCTGCGCGACCTCACCGGCGCGGGGATGATGGACTGCCGCAACGCGCTCGTCGAGACCGAGAACGATCTCGATCGGGCGGTCGAGCTGCTGCGCGCCAAGGGCGCGGCGCAGGCCGCCAAGCGCGCGGGCAACACGGTCTCGGAGGGCGTGGTGCAGAGCTACATCCACGCCAACAACAAGATCGGGGTGCTGGTCGAAGTCGACTGCCAGACCGATTTCGTCGCTCGAAATGAGAAGTTCGTCGAGTTCGCCCGCGACGTCGCGCTGCACGTGGCCGCGGCCAACCCGATCGCGATCTCCGAGGACGACGTGCCGGAGGATGACCGCGCCCGCGAGCAGCGGATCGCGGTCGAGCAGGCGGCCGATCGGCCCGAGAACGTCCGCGAGCGGATCGTCAAGGGCAAGCTCGACAAGTGGCTTGACGAGGTCGTGCTGGCGCGCCAAAAGCATGTCAACGAGGACAAGCACGGCGGCAAGACGATCGAGCAGCTGCGCGAGGCGCTGGCGGCCGAGATGGGCGAGAACGTGGTGATCCGCCGGTTCTCCCGGTTCTCGGTCGGCGGCTGAGCTACTGTCGGAGCCGAGAGGCCAGGTGAGCGGATGAGCGATTCCGAGATGATCGACGAGCTGCTCGCCGATGCGCGTGAGCGGATGGGCAAATCGGTCGAGTCGACCAGGCATGAGTTCGGCTCGGTCCGAACCGGTCGTGCCAGCCCGGCGCTGCTGGATCGGATCGTGGTCGACTACTACGGTGCGATGACGCCGCTCAAGCAGCTGGCGACGATCTCGGCGCCCGAACCCCGGATGCTGACCGTGCAGCCATTCGACCGCAGCTCGATCAAGGCGATCGAGCGCGCGATCCTCGAGTCCGACGTCGGCCTGACCCCTGGCAACGACGGCAACGTGATCCGCTTGTCGGTACCGGAGCTGACCGAGGAGCGACGCCGTCAGCTGGTCAAGGTCGTGCGCAATATCGCCGAGGACGGGCGGGTTGCGATTCGCAACATCCGCCGCGACGTGATGCACGACCTGCGCGAGCTCAAGGAGGGCGGCGACGCCGGGTCTGACGACGAGCATCGGGCCGAGGTCGAGCTGCAGAAGGTCACCGACGCACGCGTCGCCGAGCTCGACGAGCTGCTCAAGCACAAGGAAGACGACATCCTCGAGGTGTGACGATCCTGGGCCCCGGAGCGCAACCGCAGCCCACGATCGAGGCCGTCACCGGGCCCGACGCGGCGCACCGCGGCGAGGGCTGGCCTCGTTACGTCGCGATCATCACCGACGGCAACGGCCGCTGGGCCAAACGCCGCGGGTTGCCGACGGTCGCGGGCCACGAGGCCGGCGCCGACGCGGTCAAGGCATCGCTGCGCGATGCGGTCTCGCTCGGCGTGCGTGAGCTGACCGTGTACTCGTTCTCGACCGAGAACTGGTCGCGCGATGACGACGAGGTGGCGGGCCTGATGGAGATGTTCGGGCGTCGGCTCGAGGTCGAGACGCCGGAGCTGCACGCCGAGGGCGTGAGGATGCGGTTCGTCGGACGGCGCGACGGGCGGATCGCGCCCGCGCTGCTACGGCGAATGGAGTGGGCCGAGCGGACGACTGCCGACAACGACCGGATCACGCTGTTCGTCGCGTTCAACTACGGCGGCCGCGCCGAGATCGTCGACGCGGCGCGGAGCTTCACCGGCACGACCGAGGAAGAGTTCCGGACCCACCTGTACGCGCCCGACATGCACGATCCCGATCTCGTGATCCGCACCAGCGGCGAGCAGCGCATCTCCAACTATCTGATCTGGCAGACCGCATACTCGGAGTTCGTGTTCTGCGACGAGCTCTGGCCCGACTTCTCCCGCGACACGTTTGAGCGTGCACTCGACGAGTTTGCTGCGCGCCGCCGCCGCTTCGGGGGTCGGTAGATGACCACCACCAGCGACCGACGTCGACGGCGGCCCCCGCCCGAGCAGCCGCGGCCGCGCCGCGGTCGGTCTTCGCGTTCGGGCAAGCCGCCGCGCAAACGCTCGGACCTGCTTGCACGCGTGCTCGTCGCGGTGCCGGCAGCCGTGCTGGCGATCGCGCTGGTCGATGTCGGCGGGCTCGCCTGGGCGGTGCTGATGATGGTCGGATCGGTGCTGTGCCTGATCGAGCTCTACGAGATGCTCGAGCGGTGGCGGCCGATCCAGGCGGTCGGGTTCGCGGCGGCGATCGCGCTCGTGATCGTGGCGCGCTACGGCGACGTCCGCAACGTCCTCGAGGTGGCGATGATCTCGATCCCGGTCACGTTCCTGGCGGTGCTCGCCGCGCAGCGGCGCGGGATGGCGACCGTGCGGATCGCCGGCACGCTGCTCGGGATCTGGTGGCTCGGGCTCGCCTTCGCGCACGCCGAGTTGCTGCGTGGCCTGCCCCACGGCGGCTCGATCATCATCGACGTGATGATCGGGACCTTCCTCGGTGATGCTGGCGCGTACTTCGGCGGCCGCCTGTTCGGCCGGCGGCCGCTGGCGCCGGAGATTTCGCCGAACAAGACCGTCGAGGGGCTCGGCTGTGGGATGTTCGTCGCGATCGTCTCGATCTTCATCGCCGGCCAGTACCAGCCGTGGATGACCAAGGGCGATGCGCTGTTGCTCGGGATCGTGGTCGCGGTGCTGGCGCCGATCGGCGACCTGTTCGAGTCGATGATCAAGCGTGACGCGGGCGTCAAGGACACCGGCAGGCTGTTCGGCGCCCACGGCGGCGCGCTCGACCGCCTCGACGCGATCAGCTTCACGATCGTCGCCGCCTACTACGTCTGGACCGGCGTGATCCACTGATGGCCACGCCGCGCCAGACCGCAGTGTGATGCCCCGCCGGATCGTGATCCTGGGATCGACCGGCTCGATCGGCGTGCAGGCGCTCGATGTGGTCGCTCGCGCCGGTGGCGAGCTCGAGGTCGTCGGTCTCAGCGCCGGGACCGACCACGAGACGCTGATCGAGCAGGCTCGTACGCTCGGTGTGACGCGGATCGCGCTCGCCGACTCGGACGCGGCCGCGCGCGCCGGCGAGCTGTGGACCGACGGCGAGCTGTTGTCGGGGCCCGACGGCCTGGTGCGCCTCGTCGCCGAGGCCCAGTGCGACCTCGTGCTCAATGCGATCGTCGGCTCGGCCGGGTTGGTCGCGACGGTGGCGGCGCTCGGCGAGGGAATCGACCTGGCGCTCGCCAACAAGGAGTCGCTGGTCGTCGGCGGCGAGCTGGTGACCCAGCTGGCCGAGGCGACCGGCGCGTCGATCATCCCGGTCGACTCCGAGCACTCAGCGATCCACCAGTTGCTCGCCGGCGAGCGGGTGGGCGGCACCGGCGTCGTGCAGAAGCTGATCGTGACCGCCTCGGGCGGCCCGTTCCGCGGGCGCACCGCGGCACAGTTGAGCGATGTCACGGTGCAGCAGGCGCTCGCGCATCCGACCTGGGCGATGGGCGGCAAGATCACGATCGACTCCGCGACGCTGATGAACAAGGGGCTGGAGGTGATCGAAGCCCACCATCTGTTTGGCACCCCGTACGAGCAGATCGACGTGATCGTGCATCCGCAGTCGATCGTGCACTCGCTGATCCAGCTGTGCGACGGGGCGACGCTGGCCCACCTCGGCTATCCGGACATGCGGGTGCCGATCTCCTACGGGCTGCACTACCCGGATCGCGTCGAGGTGCCGATCGCGCCGCTGGACCTGGCGGCGCTCGGATCGCTGACGTTCGAGCCGGTCGACGACGAGACGTTCGCGTGCCTGCGGCTTGCGCGTGAGGCGGGGCGCACCGGAGGCACGGCGCCATGCGTGCTCAACGCCGCCAACGAGGTCGCGGTGCACGCCTTCATGCAGGGACGGCTGGCGTTCACGGCGATCGCCGAGGTGATCGAGCGCACGCTCGAGGCGCTCCCCAGCGGCCAGGTTCACTCGTTTGACTCGCTGGCGGCGGCGGACGGCGAGGCGCGGCGCCACGCCGGCGCGTTCGTCGACCGGCTCGCGTCGGCGTAGCCGACCGACGGGCGGATCCTCACGCAATCCATACAAACGGCTGCTTGACTGGCTGCGCTGATGTCGTATCTGCTCGCCTTCCTGGGCTTCGTCGTGCTGATCATCCTGCACGAGGCCGGTCATTTCACCGCCGCCAAGGCGACCGGCATGCGAGTCGAGAAGTTCTCGCTGTTCTTCCCGCCGACGATCTTCAAGGTTCGCCGTGGCGAGACCGAGTACGGGATCGGCGCGGTACCGCTCGGCGGCTACGTGAAGATCACCGGGATGAACCCCAACGAGGACATCCCCGAGGAGGTTCGCCACCGCGCCTATTACAACCAGCCGGTCTGGAAGCGGATCGTGACGATCGCCGCTGGGCCCGCGGTCAACATCCTGATCGCGTTTGCGATCGTGTGGGGGCTGGTGGCCTCAAACGGCCTCAACAGCCCGACCGTGACGACCAGCGTCGCGGCCGTGCAGAAGGGGTCGCCGGCGGCGCGCGTGCTGTCGCCGGGTGACCGGATCGTGTCGGTCGACGGGGTCGCTGCCAGGGGCTCGTTTGAACGGATCGAGCGGCGCGTCTCGGCCCACCGCTGCGCCGGCACCCCGGTCAACGGCTGCGTCGCCGCGACGCCCGTCAGGCTCGTCGTCCGCCGCGAGCACGCGCTGCATCACTTCGCGGTCTACCCGAAATACAACGCGCAGCTGAAGCGGATGCTGCTCGGCTTCGACTTCGGCGCGGTCAACCACATCGACCACGTCGGGATCGTCGGCTCCGCTGGGCACTCGGCCAGCTACCTGTGGGGGGTCACCGAGAAGACCGTGTCGACGTTCGTGCGGCTGTTCGAGCCCAAGGAACGCAAGCAGGTGACCGGCGTCGTCGGCGCCTACGCCGCGACCCAGGAGTCGTTCGCCGCGTCGGCCACCGACGCGCTGCTGATCCTCGCCCTGATCTCCCTGTCGCTCGGCGTGATCAACCTGTTCCCGTTCCTGCCGCTCGACGGCGGCCACATCTTCTGGGCGGTGGCCGAGAAGGTCCGCGGGCGGCGGATCTCGTTCTCGGTGATGGAGCGCTCGGGGTTCGTCGGCTTCGCGTTGATCCTGATCCTGTTCGTGATCGGGATGACGAACAGCATCACGCAGTTGGCCAACGGCGGCTACGGCATCCACTGACGCTGACAACTCGCGCGGAGCGGACAGCAACGCAATTAGCACAATTAGCGTTAGCGCGAAACGCGACGTGTCATGTCGCCGGGCGGTCGCGTTGCTACGTGCGTGCGCCGACTCGGCGCGGGCGCGGCGGAACTTTGGCGGAAGCCTGCGAATTATTCGCACCCTCGTGCCATCGTTCGCGCTCAGAGCGCCCCGGCGCGTGGTGTGGACGCTGCGCGGGCAGCCCCCGCGCGTGGTGTGGACGCTGCGCCGGCAGCCCCCGCGCGTGGCGTGGACGCTGCGCGGGCAGCCCCCGCGCGTGGCGTGGACCGTGCGCGGGCACCCCGCGCGCGTGCGGCTGCGTCAGCTCAGCGGCGAGCGCAGCTGCCCGCGAGCTTGCCGACCCGCTTGCAGTGTTCCATCGCCAGCGCGCCGGTCTTGAACTTCGCGAACGCGGGCTTGGCGATCAGCCGTGAGCCCTGAATCTGAAACAGGCCCGCCCAGTTGAACGACGGCCCGCCGTTGACGCCGTGCGTCGCCCACGTGTAGTAGTCAAAGCCGGCGAGCTTCAAGCGGGTGCGGTTGCTCGCCAGCAGCGGCAGCACCGCCGCGATCTTTGTGGCCTGGCGGGCCAGCGTCGATTGGCAGCAATCGGTGTCGGACGGGTGATGGCCGATCGACGAGTTCCAGCCCATCTCGGACACCAGCAGTGGCTTGCCGGCGTTGTCGTTGCGGCTCATCACGCTGCGCATCTTCTGCAGGAACAGGATCACGTTGGACGGCTTGAGCGTGTACGGATGGACCGCGACGACATCGAAGGCCCGTGCGGCGCCGGGCACGTCGTAGATCTCCTGCAGCGATTTCCAGGCGTGGTTCGGCATCCCCGCGAGCACCACCTGGGCGTGCGGGTCGACCCGCTTGATCGCGGTGTGAGCGGCCTTGACGAGCGCCACGTAGGTCGGCGCGAACGGCCGCTTCGGCCAGAAGTAGGTGAAGTTCGGCTCGTTCCAGATCTGCCAGCGTCGGATCGCGCGCTTGGGCAGCGACGGATTAGCCCGCCAGAAGCTGCCGCTCGGGCCGTAGCGCTTGACCAGCGCCGCCATGTAGGCGCCGTAGGGGCGATCGTTGCGAGGGCTGGCGAGCGTTCCGGGCGGGCTCGGGAGCGCATCCCAGCCCGGCGTGTAGAGCACGACCGGGAAGACCGTCAGGCCGTGCGCGGCGGCGGCCGCGACGATCTGGTCGGAGGCCGAGAAATTGTAGGGGCCGTGGGCAGTCGGTTGGGCGGCCGCCCAGTCAAACGCCGCGCGCACGGTCTGCACGCCGGCTCCGACCATCGTCGTCATCGGCCCGGACAGGCGCAGCTGCCCGTTGAGCAGCGGCCCGTCGATGTTGACGCCGACGAACCCGCTGGGCACCTTCGGCATGGTCGCGGTCGTGTTCGCCCGCGCACCGGCCGCGAGCGCGAGCCAGAGCGTCGCAGCGACCGCGAGCAGAGCGATCGGTTTGTGGGCGCGGGAAATCAACGTGGGCATCAGGATCCGAGCGCGGGGCGACGCGCCCTCAGCACTACCAACGCATCCGCGGCCGCGATGTTGCGCTAGACGGCCGACGGCGCGCGGCACACGGTAGCGTTCGGCGCCAGCGGTCGCTTCACAGGTGCACTGCGCTCGACCATTGGACATTCGACATGGAGGCGAGGGGTATGGAGCCGAGCACGACGATCCCCGCGGCAGGCCGGGCGGTCAATGCCGCGACCGTGACCGAGGCACTCGCGCTGACAGCGGCGGACAATCCGGACGTGGTGGCGCTGCGAACCCGCGACGACGGCGTCGTGCTGACCTGGTCGCAGGTCGTCGAGCGCGCCAGCGCGCTCGCCGGCGGGCTGCGGGCGCTTGGCGTCGGTCGCGGCGACTGCGTCGCGCTGATGCTCTCCAACCGGCCGGAGTTTCATCTGGCGGATCTGGCGGCGGTCACGCTCGGCGCGACGCCGTTCTCGATCTACACGACCTACCCGGCCGCGGAGATCGAGTATCTGCTGACGGACTCCGGCGCGCGCGTGGTGATCGCCGAGCAGGCGTTCCTGCCGGTGATCGCGCAGGCGTGCTCGACGATCGACACCGTCGAGCACGTGCTCGTCGTCGACGGCGAGCCGCCGGAGGGCGTGACCGGGCTGGCGGAGATCGAGCAGCTGGCGCCGGATTTTGACCCGGCGTCGGTGGCGATCTCGCCCGACGACATCGTCACGCTGATCTACACGTCGGGGACGACCGGTCGACCGAAGGGCGTGCAGCTGACTCATGCCGCGGTGATGTACGCGGTCCGATCGGCCGAGCAGGTGATCGGGCTGCCGCCCGGCTCGCGGGTGATCTCGTGGCTGCCGGCGGCACACATTGCCGAGCGGATGGCTCACCACTACATCCCGATCGCCTCCGGGTGCACCGTCACCTGCGCGCCGGACCCGCGCCAGATCGTCGCGTTCCTGCCCGAGGTGCGCCCGAACTGGTTCTTCGCGGTGCCGCGTATCTGGGAGAAGCTGAAGTCGGGGCTGGAGGCGATGCAGGCGGCCGCCCCCGAAGAGCAGCGTGAGCCGATCCAGCAGTCGATGGAAGCGGCCCTGCAGCGCGTGCGGCTGCGCCAGCGTGGCGAGCCGGTGCCGCCCGAGCTCGAGGCCGCCGTGCAGCGAGCCGACGACGAGCTGTTCTCCAACCTGCGCGCGATGCTCGGCCTCGACCAGGTTCTGACCGTCAACGTCGGTGCCGCTCCGACACCACCGGAGGTGCTCGAGTTCTTCCACGCGATCGGGATCGAGGTCGCCGAGCTGTGGGGGATGTCGGAGACCTGCGGCGTGGGCACCGTCAATCGGCCCGGTGAGGTGCGGATCGGCACTGTCGGCCCGCCGAGCCCGGGCGTCGAGGTCGCCCTCGCCGACGACGGCGAGCTGCTGTGCCGAGGCCCGTTCATGATGACCGGCTACCGAAACCTGCCCGAGCAGAGTGCGACGGCGATCGATGCCGACGGCTGGCTGCACACCGGCGACATCGCCGAGATCGACGACGACGGGTACGTCCGGATCGTCGATCGCAAGAAGGAGCTGATCATCAACGCCGCCGGTAAGAACATGTCGCCGGCGAACATCGAGGCCGAGCTCAAGACGGGCTCGCCGCTGATCGGGACCGCCTGCTGCATCGGCGATCGGCGGCCGTACAACACGGCGCTGATCGTGCTCGACGCGGACTTCGCGCCCGCTTGGGCCGCGCAGCACGAGCTCGGCGAGCTGACGCTCGAGCAGCTCGCGTCCGAACCGGCGATCGTCGACGCCGTGCAGACCGGAGTCGACCGCGCCAACGGTCATCTCGCGCGCGTCGAGCAGATCAAGAAGTTCACGATCGTCACCGGCGACTGGTTGCCGGGGGGCGAAGAGTTGACGCCGACGATGAAGCTCAAGCGCAAGCCGATCGCGGTCAAGTACGAGGCGGCGATCGAGGCGATGTACGCCGGCTGAGGTCGGCGACGGCGGCGCCGCGCGCGAGTGGCGGACCGGGCCGGCCCGATCCGCCACCGCGCGGGAGACTCAGCCGCTGACCTTGACGGTCACGGTACGGCTGTAGACCGTCGATCCGGCGACGCCGGTCGGCAGCAACGGCTCGCTGTGCGAGTACCTGTAGGCAAGCCGGAGCTTGCCGCTGTAGGGCAGCTTCGCGTGGATGTCGAAGTAGCCGGTCTTCTTCTTGACGCGGACGGTCAGGATCGTCGTCCACGTCCCGCGGCCGCCCTTCTGCATCTGGATCTGAGCGCTCAGACCGCTGGGCGGAGCGACCGTCGCCGGACGGGCGCCGCCCCAGATCTCGGTCTTGGCGCCCGCCTTGACCCGAGTCCTCGGCAGCCACAGCGGCAGCCGGAACGCCGCCGCGGTCACCTTCGGCCGGCCGTTGGAGGTGTACAGGCCGGTGTTGAAGCCGGGGTGCGGGTTCTGCGGGGTGCTGGCCGGGTCCCGGAGCAGATACTGGTCATACGAGTTCAGGCGCCGGTTCTTGTAGCTCAGGTACTCGGTCTGGTTCAGCCACGCCGCGGCCGTCGTCGGCGACGGGTAGCCCTTGCCGTTCGGCGGGTGAGTGATGTAGCCGAACTCGGTGTTGTAGAGCGGCATCCGGCGATGCGAGCCCCGCGCGCGCAGCGACCGGTCCAGCGTCGAGGTCAGGCGGCTGAGCACCGGGAACGTCGCGTAGTTGTTGTTGATCTTCGAGGGGTTGGCGTTCGGCGCTTCCTTGAACGGGTAGGGATGGATCGCGAATCCGGTCGAGGAGAACAGCGCCGGGTTGGCCGAGCGGAACTTCCGCGCTGCCGCGGTCGTCGTCGGGCAGCGCCAGCTGCGCGCGGTCGAGCCGGTCACGCGCTGGTAGTCGTCGTCGACGCAGTACAGCGAGCGCACGAACGACAGCGGTGCCAGCACCCGCTGGGTGCCCGGGTACTTGCTGTGACGACCGGGCTTGGCCAGCGCGTTGCCGAGCGGATCCAGCTCGCCGATGAGCAGCGTGTCGTGGCGGTGGCCGGTCTGGTGCATCGCCTTCCAGGCGTTGTTGATCAGCGCGCGATACATCGCCGCCGCGGTTGGCACGGTCGAGCCGTTGGTCGTCTCCGGCCCAAGCGCGGTGCCGAAGTTGGGCTCGTTCCAGAACGACCAGAAGTGGACCGCCGGCAGCGCCGAGCTGGCGCCGGTGGGGCGATAGTGCCCGCTGTAGCGCTCGGCGACGGCATGCACGAACTGGCCGTAGAGCTTGGCGTTCGGCTTCCACGCGTAGGTCGGGTTGCGCCGGTACAGCTTCGTCGCGCCCTTGCCCTCGGCCCAGTGCGGCGGCCCGCCCGTGACCTGCAGCGCGACCGACAGGCCGTCGGCATGGGCGGCGCGCACGAGCTGGTCAAACGGCGCCCAGTTGGCGGCGGGGTAGGCCGCCGGGTTGGACGGGTTGAAGCTCGGCTTCTTCGTCGCGGTCGGCTTCGGCGACATCTTGTACCAGGAGATCGTCACGCGGACGGTCTTGGCGCCGAGCTCGCGGGCGACCGGCAGGGTCGCCGCGGGCGCCGACAGGAACGAGTTGTCCTGCAGGATTGTGACCTGGCCGGTGGAAGCGGAGGCCCGTGCGGGCCCGGTCAGCGCGCAGGCCAGTGCGGCGGTCAGCGTGAGCGCGGCCATCACCAGGCCGCGCACCAGTGTTGATCTGTTGTGCGGTGTTGGCATCAGGTGTTCAAACTCCGATCGTGTCGCTGGGTTGCGTTAGCGTCGCGAAATCTCCCCGCGCCGCCGGCGAGCGCGCACGTCGGCCCCCGCAGGTGACCGGCGTGGCGCCGCGCCGATCGATCAGCCGGTAACCGTGATCCGTACGGTCCGGCTATGGATCGTCGTGCCTGCCACGCTCGGGGGCAGGAACGACTCGGTCTCAGGATACGTATACGAGAGCCGTAGGCGGCCGCTGAACGGTAGCGCGTGGCGGATGTCGAAGTAGCCGGTGCCCGCCGCCGTGCGAGCGGTCGCGACCGTCGTCCAGGGGTGCGCGCCGGCCTTGCTCATCTGGATCTCGACCGTCGCCGGGCCGGTCAGCGCCGCGGGTCGGGCGCCACCCCAGATCTCCGCGCGGGCGCCGCCGTGGATCGTCTGGCGGGGCAGCCAGACCGGCATCCGGTAGGCGTACATCGTCGCCTTCGGCCGACCGGTGGACGAGTACAGCCCCGACGCGAATCCGGGACCTTGGTGAGTCTTGTTGCGGGGAGGATCGTCAAGCAGGTACTGGGCATAGGACGCCACCCGGGGGTTCTTGTAGCTGAGGTACTCGGCCTCGTTGAGGTAGATCGCGGCCTTGGATTGCGACGGGTACGGACCCGACTTCGGGTCGGGCGGGCTGGTGATGTAGCCGTACTCGTCGTTGTAGACCGGGTACCGCTTGTGAGAGCCGTAGGCGCCGGTGACGCGATCGAGCGCTCGGGCGACCCGGTGCAGGACGGGGAACGTCGCGAAGTCGCGGTTGATCTGTGCCGGGTTGGCGTCCGGTGGTCGCTTCGAGGCGTAGGGGTGATCGGCAAAGCCGGTCGCCTCGAACAGCGCCGGGTTGCGAGCGCGGAACCTCCGCGAGCCGGCCCGGCTCGGCGGGCACCCGAAGCGGACGGCGGTTGCGCCCCGCAGCGCCTTGAAGTGGGCGTCGACGCAGTACAGCGCGCGCACGAACACCAGCGCGCGCAGGTTCGAGCCGACGCCCGGCAGCCTGCCCGGGTCGCCGGGCGTGTGCAACGCGTACCCGGTGGCGGCGATCTCCCCGATCAGCACGGTGTTGCGGACCTTCGGCTGGGAGCGGCGCAAGGCGCGCCAGCCGGCGTCCAGCAGCGCGCGGTAGAGCCGCGGCGACACCGGCTTGGTCGATCCTTGCAGCGACTGCGGCCCGAGCGACTGCCCGAAGTTGGGTTCGTTCCAAAACGACCAGAAGTGGACCGCGGGCAGTGGCTGGCGGCTGCCGGGCGGGGTGAAGTGGCCGTCGTAGCGCTCGGTCACCGCGTGCACGAACTGGCCGTAGAGCTTGGCCGAGGGCCACCAGCCGGAGCTGCGGTTGGCGCGGTACTGACGCGGGGCGTTGCGACCCTCGGCCCAACGTGGCGCGCCGCCGGTCAACTCCAGGTCGAGCGTGACCCGCTCACGGGCGGCGAGCCGCACCATCTGGTCATATGGCGCCCAGTCCGCGGCCGGATACCCATTCGGGTCAGACGCGTTGAACCGGGGGCGATGGATCGAGGCGGGATGCGGCGCGATCAGGTACCACGACACGAACGCTCGGATCGTCCTGGCTCCGAGCGCCCGGGCCTGCGGCAGCGCGGTTACCGGCGAGTTCAGAAACGTGGTGTCCTGGATGATCGCGATCTGACGGCTCGAGGCCGACGCCGCGGGCGAGACGGCCAGCGCGCAGCCCAGCATCGCCGCGGTCGCGGCGCAGCTGACCGCGAATCGGCGCAGCAGTACGGACATCTGCACAGCTGAACGCGATCGATACATCGAAGTTGCGATCGATTGTGCCCGGGTTCGTTTAACGACTGCGTGAATCGTCGTCGATCGCCCGAGCCAGCAACTCGATCGGGTGCTGGACGGGAAGCGAATGACCGAGCGCGCGCAGGTGCAGGTCGAGCTGTGCCGTGCAGCCCGGATTGCCGGCCGCGATCAGCTCGGCGCCGGTCGCCAGCAGATGTCGCGCCTTGCGCTGACCGAGCTCGGCCGCCGCTTCGGGTTCGACGACGTTGTAGATCCCGGCCGATCCGCAGCAGATCGCCGGTTCGGTCGTGACCTCGAGCAGCTCCAGCCTCGGGATCGAGCGCAGCAGCTCGCGCGGCTGTTCACGGACGCCCTGGGCGTGGGCCAGATGGCAGGCGTCGTGGTAGGCGACGCGCAGCGGCAGCGGACCGCGCGGCGCTCGCGGGGTCACCGAGGCCAGCAGCTCGCAGACGTCGACGACCTTCGCCGACAGCTCCCGGGCGGCGTCGTCATCGAGCAGCTCGCCGTAGTGCTTCATCGCCGATCCGCAGCCGGCGGCGTTGACGACGACATGATCGACGCCGAGCGCCGCGAACGCCTCGATCGTTGCGCGGGCGCGCTTGCTGCCGGCGTCCTCGTCGCCGCCGTGCAGTTCCAGCGCGCCGCAGCAATCGGGCAGCGGCGGCGCCAGCACCTCGAACCCCTCGGCCGACAGCACCCGTACGGTCGCGGCGTGGACCTGGGGATAGAAGACGCGCTGCACGCAGCCGAGCAGGAGTCCCACCCGTCCGCGCTGCTCGCCGACCGCGGGCGTTCGCTGGGCGACGGGCGCGGCCCGGTCGGCGGCGCTCGAGCGACGCGGTGCGATCGTCGTCAGCGTGCGAAGCTGGGGCGGCATCAGCGCCCGGATCCGGCGCCGGCGCCCAAGCCCGATCAGCGGCCTGAGCGCCTGCAGTCGCCGCGGGTGCGGCAACGTCTCATATAACAACCGCCGCAGCGCCCGCTCCGAGCGCGGACGTGGGTGATTGCGCTCCAACTGCGGCCGGGCGCGCTCGATCAGGCGGTCGTAGCGAACGCCTGACGGGCAGGCCGGGACGCACGCCATGCAACCGAGGCAGCGATCGAGGTGGGTCGCCAATTCGTCTGAGATCGTCGCGTCGGGAGCGAGCGCGTCGCCGATCAGCACGATCCGCCCGCGCGGCGAATCCGCCTCCAGACCCCACAGCGCGTAGGTCGGACACGCGTCGAGGCAGAAGCCGCAATGCACGCAGTCGTCGATCACGTCCTGCTCGGGCGGTCGTCTGGAGTCAAACGCTGCCATCGGCTTCAGATGCCCCCCACGAACAGGCCGGGGTTGCAGGTGCCGAGCGGGTCAAAGCGCAGCTTCACCCGGCGCATCAGCTCCAGCGCGGCCGGCTGCATCGGCCCCCAGGGCTCCGGACCGCGTGCGGCCGCTGCCGCGGGGATGTCTTGCACGATCGCCGCACAACCGGCCGGGAGCGCCGCGCGCAGGGCCTCGATCGACGCGGGTTCGGTCTGCACCCAGCTGTGGCCGAGCACCACGCGCCCGACCAGCGAGCCGCCGCAGTCTTCGACCGCTGCCAGCACCGCCTCGAGCTCGCTGGGCCGGGCCGCGACACGGACGATCGCCTGCTCGGCGGACCGCTGCGCGGCCCGTTGCGCGATCCACGGTTGGTCGTCATCGGTGAGCAGTTCGATCTGATCCACGCCTGACTTGGTGATCAGCGCGCTGAGGGACTGCGCCCGGCGCTCGCTGCGCGCCCCGGCGACCTGGGCGAGCAGCGCCCCGTGGCCATCGCGCCAGCGGACGTCGAGCGCCTGCAGCTCGGCGGGGGCGGCGGCGAGCATCAGCGCGGCCGCCCGCAGCGCACGCCGGTCGGCGGTCGCGGCGACGACGGTCGTGGTCTCGGTCGGCAGTGGATGCAGCCGGACGTTGACCGACAGGATCACCCCCAGCGTTCCGAACGATCCAGCCATCAGCTTGGCGATGTCGTAGCCGGCGACGTTCTTGATCACGGTGCCGCCCGATTTCGCGATCGTCCCGTCCGCCAGCGCGACCGTGGCGCCGACGACGAGCTCGCGCGGACCTCCGTAGCGGTGAGCGAGCGGCCCGCTGTCGCCGGTGGCGACGATCCCTCCGATCGTGGCGGCGGGATCGGACTCGCGCCCGGCGCCGTGCAACGGTGGGTCCAGCGACAGGCGCTGGCCGGCCTGCGCGAATCGCTGCTGGGCGACCGCCAACGGCACGCCCGCCTGCAGCGTCGCGGTCATGTCGCCCGCGTCGTGGGTGACGATCCGGTCAAGCTGGGTGGTCCGTAGCTCGAGCTCGCATGCCGAGGGTCGTCCCCAGCCGAGCTTCGTCGCGCCGCCGACGATCCGCACCGGGCGATCCTCGGTGTCGGCGGCGCGCAGAGCGCTCGCCGCCTGTTCGAAGGTCTCGGGTTCGAGCGCGGTGGTGCTCACGGCCGCCTACATCCGCTCGGCGATCCCGGCGCGCTCGAGCGGATGCCGGCGGTACGGGCCGGGCACCTCGCCGCACAGGCGCGGCGTCGGCATGACCTTGCCGGGGTTGGCCAGTCCGTCGGGGTCAAACGCACAGCGCAACCGCTGGAAGGTCGCCAGGTCGGGCTCAGAGAACATCGCCGGCATGTAGGCCTTTTTGTCGACTCCGACGCCGTGCTCGCCGGTGATCGAGCCGCCGGCGTCGACGCAGGCCTTGATGATCAGCCCCGCGAGCTCCTCGGCCCGGCCCGCCTCACCGTCGACGCGGTCGTCGTAGCAGACGAGCGGATGCAGGTTGCCGTCGCCGGCATGAAAGACGTTGGCGACACGGAGTTGGTGCTCGGCGGCGAGCTCGTCGATCTGGCGCAGCACCTCGGCCAGCCGCGTGCGCGGAATCACGCCGTCCTGCACGAAGTAGGCCGGTGAGATCCGCCCCATCGCCGCGAACGCCGCCTTGCGGGTGCGCCACATCAACTGCCGTTCGGCTTCGTCGGCCGCCGTGCGCACCTCGAACGCGCCGGCGTCCTCGCACATCGCGGTCAGCTCGGCGACGAGCGGCTCGCACTGCTCGGTGGGGCCATCGACCTCGACCAGCAGCGCCGCGCCCGCATCGCGTCGGTAGCCGGCGCCTGTGGCCTGCTCGGCCGCCTCGATCGACAGCTGATCCATCATCTCGATCGCCGCCGGCACGTTGCCGGCGTCGACGATCGCGGTGACGGCGTCGCCGGCCGAGCCGGTGTCGGGGAAGAACGCGATCAGGGTGCGGATCGACTCCGGTGCCGGGATCACCCGCAGCGTGATCTCGCAGGCGACCCCGAGCGTTCCCTCAGAGCCGACGAACGCGCCGAGCAGGTCATACCCGGGGCTGTCGCGGTCAAGCGTGACCAGCGAGCCATCCGGCAGCACGACCTCGAGCGCCTGGATGTAGTTGGTCGTGAAGCCGTACTTGAAGCAGTGTGCGCCGCCGGAGTTCTCCGCGACGTTGCCGCCGATCGAGCAGACGATCTGGCTGGACGGGTCCGGCGGGTAGAAGTGGGTCGGCGCGACCGCGTGCGAGACCGCCAGGTTGGTGACGCCCGGCTGCACAATGACGCGCTGGTTGGGCAGGTCAACCGACAGGATCCGGCGCATCCGCGAGAGCGCGATCAGCACGCCCTCGGCCAACGGCAGCGCACCACCCGAGAGGCCGGTGCCCGAGCCGCGGGCGACGAACGGCACCCCGGCCTCGTAGCAGGCGCGGACGACTTGGGCGACCTGTGCGACATCGGCCGGCAGGACCGCTGCGATCGGCTCTTGCCGGTAGTGCAGCAGGCCGTCGGAGCGATAGGTCGCGAGCTCGTGCGGATGGGTCAGCACGAACTCGCGACCGCAGATCTCGGTAAGACGGGAGATCAGCGCGGGCGAGCCGTCGGCGGCCATCGCCCTTCAGTATCGCTGAATCGGTCTTAGTGCACGGTGATCTTCTGCGAGCGACCGACAATCTCGTGCCCGGCGAGACCGATCGGCAGCAGCGGATCGGAGGTCGGGTAGCGGTAGGCGAGCCTGACCTTGCCGCTGGAGGCGAACTTCTGCTTGACCGAGAAGTAGGACTTGCTGGTCACGGTCCGAACGGTCTTGAACGGACCCTTGCCCTTGGCCTGGAACTGGATCTGCACGGCCCGCGGACCGGAGCCGTACCTCGCCGGCCGGGCCTCGCCCCAGACGGTTGCCGGCCGACGACGAGACAATGACGTCTTCGGCATGTAGATCGGCATCCGGTAGGCGTTGTACGTCGCCTTCTTGCGCCCGCGCCAGGTCTCGAGCCCGCTCGCGAACGGGTAGTGGCCGGAGGGATCGCGCACCAGGTACTGGTCGTAGCTTGCCACCACCGGATTACGCCAGCTCAGGTACTCGGCCCAGTTGATGTAGTACGCCGCTGTCGCGGGCGATATGTAGTGGCGCTTCGGGTTGTTGTTCGGGGGGTTGGTGATCCAGCCGAACTCGTCGTTGTAGATGTGGTAGCTGCGGTGTCCGCCCCAGGCGCGCACGCCCGCGTCGGCGGTCCGGGCGAGATGGCCCATCTCCGGGAACGTCGAGTAATCCGCGCCCTTCAGCGACAGCGGCGTGCCGTTGCTCGGGTAGGGGTGGTCGCCGATCCCGGAGGCATCGAACAGCCCCCGGTTGCGGGCGCGGAACTTCGCGCGTGCCGACGCGGAGGTGGGGCAGCCCTGTCGCTTGGCGACGGCACCCGCCAGCTTGGCGCCGGTGTTGGCGTTGAGGCAGTAGAGGCTGCGGACGAACTGGATCGGGTGCGTCTGCCCGGCGTTGCCCGGGATTCCCTGCGGCCAATAGCTGGTCGGCGGATGCGGGTTCTGGCCGATCGCGGCGAGCCCGCCGATCAGGATCTTGTCGTGGCCGTGGCCGGTGCCATGCAGCGCCCCCCAGCCCGCGCTCAGGAGCGAGCGGTACATCCGCGGCGCCCAGGTCACGCTCGAGCCCTGGACCGCCTGTGGTCCAAGATCCTCGCCGAAGTTCGGCTCGTTCCAGATCGACCAGAAGTGGATCCTCGGCAAGGCCGACTGCGAACCCTTGGGGTGGTAGGAGCCGCTGTAGCGCTTGCCGACCGCGGTGAAGAAGCGGCGGTAGTCGGTCGCGTTCGGCTTCCACGCAAACGCGAGCGCGGCACTGTGCTTGGACGCTTGATAGGCGTTCGGGATGCCCGCGCCCTCGGCCCACCGGGGGGCGCCGCCGGTGACGACGAGCTCGACCGTCAGCCCGTACTGCTTGGCGGCGCGGTCGACGCTGTCGAACGGCGCCCATTTCGAGGCGCTGTAGGCCGCCGGATCGGACGCGTTGAAGTGCTTGGGCGCACGGGTCTTCTTGGCGTTCGGAGCGATCGCCGACCACGGCAGGAAGACACGCACCGTGGTCGCGCCGAGCGCTCGGAACTGCGCCATCGCGGCCGGAGCGTTGGCCAAGTCGGAGTTGTCCTGGATGATCGCAATCTGCCTGTGGCTCGCGCTGGCGACCACGGGCATCGTGGCGCCGGCACCGAGCGAGACGGCGAGCGCGGCTGCGCCGTGGCGCAGCGGTCGTCGGGACAGTGCTCTGCGGACGTTGTTAAGGCGCATGGTCTGGATAACAGCTCCCGGGGAGTAGAAGTTGCGGACACAGGCCCGCCTGTCGCCGGTCCGGCGGTGGGTGCTGGCCGGGGTCGGTGCCGCGCTCAGCGCAGCGTCACCGACGCGGTCCGGCTGAAGACCGTCTGCCCGTCGGGGTAGGTCCAGCGTAGCCGCACCTGGCCGCTGGACGGGAACGTCTGGCGGACCTCGAAGTAGCCGTTCGGGTTGGTCAGCGTGACCTTGGCGACGGTCGAGAAGGCGCCCTGGCCGCCCTTGTTGAACTGGATCTGCACGACCTGCTTGTGGTGCGTCTGGGCGACCGCCACCGGCGCCGGCCGGACCTGGCCCCAGACGACCAGCGGATGGCCCTTGGCGGTTGCGGATACCGGCAGGTACAGCGGCATCCGATAGGCGGCGTAGGTCGGCTTGGGCTTGCCCTCGTAGCTGGCGAGCCCGCTCGAGAACTGCTGCGAGCCCTGTGGGTCGTTGATCAGGTACTGGTCATAGGACCTGATCCGCGGATCGGACCAGGTCAGGTACTCGGCCCAGTTGAGGTACAGCTCCGCGGTCTTGACCGGGATGCCGCCGCCGGTTGTATTCGGCGGGTCGGTGATGTAGCCGAACTCGGTCGACCAGATCGGAAAGCGGGTCGACGAGCCGTACAGACGCTGCAGGCGGTCGAGCACTCGCTGCAGCTTCGGGATCGCGGCAAGCTCGGTGTAGTCGGGCTCGCCGGGAGTCGATCGGTTCGGTGGCAGCCCCTGGGGATAGGGGTGGTCGGCGAACCCGGATGCTTTGAACAGCCCCGGGTTCTGCGCCGCGAACTGCTTCGACGCGGACGCGTTCGGCGGACAGCCACGAGCCGTCGCCGCCGTCCCGCGCAGCGCCTGATAGTTGTCGTCGACGCAGTACAGCGCGCGTACGAACCGCAGCCCGGCCATATTGCCGAACACGCCGGGCGCTCCGGGGAACGTCGAGCCTGCCGGGGCCAGCTCGCCGATCAGGATCGTGTCACCACCGTGTCCCGTTGCCTGTAGGGCGCTCCAGGCCGCGTCCACGAGGCCCCGGTACAACCGCGGGGAGACCTCGAGCGAGGAGCCGCCACGTGGTGCCTGCGGTGCCAGAAAGGCGCCGAGGTTCGGCTCGTTCCAGACCGACCAGAAGTTCACGCGCGGCAGCGGCGTGCGCTGCCCGGGCGGCGTGTAATGACCGCTGTAGCGGGTCGCGACCGCGGTCACCCACTGCCGATACTCGGCCGGGCTGGGCTTGTAGTCCGACAGGTTGTGGTCGTACTTGGAACCGTCCGGACCCTCGGCCCAGGCCGGCGGTCCTCCGGCGAGCGCCATGTCGATGCCCATGTGCCGCGCCGCGAGCCCACGGACGATCGCGTCGTAGGGGGCCCAGGCGGCGGCGCTGTAGGCGGCAGGGTCGGTGGCGTCGAAGTCGGGGCGCGTCGGCGACTGCGCCTCGGGCGCCAGCGTCGACCACGACAGGTAGACGTGGACCCGCTGCACGCCCAGTCGCTGCAGCTGGTTCAAGGTCCCGGTCGGGTCGGCCGTCAGCTGCGAGACGATCGTGAACATCGACTCGGGGCCGGCGCGGCCGGGGTGCAGCGGCGGCAGCGTCGCCACGGTCGCCGACGAGCCGCTGCCTCCACAGCCCGCGCCGAGCGCGCAGATGACCGCCGCCGTCAGCGCCGACAGCGTGGCACGGGTCGCTCCGCGGCGACGGCCAGTCGGTGGTCTCAGAACGGGCAGAGCGGTGACAATAACGTCGTGCTGGGCAGGGAGTTTCGGTTCCGCCGCCCGGTGCTCGCCCTAACCTACTCGGCGATGAGGCGCCCGATGCTGCTGTTGGCGACGGTTTTGGCGGGGCTCGCGCTGGCCGTCGGCGCGACGACTGCGAGGCCGGCGCTGGCGGCCCAGAACGCGGTCGTCAACGACTGCTTCAGCCACGGCAAGCTGACCCAGACCTACACCAAGGCGCAGCTGCAGCAGGCGCTCGCGCAGATGTCGTCCTACGTCAAGCAGTACAGCAACTGCCAGAGCGTGATCGAGAGCGCGCTCACCTCCAGCGGCACCGGCGTCAAAGCCAACGGAACCGGTGGCGGCTCCTCGAGCTCGACGCCGATCGCGCTGATCGCGGTGATCGTCGTGATCGCGGTCGCCGGGTTTGCCGGCCTGCTGATCGCGCGCCGTCGCTCGCTCCGACGTCGATCCGCCATGCGGCACGGCGGCGACGCGGACGGCACCGACGGCGCCGACGGCGATCGCGGCTGACCCCGGATCACGACGTAGACTCAACCTATGCCCTCAGAGCGTCAGATCCACGTCGGCCGAGTGCCGATCGGCGGCGGTGCGCCAGTCGCCGTGCAGACGATGACCAAGACCGAAACGGCCGATCTGCCGGCGACCATCGCTCAGATCCGACGGGTGGCGGACGCCGGCGCGGACATCGTCCGCGTCGCGGTTCCGCGCGACAAGGACGCGGTCGCGCTGAAATCGATCGTCGAGCAGTCGCCGATCCCGGTGATCGCGGACATCCATTTCAATCACACGCTGGCGCTCAAGGCGCTCGAGGCGGGTGCCCACTGCGTGCGCCTGAACCCCGGCAACATCGGCGGGCCCGACAAGGTCGCCGAGGTGACCGCGGTTGCCCAGCGGCTCGGCACGCCGCTGCGCGTTGGGGTCAACTCCGGGTCGCTGCCCGAGCACCTGCGCGAGCTCGAGTTCTCCGATCCGGTCGAGGCGCTCGTGACCGCGGCGGTGGAGACGGTCGAGCTGATGGAGCGGCTCGAGTTCACCAACTTCAAGGTCTCGATGAAGTCGACCTCGGTACCGAACACGATCGCGTCCAACCGGATGCTCGCCGAGCGGATCCCGTACCCGCTGCATCTCGGCGTCACCGAGGCCGGCACGAAGTGGTCGGGGTCGCTGAAATCCGCGGTCGGGCTCGGGACGCTGCTGGCGGACGGGATCGGCGACACGATCCGGATCTCGCTGTCGACGTTCCACGCCGAGGAGGAGGTCAAGGTCGCCTGGGAGATCCTCAAGGCGCTGAAGCTGCGCGAGCGCGGGCCGGTACTGATCGCCTGCCCGACCTGCGGCCGGCTGCAGTTCGACATGGACACGGTCGTGGCCGAGATCGAGCGCCGGCTGGAGCGCTACGCGGATCCGATCGAGGTGTCGGTGCTCGGCTGCGTCGTCAACGGGATCGGCGAGGCGCGCCACGCCGACTTCGGGATCACCGGAGCCAAGGACAAGGGCCTGATCTACTCCAAGGGCAAGCCGCTCAAGACGGTCCGGACCGAGGATCTGGTCGACGAGCTGTTCACCGAGATCGACCGCTACTACGAGGCGGGCAAGGTCGTGCAGGTCGATGAGCAATCCGCCGCCGAGGCGGCGGCCTGGTTGTCGGCCAACGAGGACGAGACCGCGATGACGCCGGAGCGGCTGGCCGCGATGGAGAAGGCGGCGGCGCTGGCGCACGACGATCTCGATCCTGCCGGGGCGGCGGGCACGATCAAGCCGATCCGGCTCGACGAGGGTCAGTCGCCGGTCGCCGGTCGCCGATTCAGCCGCGCCTGACCATAGATCGCGAGCAGTCGGTCGTGGTAACGGCGCTCTGAGAGCAGCTCGCGCGCGGTCGCGAGCGCCGCTTCGCCGAGCTCGGCCCGTGCCCGCGGCTGCTGCCACAACCGCCGCATCTCCCGCGTCCATGCCGCGACGTCGTCGGCCGGCAGCGTCGGTTGGCCGACGAGCAGCTCGGGCAGGCCGCCGCGGGTGGAGCCGATCACCGGGACCCCGTCCGCCAGCGCCTCGGTGACCGAGTACGGGCAGGCGTCGTCGCAGCGCGAGGGGACGACCACGAACGCGGCCTCGCGACGCAGCTGGGCCATTCGCCGGCGGTCGACCAGGCCGACTAGGCGCACGTCGCCATCGCCGACGAGCGCTCGCAGCCGAGGCGACTCGGGCCCATCGCCGGCGATCACCAGCGGAACACCGGCGGCGCGCGCGGCCGCGATCGCCGTGTCAAAACCCTTCTCGGGGACGAGGCGCCCGCCGGCCAGGGCGTAGCCGCCGGTCGCCGCCGCGGTGTGGGCGGCGAGCTCGCCGTCGGCCACGAAGTTCGCCAGCACGTCCGTGCGCTCGCGTGGGAGCCCGCTGTCGATCAGCTTCGAGGCGGTGAACGCGCTGACGGTCACGAATCGGTCGGCGTGCTCGAGCAGCCGCGGCTGCTGTGCGGTCAGTCCGGTGGCGTAGGTGAGCGACTCGGCCAATGATCCCCGGCAGCGGTGCACGACGCCTGGCAGCGTGTTGCGTCCGCGACACGCGTAGCATGGGCGGCCGTCGCGAAACGCGATCCCGATGGCACAGAACAGACGCAGGTTGTGCAGGTGTAGGACGACCCCCGCGCCGGCGGACCGCGCCGCCGCCAGCGCTCGCCAGCCGAACAGCGGGTGCACGTTGTGGGCGTGCACGATCTCGGCGTCGTACTCGTCGACCGCGCGGGTGACCGCGGTCGGGTCGATGCCGCCGCCGACGAGCGCCCGGGCCGCGGTCGCGCGCGCCGAGCCGGCGCTGTCGCGCTCCAACAGGGCGACCGCGTGGCCGTGACGCTCAAGCATCGCGCGCAGGTTCGCGACCGCACGCTCCTCGCCGCCCACCGCGCGGTAGCGGTTGTGGAGCAGCAGGATCCGCACTGGCGCCAGACGCTAGTACATCGATCCGGAAATCCGGCGGGTTTCGACCGGCCGCATGTCGATCCCACGAGGATCTCCGGATCGCTGCACCAACAGCAACCGCGCAACCTTCGCGGCGCGGGGCCGTTGGGGGTCACGATCGACGCAAGCGGCGAGCGCGCCGCTGCGCTCCGAACTGCGATCGGAAAGGTTGTGGGGTTGATCTCTGGGCAGCGCTTGCTGGGAGTGCTCGCCGGGCTGGCGCTGACGATCGCCGTGTCGGTCCCGCTCGCCGCGGCCGCTCCGGCGGCGGCTGACGGCGGCCACGGGTCCTACAACGGGCTCGCGCTCACCCCCCCGATGGGCTACAACGACTGGTCCTACTACGGATGCGGCGTCGATCAGAGCGTGATCCTCGCTCAGGCCCGCGAGCTGGTGCAGACCGGCCTGGCCGCGGCCGGGTACGACACGGTCACGGTCGACGACTGCTGGATGGCCGCGACTCGCGCGCCCGACGGGGAGCTGCTCGCCAACCCCGCGACGTTTCCCGACGGGATGGCGTACATCGGCCATCGGCTGCATGCGATGGGGCTGAAGTTCGGCCTCTACGAGGACGCCGGGACCGAGACCTGCGACGGGTTGGCGGGCAGCTGGGGCCGGTATCGCGAGACCGCCGAGCAGTTTGCCGACTGGGGCGTCGACTACGTCAAGCTCGACGGCTGCCACATGCCGTCGGTCGCCGGCGAGACCAGGGAGCAGGTCTACGACCGGGCCTACGCGAGGTTCTCCCGAGCGCTGCTGTCGACGGGGCGCAGGATCGTCTTCTCGGCCTCGGCACCCGCGGACTTCCAGGGCACCTCCCAGTGGCACCAGGTGATCGCCGCCACCAGCAGGATCGCCAACCTCTGGCGAGACGGCGCCGATATCCCGCACGCGGAGGTCAGCGGCGCCCAGAAGTGGGCGGGGATCGTGCGGAACTTCGGCTACGACGTCGGCCTCGGTCGCGATGCCGGCCCGGGCCACTGGAACGACCCCGACATGCTGCTTGTCGGCGATGGCGGCCTGAGCCCGGTCGAGATGCGAAGCCAGCTGACGCTGTGGTCGGAGCTCGCCGCCCCGCTGATCATCAGCACCGACCTCACGCAGGCGTCGCCGGCCGCCCAGCGCATCCTCACCGAGCGAAGGATCATCGCGGTCGACCAGGACCCGCGCGGCGTGCAGGGCCACATCGTCCGGTCGGGGAGCCGCGACGACGTGCTCACCAGGCCGCTGGCAGGCGGTGACGTGTCGGTGGTGCTGTTCGATCGGGGGACGGCCGGTCAGACGATCCGCACGACCGCGCCTGCCGCCGGCCTGCCGAGCTCGCGCCGCTACGAGCTCACCAACCTCGTCACCGGCCAGCGCACCCAGACCACAGGTCCGATTGTGGCCGGCGTTGCCGGGCACGGGACCGTGATCGACCGCGTCCGGCCCGGCGCCGGTGCCCGGTTGCCGTCGGCGGCGGCGGTCTCGATCGGCCGGTTCGCCGCGACGCCCGGCGAGCCCGCGTCGGTCGGCGTCGCCGTCACCGACGAAGGCCGCGCGCCGATCGCCGGTGGCAGCTTGAGGATCTCCGTTCCGGCGGGTTGGCATGTGACTCCTACGATCCGAGCGCTGCCCCATGCCCGGCCCGGCGGCCACGTGACGGTTCGCTTCTCGGTCGTCCCCGCGTCGCCACCGCTCGCCGCCGGCGCCTCGACGGTCACGGCGGTCGCCCGTTACCGCTCGGCCGGCCGGCTGGTGTTGCAGGTCGGGCGGATCGGGGTCCGCCCGCTCAAACGTGCCGCGGCCGCGGGCGCCGGACCGAGCCGGCGCTCACGCGGCCGCAGAAATCAACCGTCGGCGGTCAGCCGGCGGCCGAGAACAGCTCGGCGACCTTGGGCCAGTTGACCACGTTCCAGACCGCGTCGAGGTAGTCCGGGCGCTTGTTCTGGTACTTGAGGTAGTAGGCGTGCTCCCAGACGTCGACGCCGAGCAGCGGCGTCTTGCCGTCCGTGATCGGGTTGTCCTGGTTGGCGGTCGAGACGATCGCGAGCCCGGAGCCGTCGTGCACCAGCCACGCCCAGCCAGAGCCGAACCGGTTGACGCCGGCGTCCTTGAACTTGGCCTTGAAGTCGTCGAACGAGCCGAACGCGGCGTCGATCGCCTGCCCGAGTGCGCCGTCGGGGGCGCCGCCGCCGTTGGGTGACAACCACTCCCAGAACAGCGAGTGGTTGTAGTGGCCGCCACCGTTGTTACGGACCGGGCCCTGTTTGTCGGCCGGCAATGAGGAGAGGTTGGCGACGACCTGCTCGATCGGTTTGTCGGCCCAGTCGGTGCCCTCGAGTGCCGCGTTGGCCTTGTCGACATACGCCTGGTGGTGCTTGTCGTGGTGCACCCGCATCGTCGCCTCATCGATGTGAGGCTCGAGCGCGTTGTAGTCGTACGGCAGATCCGGGACTGAATAAGCCATCTGGTGGGCTCCTTTGCTGTGCAGTATTTCCGTCTCTCTCCAGAGAACATATCCCGCCCGAGACCGGGTACGCACGAGCGCTCTCGATCAGCGACACTGGGCGCGATGACGCTGCTCTCCGGCTACTTCCTTCCGACCGAGCGCGAGCCGCCGGCCGACGCCGAGGCGATCTCCCACAAGCTGATGGTCCGTGCCGGGCTGGTCCGACAGGTCGGCGCCGGGCTGTGGTCGTGGCTGCCGGCCGGCTGGAGGATCCATCAGCGGATCGTCGAGATCATTCGCGAGGAGATGAACGCGATCGGCGGACAGGAGCTGCTGATGCCGGTGCTGCAACCGGCGGAGCCCTGGAAGCGAACCGGGCGCTACGGGATCGACGAGCTGTTCAAGCTGCGCGACCGCCGCGACGCCGAGATGGTGCTCGCGCTGACCCACGAAGAGGTCGTCACCGGCCACATCTCTGCCGCGGTGCGCTCCTACCGCGACCTGCCACTGATCCTCTACCACTTCCAGATCAAGGAACGCGACGAGCCGCGTCCGCGCGCAGGCGTGCTGCGCACCCGCGAGTTCATCATGAAGGACGCGTACACGTTCGACCGCGATGCCGACGGCCTGGACGCGCAGTATGAGCTTCACGTCGGCGCCTATGACCGGATCTGCGACCGGCTCGGGATCGAGTGGTATCGGGTCGAGGGCGACGTCGGGATGATGGGGGGGACGGGCGCCCACGAGTACATGGCGCCGTGCCCCGCGGGCGAGAACGACGTGGCGCTCGCGCCCGGGTACGCGGCCAATATCGAGGTCGCCTCCGCCGATCCGCAACCGGTCACGTTGCCGCAGGCACTCGATGCGCCGCAGTCGGTGCAGACGCCGGCCGCAACGACGATCGAGGCGCTCGTCGGTCAGCTCGGTGTGCCGGCGGGGGCGACGATCAAGGCGTTTCCGATCGTGCTCGAGCCGGACGCCGAGATGCGCCTGGTGGTGGTCCGCGGCGACCACCGTGTCAACGAGATCAAGCTCCAGAACGCGCTCGGCCGGCCGTTCCGCGCCGCGTCGGCAGCGGAGATCGCCCAGCGGCTGGGACCGCCGGGGTACATCGGGCCGGTCGGCGCGCAGATGCCGATCCTGCTCGATCAGGCGATCGGGGTCGACGGCGCCGGCTATGTCGCGGGCGCCAACCAGACCGAAGCCCACCTGCTGGGGGTGCGGCCGGGGCGCGACTTCTCGTTTGAATCCGTCGACGTGCGCGAGGTCGTCGCCGGCGACACGGTCAACGGTGCCGAGATCCGGATCGAGCCCGCGATCGAGATCGGCAACATCTTCAAGCTCGGGACGCGCTATTCCGAGCCGCTGAACGCGACCTACCTCGATCAGCAGGGCAGGGCACAGCTGATCTGGATGGGGTCCTATGGGTTCGGCCCGGCCCGCGCCGCGGCCGCCGCGGTCGAGCAGTACGCCGACGAGCAGGGGATCTCGTGGCCGCGTTCGATCGCTCCGTTTGACGTCGAGCTCGTCGGGCTCGGCAAGGTCGGCAGCGACGAGCGCGAGTTCGCCGACCGCTTGTATGAGGATCTCGAGGCGGCCGGGCTGGCGGTGCTCTACGACGAGCGCGACGCCGGACCCGGCGAGAAGTTCGCCGACGCCGAGCTGCTCGGCTGCCCGCTGCGGCTGACGGTGGGGCGCCGCACGCTCGGCTCGGGCGAGATCGAGGTGCAGATTCGGCGCGGCCGCGAGCTGCGGGCGGTCGCGATCGAAGGCGCGGCGCAGGCGGTGGCCGGGCTGTGGCACGACCTGGACTGAGCAAGCGCCGCCTGTTCGGGATCGACCGGTCCGGTGGACCGCCGCAGCAGACGCTGTCGGATCAGCCGCTGAACCCGTGGACGATCCCGAACGCGATCGGTCTGCTGCGACTCGCGGGGATCCCGCTGTTCCTGGTGCTGGCGTTCTCCTCGGGCAACGGCCAGAGCGTTGGCGCCGTGATCGTGTTCGCGGTCGTCGGCTGGGCCGACTACCTGGACGGGTTCGCGGCACGGCTGACCGGCCAGTACAGCCGCCTCGGTGCCCTGCTGGACCCGGTGATCGACCGCCTGCTGATCCTGTCGGGGCTGGCCGTTGCGTTTCACTTCTCGCTGTTGCCGCGATGGGCGATCCTGCTGGCGGTCGCGCGCGAGCTGGTGATGCTGGTGCTCAGCCGATTCGCGTTGGCCCGCGGGCTGGAGCTGAACATCAACTGGTTCGGTCGGCTTGGGGTCGCGCCGACGATGGGAGCGCCGTTCTTCGCGATGTGCGGCGTCCACTGGCTGGCGCTGATCATGCTCTACGTCGGACTGGCGCTGTCGCTGACCGCGACCGCGCTGTACATCAAACGGGGGCTCGAGCAGCTGCGCGAGCAACGCGCCGGCGAGGTCGACGCGAGCCCGCCGGGGCCCTGAACCGACTCTCAAGCTCAGCTTGACCCTACGGCCGGAATGGTTATACTCGCCCTCTGCCCGTGCAGTCGCCCGGCAGACCGAGGAGCGAGCGAATGTACACCTTTCCAGATCTCGGGTCGCTGTCGGACCAGGAACTGAAGGACCTGATCGCCGAGCTGACCATGGAGGAGGCCGAGATCTCCTACCAGCGCCGGATCCTGCACGGCAAGATCGACATCCTCAGGGCCGAGCTCGTCAACCGTCTGCGCCGCAAGGACGAGGACGGCCAACTGGTGATCTCAGGTTCCGACGTCCAGCAGCTGACCGACATCCTCGCGGGACGGATCTCCCCAGAGGCGCCGAAGTAGGTCCGGGCGCCGTGGCTCAGCATTGCCCCGAATGCGGGTTCGCCAACGACGACGGTGCCGCCTACTGCCAGCGCTGCGGCGCGTTCCTCGCGCACGCCGAGCCGCCGCCCGGGGTGACCACCGCGACCTACAAGGTCGACGATTCCGGCGACCTCGAGGTCGTCGAACTGCAGGAGGTGATCGCCGCCGGAGCGGTACTCGTGATCCGCTCGGGCGGCGGTCGCTCGGGCGAGAGCTTCCCGCTCGAGCGCGATCGAATGTCGGTCGGTCGCAGCCCCGAGTCCGACGTCTTCCTGGACGACGTGACCGTGTCGCGCGACCACGCGCTGGTCGTGCGTCGCGGCAGCGACTACTACCTGGACGACTGCGGCTCGCTCAACGGCACCTACGTCAACCGCCGGCGGATCGAGTCCCAGCGTCTGAGCGACGGCGACGAGCTGCAGATCGGCAAGTACAAACTCGCGTTCCTCAGCCGCTAGATGAATGATTTCACGACCCCGCGTGCCGGGGTGATCCAGATGATCGGCGCCGGATCCGCGTGCCGCGCAATCAATCATCTTGCAACCGCACGCGCCCAACCGCTGCGACTGGACCACCGATGACCACGATCAATCCCGAGACCCCCGATCTGGATCTGCCCGAGCCGGCCGACCCCGCCGATGGCGCCGGACGCCAGAAGGCGGTCACGATCGGTGCGGTGTGCAAGGCGCTGTCGCAGGAGTTTCCCGACATCTCGATCTCGAAGATCCGCTATCTCGAGGACCAGAAGCTGCTGGCGCCGCGCCGAACCCAGGGGGGCTACCGGCTCTACACCCAGTCAGACATCGCCCGCCTGAAGACGATTCTGCGTCTGCAGCGCGACGAGTTCCTGCCGCTGCGGGTGATCCGCCAGGAGCTCGCCGGCGGCCGCGCCGACAGTGAGGTGGCTCCGTCTCCCACGACGGACCGGGTGGCCGTCAGACGAGCCGCGGTGACCGTCCGTGACCGCGGCGCGCTGTATTCGCTCGACGATGTCGTCGAGGACACCGGTGCCGACCCGGAGCTCGTCCGCGAGCTCGTCGAGTTCGGCGTGATCAAGGGCGAGAACCGCAGCGGCACGGTCTACTACGACGAGACCGAGCGAGAGATCATTCGCGCCGTCTCGGAGCTGGCGCGCTACGGAGTCGGCGGCCGCAACCTGCGCGTCTTCCGCAGCTCGGCCGACCGCGAGGCGCAGCTGCTGCAGAGCATCCTCGCGCCGGCGCTGCGCTCGCGCAACCAGGAGCGGCGCAAGGAGGCGATCGATACGCTCGAGAACCTCGCGTCGGTGACGACGCACCTCAAGCACCTGCTGCTGATCCGCGATCTGCGCAAGATCGCCATCTGAGCCGCACGCGCCGTCAGACGTGGATCTCCGCGCGTTCGTCCGCGACATCCCCGACTTTCCCCGCGAGGGGATCGTGTTCCGGGACATCACGCCGCTGCTGCTGGACGCGGCAGCGCTCGATCACGCGATCGAGCGGCTCGCCGCCGGCTGGGTGGAACTCGGACCGATCGACTATGTGGTGGCCGCCGAGGCTCGCGGGTTCATTCTCGGCGCCGCGCTCGCGCAGCGGCTCGGCGCCGGGTTCGTGCCCGCGCGCAAGCCCGGCAAACTCCCGGCCGAGACGGTCAGCGCCGAGTACGCGCTCGAATACGGTCTCGACGCGCTCGAGGTCCACGCGGATGCATTCGCCGACGGCGCCCGGGTGCTGGTGCACGATGACCTGCTTGCAACCGGCGGCACCTCGCAGGCGCTTTGCGCGCTGGTCGCTGGGCTCGGTGGCCGAATCGTCGGCGCTGCGTTCCTGATCGAGCTGACCTCGCTGGCCGGGCGCAGCCGTCTGTCGCCCTATCCGGTCAAGGCGCTGATCGGTTACGACTGATGCCGACCGCGATCCGCGCCCGGACGGTCGCCGCCACCCAGCAGACGGTCTGGGAGGTGATCGCCGACCCCCACCACCACGCGCGCTGGTGGCCAGGAGTCGACCGGGTCGAGTCGGTGTCCGATGACGGTTTCACCCAGGTGCTGCGGACCCGGCGGGGCCGGCCGATCCGCGCCGACTTCCGGGTCGCCGAGCTGACGCCCCCGTGGATCGCGGTCTGGGAACAGCAGCTCGAAGGCACGCCGTTCGCGCGAGTGCTGAGCGAATCACTGATGCAGGTCAACCTCGAGCCGGAAGGCGAGGCCACGAAGGTCACGATCGCTCACCGACTCAAGCCGCGTGGGTACTCGCGCACCGGCGGCTTTCTGCTCGGACGCGACACCTCCAAGCAGCTTGATCGGCTGCTGGACGGGATCGAGCGGCTGTACTGAGCCGCGCTCAGAGCTTCGAGTGGGCGATGTCTGAGAGCTTGCCCTCGAGCACGACCGGGCCCGGTCGCTTGTGGACCGAACCGGTCTCGAGCGTGATCACCAGCAGCCGGTAACGGGCGGCGTCGGCGGGCAGTTTCGCCGAGGCCGCGAGCTTGCCGTTGTGCCCCACGCCAGGATCGACGAACCCGAGCCGGGTCGCGTCGGTCGGCGAGTTATAGAGCCAGACCGCGTAGGCGGTGCGCGGCTTGGTGGTGTTCGCCGGGACGTTGACGGCTTCGACCCCGAGCCCCTTCACCGATCCCTGCGCGAGCACGAACGCGGTGCCCTTGAGCTTGCCGCCGTCGGGCGGTTGCAGATTGATCTCGGCGACGATGTGCGCCGATTGCGAACTGCTGGTCGTGGTCGAACTCGAACCGTTCGCCGCCGACCGAGTGGCGCTGCTGTGGGTGGCGGCGACCGGGTCGGAATGCGGGGGCGAAGACGACCCGGAGCCGGGCTTGAAGACGAAGATCACGATCGCGGCGATCACGGCCGCCGCCAGCACCGACAACAACACGATCCCGCCGGCGCGCGAGCTGCGCGGGGCCTCCGGGGCCGGTGTGCCGGCCGGCGCCGGCGCCCGGTCGGCCGCCGCCGGTTGCGGATCATCCGCGCTGCGGGTTGGCTCATCGCCCAGCGCCGGCAGCGGCTCGGAGGCGAGTGGTGCCAGCTCGGAGCTGACGACCCGCGCCCAGGCGCGGGCCGCGGGCGAGGCGCCGAGCGTGTCGCGAACGGCGTTGGACTGCCCGGCCGGCAGCTGACCGAGCAGGAAGTCCGTGATCCGGCCCCGTTGATCGTCTGAGACGGCGGTCGGCGGCCCGAGCGCGTCCAGTCCCGCTCGCGCACGGTCGCGGACCTCGTCGGGCGCGATCGACAGCATCGCCGCGATCTGCTCGTAGCTGCGTCGCTGACCGAGCACCAGTTGCAGGACGGCCCGCTGGTCGACGGGCAGCCGCTCGGGCGAAGTCATGCGGCCGAAGGGTAGCCGCGCGGAGGTCGGTCCCGCGTCGGCTGTCGTATCGTGCGCCGGCGATGCCGGGCGACCCGCTGACCGCGTTCGATCACCACTACGGCCTGGAGCTCCTCGAGCTCGGCGAGCAGCTGGTCAGCGGTCGAGTGCAGGTGCGTGATCACCATCTGCAGCCGGCTGGCCTCGTGCACGGCGGCCTGTACGCGACGATCGCTGAGTCACTGGCGATCGCCGGGACCACCCAGGCGATCGATGCCGAAGCTCAGGCGGCGACCGGCCTGTCGACGCAGACGAGCTTTCTGCGGCCGATCACCAACGGCGTGATCGAGGCCAGCGCGCGGCCTCGTCACCGCGGGCGCACCACCTGGGTGTGGGAGGTCGAGATCGCCGATGGCGCGGGCCGGCTATGCGTGCTCAGCCGGGTCACGATTTCGGTAGCGCCCCGGAACCGCTGACCGGCGCGCCGCGGCCGAGCCAGTAGTTGACGAACGGCTCCAGCCGTGGGTCCGCCGGGTCCGAGGTGTGCAGCATGTGCGTCCACGCGAGCGCGATCACGCCTCGGGTTCCCGCCCGATGAGCGAGGATCACCGCGCCACCGGTGGCCGCCAGCGCCGGCGTGAACGGAGGCGCCGTGCGCCGGGCGAGTGACACCAGCGCCGGCGGCGGCCTACGCGTGCCGTACAGCAGCACGACGTCGCCGACCTGCAGCGCCTGTAGCAACTGGTCGTCGCTGATTGTGGTGTGGTCGCGGCTGACGTTGACCGGCTTGTGCGCGCCGCTGGTGGGCGGGTCGGAGTCGTAGTGCGGACGCGCCTGTCCCGGGCGCAGGTGCAGATCGCCCTGGTCGCGGTAGGCCGTGCCCGGACCGCGCTGGCCGCCGGTCACGCCGGGGTCGTCCTGGCTTCCCGCCAGCCCGCCCGACAACAGCGCGATGATCGCCACCGCGATCACCAGCGAGACGATCACGATCGTGGCACGTTCGATCCAGCGGATCATTGCCGCGTTGATGCTGTCACGTCGTCGCGGGTCAGTCGGTCGCTTGCTCGGCGTCGCGCCTGGGGGCGCGCGCCCGTGGACGCGCCGCCGCCCGCGGGACGGAGCCGGCGGCGCTGACGAGCTCGTCGATCGCGTCGCGCAAGTCGTCGGCCAGCAGCTCGGCGTCTTCCAGCGCGTCGTAGTCGGCGTTGAGCCCGAAGTTCAATTGCCCGTCGTAGCTCATGATCGCGATGCCGAGCGCCTGGTTGGCGGCGAGTGGGACCATCGGGAACATCTGCAGCAGCCGGTGTCCGTGCATATACAGCGGATATTGCGGACCCGGGACGTTGGTGACGACGAGGTTGAACATCCGCTGCCCCGCCGTCAGCCGCGCGGACTGGGCCATGATCGTCGGCGGCGCGAAGCCGGTCAGCTCGGTCAGCACCTGCGCGCCGACGGCCTGACCGGACTGCTTGACACCGTCCATCTCGGCGCTGATCGCCCGTAGTCGCGCGACTGGATCGTCCTCGCCAACCGGCAACCGGGCGAACATCGCAGTCACGCGGTTGCCGAGCGCCCCGCGCTCGACGTCCGCGCGAATCGAGACCGGGACCATCGCGCGAAGCACGAGACCCTCGACCTGCTCTCCACGGCGGCGCAGATAGCGGCCGAGGCCGCCGGCGACGGCCGTGAGCACGACGTCGTTGACGGTGGCGTCGAAGGCGTTCTTGATCACCTTGAATTGCTGCAGGTCTGCCCGCACCCACGTGAACCGGCGGTGCGGGCCGATCCGTACGTTCAGCGGACCGGGCGGGGCGCCACGCAGTCCGACTCGCGCGACCGCGCCGAGGCCGTGGGCTCCGCCGATGAGTCCGGTCGCGACCCGGCGCGGACCGCGCAGCGCGGCGCGCATTCCTCGAACGATCTCGGTCGGAACGGTCGCGCGCTCCAGCAGCGCGCCTGCCAGCAGTTGCGCGTCGCTCGGCGGCGGACGTGGGGTCCAGTCCTGAGCCGGCGGCGCGACCGGCGCGGGATCGGCCGAGCTGTCGAACAGCACCGTCGCGATGTCGACGCCGGAGACGCCGTCGACGAGCGCGTGATGGGTCTTGGAGAGGACCGCGAAGCGATCATCGGCGAGCCCCTGCACCAGCCAGAGTTCCCACATCGGGCGCGAGCGATCCAGCGCCTGCGAGAACACGCGGCCGCACAGCCGCTTGAGCTGCTCGTCGCCACCCGGGCTCGGAAGCGCCGTGTGGCGCACGTGGAAGCGGATGTTGAAGTGCGGATCGTCGACCCACACCGGACGCCCCTGCCCGAACGGGACGAACGCCAGCCGCTGGCGGTAGCGAGGGACGAGATGAAGCCGTCCGGCGATCTGCTCGAGCAGATCGTCGTAGCCCGGAGCGTTTCCCTCGAGGATCGCGACGGCGGCGACGTGCATGTGGCTGGACCCGTTTTCAAGGTGCAGGAACGAGCTGTCGAGACCGGTCAGACGGTCGGGATTGGTGCTCATCGGTAGGTTCTCGGGCTCAATTGCAGTGTGACCAGCGTCACTCAAACTCGTAGTTCGGGCTGCCAGCCTCGCCAGGTTTACAAAATCGACCCGCCGAATCGTTCCTGCCCGGTGCGGGAGCGAGCGGGGGACCCATTGCCGAGTGGCGCGAGCCGCTCGGCCGGGGCGAATCGATCGACTGACCAACTCAGCCGCGATCGTAGCGAGCTGGAGCCGGTGCCAGAGATGGCGGAACCGGTTGACCAGCCTCGCGAGCCCGTCAGCTAACCACGCAGGCACACGGGTCGAATAGACAGGAGGTCCTCGGTCTTGAGGTCCAGTTTTCGGCCACGCAGATTGCGCCTGGCTCAGCTCACGATTGCGATGGTCGCGCTCGCCCTGCCGGCCTCGGCGTTCGCGTTCGCGGGTACTACCGCGTCCGATACTCAGGTCCACGGGCCGCTGTCGATCACGATCAAGCCCGCGCGGGTCCAGGCGGGACGACCGATCGTCGTGTCCGGCACTGCGCTTGGTGTTACCGGTAAGCAGGTCACGTTGCAGGCGCGACTGGCGACGCAGCGTCACTGGCGCTCGTTGCAGCGCACCACGGTCGGCTCGCTCGGCCGCTTTCGGTTCGTCGCGCATCTGCGCCGGTCCGGACGGCTGCGAGTCGTGGCCGGCACCGCGCCCGCGACGACGACCGACGACGGCTCGACCGGCTCGCCGGGAGCCGCTCCGATCGCAGCCGGTCAGACCGCGGCCGGGCAGCCGGTGACCGTGCTCGCCGATCTGTCGGTGCGCCGGGCAGACCGCGCGGTGCTCGCCGGACAGCCGGTCCGGGTGCACGGCCGGGTGCTGCCCGTCGGCGGGATCCGCCGGGTGGCGCTGCAGGGCCATGCCGGACGGCATTGGGCGACGATCGCGCGGGCACGGACGAGCCGCTCCGGCGCGTTCACGATCGCCTACCGGCCGCAGTCGGGCACCAACCGCCGACTGCGGGTGCTGTTCGCCGGTGACGCCGCGAACGCACGCGCCAGCGCCAGCGCCGGCACGGTCACGGTCTACGAGCCGGCGGTCGCGTCGTGGTACTACGACGCGGGCCTCCAGACCGGCTGCGGCTTCAACGCCCGCTACGGCGTCGCCAACAAGTCACTGCCGTGTGGCACCAAGGTCAAGCTCCGCTATGGCGGGCGGACGGTGATGGCGACCGTCGACGACCGCGGCCCGTACGTCGCCGGACGCACCTGGGATCTCGGGCAGAGCACGCGCGCCGCGCTCGGCTTTCAGGGTGTCGGCACGATCTGGGCAAGCGTCCGCTGAGCGCGAACTGACGCACGCCGGCCCATCTGGCTCCTGCCGTACTGTCAGGGCCAGATGCTGGCCTGCGCGCTCACGTTCGGCGTCCCTCGCGGGTCTTGCGCCACGAATCCATCGGGCGTCGCCGCCGGCGGGTGTGGTCGTGAGACGGCCCGCCCCAGGGGCCGCTGATGGACCGCTGCATCGCCCATCTCGACATGGACGCGTTCTACGTGTCCGTCGAGCTCCGACGGCGCCCGGAGCTGCGCGGTCTGCCGGTGATCGTCGCCGGTGACGGCCCGCGGTCGGTCGTCACCACCGCCTCCTACGAGGCCCGCCGCTTCGGCGTGGGCTCGGCGATGCCCGCCGCCCGCGCGCGGCGGCTGTGCCCGGACGGGACCTATCTGAAGCCCGATTTCCCGTACTACCGCAGCGCCTCGTCGGACGTGATGGCGCTGGTCGCGGCGGCGGCGCCATCGGTGGAGGTGGTCGGGCTTGACGAGGCCTACCTCGACCTCTCCGGGATGCCCGCGCCGCGCGCCCAGATGCGCAGCCTCGCCGCCGCGATCGAGCGGCGCACCGGTCTGGCCTGCTCGATCGGGATCGGGCCCAACAAGCTCGTCGCGAAGGTCGCCTCCGACGCCGAGAAGCCGCGCGGTTTCGTCGTGTTGACCGCCGCCGAGGCCACCACCCGGTTCGCGCCCGAACGGTGCGGGCTGGTCCCCGGGATCGGCCCGAAGACCGCTCAGCGGCTGAGCGCCGCCGGGATTGAGACCCTCGGCCAGCTCGCCGCCGCGTCCAGCGATCGGCTGCGGTCGCTGTTCGGGCCGCGCCACGGCGACGAGCTGCGACGCCGCGCGCGGTTTCAGGACTCGAGCCCGGTGACCCAGGAACGCAAGGTCGTCTCGGAGTCGCGTGAGACGACCTTCGACGCCGACGTCGCCTCGCTCGCTGAGCTCGAGCTGTCGCTGCACCAGCTCGTGTCCGAGCTCTGCGCCGGCTTGCAGCGCCAGCAGCGGTGCGGTCGCACGATCGGGATCAAGGTGCGGCTCGACGACTTCTCGACGCACACGCGGGCACGGACACTGGCCGAGCCGATCGGGAGCGCCGAGCGTGTCGGACCGGTCGCGCTCGAGCTGCTGCGCCGGTTCGCGCCGGCGCGGCCCGTACGGTTGCTCGGTGTGCGGGTGGCAGGGCTGCAGTCGACCGGCGATGCCGTCGGCGCGCAGCTGATGCTCTCGGTCTGAGCTCGGGGGTCAGTACAGCGCTGCGGCCAGCTTGCGCCGGCCGTCGCGAGCCACCGGGCTGTCGACACCGAGCTCGTCGAGGATCCCGACGACGACGCGTCGGAGCTCGTCACGAGCACCGTCGGCAGCGGGCAGCGCTCCGATCAGCAGGTCGAGTGCGCGCGCGGCGTCGTCGTCATCAAGCGCCGCGAACGCGTCGGCGACGGGCTGGTCCAGCGCGCCGTTGCGATGCTGCAACGCGATCCGGGCGGCGAGCCCGTCGGCGGCGAAGCTGCCAGGCACCTCTCGCACGAGTGCCAGCGCGCCGTCGGCGTCGCCGCGGTCGTACAGGATCTTCGCCAGCGGCACCGCCGCGTCGGCGTTGGCCGGCTCCAGCTGGACCGCCTCGCGCAGCGACTGCTCGTCGCCCTTGGCGATCAGCTCCTGCGCGGCCGACGGCAGCAGCGAGTCGAGAAACGCGTCGACCTGCTGGCGAGGCAGCGCGCCGATGAACTCGTCGACCACGCCTCCGTCCCGGAACGCCTTGACGGCGGGGATGCTCTGGATCCGGAACTGACGCGCCAGGTTCGGGTTGGCGTCGGTGTCGAGCTTGACGAGCTCGAGCTTGCCGTCGCGCGCGGCGACGGCCTGCTCCAGGACCGGTCCGAGTTGGCGGCACGGCCCGCACCACTCGGCCCAGAAGTCGACGACGACCGGAAGCGTCGCCGAGCGTTCGATCACTGCGGTTTGGAAGGTCTGTTCGGTCACGTCCATATCACTGAACAATGCTAGTCCGGTCGGCCGAAAGCCGAACCGGCGCGGGCGATGCGATACACACAGACCGTGCGCGAGTACACGGTCGATCGCGACGGCGTCCAGCTGTCGGTGTCAGACGACGGCGAGGGACCGGCGGTGGTGCTCGCCCATGGCCTGACGGCGACGCGCCGCTACGTGGTGATGGGCTCGCGATCGCTGCAGCGTTCCGGCCATCGCGTGATCTGCTACGACGCCCGCGGTCACGGCCATTCGTCGCCCGCGGCCGATCCCGGCGCCTACCAGTACGAGGATCTCGGTCACGATCTGGAGGCGGTGATCGACGCCGCCGGCGTCGACCGCGCGGTCCTCGCGGGTGCGTCGATGGGCGCCCATACGCTGCTGTGGCTGGCGCTACATCGGCCCGAGCGGGTTGCCGGGGTGGTCGTGATCACGCCCGCCTTCCTGGACGGCGCCCAAGCCGACGATCCGCAACGTCGCGCCCATTGGGACGCCCTCTCAGATGGGCTACGCGCGGGCGGGATCGATGGGTTTCTGGCGGCGCAAGGGCGCCCGCAGGTGCCGCCGCAGTGGGCCGAGACGGTCGAGCGGGTGATCCGCCAGCGGCTCGCTCAGCATGACGATCTCGACGCGGTTGCCGACGCGCTGAAGGTGGTGCCGGGCGCGCATCCGTTCGCATCGGTGGCGGAGCTCGCCGCGGTCTCGGTGCCGGCCGTGATCGTCGCCTCCGATGACGAGGCCGACCCCGAGCACCCGCGGGCGATCGGTGAGGCGTACGCGCAGACGATCCCGGACGCGCTGCTGATCACCGACCAGCCCGGACGTTCCCCGGTCGCGTGGCAGGGCAGCCAGCTGTCGAAGCTGATCGCCGAGACCGTCGCGCGCGCGGGCTGAGCGCGACCGGTTCGCTGGTGCGATGTGCCGGTAGCGGGGCTGCCCGCGCGCAGGGTCCACGACGCGCGCGGTCGGTCTGAGCGCGAACGATGGCGAGAAGGTGCGTGCCCGCGCGCAGGGTCCACGACGCGCGCGGTCGGTCTGAGCGCGAACGATGGCGAGAAGGTGCGAATAATTCGCAGGTTCGCGCCAAAGTTCCGCCGCGAACCGGTCGGACTAGTGTCGCGCGACACTAGGTGCGCGGGTGGCACCCGAGAGCACGTACACGCGGGCACATCCAAACGTTCGCGTCGAGGCGAGCAGCGGCGCCAGCGCCGCCGACAGGTCGGCTCGGTGCTCGCAGTCTGAAATCAGGATCCGCGCGCCGGTGCCGGCCACGAACCGTCGGGCGAGCGCCGGCCGCATCCGGCCGGCGAACAGCCGGTTGACGCGTCGGGCGCGGTCCTTGTAGTCGCGGCTCCAGTAACCGTTGCCGACCCACACCGCCCGACCGGTCTGCGACGGGACCACGGACGCGAACGGGACCGGCGCCAGCACGCCGCCGGCGGGCGCTCGCTCGGTCACCCAGCCCAGCGCGGCGACATCATCGTGGGGGAGGTAGTACTGCACGAGTGGGGCGCGCAACGTGCGAACCAGCTTGCGGGCATCGAGCACCATCCCGGGCACGGTCAGCAACAAGACCGCCGCCACACCGACCGGCGCGGGCAGCCGCAACCGCGTGAACGTGCGAACCGCCAGCACCGCGAACGGGAACGCGAGCCCCTGATAGGCGTGGGGCGGGAACGAGTCGTTGAGGAAGTAGTTGACGAACGTCGCCGCGATCCAGAGCAGCAGCGCCTGCTCGATCATCTCGCCACGCGGCCGCCGGATCCCGGGCGCCGCGATCAGTGCCAGTGGCCCGAAGCCGACCAGCAGCGTGATCGCCGGGGCGCGCCGGGTCGCCTCATAGGTGCCTGCCAGCGACCAGGCCGCGTCGGTGTGCGACAGCAACCAGTAGTAGGCCAGTGGCAGCGCGGCGGCGATCGCCGGGACCGCGAGCGCGCGCCAGCCGCGTCCGCGGCGCAGCAGCGCCAGCCCCGCGAGGATCAGGATCAACGTCACACCCTGCCATGGGTGCAGCCAGGACGCCAGCAACGCCGCGAACGCCGACAGCACCGCTGCCCGAACCGTCGAGCGGTGGCGCCGGAGGCTGGCGCTGCGCCAGACCGACCGTCGGTCATCATCGAGCGCCCGCTCAGTCGCCAGCAACGCGATCGGCATCAAGCCGAGCGCAATCGCGCTCGGGGCATAGCCCCAGATCTTGTCGGCCCCGTGCAGCTCATCGCCGAGCAAGAACAACGGGAACCTGAGCCCGCCGGTGGTGTGCCAGTGGGTCCAACCGAGCAGCACCGCCGCCGGCGTGGCCAGCCACAACGACAGCGTGACGGTCGCGGCTCGTGCGCCGGGACGGTCGCCGAACATCCGCCGCGCCCAGGCGACCGCGCCGGCACCGAGCGCCGCGATCGCGAGTACTCGCAGCGCCAGATACGCGGTCGACAGCGGCAGGCCGAGGCGATACAGGACGGCCGATGTGACGAACAGCGGCTCGAGGTATACCCGGCGGATGTGGGTCAGCGCAAACAGGTCGGCGGCGAGACCATGGGCGGCCGAGTCCCGGATCCAGGCCAGGTACTGCAGCTGGTCGCCGCCGAGCTCGCCGTCGGCGCCGATCAGGCCGTCGGCGCCGGTCAGACGTGCGTGGTCGGCGCTCGCGTGCACGACCAGCAGCACCACTCCGAATAGGCCCCAGGCCGCCAGCAGCGCCAGCAGTGCAAGCTCACCGCGGGTCACACGCGGCGTCGGGGAACGCATTGCGCCGGAGACTAATCAGGCGCAGCGAAGGATGGCGCGGACGGTCGCCTGGACCGCCCGCGCCAGCGCGGCTACTTGGAGCCGACCTTCACGTGGTTGACCTTCTTGGCGCCGGCCAGGAAGCCGTTGCCGAGATAGTGGATCTTGACCGTGACCGGCACGACGTGCTTGCCGTGCTTGTGACGGAACGAGATCGACGCCGAGAACGTGCAGTTCGGCTGTACCGGCACGACCGCGTGAGCGGTTCGGATCTTGCCCCGGTAGTAGTTGACGGTGGCATCGCCGGTGCAGCGCAGGTTCGCGGGGACGACCGCGTTGCCGGTCAGTCGCCCGTTGGTCGTGAACTTGAACGGCGAGTGCTTGTCGCGCTTGGGTGAGGTGCTGGTCCGCAGATTCGGCGCCAGCGGCTGAGACGGCTTCGTGAAGAACGTCGCGTCCGCGCCGGCTCCCTCGAACTTGCCCGCGTGGAACGCGACCAGCCGGTAGTGGAACAGCGTCAGTGGCGCGAGTCCGCTGAGACCGATCGAGACCGGTACCGGCGAGGCGCTGTTGGCCGCCGTCTGAATCGGCGTCTGCGACGAGTAGCTGGTCGACGGGCCGTACTGGACCTGCCACGTCGTCGTCGCCCCGTGGGTATCGATCGTGCCGTTGATCGTCGCGGTGCTCGAGCCGACGTTCGTCGCGGTGCCGGTCACGGCGCCGGGCGGCGGCGGGCCCTTCGTCTTGAACTTGCGGATCGCGCCACCTGCACCGCCCTTGGTGCTCAGCGCGTCGAGCCGGTAGTAGTACGTCGTGCCCGGCGTCAGCTTGCCGAGGTATTGCTTGACCGCGACCGCCTTGTGGCCGTGGCCCGCGCGCTTGGTCGCCGTCGACGCCCCGAGCGCCGAACTCGTGCCCCACGCGAACGAGTAACCGGTGGCGGTCCCGTTCGGGTTGACCGAGCCCGTCAGCAGCGCCGAGGTCTGGGCCACGTGGGTCGCCCGGCCGGTCTGAACCGCCGGCGACGACGCCAGCGCGACCGCGGGTACCAGCGCCCCCAGCGCCAGCACCCCGACGACCAACAGCCTGAATCGCCTCATCGCATCCTCCTGGTTGCAGTTGACATCGGTCGTATACCCGTTTAGTACCGGAAGTTGCGCTTGGGCCGCACTGCCCGGTTTCCGCCCGCGGCGCACGCGGTAGCGTTAATCGCGATGATCGAGGTCGAGCACATCGAGGACTGGCGCGGCAAGGATGTCGTGGACCCGAATGGCGCAGCCTTGGGCAAGCTGCACGAGGTCTACTACGACAAGGGCACCCAAACACCGATCTTGCTCGCGGTTCGGCACGGGCTGCTGAGTCGCAAGCTGAAGCTGATCCCGGTCGATAACTCGAAGTTCGGTCCCGATTACATCCGTGTCGCGCACGACCGCGGGACCGTCGACGCGTCGCCCGATGGCCTGCCCGACCAGGTGCCGGGCGCCGAGGAACTCGACACGATCGGCGAGGCCTACGGCCTGCGGTTCTCCGAGCGGGTCTCGCTGGAGAGCGCGACCGTGATCGAAGCCCGCCGGGCCGACGCGCGCGCGGCGCGGACGCGGGCTCAGGAGCTCGAGACGCAGGCCCGTGAGCTTGCGGCCGAGCGCGACGCCGCCCACGAGCAGGCGCAGGGCGCTCGCAACGAGGCCAGCCAGGCCCACGCCGACGCCGAGCGAGCCCGGCAGGCGGCCGAGGAGGCGCGAGCCGACGCCTCCCGGTACGACGGCGTCGAGTAGGCGGGTCAGGCGCCGGTCGCGTCGTGATCGTTGATCACGGCCGGACGGTCCGGTATTCCATCGTCGGGTAGGAGATGGTCGCCGGCGCGAACGTCGGGCGACGCAGCTCGGATCCAGGATCCGGCTCGGGGCCGATCGGACGCTGAACGAGCAGCGAGAAAGCCTCGTATGGGCCGAGCGCGACGTGGAAGCTATTGAGCGCGTCGACCTGGGTCTCGCCCTCCCAACCGCCGAACATGTCGCTGACGCGGGAGTAGGGGGCCAGGTGGGGGGACTGCACGGTGCCCCAGATGTCAACGCCTGAGAAGTTCAGCGCCAGCACGTGCTGGCGGCCGCCGGTCAGCTGGTGGATCAGGACCAGCATCGCGCGGTGCGACACCGCCGGTACATCCAGTTGCTCGGCGAGATCGATCTCGAACCGGCGCCGGACCTCGATGATCTGGCCCAGGCGCGACGCGAAGCTGCCGGGGTCGCGCAGCTGCTCGGGCAACGGGCCGTAGAGGCTGCGGCCGAGCGGCAGGCGCCCCCAGCGGCCCTGCGCCGGGTTCTCGATGCCGATCAGGTCGTGGGCGCCACGATTGATCCACCGAGTGTCGCCGTCGCGGATCAGCTCGAGCACGCGGGACGGATCGAGCGTCAGCATCCCGGAGAGGTCCCAGCCCGAGAGCGCGAACACGCCGGGCTGCAGGGCGTTGAACATCGCCAGCAACAGATGCGCATGCTTGATCCGCTCAATCTGCTCAGGACCGATCGCCTCGAGCTCGCGAAAACCGAGCGCGGCGGCGATCATCGATGTGGTCGTGCAGGCGATCCCGTTGGTTGTGAAGGTTCGGTTGTACGGCGCCGCGTCGCCGGTCAGGCGGTTGACGAGGTCTGCGCGGATCAGGATCGCGAGCTCTGCCCCCTTGATCAGCTTGTTGTGGTACACGAACTCGCCGTCGGGATGACCGGCGGCGAAGTGGACCAGTTCGTGGGTGAGCTCGTCGTGGTTCTGGAGTCCGTGGACGAGCGACACGGGATTGACGCCGGCCTCGCGTGAGAGCTGCAGCGTCAGCCGCAGAAACCCGGTGTCGCCCATCACCAGCGCGTGGTGGTACGCGGGCCGGTTGACGAAGTCGTAGGACAGGTCAGCGCCCGATTCCGACATCGTCCGGATGTCGTCGATCGTCAGGTTCAGCTCTTGGAAGGAGAACGCGCCGACCTTGCGGATCATGCTCGCGATCAGCTGGTTGGCGGCCTCGGACAGGGGGTGACCCTCCGACCAGGCCGGCAGACCCTCGGCGCTCTTCTCGACCCCGAGGAAACCGTTGGCGTCAAGGCGCAGTGCGCCGGAGCCGATATCGGCAAGCGCGTGTAGTGCGTCGCCGATCACCATCCGCATTCCCGCAAACGACGGGTCCAGCCAGTTGATCGACGGCTGGCCGTCCTTGAAGTAATGCAGGTACACCCAGCGTCGCTCGACGCCGTCGACGCCGCGGACCGGGCGCGTCGCGGACCAGTTGGTCTCCTTGATCCCGTGCTCGTAGAAGATCACCCGCTGCAGGCGGCCGATGATGTAACCGGCCTGCTCGAGGTCGGTCTCGGCCTCGGGCGAGAGGTTGACCGAGTCGCGACCGGGGGGGATCTCGGGCAGCAGCCGCCAGTCCGCAGGCGGGATCGAAACCATGTGGTAGATGCCGGGGTAATCCCCGTAGGCCATCTCCGCGAGCCGGAAATCGGCGCCCTTGCCGGTATGGCCGGGGACGATGTCGTCGATGATCACCGCACCGTGGCGTTCGGCGGTCGCGGACAGCTCGCGCATCTCCTCCTCGGTACCGAACTCCGGATCGACCTGCATGCTGATCCGGTCGAAGTGGCCGTCGACCGACGGCGTCTCACGCCAACCGTCAAGGCCGCCTGCCTTCTTGACCGGGCCGGTGTGGACCGCGTCGATCCCGATCTGCGCGAACGCCTCCCACAGCGACGGCTCTGCCAATCCCGACAGAAACGACTGCCCGGGCTGCGTCACGAACGACAGTGGATATGCGGTGAACCAGACGCCTGCCGTGCGGATCGCCGCTCGTGGATCCGGGTGCGCGAACGGGATCTGCAGCATGCTTCCGGACCCCGACAGCTGCCGCGCGATCTCGTTGGCGTCATTGAGCATCGACTCGGCGATCAGCCACTCGAGGTACGCCGGATTACCGGCGATCGGTTCGCCCTGCGCCTCGCGTGGCGGCCTCGTGATGCGCCGGGCGCTGGGCCGCAGCCAACGCGGACGAGCCGGATAGAACTGCTCGTCGTAGGTGATGTCGGTCGGTTCGTGCTCGGCCGGCTGATCGTCGGCCGGCTCGGGGATGTCGGCCTCGGTGCGGTTGAGGGTCGTCATCGATTGCGACCATATCGGGGTTCTCGCCGCACGCGAACCCCGATCTCGTTGAGCCGCGGGCGCTACCCGGGGCCTGGCGGGGGATCGTTGCGGTGACGCCAGCGATGGACCCGCTCGCGCATGATCTGCGTGCGCTTGCGCGCCTCGCTGATCAGCGCGTGCCACTCCTGCTGAATCTCATCGTCGGGGGGGCGCTCGCCGTGTTCGATGCGACTCAACTCGTCTGACACCTCACGGCCGATCGCGGCCGACGCGACAATCACGACCATCAGGACGAACAGCGCCGAGATCATCGCCAGCACCGCCCCGATCACCCCGTAGCGCGACGCGTAGGAGCTGAACAGATGTGGCAGGTAGACGGCGCCCGCGGTCAGGCACGCGCCGATCAGCACGGATGCGATCACCCCGAACGGTGCCAGCTGGCGCCAACCGACCCGCTTCGCGCTCAGCACCCGGCCGCTCCAGGCAAGGAACACCACGGAGGCGGGGAACATCACCACGTTGGCGGTGATCTGCAGACTGCTGCGATCCAGCAGGCTGTGGACCCACCAGCTGACAGCGCTGTAGAGGATCAGGCCGAGGAGCCACGTCAGGTCGTTGACCGAGTTGCGGACGCTCAGCGGCTTGAGGTCCCAGGCCTGCTCGAACATCCGCTGCACGCCTCTGGAGAAGCTCAGCGCCGCGACGATCAGCAGCAGGAACCCGAGCACGTTGACGTTGGCGCTGCCGCCGCCCGTCGGCGCCAGTACCTGGCGAACGGCGTCGGCGCCGGCCCCGGTCAACCCGTAGCGGCTGATCATGTGGTCGGCGACGCGGTCAGCATCGCCGTGGGGGAGCGCCGAGCCGAGCAGGATCGCGATCGGGATCAGCGCGGTCAGCGCGCTCGAGGCCAACGCGATCGCGCGGTCGAACCCGACCATCTTCTGAAACCGGTTCAACACCCGGAGCACGAACGCCGGTCGCAGCCAGAAGGTCAGCAGTCGAACGACCCGACGGCGATTGGGATGCGGGTCAGCCGTGACCACGCCCCGCACCCCGCGACACTGCCCACGTTCGCGATACCCGCGCCGGACAATTCCGGCACCTGCCCCGGTGTCGGCAGATCACGTGGCGAGCTTACCCGCCGGGGTGGGCACGGTTCGGGCTCGCCCGCTCGGCCGGCAGCGCGGCGCCATCATCGGGTCGCGCGAGGCCGGCTAGGGCGCGAGCCGGCCGACGAGACAAAGCTCAGTTTCCAGTGGCCGGCTGACGGGTATCCGGACGGCTGCAACCGACCGAGGGACGGAGGTAACAGGTGTCAACGGGTCTGATCGTTGTGATTGTCGTCGTGGTGGTGTTGGTGGTTGTGCTGCTGATGACCCTGCCACGCGCCCGTGCGCGGGCCAAGGTGCGCCGCCGTCAGCGAGAGCTCGACCAACGCCGTGAGCAGACGGTTGACGCGCACCGCGACGACGCGGTGCAGCGAGAGCGACAAGCAGAGGTCGCCGAGCAGCGCGCTCGCGTGGCATCCGAGGAGGCCGAGCGCGAGCGCGCCGAAGCGCGGGTGGCCGAGGCGAAGGCGGACCTGCATGAGCGAGGTCTCGCGGACGATGAGCTGGTCGACGAGCACGAGCGCGACCGATTCGCGGGTACGACCGCGGCCGACTCATCGACCGGGGACGGCTCGGCGCCGGCCGACCGTGAACCGATCGGCGAGCGCACGAGCGCGACCGAACCGGCGGCCGGCTCCGACACGCCTGCGGAGGAGTCACCGCCGCAGCGGTGAGTGACCGCGGCGACCAAGCGGAGGCAGAACGCGACGAATCGCGCCCGGAGCAGCTGGACCGCAACACGATCGAGCTGCTCAACGAACTGCGGATCGGCGGGACGGGAATCCAGGTGATGTTCGCGTTTCTGCTGGTGGTTCCGTTTCAACACGGATGGAGCTCGGTGGACCGATTCGAGCGCGCGGTGTACTTCGTGACGCTGCTGTTGGTGGCGCTGTCGGCGATCCTGTTGATGGCGCCGACGATCCATCACCGGATCTTGTTCCGCCAGGGTCAGAAGCCGTTTCTGGTCCGGACCGCCAACAATCTCGCGATCGGCGGAATGGTCTGCCTGGCGCTCGGATTCGTCGGCATCCTGCTGTTGATCTCAGATGTCGTGGTCGGCGGCGTCGCGCCCCCGGTCGTCGCCGCAATCGCGGCGCTGACGGTCGGGGGCATGTGGTTTGCGCTGCCGTTGCGTCAGCGCTTCGCCGGCGATGGCGAAGGACGGTAGGAGGTCAAGTAGGACCGCGCAGCGACGAGGACGCAGCATGGCGGTCATCCTGGGCCGACGTTTCGGGCGCAGCGTTTGCGGGAGGCGCACGAGGGGGTGCGCCAGCAGCCAGCGCGTGATGATCGAGGTCTTGTGCGCACACCGGCGCGCTGAGGGTTGCGCGGCGGTCCGGCGGGTGGCGCGGCTGCGCCCGCAGGGTGGGTCCGCGACACGCTTGGTCGGTCTGAGCGCGAACGATGGCGAGAAGGTGCGAATAATTCGCAGGTTGTCGCCAAAGTTCCGCCGCCAACCGATCGGGTCCAGCGGTTGGCGGCCGGCCGACCGGGCCGGATCGCCCGTCTCGGTCAATGGTCGCGGTCGAGCACCAGCCGTCGAAACAGCTCGGCACCACCGGCCACCAGCAGCCCCGCGCCGGTCGCGATCAGCAGCGGCACCCACAGGTTCCTCTCGAATGCGGTCCCGCCGAAGTACCCAAGCGCCGAGCTGTACAGCGCCCATAGAATCGCCGCGACCGTGTCAGCGGGGAAGAACCGTCGCGCCCACGGCATCCCGAGCGTCCCCGCGATGTAGGTGGTGGCGGTGCGGCCGCCGGGAATGAAGCGCGCGATGATGATGATCCAGGCGCCCCGCTGCTGCAGCTGCCGGCGACCCCACGCCAGTCGCTGCTGGTTGCGCTCGGATCCGAGCAGCCGGCTGACCACCCGACGCAGGCCACTGCGCCCGAGCGCGTAGGCGCAGTTGTCGCCGATCATCGCCCCAACCGTCGCGGCGAGCACGACCAGGCCGATTTCGAGCCGTCCACGCGAGGCCAGCACGGCGGCCGTGATCACCACCGTCTCGGCCGGAAACAGCGGTAGCACCGCATCCGCGGCGCAGACGCCGACGATCAGCGAATAGGTCACGGGCGAGCCCGAGACGGAATTGAGTAGTGAGTTGAACATGGGGGTGAGGCTCGACTCCGCGCCGTCTCGAGGCCCGAGCGTCGCGGATCTGTCTAACCCTGTGCCCGCGACGCTCGTGCACAATCGTGGAGATGGCCAGCGAAGCTCGCCAAGTCCGCGGAGGTTGCCTATGCGGCGGGGTCCGCTACAAGCTCAGCGAGCCGTTTCGCCGCGCGAACTTCTGCCATTGCTCGCGCTGTCGCAAGCATTCCGGTGCTGCCGCGCTCGCGCAGGGACGGGTGCCCGCGTCGGGGTTTGAGTTGCTGTCTGGCCGGGAGCTGCTCATCACCTACAGCGAGCCGGGTCACATGGCGAAGGTCTTCTGCCGCCGGTGCGGCTCCAGTCTTTTCGGAGGAACCTGGCCGGACGGTCCGGAGGTCTCGGTCCGACTCGGGACGCTCGATGACGACCCGGGAATCCGGCCCGGCTATCACTCGTTCGTCGACGAGTCGCCCGCGTGGGACGAACTGCCGCCCGACGGGCTGCCGCGGTTCCCGCGCGGTCCCGACGGATGAACTGAAGCGCGACCGCGAGCGCCGGACGCTGGAACGGGGAGCGGCAGCGGCCGCCTCTGGCAATGCTCGATAATCGAGCTTATGTACACCTGAGGAGGTGGAGGCGCCGCGAGCTCCTGAACGACTGCCGTTGGAGCAGCGAGCGCGAGGCCCGGTATCAGAATCATGGCATCGCGCTCGTAGGAGACGATGGCTGGAGATCTGAGATCGGGACGCAGGTCACGCGTCACCGTGGTCTCGCGCCGCACCGTCCTGTGGGTGGTGGCGTTGGTCGTGATCGCGGGGTTGTCGGTCGCAACGCGAGCCCGAGCGGCGCCGGTCACGCTCGACTCGCTGCGTAGCGCCGATCACGTATTGATCCTGCGGCCGGTCGAGCGGCTTCCAGCCGATGAGCCGGGCAGTGAAAGGTTCACCCCGCTTGCCCATCCCACTTACGATGCGGCCGCCGGGGTCGGGACCGACGCTCGCGTTGGTCTCAACCAAGCGGCGGCCGGCTTCGGCCGCGATGTTTCGTCTGGAGAGGAGGCTCTTGGCGCCGATCAGACCGAGGACGACGCGATCGACGACTGCCTCAAAAGCGCCTTGTGGAACATGCTCTTCAACGCGATCTGGGGCACGAACCACCAGGTTCAATTCACTCCCCAGGATCTGTGGCACGCCTCGTACAACGCGCTGCTGGGTTGCCTTCAGCAGCGGCTGGGTCTCGACTGGGTCGGTGCCAGTTCACTCTCGAACTACTTCGCCGAGAAGCTGATCGGGCGCGGCGTGGCCGCGTTGCGGTGGGATCCGACGACCACCGCGTTCGCGGACTGGGCGGCGGTGACGGCGTTCTACAGCATTCCGCGCGGGTAGATCCGGGTTGCGCCCGGCGGGCGCCGTCGGCTCCGTAGGTGCAGCGGTCCTGATCACCGTTTGGCTGGCGTCTCGCAGCGGCGCGTCCGACGATCGCGCATCCTGAGCGGCTGGCGGATCGCGTCGGTCGCCTGTCGGCCACGGCACGCCGGCGAGCGGCAGATCGCGCGGGGATCGCGCCGTTCGCCACGCCCGCCCGGCTCGACCGGCGTCTCTGCGCCGATCGACCACTCTCGCCCGCGACGATCACGGACGGAACGGCGACCGTTCTCTCTATCGATCGATACTATCCAAAGATGTCTTTGGATAGGTCGGTGATGGATTCGCAGACGGACCAGGCCGAGACGCTGACCGATCCGCGGGCGATGCGTGCGCTTACGCACCCGCTGCGGCTCGCGTTGATCGAGCTGCTCTGGAGCGAGGGGTCGGTCAACGCGACCGAGGCTGCCGCGGAGTTGGGCGAGTCGCAGGCCAGCTGCTCGTTTCACCTGCGTCAGCTGGCGAAGTTCGGGTTCGTGGAGGAGGTCCAAGGGGTACGCGGCCGCGCACGGCCGTGGCGACTGTCCCGGCGAGGTGTGCGCGTCGCCAACGTCCAGGACGACCCCGAGGCCGAGATCGCGTGGTCAGCGCTGGAGCGACTTTTGCGCGACCGGCAGATGGCGCGCTACCGCGCCTGGCTTGAGAGCCGCTCCACTCATCCGCGCGTGTGGCAGGAGGCCGCCTACCACACCCACAGCGTCGCGTGGCTGACCCCCGATGAGCTCAGCGACGCCGCCGAGCAGATCACTGCGCTGATGTCCGGGCTGTTTGCCGACCGGCGCGATGACCCGACGGCGCGTCCCGCTGGTGCACGACCGGTCGAGCTGCTGTCGATCGGATTTCCGATCAACTCCGAAGGCACCTGAGCCGGCGGGCGACAGCGTGGCGGCGCTTCGTCACTCGAGCTTTCGGCTGTTGATTGCGGGTGAGCTGGTCTCGAACTTCGGGGACGCGATCTACTCAGTCGCGCTCGCCTGGTACGTGCTCGCCCACCACGGCGGAACGCTGCTGCTGGGAATCGTCCTGACCGCCTACGGGATCCCCCGCACCGCGCTGCTCGTCGTCGGCGGCCACGCCAGCGACCGCTACCGGCCGTGGACAGTGATGCTCGCCGCCAACGCCACTCGCGCGTTCGCGGTCGCGGCGTTCGCGGTCACCGCCGCCACCGATACCGCGCACGGACCGGTCCTGATCGTGATCGCGATCGTGCTCGGCGCAAGCGAGGGGATGTTCATCCCCGCCTCGGAGGCGATCACCCCCGCGCTGCTGCCAACCGATGAACTGCAGGCAGGCAACGCCCTGTCGTTCGGCACCACCGAGCTCAGCCAGCTCGCCGGCCCGGCGGTCGGCGGCGTGCTCGTCGCCATGGTCAGCGCAGCCGGCGCGTTCGCGATCGACGCCGCCACCTTCTTCATCTCAGCACTCACGCTGATCGGCATCCAACGCGGCGCCCGCAAACCCGCAGCGATCACCGATCGGGGAGACCATCGAGGCGAGGTTGTCACGTTGCGCGGCCTGTGGACCAACTCACCGATCCTACGGCTGATGCTCATCACCGACGCGATGCTGAACCTCGGATCGGCCGGCATGGGACGCGTCGCGCTGCCGGCACTGGCCAAAGGGCCGTTCCACCTCGGCGCCGGCGGCTACGGTGCGCTGAGCGCTGCGATGGGCGCCGGGTTGCTGCTCGGCACCATCACCGCCTCGTGGCTGCCGCCCGCGCACCGACCCCTGCTGATCGCGAGCCTCGCGCTGGTGCCCGTCGCCCCGCTGGTCGCCGCGATCCCCTTTGCGGGCGGGTGGATCGCGGCGGCGATCGTCCTCGTCCTTGCCTTCATCCTGATCGCGATCGGCAACCTGCTGCTCATCACCGGCCTCCAACAATGGGCGCCGCCCGAGCTCCTCGGCCGAGTCACCGGCGTGCTGATGCTCGCCAGCGTCGGCATGCTCCCCATCTCCGCGCTGCTGGCCGGAATCCTCATCCATCTCACCGGCCCGACCGCCTACTTCCCGCTTGACGGCGCGACCGTCCTGATCGCCGCCGGCGTCCAGCTCAGCTCACCCACCTGGCGGCACTTCGATCCACGATGCACGCCTTCCAGACCGATGCCGCTACTCGAGGCCTAACGCCGCACGTCATTTCGGTTTCGCGGCGCAGACCCCGTCCGGTGAGACGACAATCGACCACACCCCTCGATGGGCACAAGCCGGCCGCCGGCGCTCCTCCCGTCCCCCCCGCTCGTCGCCTGGGCCGCAAACGGGATCTGGGTGATCGGGTCAACTGGGTCGCAGCGAGGTGCGCGTCGACGACAGCCCAGGCGCGCTCCTGGCGGTGAACGTCAGTGGGTTCCGGTGACGTGGATCCGCAGGAGTAGGTCCAGGCGCACCCGGGAGAGCCGGATCACGTTGCCCGCCGCGTTGAGCCATGTCTCACGTCCGGTCGTGTTGATCCCGATCGGGCTGTCCCGGAAAGCTGCAGCCTGGGGATCCCGGGAGCGCCGCAGCCGTGGGAAAGGAGATCGTGTGGTCGGCACAGTCGGCGTGGGGAACGAGAACGTTGCGATGTTGCTGTGGACAGCGGCCGCGAGGTGGACTCCGGCAAGCATTTCAGCAGTCTGCGCCGCGACGGTTGTCGGGGCGCCTTTGGGCGATAGCCGGATGTCGTTGAGGATCACCTTGGCTACCCATTCCCCGGCAAGCTGCGGCGCGGCGGACATCGGGACATGCTCGGCGTGGCCCCGCTGCTGGGGGCCGAGCCGCGAGTGGCGGGGCGTGAACCCTTCGTGTAGGTTGCCCGCCGTGGCCGACACGACGGAGGGACCGGGCGCGTCGGGCGTCGTGCTAGTGACGCTGGCCGCCGGCCAGTTCCTGATGACCCTCGACAGTTCGGTCATGAACGTGTCGATCGCGACGGTCGCCAAGGATGTCGGGACGACCGTGACCGGGATTCAGACCGCGATTACGCTGTACACGCTGGTGATGGCGTCGTTGATGATCACCGGCGGGAAGATCGGTCAGCTCCTCGGTCGCAAGCGGGCGTTCGCGATCGGATGTGTGATCTACGGCTGCGGGTCACTGGTCACCGCGCTCTCCCCCAGTCTCGGCGTCCTGATGTTCGGCTGGTCGTTTCTGGAGGGCGTCGGCGCGGCATTGATCCTGCCGGCGATCGTCGCACTCGTGGCGTCGAACTTCTCGCGCTCGGAGCGACCGCGCGCCTACGGATTGGTCGCGTCGGCGGGAGCGATCGCCGTCGCCGCCGGACCGCTGATCGGCGGGCTGTTCACGACCTATCTCTCTTGGCGCTGGGTGTTCGTTGGCGAGGTGCTGATCGTGCTGGTGATTCTCGCGCTGACACGGCGGATGGCCGATGCAACGCCCGAGACCGGCGTCCGGCTCGACGTTGTCGGCACGGTCTTGTCCGCGCTCGGCCTCGGGTTGATTGTGTTCGCGATCCTCCGCGCCGGGGACTGGGGGCTGGTCCGAGCCAAGCCCGGAGCCCCGGAAGTGATCGGACTGTCCCCGGCGATCTGGCTGCTGCTCGGCGGCGGTGTCGTGGTCTGGCTGTTCATCGCGTGGGAGAACCATCGGATCTCACGCGGCGACGAACCGCTCGTCGACCCGGCGATCCTTCGCAACCTGACCTTGCGCGGTGGGTTGACGTCGTTCTTCTTTCAGTACCTCTTGCAGGGTGGGCTGTTCTTCGCGGTGCCGTTGTTTTTATCGGTCGCGCTTGGGCTCTCGGCGATCGCCACGGGCGTGCGGCTGTTGCCGCTCTCGATCACGCTCCTGCTCGCCGCCGCAGGGATCCCGAAAGCGTTCCCGAACGCTTCACCCCGCCGGGTTGTTCAGCTGGGCTTCGTGGCGCTGTTCGCCGGCCTGGTCGTCATGGTCGCCCTACTGGACGCCGGAGCGGGCGCCGAGATCGTGACCTGGCCGATGTTGCTGGCCGGTCTCGGGGTCGGAGCGCTGGCCTCCCAACTGGGCAGCGTGACCGTATCGGCGGTTCCCGACGAGCAGAGCGGCGAGGTCGGCGGCCTGCAGAACACGCTCACCAACCTCGGCGCATCGATCGGCACCGCCCTGACCGGCGCCGTACTGATATCGGCCCTGACCGCATCCTTCATGACCGGCATCCAGAACAACCCAGCCGTGCCCGCCCAGGTCAAAACAGAAGCCAAGACCAAGCTGGCCGGTGGCGCGCCATTCGTCTCTGACGCCGATCTGAAGACGGCGCTCAACAAGGCAGGCGTGCCGCCGAAGGCCGCTGACGCGATCGTTCATGAGAACGAAACCGCGCGGCTGGACGGGCTGCGCTCGTCACTGTCGGTGCTGGCCGTCATCGCCCTGATCGCGTTGCCGTTCAGCCGCCGAATCCCGACCCGACAGCCGGCGTCGACACCAGCTACCTGACCGCCTTGCCGCTCCGATCCCTGCCAGTCAGTTCGATCTCGAGCTCACCAAACACGAGGGCCCTCGGCGAGCCTCCGGTGCGGCCGCGGCTTCGCCTTCGAGCCGGCGACGATCAGAAGCGGTAGCGGTGGCCTCGTGCCCGGTCGGGCACGCCAGGTCCGCGTGGCCGCGACGCCGCGGAGGGCTTGGTGGCCGGAGGAAGCGACGACCGCTGGCAAGGCATGCTCAGCCCCGCCTCGGTCGCATCGACAAGGCCCCACGAAGCCCAAAGCAGACGCGATCGGGACCCGGGATAGGCTCGCTCACGTGATCGCGTTGCGCTGTATGACGGCCGACGATCTCCCCGCGGTCGCTCGCTGGCTGCGTGAGCCGCATGTCGCGCGCTGGTGGCTTGCGGACACTACCGCCGACGCCGAGCTCGACGAAATGAGAAGACGGGTGGGCGGAGACGGGGACCGACGCACACGGATGCTGTTGATCATCGAACGCGACGACGAGTCGCTCAGCGCTGCCGGACCGATCGGGTGGTGTCAGTGGTATCCCTACGACGCCTACCCGCAGGAGGCCGAGGCCCTCGGCGCGCGCCCTGGCGACTGCGGGATCGACTACGCCATCGGCGATCCGACGGCGATCGCACGCGGCCTGGGAACGCAGTTGATCGCCGCGCTGGTCGGTGAGGTTCGCCGACATCACCCGGGATGCGGGGTGATCGTCGACCCCGACGCCGACAATGTCGCTTCGCGCCGCGTCCTCGAGCGCAACGGTTTCTCGCTCGTCGCCGTGCGGCCCGTTGCCAGCGAGCTCAACGACAATCCGATGGCGATCTACCGCCTGGCCGGCGGCAGCGATCGAGCCGTGTAAGCGCCCAGTTCTGCTGCCGCGAGCCGGGAGACCGAAAGCAGAAGCCCGCTGCTCACGGCCAGTCCGGCGAACCAGCAGAGATCACGGGCGAGCTACGCAGAGTTCCGCTTCGACCGAATCGTTCGCGGGCATGTTGGGAGCACCCAGCTCACGCGTGCTCGGTTTTTGCGCGAGGCGGGATGTCGGCGTCCGGCTCGCGATGCTCGTCGCGCGCTCCCGGGCGGGCTGGCAGACTCGATCGTCTGAGCCCACGAGCAGGAGAGGATCGTCATGCGGATCTGCGTCACTGGAGCGAGTGGGAAGGTCGGACGGGCAACCGTGGAGGATCTGCGCGCTCATGGGCATGAGGTGACCGCAGTCGATCTGGTGACCGTGCGCGAGCACGGTGGTCCGAGCGTCGTTGGCGCCGACCTGACCGATGCCACGCAGGCGTTGGAGGTGCTCGCCGGGATGGAGGCGGTGGTCCACATCGCTAACCATCCGGCGCCGGACCTGGTACCGCCGACCCGGACGTTCACAGACAACGTCACGATGAACTTCAACGTGCTGAACGGGGCGGTGGCCGCGGGGCTGTCACGGGTCGTGTGGGCCTCCAGCGAGACAACGCTCGGCCTGCCGTTTAGCGACATCGCGCCGGAGTACGTGCCGGTCGATGAGGAGCACTACCCCCGGTCAACCACGACCTACGCCCTGTCGAAGGTCGTCTCGGAGGCGATGGCTATCGAGCTGAACCGCTGGTCGCAGATCCCGATGGTCGCGCTGCGGCTCTCCAACGTCTACGAGGTCCACGATTACGAGCTGCTACCGGCGCTGTGGGATGACGTCCACTCCCGGGACTTCAACCTCTGGGCCTACATCGACGTGCGCGACGCCGCGAGCAGCTGCCGGATGGCTCTGGAGGCCGACGTTTCCGGCGCTGAGAGCGTGATCATCGCCGCCGCGGACACGATCATGACCCGTCCGACCCGCGAGCTGCTAGCCGAGCGCTTCCCGGACGTTGCGGTGCGACGGGAGCTGGGCGAGTTCGAGTCGCTGCTTTCGATCGACCGCGCGCGCGAGCTGCTCGGTTGGGAACCGGCTCATAGCTGGCGCGACGAGCTCGCCCACTAGGCCGGTTCGCCACGCAGTGAGCCGGGGCGGGCGTCGGCTCGTTGCGCGTGCGGGCGATCGCTTGGACGGCCAGGGGACCGTTTGCTCGGTGTGACGAATCCGCCACTTCAGGGGACGTCACGCGCTGCTGGGGCTGCTCGGCGACCTAGCGAAGGATCGCCTTTGAGTGCGTGAGCACGGTCCCGTCCGGCAGCTCGAGCGCCGGCAGCTTTCGGTCACCAGTCGCCGCGGCAAGCTCGTCACGCGAGCCCGTGCGCAACAACGGGAACGGGCTGCCGTGCCCCGCGGTCACCTTGTCGTACTCGATCCCCTGGGCATGCATCGCCTGCTGGAGGCGGCGGCATGGATGAATTCGGGGGCCGCCCTCATCGCCATGGCACACATACAGCCTCGGTCGATCGACCATCTCGCTCGCATTCGCCGGGAGAGCGGAGCGTACCCGAGCGGGATCTTGCGCGCCGGGTCGGCTCCGGACCCGATCGCAGGCACCCCGGTTCGGCAGCACGTCAACGTCGAGGTCTGAAGAGGATGACCTGCGCGCCCGTTTCGGCGCTCCGCGATACTGCGCGACGATGGGTTTCGGGCTGCGTCGCTGCGTCGTCGTGTTGGGTTTGTTGCTTGCGGTCGCCTGGGGTGGGCTGCGGGCGACGCCCGCGCGCGCGTACGTGTCGAACCTGCGGGTCTCCGGTGCGTCGGCGGCCCGTCCGCTGCCTGACGGCTTCCTCGGGATCGCGATCAGGTTCGGGACGGTCACGGGCTGGGAGCCGGGCGGTTCGGCGCCGCCAAACCCGGTGTTCGCGCGGTTGGTGCACAGCCTGAATCCGATCGGGGCCCCGTCGATCCGGGTCGGCGGTGACAGCAGCGATCGCAGCTGGTGGCCGACGCCCGGTGTGCCGACACCTCGCGGCGTCACCGAGACGCTGGGGCCGGCCTGGGGCCGGTCGCTCAAGCAGCTTGCGGTCTCGACCCACGCCAGGCTGCTGATGGGTCTCAATCTCGAGGCCGACCGGCCACGGATAGCCCGCAACGAGGCCGAGCACTTTCTCAAGCTGTTGGGCAGGCGCCACCTCGGTGCGTTCGAGATCGGCAACGAACCCGATCTCTACCGGTTGATCCCGTGGTACAAGCTGATTCACGGCAAGGTCGAACCGTGGTATGTCCATGGCGGCACGCCCGTGTTCGCGCGCAGGCGTACCTATGGTCCCACCCAGTTCGGTCACGAGCTGGCGCGGACGCTCGCGGTCCTGCCCAAGCTCCCGGAGGCGGGACCCGAGACAGGACATCCCGAGTGGGTGCAGGAGTTCGTCGACGTCATCCGCCCGCGCGGACTGCCGATGACGCTGACCTCGCATGCGTATGGGCTCAACCGATGCGTCAAGGATCCCACGGCGCGCGCATACCCCTCGGTCCCGCACCTGCTGACGCTGTTCGCCTCGCGCGTGAACATGTTGCACCACGACGCCCCATATATCGCGCTGGCCCACGCCGACGGCGGCCGTTTCCGCGTCGACGAGATGGGCTCGGTCACCTGCAACGGCCGTCCCGGGGTGTCGAACACGATGGCATCAGCGCTGTGGGCACTGGACGCGCTGTTCTACCTGGACTCCCAGGACGTTGACGGCGTCAACCTGCACTCCTACCCCGGGTCAAGCAACGGCCTGTTCGACTTCACGCACGTCCATGGCAACTGGACGGCGACCGTACATCCGCTGTACTACGGAGCCCTGATGTTCGCCCGGGCCGCCCCCGAGGGCTCGCGGCTGCTGGCGGTCGGAGGCGGCGGGCAGGCCGGTCTGCGTGCGTGGGCGACGCTCGGGACCGACCACAAAGTCCGCGTCCTGCTGATCAACGACAGCCTCCGGAGCGCCGGGCGGATCATCGTGCACAGCCCGGCCGGGTGGGGCTCCAAACCAGCCAGCGTCGAGCGGCTGCTCGCCCGGAGTGCATCCGCGACGACCGGTATCACCCTGGGCGGCCACGGCTTCGGGCCGGGGTCGCACGGCGTGCTCGCCCCCGCAAAACGACTGACCGCGTCGCCGCGGCGCGGCGCCTACGGGGTCACGATCGCGCCAGGAACAGCGGCCCTGCTGACGCTCCACCCGCGGCGCTGAACGCCCGCTCAGATCACTTGGCCATGCTGGCCGCCAGGGAAGCTCCACCACCTCAGCGAGACGCTGACGCTGATCGATCACCGCTGTGGACAGCTGGTCTTCGGAGTCCGGGTCGGTGATCCCCTTGGGCTTTGGGTTACACGGCTGCGTTCTCGAGCGCGTAAGCGACCGCTTGCTCTCGCGACAGCGCGGCGCCTGCTTGCTCGGCGGCCCGTCGCGGGCACGATCGAGGTCGTTCGAGAACAGGCGCGCCAGACCGAGATTGGAGAGGACGAGTTGTGTTGTCCATGGGTCTTCGACGCTTGTTGTCGCCTCAAGCGCGGTTTCGAGGAGGCTGATCGCTTCGGTCACGCGATCCTCGGCGAGGGCAACGTAGGCCGCGGTGGAGCAGGCGTTCGCGAGCTCGCGGTAGTCCCCGAGCGGGATCCGAGCGGGATCAGCAGTTCGGACGCTTGTGTGAGGATCGTGCGGCGCTGGTCGCCCGATACGACGGCGAGCCGGCCGAGCGCTCGCCCGAGTAGGCGGTCGTCGCCGGCGATCCGCGCGTGGTCGCAGGCTTCCTGCGCGTACCGATGCTCGGCGGGCACGTCACCGAGGAACGCTCCCCACAGTAGGAGCGAGCATGCTCAACGTCTCGCTGACACCCGCGTGATCGTCGCGTGGCGATAGAGGGCAAGCGCCGTCTGCATCTCGTCGATCGCTGCTGCGCCTTGGTTGCGGAGTCTGAGCTGGTGGGCGTGGTGAAGCCGGGCTCGCGCGCGGTCGGTTATCGGCGCGCGCTCGTCTGTCGCCAGCAGCGCAGCGTCCAGCCATTGCAGTCCCTCGAGATCATCACGCAGCCCCCAGTACCGGCCGAGCTGGCCCGAGAGGCGCAGCCCCGATCTCCGGCGCGGCCTCAAGCGCCCATCGCAGCGCGTCGCGCCGTTGGGTTGCTGGCGCCGTCTGATCAAGCTCTTCGCGATCAGCGCTTCGACGATGCCGAGATCCGCCCCCGCGACCTCGCGGACTGCCTCGAGAGTCGCACCGCCGGCAAAGACCGCGAAGTCCACAAACGTGCGTTGCAGCCGCTCGTCGAGCATGCCGTAGCTCCACTCGATCGTCGCCCGCAGCGTGCGGTGTCGCTCTTCGGCGTCGCGCCAGCCGACGCCGATATCGGTGATCCCGTCGCCAAGCCGGGCCGCCAGCTCTTGAACGCTCAGCACTTCGGTTCGCGCTGCCGCTAGCTTCAGTGCGAGTGGCAGCCCATCGAGTCGCGATCAGATCTGGGCGTCGCCGGGCAAGCCGTTGGACTGAGCGCGAACCGGTTGTCGCGGCGGCGCGCGGCGGCGAGGAACAGCGCGCTCCCGGCCGTCGCCTCGAGTGCGCCGACGGTCGGCGTGTCATGGCGAGGGACGGGGAGCGGAGTGACGATCACACGATGCTCGGCTGGCTCCGCAGCGCCTTCAGTGTCGGCCCGGGCTCCAGCCCCAGTTGCGCGTTCAGATCCGCCCGCACGCGCTGGTAGACCTCCAGCGCCTGCGCCTGGCGTCCGCAGCGGTACAACGCGACCATCAATTGGCCGTGCAGACGCTCCCGCAGCGGCTGCTCACACACCAAGGACTCAAGCTCGGCGACCACCGTGGCGTGACGACCGACCTCCAGGTCCGCACCGATGCGGTCCTCGAGCGCCGTCAGCCGCCCCTCCTCCAGGCGTTTGCGCTCGGCCTGCGCAACCGCTTCGTAGGCAAGCTCCGCCAACGCCGGACCGCGCCCACAGCGCCAACGCCGCGGCCAGCTGCTCAGCCGCCCGCACGAACTCACCGCGCTCAAGCGCGGCCCGCCCCTCGGCCACCCCCTGCTCGAACCGATCGATATCGACCTGATCGTCGTCGGGCACGAGGACATAGCCGTGACCGCGGGTGACCAACCGGCCGTCGCCGAGAACCTTGCGCAGGCTCGACACATACCCGTGAACGATCTTGATCGCCGTCGCCGGGGGCTGCTCTCCCCACAGGTCATCGATCAGCCGGGTGTTCAGCTTGAGGCAGGAGACCCCGAGGCGATCGTGTGACAGCGACGACCGACCCCTATGACCACGCACCACCCGACAAACGGGCAGTCCGGCGTTCCCGCGCGGGACCGCGGCGAGGTTCCTCAGAGCAGTTCGCCGACGTTGATCTCAGCCTCGACGACGTTGTCGGCGGGAGCGAGCGGGCATTGCCACTGGGCGTCATATCGGCAGGAGGGGTGGTAAAGGAAGTTCAGATCGATGGTCAGCCGCCCGTCAGCGCTGCCGAGGTCGGCGCCTTTGGCGCTGTCGAGCAGGTAGCGCCCGCCGCCATAGCTGCTGGTGCCGGCGGTCGCATCTCGCAGCGGGATGAACAATCCGCCGCCGTATTGCTCAAGCCACCAGACCGCGACTCGCGCATCGATCGGCGTCGGGATCTCGATCATGCCGACCCGGCGTATTTGCGTCGCTTCGGTCGCTCCGGTAGCAATCCTCAGCTGCGATTCGTCAGCGCTGGGTGTGAGCGGCAGGTCCCATCGCAGCCGAGCGTTGTAGGGGGCGTAGCTCAGCCCGGCGCGCAAGGGGTCGTCTGCTGCCAGCGGGCTTTGCGGGTGCGCCTGAAAGAGACGGTCGCGGCCGGCGCGCCACAGCGCGTGACCGGCGCGGGGGTCCGCGGCACCGCGGATGGCCGCGTACAGTTCTGCGATCTGACGGCGCCAGTCGGCGAGTTCGAGTTCGCGCGCAGCGGTCCGCATGGTCATGCCGGCTGCTTGGATTTGCGGTACTTGACCAGCCCGGCGACGTCCTCAGGCACCAGGCGGCCGATCGCTCCGCTCGAGTAGACGCTGACGATCACGTGCCCGTTCGGGTCCAGGACGAACCCGGTGGACTGCAGGTGGACGGGGTCGGCGTTGACGAACGCGCCGGTCGCGGCGTGAATGGCGGGGGCGTCGGCGCTGTGGCCGACGGGGAATGTGAGGCCATGCTTGGCGATCAGCTCGCGGGTCGTTGGCTCGTCGTCGACGGAGAGGCCCACGACCTTGACGTCGAGTCCGTCGAGCTTGTCGCCGGCTCGCTCGAAGGCGCGGAGCTGCGCGTTGCAATACGGGCACCAGGACCCGCGGTAGAACAGCACGACGCCGAAGTGGCCTGCAAGTCCGTCGGGGAGCGTCAGCGGTTCGGCGTCTACAGGGGCGATTGTGATGGCTGGGAATCGGTCGCCAGGGTTGAGCAGTGGCACCGGGCTCCTTGCTGGTCGCTCGGTCAGTGGTCGGCGGGACTGCCGGCCGTGACCTGAGTGTCCTCGACGTTTGACAGCCTGCTCACTTGACCGCAAGCAGCGCGACAGGGCGAATGTCGGGGTCCTTGGCCAGCAGATCGGGCGCGACCTTCATCAGGGCCTGGGCGATCTCTCCGTTGAGGTGCGCCTGGCGTCCGTCGTCGGTCTCGAACGTGTCGAAAATCCCGTAGGTCACGTCGTCGACCTGAAATGCGTACCAGCTGATCGTCTGCTGCTCGGCAAGCGCTAGTCCTCGTGCTTGCTCAAGCAGCGCCGCGAGCTCTGACGCCTTCTCGGGTTTGGCCTCCAGCAGGGCCAGCACGGCAACGGTCTCGCTCATCGATCGCTCCTCCAAGTCTCGGTCCGGGACGGTCCGGTCCATGGTAGCCCGCGAGAATAATGCGTATTTGAGACCAAAGCATTATGTTGAGTGCGACCCCGATCAAGCGAGCCGCCGCCGCAGAGCTTGACAGCGAATTTGAACGCGGACCACCCGGTGTTTCGCGATTGGGCGGCGTGTCGTCGGTGTGCGGCTGCAGTCAGGTCGCCGTTGCGGGGTCGGCGGCGGTCAGCTCGGCCGGCGGCGTCACGCCGACGGCGGCAAGCAGCGCTCCGACCTTGAGGTCGAGCTCGTGTCCGACCGGCGTCACCCGCGCGAGAAGGGGATCCGTCTCTGGCCGGTGGTGCGCGACCTGATGGACTGGGGCAACGAGTACTACTCGCCGGCTGGCCCCCGCCGACTCCTACTCCACGCGACCGACGACGGTCAGCTCGACCAGAACGGTCGATGCGCGGTCTGCGGCCAGGCCGTCCCGGTAGACGACACGCTCAGCGCACCCGGGCCAGGCACCGAAATCGCGTCGAATGACGATGGCACGTCGATCACTTCTCCAGCCCGGACCTACCACTTGCTGCAACCCACACGCACATCCTCTGCCACGAACGACACCAGGCCAGGCTAGCTCGTTGATGTTGGGCCGGGCGACCTAGCTTGGTCGTAGGCGAATCTCGCTCGTATCGCGAGCGGTGCGCAGGACCCATTCGGCGCTGTCGGGATAGCAAGCCACGGCTGGATATCCGGTCGTCCACAACAGCAACATCCGCGCGCTGAGCCCGCTGCGGTTGAGCAGGCTGCGGCCCCCGGTCGGACCTTCCGGAAGACAGACGAGATCCCCCGGCGACAGCGGCTGTTCATCTTGGCGGTGCCTGAGTGCCGGCGTGCCGGCGAGCACCATCAGCCACAGCTCGCGTCCGTAGTCATAGCGGTAGGGACCGAAGTCTGTCGTGGGCTCAAGTCCGACGATGGCTGCGTCGAGTTGTTCGCCACCCAGCGCGTCTCCCAGCGGCGTCCAGCTGAAGCCAGCGTCGCCTTTGGAGTTGAGCTTCTGGGCGTTGACGATCCGTGACCTGGGCACGCCTGCTGGTTCGCGCGTGACCGTCGCCGGGTCGACGGGACCGCTGCCCTCTCCATGCCAGTAGTCAACCGACCCGGTGCGCAGAAGACGCAGCTCGTTGAGGTCGTTCGGCTCGATTCCGGGAGCGACCGAGACCTTGTCAGAGTCTGGGTACACCGACACGAACGGCCCGGACGACCGCGAGCCGGAGAAGATGATGAACCGTCCCGGCCCCTCGAGCGTGTGGGCACCGCGGTGGCCGGCCGTGAAGCACACAACGTCGCCGATCTCCAAAGCGGTCTGACCGCCGGCATCTCGCAGCAGCGGCGCGCCGTCTAGGACATACAGCCACTCCTCGTCGGGGTAGTGGTAGTGATATGGCCAGATCGGCACTCCCTGGCGAGCCTCGTAGATGCCCGCACCGATTCGGGCCGCCGCCAGCTTCGATCCCAACTCCGCGGCGCGAAACCAGAATCCATCGCGTCCGGGTCCCTCCTCCAGCTCGACGCCGTCAACGTTCACGACCCGCACCTCGCGAAGCTTCGCAGCTTCGCCTCTCACCAGCGGGACCCACGACGCCGAGATCGCGCTGGACCGGTCGCTAGCGTCCGGGTGGTGGATCGTTTAGAGCGTGAGAGCTATCTGGACGATGTGCTGATCGGCGGGCGTGAGCAGCGTCCGATCGTGATCGTCGATTACGACCCGGCGTGGCCTGCGCGGTTTCGGATTGAGGAGCGGCGGATCAGGCGCACGCTCGGTTTGATAGCGAGCCGCGTCGAGCACACGGGCTCGACCTCGGTGCCTGGTCTGGCGGCCAAGCCGATTATCGACATGCTCGTCACGGTCGTCGATCCTGGTGACCGACGTCTTGTCTGGCTGATGGAGCGCGAGGGGTATCTGCTCCGGGTCAGGGAGCCTCGTCATCGGATGTTTCGCACGCCCGAGCTCGACGTTCACGTTCATGTGTGGTCAGACGCCGATCCCGAGGTCGGGCGGGTACTCGCGTTCCGTGATCGCCTGCGGTCATCACCAAGCGACCGTGATGCCTACGAAGCGTTGAAGCGTCAGCTCGCAACCCGGGAGTGGCGAGACATGAACGACTATGCGGACGCCAAGAGCGACCTGATTGAGCAGATCCTCGCACCGAGCCGAGCGAGCGGCTAGGTAGCTCTCGCCACCCGCTGTGTCTCGTGCACAACGGTGGGACAGCCAGCTACGCCGGGCGACGTGGGCAGCCGGGCGCATGAGACGATGTACGGGAGATGGGGATCAGACGCGCGGCCGATATTTTTCGCTTCGAGGAGCGGGACGTTCGGTCTGCGCTGGTCGAGCGGGTCTGGCGTACGACCAGCGTGCCGGAGCAGTCGTTTCTCGCGGTCGCCGCCAGCCATTGGGAGATGGTCGCCACTCGCCAGGAGGGGCCGCCACAGCTGGCCGTGCTCGGGCCGGCGATGAGGGCGACCGCAGCGGCCATACCCGAGGGAGCCGAGTTCCTGGGGATTCACTTCAGTGTCGGCGCGTTCATGCCGTCGCTCGCGCCGGGGCGATTGGTTGACGGGCGGTGTGTCGCTGACGGCTGCCGCGGCGTCGTCGGTATGGCTAGATGGCTATCGGCTCGAAGTCCCTGGCAGTGATGATGTGGATGCGTTTGTCGCCAAACTCGTTCGTCTCGGGCTGCTCGTCCAAGATCCGATCATCGGTGCTGCCGTCGGCAGCGATCTTTCCGGCGTATCGGTGCGTTCGATCGAGCGCCGGGTGTCGCGCGCGCGACCGGATTGATCGGCCATGGCTTGGTCGACCAACTCCACCTGTTCATGTACCCGCTGGTGCTGGGTGACGGAGCCCGCCTGTTCGACGACGGGCTTGACCTCAAGCTCTCGCTGATCACCACCGAGGCTACGACAACGGCAGCGTGCACTTGGCCTACGGTTCCAACAAGTAGCCGGCCGGTAGCGACATCCGACGACCGGACCGACGCGCGGCCAACAAGACCAGAGACCGCCGTTCTACAACTGGCGTCTCGAAGCGTCGCGTCCGAGGATCGTGCATCCTGAGCGGATGGCGGATCGCCTCTGTCGCCTGTTGGCCTGCGCGGGCGTGCTCGCGCTCGCGCTGACGGGCGCCGCGACGGCCGGCGCCGACCGTGTGATCGGCCACGGCACGCCGGCGAGCTGCACATCGGCGCGGGTGATCGCTGCAGTTCGCCACGGAGGCGTGATCCGCTTCGCGTGTGGGCCGGCTCCGGTCACGATCCCGATGCGAGCGACGGCGAAGATCGTCAACACCAGTCGGCGGGTCGTGCTCGACGGCGGTGGACGGGTGACCCTCAGCGGCCAGGGTCGCCACCGAATCCTGTATCTCGACACCTGCGACCGCCGGCAGCACTGGACGACGTCGCACTGTCAGGATCAGTCAAGTCCGCGGTTGACCGTCGAGCGGATCGGGTTCACCGAGGGCAACTCGACCGGCCAGCTGTATGACGGCGGCGGTGGCGGCGCGATCTTCGACCGCGGCGGCAGCTTGCGGATCGTCGACTCGACCTTCACACACGACCGCTGCGACCCGACCGGGCCGGACCTCGGAGGCGGCGCCGTGCGCGCCCTGTCGCAGTACCGATCGCGTCCGGTCGAGGTGATCGACAGCCGCTTCAGCGACGACATCTGCAGCAACGGCGGCGCGCTCTCGAGCATCGGCGTGTCCTGGACGGTCGCGGGCAGCACGTTCATCGGCGACCGTGCCATCGGTCACGGCGCCAACCCGGCACGCGCCGGCTCGCCCGGTGGTGGCAGTGGTGGCGCGATCTACAACGACGGTGACCGGATGGCCCTGAGGATCTCACACTGCACGCTCCGACACGATCACGCCAACGAGGGCGGCGGGGCGATCTTCTTCGTCTCCGACGATCGCACAGGCACGTTGTCGATCCGCTCGAGCCGGCTGATCGACAACGTCAACGCCGGATTTCAGACGCCGGGTCTGCCCGGGGTCTTCTTCCTCGGCGCCCACCGTCCGTCGATCATCAATTCCGTGCTGCGCTGACCGCAGTCCGCGGGAACGCGCTTGCGCCTAGGGAACGGTCGCGTTCGTAACCTGGGGCGGGTCGCCCGCCTGATCTCGCTGCTCGAGCAGGCAGAAGGTGCCGACCGAGCCGCCGAGCAGCATCGCGCCGAGCGCGGCACGGGGTGTGATCCGCTCGCTGAGCAGCGCGATCGCGCTGATCAGACCGAACACCGGGATCAGGTTGAGCACGACCGCGGTCCAGCCCGCGTCGCAGCGTGAGAGCACCCGGTTGTAGATCAGAAAGCTCGCCGCAAAGCCCACCACGCCGACCGCGACGGCAACCAGCCAGTACACCGCAGCGGCGTCGAAATCGGGTACCGCCCCGGTCACGGCACAGCGACCGACGAGGATCGACAGCGACAGGATCGATGCCGCGGTGAACTGTCCGGTCGTCAGCGCCAGCGCGTCGGATCCATCGTCGAAACGCTTGGCGATGATGCTGTACAGGCTGGCCGCGAGCACGCCGGCGGCGAGCAACAGGTCGCCGGTCGCCGTTGTTGTCCCGCCCGACTCGACGATCAGCCCGAGCCCGCCGAAGCCGATCAGCACCGCCAGCGCCGCGGGCGTGCTGATCGCCTCGCGCAGGAAGATCGCCGCAAGCACGACGACGAGCGCCGGCTCGAGCCCTGAGATCAGCGAACCGTCGATGGCGCCGGTGCGCGTCAGGCCGGTCGCCTCCAGCAGATATGACAGGCCCGGCTCCAGCAGGCCGAGCACGATCGCGACCGACCACGAGCGTGGCGGCCGGTAGCCGCTCGCCAGCAGCGCCATCCACAGCACCGCGCTGGCGGCGACGAGCTCGACCGTCAGCAGCGTCAGCGGATCGAAACCACCCAGGGCGAACTTGACGGCGCTGACCGCCGCCCCCCACATCGCCGATGCGAGCACCAGCGCCATGACTGGGTGGCGGTCGATCGCTGCGCCACCCACGGTCCAGCGTGTCGATCCGTCCATCGTCTCCCCCGCCCGTCGGGCTCAACCGCTCGCCGGCGGTCGGTCTGCGGATCAGAGCGTTGGAGCGCAGGGCTGATACGTCCAGAGGCACTTCCCGCCCGCCCCGGTGACCGATACCATCCGGCTCGGAGGGACCGAGGTTCGATCGTCAGGTGCCGGCAGCGCGATTCGCCGGATCGAGACCCGGTTCGACCGGGACACCAAAGGGGGGCGACGATGAGTCGGGATGAAGCGAGCGGGATTGCCCGCACGGCGGAGCGCAAGCGTCGGTGGCGCCGGTTTCGCGCGCCGATGAAAGTGGTGGTGCCGACCGCAGCCGCGCTCGGCGCCGGAGCGGCTGTGGCGGTCGGGCAGATCCCGGGCTCGAACGGAGTGATCCACGGCTGTTACGCCACCGCCGATGCCAATGGAGGGCAACTGAAGGCCGATTACGGTGCGCTGCGGGTGATCGACCCCAGCCAGCAGGGTCAGGGCGTCCCGACCGACGAGTACCAGTGCACGCCCGAGGAAGCGGCGATCAGCTGGAATCAGCAGGGGCCCGAGGGTCCGCGCGGCCCGGTGGGCGCCAGCGGCGCGAAGGGTGCCACCGGCGCGAACGGTGTCGCCGGCTCGATCTCGCTGATCGGCAACACCAACTTCCAGATCAGCGGCTCCCGACACGACGAGCTGTTCCTCAAGCTCGAAGGGATCAAGGGCGAGTCCCAGGACCACGGGCACAAGGACGCGATCGAGGTGGAGTCGTTCGCGTTCGGCTCTGAGCGGCCGGTGGTCAGCACACCCGCGTCAGGCTCCGGTGCCGGGAAGGTGACGATCTCGACGTTCTCGATCGTCAAGAAGCTCGACAAGTCCAGTCCGCAGCTGCAACGCGACCTGGCGCTCGGCACGGTGATCCGCAGCGGCCAAGTCGACATCGTTCACTCGAGCGCCAAGGACGACATCCAGGTCGCGAGCTACAAGCTGTCCGATCTGGCGATCAAGAGCATCAGCATCAAGGGCGAGAACGAGACCGTGCTCGGCAGCTTCAAGGCGTTGCAGATCACGCTTGGATCGGGCAACAGCTCAGTCTCGGCAAAGTGGAACAAGATCCAGAACACCGGCTCCTGGAACCTGGTTTCCAACAAGCAGAACTGACCGGCCCGGCGGGTCGCGCTTACGAGCAGGTCGCCTACCCGGGATACGTCTACCCCCGCACCCACCCGGCGCGGCTGGAGGTGATCGCGCGGCTGTTCGGTCTACGCCCGCCGCCGGCACGGACGGCGCGGGTGCTCGAGGTCGGATGCGGCGACGGCGGCAATGCGCTGGCGATCGCGCAGACGCTGCCCGAAGCCCAGGTGCTCGGCTTCGATCTGACCGCCGGTCCGCTGCAGCACGGGCGCGCGCTCGCCGCCGAGGCCGGGTTGACGAACGTCGAACTGCGCTGTGCGGATCTGCTCGATCCGGAGCAGATGGCGGCGATCGGCACCGCCGACTATGTGATCGCGCATGGCATCTACTCGTGGATCACGCCGGCCGCCCGCGGCGCCCTGCTCGCGCTGTGCGAGCGCTGCCTGACGACTCAGGGGGTGGCGTTCGTCAGCTACAACGCGTACCCCGGTAGCCATCTGCGCGACATGGCCCGCGAGGTGCTCGCGTTTCATCTGCGTGACGTCAGCGGACCGACCGTGCGGCTCGCCGGGGCGCACCAGCTGATCGAGACGATCGTCGCAACCGAGTCGCCGAACCCGTTCGCGCGGGTGCTGCGCGAGCACCTGCAGCGGATGCTCGACAACGGCGACGCGCTGCTTTACCACGACGACCTGGCCGAGATCAGCACGCCGTTCTACCTGCATGAGTTCGTTGAGCACGCCAGCGCACACGGACTGCAGTTCCTGTCTGAGGCCGAGCTCTCCGACAGCCAGCTCTACGACGTCCCGGAGGCCGTCGCCAAGCTGATCGCCTCGCTGCCCGACGACGTCGTCGTTCGCGAGCAGTACCTCGACTTCTTCACCAACCGGATGTTTCGCCAAACGCTGCTGGTGGGCTCCGAGCTGTCGCCGACGCGCGCGATCGACGATCAGGTCGTGGAGTCGATGGCGATCTCGTGCCATGCCCGGCGCGAGTTGTCCGGCTTCGTCGCCGAGGGCGGCGCCACGATCTCGACCACCCACCCTCTCGCCGAGGCCGCATTGCTCGAGCTCGGCGATCGTTGGCCGCGGGCGGTGTCGTTTGACGGGCTGCTGCGCGGAGCCGGCGCTCGGATCGGGATCGCCGAGCCCGAGCACGACCTCGAGGCGGTCGGCGTGCTGCGCTCGCTGATATTGCAGGCGTTCGTCGCCCGCGCCGTCCGCCTGCACGGGTGCGCGCTGCCCGCCGGTGGGCTGCAGCCGTCGCCGCGGGCAAGCCCGCTCGCCCGCGCGCAGGCACGCGCGGGCACACCGGTCCTCAGCACCCTGTTGCCAGGTAACCACCGGGTCGCCGCCGACGAGGACCGGCAGCTGCTGCAGGCGCTGGATGGCACCCGCGAGCTCGCGACGCTCGCCGCCGAGCTCGGTTACGAGCAGTCCGAGCTGCTCGCGATGCTCGAACGGGTCGCCGCGGCCGGCCTGTTGGTCGCCGACCCCTGACCGCGTTCAGGCTCAGATCAGCGGGTCAGCACGTCGATCACGTCGTTGGCGTGCGTGACCGGCAGGCGGTTACCCTCGAGCTCGATTCGTCGGCCGTCGCGTTGATCGGTCAGCTCGATCACGCGGACGTTGACGTGCTCGTGGACTCTGGCCTGCAATCGATCACGACGCAGCTCGAACAGCACGGCCCGCGGCTCGGACTGCCGGGTCGGCGCGTCGAGCCCATAGACGTGCTCGGCGCAGACCGCGACGAGCACGCTGCTGGGCAGACTTGGGTCGACGTCGAGCGCGTTGATATCGGCCCCTGACTCGCCACCGACGCCGATGTCGCCGCCCAGGCCGGCGCCGAGGCTGCGGCCGGCATCGCCGCCGATCAGCCCGCCGGCGAACAGGCCGCCGTTCGGTCGTGTCGGATTGAACTGGCCGACTGCGAGCACCCGGTCGGAGATCCCGAACGCGCCCAGCGCGTCCTGGGCCAACTGGACCATCGCCGCTTCGGACAATCCGCTGCTGCCTCCCAGTCGCGCCGGACCGCCGGTCGCCGCCCGGTCGCCCGATCATATCCTCGATACCGGACCGTGGCAGCGAGCGCCTGGTCGTCGCCGACGGCAGGCTCAGGCGAACAGCTCGCGCAGGTGCTCGTTGAGGAAGGTGCCGTCGGGATCGAGCTGGCGCCGGAGTGCAATGAAGTCATCAGCCCGCGGATACAGCGCGTGCAGCCGCTCGCGGGTCATGAAGTGAAGCTTGCCCCAGTGCACCCGGGCATCGAACTGCGCCAGCAGCCGATCGACCGAGCGCAGGTAGTCCCAGTAGTCGGTGCCCGGCTGTCCCGACACCGAGATCACGGTCGTCGCGGTCTCGTAGTTGGGCGACAGGAACGCCTGCTCGGGGCCGACGGTCCGGACCTCCATCGGGTACAGCGACATCGGCAGGCTGGAGAGCATCAGTTCGCGCATCGCGGCCAGCGCCTCCGGTCCTCGTTCCAACGGAACGAAGTACTCAAGCTCATGGAAGTTCGGGTCATAGACCATCGGGTAGACCCGATAACAGCGATCCACGAGCCGGCCCGGGGTGTCGTCATCCGGTTCGTCGAACGCCGCCTCGTCGTAGATCTTGACGTAGCAGCGGTCGGCCATCGGCTCCCCGTGCCCGTCGAGGTTGTAGAGCGCGCCGGACTCCTCGGTCGGCAGCCAGAAGAAGCCGAAATGACGATGCTGCTCGACCAGCTCGTCCCAGCGATCGAGCACCTCGAGCCACGGCCACAGGTCGACGTGCTGCTTGAGCCGGTAGGCGGCCGTCACCTCGAGCTCGACCTGGGTGATCACGCCGAGCATCCCGATCGCGACCTGCGCGGCATGCAGCAGTTCGGGTTCGTCGGAGCCGATCTCCCGGAGCTCGCCGCTGGCTGTCACCAGGCGCACGCGCCGGACCACTCCGGAAAGGCTCGTATAGCCAGTGCCGGAACCGTGGGTTGCGGTCGAGATCGCGCCCGCGATCTGCTGGGTGTCGATGTCACCCTGGTTGATCAGCGCCAGCCCCTCGTTCCAGAGCGGCTCGTAGAACCCAGAGATCTGGGTGCCCGCCAGCGCCGTCGCACGCCGCCGATCGGCATCGACCCCGACGACGCCGTCGAGCGCCGAGAGATCGAGCATCAGCCCATCGGTCGCCACGACCGGTGTGAACGAGTGCCCGGTGCCGGCGACGCGAATTGGCAGTCGCCGCTCGCCGGCGGCGCGGACAAGCGCTGCGACCTCCTGCTCGTCACGAGGCGCCGCCGAGTGCGCCGGGTCGCAGGAGCGATTGCCGACCCAGTTGGTCCAGTGCGCTCCGGCGGGGAGTTCGATCGTGCCGCTCATCTCAGATGTGCATTCGACCACATTGCGCCACCGGGTGTCGAGGCCCCCCATTTCCGTCGCTCAGCGCCGGGTTTGTCCGCCACGCCGGGCATCGACTCGGGTCGCGGCCGAGCGGACGATCACCGCCCGAGCGGTCGATCACGGCACCAGCACCGTCCGTCGTCCCGGGCGATCGGGCCGGGTCCAGACCGCCTCGACGTCAGCCAGCCGCTCGGTCATGGCCTCGATCGTGATCGCACCACCCGCGATTTCGTCGACGAGCGAGGGCAGCTCGGCGAGATAGCCCGCGGGCGACACCGAACCCTGCCCCGAGCCCTGCAGGCGCAGATTGGTCGACCGCAACGCCGCTGACGGAAGCTCGATTGTCGGGCCTGCGATCGCGCCGATCTGCACCCAGTCAAGCGCGCGACTGCGGTCCTCGCGGGCGGTCAGCAAGGCGATCATCGCCGTCGCGGCCGGGGCGCCCCACAGATAGTCGAGCACGATCTCGACCTCCGCGGCGGCGGAGGCGAGCGCGGCCGCGGTCGCCTCGCCGTCGTCGGTCAGCGCCACCAGCTCGTCGGCGCCCTGAGTCCGCAGCGCCTCGAGCCGCTCGCGATCGCGACCGGCGCCGATCACCCTGCCGGCCCCCAGGCGCTTGGCGACGCGCACCGCCATCGTCCCGGCGTTGCCGGTTGCGCCGAGTACCAGCACGCGCTGACCGGCGGCGAGCGGGACGCGCCGTCGCAGCGCCACCCACGCCGACATCGCCGGGTTCATCGCTGCCGCAATGGTCGCGGCATCGGTGCCGGCCGGCAGCTCGATGCAGCGGCGCTGATCGACGACCGCCTTGTCGGCCATCGTGCCGATCACGTCGTCGTCGGCGGCGAAGTAGATCAGCTGGCCGTCCGCGCGGCGGCCGACGGCATCGACACCGGGGATCATTGGCAACGTGCGGCTGCTCGAGTAGTGGGCTCCGCGGGCGCCGGTGCGCGTTCGCGGATGCAGACCGGCAGCGACCACCTCGACGAGGATCTGGTGGCGCCCTTCGGGTCGTGGCGTCGGGAATCGCTGGTAATGCGGCGGCTCGTCGAACGAGGTCACCACCGCCGCGTGCATGTCCGTCATGCGCTCTCTCCCCGTGAGAAGATTTAGTTGGCATCACGAACCATTATAGTTGGTGCCACAAACTAATGGCCCTAGACTGTGTTGCGATGGCTGCTCCGCGTCCCGTAACCGACCGGCTGAGCACCGTCGATGGGCTCGCGCAGCTGTCGTTCGTGGTGCTCGCCACGCTCGAGCGGCGCGCCGGCGAGCACGACCTCTCGATCGCTCAGACGCGCCTGCTCGGCGTGTTGCGCGACCGCCGACCGACGATGATCGAGCTCGCGGGGCTGCTCGGGTTGGACAAGTCCAGTGTCACCGGGCTTGTCGACCGGGCCCAGCGGCGTGGTCTCGTCGTGCGAGTGCCGTCCAGCGAGGATCGCCGGTCGGTGCAGGTTGCGCTCAGCGATCACGGTCGCCGGCTGGTCGGCGAAGTCGCCGGCGGCTTTGAAGACGACGTTCTACAGCTGCTGGACGCGCTTGCCCCGGGTCAGCGCGAGCTGCTGTCCACGCTGGTCAGCCAGGTGCTGGTAGCGCACGCGGGCGCGCGCGGGATCGACCTGTTCGCGGTCGCCTAGTGTCGCGCTAGCCGCCGGCCTGCAGCGTTCCGACGGCGGCGGCTTGCGGCTCGTCCTCGTCGTCGTCCTCGGGGTCGAGGTCTCCCCGCATCCGCAGCCCGAGGACCGGGAACACGAGCGTCGACAGCACCGCGGCGCCGACCAGCGCCGCCGCGGTCGACGGCCGCATGTGGCCCTCACCGGTCGCGAGCGTTGTGATCGCCAACACCAGCGGCAGCTGGGTCGAGCTCATCAACGCCAGCACGCGCCGGTCGCGCGAATTGAGCTGCTTGCGGTAGAGCAGCATCGCGGGGGTTCCGCGAACGACGAGGAACAGGGCGAAGAACAGCAGCATTTTCAGTACGCCGCCGACGCTTGAGAACAGAGCGTTGACGTCGAGCTTCATGCCGCTGACGACGAAGAAGAACGGGATGAACGCGCCGAACGCGATCCCGGTCAGCTTCGAGTCGAACACGTGCGCATCTCGCTGCCCGAGCACGTGTCGGGCGATCAGTCCGGCCGCGAAGCCGCCGAGCAGCAGGTCGAGCCCGAGCTGGGATGCGAGCAGCACGAGCGCGAAGATCAGCACCAGGATCCAGCGGACCGCCAGCTGCGAGCTTGACTCCAGCGTGCGCTCGAACAATGGCATGGTGAAACTGGAGGCACGCGTGGAGATCACGGCGACCAGCACCGCCGCGGCGATGAACGCGAGCAGGATCAGCGCGTTGTGGACGGTTCCCTCGGCCGACAGGATCAACGTGATCACCAGCACCGGTCCAAACTCGCCGACCGCGCCCGCGCCCAGCAGGTAGGTGCCGAACTTGGTGCGCAGTTCGCCGGCATCGGACAGGATCGGGATCAGCGTCCCGATCGCGGTCGTCGACAGTGCCGACCCGGTGTACAGCGCCGACAGCACGACGCCGGCCAGCGCCAGCACCCCGGAGAGCGAGTACGCGATCGCCAGCGATATCAGCCAACCGGCGAGGCCGAGCTCCAGCGGCAGGCCACGGATCCGGTCGATGTCGATCTCGTAGCCGGCGAAGAAGAACAGCAGCCCGAGCCCGAGGTCAGAGAAGAACGACAGAAATCCGTCGTCGTGAAGCCCGAGCAAGTCCGGGCCGATCAGCACGCCGAGCAAGAGCTCGATCACCACGACCGGGATCACGAGCCCGCGCCCACTCGCGACCGCCGCGACCGTGGCGGCCAGCGCCGCGGCCACGATCACCGCGAGGAACGCGCCCGGCTTGACGACGATGAGGGTGACGGCGACGGCTCGCATCAGCTGCGGATCTTCAGTTCAGGCGGCGTCGGCGCTGCTCGGCAGGCCCTCGGAATTCGCTCTCCCCCCGCGGTCCAGCACCGCTCCCCCGTCCCTCGATCGCGCGCAAGTCTAACGTTCGGCGACCGTGAGGCGGACCCGACGGCTGTAGGCCGGACGGCATGCCCCAGCTCAGGTCGCGGACCGTCACGCACGGTCGAAATATGGCCGGTGCCCGAGCGCTGCTGCGCGCCGCCGGCGTCGAGCGCGAGGACTTCGGCAAGCCGATCATCGCGGTCGCCAACTCCTACACCCAATTCGTCCCCGGTCACACCCACCTCAAGCCGGTCGGTGAGGTGGTCGCCGAGGCGGTCAAGGCCGCCGGCGGGATCCCGCGGGAGTTCAACACGATCGCCGTCGATGATGGGATCGCGATGGGGCACGGCGGGATGCTGTACTCGCTGCCGTCCCGCGACCTGATCGCCGACAGCGTCGAGTACATGGTCAACGCACACTGCGCTGACGCGCTCGTCTGCATCTTCAACTGCGACAAGATCACCCCCGGGATGCTCAACGCCGCGCTGCGGCTCAATATCCCGACCGTGTTTGTGTCCGGCGGCCCGATGGAGGGCGGGACCGCGACGCTTGTCGACGGCACCGTGCGCAAGCGGCTGAACCTTGATCACGGCGATGGCCGACGCGGTCTCCCCCAACGTCTCCGATGACGACATCGCGCGGATCGCGGAGGCCGCCTGCCCGACCTGCGGCTCGTGCAGCGGGATGTTCACCGCGAACTCGATGAACTGCCTGGTCGAGGCGCTCGGTCTGGTGCTGCCGGGCAACGGCTCCACGCTCGCCACCCACACCGCGCGTCGCGCGCTGTTCCAAGCGGCCGGCCAGACCGTGGCCGAGCTCGCCCACCGGTACTACGACGGGGACGACGAACGGGCGCTGCCGCGGGCGATCGCGGGCCGCGGCGCGTTCGACAACGCGATCACGCTCGATATCGCGATGGGCGGCTCGACCAACACCGTGTTACACGTCCTCGCCGCCGCCCAGGAAGCCGAGCTCGAATTCACGATGCGCGACATCGATGAGCTCTCGCGGCAGGTGCCCTGCATCTGCAAGGTCGCCCCAAGCGGCAGCTACCTGATGGAGGACGTCCACCGCGCCGGCGGGATCCCCGCGATCCTTGGCGAGCTGCGCCGCGGCGGCCTGCTCGATGAGCGCGTTCACACCGTCCATTCGAGCTCGATCGCCGAGTGGCTGGACGCCTGGGATGTCCGCAGCGGCCAGGCATCCGAGCGCGCGATCGAGCTGTTTCACGCAGCCCCTGGGTGCCGGCGCTCGGCCAGCGCGTTTTCGCAGTCAGAGCGCTGGGACTCGCTGGACACCGACGCCGCCGATGGCTGCATCCGGGATCTCGCCCATGCCTACTCGACCGATGGTGGCCTCGCGATCCTCTACGGCAACCTCGCGGTCCGTGGTTCGGTCGTCAAGACCGCCGGCGTCGACGCGTCGATCCTCACCTTCTCAGGCCCCGCGGTCGTGGTCGAGTCCCAGGAGGAGGCGGTCGACGCGATCCTGCACGACCCGCGTGAAGCGCTGGAGGCCGGCGGCGGCTACGCGCCCGAAGCTGCGCGAGCGCTTCGTGTCGCCGACGCTGCGCGCGTACGCCGCGATGGCGACGTCTGCCGACACCGGCACGGTCCGCGACGTCAACGCGGTCGAGCGCGCGGTCGCGGCGGCGGCGCGCTCGCGCGAGCCCGTGTCCTGATCTCCGGCGTCGTCGTCGCCGATCGCTAGCGTGCGCCAGTGATGGGCGCCCTCGCGCCACGTGCCCCCGAGCTTGCGTCCGAGCTCGAGCTGACGGTGGCCGACACCGGCATCGATCACGGCGTGTCGCTGCACTCGGTGTCGCTGCGCGACGTCGAGGCAGCCGAGCGGCACGCCCGTGGGGTCGCGATCGAGACCGCGGTGCTCGACACCGTCGACCTGTCGAGCTCGGTGCTCGAGCAGCTCTCCCTGATCGACGTCGTGCTGCGCGGCTGCAACCTGGCCAATGCCGTCGCCCCCCGGGCCCGGTTCGACCGGGTGACGTTGCACAACTGCCGCTTGACCGGCATGCGGTTCGGGTCCGCCGCGCTGGTCGACGTCGGCTTTGCCGGCTGCCGAATCGATCTCGCCTCGTTTCAGTCAAGCCGGCTGCAGCGCGTCACCTTCGAGGACTGCCGCCTGACCCAGAGCGATTTCCTCGAGGCAGAGCTGCAGGACGTCCGGTTCTACGACTGCGATTTGACCGAGGTCGACTTTCGGGAAGCGCGGCTGCGCCGTTGCGAGGCGCGCGGCAGCGAACTGTCGGCGCTGCAGGGCGTGCCGCGGCTGCGCGGGCTCGCGCTCCCGTGGGCCGAGATCGTCGCCAACGCCGATCTCTGGGCGGCGGCGCTCGGGATCGAACTGCTCGACGAGGGCTGATTCGCCCGGCGCGCGACGCCACCCGCTAATAGACTGACGACACGATGCCCAAGCAGCAGCGTGTGATGCGTGTCGAGCAGCGCGGCCAGCTCGCCGCGATGCAACAGATGGAGAGCCGTTCCGACGAGGAGCTCGAGGCCGAGACCCGCTACAAGGCGGCGGCGCAGGCGATCCTCGGGGCGCGCGCCGCCGAGCGCTATGACGCCAAGAAGGCGAGGGCGCACTTCCAGCGGGCAATCGCCGCCTCCCGTCCGCAGGAGCGTCTGCAGCTGCGGCGGATGGCGGACGCGTCGCTGGCGCTCGCCGAGCGACGCGCCGACGATCTCAAGAAGGCGACCGAACGGCTCGGCGTCGAGTCGCCCAGCACCCGTCAGCTCTGGGGGCTGCGGTTCATGGGTCTGGTCGCGCCGCCCGCGAGCGCCGGGATGCTGATGCGGGTCCGCGGGATCGCGATCTTTATCGGCCTGGTCGTGCTGGTGCTCGCGGTCGCGTTCGGCATCGTCACCGGAATCAGTGCGATCGCCGGCGGGATGTCGCTCGATCTGCGGATCTTCTACTCGCTGTTGCTGGTGGTCGTGGTGATCGCGGGCTTGATGTTCTTCGGGCGACGGCGGATGAAGTCGGCGCAGGCCAAGCGCGCCGCCGCGTCCGGTCAATAGCCGGACGATGGCCCGCGTCGATGTGCGGTCGCTACACGCTCGCCACGCCTGATCACCAGGCGATCCGCGCCCGCTTTCCGATCGGCGAGACGGTCGAGTTCAGGCAGCGATTCAATATCGCGCCGACCGACGAGGTGCTCGCGGTCACGACCGATAAGCACGGCGCGGCGCGCGGTGAGCTGCTGCGCTGGGGGCTGGTGCCGAGCTGGGCCTCGAGCCCGGCGGGCGCCGCCAAGCTGATCAACGCCCGGGTCGAGACCGCGGCCTCGAAGCCGGCGTTTCGACGGGCGTTCGAGCGCTACCGCTGCCTGATCCTCGCCGACGGGTTCTTCGAATGGCGTCGCACGGCGTCGGGCCCCAAGCGACCGTTTCACATCACCCGTCAGGACGGCGAGCCGTTCGCGTTCGCGGGCCTGTGGTCGATCTGGCACGGCCGCGACCACGAGACGCTGCGCAGCTGCACGATCCTGACCACCGCAGCCAATGATGCGATCGCGCCCCTGCATGACCGGATGCCGGTGATCCTGACCCCGGGACACGAATCCGAATGGCTCGAGCTCGACACGCCGCGCGAGCGTCTGCGGGACATCCTTGCCGGCCTGCCGGCGCGTCAGACGGCACTCGAGGAGGTCGGTCTCGCCGTCAACAACGTGCGCAACGACGGTCCCGAGTGCCTCGAGCCACCGGTCGGCGATCAGCCGACACTGTTCTCGTGATCAGGCCGCCGCTGCGCCGCCGGTCACGCGCTCGGTGAGCCACCCGTAGAACGTGCGCGACTCCATCGGCGCACCGACGTGGAAGCCCTGCGCGAGATCGCAGCCCAACAGCGCCAACCGCTCGAGCGTTCCCGCATCCTCGACGCCCTCGGCGGTGATCTTCAGGCCGAGGTCGTAGCCGAGGTTGATCGTCGAGCGGACGATGATCAGGTCGCTCTCGGACTGCAGCATCGGGATCACGAACGAGTTGTCGATCTTGAGGTCGGTGATCGGCAGCCGCCTCAGGTTCGCGAGCGAGAAGTAGCCGGTTCCGAAGTCGTCGACCGACAGTCGCATGCCCAGCTCCGACATCTGGCGGATGTTGGCGATCGCGCGCTCCGGATCGGCCATGATCATCCGCTCGGTGATCTCGAGCGAGAGATGATCGGCCGGGACCCCGGCGAGATCGAGCATCCAGGCGATGTCTGCCGGCAGGCTTCGGTCGAGCAGGTTGCGCGCCGACAGGTTGACCGCGACCGACATGTCGAGGCCCGATCGCCGCCATGACGCGCAGGCGTCGATCGCGAGCTCGAGCACGCGCCGGCTCAACGGGCCGACCAGGCCGGTCTGCTCGACCGTCGGCACGAAGTCGCCCGGCATCAGCAGCCCGCGCTCGGGGTGCTGCCAGCGGACCAGCGCCTCCGCGGAGCGGATCGAGCGGTCTGAGAGCGACATGATCGGCTGGTAGTGGACGACGAGCTCGTCGTCCTCGAGCGCCCGTCGAAAGTCCGACAGCACGCTGAGCCGGCGCAGCGAGTGCCGGTTCTGCTCGGCGGCGTACAGCTTGTACTCGGCCTGCGCCTCCTTCGCGGCGTACATCGCGACGTCCGCGCAGCGCAGCAGCGCGTTCGCATCTGCGCCGTCATCGGGGAACCGGGCCGCGCCGATGCTGGCCGCAACGCTGAGCGACAGCTCGTCGAGTGCGAAAGGCTCCGCGAGCGAGCGTGAGACCTGCCCGGCGGCCGCCTCCAGCGCCACGTCGGCATCCCGGCCGGGTGGCAACAGGATGCCGAACTCGTCGCCGCCCAGGCGCGCCACGAGTGCGTCGGCGCCGATCGCCTCGACCAGGCGTGGCCCGAGCTCGCGCAGCACCTCATCACCGGCCTGGTGTCCGAGCGTGTCGTTGATCTCCTTGAACCGGTCGAGGTCCATCAGCAGCAGCGCGACCCGCTCACCCTTGGCGGTCGCGGCCCGCAGCCGCGCCTCGATCGCCTCGTGCAGGCGAGCGCGGTTGGCCAGTCCGGTGAGGCCATCGGTGGTGGCCAATCGCTGCAGCTCGTCGGCCCTCCGTCGCGAGGTCAGCAGCTCGTTGGACAGGTACGACAACGCGACCAGCGCGATACCCGACAGCAGCAGGCCGCCGGTGCCGACCTTCGTGGTGACGTAGACCGCTGCCGCGGTCATCAGGCCGCAGACAATCTCGGCCGGGAGCGTCGGGACCAGCGTCTTGGCCGCGAGCTGCGCCAGCGGCGAGTGATCGACGTAGCTGGCGTAGCCGGCGGCGATCACGAAGTTGACCGCGAGCGTCACCAGGTAAGTGGCGACGACCAGCGCGTAGTACCAGACCTGGTCGTCGCCGACCCCGGCGGCGGTGACCGTCCAGTGGAAGAACAGGCCCGCGACCAGCGGGCACCATGTGTAGTTGACGAGGTTGTTGAGGTAGACCCGTGGACTGGAGTGGACTCGCAGCGACAGGGTCGTGATCGCGATCGCGCCGATCAGCGCCGCTGGGCCTGGGCCCAGCACGACCTCGGCCATGACCAGACCGAGGAAGCCGCCGGAAACGACCATTCCCTCTCCGCTCGAGCTCAGCTCACCGCCCACCGTGAGCACGGTGAGAACGACGAACGGGGCCAGCTGGAGATCCGAGAAGCCTGGGACGAAGGGCTCGGCGGCTACCGCAACTGCCACCGCCGCAAGATGCAGGACGGTCAGGCCACGGGTCGCCGAGCGTTGTTGACGAGGGTTGAGGGGTTCGGCGCTGGCGGTCATGTCGGTCCGCGCCGGAAGCTTCCCCACCCGGGGATTAGCGGCCGTTCCGCCAGAACATGGTTGCTCCTTTGTGCACTTTGGGGGGATTCATGCAAATAGGAGCCGCCCGGCACTGTCGGGGGGAACAGCTGATCGCCCGCGACTCCGCTACCGATCGTGGCGGCGGTGCCCGGTTTTTGCAAGGCCCAACGGCAGGGGCATAAACCCCTGCTAAACCTCATAAAATCTGACGTAACGTACTGATGCATTATGCTCAGACGGGGTCGAGAAGGGTCCGCCACCGGGTCGCTAGCAGCCCCGGTACGACAAACCCCTGTACTGCCCCGTCAGAAAGCTAACATCCAGGTGTCTGGTCGGCTGCAGGGTTCCGGACATTTGTATGAGTGACATCGGCCGAGGCGCGGACGCCAGCCCGGTTGATGGCGTTTCTTGACGCCTGCGGGGCCAGCGATAATCAGATGTTCGATGCCGCTGACGCCGCTCCTCGCTGATTACGATCATGTCCTGCTCGACCTCGACGGAACCATCTGGCGTGGCGACGCGCTGACTCCGGGTGCGGCCGAGGCGCTGGCGTCGCTGCGCACCGCGCACCGGACGATCGCGTTCGTCACCAACGACTCGGCCAACGCGCCGGAGGACTATGTCCGCAAGCTCTGGTCACTGGGGCTGCAGGCATCCGCCGGCGAGGTGGTGTCGGTCGGCTCGGCGCTGCAGTCGCTGCTCGCGCAGCGACGGGCGCGCGCGCACGCGTTCGTGATCGGCTCCGCTGCGATTTTTCGGCACGTCGCCGACTCGGGGCAGCGAATCGTCAACGGCACCAGTCGTGCGCCCCAGGCGGAGATCGTCGTCGTCGCCGCACACGAACGGTTTGACTACAGCGAGCTGCGGACCGCGACCCAGGCGGTGCTCGCCGGTGCCGAGCTGATCTGCGCCGGGCGCGATGCGACCTATCCGGCAGCCGACGGGCTGTGGCCCGGAACCGGTGCGATCGTCGCCGCGCTGGAGTGCGCCACCGGAGCTCGTGCCCGCAGCGTCGGCAAGCCCGAGCCGTCGATCTTCGAGACCGCGCTCGAGCGCCTCGGCCCGGGTCGGGCGCTGATGGTCGGCGACCGGCTCGATGCGGACCTCGGTGGGGCCGCGGCGGCCGGAATCGACTGCGCGATCGTGCTGACTGGCGTCAGCACCCGCGAGCAGGCCGACACGGCGACCGATCCGCGTCCGGTCGCGGTCGCCGAGACCCTCAATGCGCTGGTGCTCGGATGATGCTGTCGCTGATCGTCAACCCGGCGGCGGGCGGCGGGCGCGCCGGCCGGGCGCTGCCGGCGGTCGCAGTGGAGCTGGGTCGACTCGGGCTCGAGCACCGTGTGCGGGAGACGCGCGACCTCGACCACGCCCGCGCGCTCGCGCGCGAAGCGGTCGCCGCGGGCGAGATCGCGGTCGCGTTCGGTGGCGACGGGCTGATCGGCGCGGTCGCCGGCGCGGTGCGTGACACCGATGGATTCCTCGGCGTGCTGCCCGGCGGACGCGGCAACGACTTCGCCCGCTCGCTTTCGATCCCGGTCGACCCGGTCGCCGCCTGCGCGGTGCTGAGCGGTGGCCGCACGCGACGGCTGGATCTGGGAACGGTCGGTGGCCGGACCTTCATCGGCATCGCCAGCTGTGGCTTTGACTCCGTCGCCAATCGGATCGCCAACGACACGCGGATGATCCGCGGGAACATGGTGTACACCTATGGCGCGATGCGGGCGCTCGTCGGCTGGCGGGCCGCGACGTTCACGGTGACCGTCGATCAGGAGCCGCCCCGGTCGATCACCGGGTACACGATCGCGGTCGCCAACTCCGGCCGCTACGGGGGCGGCATCCGGCTTGCACCGGGAGCTCGCCTCGATGATGGGCTGCTCGATCTGGTCGTGATCTCCGAGGCCTCGCGGCTCCGATTCATGGCGTTGTTGCCGACCGCGTTCAAGGGCGAGCACGTGCGACGACCGGAGGTCGATATCCGACCCGCGCGCCGGGTCCGGATCGAGGCGTCGCGACCGTTCACCGTGTACGCCGATGGCGACCCGATCGCCGAATTGCCAGTCGAGATCGAGGTGCTGCCGGCGGCGGTGCGAACGCTCGTACCGGTCGCGGGCGAGCAGCTGTCGGGCGTCGCCGAGACGAGCTCGACCGACGCATGAGCGTGCTCGACGCGAAGGTCGCCGCCGCGCAGACGGTCGGGCGGCTTGCCCGGCGCGCCGGGCAAGGAGGCGGCACCAGCCTGCCCGGCAAGATCCTCACGCGACTTGAGCCCGACGCAATCGGGCGACTCGCCGGCCGGCTGCCCGAGGGCTGCGCGGTGATCTCCGCGACGAACGGCAAGACCACGACCGCCGCGATGGTCGCGTCCGTGCTCGGTCGCCGAGGCCAGACGATTGTCGCCAACCGCGCCGGCGCGAACATGGCCGGTGGCGTCGCGTCGGCGCTGCTGGACGCTGCCCGCTGGGGTGGCGAGATCGATGGCCAGTTCGGGCTGTTCGAGGTCGACGAATTCTGGCTTGACCGGATCGTGCCCCAGCTGGAGCCCCGCGGTGTGCTGCTCGGCAACCTGTTCCGCGACCAGCTCGACCGCTATGGGGAGCTTGAGACGATCGCCGACCGGTGGGCCGCGATGGTCTCAGAACTGGCGCCGCAGACCGGGCTCGCGCTCAACGCCGACGATCCGCTGATCGCCGATCTCGGCCGCGGACGCAGCGACGTGACCTACTTCGGGGTCGAGGACCGATCGCTGGCGATCGCCGAAATGCAGCACGCATCGGATTCCAAGCACTGCCGCAACTGTGGAACCGCCTACCGATACGAGGCGATCTACCTCGGTCACCTCGGCGTCTACGCCTGCCCCGCGTGTGGGCAGCGCCGACCCGATCCGCTGATCATGGCTCGCGAGGTGACGCTGCATGGCACCGACGCATCGGAGTTCCAGCTGCACGCGGGCGAGCGATCGGTCGTGCTGCGGTTGCCGCTGCCCGGTCTCTACAACGTCTACAACGCTCTGGCGGCCACCGCGCTGTGCCGCTCGCTCGGGATCGATCTCACGCAGATCGCGGACGGCCTGCGGAACGTCAGTCCGGCGTTCGGGCGCTCGGAGCGGATCTCACTCGAGGGCCACGAGCTGTCGGTGCTGTTGATCAAGAACCCGGCGGGCGCCAACGAGGTGCTGCGCACCCTCCGCCTGGAGTCCGACAGCCTCGATCTGCTCGGGATCCTCAACGACCGCACCGCCGACGGGCGCGATGTCTCCTGGATCTGGGATGCCGACTTCGAACTGCTGGCCCCGGCCGCGCGTCGGATCACGTGCGCCGGCAGCCGCGCCGCCGAGCTCGCCCTCAGGCTGAAGTACGCGGGTGTCGATGAGCAGCGACTGCACGTCCGCCACGAGCTCGGTCCCGCGCTCGACGACGCGCTGGCCGGCGCGCAGTCGCGACGGGTGTTCGCGCTGCCCACCTACACGGCGCTGCTGGAGCTGCGCGCCGAGCTCGGCCGGCGCGGCTACGTCGACTCGTTCTGGGAGTCGACGGGGTGACCGCCGCCTCGGTCATCTGGCATGAGCTCGAGTGCGGCTCCTACCTCGAGGACCTGCCGCTCTGGCGCGAGCTCGCTCGCGCCGCCGACGGACCGGTGCTCGATGTCGGCGCCGGCAGCGGGCGCGTCACGCTCGCGCTCGGGCGCGACGGTCATCGGGTGACCGCGCTCGATCTTGACCGTGAGCTGCTGGACCGCCTCGCCGCGCAGGCCGACGGGCTGCCGGTGTCGACCGCGGTCGCCGACGCGCGGGCGTTCGAGCTGGACACGAGCTTCGCACTGTGCATCGTGCCGATGCAGACGATCCAGCTGCTCGGTGGTCAGGCGGGACGCGTCGCGTTCCTGCGCTGCGCGCGCCGGCAGCTGCGCCCGGGCGCGCTGGTGGCGGTCGCGATCGCCGACGAGCTCGAGCTGTTTGACACCAGCGACGCCGGCTTCGCGGTCGGGCCGCTACCCGATGTCTGCGAGCGAGACGGGATCGTCTACTCGAGTCGCGCGATCGCCGTGCGCGAGCACGACGGCGGATTCATGCTCGAGCGTCGTCGCGAGGTCGTCGCGTCCAGCGGCGAGCTGACCGTCGAGCTCGACGAGGTGGCGCTCGACTCGCTCAGTGCGCAGACGCTCGAGCACGAGGCAGCCGAGCTGGGGCTGCGCCCCGCCGGCCGCGCCATCGTCCCCGCGACCGACGACTACGTTGGCAGCACGGTGGTGATGCTCCGTGCCTGAACCGACGCTGCGTGTCTGCGCGCTGTACCCGGAGCTGATGAACATCTACGCCGATCGCGGCAACCTGCTGCTGCTCGAACGTCGCTGCCGCTGGCGCGGGCTCGGCTTCGAGCTTGGGTCGGCCGGGCTTGGCGAGCCCCTCGATCCGGACTGCGCCGACCTGTTCTACATCGGCGGCGGCCAGGACCGTGACCAGGAGCTGTGCGCGCAGGATCTCGCCGAGCGCAAGCGAGCAGCGCTGCACGAGGTCGTCGATCGCGGCGCGGTGATCTTCGCGGTTTGCGGCGGCTACCAGCTGCTCGGGTCCGGCTACGAGCTCGCGGGCAGAACGCTTCCGGGTGCGGGGCTGGTCGACCTGCGGACGGTCCGCGAGGACGGTCCGCGGCTGATCGGCAACGCCGCGATCGAGGTGACGCTGACCGGCGGCGAACCCCGCACCATCGCGGGCTTCGAGAACCACGGCGGGCGCACCCTACTCGGCCCGGCGGCCACGCCGCTGGGGCGGATCTTGCGCGGCAACGGCAACAACGGCCGCGACGGAACCGAGGGCGTGCTCGGCGGACCGCGGTGCAACGTGATCGGCACCTACCTGCACGGTCCGCTGCTGCCGAAGAACGCGTGGCTCGCCGACTGGCTGATCGCACACGCGCTTCGCCTGACGACGCCGCTCGTGGCGCTCGCGGACGAGCTCGAAGACGCCGCGCACGCCGAGGCACGCCGAGCCGCCGGCGTCTGAGCCGCGGCCGGGCACGGCGATCGTCCATATGATCGCTGTGGGTTTTGATGTCACGGACCAGCCTCATACGTGGGCGCCGCGCGCTCGCGCTCAGCGTGCTGCTGTCGCTTGGTCTTGCGGCATGCGGCGGCTCCAGCACCACGACCGTTGCGTCGCCGCCCCCGGCGGCCCATCACCACCGCCATCGCACCAGTAGCTCATCATCGACGACCGACCCGACGACGACGACCACGTCGACGACCTCGAGCGACCCGACAACGACCGCGAAGCTCCCCGGGACCGGCAAACCGCAGATCACGATCGGCGACAAGAACTACACCGAGCAGTTCATCCTCGGCCAGCTCTACCTGCAGGCGCTGCAGGCCAAGGGCTACACGGTCAACATCAACCCGGACATCGGGCCGACGGAGGTCACGCTGCAGGCGCTGAAGTCCGGCGCGCTGGCGATGTATCCCGAGTACCTGTACGTGCTCAACTCCGCGATCGGGCACTCCCAGCACGGTCACGCGACCGTTCAGGACGCCTATGACGCCGCCCAGCAGTACGCCAACGGCCGCGGGCTCGAGCTGCTCAACATGACGCCGTTCTCAGACACCTACGGGCTCGCGGTCACCGATACCTACGGCGCGACGCACCGGCTGCGGACGCTGGGCGATCTGCGCCGGGTCGCGCCGTCGTTGACGATCGGTGGTGCCGCGCAGTTTCAGAGTGCGCCGGCCGGCCTGCCGCGGCTCAACGCGGTCTACGGCGTCAAGCCGGCCGCATTCAAGCCGCTGGCGGTCGGCGATCAATACACCAACCTTGACGACGACAACATCCAGGCGGCCTACATCAACACGACCGACGGCGAGCTGGCGACCGGTGACTATCGGGCGCTGCGTGACCCCGCGCACATCTTCGGGTTCGGCAACGTCGTGCCGGTGGTCTCGCAGTCGGCGAACGCGGCCGAGGGGCCGGCGTTCGTCAACACGATCAACCGCGTCAACGCGCTGCTCACGACCAGGACGATGCAACAGCTGAACCTGCTGGCATCGGTCGGTGGCTTGAGCCCGAGCGATGTCGCCAAGCAGTTCCTGCAGACGCACGGGCTGGTCCCGGCTTCGGGCAACCCCTGACCCCTGGCCCGGCCGTCGCGCCCGCGCCCGCGGCCGCACCCTCCGGCGCCGAGTGGGCCTCACCGGCCGTCGCGCTAGCGGCCGCGGCCTCACTGGCCGTCGCTCCGGCGCCCACCTCGCCGCGGTGATATATCACCCTTTGCTCCAGTCATCGGACGGGCAGCGGGCGATTGAGGACTCCCAGGGTCCTCAAGATCCCTTGGCGCCGATCAGCGAGCCGGGCAACGGGCGTTACGCGACAACCGAGACGAGCCCGCGCCGAGCGGCAGCAGCGGCGGTTCGAGACGAGCCCGCGCCGAGCGGCAGCAGCGGCGGTTCGAGACGAGCCGCGCCGAGCGGCGGCAGCGGCGGCGATCCGAGCCGAGACCGCCACGATCGGCAGCGGCAGCGATCCGAGACGAGCCCGCTTCGAACGGCATCGGCAGCGGCGATCCGAGCCGAGACCGCTCCGAGCCGGCCAGGCTCAGCGGCCACTTGAGCCGAAGCCGCCGCCAGCGCGCTCGGACTCCGACAGCTGCTCGAGCTCGACCGGCTCGGGCAGCGACACCGCCACGATCACCAGCTGCGCGATCCGATCGCCGGCGCGCACCGTGAACGGCTGCGCCGGGTCGGTGTTGAGCAGCAGCACGCGCAGCTCGCCGCGGTAGCCGGCGTCGATCAGGCCGGGAGCGTTGACGACCGAGATGCCGTGGCGCAGCGCCAGCCCCGAGCGCGGGACGACGAGCCCGGCATGGCCCGCCTCGATCTCGACCGCGATGCCGGTGCCGACCGACTCCCGGGCGCCCGGCTCGAGCGTCGTCTCATCAAGCGCGAACAGGTCGAGCCCGGCATCGCCGTCGTGGGCACGCGAAGGCAGTCGCGCCCGCGGGTCCAGGCGCATCACGCCGAGCATCGGCGGCTCGCCCTCCCCCGCGCCCCGGCGACCTGCATTCAGCGGTTGGCCGTCTCGGGCTCGGTCGCGAACCGCTCGAAGCGGGCCGCGACCGCCGCCGGCAGCCGCGCCGACACACGCACACCATCGGGTGTGTCCTCGCGCTCGAGGTCGCCCGCCAGCTGATGCAGCTCGGCCAGGCTGCCACCGTCCCGATAGGGCACCAGCAGCTCGACGTCCGACAGTCGCCGGTCGAACTCGGCGACGATCCGATCGACCAGCCGCTCGAGCCCGTCGCCGGAGATGGCGGACACCTGGATCGCCGCCGGGTGGCGGTGCGAGAGCTCAGCGCGGCGCTCGGGCGTCAGCCGATCCGCCTTGGCCGCCACCAGCAGCCGGGTCGCGCGGTCGGCGTCGATCTCGTGCAGCACGTCGTCGACCGCTCGGACCATCGCCTCGAGCTGATCCTCGGGCGCTGAGGCATCGACCACGTGGAGGATCAGGTCGGCTTGGATCGTCTCCTCGAGCGTCGCCCCGAATGCGTCCACGAGCTGATGTGGAAGCTTGCGGATGAAGCCGACGGTGTCGGTCAGCAGATAGTCCCGGCCGCCGGCACGCAGCACCCGCGTGGTCGGGTCAAGCGTGTGGAACAGGCGGTCGCGGACCGGCACGTCGGCCCCGGTCAGCGCGTTGAGCAGCGTCGACTTGCCCGCGTTGGTGTAGCCGGCGAGCGCAACCTGTGGCAGATGTGCGCGCTCACGCTCGGCGCGCATCACCGACCGCGTCGAGCGGACCTGCGCGAGCCGGCGCTTGAGCGCGGCGATGCGGTCGCGGGCGAGCCGCCGGTCGGTCTCGATCTGGGTCTCGCCCGGGCCCCTGGTGCCGATCCCGCCGCCGAGCCGCTCCAGGTGCGACCACAGCCCCCGCATCCGGGCGAGGTTGTACTCGAGCTGCGCCAGCTCGACCTGCAGCTTGCCCTCGGCGGTGTGCGCATGGGCCGCGAAGATGTCGAGGATGATCGCCGTGCGGTCGATCACGGGGACCTTCAGAGCGGTCTCGAGGTTGCGCTCCTGGCGCGGTGACAGCTCGTCGTCGCAGGCGACCAGGTTTGCGTCCGACGCCGCCAGCAGTTCCGCGAGCTCGGACAGCTTGCCCGAGCCGAGATACGTATTCGGGTGCGGCTGGTCACGATGCTGGACGAGCTCGCCGACGGCCGCGACGCCCGCGGTGCGCAGCAGCTCGCGCAGCTCCGACAGCGATTCGTCGTCGCTCTCCGGCAGCGCCGCGACCATGAACGCCCGTTGACGGGCGCGTGCGCGAGGCTGGTCGGCCGCTGACCCGCGGCCGTTGGTGGAGGCGTTGACGCTCAAGCCTGTCGGAGTCTACGACGCCGAACGGCTCGTACCCGTGTGCTACAGGGTTGACAGGCGCTGGACGGCCTCGAGCAGGCGGTCCTCCGGGCAGGTCAGCGAGATCCTGAAGAAGCCCTCGCCGTTGGGGCCGTAGGCGCCGCCGGGCGAGACGACGACCGCGACCTGCTCGAGCACATGCTCGCAGTAGTCGGCGGCGCTCGCGAAACCCGCCGGCACCGGCGCCCACACGTAGATCGTGCCCTTCGGCGCCGTCACCTCGACCCCGGCCGTGGCGAGCGCCTCGCAGACGAGGTCACGGCGGCGTGCGTACACCTCGTTCATCTGCCTGACGTCAGCGTCGACCTCGGGCGCCAGGGCCGCAACACCGGCGAGCTGGATCGCCTCGAACAGCCCCGAGTCGATGTTCGTCTTCAAACGCCAGTAGGTCGCGATCGCCTCGGCGTTGCCGACGATCGCCGCGCAGCGCCAGCCGGTCATGTTGTAGCCCTTGGACAGCGAGAAGACCTCGACCCCGACGTCCTTGGCACCGGGCGTCGCCAAGAACGAGGGCGCCACGTAACCGTCGTAGGTCGTCTCGGAGTAGGCGTTGTCGTGGACGACCAGCAGGTCGTGCGCGCGCCCCAGCTCGATCGCGCGCTCGAACAGACCATCGGGGGCGATCGCGCCGGTCGGGTTGTTGGGGTAGTTGATGAACATCAGCCGTGCCCGGTCGAGCGTCTGCTGGGGGATCGCGTCGAGATCCGGGGCGAATCCGAGCCGTGGCTCGAGCGCCATCCGGTACGGCTCGCCGCCGGCCACCAGCGGGCCGCCGGTGTAGACCGGATAGCCGGGGTCGGCGGCCAGCGCGACGTCGCCCGGATCCAGGAACGCGAGACTGAGGTTGAAGATGCACTCCTTGGCGCCGATCGCCGGCATCACCTCGGTCTCGGGATCGAGCGCGACCCCGAAGCGACGGTCATAGAAGCGCGCCGACCGCCTCGCGGAACTCCGCGCGGCCGCGATTGGATGGGTACTGGTGCGTGGACGGGTCGGCGACCGCCCGCTGGGCCGCCGCGACGATCGGCGCGTATGTCGGTGTGTCCGGGTCGCCGATGCCAAGGCTGATCACGTCGATCCCCTCGGCCTTCTTGGCGGTGATCTTGCGCTCCAGCTCCGCGAACAGGTAGGGCGGGATCTTCTCCAGGCGGCTACTCGGTCGCATGCAGCTCCTTGATGAAATCATCGGCCAGCGATCCGGCATACACCGCCACCGCCCAACCGCTGAGGTTCACGTGCAGATCCTCGGAGACCTCGACCTTCAGCTCTCCCCCGTCGAGCAGCACAGTCACCGGCGAGTCACCGCCGTCGAGCACGTGCGCGACCGCGGCGCCGGTTGCGCCGGTACCGCTTGACTCGGTCTCCCCGACCCCGCGTTCGAAGATTCGCGCGCGGATTCGATCGGGCGCCAGCGCCGAGTACCAGGACACGTTGGTGCGATTGGGAAACAGTTCGTGGCGCTCGATCGCGGGGCCGACCGCGGCCAGCTCGAGCCGTTGCAGTTGCGCCTCGTCCTCGACCCGGATCGCGCACTGGGGGTTGCCGACCTCGACGTGCCGAAAGTTCCAGTCGCGGCCATCGGCCCGCAGCGTTCCGCGTCCGTCGTCGACGCCGGCTGGGTAGTTGGGACTTGACAGCCGCACCCGGCCCATGTCGACCGTCGCGGTCGTCGGCGAGGTGATCTGGGGCCGGATCTCGCCGGCGGCGGTCTGAATCGAGAAGGTGTCGGCGTGGGCCCAGCCGTGCCGGCGCAGATACAGGATCGCCTGACGCGCGCCGTTGCCCGACAGCTCGGCCTCAGAGCCATCGGGGTTGAAGATCTGCAGGCGCGCGACAAAGCCCGGCTCGTCCGCGCGTGACAGCAGCAGGATGCCGTCTGACCCGATGCCGGTGTGCGGCGCGCACAGCCGCTCGATCCGCGCCGGGGTCAGCTTAAAGGGCAGCTCCGAGCGCTCGACGATCACGTAGTCGTTGCCCAGCGCATGCCATTTCTCGAACCGCACGGCGCCGCAGTCTACGGCGACCCCGTGTCGCAAGCGGTTAGCTCGATGCCACTCAGACTCCGCGGCGATCGTGTGCGACCAGCCACGTGGGGCACTGAACCGGGTCGACGTGTACCGTCGCCGGTCGCCATGGCCACCTCGTCGTTGCAACCGCTGTGGATCTCGCTGACGCGAGTCCTGCGGGCGCCGTGGGCGCCGCTGGCGGTGCTCGGGGTCATCTCGGTGCTGTCGCTCGGCGCGCGCGCGTACAAGCTCGGCGAGCCGTGCCAGTTGCCGTGCACGACCGCCAACGATCACACGCTGATATTCGACGAGGCGTATTACGTCAACGCCGCTCGCGTGATCGCCGGGATCCGTCCGCCGGCGGGCTCGCACTACGACCACTCACCGCTGGGCTCGGACCCGAACGCCGAGCATCCCCAGGGCGCCAAGCTGATCATCGCGGGCGCGATCGAGCTGTTCGGCGACGGGCCGTTCGCGTGGCGGATCGGCAGCCTGATCTTCGGCTCGCTGGCGATCCTCGGCATGTATGCGCTGGTCCGCGCCGCAGGCGGTGATCGGTGGCCGGCGGTGGGCGCGGCCGCGTTGATGGCCTGCGACAACCTGCTGCTGATCCACGGCCGAATCGCGACGCTCGACATCTACGCGTTGGCGCCGATGATCTGGGGGATCGCCTTATACCTGCGCGGGCGCTGGATCGGGGCAGCGGTCGTGCTCGCGCTCGCCGACTGCATGAAGGAGATCGCGCCGTACGCGCTGGTCGTGCTGGCGCTGGTCGAACTGGTGCGCGCACTGATCGCGGCGCGCGATCGCGGCGCCCCGGAGCAGTGGCACTGGTGGCCGGCGCTGGTACGTTGGGCGGCCTGCTCGCTGCTGAGCATCGGGCTGTTCATCGCCGGCCTCGGGCTGATGGGTCTGATCGCGCATCCGTACGCCGACGCCGAGGGCAGGTTCATCACCGGCGGCCCGATCGACGCGCTGCGACACATCATCGTCTACGCCGAGCAGCTGACCGCGTCCAAGCCGACCGGGATCGCCTCCTACCCATGGCAGTGGCTGTTGGACGTCAAGCCGATCGTCTACCTCCGCGTCACCTCGCCGATGCCAGGTCAGGTCGCGGGGATCACACCCGACGTTTCGTTCATCGGTGAGATGAGCCCGCCGATCATGCTGCTGGCCCTCCCGGCGGTGCTGTTCTTCGCGGTTCGGGTGATACTGCGGCTGGTCCGGCGCCGTCCGTCGCTGGCTGCACTGGATCCGACACGATTCGCGCGCGCACTCGGCGATCTGCAGATGTCGATCCTCGGTGTCGCCTGGTTCACCGCGACCTGGCTTCCGTACGAGCTCGATCAGCTGATCGACCACCGGATCAGCTACACGTACTACATGATCTTCGTGATGCCGGGGATCTACGTCGCGGTGATCCACCTGGTGACGCTCGGCTGGCGACGGCGCGATCGCCGGTTGCGCGTGCTGATCGGGGTGTGGGCGCTGACGGTGCTGGCGGCCGTGATCGTCATGTACCCGTTCATGGCGGTGTTCTGAGGCCGGGACCGGCGATCGAGCCGCGATCGCCGCGTTGCCAGCACTCGATCAGCGCGTCGGCGGCCTCGCCTACGGTGTGCTCGCCGAGATCGATCAGCGTCACGTTGGGCAGCTTGCGCATCCAGGTCAGCTGCCGACGGGCGTAGTTGCGCGTGTGGCGCTGCATCGCCTCGAGATCGCCGGCCAGCAGCTCGTGGAACCCGAGCGCCCGGCGAGCGGTCGCCGACGCGCTCGGGGCGGCGGCGCGAACCTCGTCGGCGGCGCCCGCGGCGACCATCGCGGCAACGCGCGCGTCGATCCGCGCATACAGCGCGGTCCGCTCCATCACGAGCCCAGCGAGCAGCGTCGGATGGCGGGTCGTGTCGGTCCACAACTCGCTGGCACCGGTGCGCGGCTGCAGCTGGCCCATCTCGTAGAGCTCGAGCGCCCGCGCGATCCGCTGCCGGTCGCCGGGTGCGATCTCGGCGGCCGCCCACGGGGCGAGTCCGGCGAGCTCGGCATGCAGCGCAGCGGGCCCGAGCTCGCGCATCCGCGTGCCGATTCGCGCGCGTGACTCCGGATCGGGCGGCGGGCGCAGCGTCAGCTCGCTCAGCGCCGCACGCAGGTACAGCCCGGTACCGCCGACGACGATCGGCCGCCGTCCGTCGCGCAGCGCCCCGTCGATCTCGGCGTGGGCGAGTTGCGCGTAGCGACCGGCGCTGAAGCTGGTTTCGACGGGCAGGACGCCGATCATCCGATGCTCGAGGCGGGCCTGCTGGGCGGCGGTCGCCGCCCCGGTCAGCCGCTGCAGCCCGGCATAGACCTGTAGCGCATCGGCGGAGATCGCGATCGGTTGCTCCCCGAGCTCGCGCAGGCGATCGCCGAGCTCGAGCGCGACCTCGGTCTTGCCCACGCCGGTCGGCCCGAACAGGGCGATCACCTCGGCGCGCGGCATCGCCGCAGTATCGTGCAGCAATGGCCGGTGGACGCATGAGGGCGGCGGCAGCCGTCTGCACCGAGCCAGACTCGACCCGTGCCGCGGCTCGCGCCGCCCGCGAGGTGGCGGAGCAGTTGGGCGACGAGCCAGCCGACATCGCCGTCGTGTTCGCCAGCGGCGCGCATCTATCGGCGCCGGAGCTGACGCTCGCCGCGGTCGCCGCGGAGCTCTCCCCCGCCGCGCTGGTCGGCTGCGGCGCGGGCGGGGTGCTCGGCTGCGGCCACGAATACGAGCGCGGCTCAGCGATCGCGATCTGGGGCGCATCGCTCGGCGGGCGCGGCTCGGCCGAGCCGTTCCATGCGACCGTCGCCGAGCGTGACGGCGCCGAGATGCTGACCGGGATGCCGCGCTTGGGCACCGACAGCGGGCTGATCATGCTGTCGGATCCATACACGTTCCCGACCGCCTCGGTGCTCGACCGGATCGCCGAGGAAGCACCATGGGTGCCGGTGCTCGGAGCGCTGGCCAGCGGCCGTTCGGCGAGCGGAGCGGGCATGCTGCTGTGCGGCGAGGGGGTCCGCGCCAAGGGCGCCGTCGGGTTGCACCTGCAGGGGGTCGAGATGCTGCCGTGCGTGTCACAGGGGGCGGCGCCGCTGGGCCGCGAGATGACCGTCACCGCGGCCGAGGGAAACGTGATCCACGAGCTCGCCGGCAAACCGGCGGTCGCGTCGATCGAATCGGTCATCTCCGAGCTGTCGCCGGCGGAACGGGCGCTGGTGGCGGGTGGTCTGCTGATCGGGATCGTGATCGACGCCGGTCGCCCCGAGTACGAGCAGGGCGATTTTCTGGTGCGTGGGGTACTCGGCGCCGACCCGTCCAGCGGTGCGGTCCAGGTCGGCGCGACCGTCTCCGTGGGCCAGATCCTGCGACTGCACGCCCGCGACGCCCGCTCGGCCGACGAGGACCTCCGTCGCGCGCTGTCGCTGTGCGTCGCGGCGACCGGCGACGATCCTCCGGCCGGCGCAATCGCGTTCTCCTGCAACGGCCGGGGGAGCCAGATGTTCGGCGCCGCCGAGCATGACGCGGTGATGATCGACGAGCTGCTGGGTGGTGCCCCCTATGCCGGGTTCTTCGCTGCCGGTGAGATCGGTCCGGTCGGTGGCCGCAGCTTCCTGCACGGATTCACCGCGACGGTCGCGGTGTTCCCCGGATGACCGCCGGCGCGGGGCGATGACGGGCCGGGCAAGGCGGGCGCACGTGCGGGTCGCCGACGCGACCGTGCTCGTCACCGGCGCGACCGGCGGACTGGGCCGCGCGATCGCACGGGCGCTTCACGACGCGGGCGCCGCGCTGGTGCTCAGCGGCCGGAGCGTCGACGAGTTGGAGGCGGTCGCGGCACCGCTGGCGGCGCGAACCGTCGTCGCTGACCTGGCCGAGCGTGCCGAGGTGTCACGACTGGCCGCCGAGGCACTGGCCCTCGGCGTCGACGTCGTGGTGGCCAACGCCGCGGTGCCCGCCAGCGGGCTGCTGACCGACCTGACCGAGGCGCAGCTTGACCGGATGCTCGAGGTCAACCTGCGCGCGCCGATCGTGCTCGCGCATGCGCTCGCGCCGGCGATGCTCGCCCGTGGCCGCGGCGCGCTCGTGTTCGTCGGGTCGCTGTCGTCGCGAGCGACGTCACCGGCGTCGTCGCTGTACTCGGCGACGAAGTTCGGCCTGCGGGGGTTCGTGCTGGCGCTGCGCCAGGACCTCGGCGCGCACGGCGTCGACGTGTCGATCGTCTCGCCTGGGTTCATCCGCGACGCGGGCATGTACGCCGACAGCGGCGTCCAACTGCCAGTCGGGACCGGCACCAAGACGCCGGCGGACGTCGCCGCCGCCGTGATCCGCGCGATCGAGTCAGGCCGGGCAGAGATCGACGTCGCGCCGCTGCCGCTGCGCGCGGGTGCGACGTTCGCCTCGCTGGCGCCGGACCTCGCCGCGACCGCGAGCCGGATGCTGGGCGCCGAGCGTGTCAGCGCCGAGTTCGCCGAGCGCCAGCGGGACAAGCGCTGACGCCGGGCACCGCGCGACGGGCGCGGCGCTAGCGCAAATCCAGGTAGGTATGCGCGGCCCGCTCTGCGCCGGCGTGCGTCCTGCGCCGCTGGCTCGAGCCGTCGGGGAAGTGCACGACGTGGCGCAGCGGGGCGGTCTGCTCGATCCGGACGCGGCCGGCGTGCAGTCGCGCCGCCCGGCGGCGAGGATCGAGGTCACGCAGGCCGCCGTCTTGGGGCCGGGGATGCTCGAGTTTGGTCGTCGCGGTCGAGATCATCGGGTAGCTCCGATCGAGTTCGTGTGCGATAGGCACCGTGTCGCCCCGGGTGAAGGAGTCGGCGGTGCATGTCCGACGCTACAAACGTGATCCCGGTTCATCCGCGAGCTGTGTCCGATGCCACACAACCGGGCCCACCCGATCAGCGCCGGCGGAAGCGCCGGTCAGCGCCAGCCGCGCTGGGCTCGCGAACGGCGGCGCTGGGGGTCGCCGGGCGTGTGTGGGTCCGCCTGGCGCTCCTCGGCCCGCGCGGCGTGCTCCTCGACTGCCTGCGCCGCGTGCTCGCCGGTCACCGACGACAGTGCCCTCATCACCTCGTCGGCGAGCTTGGCGCCATCGTCGGCACGCTCGGGCGTCGCCTGGATCCGGACGACCACCTCGTCACCGTCGACCTCCTCGAGCAACACCGCTTTGGAGCGGGTCGGGGTGCCGATCTCGTTGTCGAGGATCGCCTGCACCTGCGTTGGTCGCACGCCGTGGCTGAGCCGGACCTTGACGTCGATCGGCTCGGGCTCGCGTAGCGGCACGACCACCGCCGCCAGCACAACGCTGTTGGGGATCATGATCTGGTCGGCACCGGCACTCAGGGTCGTGTACAGCAGCCCGAGCGAACTGACGATCCCCTCGACCGTCCCGCCGACCGCTCCGGCCTGTAGCCGGACCCGCTCGCCGACCCGGAACGGTCGGGCGCTGAGCAGCACCATCCCGGCGAAGCCGTTGCCGAGCGTCTGTTGGGCGGCGAGACCGACGATCACGGCGGTGAAGCTGCCGCCGACGAGCAGCGCCTTGAAGCTCGCGCCCGCGACCGACAGGGCGACGATCACGACCACGACCACGAGCAAGGCCCGGACGACGAAGCCGACCGTTCCCGCCGTCGCCGGGTCCATTCGCCGCAGGAAGATCGGCCCGGCGAAGCGCCCGAAGTCGCGCGCGATCGCCCAGCCGATGACGATCAGGGCGATCGCGACCAGGATCTGCAGCGGCGTCGTCAGCGTCCCGTGATGACCGAGATAGTGCTCGAAGCTCGGGCTGTGCTTGCCGCCACCCCACAGCGCTTTGCGGTTGTCGTAGACGACCACGATCCCGATGAACAGCACCACCAGGATCATCGCCTCGCGCCGCGCGCGCTTGACCTGGCGGTCGCTGTAGTCCAGCTTCAGCCCGACGGCCTCCCACGCGTCGCTGCGGGTCTCGAACATCCGGTCGGGCATCAGGTCCCGAGCCGGGGTGATGATCCGCTTGGTTGGTTTGAACTGTCGTGGCATGTCGTCTGATCCTGTCCGGCCCGGCCCCAGCCGGCGCCCCGCCGCGCGCGGCTAGCGCGCGCCGCCGACTCGGTGGGCACCGTCGCTGCTGACCCCTATACAGCTATCACCGTCGTCGGTCGTCGGTTTCACCCCATCGCAATCACCTGACCGACGGCTAAAACAGCGCCGCCTGCTCGTGTCGCAAATCGGACCGGTCGCGTTCCGGCTCCGACGGCTCCGGAGCCTCGCCCCGTTTCGGCGACGCCCACCGAGCGTTTTCGGTGGGCTGCAGCGGGGCCCGCTTGAGCAGTTGCGCCAAGCGTTCGCGCTCCGCCGGCGGCGCGTACGCCCCTCGACGGTAGAGCTGACGATAGCGGTGGACAAGCTCCGGACGGTCGGCCGACAGCCACTCCATGAACACCTGTCGGACCTCCGCCCGCAGGTGCAGCGCGATCCCCCGGACGAACGTCGCGCCGGCCGCGTGCGCGAGCTCGAGGATCTCGGCGATCTGCGCCGGATCATCGTTGATCCCGGGCATCAGCGGTGCGACCAGCACCCCGGTCGGGATCCCGGCTCGGTTGAGCTCAGCCAGCGCCTCCAGTCGCGCCCGCGGGTTCGGCGTGTGCGGCTCGGTCGCCCGCCAGGCCCGCTCGTCGATCGTCGGCACCGAAACTGCCGCCGAGAAGCCGGCGACCTCGTGTAGCTTGCGCATCAGGTCGAGATCGCGCAGCAGCAGTGGCGACTTGGTCAACACCGACGCCGGGTTGCGCGCCTCGATCATCGCCTCCCAGATCCCCCGCATCAGCCGATAGCGACCCTCGGCCCACTGGTACGGATCGGTGTTGGTGCCCAGCGCGATCTGCTCACCTCGCCACGACGGCCGGGCGAGCTCGACCCGCAGGCGCTCGGGCGCGTTGACCTTGACGACGATCTCCCGCTCGAAGTCCCGGCCCGCGTCGAAGTCCAGATAGGTGTGGGTCGGGCGGGCGAAGCAGTTGTGGCTGACGACGCCGTTGGCGATGAAATCGCCGGTCCCCGTCGTGACGTCGTACAGGGGAAGCTCACATCCCAGTGGCTCGATCGCGACGACACCGAGCCGAGCGAACGTCTTGACCATCTGGCCGGCGATGTCACGCTTGCGGCTGATCGCTGGATCGGTGGTGTGGAAGAACCGCAGATGCTCCGACAGACCACCTCGTATCCGGATCGACTGCAAGCCGTTCGGGTTCGAGCTCCTGTCCCTGCAAGCATCGAAGCCGAGCCACCTTGCGCAGGCCTCGGTCCAACGGAGGATCTCAGGATCGCAGTTGGCGATCCGCAGCGCAAACGCGCTCCGGGAGCCTTCGGCGTCGAAGATGCCCGCGAGAAACCCCCGGCACCACTGCAGGCTCGGCTGCTCGGGCCACCGGATCAGCTCGGTGATCCGCTCGTAGTCCGAACGCCGCTGCGTCCGCAGCGCGGAGGCCGCTCGTCGTGTTTCGGACGCCTCCGCGAAGGTGAATTCGGTGGTGGGAACCGCCAGCGTCTCGAGGAACTCCCGGCAGCGCTGCAACGCTTCGCGGTCACAGAGGGCGAGCCGGGACCGATAGACGTCCCCGGAGGTGCGGCCTGGGCGCTCGTACGAGTACTGCGCGAGGTTGCCGTCCCCGCGCACCATGCCGCAGATGTACCCAACCCGGTATTCGCGATCGTGGACCGGCTGCGTGGCGAACGCGCCGGTTCCGGCGAGTCGATTCGACATGGTCAGGTGCGGGCGGTCACGTTCGCCCGGCTCGGTGTTGCGGACGTGCTTCCAGCCGCGATTGGTCAGCAACCGGTGATCGCCGCTGAGCACCAACTCGGTGTGATCCTCGAGCCGCACCCGATACGCGGGCTTGATCGAGGTCCACTTGTCGAGCACCGTCGTCCGTTCGTAGCGCCGATAGAACGGCCCGCGCACGGTCCCGTAGATCTCGTCGCCCGGCTCCAGCGCCTCGATTGGCCTGTGCCTGCCGTCGGCCAGGAGCACGGGTGTCTCACCGTGAAGGCAGTACACACAGGCGTGCGTGCAGCCGCGATAGGGGTTGATCGTCCAGCGGAACGGCATCTGCGATGCCTCCGGCACCTTGTTGAGGATCGATTTGGCGCGGATCTCGTAGAACCGAGTGGTGATCGAGTCCGGTGCCTCGAAGTGACGCACGACCGCCTCGTCGCGATACCCCGGCAGGCGGGCGGTCTCTTCGGTCTCGAGGGTGAGGTTGCTCCAACGCATGCGAACACATGTTCGCATGCGGCTCGGACGGAACGCGGGTTCAGCGACCGACGCGGCTCAGCAGCGGCGCTTCGCCGGTCAGTGTCTGGCTGGTCGCGCCGGTGATCGTCACCTCGACGAGGTCACCGGGCTCGCCGAGACCCTCGAAGTTGACGACCTTGTTGTGCCGAGAGCGGCCGCGCAGGCGGCTCGGGTCGGTCCGCGATGGCCCCTCGACGAGCACCTCGGCGGTGCGCCCGACGAACCGCTGGGCGCGCTCACGGGCGCGACGTTGGACAACCTCGACCAACCGCTCCATCCGCGCCACCTTGACCTCGTGCGCGACCTGGTCGTCCATCTGGGCGGCCTCGGTCTGCCGTCGCGGCGAGTAGACGAAGGTGAACGCGCCGTCGTAGCCGACCTGCTCGCAGACCGACAGCGTCTGCTCGAAATCGGCCTCGGTCTCACCCGGAAACCCGACGATGATGTCCGTCGTCAACGCGCAGTCGGGAACGTGCTCGCGGATCAGCGCGACCCGGTCGAGGTAGCGCTCGCGGCTGTAGGTGCGCCGCATCCGCTTGAGGACCGGCGTCGAGCCTGACTGCAGCGGCAGGTGGATGTGCTCGCACAGCGATCCGAGCTCGGCGTGAGCGCGAACCACGTCCTCGCGCATGTCCTTCGGGTGCGGGCTCGTGTATCGGATGCGCTCGATCCCGTCGATCGCATCGAGCTCGCCGAGCAGCTGCGCGAACGTGATCCGTGATCCGGGGGGTAGGTCACGGCCGTAGGAGTTGACGTTCTGACCGAGCAGCGTCACCTCGCAGACGCCGTCCGCGGCCAGCGCTCGGACCTCGTCGACGAGCTCGCCGGGCGGTCGGCTGACCTCGCGTCCACGGGTCGAGGGGACGATGCAGTACGAGCAGACCGAGTTGCAGCCGATCGAGACCTGCACCCACCCCTGGAACTCGCGAGCGCGCTTGGCCGGCAGGTGCCCGGTGAATCCCTCGAACTCAAAGAAGCCCTGCGCGGTCAGCGAGTCGCTGGTCAGAAATTCGGCGAGGCGGTGGACCTGACCGGGCCCGAACGCAACGTCGACGAACGGAAAGCGCGCGAACACCTCGTCCTTGACCGACTGCGCCCAGCAGCCGCCGACCCCTATCACCCGCTCCGGGTCCAGTCGCTTGAGCCGCTTGGCCTCGCCGAGATGAGCCAGAAAGCGGCTGTCGGCCGTCTCGCGGATCGAGCAGGTGTTGAACAGGATCAGGTCGGCACCGGCGCGTTCGGGCGCCTCGGTGTAGCCGAGCGACTCGAGCATCCCCTTGATGCGCTCGGAGTCGTGCTCGTTCATCTGACACCCGAAGGTGGTGAGGTGATACCGCTTCACCGAGGCTCCCGCGCGTCAGCGGACCGTTAGTTGGTCTCGCAGGCCGGTCGGTAGATCTTCTTCGGTACGGCGTGCGTCCGACAGGGACCGGCGCGCCGTGAGGTCTGCCAGCGGCCGTTGTTGTTGTGGTAGAGGATGGTGGCGTCGAAGGCGCCGCGGCCCGTGCCGATGACGGCACCGGAATAGGCCCAGTTGCGGACGCAGCCGAACGTGCCAATGAAGCGACCGTTGGGCTCCTTGGCCGGACCGCGTTTGAGCGCGGGCTTCAGCGCCTGCTTCGTGCACGGCGGATACTTCGAGGCGGCGTGTGCGTGGTTGGCAGCGAGTGCCGGTCCCGCGACAACAACCACCGTGAGCGCTGACATGACAGTCAGCGCGAGCGTGAAACGGCGGAGTGTGTGCATTCAGCGAGCGTAATGCACGGCACGCGACTCACGTATCACCGTCACCTTGATCTGACCCGGGTATTCGAGCTCGTGCTCGATCTCCCGGGCGATCTCGTACGACAGCAACGTGGCGGCGTCGTCGTCGATCGCGCCGGGCGTGACCATCACCCGGATCTCGCGGCCGGCCTGCATCGCGTACACCTTCTCAACGCCCTTGTGGCGGGTCGCGATCTGCTCGAGGTCACGCAGCCGCTTGACGTACTGCTCGAGTGACTCGCCGCGGGCACCCGGCCTGGCGCCCGACAGCGCGTCGGCGGCCTGCACGAGCACCGCCTCGATTGTCTCGGGCTCGACCTCGTTGTGGTGGGCCTCCATCGCGTGCGCGACGGCCTCTTCCTCGCCGTAGCGCCGCGCCAACTGGCCGCCGACGAGAGCGTGCGGCCCCTCGACCTCGTGCGTGACCGACTTGCCGATGTCATGCAGCAGCGCCGCACGACGAGCGACCCGGGGACTGGCGCCGAGCTCGTCGGCCATCATCGCCGCCAGCTGCGCGACCTCGATCGAGTGCGCCAGCACATTCTGGCCGTAGCTGGTGCGAAACCGCAGCCGGCCGAGCAGTTGCACGAGCTCCGGATGGACGTTCTGAACGCCGGCGTCCAGCACTCCCTGTTCGCCGAGCTCGCTGATGTGGGCCTCGAGCTCGGAGCGGGTCTGGTAGTAGGTCTCCTCGATCCGCGCCGGGTGGATCCGGCCGTCGGCCAGCAGCTTCTCGAGCGTCAGGCGAGCGAGCTCGCGCCGGACCCCGTCAAAGCCCGACAGGACGACCGCGCCCGGCGTGTCGTCGATGATGAAATCGACGCCGGTGAGGTTCTCGAGCGCCCGGATGTTGCGTCCCTCGCGGCCGATGATCCGGCCCTTGAGGTCGTCGGATGCGAGATGCACGACCGACACCGTCGTCTCGGCCGCATGGCCGGCGGCAAGCCGCTGCATGCAGACCGAGAGAATGTTGCGCACGCGACGCTCGGCCTCGCGCTTGGTCTCCTCCTCGATCTGGCGGATCCGGCGAGCCGAGTCGTGCTTGGCCTGGTCCTCGATCTCCTGCAGCAGCAGTTGCTTGGCCCGGGCGCCCGACATCCCCGCCAGCCGCTCCAGCGTGCGCTCGGCCTCGACTCGCCGATCGGCGAGTTCTGAGCGCTCGCTCTCGAGCTCTGACTCACGTCGGCCGATCGCCGCCTCGCGGCGTTCGAGGTCGGCGCCGCGCTCGGCCAGCGCCGCCTGGAGGGCGGCCGCGGTGGCGTTGTTCGCCGCACCCTGATCGGCGCTTGCGGCCACCGCCGAGCCGTGCGTGCGGGCGTACACGACCGCCGCCACGACAACTGCGATCGCGATGAGCGCTGCGGCAACGACCACTTCCATCGTCGTTCCTCCCGAGTGGCCCGCGGGGCGGGCCACCTGCATCAGATGCTGTTGTCTTCGAGAGCGACGAACCGGCGGGTTTGCTGGTATTTCGTGGCCCGCAGGCCGCACCATCGCTATCCCAGATCGTAGTACCGGCGCCCAGGCCACGCAATCGGGCGGTCAGTCGCAGGGTGGCGATGCCGGTGTCCGAGCGCTCCGCGACGGCCCTAGTGGGCGCGGGCGTGGGCGTTGACCGCCTCGATCGCGAGCTCGGACTCGTAGCCCTTGCGCAGCAGCACGCCCAGCGCTCGGTCACGTTCCCGACGATCTTGCGGGGGCTCGGGAAAGCGGCGATGGAGCAAATCAAGCGCGCGCTGCAGTTCGCCGTCGCCGTCGCCGGATCGATCGACTACGGACGCCTCGGCGATCGCCCGCTCGGCGAGCTCACGCTCAACTCCGCGCTGCGCGAGGCCGCGACGGATTCGCTCCGAGCCCCACTGCTCGAGCTCGCGCTTGTCGGATACGAACATGCGGGCGAACCGCTCGTCGTCGAGCAGATGCTGCTCGATGAGCGTCCGCACCGCCTCCTCGGCGTGCCGATCGGAGACGCCCTTGCGCTCCAGTTGTGAGCGGACCTCGGCGACGGTCCGCTCGCGCCGATTGACGTGCGCGTATGCGAGATCGAGTGCACGCGTGAGCTCGGCGCCGCCGCTGGTCATCGTCGCCTCGGTTCGGCGGACGTCAAGTGGTGTGACCGCTCTACGCGGCCGCCACCACCGAATCGCCCTCGGCGACCGCCAGAGGCACCTCGTCGTGCTCGATCTCCTTGACAAGATCGTGGCTGAGGCCGAGCGCCACGTAGATCTTGGCCTCGATCTCGGCCGCCATCTCCGGATGCTCGTCGAGGAACGCCTTGGCGTTGCCGCGACCCTGCCCGAGCCGATCGTCCCCGTAGGAGAAGAACGAGCCCGACTTGGTGACGATGTTGTGCTCGATCCCGTAGTCCAGCAGGCACCCTGAGGTCGAGATCCCCTTGCCGAACTCGATGTCGAACTCCGCCTGCTTGAACGGCGCCGCGACCTTGTTCTTGACGACCTTGACGCGAACGCGGTTGCCGACCGCCTCGGTGCCATCCTTGAGCGTCTCGATCCGGCGGATGTCCAGGCGCTGGGAGGAGTAGAACTTCAGCGCGCGGCCACCGGGCTGGGTCTCGGGCGAGCCGAACATCACGCCGACCTTCTCCCGGATCTGGTTGGTGAACACGCACAGGGTCTGGGCGCGGTTGAGGTTGCCGGCCAGCTTGCGCATCGCCTGGGACATCATCCGCGCCTGCGCGCCCACGGTCTGATCGCCCATCTGGCCCTCGAGCTCGGCCCGGGGCGTCAGCGCGGCGACCGAGTCGACGGCGACGAGGTCGACGGCGCCAGAGCGGATCAGCATGTCGACGATCTCCAGGGCCTGCTCGCCGTAGTCGGGCTGGGAGACGAGCAGCTCGTCGATGTCGACGCCGATCGTCTGGGCGTAGAGCGGGTCCATCGCGTGCTCGGCGTCGACGAACGCGCACACCCCACCGAGCTTCTGGGCCTCGGCGATGAGGTGGTAGACGAGCGTCGTCTTGCCCGAGGACTCGGGTCCGAAGATCTCGATGATCCGGCCGCGGGGCACGCCGCCGATCCCGAGCGCGATGTCCAGCGACAGCGCGCCAGTCGGAATCGCGTCGCAGTTCACGCGCGCGCCCGGGTCGCCCATCCGCATCACGGTGCCCTTGCCGAACTGGCGCTCGATCTGGGTCAGCGCACCCTGCAGGGCCGCCTGTCGCTTGGCGTCGGCCTTGGGGTCAGACGCGCCGACGGCTGCGCCCTTGGAATTCTCGCTCATGCTCGTTGGCTCCTTTGCCTGTGCGCGTTCGAATCCGTCACGGTAAGGCGCGTGGCGGACGGAAGCACCGTAGGGCCGGGGCCTGTGCAGGAACAAGACCGAGTCGTCACGAAATCACAACGATTCCGTGCCAATTGTGCACGCGCCCGGGGACGGCGACCCAAATCGCGGTCGTTGCGCCGTCGGGGCTGCGAGAATGGCGCTACACAAATCGGAAACACCGACGTCTGGAGACAACCGTGTCCCCTCTCACCGAAGCCCTGAAGAACGAACACACGAAGCGGATCCTGCATGTGACCGGCGTCCGTCGGCCGTCGCTGACCCAGCGCCAGACCCCGCACTACCGGATGCCGAAGCTTCAGGCCAACGGCGGCTGGTTGCAGCTCAAGAAGTACGACGGCCCGCCGATTCCCAAGGAGGAGTACGAGAACCTCGCGTACACCACCTACGCCACCGACGATGCGACCACGTTCGCGCCGATCACGTCGTGCACCGGCGAGATCGAGCTCAAGGGCTTTGAGTCCTACGGCAAGCCGGACCTCGACGGCGTCTGGACCGAGAACGCCAAGAAGTGCCCGTCGATCGTCAAATATGTCGAGTCGATCGGAGCTCGCTTCGGCCGCGTCCAGCTGCTGAGGATGAAGCCGAACTCGATGCGCGAGTGCCGCTGGGGACTGCACCTGGACAACAACAACGCGGCCAACAACCCCGATGAGAACGGCTGGGTTGTGCGCTGCTGGTTGGAGCTGACCGACGATGACACGAGCGCGCTCGTCGTCCGGCGTGATCAGTTCGACAAGGGCACCGAGGTCAGCATCCCGCTACCGCGCCACCAGCAGGCGGTTGTCGACTCCGAGTTCCTGTACCACGGCGGCTACCACCACGGCCCCGGCATCCGCTACGCGCTGATCACCAGCGTCGAGAGCGGTCCTGCGCTGGAGAAGTGGATCGAGTCCCAGCAGGGGTAGTCGACGCGCAGCGAGGGCCGTGCTTGGCCGACGGCCCTCGCGGATCGCGCTCGGTGAGGCGCAGCTAGCGTGCTCTCAGGCTGATTCGTCCGCAGTAGCGGTTGGTTGATTCGAGGATCTCGTCGGCGGTCGTGGTCGAGACGAACGGTCGGGGGTCGTGGTTCCAAGTTTCGATCCTGTGCGGATGCCGTGTTTGAGCGCGTGATCGGAGGGGTGGGCGCAGCGCGTGAGCGTGTCGTTGGTCAGCTCGGCAGACCCAGACCAGCGCTCGACGATCGCGCCCCGGTCCGGCGGGTAGCGCGGCTGCGCGCGCAGGTCCACGGCACGCGCGGCAACCCCGGGCGCGCACGATGGCGAGAAGGTGCGAATAATTCGCAGGTTCTCGCCAAAGTTCCGCCGCGAACCGAGTTCATTGCTGATGAGCGCGAGAGCAGTTGCAGTCCTGAAGCGTCGGCGGACGACCGCAGCTAGCGTCCCGGGAGTAGCGATGCCCGCGCGAGCGTCTCGTAGCGGGCGCCGCCCGGCCCGAGCAGCGAGCGCAGCAGCGTGACCGTCGACGCCAGTTGGCGCCCGGTGGGAACGGCGATCGCGTCGCTCACCTCGCGATCACCGGTTCGCTGCTGCGAGCGCACCCGCGCGACCGTCACGTGCGCCAGGTATGGCCGGCGCTCAGGTCGGTACCAGCCACCCGCCTGTAAGCGCCCCGCGAGCGCAAGTTGCAGCGCGCCGAGCCCGGGCGCGTCACGCAGCGAGATCGCCAGCGCACGCGGGCCGCGACGCGGCAGCCACAGCGGCTCGCCGAAGCGCAACGCGACCTGCCGATGCTGGGCGCAGACCTCACCAACGGCCTCGCCGATCGCCTCCGCGGCCGCGGCCGGCTGGGACCCGAGGAAGCACAGCGTGACGTGCAGCGACTCCGTGTTCACCGGCCGCAGCCTGGCCTCGACCTCCCCGGCGCGCGCGGCGTAGTCGGCCAGCTCGGCGCGGGTCGACTCGGCCAGCGCAAGCGCGACGAACAGTCGCAGCGGCGCGTCGGCGCGCGCCATCGTCAGCGCGCGGTCTGCCCGAGCAGCACCCGGCGCAGCATGTGCATCGCGACCGTCACCGACCGATCGCGGACATCGGAGCGGCCGCCGGGCATCACCGTCCGCCGGGTCAGATGCCGTCCGCCGGCGCCGTCGTCATCTCGACGCCAGATCGACAGGCAGACCGTTCCCACCGGCTTGTCGGCGGTGCCGCCGTCGGGACCGGCGATGCCCGTGATACCGACCCCGAGCGAGGCGCCAAAGCGCGCCGCGATCCCGGCCGCGAGTGCCTCGGCGACCTCGTTGGAGACCGCGCCGACACGCTCGATCAGCGCCGGATCGACGCCCGCCAGATCGACCTTGGCGGCGTTTGAGTAGACGACGCCCCCGCCGAGGAAGTAGCTCGATGAGCCGGCACGATCGGTCAGCCTCGCGGCGAGCAGCCCCGCGGTGCACGATTCCGCGACCGCGATCGTGTGACCGGCGAGCAGCATCGCCACCTGTTCGTCGATCGTGGTGCCGTCGGGCGAGAACAACATCCATCCGTGGCGCTGCGCGATGAATGCCGCGAAGCGGTCGTAGTCGGGCTGCGCGTCGGGCTCGTAGCGGGTGCCGATCTCGATCTCGCCGCGCCGCAGGCACGTCGTGATCTCGAGCCGCTGCAACGGCACCCCGTCGGCCTCGGCGACTCGCAGCGACTCGGCGATCTCGGATTCCGGCATCCCGAACAGCCGCATCACCGACGTGCGATAGGTCGGTGCGCCGACGACCGCGCGACGAAACGCATCGGTCTCGATCGCCGCCGGCCACATCGCCCGCAGCTCTGACGGTGGGCCGGGCAGCACCACGACGGTCGGCCCGCTGGTTGCATCGGCTGGGGGCACCACCAGGCCGGGCGCGGTCCCGACCGGCTCGAGCACGGTCGCGCCGCGGGGGACCGTCGCCTGCTTGGCGTTGGAGGCCGCGACCGCGCGCTCGTCGATGCTCGGCCAGCGCGCGAGCATCGGTGCCACGATCTCGGCGATGCGCTGGGCCAACGACTCGTCGAGGTACAGCTCGCGCCCGCAGAAGCGGCCGACGATCTCGGCGGTCAGGTCGTCGGCGGTCGGGCCGAGCCCGCCGCTGGTGACGACGAGCGACAGACCCGCTTGGCGCATGTGAACCAGCGCGTGGGCGAGATCGTCGGGTCGATCGCCAACCACGTCGATCATCGCTGCGTCGACACCCAGCTCGCGCAGGCGCTCCGACAGCCACGGTCCGTTGCGGTCGGAGATCACGCCGGTCAGCACCTCGGTGCCGGTGACGAGGATCCCTGCGCGCGGCGGCTGATCGTCCATCTGAGGGTTCTTAGCAGTGCGGCTGACTGGCGGCCGGCAACGAGCTGTGCTTGCCCGGCGTGAATTTCAGGCCGATCGGGCTTGAGGACGGCGCAACCGGCACCGAGACCCCGTTGGCCTTGAGCTTGACCGAGCTCGTCCCGAGCGTCAGCAGCAGCTTCTTGGCGACCTGCTCCGGGACGTGGTCGCCCGCCGCAAGCGTCTTGCCGTTGATCAGCTTGCGACCGTTGCCGTTGACGAGGCACACGTACACCGACCCGGTCGCGACCAGCGACAGCCGCACGTTGACCGGAGCCTTGTGCTTGGTCGAGGCGCCGCCGTGATGCTGCTGATGTTTTGGATGGTGGTGGTGTGTCGTCGTGACGGCGGTCGGGCTGTTGTTCTTCTTGTTGGACAGCGTGCCCACGGCATACAGCGCGATCCCCACGATCACGAGCACGAGCAGGACGACGATCCAGGGCGGAATCGGAAAACCGCCGCTTCGGGGTTGCGGTTGACGGCCGCGCCCGCGTCCCAACCGGCGATCGCGGTCCCGACCGGCCGACAGCGGCCGCAGGTCGTGATCGGTCGGCCGTTCATGCTGGCGGCGGTAATCGTCGACCAACTCGCGGCTGTCGAGCCCGAGATAATCGGCATAGGTGCGCAGGAACGTCTTGGAGTAGATCTCGCCGGGGAGCAGGCCCCACTCCTCGTTCTCCATCGCGCGCAGGTACTTCGCGCGGATCTTGGTGTCCGCCTCGACCTGGTTGATGTCGATCTTCGCGCGCATCCGCGCCTCGCGCAGCCGCGCGCCGATCTGCTCCATTGCCGCTGGAAGGCTACCCCGGCGGACCGGCCCCGGCGTCCGGCGAATCGTGGCTTGCACCAGAGTCCGGCGGCGATGGTGAAAGCTCAGACGGGTCGTCCAGCGGCGTACCGCCGGCCTCGGCCAGATGCGACAGGATTCGCGGCACGTCGGCCTCGGAGATCAGCACCGTGCGCGGCTTGGAGCCCTCATAGCCGGAGATGATGCCGCGCCGCTCGAGCATGTCGATCAGGCGGCCGGCCCGCGTATAGCCGAGCCGCAGCCGGCGCTGCAACATCGAGGTCGACGCGGTCTGCATCTGGGCGACGAGCGCGATCGCGTCCTCCAGCAGCGGATCCTCGTTGGCATCGAGCGAATCGCCATTTTCGCCGGAGCTGCCGTCGTCGTCTGACTCGACCTCCTCGAGCAGTTCCTGATGCAGCTCAGGTTCGCCCTGGCGCCGCCAGGCCTCGGTCAGCTCAAGGATCTGCGCCTCGTCGATGAAGGCTCCCTGGATCCGCTGCAGCCGCGAGGAGCCGACGGGCGAGAACAGCATGTCGCCCTGGCCGAGCAGTGACTCGGCGCCGTTCTGATCGAGGATCACGCGCGAGTCGGTCTGGCTGGAGACCGCGAACGCGATCCGGGACGGGACGTTGGCCTTGATCATGCCCGTGATCACGTCCACGCGAGGCGACTGGGTCGCGAGCACCAGGTGCATCCCGACCGCCCGAGCCTTCTGGGCGAGACGGATGATCGAGTCCTCGACGTCGGCGGGCGCGACCATCATCAGATCGGCGAGCTCGTCGATCACGCACATGATGTACGGCAGCGGCGGCTCCGAGCGCTGCTCCCGATGGCGGTTGAGCTCGGGCAGCGAGCGGGTCCGCGCCAGCGACATCATCGAGTAGCGCCGCTCCATCTCGCCGACCAGGTTCTGCAACGCGTTGGCCGCCTTGCGCGGACTGGTGATCACCGGTGTCAGCAGGTGCGGGATCGAGTCGTAATGGTTGAGCTCGACCTGTTTGGGGTCGACCAGCACGAGCCGAACCTCATGCGGAGTCGCACGCAGCAGGACGCTTGAGAGCATCGCGTTGACGCACGCCGACTTGCCGGCGCCGGTGGTGCCGGCGACAAGCAGGTGCGGCATCTTCGCGAGGTCCGCCGGCACGGGCTTGCCGGAAATGTCCTTCCCGAGCCAGACCGTCAGCGGCGACCAGTCCGCCGGCGGTTCGGAGTACACGTCGCCGAGGTGCACGATTCGGCGCCGCGCGTTGGGCACCTCGACCCCGACCGCCTGCTTGCCCGGGATCGGGGCGAGGATCCTGATGTCGGTCGCGGCGAGGGCGTAGGCCAGATCGTCCTTGAGCTGGGCGACCTTGGCGACCTTCGTCCCCGGCGCGAGCCGGATCTCGTAGCGGGTGATGTGCGGGCCGGTGACGCGGCCTACGAGCTTTGCCTGGATGCCGAAATGGCCGAGCGTCTCGATCAGCGTCCGCGCGGTCTGCTCCTGGCCGGCCGTGTCGGGTCTGGCGGAGTCGGCCGTCGAGCGGGTCAGCAGGCTCGGGTCCGGCACGCGCCAGCGAAACTCGGGATCGTCGGTGACCGATCCGCGGTAGCGGCCCTGGGGCGTCAGCTGCGACGGATCGACCGGGCCGGCGGGGCCGGATCGCTCAGGGTCCGGCTTCGGCTCGTCGTCGTCCTCGGCGACCGGTTCGGCGACGACGGTCGGCTCGTCTGCGGGCTCGATCTGCTCGGCCTCCTCGTCCCAGATCCCCCCCGCGGCGGTGCCGTCGTTGGCACGAATCAGGAGCTCGGCGGTCTCCGGCTCGGGAGGCAGCAGCGGCGCGGCGAGCGCCGCGTCGTGGGGCGCGAACGGATCGTCGTCGAACGAGCCGTGATCGCCCACGGCCGGCTCCGGCAGCGGTGAGCGCCGTGACCAGGGGACGCTGAGATCGTCGGTCGAGCGGCGGATCGCGCGGCCGGTGCCGACGACGCCCGCGCCGGTCGCGCGCAGGATCCCGGCGAGCCCGGCGCCGCTGACCAGGATCACGCCGGCGATCGCGAGGAACACCGCGAGGATGTCGGCCCCGAGTGCCGAGATCAGGTGCACGCAGACCCAGTACTGCGCCTGTCCGGCGATTCCGCCGCGCGCCTGCATCGCCGCCGCGTGCCAGAACTCGTCAGCCGGGGTCGGCCCGGGACCGATTCCGAGTGTCCCCGCCGCCAGCGCCAACGTCAGCGCCGCCGTCAGGCAGATCGCGCCCGCGCGCAGCGGCCGCCCCGGAGCGCGCAGCTCCCGAGCGAGGATCAGGGCGCCCGCGATCGCAAGGATCGCCGGCACCGCGTAGCCGAGCACCCCGAACAGGTAGCGGACCCCGTCGATCGCGGCGTTGCCGAGCGCGCCGCCGGTCCAGTGCGCGTATGCGATCCCGCCGAGGAAGATCCCGACCGCGATCAGCGCCAACGCGAGGATGTCGACCTGGTGGGACTCCAGCCGCGCTGGCATCCACGGCGCCCGCAGCGCCGGCCGGCTGGCCAGCAGCGACCGGCGCGCGCGCGAACGCGGCGCCGGCGGGCGGCTGCCCGCGGCGGCGGGCGCGCTCCCCGAGCGAGCCGAGCCGGCTTTGCTGTTGGCACGGGACTTGCCCGCGCGGTTTCGTCCCTTCGTGGTGGCGGCCATCTTGAGCCTGTAGCTCTTCGACGGCGCCGGGCACCGCTCCTGCCAGGTGCAAGCGGTCGATCAAGCCGAGCTAAACCCCGCTCAACGACAGCTAAAGGTCTGCTCAGGCGCCGTTTGTGCCCCTACCATCAGGGCACGATGGCCGATTTTGACCGTTCGCCGAGGGTGCTCGTGGTCGAGGATGACGACGCGATCGCGCAGGTCCTGCAACGGTCCCTGCGGATGGAGGGCTACGAGGTCCGGGTCACCGGCGACGGCCAATCGGCGCTCGAGGCCGCCCACGGGTTTCTGCCCGATCTCGTGATCCTCGATCTCGGACTGCCCGGTGGCATGGACGGGCTCGACGTCGCCAAGCAGCTGCGTGGCTCCGACGACGACGTCCCGATCCTGATGCTGACGGCGCGCGATGCGGTCGAGGCGCGCGTCGCGGGACTGGACTCCGGCGCCGATGACTACCTCGTCAAGCCGTTCGAGCGCCAGGAGTTGCTGGCCAGACTGCGCGCGCTGCTGCGCCGCACGCCTCCCCGCGGTCAGGCGAACCTGACCGTCGGCGACCTGAAGCTGAACCCCGACACGCACGAGGTCACGCGCGGCGATCGTACGATCGAACTGACCCAGCGCGAGTTCGAGCTGCTTGAGTACCTGATGCGCAACGAGCGGATCGTGATCTCCCGCCAGCGGTTGCTGGATGAGGTTTGGGGTTACGACCCGTTCTCAATGACCAACACGATCGAAGTCTTCGTCTCCAACTTGCGGAGGAAGCTCGAAGCCGATGGAGAGCCCAGGCTCCTACATACGATCCGCGGCGCGGGCTACGTACTCCGAATATAGGTCGGTGCCGATCCGCTGGCGGTTGGCCGGCGGTTCCGCGGTGCTGACGTTCGTGATCCTCGCCGGCTTTGCCGCCGTGGTCGGGATTCTCACCGACCGGCAGGTGCGGTCGCAGTTCACCGACCAGCAGAGTGCGGCGATGTCGACGCTCGCGAACGAGATCAGAGCCAAGGTCCCGTACACCGGCGGGCCCTACCTACCCCCGAACACCCCGATCTCGCTGCACGACTACGCCGGCGCCGAGCGCGCCCAGATCCGCCTGTTCAACGCCACGACCCGAAGCTACCTGGGCGATCAGGTATCGCTCGCCTCCAAGCGGGCGAAGGCGCCGGTGTCCGATAACGACCTGTTCAACACGTTCCCCGCGCACTTCAGCAACAAGGCGCATGTCGAGGACGGCTACCTGGTATCGCAGCGCCACATTGCGCTGCGCCCCGACGGGCATGTGGTCACCTTGATCTATGCGGTTCCCGAGGACACCGTCAACCAGACTCTGGCGCGGGTTCAGATCTTCCTTCTGATCGGCGTCATCGGTGGCAGCGTGCTGGCGCTGCTGGCGGGCCTGTTCGTGTCCGAGCGGGCGATGTCCCCGATCAAGGAACTGACCGCCGCGGCACGTGAGATCCGCCGCACCCGCGACCCGCGTATGCGCCTGCCCCACCCCGAGGCCGAGGACGAGATCGCCGAGCTGGCACGGACGCTCGAGGGGATGCTCGCGGCGCTCGACGCCGCCCAGTCCGATACGCAGGCGATGCTCGATCGCCAGCGCGAGTTCGTCGCCGACGCCTCGCACGAGCTGCGCACGCCGCTGACGAGCGTGCTCGCCAACCTTGACCTGCTCGCCGACGAACTCGAGGGCGAGCAGGCCGAGACCGCCGATGCGGCGCTGCGCTCGACGCGCCGGATGCGCCGGCTGGTCGGAGACCTGCTGCTGCTGGCCCGGGCCGACGCGCAGCGCGAGAACCCGCGCCGACCGACCGACGTCGGCGACGTCGTGATCGAGGCGGCCGCCGAACTCGGGCCGATGGCCGAGCACCACCAGCTTTCGGTCTCGACCGAGCCCGCGATGGTCGACGGCGTCCGTGACGAGCTGCATCGGCTCGTGCTCAACCTGATGGAGAACGCGCTGCGCCACACGCCGCCCGGAACATACGTCCACGCCAGCGCCCGGCGCGATGGCGACGAGGTGGTGGTCGAGGTTGCCGACAACGGACCGGGAATCCCGCCCGAGCTGGCGCCACGGGTGTTCGAACGGTTCGTCCGCGACGGTCGTGACGGCGGCAAGGGCTCCGGACTCGGACTCGCGATCGTCCGTTCGGTCGCGCAGTCGCATGGTGGCTCGGTCGAGCTGCTGGCACCAGCGGACGGGATCGGGACCCGGTTTGTGATCACGCTGCCGGCGCTCGGCGCGGGCTCGATCGCCGGCCATCTCGTCGGCGCGGACGTCGATGTCGACGTGCTCGACAGCGGCGAGCTCCCCGCGACGCCGCGGACTGAGGAGTCCACGGCCCGGCGCGCCGCCCGCCTGGCGGCGCGAGCCGCCGGTCGCTCGGCCGAGCCGAGCGGCGAGACGACGGGGCGCACGCTCGGGCGCCGCCGCAGTCGCTCCTGAGCGCGCGCGGGCCTCGCTCCTGAGCGCGCGCTGGCCTAATACTGGCGAATCACTGGGGACTATCCCCAGCAAATCGCCACCATTGGCGGCGCTCCCAGTGCTCCCAGAGCCAACCGCTCCCAGTGCTCCCAGAGCCAACCGCTCCCAGTGCTCCCAGAGCCCACCGCTCGCAGCGCTCCCAGAGCCCACCGCTGGCGGCGCTCCCAGCGCCCACCGCCGGCGGCGCTCCCAGACGCCACCACTGGCGGCGCTCGGCGACTCAGACCTCGACGACGACCGGCAGCACCATCGGCCGGCGACGCAGCCGCTCATAGACGAACGCCGCGAGGTCATCATGAAGCTGTTCCTGTAACAGATCGATCCCCTTGACCTCGGCCTGCGCCGAGACCGCGAGCGAGCGCTCGACCTCGGCGCGGATATCGGCCACGAGCTCGTCGGCCTGCTCGACGAACGGCACGCCGCGGAAGATCACCTCGGGAGCGGCGACCGACTCGCCGGTCTGCTCGGAGACCGTCGCGACAACGATGAAGATGCCATCGGCCGACAGCATCCGGCGATCGCGCAACGCCACGTCGGCTGGGTCGCCGATGTCGACGCCGTCGACGAAGATCATCCCGGCTCGCTGCATCTCGCCGAAGCGGGCGCCGGCGCTGTCGAGCTCCAGCGGCAGCCCGTTCTCTGACTCAAACACGTGCTCGGGCTCGATGCCGACTGCGTCGGCCAGCTGGGCGTGCAGTCGAATCCTTTTGTGGTCGCCGTGAACCGGCATCACGTACCGCGGCCGAACGAGGTTGAGCATCAGCTTGACCTCTTCGATGTAGCCGTGACCAGACGCGTGGATCGGCGCATCGCGAGCCGTGATCACCGAACAGCCGATGTGGAACAGGCGGTCGATCGTCTCGTTCACGGCGCGCTCGTTGCCCGGGATCGGGGTGGCGGAGAAGACGACGGTGTCGCCGCGGTGCAGGGTGATCTGGCGGTGGTCGTCATACGCCATCCGGCGCAGCGCCGACAGCGGCTCGCCCTGCGATCCGGTCGAGATCACGACGACCTTGTGGTCGGGCCAGTCCTCGACCTCGTGCGGCCCGATCAGCTGCCCTTCGGGCACCTCGATGTGCCCCAGCGAGCGGCCGATGTTGACGTTCTTGCGCATCGAGCGCCCGACCAGCGCGACCTTGCGGCCCAGCGCCGCGGCGGCGTCGACGACCTGCTGGACGCGATGGATGTTCGACGCGAAGCTGGTCACGACGATCCTGCCCTCGGCGCGCGCGAACACCTCTTCGAGGTGCGGACCGACCTCACGCTCGGACGGCGAGAACCCGGGGCGATCGGCGTTGGTCGAGTCGCCACACAGCAGCAGCACGCCGTCGGAGCCGAGCTCGGCCAGCCGCGCGATGTCGGCGGGCGCGCCGTCGACCGGCGTCTGGTCGAACTTGTAGTCACCGGTCAACAGCACCGTTCCGAGCTCGGTCGTGACCGCGACCGCGCACGAGTCCGGGATCGAGTGGGTCATGTGGATCAGCTCGACCGCGAACGGGCCGGCGTCGAGCGGCTGCCCGGGGGCCACGTCCTGCAGGTCGACCTCGCGCAGCCGATGCTCGTCAAGCTTGGAGTGGGCCATCGCGATCGTCAACGGGCCGCCGTAGACGACCGGCAGCGGTGCGCCGCCACGCCCGAGCTCCCGCAGCACCCACGGCAGCGCACCGAGATGATCCTCGTGGCCGTGCGTGATCACGATCGCTTCGATGTCAGCGGCACGCTCGCGCAGATAGGAGAAGTCCGGCAGCACCAGGTCGATCCCGAGCATGTCGGTCGTCGGAAACCGCAGTCCGGTGTCGACGACGACGATCCGGTCCTCGTACTCCAGGACCATCATGTTCTTGCCGATCTCGCCCAGCCCGCCGAGCGGCAGCACCCGCAATTGGCCGCTCATCGGACGTGGCCGATGCTGGTCGCCGGCGGGCAGCGCCCGGTCACCGCTGTCTGAGCTGCGGTCACGCCGCGGTAGCGAGCATGCCGTGGCGTTCGAGCATCTCGCGCACGACCGACAGCTCGGACGCGTCCAACGGGACGTACGGCAACCGCGGTCGGCCCGCCTTGACACCGATCAGCTCGAGCGCGGCTTTCAGCGAACAGGCGGCCGGCGCGATCGCCATGTCACGGTAGACATCGTGCAGGCCCGCGTCGATTTCATGGCGATGCTCGGGCTCGTCCGCCATCCGGTGCATCTCGATGCCGAACAGGTGGCTGGAGGTGAGGATCCCGCCGGGCTCGCCGAGGTCGAGCACGTCGGCCAGCAGATCATCGTTGCCGGCGTAGATCGACAGACCGTCGACCTTGGCGAGGTTCGCGGCGTTGGCCTGCTTGACGGCTTCGATGTGATCCAGCTGTCCGAGCTCGGCGAGCAGGTCGTTGGGCATGTCGGCGCCGGTCCGCTGCGGGATGTTGTAGAGCACGATCGGCAGCTCGGTGGCTCGCACGACCTCGGAGAAGTGGGCGACGATCCCGCGCCGGCTCGGCCGGTTGTAGTACGGGTTGACCGACAGCAGCGCGTCGGCACCGAGCGCGGTCGAGCGCTCGGTGAGGTACACCGCGTGACGCGTGTCGTTTGATCCGACGCCGGCGATGATCGGACAGCTTCCCCCCATCTCCGAGACCGCCAACTCGATCACCCGCAGGTGCTCGGTGTCGTTCATCGTGGTCGCCTCGCCGGTCGTGCCGCACACGACCAGCCCATCGGACCCGTGCTCGGTCAGGTGGTGCATCAGTGCGACCGCGGCCTCCTCGTCGACGTCTCCGCGATCGTCGAACGGGGTCACCATCGCGGTCAGAATCGGGCCGAACGAAAGCGCCATCCGTGCCGCATTATCGCAGGGGTGAAACCGGCGCGGCGGCCGGCGCTGCGCCGAGCGGTCGCTCGTAGACGCGCCAGCGTTTGATGACGTGGCCTCCCATCGCCTCCAGGCCGCGGTTCATCGAGGTGTTCGTCTCGAGGATGAAGCTCGCCTCCCCGTGCTTCTGACGGGTGCGCTCGGCAACGTCGAAGTGATGCACGTAGAGGGCCGCGGCGACGCCCGTGTGCTCGTACTCGGGCAGCACACCGAGAAACCCGACGCGCAGGTGGTCGATCGTCCGGCCCTTGTTGAGGTAGTGCCACCAGCCGAGCGGCAGCAGCGTCCCGCCCATCTTCTTGAGCACCTGGTTGACGTCGGGGATCGTGATCGCCATCGCGATCGTCCGGCCGTCGGCCTCGGCGATCATGAACCAGTCCTTGGAGTAGACCAGCCGCATGTCCATCGTGTACTGATCGAGGTCGGCCTTGGTGTACGGGGTGAAGCCCCAGTTGTGCGACCAGGCGGCGTTGTACACCTCGGCGAAGCGGTCCATCTCGCTGCGCAGGTGGCGAAACGACATCGACCGGATCGTGACGCCGTACTTGTCGGCGGCGCGCTGCGCGATCCGAGGCAGGCGCGGGTCCATCCGCCGGCGATCGTTGACGTTCAGGTCCCATCCGAGCAGATCCATCGCCTTCGTCAATCCGACCTGCTCGCAGCACAGCGGGTAGTAGCGCGGATTCCACGGCTCGCGGATCAACGGCTCGCGCTCGAAGCCCTCGATCATCACCCCGGCCTCGTCGTTGATCTGGAAGTTCATCGGGCCGATCATCCGCTCGCAGCCCCGAGCCCGGAGCCAGTTCTCGGCGGCTGCGATCAGCGCCTGCAGCACCTCCGTGTCGTCCTCGAACTCGAGGAACCCGAACATCCCGGTGCGGCTGTGATGGAAGCGATTGAACTCGTAGTCGACCTGGGCGGTGATCCGTCCGACGACGCGGCCGTCGTGCCGGGCGAGGAAGTACTCGGCCTCGCCATGGCGGAAGTAGGCGTTCAGGCGACGCGTCAAGAACAGGTAGCGCTCGAGCTTGAGTGGCGGGATCCACGGGGTGTCGGCGTGCAGCCGGAACGGGAGCTGCACAAACGAGCGCAGATCGAGCGGCCCTCGGACGACGGAGATCTTGAGTGTCATCGGCGCGCCAAGCGTATTGGAGCGGGCGGCGCGGCTACTGCAACGGGATCTCGAGGCCGCGCTGCGCTGCGGGGCGGGAGCCGTGGATCCGCCGCTGCGAAGCATCGATCGCGACGTCGTTGATCGACGCCTCGCGACGGGTCATCAGCCCGCGCTCGTCGAACTCCCACAACTCGTTTCCGTAGCTGCGCCACCACTGCCCGTCGACGTCGCACGACTCGTATTGGAAACGGACCGCGATTCGGTTGCCGTCGAAGCACCACAGCGATTTGCGCAGCGCGTACTCGCGCTCACGCTCCCACTTGCCGCGCAGGAACGCGACGATCTCGGCACGGCCAGAGACGAACGCCTCGCGGTTTCGCCACTGCGAGTCTTCGCTATAGGCTCGAGCGACCCGTTCTGGATCGCGTGTGTTCCAGGCGTCCTCGGCGGCTTGGACCTTCTGCCGCGCGGTCTCGATCGTGAACGGCGGGTACGGTGGACGGTCTTCGGTCATCGGCGCTCCCGTTCGCTGGGGTCCTGAGCTGGTTCAAGCCATCGCCAGAAGTCTCGCGCGACGCCGGTCAGCGCCGGACGGCGCCGGCACACGACCCGCAGCTCGCGCTCGAGGTCGACGCCAGTGACCGCAATCGCGACCAGCGTCCCGAGTTGGCGCTCGGCATCGATCGCCAGCTCCGACAGCACGGTGAAGCCGCCGCCAGCGAGAGCACGCTTGAGGCTCTGCAGCGAGGAGGTCTGCAACGCGGGCGCAAGCGTCACGCCGCAGCCCGCAAGCGCCGCCTCGGCGACCTCGCGCGTGCCGGAGGTCGCCTCGCGCGTCAGGTACGGCTCGCGTCCGAGCTCGGCCGGCGCCAGCGAGCGACGCCGCGCCCAACGATGGCCGGCGGTGACAACGACCACCAGCCGGTCGCGGCGAATGCAGAACCAGTTGACTCCGTGCAGCGGATCCAGCCCCTCGACGAAGGCGATCTCGGCACGGCCAGCGCGCAGCGTCTCGAGCGCGGTCCGCGAGTTGGTGATCTCCAGTGCCGGCCGCGCGTCCGGACGTTCGCGGCGAAACTCCGCCAGCCAGCCGGGCACGAGGAACTCACCGGTCGTCGCGCTCGCCGCCAGTGCCAGCTGCGGCGCCCGCTCGGCTCGCGTCAGCGCAGCGGTCCGTCGCACCTCGTCGAGCTCGTCCAGCGCCCGTCGAGCCGGCGGATATAGGGCGCGCCCGAGCGCCGTCGGACGGGCCCCGAAACGGCCGCGATCGAGCAACTGCTCCCCGACACGACGCTCGAGGTGCTGGACGCGCTTGGTGACCGCCGACTGGGTCAGGTCGAGGGCGTCGGCGGCGCCGTGAATCGAGCCGGTCTCGACTGCCGCGACGAACGCGGCAAGCTCGCCACCGGGCAGCGGATCGCCGGACAGGGCGCTCACGACGACCGATCATACATTCCAGTGGGGAATGCATCGGTGCCCGATCCGACTGGAAGCTTCGGTCGCCCGGGCCGAGACTTGGCGCATGTCAACGTTCACGGTTCCGTCTGCCCCACGTCGCCGGCGGCCGGCCGGGCTGCTCGCCGAGCTGGAGTCCCCGCGCGAGGTCGTCGCCAACATCGGTCCGAACTGGTTCGCGTCGGTGATGGGCACCGGCATCGTCGCGACAGCGACGATTCTGCTCCCGGTCAGGCTGCCCGGCGCCACCGGCGTTGCGATCGGCGCCTGGGCGCTCGCCGCCACGCTGCTGGTCGTGCTGGCGGTCGCCACCGTCGCCCACTGGGTCTGGCATCCCGACACGGCCCGTGGCCATCATCGCAACCCGGCGATGGCTCCGTTCTACGGCGCCCCGGCGATGGCGCTGCTGACCGTTGGCTCGGGCACGCTGCTGGCCGGCAGCGCGGTGATCGGCGTCCACGTCGCGGTCGTCGTCGACTCGGTGCTGTGGACGCTTGGGACCGTGTCCGGGCTCGCTTGCGCGGTGGCGGTCCCGTACCTGATGTTCACCGGGCCGCCGCTGACGCTCGCTCAGGTCAACGGCAGCTGGCTGATGGCGATCGTGCCGCCGATGGTGTCGGCCGCGACCGGCGCGGGGCTGATCGCACACCTACCTGCCGGCCAGGCACAGCTCACGCTGGCGCTTGCCTGTTATGGGATGTTCGGCTTCAGCCTGCTTGCGGCGCTGTTCGTGTTCGGCCTGATCGTCGCGCGTCTGGCGCGCTACGGCGCCGGGCCCGCGCGGCTGGTGCCGACGCTATGGATCGGGCTGGGCCCGCTCGGCCAGTCGATCACCGCCGTCGCGCTGCTGTCGGTCGCGGCTGGGCCGGCATTGCCGGGCTCGGCGCCGGCCGCGATCCACGATCTTGTGCTCGTCTACGGAATCCCGGTCTGGGGGTTTGCGCTGACCTGGCTGACGCTGGCAGCCTCGATCACACTTCGGACCGCCCGCGAGCACCTGCCGTTCGCGTTGACCTGGTGGTCGTTCACGTTCCCGGTGGGCACGATGGTGACTGGCACCTCGCTGCTGGCGACCACGCTCGGGGCGGGGGTGTTACGGGTCGCCGCGGTCGCGCTGTACGGCCTGCTGCTGGCGGGCTGGATGATCGCCGCAAGCCGGACCGCCGGCGGCGTCTGGCGCGGAACGCTGCTGGTCCGGCCGGTCGATCAGAAGCCGCCGGCGCCAGGGATCCAGGAGGTTCCGGCGAGCGGCACCCTGGCCATCGCGGCGGCTTCGATCGTCAGCGCGACGAGGTCCTCGGGTTCGAGGTTGTGAACGTGCGACTTGCCACAGGCCCGCGCCAGCGTCTGGCACTCGAGCGTCAACGTCCGCAGATAGTTGGCCAGTCGACGCCCGCCCTGGATCGGGTCCAGGCGGGCGGCGAGGTCAGGATCCTGCGTCGAGATGCCGGCCGGATCGAGGCCCGCCTGCCAGTCGTCGTAGTACCCGGCCGATGAGCCGATCTGCTCGTAGCCGGCCTCGTGTTCGGGCGCGTTGTCACCGAGTGCGATCAGTGCCGCGACGCCGATCGAGACGGCATCGGCGCCCAGCGCCAGCGCCTTGGCGACATCGGCGCCGGTCCGGATCCCACCGGACACGATCAGCTGCACCTTGCGGTGCATGCCGAGGTCGACGAGCGACTGCACGGCCTGCGGGATCGCGGACAGGATCGGGATTCCCACGTGCTCGATGAACACGTCCTGGGTCGCGGCGGTCCCGCCCTGCATGCCGTCGAGCACGATCGCGTCGGCCCCCGACTTGACCGCCAACGCGATGTCGAAGTACGGCCGGCTGGCACCGACCTTGACGTAGATCGGAATCCGCCAGTCGGTGATCTCGCGCAGCTCCTCCATCTTGATCTCGAGGTCGTCGGGCCCGGTCCAGTCGGGGTGCCGGCAGGCTGAGCGCTGATCGATCCCCGCGGGTAGGTCGCGCATCTCCGCGACCCGGTCTGAGATCTTGTGACCGAGCAGCATCCCGCCACCGCCCGGCTTGGCGCCCTGGCCGACGACGACCTCGATCGCGTCGGCGCGCCGCAGGTCGTCGGGGTTCATTCCGTAGCGAGACGGCAGCAACTGGTAGACGAGCTTGTCGGAGTGGCCACGCTCCTCCGCGGTCATGCCGCCGTCCCCGGTCGTGGTCGAAGTGCCGACCTCCGAGGCGCCCCGGCCGAGCGCCTCCTTGGCGGCACCCGACAGCGCTCCGAAGCTCATCCCGGCGATCGTGATCGGGATGTCGAGGTGGATCGGCTCAGACGCGAACCGGGTGCCGATCACGACGTCGGTCGCGCAACGCTCGCGGTAGCCCTCCAGCGGGTAGCGCGACACGCTGGCGCCGAGGAACAACAGATCGTCGAAGTGCGGCAGCTTGCGTTTGGCGCCGAATCCGCGGATGTCGTAGATCCCCTCGCGCGCTGCGCGCTGGATGTCGGCGATCGTGTCGCGATCGAACGTCGCCGACTCGCGCAGCCCCGGACGCCAGCCGGCGCGCGCCGAGTTGTCAGCGATTGCCATGTCAGTACGCCCCGACGTTGTCGATGTTGAAGTTGTAGAGCGAGCGAGCGGAGCCGTAGCGGCGGAAGTCCGCGGGATCGGTGTCGACCCCGGCCCGCGCGAGCAGGCCCCGCACCGTCTCGGCATGCTCCGCGGTCATCTCCTTCTCGACGCAGTCGGCGCCGAGCGCGGCGACGTTGCCGCGCACGTAGAGCCGGGCCTCGTACAGCGAGTCGCCGAGCGCCTCGCCGGCGTCGCCGCAGACGACCAGGTGCCCCTTCTGTGCCATGAACGCGCTCAGGTGACCGACCGAGCCGGCGACGACGATGTCGGCGCCCTTCAGCGAGATCCCGCATCGCGCCGAGGCGTCGCCATGGATCACGAGCAGGCCGCCGTGCGCCGAGGCGGCCGCGGACTGGCTGGCGGAGCCGTCGACGATGACCTCGCCCGACATCATGTTCTCGGCGATCCCGACACCGGCGTTGCCGTGCACCCGAATCCGCGCCTGCTGGTTCATCCCGGCGCAGTAGTAGCCGACGTGCCCAGCGATCTCGACGTCGCACGGCGCGTCGAGCCCGACCGCGATGCTGTGGCGTCCGCCGGGATGCGTGATCCGGATCCGGCGCAGGTCGCGACCGTCGTGCAGCGTCCGATTGAGCTCACGCACGCTGTCGCTGCGCAGATCAAACGACAGTGCCACGCCGTCGAGCGTGTGGGTGTGATCAACCGTCATAGCGTCACCATCCCCCAGCTGTAGACACGGCCCGGGGCCGGCTCCCACATCTCGGCGTGCTCGGCGCCGGGCAGCACGGCGATCGCCTTGTACTCCGACGCCATCGCCACCCACTCGTCGGTCTCGGCCATCACCGCCGGCTTGCAGGCGATCGGATCCCGCAGCACAGCGAACCCGTCAGCGGTCCCGACCGCGAACGTGTAGAAGCCGTCCAGGTCCTCGAGGCAGCCCTCGAGCGCCTGCTCGAGTGTCGCGCCCTCGCGCAGGCGCCAGGTGAGGTACCCCGCCGCGACCTCCGAATCGTTGTCGGTCTGAAAACGGATCCCCTCGACCGCCAGCGAGCGACGCAGCCGGTTGTGGTTCGACAGCGAGCCGTTGTGCACCAGGCAGAGGTCCAGACCGGTCGAGAACGGGTGCGAATGCTCGGTCGTGACGCGGCTCTCCGTCGCCATCCGAGTGTGGCCGAGCGCGTGGCTGCCGGAGATCTCATCCAGCGCGAAGCGACGCACGAAATCGGTCGGCAGACCGGCCTCCTTGAAGATCTCGATCGTCTGCCCGGCGCTCATCAGCGTCAGCTCCGGATGGCGTTGCGCCAGCCAGGCCTGCAGCTCGTCTGCCTCGCCGGAGGTCTCGATCACCGCGTGGGTGGCTCGGATCCGGGGCTCCGACGATTCCCCGAACGCCTCCCCGAGTTCGGCGGCGACCAGATCCCAGCGCGGCTCGGGCGACGGCGAGTGCAGCGACAGCTTCGTCCAGCCGTCGGGCGCAGGGTCGCGATAGAACGCCGCGCCCGCGCTGTCTGGACCGCGGCTGGAGAGCTGCTCGAGCATCAGTGCGAGCTGAGCGCCGAGTTGCAAGCGCATCGGCTCGGTCTTCGTGAACAGGCCGGCAATTCCACACATGATGCCCAGGGTAAACCGTGCCTGAGGGGCCCGACATGGCGTCGACGGGCACAGTTTGGGGCGGAAATGTGGCCGTCGCAGCTACATCAGCCGGGCAACCGTCGCTGCGCCCTGCGGACGGCGTGCAACGCCTCGCGCAGGTCCGAACGCGCGATCGGCGTCAGCGCGCCGGGGTCCATCGGGTTGTCGATCGGCTCGCCCGCGGCGAGCCATCCGGCCGACCATGCAGGCGCGCGAGCTTGATCGCCAGCTCCAACGACAGCAGGTCGTCGGAGTTCAGATCGAGTCCGGTCAGCTCCTCGATCCGGCCCAGACGCTGGCGCAGCGTGTTCGGGTGGATGAACAGCGCGCGGGCGGACTCGATCACGCTGCGGCGCTCAGACAGGTAGCGCTCGAGCGTGTCCAGCAACGCGGTTGCGCGTCGCTGGTCGTACTCGATCAGGGTGTCGACCGCGGTCCGCATCCGATCGCGTGGGGCGTCGTCGGCGGCGATCTGCACGAGATACCGATAGGCGCCCACCCGCGAGTAGTCGATCGCGCCCCCGTCCGGCAGCAGTGCCCGCGCGATCGTGGTCGCGTCGCGCGCCTCGCGGTAGGCAGCGGCCGCGTCGCCCGGTGCGCGACGAAACTCGCTGATCCCAATCGCCGCACCCGCCCGCTGTCCCAGCTCACGCGCGCGCCCGAGCAGCACGTCGGAGCGGACGTCGCGAGCGCCGGCGAACGACAGCAGCGCTCGGACCGGACCGGGGCCGGCCTCGACCGCGGCCCGCGGCGCCATCCGTTCCAGTTCACGCGCGAGCCCTTCGGCGGCGGCCAGCCACAGTCCCGACGAGCGGTCGGCGGCGCCGGCCGGTTCGGCGCAGAGCAGCACATACGCCGTGCTGAGGTCGTAACGCAGCTCGGCCGCGGTGTCGGCCGCGAGCTGCGAGGCACCGGACGCCAACGCCTCGAACAGGTTCTTGATCGCATTGGCCGTGGTCAGACCCTCGATCAGCTCGGCGCGCTTGATCGCGACCGCGGCGAGGTGCGCGACCGCGCGAGCGAGTTCAGCGTCCTCGGAACTGAACCCGTCCCCGGCGTTGGTCGCGACGCACAGCAGACCGACCGGCTCGCCGGCGGTCAGCGGCACGACCAGCACATCGGACACGGCCAGGCTCGGCCAGATCGAACGGGCGCCTGCGCCACCGTCGCGCCCGTTCAGCGCAGACAGCGTCAGCTCAGCGGCCGAGTCCGTGCGGGGCGGTCCGAGCTCGTCCGGGGTCGATGCCTGCAGCGTCAATGAGTCACCGTCGGCGTCCAGTCGCAGTAGTTGGCAGACGTGGGCGCCCAGCAGCGCCGCGGTCTCGACGACGATGATCTCACCCAGGTCGGGGCCGGTCGCCGCCGCAACCCGTTGGGTGAGCTGCGAGAGCCCGGTCATCACGTCGAGCCGCCGGCGCTCGCGGTCGTACAGCTGGGCGTTCTCGATCGCGCCCGACACCAGTGACGCGATGTGGACGAGCAGCTTCAGAGCCTCGTCGGAGAACTCGTGCGGCGCCTGCGTGTGGAGGACGACCACGCCGATCGTGTCGCCCGCCCGCGACGGGATCGGGACTGCCGCCATCGACTGAAAGTTCTCCTCGTCCAGCAGCGGCACGTACTTCATGCGGGGATCGTTCATCGCGCGGTCGCGGATGAACTCCGGCGTTCGGTGGCGCGCCACCCAACCGGTGAGGCCTTCCTGCACCGAGAAGCGGACCTGTCCAACCGCCTTGGCGTAGACCGGCGATGCCGCCCTGATCGTCAGCTGCTCGTCCTCGAGCAGATAGATGAAGCAGGCATGGCAGCCGGTCGCTTCGGTCACCAGATCGACTACTCGCTGGAGCATCGGCTCAAGCTCCAGCGATGACGAGACGACGTTGATCGCTCCGTACAGGGTGAGGTTCTCCTCGCGCAGCGTGTGCAGCTCGCTGCTGAGGGCATGTCGCTCCGCGGGCGAGACGTTCATCGGCTGAGTATGTAGCGCGGGCACACTTCGAGGGCTTTCAACGGGGTATCGATGACCATTGTGCATGACCGGGCGCGGCGGATATACCTGCCCCATGACCGATGCCCCCACCACCGCCGATGACGTCCGCCGGCTCGTCACCGACCGCAACATCGAGTTTCTGTTCGCCCAGTTCGTCGACATGCACGGCAAGCCGAGCGCGAAGCTCGTGCCCGCCCATCACATCGACGACCTGCTCACCGACGGAGCGGGCTTTGCCGGCTTCGCCGCCGGCGACATCGGTCAGGGGCCAGACGACCCCGACATGATCGCGATGCCCGACCCGGCGACGTTCACGATCCTGCCGTGGCGCCCGAACATTGCCCGGATGGCGTGCGACGTTCAGGTCGAAGGCGAGCCGTGGCCGTACTGTCCGCGGACGATCCTGCGCCGCGCGCTCGCCGCGGCGGGCGAGCGCGGGTATCAGCTGAAGATCGGCGCCGAGCTTGAGTACTTCTTGCTGCGCCGCGCCGAGGACGGCAGCCTGCAGCTCGCCGATCCGCTCGACACGCTCGAACAGCCCTGCTACGACATGCGCGCGCTGACCCGCAACCTCGATTTCGTGTCCGAGGTCGCCAACGCGGTGACCGGGCTCGGTTGGGACAACTACGCGACCGATCACGAGGACGCCAACGGCCAGTTCGAGCAGAACTTCGACTTCGCCGACGCGCTGACGACCTGCGACCGCGCGATCTTCTTCCGCTACATGGTCGAGTCGCTGGCCCAGCAGCGCGGTCTGATCGCGACCTTCATGCCCAAGCCGTTCGGGCATCTGACCGGCAACGGCTGCCATTTCCACGTCAGCCTGTGGAAGGACGGGGTCAACGTGTTTGACGCCGACCCCGCCGATGACCCCCGCGGCCTCGGGCTGTCAGAGCTTGCCTACAACTTCATCGGCGGCCTGAAGGCCAACGCGAAGGCGTACATCGCGGTCACCGCGCCGACGGTCAACTCCTACAAGCGGCTCGTCGTCGGCGCGCCCACCAGCGGCGCCACCTGGGCCCCTGCCTACGTCAGCTACGGCTACAACAACCGCACGCAGATGCTGCGGGTGCCGGGCGCCGGGCGGATCGAGGACCGCACGGTCGACGGTTCCTGCAACCCATACCTGGCGGCCACCGCGATGCTGGCTGCGGGTCTGGATGGGGTCGATCGCGGGCTGGCGCCCGGCGAGCCGAACTCGTCGAACCTGTATCGGATGTCGGCCGCCGACCGTGCGGCCGCCGGGATCGAGACGCTGCCCGGCAACCTGCTCGACGCCACCCGCGAGTTGGCGCAATCGGATGTCCTGCGCAAGGCGCTGGGCCAGACCGCCGACGGCGACTACATCGACTACTTCGTCGAGATCAAGCAGCGCGAGGCCCAGACCGCGCACGAGCAGATCACTCAGTGGGAGCTGGACCGCTACCTGCAGCTGTACTGAGTTAGGGTGCTCGCTGCAGCGGTCAGCGAGCACGAGGAGAACCGCATGTCAGAGCTGCGCCACGAGGTCGACGCGATCCTTGCCGACGTCGTCGCGAGCGATGCCCCGGTGGCGGGCGTGGCCGCGATCGCGACCGACCGCGAGCGCAACATCTACGCGGGTGCCGCGGGCGTCAGGCGGGTCGGCGACGCCGAGCCGTTTGCGACCGACACGGTCTGCGCGATCTACTCGACGACGAAGGCGATCGCCGGCACCATCGCGCTGATGCTGGTTCAGGAGGGCTCGCTCGATCTCGACGCGCCGGCGCGCGAGTACGCGCCCGCGATCGCGCAGGTGCAGGTGCTCGACGGGTTCGGCGACGACGGCGCGCCGCGCCTGCGTCCGCCCCGGCGCGAGATCACGACCCGGATGCTGCTGACACACACCGCCGGGTTCGCCTATCCGTTCTGCAACGAGGATTACCGGCGGCTGGAGACCGAGCACGGACAGCCGAGCGTGACCACCGCGACCCGGGCCTCGATCTGCACGCCGCTGGTATTCGACCCCGGCGAGCGGTGGGAGTACGGCTCCAACATCGACTGGGCCGGCCAGGTGATCGAGGGCATCACCGGCGAGCGGCTTGGCGCCACGTTGCGGCGCCGGATCTTCGAGCCACTGCAGATGCACGACACCGCGATCACGATGACCGAGTCGATGCGCGCGCGGTTGGCGAGCACCCATCAACGTGCGCCCGACGGCGGGCTGACGGCGCTGAATCTGATCCTCCCTCAGGATCCCGAGCTCGACATGGCCGGGCACGGTCTGTACTCGACCGCCGAGGACTACGCCAGGTTCATCCGGATGTGGCTCAACGATGGAGCCGGGCCTGACGGCCAGCTGCTGGAGCGCGAGACGGTCAGGATGGCCGCTGCCAACCACCTCGGCGAGCTCAAGGTGACGGCGCTGCCCGGCGTCAATCCCACGGTCTCGCACGACGCCGAGTTCTTCCCGGGGATGCCGAAGTCGTGGGCGCTGACATTCATGATCAACGACGAGGATGCGCCGACCGGCCGACCCGCCGGCTCACTGGCCTGGGCGGGCCTGGCGAACCTCTACTACTGGATCGACCGGGCGAACGGCGTCGGCGGCTTCTGGGCCAGCCAGGTGCTGCCGTTCGTGGATCCGACCTCGATCGGCGGTTACCTGGAGTTCGAGACCGCGGTGTACCGGTCACTGCCGGTGGCGGCATGACCGATCTCGCCGATGCCCTGCGCGGCGGGATCCTGCCGCAGAGCGCCGTCCGTGACGAGAACGGACGGCTGACGATCGCCGGCTGCGCGGTAGCTGAGCTGGCGGCGGCCGCGGGCACGCCGGCACTGCTGGTCGATGAGGACGAGCTGCGCGCGACCGCGCGCGAGTACGTTCGCGCGTTCGGGTCACGTCGTGCCAACGCGCTGCCGTACTTCGCGTCGAAATCGCTGAGTTGCTCTGCGATCGTCGCCGTGCTCGCCGACGAGGGGCTTGGCTGTGACGTCTCCTCGGTGGGTGAGTTGGCGATCGCGCTGGCCGGCGGGATGGCATCCGAGCGGATCCTGATGCACGGCAACGCCAAGCGCGACGTCGACCTGCGCGCCGCGCTCGATGCCGCCGTCGGGCTGATCGTCGTCGACTCTCTCGACGAGCTCGACCGGCTCGAGCGGCTGGTCGGATCGCCGGCCGGCACCGACGCCGGCTCCCGGCGGGTGCAGCAGCTACTGCTGCGTGTCAACCCGGGGGTCGCGGCGCCGACCCACGCTGCGATGGCGACCGGCGACGAACGCTCGAAGTTCGGTCTCGAGCCGGATGCGATGCGGATCGCGGCGCAGCGGATCGCGCAGGCGCCCGGGCTGACGCTCGAGGGTGTGCACGTCCACATCGGGTCGCAGATCACCGAGCTCGAGCCGTTCGTCGCGTCGATCGCGGCGCTCGGGGAGCTGCACGGGCTCGGCGGGTCGGCCGTGTTTGACCTCGGCGGCGGCCTCGGCGTCCGTTACCTGCCCGATGATCCGCCGACCCCCGTCGTCGACGAGTACGCCGCGGCGGTGCTCGGCGCCGCCGAACGGCATCTGCCGGCCGACGCTCGAATCATCGTCGAGCCCGGCCGCTCGCTGGTCGCGCGCTCGATGGTGACCGTCTACCGGGTTGTGTCGGTCAAGCGAGCGACGAGGACGTTCGTCGCGGTCGACGGTGGGATGGCCGACAACCTCGAGCCGATGATCTACGGGACCCGGTTCGCGCCGTTCGTGCTCGACCATGACGGCGAGCACGAACGCTGCGACATCGTCGGCCCGCACTGTGAGACGGGCGACCGGCTGATCGAGCAGGCCTGGCTGTCGGCGCCGTCCGTCGACGACCTGCTGGTCGTACCGGTCACCGGCGCCTATTGCTCGGCGCTGTCGAACAACTACAACGGCGCCTTGCGGCCACCGGTCGTGCTGTGCCGCGAGGGCACCGCGCGCATCGTCCAGCGTCGCGAGACGCTCGACGATCTGCTCGCCCGCAACTGCGATGACCCGCTGCCGCTATCGGCCGCCGTCGGTGCCTCCGCGCCGCTGCTGACCTCCCCGCTGGACCCCGCCTGACGGTCATCCGGGACCGACGTTTCAGTCACCTCGTCTCCGGGAGACCCCTACAGGACGTGCTCGAGGCCGAACAGCGGCGAGCCGCTGATCGAACCGACCCGGCGTACCGCCAGCAGCACCCCCGGCATGAACGACTCGCGATCGATCGAGTCGTGACGGATCGTCAGGGTCTGGCCGAGATCGCCGAGGATCACCTCTTGGTGGGCGACGAGCCCCGGCAGCCGGACCGAGTGGATCGGGACCTCGGCGCCATCGGCACTGGCGTCACGCATCAGCGCCGCGGTCCGCGCCGCCGTTCCCGAGGGACGGTCGAGCTTGCCGTCGTGGTGCAGCTCGATGATCTCCGCCGAGCGCATATGCGCAGCCGCGGTCGCGGCGAACTGCATCATCAGCACCGCGCCGATCGCGAAGTTCGGCGCGACCAGCACGTTCGCCGCGGCGCCCCGCAGGTCGTCGAGCTGATCGGGACCGAACCCGGTCGTCCCGATCACCACGTGGACGCCCGCGGCAACCGCCTCGTGGGCGTTGGCGACCACCGTCGAGGGGATCGTGAAGTCGACGAGCACGTCCGGATGCCCGTCACGCAGGGCCTGTCCGACGGTGACCCCGAGCTCGGGGTCGGCGCGGGCCACGAGCTCCATGTCGCGCGCGCCATTCACGGCGTCGCAGACGGTCGTTCCCATCCGCCCGGCTGCGCCGGCGACCGCGACCCGGATCGGCGTCCCGGCGCCCGGGCTCATCGCGCCGGGGTCAGGGCCGGCGCGATCTCGACGAGCGCCTGCTCAAAGCGGTCTTGATCGGGCCCGATGCCGGCGGCCGTCAGGCGCCCCGGGGCCCACAGCTCGTCGGCCAGCGCCGCCAGGTCGTCAAGCGTGACCGCCTCGATCCGCTCCTCGATCTCGTCGAGTTCCATCAGCGGCGTTCCGGCCAGCAGCTCGGCGCCGAGGCGGTTCATCCGCGCGCCGGTCGACTCCAAGGCCAACAGCACCCGGCCCTTCAGGTTCTCCTTCGCGCGCCGCAGCTCGTCGCCGGCGGCCGGCTGCTCACGCAGGCGCCCGAGCTCCGTGCCGACGACCGCGAGCGCCTCCCCGAGGTTGTCGGCACGGGTGCCGACGTACAGGCCGATCTGCCCGGTGTCGTGGTACGCGCTCGTGAACGAGTAGACCGAGTAGGCCAGGCCGCGTTCCTCGCGGATCTCCTGGAACAGGCGCGACGAAGAGGTGCCGCCGAAGATCGTGTCGAGCAGTCGCAGCGCGAATCTCCGATCGTCGTGGCGCGACACCCCGAGCCCGCCGAGACAGACATGGAACTGCTCGGTGTCCTTACGCTCGAACCGTGCCGGGGTGGCAGGCGAGTCGATCGCCGCCGCGCCCCCGTTCGGGCTCGCCGTACCCGGCGCGACGCCGGGCCGGCCCGGGACCATGTCGGCACACAGCCCGACAAATGCATCGTGCTCGATCGCCCCCGCGGCCGCGATCACCACGTTCTCGGGCCGGTAGCGATCGCCGTGAAAGGCCGCGATCTGATCGCGCGGGGTGCCGGCGATCACGTCGGAGCGTCCGATGATCGCGCGGCCGAGCGGATCGGCGCCGAAGGTCGCCGCGCCGAGCAGGTCAAACACCTTCTCCTGCGGCTCGTCCTCGTACATCGCGATCTCCTCGAGGATCACCTCCCGCTCGGAGTCGATCTCGCGCAACGCCGGGCGGAACACCATGTCGGTCATCACGTCCAGCGCGACCGGCAGGTGTTCGTCGATCACCCGCGCGTAGACCGAGGTCGCCTCCTTGCCCGTCCCCGCGTTCAGCTCGGCTCCCATGCCGTCGAAGATCTGGTCGATCTCGACCGACCGGTAACGCTCGGTTCCCTTGAACAGCAGGTGCTCGAGCAGGTGCGAGAGCCCCGCCTGGTCATCGGATTCGTGCCGCGATCCGGTTCCGATCCAGATCCCGACCGACACGGATCGGACGGAGGGCATTGCCTCCGTCACGATCCGGATCCCCGACTCGAGTGTCGTCAGGCGGTGGCTCGGGGCCATCGGTCGGCCGGCCGACGCGGGGACCGCCGCTAGGAGCGGCGCTCGGGGTCGCTGTCGCGCACGCGGTCACCGCCGCCATCGCGGCCGCGGTCTCGGTCTCGGTTGCGGTCGCCGTTGCGCCCACCGCGGTCGCGGTCACGGTCGCGTCCGCGGCCGCCTCGGTCGCCACCGCCACCGGCACGCGGCCGCGAGGCCTCGGCCGCGGCGATCGCCGCCAGCTCCTCCGGGTTCTTGCCCTGGATCTCGGGATCGTCGGCGAGACGCAGGCCGATCCGGCCACGCTCGCGATCGACCTCCACGACCCTGACGGCGACCTCGTCACCCTTGTTGAACACCTCTTCGACGGTCGCGATCCGACGACCGGGCGCGACGTTGGAGATGTGCAGCAGGCCGTCGGTGCCCTTGGACAGCTCGACGAACGCTCCGAAGGTCGTCGTCTTGACGATCTTGCCGGAGAACTCGTCGCCGACCTCGACCTCCTTGGTCATCGAGCTGATCCGGGCGACCAGCGCGTCGCCGAGCTCCCGGTTGGACGCGTAGACGAGCACCTGCCCCTCGTCGTTGACGTCGATCTGGGACTCGAACTCCTCCTGCAGGGCACGGATCGTCTCCCCGCCCTTGCCGATCAGCAGCCCGATCTTCTCGGGGTCGATCTTCACCGACGAGATGCCCGGGGCGTACTTGGACAGCTCCGAGCGTGGGGTGTCGATGACCTCGCCCATCTTGCCCAGGATGAAGTTCCGGGCGACCTTCGCCTGCGCCAGCGCATCGCGCATGATCTCGAACGTCACGCCCGTGATCTTGATGTCCATCTGCAGCGCGGTAATGCCCTGCTCGGTGCCGGCGACCTTGAAGTCCATGTCGCCGAGGTGGTCCTCGACGCCGGCGATGTCGGTGAGGATGACGTAGTCGTCGCCCTCCTTGATCAGGCCCATCGCGATGCCCGCGACCGGCGCCTTCAGCGGCACGCCGGCGGCCAGCAGCGACAGCGTCGAGCCGCACACCGAGGCCATCGACGAGGAGCCGTTGGACTCGAGGATGTCGGAGACGACCCGGATCGTGTACGGGAAGTCCTCCAGGCTCGGGATCATCGGGACCAGCGCCCGCTCGGCCAGCGCGCCGTGGCCGATGTCGCGGCGCTTGGGTCCGCGCATGAAGCCCGCCTCCCCGACCGAGAACGGCGGGAAGTTGTAGTGGTGGAAGTAGTGCTTGGTCGTCTCCAGGCCGAGCGTGTCCAGCCGCATCTCCTCGCGGGTGGTTCCGAGCGTCGCGACCGAGAACGCTTGCGTCTGGCCGCGCGTGAACAGGGCCGAGCCATGCGTGCGCGGTGCGATGTCGACCTCGATCGAGATCGGACGGATCTCGTCGGTGGTGCGACCGTCGGGGCGCTTCTTCTGGACCGCGATCCGCTCACGGATCAGCGTCTTCTCGAGCTTGTCGAATGCCCGCTGGGCATTGGAGCGGTACTCGGCGTAGCTGTCGTCGTCGGGATTGCCGGAGTAGTGCTCGAGCACCTGCTCCTCGACCGCCTTGGTCGCGTCCTGGCGCTCGAGCTTGTCCTCGACCTGGGTCGCAGCGTCGAGCGCGGCGCCGTGGGAGCCCTTGATCTGGGCGTACAGGTCTGAGTGAACGACCGGGACCTCGACCACCGTCTTGGCCTTGCCGGCCTTCTCGGCCAGCTCGCGCTGGGCCGCGCAGAGCTTGCGGATGTTCTCGTGGGCGATGTCGAGCGCATCGAGGATCTCCGCCTCGGGGATCTCGTTGGCGCCCGCCTCGACCATCAGGATCGCCTCGTCGGTGCCGGCGACGATCAGATCGAGGTCGGTGCCCGACAGCAGCGCCTCCTCATCGGGGTTGACGACGAAGTTCCCGTCGATCTTGCCGATCCGCACCGCGCCGACCGGAGCCGGGAACGGGATGTTGGAGATCATCAGCGCCGCGGAGGCGCCGTTCATCGCCAGCATGTCGTACGGGTTGACATGGTCGACCGACATCGGCAGCGCGACCAGCTGGGTCTCGCGATGCCAGCCCTTGGGGAACAGCGGGCGGATCGGGCGATCGATCAGCCGCGCGGTCAGCGTTGCCTTCTCGCCGGCGCGACCCTCGCGCTTGAAGAATGAGCCGGGGATCTTCCCGGCCGCGTACATCCGCTCCTCGACGTCAACCGTGAGCGGGAGGAAGTCGATTCCCTCGCGCAGGTTGCCCGCGGTCGCGGTACAGAGAACCATCGTGTCACCCGAGTGGATGACGACGGCGCCGGAGGCCTGCTTGGCCAGTTTGCCGGTCTCGAACGAGATCTCTTTGCCCTCGATCTCGACGGACACGCGCGTGACGGCGTCAGACATATTCAGTTGCTTTCCCTTCTGCTCCGCCCTTCGGTCGGCGGAGTGCATCGTTATTTCTTCGTATCCGAACCGTCGTGATGCTAGCGGCTCCGGCCCGGCCTGCCGGGGCGACAGCCCTGATTCTCGCCACCCAGCGCGATGAGTTCGGCGCCTCCGCCCGGTCCCAGTAGCGGTCACCAAAAAAGCGGACCCACCAGTCCGGTTACGTGCTAGTTTAACCGGACCGAACGGTCCATTTCCTGCCCGACCCACCCCTCAGGAGGCACCCGGCGATGAGCGAGACGATCGAGACAAGTCCACCCGCAACCGTCGGGGACCCACCCACCGGCCGCACCGTCAACAAGTGGCTGGTGCTGGTGATCGCGTGTCTGGCGCAGTTCATGGTGGTGCTCGACATCACCGTCGTCAACATCGCGCTGCCGTCGATCCAGAAGGGTCTGGACTTCTCGTCCGCCGACCTGCAATGGGTCGTCAACGCCTACACCCTGATCTTCGGCGGCTTCCTGCTGCTGGGCGGCCGCGCCGCGGATATCTCCGGACGCAAGAAGCTGTTCGTCGCCGGCGTGATGCTGTTTTCCGCCGCTTCGCTGCTGAACGGCCTCGCGCAGAGCTCCGGGATGCTGATCGCCGGCCGCGGCGTGCAGGGCCTCGGCGGGGCGATGGTCTCCCCCGCGGCGCTGGCGATCATCACCACCACCTTCACCGACACCGGTGAGCGCACCAAGGCGCTCGGGATCTGGTCGGCGATCGCGGCCTCGGGATCCGCCGTCGGGCTGTTGCTCGGTGGCGTTCTCACGGACGTCGCCTCCTGGCGCTGGGTGTTCTTCGTCAACGTCCCGGTCGGGATCATCACCGTCGTGCTCGCGATGCGCTACATCGCCGAGTCGCGCGTCGCGGGGCTCCGGCGGTCGTACGACCTCGGCGGCGCGGTGACGGTCACCGGAGGGCTCGTCGTGATCGTGTTCGCGATCGTCAAGGCGCAGTCGTACGGCTGGGGATCGGGTCGCACGATCGGCCTGTTCGCGGCCGGGGTCGTGCTGCTGGCGGCGTTCGTGGCGATCGAGAGCCGGGCCAAGTCGCCGCTGATGCGACTGTCGATCTTCCGTGTCCGGTCGCTGGCGGTCGGCGACGCGGCGCTGCTGCTGATCGCCTCAGGGATGTTCGGGATGTTCTATTTCGCGTCGCTCTACGTGCAGGAGGTCCTCGGCTACAGCCCGCTGAAGGCCGGTCTGGCCTTCTTGCCGGTGACGGCCGGGATCATGATCGGCGCGGCCGTCGCCCAGCAGTTGATCAAGCGGATCGGGCTCCGTAACGTGTCGGTCATCGGGACGACGCTGGCGGCGCTCGGGATGCTCGTGCTGACCCAGCTACCGGTCCACGGCAGCTACGTGTCGGACCTGCTCACCGGCCTGCTGCCGATGTCGTTCGGGATGGGCCTGGTGTTCGTGCCGATCACGCTGATGGGGACCAGCGGCGTGTCGGCCGACGATGCCGGTCTGGCGTCCGGGCTGTTCAACACCTCCCAGCAGGTCGGCGGTTCGCTCGGCCTGGCGATCCTGTCGACGCTCGCCGCCAGCCGGACCAGCAACCTGCTGTCCAGCCATTCGGCGACGAAGGTGGCGGCGACGGTGGCGGGGTACCACGTCGCGTTCCTGGCCGCGGCGATCATGTTCGCGATGGCCACGGTGCTGCTCGTCGTGCTCCTGCGCAAGCGCCACCTGGCCGAGGTCGAGCAGGCGATCGAGTCCGGCGAGGTGACCGCGGTCGTCGCCTGACGACCGCTCACCTGCCGGGCCGGACCGTGCCGGATGTCACAATGAGCAACGAGATGGAGACGATCGAGGCAGAGGTCACCGAGCCGCGGCGGCTGCGCGCCGACGCGCAGCGCAATCGCCGGCGCCTGATCGAAGCCGCCACCGAGCTCTTCTCCGAGCGCGGGCTCGACGTCGGCGTCGCCGACATCGCCGCTCACGCCGGCGTCGGGCGCGGCACCCTGTTTCGCAACTTCCCGTCGAAGGAGCACCTGATCGCGGCGATCCTCGTCGAGCGGATCCGCGAGTCGGTGGGACGAGCGCGCGAATCGCTAGAGCAGCAGCGGCCGGCGTCGGCGCTGTTTGACCTGATCGAGGCGTCGATCAACCGCTCCCAGAGCGACCGGGCGCTGTTTGACGCGGTGTCGGACCAGTGGTTGACCAACGACGAGATCCGCGCCGCGCACGCGGAGATGCTCAGCGTGCTCGAGCAACTCCTGGTGCGGGCGCAGCGCACCGGCGAGGTCCGCGCCGACATTTCCGCGATCGACGTCGTGATGTTGGTCAAGGGCGTCTGCGAGACCGCCCGCCAGTTTCAGCACCTCGGCGACGAGACGCTCGGTCGTCAGCTCGATCTGGTCTGCGCGGCGATCAGCACGGACCCGGCCGGGCGGCCGCTGCGCGGCCATCCCCCGACCGCCGCGGACCTCGAGCGAGCGATGACCTGCGCCGCCTCCGGCGCCGCGTCTGGCGCCGCGCGACGGCCCTGCTGACCGGCGGTCGCCAGCCACCCGCGCAGCGGCGATTCGCGGCACCCCTCGACGGGGTCATCTGGGACGTTGTCACCCGTCGGCGGTGACAACTTCCCAAAGGCTCCGAGCGGCGCTCAACTCCCGGGGTCGGCGACGAACCTCGCGCGCGGCACCTGGACCGTTCCGGTGCCGTCCAGCTGGTAGATCGTCGGCGTCGTCACGACGCCGCCGCGAACGCCGGTGCGGAAATCGCGCTTGACCCGTTCGCGGACCGCGTCGGAGCGACGGTCGTGGTCGAAGCGGTCGAGCTCGAGCCCGATTCGGCGGGCCCGCTCCCAGAGGTGCGGCTGTTCGAGCCTTGCGGGGTCGGCGAACAGTGCGTCATGCATCTCCCAGAAGCGGCCCTGCAGTCCAGCCGCCTCGGCCGCGCACGCCGCCGGCCAGGCTCGCGGATGGCTCGAGCGAACCGGGAAGTGCCGAAACACCTCGCGTAGCTCGAGCTGCTGCAGGCGGGAATGCAACGCGGCGCAGAACGGGCACTCGAAATCGGCGTAGACGATCAGCGTGCGAGCGCCGGCGTCGCCACGGACGTGGTCATCGTCGCCGGGTGCCGGGATCGGCGCGGAGCCGAGGTCGCTCATCGCCGCCCGCGCCGGCGCGTCCCGAGCCTGCTCAGCGCGCGAGCGCGTCGAAGATCAGGTTTGCGCCGGGCAGATCGCCCGGGGACGGCGCTTGGTAGCTCCAGCGCACGAGCCGGTCGGGCCCGACGATCACCAGTGCTCGCTGCGGAAAGCCACCGGGGTGATAGACCCCGAACGCGCGACAGACCTCGCCCTTGGGCTCGAAGTCCGACAGCTGCTCGATCGTCACCCCGAGCTGCCCGGCGAACGCCGTCTGCGACCAGGTCGCGTCGCACGAGACCCCGTACAGCGTCGCGCCCTGCGCGGCGAACTCGTCGAGCACCTCCTCATAGAGGTTGAGCTGGTCGGTGCAAACCGGGCTGAACGCGAACGGGTAGAACACCAGGACGGTCGTCTGACCGTCGAGATCGGCCGCGGTGAAGTCCGATTCGTCGGCGCGCTTGAGCGCGAACTCGGGGACCCGGTCCCCGGCCGCGATCATCGCCGCAGGCCGAGCTTGCCGATCAGCGCGCGGTAGCGCTCGAGATCCGTGCGCTGCAGGTAATCGAGGAACCGGCGGCGGCGGCCGACCAGCATCAGCAGACCGCGGCGGGAGTGATGATCCTTGCGGTGCGCGCGCAGGTGGTCGGTCAGCTGGTTGATTCGCTCGGTCAGCAACGCGACCTGGACCTCGGTACGCCCGGTGTCCTCGGTCCCCTCGCCGTACTGCGTAATCAGCTCCTGCTTGCGTTCCTGGGTCAGTGGCATGCGGCCGGTGAGGGTAGCAGCTCGACGCGGCCCTACCGAGCGCAGATCGCCCGCGCCTGCTCGACATCGAGCCGCATCTGGGCCACCAGCTCGTCGACTGACTCGAATCGTTGCTCGCCCCGCAGTCGCTGCAGGAAATCGAGCCGAAGGGTCTGCCCGTAGAGGTCGACCTCGCGGTCGATCAGGTACGCCTCGACCAGCGGCCGGTTGGCGTCGCCGAAGGTCGGCCGCACGCCGATCGAGACCGCCGCCGCCGCCCCGTCGGCAAGCGCCGCGTAGATCCCGAACGCCGGGCACACGAACGCCGGGTCGGGAGCGATGTTGGCGGTCGGAAACCCGAGCTCACGTCCGCGGCGATCGCCGGCGATGACGGTGCCGCGCAGTTGGAACGGCGCTCCCAACAGCCGCGCCGCGCGAGCCACGTCGCCGGCCGCGACGAGCGCGCGGATGTGAGTCGAGGAGACGATCCCGGCCTCGGCGGACACCAGCGTCACGACCCGGGTTACAAAGCGCGGATCGGCCGCCAGCAGCGCCGGCCGGCCCGTCGCCCCGTGCCCGAAGCGGAAGTTCTCGCCGACCGCGACGCTTGTCGCCCGCAGCCGGTCGACGAGCACGTGGTCGATGAAATCCCGCGCGCTCTGCTGCGCGAAGTGCTCGTCGAACGGGATCACGACCAGCTCGCGGACACCGATCGCCGCGACCAACTCCGCCTTGACGGTCAGGCCGGTCAGCAGCTTCGGGGCTCGTTCGGGGTGCGTGACCGTCAGCGGGTGCGGCTCGAACGTGAGCACCGTGTCGGAGCCCGCGATCACCTCGCGGTGGCCGAGGTGGACGCCATCGAACTCGCCGACAGCGACGCGTCGCGGCCGCGGCTGCACGTCGGAGAGCAGCGTGATCTGCATCGCGCCGTAGGGTATTGACGAGCGCGCCGTGGCGATCACCGGCGCAGACCGACGATCGGCCGCAGCGCTCCGCCCGCCACGTCGACGGTTCCCAGCCCGACGAGCCCCGCCGGATCGATCAGTCGGGCCACGACCCCGTCGGCCAGCGGCGCGGCGTCGGGCACCCGCTCCAGCGTCAGTGCCTGACCGTGCCCGACCCGGCGCCCCTGCTCGACGTCCAGGCGCGCCGCCGGCATGAACGACAGCGCGCTTGACAGCTCGATCGGTCGTCCGGGGTCGGCCTGCTCGACGTCGAAGTCTCCGATCCGGGTACGCCGCAGCCGCTCGCAATAGGCGTCGCCGAGCTCGGCGATCAGCGTTCGCACGTAGGTACCCGAGGAGCACTCGATCACGAACGTGCGGTGCTCGGCGCAGCGCGAGCGCTCCTCGAACCGATAGACCTGCACGGGCCTGGGCTGGAGCTCGACGGTCTCGCCTGCCCGCGCCGCGGCGTACGCACGTCGTCCCTTGACCTTGACCGCGGAGTACTGCGGCGGTCGCTGCATGATCGTCCCGGTCGGCAACGGCAGGTCGCCGGTCGCCACCCGGCCGGTGACGACGATCTCGCCGTCCGGATCGCCGGTGTCGGAGACCGCGCCAAAGCGGGCGACCGCCTCGTAGGTCTTGGGCAACGCCATCAGGAAACGCTGAACCCGGGTGGCACCACCGACGAGCACCAGCAGCAGCCCCGTCGCGAACGGGTCGAGCGTGCCCGCGTGACCGACCTTCGTCCGGCGCGGCAGCGCTCGGCGAATCGAGGCGACGACGTCGTGCGAGGTCACGCCCGGCGGCTTATCGCACGCCAGCACGTAGTCGCCGGCGGGCAGCGCCGCTGGGATCTGCGCGACCAACGCCCGTGGTCTAAGCGTTGGCGGTCGCGGCCCGCTGCTGGAGCGCAAGTTGCTCGCGCAGGAACGTAACCAGCTGATCGTGCGTGAGCGCCGTCGAGAAGCCGGCCGCCTGACGATGCCCGCCGCCACCCTGCGCCCGCGCGATCGCCGAGACGTCGATGTTGCCGTTGCCCGACCGCAGCGACACCTTGCGCCGAGCGTCGGCGCCCGGCCCCAGCCGCTCGCGGACCAACGCCGCCAGCTCGGTTCCCTCGACTGCCCGCAGGTAGTCGATCAGGCCCTCGGAGTAGCTCTCCTCGGCGTCGGAGTCGGCGAAGTCGGCGACGCTCAATGCGCTCATCGTCAGCCGACCGTCGTCGTAGCGCTCGACGTTGGACAGGCCCCGTGCGAGCAGCGCCAGCTTCCCGTACGGCACGTCCTCATAAACGCGGCGATAGAGGGCGTTGACGTCGACCCCGACGTCGATCAGATCGGCGGCCATCAGGTGGGCCTGGCGCCCCGTATTCTGATACGCGAACCGACCAGTGTCGGTCATCAGCCCGACGTACAGCGCGTTGGCAACCGTCGCGGTCGGGCGGACGCCCAGCGCGTGCATCAGCTCCCAGACGATCTCCGCCGTGCACGAGGCGCGGGCATCGACGAGGTTCACGGTGCCGAAGCGCGTGTTGTCGTGGTGGTGGTCGATGTTGAGGATGCGGACGCCGGGCGCGCCGAACTCCTGGGCCGGGTTGCGGGCGAGGTTGCCGCAGTCCAGGAACACGATCGTGCGCTCGCGGAAGTCCGGCGGCGGCTCACAGATCAGGTTCTCGAGCGCCAGGAATGCGTATTCCTGCGGCAGCGGCAGGTCGCGTCGATCGATGAACATCTGGCAGTCCTTGCCGATCGCGACCAGGATTCCGTGCATCGCGATCAGCGAGCCGAGCGCGTCGCCGTCGGGGTTCTCGTGGGTGACGACGATCGGCCGCTGCGCCGAGCGCAGCTCGCTCAGCGTCAGCGCGACGTCGGTCGCGGCCTGGTCAGACGCGGACCGTCTGCTGGCGCCGTTATCGGTCACCTTCACCTCGCCGCCCCACGCTGTCTCGAGCATCGCTCGGATCGTTCGCCGTGGTCGCGCCGTCCCCTTGTTCGCCGGACGCATGACGGCCGGCCTCCAGCCGGTCGACGAGCGCCGTGATCCGCATCCCATGGTCGACGGACTCGTCGTAATGGAAGCTCAGCGACGGCGTGTGCTTGAGCGTCAGCTCGTCGGCCACGCGGCGCTGCAGATAGCCGTGAGCGGAGCGCAATCCGTCGATCGACTGCTCCCGCTCGGGCTGTGAACCGAGCACGCTGACGTATACGCGCGCATGGCGAAGGTCGGGGCTGGTCTTGACGCCGGTCACAGTCACAAAACCTACTCGGGGATCCTTCAGGTCAGCCGCGATCGCGTCGGAGAGGACAGCACGCATGGCCTCGTCCACACGCCGCATCCGGCCTCCGCGCATCCTACCCGCGCCGCCACCGCGCGGGCTCATCCGCGCAGGTCCTCGACGGACGCGATCAGGCGCTCCACTGCTACCCCGTCCGGGCAGCGTCCAAGCACCCAGCGCTCAAGCTCGTCCGCCGAGCTCTCGAGCTGGTGGAGCGTGCCGGAGGTCAACGCCACGGTCAGCGTCGCGCGCTGCCACAAGTCGTGGTGGCCGGTCTCTGACACGGCTGCGTGCAACCGCGTCTGCAACTGCGCCTTGATCGACTGCAGCTGCTTACGCTTGGCCTTCAGCGACCCGGACTCGTGGAAGTGCAGATCGATCACCAGCACCGCGACGAAACCGCCGCTCGACATCCTCGGGCGTAGTCAGCCGCTCAGGCGAGCTCGCGCTCGACCTGACGGGTGGTGAACGTCTCGAGCACGTCGCCCTCCTTGACGTCGGCGTAGTCGCGCAGGACGATGCCGCACTCGAAGCTGGTCGCGACCTCGCGCACGTCGTCGTTGAAGCGCCGCAGGCTGGCGATCTCCCCGGTCCAGATGACGGTGCCGTCGCGGACCAGCCGAACCTTCGAGCCGCGCGTGATCGTCCCGTCGGTGACGTAGGAACCGGCGATCGTGCCGACCCGCGAGGCCCGGAAGATCTGGCGCACCTCGGCGGAGCCGAGCGCCTCCTCGACCTCCTCGGGGGCGAGCAGTCCCTGCATCGCCTGGCGCAGCTCATCGATCGCCCGGTAGATCACCGAGTAGCCACGGATCTCGACGCCCTCGCGCGCCGCGACCGCCCGCGCATCGCCGACCGGACGGACATTGAACGCGAGGATGATCGCCTGCGAGGCCGCCGCCAGCATCACGTCGGACTCGGTCACGCCGCCGACGGCGCGCCGGATCACGTTCACCGACACCTCGTCCTGAGGCAGCTTGGCGATCTCGTCCTCGATCGCCTCCAGCGAGCCCGCGACGTCGGCTTTGACGACGAGGTTGAGCTCCTGCAGGTCTGAGCCGAAGATGTTGTCGAGCGTGACCGTCGCCTTGCCGCTGCGCACGCGCGCCAGCGACTCGGCCTTCAGCCGCGTGGCTCGTTCGGCCGCGAGCTGGCGGGCACGACGCTCGTGCTCGACCGCGCGGACGTGTTCGCCGGCCTCGGGAACGCCATCGAACCCGAGCACCTCGACCGGCTGACCCGGCAGCGCCTCGGTCAGGCGGTTGCCGAGGTGATCGTGCATCGCCCGCACGCGGCCCCAGGCCGCGCCCGCGACGAGCGCGTCGCCGACCTCGAGCGTGCCGCGACTGACGAGGATCGTGACGACCGGTCCGCGGCCCGGATCGAGCTTTGACTCGATCACGGTCCCGGACGCGGGCGCCGCGGGGTTGGCCTTCAGGTCCTCGACCTCGGCCATCAGGATGATCGTCTCGAGCACATCGTCGAGGCCCTCGCGCGTCTTCGCCGAAACGTTGACGAACTCGGTGTCGCCGCCCCACTCGATCGGCTGCAGCCCGAGCTGGGTCATCTCGGTGCGCACGCGGTCGGGCTGCGCGCCCTCCTTGTCGATCTTGTTGATCGCGATCAGCATCGGCACGCCGGCCTCCTTGGCGTGGTCGATCGCCTCCTGGGTCTGAGGCTTGACGCCGTCATCGGCGGCGACGACGATCACCGCGAGGTCGGTGGCCTTGGCGCCGCGGGCCCGCATCGCGGTGAACGCCTCGTGGCCCGGGGTGTCCAGGAACGTGACCATATGTCCGTCGTGCTCGACCTGGTAGGCGCCGATGTGCTGCGTGATGCCACCGGCCTCGCCGGCCGCCACGCTGGTCTCGCGGATCGCGTCCAGCAGCGACGTCTTGCCGTGGTCGACGTGGCCCATGATCGTGACCACCGGTGCGCGCTCGACGAGCTCCTCCTCGGCGTCGTCGAACCGCGGCTCGGTGATCTCCTCGTCCTCGGAGTGGACGATCTCGACCTCTTTGCCAAGCTCGGTCGCCAGCAGCTCGATCGTGTCGTCTGACAGCGTCTGCGTCAGCGTGCGCATCTCACCGAGCGCCATCAGCTTCTTGATGATCTCCGAGGTGGAGACGTTCAGGTACTCGGCGACGTCCTTGACGGTCGAGCCGGAGTTGATCTGAACCGTCGCCGGGCCCTCGTTCAGCGGGCGCGAGGGGCGCGATTCGGCCTCATCGTCGTACACGCCTCGGCGGCGACGGCCACGCCGCTGACGACGCGGCGGTTGGTTGGACGGTCCGCCTCCGGGACCGCCGGCACGGCGCGAAGCCTGTGAGTCGATCACGACCCGTCGGCGGCCACCGCCGGCATTTCCGGGGGCACGCTCGCCCTGCAGCGAATCACGGGTCGGGCGCCGCGCCGCCTGCTCGCCCTGCGGGCGCGCGCCAGTCGTGTCGGCGGTGTCGGCGCCGGTCGCTTGCTCGCCCGCGGGCGGCTGCTCGCCCGCGGCGGCCTGCGCCGCACGCGCCTTGGCTGCAGCCTGCTCCTGGGCGGCCTGTGCCGCTGCACGCTCCTTGGCGGCCTGCTCCTCGGCGGCCTTGCGCTCGGCCTCCTGCTCGGCGGCCTTGGCCGCGGCCTGCTCGCGCGCGATTGCCGCTGCCTGTTGGCGTTGGGCCTGGGCGGACCGTGCGCCGCCGCCGGATTTGTTGGCCGCCTGCTCGGCAGCCCGGCGGGGATCGACCGGCACCGAGCGCCGCTGTGAAGAGGGGGAGCTCGCGGCGGCGCTACGCGGATCGGCCGGCGGGGCCGCTGCCGATTGTGCCTGCGGCGCGGGCTGCGCGCGTCGCGGCGCGCGCGCACCACGCTGCGACCCCGAGCCGCCCGCGCCACCGTCGATCCGCACCCGTCGCAATGTCGATGCCGGCTTCGCGGCCGGTGTGGCCGGGCCGTTGCTCTGACTGACGCCATTGCCGCTGGTGCTCGCCTCGCGTTCGGCCGACAGCACCCGGCCGGCGACCTGTTCGTCGACCGACGACGATGCCGCCGTCACCTCGATTCCGGCCGCCTTGAGCCGAGCGAGGACCTCCTTGGTGGAGATCCCGCGCTCCTTGGCGATCTCGTGTACACGCTTATTCACAGACGATCCAGTCTAGGCTGCCTGGTCGGTGTCCTGGTGGGCGAGCGCCTGATGGGCCTCGATGCCGCAGTAGCGCGATCCCGGCAGCGCCGCGTTCGGGCAACGGCGGCCGTTGGACAGGATCGCCGCACAGCGGCCGCCGCTGTCGGTCTCGTCGATCCCGGACTCCTCCTCCTCACGTGCGAATTCCGTCTCTGAGCGGATGTCGATCCGCCAACCGGTCAGCCTCGCGGCGAGGCGGGCGTTCTGGCCCTCGCGGCCGATCGCCAGCGACAGCTGGTCGTCGGGCACGATCACCGTCGCCTGCTTGCCGTCGTCGTCGACGAGCACTTCGCGCACGCGTGCGGGCGAGAGCGCCTTGGCGACGAACCGGGCGGGCTCGTCGTTGTAGGGAATGATGTCGATCTTCTCGCCGCGCAGCTCCGAGACGACCATCCGCACGCGCGAGCCACGCGGGCCGACGCAGGCGCCGACCGGGTCGACCCCGTCGACGTGGGAGACGACGGCGATCTTCGAGCGGTAACCGGGCTCGCGCGCGACGCCGGTGATCTCGACCAGTCCGTCGGCGATCTCGGGCACCTCGAGCTCGAACAGCGACTTGATCAGCTCAGGGTCGCGGCGCGAAACGATGATGCTGGGTCCCTTGGTCGAGTTCGACACGTCCTTGATGACCGCCTTGATCCGCTGCGAGTGGTCGTAGCGCTCGCCGTCGACCTGCTCTGACTTGGGCAACAGTGCCTCGACGCGGTCGCGCAACTGCACGAGTGTGTAGCGCGAGTCCGACTGCTGCACGATCCCGGTGATCAGCTCGCCGACACGGTCGCGGAACTCCTCGAACATCATGTCGCGCTCGGCCTCGCGGATCCGCTGCAGGATCACCTGCTTGGCGGTCTGCGCGGCGATCCGGCCGAAGTCGTCGGGGGTGACGTCCTCGACCTCGATCTGATCTTCGTAATCCTTGAGCTTCTCCATGTCGAGCTCGGGCTCCGGCGCGTCGCGCATCTCGCCGGTCTCGGGGTCGACGGTCGGCTGCTGGTCCTCGGTCGATTCGACCAGCAGCTGCTCTTCGAGCTCCGGCGGGATCTTCAGCTCCCAGACGATGAAGTCGCCCGAGTCCCGATCCATCTCCACCTTGGCGTACGGAGCCGAGCCCGGCGTCTTCTTGTAGGCCGACAGCAGCGCGTCCTCGAGCGCCTCCATCAGCTTCTCGTGGGAAATGTTCTTCTCTGCTGCGAGGCCGCGGACGGCCTCGACGATCTCTTTGCTCATGCTCAGTCTCCAGGTATCAGGTTGGAGCGGGCGATCTGCTCATAGGGGATCGTGACCACCCCGTCCGCGGCGGCAAGCGTGATCTCGGCCTGATCGGCGCCGACCAGCTCGCCGGTCACTTGCTTGGGTCCTGCCTTCGCGCGATCGCGTGCGTCGCTGACCGTGACCGCCGCCGGCTCCCGGGTCAGCCTGACGCGCACGCGTTGGCCGACGAACCGGTCGAAATGCTCGGGCTTGGTCAACGGGCGATCCTTCCCGGGCGAGGAGACCTCGAGCGCGTATCGCTCGCGGTAGTCGCCGAGATGGCTCGTGACCCGCTCGCACAGGGCGAGCGTGACGCCGTCGGGATGATCGATGAACAGACGCAGCGTCGGCGTCGGCCCGCTTGAGACCTCCGCCAGCAGCACCTCGACCTTGGGCTCGAGGCCGGACAACCTGGCTTCGATCTCGGTCTGTGGTGCGATCACTGTCTCCTCCGTCATCTCATTAAAAAAGCGGGCGAGCGCCCACTTTCGGTACTGCGCCGGAAGTCGTCCGGCCGGAAAGCTGTGTCACGAGGGTAGCACCGCACCGGTTCCGGCGAGGACCCCGCAGGTCACCCCGCGCAGGGCTTCACGGCGACCCTCGCAGATGGCTCGATCGCCTCGCAGGGGGCGCCCGGGGGCGTGGTCCGCGGTGCGCGCGAACGAGCGTCCTGAAGGCTTGATCCGTGGGTCGTCGCGGTGTGTATGCCCGCTCTTGTCGCGGCTGATCAGCATGGGCAGCGGTCAGATCGCTGCGGATCTCGGCCTGAGCGTGGCGACGGCCTGGTCAGCTATCGGTGGGAACGCGGGGCCGCATGCGGCCCCGCTCCGATCGGCGCATGCGCCGATCGGCGGGCGGTGCATGCACCGCCCGCTCGAACATTGTTGATTGCGTACAGACGGGGTGTACGCGGATCACAAAGCTGGCAGTCGGTCGCTGGCGCTCGGGCCGCCGCTCGTGAACTAGCTAGTCGGTGGACCGAGCTGCCGCCGCCCGCGCGCGGTCACGGTAGACGCGGTAATCGCTGCGCCCCGGTTGCATGCATGCGGCCAGTGTCAGCGGCCGCCGAGCGTCGGCGTGACGGCCGAGCAGCTGCAGGCAGCGGCCGAGGCAGAACAGTGCGAAGTCGTTGGTCGGCGCGCGCTCGACCACCGCCTCGAACTCGGTCGCCGCCTCCGCGTAGCGCCCGCTGTGAAACAGTGCCCGGCCGAGCGCCTCACGAACCGAGGTCTTGTCCGGGGCCAGCTGCGCGGCGCGGGTCAGCGGCACGACCGCCTGGTGGTTGTGCCCGGCCTCAAGCAGCTCGGTGCCGCGTGCAAACAGGTCATAGACATCGTCCATCTGCCTGTCGTTGCAGTTTATGACGGTCGGTGGTCGCCGCCCCGCGTCATCGCACGGCACGGCGGCGTCGGTCAGGCCGGCGGTCGCCCGGTGTGCAGCCGTGGCGGCAGTGCCCGAAGCGCGCGCAGCCGGCCGAGCGGCCCGAGCCCGATTCCGAGCTCGCGGCGCAGCGCTCGGCGCTGAGCCCGATCGGGCGCCGTGGTCCGGCCGCCGTAACGCGACATCCGCAACGCCCGCATGTACCCCGCGACCTCCGGCGTCGATCGGTAGCGGTCCTCGAGCGCCGCCAGCGTGACGCCGTCGCGCAACGGCCGGCCGGTCCTCGCCAGCGCCCGCTCGAGCTCGGCCAGCTGTTGCTCGATCGACCCGGGCGGACGCGTGATCGTCCACACCCAGCGGCCGACCAGCGCCGCGACGAGCAGCGCGACCACGCCAAGCACGTAGAGCACCGGGCTCGCGCCGGAGCCGTGGTGGCGGCCCGCGCGGGTGGTGTTTGACGCCGGGCTCGAGCCGGCGTGAAGGTGGTGCCCGGTCCGGGCGCCGCCGTGCGGCAGGTTCGGCACGGGCTTGGTCAGGCCGCTCGCCGCCGGCGGTCCGCCGCGGGCGGGCGCGGTCGCCGGCGTCGGGTCGAACTTGACCCAGCCGTAGGTCGGAAACCACACCTCGTCCCAGGCGTGGGCGTCGGTGTCGGCGACCTCCCAGGTGTGGGCCTGTCCGTCGAGCGCGCCCGGGGTGAACCCGGTCGCGATCCTCGCCGGCACGCCGCCCATCCGCAGCAGCAGCGCCATCGCGCCCGAGAACTGCTGGCAGTAGCCGCGGTGCGTCTGCAGCAAGAACTCGACCAGCGGATATCGCGAGGCCGGGGTCGACTGGTCATAGCTGAACCCGGCCCGGGTGCTGAGGTAGGCCATCACGTTGCGGACGTACTGCAACTGGTCGGCGGACTCGGCCCGCAGCCGCATCGCCAGCGCGTACACGCGCGCATACGCTGAGCCTCTGATCAGTGGCGCGCCGCTGCGTTCGCCGACCGTCGACGCCACCGCCGGCGCCCGCGGGGTCTCGCCGGCCGACGCGAACGGCGCGAACCGCACCGGCGTCAGGTAGCCGCCGTCGGGGATCGAGATGGTCAGATAGCCGGTCAGCGCGCGCCACGGGTACGACCGTGCCGAGGCGACCTGCAGCTGAGCATCCGACGGCGACGGCGAGTAGCTCAGGACCTTGTAGGTGACACCCGGTCCGAGCTCGCGCTTGGCCTGCAGCGTGCCCATCCCCGCCACGACCCGCTCGCCGCCGGGGATCCGCGACACCTTCAGCGATTCGCCCGCCGCGATCACGTCGGTCGTCCGCATCCCCTGGATCGTGACCGTGACCGACTGCGACCAGCGGCGCAGGGCCGCCGCCGAGGGCTGCGGCAGCGTGACGCCGGGCTGTGGCGCGATCGTGGCGCCGCCCGCCGCCGGCTGGGCCGGCGCTCCCTGGACCCAGGCCGTCCCGTTGAACTCGTCAAGGTTCTGCGCCTTCCAGTACTCGCCGGTCTTGGCCTTGACACTGAGGACCTGATCGCCGTTCTGGGGCCAGCGCAGCGGTCCATAGGTCTGGTTCCAGTCAAATGACGCGAGGTGCGCGACCCCGGTGACGCCGCTCCAATGCTCGTAGTTGAACCACGGCTTATCCCGATCGACCAGCGGCGCGGCGATCAGGCCGGCGACGCCGGCGACCGCGAGCAGCGTCAGCGCCCCGCGATGCTCGTCGAGCTGCAACCGCTCGCCCCAGACGAAGAACGCCAGCAGGACGAACAGCAGCAGCCCCTGCAGATAGGCGGTCTTGGGGTGCACGAGCGTCGCCGGCACGACCACGAGCGCGATCAACGGCAGCGCCGCGGTGGCGCGACGGGCATCGGAGATCTTTCGCGGCGCGAACGCCAGGACGGCGGCCGCGTCGAGCAGCAGCACCGCCGCGCCGAGCACGATCACGTAAGTCACGTGCGGGTCAAAGCCGTCGTACGGCACCAGGATCGAACCGAGGCCGCCGAGTCCATCTCCGATCTCGCGCGCCGCGACCGCGATCTTCAGATGCCAGAACAGATGCCAGCGCAGACCGGCGATCGGGAACGCGGCGAGCACGATCGCGAGCACGACAACCGTCGTCAGCGTCCGCGAGATCACGGCCGGCTGGCGCGCCGTCAGCCGCCGCAGCAGCGGCACGCCGCCGGCGAGGATGATCGCCAGCGCCACCAGACAGAGCAGCCGCCATTTGGGGGGCGCCGCCAGCAGCTCTGACCAGCGCTGGACCCCGTACAGCGCCAGCAGCGCGAAACCGGCGAGGCGGATCCACGGCCGCCCGTCGGCGCGCGACCGATCCGCGGCCGCGGCCTCGCGTCTGCCGAGCTGCGCCGGGGGTGACGCTGAGCTCACGCCGACACCGGCCTGGCGCCCGGGCGCTCGCGCACGAGACCGACGCCGAGCGCGAAGCCACGACAGCCGCAGACGTCGAGCAGCGGCCGCAGCCGTCCGCGCACCCCGCGTGGCCGTCCCTGCACGAGCTCGTCGGTCGGCACGACCAGCACCGCCGCGCTGCCGGCGGCGAGGGTCAGGGCCGCGGCGAGCCGCTCCGACGGCGACGGCGTCAGGAAGATCATCGGACCCGAACGGCCGCGCGCCGCACCGACCGCGGGACCGCCGCCTCCGACCGCGGGCCTGACCAGCGCCAGCCGCCGGTAGGCCCCAGGCCAGCGCGCGAGCTCGCCGTCGATCCGCGTCGGGCGCTGGTCGCCGGGCAACAGCAGCGCGCAGCCACCCGCGCGTCCGAGGTCGAGCGCGAGCGACGCCGCGGCGCGGACGACGGCATCGAGCAGTTGCGCGGGGGCGCCTCGGAGCTGGGCATCGAGCACCACCAACGGACGGTGGTCGCCGTCGGCGCGCAGCCTGCGCTCCAGTAGCCCGGCGCCGCGCGCGAGCGCCGGCCAATGGATCCGGCTGGCGGGCGTGCCGACCCGGTAGGGACGCAGGCCGTCGACGTCGACCGCGGCCATCATCTCCGAGGCGTGATCGCCGTTCATGGCGTCGATCCGAAACGACCGCTCGCCGCCGAGCCAGCGGACCGGCTCGATCCGCGGCATCACCAGGATCCGCTGCCCGTCCGCACTGCCGCCGACCTGAACCCGGGCCAGCGCCAGCGGGTCTGAGACCTCGAGCGACGGCTCGGCCAGCAGATGCTCGCCGCGGCGTGGGAACTGGGCGACGACGTCGACCGACGCGTGGCGGGCGCCGCGGATCGGCGACAGCGGCCCCGACAGCGCAAAACGTGAGTCCGTGACCGGGTCGATCACCTCCGCGCCGGGCAGCCCGAGCAGGCTGCGGCGCACCTCGATCTTCGCCTGCAGCGGCTGGTCCTCGACGACCTGGTGCGCCGCCAGCACCCGTACCGCAGACGCACCGCGGGCGGCACACCACACCCACGCCGGCGCGATCGCGCCGATCGCGATCAGCGCCACTGCCGGCACGAACAGCGGCCGAGCGTCGAACGCGAACGCGATCAGCAGCAGTCCGGCGCCGGATCCGGCGACCGTCGCCGCGCGTCGCGCCCGGAGCTGTGCGCGGGGGCGCCTGCTCCGCCGCCCGGCGACGCTCGGACCGACCGTGCTCACAACGCCCGCACCGCTCCGAGCGCGTCGGCGATGACGTTGTCGGCCGCGGCTCGCGGGGTCTCGGGCGACAGCACCAGCCGGTGCGCGAGCACCGCCTCGGCGAGCGCCTGCACATCGTCGGGCAACGCATGGTCGCGTCCGGCCATCATCGCGTGGGCCTTCGCGGCGCGCAACAGCATCAGGCCGGCGCGGGGGCTGGCGCCGAGCTCGACCCGGGGGTCCTCGCGTGTGCGCCACAGCAGCCGGACGATGTAGTCGCGCAGCGGCTCGGTCGCCCGCACCCGCATCGCCGCGTCCTGAGCGGCGAGCACCTCGGCCGCGGTCGCGACCGGCCGCAGCGCCAGCACGCGGTCGCCCGACTCGTGCGAGGCGAGCATCTCGGCCTCGGCCGAGCGATCCGGGTACCCGAGCGAGATCCGCACCATGAACCGGTCGACCTGCGCCTCCGGCAGCGGATAGGTGCCCTCGAACTCGACCGGGTTCTGGGTCGCGAGCACGAGGAACGGGCGGGCCAGTTCGTGCGTCTGAACGTCGACCGTGACGCGCCGCTCCTGCATGCACTCCAGCAGGCCCGACTGCGTCTTTGGCGAGGAGCGGTTGATCTCGTCGACAAGCACGACGTTGGCGAACACGGGTCCGGGACGGAACTCAAAGCGACCGGTCCGCTGGTCGTAGACGTTTGAGCCGACGACATCGGCCGGTAGCAGGTCGGCGGTGCCCTGGATCCGCGCGAACTGGCAGTCGATCGAGCGCGACAGCGCCCGAGCCAGCGCGGTCTTGCCGACCCCGGGGTAGTCCTCGATCAGCACGTGCCCCTCGGCCAGCAGCGCCACGATCAGATGTGTCAGCGTCTGCGGGCGAACCTCGACCGCTTGGTTGATGTTCGCCGCCAGCGCCCGCGCCGTCGCGGCGTACGCGTCAAACTCCTGTGGTGCGATAGGGGCCGGCTCTGGAGACACTGCGTTCTCTCCCTCCGTCGGACAACAGCTTGTCAACTCGCGCGAGGATGCCCTCCGCGATCGCGTCCTTGCTCGCCAGCGCCAACCGATGCTCGCCCCCGTCGGCGGTCAGCATCGTCACCTCGTTGTCGGTGGCGTCAAAGCCGATTTCGGCCCGCGCGACGTCGTTGACGACGATTGCGTCCAGCCGTTTGCGCGCCAGCTTGGAGCGACCGTAGGCGACCGCCCCCTCACCGGTCTCGGCGGCGAACCCGACCAGTACCTGACCGGTCCGGCGCCGCGCCGAGAGGGTGCCGAGCACATCGGTCGTGTGCTCGAGCTCGAGCGTCAGCGGGGCGGGCTCGACGCCGGTCTTCTTGAGCTTGCGCGCAGCCGCGTCGCGCGGGCGAAAGTCAGCGACCGCGGCAGCCATCAGCAGCACGTCGCAGGCGTCAAAGCGGGCCTCACACGCGTCCAGCAACTCGGCCGCGGTCTGCACCTCGACCGTGCGAACGCCGACGGCTGCCGGCAGCGACACGTTGGCGGCGACCACGGTCACCTCGGCGCCGCGAGCGGCCGCGGCCGATGCGAGCGCGAGCCCCATCCGGCCCGACGAGCGGTTGCCGATGTAGCGGACCGGGTCGATCGGCTCGCGGGTGCCGCCGGCGGTGACCAGCACGCGAACCCCGCGCCAGGCGGCCGCTGTGGCGTTCGCGCCGGGCAGCGAGGCCTCACACGCCGCCGCCAGCTCGTCGGGCTCGACCATCCGCCCGAGTCCACGCTCACCATGGGAGGCGAGCTCGCCGGCGCTTGGCCCGACGATCTCGATCCCTCGGGCGCGCAGTCGCGCGAGGTTGTCGCGGGTGGCGGCGTGACCGTACATCCGGTCGTTCATCGCCGGCGCGATCAGGACCGGGCAGTCGGCGGCGAGCGCCGCCGTCGTGACGAGGTTGTCGGCCAGGCCGGCCGCGAGCTTGGCGATCGTGTTCGCGCTCGCCGGCGCGATCATGTACACGTCGGCACGCTGCACCAGCGCGAGGTGGGTGATCGGGGACCGCTCGGGGGTGGGTTCACCCGGATAGGCGCCGGCGAGCGGATCGTGATCGAACTCGCTGGTCAGGACCGGCGCCCCGGTGATCCCGGCGAACGTCTGTGCTCCGACGAAGCGACCGGCGTTCGCGGTCTGAATCACGCGGACCGCGTGGCCGGCAGCGATCAGCAGCCGCGCGGCCTGGACGGACTTATAGGCGGCGATGCCGCCGGTGACGCCGATCAGGACCCGCGCCATCTGCTCGCTGCCCCGTTCGGCGACGCCCCGGGCTCAGCGGTAGTGGTACTTGAGCTTGCCCTGGGCGACTTCCTCCAGGGCGATCGTCAGGTAGTTCTTGGAGCGGGTCTCGACCATCGGCGGCGGGAACTCGTCGAACGTGCCCTCACCGAGGTTGTGGTAGTAGGAGTTGATCTGGCGCGCACGCTTGGCGGCCACAAGCACACTGGCGTAGTCGGAGTCGACATGTTCCAGCAGCTTGTCGATGCGGGGAGAGATCAAGGTCTTGGCGCTTTCGGTAGGGGTACGCGTCGACGCCCGATGGGCTGGTGGCGCTCGCTTCGAGGTTAGCGGTCGCGAGGTTGCGCTTCTGCAAGGGCGCCGCCGACGAGTGCGGCGAGCCGATCGACCGCGGCGCCAAGCTCGTCGTTGACGATCACATGCTCGAACTCGTCCTGGGCGGCGAGCTCGTCGCGCGCGGTGTCCAGCCGGCGGGCGATCTGCTCGTCGGAGTCGGTGCCGCGCCCGCTGAGCCGAGCCCGCAACGCCCGCTCGTCGGGCGGTGCGATGAACACCGCGACCGCATCCGGGATCGCCTCGCGCACCTGGCGGGCCCCCTGCACCTCGATCTCGAGCACGACCGCCGAGCCGCTGCTCAGTCCTTGTTCCAGCTCCGAGCGTAACGTGCCATAGCGCCGCCCCGAGTAGTCGGCGTGCTCGACGAACTGACCGCTGTTGACCCGTCGTTCGAACTCGCTCGGCGCGAGGAAGTGGTAGTCGACCCCATCGCGCTCACCGCTACGGGGCTCACGCGTGGTCGCCGAGATTGCCAGCGCGAGTTCTGGCATCCGCTCACGCAGCGCCCGGATCAGGGTGCCCTTGCCGACCCCGGACGGGCCGGTGATCACGATCACGCCGGACATCGCGCTGCCGGACCGCGAGTGCGACCGCGTCGCCGGTTCAGCGCCGCCGCATCAGCGCGACGAGCTCGGCGCGCTGGCGCTCGGACAGCCCGCCGAGCGTCTTGCTCGGCGAGATACGGCATTGACCGAGAATCTTGTTGACCTTCACGCGCCCGTACTTGGGGACCGCCAGCAGCAGGTCGAACACCTTCGCGCTCGACAGGTACTCCGGCGGGTTCAGCAGCAACTCGTGGATCTGCTGGCGACCCGCCTTGAGGTCGCGTTTGAGCTGTGCCCGTCTGCTGCGGACGTCGTTGGCACGCTGCAGCGCCTCCATCCGCTGGGTCAAGGAGCGCTCGGGCGCGGCGACTGATTTCGGGAACGGGTCACTGACCGGCGGCATGGGCGGCGACTATACATCTTGGGCGAGACCGATCAAAGCAAAACCGTCCAATTTGCCTAGACCTCGACTCGAGCTTGAGCATTGTCGAGCCTAGTTGCGACAATAGTCATGGTTTGCAGGGGCTTTTTCGATTCGACCAAATACCGGTCTGACCAAGCTCGGCACGGACCCGCGCGGCGGCCATCGGGTCTCGGAAGCTCTCGGTTCCGACCGCCACGAGCGTCGCCCCGACCGACAGTAGCTCGGCGGCGTCACGACCGGTCCGGACGCCGCCCATCGCGACGACCGGGAGCTGCACCGCGGCGCACACTGCCGCCACCTGCGCGAGCGCGATCGCGCGCACCGCTGGCCCGGAGACACCGCCCGTGCCGCCGCCGAGCCATGGCTTCCTCGTACCCGGCGCCAGCGCCGTTCCTCGCAGCGTGTTGATCAACGAGACCGCGTCGGCGCCGGCGTCCTGCGCCGCGTTCGCGACGGTCGCGACATCGGTCGTGTTCGGCGTCAGCTTGACGATCAGCGGCTTCTGAGTCAGCGGTCTGACGACCCTCAGCAGCGCGGTCAGCTCGGCCGGGTCAGAGCCGATCAGGGTGCCGGTCTCGACGTTGGGACAGGAGACGTTGAGCTCCAGCGCCGATACCTCGTCGCGCTCGGAGAACGCGGTCACGAGCTGCGCAACCTGCTTGTGGGTGAAGCCCATCACGTTGACGATCAGCGGCACCGGCAGCGCGGCGAGCTCGGGCAGGTCGTGCTCGAGATAGCCGTCGAGGCCCTTGTTCGGCAGACCGATCGAGTTCATCAGCCCGGCCGGCAGCTCCCACAGGCGCGGCGGCGGGTTACCCTGGCGCGGCTCGACGGTGACCGTCTTTGAGACGAACGCGGCGAACGGGAAGCGCCGCAGCAGCGCGTCGCCGAATGCGCGTCGCGCGGCGATCGCGTCAAACGTCCCGGAGGCGTTGATGATCGGGTGCTCGAGCGCCAGCCCGCAGAAGCGCACCTCGCCCGGGGGTGCCAGTTCGGTCAATGCGCAGCGGCGGTGGTGGGCATCGATAACGCCGTGTGCAGCCGGGCGGCGTCGAGCACCGGCCCGTCGACGCACAGCCGCAGGTAGCCGTCCCGGGTCGGCACCACGCAGCCGAAACAGGCGCCGTAGCCGCACGCCATCCCGGATTCGAGCGCGAGCTGGGCGGGCGTCTGGCGCTGCGCGCACAACGCCCGCACCGCTTCCAGCATCGGTGGCGGCCCGCACGCGTACACCTCGAGCGCGTCGTCAGCGGCGAGGCGAGCTTCGAGCAGTTCGGTGACGAGCCCGTGGTGGCCGACCGATCCGTCGTCGGTCGCGATCTCGGCGCCGGTCAGCAGTCGCGCTCCGCGGCCGTGCTCGGCGTCGCGGAAGCCGAGCAGCGTCGGTGTCTCGCCGTCGAGTTGGTCCTGCCAGATCGCCAGCGGTGCGATCCCGACGCCGCCGCCGACCAGCAGCGCCCGGCGGCCGGCGCGGGGCGCCACGAAGCCGAGCCCCAGCGGACCGAGGATCGCCAGCTCGTCGCCGTGCACCAGCTCGCACAGCCGCTCGGTCCCCGGGCCGACGACGTCGAGCAGGAACTGCAGCTCGTGGCCGCCCGCCGGCGCGCGCAGCACCGAGAACGCCCGCGGCAGAAACGGGCGCTGATCGGCTCCCCCGCCCCATCGCTCGGCGGCTGCCAGCATGTAGAACTGACCGGCGGTCGGACGCGGGCCGTCTGCGTCGGCACAGCGCAGCACGTGGTAGGCGCCGTGGCGATCATGCGCGATGATCGGCACGGTGCGGACCCCGAGCGGCGCCAGCACGCGTTCGCTCACGCGGCCTCGCGTTCGACGCTCGGCCCGCCGTCGCCCGACGCGTGCAGCGCCTGTAGCGAGAGCACCTCCGGCTCGCCTCGACGGGCCGCGATGATCGCGCGTGCCGCGGCGTTGGCGCCGGAGATCGTGGTGATGCAGGGGATCCCCCGTGTGACCGAGGCCGCGCGGATCTCATAGCCGTCGGCCCGCGCCCCGGAGCCCGACGGCGTGTTGATCACGAGGTCGACGTCGCCACGCTCGATCCAGTCGACGACGTGTGGCGATCCGTCCTGCAGCTTGTTGATCCGGATCGCCGGAATCCCCATCCGTTCCAGTGCCTGAGCCGTGCCGCGGGTCGCGATGATTCTGAAGCCGAGGTCGTGCAGCATCGTCCCGATCCCGATCGCGGCCGGCTTGTCGCGGTCAGACACGGTCAAGAACGCGGTTCCGGTCTCCGGTAGCCGGGCGCCGGCGGCGGCCTGCGCCTTGGCGAATGCGGTCGGGAAATCGGCGGCGATCCCCATCACCTCGCCGGTCGATCGCATCTCCGGGCCGAGCAACGTATCGGCGCCCGCGAACCGGCTGAACGGCAGTACCGCCTCCTTGACACAGATGTGTTTGGAGCCCGTGCTCACCCGCTCGCGCACCGACGTCGGCAGTGCCTGCGCCAATCGCTCACCGAGCATGACCCGGCATGCGAGCTTGGCCAGCGGCAGCCCGATCGCCTTGGACACGAACGGCACCGTCCGCGAGGCCCGCGGGTTGGCCTCGATCACGTACAGACGGTCATCACCGCGGATCGCGAACTGGACGTTCAACAACCCGACGACGCCGAGCGCGCGGGCGATCCCGGTCGTCTGCTCGCGGATCCGCTGCAGCATCGTCTCGCCGAGCGTATGCGGCGGCAGCACACAGGCGGAGTCGCCGGAGTGGATCCCGGCCTCCTCGACGTGTTGCATGATCCCCGCGATCCAGACCTCGTCACCGTCGCACAGCGCGTCGACGTCGACCTCGATCGAGTCCTCCAGGAAGCGATCGAGGTAGATCGTGCGATCGGTGCCGCCGCCGGTCGCGAGCCCGACTCGCCGCAGGTAGTCCTCCAGCCCGGCAAGGTCGTAGACGATCTCCATCGCGCGGCCACCGAGCACGTAGCTCGGGCGCACGAGCAGCGGGAAGCCGACCCCCGGCGCCTGTGCGAGCGCCTCGTCGGCGCTGGTCGCGGTCGCGTACGGCGGCGCGCCGTACCCGAGCTGGTCGAGCAGCGCTCCGAACCGCGCGCGATCCTCGGCCAGGTCGATCGCGTCGATGCTCGTGCCGAGCACGTTGACCCCGGCCGCGTGCAGGCCGGCGGCGAGCTTCAGCGGCGTCTGGCCGCCGAACTGGACGACGACCCCCTCCGGATGCTCGAGCTCGCACACTGCGAGCACGTCCTCCAGCGTCAGCGGCTCGAAGTACAGCCGATCGGACGTGTCGTAGTCGGTCGAGACGGTCTCGGGATTGCAGTTGATCATGACCGCGTCGCGATCGGATTCGCGGACGGTCTGCGCCGCGTGCACGCAGCAGTAGTCGAACTCGATTCCCTGCCCGATCCGGTTGGGCCCCGAGCCGAGGATCACGACGCTCTGACGCTCACCGCGCCGTACCTCGTCGGCCGGTCCGCCGACCGATGGGCGCTCCAGTGACGAGTAGTAGTACGGCGTCTGGGCGGCGAACTCCGCCGCGCAGGTGTCGACCGCCTTGTAGGTCCGGACCCCGTCGGCGTCGTCCGCCGCCGCCGTGTGCCCGGGCGCCCCGACCAGTTCGGCGAGCTCCTCCAGGAACCACGGGTCAACGTCGGTGCGGGCCTGCACCGTGTCGATCGCGATCCCGCGGCGTAGCGCCTCGAGTACGTGATCCCAGCGCTCGGCGCCCGGCGCCGACACCAGTTCCAGCAGCGCCTGATCGTCGTCGGGGTGGCTCGGCGTCGTATCGAGCTCGCGGGAGCGCAGCGCCTTTTCGAACGCCTGGCGGAACGTCCTGCCGAGCGACATCGCCTCGCCGACCGACTTCATGTGGGTCGTCAATCCCCCGTCGGCGCCGGGGAACTTCTCAAAGGCGAAGCGCGGCCACTTGACGACGCAGTAATCGATCGCCGGTTCGAAGCTGGCCGGGGTCGCGCGGGTGATGTCGTTGGGGATCTCCTGCAGCGTGTAACCGACCGCCAGCCGCGCGGCGATCTTCGCGATCGGGAACCCGGTCGCCTTCGAGGCCAGCGCGCTGGAGCGCGACACGCGTGGGTTCATCTCGATCACCACGATCTCCTCGGTCTCGCGGTTGACCGCGAACTGGACGTTGGAGCCACCGGTCTCGACGCCGATCGCGCGGATCACCGCGATCGCCTGGTCGCGCAGCTCCTGGTAGAGGCGATCGGGCAGCGTCTGCTGCGGTGCGACGCAGACCGAGTCGCCGGTGTGGACGCCCATCGGATCGAGGTTCTCGATCGAGCAGACGATCACGACGTTGTCGGTGCGGTCGCGCATCACCTCAAGCTCGAACTCGCCCCAGCCGAGCACCGACTCCTCCAGCAGCACCTGACCGATCGGGGAGGCGGCCAGCCCGCCACCGACGATCCGCTGGATGTCGTGCTCGGTGCGGACGACGCCGCCGCCGGTGCCGCCGAGCGTGAACGCGGGACGCACGATGAACGGCAGCCCGAGCTGTGCGAGCGCGGCGTGGGCATCGTCGAGGCTGTGGGCGATCGTCGAGCGCGGCACCCGCAGGCCCGCCTCGTGCATCGTGTCGCGGAACCGCTCGCGATCCTCGGCTCGGTCGATCGCCTCGTAGTCGGCGCCGATCAGCTCGACCCCGAAGCGCTGCAGGGTGCCGTCCTCGTGCAGCGCCTTGGCGAGGTTCAGCGCGGTCTGGCCGCCGAGCGTCGGCAGCAGCGCGTCCGGCCGCTCGCGTTCGATCACCTGCCTGACGGGGCCCGGCAGCAGCGGCTCGATGTACGTCGCCGTCGCGACCTCCGGGTCGGTCATGATCGTCGCCGGATTGGAGTTGACGAGCACCACCTCGTAGCCCTCGGACTCGAGCACGCGGCACGCCTGCGTGCCGGAGTAGTCGAATTCCGCCGCCTGGCCGATCACGATCGGACCCGATCCGAGCAGCAGGATCTTGCGGATGTCGTGGCGTCGTGGCATCTGCCTACCTCGCTGCCGCGGTCGCGGCGATCTCGGACACGAACCGATCGAACAGGTGCAACGCGTCGTTGGGGCCCGGACCGGCCTCGGGGTGGTACTGGACGGTCGCGCCCTGGACATCGCGCAGCACCAGCCCCTCGACGGTTCGGTCATACAGGTTGATGTGGGTCAACTCGGCAGCCCCGAAGTCGGTCTCCCAACGAACCGGCTCGTCGTCGTCGATCGTGCGCGCGCCGCCGGGGCCGAGCACCGCGAACCCGTGGTTCTGGCTGGTGATCTCGGTGATGCCGGTGGTCAGGTCCTTGACCGGGTGGTTGGCGCCGTGATGGCCGAAGGCAAGCTTGTAGGTCTCCAGCCCGACCGCGCGGCACAGCAGCTGGTGTCCGAGGCAGATCCCGTAGACGGGCAACGTGCCGACCAGCTCGCGGACGGTATCGACGACGTAGCTGAGCGCCGCCGGGTCGCCGGGGCCGTTGGCGAGGAAGATCGCGTCGGGTCGGCCGGCGAGCAGCTGGGCGGGATCGTCGGTGCAGGGATGCAACTCGACCGTGGCACCGCGGGCGCGGAGGTTGGCGACGATCGAGCGCTTGACCCCGGTGTCGATCATCGCGATCGTGATCGGGCTGGCCGTGCCCTGGCCCCCGGGCGGCGCGCCGGTCGCCGGCAGCACGATCGTCTCCTGCGGAGACACCTCGCGCGCGAGGTCCCGGCCCGCCATCGCCGGCTCGGCTGCGATCAGCTCGCGCGCCTGCGTCTCGGAGATCGTCGCCGCGTCGAAGATCCCGCCGCGCATCGCCCCGGCCTCGCGGATATGACGAACCAGCGCTCGCGTGTCGACGCCGGAGATCGCCGGCACGCCCTGATCGCTGAGCCAGCGACACCAGCCGGCCTGGGCCGAGGGCGCGGTCGTGCGGTCGACTGCCTGGCGCATGATCGCCGCGCGGGCATGGACGCGATCGGACTCCATCGCCGACTGCATCGCCCCGTAGTTGCCGATCTGCGGGAAGCTGAAGACGATCAGCTGCCCGGCGTAGCTGGGGTCGGTCATCGCCTCCTGATAGCCGGCCATCGAGGTCGTGAACACGAGCTCGCCGACCGCCGGGGCCTGGGCGCCCACGCCGATGCCGTCAAACCGCGTCCCGTCCTCGAGCAGCACGAACCACGGCTGGGTCATCGACGTGCTCCGCTGCGCTGTGCGTCGGCATCGTGGCCGGCGACGAGCATCGGCTGTCGGTGCGCGACGGCGCCGCCCGCGACCGTCAGCATCACCTTGCCGCGCAATCGCATGCCGTGAAAGCAGCAGTTGGCCGACTTGCTGGCGTAGCCGTTCTCGCCGACCGTCCAGGCCGCCTCGGTGTCGATCAGGCAGACGTTCGCGGGCTCGCCGGGGGCGATCCGCGGGATCTCGAGCCCGTACAGCGCGCCGCCGGCGGTCATCCGCTCGATCAGGATCGCCAGTTCCAGCTCGCCTCCGAGCACCAGCTCGGTGTAGATCGCGGCAAACGCCGTTTCGAGCCCGGTCGTCCCCATCGGCGCCTGTTCGAACGGCACCTCCTTCTCGTGCAGCGCGTGCGGCGCGTGGTCGGTGGCGACGCAGTCGATCACGCCCGAGCGCAGCGCCTCGATCAACGAGCGACGGTCTGACTCCGAGCGCAGCGGCGGGTTCATCTTGAAGCGGCTGTCGAGCGAGCGGACCGCCTCGTCGGTGAGGGTGAGGTGGTGTGGTGAGACCTCGCCGGAGACCTTCGCCCCCTGTGCCTTGGCCTCGGCCAGCGCCCGCACGGACTCCGCGCACGAGAGGTGCTGAAAGTGAACGTTGGCGTCCTCGTAGAGCGCCATCGAGCCGTCGCGGGCGACCATCGTGGATTCCGACAGCGATGGGATCCCGGCCATCCCCAGCCGCGCCGAGACCGCACCCTCGTGCATCACGCCGTCGGCCGACAGGTCCGGGTCCTCCTCGTGCAGCGCGATGATGCCGCCGGCCAGCCGCTGGTACTGCAGCGCCTTGCGCAGCATCCCCGCCGACACGACCGGCTTGCCGTCGTCGCTGAAGCCGACGGCACCGCTCCGGCGCAGATCGGCCATCTCGGTGAGCTCCTCGCCGCGCAGGCCACGGGTGATGCTGGCCATGAACCCGGTCGGGACCCGCGCTTTTTGGGATGCCTCGGAGATCAGCGACGCGAGCACCGAGGTGGTGTCGACGGTCGGGTCGGTATTGGGCATCGCGACGATCGCGCAGTACCCGCCGGCGGCCGCCGCGGCCGTGCCCGAGTCGATGTCCTCCTTGTACTCCTGCCCGGGCGTGCGCAGGTGCACGTGAGGATCGACGAACGCCGGGAACAGATGCTTGCCGGTGGCGTCGACGACGTCGCTGCCGTCGGGGGCAGGCAGCGTGTCGGGTGCCCCCAGCTCGGCGATCTCACCGTCGCGGATCAGCACGTCCTGGACGCTGTCGATACCCATCCGCGGGTCGAGCAGATGCGCGGAGCGCACAAGCAGCTCGGCGGGCCGCGCGGGTTTGGCGAACAGCCGCTGCACGGCGCTCATCCCGCCACCGCCATCAGGCTCGGAGCGCCGACCAGCAACTCGTAGAGCACCGCCATCCTGACTGCGACGCCCGCCTTGACCTGGGCGCCGATCAGTGCCTGTGGCGAATCGATCGTGCTGCCCGAGAGCTCGACGCCCCGGTTGACCGGGCCGGGGTGCATGACCAGCTGCGACGGGTTCAGGCGACGGTCATTGATCTGGTAGCGGTCGGCGTACTCGCGCAGCGACGGCACGAATGACTGGGTCATCCGCTCGTGCTGCAACCGCAGGACGTAGACGACGTCGGCCTCGGCGACGTCGTCGAGCGTCACCGCCGCCGTGCAGCCGAGCGACTCGATCTCGCGGGGCAGCAGCGTCGGCGGACCACAGACGGTCACCTGGGCGCCCATCCGGTTGAACGCGAGGATGTCCGAGCGCGCAACCCGCGAGTGGCTGACGTCGCCGACGATCCAGATATTGACGCCGTCGAGCGTGCCGAGCCGGCGGCGCAGCGTGTAGACATCCAACAGCGCCTGGGTCGGGTGCTCGTGCTTGCCGTCGCCGGCGTTGATCACGGCGGCGTCGGTCCAGCCGGCGACCAGCTTCGCCGCCCCAGCATGCGGGGAGCGGATCACGATCGCGGCTGGGTCGTAGGCCGACAGCGTCTGGACGGTGTCCTTCAGCGACTCGCCCTTGTCGACACTCGACCCGGCACTCTTGACGTTGACGACGTCCGCGGACAGTCGTTTGGCGGCGATCTCGAAGCTCGAGCTGGTCCGGGTCGACGACTCGTAGAAGAGGTTGACGACGGTCCGGCCGCGCAGCGCCGGGACCTTCTTGATCTCGCGGCCGGAGACCTCGGCGAACGACTCGGCGCGGTCGAGCATCCGCTCGATCCCGGCACGATCGAGGTCGTCGATCGAGATCAGATGGCGTGGCTGGTCGGTCATCTTGCGGCGCTCCTCGATCGGTTGCCCCCGCCGACCCCCGCCTCGCGGTCGGGGGCGATCGCCACCTGGTCGACGCCGTCGATCTCCTCGACGCGGACGTTGACCCGCTGGTCGGTGGCAGTGGGGATGTTCTTGCCGACGTAGTCGGGACGGATCGGCAGTTCGCGGTGACCGCGGTCCACGAGCGTGGCGAGCTGCACCTTGGCCGGGCGACCGTAATCGAAGATCTCCTCGATCGCGGCTCGGACCGTCCGACCGGTGTAGAGCACGTCGTCAACGATCACGATCGTCCGGCCGGTGATCGGAAACTCCAGCTCGGTGCTGTGCACGACCGGTGCCGCCGGTCGCAGCACGAGGTCGTCTCGGTAGAACGCGATGTCGACCGAGCCGAGCGGGACCGGCGACTCCAGCAGTTCTCCGGTCAGCGCGTGCAGGCGTTTGGCGAGTATCGCCCCGCGCCGGTGGATCCCCACCAGCGCCAGCGTGCCCGCCGGGTTCTTCTCGACGATCTCGTGCGCGATCCGCTGCAGCGTTCGGCGCATGTCGTCGCGGTCGAGTACGACCGTCGTCTCGGGTTCCAACTGTGGCTCCTTCCTGGCCTCACGGGACCGGGTTAAAGGTGCTGTGGGATGCTGGGATCGAAGGTAGCAGCGGCCGGCGACGTCAGCCGATCTCGGCCTGCGCCAATGCCGCACGCTCGTCGAAACCGTGCAGCGCCGGGATGCCGCGCTCGGCGAACGGGAGCTCGATCGTGTCGAAATCGCGCGGCACGACCGCATCGGCGAACAGCTCTCGTGCCTCGTCGCGGATCACGCTCGGCGGATGCCGGGTCGAGATGTGGTTGAGCGCCAGCATCGTCACCTCGGCGTCGCGCGCGATCGTCGCCGCCTGCCGGGCGGTCGAGTGGCCGTTGTCGGCGGCGCGATCGGCCTCCTCAGACGCGAACGTCGCCTCGTGCACGAGCAGGTCGGCGCGGTGGGCGGCGATCCGAATCGCCTCCGACGGGCGCGTGTCGCCGGTCAACACCAGCCTGCGCCCCGGGCGGGCAGGTCCCATCACCTGTTCGGGCGTGACCCCGTTGACCGTCTCCCCGCGGTGAACGCGCCCGAACTCCGGGCCGGGCGTGAGCCCCAGCGACTCGGCCAGCTCGGGGTCGAACTCGCCGGGGCGCTCGTCCTCATAGAGCACGTATGCGTACGCGATGCCGCGGTGATCGGCGGGGACCGGGGCGATCCGGTACCCGTCCCGGCGCAGCTGCTCACCCGGCTCGAGTTCGATCAAGTTCAGTTCGTAGCGGACCCGGCCCGCGAGTCGCAGCACGCCGACGACCAGCGCCTTGAGCCCGGGCGGTCCGTACACGCTCAACGGCCGCTCGCGATCGCGCAGGTCAAACGTCTTGAGCAGCCCCGGCAGCCCGAGCCAGTGGTCGGCATGAAAGTGCGTGATGAACACCTCGGTCAGGTCCATCAGCCCGACCGAGCGAAGCAGCTGGCGCTGGGTCCCCTCGCCGCAGTCAAACAGCAGCCGGTCGCCGCCCCGACGGACGAGGATCGCGGGCATGCCGCGCCGGGCGCTGGGGACCGAGCCGCCGGTACCGGCAAAGAACACCGAGAGATCCATGGTGCCGCCGAGTCTGCCATCCGGCCCCGTCATCCGGCCCTGTCATCGGCCGCGCCCCAAACTGGGCCTGCCGGCAGCTGGGCATTTCAAGCGAACGTATGCTTCGCTTTGATGCCCAGCTTCTCCCGGGGGTGGCTCTGACCGGCACCGCGTTGCCCGATAAGCTCGTCGCAGTCGGTCCCCGCGCCCGTAGCTCAGGGGATAGAGCGTCCGCCTCCGGAGCGGAAGGTCGCAGGTTCAAATCCTGCCGGGCGCGTGATTCCCCGGTTCTCTCGTTGTAGGCTGCTGCGCGATGCGGGGCGGTTGGAGGATCACGGCGCTGGCGATGTTGGTGCTGGTGCTGGCGTCGATTGGCGCATCCTCGGCGGCCGCCGCCACGCCCCGCACCCCGGTGGTGTTCTTCCCCGGCTACGGGACGACGATCCTGCAGGTCACCGTCAGCGGCCAGACCACCGTCAAGAGCTGCCCGAGCTCGGGCAGCTTCCAGTACGGCATCCCGGCCAACCCCGGGACCACCTTCAGCCAGACCTGCCGCGACCGGCTGATCACCGGGCGCTGGAGCACGAACCGATCGCTGCCGTGGCCCAAGCGGTTCTCGTTTGCGCCGGGTGTCAGGATCACGATCCCCAACTACGGACAGACCTCCAGCGCCCCGGTCTACAACGATCTCTACACGGCGCTCGAGGATGCCGGCTACACCGCCGACAAGAACCTCGTCGTCGCCGGCTACAACTTCCTGCTGACGCCCGACCTCGGCGGATTTCTGTCGCGCACCAAACGACTGATCGTGCAGACCTGGCGACGCAACGGCCGACGTCCGGTGAGACTGGTCGGTCACTCCAACGGCCCGCTGTACGCGCAGTACCTGCTCACGCACGTCTCCACGGCGTGGAAGCGCAAGTACATCCAGGGATTCACCGACATCGACGGCGATCTCCCCGGACAGGGCGGGCTCTGGACCTACGTCTTCACCGGGGCCGAGGTCCCATCGGTGTTCTCCTACCCGACGACCGTCGCCACGGCCCGCAGCAGCGCCCGGCTGTGGGCGATGTCACCGGCGACCTGGATGAGCATCTCGGACCCGGCCGTGTTCAAGAACCGCGAGGTCGTGATCTCAGACCTGGCGACCGGTCGCAGCTACACGCCGGCCAACACTGTCGCGTTGCTGCGCGCGGCAGGCCTGGATTCGATCCGGGCGATGGCGGAGCACTACCTCGGCTTCGTGCGATTCCGCCGCCCCCAGGACTTCCCCGACGTCGACGTGACCGTCGAGGCCGGCTCGGGGATCCCGACCGACACCGGGATCGCGCTCCCGAACCTCACCCGCGGCCAGGTCGTCAACCCGACCACCGCGCAGTACTTCACGCTTCCCGGCGACGACAATCAGGAATACATCACCAACAACGCGGTCCGCGTCTGGCGAAAGATGGCCTGCTACCGCTTTCGCTTCTACACCAACCCGGGCGTCGGCCATCTCCAGTTGACGATGGACCCGGTCGTGATCGCGCAGCTGCTGACCGACCTGCGCCGTCCTCGGGCAACCTGCCCCGCCGGCAGCTGAGCCGCACCCCCGCATGCAGTGCAGCGGTCGGCTGTGGTCAAGCTAGCTGCGGGCCGGGGTCCGGCCGGGCGATCACGAGCCGCTGCCCGACATCCAGGCAATCCAATCGGCGCAGCTCGCCATAGCGCTGGTCCCATCGACCCGAGCTCAGATCCCGCTCTACCTCGGTGCGGACGCGATCGACCACGCGCTTGGGCATCCGCGCGAAGCCCGACGTTGCGGCTCGCGCGTCGTCATCGAGCACCCGCTCCGGGTGTGCCCAGAACGAGCCGAGCGTCCAGTCCGGAGTGTCGGCGGCGATCGGTACGACCTCTTGCACGACCTCTCCACCGAGCCAATCGCGCAGTTGCTCGATCGCGGGGAAGATGCGGCGGTCGAGTGCGGCGACCTCGGGCATGTAGTCGCGCAACAGCCACATCTGCCCGGATATCTCAGGGTCGAAGGTGACGATCACAACCGGTCCGCGCGCGACGCGACGAAGCTCACGCACGCCGCGTTCGCGCTGCTCATCCCAGTGATGGACGGTCAGCACGGCCATCGCCGCGTCGACCGCGTCGTCTCGCAGCGGCAATGCGTGCGCCCCGCCGCGGATCGCCGGCGCAAGCTGCGCTGGTCGCTGGCCGGCCATCACGTCACTCGGCTCGATCGCGATCACATGCCGGTCTCGGGGCTCGTAGCAACCGGTCCCGGCACCCACGTTGACGACCGTCCGCGCGTCTCCGAGGGCCGCATCGATCCGCACCCTGAGCTGCGGGTCTTCGCGACGAGATCGCCCGTACCGAGCCCCGATCGAGTCATATCTGGCAGCGGCTTGACCGATGGCCGGACGATAGGTGCCGCCCGACAACGTCGCAAGGCTGAATCCTGAGGGTCCGGCCGGCAGTCTGTCGGTGATGCGATCGCGGTCGGCGAGCTCTCCCCGCTGCCGCGCGCGAATCAGCGCGCGCCGGTCTGACGGCGGCGGGCAGGGAGAGCCGCAACAACGGTGGCTCCGGCCCCTGGTGCGGAGCTGATGGTCAGCGTCCCGTGGAGCAGTTCGACGCGTTCGCGCATGCCGAGCAGGCCGAACCCGTCGGTTGCGGCGGCGGGGTCAAACCCCTCACCGTCATCGCGGACGGTCACGTTCACGGTGTCGCGGTCCTCGCTGATCTCCACGACGGCCCGCCGGGCGTCACCGTGCTTGGTGGCGTTGGTGAGCGCCTCTTGGACCAGCCGATAGACCGCGGTCTCAAGTTCGGGGATCAGACGCTCGCTGGCTTGGTCCTGTTCCCAGGCCAGTTCCACGCTGACATCGACCTGCAGACCCGAGCGCGCCATTCGCTCAGCCAACCCGCGAATTGCGGCGTCGAGACCAAGGTGATCAAGCGCCGCCGGCCGCAGTTCGGTGATCAGAGCCCGGAGCGTGGCGATGTCAGTGTCCAGCTGTTCGATCCCCCCGCGTAACGCTCCGGCCATCTTCTCGGGATCTTGGGCCCGTGCTCCCGCGGCCAACAACAGACGCAAGGTGGCCAGGCTCTGCAGCGTTTCGTCGTGCAGTTCGCGCGCCCAGCGGGTCCGTTCGGCCTCCGCGGCTGCCAGGCGCTGGCGCTGGCGCTCGTCGTGGGCTGACTGGGCCGTCGCGACCGCCATCGCCGCGCTTGCCGCAAACGCCTCCAGCAGCCGCTGATGGTCGCCGGTGAACCCTCCCTCCTCGCGGTGATCCAACGCCACGAGCACGCCGTAACCGCGGCCGCGAAAGACCAGCGGGACCACTAAACCATCGTCGAATGAAAGCCCCAGTCGGGCGACGCCGTACTGCTCAAAACGCGCTCGACTCAGTCGATCGGAAAGCCGTTGGGTCTGACCGGCGCGCAGCGCGGCGCTGGCGACGGTGTTCTCCAACGGGATGCTCTGCCCGAGCACCCCGGCGGGTAGCTCGCCCGCGCCGGCGGCAAGGATCAGCTGGTCGCCGTCGAGCTGTTCGATGACCAGCAGGCGGGCTGAGACGAGCGCGCGGCCGCGCTTGGCGACGAGCTCGAGCATCGCCTGCAGATCGGTCTCTCCGCCCAGCGCCCGCGTGATCTGCATCGTTGCGTCCAGCGCCTGGTTGGTCTGCTGCAGCTGTCGACGCTGGGTCTCAGAGCCCGAGTAGCGTTGCGCGTGATCGATCGCCAGGCCGGCGAAGCTGGCCAGGAGCACTACCGCGTGCTCATCAGCCTCACTGAACTCGGCGGCCGACGTCTTCTCGGTCAAGTACACGTGCCCGTAGGTCTGCCCGCCGACGCTGATCGGCACTCCGAGAAATGAGCTCATTGGTGGATGACCCACCGGAAAGCCGTAGGAGATGGGATGACTTCCCACGTCGGCGATCCGCAACGGCGCCGGATTGCGAATCAGTTCGCCAAGTACGCCACGACCTGTTGGTAACGGCCCGATCAGTGTCCGTGTCGCCTCGTCGATCCCCAGGGTCAGGAACCGCCCCAGCTGCGTCCGCGACGCATCCAGTACCCCCAACGCCGCGTAGCGCGCGCCCGTTACATCACGCGCCGCGGCCAGCGCCCGCTTGAGGACCACCTCGACATCCAAGTCCTCCAGGACACTCCGAGCGACACCGAGCACCCGAAGCGAGACGGCCTCGATGCTCCCGTCCGACATGGCGACCGGAGCTTCTGTCGGCGGCGCACACTGCCCCGAGGAAGCTCCTGCGTCCGTTCCCGCACCGTGAACTCCGCCGGCGCGACTACCCGTCGGATCGGGCTTCGGCGAGCTCACTCGGGAACGACCGGCGCGCGCGACTGGGTTGGGTGCAGCAGCGCGATCCTCGTGCTAAGCACGCGGTCGCTATTCGATCGATGACCCATCCAGCGCAGCTCGCTGCCTTGGTCCATGAAACCTCTAGATCGGACCGACGAGCCAGGGAAATGGAGGATCAGCCGACCCGACATACGCCCGTCATCCCGGTCCGCACCACCGTATCTCTCGCGAGCACGTTCGCGGCGCACTCCGGCGCGCAGGCAACTCTACGAAGTCTCGAGAAGGTCGTCAACGCGGTTCGCGGCACGGACACGGCGGCCCGATGAACGCGGATTGTCCGTGCTTGGCGAACACGACGGGTGGTGCTGTATGAATCAGCGCAGCCCTCGTCGGACCCGGCATCGGAGGCCGGATGTCCGTACCACTCGCGGAGCGGTCAGCGGGTCAGCACCGCTGACAGATCGCAGCCTGGGTGAGAAACCGTGCCCCCGGTCGCCGCGAACTCGATCATGACGATCAGCGCCCGGCACGCACCGGCTGTTCGCTTGCCTGCAGCAGGTGCGGGCCGAGATAGCGGGCATGGATCTTCGGCGGCCGCGCCCCGTGGGCCACGGTCTCGAACACCGACTCCCCGGTCGCACCGGGTGACGCCGGACTCGCGCGCAGGTAGCGGGGTGTCCCGCCCGTCATCAGCACGCCCTCGATCGCCGGCACGAACGTGCGTCCGTGCACCTGGGCGCCGGACATCTCCGCAATCGACTCCGCGGCGACGTCGGCGAGACCGGCGGCGACCGCGCCCATCTTGATCGGCTGGTCGGTGCAGTCACCGGCCGCCCATACCCCGTCAGCGCCCCGGACACGTCCATACTCATCGACGGGCACAAACCCGCCGGCGTCGCGTGGCAGCCCGGGCAAGTCCGGGCCGCGAAGGGCCGGCAGCGCGACGATCCGGTCAAACTCCAGCTCGCGACCTCCGGGATGTACGACCAGCTTGCGTGCCTGCGGCATCTCACACCACGCGGAAGTGATCGCCTCGATCCGGCGCTCGTCAAACAACGCCGACAGCCCGCGGGTGACGGTCTCGCCGAACACCCCAAGTGCGCCGGCCTCGGGAGTGATCAGTGTCACGTCGAGCGACGTTTGCATGTCCCAGGCACGTTCGGAGGCCATCAGTGCGATCTCGTAGGCCGGCAGCGGCCAAGGCGGCGGGGCCGGGATCACGACCGCCAGCCGGTGCAGATACCCCTCCTCGATGTCCTGCACGAGCCCGTGCAGCAGTTCGTCCATGCGCTGGGGGTCGACGGTCGTGGCATGCGGAAACACGGGGTCCAGGTGCGCGCCCGTCGCGACCAGGAGCGCGTCGTAGCGCAGCTCACCGCCAGACGCAAGACGCGCGCACCGGATCTCCGGTTGCACCGACACCAGCGCGTCGCGGACCAGTTCGGCACCGGCCGCGTGCACCAGCGGCTCAAGCGCAAACCGCGTCATGTGACTGTGGTTGAACGGTTCGCCGACCGACAACGGCCTGTAGTCAAAATCCTTGCCGACCGAGATCACCCGGACGTGCACGCGGTCGCCGGCGAACTGCTGCAGCGCGAACGCGGCCTCCAGCCCACCGACGCCGCCGCCGGCGATCAACACCTCAATTTGGCCGTCGCGACGCTCACCCGAAGCGGGGTCAGGCATTGTCTCGTGGTTCATGACGATCCTTTCTCGATTGATTGATCGGGATCGAGCGGTCGTTGTGGTTGTCCGCAACGCGTGACGCGCAGCGACCGGCTCGATCGGTTCGCGCGGCAGCGACCGGTTCACGCCTCACCGCGAGCGACCGCCTCGCCCAGCGCGGCACCGGCCCGTGCGTCTGGGGTGGGGACGAGCAGCACCGGCCGGTGACTCTGGTTCGCGATCGCCGCCGACACGCTGCCCAGCAGCCTCGGCTGCATGGCGGTCATGCCATGGGTGCCGACCAAAATCATGTCGCTGTCGAGCTCGTTGGCGACGTCGAGGATCGTCTGCGGCACCGTCGAGTGGTCGCGCTCGACGCGCACCTGGACCTCGAGGCCGAGCTCGGCGGCTCGCACCTGTCCCTGCTCGGCGGACTCCCGCGCCGCGTGCTCGACCATTTCGCAGAGCCGGCTGTCGGAGACGCCGTCGGACTGCTCGTCGAGCCCGAACGAGTCCGGATACACCCGCGCCGGCGGCGACCACACCGTCAACAGCAGCTTCGGGCGACGGTCAAGCGAGCGATGGGCGAGCGCCAGTGCGTGTTGCGCGCTCGGCGATCCGTCATAGCAGATCAGTGTTGACGACATTTCGGCCTCCTCGGGCATCGCAAACGGTTTGACCAGGCGACCGTACGGTCGATCAGCGGCGCATCCATCGGGGAACGACGCACAACCGATCGCGGGCTTCTACTGAACGGCCGCGAGGTCGCGGCCGATCCACCACCGGGCCGCGGTGCACTACCGATGAACCGTCAGATGGCTCGCCCTAGGGTCCGGGCACGATTTCTCAATCCGGGAGCTGTCGATGTTCAAGACTGTGTTGGTCGGAGTTGACGGTCGCGATGGCGGGCGGGATGCGCTCGCGCTGGCCCAGCAAATCGGCGGCCCTCGGGCGCGGTATGTGCTCGCCAACGTGGTGTCCGGCCGGACACCGGGCCGCGCGGGTGCGTTCTGGCTGACGAATGCATACCGCTGTGCGGAGACGCTGCTCGAGCAGGAGCGACAGCATGCGCCCCTCGCGACCAGCACGGTCGTGGTGTGTGACCGTTCGCCGGGACGCGCTCTCCATGACCTGGCGCTCAGTGAGCACGCCGATTTGATTGTCGTCGGCGCTGGCCATCGGCGAAACCTCACGCGAGTGCTGCTTGGTAATGATGCGCTCGGGGCCCTTCATCGCTCTCCCTGCGCGGTTGCCATTGCCCCCAGCGGATACCGCCAGCGCCCCGACGGGTGGACGACAATCGGCGTCGGGGACGACGGCTCGGTGCTCGGCCGCCGGGCGCTGGAGGTCGCGGCTGAACTGTCTCACGCGCATCACACGGCGATCCGCGCGCTGTCGATCGTCGGCCCCGAGAGCCTCTCTTACCGGGAGCTGATGCTCGCCGACTGGTCACCCGTCGCGGATCGCGTGGAGGAGCGACGTCGGGCGCGGCTTGCCGCCTGGCCCGGCGTCGAGGCGGAAGTCCTCCGCGGCGACACGGTGGAACTGCTGGTCAGACTGTCTGAGGAGGTCGACCTACTAGTCATCACCACCCGCGGGCAGACGCAGATCAAGCGGATGCTGAACGGGAGCACCGCTCACCGGCTTGCGACTGCCGTGCGCTGCCCGCTCCTGATCCTGTCGCCGATGCGAACTCCAGGACCGGTCTCGCCGGCACGAGCGCTTCAAGATTCCCAGCCGGGGCACGCGCCAACGTCCTGACCGGCGTTGGCGTGTGGTTACGCTCGCGTCGTGATCCCTGATGTTGTCCCGGTCGGCGAAGGACATCTGAGCTTTCGCTCCAACTGGCTGCGGGCGGCGGTACTCGGGGCCAACGACGGCATCCTATCGACCTCGAGTCTGATCCTCGGCGTCGCCGGCTCGGGCGCCTCCCGGCACGCTGTGATCACCGCCGGGGTCGCCGCGCTGGTCGCCGGCGCGCTGTCGATGGCCGCCGGCGAATACGTGTCGGTCAGCTCCCAGCGTGACACCGAGAACGCCGACGTCTCATTGGAACGACGCGAGCTCGAGCAACACCCCGACGACGAGCTGCGTGAGCTGGCGACCATCTACCAGCGGCGGGGCCTCCCCCCCGCCCTGGCTGCTGAGGTTGCGCAGACGCTGACCGCCCGTGACCCACTCGCCGCCCACATCCGTGACGAACTCGGCCTGGAGGACGACCGTCGCGCGCGTCCGCTGCAGGCGGCCGGATCCTCGGCACTGGCGTTCGCCTGCGGCGCGATCCTCCCACTGCTGTGCGCGGTGGCTTTCAGCGGTCCCGTCCGGACGATCGCGACCGTCGTCGTGACGGTGATCGCGCTGGCGGGACTGGGCTTCACGGGAGCGCGGATCGGTGGCGCCGATCCATTGCGGGCGACCATGCGAGTCACGGTCTGGGGCGCGATCGCGATGGCGGTCACGTACGGCATCGGGGCCGCGGTCGGCTCCGTTATCTGATTGGCGAGGACCGGTCGGTGTCGTGGCCAGCACAGAACGTCTGCGGACCTCTACGGATGGCGTCGATGTCGCGGACCTTCACCATCTCGGCATCAACCGCAACTTCAAGGGAAAGACATCGAGATGATCGAACCACGCCAGGAGAATCGCGAGCGCACGCCGCAAACGCCGCACAACGCGCCGGAGCAGCGCAACGCCGGCTTCGCCCAAGGGGAGGCCGACCCGGTGCAGTACCCCGAGGACCTCGAGATCGGCCGATTCAGCGCCGGGGAGGACGAGTCTGAGCCGATCGAGCGCGGCACGTTCGCCGAGGGACAGGCGACCGAGCCCCACGTCATCGACCCCAACGAGGGATTCGCCGAGCGGGGCTGAGTCCTCGCCGGCGGGATTGCCGGCAGTGCGAGCCGCCGCGGCCGCGCCCGAGCTCGGAGCCCGAGATCGTGATCACCTCGATCCCTGCCGTGCGCAGCCGGGTGTTGGTGTCGTTGCGGTCATAGGCGACGACGACGCCGGCGCGAAGCAGAGCAGGTCCGATCGGCGCGGTACTGGAGGGCGGGTATGACCCCGAGGCACTCGCCGCCAGCGTCGTGGCGACGCTCGGCGCGGTGACCGGTGCCGGCGACGCCATCTCGATCGCTCCGCACCCGATCGTCACGCCCCGGATCGCGGCGCACCTGGCGCATCGTTGGGCGCTCTGAGCTCGGCGCGCGCCTCGGTGTGTCCGTAGTCGCCCCGGACCGAGCTGCGGGGTCGACGCGATGCTCGGCACCGGCCGTTCGGTCAGCCTGTCCGGGCATGCCTACGGGAGCTGAAAGAACGACCGATGACCGAGATCGCCGCCGCGATCGCGCGTCCAGAAGGTGAGCGGATGCTGACCGCCCTGACAGACGCAGAGTGCCGGCGGCTGTTGGCCGCCCATCACCTCGGGCGACTCGCGGTCACGCTGCCCAGCGGCCGGCCGCTGATCCGGCCCGTCAACTATGCGTTTGATCAGTCGACGCAGTCGGTCGTGTTCCGCAGCCACGCCGGCTCCAAACAGTACGCGCTGACCCACGCGCCGCGGGCCTGTTTTGAAATCGACGACGGCGCCGGTGGGGCGACCGGAGCGTGGAGTGTGATCATCGTCGGCAGCACCGAGATCGTCTCACGCGCGAGCGAGATCGAACGCCTCGAACGCCTGGGCCTGGTGACTTGGGGCTGCGGGGAAACGATGTGTTGGGTTCGCGTCCATGCCAACGCGATCTCCGGCAGACGACAGGCTTGAGCCAGACGCCCAGCATCCGCGGCCCCACGAGTCGCTGCGGCGCTCTGGAGCGAGCGTTCTGCACGGAGTGGCAGCACTGTCAAGCGCCGTGACCGCGTCCGATCGACCGCTGAGCGGCCTCGGGGCGCGCTCGCCCCGCGGACGCCAGCCGTCGGCGTGAGCGCTTGCGGCGGGCTGCGACCTCCCCGGAGGGCACAACGATCACCGTCAGGTCAGCATGTTGCAGGACCGCGTGCGAGACGCTGCCCAAGAGCAGCGACTTGACGCCGGTCAGGCCGCGGGAGCCGACGACGATCGCCTCCGCTGACACGTTCTCCGCCGCATCGAGAATCGCCTCGTCAACGGTGGTGTGCCTGACGCACGTCAACGGGGTCGCCTACAGACCGGCCTGGCGGGCCAGCTCGGCTCCCGCGGCGGCGATCGTCTTGGCCCGCCGCTCGGTGGCGACGTCGATCTTCTCGATGTCGACGGACTCCACCACCGACATCCTTCCGAACGAGGTGCGCACGAGCCGGTCGATGAACCGCTCCCAGACGGTCAGGACCGTCACTGACTGTCCAGTGAACAGCTCGCCGGCACGGGCAACCGCTGCGCGCGAGTCTTCGGATCCGTCAAAGGCGATCAGAATCATCCGAGGCGCTCCTTGTTGAGGATGGTTCGCGGCCGGCGGTCTACCTGACCGATCCGGCGTTGGGCGTGAGCCGCCGCCGCCGGCGCGGCGTCGGGGGAATTCAACAGCGACACCGTTTCTGCGCAGGATCAGCAGCGAGCAGCGTCCGTGGCGCTCGAGGTAGTCGCAGGAGCGGCCGCGGATCTCGGAAGAAGGCCGCACGCCATCCGCGGCGTAACCCGGATGACCACTGCCCACGGCCGTTCTACGCTCCGGCGCTGATGGTCAGACGATCCCTTGATCGACGCCGGCAGCGATGCATCACGGCTGGGGTAACGACGGGCGGCGCGATCGCACGCGCTCGGATGCCAGGAGCCGGCCGAACATGAGCGACGTGGCCCGCCCGGGCTTGCCGCGGATGCTCTGCCGCCACTGTGGTGACGTGATCGGGGTCTATGAGCCACTCGTGCTCGAGACCGCGTCGGGGCGCCACGACACCTCGCTGGCAGCCGACCCGGGTGTCTTGCAGAACGACCATCCCGGCTATCACCAGGCCTGCTACGAGTTGATCGACGACGACACCTGATTTGCGCGGATTCGTGCGCGGCACGCAAACGGACTGCCGTATCCCCACGATGACCGGGGCGCGACCGCGTCCGTAATCGTCCGCAACCAGCCCGTAGTGTCGATCGAGTCGCTGACATCTCATTGTCCGATCGCAATATCGCGCCGCTCCAGGCGCCAGCAGGCCGTCGCGCTTGCAGCGAGGCCGATCCCCAAAGGAGGCCCGCGGAGCCCGGCCGAAACGGGCGTGCGGGCACGAGCCCGAGATAGGCGAAGGACGAGAGGTCGATCAGCCACGACGGCGCGCCAGCACCGCCCCGAACAGCTGCCACAGGAAGGTCAACATGACCAGGCCGTATGCGATCGCCACCGCGGACCGGGGCGCCAGCACGTAGCCGGCGGTCGCAAGCCCGAGGAACAGGCAGCCCATCGCCCAGCAGTTGGCCGCGGCGCCCAACATCGCGCCGAACCCAATCTGCGCGCCGGCAGCGTTCGCTCCCGCCCAGGCAGCGATGCTCGCGACGAGCGAGATCATCGCCATCGGTCGTGCCGTCGCGCTTGGTCGGCCCACGCGTGCCGATCACCGGCTCGGCGGCGGTGCGCCCGGGGCGATTCACCCGGCCCGGCAGGTTACGCCGGGGGGCGACGGCGCCATCCGTATCGGCGTCCGACCCGGGACCAGCACCCGTGCGTGGCTCGGTCGTTGTCCCTGAGCGACGCGGCGGCGAGGCCGTGGAGGCGGCGCCCCGACACCACGGCTTCGCCTCCATCTACGGAGTCACGACAAGGTCGTTCTTGATCTCTCTGACGCCGGGTGCGGCCGCGGCGGCGTGTTCGGCGATCTGCCGGTCAGCCAGCGAGTGCACCGAACCCCGGAGATGCACCGTGCCGTCCCCTGCCGACACTCCGATCGATCGGGCATCGAGGTCGGCCATCCTGCTGATCGCGTTGTGCACCTGGCGCTCAAGGTCGGCCGCCGCCAGCTGTGAGCGCGGTTCGACCGTGATCAGATTCGTCACGAGATACACACCGCGGACGAGGTTGACCGGACGCTCGGCCTCGTCTCGCTGATAGCTCCATTCGACGGTGCCGCGCAAGGTCACGAAACCATCGTGGACGTCAGCCTCCACGGTCTCGGGGACGAGCGTGTTCCACTCCAGCTGCCGCGCGATCGTCTCGGCGATCGCGGCGTCGCCGACGACATTCGCCTCCGGCAGCTCAACGGTGATCTCGTCGGCGACCGTCCGCACGCCGTACACACGCTCGGCGGCCATCACAGCCGCGATGCGCTCTGCGTTAGATGAGGCGAACCCGGTGAGCACGATCGCGCCGTCATTTGCGATCACCCCGAGGTGGTCTGCGCTCACCTTGGGATCCCATTGCAGTTCGCGTCTGACCGCCTGTTCAACCGTCTGGTTCGTCGCTCCGGTCCTCATTGCTGCCTCCTCCGCGGACTGGACCGGACCGTGCTCACCTGACAGCCGGTCTGTCGTTGACCAATCAGAATCATGCGCTCAGCCAACCGGATCCGCTGGTCGTGGTCATCAGCAGAGATCCGCCGACGTCCGCGGACAACTACGCGTAATCGGCCGGATCATCCGGGGCCGCTGAGGGCGGTCGATCAGTCCAGCAGACTATGGTCGCGCGCGTACGCGACGAGCTCGGCCCGAGTGACGAGGCCGATCTTCTGTTGGACGTGCGCACGGTGGGACTCGACGGTCCGCACGCTCAGAAACAACGAACCGGCGATCTCACTGTTGGTGTGGCCCAACGCAATCAGCTTCAGCACCTCGAGCTCTCGAGGCGAGAGGTGGTCAGGCCGGGCCTCGCCGTCGGGCTCGACGGCGAGCTTGGCGCCGATCTCCGGGTTCAGGTAGGTGCGTCCCTCGGCGGCCATCACGACCGCGTCGGTCAGCTCGGTATCAGCGGCATCCTTGAGCACGTAACCGAGCGCGCCGGCCCGCAGCGCCGCCCGTGCGAACGCCGGGTTCTCCTGCATCGTCAACACCACGATCTGCGTCTCGGGCGCGTCGGCGCGCAGCTGCGGGATCGCGTCCAGGCTCGAGGCGCCGCCCATGTTGAGGTCCAGTATCAGGACCTGCGGGCCGTATGACCGCACTGATTCGAGCGTGCCGGGCACATCCCCGGCCTCGTCAATCACGCGGAACCTGTCATCGGACTCAAGCAGCACGCGCAACCCCGACCGGACCACCCGATGGTCATCGGCGAGGACGATCGTGATCGGTCTGGTCAGAGCCGAGGACATTCCCGACACCGGTGCGGTCGATCCGGGTACTGGATCTCCGACGCGTGACCGACTGGATGCCATGCGTGCACTCTAGAGCGAGGCGGCGGCGGCACCACCCGTGGGCGGCACGGTACCGGCTCGGTAGTCACCCCAGAACCGAGGGCCTTGGGTTTACAAGGTGGCACCGTCCTCAAACGCGATGGCCGGCAACCGCCGAGCGGGAAACGTTACTCGCCGAACAGCCCGTGCTCGCGCGCGTAGGCCACCAATTCGGCGCGCGTTGTCCGCCCGGATTTCTCGTGGATGCGGGCACGGTGCGACTCCACCGTGCGGACGCTCAAATACAGCTGCTCGGAGATCTCGGTGTTGGTGTGACCCAGTGCCACCAGTTTGAGCACCTCCAGCTCGCGGTCGCTGAGACCGTCCGGAGGCCCGATCGGACTGTCCGGCGTCGCTGCGATCAATCCGCCGAGCTGCGGATTGAGATAGCGCTGGCCACGCGTCGCGGCACGGACGGCCTCGACCAGTTCGGCGTCGGCCGCCTCCTTGAGCACGAAACCCAGGGCGCCCGCCTGTAGCGCTTCGCGGGCGAACCGCGGCTCGCCCTCCATCGTGAGCACGACCACCGCGGTGTTCGGCGACGCCTCCAGCATCCGCGGAATCGCCGTCAGGCTGGAGCCGCCGGGCATGGTCAGGTCGAGCACGATCACCGCCGGCTTGTACGCCAGCACCTTGCGTACCGCCTCCTCGCTATCGCCGGCCTCGGCCACCACCTCAAACTCGGCCTCGGCCTCGAGCAGTGCCCGCAATGCGCTGCGGACGATCACATGATCGTCGGCGAGCACGATCGGGATGCTCGTGGGGCGATGACCGGCGACGGTGATGCCGGAAAGCTAGCGCGTCCCGGCCGCCACCAAGGACACCGGTTGGGTGAGATCAGCAGCCGGCTGGAGTACCCAAACTCGTTGTCATACCAAGCAACGACCTCGACCTGGTTTCGGAACCGTAGTCGGCCGCACTGCGAACGCGACGTCCTCCCGATGGCCGGGGACGAACACCGTCAGAAGATCCTCACTGACCGAGGGCGATGTACGGCAGCGCCGCGGCGATTCCAGCTTCCTGGACGAGATCATCACCGAACTGGAGGCTGGGCACCGCCGGAGCGTTGCCGTGGTCGTTCCCCCCTCGAGACCCGAGCTGCGCGTCACCGTGATGTCGCGAACGTCGGCTGCGGGCGTCGGACATCGGTTCGATCGCCGGAGTCCCGGTCGCGGAGGGTGCCCAACCGCGAGTCAGCAGCCAGACACCGCCACCACACGCTTAGGCGGCAACACGACTTGCCTCAGGCCGAAGGCCCTGTGCCGGTCGCAGAGGGCCCGCAGCGCCGTCCCCGCCTCCGAACACCAACAACGGACATGGAGCGCTCGCCAGCAACCGGGCGCAGGTACCGGGCGAATTGGTCAGCCGCCGCTGATGAGTCCGCAGCACGATCAGGTCTGCGCCGACGGCGCTCGCGACCTGCACGATCGCCGGCGCCGGGGAGCCCACCACACCACGGATCACATGCAGCGACGCGTCGACCCCTCGCCATCGCAGCGCCCGAATTCGGGCCTTCAGACCGGCGATCGCTCGCTCCTCGTCAGCGTGACGCTCCATCTGGGGCATCGGTTCGGGCAGAACGGTCGGCACGACGTGCACGATCCAAAGCTCACAGCAGTAGCGGTCGCAAAGCTCGCGGATACACCGGGAGGCGTGATCCTCGTCCCCGCGGCCGTCGCTCGCCCACAGGATCCGGCGGAACAGTTGGCGCTCCGACATCGCTGCCTCCTCATCCAATGCATCGATTGACCCCCGACAACCGTACGGTTCGATTGACCGCACACCAGCGGGGACACCGCGCACGCGACGCGGCGATCTACTGAAGTGAAACGTCTGACACGGCCGATCCACACCCGCGACGGGCCTGGCGACGGACGCGGTTCACCGATCGACCTTGCTCGCGGTCAGGGTTGACCGCCGTGCGCGGACGCGTCTCTCAGCTGGCCGCCGCCAGCGTTTCAGGGGTCGACGCCGCGTCTGCGGCCCAGCCGTGCGGAACCGCCAGCACCGGGCACGGCGCCACGTGCAGCAACCGCTGGGTGACGCTCCCCAGCACCGCTCCGACCAGCGCCGAATGCCCGCGCGTTCCCACGACGATCAGATTGACATTGTTGTCGCGCGCGATCCGGGACACACACTCAGCGATGCCGCCGACATTCGCGTACGCCTTGTGCAGGGTTGTTTTGATACCCCGCGCGGATATCTCAGATGCCCGCTGTTGGAGCGTGTTGTAGCGCTCCGGTTCATCGACATGGGCGAGCTGACCGGCGGCGCGTCCGGCCGCGAGCCGCTCGACGACATGGACGATATGGAGCTCGGCACCCTGCTCGCCCGCGAGTCGGGCAGCGTAGTCAAGTGCGCGATCGCCGTTGTCAGAGGCGTCGGTCGCGCACAGCATGTGGGTGAACATGGTGAACCTCGTTTTCGGTTGGTGTTCCGTACAAGGCTCACCCGGCCCCAGGCTCCAGCCAACCGCTCTCTCCCACAGCAGCCCCTCGGAAAACCACGTGGACGGCCCGCGACCGTAGTGAACGTCACGGCGCGCGGCGGGAAACCGTCCAGCTGTGCGCCACGGCCGCGTGACCGAGCTCAGTCGACAATGGTTGTCGAGCCCGTGACCCAGGGATCAAGGAACCGGCCGACGAGTTCGCCGAGACCGCGGTAGCGCGCGCCGATCGATACAACTCGGCAACACTGACCTCGGGACCAGGCACAGGGGAGCACGATGAGCGACACGACACCGAGCGCACGAACGATCGCCGAGCTGGCGCGCACCGCCGGCGAGCGGTTCGGCGACCAGGTCGCCGCCAGGCACAAGGTTGACGGCGATTGGCGCGATCAGAGCTTCGCGCAGGCCGCCGCCGAAGTGCAGGCGCTGGCACTCGGACTGGTCGCGACGGGCGTCCAGGCGGGCGATCGGGTGGCGATCCTCGCCAACACCAGGCTCGAGTGGGGACTGGTCAGCCTGGCGATCTCGGCGGTGGGTGCGGTGGTCGTGCCGGTCTATCCGACCAATGCCCCATCGGAGTGCGCCTGGGTGCTGGGCGACTCGGGCGCATGCGCGGCGATCTGCGAGGACGCGGTTCAGGCCGACAAGGTTGCCCAGGTGCGCTCCGAGCTGCCCGGTCTGCAACACGTGTTCGTGTTCGACGACGCCGACGGGCTGCCGACGCTCGGCGATCTGCGCGCCGCCGGTGCCGACGGCGATCGCGGCGAACTGGACCGGCGCGAGGCCGCCGTCCGGCCGACCGACGTGTACACGATCATCTACACGTCGGGCACGACCGGTCCACCGAAGGGCACGGTGCTGACCCACGCCAACGCGCTCTCGGTCGCCGCCAAGGTCGGCGCGCTCGGAATCGTGCAGGCGGGCGACACGGTCTATCTGTATCTGCCGCTGGCGCACGCGTTCGCGCTCGCGTCGCTGCTGTCCGCGTACGGACTCGGTTCGGCGCTGGTCTACTTCGGCGGCGACACGCAGCAGATCCTGGCGGAGCTGATCGAGACCAAGCCGACCTATCTGCCGTCGGTGCCACGGATCTTCGAGAAGCTATACGCGGCCGCGCTCAAGCTGCAGTCACAGGCCTCGCAATCCGACCAGCGGCGATTTGCCGAGGCGATCACGCTCGGCGTCGACGTGCGCCGGCGGCTGGCTCGCGGCGAGACACTCGCGCCCGAGCTTCGTGACGCGTTCGATCAGGCCGACGAGCGGCTCTACCAGCGGGTCCGAGGGCTGTTCGGCGGCGAGCTCAAGCAGGCGATCACCGGCGCCGCACCGATCGCGCCGGAGATCCTCGAGTTCTTCTACGCGTGCGGGATTCCGGTGATGGAAGGCTGGGGCATGACCGAGACCACCGCGGTCGCGACGGTCTGCACGGTCGAGCACTTCAAGTTCGGCACGGTCGGCCGCGCGATGCCCGGCGTCGAGCTGCGAATCGCCGACGACGGCGAGATCCTGCTGCGCGGTGACAACGTGTTTCGCGAGTACTGGCAAAACCCGGACGCGACCGCCGAGACCCTCGTCGACGGCTGGCTGCACACCGGCGATCTCGGCGAGCTTGACGAGGACGGCTACCTGCGGATCACCGGACGCAAGAAGGACATCATCATCACCGCCGGCGGCAAGAACCTGACTCCGGCCAACATCGAGAACGAGCTCAAGCAGTCGCCGTTCATCTCCCAGGCGGTGATGCACGGTGACCGCCGGCCGTATCCGGTCGCACTGATCACGCTCGATTCTGACGAGATCCTGCCGTGGGCCGCCGAGCAGGGGCTGCCGCAGGATCTCGAGCAGCTCGCGGTCGCCGAGCAGGTCGTCGCGCTGGTCCAGGTCGAGCTCGACCGCGCCAACGCGAACTACGCCCAGGTCGAGCAGATCAAGCGGTTTGCGATCCTACGGCGCGATCTGTCGATCGAGCAGGGCGAGCTGACCCCGACGCTGAAGGTCAAGCGCTCGGTCGTCAACGAGCGCTACGCGGAGCTGTTCGAGGCGCTGTACGGCTGATCGGTGCGCACCACCGCGGTCCCAGACCGGGCTGCGCCGAGCTCAGACCGGCGAGCCGCGGCCGGGCCGGTACGGCGCCTGCGCGATCACGACCGGGGTCCCGTCGGGGATGTGACGCAGCAGCCAGCGCCCCTCGGCATCGGTCACGTGCGCGCAGCCGTGGCTGGCCGGATGGCCGAGCGAGCCAACATCATCGGTGGCGTGGATCGCGATCCGGGTGCCGCCGTCCCAGTCAGACAGCCGCAGCGGCTGCATCGCCGACAGCGCCAGGATGCAGCAGCCGTACGGCCCGTAGCGGACGCCGGTCTGGAGCCGGTCGGTGACGGCGAAGTGGCCGAGCGGCGTCTGCGCGCCGGGTACCCCCGTCGAGGTCGTGATCTGACGGATCACCCGGCCGCCGTACAGCACCGTGATCCGCTGCTTCGCGAGGCTGATGTAGATCCGCCAGTTGACCGGCGTCAGCCGCACGGCCGAGGCGGGGATCCAGCCGACCCGGCCGTTGCCGGCGGCGACGCTGATCACGCCGAACCACGACCCGGAATGGCGCACGACGGGATCGGCGGTGTTCGATCCGAACTCCGTGTGGGTCTTCAGATGCGCGACCACGTGTCCGCCGTGGCCGGGTGCCGAGCGCAGCGCGACCGGACGGCGCAGGACCGCGACCGCCGTCGGCGCCGGTGCGACCGGGCCGCGGGTGCGTGACGCCTTGCGGTTGGCCGCGCCGGCGCCGCCGCCGTGCCCGGTGCGGGCGGCGTGGGTCGTCGAGCCCGCGCCGGTGGTGGCGCCCGTGTGAGTGCCGGCGGTGTGAGTGCCGGCGGTGTGAGTGCCGGCGGTGTGAGTGCCGGCGGTGCGAGTGCCGGTCGTGCGCGTGGTCACCGTGTGCGTGGACGCGGCAGCGGTCGTACGCGACGATGGTGGCACCGCCGCCGAGCTGCCCGTCGTGACCGCCGAGCTCGTCGTCCGGATCGTCGTCTGCTCGCCAGACCCGCCGCAGCCGCTCAGCGCAAGGGCGGTCGCGGTCGCGATCAGCACCGCCACCGTCGCACCCCACGCCGACCGTCTCCGGCCGGCTCGCTCGGTCTCGCTCATCGGTCTTCGGGACACCCCTGAGTCGATCCACTCGGCACACCGTGGCGAAGCAGACCCGCGGCCGATCTTAGCTTCGATCGACTGCCGTGAGCGCCACTGAGTCGAGGCTAAACGTCGCCCGTGGACGGACGGCCGGCACCGGCGGGCGACCGCCTCGGCCGCCGGGAAGGCTGGCTTGCCCGCAGGCGGGCTACACCGACCGGCGGCGGGTGGTGTCAGCCACCCGCGACGGCGGGCAGGATCGTGATCACGTCTCCGTCGGAGACGCGCGTGTCGAGGTAGTCGAGGAAGCGGATGTCCTCCTCGCCGACGTATACGTTCACGAACCGGCGCAGCCCGCCATCCTCGGCGATACGGCTGCGCAGCTCGTCGTAGCGCTCATACAGCGAGTCGAGCACCTCGCCGACGGTTTCGCCCTCGACCACGGCTTGGGCTTCGCCGCCGGTCGCCTCACGCAGCTGGGTTGGGATCTTGACGCTGACTGGCATCGCGGCAATCCTAAGCCAACGCGCCCGCTTGTAGCCCGGCGGCGTCGAACGACTCGACAGTCGCATCGATCTCGGTCACGTCGAACGTGCCGCGGATCGCGTCGAGCGTCTTCAGGCCCTCACCGGTGATCACCGCGACGACCCGCTCGGATGGATCGATGTCACCGCGGCGAGCGAGCTTGGCGAGCACCGCGGTGGTGACGCCGCCGGCGGTCTCGGTGAAGATCCCGGTCGTTCTCGCCAACAGCCTGATCCCCTCACGGATCTCCTCGTCGGAGACCGAATCGATCGCGCCGCCGCTGTTGCGCGCCAGTGACAGCGCGTACGGGCCGTCGGCGGGGTTGCCGATCGCCAGCGACTTGGCGATCGTGTCCGGCTTGACCGGCCGGCAGAAGTCATGGCCGTTGGCGAACGCGGCCGCGACCGGTGAGCAACCGTCGGCCTGGGCGCCGTTGAAGATCGGCAGCTGTCCGTCGAGCAGGCCGACCTCGAGCCACTCCTCAAAGCCGCGGGCGATCTTCGTGAACAGCGATCCCGAGGCGATCGGCGCGACGACGCGGTCGGGCAGTTCGAAGCCGAGCTGCTCGGCGGTCTCGAATGCGAGCGTCTTCGATCCCTCGGCGTAGTACGGCCGCATGTTGATGTTCACGAACGCCCACTCGTGCTCGCCCGAAAGCTCGGTGCAGAGCCGGTTGACATCGTCGTAGTTGCCGCGGATCGCGACCACATTGGTCCCGTAGACGCCGGTCGCGAGCACCTTCTGCTCCTCGAGGTTGGACGGGATGAACACGTAGGACTCGAGCCCGGCCGCGGCCGAGTGCGCAGCGACAGCGTTGGCGAGGTTGCCGGTCGAGGCGCACGCGATCGTGGTGAAGCCAAGCTCGCGGGCCCGGGCGAGCGCGATCGAGACGACGCGATCCTTGAAAGAGTGGGTCGGATTGGCGGCGTCGTTCTTGACCCACACCTCCCCCAGTCCGAGCTCGGCGGCGAGCCGGTCGGCCTTCAGCAGCGGCGTCCAGCCGGCCTGCAGCACGCCCTTGGGCGCGGTCTGCACCGGCAGGAAGTCGCCGTAGCGCCACAGCGAGTGCGGGCCGGTCTGGATCCGGCGCTTGAGCGCCTCAGGGTCGACCTCGGTTTGGTCGGCGTAGGCGACTTCGAGCGGGCCGAAGCAGCGCTCGCAGACATACCGCGCGTCGAGCGGATAGGTGGTGTGGCATTCCTTGCAGCGAAGCGACTCTGGCGGCATATGTGAAAAAACCTCCGCCGGGGTCTGTGGTCGGAGGTCTTCAGCAACGAAACCGCCCTGCCACATCTCCCAGGCCTTGTTGTTGGAGCCTGATGGACTTGGCACCGTTCCCATTCGGGAGGTTGCCGGGGTTTCGTAGGGCCATATCCCTCCACCCCTCTGGATGCGTACTGCTATGTGCTCGGGACGATATCAAGCGTTGCCGCGCACGGCGGTCGGGCGTAACCGCGCGCCCCCGCCGGTGTTGAGCTGCGCGATGGCCGCCGCCAGCACCGACACGCTCGTACGCCTCCAGCACCTGACCGAGCTCGAGCACCAGGATGAACCCTCGCGGCGGATGCTCGTGATCGTCAACCCGTACGCGACGACCGTCTCCGCTCGGCTCAAGAACCTGGTCGTGTACGCGCTGCGCGGCCGCTACGACGTCCACGCGGTCGACACCGAGTCCCGTGGCCACGCGACCGCACTGTGTCGCCAGGCCGCCGAGCAGGGCTACGACGTGGTCGTCGCGTTCGGCGGCGACGGGACCGTCAACGAGGCCGCCAACGGCTTGATCGGCTCCGACACGCCGTTGTGCTGCCTGCCCGGCGGCCGCGCCAACGTCTGGTGCCGGCTGCTCGGCATCCCCGCCGACGTCGTCGACGCGACCGAGCATCTGCTGGCGATGGCGCACGACTGGCGACCTCGCCGGGTCGATCTCGGCCGCGTCAACGCCCGCCATTTCCTGTTCTCCTCCGGGCTCGGGCTCGACGCGAGCGTGGTCGAGCGCGTCGACGCCAACCCGCGACTGAAATCACGGCTCGGCGAGTACTACTACGCGTGGGCCGCGATGAACGCCCTGCATCGCCGCTACATCGTGCATCCGCCGAGGCTGCGCGCGTCGGTCGACGGCGTCTCCGTCGCCGGCGTCAGCGCGGTCGTCCAGAATGCCGAGCACTACACCTACTTCGGCGACCGTCCCGTCAACATGGCCGATGGGTCCGGGCTGGAGTCCGGCGACCTGTCGGCGATCGTGCTGCAGCGTGCGACGCCGCTGGAGGTGCCGACGATCGGCTGGCGCGCGCTCTCGGGCCGCTCGCGCGTGACCGACCATCGGCTCGTCTCGGGCTTTCCCGGATTCGCCGAGATGCGGATCAGCTCGGCCGACGAGCGCCCACTGCCGCTACAGGTCGACGGCGACTACATCGGTGACGTGCACGAGGCGACGTTCGCGGCCGCTCCGGGCGCCTTGATGATCGTCGCCTGAGCGCGGTCTGAGCAGCGGGGGGGTGAAACCGGGGCCGCCGGCGGCTCTATCACGATGTGGCCGCCGCTTCCCGTCAGGACCGCGCCCAGCTCACCGATCGCGACCGTCGGATCCTCTCGTTCTGTGCCGAGCACCGGTTCGTGCTCGCGCCGCACGTCGCGCTGCTGTTCGACAGCTCGGTCGCCGCCGCGAGCCGACGGCTGGCGACGCTCGCCGGCGCCGGCTACCTGAACCGCGAACGCCGCTATCGCGCCGAGCCACACGCCTACTGGGTCACCCGATCGGGCCTCGGTGCCGCAGGCTCGGATCTCGGAAGCCCGAGAGCGCTCGATCCGGCGCTGTACGCCCACGACGTCGGCGTCGCGTGGCTGGCGGCCGCGGCGCACCGCGGCGCGTTCGGCGAGCTGGTTCGGATCACCTGCGAGCGGCGGATGCGCTCCGAGGATCGGCGCGCGGCGGAGCCGGAGGCTCGGCACGGCATCCGCTGCGCCGCCGCCGGTGGCTGGTCGCAGGGCCGCGGACCCGGACTGCACTATCCGGATCTGGTGGTCGTGACCGCCTCCGGTCAGCAGGTCGCGCTCGAGCTCGAGCGTTCGGTCAAGGGGATCGCGCGGCGCGAGCGGATCCTGTCGGCATATGCGTGCGATCCGCGTCTGGACGCGGTCGTCTACCTGGTCGAGACCGAGGCCGCCAGGCGGGCGTTGCTGGGCTCGGCGCGACGGGTCGGGCTCGACGACCGGTTGCGTGTGCACAGCTACCGGTGGGCGGGCGGTCGCGAGCCGGGCACCGCGCCCGCACCGCGGCGCGCCCGCGACGCGTTGCTGGCGTCGGCGGGCACGCCCCGGCGGTCAGCGGTGGCGGGTCGATGATGCTTCCGAGCACCCGACGGCTGCTCGGCGCCGTGCTGTTCATCGCGCTGGCGCTCGGCGGCGCGGCATCCGCGCTGCCGGTACTCGTTGCGGTCGCGGGCACCGGACTGGCGTGGTCCGCGGTCCGGTGGAGCCGGCAGCGACGGGCCCGGCGACACGCTGAACGCGGGGCGGTCGTGCTCGGTCGTGATCGATCGGGCCGCGCGGTGACCGTGACCAACCGTCAACTCGAGGCACACGCGCTGATCGTCGGTGCATCGGGCGCCGGCAAGACGACGACGATTCAGACGATCCTCGCTCAGCAGATCGCCGACGGTCGGCCGGTCGTCGCGATCGACATGAAGGGCTCGCCGGGATTCGCCGCGCAGCTTCAGGCGTCGGCTCGCGCTGCCGGCCGCGGCCTGCGCGTGTTCACACCCGAGGGACCGACCCACTACAACCCGCTGGCGCACGGCGGCCCGACCGCGCTCAAGGACCTGTTGATGTCGGCGGAGCGGTTCTCCGAACCGCACTACCAGCGCGCCGCCGAGCGCTACCTGCAGACCGCGCTGACGGTCCTCGACGCGGTCGGCCCCGGTCGCCCGCCGTCGCTGTCGGAGGTTGTCGACGCGATGCGTCCGGCACGGCTGGCCGCGCTGGCGCGGCGCGCACCGGCACCACTGGCAACCCGGGTCGCCGACTACGTCGGCTCACTGACGCCCGACCAGGCGAGCGCCGCGGCCGGCCTCGGGACGCGGCTGGCGCTGCTGCACGAGTCGGTCGCCGGGCGCTGGCTTGAGCCCAGCCCCGACCAGATCGACGTCGGCGCCGCGCTCGACGGCGGTGACGTCGTGCTGTTCTCGCTGAACTCATCGACGTACGGCAAGCTCGCCGCGCAGCTGGGCGCGCTTGCGATCCAGGACCTGACCAGCGCGGCCGGGCGCCGGCTGGCGCACAGCGCGGATCGGCCCGGCGGCCCGACGCGGGCGTTGGTCGTGCTCGAGGAGTTCTCGGGACTCGGCGCCGACAACGTGCTGGCGCTGCTGGCCCGCGGTCGGGAGGCCGGCGTCAGCGTCGCGCTGTCGACACAGGAGCTCGCCGACCTCGATCGAGCCGCGCCGGGATTCCGTGACCAGGTGCTCGGCAACACCGCGCTCAAGCTCGTGCATCGCCAGGAGGTCGAAAGCTCGGCGCGGGTCTTGTCGGGGCTGGCCGGGACCGAGCCCGGATGGCGCGAGGTCCGCTCGATCCCGGCGTTCGGCGGTCGTGGTCGCCGGACGAGCCGCGGCAGCCGCCAGGAGATCGAGGTTCCGGTCGTGCACCCGAACGAGCTCAAGCGGCTGTCGACCGGGCAACTGGTGCTGCTGTCCAACGTGCCCGAGCCGCGGGTTGCCCGCACGACCGTCCGACGTGCCGAGCCGGACGCTCAACCGCGCCGACGAGGCCCAGCGAGGCGTCAGGCGCCGGGCGTCACCCGGTAGGCGTCGAACACCGCGTCGATGTTGCGCAGCCGACCGATCGCCTGATCGAGCGTGCGGGTGTCGCCGACCTCGACCACGAACCGATTCTTGACCATCGGATGGTTGACGGTGCAGTGAGCGTCGAGGATGTTGATGCCGGCCTCGGCGAACGTCCGCGTCATGTCCTCGAGCAGACGATGACGGTCCCAGCCGTCGACCTGGATCTCGACCCGGAACGAGGTCTCGGCGTCGCCGTCCCAGGAGACGTGCGTGAACCGCTCCGGGTCCTTCTTCAGCACCGCGACGTTCGGGCAGTCCTCGCGATGGATCGTGATCCCCCGACCGAGCGAGATGTAGCCGACGATCTCGTCGCCCGGCACCGGCCGGCAGCACTTCGCCAGCCGCAACATCACCTCGTCGATCCCGTGCACCGAGATCCCGTACCTCGTCGACGACGTCGTCGGGCGGCTACGGCGGCGGTTGGTCTGCAGCAGATCGTCGGCCGCGGTCGGCTCAGACTCGGCCGCCTCGCCCTGCTTGAGGCGCTGCATCACCTTGTTGACGACGACCTTCGGCGAGATCTTGGCGCCGCCGAGCGCGATGTAGAAGTCGTCGCCCTTGCGGAAGCCCATCTCGCGGATCACGTCGGCCAGCAGCGGCGAGCCGACGACCTTTTGAGCGGGCAGGCCCTGCTTGCGCAGGTGCTCCTGCAACAGCTCGCGGCCGGCGTGCTCGTCGTCGCGCCGGGACTCGGCCTTGAACCACGCCTTGATCTTGTTGCGCGCACGGGTCGTCTTGACGACCGCCAGCCAGTCACGCGAGGGACCGCGCTCGCGCTTGGAGGTCAGCACCTCGACGATGTCGCCGGAGCGCAGCACGTATGAGAGCGGCACGATCTTGCCGTTGATCTTGGCCCCGACACAGCGATGGCCGACGTCGGTGTGGATCTCGTAGGCGAAATCCAGCGGCGTCGCGCCCGCCGCGAGCGAGCGGACCTCGCCCTTCGGCGTGAACACGAACACCTCATCCTCGAACAGATCGACCTTGAGGTTCTCCATGAACTCTCGCGGGTCGGCCATGTCCTGCTGCCAGTCCAGCAGCGAGCGCAGCCACTTGAGCTTGCCGTCGGAATCGCGGGCGGCGTCGCCGGTCGAGCTGTCGGTCCCCTCCTTGTACATCCAGTGGGCGGCGATTCCGAACTCTGCGAGATCGTGCATCTCGCGCGTGCGGATCTGGATCTCCAGCGGCCGGCCCTCGGGTCCGATCACGGTCGTGTGCAGCGACTGGTACATGTTGAACTTCGGCATCGCGATGAAGTCCTTGAAGCGCCCGGGCAGCGGCTTCCAGAGCGAGTGGATCACGCCAACCGCGCCGTAGGTGTCCTTGACCGAGTCGACGATCACGCGCATCGCGGTGAGGTCGTAAATCTCGTTGAACTCGCGGCCCTTCTTGGTCATCTTCGAGTAGATCGAGTAGAAGTGCTTGGGGCGCCCGGAGATGTCGGCGTTGATCTCGAGCGCCTCGAGCTCGGACGCGACGACCTTGCCGGCCTCGGCGACGTAGCGCTCGCGCTCGTCGCGCTGCTGGGCGACGAGCCCTTTGATCTCGTTGTACTTGCGCGGGTGCAGCGTCTGGAAGGCGAGGTCCTCGAGCTCCCACTTGAGCGCGTGGATACCGAGCCGGTGCGCGATCGGCGCGTAGATGTCGAGCGTCTCTCGTGACTTCTCGATCTGCTTCTGCTTCGACATCGCCGAGATCGTGCGCATGTTGTGCAACCGGTCGGCGAGCTTGATCAGGATGACCCGGATGTCGGAGGCCATCGCGACGACCATCTTGCGGTAGGTCTCGGCTTGGGCCTCGTCGCGCGACTGGAAGGTCAGCCCGGTCAGCTTCGTAACCCCGTCGACCAACGCCGCGATGTCGGGCCCGAACCGGGTCGAGACCTCCTCCAGCGACGCCTCCGTGTCCTCGACCGTGTCGTGCAGCAGCGCCGCGCACAGCGTCTCGGTGTCGAGCCGCATGCCGGCGCAGATCTTCGCGACGCCGATCGGGTGGGTGATGTAATCCTCGCCCGACAGCCGGCGCTGGTCGGCGTGGTGCGTGCAGGCGTAGATGAACGCCCGCTGGACGCGCTCGCGATCGACCCGCGCAGCGGCCTGATCGGCATGCTCCTCGACGATCGCGAACAGATCCCCGAGCAGTTGGCACTGGGACTCGTCGAGCTCGGCATCCTCGACCGTCACGACCTGTGGCGGATCGGCGCGCACGTCGACCGGCGCGCGGCGCTCGTCGGAGACGACCGGCGACCCCGAGGCGGCCGCGAGCACGGCGCTGTCGCCCGAAGCGTCGGCGCGACCGAGCGCCGCCGTCAGACGCTTGGCCGTTGGTTTGCGCTGCTCAGGAATCGCTTGCCGTCCTCGTATCGCTTGGCGTACACCCTGAACGACGGCGAGCGGTCAAGCGCGGTCGGCGCCGTGCCCGCGATCGCCAGGGCCGGCAGATCCCGATCGAGGCTGACGAGCTCGAGCTCCGCGAGTACCCGGATCAGGCGTCCCGCCAGCTGGGCGGAGCGACCGTGCGGACCTTCCCCACGAAGCAGGCGCTCGAGCTCCTGGCCGGTTGCCCGCTGCCGCTCCCTGAGGGCTCGGTAGAAGGCGACGAGCGAAGCACGCAGTCCGTACTCCAGCTCGTGCATCTGCTCAGCAAATCGTAGCTCAGCCGGTCCCCACGCCAACTGGGCACAGCCCTCGCCGGCGTGCAGGAGCGCCTGGTGCTCGGGGCTCGCCGGTGGATCCAGTGCGACCAGCTGCCCGAAGCGCTCGGTTGCGCCGGGCCGACCGGCCAGCTCGGCGTAGGAGGCGATCGTGAACCCCCCGACACGCGCAGACAGTCCCGGCAGCCGCCGCGGGACGTCGGCGCAGACCGCCAGCACCGGCGATCCGGTGGCGCCGGCATCGGTCAGTGTCGCCAGCGGGCTGTGGCCCCGCCGGTCGAGGATCATCCGCGCGGACGGCACCGGCCGGGGCGCGCTGTCGTCCGGCAGCCCCGCCTCGAGCTCGGCGAGCACCGCCGCCAGATAGCCGCCCGAGATGTCCAGCGCGACGAGCGGCTCGATCGGATCCGGCGCACAGCGCTGCGCCTGGCGCAACACCAGCCGCGGCTCGACGGCGCCGTTGTAGGCGTTGCGCTCGAGCCGGAAGGTCGCGTCGTGGGGCTCGTCGGGCTCCTGCACCGGCCGGCCATCGCAGCCGAACGCGACCGCCCGCGCCCGGATCCCGCCCGACAGCACGGTGAACCGGGCGTGGCGCCCCTCCCCCATCGTGCGCACGTCGTCAAACCGCGCGCCCGCCATCAGCAGCCGCGGTGACGGGTTGCCCATCCCGCACGGCTCCAGCGCCTCCAACTCCTCAGCGAGCTCGAGCCCCAGCTCGTGCCCGGAGACGACCGCGTCGACGCGCTCGCGTGCGACCAGCTGGTCGAACGTCAGCACGCTGGACGCGTGCGCCTCGAACGCCGCGCGCAGCGCGGGCAGCTCGGAGGCCGCGAGCGTCATCCCGGCGGCGGCGCGATGGCCGCCGTAGCGGCCGAGATGCCCGGCGACCGCGTGCAGCGCGCCGAGCAGGTCGAAGTCCGGGATCGAACGGCCCGAGCCGGTGGCCGTTCCGTCGGCGGCGTCGACGGCGATCATCAGCGTCGGCCGGTGGTGGCGCTCGACGATCCGCGAGGCGACGATCCCGACGACGCCCGGGTGCCAGTCCTCGCCGGTGAGCACGTAGCCCATGCGGGGGCCCTGCGCCTCCAGCTCGGCGACCTGTGCCTCGGCCTCCCACTGGATTCGCTGCTCGACCCGGCGCCGCTCGCCGTTGAGCTCGTCGAGCTCCCGCGCGATCACCCGCGCCCGCCCCGGATCGGTGCACAGCAGCAGGTCGAGCGCGGTGTCCGCACGCCGCAGTCGCCCGGCGGCGTTGATCCGGGGCGCGAGCCGGAACCCGAGCACCCCCGCATCCAGCGAGCCGGGGTCGACCTTGGCGACCGCCATCAGCGCCCGGAGGCCCGGCCGGGTGGTGCGTGATAGCGCCCGCAGCCCCTCCCGGACGAGGCGGCGGTTCTCGCCGCGCAGCGGCACCAGGTCGGCGACCGTCGCCAGCGCCACCAGCTCGAGGTCCTCGTCGGCCGTCGCCGCCCCCAGGGCTTGGGCGAGCTTGTACGCGGCCCCGGCGCCGCACAGGCCCGGACACGGGTAGTCGCCCAGCGCCGGGTGCACGATCGGGCAATCGGGCAGCGCACCGTCCGCACGTGGGGCGTGGTGATCGCAGACGACGACGCCGAGACCGGCCGCGCGCGCGCCGGCGACCTCCTCGACGGCGGTGATCGCACAGTCGACGCAGACGATCAGACGGGTGCCGCGCCGGGCGAGGCGCTGCACCGTCGCCCCGGAGAGGCCGTAGCCGTCGTCGAGACGGCTGGGGATGAACCAGTCGACGTCGGCGCCCAGCGCCCGCAGCGCCCGCACCATGATCGCGGTGGCGCAGACCCCGTCGACGTCGTAGTCGCCATGCACGGTGATCCGCCCGCCGCGGGCGATCTCGTCGACGATCGTCGCCACCGCCGGCTCGATCCCGGCGATCTCCGACGGGTCATGGCGGTCAGCCGCCCGGAGGAACGCGCGCGCCGCGGCCGGCTCACCGAGCCCGCGGCGCACGAGCACCTGGGCCAGCACGTGGCCGATGCCGAGCTCGCGCTCGAGCGCGAGCGCCTGCGCGAGGTCGTAGCCGGGCAGCTCGAAGCGGACGCGCGGCGCCGCCGGCGCGGCGGCGTCCCCACCTTCGACGACGCGCAGCTCCGGACGGCCGCCTCCGCCGTGTGCGGGTTCGGGCGCGAGCTGCAGCGGGGCGATCGGCGTCATCCAAACGGCAGCGTAGGCGCGCCGCCAGACGGATCGCGCGTGTCCGTGCGGTCCGATCGCACGCTCGCGCGACGATGCTGCGATGATCGAGCGATGTCGGTGATCGAGCTGACGGTTCCCGGCGCGACGCTGCACGGCGAGCGCCGCGCCAGCCGCTACGACGAGCGCCCGATGCTGATCGCGCTGCACGCCGGTGTTGCCGACTCGCGCTCGTTCGGCGGCGTCTTTGACCAGATGGAGGGGATGCCCGAGCTGATCGCCTATGACCGCCGGGGCTACGGCTGCTCACCGCTCGGCGATGCCGCGTTCGATCAGCGCGAGGACCTCGTGCGGGTGCTCGACCAGGTCGCCGAGCAGGCGGTCTGGTTGCTGGGCAACTCGATCGGCGGCGCGCTCGCGCTCGATCTTGCCGTGACCGAGCCCGAGCGTCTGGCCGGGTTGCTGCTGCTCTCTCCGGCGGTCAGCGACAGCCCCGAAACGACCTACGACGAGACCACCGAAAGGCTGCTGGACAGCGGTGAGCGTGCCTTCGCGGCCGGCGATCTGGACGAGGTCGCCCGGCTCGAGGCCAAGATCTGGCTCGACGGTCCCGAGGCCGCCGAGGGCCGGGTCGCGGGCGCAACGCGCGCCCTCGCGCTGGAGATGGCCGTGACCGCACTGCGGTCGGAGTCCGGGCGCGAGCGGCTGGAGCGTGATTCCGGCGTCGGTGCCTGGGACCGGCTCGGCGAGCTGCGCATCCCGGTCACGGTCGCCTGTGGGCTGCTCGACGTCCGCGGCGTGATCGACCAGGGTCGAGCGATCGCCGACCGGATCCCGGACGCGACGTTCGTTGCGCTCGAGGATGTCGCCCATCTGCCGTCGTTGGAGGCGCCCGAGCGCGTCGCCGAGCTCGCTCGCCGCGCGTTGCAGCAGTGAGCTGGGGGTCTAGCGGGTAGCGAGCGCCTGCTCGGACGCGCGCTCGCGCCTGACGCCGATCGCGTACACGAGCCCGATCCCGATCAGCGCGCCGGGGATCCCTTCGAGTGCGGTCGTGATCGTCGTGTCGTTCGTGCCGGGGATCGAGAAGCCGTTGATGATCAGCCCGACCAGCACCGCGCCGACGACGGCGCCGACGAACGCGCCAACGATCCCGCCCCAGTAGCGGTCCGGCAGCCAGATCGTGAAGTGCCAGATCGCGAGACCCATCATCACCCAGGCGAGCAGACCCATCAGCGGCGCCTTCCATGTCTGCGGTTTCGTGAGCGACCACGCGACGGCGGCTTGCGCGGCTGCTGATCCTCGTCCGGAGGAGCGTCGTCGGCGGCATCCTCGCTGGCAGCGGCGTCGGCGAGCTCGGTCGCGTCCTCGTCTGACAACGGCTGCTGGGCAGTGAGGTCATCGTCGGTGATCGCCGGGTCGAGCGCCGGCCCGGTCGGCTGCGGCGGCGGCGTCGGCGTACCCGCGCGCTGTGCGTCGGCCGCCTCTGCGGCCTCGGCCCGGAGCCGTTGCGAGCGACTCATCGGCCGTGCCGGGACGGAGCCCGAGCCGGAGCCGGCAGGTTCGCGGTCAGCGTCATCGCCACGCCGGCTGCGACCGCTCCCCGCGCGCTCCTGCTCTGAGAGCTCGTCGTCGGAGGTCTGGGCGCGACGACGGGTCAGCGTCGAGATCTGACCGGCCGGCTCGCGCTCCTCGTCGACGATCCCCCGCTTGAGCTCCTCGAACTCCTCAGCCGAGATCTCCTCGCCGACCTCCGACAGCGTCGCGCGCGTGCGTCGGCGCTGCTGGGGCTCGACGTCGGCAGCGGCGGTCGCGTATGCCGGTACAAAGCCGAAGCGATCGATGATCCGCTGGCGGCGGTGGCGGAACTGGGGTTCGCGTTCCTTCCAGTGGGTCAGCACCGGCGACGCGATGAAGATCGACGAGTACGCACCCGAGGCGACGCCGACCAGCAACGCGAAGCCGAAGTCACGCAGCGTCGAATCGCCGAACACGCACAGCGCCAGCACCGGCAACAGCGTGCAGAACGTCGTCGCCAGCGATCGTGTGATCACCTCCGACATCGAGCGGTTGACGATCTGCGAGAACGCCGCCCGCGGCATCCGCGGGATGTTCTCGCGGACCCGGTCGAAAACGATGATCGTGTCGTATAACGAGTAGCCGAGAATCGTCAGCAGCGCCGCGACGGTGTCGACCGTCACCTGGCGGCCGACGAGCGCATACACACCGGCAGTGATCAGCAGGTCGTGCATCAGCGCGATGAGCACCGGAATCGTGAACTTGCGATCGAACCGCAATGCCACGTACAGCGAGATCACGGCCAGCGCCGCGATGATCGCGATGATCGCCTCGTGCGCGACGGTCTTGCCGAACGTCGGTCCGATCGATGTCGAGTTCCACTGGCTGACGCCGAAGCGGTCGTTGAGCGCGAAGCGGACCTTGGTCGCGACGTCCGGCCCGGCCTGCTTGAACGAGATCTTGTACTGGTTGCCGGAGCTGCCGACCTTGACCACGGTCGGGCTCGGAGCACCTGCGTTGCCGGCCACGGTCGCGACCTGCGCCGCGCTCGCGGGCTGCTTGAGCGCCGCGGTCGCCGAGGTTCCGGCCGTGAAATCGATCCCGAGGTTCAGGCCCTTGGCGCCGATCGCGAGCGCCCCGACCAACAGGATCACGCCCGACAGCGTGAAGAAGTACCTCGACTTGCCCATGAAGTCGAACGTGATCGGCCGCTTGCGCTTGCCCGCACCCAGCGCCGACGGCCGCGCCATCATCTTCGAATCGCCGACGGTCATCATGATCGCCTGGGTCGCGAGCACGGCGGTGAACAGCGACACGATCGTGCCGATCCCGAGCGTGAATGCGAAGCCCTGGACGGACTCGGTCGAGAGCACGAACAGGATGAACGCGACCATGATCGTGACGACGTTCGCGTCGATGATCGCCGACAGGCCCTTCTTGTAGCCGATCGCGATCCCGGAGCGGATCGATCTGCCCGCGCGGATCTCCTCTTTGACGCGCTCGAAGATCACGATGTTCGCGTCGGCGGCGACGCCGATCGTCAGGATCAGGCCGGCGATCCCGGCCAGCGACAGCGTGATCGGGATCAGTTTGATCAGCGCGTAGAAATAGATCCCGTAGATGAACAGCGTCGTCGTCGCGATCAATCCGAGGATCCGGTAGTAGAGGATCAAAAACAGCGCCACGATCCCGAGCCCGACGGCGCCGGCGATCAACGCCTTGTGCAGCGCCTGGGCACCGAGCGACGCCGAGATCGTCTGCTCGGAGATCCGGCTCAGCTTGACCGGCAGCGTCCCCAGCCGCAGCTGGGTCGCGAGATCCTGCGCCGACGAGGTCGTGAAGTTGCCCTGAATCGACGCGCCCGCGGTCGAGGACCCGGTGTTGACGATCCCATCCGGATATTGGGTGTAATCGATCTGCGGGACCGTCAGCAGCTGCCCGTCAAGCGCCGCCGCGAAATGCTGGAAGCGGTTGTTTGACCCGATCCGCAGTTTCTGGCCGCGGTGGGCGATGTTCGCGGTGACCTGCTGGAAGTCGCTGGCGCCCCCGTGCGAGAAGCCGAACTGCACGATCGGCTGCGCATTCTGGGTGCTCGCGGTCGGGTTGGCGATCTGGCGCCCCGACAGCGCGGGCTGGTCCTTGAGCACGAAGAACTGCGCAGTCGGGCTGTTGGCGGCGACCGTGTCGGTCGGGCTCGGGTTCGACGCCTGCAGCAGCACCCAGCCCTGCGGCACGACCAGCACCTGGCCGTCGCTGAACGACACGCCCTTGGGCAGCGTCGCGGTCTTCAGCTGCGACAGGGTGCTGTAGCCGGTGATCCCGGCCAGGTAACAGTGCTCGCCCTTGATCGGGACCGTGCCCTTGTCCTTGGCGGCAGCCGTGCACGCCTGTGAGCCCGGCGCGCCGAACAGGAAGTACAGCGGTCCCTTACGCGAGAGGTTGGGATTCAACGGCGCTACCGGCTGGCGGGAGGCGAGCTTGACCGCGTTGTAGAGCGGCACCCCGCCGGTATCGGGCTCGCCCGGTGCCAGTCCCTGGGACGGGACCCCCTGGCTGATCTTCTCGGCCTGCGGGTTGTTGAGCGGCAGCTGGCTGGCGACGGTCTTGCCGCTCGGCAGGATCACGCTTTGCTCCCAGTCATAGAACTCGAGCTGGGCGGTCGAGCCGATCTGGTTCTCGGCCCGCGTGATGTTCTGGACGTCCGGGAGGCTGACGACGATCTGCGCGTTGCTGCCGCCACCCTGTGTCTGGACCGTCGCCTGCGAAACGCCGAACTGGTTGACCCGCGCGTCCATGATCGAGACCGTGTCCGCCAGCGCCGACGAGGTCACGACCGGCGTCTGCGGCGTCGGTAGCGCCTTGTAGGTCAGCTGAACGCCGCCCTTGAGGTCGAGCCCGAGCAGCGTCGGCTTGACCGCGATCACGACCGCCGACACGGCCAGCAGGCCGAGCACGAGCAGCAGGACGAGGCCGTTTCGCTTTCGGTCGGACATCAGTGTGGGAGGTGAAGGCTCAAGAGATAGGTGGCCGCGCGCTGACCGGGCCGGACGGCGCGCCCGCCCAGCGACGATTGTGTCAGCGGTCGTTGGTGGGGGTCAGCACGACCAGCACGCCCCCCTCGTCGTCATCGTAGGCGGGGAAGATGTCAGCGACGGCGTGGGCGGGCAGATCGTGTTCGGCGTTGACCTGGACCGCCTTCTGCTTGACGCGGACCTCCCATTCGAGCGCGGTGCCGACGTGGTCAGACCCGTCCTCGAAACGCAGCCCCAGCACATCGCGCACCGGCCGACCCATCACCTGCTCGGTCTTCAGCCCGGTGAGCTCGAACGAGCCACGGCCGCAATCGACGATCCGGCCGTCACCGTCACACGCGAAGAACGCCGCGTTCGGGGCCGGGTAGTAGTCGTCGAGCAGTTCGAACAGATACGCGAACCCGCACTTCTCGCAGCCGCGAGCCTCACGCCTGAAGCCGGCGTTGCGGTCGGTGCCCATCGTGCGGCTGCCGCAGTGCGGGCAGATGAAGTAGTGCTCACGCGCCATCGATCAGGCCCAGGATAGACAGACCGACGCGCGCATCGGGCCGCCTCTTAGCGAGATTTTCATCTCGGCCGGCGCCCGGCTCAGAGCAGCGTCGCCGGACCGGGCCGGGTCAGGCCGAGGTGCTCGTAGGCTGAGCGGGTCGCGGCGCGGCCCCGTGGCGTGCGTTCGATCAGCCCGCACTGCAGCAGATAGGGCTCGTACACGTCCTCGACGGTGTCCTGCTCCTCGCCGACCGCGACCGCGAGCGTCGACAGCCCGACCGGGCCGCCCGCGAACTTCTCGCAGATCACCCGCAGGATCTCGCGATCCAAGCGGTCGAGCCCGCGCTCGTCGACCTCGAGCAGATCGAGCGCGTCGTCTGCCACCGCGGCCGTGACGACACCCCCGTGACGAACCTCGGCGTAGTCGCGCACGCGACGCAGCAAGCGATTGGCGACGCGGGGCGTGCCGCGGCTTCGGGCCGCGATCGCGACCGCGCCGTCGTCCTCGATCGAGACGCCGAGCAGCCCGGCCGAGCGACGCACGATCAACGCCAGCTGCTCGGGCTGGTAATGCTCGAGTCGGTGCTGGATGCCGAACCGGTCGCGCAGCGGGGTCGTCAGCAGCCCGACCCGGGTCGTCGCGCCGATCAGCGTGAACGGCGGCAGCGGCAGCGTCATGATCTTCGCGCCCGCGCCCTGGCCGACGGTGAACGGCAGAATGCCGTCCTCCATCGCCGGGTAGAAGGTCTCCTCCAGCGCACGCGGCAGTCGGTGGATCTCGTCCACGAATAGGACTGCCCCGGGCTCGAGGCTGGCCAGATGGGAAGCGATATCGCCCTTGCGCTCAAGCGCCGGGCCGGCCGTCTGCGTCAGCGGGGCGTCCATCTCGGTGGCGATGATCTGTGCCAGCGATGTCTTGCCGAGCCCCGGTGGCCCGGCCAGCAGTACGTGGTCAAGCGGCTCGCCGCGCTTGATCGCGGCCGTGATCGAGACCGCCAGTTGCTCGCGCAGGACCTCCTGGCCGATGAAGTCCTGCAGCCGGCGGGGTCGCAGCGAGCGATCCTCGTCGCGATCTTCGTCGGGCAGCACGGTCGGGTCCGACAGCCGCGGCTCGAGCGCGCTCATCGCCGTGCGCTCCGCAGCGCGTGCGCGATCAGCTGCTCGGTCGACTCGAGATCGGCATCGGCCAGCAGCCCGTCGACCTCGTCGGCGCCGTAGCCGAACCCGATCAGCGCCACGCGAGCCTGCGCGCGCGGATCGTCGGCGCGAGCAACGGAGATCTCGGCGTCGGGGGTCGCCGCCGCGACCTTCTCGCGCAGCTCGACGATGATTCGCTCGGCGGTCCGCTTACCGACCCCGGGCGCTCGTAGTCGCGAGACGTCCCCGGCCGCGACCGCCGCTAACAGCTCGCGCGGCGTGCCGCCGGACAGCACCGCGATCGCCATCTTCGGACCGACCGTCTGCACACCGAGCAGCATCAGGAACAGATCGCGCTCGGTCTCGGAGTGAAAGCCGTACAGTGCCAGCGCGTCGTCGCGGACGACGAGGTGGGTGTGCAGCGAGACCTGCTCGCCGATCGCCGGGACGTGGCGCAGCGTCTCGGATGAGACCGCCAGCCGATAGCCGACGCCGCCGCAGTCGACGATCACATGGTCGCCGCGGCGCACGGCGACGCGGCCGCAGATCAGCGCGATCACCGCTCTCCCCTTGCGAGCGCGGCGAGCGCGTCGGGAACCTCGCGCTGGCGCGCATCGCCGGCGGGGCGCCGAGGCGTCGCCGCCGCCGCCTGTACCGTGCGCGCCAGCGGCGCGGCGTTCAGGTCGCAGACCGCGACCGCGAGCGCATCGGCGACGTGATCGGGCCTCGGCACGGCCTCGAGTGCGAGCAGCCGCGCGACCATCCGCCCGACCTGGTCCTTGGGCGCGCGACCCGATCCACAGACCGCCCCCTTGACCTGCTGCGGCGTGTAGGACCGGGCCGGGATCCGTCGCTGCCCGGCCGCCAGCAGGATCACACCCCGAGCCTGGCCGACCGCGAATGCGGTCTGCACGTTCGCGCCGAAATACAGCTCCTCAATCGCGAGCGCGTCGGGACGGTGGCGATCGAGCAGCTCACCGACCTCGGCGTTGATCTGGGCCAGGCGCAGCTCGGGCGCGACGCCGGGGCGCGTGGCGATCACGCCACGATCGCCGGCGCGCAGCCGCGGGCCGTCGCCGTAGACGAGGCCGTAGCCGGTCGACGCGGTGCCTGGATCGATCCCGAGGACGAGCATCGAACAGACATTCTGCGGCCGCGCCCGGACGCCTCCCCCCGTCGGTCAATCGGGCGGAGCGCCGGCCGCGTCAGTGGCCGTCGCACGCCTGCGGCAGGCCGGGCGTCGTCTGGCGCAGTGCGATCCAGCCGTCGACACGGGCGAGCGCCTGCGAGTGCGTGAGCCGCGGATCGACCGGCGCCGCGGAACCGGTCACCGAGTTGTGCGGACCGACGAAGTTGACGCCCGGCTGCGACATCACCGTCCCGACCCGCTCCAGCGGCACCTTCAGCTTCCAGGCCATCTCGGACTGCACGCCATGGTTGACCGCCGCGAAGCTCGACTTGCACGGGAACACGCTGCCGCGTCCGCCGACCGCCGCGGCCACGCGCGTCATCTGGTTGGAGGTGGTGACCGCCAGCGACGCCTGCGGGAACGCGGCCCGTGCCTCCGAGATCCGCGTCGTGATGAACGGCACCGAGACCGCCGCCAGCACGACGAACGTGCCGACCGTAGCGACGGTCGCCGCCGAACCGTCGGCGCCGGCGCGGCCCGACACCAACTCGCCGGCCAACTGGGCGATCCTGACCATCCCGTAGGCGCCGAGCACGCAGATCAACGAGGCGTCGGGCAAGAAGAAGCGCTCGAGGCCCGGGTAGCCCTTCATCGTCTCGGCGACGACCACGACGTAGTAGAGGATCACCGCCAGTCCGAGCACGAGGATCAGCCGACGACCGTCACGCAGCCAGCCGATCAGCACGCCGGCGATCGCGAACGCGAGGATCGGCAGCACCTGGTCGTTGATCCCTCGGGAGTTGACCGCGATGAACGGGTCAGGCCCGAGGTTGCCGTTGTACTCGGCCGCGTGCGACGCGGCCAGGAATGCGTCGCCGGAGCCGATCCACGGCGGCACGAACCACGCGATCGGGAACGAGATCACCCCGAGCGCGAGCATCGCCAGCATCGGCCACGTCCGAAAGCCCGGCTCGCGCCAGATCAGCCAGGCGGCGTAGAGGATCTCGAGCGGAAGCCATTCCGGCCGGATCCATGAAGCCGCGACCATCAGCCAGAACGCCTGGATCTTGCGGCCCTCGATCAGCCGGTCGACCGCCCACAGCGTGACCCCGATCAACATCGTCTCGGAGGTGCCGTGCAGGAAGTAATAGAACCAGTCCTGGGTCAGCAGCACCGCCGCCACCGCGAGCACGCCCGCGACGACGCCCGCGGTGCCGCCCCCCGCGAGCTTGTGGGCCAGCCGCCAGGCGGCGACCAGCCCGAGCAGCCCACCGACTCGTGCGGTGATCACCCACAGCGTCGGCGCGGCATTGCCGAACGCGCCCCAGACCGTCGTGAACACGAACGGCAGCGGCTTCCACGACGGGCCGCCGGAGATGATGAAGCTGATGTGCGGGTCGGTGATCTCACGACCCCACACGATCCACGACCACGGGTCGTAACTGGGGACCGTCGGCAACACCACCGCCGACAACACCGCCAGCACGATGCAGGCGACCACCGACCAGAAGGCCGAGGAACGCGTGGTGCGCTGCAGGACCCCCTCGCCGGCGCCATTCTCGGAGCCACGGGAGGGCTGCTGCAGCCGCTTCGGGGGCAGGTCGACGGCTGACATCGGCGGGCGATGTTAGGGCCCGCAGCCCGGTAACAGGGTGAGTGGCACGGGGCCGGCCACTGCTCAGCTACGGCTGAGTCCGCCGAATCGCAGCTTCAGCAGCGTCCCGATCACCCGGAAGCCGTCGCGAGCGGTCAGCTTCTTGCCCTCGTCCGACGAGCGGGCGTGGTAGTGCACCGGCACCTCGAAGATCTTCTCGTGGTGCTGGACCAGCCGGGCGGTGATCTCGGGCTCGATCGTGAACCCGTTCGCGTGCAGATCGAGCCCGCGAAACAACTCGGTTCGGATCATCTTGTGGCAGGTCATGATGTCGTGCAGGTAGACGTTGAACAGCATGTTGCAGGCCAGCGTCACGCCCTTGTTGCCCATCACGAACATGAACGAGTGGCTCGTGTAGCCGTCGAACGCGCGGACCCCGAAACAGGCGTTCGTCTTGCCCTCCAACAGCGGCGGCATCAGCACCCCGAGGTCGGCGGGGTCGTACTCGAGGTCGGCGTCGAAGATCGCCGCGAACTCGCCGCGCGCCTCGCGCAGCCCGGTCTGGATCGCCGCCCCCTTGCCCTTGTTGACCTCATGCTCGAACAGGCGGACGTTCTCGCCCCAGTCGCCCGCGCGCAGGATCTCGGTGGTGCCGTCGGTCGAGCCGTCGTTGACGAGAATCAGTTCGAAATCGGTCGGGAGGTCGGTTGCCAGCACCTCGACGATCGCCTCGCTGACGCGCTCGCGCTCGTTGTAGACAGGCATCAGGATCGAAAGCAACTGAGAAGTTCCTTCCATCAGGTCGGCTGGGCGGGAACCGGGGGCGCAAGGCTTCGCGGCGCCCGCGAAAACGAATCGGCGATGCTAGCGAACGACCTTGACATCGGGCAGGATGAACCGACATGGCACTCGACGACGAACGGTGGCTCGACGGCCTTGATGGCGACGGGCGCGAGCAGCGTCGCAAACTGCTGGCGTTGCTGCGCGCGCAGGGCTTCTCCGAACAGGACCTGCTGCTGGCGCTGGCCGAGAACCGACTTGCACTGCTCGCGGTCGACCGGGTGCTGTCCGGCACCTACAGCGCGACCGAGATCGAGCAGCTCACCGGACTCCCGGCCGAGGTCGTGATGCGGATCCGACGTCAGGTCGGCCTCGCCGAACCGGGTCCCGAGGACCGCGTCTTCTCAGAGCGCGACATCGAAGCGGCTCGCTCGATGCGGATGTTCCTCGACGCGGGCTTCTCCGAGGATGCGATCGCCGAGATCAGCGCCGTGCTCGGAGAGGGGATGTCACGCCTGGCCGCCACGATCACGAACGCGGCGCTGCGGACGTTCCTGCGCAAGGGCGATGCCGAGGAGGAGGTCGCGCAGCGGTTCGCGACGCTCGCCGAGGAGCTGACGCCGGCGGTCGAGCCGATCCTGGTGTCGGGCTTCAACGCCCATCTGCGCGACTCGGTCCGGCGAGGGATGCTCGGCCGGCGCGAGCTCGAGACCGGCGAGCCCGCGGTCGAGCAGGAGCTGGCGGTCGGCTTCGCGGATCTCGTCGGCTTCACGCGCCTCGGCGCCGAGCTCGGAGGCGGAGAGGTCGGCTGGGTCGCGGGGCGGCTGGCGCGCCTGGCGCAAACCGTCACGCACCCTCCGGTGCGGCTGATCAAGACGATCGGTGACGCGGTGATGTTCGTCTCGACCGATCAGGGCGAACTCGTCGCGGTCGCGCTCGAGCTCGTCGACGCGGTCGCCGCCGAAGGCCTGCCGAGCCTACGGGCGGGAATCGCGTTCGGTCCGGTGACGCCGCGGACCGGCGACTACTTCGGCAATATCGTCAACCTCGCCAGCCGGGTGACGGGCAGTGCCCGGCCGGGGTCGGTGCTGTGCACGGTGCAGGTTCGTGACGCGTGCCCGGACCGGTTTGACTGGTCGTTCGCCGGCCGCCACCGGCTCAAGGGCATGTCCGCGCCGGTGCCGCTGTACCGCGCCCGGCAGCGGACACCCGAGGACGCCAGTGTCGCTAGGAAACCGCGTGCAGGTCGACGATGAAGATCAGCGTCGAGTTGGCCGGAATCCCCTTCTGGGGCTTGCTGCCGTAGGCCAGCTTCGGCGGGATCGTGATCTCCCGCCGGCCGCCGACCCGCATCCCGAGGATCCCCTGCTGAAAGCCCGGGACGAAGCCCGACAACGGCTGGGTGATCGTGTGGGTGCTGGGGTCGTCCTTCCAGGAGGAGTCAAACACCTTGCCGTTGGAGTACAGCGCGCCGACGTAGGAGATCGTGACCGTCTGCGTCGGCGAGGTCACCTTCGTGCCGGTGCCCACGATCAGATCTTTGGTCTCGAGCTTGGTGGGCGGCGTGCCACCGGGGGTCTTGATCGTTGGCTCGGTGTTGAACGCGCTCGGCAGCTTCGTGCTCGAGGTCGACGAGGAGGTGGTCACGCCAGAGCTCCCGCCGGACGGCGCGGTCGTGATGCCCGCGGCGGTGGTGCCGCTGCCCGAGCTCGACCCGCAGCCCGCGATCGCGGCGCCGACGCCGGCGATCAGGCAGATGGTGGTGAATGTCTTACGCATGAACGCTCGGGGAGGGTAGCGGCCGCCACGCGCCGCGGCGGCCAACTCTTCGACGGCTCTTACCGAAACCGGCGCTCAGCCGGCGAGCTTCTCGAGCACGTCGGCGTCGACGTCGAAGTTCGCATGGACCGCGTTGACGTCATCTGACTCCTCGAGCATGTCGATCAGCTTCAGCAGCTTGACCGCGTCAGACTCCGACACCGGCACCCGCGCGGTCGGCCGCTGACTGACGTCGGCCGACTCGATCTCGATTCCGGCCCTCGCCAGCGCCCCCCGGACCGCGCCCAGCTCGCCGGGCTCGCTGATGATCTCGAACACATCGTCGTCCTGGGAGATGTCCTCGGCGCCGGCGTCGATCGCGACCAACAGAGCCTCTTCTTCATAGCGAGCGGCGTCGACGACGATCATGCCCTTCTTTTCGAACAGGTACGCCACCGATCCGGGCTCGCCGAGGCTGCCGCCGTGCTTGGACAGCGCGTGGCGGACGTCGGCCGAGGTTCGGTTGCGGTTGTCGGTCAACGTCTCGATCAACAGTGCGACACCGCCGGGACCGTAGCCCTCGTACAGCACGTTCTCGATCTGATCGGCGTCGACGCCCTCACCGGTTCCCTTGGCGATCGCGCGCTCGATGTTGTCCTTCGGCATCGACGCGTCACGCGCCTTCTGCACGGCCAGCGCCAGCGACGGGTTGCCCTCGAGATCGCCTCCGCCCTCACGGGCGGCCACCGTGATCGCGCGAGTCAGCTTCGTGAACTGCTGGCCGCGACGCTGGTCGACGACCGCCTTCTTGTGCTTGATCGAAGCCCATTTTGAGTGTCCGGACATCGCCTTTCACTATAGGAGCCGGGCGGGCACCTCGGGATGCTCGATCGTCTGGCACATGCGCTCCTCGGGGCCCGCGCGCGCGGCCGATCCGGTGCGTCACACGAGCGCCGCCGAGGATCACGACGATCGGGCTGCTGGCGCTCGGCCTCGCGACCGCGGAATATCAGGCATGATCCGCCGGTGACCGCTCAAGCCAAGCCTGAGATCTTCAAGGCATACGACATTCGTGGCGTCCACGGCGACGACCTCGACCCCGGCATTGCCCATCAGATCGGCCGCGCCTTCGCGCGGGTGATCGCCGCGCTGGAGGACAAGCCCGTCGCCGAGCTGACGCTCGGGCTTGGCCGCGACATGCGGTTGACCGCGCCCGAGATGGCGGCCGCGTACCGCGAAGGGATGATCGCGGAGGGTGCCGCCGTGCTCGATGCCGGCCAGGTCGGCACCGAGATGCTGTATTTCCTCGTCGGCTCGCGCGGTCTCGACGGTGGACTGATGTGCACCGCATCACACAATCCGAAGCGCTATACGGGCGCCAAGCTCGTCGGCCGCGGCGCGCTGGCGTTGTCCGGCGATGCCGGGATCGGCGACGTCCGCGACCGGATCGCCGCCGGTCTCGGCGAGGGCGCCGCTACCCCCGGCTCGGTCACCGACGTCGACGTCTACGCCGAGTTCCAGGACGCGGCGCTGTCGTTCATCGACGCCGCGGCGGTGAAGCCGCTGAAGGTCGTCGTCGACGGCGGCAACGGCATGGCGGGCCCGATGGTCGGGCCGTTGCTCAACCGGCTCGGGCTCGATCTGCACGAGGCGTACTTCACCCCGGACGGCAATTTCCCCGACCACGAACCGAACCCGCTGTTGCCCGAGAACCGCGAGTTCATCATTGCCGAGGTGATCAAGCAGGGGGCCGATCTCGGGATCGCCTGGGACGGTGACGCCGACCGCTGCTTCTTCATCGATGAGACCGGCAAGTTCGTCGACGGCGACTTCCTGACCGCGCTGATGTCGGAGTCGATGATCGCCAAGAACCCCGGAGCGACGGTGCTGTACGACGTACGCGCCAGCCGCGCGGTCGCCGACACGGCGGCCCGCGTCGGCGGCGAGGCACTGATCAACCGTGTCGGCCACGCCTTCTTCAAGCAGCGAATGCGCGAGGTGCCGACCGCGGTGTTCGGAGGCGAGGTCTCCGGTCACTATTACTTCCGGGACTTCTACTGCGCGGACTCCGGAACGTTGCCGGCGCTGCTGATCCTCGAGTTGCTCAGCACCCGCGGGGTGACGATGTCCAAGCTGCTGGAGCCCTACCGCTCGAGGTACTTCATCTCCGGCGAGATCAACACCGAGGTCGCCGACCAGCAGGCGAAGATCGACGCGATCGGCGAGCGTTACAGCGACGGGCGCCGCACCGATCTCGACGGGGTCTCGATCGACTACGACGACTGGCACTTCAACGTCCGTTCGTCAAACACCGAGCCGCTGCTGCGGCTGTGCCTGGAATCGCTGCGTTCTCCCGAGCACATGGCCGCCAAGCGCGACGAGGTGCTCGAGCTGATCCGCTCGTGAGCGACGGCGCCGGCCGGACGGTCCAGACCCAGGACGGTGATCAGCAAGCCGCCTGGGATGCCGCCGCCAGCGCGGGAATCCACGTGATCGCGCTGCCGACGCCATTTCTCGTCGGCCGCGTGAACTGCTACCTGATCGATGACGAGCCGCTGACGCTCGTCGATACCGGCCCGAACTCCGGCAAGTCGCTCGACCTGCTGGAGACCGGATTGCACGAGCTCGGTCACCGGATCGAGGATCTCGAGCTGATCGTGCTCACCCACCAGCACATGGATCACCTCGGGCTGGTCGAGATCCTCGCGCGCCGGTCGGGTGCCCGCGTCGCCGCCTGGCATCAGCTGGTCCCCTACCTGCGTCACTTCTCGGCGGCGGCGGCCGCCGACGACGCGTTCGCGATGATGCTGATGCGCCGCCACGGCGTGCCCGAGAACCTCGCGACCGCGCTCAGCGTCGCGACCGCCGCGTTCCGCGCGTTCGGCTCGGCCGGCGAGGTCGACCGGCCGTTGCACGACGGCGCGGCGCTCGAGTTCGCGGGCCGCTCGCTGACGGTCCATCATCGGCCCGGCCACAGCCCCTCCGACGTGATCCTGCACGACGAGCGACAGGCGATCGCGATCGGCGGCGATCACCTGCTGGCGCAGATCTCCTCCAACCCGCTGATCTCGCGACCGCTCGGCGCGCCGGCCGACGGCGTCGGCGAGCGCCCGCACGCGCTGCAGACCTACATCGCCTCGCTGCGGGCCACACGCGAGCTGCCGCTGCGGCTCGTGCTCGGCGGCCATGGCCCACCCGTGACCGACCACGTCGCGCTGATCGACGAGCGGCTGCGGCTGCACGCGCGCCGCGCGCGCAAGATCTCCGCGCTGCTGCGCTCAGGGCCCCGGACCGCGTTCGAGCTGGCAACCGCGATGTGGGCTTCGGTGGCGGTCACACAGGCGTTCCTGACGTTGTCGGAGGTGCTTGGCCACCTCGATCTGCTCGTTGCCGAGGGCGCGGTGGTCGAGCAGGGCGACGAAGACCTCGTGCGCTTCCGGCTGCTCTGAGGCCCGGTTCGCGGGTCGGCATTGATCGCGGCCGGGCGGCACAGACCGCCGGGTTTCAGTGATACGCGGACGTGCCGGGTTGCATCGGTGACTCGGTCGCCGTGCCATGGCACTCATACAGCCCGCCGGGAATCTTGATCCGCATCGTCGCGGTGTCGTTGGGCGCGATCACCTGCAGCCCGGCGGCGGTCACGCAACCCTTCGGCGAGGCCGAGCCGTGGGTCACGCCCAGCCGGAAGGACGCCTGCTGGCCCGCAGCGACCGTCACCTGCCCGTACTTCGTGTGGCCGAAGAAGTCGCTGGTGGTGTGGATCGGGTGGGTCGGCAGCGGCGCACCGGCCTTGGACAGGAACAGGATCCCCGGGTAGCCGATCGTCGAGCACGCGGCGTCCGCGGTGTTGCGGACGGCGAACCCGACCAGCCCGTGGCCCGTCGCCCCCTGCCCGCCCAGGTAGCTGAGCTTCAGCCCCGCGGCGCGGCAGATCGGGACCGCGGCGGCCTGCGAGGGCGAACTCGCGCCGGTCGGCGTGCTCGTCGTCGAGGAGGACGACGCCGTCGCCGACGCCTTGGGCGAGTGGGCGGCGGTCACCGTCCGAGTGACGGTCTTCGTCGAGCTGGGCGACGAGCTGACCGTTGCGGTGTGGCTGGAGCCGCAGCCGGCGAGCAATCCGGCGACCAACGCGGCCAGCGCCGCAGCCGCCGTGCGCAGGTGACGCATCGCGGGCATCTTAGGCACCGGTGGCGCGGTAGCTTGCAAGCATGGCGCCGACCCCGGGCACGCGACATCCCCGCAAACGCCGCCATCTCGACTTCGAGCTGATCACCTGCGGCATCCGCGGCCACATGCTGCTCGACCCCGCGACGGTCCCCGCCGGCGTCGACCGGACGATCGTCGGCCGCGAGGTTGACGGCATGCCGTGGTATCGGTGCGTGCGCTGCGACGGCTGGGTATCGATCGTCCCGCCGACGCCCGCGATCCGGCCCGCGCCACCGGAGGATGAGCTGCCCCGGCGGGGCAAGGCACTGCACGATCGGATCGTGCTGCGGCTGATCGCAATCGACCGCGTGTTTCATTTCCTGATCCTCGGCCTGCTGGGAATCGCGGTGCTCGCGTTCGCGGCCGACCGTGCCAAGCTCCACGATCGCTTCTACCAGTTCACGACCTCGCTGCAGAGCGCGATCGCCGGCGGCCCGGTGACCACCAAGGGCCACGTCGGGATCGTGCACGAGCTCGACAAGCTGTTCACGCTGTCGAGGGGCACGCTGATCGAAGCCGGTATTGCGCTGCTCTGCTACGCGGCGCTGGAGCTGACCGAGGCGGTCGGTCTGTGGCTGGGCAAGCGCTGGGCGGAGTACCTGACGTTCATCGCGACCGTGATCCTGCTGCCGTTCGAGATCTATGAGCTGACCGAGCGGGTGTCACCGCTGAAGCTGATCGGGCTTGCCATCAACCTGGCGGTCGTCGTCTACCTGATCTATGCCAAGCGCCTGTTCGGGGTCCGCGGCGGCGGCGTGGCCGACGAGCGCGAACGCGCGCGCGACAGTGGCTGGCAGGCGATCGTGCGGACCAGCCCGGGAGCGGCGCCGCTTGCGTCCGCGCAACCGGTGGAGGCCGGCGGATGAGTGCCCCGGCGGCCTCAGACGCAGCCCTCGAGCGTGAGCTCGACGCGGTCGGCGCCGAGTTGGCGGCGGCGTTCCCCTCGACCGCGCGCCAGCCGCTGCGCGCGCTCGACGCCCGCGCGATGGAGTTCGCCACCTCTGACCAGCAGCTGCGCGCGGCGCTGTTTCGGTTCGTCGACGTGGCGCCCGCCTGCCGTTCGCTGGACGACCTCGCCCGCCACCTGACCGGATTCCTGGACGAGCTGTCGGACACGCCGCCGCCGATCTCGGCCGCGATGCGGGTCTCGGGCACGCGCGCCGGCCGTACGGCGCTCGGCGCGGCCGCCGCGGGCGGCGTCAGGCACCTTGCCCACCGCTTCATTGTCGGCAGGGATCCGTCGGCGGCGTTGCCGACGCTGCGCCGGCTGTGGGACGACGGGATCGCCAGTTCGCTCGACCTGCTCGGTGAGGCGACCGTCACCGAGCACGAAGCCGACCGCTACGCGGAGCGCTGTCGCGAGGCGCTGGCGACCGTCTCGGCGGCGACCGCGGCCTGGCCGTCGCGCCCGGTTCTCGAGGCCGATCGCAGCGGCGCGCTGCCACGCGCGAACGTGTGCGTGAAGATGTCGGCGCTGACGCCGCTGCTGCGACCCGACGCGCCCGACCGCGGACGGCGCGATGCCGCCGACGCGAATGCGTCCATTGCTGCGCCTCGCCGCCGAGTGCGGCGCGCACCTGCACATCGACATGGAGTCACTGGATTCGCGCGACGCGGTGCTCGAGCTCGTGCTCGAGTTGCTGTCCGCGCCGGAGTTCGCTGACGGGCCATCCGCCGGTGTCGTCCTGCAGGCCTACCTGCGTGACTCACCGGCCCAGCTGCAGCAGATCCTCGACTGGGCCCGCGACGGCGCCCGGCGCCCGCCGCTGACCGTACGCCTGGTCAAGGGCGCCTACTGGGACCAGGAGCTGGTCCAAGCGCGCCAGCACGGCTGGGAGGTGCCGGTGTTCACCGACAAGCGCGACTGCGACCGTAATTTCGAGGCGCTGACGCGGACGCTGCTGGACGCCCGACCGGCGGTGCGAGTCGCGATCGCGTCGCACAACCTGCGCTCGGTCTCGCACGCGATCGCCTACAACCGGATCTCCGGTACCCCCGACTCAGAGCTCGAGCTGCAGGTGCTGCGCGGGCTCGGCGACGAGCTCGGTCACGCGCTTGCGGCCAGCGGCATGCGGGTCCGGGCCTATTGCCCGGTCGGCGACCTCGTCGCCGGCATGGCCTACCTGGTGCGCCGGCTGCTGGAGAACACATCCAACGACAGCTTCCTGTCGGCGCAGGCGTCTGGCGCGCCGCTGCGGGAGCTGCTGGCGCCGCCGTGACGATCGCAGCCGTTCGCCAACGAGCCGATCCTCGAGCTGCGCCGCGCGACGGTCCGCGCCGAGCTGCACGACGCGCTCGCGGCGCTCGACGCCTCGCTGCCGCTGTCGGTGGCGGTCGCGATCGGGACCGAGCTGCGGGCCGGCGACCAGCTCGTGTCGACCGATCCCGGCGCGCCGACGCGGATCGTCGCCGAGGCCGCCGTTGCCGGCACCGACGAGGTGCAGGCGGCGGTGGCAGAGGCTCAGCGCGGGGCCGCGGTGTGGGCGGCGACCCCGGTCGCGACACGGGCCGCGGCGCTGTTGGCCGGCGCCGGCTGGATGCGCGAGCACCGCCTCGAGCTGGCGGCGCTCGAGGTCCGCGAGTGCGCCAAGCCCTGGCCGGAGGCCGATGCCGACGTTTGCGAGGCGATCGACTTCCTCGAGTACTACGCGCGCGGCGCGATCGCGCTCGGGCAGGGACGCGAGCTGTTGCAGGTGCCGGGTGAGCGCAACGAGCTGGCGTACGCGCCGCGCGGGGTCGTCGCGGTGATCTCGCCGTGGAACTTCCCCCTGGCGATCCCCTGCGGGATGACCGCGGCGGCGCTGGCGGTCGGCAACGCGGTCGTGCTCAAGCCGGCCGAGCAGTCACCGGGCTTGGCGCAGCGGCTGCTGCAGGCACTGCGCGCGGGCGGGGTCCCGCGCTCGGTGTTGTCGTTGCTGCCCGGCGACGGCCAGGTCGGCGCCGCGCTGGTGCGCGATCCACGCGTGCATGCGATCGCGTTCACCGGCTCGCTGCCGGTCGGCCGCGCGATCATCCGTGCCGCGGCCGAGACCTCGGAGCATCACTTCAAGCAGGTCGTCGCCGAGCTCGGCGGCAAGAACTGCGTGATCGTCGCCGCCGACGCCGACCTCGACGAGGCGGTCCCGGCGATTCTGCAGTCGGCGTTCGCGTTTGCCGGCCAGAAGTGCTCGGCGGCCTCGCGGGTGCTCGTGCACGAGGCGATCGCCGACCAGCTCTGCGAACGGCTCGCGGGCGCGGCCGGGGTACTGCTCGTGGGGCAGGCCGAGTCGCTTGACACCGACGTGCCGCCGGTGATCGAGCGCGAGGCGATGGAGCGCGTGATCGGTTATCGCGAGCTGGCGGAGCGCTCGGGCGCGACGATGCTTGCGCAGGCGGCGGTTCCCGAGGGCGCCGACGGCTGGTTCTGTCCCGCGACGGTGGTCGCCGATCTGCCCGCCGATTCGCGCGTGTTGTCGGAGGAGATCTTCGGGCCGCTGTTGGCGGTCCAGCGCGTCCGAGATGTCGAGCACGCGTGCGAGCTCGTCGACGCGCTCGCGTTCGCGCTGACCGGAGGGCTGTTCTCACGTGATCCCCGCACCGTCCGGATGGTGCGCGAGCGCACGCCGGTCGGCAACCTCTACGTCAACCGCGGGATCACGGGCGCGATGGTCGGCCGCCAGCCGTTCGGCGGCAACCGGCTGTCGGGTACCGGGCTGAAGGCCGGTGGCCCCGACTACCTGCTGCAGTTCGTCTCACAGCGCGCGGTCTCCGAGAACACGATGCGCCACGGCCTGGTCACGTAGCGCGCTTCACAGCTTCAGCGGCTTTGACCTCGCGAGCATGTTGCCCTTGCTGTCGATCGCCCCGACGGCCACGTAGCTATGCGCGTGCGGGAGCGAGATCTGCGTCTCGAAGCCCGCCAGCTTCGCCACCCCGACGGCGTCCAGGTGGGCGCTGTCGCTGCCGGTGTACACGACCCAGCCGGCCAGTTCGGTCGCGAAGTTCCAGCTGGCCTGGAGCGTGGCGCCTGCGCCGTGGCGAGTCGCGGCGAGACCGGGCGCGGTCACCGGGGTCCCGGTCCACGTTTCCTTGAACGCGCGATAGGAGCTCGTGCCGTGGCTCAGGCGGCCGTCGAACAGGACCGTACCGCCGGGGCCGTACTCGGTGAAGTAGGTCGAGGTGCCCCAGCCCATGAAGGTGTGCCCCTTGTCCAACAGCTGGACGCTGCCCAGCGCCTCTGACATCACCGGGGGCTTGTGGTGCCACTGCCTGCGCACATGCGCGGTGTGCCTGCGCTCGTCGATCTTCAGTTCGAGCCCCCGGGACTGCGAGGCCTCCCTCGGCGGGCCGCCCTCGTTGTCGAAGATCGTCAGCACGCCGCCGGAATGCAGCGTGATGTGGTGCTGGAAGTAGAAGTGGCTGCCCGGTCCCATCCGGAAGTTGCCGTGCTTGCCACCGAGCTTCCAGATCACCCGTCCGGTCCTGCGGTTGACCTTGTAGATCGCGCAGGTGTTGCGGCTGGAAATCAGCAGGTTGTTGTCGGTCGGATCGATCGTGATCCCGTTGACGTGGAAGTAGTCCCAGGTGTTGCCGGACTTCTTCGGGGGCGGGTAGTAGGACTCGGCCAACCCGATGTGCTTGTCGCTGCGCCATTGGAACAGGACCTTGCCGGTGGCCACGTCGACCTCCTGCACGATCCCATAGAAGTAGTTGCCGCGGTGGCCGCTGGGATACCGCCCCGCCGCCTTGCCATACGCGGTGAACAAGGCCGTCCCCTGGTCGGTGAGCAGGAACTCGTGCAGATCGCCCTGATAGCCGTTGCCGGCGTGCACCTGGGCGATCTGGCGGTAGTTCTCGTCGTAGATCTCGTAATGCCCCTCGCCGTGGGCCGAGACCACGGCGCCCTCAAACCAGGTCATCACCGGCTTGCCGCGGTAGGTCTGAACGCGGACATTGAAGGCACGGGCGGCCGACGTCGGGCGCGGCGTGAGCGGCATGAAGCCGACCAGGCGGCCGGTCTCAGACAGGATCATCGGGCCCTGCTGGGCGGGCCCGGTGTGGCAGTCGGTGAACACGAAACCAGGGATCACATGCTTGGCAGGGACGTGGATCGTGATCCCGGGCGGGCGCAGATCCGGGCGGGAGCGGAAGTGCTGCACGCCCCTGACCTCGGTCCCACCGACATCGGAGCGCAGCTTGGGCAGCAGCGTATTGGGGTGAACCGCCGCCTTCGACGACGATTTCGACGAGGCACAGGCGGGCAGGACCAGGCCGGCACCGGTCCCGGTGACGACGGCGCCGCCCGCGAGTCGCAGGAAGTCCCGGCGGCTTCGGGCTGGCGACGAGGGGACGCCGTCGGGCGTCGAATCAGTGGTATTAGGCATTCGTGTTCTCGGTCGACCGACTTCCGACGAGGCCCGGTGCCCCCGTGCGCAGCTTCGCGCCGCCGACAGCCTAGCCAGCGGTGGCGCGGCGCACGCCGGTGAACTCGCGTCCGCCCACGGCCAACCGGCAGTCGCCGGATCTCGGGTCCCGCCAGTCGGAGCTAGCGTTCGCCGTCGTAGTACCCGGCGTCCGCCTGCGGGCGGGCGATCAGCATGTTGTCGGCGGCGCCCGGCACCCATACCCCGACCTTGTCGCTGTCGGGGTAGACCGCGACCGATGGCTCGTGCCCGTCGGAGAACATCACAAACCGGGCGGGCCGCTGCTCGTCGGCGGGCGTCGTCACCCGATGTGCACCCTCCGGCCCGCTCGCAAAGCACGCCAGCGCGCCCGTCCGCAGCCGCTCGCTACCGGTCGGTCGACGCAACTCGAGCTCGCCGTCGAGCAGCAGCAGCCATTCCTCGACGTACTCATAGTGATATGGGCAGAGCGATTCGCCCGGCGGAAGCTCAAACGCCCGCACGCTCAGCTGGCGGCCGCCGGCTGCCCGACCGACCCCAACGCCGCGACACCGCACCTCACCGCCTCGGAATCCCGGCGGATCGTCCTCGTCGTAGTCGGCCGCACCGAACACGTTCGACGTCTCGCTCATCGCAGTGAGTCTGCCAGCCGACCCGGATGCCGGCGCGCGCGACGGGCACTCGTTCGCCGGGTGGTGACCGTTCTCGCGCAGGCGCCACCGAGCCGGCTCGGCGCTAGCTTGTCAGCCCGATGACCGACGACACGGTGTTTGTGCGCGATGGCGATGGCTACCGCGCGACCGAGCTCTCACTCGGCCCGTGGTATCCGGGTGCGCTGCACGGCGGCGCCCCAGCCGCGCTGCTGGCCCATCAGCTGTCGGCAGCGGTGGCCACACCGGACCTGCGCTTGGCGCGGCTCACCTACGAGTTCGTGCGCCCGGTGATGGTCGGCGCGCTGGCGGTGTCGATCCAGACGGTCCGCCCCGGACGCCGCGTGACGCTGCTGGACGCCAGCATCAGCGACGAGGCCGGCGTCGAGGTGACCCGTGCCCGCGCGCTGTTCGTGCGCCCCGCGACGATCGCGGCGGGCGCCGATCAGCCGCCACCGTTCCCCGGCCCCGAAGACGGCGCTGTCAACGACTGGATCCGGTCGACGCCGGCCTTCGCGACCCATGCGATGGAGGTGCGGTTCGTCGAGGGCGCCTTTGGCAAGGTCGGGCCGGCGACGGCATGGTTTCGACTGGGGGTTCCGCTGATCGCCTCCGAGCCGGTGCTCGGAATCGACCGGATCGCGGCCGCGGCCGACTTCGGCAACGGGATCGCCTCAGAACTCGACTGGAGCCGTCACAGCTTCATCAACCCCGACCTGACGATCTATGTCGAACGCGACCCGGTCGATCAGTGGGTCGCGCTGCAGGCACGGATGCGCGTCGTCGCCGACAGCGTCGCGGTCGCCGAGAGCGTGCTGTGGGACCGTCGCGGGCGGATCGGCTACGCGCTGCAGTCGCTGCTCGTCGAACGACACGAGCGTGGCCCGGCGGCCGACGTCACTTCAGGCGAAACGCCTTGATCCGGACGTCGTAGGACTGCGCGTCGCGGGCGTAGACGCCGTAGGCGAGCGCCTGGATGATCGACAGCAGCGCCGTATGCGAGCGCACGAACGCCGGCGTGTTGGACGAGTAGTACAGGCGGATCCGCGCCAGCCGCGCGACCTCGGACAGGGTCGCGTCGGTGATCGCCAGCGTCGTCGCCTTGCGATGGCGTGCGAGCTTCATCGTCCGCGTGATCAGCGGATGGGGCCGACCGGCCGACAGGCCGACGACGAGCGTCGAGGCGTCGATTCGGCTGAGCCGTCCGAGCGCCTCCTGCGACGGGCTCGCAACGACCTCGGCGCGCACGTCGAGCAGCATCATCAGATGTCGCAGGTAACTGGCGAAGAACGCCATCTGGTCAGTGCCAGCGATCAGCACCTTCTCGGCTGACACGATCGCGTCGATCGCCGCCTCGACGTCGGAGCGCGACAGCTTGTGGGCGGTGTCCTCGACGTTGACGTGATCGGCCGCCAGCGCCGCCTCGAACTCGGTGTGATCAAGCGAGAACAGCGGCGCAGCGGTCGCGGTCTGCGGACCGCCGCCGTTGAGCACGCCACCGCCGACCTGGCGGCGGTACTCGTCTCGGGCGGCCTGCTGCAGTTCGGGGAAGCCCTCGAACCCGAGCGCCTGCGAGAACCGTACGACCGTGCTGGAGGACGTGTTCGCCCGACGGGCGAGCTCCTCCGCGGTCTGGAACGCCGCCTCGTCGAGATGATCGACGATGTACTGGGCCACGTCCTTCTGCGAGCGGCTGAACTCATCAAAGCGCGCGCGGATGTATGCGGACAGCGCCTGGTGGCCATGCGCTGCCTCGGGGGCGAGTGTGGGGGCTGTTGATTGCTTCACGGGCAGCCGGTTGTTTCGACGCCGCCCGCGCCGGTTCCTTCAGAGGGGCTTAAGCAACGCTCAGACGCGCGGTTCTTCGCGCGGCTGCAAGCGCTCGTAGCGCTCCATCCGTTCGCGGTTCTGCTTGCGCTCGCCGAGCACCTGGAACACCGCGTAGGCGACCAGGACGTTTACGACGATGCCGATCCCGAGGAACGTGATCGCCAATGCGAGCGTCTGCCCGGATGAGCTGATCGAGTGGCCGAGGCCCAGCAGATCGGCGACGGTGAGCATCGCCCCGGGATCATACCTGCGCGACGGACGCCGACGCCGGTAGCCTGCGGGTCTCGGCCCGGTAGCTCAGTGGTCAGAGCAGCGGACTCATAATCCGTCGTGCGCAGGTTCGAGTCCTGCCCGGGCCACTCGTCGGTGAGCTTGGAGGATTACGAACCTATAGGTGCTGTATTCCTCCAATCGCGAAATCTCAGCGGGTATGCTCAGCCGCCGGCGCGCATCGCATCATCGGCTGGACGCCGAGCCGCGCCCGATCGCCGAATCCATGACCTTGCGAGACCGCTGAGCCGATGATCGACGCTGGCGCTGTGCCGACCCCCCCTTCGGACTCGCTCGGGATCCTCGACGAGGCGCTGGCCCGGGCGCAGGAGACCAACGAGCTGGCATCGCGGTATCTGGACCCCTCGCTGGTCGAGATGCTGCACGTGATCGGCTTCGACCGCCGATTCGTGCGTGCGCGCGGTTCGTGGCTGTATGACACCGAGGGCCGGGACTACCTCGACTTTCACACCGGCGAGGGCTTCGCGAGCCTCGGACACAGCCATCCTGGGGTGCGCGAGACGCTGCAGGCGGTGCTCGCCGCCGACCTCGCCGACGGCGTCCAGATCCATTACTCGGTGCTGGCCGGAATGCTCGCGCAGCAGCTGACCGCGCTGCTGCCCGAGTCGCTGCAGGCGACGTTCTTCGGCAGCTCGGGCGCCGAGGTCACCGACTCGGTGATGAAGTTCGCGCGGGCCGCGACCGGCCGACCACGTCTGCTGTCGTGCGATGGGGGCTATCACGGGGTCACGATCGGGCCCTTGTCGCTCGTCGGCGACGAGTTCTTCAAAGAGGGGTTCGAGCCGCTGCTGCCCGGTTGCGGACGGGTGCCGTTCGGGGACCTCGACGCGCTCGAGGCCGAACTGCGGACACGCGATGTCGCCGCCTTCATCACCGAACCGATCCAGGGCAACCTGGTGCGGATGCCGCCCGCGGGATACCTGCAGGGCGCACAGGAGCTGTGCCGTCGCTACGGCACGCTGTTCGCCGTCGACGAGGTGCAGACCGGCCTCGGGCGAACCGGAACGATGTTCGCGCTGGACCGTTACGGGCTCGAGCCCGACTTCGTGACGATCGGCAAGGCGCTGAGCGGCGGCTACATGCCGGTCTCGGCGATGGTCACGCGACGCGAGATCTTCCAGCGCGCGGTTGGCACGCTCGAGCGCTGCTTCGTGCACCAGTCGACCTACGGTCGCAACCGCCTGTCGATGGCGGCCGGGCTCGCATCGTTGCGCATCATCGAGCGCGACGGACTGGTCGACAACGCCGAGCGGATGGGAACCCGTCTGATGGACGGCCTGTGCGAACTCGGCACGCGCTATGAGATGGTCGCCGACGTACGCGGCTCGGGGTTGATCGTCGGGGTCGAGCTCGGTCCGCCCTCGGGCCGCACCGGCAGGCTCAACTGGCGGCTGATCCACATGGCCTCGGGCGGCCTGTTCCCGCAGCTGATCGTGATCCCGTTGCACCGCGACCACCGCGTGATCACGATGGCCGGCGGCAAGAACGACGTGATCAAGCTGCTGCCGGCGCTGACGATCTCAGAGCGCGAGGTCGACACCTTCCTGGAGCGCTTCGAGCAGGTGCTCGCCGACGTCCACGGTCCCGCCAGCCATAACTGGGGAGTCGTGCGCGATATCGCGACCGCGACGCTCACGCGCCGCTCGCGCGGCGCCGCCGACGGCGCGCTGCCCACGGTCATGGCGCCGCGAGGACGCCGGCTCGATCCGAGCAGCGACAACGCCTGCCTGGTGACCGGCGCAACCGGATTCATCGGTGGCCGGCTGACCCGGCGGCTGCTTGACGAGGGTCACCAGGTCCGCTGCCTCGTGCGTCCCTCGAGCAACACGCGCGCGCTCGACGCGCTGCCGGTCGAGATCGTGTTCGGCGACCTGACCGACGCGGCCTCGCTGTCACGCGCGGCCGAGGGTTGCCGCGACGTCGTGCACTGCGCCGCGCAGGTGTCGGACTGGACCACGACGCAGCGGCTGATCGAGGTCAACGTGCACGGCACCCGCCAGCTGCTGCGAGCGGCGGCCGACGCGTCGGTGCAGCGGTTCGTGCACCTGTCGTCGACCGACGTCTATGGCTATCCGCCACGCGAGGTCGACGAGCGCTATCGCGGCGACGGATTTCGCAACTGGTACTCGGAGACCAAGCGCGGGGCCGAGCTCGAGGTCGTCCGAGCACAGCAGGCGACGCCGCTGCAGACCGTGATCCTGCGACCGGCGACGGTCTACGGTCCGGGCTCGGTCGAGCTGATCGGCGAACTCGACCGAGCGATCCGCGGCCGCTACATGGTGCTGATCGACGGCGGACACTCGATCGCCGGGCTGGTGTACATCGACAACCTCCTCGACGCGGCGATGCTCGCGCTGTCCCACGACGACGCGCCGAGCCAGGCGTTCAACGTCACCGACGGCCTCGACGTCACCTGGCGACAGTTCACCGACGGGCTGGCCGGCGGCCTCGGTGCCCCGCCGGTGCGCTTCAGCCTCCCGTACGCGGCCGCCGCCGGGATCGGGCGCACGCTCGAGGGCGGCTATCGGACGCTGCGGCGCGCCACCTCGCGTGAGCTGCCGCCGCTGCTGTCACGCCAGGCCGTGCACACGCTCGGGCTCAACCAGGCGTTCAGCAACCGCAAGGCGCGCGACGTGCTCGGTTGGGAGCCGCGCGTCGGCTACGAGGATGGGCTGCGGCGAACGGTCCAGTGGCTGCTCGACGGCCGGCCCGCTGCGGCTCGCTCGTCGACCGCCGTCCGGTAGAGTCGCGCCCGCATGTCCGAGCCGACGCTCAGCGGAAGCTGCGGGTGCGGAACGGTGCGGTTCGAGGTCTCCGAACCGTTGCTCGGGGCGGCGTACTGCCACTGCACGCGCTGTCAGAAGCGCAGCGGGACCGCCTATCAGGCGTCCGCGCTCGCTGCGCCCGGCACGGTCACCGTCAGCGCCGGCGCCGAGCAGCTGCGCGACTGGCGTCCGGGCGGACTGGCGAAGGTCTACGCAGCCTGCTGCGGATCGCACCTGTTCGGGAGTGACCCCGAGACCGGCGCGTTCACGGTCGTGCGGATGTCGGCGATCGATGGCGATCCGGGCGTCCGGCCGATGGCGCATCAGTTCGTCGCCGATCACCCGGCGTGGGCGCCGATGCCCGACGACGGGCTGCCGCGGTTCGAGGAGCGGATGCCCGTCCCACGGGCGTGACCGGCGGTCACGACCGGGAGCTGTTTCACGAGGGCGAGCTCGCGGTGCAGCGGCGCGCCGGGGTGCAGCAGGTCGCCCGCCGCATCGCGCAGGCATCGATCGAATCCGAGCTGGCGCCCGAGGTGCAGGCGTTTCTTGGCCACCAGCTGTTTGTGTGCTGTGCGACCCGGACGCCCGACGGCCGTGTCTGGGCCTCAATGCTGGTCGGTGCGCCGGGATTCGTGTCGGCCGTCGACCGCGGACGGTTGCTGCTCGCCGCCCGCCCGGCGGCGGGCGATCCGCTCGAGCAGGCGCTCGCGGCCGGCCCGGCGCCGCTCGGGCTGCTCGCGTTCCAGGCCTCGACACGCACCCGCATCCGGATCAACGGAATCGCCACCCGTGGCGACCGGGGCATCCTGGTCGAGATCGAGCAGGTGTACGGCAACTGCAGCAAGTACATCGCCGCGCGCGTCCCGGTGGAGCTGCTCGCCGGCGGACACGCCGATCCGTCGCGCCGCCACAGTGAGCGGCTGCAGCCACACCAGCGGGAGCTCGTGCGCGGCGCCGACACCGTGTTCCTGGCTTCGGTCCACCCCGGCCACGGCGCCGACGCGTCGCATCGTGGAGGGCGTCCCGGGTTCCTCGAGGTCGACGACAACGGGCGCCGCGTGCTGCTGCCGGACTACACCGGCAACCGGATGTTCCAGACGCTCGGCAACCTCACCGTCGACCCTCGGATCGGGATGCTCGTCGTCGACTGGCACACCGGCGCCACAGTCCAGCTGACAGGCACCGCCGAGATCGCCTGGGACGGTCCGCAGGTGGCTCGCCACCCGCGCGCCGATCGGGTGCTGACGATCGAGGTCGAGGCGGTCGTACAACAGGCCCGGGCGCTGCCGATCCGCTTCGAGCTGCGCGAGCCCTACCCGCTGGCGCCGCCGCTACCCGAGCGCTAGTGGGCCTCCCACTAATCAGCACAGGCACGGCAGGTGCCGTGCAGCACGATCTCGTGCTCTGAGACCTCGAGGTCGACTCGCTGCGACGCGCGCGCCACCGCTGCCTCGAGTGCCTCGTCGGTGAACGGCTGCAGGCTGCCGCAGCTGTCGCAGACGAGATGGTGGTGATGGTCGTGGTCGTCGCGAACCGGCTCATAGCGGGTGATGCCCGCGCCGACCTCGACACGGGCGACGAGCCCGTTGGCCTCGAGCTCCTCGAGGATCCGGTAGATCGAGGCGCGCGATACGCGCCGCGGCCCGGACGCGAGCCGATCCTCGATCTCGAACGCCGACAACGCGCACGGTTGCGCGCCCATCAGCTCGAGCAGCTCTCGACGCGCCCCGCCGCGCCGGTAGCCGGCGTCGGCGAGACGATCGCCGGCCCAGTCGGCCCAGCTGCGGGTGGGTGATTTGGAGGCCATCGATCGTCAGTCTACGGTCGCCACCGCCGGCGGCACCCGGCCTGAGCCGTGGCGGTAGTGGCCGGCGATCCGACCCAGCAGGTAGCAGCCGGCCGAGATCGTGCCAACGAAGAACCCGACCGGGTAGTTGCTCTGATACGACAGCGCGATCGACGCCCAGACGGTGACCAGCGCGATCGCCACGGCGATCAGGATCGCGCGGCCGGGTCGATCGGTCAGCGAGCGCGCCGCCGCCGGCGCGCCGATCATCAACGTGAACACGAGCAGCGTGCCGACGACCGGGATCGTCATCGCCGCGGTCAGCGCGACCACGGCCAGGAACGCAAGCTCGATCGTGAACGCCCCGATCCCCCGCGCCGAGGCGACCTCGGGCAGCACCGAGGACAGCATCAGCGGCCGGTACAGGACTGCGAGGCCGAAGGCGCCGGCGGCCGACAGTCCGATCGTCGGTGCAAGCTGATTGGAGCCGATCCCGAGGATCTCTCCGAACAGCAGCGAGTAGACGGCCGGCGCGTACTCGGAGCTGAACGACAGAAACAGCGAGCCGAGCGCGAGCATCAGCACCAGCACCAGCGCGGTCGCGACATCGTGACGACCGCCGCGGCCCAACACTGCGATCCCGAGTGCCCCGAGCAACGCGCAGACGACCAGCCCGATCAACGTGCTGATCCCGATCAGCACGGCACCCGCGGCGCCCGCGAACGAGCCGTTCGGCAGCGCGTGCGCGGCGAACGCCGAGCCGCGGACGACCACGAAGAATCCGACCGCGGCGGCGACCACCGCGACGATCGTGCCGACGATCCAGGCGTTGACCATGAACGAGGAGAACATCGCCCGCTCAGCCGGCCGCGACCCGCGCCTGCGCGGCCGGCCGGCGCCGCGCGACCCAGCGCACGGCACCGCTGCCGAGGAAGATCACCAGCACCAGCGCGACCACGAAGAAGCTCACCGGCCAGCCCTGGTGGTGCGGCGGCCAGTCGTAGCTGTCATAGGCGAGCAGCACCCCGAGCCACGCCGCCGCGAGCGCCAGTCCGGCCGCGGCCGCGATCGTCCGCGCCGGCCGCCGGGAGACCCGCAGGGCCGCGGCGGCCGGGCCGATCAGCAGCGCCGTCGAGAGGATCGAGCCGATCGTCAGCGCACACAGCGCGACGGCCAGCGACAGCGCCAGCAGATAGCCCCAGCCGACCAGCCGCACCGGGATTCCGCGCGCCGCGGCGAGCTCGGGCTGGGAGGACGCGAGCAGCAGCGGCCGGCCGATCAGCGCCAGCAGCAGTAGCACCGCCGCCGCGACCGCGATCGCGATCGGCACGGTCGACGGCGAGATGCTGAACAGCGAGCCGAACAGGACGGTCACGGCGGTGCCGGTCGCGCTCTGGTGAGTCGAGTCCAAATACAGGAACAGTGCGGCGAGTCCGAGGGCGCCACCGAGCACGACCCCGGTCGCGAGGTCGCGACCGCGACGGCGCTGGACGCCGGCGAGTTCCATCAGCGCGACCGCGGCGACGTTGAACACGAGAAACCCCCACAGCGGCCCGACCCCGACCAGGTAGGCGCCAGAGCCGCCGGTGGTGCCGATGTCGCCGAGCGCCTCGCCGGCGAATGACTGCCCGCGCAGCACCGTGAACACCCCCAGCGGTCCGGCGACCAGGGCCGCGACCGCCGACAGGATCAGCGCCGTATGCACGGGACCGCTGGAGAAGAAGCCCGGCTCGAACACGTGGTCGATCATCCGATCACCTCGACGCCCGCGGCGGGCTCGCCCAGCTCACAGTCACCGGACGCGTGCGGTGCGGACGGATCGTCGCCGACGGCAGCGACGACGAGCACACGACCGTGGACGCGGAGCACGTCGACGTGATGGCCGTACAGGCTCGAGAGCACGTCGCTGCGGACCACGTCCTCGGCGCGACCATGAACCGCCCGCCCGCCGGCGACGTACACGATCCGGTCCATCACCGGCAGCAACGGGTTGATCTCGTGCGCGGAGATCAGCACGCCGACCTGGTGCTCGTGCGCCACCCGGGAGACGAGCGAGACGACCGCGCCGGCACTGCGCAGATCGAGGTTGGCCAGCGGCTCATCGAGCAGCAGCAGCTTCGGCCGGCTGACCAGTGCGTGCGCGATCAGCACCCGCTGCTGCTCACCTCCCGAGAGCTCGCCGACCCGCGCATCCGCGAGTGCGCGCGCCCCGACGGACTCGAGCATCTGGTCGACCGCCCGTCGCCGGGACGCCGACGGCAGCCCAAACCCGAGCCGGTGGCCATCGATGCCGAGCGCGACCAGATCCCGTGCGCGCATCGGCAGGTCGGGGTCCAGCGTGAACTTCTGCGGCACGTAGCCGATCAGTGGGTTGCGCCGGCTGCGCGGTGCACCCGCGACGCGCACCGAACCCGCCGACGGCGCCAGCGAGCCGAGGATCAGCTTGAACAACGTCGTCTTGCCGGCGCCGTTTGAACCGATCAGACCGGTGAACTCGCCCGCCGCGATCTGAAACTCGACGTCGCTGAGAACCTGGCGGCCGCCGAGTCGCGCGCCGAGACCGCTGACCGACAGCACCTCGCCGCCGCGTTGGCTGGTCGGGCCGGGGCCGGCGCTCATCGCGTCAGAGCTCCCTCGTTGATCTGCCGTGTGCCACCGCTTGCGCCAGCGCGTGCAGCTCCGCCAGCATCCACGACTGGTAGTCGTAGCCGGTCGGCATCGTCTCATAGACGCCGACGACCGGCACACCGGCGGCGTCGGCACGCTTCAGGAACCCCTCGGTGACCGAGTCGGTGACCTGCTGGTTGTAGACGAACGCCTTCACGCGGTGCTGTGACAGCAGCTCGTTCTCGAGCTGCACCGCCTGCGGCGCCGGGTCGGTGCCGTTCATGATCGCCGCCTGCATCGAGAACGGCGTCCGATTGTCGATCCCGGCCGCCTGCAGCATGTAGTCGGCGACCGGTTCGGTGGTCGCCACGGTCGTGCCGGGATCGCGCGCGGAGAATCGCCGCAGGGCGCGCAGCCACGGCTGCAGGCTGCGGTCAAACCCGGCGGCGTTGGCTTTGAAGTAGGCCGCATGGCTGGGCGCAAGCGCCGACAGCTCGCCGACCAGCGCATGGGCCACCAGCGGCATCGTCGCGGGCCTGTACCACAGGTGTGGGTTCGGAGTCGAGTCCGGCAGCCGCTCGAGCCGCTGGACGTCGATCACCTGGCGCTTGGCATTCGACGAGGCCGACTCGATCTTGTCCATGAACGAGTCGTAGCCGACGCCGTTCTGGACCACCAGTTGCGCGCGGCTGACCTCCTCGGCGACCGTCGGACTCGCCTCGAAGGTGTGCGGGTCGGTGTTCGGGTCGCTCATCACGGCCGACACCTGCACGTAGCGACCTCCGATCTGGGAGATCACGTTCGCATACTCGTTCTCGGCTCCGACCGCCAGGATCTTGCCGGGCTGCGCGGCGGCGATCGAGTTGCCACAGCCGGTCAGGCCGATCGCGACCGCCGTCGCGCCAACGCCACCGATCACCGCTGCCAACAATCGGTTGCCGTGCATGGCGGCAACCTAGCACAAAACAAGACTAAGTCTTATTCTCGTGGTGTCGCGTCAATCCCCGCTCGGGTCCGCGCTCGCGACCTGATCGAGCTGCTTGCAGATCAGCGCGACCGCGTCGAGCACGTCGACGGTCGCGGTCGGGACGTGCAGCTCTGGCGCAAGCGGCGCCTCATACGGGGAGTCGACGCCGGTGAACCCCTTCATCTCCCCCGCTCGGGCGCGCGCGTAGAGGCCCTTGGGGTCGCGCCGTGCGCACTCCTCGACGCTGGTGTCGACATGCACCTCGAGGAACGGCAGCCCGGCGGCCTCGTGCAGCTTGCGCGGGATCTCGCGGTCGGAGTAAAACGGCGACACCAGCGAAACCACCGCGACCACCCCGCAATCGGCGAACAGCCGCGCCACATGCCCGACTCGGCGGGCGTGCTCGGCGCGGTCGCCGGGCGAGAACCCGAGATCGTCTGACAGCCCATGGCGGATGTTGTCGCCGTCGATCAGGTAGGCCGCGCGGCCCTGCGCGAGCAGGTGACGCTCGAGCGCCACCGCGATCGTCGACTTGCCCGACGCCGGCAGCCCTGTCAACCAGACGGTCGCGCCGGTCTGCTGCAGCGCCGCCCAGCGGTCCTCGCGGTCCAACGCGGAGGGATGCCAGGTGATGTCGCGGCGCTTCTCCAGTGGGGCGTGGACCTCGCGGGCATGACGGATGATCCCCGCTCCGACGGTCTCGTTGGTGTACTCGTCGATCAGGATGAAGGCGCCGGTCTCGGAGTTCTGGCGGTAGGGGTCGGCCAGCACCGGGGTGCTGGTCCGCAGGCTGACCCGGCCGATGTCGTTGAGGCCCAGATGCGTCGGCTGGGTGAACACCTCGAGCGTCTCGGGATCCCACCGATCGATGATCTCCTGAACGGTGGCCCGGACCGTGCGGGTCGTGTGCTTCAGCGCGTAGCGACGCCCGGGCGCCAGCGAGCCCTCGGCCATCCAGCAGATCGTCGTGTCGAGCTCGCGCGCGGCGGGCGGCTGGTTGTCGGGCGCCACCAGTACGTCGCCCCGCCCGACGTCGATGTCGGCGGTCAGCGTGACACCGACCGACATCGGCGGCACCGCGCGGTCGCGATCGGGATCAAGCGTGTCGACCGAGGCGACGATCGCCGTCGTGCCGGCGGGCGCCACCACGATCTCGTCGCCCGCCTTCAGCGACCCGGCGGCCAACTGGCCGGTGTAGACGCGACGAGCGCCCTCCTTGGGCCGCGCGACCCACTGGATCGGTAGGCGCAGGTGCGAGCGCTCCAGATCGCGATCCGCCGAGACATCGACGGTTTCGAGGATCTCCAGCAAGGACTTCTGCTCGTACCACGGCGTCCGCGCCGAGCGGTCGACGACGTTGTCGCCGTCCAGTGCGGAGATCGGGACGACCTGCATGTCGGGCAGGCCGAGCGCCCGGCCGAGCTGGCGGGCGTCCGCGGCGACTTCCTCGAAGCGCTCGCGCGAGAACCCGACGAGGTCCATCTTGTTGACCGCGACGACCACGTGACGTACCCGCAGCAGCGACGCGATCTGGGCGTGGCGGCGAGTCTGGACGACGACGCCGCTGCGAGCGTCGATCAACACGATCACCAGGTCGGCGGTCGAGGCGCCGGTGAACATGTTGCGCGTGTAGCGCTCGTGGCCGGGGGTGTCGGCGAGGATGAAGGTCCGGCGGGGAGTCGCGAAGTACCGGTAGGCGACGTCGATCGTGATCCCCTGCTCGCGTTCGGCGCGCAGGCCGTCGGTGATCGCGGCCAGGTCGGGCGTGCCGCCGCGCCGCGAGACCGCCTCCAACTGGTCAGACAGCAGCAGCTTGGTGTCGAGCAGCAGCCGGCCGATCAGCGTCGACTTGCCGTCGTCGACGGAGCCGGCGGTCGCGAGCCGCAGCAGCTCGCGCTGGTCGGTCGAGGTGGCCAGCTCGACCTCCTGCTGCACCGTCATCGATCGATCCCCATCAGAAGTACCCCTCCCGCTTGCGATCCTCCATCGCCGCGTCCGACGTGCGATCGTCGGCACGGGTCTCGCCGCGCTCAGAGATCTGCGACGCCTTCACCTCCTCGATCACCGACGTGACGTCATCGGCGTCAGACACTACGGCGCCGGTCACGGTCAGGTCGCCGACGGTCCGGTAGCGGACGCGCAGCGTCTCGATCGCCTCGCCGTAGCGGGGCGCGACGACCTCGGAGACCGCCAGCAGCATCCCGTCGCGCCGCAGCAGCTGGCGTTCGTGGGCGAAGTAGATCGACGGGAGCTCCAGCTGTTCGAGCTCGATATAGCTCCACACGTCGAGCTCGGTCCAGTTCGAGATCGGAAACACCCGGATGTGCTCGCCGCGGCGGATCTGGCCGTTGTACAGCGCCCATGGCTCGGCGCGCTGCGCCCGTGGCTCCCACTGGCCGAACTCGTCGCGGAAGGAGAACACCCGCTCCTTGGCGCGGGCGCGCTCCTCGTCGCGCCGGCCGCCGCCGAACGCTGCGTCGAAGCGCCCGGCCTCGAGCGCATCCAACAGCGTCCGGGTCTGCAGCTGGTTGCGCGACGCCGTCGGGTCGTCGGCGCGGACGCGCCCCGTGTCGATCGACTCCTGCACCGATCCGACGATCAGCTCGTGACCCGCGGCGGCGATCCGTCGATCGCGGAACTCGAGCACCTCGGGGAAGTTGTGACCGGTGTCGACGTGCAACACCGGGAACGGAAGCGGCACCGGCGCGAACGCCTTCTCGGCCAACCGCAGCAGCACGATCGAGTCCTTGCCGCCGGAGAACAGCAGCACCGGCCGCTCGAGCTCGGCGACGACCTCGCGCATGATGTGCACGGCCTCAGCCTCGAGGACCCTGAGCTGGCTCACCGCGGAGGTGTCGGTCTCGATCATGGGCGTGGCTTGCGCTCGTTGCACGAGCCGCAGTAAAGCAACCGCGTCACACGGCCACCGTCACGGCGGTCGGGCCGCATGACAAACACGAGTGACTTGGTGAACTATACTTGATCGGCTGGGTCGAGGACCGCCGGAATCGTGCTGAGCTTTCCCAATCCCGTCAACGAGAAGGCCGCACGAACCGTCGCGGCCGGTGTCGTACTGCTGTCGGCGGCGACCGTGATCAGCGGCCAATACTGGTTGACCGTGCCGCTCGCGTACGGGTTCTGGGCGAGGGTTGCGACCGGGCCGAAGCTGAGCCCGCTGGGTTGGCTGGCGCAGCGGATGATCGCCCCCCGGCTCGGTGCGCCCCGCCCGGTCGCCGGCCCACCGAAGCGGTTCGCGCAGGCGGTCGGAGCGGTCTTCTCCACCGCCGCGCTCGTGCTCGGGCTCGTGCTGGGGCTGTCGACCGCGGCCGATGTCGTGCTCGGGATGCTGATCGTCGCTGCCGGGTTGGAGGCCGCGTTCGGGCTGTGTCTCGGCTGCCGGCTGTTCGCGCTGGGGGTCTCGCTCGGGCTGGTGCCCGAGCACGTGTGTGTCGAATGCGCCGACATCAGCGCGCGCCTGGCGCGCTCGCACGCCGGCTGATCGATCAGCCGGTCGCGATCAGCCCGAACGGGCTGCCCTCGGAGTCGCGGCAGATCGCGAACCGCTCGCCGGGATGGATCACCGAGCCGCCGAGGCGCTGCACGTGGTCGAGCGCCTGGTGCAGATCATCGACCTCGAAGTACGGCAATGAGACCGTGTCGCCCGGACCGCGACCGCGCTCGTGCACACCGACGGTGACGGTCGGCTCGGGGGCATCGCTCTGCCAGCCGCGACCCTGCGCGTCGGTCCGGTCGGCGAGCTCGACGCCGAGCAGCTCAGACCAGAAGCGCCGTGCGCGCTCAGGGTCGTCGGCGGGAAACTCGATCAGCGTCGGCCGGGCGGACATCGTCTCCGCGGACCTTAGCCGGGCTTGGGCGCCACCGGGGCGTTGGATCCGCGATCAGATCCGGTAGCGGTCAAGCGCCTCCCGGCGCGCCTGGGCATGATCGACGATCGCTTGCGGATAGTCGACGCCGATCCGGCAGCCGATCTGGCGCTGCAGCTCGTCGGGCATCGTTGCGGGCTCGTGCAGGTAGCGGTCGGGAACATCACGCAACTCGGGTACGTAGCGGCGGACGTAGGCGCCGTCGGGATCGAACCGCTGCTGCTGGCGAGCGGGGTTGAAGATCCGTCGCGAGGGCGGCTGGGGATCGGCGCCGACGGACGCGATCCACTGCCAGTTGCCGTTGTTGGACGCCTCATCGCCGTCGAGCAGCAGCCGCATGAACCAGCGTTCCCCCCACCGCCAGTCGATCCCGAGGTCCTTGGTCAGAAACGAGCCGACGACCATCCGCGCGCGGTTGTGCAACCAGCCCTCCCGACGCAGCTGGCGCATCCCGGCGTCGACCAGCGGATAACCGGTTCTGCCCTCACACCAGGCGTCGAACAGCTCGCGATCGTCGACGTAGCGCAGCGTGCCCCGGTAACGCGGCTGGAACTCGTCGCGGGCGTTGTCGGGGAAGTGCCCGAGCAGCTGGGCATAGAAGTCACGCCAGCACAGCTGCCGGCGATAGGCGCTCGCCGGCGCGTCGCCGCTGAGACGGTGCTCGATCGTGCGCGCCGAGATACATCCGAAATGCAGGTAGGGCGACAGCCGCGAGACCCCGTCGCCCGCGAGCGCGTCGCGCCCATCCTCATAGCGATCGACGCGGCCATCGAGAAATCGCTGCAGCGCCCGGCGCGCGTGGTGCTCCCCTCCCGGCATCGGGGCCGGCACCTCCTGCTCGAGCCCGAGCTCGCGCAGCGACGGCAGCGTGCCGAAGCCGGAGCGCGCGCCCGGCGGCGGCAGCGTCCGCGGCATCCGCAGCGGATCGCGCCGAGGTTGACGCAGCCATGCGCGATGAAACGGCGTGAACACGGTGTACGGCCGACCCTCACCGGTCCGGATCGCGCTCAGCGAGTCGACGCAGAACAGGCCCGGATGCACGCACAGCTCGACCCCCGGCTCGCCGATCGCGTCGGAGACCTGGCGCTGCCGACGGCGCCCGAACGGCCCGACGTCGGCGGTCAGGTGCAGCTGGTCGGCGCCGACCCGCTCGGCCAGCGCGCGCAGTTCGGTCGCAGGATCTCCGGCGACGACGAACAGGCGGTTGCCGCGCTCGCGCAACTGCCCGTCGACGTCGGCAAGGCACTCGAGCATGAACTGGGTCCGTGGTCCGGACGCGTGACGGCCGTTCAACAGCCGCTCGTCGATGCAGAACACCGGTGTCAGCCGGTCGGCCTGCGCCGCTGCCACGAGTGCGGGGTGATCGCGCAGCCGCAGGTCGCGACGCAGCCACAGCAGCGCGCTGCTCATCTGCGGACGGTTGCCGCCTCGGAGCTTGACCGCGGGACGTGCGTCGCCAGGATCCGCTGCACCGCCTGCTGGCGGAAGTCAAAGATCTGCTCGAGGTCGCGAGCCACCAGCCGCGAGCTCGCGAGCTCGCCGACAACACCGAACGGCGGCGCGTAGTGCACCTCGTCGCCGACGATCGTGCCGGTCGCGCTCGGGGCGAACGTGTGGCGGTGATGCCACAGTCCGTACGGTCCGCGAAGCTGGCGATCGACGAACTCGCGGCCGGGCTCCCAGACCTCGATCAGCGACGTCCAGCCCAGCGGCACGCCGTGCACCCGCAGCCGATAGTCGATCACGGCGCCGGCTGCCATCAACACCGGCTCGGCGGTGCGCAGTTCGAAGCGCAACCAGGGTGGTGTGATCCGTTCGAGATTGCGCGCCTGCGAGAAGAACTCGAAGACCCGCTCCGGCGGATGCGCCAGCTCCTGTTCTCGCCTCAGGACGTGAACGGCCACGGCGCTTCAGGAGACCACGTCGCGCAGCGCCGGCTCGACGTCCGGATACGAGAATCGGTAGCCGAGCCATTGCAGCTGGGCGGGAATCGCCCGCTGACCGGTCGTGACCATCTCCGCCATCTCGCCATACAGGAGCCTGATCGCGAACCCCGGAACCGGGAGAATCGCCGGGCGATGCAGCGCCCGTCCAAGCGCGTTGCCGAACTCGCGGTTGGTGACCGGGTTGGGAGCGGTCAGGTTGATTGGGCCGACTGCGTCGGCGGAGTCGACGGCGCATCGCAACGCACCGACGACGTCCTCGAGGTGGATCCACGGGACGTACTGACCGCCGCCGGCGACCGGACCACCGACCCCAAGCTTGAAGAAGGGCAGCATCTTCGCCAGCGCCCCCTCGCCCGGTGACAGGACCACCCCGGTGCGCGTCAGCGCGACCCGCATGTCGGTCGCCTGCCGCGCCTCGTGCTCCCACGCGGTCACCACGCCGGCCAGGAAATCCGATCCGGCGACGGCGGTCTCGTCGAGCGGGGTCCCGTCGCGGGGCCCGTAGTAGCCGGTCGCCGACTGCGAGACCAGCACCCCGGGCCGGCCGTCACCGGGCAGCACGTCGAGGCCTGCAACCAGCTGCCGCGTCGTGAGCACGCGTGAGTCGCGGATCCGCTGTTTGGCCTCGTCGGTCCAGCGCTGAGCGACCGGCTCGCCGAGCAGATGCACGACCGCGTCGGCGCCGAGCAGGGCATCTGACGGCGGCGGGGCGGCGGTCGGGTCGGGCCACGCGTGGACCTCCGCCACGCGGTCGCTCAGCGCGCGCCGACCCCGATCGACGTCTCGTGACAGTGCGATGATCTGGTCGCCGCGCCCGGTCAGGGAGTCACACAGCGCCGTCCCGATCGTTCCCGTCGCCCCCGTGATCACGACTCGCATCTGGACACCGCCCTGGTCGATTGCCGTTGCATTCCACTGGCACTAACCTAACCAACCGTTACGTAAACCACAACGACGTGTATCGTCCGCGATCGTGGCAACGATCACCAATGCCGAGCTGACGACCGCACAGCTCTCGGCCCGGACCGGGCTGCCCTCCGCGACGCTGCGGATGTGGGAGAGCCGGCACGGTTTTCCGTCGCCCGCGCGTCTGCCGGGCGGCCATCGCCGCTACTCCGAACAGGACGCTCAGGCGGTGCTCGAGGTGCTGGCGCTGCGCGAGCAGGGCCTGTCGCTGCCGGCAGCGATCGACCGGGCCCGCCGCCGTGAGCAGCCCGGCGAGCGCTCGGTGTTTGCCGGGCTGCGCCGGCTTCGACCCGATCTGTCGGCATCGGTCGTGCGCAAACGCCGGCTGGTCGCGCTGTCATACGCAATCGAGGACGAGTACCTCGCCCATGCCGGTCGCGGCCTGGTGTTCGGTTGCTTTCAGCGCGAGCGCTTCTACAGAGCCTCCGAGGCCCGCTGGCGCGAGCTCGCGCGCACCGCGCGGCTCGCGATCGTGGTTGCCGACTTCGCCGACCGCCTCCGCCGACTCCGCCGACTCGGCCTCGGCCGAGCAGGCACCAGCGCAGGTTCCGCTGCGCGTCAGTGATCCGCTGGCGCGCGAATGGACGCTGATCGTCGATGCTCCCGGTGCGCATGCGTGCGTGTCGGCCTGGGAGCATCCCGCGGTCGGCGTGGACGCTGACGGTGACCGCCGCTTCGAGCTGATCTGGTCGTTCGAGCCCGAGATCGTGCGCTGCGCGTCGCAGATCGCCGGCGAGTTGCTGGCCGAGCTGGCGCCATCCCTGGCAGCGCGGCTGCCCGATGCGCTGACCGAGCTATCGCCGGGCGATGGCCTCGCCTTCGGCTCGGCGCTGGCGCATCGGATCTTCGACTACGCGGCCGCGGTACCCGAGCGCTCGACGCCCGAAGCCGCGGCGACCGGCTCGCCGTCCGGCCCAGATCGCCCGGCGGCGTCAGACAGCCGCGCGAGCGCGAGCTCGTAGTCGTCGTAGCGGCGAAACAGCCGCGTCCACGACCAGCCCGCCCGGCCGCGCAGCTCACCGGAGCGGTCGCGATCACCGGGCCGTGGGCGCACCTCGGCCGGCTCTGGTCGCCGCGCGCGCAGCTGTCGGTGCTCGTGCACCGCCCCGGCGAGCGTCGCTCCGGCGAGTTCATCGTCGAGCAGGCTCGCCTCCAGATGCGCGCGCAGGACCCGCAGCTCCCGCCCGGTCGCGCGGCGCACGCGCCGCTCACGCCGGCGCTCATCGCGCAACGCGAACCGATCCCAGGCGTCGGCGAAGAACGCCGCGTCGCAGCGTCCGCCGGCGCGATGCGCTGCGAGCATCGGACAGATCCCGTCCGTGGCGGTGTACGCGCCAACGATGATCGGGCTCGCGTTGAGCCCTTCGAGCATCGCGATCCTGGTCGCCCGCGGCAGACACTGGACCGCCTCTCGCAGCTCGGAGATCGTCTCGTGGCGGTGTCGTCGCATAGGGTGTGGCCGACGGTCGGTCCTGCTGGTGCCGGCGGCGGGCCGTGCGCCAATCTATTCGCACCCGCCGGGGCACTCAAGCGATCTCCTGCGACGAAAGGAACCTTGCAGATGCGGCTTGGATTGATGGTCGGCTATTGGGGACTCGGGATGGGCGCGGCCGACCAGCTGGCGGTCGTTCAGGAGGCTGAGCGGCTCGGGTTTCACTCTGCCTGGGCGGCCGAGGCGTACGGCTCGGACGCCGCGACCGTGCTCGCCTGGCTGGCGGCGGGCACGAGCACGATCCGGCTCGGCGCGGGCATTTTCCAGATGCCCGGACGCAGCCCGGCGATGACCGCGATGACCGCGGCGACGATCGATGAGCTGTCGGGCGGGCGGATGATCCTCGGGATCGGCAGCTCGGGGCCGCAGGTCTCGGAGGGCTGGCACGGTCAACGGTTCGGCCGCCAGCTCCAGCGAACCCGCGAATACGTCGCGGTCGTGCGGCTGGCACTCTCGCGCGAGCGGCTCGTGTTCAAGGGCGAGACGCTCGAACTGCCGCTGCCCGACGGCCCCGGCAAGCCGCTGAAGCTGACGATCGGCCCGGTCCAGGAGCAGATCCCGATCTATCTGGCCGCGATCGGCCCGCGCAACACCGAGCTGGCCGGCGAGATCGCCGACGGCTGGCTGCCGACGTTCTTCTCGCCTGAGCACGTCGGCGCGTTTCGCGAACTGCTGCAGACCGGCGCCGCCCGGGTACGACGGTCGCTCGACGACTTCGACATCGCCCCCACCGTCCAGTTTCACATCGGCGACGATCGCACCGCCGGACGCGATCTGATGCGGCCGCTGCTGGCGCTGTACATCGGCGGCATGGGCTCGCGCCGGCAGAACTTCTACAAGAACCTGGTGGCGCGCTACGGCTTCGAGCGCGAGGCCGCCACCGTCCAGGAGCTGTACCTCGACGGCAAGCGTGAGCAGGCCGGCGCCGCGCTGCCCGACGAGCTGATCGACATGGTCTCGCTCTGCGGCCCGCGTGACGTGGTTCGCGATCGTCTGGCCGCGTTCGCCGATGCCGGCGTCGGGACCCTGGTGCTGTCGCCGATGGCGTGGGATCTAGCGGGCCGCCTGCAGCAGCTGCGTGCGGTCGCCGAGCTCGTCGATTGAGCGTCTCGCCGCCCGCGCCCGAACGCCGGTCGCGGTCGGGCGCACTCGGACCCGCCGCGGGGCGGCCGCTGCGCTGCTTTCTGGGCGCGTTCGGGGACGCCGGCCACGCGTTTCCGATGCTGGCACTCGGCGCCGAGCTCGCGCGCCGCGGCCACGAGGTCACGTTCGAGACCTGGGCGCGATGGCGCGAGCCGGTCACCGCGCACGGCATGCGGTTCGTCGCGGCTCCCGAGTTTCCGGTGTTCCCCACCCGCGAGCGTCCGCTGTCGCCCTACGCTGCGGTCGTCGCGGCCGTGGGCCAGACGCGCCCCGCCGTCGCCGCCGCGGCCCCGGACGTCGTCGTGCACGACATCCTGACGCTGGCGCCGGCGCTCGCGGGCGAGCTCGAGTCGGTCCCGGTGGCGACCCTGATCCCACATCTGTACCCGCCGAGCGAGCCCGGATTCCCGCCCTTCGGCCTCGGTGCGAGGCCGCCGCGCACGCGCGTCGGGTCCCGGTTGTGGCGGGTGTTTGACCGGCCCGTCGACGCCGGGCTGCGCCGCGGCACGATGGAGCTCAACGAGACCCGCCAGCGAGTCGGTCTGCCGGCGCGCAACGCGCCCCACAATGGCCTCAGCCGGCAGCTGTGCCTGGTTGCAACGCTCCCGCAGCTCGAGTATCGGCGGCGTTGGCCGCCGCACGTCCAGGTCGTCGGGCCGCTGATCTGGGAGGCGCCGGCCGGGGCGGTGATGCCACCGCCCGGCCGCGACCCGCTGGTGCTGGTCGCCCCGTCGACCGCGCAGGACCCCGATCACCGGCTGCTGCGAGCGGCGCTGCTGGGCCTCGCTGATGAACCGGTCAGAGTGCTCGCCGCCACCAACCGTCGCGCGTTCCGCCGGCCCGTCGCAATCCCGCCCAACGCACGGCTCGTGGACTGGATCTCCTATGCCCAGACGATGCCCGAGGCGGCGCTGGTGATCTGCCACGCCGGCCACGGCACGCTGGCTCGCGCGCTGACGCTCGGACGCCCGGTGCTCGCCGTCCCCCACCTCGGCGACATGCCCGAGAACGCGGCGCGGCTTGCCTGGACCGGCGCCGGCCTCCGGCTGGCCTGGCCGCTGCTGTCGCCCGCGTCGCTGCGCTACCAGGTTCGCCGCGCGCTGGCCCACCCGACACTTGCCCTGCGAGCCGCTCAGCTGGCCGCCTGGAGCGCGCTGCACGACGGCCAGGCCCGGGCCGCCGACCTTGTCGAGCAGCTCGCCAAACGGCAGGCGCCCGGGGCCTAACCGATGCCCGCCGTCGGTGGCGACACGCCCGGGGGCCTACCCGGCGCCCGAGGTCGGTGGCGACACGCCCGGGGCCTAACCGGCGCCCGGCGTCGGTGGCGACACGCCCGGGGCCTAACCGGCGCCCGGCGTCGGTGGCGACACGCCGGCGGCTTCAGGACACGGCCGACGGCGTCCGCACCGCCGGGTGCTCACGGGCCCAGGCGATGATCTCGCGCGAGCCGTGGACGACATCGCCGTCGTCGGTCGCCAGCGCGGGCACCCAGTAGCTGCCGGTCAGCCGCTTGACCTCGCGCCGCGGCGTCAGATCGTTGATCGGCCCCGGCAGCGCGCCGAACCCGTAGCTACGCACGACTTCCGGCTGATACCCGGCCTCGACCAGCGCCGCGTGCGCCTCGCCGCACGGGTGCGCGTGAATTGCGCGCCCGGCCGTCCAGGTCCCGTAGCAGACGTACAGCTTCATCGTGGCGCAGGACGAACGCGAGGCCCTGCAGCTCCGGGGGTGGGACTCGAACCCACAACTTTTCGGTTAACAGCCGAATACTCTGCCAATTGAGTTACCCCGGATTATGGAGCATGGGTCTCTACGCTTGTCGCAGACCCGACCAGCCGCGTGGGCGACCGGTCGGCTAAATGTAGCGGCAGCGCGGCGACACCGGCTTGCACCTCCGCGTGGCAGTTGGAGCACAGCAACACGCACTTGCGCGCCTCTTCGCGCAGGGTCTCGATCCCGTGCACGGTTCCGGCGGCGTCGATGTTGATGCGCCTGGCCTTGATCGCGGCGCGAGCACCTCCGGGGTCGAGCCGATGGAAGTGCAGAGCCCCGACGTGCCGGTCATAGCCGCACAGCGCGCATCGACCTCCCGCCTGCGCGACGAGCACCTCCTTCAGTCCACGGCGACGGTGCGATACCGGCCGCCGGCCGCGGCGGTGCTGGGTCCGCAAGCCATAACGGCCCAGCCAATGCCGGACCGCTCCCTTGCTCAGCCCGACCTCCTCGGCGATCTGGGCGATCGTCATCCCGCGCGCCACCAGCCCGGTCAGCCGCTCGCGCTCGATTCCACCCTTGGCGGCGTGCTTGGCGCGGTTGGAGGCGACCAGCCCGTGCTTGCGCATCCAATAGGAGACGGTCGACGGGTGCCTGCCGAACCGCCGGCCGATCTGCTCGACGCTGTAACCCTGCGCGAGCAGCAGTTGCAGTGAGCTGCGGTCCATCGAACTCCCTTCCCTCGGTCTCTCGGTCACGAACACATGTTCGCATCCACCGCGGACGGACCGAGACCGCACGGTGCGCGGCCGCAACGGCGCCCACCGCGGCCAGTCAGATGGTCCGCTCGAGCCGCGCGACGACCTCATGCAGCTCGGCGCGCAGCTGCTCGCGCTCGCGCGCGAGCGACGTCACCGGCTGCCCCTGGGCCCGCGCACGGTGGCGCGCACGGTCGACGCGCTCGAGCTCGAGCACCAGCCGGGCATGGTCGAGGCGGTCGTTTGAGAGCGACGGCTGGCCGGCCCTGGTCAGGCCGAGCTGGCGGGCACGCTTGGCGAGCTCGTCGATCACCGCTGCCAGCTCCCGATCGTCGTCGGCCAACCCGTCGGTCGGCGCCGACGTCCGCCCTTGGATCTGGGTGGCGGCGCGACGCAGCCGCTCGGAGGTCAGCAGCTCCTGCAGGTTGCACGCCGCAAGCGCTCGCTCGCCGGCCTCGGGCAGCGCCAGACAGAGCGCCAGGAACACCTGCTCGCTCTTCGGCGCCCCGTTCAGCGGACGACCGACGACGGCGGCGGCATCGGCGTCGGCGCCACCCCCATCGCCGGGCTCTCGCGCGCCTGCGCCGGTCCCAGCCCGGCCGCGGACGCCCGCCTGGTCAAGTGCGCCGGCGAGTCTCGCCGGCGCCAGCTCCAACGCTCCCGAGACGCGGCGCATCAGCTCGTCGCGCAGCGCGCTCGGCGCCAGCGGCGACAGCACCGGCGCCAGTTCCGACAAGGTCCGATCGCGCCCCTCCGCCGACGCGGTGTCGCCGTCGGCCAGGATCCGGTCGACCTCGAACTGGACGAACGGGACCGAACGCTCCAGCCGTTCACGAACACCGTCGGGACCCTCGGCGGCGACCAGCTCGGCGGGGTCGGCGCCGTCGGGCAGCGCCACGACCCGCAGCTCGAGGCGGCCGCGAGCGGCCTGCGCGGCGCGCAGCATCGCCTGACGGCCGGCGTTGTCGGCGTCGAGGCAGAGCACCCCGACCTCGGCGATCCGCGACAGCGTCTGCACCTGCTCGGTCGTCAGCGAAGTGCCCATGATCCCGACCGCGTTGCGGATCCCGGCCTGGTGTAGCGCGAGCACGTCGGTGTAGCCCTCGACGAGGTGCATCCGCCCCGCCTTGGCCGCCGGACCGCGGGCCAGCTGCACCCCATAGAGGATCTCGCGCTTGTGGTAGAGGGTGCCGTCCGGCGTGTTCACGTATTTGGGCCGGGGCCTTCCATCCGGGCGCGGGTCATCGTGCAGCCGCCGCGCCCCGAAGCCGCGCACCCGACCGCGGTCGTCGGCGGTCGGGAACATGATCTGGCCGCGGAAGTGGTCAAACACGCTGTCGGGGCGCCGCCGCGAGCGCACAGCCAGCCCCACCTCCAGCAGCTCCTCGTCGCTGTAGCCATTCGCGTGCGACGCCGTCCGGACCCGCTCCCACGCGTCCGGGGAGTAGCCGACGCGAAACTCGCGCAGGGTCTCCTCGGTCAACCCCCGGCCGAGCAGGTAGGAGCGCGCCGGCATGGCCTCGCTCGATTCCCACAGAAAGCGGGCGTAGAACGTCGCCGTCCGGTCCAGCAGATCGGTCAGACGATCGAGCCGGCGACGGCGAGCGGCTGCCTCCGGGTTCTCGTCGCGTGTCTCGAGCGCGACCCCGAAGCGCGCCGCCAACGACTCGAGCGCGCCCTTGAAGTCCAACCCCTCGGTCTCCATCACGAAGTTGAACGGATCGCCTGACTGCTGGCAGCCGAAGCAGTGGTAGAGCTTGCGGTCGGGGGTGACGTGGAACGAGTCGGTGCGCTCGTCGTGAAACGGGCAGTTGCCGAAGTAGCTGTTGACCCCCGCCCGCCGCAAAGCGATTCCGCGAGCCTCGACGAGCGTGACCATGTCGACCGCATCGAACACCCGGTCGCGCGAGTCGTCGGCGTAGATCGTCACGGCTCAAACGCCGCCGGCACCGACAGTGCCTCGAACGCGCGAATGCAGAACCGGTCGGTCATGCCGGCGAGGTAGTCGGTCACACGGACTGACAGCTCGCCGTCCGGGATCGAGTCGGGGAGCTCGTCGGGGTGGGCGCAGTAGTGCGTGAACAGCAGGCCGATCACGAGATCGATCTTGACGTGCTCGCGCGTCGCCACCGGCCCGAGGTAGACGCGCTCGAACATGAACTCGCGCAGCGCCCCCATCGCGCCGCCGACCTCCTCGCCCTGGACGATGTCGCCCGCGACCGAGGAACGCTCGACGAGATCGTGGACGAGCCGGTCGATTCGCCGCTCGCCGGTCTCGCCGAGGATCGCGATCGGCTCGGCCGGCAGATCGGCCGGGGCGAGCACCCCGGCCCGCACGGCATCGTCGATGTCGTGGTTGATGTACGCGACGCGATCGACCAGCCGCACGATCCGCCCCTCAAGCGTCGCCGGTTGCGCCGAACGCCCCGAGTGGCTGACGATCCCGTCCCGAACCGGCTCGGTCAGGTTCAGCCCGCGGCCGTCGCGCTCGAGCCGGTCGACGACCCGCAGCGATTGCTCGTAGTGGCGAAAGTCGCGCCCGAAGCGCTCGTGCAGACAGCGATCGAGCGCCTCCTCGCCGACGTGTCCGAACGGCGGATGCCCGAGATCGTGCCCGAGCCCGATCGCCTCGGTCAGATCCTCGTTGAGCCCCAGCGCGCGGGCGACCGTCCGCGAGACCTGCGTGACCTCCAGCGTATGGGTCAGCCGGGTGCGGTAATGATCTCCGCTCGGGGCCACGAACACCTGCGTCTTGTGCTTGAGGCGCCGGAACGCCTTGCAGTGGACGATCCGGTCGCGGTCACGCTGAAACGGGGTCCGCAGGCCGCAGTCGGCCTCCGGCACACGGCGCTGCGCGGGGTAGGAGCGGACCGCCTGCGGCGACAGCGTCCGCTGCTCGAGCGCGATGATCTGCTCGGCATAGCGATCGGCGACCGGTCCTGAGGGGTGTACGGGCACTGTGGTATCCGTAACGTCGCTCATCGCCACTCGATTCTGACAGCGCCGCGGCGCCAGATCGACGACGTCGCCGGACCCGACGGATGCTCACGCCACCAGCAGCGGTCGCAGCCGAACCTGCGCGTGATGCTCGGCGGTCTCGGTGATCGCGCGCTCGGCCTGGCGCAGCGCCCGTTCGGCGCCGTCCGGAGCGTCGGCGAGCGGCGCGCCGAGCGCGCCGACCAAGAACCGGTAGGCGTCCTCGTCGAGGTCAAACGCGCCCGCCTCGCAGGAGCCGCAGACGACGCCGCCGGCGGCGCCCGAGAAGCCGCGCAGGTGCTCGGTCTCACCGCACACCGCACATGCCGCCAGCTGCGGCACGATCCCGGCGGCGAGCAGCAGCTTGAGCCGGAACGCGAGCCCGTTGGCCGGGCGTGCGTGGGCCGGATCCGAGCTCAGCAGCGCCAGCTCGTTGGCCAGCAGTATGAACACCTCCGGATGCGGCTCGCCGGTCTCAAACAGCCGGGTCACGGCATCGCAGGCACGGGCCGCGGCGTCGAGCGTGCTGGCATGCTCGCGCAGGCCGCCGTGGGTGGCGATCGTGTCGACCGCGGTGACCGTCATCAGCTCGCCGCGACCCTCCCGCAGGACCGCGCGGACCGAGAAGAACGGCTCGAGCCGCGCCCCGAACCGGCTGCGGGCGCGGCGCGCGCCCTTGGCGATTGCGCCGACGCGGCCGTGCCGGGGCGTGTAGAGATGCAGGATCCGGTCGGCCTCGCCGTAGCGGATCGACCGCAGCACGATCGCGTCCGATCTCAGCGGAGCGGGCACCGCGATCCCCCCGCTATCCTTTGTGAAGCTATGAAGCCGGTCACGATGTACACCACCGACCACTGTCCGTTCTGCTCCAGCGCAAAGTCGCTGCTGGCCAAGCGCAAGGTCGAGTACACCGAGATCAATCTCGCACGGGACCCGGACGGTCGCAACGAGCTGATCGAGAAGACCGGGATGATCACCTTCCCGCAGATCGTGATCGACGGCGAGTCGCTCGGCGGCTTCCAAGAGCTGCTGGCGGTCGATCGCGCCGGCAAGCTGGCCGAGTTGCTCGCGGCCTGATCGGCACGATCCGCGTTCGCTGCGACCCAGCTCGCTGACCGCCGCCACGCCGGCCGGGAACTGCCGTACGCGGCGCGGGCGCACGCGACACTGTCTGCAGTGGCGATCAGCACCGACACCCGGCCGCGCCCCATCCGCGCGGCGCTCGAGCCCCCGCGGCTTGGCGGGCGCGCGCCGGCGCCGCAACGTCTGGGCCCGACGACTGGACTGATCGCCGCGTTGGCGATCGTGACCGTGCAGGTCGTCGTCGACTTCCACATCGGCGCGATCTCGGATCTGAAGACGCTGTACTTCAGCCACCGACTCGCGCACGATCCCGTCCCCTACGTCGGCGTGCGGATCGAGTATCCGGTGCTGATCGGCCTCTACGTGACCGCGGTGGCATCGGTCACGAACGGGCTGCACGACTATCTGCTCGTCTCGAGCGTCGGCCTCTGGCTATGCGCCGTCGTCACCACGTGGGCGCTCTGGAACGTGTCGCGGCGAGCGGCCTGGAGCTTTGCGCTGTCGCCGCTGCTGATGGTGTTCTCGCTGCTGAATTGGGACCTGCTGGCGATCGCGCTGATGGCGCTCGGATGGCTCGCGTGGACCCGCAACCGCTACGCGACCGCGGCCGCGCTGATGACGCTCGGCGTGTTCACGAAGCTGTACCCGGTGTTCCTGCTGTGCTTCTGTCTGGCGGCGCTGGTCCGCCGGCGCCACGACGGGCTGGCGGGCACCCGGGACGTGGCGAGGTTCGCGGCCGCGGCAGCGCTGACGGCGGCGATCGTCAACGCCCCGTTCGCGGTGCTCGGGTTTCGTAACTGGTCGTACTTCTGGACGTTCAACGCCAATCGCACCGAGCACGCCGACCTGTTGAGCTGGCTCGGGCCGCTCGAGCACACGCCGGCGTCCAGCGCCGACCATGTGCTCGCGGTGGTGATGGCGATCACGCTCGTGGTGGGGCTGCGCGCGATCTGGCGGCGGGCCTCACCGGCGCACGTCGCCGCGGTCGCGTTCTTCGTCTACATGCTGTTCCAGAAGGTCAACTCCCCGCAGTACACGCTGTGGCTGCTCGCCTACGCCGCGATCGACGAATGGCAGCCGTGGACGATCGCGGCGCTGTCGCTGATGGGCATCGCCGACTACGCCAACGCCGTCATCCACATCGAGCTGGTCAAGCAACACGCCGCCGGGCTCAACTACTGGTACGTCCGCCATATCTACGATCGCGACGAGGGGCTGCGGCTGCTGACGACGCTGGTCACGGTCGTGGCGACCGTCGTGCGCCGCGACCTGCGCTGGCGCGCCTCACCCCCACCGGCACCCGGGCTGCCGGCCTGACGCGCCACCGACGGCCGGGCTGGGATCCAGCGCCCGTCAGCGGGGCCGACGCCGACGCGGCGGCGGCTGGCAGCGCTCGCACACGTAGGTGCCGCGCCCGCCGACGACGAGCTTGCGGATCGATCTGCCGCACCGCACACACGGCTGTTCCTCGCGCAGGTGCACGAGAAACCGGTCCTGGAACGAGCCGTAGGCGCCGTCGAGGTGCCGGAAGTCGTCGATCGTCGCGCCCTTGGCCTCGATGCCGTCCTGCAGCGCGGCATCGATCGCGGCGCGCAGCGCCTCGAACTGGCCGCCGCGCAGCGAGCCCGCCGGGCGCAGCGGATGGATCCGAGCGCGAAACAGCGCCTCGTCGGCGTAGATGTTGCCGACGCCCGAGATCCGCCGCTGATCGAGGATCAACGACTTGATCGGCGCGGTCCGGCCGCGGGTCAGCCGCCGCAGATGGTCAGACGTGAACGCGGCGGTCATCGGCTCGACACCGAGCCGGGCATCGAGGTACTCGTCGAGCGTGCGCCGGCCGTGGACGACTTGTCCGGTCCCGAACCGGCGCGGGTCGACGTAGATCAGCCGATCGGCCCCGTCGAGCTCGAACCGGACCCGTGTGTGCACCGGCTCGGCGTCGGGGTTGAACAGAAACGCGCCGGTCATCCGCAGGTGCGACAGCAGGTAGACCTCGTCGTCCAGCGACCAGATCAGATACTTGCCGCGCCGGCTGATCTCAGACACGCGCCGGCCGCGCAGCTGATCTGCCACCTCCGCCGGCGCGATCGGGCGCGTCCAGCGCGGGTCCCGGATCTCGACCTGCACCAGCGTGCGCCGCTCCAGCTGCGGAGCGAGCTGGCGGCGGATCGTCTCGACCTCGGGAAGCTCGGGCATACCCGTATCTATAGCCGCAGCGCGGGCAGCGTTTGACTGCGCGCGATCCCGCGGCGATACTCGTGGGCGCCGCGATCGGAGCAGGATGCGACCAAGCGCACGGGACCGACAGACTGGATGGGGAGGCCGACCAGCAGCGGCCGCGCTCGGCTGCGCGGTGGTCGCGCTCGCGGCGCTGCTGATCGTGACGACCGGCGCGGCGGGACGGGCCAGAACACAGAGCTCGGCGTCATGCTTTGGCACCCGGGTACCGAACCCGGAAACGCCACTGCTGACCGACCGTCAGGTGATCGTCGCACTGCATCAGCCGGTGGTGCTCGGCACCCACAGCGCCGGCGCCTCGCCGACATGCGAGTGGCACGGCAAGGCGCTCGAGCACGCCGGTCCGTACCGCCCGTATTCCGTGCAGCTGTGGTTCGTGCTGCACGGACCATTCCGCTCGGCAGCAGACGCGCACGCGCACTTCGAGCGGGCGGCGACCGCGTTCGGCCGCCCGACGCGGGCGCCCGGGCTTGGCTCCGAGGCCGCGTTCGTGCCTGGCCAGGATGAGGTCAGCGCGCAGCTTGTGGTCCGGGCGGGCACGTTGGTGTTCACGCTCAGCCTCAACTCGTCGCAGTCGCAGGCCGCGCAGCGGGCCGATCTGGCGACCGCCGCGACCGAGCTGCTGAGCCGGCTCGGCGATGGGGCCCGGACCGTGTCCCCGCGCCGCTGGGCGACCGACTGGGCCGGACGCGCCTTCTGCCACACCCGCAGCCACGGCAGCCAGTACCTGCACACGACCTGGCACGGGGTCGCCGCCTGCGGCGCCGAGTACCCGAACAATGATCAGGGCACGATCCGCCACGGCAAGGTCGTGTTCGACACCGTCGGCTTCCAGTGCGTCGAGCTGGCCGAGCGTTACTTCTACTTCGTGACCGGCCAGCCGGGACCGTTCGCCAACGGCTCCGACCTCGCCGAGGCGATCTACTACGCCTGGCGCCACAAGGACCCCGGCCTCGGGCTGCACCCACTCGGCGCGCTCGGCCGCACCACTTCCTACCGGCCGTCGCTGCGCGACGGCGACATCGTCAGCATGTGGAGCGATCGCGACGAGATCGGTCATGTCGGCGTCGTGATCAGCGCCGATGTGCATGGCGGCGCCGGCCACGAACACGGCGCGATCCGGATCCTCAACGAGAACACCACCGAGCCCAACGGCGTCAACACGATCACGGTCAGCAACGGGCGACTGTGGTTCGCGGACGGCGGCTACCCGTACTTCCAGTGGCTGTACGGGATCCCCGGGGCAGGCTAGCGGGGTCCGCGACACGCGGCGCCCGCGCGGCCCGCAGGCCCGCGCGGCGCGAACGATGGCGCGAAGGTGCGAATAATTCGCAGGCTTTCGCCAAAGTTCCGTCGGCCGCCGCGCGCCCGCCCCGTGGGGCGCGTCGGCGGTGCGCGCCGCGCGCGCCCGCTCAGGCGTGTCGGCGCTGCACGCCGCGCGGACGCCCGCTCAGGCGCGTTTGCGCTGCGCGCGCGGATGCGCGTCGAAGTACACGTCGCGCAGCCGCTCGGTCGTCAGATGGGTGTAGATCTGGGTGGTGCCGATGTCGGCGTGCCCGAGCATCTCCTGCAACGAACGCAGGTCACAGCCGCCCGACAGCAGATGGGTCGCGAACGTGTGGCGCAGCGTGTGCGGGCTCATGCGCTCGGCCAGCCCGGCGGTCTGGGCGTGACCCTGGACGATCTTGTAAAGGCCTTGGCGCGACAACGGACGCCCGCGCAGGTTGAGAAACACGCACGCCTCATCGCGCAGTCCGACGAGCCGCGGCCGCCCGCGCCGAATGTAGGCGTCGAGCGCCGCGACGGCCGCCGAGCCGACCGGCACCAGCCGCTCCTTGGAGCCCTTGCCGTAGGCGCGCAAGGTCCCTTGCTCGAGATCGAGCGCCGACAGCTCGAGCCCGATCGCCTCCGAGGCACGCAGGCCGCAGGCGTACATCGTCTCCAGCAGCGCCCGGTCACGCAGCGCGGCGACCGAGTCCCCCTGGGGCTGGGCCAGCAGGCGGTTGACCTCATCGCGGCTGAGCACCTTCGGCAGCCGGTTGCCCGACCGTGGCGGGCGCAGCTCGGCGGTCGGGTCGTGTTCGATGATCTGCTCGCGGCGCAGGTGGCGGTAGAACGAGCGCAGGCACGCGATCTTGCGCTGCAGCGTCGCCGGCGCGACCGGCGGGCGCTCGCCGTCGCCGTCGGCCAGTGATGACACGAACGCGGCGAGATCAGCCGGCGTGACGTTCAACGGATCGAGCCCGTCGCCGTGCGCGCCGCGCGCGCCGGCCAGGAACGTGCCGAACTGCTGCAAGTCAGAGCGGTAGGCCTCGAGCGTGTTGCGCGACAGCCCACGCTCGAGCTCAAGCGTGCCGAGGAACTCAAGCGTCAGCTCGGTCAGGCGGCGCTGGGCCGCGGGCACATCGGCAATCGCCATCGCCCCACCTATTCGCCGGGATCGGACGGCACCCCTGCGCCTGCCGGCGCCTGCCAGGAAACGTTCAGCGGCGCTCGGATCGCTGCCACAGCAGCGCGATCAGCGACTTCGCGTCCTCGCACTGCGCGATCGCGTCGTCGAGCCGGTCAAGCGGCCAGCGGACGACCTCGATCCGCTCGTCGGGCTCTGGTGCGGGGCCGCCCTCGACGGGCGACAGGTCACGCGCGACGTAGACCCAGACCCGCTCGTCACTGAAACCGGCGCTCGAGTAGAACGCGCTCAGCTCGGTCCAGCTGTCGGCCCGCATGCCGATCTCCTCGACCAGCTCTCGACGGGCGCACTGCAGCGGCGGCTCGCCGGGCACGTCGAGCTTGCCCGCGGGGATCTCCAGCGAGTCCGTCAGCCCCGCCGCCTCGCGCGGCTGGCGAGTCAGCCAGACCTGCTCGTCATCGATCGCCAGGATCCCGACCGCCCCCGGGTGCCAGACCTTGTCCCGCGTGACCACCTCGCCGTCGGCGTGCCGGTAGCGCGCGACCCCGGCGGCGATGATCGCGCCGCGCCATTTGACGTCGTCGCCGACCGCCTCAAATCCGCTCATCCGGTCACCGTATCCGCCGTGGGGCCGAGCTCGACGGCCGCCTCCTCGACCAGCGTCAGCGCGACATCGAACATCGCCTCGAGCGCGTCGACGGCGACCCGCTCGGTCGGCTCGTGGTTGCGCTGGACCCCGTCGGCCAGGCACATCGAAGCAAACCCCGCGAGCTGCAGCGAGTTGACGTCCGAGGCGCCGCCCGACTCGATTTCACGGGCTTGGAAGCCGCACCGCGCCAGCGCCCGCTGCGCGACCGACAGCTGCGGCGCCCCCGGCTTGACCCGGTAGCCGTGGAACATCTGCTCGACGTCGAGGTCGAGGTCGCACTCCTGGGCGTCGGCGGCGTCCTGGAGGTGATCGATCAGCTCGGTCGTGACCGCCGACGCGCGCTCGTCGTCGAGGCTGCGGACCTCGGCGAGGACGCGACAGCGCTCGGGCACGACGTTGATCGCTGAGCCGCCGTCGATCGTGCCGACGTTGGCCGTGGTGCGGTCGTCGAGCCGGCCGAGCGGCATCGCGGCGATCGCCCGGGCGGCGGCGACGACCGCCGAGCGCCCGGTCTCGGGCCGAACCCCGGCATGGGCGGCGCGACCGTGCAGGTCGGCGATGATCCGGTAGTGCGTCGGCGAGGCGACCACGAGCTCGCCGACCGGTCCGGCATGGTCGAACACATAGCCGAACGAGCTGCGCAGCCGCGAGCTGTCAAACGCCCGTGAACCCTGCAGCGACACCTCCTCGCAGACCGTGAACAGCAGCTCGACCCCGACCGCCGGGGGCCGGGGCGCGCTGACCAGCCGGCGCGCGAGCTCGACGCAGATCGCGACCGCGGTCTTGTTGTCGGCGCCGAGAATCGCCTCGTTGGCGTTCTCCCAGCCACCGTTGACGAGCACCGGCTCGACGCTCGCGGCGAGCGGCACCGTGTCGAGGTGGGCGCACAGCAGGATCGAGCTCGCATCCGGCCCGCCCGAACCCGGGATCCGGGTCAGCAGGTTGCCGGCCTGCGCGCCGGTCTGCGCGCTCGTGTCGTCCTCGGAGACCTCGAGTCCGAGCGAGCGCAGTTCGGCCGCGACCCAGTCCGCACAGGCCCGCTCACGCCCCGACGGGCTCGGGATCCGGCACAGCTGGGCGAAGGTCTCGTTGAGCCGTTCGCGCTCAGCGCTGGTCGCGTGGGCCATGGCTGCTCGCCGCCGGCGCGGTCAGGAACTGCGGCTGGCCGACACGTCGCGGTGCCCGTTGGCAGTCATCTGCTCGGGCTCGGGATCGGCGCCCGCATGGCGAAGCGCGGCGGCAACGAACTCACGGAACAGCGGTGCCGGGCGCTCCGGGCGCGATTTGAATTCCGGGTGGTACTGCGAGGCGACGAAGAACGGATGATCGTCGGTGGTCAGCTCGATCGCCTCGACCAACCGGTCATCGGGCGACGTGCCCGAGCACACCAGCCCGACCGACTCCAGCCGGCGCCGCAGGTGGTTGTTGACCTCATAGCGATGACGGTGTCGCTCGTAGACCACCGCTTCGCCGTACAGCTCGCGGATGCGGGTGCCCTCGTGGAGCTTGACCGGGTCGGCGCCGAGCCGCATGGTGCCGCCCATGTCGGCGATCTCCTTCTGCTCGGGCAGCAGGTCGATCACCGGAAACGGCGTCTCGAGGTCCATCTCGGTCGAGTTCGCCCCGTCCATGCCGGCGACGTGGCGCGCGAACTCGGACACCGCGACGTGCATCCCGAGGCAGATCCCGAGGTACGGAATCCGCTGCTCGCGCGCGATCTGGGCGGCACGGATCTTGCCCTCCCAGCCACGGCCGCCGAAGCCGCCGGGAATCAGGATCCCGTCGACCTCGTGCAGCAGCGCGTCGACCTCGGGCTGGCCGACGGTCTCTGAGTCGACCCACTCCAGCACGACCTTCGCGCCGTGCCGGACGCCGGCGTGGCGCAGCGCCTCGGCGACCGACAGGTACGCGTCCTCGAGCTGCACGTACTTGCCGACCAGCGCGATCCGCACCTCGTTGCGGACCTCGCCGGCTCGGCGGATGATCGCCTCCCAGCCGCTCAGGTCGGGCGCTGCGGCGTCGACGCCGAAGTGCTCGGAGAGGATGAACCGGTCGACGCCCTGCTCGGAGAACGTGATCGGCACCTTGTAGATGTCGTCGACGTCGTAGCCGGAGACGACGGCCTCGATGGGCAGGCTGGCGAACAGCGCGATCTTGCCGCGGATCTCGTCCGACAGCTCGGACTCGGAGCGGCAGATCACCATGTCGGGCGCGATCCCGATCCGTCGCAGCTCGTTGACCGAGTGCTGCGTCGGCTTGGTCTTGAGCTCGCCGGCGTGGCCGATGTAGGGCACCAGCGTCAGGTGGATGAACATGCAGCGCCGCCGTCCGACGTCGACCGGGAACTGGCGGATCGCCTCCAGGAACGGCAGCGACTCGATGTCGCCGACGGTGCCACCGACCTCGGTGATCACGAAGTCGACGTCCGAGGAGTCGGCCATCAGCTTGATCCGCTGCTTGATCTCGTTGGTGATGTGCGGCACGACCTGGACGGTCGCGCCCAGGTAGTCGCCGCGTCGCTCGCGGCGGATCACCGTGTTGTAGATGCCGCCGGCGGTGACGTTCGAGGCGCGGCTCGTGTTGGCGTCGGTGAACCGCTCGTAGTGGCCGAGATCGAGATCGGTCTCGGCGCCGTCCTCGGTGACGAACACCTCGCCGTGCTGGTAGGGCGACATCGTGCCCGGGTCGACGTTGATGTACGGATCGAACTTCTGCAGCTGTACCGACAGGCCGCGGGCGACCAGCAGGCGGCCGATCGAGGCCGCGGCAATCCCTTTGCCGAGCGACGAGACGACCCCGCCGGTGATGAAGATGAAGCGCGTCTCGCCCAGTGCCATCTCGTCTCTCGAGTCTAGTGTCCGATCCGGCGGCAGCCGGGTCGGGATTGCGCAAATTCCGGCTGCGAGCGACGAGCCGGGCTCATGCGGCTCGCAACAGCTCGCGAGCGTGCTTGGATGCCGCCTCGTCGCGCTCGGCGGCACCGAGCATCCGCACCAGCTCGTCGACGACCGCGTCGCCGTCGATCGCCCGGACGGTGGTCAGCGCCGGGGTCACCGATGCGTCCTTGACGATCGTGTAGTGGCGCTGGGCCAGCGCCGCGATCTGGGGCAGGTGCGTGATGCACAGAAGCTGCCTCGAGCCGCCGGCCGCGAGCGAGCGCAGGTGCTCACCGACGGCGTTGGCGGTATGGCCGCCGATCCCGGCGTCGATCTCGTCGAACACCAGCAGCGGCGCATCGTCACCCGATCGCCCCGCCCGATGCGCGACCGACAGCAGCGCCAACATCACCCGCGAGAGCTCGCCGCCGGAGGCCGAGTCGCGCAGCGGTGCCGACGGTGCGCCCGCGTTCGGCGCGATCATCATCTCGATCGCGTCGGCGCCGCGCGGGCCGGGGCCTTCGCTGCGCGGCCGCAGCTCGATCTCGAATCCGGCGCCGTCCATCGCCAGCTCGCCGAGTCGCTTGCGGACCGCGGCCGCGAGCTTCGGCGCCGCGCGAGCGCGGGCGCGGGCGAGGCGTGCCGCGAGCTCCTGCAGCCGCGCCTGCGCAGCGTCGTGCTCGGCCTCGACGCGCTCGAGCTGATTGTCTGCGTCGCGCAGCTGCACGAGGCGCTCCCGGCAACGCTGGGCGTGTGCGAGCACCTCCTCGACGGTCCCGCCGTGCTTGCGCGTCAGCCGTGACAGCAGCGCCAGACGTTCCTCGAGCTGTTCCAGGCGCGCCGCAGCGTCGACCGCGTCGCCCTCGTCGGCGAGATACGCGCGCAGCTCGGCGCCGACGTCGGCCGCCTCGTAGCGCAGCGTCTGCAGCCGTTGCGCGACCGGCGCCAGCCCCGGATCGATCGTGACGGCACGCTCCAGCAGCTCGGCGGCGCCCGACAGCAGCGCGGCGGCGCCGCCGTCGCCGTCAGGGACGAGCGCCTCCGCCGCCGAGCAGGTGGCGCGCAGCAGCTCGTCGCGATGGCGCAGCCGGTCGCGCTCGGCGCTCAGCATCTCCTGCTCGCCGGGCTCGGGTGCCGCCGCGTCGATCTCTGAAAGCTCGAACTCGAGCAGATCGAGCTCACGGTCGCGCGCGCCCGCCAGCTCGCGCAGCTGCTCGGCACGGCCGGCGAGCGTGCGGACCTCGGCGTGCGCGGCGCGGACCTCGGCCAGCAGTCGCTGGGCGGGCTCGCCGCAGTAGGCGTCGAGTAGCTCCAGCTGGGCGGCCGACAGGGTCAGCTTGCGATGCTCGTGCTGCCCGTAGAACGACAGCATCCGGCCCCCGAGCTCCTGCAAGTCGGCCTGCGTCGCGGCGCGACCGCACACGTAGGCGCGAGTCCGGCCGTCGGGCCAGACCCGGCGCGCCAGCACGAGCTCCTGCGCGGAGGCCGGGATCCGCTCGGCCCCGCGCAGCTCCACGGGCAGCTCGAACACACCCTCGACGTATGCCTCGTCGGCGCCCGGACGGACGATCCCGCGCCGCGCGCGTCCGCCGAGCAGCAGATCGAGCGCGTGCGCGAGCAGCGTCTTGCCGGCGCCGGTCTCGCCGGTCAGGACGTTCAGGCCCGGGCCGAGCCGGAGCTCGGCGCGTTCCATCAGCAGCAGGTTCTCGACCCGGAGTTCGTGCAGCATCAGGTCATCTGGTCTACCGCTCGCGCCGGACGGATCCCGGCGCGACGCGCGTCCCGGGACCGCGGCCTACGCCAGCCGACCGAACTTCTGGCTCAACCGGTGATAGAAGGACGTGCCGGGCACCTGCGCGAGCGTCCCCTGATCGGCGACGAACCGCGCTCGCATGCTCTCGCCCCGCTCCAGCGTGCACGCCGGCCGGCCGTCGATGATCACCTCGACCGGCTCCTCCTGAGAGCGGTTGTCGACCGACACCTCGTCGCCCGGGGCGACCACCAGCGGGCGCGCGGTGAGCGAGTGCGGCGCGATGAACGAGACCACGAACCCCTCGACCCCCCACGCCATCACCGGGCCGCCGTTGGCGAGGTTGTAGCCGGTCGATCCGGCCGGGGTGGCGACCACCAGTCCGTCGCAGCGGACGCGACCGACCTCCTCGGAGCCGACCGAGTACTGCAGGTCGGCGACGCGGTTGCCCTGGCGACGGTTGATCGAGACGTCGTTGATCGCCAGCCAATGGTGACCGTGGGAGTCCGACAGCTCGATCGCCGGCAGCGACAGCACCTCGAAGTCCCCCGACAGTGCCCGTCGCCAGCCGGCGGCGATGTCGTCAGGGTCGACGGTCGCCAGGAACCCCATCTCCCCGTAGTTGACGCCGAACACCGGAATGCCCGTGCCGGCGTAGCGGCGCAGCGCGGCCAGGATCGTGCCGTCGCCGCCGAGCGCGAAGCAGATGTCGACGTCGAGCGCCAAGCCGTCACCGGCCAGCACCGACAGATGCTCGTTGGGCGCGTGCTTGTCGAGCTCATCGATCCCGCAGCAGAGCTCCACGCCGGCCTCGCGCGCGGCGGCGATCAGCGACGCGAGCGCCGCCGCGGTGACCTCCGGGCGGCGGTGCGTGACCAGCGCCGCCCGGCGAATCACGGTTCCACCTCGGCGATCGCCCGCTGCACCTCGGCCGCCGCGAGCGCGCGCTGATGACCCGGCTCGGCCAGCCACACGAACGTCTCGCGGTTGCCCTTCGGACCCGGCAACCCGGAGCTCGCGAAGCCCAGCACCGAGGCTCCGAGCGAGGCGGCGAACGACGCGACCGTCGTCAGCGCCGCGCGGCGCAGCGCCGGCTCGCGCACGACCCCGCCCTTGCCGACGCGCTCGCGACCGACCTCGAACTGCGGCTTGATCATCGCCAGGCAGTCGTGGCGCGGATCCAGACATGTGAGCACCGGCCCGAGCAGCTTGGCGATCGAGATGAACGAGACGTCGATCACCGCCAGCGACACGACGAACGGCAGCTGAGCGGCGGTAAGACCGCGTGCGTTGCAGCGTTCGATCACGCTCACGCGTGGATCCTCGCGCAAACGCCAGTCCAGCTGTCCGTAGGCGACGTCGAGCGCGATCACGCGCGTCGCTCCGCGCTGCAGCAGGCAGTCGGTGAAGCCGCCGGTCGAGGCACCGACATCTAACCCGCAGCGCCCGTCGACCGCGAGCCCGAACGTGTCCAGCGCGTTGGCGAGCTTGACGCCGCCGCGCGACACGAACGCCGGCCCCTGGCGGACGTCGACGAGCACCTCGGGATCGACCAGCTGCCCCGGCTTGTCCGCGCGCCGGCGCTCGGGCCCGAGCATCACCTCGCCGGCCAGCACCGACGCGGCCGCGCGCGTGCGCGACGCGAACACCCCGCGATCGGACAGCAACGTATCGAGTCTCACCCGCGCCATCATCCCAGTCCGCTCAGAGCGCGCCCCGGACTTCAGCTGTGGGCGACCCCGCTGCGCTCGCTGACCGCGGCGAGCACCCGCTCGGCGATCCGCTCGGCGGTGAACCCGACCTCTTCGTGCAGCAGCTTCGGGGCGCCGTGGGTCACGTAGCGATCGGGCAGACCGACGCGCATGATCCGGGTCGCGCCCGGGCCGACGCCCGCATCCGACAGTGTCTCCCAGACGGCCGAGCCGAAGCCGCCGGCCAACACGCCCTCCTCGACCGTCACGAGCAGCTCGTGCTCGGCGGCGAGCTGGGCCGCGAGCGCCGCGTCGATCGGCTTGGCGAAGCGCGCGTCGGCGACCGTCGCGGAAATCCCGTGTGCGGCGAGGATCTCGGCGGCACCGAGCGCCTTGCCGACACCGGAGCCGTAGCCCAAAAGCGCGACCCGATGCTCGCAGGCGCTCGCCTCGCGCAGGATCTCGCCGGTCCCGATCGGGATCGCCTTGGGCCGCGCGGGCAGCTCGACCCCGATCCCCGAGCCGCGCGGATAGCGCAGCGCGATCGGCCCGTCGTCGTGCGTGAGTGCGGTCCGCAGCATGTGCACGAGCATCGCCTCGTCGCGCGGGGACATCAGCACGATGTTCGGCAGCGGGCGTAGGTAGGCGATATCGAACACGCCGTGATGGGTCGGGCCGTCGTCGCCGACCAGGCCGGCGCGATCCATCGCGAACACGACGTTGAGTTTCTGCAGGCAGACGTCGTGGACGATCTGGTCAAACGCCCTCTGCAGGAAGGTCGAGTAGATCGCCGCGACCGGCTTGGCGCCCTGGAGCGCGAGCCCGGCCGCGAACAGGATCGCCTGCTGCTCGGCGATCCCGACGTCGTAGTAACGATCGGGAATCGCCTTCTGAAGGATGTCGAGGCCGGTGCCGGTGTTCATCGCAGCGGTGATCCCGATCACACGCTCGTCGCGCCTGGCCTCGGCGACGAGCGCGTCACCGAACACCTTGGTGTAGGCCGGCGGCGCCGGCTTGGTGCCGGGCGCGGGCTTGACCGCCTTCGCCGGGGCGCCGTTGGCGATCGACTTCGGCTTGGCGGCATGCCACTTCTCCATGCCCTCCAGCCCGCCCTCCTCGGCGGGCGCAAAGCCCTTGCCCTTGACGGTCGCGCAGTGCACGACCACCGGTCGCTCGGCCGCCAGCGCCTCGCGCAGCGCCCGCCGCAGAGCGCGCACGTCGTGGCCGTCGATCACGCCCATGTAGGCGAAGTCGAGCTCCTCCCACCACAGATTCGGCGCCCAGAACGCCTTGATCGACTCCTTCACGGAGGGGCCGAGCCGTTCGAACGCGTTGCCGATCCCGACCGGCAGCTTCGTCAGCCCGTCCTCGACCTCCTCGCGCGCGTGCCACAGCTTCGGGTTCAGCCGGACGCGGTTGAAGTAGCGGCTCATCGCGCCGACGTTCGGTGCGATCGACATGCCGTTGTCGTTGAGCACGACGACGATCGGGGTGCCCTCGCCGCCGGCCTGGTGGACGGCCTCGAACGCGACCCCGCCGGTCAGCGCGCCATCACCGGCGACCGCGACCACACGTCCGTTGACGCCGTAGCCATGGCGCATCGCCTCCTTGATGCCGACCGCGTAGCCGATCGATGTCGATGCATGGCCGGCCCCCATGATGTCGTGCTCGGACTCGGGGATCGAGCAGAACGGGGCGAGGCCTCCGTACTGGCGGATCGTGTCCAGCTGCTGAGCGCGGCCGGTCAGGACCTTGTGCGGGTAGGCCTGATGGCCGACGTCCCAGAGGATCTTGTCGCGCGGAGAGTCAAGCAGCGAGTGCAGCGCGACCGCGATCTCACAGGCGCCGAGGTTCGCACCGAAGTGCCCGCCGATCTCGCCGACGGTGTCGATGATGTACTCGCGCACCTCCTGCGCGACCTGCTGCAGTTGCTCGTCTGTGAGCTGGTGCAGATCGGTCGGCCCGTTGATCGTGTTCAGCAGTTTGGGGGTCACTTAGTAGCTCCGATGTGCGATGAAATCGGTGATCCGCTCGAGCTCGTCTGCTCCCTCTGGAGCCGCGTCGGCCAGTGCCGCGCGCGCCCGCCCGTGACACTCGTCGGCCAGCCTGCGCGCGCCCAGCAGCCCGAACTCGGTCACGTAGGTGCGTTTGCCGAGTCGCTCGTCGGCCCCCTCCTGCTTGCCCAGCTCCTCGCGCGAACCGGTCACGTCGAGGATGTCGTCGACGATCTGGAACAGCACACCGAGCTCGGACGCGTAGGCGCTGAACGCGACCGCGCGCGCGGCATCGGCGCTTGAGTCCAGCAGCAGCACGCACTCGATCGAGGCGCCGATCAGACGGCCCGTCTTGAGCTCATGCAGCCGTCGCAAGCCGTCGGCGCCGTCGGGCGCGGTGCCCGCCACGTCGATGTACTGCCCCCCGACCATCCCCTGCACGCCGGTCGCCGACGCCAACCGCGCCGCGACCGCGACGAGATCGGCCGGATCTGCCCGCTGGCGCGACAGCAGCAGCTTGAACGCCTCGGCGTAGAGAGCGTCGCCGGCCAGAATCGCGACGTCGTCGCCGAACACCTTGTGGCACGTCAACCGGCCACGGCGGAGATCGTCGTCGTCCATCGCCGGCAGGTCGTCGTGGATCAGCGAGTAGGTGTGAATCAGCTCGAGCGCCGCGGCGAGCGGCAGCACCGACGTGCGCTCGCGGCCGATCGCGTCGGCGGTCGCCAGCGCCAGCACCGGGCGGATCCGCTTGCCTCCGGCCAGCAGCGAGTAGCGCATCGCCTCCTCGAGCCCGGCGGTCGCGATCTCGTCGGAGAACCGAACCTCCTCGAGGTAGCGCTGCACGTCGTCGCGCAGGTGCTCCGGAAACACCGGGCTGGTGGTCGGCATCGCCGGCAAGGTCACGCCGATGGGAGCGGAAGCTGACCTGGAAGGTCGGGTAGCGGCTCCAGCGCCGCGCGAGCTGCCTGGTCCACCTGTGCGCCCACTTCCGTCGCCATCCGCGCGCACTCCTCGATCGCCTGCAGCGCCGAGTCGCCGTTGAGCTCACCGGCACGCATCAGCTCGACGATCCGGCGCAGCGCCGCGCTGAGCTCATTCAGGGAATCGCTCACCTCGCCAAGGTTATCGTCCACACGGGCGTCGGGATCGGCTCTCATCTGGGCGTGATACCCGATCATGATTCAGCGCGACCCGTCGAGCGCCTCGTTGACGAGTGCGTCGGCGCGGGCGTTCTCGGCACGGGGCACCGACCGGATCCGCCACGAGGCGAACCCGCTCAGCGCCTCGATCGCCTCGGCGTGCAGCGGTCGCATCGCCGCGTGCTTGACCTTGTAGGCCCCCGTCAGCTGCTTGGCGACGAGCTCTGAGTCGTTGACCAGCTCGATGTCGCGGGCGCCGAGCCGGGCGGCCTGCTGCACCCCGAGCAGCAGCGCCCGGTATTCGGCGACGTTGTTGGTGGCGACGCCGATCCGTTCGGCGAGCTCGTCGATCGTCTGGCCATCGGGCGTCGAGACGACGACACCGATCGCCGCCTCGCCGGGGTTGCCACGCGAGCCCCCGTCGACGTGGATCACCAACCGGGGATGCCCCCCGGCCTGGCCCGGCGCTGCCACGTCGGCTCAGCCTTCGAGCTTCAGACGGCCGCGATCGTCGGCGACCGCGTTGGCCTGGCGATCGACGTCGGACAGCTCTTCGAGCTCGTAGCCCTGGTCGAACACGCGCACGTGCGGCACCTGATCGGACAGCTCGACCTGATAGCGGTACCAGCACAGCTCCCACGAGACGACCAGGTTGACGACCGACGCGGTCGGGTCGGTCGGGTATACGGCGACGTCGGGCAGGCCCAGCGAGCGGGTGATCCCGGCGACCGTCTTGCAGTGCTCGGACGAGTTGAACAGCGACACCGCCGCGGCCGTCTTGTTCTCGGCGCTGGTCGGAACCGCGCGGACGTGACGCGGCTCGCGCGGTCCGCCCTCGCGCCCGCTGTCACGGGTCGCGCCGTCGCGCCCGGCGATGCTGCGCCGGCGCCTCGGGCTGCGGCGCTCGGGCGCCGGGCGGGCGGGTTCGTCGGGCCAGTCGCCCGGCGCCGGCGGCTCCGGCTCGTCGTCAAACTCGTCACGCGGTTCGTCGTCGTAGGGCTCGTGATCGAGCTCTCGGCGGCTTCGCAGCCGGTTCAGCAGCGACCGGCGGCCGTCGCGATGCGAACCCGCCTCGTCGTAGGCCGGCACCGTACCCTCGCGGACCCAGCCGGCGTGGACGGCGCGACCGACGCACAGCTCGCAGACGTCGTGGCGGCTACCGCCGTGCAGATACACGTCGGCCCGCTCGCCTCGCAGCAGCGTGCGTCCGCAGATGTCGCAGGAGATGTCGACTTCGGAGGTTCTGATTGCCCTGGTACTCACGGAAAGCGAGTGAGGCTACTAGATCACCGTCTACGCCTTCACGGCGTCCCGCTCGGCGCGGGCCTCGTCGACGACCTTCGCCGCCAGGTGGCCCGGAACCTCCTCATAGCGCGCGAACTCCATCGTGTACTCGCCGCGACCACCGGTGATCGCCCGCAGGTCGGGCGCGTAGGTCAGCAGCTCGGCCATCGGCACCTCGGCCTTGATATCGGTCATCCCGGGTCCGCCGACCCCCGGTTCCATCCCGAGCGGCCGCCCGCGACGCGAGTTGAGATCGCCGATCACGTCGCCGACCGACTCCTCGGGAACGTTGATCGTCGCCACCATGATCGGCTCCAGCAGCACCGGCGAGGCCTGCTCCATCGCCTCCTTCATCGCCATCGAGCCGGCGACCTTGAACGCCATCTCCGACGAGTCGACCGTGTGAAATGAGCCGTCGTAGACGCGGACCCGCACGTCCTTGACCGGGTAACCGGCGACAACGCCCTCCTGCATCGCCTCGAGCACGCCCTTCTCGACGGCGGGGATGAAGCTGGTCGGGATCACGCCGCCCTTGATCGCGTTGACGAACTCAAACCCATCGGGCTGGCTGGGATCGTTCAGCGGCTCGATCTCGATGCGGCAGTCGCCGAACTGGCCGCGTCCGCCCGATTGCTTCTTGTGCCGGCCGTGGGCCTTGGCCGAGGCGCGGATCGTCTCCTGGTAGGGAACCCGCGGGGGCTTGAGCGTCACCTCGGCCCCGAACCGCGACCGCAGCCGCTCGACGATCACCTCGACGTGTACCTGCGAGAGCCCGGCGACGATCTGCTCCCCGGTCTGCGGGTCGCGGTGCAGATCGATCGTCGGGTCCTCCTCCTGCAGCCGCCGCAGCGCACTGAACACCTTGTCCTCGTCGCCCTTTGTCTGCGGCTCGATCGAGAACGCCATGACCGGCGCCGGCAGCTTGATCGACGGCATCGAGATCGGCTCGTCGCGGGCCGCCAGCCAGTCGCCCGCGCGGGTCTCCTTGAGCTTGGCGACGGCGCCGATGTCGCCCGGTCCGAACTCGTCGACGTGCACCGTGTCTGAGCCCCTGAACGTGATCAGCTGACCGATCCGCTCCTTGGAGTGAGTGCGCGTGTTGAGCGCGTGCGTGTCGTGATCGATCACGCCCTGGTAGACGCGGAACAGGTTCAGCCGGCCGGCGAACGGGTCGGCCCGGGTCTTGAACACGTAGGCGAACAGCTCCTTGTCGGGCAGCGGCTCGAGCACCACCTCGCCGACCTCGAGCCCGCCGTGCTTGACCGGTGAGGGCAGGTCATCGACGATCGCGTCGAGCAGCCGGTTGGTGCCGAGGTTGCGTGTTGCGATCCCGCACGTGACCGGGAACAGCGAGCCGTGGTTGGTGCCGTCCTTGAGCGCGGCGACGATCTCGTCGTGGCTGATCTCGTCGCCCTCGAGATAGCGCTCCATCAGCGCATCGGACGTCTCTGAGACCTCATCCATCAGCTTCTCGCGGTACTCCTGAGCGCGCTCGGCCTCCGCATCCGGGATCTCGATCTCCGAGCAGTTCTCCCGGCCCGCACCGTCGTAGTGGTAGGCCTTCATGTCGACGAGGTCGATCAGGCCCGAGACCTCGTGCTCTGAGCCGATCGGGATCTCGGTCGCGACCACGTGCTGGCCAAATGCGTCCTTGAGCGACTCGAGCGCGCGAAAGAAGTCGGCGCGCTCGCGGTCGAGCATGTTGACGTAGACCAGCCGCGCCAGGTCAAGCTCGGCGGCCCGCTGCCAGAGCCGGCCGGTGTGGGCCTCGACGCCCATCACCGCGTTGACGACGAACACGGCCGACTCGCACACCCGCAGCGCGCCGAGCGCGTCGGCGATGAAGCTCGAGTCGCCCGGGGTGTCGAGCAGGTTGACCTTGCGCTCGGCCCATTCAAACGATGACAGCGCCAGCGAGATCGACATCTGCCGCGCCTTCTCATCGGGGTCGACGTCCGAGACGGTCGTCCCGTCGACAATCGTCCCGAGCCGGTTGATCACGCCCGCCTGGTACAGGATCGCCTCATGCAACGAGCTCTTCCCGGTTCCGCGGTGGCCGACGAGTGCCACGTTGCGGATGCGGTCCGCGGCCTTGTGCATGCCCAGCTCCTCTCGCTCGCTCAAGCCAAAGCCGAACCATAACCTGTACACGGTTGGCGCATGCGCCAACCGTCCGCGGGCGCATGCGCCCGCGGCGCCGACCCGCATGCGGGTCGGCGAACCACCTAATCCAGCTCTGACCCGAGCTTCGATCGCAGCCGCAGCACCGCCTTGGTGTGCAGCTGCGAGACCCGTGATTCGGTCACGCCGAGCACCTCGCCGATCTCGCGCAGCGTCAGGTTCTCGTAGTAGTAGAGCGCGATCACGAGCTTCTCACGCTCGGGCAGCGCCGCGATCGCGTCCGACACCCGGTCGCGCAGCTCGGACTCGTCGACCAGCATCTGCGGGTCGGGCGCGGCGCGGTCGGGCAGCGTGTCCAGCAGCGACACCTGGTCGCCGCCGGCGTCGGGACCCGACCACAGCTCATCGAGCGCGACGATCGTCGAGTTGGCGATCCGCAGCAACTGCTCCTGGAATCCGGCGGTGCTGACCCCGAGCTCGGCCGCCATCTCCTCGTCGGTCGGCGCTCGCTGCAACCTCGACTCGAGCTTGATGTTGACCCGCTCGATCTCTCGCGCCCGAGCGCGCACCGACCGCGGCGCCCAGTCCAGGGTCCGGAGCTCGTCGATGATCGCCCCGCGGATCCGAGTCATCGCGTACGTCTCGAACTTCGTCTCGCGAGTTGGGTCAAAGCGCTCGATCGCCGAGATCAGGCCCCCGAGCCCGTACGAGATCAGGTCGGCCTCCTCGACGTGCGCCGGCAGGCTCGAGCCCAGCTTGCCCGCGACGTACTTGACCAGCGGCGAGTACGCGAGCACGAGTCGCTCGCGCGCGGCCGAGTCGCCGGTCGCCTTGTAGCGCCGCCACAGATCCTGAAGCTCGATCGCTTTGACCTTGGTGTTCAGACCTACCCCCAATCGCCTACGCCCGCGGGTGAGAGCCGACGTACGCCGCCCTCAGGCGTTCACGCTCCACGCGAGTGTAGACCTGCGTTGTCGAGATGCTGGCATGTCCCAGCAGCTCCTGAATCGCGCGCAGGTCGGCGCCCCCATCGAGCAGGTGGGTCGCGAACGAGTGCCGCAGCGCGTGCGGATGCGCGCCCGCCAACGCCGGCGCCTCGCGCGCGGCGAACCGCGCCCAGACGCGCAGCCGGCGACGGACGTCGGAGGTCGACAGCCGCCGACCCGACTTCGACAGCAACAGCGCGGGCGACGGATCGGTCGTCGAGTGCAGCGCCGACCGGCCACGCTGCAGGTAGCGCTGGACCGCCTGCAGGGCATGCTCGCCGACCGGCACCAGCCGCGTCTTTGAGCCCTTGCCGAGCACACGGACCGCCTCGGCGTCGAAGTCGAGTGAGTCGACGTCGAGGTTGACAAGCTCCTCGGCCCGCAGCCCGGACGCGTACGCGAGCTCGAACAGCGCCCGGTCGCGCAGCGCCAGCGGCGTCGTCGCCGGAATCCGATCCAGCAGCGTCGCGACCTCATCGGCCCGCAGCACCCGCGGCAGCCGCTGAGGTCGCTTCGGCGCCGACAGCAGCTCGGCCGGGTTGTCGCGCCGGACCCCCTGCGACACCTGCACCGCGAGCAGACCCCGCAGCGACGCGAGCTTGCGGGCCACCGTCGTCGGAGCCAGCTGTCGCTGCGACAGCGACGCGACGTAGCGCCGCAGCGCCCGCACGTCGACGGCTTGCGGCCCCAGCCCCGCGGCCGAGGCCCAGCGAGCGAACTGGGCGCAGTCGTTGGCGTACGCGGTCCGGGTCTTGGCGGCGACCGCCCGGCGTCGCAGGTCGGCGTCGAACTCGAGCAGCGCCTGCGCCCAGCCGGGCGCGATCGAGTCCCGATCATTCACGGATCGGTTATTCGCGGTGGTCGCCCGCGCGCCTGCCGGTCGCGCGATCAGGTGCTGACGTCGACCAGCGCGCCGATCGGCGTGTACGGCCAGATCGCCGCGGCCGCGGAGAGCGGCATCTCGACACAGCCGTCGGACTGCGGGAACCCGTAGGACCCACGGTCGTAGTAGTGCAGCGCGTCGCCGCCGTCGAAGTAGCTGACCCACAGAATCCCCGGGTCGGAGTACGTCGAGCCGTCCGGGTTGGTGCCCGACATCGTCGTCGACGCGAGGTGCTCGAACACCGGATAGGTGCCCAGTGCCGTCCCGCCCGCGGCGGCGGTGCCGGTGTTGGCGGGAGTCACGATGATCACCTTGCCGTTGTGCCACAGCGTCGTCGTCTCGTCCGCGTCGGCCTCATGGACCATCACGAACGTGTAGCCGAAATTCGACTTCTGGCCGTGCAGGGCCGCGGTGATCAGCGCCTTCCACACGGTTGGTCCGAGCACGCCGTCGGCGGTCATGTCGTGATCTGACTCGAACATCATGATCGCGCCCTTGGTGATCACGCCGTCGCCGCCCGGCTGCCACTGCTCCTTGAGCTGCGACGGCGTGTTCGGGTAGCGCCAGTGGAACGCGCCCTTGGGCGCATGCACGGCCGCGTTCTCCTGGTCGGCGAGCGTCGGCCCGGGGCTCTTGCCGGCGTAAGCGAAGTGCACCGGCATGTAGCCGGCCAGCGCCAGCAGCTGCTGGGCGCGCAGCGTCGAGCCGTTGGGCACGTTCCAGGTGCCGGACGTCGCGGTGCCGGATTGACCACCGGCGAGGTGCACGCCACTGGGCAGCGCGATCTGAACCTTGGCGTCGAGCCCGTAACCGTAGCCGGATGGCACGAACCGGATGCGGTGGCTGGAAAGCTTCTGCCAGCTGCCGGCCGTCGCCGGCGTGATCGACGGCATCCGTGAACCGAGGATCTTGCCGATCGGCTTGGAGAAGCTGATCGTGATCGGCGTGTTCGGCTGGATCGTCGAGCCCGGGCTCGGATCTGCGATCGCGGTCCCCCCTGTGCCTGCCGGGAAGTAGCTGATCTCCGCGCTCGGCGAGGTCTCCCACTTGTGAATCTGGGCCGCGAGATACATCGTGCCCGCCGTGCCGGTGTGCGGCAGCGTGATCACGCTCGACGGCGAGGACAGCACCTTGCGCTTGAGCTGCTTGGCGTTCGGGCCGTACTCATAGGCCTCGACCGGCGTCTTGAAGTGGACCTGCAGCGGGTCGCCGTGACGCAGCGTGATGAAGTGGGTTCGGCTCGAGGCGGTCGGCGTCGTGTACTTGAGCGTCAGGGTCTGCGTCTTGCCCGACAGCCACGAGATCCAACCCGGCCGCTTGATCACGACCCGGATCTTGATCTGCTCGTCGGCGGGCACCGGCTTCTTGGCGATGATCTCGGGGTCGCCCTTGAGCCTGAACGCAACCAGCTTCTTCTCGCGTCCACCGATCACCGACACCGACACGATCTTGCCGCCGCCGAGCGGCATCCCGATCTTGGCCAGCGCGGTGTCGGAGGTCGAGATGCTGGCCTGTGCCGAGGCGAACAGCAGCGCCGCCCCGCCGACCAACACGACCACCGCGAGCAGGATCGAAACCGGTAGCACCCACCGGCGCCGGCGCTTGCCGTTGCCGCCGCCACCGCTGATCGGCGTCGCGGGCCGCGGCGACTGGAACCTGCGCGGTTCGGCAGGCGGCTTCAGAGGAGAGAAAGTCGCCACTTCGGCGGTGATGGTAGCGGCTGCACGCAATCATCCGTGCAGGACCGTGTTAGCGCCGTGCTAATGCAGGATTATTTGCAAATTCGGCGACGAACACGTGCCCGAATCGCCCTCGGAGCGGCTCAGCGGGCGACGGAGGCCGGTCAGCTGCCGGCGTCCAGCTGCGAGGTCGCGTCCGTCGAGCCGTCCCGATTGGCGGCCTCGCGGGCGAAGTCGCGCATCCGCGCCCGTTCCCACTGCGACAGCCGCCAGAGATCGCGCCTGACGCGCGCCGGATCGAGCTGGCGGCCGGGCAGGTGCATGTTCGCGGTCGAGATCAGGCGCTGCTCGTCACCCGTCAGCGCCATCCACTTCGCGAGCACGTCGTCTGAGTCGGGCAGCCGCGCGCTGCCGTACGGTCGCGTTTCGTCGGGGAACGTCACGCAGTACTCGTTCAGCAGGCGATGAGTCTGGGCCAGGTAGGCGATGATCGCCCGGTGCGGGTAGATCAGGTACGCGTACGCGGCGCCGCCGGTGTCGTCGGCGTTGGCGGGTCCGCTCGACTCGCGGCCCCAGACCCGGATGAAGCCGAGGTCGCGGTACATCGCCCACTCTTCCTCGTTGACGCAGGACTGCAGCAGCGTCCGCGCCCGTTGCTCGGCGCGGCGCTCGCGGCCCGGGTCGTAGGCGATCCCGTCGATCGGCGCGCGTCGCGCCCGGTGGCGCTCCCACAGCTCTGAGACGCGCGGGATCAGCTCCTCGGACAGCAGCGCAACCACAACCAACGCGGCGACGATCAGCGCCAGCACCATCGTCGCGCCCCCGCTAACGCCCGCCGGCGGCGCGCGGGAAGAAGATCACGCGCTCGGCATCACGCGGGATCTCGGTGAAGCGCTTGACCATCTGCGCTTGGCGGCGGCCGCGCGTGTCGGTCTGGGGCACCGCCGCCCACAGCCCCTGCTCGAGCTGCCGGCGGAACTCCTCGATCAGCCGCTGCTCCTCGTCGGCGACATCGACGTCGCCCTCGGCGATCAGGACCTCCCCGTGTCCAGGCCTCATCCTCAGGAAGCGCACCCTCCGATTATGTCACGCTTAGGATTGCCGCCGGGCCAGGCCGAGCACGTCGACCGGACCCGGACCGGCGCCGATCTCGCTCAGGCCCGTGCGGACGGCCTCGGCGGCCGCCCGCTTGGCGTGTCGGGCGGCGGTCAGCGGATCGTCGCCATGCGCGAGTCGCGCGGCCAGGACCGACGAATGGGTACAGCCGGAACCATGCGCGGCGTCAGAGGCGAACCGCTCCCCCTCGATCTCGACCAGCCGGCGGCCGTCGAAGTAGACGTCGACCGGCTCGGGGCGATGGCCGCCGGTGACGACCACCACCTGCGCGCCGAGAGCGCGGATCGTTCTGGCGAGCTCGGCCGGGTCGTCAGTGGTGGGCTCGGCCGGGTCGTCAGTGGTGGGCTCGGCCGGGTCGTCAGTGGTGGGCTCGGCCGGGTCGTCAGTGGTGGACTCGGCCGGCTCGTGAGGACCGGCGCCATCGGTGAGCGCGGCCGCTTCCGGCAGGTTCGGGGTCAGGACCGTCGCGAGCGGGAGCATCTGGTCGATCAGCGCCTGGCGCGCTGTCGGCGCCAGCAGCGCCGCGCCGGTCTCTGAGACCATCACCGGATCGACCACGATCGGCAGCTGCGGGTCGTGTTCGCGCAGCTCTGCCAGCGCCGTCGCAACGGCGTCGATCGTCGCGATCGAGCCGAGCATCCCGACCTTCACCGCGTCGACGCCGATGTCGCGCGCGACGGCCCGCACCTGAGCGAGGATCAGCTCCGGGCTGACGGGCTCGATCGCGTCGACGCCGACGGTGTTCTGGGCGGTGATCGCGGTGATCGCGGTCATTCCGTGCGTGTGACAGGCGGCGAACGCCTTGAGATCGGCCTGGATGCCCGCGCCGCCGCCGGAGTCCGACCCGGCGATCGACAGCAGCCGGGGGATCGGGAGCCTTGCTGGCATCGTGCGTGCGAGGCTAGCTGCGTCGCCCGGCGCACCCGATGTGGGGTGGATTTGGAGGATTACAGCACCTATAGGTGCGTAAGCCTCCAACTCCGCGCGCTTGTGCTTGCTGGGTGCTCATGCGGGCGAGGCGGTCACCAGCAGGCGCCCGCCGGCGGCGCGCCGGACGACGCCCGCCAACTCGAGCCCCGCGACCGCCTCGAGCCCCTGGGAGACGTCGAGCTCGGCGCGCCGAAACGCCGCGACGCCGTCAAAGCCCTCGGCGATCGCGTCCAGCAGCGCCCGTTCGGACGACGACAGCGCCGCCAGGCGTGAGTCGGGCAGCGGCCGCAGTCCCGGGCCGTGGACCGCGTCGAGCACGTCGGAGGCGTCGGCGATCAGCCGGGCGCCATCGCGGATCAGCGCGTGCGGGCCGGCCGACAGCGGCGACTCGACCTGCCCGGGCACCGCGCCGACGAGCCTCCCCATCGCGCTCGCGTGGCGTGCGGTGACGAGCGCGCCCGAGCGCGGCCGCGCCTGCACCACAACCGTGATCGCGCTCAGCGCCGCGATGATCCGGTTGCGGGCCGGGAACATCCATCGCCGCGGCGTCACCCCGGGCGCCAACTCCGAGAGCGCGATCCCGTGCGTGCGGATCCGCTCGTACAGCCGGCGGTGGCTGCTGGGGTAGGCGCGGTCGGCGCCGCCCGGCAGCACCGCGACGGTGATCACGCGCGGCTCGCCGGCCGCCGCAGCGCCCGGCCCGGCGCCGTGCGCGGCCGCTTGGGCCGAGCTTGCGCCCCGCGCGTCGTCGTGGGCGATGGTCTGGGCCCGGGTGGCGCCCAGCGCGCCGTCGTGAGCGATGGCTTGGGCCCGGGTTGCGCCCAGCGCGCCGTCGTGGGCGGCACCGTCGATCCCAAGTGCCATGCCGCTGACGATCGGCGTGCCGGCGTGGGCGAGCGCGCCGGCGAGACCGCGGGCAGTCTGGAGCCCGTACGGCGAGGCGCGGCGCGCGCCGACGATCGCGACCGGCCGCTGAGCGACCGTCGCCGCCAGCAGCTCCGGCGCCGCCGTCAGGTACAGCGCGACCGGCGGCGCCGCCAGCGCCCGCAGCTCGTCGGGATAGACGGGTGAGCAGCGGCAGACGGTCCACAGCCCGGCCGCGGCCACGCGCGTTCGGTGGCGGCTCGCGTCGAACTCGCTCAGCTCGGCGGCGAGCGAGGCAGCTCGCCGACCGCCGACCGCCTCCAGCAGCTCGTCACCGGAGCTGGCCAGCAGCGCGTCGATCCGCGCACGCTCGCGATCGAGCGCGCCGGCGAGCAGTCCCAGCAGCGCCGCGCGGCGCAAGCAGCTGTCACAGGCGCTCACACCGGCATCGCCAGCTCCCCCGCAGATCGCTGACGCAGACTGAGCGCGAGCAGCACGTCCGCCCGGCGCACCCGCTCGCGCCCATCGAGATCGGCGATCGTCCGCGCCACCCGCAGCACCCGATGACGTCCACGGGCGCTCAACGTGCCGGTGTCATAAGCGCGGCCGAGCTCGTCGACGGCGTCGGTCTCGAGCCGCACACGAGTACGCGCGGCGCGCGCGTCAAGCTCGCCGTTGCACCGTGCCGGCGTCCCGCTCAGCCGCTGTCGCTGACGCTCGCGGGCCGCGGTCACACGCGCCAGCGACTGCGCCGAGCTGGTCCGCGGCTCGGCTCGCAGCTCGGCGTCGGCGGGGCGGCGAACGTCGACGAGCAGGTCGATTCGGTCAAGCAGCGGTCCGCTCAGCCGCCGCCGGTGCCGGCGCAGTTCGGGCTCGCCGCAACTGCAACGATCGCCGACGCCGGCGTAGCCGCACGGGCACGGGTTGCTGGCGGCGACGAGCATGAACCGTGTCGGGAACCGCAGCGACCGTTGGCCGCGCACGATCACGACCGTCCCGTCCTCCAGGGGCTGACGCAATGCGTCGAGCGCCGGGCGCTGAAACTCCGACAGCTCATCTAAGAACAGCACCCCGTGGTGCGCGAGTGTCGCTTCGCCCGGCCGTGGCGGCACGCCGCCGCCCGCCAGCCCTGACGGCGAGATCGTGTGATGGGGCGCCCGGAACGGGCGGCTCGTGATCAGCCCGCCGGCGTGTGTGCCGGCGACGCTGTGCAGCCGCGTGACCTCGATCGCGTCCGCGGGGCTCAGCGCCGGCAAGATCGATGGCAGCCGCCGCGCGAGCATCGTCTTGCCGGTCCCGGGCGCTCCCTCCAGCAGCAGGTTGTGGCCGCCGGCGGCCGCGATCTCAAGCGCGAGCAACGGCACCTCGTGGCCGCGCACATCGGCGAGGTCGGGCGGTGTGGGGCGCGGGCGCGCCCGGTCGCGCTCGGCCGGCAGCGCGGGCGCCGGTGCGCCGCGCAGCACGGCGGCGGCCTCGCTCAGGCTCGTCACCGCGACGATCTCGAGCTCGCCGACGAGCGCCGCCTCACGGGCCCGGGGGCGCGGCACGAACAGCCGCCTGCAGCCGATCCGCCGGGCGCCCTCGGCAACCGCGAGCACGCCCGGGGAGTCGCGCAGCTCGCCGCCGAGCGACAGCTCGCCGAACACAGCGATCCCGCGCAACGCCGCCGCCGGCAACTGGCCCGCCGCGACCAGCAGAGCGAGCGCGATCGCCGCGTCAAAGCCCGGGCCGGCCTTGCGCAGCGACGCCGGCGCCAGGTTGGCGGTGATCCGCCGGTCCGGGAACGTGAACCGGGAGTTGAGGATCGCGGCGTGGATCCGGTCCCGGGACTCGCGCACCGCGGTGTCGCCGAGACCGACGATTGTGAATGACGGGAGCCCTGGGCGGATGTCGACCTCGACCCACACCGTGCGCGGTTGGACCCCATCGATCGCGAAGGTGACGACCCTGGCAAGCATCCCGTCTGACGCTACGGGCGATCACGTCAAAAGTGGCGCAAGGGTCGTCACGATTGCGTGCCGGATGGCCGGCGGATCGGCACACGACCGCGACCACTCCAGGCCCTGTTGTCACCGGTTCGGGCGTAGCGTCGACGGGCATGGGTGATCGAACCGCAGACGTGCCCGTCGAACCCGACCACGACGAACCCGACCGAACCGCAGACGTGCCCGTCGAACCCGACCGCGCCGACCCTCGCCGCCGGCTCGGGAGGATCGGCGAGCAGTTGGCCGCGCGGCATCTGCAGCGGCTCGGGTATCGGGTTCTTGCCCGCAACCACCGCACCCGCTTCGGTGAGCTCGATCTGGTCGTCTACGACGAACGAGTGCTCGTGTTCGTCGAGGTCAAGACGCGGCGGGCGCCCGCGGGCGCCGGGGGCCCGTTTGAGGCAGTCGACCGCCGCAAGCAGGTTCAGGTGCGACGGATGGCGGCACGTTGGCTGGCCGAGGTGGCTGACCGGCCCCGCGGGCTCGATCTGCGCTTCGATGTGGTCGGGGTCACCGTCGACGGCGCCGGCGGGTTGATCTCGCTCGAGCACCGCGAGGGGGTGTTCTGACTCCACGAGCGCGACCGATCCAGAGCGGCTGCGCGTCGGCCGGGCGCCGCGCGACGATGGCAAAACACCTTGTGGCTCACACCTCGGTTGGCATCAGGCGCCAGCCGGGGACTGGTGGGTCTCCGGCTAGGCCAACTCGAGCTGCGTGTACGCGGTCGACTGAAACGACATCCGGTGCAGCGGCGAGACGCCAAGGCGCTCGATCGCCTCGCGGTGCTCGGGGGTCGAGTAGCCGACGTGCTGGGCGAACTCCCAGCCCGGATGGTGGGCGTCCGCGCGGCGCATGTAGCGGTCGCGGGTCTCCTTGGCCAGCACCGAGGCAGCCGCGATCGCGGCGCTCTTGGCGTCGCCGCCGACAACGGCACGCTGGTTGTGGCCGAGATCGGCGACCGGGAACCCATCCGAGAGGCAGATGCAGCCCGGCACCGCGACTCGGGCGAGCGCGTCGCGCAGCGCCTGCAGGTTGGTGCGATGCAGCCCGCGGGCATCGATCCCGGGGGCGCAGCGCGAGACGATGCAGACCCGCGCGGCGAGACCCATGATCACCGGATACAGCTTGGCTCGGCCCTCGGCCGTCTGCTGCTTGGAGTCGTTGAGCATGCCCAGTGCCCGCGCCTGGGCCGGACCGATCCGCTCGAGGTCGAGCAGCACCGCCGCGGCGACCAGCGGTCCCGCCAGGCAGCCTCGACCGGCCTCGTCGGCGCCGGCGACGAACCGAACGCCAAGCCCCCGATCGAAGCCCAGCAGCTTGCGGCCCGGGCGCCGTTTCCGGCGCTTCGGCGACGCGGCGCGGCGACGGGGCCCGGCCTCGGCGGGCGCCGCGCGGTCGGCCACATCAGTGTCGACCACAGCGCCGCCGGCCACGTTGGCGTCGGCCACCGCACCGTCGGCGTCCCCGCCCGGCGAACCCGCGCTAGAGGGTCCCGATCCGGTCAGGCGGCCAGTAGGTGAAGAAGGCCTCGCCGATGATCCATTTCTGCGGGACCGGACCCCAGAAGCGGCTGTCGTCGGATTCGCCACGGTTGTCCCCCATCATGTAGTACTCCCCGGGCGGAACGACGATCGTTTTCGGGAAATTGCAGTAGGAAGCGTCGCCACAGGGCCGGATGTAGGAGTCCTGCTCGCGGACGCCGTTGCGAATCACGTGGCCGTCGATGATCCGCAGATGGTCGCCGGGAAGCCCGACGACGCGCTTGACGAACGTCTGGCTGGATTCGTGGGTGGTTGATTGGTCGCACGCCTGCCGGTGGCCGGACCCCTGCGAGCGGTTGGCGCAGAAGCCGTTGCTGGCGATGTCGTCGGTCGCGCCGGCGGGCGGGCGAAACACGACGATGTCGCCGATCCCGGGGTGGGTCGACAGCCGGTTGACGAGGATCCGCTGACCGATCGCCAGCGTCGGCTCCATCGAGCCCGACGGGATCCGGTAGGGCTTGACCAGAAACGCCTGGATCAGGAACGCGAGCCCGACCGCGACGGCGACCGTCAGCACCAGCTCGATCACCGAGTGCAGGGGCGATCGCTGTCGCTTACCCGTGCTGCGCGCCGTGGGCATCTCTAGAGACTCCCGATCCGGTCCGGAGGCCAGTAGGTCGCAAACGCCTCGCCGATCATCCACGAGCGCGGGACCGGCCCCCAGAAGCGGCTGTCGAGCGAATCGGGACGGTTGTCGCCCATCATGTAGTAGTCGTCGGCCGGCACCGTGAACGTCTTTGGAAACTGGCACTCGCCGCCGCCCATGCACGGGATCGTGAAGCCGTCGGGCTCGGCTACCCCGTCGTTGTACACATGGCCGTCGCGGATCGAGAGCCGGTCCCCGCCGACGCCGACGACGCGCTTGACGAACGTCTGGCCCGACTCCTTGCGGCCGATCGTGTCACAGGCCTCGCGCTCGGCGCCGCGGGCGTCCGTCAGCCCCTCCGACCGGTTCGTGCAGGTCTCGGACACGGGCGGATGAAACACCCACACCTGCCCCACCTTCGGCGCAGAGAAGTCGTCGCCGAGGCGATCGACGAGGATCCGCTGACCGATCTGCAGCGTCGGCTCCATCGAGGCTGAGGGAATCTCGTAAGGCTTCACGACGAACGTTTGAATCGCCAATGCCAGGCCGAACGCAATCCCGATGATCAAGACCAGCTCAGCCACCACTCGCAGCAGCGGCTTGCGGGTCTTGGTCACACCCGGTCGCCTCGTGCGGCCACTACTCGCCGGCTGCCGCGGCCCCGCCGTCGGTGGCCGACCCGGCGTCGGCCGATCCGTCAGCGGCTGGCTCGTCGGCGGCCGATCCGTCGATGTCAGCGGCGGACCCCGCCGCCTCGCCCGGCTCAGCAGTCGCGTCGCTGGGCTCAGAAGGGGTCTCGCTCGGCTGAGCAACCGCCTCGCCCGCGTCCGCGGCGCCCGCCGCCTGCGCGGCCTCGGCGCCCTCCTCGACCGTATCTTCGGCGGTCGCGCCGTCGGCGTCGACCGGTTCGTCGGTGTAGAGCAACTCGCGCTCGATCGCGACCTCGGGGCGGTTCGAACGGCGCTCACGCACACGGGCACGCTTGCCGACCCGGCCGCGCAGGTAGTAGAGCTTGGCGCGGCGGACGTCGCCACGGGCGGCGACCTCGATGCGCTCGATCTTTGGCGAGTGCAGCGGGAACGTCCGCTCGACACCAACGCCGAACGACTGCTTGCGGACGGTGAACGTCTCGCGCGCGCCGTGGCCCTGGCGCTTGATCACCACGCCCTCGAACACCTGGGTGCGCCGGCGGGTGCCCTCGATCACCTGAAAGTGGACGCGCAGCCGGTCGCCGGCGTCGAATTCCGGGACGCGGCGCAGCTGAGTGCGCTCGAGACTGTCGATCACTGTGCTCATCGCAAAAGAGACTCCGCTGGTCACATGGTCATGGACCGCGCGCGCAGTCCGTTCGCCGGGGCGTGCCGCGCGGTGCGCGTCACCCACCCCAAGCGGCGGCTTATGGTAGCGGGTCCTCGGTGGCGCGCTGCCGGTCCTGCGCGCGTGCGGGGTCGGTCGCCGACGTAGCCGCGGCGGCCCGTGCGCGGCTCTGCGCTCGGCGCCAGTCGGCGATCCGTCGATGGTGGCCGGACAGCAGCACATCCGGCACCTCCCAGCCGCGCCAGACGGCCGGCCGGGTGTAGTGCGGGTACTCGGGACCGCCTTCAAGCGCCGGGCTGAAGCTCTCCTCAAGCGCCGAGTCGCCATGACCGAGCGCGCCTGGCAGCTTGCGCAGGACGGCGTCGCAGACGACCATCGCCGGCAGCTCGCCACCGGTCAGCACGTAGCGCCCGATCGACACACGGTCGGTCACGAAGTGCTCGAGGATCCGCTCATCGAAACCCTCGTAACGGCCGCACAGGATCGTCAGCGCCGATTCGGAGGTCAGCTCATCGGCCAGCCGGTCGTCGAACGCGGTCCCGGCCGGATCCATCGCCAGCACCCGCCGCCGGGCGCCCAACGACGCCGGGTCGTCGTCGTAACGCGCGCGCAGCGCGGCCTCGACCACGTCGACGCGCAGCACCATCCCGGCGCCGCCGCCGAACGGAGTGTCGTCGACCTGGCCTCCGGTCAACGGAGTCGACGCCCGATAGTCGACGAACGCGAGTCGATGCCCGAGCGCGACCGCGTTGGTCACATGGCGCTGGCACGCAAACCAGTCAAACGCGCCCGGGAACAGCGTGAACACGTCGATCTGCATTGGCGCCGAGCCTCACTCCTCGCCGAGGAACCGCAGGTCGACGTCGATCGTGCGCTGGCGCATGTCGACGTGACGGACCGCGTCGGCCACCAGTGGCACCAGCAGTGGCCGGCTCTGCGCATCGCCGTGGCGCGTCACCTCCAGCACCTCGCAGGACGGCAGCGCGGTCAGCGCGGTCACGACTCCGACCGGCCGCTGGCCGTCGCGCACCTCGCAGCCCTCGAGATCCTCGGCCCACCACTCGTCGTCACCGAGCTCGGGCATCTCGTCGCGGGCGACCAACAGCTCGGCCCCCACCAACGCCTCGGCGTCCTCACGCCGCTCGCAGCCCTCCAGCCGCATCAGCGGCCGTGCCGGGTGCCCCGCCAGCCGCGCGACCCGGCGCACGCCGTCGGCCACCCACACCTCGCCACCCAGCGACAGCGTCGCGAACACGCTCGTGACGACGCGGCCGACGTGAAAGCTGCCGTCGAGCCCGTGAGCGCGACCGACGGTTCCGGCCCGCAGCCAGCCGGCGCGGGCCTGCGAGCTCACCCGTCGACGATGTCGACGAACACGCGGCGGCGATCCTTGACGGCGGCGGCCTTGAGCACCGTGCGCAGCGCCGACGCGGTGCGCCCGCCGCGCCCGATCACCGAGCCGTAATCGTCGTCGTGGACCGAGAGCTCGAGGACGAGCGACCCGTCGTCCTCGTTTGACTCGGTCACCTGCACCGCGTCGGGATGCTCAACGAGCTCCCGCGCCAGGTACTCGAGCAGGTCTCGCACCGAAACGGCGCCGCTAGGAGATGCCCTGCGTGTGCAGGAGCTTGCGCACGCTCTCGGACGGCTGCGCGCCGCGCGCCAGCCAATCGCGGATCCGCTCTTCGTCGAGCACGATCGTCGACGGCTCCGTCTGAGCGTTGTAATGGCCGACGGTCTCGATCACACGGCCGTCGCGCTTGGAGCGCTGGTCAGCGACGACCACGCGCCAAATTGGGTTCTTGCGCCCGCCGATGCGGGTCAAACGAAGTCTCACTGACATATGCGGCCGATCAGGTTAGCGCGTCCGCGCCGGTCAGCGGCCGCCCTGGCGCATCAACGCCCCGAGGTCGGGCATCTTGCCCTGCGCGACTTGGCGCATCACCTTGCGCGACTGCTCGAACTGCTTGATCAGTTGCTTGACGGCCTGGACGTTGGTCCCCGACCCCTTCGCGATCCGCAGCCGCCGTGAGCCCTTGATCAGTTCCGGGTGGCGCCGCTCCTGCTGGGTCATCGAGAGGATGATCGCCTGCAGCCGGTCGAAGTCGCGCTCGTCGATGTTGACGTCGCGCAACTCGGCGCCGAGTCCCGGGATCATCCCGAGCAGCGACTTCAGCGGCCCCATCCGCCGGATCTGACGCATCTGGTCGAGGAAGTCGTCGAGGTCGAACTCCTGCTTGCGCAGCTTGCGCTCGAGCTCGGCCGCCTGGTCCTCGTCATAGCCGGTCTGCGCCTTCTCGATCAGCGACATCACATCGCCCATCCCGAGAATCCGCTGCGCCATTCGGTCCGGATAGAACCGCTCGAACTGGTCGAGCTTCTCGCCGGTCGACGCGAACAGGATCGGCTTGCCCGTGACGGCCTTGACCGACAGCGCCGCACCGCCGCGGGCGTCGCCGTCGAGCTTGGTCATCACGACGCCGTCGAAGTCGACCGCCTCGCCGAACTGCTCGGCAACGTTGACCGCATCCTGGCCGGTCATCGCGTCGACAACGAGCAGGATGTCGTGGGGTCCGATCGCCTTCTTGATCTGGACGAGCTCGTCCATCAGCTCCGTGTCGATGTGCAGGCGACCGCTGGTGTCGACGATCAACACGTCCTTGCCCTCGGCGCGGGCGCGGTCGGCGGCCCACTTGGCGATCTTCACCGGGCTCTCGTCGGTGCCCTGTTCGTAGATCGCGACGCCCGCCTGACCAGCGACCTTGACGAGCTGGTCAACCGCGGCGGGCCGGTACACGTCACAGGCGGCGACCGCAACCGAGGAGCCCTGCTGGCGCAGGTAGCGCGCGAGCTTGCCGGTGGCGGTCGTCTTGCCGGATCCCTGCAGGCCCGCCATCAGCACGATCGTCGGCGGCCTCGGTGAGAACGAAAGGTCGTGCGCGGCGCCGCCCATCAACTCGGTGAGCTCGTCGGAGACGATCTTGACGACCTGCTGGCCGGGGTTCAGCGCGCCGATGATGTCGGCGCCGAGTGCCTTCTCCTTGACGGTCGTGGTGAAGCTGCGCACGACCTTGAAGTTGACGTCGGCCTCGAGCAGCGCGAGCCGGATCTCCCGCATCGCCGCGTTGATGTCGTCCTCGGTCAGCGTGCCGCGGCCGCGGACGTCTGACAGCGTGGCCTGCAGCTTCTCGCCGAGCGAATCGAACATGGGACGAAGTCTAGGCTTCGGAGACGAGCGCCTGGGCGAAGTCAGCCGCGTCGAACGGCCGCAGATCCTCGAGCTGCTCGCCGACCCCGATCAGCTTCACCGGAATCCCGAGCTCGGACACGATCGCTAGCGCGATCCCACCCTTGGCGGTGCCGTCGAGCTTGGTCAGCACGATCCCGGTGACGTCGACCGCCTCCGAGAACAGCTTCGCCTGACGCAGCCCGTTCTGGCCGGTGGTCGCGTCGACGGTCAGCAACGTCTCGTGGGGCGCGCCCGGGATCTGCTTGGCGATCACCCGGCGCACCTTCGCCAGCTCGGCCATCAGGTTCTCCTGCGTGTGCAGCCGCCCCGCGGTATCGATCAGCACGACGTCGGCACCGTCGCGCCGGGCCTGCTCGATCGCGTCGTAGGCGACCGCCGCCGAATCGGCGCCCAGCCCGCCCTTGACGAACCCGACCTCGGCCCGCTGCGCCCAGATCTCCAGCTGCTCGACCGCGGCCGCCCGGAACGTGTCGCCGGCGGCGAGCACGACCGAGCGGTGCAGCTCCCGGCTCAGGTGCCAGGCGAGCTTGCCGAGCGTCGTCGTCTTGCCGGTGCCGTTGACGCCCGCGACGAGGATCACCGTCGGCTCGGGCCGTAGGTCGATCCGGTCGTCGTCTGAGCGAGCGATCTCGGTCAGCAGCTCGATCAGCCGATCCGACAGCTGCTGACCGCCCGTGAGCTTCTCCTCGGCGGCCTCCTGCTCGAGCTGGGAGACCACCCTGGCGGTCGTCGTCGCGCCGACGTCGGCGTAGATCAGCGCCTCCTCCAGCCGCTCCCAGGTCTCCTCGTTGATGTCCGTGAACAGCGTCGCCTGGATTTCTGACTGCAACGCCTGGCGGGTCTTGCGCAGGCTCTCACGCAGCCGCGCGAAGCGACCGCCGCGGCGCTCGCGTGGCGCCTGGCCCGCCTCGTCGGCGACGGCGTCACCGGACGGGCGGCCGTCGACGATGAAGATCTCGGCCCAGTCGCGCGCCATGCGGGCGGCGACGTTACCAGCGGCCGGCGGACTCGGCCCATGCCGACGGTACAGTCAGCGAATCCGAGCGGCGGGGCTGACAGCGATGGCGACGGTGATGCTGGCGCTGGCCGGCTGCGGAGCCGCCACGTCGGCACCGCAGACCACCACGCACCGGGCCACCGGCACGGTCACGCAGACGACCACCACCCGACCGACCGCGTCGATTCCGACGGCCCGGCCGCAGGCGGTCGAGCCGACCGCGGGCCAGGCCGGTTCGGGCTCGGCCGGCGGATCCGACGCTCACGCCGGTTCGTCGACCACCGCCGGAGCCACCACGACGCCCACCCACCCGAAGATCACCGGACCCGCGAGCGTCACCAGCGCGCCCGCCAAAGGCGCGCCGAGCACCGCCCAGGTTCGGGCCGCGCTGAGCTCGTTGAAACAGACCGAGCAGCGCTACCAGCTTGACCGCGTCGACTACACCAACGCGCTGCTGACACGGTCAGAGATCCCACCGGGACGCTGGCTGACGAGCGTCGCCTCGTTCTACGGCGCCCCGCTGTTCGGCAACGGCGTCGCGTGCGGCGGGATCCTGCATCCATGGACGCTCGGGGTCGCCAACAAGACGCTGCCGTGCGGGACGCGGGTGCTGTTTCAGTACGGCAGTCGCGCGATCGAGGTGCGCGTGATCGACCGCGGGCCGTACGTCGCCGGGCGCGAGTGGGACCTGACCGCCGCGACCGCGGTCGCGCTGCACTTCCCCGGTCTCGGACCGATCCACTGGCGACTGGTGCGCTGAGCACCGCGCTCGACGCACCCGGCGCAAGGCCCGGCTCCCGGCGCGTGCGCGTGGCGCTACGCCGCCTGCTCGGCGGGCGGCAGTCTGCGCGAGATCACCTTCGAGATCCCGTCGGATCCCATCGAAACGCCGTACAGCGAATCGGCCGCCTCCATCGTGCGCTTCTGGTGGGTGACGACGATGAACTGCGCCCGCGTCGAGTACTGCTCGAGCAGCGTCAGAAAGCGGGTGATGTTGAGGTCGTCGAGTGCCGCCTCGACCTCATCGAGGATGTAGAACGGGCACGGGCGCGCGAGGAACACCGCGAACAGGAACGCCAGCGCGGTCATCGACTTCTCTCCACCCGAAAGCAGCGACAGCCGCTTGGGGTCCTTACCGGCGGGCGTGATCTCGATCTCGACCCCGTCGAGCTGCTCGGGACGCTCGCTGTCGTCGTCGCCGGACCCGGACCGCGGTGGCTGCTCGCCGCCGCCGGGCTCGCCGTCGGCCGCGTCTGCCTGCGGCAGTGGCTCACCGCCGAGCACCGGCGCCGGCCGCGCCGTCGCGTCGGCTTCGGAGATCAGCGTCAGGCGGCCCTTGCCGCCGGGGAACAGCTGCGTCGCCAGCTCCTCGAACGCCGACGCGGTCGCCGCGAACGTTCGCTCGAACGTCTCGGTAATTTGACGGTCGATGTCGGCGATCAGCTTGCGCAGCTCGCGTAGCGACTGCTCGAGGTCGGTCCGCTGCGCCTCGAGCTCCTCGACGTGCTCGAGCGCCTCGGCGTACTCCTGCTGGGCGAGCGGGTTGACCGGCCCGAGCTGCTCGCGCCGGCGGCCGAGTCGCTCCAGCCGCGCGGTCAGCGCCTCGCGCTGTTGTAGCTCGAGCGGCTCGGTCGCGGGCGTGGGCTCGAGCTGCAGTCGACTGCCGAGCTGCTGCAGTTCGGTCTCTGACTCGCGGACGTGGTCGCGGGCGCGCTCGAGCTTGATCTCGGCCGCGGTCAGCTCGTCATTGCAGGCGCTCATGCGCTGGTGCAGCGTCGCCTCCTGCGCCGCGCACTCGCGCAGCGAGGTAGCGGCATGCTCGCCGGCCTGGCGGTCGGCCGCAAGCTCGGCTTCGAAGCGCTCGCGTTGCTCGGCGACCGCGGCCGCACATTCGCGCAGCACGGCGACTGCCTCGTCGATCTCTGGGGCCAGCGCGCGATCTCGGGCGATCGATGCCAACTGTGCCTGCAACTGACGCTCACGCTCGGCGCGGGCACGGGCGGCGCGCTCGACGATCGCCCGCTCGGCGGTCAGCTGGGCGCTCAGCTGGGCGCGCCGGTCGGCGCCGGGGCCCTCGTCGGGCGCGGAGCGGCGACGGTCGATCTGCGCCTGCAGGCGACGGCGCGCCTCGACCGCCTCATCGTGGGCCGAGACCGCGGCCCGGTGCGACGCGACGAGCGCCTCGCGGCGACGGTCGGCGTCGGCCGCGGCGGCCGCCGCCAGCTCGACCGCCCGGCGGGCCTCGAGTTCGGCTCCGGCGGCCCGCTCGGACTCGCCGAGCAGCTGCTCGCGCCGGTTTCGCTGCGCGAGCACCCGCTCTTCACCGACCGCGGGCGCCTGGCGCAGCTCGCGCGTCCGGGCGCTCCAGACGCGGCCACCGCGAGTCACGGCGACGCCGGTGAACGTCGGCGCGCAATCGGCCGGGTCGTCGACCACCCAGGTGTCGGCCAGCAACCGCGAGACGATCGTGAGCGCCGACTCGTCGCCGCGGACGTGGTCAAGCAGTGGCTCGGCCCCGGGCGCCGGTGCGGTCGTCTCGGCGGCGGTGCCGGCAGGCCCGCGCTCGCGCACGAGCGCTCGACCGCCATCTTCGCCGGCGCGGTCCAGCAGCGCCGCGCCGTCGGCTCCGGAGTCGACGACCGCGGCCGAGAGCCGACCGTCGAGCACCGCGGCGACCGCGAGCTCGTAGCCGGGCGCCACGTTGAGCGAATTCGCCAGCGCCGTCACCCCATCGATCGCCGCCGCATGATTGCGCAGAAACTGGTTGACCGCCGCCAGCTCGCCCCCGACCCGGGCGGCGTCGCGACGTGCACGCTCGGCGGCGCGCTCCTCCTCGCGGATCTGACCGCGGGCGCGCTCGGCGCCACGATCGCCCTCGCGGCGGGCGGCGAGCGCCGCGGCGACCGTCTGTTCTCGGGCGTCGATCTGCGGCGCGGTGGCTGCAAGCTCGGTTTCGAGCGCGCTCAGCTGGCGCGCCAGCTCGGCGTCGCGGTCGCGTTGCAGCGCCTCGAGCTCGGCCTCGAGCGACTCGATCCGGGCGGCCGCCTCTGGATCCTCGCGATCGCCGTCGGACTCGGCGCGCAGCGTCGCGACCGCGGTGCGGGCCTGCTGCAGCCGTTGCGCGACCCGGACGCCGGTCGCCTCGACGGACTCGATCCGGTAGTCGATCCGCTCGCCCGCGCCCCGCGCCGCATACGCGCGGCGCGAGAGCTCCTCACGCTGGGCGCTGCGCGCCGCGAGCGCCTCCTCGGCCTGCTGGCGGCGAGCGCCGACCGTCTGCAGCTCGCCGGCAAGCTCGGTGCGCTGCCGGCGCACCCGCTCGGTGCTCGCAGCGGCCGCGTCGCGGTCGGCTGCGCGGGTGCGCAGCGCGTCGCGCACCAGCTCCCAGCGGATCTCGAGCGTCTGGCGCTCGAGGCGCTCGTGCAGCTCGGCGGCTTCGGCCTGACGCTTGAGCGGGCGCAGCCGCGAGCGCGCCTCGCGCTCGACATCGAGCGCCCGATCGAGGTTGTCGCCGGTGCGCTCAAGCTTGAGCTGGGCGCGGCGCCGGCGCTTGCGGTGCTTGCCGAGGCCGGCCGCCTCCTCGATCAGCAACCGGCGCTCGCGTGGCTTGGACGTGACCAGCGACTCGACCCGGCCCTGGGAGATCACCGAGTGCATCTCCTTGCCCAGACCGGTGTCGGACATCAGTTCGATCACGTCGATCAGGCGGCAGCGCGCACCGGCCAGCCGATACTCGCCCTCGCCCGAGCGATCGAGCCGACGCACGATCGAGATCTCCGAAACGCCGAGCCCGAGCGACTGTTCGGAGTCGTCGAGCACGAGCTCGACCTCGGCGCTCGAGGCCGCCTTGCGTCCGGGCGCCCCGCCGAAGATCACGTCCTGCATCGTCTGACCTCGGACCGCGGCCGGTGACTGCTCGCCGAGCGCCCACAGGACCGCGTCGGTGACGTTGGACTTGCCCGAGCCATTGGGTCCGACGATCACGCTGACGCCGGGGCCGAACTCCAGCCGTGTGCGGTCGGGGAACGACTTGAAGCCCTTGACCGTGACCGATTTCAGATACATGCCGTCACACCCCGAGTTCCACCAGCGCCGCGTGGGCGGCGCGCTGCTCGGCGTCCTTCTTGGAACGGCCGGTGCCGGTCGCGACCTGCTCGCCGGCGACCCGGGCACCGACCGTGAACGTCCGCTCGTGTGGTGGGCCCACCTCCGACACGATCCCGTAGGTGACGGTCTCCCCGCGCCTCGCGAGCCGCTCCTGCAGCGCCGATTTGAAGTCGACCGGTCGCTCCAGCGCCTCTTCGATCTCCGGGCTGAATGCGTCGACCACGGCCGCAGCGGTCGTGTCGTAGCCGTGCTGCAGGTAGCAGGCGCCGATCACCGCCTCGATCACCGACGCCAGCACACGCTCGGTCGCGATCAGCGGCTCGACCGTCGGGGCGAACGGCGCCGGCACCGCAGCTCGGAGCCGGTCGGGCACCCCGAGCCGCTCGGCAACCGTCCGACACGAGCGCCCCGAGACGGTCTGCGCCCGAACTTTCGTCAGCCGGCCCGGGCCGTACTGGTCGGGGTCCAGCCGCGGAAACAGGTGGGTCGTGATCGCCAGCCCGAGCACACTGTCGCCGAGAAACGCCAGCCGCTCGTAGGACTCCGAGCGCTTCTCGGTCCACGATGCGTGCAAGAACACGGGCGCCGCCAGCTCGGCGGGCAGGCCGTCGAGCAGGCCGCGCAGCGCGGCCGCATCTCCGGCCTCCGGGTCCGGCGCCCGAATGCGCTGCTCGCTGGCGGTCACTCAGCGTCTGCGCCCGTGCTCGCCGTCGCCGACCGCGGCGCCGCCGAGGCGACGTCGCTCGCGAGCACGAAGTCCACCGCCTGTCCGACGGTCAGGATCTTGGCGGCCTGCTCGTCTGAGATCTTGACGCCGTAGGAGTCTTCGAGCTCCTGGACCAGCGTGTACAGATCGAGCGAATCGGCCTCCAGGTCCTGCCTGAAGCGGGTCGCCTCGGTGATCGACCCAGGGTCGATCTCAAGCTCGTCCGCGAGGTGCGCGCGAATCAGCGACAGGACCTGCTCACGGTTCATTGGCGCAACACCGTAGCCGTGGTACCGGACACCTTGTCAACCACCGTCATCCTCCTCTCCCCCGGCTGCCGGGGATCGCAGTGCGCCCGCGGCCGCGAGCGCGTCACGCATGGCCCTGATCACATCTTCCTCGACACCGCGCGCCGCCACCTCGATCGCGCGCTGAAAGCCGCGCCGGGTGAACCGGCCGTGGGCGACGACGCCGAGCCGCCGCAGTCCGAGCAGATACGCGCCGCCGGGCTGTTCGGGGTCGACGTCCTCGCGCAACCGCTCGATCGCGGGCTGCAGCAGCCAGCCGCCGAGCTTGGCCCGCCTCGAGCTGAGTGCCGCATCCCGTATGCCGCGCAGCGTCCGGCCCGATACCCCCTCAATCAGCTTCAACGTGATATTGCCCGTGAACCCGTCCATCACGACCACGTCGGCGACGCCCTCGGTGATTGCGGTGCCCTCGATGTTGCCGACGAACTCCAGGCCATGGCCGGCACCACCCGCGAGTTGCTCGTGCACGAACACGACGTCGGGCGTGCCCTTGTTGGGCTCCTCACCGTTGGACAGCAACGCCACCCGAGGGCGGTCGCGTCCCAGCACCGCGTGCGCGAACGCCGAGCCCATGTGGGCGAACTGGACGAGGTGCTCCGGCCGACAGCTGACGTTGGCGCCGACATCGAGCAACAGCACCGGCGGCCGGTCGATCAGCGGCAGCGGCAAGGCCAGCGCCGGACGGTAGATCCCCCGGTCTCGGCGCACGTTGAACAATCCGGCCGCGAGCGCCGGGCCGGTCGAGCCGCCAGACACGAGCGCCTGCGCCTCACCCGCGGCGACCGCCTTGGCCGCTCGCACGATCGAGGCATCCGGGGTTGAGCGGACCGCAAGTGCTGGGTCCGAGGCTTTCGCGATCGAGATCGGGGCGTCGACCACGGTGACGCCCGCGGCGACCTCGCCGATCTCGGCCGCGGGGCCGAACAGCAACACCTCGAGCCGACCGGGAGCGGCGGCTGCCGAGGCGCCTGCGGCGACCTCAGCGGGACCCAGGTCTGCCCCGCCCGCATCAACGGCGACGGTGACCATCGCGCCGACCGACTAGTCGGTCAGCTGCTCGCTCGGAGCGATGACCTCACGGCCCCGGTAGCTGCCGCACACGGGGCAGACGCGATGCGGACGGCGAGGGCTGTGGCACTGCGGGCACTCGTTGTAGACCGGCGCCGACAGCTTGTGCTGGGCGCGGCGCTTGGCGGTGCGTGAGTGCGATTGCTTCTGCTTGGGGACGGCCATCGAACGCAGCAGGCTAGCACGGGCTCGCCGCTGCGACAGATCGGTCAAGCTACGTGGATGACCGATCCAGCAGCGCGCAAACGCGCGCTCCGAGTGACCGTCGACGGTGCCGATGATCGCCCGGCGCTGCTGGAGACGGCGGTCGCCCGGGCAAGCGCCGAGGGCGTACTCGGTTGGGTCCGAGAGGACGGCGATGGGCGCGTGCGCGCCCACTTGGAGGGACCGGAAACCGCGGTGCAGGCGCTCGCTGAGCTGTTGCGCGAAGCGGCCGGCGAGGACGGGCTGCAGTGCGAACGGGTCAAGGTCGAGGGCCATGAGCAGTTCGCGATTCGCGGCGTCAGCGCCGGTCGCTTCGTGATCACCGAGCACCAGGCCAGCAGCCACCACTACGACCTGCGCCTCGAGGTTGGCGCGGCGATGCGCTCGTGGGCGCTTCCGCGCGGCCCGTCGTTGGACCCGGCGGTCAAGCGGCTCGCGGTTCAGGTCGTCGACCACGCACTCGACGCCAACGTCGACGAGCAGCCGCCGACACCCGGCGGCCGGGGCGCGATCGTCTGGGACACGGGCTCCTATGAGCAGGGTGGCCGGGTGCCGTGGCCGGAGGCGCTGGCACGCGGTCACGCGGTGTTCGTGCTGCACGGCACCAAGCTGCAGGGCGGCTTCGCGCTGCAGCGCACCGGCCGCGGCGAGCCGCCGCAGTGGCTGCTGATCAAGCGCCGCGACGAGTGGGCGCGCCCCGGCTCGGAGATCGTCGCAGAACGGCCGGAGTCGGTCCTCAGCGGCCGCACGCTGGGGCGTTGACCGCGTCCGGCGACGCTCGGCTACTCGTCGAGCTTGAGCTGCGAGAGCTTTGCCCAGCGCGGGTCGGGCGGGGCCTCGTGCCGGTGGCCCGGGCCCGCCTCGTTGAGATCGACGCCGCAGACGGCGCACAGGCCGAGGCACTCGGCCCGGCACAGAACCTGCGCGGGTAGCGCCAGCGCGAGCGCATCGCGCGCCCATGCCTGGAGCGCCAGCAGGAACGGCGAGGCGTCGCTGACGTAGGGGGACTCGAGCTCCTCGCCGGCCCCGGGCTGGGAGACCTCGCGTGCCTCGATCGCAAAGCTCGGGGCCGCGTCGGTCAGGCAGCGCATGCACGGTCCGGCCAGCGTCACCTCGAAGCGCAGCACGAGCGCGTAGCCGTCGCCGGTCGTGCGCGAAACGTCGAGCCGGGCGTCGACGACGGGCGGCTCGGCCTCGTAGCGCTCGCCGCCGAGCTCGAACGACCCCAGCGCGATCGCCAGATCCAGCCGCCGCCCTTCGCCTGCCGCCATCTGCAGGCTGGAGAGATCGAACGTGTCCACCGGCTGGGACATCCCGCTCGGCGAGGATAGAAGCCGGTAACGATCTACCGAGCCGCTCGATCAGCGATATTTTCGACGATGATGTCTGACTGGTTCGCGAGCTACGGCCTGGCCGAGGTTTTCCCGGAGCTGATCGTCGGTGCCTACCCGCTCGACACCGACGATGTCGAGCAGCTCGACGCGCTCGGCATCAGCAGGGTCCTCAACCTCGCCCAGGACGCCGAGTACCACGACGGCCAGCACGCCGAGGTCGCCGATGCGCTCGCACACCACGGGATCGAAGAGACCCGGCTGAGCATCGTCGATTTCGGCCACCTGCCGGGCGACCGGATCGACGAAGCGGTACGGGTCGTCGTCGGCTGGATGGACGCGTGTGAGTGCAGCTACGTGCATTGCCGAGCCGGCTGGCAGCGGTCGGCGGCGATCGCCGCCGGGGCGATCGCCGTGTTCAACGACGTCGACATCGCGACCGCGCTGGAGTGGGTCCGCGAGCACAAGCCGACCGCCCAGCCGCTCGATCATCAGCGGGCCGACCTGCTCGACTGGTGGCTCACGCGCGGTCGCCGGCTCGCGGCCGTGCGGCCGCGGCCGCTGCTCGCCGACGTCGACGCCGGCTGACCGGCCGCGGCGTCGCGGCCGACCAGTGATTTACTCGGCCGCGCGCAGCCGCCGGGCGGCGACTTGGTCGGTCGCCGACACCGAACCACCGAGCTCGAGCTGCGGTTCGGCGAGCTGCACCCGCCGTGCCGACAGCGTGACCCGCTCGTGCTCCGCCAGCTCGTTTGATTCCGACACCACGCCGTGGTCCGCGAATCGCCTGGCGGCGGGCAGCACCCGCGCCTCATAGGAGCCGATCGCCTCGTTGTAGGCGCGGACCGCGCCGTTGAGGCGCGTGCCGAGCGTCGACAGCACCGTCGACAGCTTCGCCAGCCGCGCGTGCAGCTCGCGCCCCAGCTCCGACACCGCTTGGGCGGACTCGGCGACCCGCTCCTGCTGCCAGCCGTAGCCGACCGAGTGCAGCAGCGCCAGCAGCGTCGTCGGCGTCGCGATCACGACCCGCTGTGCCATCGCATCCTCGATCAGCGCCGGATCGGCCTCGAGCGCGGCGCCGTACAGATGCTCGCCAGGCAGGAACAGCACGACGAAATCGGGACTCGAGTCCAACCGCGACCAGTACGCCTTGTCGGCGAGCTGCTTGACGTGCTTGCGCAGCAGCCGCGCGTGGTCACGCAGGTGCGCTTCGCGCTCGGCCTCGTCGCGGGCCTGGTAGGCATCGAGCACCCCCTGCAGGGGCGCCTTGGCATCGACGACGACGTGCTTGCCACCCGGCATGTTGATGATCAGGTCCGGCCGCAGCGTCGACTCGTCACCTGGCAACGACGACTGCTCGACGAAGTCGCAGTGGCGGACCATGCCGGCCGCCTCGACCACGTTGCGCAGCTGCATCTGCCCCCACTGACCGCGGATGTTGGGCTTGCGCAGCGCGGTCACGAGCGCGCCGGTCTCGGTCCGCAACCGTTCGCCGCTCTCGGCCAACGATCGCAGCTGCGCCTCCAGACGCCCGCGCGACTCGCGTCGCTGCTGGTCGAGCTCCGTCAATCGGTTGTCGACGCGCCCGAGCTGTTCCTTGATCGGCGCGACCAGCTGCTCGACCGCCTGCTGGCGCTTGGCCAGCTCGCCGTCCGCGGTCACCTGCGCGGTCTGCAGCTGCGCTCGGGCCATCTCGGTCAGCTGGGCCATGCTCGACTGCAGCGCCTCGGCGCTCAGCGCCTTGAACGACTCCGACATCTGCAGCTGGGCCTGCTGCACGGTCGCGAGCCGCTCGGCCCCGAGCTCGCGCTCGTGCTCGAGGTCCGAGCTCGATCGATCCAGCGAGCGCTGTAGCTCCCCGGCCCGGTCGGCCTGCACAACCAGCGAGCGCAGGCGTGGCCGCAACGCGACGAGCACAACGCCCGCACCAATCAGCACACCGATCACGAGGAACAAGATCTCCATCGGCCACCAAGCGTCGCGCGTGCCTCGGACGGATCGCAAGAATGGTTGCGATGAGCACCGAGACGATCCGGCTGCGCCTGGCGATCCGCGGCCGTGTGCAGGGGGTCTGGTTCCGCGACTCCGTCCGGCGCGAGGCGACCGCGCGTGGGGTCAGCGGCTCGGCCGCGAATCTCGCAGACGGCTCGGTCGCGGTCGTGCTCGAAGGCGCCGCGGACGCGGTTCGCGCCGTCGCCGACTTCTGCGGTCAGGGTCCGCGATCGGCTCGTGTCGACCACGTCGACGCACGAACCGAGCCCGCCGAGGGCCTACGCGGCTTCGAGATTCGCTGAGGAGACGCCGCGTTGGTGTGTGACTGCGTTGGTGCGTCGCTGCGTCGCGCTCAGACTTCGACCGGCTCGTCCTTGCCGGCCAGCCGGTCGCGGCCGCGCTGCACCGCGGCGATGAACTTCGAGAGGTTGACCTCGAGCGTGTTGAGGATCTCGTCGGCGTAATCCTCAGCGCCGAGCCGGATCTCCCGCTCGCGCGCTCGTGCGTCCTCGATGATGTCCTCGGCCGCGCGCTCGGCCTGCTTGGTGACCTCCTCGTCGGAGATCAACCGTTCCTGGCGATCGCGCGCCTCCTTGACGATCCGCTCGGCCTCACGCTTGGCCTCGGCGAGCATCTCCTGGCGCTCCTTGACGATCCAGCGCGCCTGCTTGATCTCCTCGGGGATCGTCGCGCGCATCTGGTCGAGGATGTCGTAGATCTCCTCCTTGTCCACGCGCACCTGGTCGGTCAGTGGGACCGGCTTGGCGTTGTGGACGAGATCGTCCAGCTTGTCGATCAGTACCAGGACATCCATTGAGCAACCTCTGTTTCGTCAGCGGCCGAGTCGTTCCTTCAAGTGCCGCGCGACCTCTTCGGTGACCAGATCGTCGATCTCTCCACCGAACGTCGCGAGCTCCTTGACGCCGCTCGATGAAATGAAACTGTACTTGGGCGACGCCATCAGGTAAACGGACTCGATCTCCGGGGCCTGCCTGCGATTGAGCTGGTGCATCTCAAGTTCGTATTCGAAATCCGAGATCGCGCGCAAGCCCTTGACGATCGCCAGTGCGCCGCGCTCCCGCGCGAAGTCAACCAACAGCGTGCTGAATGTCTCGATCGAGATGTTGCCCATCGAACTGGTGGCGTTGCGCACGAACCCGACCCGCTCCTCGGTGCTGAACAGCGTCTTGCCCTTGCGCCACGGCACGTTGACGATCGCGACAACGACCTCGTCGAACATCCCCGAGGCCCGGCTGATGATGTCGAGGTGGCCGAATGTGACCGGGTCAAAAGTGCCCGGGCAGATCGCGATTCGGTTAGTCGGTGGCATGGATCTGGATCAGGGTGTCGCCGTAGCGGCGCTCGTCGAGCAGCCGCAGACCGAGTCCGAGAGGTTGACGCCGGTCGGACTCCGCGATGACCCTGGCTGCCGGGGCGAGTACCCCGTCCAGTGCCGTCGTCAACCTGCTTGCGAGCAGGCCGTCATGGCGATATGGAGGATCTAGGAACACCAGATCGTATTGACGCGAGCGCCGTTTTGCCTGCTCGCACCACGCAACCGCGTCGGCGCGGACGACCTCGGCCTCGATCCCGAGCAGCTCGAGGTTGCGCCGGATCGCCTCGATCGGGGCCGCGGCGTGGTCCACCAGCGTCGCCCGGGCGGCGCCGCGCGAGAGCGCCTCGATCGCCAACGCGCCCGACCCGGCGAACAGGTCCAGCACGGCCAGCCCGTCGATCTCGCCGAGGATCGAGAACAGCGCCTCGCGGACACGATCGGACGTCGGCCGCGTCGCTTCTCCGCGGGGCGCGTTCAGCGTCCGTCCTCGATGAGCGCCCGCGATCACCCGCACGGTTAGGCCCTGATCGGCGCCGCGGCCTCCTCGCCGTAGCGCTCGCCCAGCGCCAGCGACAGCAACGCGTGCTCGGGTGCCGCAAGCTCAGGGTCGGCGTTGTCGATCGCCTCCGCGCGCAGCCGGGCCCGCTCCTGCAGCTCGCGATCGCGCGGTAGCTCGGCGACGCGGAACTGGGCCAGCCCGCTCTGGCGCACGCCGATCAGCTCGCCTTCGCCGCGCAGCTCGAGGTCGATCTCGGCCAGCTCGAATCCGTCCGATCGCTCCGACAGCGCGTGCAGCCGCGGCGCGGCCTTGGGACCGAACAGCAGGCAGAGGGAGGCGTGCTCGCCGCGGCCGATCCGGCCTCGGAGCTGGTGCAGCTGCGAGATCCCATAGCGCTCGGCATCCTCGACCAACATCACGGTCGCGTTCGGAACGTCGATCCCGACCTCGATCACGGTGGTCGCGACGAGCACGTCGGCGTCGCCGGCCGCGAACCGCGCCATCACCTCGAGCTTGTCGGCCGAGCGCTGCTGCCCGTGCATCAGCAGCACCCGGAAATCGCGCAGCTCTCCGGTCCGCAGCCGCTCGAACTCGGCGGTCGCCGCCCGTGCCTGAAGCAGCTCGGACTCGGCGACCAGCGGGCAGACGACGAACGCCTGGCGCCCCGCCCGGAGCTCTTCGCGCATCCGGTCGTAGGCCCGCGCTCGCTCACGCTCGGTCGAGCACACGAACGTCTCGATCGGCCGGCGGCCCCGCGGCAGCTCGGCGAGCACCGTGAAGTCGAGGTCGCCGTAGTGCGACAGCGCCAGCGTGCGCGGGATCGGCGTCGCGGTCATGTGCAGCATGTGCGGGCTGTGACCAGCTCCCGCCTTGGCATCCAGCGCGGCGCGCTGACGCACGCCAAATCGGTGCTGCTCGTCGATCACGGCGACCGCGAGCGAGCGGAATCTGACCGGCTGCTCGATCAGCGCGTGCGTGCCGACGATCAGCGACAGCTCACCGGAGCCGAGCTTGCCGAGCAGGTCTGACCGGCGGCGGGCGGGTGTGGAGCCGGTCAGCAGCCCGATCGGTACCGCCTCGCCGGGCATCAACGCTTGGATCGTCTGGAAGTGCTGCTCGGCCAGCGGCTCGGTCGGCGCCATCAGCGCGCCCTGCAGGCCGTGTTCGACCGCGCGCAGCAGCGCGTACAACGCCACCACCGTCTTGCCCGAGCCGACCTCGCCCATCAGCAGCCGCTGCATCGGGGTCAGGCGCGACAGGTCGTCGTCGATCTCGGCGAACGCCCGGCGCTGGTCGCCGGTCGGCGCGAACGGCAGCATCTCGTCACACCAGCGGGCGCTCAGCGAGGGTGGCTCGGTCAACGCCGACGCACTGTTGGCGCCGCTGCGCAGTCGACGGCGGCGCAGCAATGCCAGCTGCACCAGCAGCAGCTCTTCAAACGCGAGTCGCCGCCGGGCGGCGTCGTGATCGTCGCCACCGCCCAGGTGGACTGCGGCCAGCGCGCCGGTGCGATCAGGTAGCCGCTCGACCGCGCGCAAGCGTGACGGCAGCGGCTCGACCACGTCGCGCAGCGCGTCGGCGTGGTCGCGAACGAGCGCGAGGATCTGCGTTGAGGACAGACCTTCGGTCGCGGGGTAGTGGCCGACCGCCTGCTCGCCGCCCGCCGCGCCGGCCTCACTGGTGATCGCGTGACCCTGGACGCGAAAGCGGTTGCGGGCCTCGTATTTGCCATGCAGCATCAGCCGCGTCCCCGGCGGATAGCGAGACGCGAGCCAGGGCTGGTTGAAGAACGTCGCCTTCATCGCCCCGCTGCCATCCGAGACGGTCGCTTCAACCAGCGGTCGCATCCCCCGGCGGCGAACCGGGCGGCTGGCGATCGAGACGACCTCGACGACGACCGTGGCCGTCTCGCCGGCGGTCAACTCGCCGACGCCGCGCGCGTCGCGGCGATCGCGCGGCAGATGCTCGAGCAGGTCTCCGATCGTCTCCAGACCGAGTGTCGCCGCCCCTTGCTCGGCCTTGGCGCCGCCTGGGACGGGCAGCGGTCGCTGCAGGTTCGATGGTCTCGGGGTGCGGACCGGGGCACCGCGCAGCTGCTCGCGATCGAGCGGCTCAGAGCTCGCGAACGCCGTCGCAGCGGTGATCGGTGGCGCGCTGGCGGCCATCCCGCCGTCAGATCTTGCCTGCGGCACCGGCGGACGGCCGGCGGTCAGGGCCGGGCGCGGCGGGCGGCCGGCTGCTCGCGCATGTCGAACACGTGCACGTGCGAGACGTCACCCGCACCGGCGAACAGCGCCTCGGCGGCGGCCGGGTCGTCGGTGTGGACGTGGACCCGCAGCGTCCGCGGATCGCCGACCACGAGCACCGAGTCGCCGAACCGTTCGAGCTCGGCCGCGAACCCATGCGCCTCGAGCCCCGCGCCGATCACCGCGAAGTTCGTGCAGTAGCGGTAGGTGATCGACAGATGACCGGGGTCTGACGCGGGCGCCCGGTTTGCCGCGGCCGCGGCCGGCTCGGGATCGGAGCCGCGCAGCGCTGCCACGATCCCGCCAAGCATCACGGTCAGCCCATAGCCGCCCGCGTCGACCACGCCCGCGGAGCGCAGCGCCGGCAGCAGGTCCGGACCGCGCGCGACCGAGGCCTGCCCGGCCTGAACCGCAGACTCGATCACGTCAGCGATCAAAAAGTCCTGCTCGACGGCGCTGACGTCGGCGTCGAGCCGCGCGTCGGGACGGTGCGCGAGCTCGGACGCGACCCGGTGCGCCATCTCGCGCACGACGGTCAGGATTGTGCCCTCCGAGGGCTCGCGGACCGAACCGTACGCCTGATCGACAGCCCGGGCGAGCGCGGCTCCGATCAGCACGGGGTCGATCAGCTCCCCGGGGCGCGATGCAAGCTCCTCGGCGGCGCCCCGGATCAGCTGGGAGAGGATCACGCCCGAGTTGCCGCGCGCGCCGAGCAGCGCTGCGCGCGCAACCGAGCCGACGATCTCGTCGCGGCCGATCTCCTCGCCGGGGTCGCCCTCGCCGCCGTCGGCCAGCCGATCCAGCTCGTCGAGCGCCGCTTGCAGCGTCGCCACCATGTTGTCCCCGGTGTCGCCGTCGGCGACACCGAACACGTCGAGCGCGTTGATCTCCCCGCGTCGCTGCTCGAGCGCGGCGAGCCCCGCTGCCAGCAGCACACGAACGCGCGACAGGCTGGGGTCAGCGTGCGGTGACCGATGGTCCGCCGCGCCGAGTGCGGACAGCTTCGGCGCGTTCACTACTGCGCTTTGACGACCTTGCCGGCCTTCAGGCAGCGCGTGCAGACGTACACCCGACGCTGCGTACCGCCGTCGTTGATCCGGACCCGCTGGAGGTTGGGGTCGAACCGTCGACGAGTCGCCACCATCGAGCGGCTGCGGTTGTTGCCGAAGGACGGACCCTTGGCGCAGACGTGACAGATCTTGGCCATCGCGCGCAGTATAGGAGACACGTCGGCGAGCGCACGCTGGCGCTGGGTAATCCGTCCGCTGAGCTCGCCGGATGGCTCTGTCGCCCGCTCCGATGACTAGCATTTGCAGGCGAACCTCGTGTCAGCCGACCGCCTCGACAGGCTCGATGGGTGCGGATGAGTTCGTCGCCGCAACCGCCGGACTCGATCCGGCCTCCGCTTGCGCTACCCGATCGCTATCGGGTCAGGCGCCATCTCGCCAACGGCGGAATGGCCTCGGTATGGTGCGCCGAGGACCTCGAGCTTGACCGCAGCGTCGCGATCAAGGTGCTCGCCGAGCGCTTCGCTCACGATCAGGAAGCGGTCCGCCGGTTCAAGCGCGAGGCCCGCGCGGCCGCCCGGGTCGGCACCCATCCGCACGTCGTCACGGTCTATGACGTCGACGTCTTCGGCGGTGAGAATGGCGCACCCGGTCGCGCCTTCATCGTCATGGAGTTTCTGGCCGGCGGCACGGTCGGCGACGCGATCAGGCTCGATGACATCCGCCGCCAGGAGGCGATCCGCTGGCTTCGCGAGGCCGGGGCCGCGCTCGATCACGCCCACCGCGCCGGGATCGTCCACCGCGACGTCAAGCCCGCAAACTTTCTGCTCGATCGCAGCCGGGTGCTGCACGTAGCCGACTTCGGGATCGCCAGGCTCACCAGCGAGGAGACGATCAGCTCACCCGACCAACTGTTCGGCACGGCTGCCTACCTTTCGCCCGAGCAGGCGCTCGGCCGCGAGGCGACCAGCGCATCGGACCGGTATGCGCTCGCCGTCGTCGCGTTCGAGTTGCTTGCCGGCGAGCGTCCGTTTATCTCGCCGCACTTCAGCTCGCAGGCTCGTCAGCACATCGAACAGGCGCCGCCGGCCGCATCTGAGCGCAACCGCATGATCCCGGCTGCGGTCGACGAGGTGCTGGCGGCCGGGCTGGCGAAGGACCCGCGCGAGCGTCCCGCAACCGCGGACGCGTTCGTGCGCCAACTGGAATCGGCGCTCGGCGAGCGGCGGCCACTGCACCGGCAGGTGCCGAACCGACGGGTCGCCGGGCCCTCGATCGGCGCGCCGGGAGCGATCACCGAAGCCGGACGCGGCGGACGCGGTCAGGTCGCGTCGCCGCGTTCTGTGGCCGCTGCCCCGCAAGGGCCGGGCACGCGCGAGCCGACGACGACCTGGACCCCGAGTTCGGTGGGTCCCGAGCAGCGCCGACCGCGCAAGCGGCGGCGGCTCGGAGCGTTCGGATCGCTGCTGGCGGTCGCCGTGATCGTCGGGGCTGCGGCGGCCGCTGCCGCCGGTGTGTTCAGCGGTTCGAGCCACACGCCCGGCAGCAGCCGCATCGCCGCGGTGGGGCGCGCCGCCGGCCACGCGGCGAGTGCCGTGCAGGCGAAGTCCGGCTCGGCGCATGCGACCGCGAACACCGTCTCGACCGCCGCCACGCTCGAGGCGACCGGACATCGTCAGATGATCGACGGCGACTACACGGACGCGCTGGTGACGCTCAAGCGAGCCGTCGCCAAGGCCGACCCGGCCTCGACCACATATGCCTACGCGCTGTATGACCTGGGCCGCACCCTGCTGCTCTCCGGTGATCCACAGGGCGCGATCACGGTGCTGCGCAAGCGGTTGACGATCCCCTTGCAGACCGACGTCGTTCAGGCGACGCTCGACCGCGCCCTCCAGGCCGCCGACCAGTCGCAAACCCCGGCGACGACACCTTCCACGACGCCGACGAAGACCAAGACCTCATCGACGACGACCGCGCCCGCGACACCGACGCAACCGACTGGCGGCGCCGGCGTCGGGCCGACAACGGGTGGCGGCACCAGCCCGGGCACCGGGGACGGCACCGGCCACGGCGGCGCCACCAAACCGGGCGGCGGCGGCGCCACGAAACCGGGCGGCGGCGGCGCCACAAAGCCGGGTAGCGGCGGCGGCACCGGCCCGGGCAACGGCAACGGCAACGGCAACGCTGGCGGCTCCGGCTCCGGCTCCGGTAGCGGCGGCGTCGGCCTCGACGCTCGGCTGGCCGCCGGCAGCGCCTGAGCCGAGTCCAGCGGCGTCTCAGCCGTCGGCCAGCGTCGCGCGGCACTGCAGGGCGGCGAGCACGGCCTCGGCCGCGTGCGCGCCCGTATCGCGCTTGTCGCCCCCCATCACCCGCGCGAGCGCCTGCTGGAGCGTGTCGACCGTCAGCACGCCGAACCCACACGGCACGCCCGTGTCAAGCGCGACCCGCAGGATCCCATCGGCCGCCGCCGAGCAGACGTAGTCGTAATGGTCGGTTTCGCCGCGGATCACCGCGCCGAGGCAGACGACCCCGTCAAACCGCCCCGAGCGAGCCGCGTACATCGCGATCGTCGGCAGTTCGAAAGCACCAGGGACCGTGAACACCTGCACGTCGTCGATCCCGGCCTGCGACAGGGTCAGGCGGGCCCCCTGCTCGAGCCGATCGGCCAACTCCGTGTAGAACCGTGCGACGCACAGCGCGACGCGTGGCTCAGCGGCCATCGCCACGCTTGCGGTCGGCTTCGTGCTCGGCCTCGATCATCTGCTCGTCGAGCGCCAGTCCCTGGTGATGAAGGGTGTGCCCCATCCGCTCGGCCTTGGCCCGCAGGTACGCCTCGTTGTGGGGGTTCGGAGCGTGCACGATCGGGACCTGGTCGGTGACCGACAGCCCGTACCCCGCCAGCCCCGCGATCTTCTTCGGGTTGTTGGTCAGGATCCGAATGCTCGTGAGCCCCAGGTCCGAGAGGATCTGGGCGCCGATGCCATAGTCGCGCAGATCGGCCGGCAGGCCGAGGCGGAGGTTGGCGTCGACGGTGTCGAGTCCCTCCTCCTGCAGCTTGTAGGCCCTGAGCTTATTGAGCAGGCCGATCCCCCGGCCCTCCTGGGCGAGGTACAGGAGCACGCCCGAGCCCTCGCGCTCGATCATCGCCAGGGCCGACTCCAGCTGCTCGCCGCAATCGCAGCGCAGCGAATGGAACACATCGCCGGTGAGGCACTCGGAGTGGACGCGCACCAGCACGTCCGACGCTCCGTGCACCTCGCCCTTGACCAGCGCCACGTGGTGCTTGTCGTCCAGCAGCGAGCGGTAGCCGACCGCGACGAAGTCGCCAGACGCCGTCGGCAGGGCCGTCGAGACGACCCGCTCGACGAGCTTCTCGTGCCGCCGGCGGTACGCGATCAGGTCGGCGATCGTGACCATCTTCAGCCCGTGCTTGAAGCAGTAGACCGCGAGATCCTCCCCGCGCGCCATCGAGCCGTCCTCGTTCTGGATCTCGCAGATCACGCCGGCGGGGTTCAGGCCCGCCAACCGCGCCATGTCGACCGACGCCTCGGTGTGTCCGGTGCGCTCCAGCACGCCCCCGGACTTGGCCTTCAGCGGCCGCACGTGACCGGGCTTGACGATGTCGCCGGTGCCCTTGGTCGGGTCGACCGCGACCTGCATCGTGTGCGCCTGGTCGTGGACGCTGATCCCGGTCGTGACGCCCTCACGCGCCTCGATCGTGACCGTGAACGGGGTCTCGTGCGCACTCTCGTTCTTGGCCGTCATCAGCTCGAGGCCGAGCTCGTCGCAGCGATCCGGCGTCAACGACAGACAGATCCAGCCGCCGGCCTGCCGCGTCATGAAGTTGATCGCATCCGGCGTCACGAACTGGGCGGCCATCACCAGATCGCCCTCGTTCTCACGGTCCTCGTCGTCGACGACGACGACCATCTTGCCCGCGGCGATGTCCTCCAGCGCCTCGTCGATCGTCGAGAACTCAGTCTCGTAGGTGGTCATCGTCGCATCAACCTCTCTACGTATTTCGCCAGCACGTCGACCTCCAAGTTCACGATCGTCCCGGTTGTAGCCCTACCGAGATTGGTCCGCTCGAGCGTTTCCGGGATCAGCGAAACGGTAAACGATCGCTCGCCGAGCTCGGCGACCGTCAACGAGATCCCGTCAACGGTGATCGACCCCTTGTGCACGACGTAGCGCAGCACCTCCTCGGGCGCCTGCACCTCGACCCGGCGCGAGAACCCGTCGGAGCTCATCGAGATGATCCGGCCCATCCCGTCGACGTGGCCCTGAACGACATGACCGCCGAGCCGGTCCGACATCCGCATCGCGAGTTCAAGGTTGACCTGCGCGCCCGCGCGCGTCTCGGCCAGCGAACTGCGCCGCAGCGTCTCGTTCATCACCTCGGCGCTGAACTGCTCTGAGCCGGTCGAGGTCGCGGTCAGACAGACACCGTTGACGGCGATCGAGTCGCCCTCCGACAGCTCGTCGGCGAGCCGCGAGGCGACCGTCAGCACCACCCCGTCGGACGAATGGGCGACCTCCGTGATCTCGCCGAGGTCCTTGATCAGCCCCGTGAACATCCGTGGTTCACCTACCACTCCTTGATCCGGGCCGAGACGAGCAGGTCGTCGTCGATCCGTTCGCAGCTCAACGTCAGCGCCTGGACCGCCTCGGCGATCTGCTCGACCCCCTCACCCTCGAACGGGTCGCGCGCGGTCCGCCCGCCGAGGATCATCGGCGCCAGGAACAGCCGGACCTCGTCGATCTCGCCGGCGTCGAGGAACACGCCCGCGAGGTGCGGGCCGCCCTCGAGCAGAATCGAGCTGATCCCCTGGTTGCCCAGCTGCTCGAGCGCCGAGACTAGCCGCGCCGGCTCGTTGGCGCCGGTCGCAACGATCACCTCCGCTCCGTGCGCCTGCAGCGACGCGGTCGACGCGCGGGGCGCGGCGCGGGAGACGATCACCGTCACCGGCACATTGCGGGCGCCTGCCAGCAGCTGTCCGGTCAGCGGCAGCCGCGCGAGCGAGTCGAACACGACCCGTCGTGGCTGACGCAACAGCGCCGGCTCGTCGGTCCTCGCGGTCAGCAACGGGTCGTCCGACAGCGCCGTTCCGATCCCGACCACGACCGCGTCTGACTCGGCTCGCCACTGGTGCGAGCGTGCACGCGAGGATGGTCCCGAGATCCACTTCGAGTCACCGCTGGCGGTCGCCACCTTGCCGTCGAGCGTCATCGCGGACTTGAACAGCACCCATGGCCGTCCGGTCCGGGCATGCTTGCGAAACGGCTGGTTGAGCAGCCGTGCGCGGTCGGCGAGATCTCCGTCGGCGACAAGCACCTCGACGCCCTCGTCGCGCAGGATCCCGAGCCCGCGGCCGGAGGCGTGCTCGGACGGATCGTCGGAGGCGACCATCACGCGGCGGATCCCCGACTGGCTGATCGCGTCGGTGCACGGTGGCGTCCGCCCGTGATGCGCGCATGGCTCCAACGACAGGTACATCGTCGCGGCCTGCAACGGTCGGTCGCCGGCGGCCGCGATCGCCTCGACCTCGGCGTGCGCGCCGCCCAGCTGGCGATGAAAGCCCTCGCCGAGGACTCCGTCGGGATCCGCGATCACGGCCCCGACCAGCGGGTTGGGCGACACCCAGCCTCGGCCCTGCTCGGCGATCTCGATCGCGCGCGCGAGATGTCGGCGATCGATGGCTGATGGCTGGGTCATCTGCCGAAACTACTGTAGTCCCGCCCTGCCAGAACGCCCGCACTGGCCGATGTGCAGCCGGTAGACGCTCATCTCGGGCCCGGGCCGGATGTATTGGCTCGGGTAGTAGTCGATCGACCAGTCAAAGCTGAACGGAACCGCGCGCTTGGAGGTCGAGAACGGGCTGATGTGGTACATCAATTTCGCGTCGTTGGCCAGCTGGGCGTAGTACGCAATCGCGTTGGGCGCGATCTTCGGCTGGGCAAACGAGCGACCGGCCTGCAGCGAGCCGATCACGACCCAGCAGTAGCCCGCCTTGGCGTACTCCGAGAGCAGCTCCGGGCGAAGCGAGCGCTCGTATTCGTCGAGGCCGACGAACACATGCTTGCCCTTCGCCAGGTGGCGGTCGTGGTCGGCGATATCGACGTCGGTGACGTTCGTGTCCCACAGCTTCCAGCGGGCGCCACTCGGCGTCGCCGGGTTGACGTGGCCGATGTCGTAGCCCCAGTTGTCGGCGACCACCGGCTCGACGACGATCTTCGATCCCGCGGGCACGTGCTTGACCATCCAGGCTCGGGTCAGGTTGCGGGTGTCAGGCCGCGACAGCACCCGGTCGGAGTGCAGCACGGTGCTGAGCCCCTGGGCGAGCAGCACGACGCCCGTGATCGAGATCACCGCGATCGATGGCACCCGCCGCTCCTCGATCAGCCAGCGTCCGAGCGAGACGACGCCGTAGGCGGCGAGCACCGCGATGATCGGATACGTCGGGATCAGCCAGCGCCCGAAGAATCGCTGCTGGTCGCCCATGAACACGATGAATGCGATCGGCGCCGGGATCAACATCAGCGCTGCCGCCAGCCTCCGCCTGACCAGCAGCGCGATCGCGCCGCCGATCGCCGCCAGCGACGGCACCCAGCCCAGCCCCCAGGTGTAGGTCCAGAAGTAGAAGGCGGTGCCGCTCGCGGCGGTCGTGCCGAGCTTCTCGGGATTCGAGCCCGCCGCCAGCGCCTGCTGGGTGGTGACGCCCGCGTGAAATGCCGAGAAGTCCAGCAGCGAGTACGGGTTGGCGATCACGAACGAGATCGCCGCGGCGCCGACGCACAGACCCAGCCGCCACAGCGACTGCAGCACGGTCCGACCGGAGAGGCCGTCGCACAGGCAGGCCGCGATCAGGCTGACGAACGCGATCGCGCCGGTGTACTTGGTCGCGGCCGCGAGCCCGCAGCCGATTCCGGCGATCACGTAGTCGCGCCGGGCACCGTTGCGCAGCACCCCCGCCGAGCCGTACAGCGACAGCGCCACCGGCGCCAGCGTCGGCGTGTCGTTGAGCGCCAGGTGGCTGTAGAAGATCGGCAGGAACGCCAGCCCGAGGATCGCCGCCGCGGCCAGCCCGACGGTGCGATTGAACAGCCGCGCGCCCGCCAGGTAGGTCAGCCACACCGACAGCGTGCCGAGCACCGCGACGACCACGCGCGCGACCACGAACACCTCGGTCGGGTTCGACGCGTAGGCCCGGCTGACCGCATCGGCGGACCCGAACCACAGCTCGAACACGATGTTGAGCAGGTACCCGTAGGCCGGCGGGTTGAGGAAGTAATTCGGGTTGTAGTCGTGCGAGAAGTAGGCGATCGCACGCGGCAGGTAATGGCGAGCCTCGTCGAAGTTGTAGCTGTACGGCAGCCCCTGCTTGACCCCCCACAGCCGCAGCCCGAGGGTCGCCAGCAACAGCGTCGCCAGCGCGATCCGGTGCAGGTTTCGGTCCAGCCTGCGGGCGCTCGCGCGCGACGGCTGCGCGTCGACCACGCGCCCGCCCTGATCTGACCGGCGCTTGCCCCCGAGTCGTCGCGCCGCGACCCTGGTGCGCAGCCGACCAGGCCATTGCGGCAAGGTCGCACGCGCGAACCGGGGCGGACGATCCGCCGGTGCTGCATCCATGATCGGCGCCGCCTCTCCCGCTACCGTGTGCCGGGGACTCCCGGTCGTCCGACGATCATCTGTGGCCTGCGACCGGCGCTCCGGCCAAAGCTCTGCGTCATGAAGCTCATCATCCAGATTCCCTGTTTCAACGAAGAAGAGCAGCTTCCGTCCACGCTCGCGCTACTGCCGCGCGAGCTGGAGGGGTTCGAGACGGTTGAGTGGCTGATCATCGATGACGGCTCGACGGATGACACGATCGAGGTGGCCAAGCGCGCCGGCGTGGACCATGTCGTGCGCCTGACCAACCACAAGGGCCTGGCCGCCGGCTTCCAGGCCGGACTCGACGCCGGTCTCAAGCTCGGTGCCGATGTGATCGTAAACACCGACGCCGACAACCAGTACGAGGCGGCCGACATTCCGAAGCTCGTCGCGCCGATCCTGCGCGGCGACGCCGACATGGTGATCGGCGACCGCCAGGTCGCGTCCAACGAGCACTTCTCGTGGCTCAAGCGGCGGCTGCAACGGCTCGGGTCGTGGGTCGTGCGCCAGGCCTCGTCGACCGAGGTCCCGGACACCACCTCCGGATTTCGCGCCTACAACCGTGAGGCCGCGCTGCAGATGCAGGTCGTCTCGAAGTTCACCTACACGCTCGAGACGATCATCCAGGCCGGCAAGCTGACGGTCGCGGTCGACCACGTCCCGATTCGGACCAACGCCAAGACCCGCGAGTCGCGGCTGTTCCCATCGATCCCCGCCTACATCCGTCGCAACGGACTGTCGATCTTCCGCATCTACTCCCAGTACGAGCCGTTGCGGGTGTTCTGGACCGGGGCAGCGGTGATGGGTCTGCTTGCGCTCGCGGTGTTCGTGCGCTTCCTGATCCTGTTCATCGGCGACCCCGGCAGGGCGACCGGCCACATCCAGTCGCTGGTGCTCGGCGGCGTGCTGTTCAACGCCGCGATGCTGCTCGGCGCGCTCGGTGTGATCGGCGATCTGCTCGCGGCGCAGCGAACGCTGTCGCAGCGGACGTTCGAGCGGGTCCGGCGAATCGAGCTGCAGCTCGGCGTCGGACCGTCGCACTACGAACCTGGACGGACCGGGGACGAGCACGGCGATGATCCGGCCGACCACCTCGGCGACCCGTCCCGGGAGCGGTTGCGGGCATGAGCGCCGGTCCGGCGGTCCCGACCGGCAATACGTTCGACAAGTACGGCTCGACCAATCCAGCCGTCCGACGGCTGATGTCACGCTTCGAACGCAATCTCGGCGAGCTGTTCGAGCTGGCCGCGCCGGAGTCGGTGCTCGACATCGGCTGCGGCGAGGGCGTGCTGACCGAGCAGTGGGCACGCGCGCTCGGCGATCGGCCGGTCGTCGGGACCGATCTCACAGATCCCAAGCTCGAGGCCGAGTGGGCGACACGCGGGCAGACGAACCTCCGCTTTGAGGCGATGCCGGTCGAGGCGCTCTCGTTCGCCGACGGTGAGTTCGACCTGGTCGCCGCGACCGAGGTGCTCGAGCACGTCTCCGATCCTCAGGTGGCCGTCGCCGAGATGGCTCGGGTCGCGCGGCGATGGCTGCTGGTGTCGGTTCCCCACGAGCCGCTGTGGCGGGCGCTGAACGTCGCCCGAGGGGCCTACATGCGAGAGCTCGGCAACACCCCCGGGCACCTCAACCATTGGACCCGCTCGGGCTTCGTGGCACTGCTGAGCGCCCACGGACAGGTGGTCCAGACGCGCTCGCCGTTCCCCTGGACGATGCTGCTTGTCCGAGTCTGAGGACGGCACCGACCGCTCGTTGGCCGATCACGACGAGCGCTCTCCCGAGGACGCCGGCCGACACCCGTCCGACCGCGACGAGGAGCGTTCGTTCGGCTCCGGCGCGCGGATCCTGTCGATCGGGATCGCGTCGACGGGCGTGTTCACGTTCGCGTACCTGGCGACCTCGAGCCACGTCCTCTCCAAGCGCGATTACGGACTGATCTCGCTGTGCTGGTCGATCATGTTCGTGATCCTGTCGGTGATCTATCGGCCGATCGAGCAGCTGCTGTCGCGCACGATCGCCGACCGTCGCGCGCGCGGTCTGACCGGGCACCCGCTGCGGGTGCCGGCGACGATCCAGCTCGGCTTCGCGCTGCTGTTCGCGATTGTCTCGCTGGCCCTGCGCGAGCAGATCATCCAGCAGGTGTTCCAGGGCGCGACGGTGCTGTTCTGGATCCTGTTCGCGGGCGTGATCCTGTACGCGGCCAGCTACTTCGCCCGCGGCTGGCTCGCCGGCCACCAGTACTTCGCGCTGTACGGCGGGCTCGTGTTCCTGGAGTCGACCTCGCGTTTTCTCTTCCCGCTGGCGGCGGCACTCGGGATCGCCTCCGGGCTCGGGTTCGTCGGCCTCGGGATGGCGGTCGCACCGCTCGCGTCGCTGTCGGTGATGCCGTTCGCACTGCAGCGGATCCGGGCACGACCGGCCGAGTCAGAGCCGCCGCTGCTCGAGGACCCGCCCGCGATCCCGATCGTCGATGCCGCCGGCGAGGGCCCGGCGCACGCGCAGCTGGAGGAGGCCAGTGCCGACCTGTCGATGCGCCGCGGTACCGGCTTCGCGGTCGCGGTCGTCGCGATCATGTTCTCCGAGCAGACGCTGATGAACGCCGGCGTGCTGATCGTCGCCGCGTCGGCCGGCGGCGCCGACATCACCAGCGGCCTGACCGGCTTCGTGTTCAACGTGATGCTGATCGTACGTGCCCCGCTGCAGCTGTTTCAAGCCGTCCAGACCTCGATCCTGCCGCACCTCGCCGGGCTCGAGGCGCGTGAGTCGGCCGAGGAGTTTCGCCAGGCGATCCGGGTCACCGTGCGCGCGACGCTCGGATTCGGCTGCGCGGTCGGGCTCGGGCTGCTGTTGATCGGGCCGGCTGTGATGCAGCTCTTCTTCTCCTCCAAGGGTTTTCATTACGAACGAGTCGGGCTGGCGCTGGTCGGTCTGGGAATGGGACTGCACCTCACCTCCGGCGCGCTCAATCAGGCGGCATTGGCGCGGGGGCGCGCGAGCGCAGCGGCCGCCTGCTGGCTGGTCGCGGCAGCGCTATTCGTCGGCTTTCAGCTGACCGACATCAGCCCGAATCCCGTCTGGCGCGTCGAGATCGGCTATTTCGGCGCGACCGCCGTGCTGTGCGGGCTGCTGTGGTGGCTGTATCGGCGTGGCCCGCGGCAGGCGGTCGTGACCACGGAGGGCCCGACCGGAAACGCCGCCGATGCCCGATCTGACGACGGCGTGCGTCAACGGGCGCCGGCGGCGCGGGCGAGCCGCTGATAAGCGGCGGCCGGATCGTCTGCCCCGAACACGGCTGAACCGGTCACCAGCAGGTTCGCGCCGGCATCGACGCAGGCCTTGATCGTCGCGTCGTGGACGCCGCCGTCGACCTCGAGCGCGACCCCGTCGGGCAGCATCCGGCGCAACCGCGCGAGCTTGTCGGCCGAGTGTGCGATGAACGTCTGGCCACCCCAGCCGGGGTTGACGCTCATGCAGAGCGCCATGTCGAGCCCGCCGGACGCCAACTCCGACAGCGCCTGCACCGGGGTGGCCGGGTTCAACGCGGCGCTGGCGGTGCAGCCCGCCTCGCGGATCGCCTGCAACACGTAGTGCAGATGCTGGGTCGCCTCCGCATGAATCGTGATCCCGTCAGCGCCGGCGGCGGCGATCTCGGCCAGGTGCCGCTCGGGCCGCTGCACCATCATGTGGACGTCGATGAAGCCGCCGGCGTCGTGGATCAGGTCCGCGAGCGCCGAAACGACCCCGGCGCCGAACGTGATCTGTGGCACGAACTCGCCGTCCATCACGTCGAGGTGGATCACGCGGGCGCCCGCGTCGAGCACTTCGGAGACCTGCGACCCGAGCCTCGCGAAGTCGGCCGACAGGATCGACGGCACGACCCGGATCTCGGTCAGCAGCTCGCGCCGATCAGCGCTGTCTGGTTGCTCGCTCACACCGCGACGAGCATCGACCCGTGACAGTTGTTGCAGGCGACGATCGCGGTCGTCGACATCCGCACGATCGTCGAATGCTCACCGCAGTTGGGGCAGACCGAGACGAGCTCGAAGCGCTGCAGGCAATACACGCAGCGGTAGTGACCCGGCACGGCGGTCGGGCGCAGCCACGGCTCGTGACATTGCGGGCATTCGGGCCCCAGATTCGGTGCTGGTTCGGTCACTTCCCGGCTACGAGACTAACCGGTCGACGGCATTTTCACCGCCGCCGGAGCCTGGCGACGTAGAAGCCGTCGGTGCCGTGCAGATCCGGCAGCAGTTGCAGATCCGCGGCTTCACCGCCCCCGAGCGGCAGCGGGTCCGCGGTGAAATCCGGGCAATGGTCGAGAAACCGGTCGATCACGGCGGGCCCCTCGGCGTGCGAGATCGTGCAGACGGAGTAGACGACCACGCCGCCGGCTCGCGTGGCCGTGGCGGCCGCCTCGAGGATCGTCGCCTGCAGCTGCGCGGCGTCGGCGACTCGCTCCGGGCTCGTGCGCCAGCGCAGATCCGGTCGCGACTGCAGCGTGCCCAGTCCCGAGCACGGCGGGTCGACCAACACCCGGTCAAACGGCCCCCCGTCGGTGATCGCCTGCGCCGCGTCGGCGACGAGCACGGTCGCGCACCCCACCCGCATCCTGCGCAACGTGCGGCGCAGCCCATCCGCGCGGCGAGCGTTGCGCTCGACGGAGACCAGCGTGCCGGTGTCGGCCATCAGCGCCGCCAGCTGGCTGGACTTCGCGCCGGGGGCGGCACAGAGGTCGAGCACTCGCTCGCCGGGCCGGGGCTCGAGCGCGAGTGGCGAGGTCATCGACCCGCGCGACTGCGGCATGATCGCGCCCTCAGACCACAGCTGTGACCCGTGAGCGTCGAACGGTCCGTCGAGCACCAGCGCGTCCGGCATGCCGGCCACCGGCGTCGCGCCGATCGGCAGCTGTCGCCTGACCTGATCGGTGCTGGTCACCAGCGTGTTGACCCGCAGCGCTGACTCGGCCGGCTTGTTGATCGCGGCCAGCAGTGCGCGCGCCCGCTCGGCGCCGAGCTCTGCGAACCACATCCGTGCCAGCCACAGGGGCACCGAGCGCAGCACCGCCGCCCGCTCGGGCGTCTCGTCGCCCATCGCGGCGACGATCTCGGCCCCTTCACGGCCCGCACGACGGAGAATCGCGTTGACCAACCCGGTCGCGCGCGGCGCGTCGCGCTTGACCAGCCGCACCGACTCGTCGACGGCAGCGTGAGCCGCGACCGCGTCGAGCAGCAGCAGCTGCGTCAACCCGAGCCGCAGCGTCGCCAGCACCGGTGCCTCGAGCTGCGCGACCGCCCGTCCCGCCAGGCACTCGATCACCTCGTCGAGCGTCGCGCGTCGCTGCACCGCCGCGTAGGCGAGCGCCATCGCGAATCCTCGTTCGCGCGCGTCAAGCGCCGCCGCCTCGGAGTGCAACGCGCGGTCGGCGTAGGCGCCCTGCTCGAACACCCGGCGGATCACCCGGTACGCGCAGGCCCGCGCGGGCGAGACATCGAGCGCGCCGCGGGCGACCGTCGCCATCAGCCCCGCCGCCCGCGCACGAAAGCGTCGGCGTCCATCGGGCGTCGCCCGGCGGGCTGGACGACCTCGAGCCGCAGCGTCGAGCGCTCGGCACAGCCGAGCAGCAGCTCGGGACCGTCGAGCGACAGCACCCCTGGAGGCGGGTCGCCCGGCGCGGCGGTCCGGGCACTCGCCGCCAACACGCCGAGACGCTCGCCGTCAGCGCCGATCACCGCGCTGCCGATGTGCGGCGTCAGCGCGCGTACGCGGCGTTGCAGCGAGCCGGCGTCCTGCGTGGGATCGAGGATCCGGTCGGCGGCCGTGATCTTGTCGGCGTAGACGACGCCGGCCTCATCCTGCTCGGCGAACGACAGCTGCTCGAGGCCCAGCTCGAGCGCGTCGATTAGCAGCGTCGCGCCGGTCGCCGCCAAGCGCGGGGCGAGCGTGCCGTAGGTGTCGGTCGACGCGATCGGCTCGTCGGCGGTCAAGGCCACCGGTCCCGAGTCAAGCGCGGCGGTCACGCTCATGATGCTGACGCCGGTCAGCTGATCACCGGCGATCATCGCCCGCTCGATCGGCGCCGCGCCGCGCCAGCGCGGCAACAGCGACGGGTGCACGTTGAGGATCACGTGCTCCGATAGCAGCGGCTCGGCGAGCAGCGCCCCGAACGCACAGATGATCACGACCTCGGGCGCCGGCGCGGCGATCGTCGCGCGGCCGGTTTCGTCGTTGACGCTGTCGGGCGCGACCAGCTCCAGTCCGAGCTCGCGGGCCTTGTCGGCGACCGGCGGCGACCGCATCCGGCGGCCGCGGCCGCGCGGCCGGTCTGGCCTGGTCACGACCAGCTCGGGACGATGGCGGGTGCCGGCCAGGCCCTCGAGCACGATCGCCGCGAACTCCGAGGTCCCGAGATAGACCGTCCGCATCTACCGGCCGCGGACGCTCAGGCGTCGGCCAGAGCCGCGCGCAGCGCCTTCATCGCTTCCTTGCGCTGCGGACGCGAGGCGCGATCGAGGATCAGGACACCGTCGAGGTGATCCATCTCGTGCTGGATCACCCGCGCCTCCAACCCGGATGCCTCGATCGTGATCGGCTCGCCCTGCTCGTTGTGCGCGCGCACGCGTACATGCACGGGGCGCTCGACCTCGACATGCACGGCGGGCAGACTCAGGCAGCCTTCCTCGGCGGTCTCAAGCTCAAAGCCCGACCATTCCAGCTCGGGGTTGACGAGCGCCGCGACCGGTGCCTGCTGTTGCGAGCGGTAGACCAGCACGCGATGCAGGATCCCGACCTGGGTGGCGGCGAGACCGACGCCGATCGCGTCGCTCATCAGCTCACCCATCCGCCGGATCTCGTCACGCAGCGCATCATCGAAGCGGTCGACCGCCCGGGCCTTGGTCCGCAGCACCGGGTCCCCGAACTTCCGCACCTGCGCGAGCGCCGCCGCGCGGCGTGCGGCCTCCTCGGGGTCGAGCTGCTCGGACTCGTCAGGGTCGGTGTCGTCGACCTCGAGCTCGTCGTCGCCGCGCTCGTCGACCGGTGCGGATGCCTCGCTGCTCACCACCTCAAGTCTAGTGCCGAGGTTCACAAATCCCCGCCCGCCACAAGCGTGTCGATCACCACGCTCGGCGGCGTCGATCCTCAGACGGGGTCGACGTCGACGCTGACCGACACGCCGCGCCGGGCGGCCGCGGGCGCGACCGAATCGACCGCGTCTCCCACGGCGGCGATCGCGGGCGCGCGGTCGGTCGCCTTGACGAACACCTGGCTGCGGAACCGCCCGCGCAGCCGAAACAGCGGCGCCGGGCCGAGCACCGCGGCCCCGTCGACGGTGATCAGCTCGCGGATCTCGGCGGCGGCGGCAGCCGGGGTCGCCTCGTCCTGAGCCGAGCAGACGATCCTGATCAGCGACGCGAACGGCGGGTAGCGCAGCGCTCGCCGGCGCGCCAGCTCATCGGCGACGAACCCGTCCGCGTCGTGGTGCGATGCGAATCGCAGCGACCGAGCGTCGGGCGCGAGTGTCTGCACGAGCACGCGGCTGGCTGCGCCCCCGTCCAGCTCTCCCCCGCGGCCGGTACGGCCGGCGAGTTGGGTGACGAGCGCGAAGGTTCGCTCCTCGGCACGGAAGTCCGGGAACCGCAGCGTCTGGTCGGCGTCGATCACGACCCCCAGCGAGACGCCCGGGAAGTCGTGGCCCTTGGCGACCATCTGCGTGCCGATCAGCAGCCCGGAGCGCGTCGCTCCGAAGCGCTGCAGCATCTCGGCGCGGGCCTGCAGCGTCGACGCGTCGGCATCGAGGCGGAAGATCGGGAACTCGTCTGATCCGAGCGACTCGCGCAGCTCGGACTCGATCCGCTCGGTGCCGGCGCCGTGGCGTGCGACCGAAACCGACGCGCACTCCGGGCAGCGGTCGGGCACCCGCTCCCGATGACCGCAGTGGTGGCAGGCAACGAAGCCGGCATGGCGGTGCAGCACGAGCGCGACCTCGCAGTTCGGGCACAGCCACACCCGCCCACAGTTGCGGCACGACAGGAAGTTCGACCAGCCGCGGCGGTTGACCAACACAATCGCCTTGCCACCGGCGTGACGCAGGTCGGCGAGCGCCATTCGCGTCTCCGGGTGCAACGGGTGGTGGCTGGCGCGCATGTCCAGCAGCTGCACCGGCGGCATCGGACGGCCGTCGATCCGTTGTGGCAACCGCAGGCGCCGCAGTTGCTCGACGCTCTCGGGCCGCGGCGTCGCCGATCCCAGCACGAGCGTGGCGCCGTGCTGCTCGGCACGACGGCGAGCGACCGTCCGGGCGTCGTAGCGTGGGTCGCCCTCGTGCTTGTAGGAGCTCTCGTGCTCCTCGTCGACGACGATCAGCCCGATCCTCTGAAGCGGCGCCAGCACGGCCGACCGCGGCCCGACACAGACGCGCGCCTCACCGGTTCGCAGCCGCATCCACTCGTCGTGACGCTCGCCGTCGCCGAGCGCCGAGTGCAGCACCGCGACGACATCGCCGAACCGCGACTGAAAGCGCCACAGCGTCTGCGGCGTCAGCGCGATCTCGGGCACCAGCACGATCGCGGTGCGCCCGCTGCGTAACACCTGCTCGACCGCGCCGAGATACACCTCGGTCTTGCCCGAGCCGGTGACGCCGTGCAGCAGGAACTCCCGCTCCCGCCCCGGGTCGGTGTCGGCGAGCGACTCGAGCAGTCGCGTCAGCGCCGCGTCCTGGTCGCCGGTGAGCGCCGGCGCGGTCGCCGAGGCGGCGCCGATCGCGTGCGTCGGCGGCCGCCGGCGGTGCGCGCGGCGGTCGATCGTCACCAGCCCCCGCGCCTGCAGCCGCCGCAGCGCGCCGGTGCCAAGCTCGGAGGCGGTCGCCTTGCCGGATTCGCGCAGCGTGCCCAGCAGCTGTGTCTGATTCGCCGTCAGCCGCGGCGTGACCGCCGCCGGATCGTCGAGCGCGGCGGCGCCGACCTCGGTCAGCTCGGCGACCAGCACCCGCTTGGCGCCCCGGCCTCGCGCGGCCCCGGGCGCGAGCATCAGCGACAGCGCCCGGGCCGGGGTTGAGCAGTACTCGCGCGCCATCCACTGCGCCAGCGACACCAACTCGGGCGTCAGCCCCGCCTCCAGCAGCTCGTCGGGCTCGGTCAACCGGGCCGGGTCGAGCTCTGAGCGCTCACTGCAGCCGGTGACGACCCCGAGCGTGCGCTGTCGCCCGAAACGGATCCGCAGCACCGAGCCGACCGCGACCCGCTCGGCCTGCTCGGCGTTGAGGCGGTAGTCGAACGCCCCCCGCACGGCGCGGGTGCGGGTCAGCGGCAGCACATGGGCGATCACGCCGACCGAATCTACGCGGCGTCGCGGCCGTGCTCAGGGACGCGCTCGCCGCCGCTCGCCGGCCGAGTGTGCGCGCTCGGAGCGCTCGACGAAGTCGATGATCGCCGGGACCCCCTCGAGCCGATAGCGCTCGCGCAACCGGTTCTCGACGTAGTAGGCGTAGTCGCGGGTGACCCGTGCCCGCGAGTTGACCTGGATCGAGAACCGGGGCGGGCGCTCGGCGGTCTGGGTCATGAACAGCAGCCGCAGGCGATGCCCGGAGCCCGCGCCGCGGCCGCCGGCCCCGACCGGGGGCTGACGCGCGGCGACGACCTCCGACAGAAAGCGGTTGAGCTGCGGGGTCGGGATCCGGGTGCCGCGGCGATCGGCGAGCGCGACCGCCTCCACCAACAGGCGCTCGACATGCCGGCCCGTCTTGGCCGACGCGGTCAACACCCGGGGACGCAGCCGCAGCTTCTTGTTGACCCGCGCGCGCTCGTGGTCGAGGTCGAATTCGTCGGCGATATCCCATTTGTTCAGCGCCAGCGCGGTCGCGCAGCCCGAGCGCATCGCCAGCTCGGCGATCCGCAGATCCTGGGTGGTGACGCCGTCGGTCGCGTCGCAGACGACCAGCGCGACGTCGGCGCGCTCGGCCGCGCGCTGGGAGCGCAGCGCCGTGTAGTACTCGACCGAGTCCCCCACCTTGGCCTGTCGGCGGATGCCGGCGGTGTCGACCAGCACCAGCGGCCGGTCGCGGAACATGACCGGCTGATCGATCGCGTCGCGGGTGGTGCCGGCGGCGTCTGAGACGATCACCCGCTCGACGCCGGCGAACCGGTTCAGCAGCGATGACTTGCCGACGTTCGGGCGTCCGATCAGCGCCAGCCGGATCGCATCAGCTGAGTCGGCCTCGTCGGCGTCGGGCTCGTCGGACCCGAGCGCCGTGATCCGGTCCAGCAGATCGCCGGTGCCGAGCCCCTGCGCCGCCGACACCGCGATCGGGTCGCCGAGCCCGAGCGCGTGGAACTCGGCCGCGAGCGGCATGTCGCCGACCGTGTCGACCTTGTTGGCGGCGACCAGCACCGGCAGCGAGCCGCGGCGCAGCAGGTCGGCCATCTCGCGGTCGCCCGGGCGCAGGCCCGCCTTTGCGTCGACGACCAGCACGGCGGCGTCGGCCTCGGCCAGCGCGGCCCGCGACTGATCCTGGATCTGACGCGCCAGCGACTCGCGATCCGTGAGATCGACACCGCCGGTGTCGATCAGCGTCAGCGGCCGGCCGTTCCACTCGGTTCGCAGCTCCTTGCGGTCTCGGGTGATCCCGGACCGCTCGTGCACGACCGCCTCACGAGATTCGGTGAGACGATTGACCAGCGAGGACTTGCCTACGTTCGGATAGCCGACGATCGCAATTTTCATCACGACGTGAGGGTAGAGCCGCGCGCGTCATGCAGATCGCCGTGCAGTTGCGCGCGCCCACTGCGCGACCGCTTCGACTACGTCGCCCGGGTCGATCGAGCGGGCGAGGTGGGCATTTAAGCGAACCGTGGGCTCGCTTAAATGCCCAGCGGTGAGCAATGCGACGCCGAGCGTTAGCCGGCCGGCGGCCAGCCTGCGAGCGGGCAGCCGAGCTCCCATTCGTGTCCGAACGGGTCGAGGATCCGGCCCAGCCGCCAGCCGTGTTCGCGCGCGACCGGTGACAGCTCCGTGGCGCCGGCGCCGAGCGCGCGCGCGTGCAGCGCGGCCGGATCGTCGACGATTAGCAGCGTGCGGCCCGTGGCGCCGGCGGCCGCGCGCGGATCGAGCCGGCCGCGCTCGGGATCGGCGGCGGTGACCCACAATCGCGCGTTGCCGATCGCCAGCTGGGCGACGATGTCGTCGCCCTCGCCGACGCGGTGCAGCACCGCCGCGCCAAACGCGGCCTGGTAGTACGCGACCGCGTCCGCGGCGCGATCCGTATACAGCTGCGGCTCGATGCTCGTCATCGGGCGGGATCGTGCCAAACCCGGGAACGAGCCCCACCAGTCCGCGGCGACACGATCGTCAACTGTCGAACCCCGCGGCCGCGATCGCGGCCTGGCCGAACGCGATCTGGCCGTCGTTGGGCGGCAGGCGCTCGGGCACGATCACGCGTAATCCGACCGCATCGAGCCCGGCGGCGACTCGCTCCAGCAGCAGCCGGTTTTGAAACACGCCACCGGACAGGACCGCGGTTCCGAGCCCACGTCGCGAGGCGATCGTGCTGACGGCCGCGATCGTCGCCGCCGCGACGCCGGCGTGCCAGCGAGCGGCCACGAGGCCCGGCGCGGCACCGCCGTCGAGCTCGCCCACCAGGCAGCGCAGCGCCGCCCGCGGGTCGAGCGTGACGGTTCCGTCGGCGGTATCAACGTGCAGCTCGTACGGGCGCCCCGAGCCGGCCCCGGCCGACCACGCGAGCGCCTCGAGCTCAACCGCCGCCTGGCCCTCGTAGCTGACCTCCGGGCAGACCCCGCACAACGCTCCGACCGCGTCAAACAGCCGCCCCATGCTCGACGTCCGCGGCGACAGCTCGGGCGCGCGAGCGATCCGGCAGACGGCGCCCCAGTCAGTCGCGCTGACCGCCGCGCGCAGCGGCGCGGGCAACGGCCGCGGTTCGCCGAACGCCTCGTGCATCCAGGCGGCGGCCATCCGCCACGGCTGGCGCACCGCGGCCGCGCCGCCCGGCATCGGCACCGGGCGCAGCGAGCCGGCGCGCTCGTAGCCGCGCAGGTCGCCGACGAGCAGCTCGCCGCCCCAGATCGTGCCGTCGTCGCCGAGTCCGGTGCCGTCGAAGATCGCCCCGACGGCCGCGCCCGCGATCCGCTGCTCGGCGAGGCACGCGGCCAGGTGGGCATGGTGATGCTGGACGCCGACCAGTGTCACGTCGTCGCGCTCGAACGCGTACTGGGTCGACAGGTAGCCCGGATGAAGATCGTGGGCGACGAGTCGCGGCACGACCGCGAAGGTCCGCTCGAAGTGCTCGATGCCCTCGCGGTAGGCGGTGAGCGTCGCGACGTGCTCGAGGTCGCCGATGTGATGCGAGACCCAGGCGTGCGCTCCGCGCGCGACGCAGAACGTGGCCTTCTGCTCGGCACCGCACGCCAGCAGCGGGCACGGGGCGTCGATCGGCAGCCTCAGCGCGTCCGGCACGTAGCCGCGCGACCGGCGCAGCAGCAATGGCCGCCGGGCGTTGCCGACCCGCACGGCGCGGATCACCGAGTCGTCGGTGCGGGTCTCGATCGCGCGGTCGTGTACGCAGAACAGGTCGGCGATCTCGTTCAGCCGTCGGAGAGCATCGTCGTCGCGGTAGGCGATCGGCTCGTCGGAGACGTTGGCGCTGGTCATCACCAGCGCGTCACCGGGGAAGTCCGCCAGCAGCAGGTGGTGCAGCGGCGTGTACGGCAGCATCACGCCGAGCTCCGGAGCGCCGGGCGCCACGGCGCCGGCCACCGGCGCGCCGTCACGGCGCGGCGCCAGCACGATCGGTCGCGCGCTGCAGGTCAGCAACGCCTGGGCGCACGCGTCGAGGTCGACCAGCGCGCGGGCGGCGTCGAGGTCGGCGACCATCAGCGCGAACGGTTTGTGCTCGCGATGCTTGCGCGCGCGCAACGCCGCGACCGCGTGCTCGTCGGCCGCGTCGCAGACGAGGTGATAGCCGCCGAGCCCCTTCACGGCGGCGATCGATCCGTCGGCAAGGTGCTCGGCCAGCGCGGCGACCGCGTCGCCCGAGAACGTAGCTGCCTCCGTCGTGCGCCGGTCAACCGGCGTTGCTCGGGCGCTGTCGATCAGTCGTAGCGAGGGCCCGCACACCGGACAGGCGTTCGGCTGCGCGTGGAAGCGGCGGTCCGCGGGGTCCTCGTACTCACGCCGGCACGCCGCGCACATCGCAAACGGCGCCATCGTGGTCCGCGGACGGTCGTACGGGACGCCGCGGACGATCGTGAACCGGGGACCGCAGTTGGTGCAGTTGATGAACGGGTAGCGATAGCGGCGATCGGTGGGGTCGCGCAATTCGGCCAGGCAGTCCTCGCAGGTGGCGGCGTCGGCGGCGATCGGCGCATCCGGGTCGCCCTCTCGAGCGCTTTCGACGATCGCGAAGGCGCGCTCCCCGGTCGGCGGCAGCTGCGTCCGCGCAACGGACTCGACCCGCGCCAGTGGCGGCGCCTCGTCGCGCAGTCGATCGAAGAACTCCGCGAGCCGGCCCGACGCGCCCTCGACCTCGAGCAGCACGCCGCGCTCGTCGTTGCGCACCCATCCCGCCAGCGCGCACTCCCGCGCGAGCCGGTAGACGAACGGGCGAAAGCCAACCCCCTGGACGGTGCCGGTGATTCGCGCGCGGGCGCGCACCGGGGCGACCACGGTCACCGTTCGCCGAGCTCCCGCAGCAGGTGACAGACGGTCACCGTTCGACGAGCTCCCGCAGCAGGTGATAGACGGTCGCCTGCGCCTCCTGGATGCGCGGGATGTGCTGCGACGGCGCGACGAGCACATGGTCGGCGAGCGCCTCGGCGGCGATCCTGCCGCCGTCATAGCCGACCAGCGCGATCGTCGCCAGCCCCTGACGCCGGGCCTGCGACAGCGCCTCCAGCACGCTCAGCGAGCTGCCGCTGGTCGACAGCACGAGCAGCACGTCCCCCTGCCGGCCGTAGGCGATCAGCTGCCGGGCGAAGATCGCCTCGGTGCCGATGTCGTTGGCGATCGCCGTGAGGATCGCGGGATCCGCGGTCAGGTCGATCGCCGGGCGCGACGGCCAGCGACTGGTCGCCGGTACGGTCAGGAAGTCGGCGACGAGATCGGCGGCGTCGGTCGCTGAGCCGCCGTTGCCGAGCGCGAGCAGCTGGCCGCCGTCGTCAAACGCACGCCGCAGCGCGGCCGCCGCTGCCGCCAGCAGCTCGATCCTGTCGCCCGACAGGGTCGCGTCTCGCAGCCCGCAGACCTCGAGCGCCTTCAGCCTCGCGGAGTCGGCGACGTCGGCCAGGACCGCGTCAAGATCGTCCTCGTCCTCGGCCAGGAAGGGATACAGGAAGCTCGCCGCACCCGCGTCGTGGCCGCGGCGCTCGGTCCGGCCCCGCAGCAACCCTCGGTGCTCGAAGAACACGTGCACGAGCTCCCACAGCACGTGATACACGGTCTCGACCAGCTCCTGACCGACGAACGGATCGTCGAGACCCGGTCCCAGCTCCCAGTCGGCTCCGAGCGGGGCGAACGCGACCGTCAGCGCCCCGATCTGGGCCGCGGCTCCGACCGCGTCGGCGACCGGTGACTCGTCACCGAAGGCCATCACGACGTCATCGGCACCCGCCAGCTGCCGCACCTCGGTGACCAACGACGCCGCGTCCCCAACCAGCCCGAGCGCCGGCAGCGCGCGCTTACCGACGATCACCGGGTGTACGAACTCGACCGCGACGTGGCGGACGTCGGACCGCGCGGCCGGCGACACGCCAATCGCGAGCAGCCGCCCCCCGCGCGAGAACCGCTCGGCCAGCGCGTGACAACAGCGCGCGAGCGCCTCGGCGTGGGCACCGAACCACCCGTCGTACGCGGACCGCCGCCGCGCGAGCCCGTCGACGACGAGCTCCGCCGGCGAGGTCACACGGCTGCCACGATCCGCCGCGACGTCAGCTGCGCCAGCCACGCCCGCAACTCCTCGACCCCCTCGCCGGTGCGCGCGCTCGTCACCAGCGTGCGCACTCCGGGGTTGACCGCGTCGATGTGGTACAGGAGCTTGTCGAGGTCGAACTCGAGGTGAGCGAGCAAGTCGACCTTGTTGACGATCACCAGCTCGCAGGCGCGGAACATCAGCGGGTACTTCAGCGGCTTGTCCTCGCCCTCGGTGACCGAGCAGACCATCGCCCGCGCATCCTCGCCGACGCGGAACTCGGCCGGGCAGACGAGGTTGCCGACGTTCTCGATCACGAGCAGATCGAGCGCGTCGAGCGCCAGCGCGGGCAGCGCCGAGCGGACCATGTTGGCGTCGAGGTGGCACTCGCCTCCGAATCCTCCCGAGGTGTTGAGCTGCACGACCGGGACATGCAGCGCCGCCAGCCGGTCAGCGTCGATCGAGCCCTGTACATCGCCCTCGAGCACACCGACGCGGACGCCGTCGATCGGCCGCTTGAGCGCGCGTTCGAGCAGCGATGTCTTACCGGCGCCCGGGGCCGACATCAGGTTCACGACCGACACTCCGTGGCGATCGAAATCGTCGCGATTGGCCCGCGCGATCGTGTTGTTGGCATCGAGCGCGTCCTCGACGATCCTCACCTTGGTGCGGTGCATGCGGCCTCCCTTGAATCGACCTCGATGTAGTCGACCGACAGCTCCTCGCCGGCCGCGACCTCGACCGCCGCGCCGGCACAGCGGGGACAGCGAAACCGCGGCAGTTCCGGCGACCATTCGCACCCGCAGTCACGGCAGCGCAGCAGCGCCGCGATCTCGTGCAGCGCCAGGGTCGCACCTTCGCACTCGGTGTCACGCGAGACGATCTCCCAGTAGAACTGCAGCGACTCGGGCACGACCTGACGCAGCGCGCCGGCCTCGAGCGCGACGAGCGTCACCCGCCGGCCGTCGGCGTGCTTGACCGCGGTGTTGAGCACCGCCGAGGCGACCGACAGCTCATGCATGGGGGGCAGCCGCGTCGGTCTGCAGCTGCGCGACCGTGTCGACGACGACGTCGGCGGCGCGGCGCACGGCCCCGGCGACGGCGTCCGATAGTCCGATCCCGAAGTCCTCGACGAGCTCGGGCTCGCAGGCGACCACGAACACCCGGCCGGGCCAGCCGCCGACGTACTTGACGAACCGCAACACGGTCTCGGGGTCCATGCCGTGCGGATCGAGCGCCTGGCCATCCTCGATCGAGCCGTCGACATCCTCGGGATCGGCCTCCATCACGTACAGCGTCCCGGGCGGCTCGCCCTGTCGGCTGATGTCGACCAGCACCAGCCCGTCATAGCCGCGCATCACCTCGTAGGCGAGATCGAGCCCGCCGGTGCCGAAGTCGACGACGGAAACGCCGGCCGGCAGCTCGCGCTCGGCCAGCAGCTTGACGACCTCGGAACCGAAGCCGTCATCGCGCATCCAGGAGTTGCCGATCCCGGCGACGAGGATCTGCTTGGGACGCCCCGTGGTCTGGCTCATGCCGGCTCGACCTCCCCCGCGAAGAAGAACAGGTATCGCCCGGTCTCGCGCATCAGCTGCTGACCGGGGTCGTCGTCGACGGTCACGCCGAGGTGGACGCGGTCCTCGACGTCGACGTAGATCCGCTCGATCGTCGCGCGGCGGCCGTCGAGCATGCGGTCATACGGGTCACGCTCTGAGCCGGGACGCAGCCGGATCGTGTCGCCGAGCTCGTAGCGGACCCCGTCGATCACCGCGTCGCGCTCGCCGCGGACCTCGGCGGCGCCGCGCGTACGCAATGCGCCGACGTCCGGTTCGTGCTCGGCCAGGCCGGAATGCAGCGCCATGATCTCCTCCGGTCCGAGCGCCAGCGCCCGCTCGAGCATCTCGCCGACAACCCGATCGGCCGCCGCGGCCGCCGACCGCTCGTCGTCGGTCAGCGAATGGACGTGCAGGACCAGCGCCTCCTCGATCTCGGTGTTGTCGAACAGGTTGCCGTGGCTGCGCTCGGAGATCTGCGGATGGTCGGGCAGCATGATCCCGGCGCCGAGCACCGCATCGTCATCGGGCGAGGCGAGCACCGGGAAGATGTTGACGCTCTCGCGCCCGTCCTCGAGCGGCGAGACGAAGCGGCCACCGGTCAACTCGATCACGAGCAGGACCGACAACAGCGAGGCGCCCAGCGCCGCTGCCCGCGACAGCCCGGCGGGAACGTCCTCGGTGTTGTGCACGCACGCGCGGACGAGCGCGTGGCCGTCGGCCGCGGGTGGGTCGCAGCGCAGCGTGAACCGCCATCCCGGCCCTCGCTCGCTGATCCGCCGGCCGATCGGAACCGGCCCGAGTGTCGCGCGCCGGGGGACCGCCCGCTGGTCGCGGCCGTCGGGCGCCAGCCAGCACAGCGTCGCGGTGAGCGTGGCACCGCCACCGGGCAGCGCCACGCACTCCATCCGCGCGTGGTCGTGCGCGCCGGCGCACTCGGCGGCGTACATCGGTGGATAGACGATTCCGAACGGGGTCGGGGTGGCGTTCTTGGTCGCCTCGGGCGTGTAGGGGTAGAGCGCGTACCCCTCGTACAGCAGCGAGTCGACGAGTCGCTCCAGCGCCTCATCCATCGCCGGCCTCCAGCAACTCTGCGACGCACTGATCGAGCGTCGCCAGGCCCCGCGCGGCGCGGCGATCGTGCAGCGCCCGCAGCGTCTGATCGGACACGCGGATCCAGCCACCGCCCGGGTAGTGCTCGGCGATCATCGCCCGCCAGGCAGCGACCGGCATCCGGTAGGGGGCCGAGCTCGCCCACGAGATCGGCGTCACCTGCAGCCTGCCGGGCGGGCGGTCGGAATGAAAGAAGACATTGCCGTTGAAGTGAAACACCAGCGGCACCTCGCCGTCGGCCACCGCGTAGAAGTACTTGGCGGCCGCGACCTCGAGGTCGTAGGTGCACGGCACCTCGAGCGAGAACCGGGTCTCGCCGGTGAACCCCGGGACGGTCGCGGCGACCCGCGCCCATGGCAGCCCGGAGGTCGACGGCGCCCACGAGGCCGGGGGGCCGAACAGCTCCGTCAGCCGCTCACGGGTGTCGGCGTCGTAGCCGCGCTTGGCGGGCTCGATCATCAGCTGCGCGGTCAGCGCGATCGACTGGATCTCAGCGCCCGTCGCCTCGGTTGCGACCGCCTCGAACAGCATCGTCGGCGCGGCCGCGAACGGTATGTGAGCGGCGCCCGCGATCGCGAACTCGGGAGCCGGCGTCGCCGCTGCGACGGGCGCGACGCTCACGTCGTCACCTTCGCCCGCGCGCGGACTTGTTCAAAGAACTCGGGCACGGCCGATTCGATCGCGGAGCCGCCAGAGATCCCCTCCCAACGCGACTTGATCAGTCCGACCAGCTCGTAGCACCGGTCGATCGGCAGAATCGCGTACTGCGGCGGCTGCGCGAGGCGGTTGACGACGAGCGCCTCGGCGTCTGAGTCCAGCTGCTCGAGCACCGGGTTGGCGGCGACCAGCCGCTGCCACGGCTCGAGCGCCAGCTCTGATTCGGTGGCGCCCGCCGGACTCGGGTAGAAGGCAACGACCGAGCCGGTCACGGTCGAGCGCATGAAGAACGCGAGCCCGATCGGGATCTGGAACGCCGCCCAGGTCTCCTCGTCGCAGCCGAACTCCTGCAGCCAGAGCTCGCGGGTGCCGGTCGGCCGGTACTCGGCATCGCCCGAGCGCAGCGCCCAACACGCCTCGCAGGTGCAGACGATCCGCCGCTCGACGAGCGCCAGCATGTGGCGATGGTCGTCGGGCAGCGTCGTGTTGCACAGGTCGCAGCGCTCGGCCGGGGGCGCGCGGCGCACGACCTCGGCGCCGGGCGGCGCCGCCGAGCCGGCGCCGGCCAGGCCGCGCATCCGCGCCAGCGCCTGCGCCCGGCGGGCGCGAGCGGCTCCGGGATCGTCGAGCACGGTCACGGGCCCGATTGCAGGACCGGCAGCTCGCAGCCCCCGGCCGGGGCGGGCATCGGGGGCGGCGCCCCGGGTGCCCGTACGGGATCGACGACTCCGGACACCTCGACGCCGGCGAGGTCCGGCGCATGCTCGGCCAGTGCCTGCTCGATCGCCTGCTCGAGCGTCACCCGCGACGCGGCGCAGCCGTTGCAGGACCCCTGCAACGCCAGCCGCGCGACCCCGTCGGTCAGCGACACGAGCTCGACGTTGCCGCCGTGGGATTCCATGTACGGCCGCACCGTGTCGAGCGCCTCGCGCACCCGCTCATGCAGGTCGACCGGGTACAGGTCGTGGATCAGCAGCAGGCTCGCGACGGCACCGTCCTCGGTCAGCCGGTCGATGATCGCCGCGCCCGCGTCGCCCGCCTCGCCGAGCGCGGCGACGATCCGCTCCAGCCCGTCGCCGTACATCGCGATCACCGCCGAGACGAGCTCGGAGGAAAGCTCCCGGGCGCGCGGGTCCGGGAGCTCGTCGACGGCCTCCGACAGCTCCTGGACGCGCTCGAGCAGCCGCCCGGGGTCGTCGGGCTCGCCCACTACGCCAGTCCCGTCGGCGTGTGCATCACCTTGCGGACTTTGCCGGCGCCCGTATACATGTGCACCCCGCAGGGCAGGCACGGGTCGAAGCTGCGAACCGCCCGCATGATGTCGACACCCTTGAAGTTCTCGGGGCCGTTCTCCTCGAAGATCGGGGTGTTCTGGACGGCGTCCTCGTAGGGGCCGGGCGTGCCGTAGGTATCGCGCGGGCTGGCGTTCCATGGCGTCGGCGGATACGGCTGGTAGTTGGCGATCTTGCCCTCGCGGATCACCATGTGGTGCGAGAGCACACCGCGCGCGGCCTCATGAAAGCCGCACGAGACGGCCTCCTCGGGAACCGTGAACTGCTTCCAGCTCTTGGTCCGTCCGGCGCGCACCTCCTTGAGCGCGCGTTCGAGGTTGTGCAGCGCGACCAGCGCCGAGTAGGCCTGGTGGTAGGAGCGGGCGCGGTCGCGCTCGACCGCGTTGGACTTCTCGGGAATCTTCCACTCGAGCTCCATCTCGGGCATCGAGGCCGACTTCGGCAGGACCATCTGGATCGAGTGGCCGGTCGCCTTCAGGTAGCCGAAGTCGACCAGTCCGGCCTTCGCCGTGCACCACTGGCGCGCGAACGGGCCGCCGCCGGTATCGCAGCAGACGTGCGTGTCGGTGCGCTTGTCGTAGATCCGCGGCGACACCACCCAGCTGTACTTGTCGGCAAAGTCGCGCTTCTGCGGCTTGGGCAGGGTCTGCTTGTTCCAGGGGTGGTTCTTGTCGACCGGATTGCCCAGTGGGTCGTGAGTGACGAACGTCGGCTCTGACTCCCACCCGTCGAAGTACGAGCTGCCGAGCAGGATCCGGATCATCAGGTTGATCTCGACCAGGTCGGTTGAGATCAACTCGCCGCCGATCACGACGCCCGGGGTGATGTAGCGCTTGCGGCCCCAGTCGGTCATCGTCCGGTAGTCGTAGTCGACGTAGTCGGGATCGTCGAAGCAGCCCCAGTTGACGAGGTTGGTCTCGCGATAGCCGACCATGTCGTAGCCCGGCAACGACTCCAAGAAGAAGTCGTAGAGGTCGTCGTGCATCGGCACGGTGCGCTTGACGTAATCCATGTAGCGCATCAGCCGCACGTAGTAGTCGGTCAGCGTCTGATGGGTGATATCGGCCGAGCAACCGCCGGGCATGATCGTCGACGGATGCGTGTGGCGGCCGCCGAACAGGCAGTACATCTCACGCGTGTAGCGGGCGACCTGGAGCGTCTCCAGGTAGAAGCTGCCGGTGAACGGGTTCAGGGCCCGCATAATGTCGGCGAGCGTCTGGTAGCCATGGATGTCGGAGTGCGGCGCCGATGTCTTCTCGGCCTTTGCCAGCAGGGTCGGGTTCGTGTCCTTGACCATCTGCTCGCAGAAGTCGACGTTCGCCATGCAGTCGTTGAAGATCGCGTGGTCGAACATGTAATCGGCGGACTCGGCCAGGTTGAACGCCAAGTCGCCCAACGGCGGCGGCTTGACCGAATAGGCCATGTTCTGGTTCAGGCACGAGCAGGTGCAGTGGTTGTCACCACAGATGCCGCAGATCCGGCTGGTGATGAAGTGCGCGTCGCGCGGGTCGATCCCTTTCATGAAGATGTCGAACCCGCGGAACACCATCGAGGTCGAGTAGCACTTGTTCACCTTCTGATTGGTGAAGTCGATCTCGGTGTGGATCCCGAGGCTGCCGACGATCCGCGTGATCGGATCCCACGACATCTCCTTGACGACGACCTTCTGGTCGGTGGAAGTATCGGTTGCCATTGCTGCTCCTTGTACGCAGTCGATCGGGGGTCCTACCAGCGCTTCTGGTAGCCAGTCGTGAGGACCGGCCCGCGACGCCGCCATTCCGGCTCGACGTCGTACTTGGTCTTGATGTTGCGCTTGCGGAAGAAGTCGATCACCGGTCCGTAGCTGAAGCGCTCGAAGTTAGCCGCGCGCTTGCCCCAAACGTCAGGGTCCATGAACGGCATGTACTTGTCGGGGAAGCCGGGCATCGTGCACGCCATGCAGATGCCGCCGACGTTCGGGCAGCCGCCGACGCCGTTGACCCAGCCGCGGACCGGGACATTGCACTTGACCACCGGGCCCTTGCAGCCGAGCTTGACCAGGCAGCGGTGATCGGAGCCGTACTCGGTGGCGAACTGGCCCTCCTCGACGAACCCGGCGCGGTTGCAACCCTCGCGCACGGTCCGGCCGAACAGCCATTTGGGCCGCAACTGCTCGTCGAGCTCGGGCACCGGCGCCAGGCCCGCCAGGTGGAAGACGAGGTACATCAGCACCTCGGTCATGTTGTCGGGCTGAGCCGGGCAGCCGGGAATGCAGATCACGGGCAGGTTGGCCTTCGAGCGCCACTTCCAGCCGAGGTAGTCCGGCACGCCCATCGCCCCGGTGGGGTTGTTCTTCATCGCCGGGATGCCGCCGTAGGTGGCGCAGGTGCCGACCGCGACCACCGCCGCCGCCTTGGGGGCGAGCCGATCGATCCACTCGTTGACGGTGATCGGCTGGCCGTCGGGGCCGACCCCGAAGCCGGTCCAGTGGCCCTCGCCATTGATCTGCTCGTTGCCGAGCGATCCCTCGATCACGAGCACGAACGGGTCGAGCTTTCCCTGCTCGGCGTCGAACCACGCCTGCATGTACTCTTCGCCGGTCTCGAAGGCGATCACCTGGTTGTGGATCACGACCCGCGGCATTCCCGGGATCACGCCCTGAATGATGTCCTCGAGGCTCGGGTTGGTGGCGGACGTCATGGCGACCGAATCCCCCTCGCACGACAGCCCGACCGTGACCCACAGGACATGAGCCGTCACCGCCTCGGTCGCCGCCTGGTTGGGAATGAACTCGGTTGCGGTTGCCATCGGTGTCCCCTCTCGTTCTCAGTCCGGTCAGCAGATCCGTGGCAGGGGGTCCCCCACCAACTGGTCCATAACCCGGCGCCCGCCGAAGGCGGTCGCCACCATCACCATCCCGGGCGGCTCAGAGCCGACCTCGCCGATCTCCTGCGCCCCCTCGCAACCGGCGACGCCACGCAGCGCCGTGAGCGCCGAGTCGGCGTGCTCGGGCGCGACGAACGCGACCAACCGGCCTTCGTTGGCGACGTACATCGGATCGATCCCGAGCAGCTCGGCGGCGGCGGCGACGATCGGCGAGACCGGCACGCTCGCCTCGTCGACCAGGACCGAGACGCCCGATGCCCGGGCAAGCTCGTTGAGCACCGAGGCGACGCCGCCCCGGGTCGCGTCGCGCAGGCAGTGCACGTGCGACCCGCCGCAGGCCAACAGCGCGTCGACCGCCGGCCAGAGGCTCTGGGTGTCGGACTCGAGCTCGGCGTCGAGCTCGAACTCGTTGCGGGCCAGCATGATCGCGGTGCCGTGCTCGCCGACCGGGCCCGACACCAGCACCCGGTCTCCGGGTTTGAGCCCTGCCGGACTGAGCTGCGCCCGCTCGTCGACGACTCCGATCCCGGCCGTGGACAGGTACATCTGATCCGCGGCGCCCCGCTCGACCACCTTCGTGTCGCCGCCGACGATCTCGACGCCGGCTGCCGTCGCGGCCGTCGCGACCGCCTCGACCTCGGCCCGCAGCACCGCCGCGTCCAAGCCCTCCTCGAGGATCATCGACACGGTCAGCGCGCGCGGCCGGGCACCGGCCATCGCGAGGTCGTTGACGGTGCCGTTGACGGCGAGCTCGCCGATCGAGCCGCCGGGGAAGCGCAGCGGTTTGACGACGAAGCTGTCGGTGGTCATCGCCAGTCGCCCGGCGCCGGGCAGCGTCACGCAACCCGCGTCACCGAGTTGGGCCAGGGTCTCGCCGGTCGCTGCGAACGCCGGGACCAGCAGCCCCTCGATCAGCGTCTGCGTCGCCTTGCCACCGGCACCATGCGCCAGGGTGATCCGCTCGTCACGGAAGCGAGGCCGCTTGGCGCGCGCGGTCTCGATGATCTGCAGGATCCGTTGCTCGCGGTCGGTGACGGTCGGCGCCGGTCCTCGGGAGCTCACACGGCCTCCCGCGTGCGGGCGTAGCGGCCGAAGTTGTAGTAGGCCGCACATGCGCCCTCGGGCGACACCATGCAGGTGCCGATCGCATGCTCGGGCGTGCACGCGGTGCCAAACACCTTGCACTCCCACGGCTTGATCACGCCCTTGAGCACCTCACCGCACTGACACGCCTTCGGGTCGGCGACGCGGACGTTGGGCGTCTGAAAACGTCGTTCGGCGTCGAACTCGGCGTAGGCATCCGACAGCCGCAGCGCCGACTGCGAGATGAACCCGAGTCCGCGCCACTCGAAGTGCGGGCGCAGCGCGAACACCTCGGCCATCACCTCCAGCGCCTTCAGGTTGCCGTCCGTCGGAACGACCCGCTTGTACTCGTTCTCGACCTCGCAACGCCCGTCGTGCAGCTGGCGCAGGATCATCAGGATCGACTGCAGGATGTCGAGCGGCTCGAAGCCGGAGATCACGACCGGCCTGCCGTAGTCGTCGGGAATGAAGTCAAACGGCCGCGCCCCGACGACCGTGCACACGTGGCCCGGGCCAATGAATCCGTCGAGCCGCAGGTCCGGCGATTCCAGCAGCGCCCGTAATGGCGGCACGATCGTCACGTGGTTGCAGACGCAGGTGAAGTTGTGCTGCCCCTCGGCCCGCGCGCGCCTGAGCGTCAGCGCCGTCGACGGGGCCGTCGTCTCAAAGCCGATCGCGAAGAACACCACCTCACGGTCGGGGTTCTCGCGCGCGATCCGCAGCGCATCCAGCGGCGAGTACACCATCCGCACGTCGGCCCCCTCGGCCTTGGCTTCCAGCAGCGTCTTCTCCGACCCCGGGACGCGCAGCATGTCGCCAAAGCAGGTGAAGATCACGCCCTCGTGACGCGCGATCGCGATCCCGTCGTCGACCCGGCCCATCGGGATCACGCAGACCGGGCAACCCGGACCGTGGACGAGTTCGACGTTCGGCGGCAGCAGGTCGTCGATCCCGTACTTGTAGATCGAGTGGGTATGGCCGCCGCAGACCTCCATCACCTTGTAGTGGCGGCCGGCGTCGGCCTCGGCGAGGATCTGCCCGGCGAGTGCGCGGCCGAGCTCGGCGTCGCGGTACTCGTCGACGTATCTCATCGGACGGGGTCCGCCGTCTGGCGGCGCGAGTCGGTCGCAGCGAGGTTGGCGATCGCCACGCCGGCGTGGACGAGCAGCAGGTCGCCGATCTCGACCGGTTCGACGAGGTCGATCTCGACCCGCTGATCGATGCCGTTGGGATCGCTGCATCGGGCGCCGCATTGCGTCATCCCGACAACGGTCATCTCGACGCCTTCGTCTGAGCAGGTGATGCAGTGCCGCTCGTCGGTCACTCGATCACGCTGGCCTTCAGCTCCTCGAGCTCCTGCTCATAGTCACGCCCCATGTTCTGAAGCAGCGCCAGCGTCGCGTGCGCCTCGGCCTCGTCGACCTTGGACAACGCGAAGCCGACATGGATCAGGACCCAGTCCCCCGGCATCACCTCGTCGCCGTCGGAGGTGAGCAGGCTGACGTTGATGTTTCGCCGGACTCCGACGACGTCGACCTTCGCGAGTTGGTTGACCTCGTCGACCAACTCGATTACCTGCCCGGGTATCGCCAAGCACACGCAGGGCTCCTCTCTACCTGGTGCACTGTTCTACCAAGCTCGATCGGCGATGTGTGACAGCGGTCACCTCGGTTACCCGAAGCCGCTCCTGGCCGGTGTTACGATCCGCCCGCCGGGCGCCGCACATGCAACGACCCTCCGACTCGGAGCCGCCGCAGCGTCGACCGCCGGCGCCGTCCGGGGGTGCCGACCGGTTGCCCGATGACCCGGTGGTGGTCCCGTGGCCGACGCCCGAGCGGGCCGCCGAACCCAGCCTCGCGCCGCGGGCACGGTACTGCTATCTGCTCGACCTCGACGGGGACCTCGCCGACGCGTTCGACCTTCGCACGCGAATGGTCGTGCGCCAGGTCGCGACCGCCGCGACGGTCGAGCTGTCCGCCGGCGGCGAGTGCCCGGACCGCGACGCGGGCGCCCGCGGTCCTGGGCTCGGGCTGCTGTTGCTGGAGGGCATCGTCGCGCTGGAGGTCGGGGTCGGTGACCGGATCGCGGCCGAGCTGCTCGGCCCCGGCGACCTGGTGCAACCGCGGCACGTCGACGTCGACGAGCTGCTCACCCGCCGGGTGCTGCGCCGGACCCTCGTCGACGGCCGTGCGGCCGTGCTCGACGGCGAGTTCGTCGATCGCGTGCGGGCGTGGCCTCAGATCGTCCTGACGCTGCTGCGCCGTTGTGACAAACGCGCGCTCGACGTCGACGTGCAGCGCGCGATCGCGTCATATCCCAGCCTCGAGGCGCGGCTGGCGCTGCTGTTGTGGCACCTGGCGGCCCGCTGGGGCCGGGTCGAGTCCCGCGGCGTACGCCTTGAGCTGCCGCTCACGCACGCCCTGCTCGGCCATCTCGTCGCGGCCGAACGCCCATCGGTCTCGCGCTCGCTGACGCGGCTCGCTGCGCAGGGACTGGTGACCGGCGGATCCGGGGAGTGGCATCTCGCCGGATCGGCCGAGCACTGCATGGGCGTGCTGGTGGGACGGTCGGTGCGCAACCTGCACACCGAGCCCGAGCTGCAGACCGGATCGGACCCATGAGGGCGCGACGATGAGCCCCGCCCCCGAGTTCAGTCCGCACCAGCGCCAGACCGAGCAGCGAGTCGTGCACATCCTGTGGATGACGAGCGGACTCGGCTGCGACGGCGACACGGTCGCGCTCACCGCCGCCACCAGCCCCTCGCTTGAGGACCTGATCCGGGGCACGATCCCCGGCACGCCCCCGATCATGCTCTACAACCCGTGGACGGCCTTGGAGAGCGGCGACGCGTTTGTCCGCCACTGGTACGACGCCGAGGCCGGGCGGCTGAGCCCATTCGTGCTCGTGATCGAGGGTTCGGTTCCGAACGAACGGCTCAGCGGCGAGGGCCACTGGGCAGGGTTCGGCGTCGACCCCGACAGCGGTCAGCCGATCCCGACGACGACCTGGATCGACCGGTTGGCGCCGGGCGCGGCGGCGATCGTCGCGGTAGGCACCTGCGCGGCGTATGGCGGCGTCCCGGCGATGCGCAACAACCCGACCGGCGCGATGGGCGTCGGCGATTACCTCGGGCGCAGCTGGCGATCGCGGGCGGGCCTACCCGTCGTCAACCTGCCCGGATGTCCGGTGCAGCCCGACACGATCACCGAGACGCTGCTGGCGCTGGCGATGCGAATCGCCGGGATCTCCCCCGAGCTCGCGCTCGACGAGCTCGGTCGCCCGCGGTGGCTGTTCGATCGGACCGTCCACGAGGGATGTGACCGCGTCGGCCTTGCCGAACGCGGCGATTTCGCCGACGGCTTCGACGACGGCGGCTGCCTGGTCAAGCTCGGCTGCAAGGGCCCGGTCGTCAAGTGCAGCGTCCCGACCCGCGGCTGGGTCAATGGGATCGGCGGCTGTCCGAACGTCGGCGGTATCTGCATCGCCTGTACCAGCCCAGGCTTTCCTGACCGGTTCATGCCGTTCGCGCAGACCAGCCGGCTCGGCCGGATGGCGGCGGGCTCGGGGCGGTTCCTGTACGGGCCCGCGCTGCGGTACCTGCGAGAGCGGGCGATGCGCTCGCGCTATGAGGTCGAGCCGACCTGGCGGCGACCGAGCGAGCGCCACGAAAGCGGCTTCGTCGCGCGCTGGTGAGCGTCACCGGCGGTCACCGGCGGTCACCGGCGGTCGCCGGCGACGACCGGGCTGACGTTTCGATTCGCGATCGACGATCGGGGGCGAATCGATCGGCCACAGACCGTGGGCGCCGGCGAGGCGTATGCTCGACGGGCACGTCGGCCGACATCGCACGATCAGTGAGGACGGGCGTGGCGGAAACGAACAGGAGAGACAAGGAGAGGTCTCGCGACGGCGACCCGCAGCTCGGGTCGGTGTCCGCCCGAGAACGCCAAGTGATGCCGCGGGTTCCCAACCGGCTGGGCGCGGTGCGTTATCTGCTCGACCTCGACACCGAGCTCGGTGACGACCTCGACCCACGGGCGCGGATCGCCGCACGCCCGGCCGCGACCGCGGTCGTGTTCGATGCCGATGCCGGCGAGATCGAGCTGCGGCCGGCGCTGCGGCGCGCGGCCGACGGCCCTGGGCTGCTGGTGCTCGAGGGTGTCGTCGCGGCCAGCGTCACCGTCGGCGATCGCGTCGCCTCCGAGCTGCTCGGCGCCGGCGACCTGATCGAGCCGGCCGAGCCCGATGGCGACGAACTGCTGGTCGCGGTGACCGACTGGCGAGCGCTCGGAGTGACGCGATTCGCGATCCTCGACGGCGGTTTCGCCGATCGGATCAGGCCATGGGCGCAGCTGACGCAGACGCTGCTGCGACGGGTCGAGCGGCGGGCCCACAACCTCAACGTGCAGCGCGCGATCGCCTCCCAACCGCGACTCGAGGTGAGGCTGACGTTGCTGCTGTGGCATCTCGCATCTCGCTGGGGACGAGTCGAGCCCGGCGGGATCCGGCTGCCGCTGCCGCTCACCCACCAGCTGCTCGGGCGGTTGATCGGCGCCGAGCGACCGTCGGTTTCGCATGCGCTCTCGCGGCTGTCGCGCACCGGTGCGGTCACCGGGCACGGCAGCGAGTGGCACCTGCATGGCCGAAGCGAGGATCTGCTGGCACTGCTGGACCACTCCGGCGATGGGATCCCGGCGTCGGTCGCGGACGCCGGCGGGCGCCACTGATGCCGATCCGAGTGGTGTTCCGCTGCGAGTGCTGCGGGACGCTGCCGGACCCGCTCACGCAGCTGTCGCTGGAGCGCGGGCTGCGCGAGCTCGCGTTCGGCGAGTACCTGGAGGTCCCGCCCGGCCGCTGGCTGTTATGGCTCGGCGGCGGTCCGCTCGGCCCCCGCCGCTATGCCTGCGGCGATCATCGCGGCGAGCTGGTCGCGTCGCTGCGCGAGCACTACGGCACGGTCGCGCCGCACCCGTGGAAGCGACCACCGTACCCGAGCACGCTGCGCTCACCCGACACCGAGCGGGCGATCCGTGCCGGCGCGCTGTCGGCGATGCCGAAGTGGGGCCTGTCGGTATGAGCGAGCCCGGCGCGGTCGACGATCCGCTGCAGCGGCCGGTGGCGGTCCCCGGCGACGCCGGCGCCAGCAAGCCGTTCGGCGAGTTCACGCTCGACGAGGTGCGCGCGAGGGCCGCCGAGCTGTCGGCCGCCGTCGGCTTCGGTCCGACCGCACGGGTCGCGGCGGTCGCCCGCGGGTGGTCGGATCTGGCGCGCGCGATGGACGACGCCGGCGCCGCCCGGGTCGACTCGCTGACGGCCGATCGAGCGGCCGAATTCGCGCGCCGGCTCTGGGTCGTGCCGCCCGGCGGAACCCTGCTCTGACGCGCTCAGGCGACGGCGTCGCCGACGAGCGCGACGATCCGATCGATCGTCTGCTCGAGCGTCAACTCGCTGTTGTCGACCGTCACCGCATCGTCGGCCGCGCGCAGCGGCGAGTCGGCGCGCTCGATGTCGCGCTGATCACGAATCGTCTGCTCGGCCAGCACCACCGCGGGATCGGCACCGAGCTGAGCGGCCCGCCGCGCCGCCCGCGTCTGCGCTGACGCGATCAGGAACACCTTGACCTCGGCGGCGGGCCAGACGACGGTGCCGATGTCGCGGCCCTCGGCGACCCAGTCGCCGTCCTCGAGCAATCGCCGCTGGGCGATCACCATCGCCGATCTGACCACCGGCTGCGCGGCGGCCACCGACGCCGCCTGCGACATCTCCGGCGCTCGAATCGCGTCGGTCACGTCCTCGTCATCGAGCACCACCCGATCGCCGAGCGCGATCGTCAGCGACGGCGCGATCTCGGCCGGCGCAACGCCGCGGCGCAACGCCGCCAGCGCGACACAGCGGTACATCGCGCCCGAGTCCAGGTAGGTGAAGCCGAGCTGTTGCGCGACGCCCCGTGCGACCGACGATTTGCCGGCGCCCGACGGCCCGTCGATCGCGACGACGGTCATCGCGTCTGCTCCTCGCCGACCGCTTCGACCACCGCTCCGGTGCGCCGCCACAGGTCAAAGAACGTCGGGCAGGTCTTGGCGACCACGCCCGGATCCTCGAGCACGACCGGGACGTGGGTGCCGACCAGTGAGAACGCCATCGCGATCCGATGATCCTCGAACGTCGGCAGCCGCGCAGTCTGGGGGATCCCGGGCTCGATCCGGATCCAGTCGCGGCCTTCCTGCACCGAGACCCCGAGCCGTCGCAGGTTCTCGGCGGTCGCCCCGACCCGGTCGGACTCCTTGACGCGGGCATGGCCGATCCCCTCGATCGTGGTCGGGCCGTCGGCGAACGGCGCCACGCACGCGAGCGTCATGAACACGTCCGAGCTCGAGCCCATGTCGGCATCGATCCCGCGTAGCCGCGGCGGGCCCGCCAGCGTCAGCGGCGCGCGGTCGAGCACCCGCGCGCCCATCCGCGACAGCAGCTCGACGAGCTCGATGTCGCCTTGGGCGGTGGTGTCGAGCTCCAGCCCGGGCAGTCGCACAGTGGTGCCGGTCAGCGCGGCGCAGGCGAGGAAGTAGGAGGCGGTTGATGCGTCTGGCTCGATCGCGAGCTCGACGCCGCGGTAGGGCTGCGGCGCCACCGACAGGATCCCGTCAGCACGGTGAACCGAGGCGCCGAACGCGCGCATCGCGTCGACCGTCAGGCGCAGATAGGGCGCGCTGACCAGCGCCCCGAACCGCAGCGACGATGCGGCTCGCGCGAACGGCGCCGCCATCAGCAGACCGCTCAGAAACTGGCTCGAGACGGACGCGTCGACCTCGACCTCGCCGCCGGCGAGACCGTCGGCGATCAGCACCAGCGGCAGCGCCTCTCCCTCGATCGTCGCGCCCTGCGCCCGCAGCGCCGCCAGCACCGGTCCGAGCGGCCGGCGTCGCAGCTGCGGGTGCGCATCGACCTCGAAGCGACCGTGACCGGCCGCCAGCATCGGCACCAGAAAGCGTCCGACCGTTCCCGCCATCCCGCAATCGACCGCGGCGTCGCCGGCCGGTGCGCCGCCGAGCCCATCGACGATCCAATCGACGCCCGCGTTCCCGTCGGCCGGTCGCACCCCCGCGCCGAGCGCGCGCAGCGCCGCGGCCATCACCTCGGTGTCGTCGGCGATCAGCGGCGCGAGCAGCCGCGACCGGCCGGCGGCGACGCCGGCGAGCAGCAGCGCCCGGTTCGTGAGGCTCTTTGACCCGGGCACGCGCAGCTCCCAGCGATCCGGTGGCGATCCGGGCGAGATCCGCACCGCCACCCGCTGGTCGCTCACTGCCGCGCCACCGGGAAGCCGAGATCGCCGACCAGTTGGGTCGCGCGCCCGGCCGCGGCGCCGCCGGCGATCCACAGCGCGACGACACCGCTGGAGCGATCGTCGGCAGGATACAGCGCCATGTCGACGATGTTGACGCCGGCGCGCCCCAGCTCGAGCGCCAGCTGCGCCACCACCCCGGGACGGTTCGGAACCGATACGCGCAGCTCGAATACGGTGTCGCCGGCGAGGTCGCGCTCCAGCAGCCGGCGGCGGTCAGCCGCGGCGGCCTCGTTCCAGGCCGTCAGCGAGTCGCCGTCCGCCGCCGTCAGCGCCGCTCGCACGTCGTGAAGCCGCTGGATCGCGCCGTCGAGCTCGCCGATCAGCGCGTCACGGTTGGACAGGTAGATGTCGGTCCAGATCGAGCTCGGCGCACCGGCGACCCGGGTCGCGTCACGAAACGACGGTCCGGTCGCCGGTAGCCGCTCGCCTCCGAGCGCGGCCGCCGCCTGGGAGACGAGCACGTTGGCGAGCACGTGTGGCAGGTGCGAGACCGCGGCGAGCATCCGGTCATGGGTCTCGGCGTCGATCGCCGCCGGCCGTGCCCCGAAGCCGACCAGCAGACGGTGCAGCCGCTCATACAGCGCGCCCGAGGTCTCAGGGCCCGGCGTCAGGTACCAGACCGCGCCGTCGAACAACTCCGCGCGGGCGTGACCGACGCCCGCGGTCTCGGCGCCGGCGAGCGGGTGACCGCCCACGAACCGCGGATCGTCGTGGGCGGCGACGACCGCCCGCTTGGTCGAGCCGACGTCGGTCACGACGCAGCCGTCGGGCGCCGCCGCCAGTGCCTCGCCGACCAGTCCGGGCAGCGCCGAGACGGGCGCGGCGACAAACACCGCATCGGCGTCACAGACGGCTTGCGCGACGGTCGCGCAACTGCGGTCAAGCGCGCCGCGCGCGACCGCGTCGCCGAGCGCCTGCGCGGACGCGTCGTAGCCGCTCACGGTCGCGTCGCAACGCTCGCTTGCGGCCAGCGCGACCGAGCCGCCGATCAGCCCGACCCCGAGCACTGCGACGCGCATCGGCGGCGCCGTGCTCAGCCTGCGCTACGCCGCGCGCGTACGGCGGCGGCGAGCCCGTCGAGCAGCTGCACGGTCGTCTCCCAGCCGATGCAGCCGTCGGTGATCGACTGTCCGTAGACCAGCGGCCCGGGGCCACCGAGGTCTTGGCGCCCGGCGACCAGAAACGACTCGACCATCACCCCGACGATCGAGTGGTCGCCCGCCGCGAGCTGCGTCCCGACCTCGCCGGCGATCGACGGCTGGCGCTCCGGGTCCTTGCCGCTGTTGTCGTGGGAGAGGTCGATCATCACCCGCTCGGGCAGGCCGGCCGCGGCCAGCAGTGCGATCGCATCGGCGATCGAGGCGGCGTCGTAATTGGGCGCGCCGCGGCCTCCGCGCAGGATCACGTGTGACTCGGTGTTGCCGGTCGTGTAGAGGATCGCCGGTGTGCCGACGTCGTCGATGCCCGCGAAGGCGTGGCCGACGCCGGCCGCGCGGACCGCGTCGACCGCGACCTGGACACTGCCGTCGGTGCGGTTCTTGAAGCCGACCGGCATCGAGAGCCCGGAGCCGAGCTGGCGATGGACTTGGCTCTCGACGGTGCGGGCGCCGATCGCCCCCCAGCAGACGGTGTCGGAGATGTACTGCGGGGTGATCGGATCGAGGAACTCGCAGCCGACCGGCAGCCCGAGTGCGAGCACGTCGAGCAGCAGCCGCCGCGCCATCCGCAGCCCAGCGTTGACGTCGGAGGAGCCGTCGAGCCGCGGATCGTTGATCAGGCCCTTCCAGCCGATCGTCGTGCGCGGCTTCTCGAAGTACACGCGCATCGCGACGCAGAGGTCGTCGCGCAGCCGCTCGGTCTCGGCCGCCAGGCGCTCGGCGTACTCACGGCTGGCGTCGACGTCATGGATGCTGCAGGGTCCGACGACGACCAACAGCCGGTCGTCGGAGCCGCCGAGAACGGCACCGATCTCGGCTCGGCCGCGGACCAGGACATCGGTCGCGCGTGGCCCGAGCGGCAGTTCGCGCAGCAGCGACTGCGGCGACGCGAGCGGCACCAGCCGCTCGATCCGCTTGTTGCGGATCTGGTCGATCGCGGGACCGGCACCTTGAAGCGTCATCGACTCAGACCGCGGCGGGCGTCGAGGCGACAGGCGGCCGCACCGGCACCGGCGAGAGCGTCTTGCCGGCGACCGCGGCCGCCATCAGCACGCGCTCGAGGTACTCCGCGAACTCCCCGGCGGGCAGCTGTTGAGCGGCGTCGCAGATCGCGTCGTCGGGATGGGGGTGGACCTCGACGATGATCCCGTCGGCACCGGCTGCGGCGGCGGCCATCGACAGCGCCGGGACCAGGCTGCGGCGACCGGGAGCGTGGCTGGGGTCGACGATCACCGGCAGGTGAGTCATCTCCTTGAGCACCGGGATCGCGGTCAGGTCGAGCGTGAATCGATATGCGGTCTCGAACGTCCGGATCCCCCGCTCGCACAGCATCACCGACTGGTTGCCCTCCTTGAGGATGTACTCGGCGGCCATCAGCAGCTCCTCGAGCGTGCTCGACAGGCCGCGCTTGAGCAGCACCGGGCGGTCGCTGCGTCCGGCCTCCGCCAGCAGCGCGTAGTTCTGCATGTTGCGGGCGCCGATCTGCAGCACATCGGCGACCGCCAGCAGCGGCTCCAGATCGCGCGCGTCCATCACCTCGGTGACGACCGGCAGACCCGTCTGCGCCTTGGCCTCGGCGAGCAACCGCAGCCCTTCCTGACCGAGCCCCTGGAACGCGTAGGGCGACGTCCGCGGCTTGTAGGCGCCGCCGCGCAGCATCGTCGCGCCGGCCGCCGCCACCGTGTGCGCGGTCTCGAGCAGCTGCTCGCGAGACTCGACCGTGCAGGGGCCGGCGATCATCGCGAAGTGGGTGCCACCGACCTTGCGCCCGGCGATCTCGAGCACCGTCGGACCCGCATCATGGTGAAACTGGGTCGACGCGAGCTTGTAGGGCTTGCTGATCGGCATCACCTGATCTACCCCTTCAAGCGCTTCGAGTTCCAGTCCGGCGACATGTTCGGCGTCCCCGATCGCGCCGATCACGGTCCGCTCCTCGCCGCGGATCAGATGTGGACGCGCGCCCGCTGCCCGGACCCGGTCCACGACGGACTGCACCTCCCGTTCGGTGGCCGTCGGTTTCATCACGATCATCATCTACGCGGTCCTTTCGAAATTCCCTGGAAACTGTACGAAGCGCTGAGTGCTGGCAGGCGACGTCGACCTGCCCGGTGGTCTCCGGCGCCCGACCCGGGGAGCATCGCCGCGAGCGCGACGAGAACGGGTGTGGCCGAGCGCCTAGGTAAATCGCCAGGCGTAGAAGGGCGCGTAGTGAGACCAATACCAGCCGTCCGCGACAGCGGTGATGAAGCCGAGCGTACGGTTGTGGTCGTCCATTGCGCTGCGCGAGGTTCTACCAGACGGCGACCGCGGGCCGCAAGCATGATCGGCCGGTTGGGGGATCGGCCCCGATCGGGCGAAGATCAGCCCGTGGTGGTCTCGGTCCGCAGCCTCGCGCAGCGCGCCGCGCGACGCGCCGGCTGGTTGTAGACCCGCACTCGCCACCCGTGATCGGACGGCGTGAACGCGACCAGCGGGATCCCGTTGCGGATCCCGCGACCGATGTGGTTGCCGACGTCGCCGACGTTGATGCCGACCGCCCAGGCCAGCGATGACTGCGTGCCGGGGATCGTCGCCGGCCGGCCGCAGGCGAGCACCGCCCGACCGCCGCCGATCCGCTGGACGACCGCGACCAGCCGCCGGTTCTGGCGCCCGTTGGCACGCGCGAGCGGCAGATCGACGCGCCAATCGTGGACGCGTAGCCGCGCCGATGGGATCAGCGCGACCGCAAGCACCGCGAACAGCACCGGTCCGCCCCAGCGCAGGGCCGAGCCGGCCCAGGCCGGGGCGCGCAGCTCGGCGACCCACGGCGCGCCGCCGAGCAGCTGACCGACGAACGCCCCGGCGATCACGATGCAGACCGCGGCCGGCTCGATCAGATATCGGCTCGCCGCCGACCAACCGTGCAGCGCGAATGCGATCTCGGCCGCCACCCAAAGCAACGCGGCCGCGGCGACCCCGAGCAGTTCGCGATCGCGTCGCCACAGCGCGATCGCGATCCCGCCGGCCACCGCCAGCTGCATCGGCAGCTCGTACAGGGCGCGCCAGCGATGCAGCACGCCGAGCACCTTCGAGCCATGGATCACCGTGTGCTGGTTGAGCGCGAGGTCGCCCGGGCTCAGCCAACTGCGCGACGTCAGCCCCGGGACGATGAACCAGGCCGCGGGGATCAGCGCCAGCGCCAGCGCGACGCCGATCCGCGCCCCTGGGTCGGTCCAGAACAGCCAGGCGCCGTAGAGCGCCGCGAACGCCCAGCTCTCCGGACGGTCCAGCGACGCGAGCACGATCGCGGCGAACGCCCAGCGCCGATGCCGTGACAGGTGGGCGTCGATCGCCGCCAGCAGCAGCGCGACCACAAGTGGGTCGGAGTTGGCAATCAGCACCAGGTGTGGCCAGGTCTGGATCCCCATCACGGCGACGCCGGCGAACGCCGCGGCGACGAACGGCGCGAACCGCCGACCGGGGACGACCGGGCCGGTCAGCCGGTAGGCGATCCGTCCCGCGAATACGCCGGCGGCGAGCGCCCCGACGACGCTGGTGACGGTCCACAACCAGACCTGGGCGTGGCCGAACAGCGCGTAGGGCAGCGTGAACAGAAACGTCAGCGGCTTCCACGACGGTGCCCCAGACGTGTTCAGCGAGCCGTGCAGGACCTGGTAGCCCCACACCATCCAGCCGAACGGGTCAAAGCCCGGGCGCATCCCGGTCGCGGTGACGAACGCGATCGCGCCGCAGGCGATCGCCGCCGCGCCGAGCACCCACACCCCCCATCGCCACCGCTCAGGCAGTTAGCGAGCCCCCGCCGCGGCGTCTGAACCGGTCATCTAGACCAGCTCCCCGATCGCCGCCAGAAACCGGCGATTCTCGGCGTCGGTACCGACCGTGACCCGCAGCGATCCCGCCCGGCCGAGCGCCGCGCCGGCGCGGACGAGCACCCCGCGCTCGCGCAGGCCGTCGACGATCTCGGACTCGACCTCGATCGGGTCCCGCCCACCCAGATGGGTCCAGATGAAGTTCGCATCGGAGTCTGCGACCCACAGCCCGAGCTCGCTCAGGCCGTCGCTGATCGCCAGCCGCGCCGCGACCGTGTGCGTGACGCGCCGCTCGACTTCATCCTGGTGGCGCAGCGCCTCGACCGCCGCCGCCTGGGCGGCGACGTTGAGATAGAACGGCTGGCGCACCTGATCGACGACCGCGCGCAAGCTCTCGGAGCCGCACAGCGCATAGCCGACCCGCAGCCCGGCAAGCCCGTACGCCTTCGAGAAGGTTCGCAGCAGCATCAGGTTGGGATGCGAGCGCAGCAAGTCCACCGAGGCGTACGTGTCGCCAAGCACCAACGCGAACTCGCAGTAGGCCTCGTCGAGGATCACACAGACGTGATCCGGGACCTTGGCCAGAAACGCCTCGATCTCATCCAACCCGACCGAGGTCGAGGTCGGGTTGTTGGGGTTGCAGATCAGCACCAGGCGGGTCGCGACCGTGATCTCGCGTGCGATCGCGTCGAGGTCATGACGGTCGTCGGCGTCCAGCGGCACCTGCACCGCGGTCGCACCGCTGGCGGCGGCGAGGTGCGGGTAGACGCTGAACGCCGGCCAGGCGTAGACGACCTCGGCCCCCGGCTCGAGCAGCGCCTCGCCGGCGGCAAGCAGGATGTCGCACGAGCCGTTGCCGAGCGCGATCCGCTCGAGCGGGATCCCGTAGCGCTCGGCCAGCGCCCGGCGCAGCGGGCGGTAGGCGGGGTCGGGATAGCGATGGGCGCCCGTCAGCGCCCGGTTGGCCGCGTCGAGGACCTCGATCGACGGTGCGAAGCATGCCTCGTTGGATGCCAGCATCGCGATGTCGGAGCCGAGGTCGTAGCCGGCCGCGAGTGGATATGCAGGGATCCGGTTGATGCGCTGGGCGAACTCGATCGGCACGGGGCTCCTATTGAGCCGAGCTCAGATCGCGGCGCAGTGCCTTCGCGGCGCCGAGATAGACGTGCTGAGGGTCGTGACCGTCATCGGCGTAATAGTGGACCAGAACCCGGATCACGCCGGCCAGCGCGCCGGGCACCGGGATCTCCTGGGCGCACAGCAGCGGCACCTGGTCCAGGCCGAGCCGCCTGGCGGCAACCGCGGGAAACTGAGCATCGAGGTCGGGCGTCAGCGTAAAGATGCAGCTGACCATCCCGTCCGCGGTCAGCGCGTTGCGCACCATCAGCTCACGGATCAGTCGATCGGTGGCGTCGAGGATCGCTGGCTCGTCGTTGCGCTCGACGCTGTTGGCCCCACGGAGCGCGAACAGACGCATGGCGCCGGAGTTTGCCAGTCGGCTCACCCGAGCGCAGTCGTCGCGACCGCGGCGAACGGACCGCGTGCCGGCCCGACCCGTTGCAGCTCGTACACCCGGGCGCATCCGAACCGGTGCACCGAGGCCAGCATCCCAGCCAGGTGCGGGCGCAGATCGGCGCCTGCATCGCAGCCCTCGAGGATGAATCTCGCACCGGACCGGCGCACGAACCTCCGCGCCACCGGCGTCGACATCTCACCGGGGGTGAACAGCCGGCCAACGGTCGAATCGCGCTGCGGGCACAGGGGCTCAGACCAGAGGCAGTTGCCGACGAACGCCTGGCGTCCGGTGATCCCCGGCACTGCCGCACCGAGGTAGTAGGTGGTGAGCACGCCACCGGCCGCCGGGCTGTGGGCCAGGTAGGCGAGCGCCTCGCTCTCCCCCTGCGTGATCCAGTTCGCGTTGCCGGGGGTCGGGTTGGTGTAGACGTGAGCGTCGAGCAGTGAGAACAGATCGGCGGGGAGCGTGCCGATCACGACCAGGACGCACGCCAGCGCCCGCGCATGCGGCAGGCTCGGCAGCGAGCTGCGCCGGACGCCTCTGACCGCCAGCACGGTCAACGGGACCGTGATCCCGCCGAGCGAGTGCTGCGGCGAGGCCCCGAGTGCCGTCATCGCGAAGATCCACATGACCGCGGCCGCGACCGGCCAGACGCGCAACATCAGCTCGAGAAAGTCGTCCGGCGCGCCGCGGTAGCCGAACAGCGCGAACAGCGCCAGCGGCGCGCCCGCGATCAAAGGCGCCGTCCATGAGAAGGCGTGCTTTGAGTGCGCCTGACCGGCCGTCCAGACCGGGTCGAGGTGACCGAGCGCGAAGTAGTAGAGCAATGGCAGCGCGACCAGCGTCAGCGTCAACAGCGCCAGCGCGCACCGCGGCTCGCGCAACGCTCGCCACACCGCGCGCGGTCCGCCCGCTCGGCTGCTGCGGGCGGCGTTGCGCAGCCCGAGCAGCTCGCTGCCGACGATGATCAGGATCATCAGCTCGCCCTGCCACGGATGCAGCGACGCCGCCAACGCGGCCAGCAGACCGGGCGCCCAGGCGATCTGCGCGCGTTCGCGAGCGCGGACGTAGCGCAGCATCGCGAACACCATCAGCGCGATCGCCATCAGCCCGAACACGTAGCCCCACGACAGCCACATCGGCATCATGTCGCCGACGACGTTGAGCGACCCGTACAGCGGAGTCAGCGAGGCGTACAGCAGCACCAGAACGAGCGCGACCCGGCGGTCGAAACGGCGCTCGAAGCAGTGGTGCACGAGCGCCCTGACGGCCGCGAACAGGCCAACCACCGCCACCGGCTTCCACAACAGCAGCGCCAGCCACGACGCGACCCCGGCCCGCACCAGCAGCCCCGAGAGCACGATCGCCGGCTGAAAGTAGTCGGCCGCGGTGGGACGCAGCACGTACATGTCGGAGACGAGCACGTGCTTGGCCGAGGACCGGATCCAGGCGAGGTACTGAAGCTGGTCGCCGGAGAAGAAGCCGTCGGTCCGCGTCCAGATCAGGCTGGTGTGGTGCGCCTCGACGACGTTTGAGACGATCACGAACAGCGAGAGCACGCAGAACAGGCCCAGCACGCCCCACTCGAACGGGTCCGGACCGCGGCCGGCGCGCCGGCCGGTCGCCGCGGGCCGTGCGGCCGCCGTCGCGACGGGGGTTTCGACAGGCACGCGAGGCGAAGCTAACAGAGGCCGAGGGGGTCAGCTGGCGAGCTTGTTCTGTAACCGCTGGGAGGCCACCCCGGCCTTGGTGTGCAGCGGATTGATGCCGTGCTCGGACATGTACAGCGACGTGTACGGCAAGAACGCCAGCAGCAGGAACACCAGCAGCGCGACGGTCCAGCGCTGCAGCCGTCGACTGGTCGACAGCGCCGCCAGCGGCAGCAGCCAGACGACATACCAGGGCACCGCCCAGGAGAGGCTGACGATCAGCGCGAAGGTTGACCAGCCGGCGCCGACCAGCCAATCACCGCGCCGGTAGAACAGGTGGTAGGCGACGACCAGCACGACGCAGACGTCGGCGACCTGGAGCAGTCGCGGCGTGCCGCCGACACCGAAGATCAGCCCGACCAGATTCGGGAAGCTGAAGTCGGTCAGCAGCGTCGACTGCTGCTGGAGGTTCGGCAGCGAGCTGCCGAACAGCGCCACGCTCATCACCAGCAGCGGCACCGCCGCGATCAGCGCGCCGATGATCAGCTGTCTGGCTCGTGCGCGGGTTGCGATCGCGACCAGCAGGAACGGCGCGAGCAGGACCGCCGTGAACTTGACCGCGATCGCGAGCGTCAACGACGCCCCGGCCCAGCGGTCGCGCCGGCACAACACCAGCGAGATCGCCGCCATCGCGGGCACGAGCATGAAGAAATCGTTGTGAAACCCCCCGAGCTCGTACAGCAGGTAGACCGGGTTGAGCGCGACGAACGCGAGCACGAAGCGCGGGTCGCGGTCGAGTTGGCGCGCGAGACGGTAGAGCAGCGCGAGGAACCCGAGGCTGAGCGCGACCGTGACGAGCTTGAGCAGCCAGTAGGCGACTGGCAGCGGCAACAGCCCGAGCGGATAGCTGATCGCCGTGAACAGCTCCCCATAGGGACTCTTGAGGTTGTGCCAGCTCGCGAACGTGAAGACCGGATCGAACAGCTCCTCGCGGATCGTGTGGGTGTAGGGGTCGAGGTGGTGCAGCGCCCCGAGCCGTGCGTAGCCGAGGTAGTTGAACACGTCGGTCAGCTGCAGCGGCGGACTCAGCAGCAGGATCACGTGCAGCACGATGATCGCGATCGTGATCGTCCGCATTCCGAAGCTGCGGGCGGACCCGAGCACGAGCCCATAGGCGAGCACCATCGCGACCAGCACGACGCTGTAGAAGATGTCGAACAGGTGCGGATCGCTGGTCGGCCGCGGCGTCAGGAAGTGCAGCGGACCCGCCTCCCAGTTGGGAAACACGCTGGCCGAGCGCGGCACCAGCACCGACGGATCCGAGCTGGCGATCGCGACGACCGCCAGCGTCGCGATGATCAGCGCGCCGAGCGCGAGCCTGCCCGCCAGCGGGCTGACCACGAGCCGGCGACCGCGCGCGAACCGCGGCACTCGCCACCGCAGCGGCATCCGGACGCTGGGCTCCGGCACCGGCGTGGTCGCCATCGCGACGCCCCCGACGGCGACCGTCGATGAGTCCTCGGTGCAACCCGCGTCCTTGCGCATCCCGCCCACGATAATGGCCGCGGAGCCTGTTTCGGTGCGCCGCGCTGTCGACGAGCAGCCGACCTCGGGCGTCAGCCTCAACACGAGCACGGATGTCGACGGTCGATCCCCCACTGACCTCAGCCGCCTGGGCGGCTCGCTCGCGGTTGCCGATCGCGGCCGCTGTCGGCGCGCTGACCGTGCTCGGCGCGGCCCTGCGTTTCTACGGGCTCAGCCACCAGGGCCTGTGGTTCGACGAGGCGAACACGGCGATGCTGGTGCGCTACTCGCCCAGCCACATGCTCGGCCTGATCCCTCAGAGCGAGTCGACCCCGCCGCTGTACTACATGGTCGCCTGGGTCTGGGTGCGCGTGTTCGGCGACACCAGCGCCGGGTTGCGGTCGCTGTCGGCGATCGCCGGCGTATGCGTGATCCCCGTCGCCTACGGCGCCGCTGCCGAGCTCGTGTCGCGACGAGCCGGCGTGATCTGTGCGGCGCTGGCGGCGTGCAACCCGCTGCTGATCTGGTACTCGCAGGAGGCCCGCTCCTATGAATCACTGGTACTGCTGACGGGGCTGGCGCTGTGGGCATTCGCCCGCGCTCGCCGCGGCCCGACGCCGGCGACGGTGACGCTCTGGTTGCTGGCCGCCGCGCTGGCGATGGCGACCCACTACTACGCGACGCTGGCGGTCGTGCCCCAGGCGCTGGCGCTGCTCGCCCGGCACCGCGATCGCCGTGCGGTGCAGGTCGGCGTCGGGCTGGCGGCGGTCTGCGGGCTCGCGCTGATCCCGCTGGCGATCTCCCAGAACGGGACCGGCAACGACAACTGGATCGCGTCCGAGCCACTGCGATCGCGGCTGGCACAGATCGTTCCGCAGTTCCTGCTCGGGACCGACGCGCCGGCGCGTCAGCCGCTGAAGTTCGCGGCGTTCGCGCTGGTCGCGGTCGCGCTCGCGCTGCTTGTCGCGCGCCGCCGCGAGACGGCCCGCGGCGGCGAGCCCGCAGTGGCCCGCGAGCTGGCGGGCGCGCGGGTCGCGGCCGCGCTCGCGCTCGGCGGGTTCGCACTCGCGCTGGCGCTGGTCGTGGTCGGCTTCGACGATCTGATCACGCGCAACGCGATCGAGCTGTGGTTGCCCGCGGCGATCGTCGTCGCGGCCGGCTGCGCGGCGCCGGCCGGGATCGGCGCCCGGATCGGCGTCGTGGTCGCCGTCGCGTTATGCGCGATCGGTGTCACCGCGGTGGTCGCGGTCGCGGTGACGCCATCGATGCAGCGCCCCGACTGGCCCGGGGTCGCGCGTGTGCTCGGCGCATCGCCGTCGCCGGGTCGCCACCGGGCGATCCTGATCCAGCAGTTCTCGACGCTGCTGCCGCTGAAGCTGTACCTGCCGGGGCTCGTGCCGCTGCGCTCGCGCACACGCGTGAGCCAGCTCGACGTGATCTCGATGCGCTCCCCGCGGCAATCTGACTGCTGGTGGGGCGCCGAGTGCAACCTCGTCGCCTCGCGGATGCAGTCGAGCTACCCGATCGCCGGCATGCGCTCGGTCTGGGTCCGCCACGTCGGACAGTTCACGATCCGGCGGCTGATCGCGCGGCGGCCGGTGACGCTGACCCCGGCCGGCGTCAGCCGCGCGCTGACCGCGACGGCGCTCTCGCGCGACGAGCTGATGCGCCAGTCGCCGCGCTGAGTGCCGCAACCTCCTCGGCCAGCAGGGGCCGCCCCTGACCCGGTGCCAGATCACCGAGCGTGAGCGGGCCGAAGCCGGTCCGGCAGAGGCTCGTGACCGGGTGGCCGACCGCCTCGCACATCCGCCGCACCTGGCGGTTACGACCCTCGTGGATCGTCAGCTCGATCGTTCCAGGCGCCAGCCGCCGGACCCGCGCGGGCGCGGTCAGACCGTCATCGAGGGTGATGCCACGCCGCAATCGACGAACTGTCGTGTCGGTCACCGGTCCACCCCCAACCGTCGCCCGATAGGTCTTGGGTACCTCGAAGCTGGGGTGGGTGAGCCGGTGTGCGAGCGCTCCGTCGTTGGTCAACAGCATCAGCCCGGTCGACTCGATGTCGAGCCTGCCGACCGGATACAGCCGCTGGGGGGAGGCGACGAGCGCCACGACCGTCGGGCGCCGTTGAGGATCGGAGGCGGTCGAGACCACGCCGACCGGCTTGTTGACCGCGTGCACGACCAGTTCGCCGGCATCCGGCAGCCGCACCGGCGCGCCGTCAAAGCGAACCAGGTCGGCGTCGGTCACGTCGCGTGCCGGGTCAAGCGCGCGCTCGCCGTTGACCGTCACCCGGCCGTCGGCGATCAGCCGGTCGCAGGCGCGCCGCGAGGCGACGCCGGCATTCGCGAGGAACTTCACGAGTCGCATCTGAAAGCGCCTGCCACCATAGACGCGTGGATCTACAGCTGCTCGACCAGACGCTGACCGAGTTCGGCGAGCCCGGCTACCGCGCCAAACAGGTGTGGCGCTGGCTGGCGTCCGGGGTCTCGGGCTATGACGAGATGACCGACCTGCCGCTGGCGCTGCGATCGGCGCTGGCCGAGCGGGTTCCACTGTCCTCGCTGACCGTCGAGCAGGAGGCCCACGCCGCCGACGGCACCATCAAGGTGCTGTTGCAGACCGGAGACGGGCGGCCGGTCGAGGCGGTGCTGATGCGCTATCGCGACGGCCGCCGCTCGCTGTGTCTGTCGTCGCAGTCGGGCTGCCCGCTGACCTGCAGCTTCTGCGCGACCGGTCAGATGCGCTTCGGGCGCAACCTGACCGCGTCGGAAATCCTCGACCAGGCGCTGCACTTCCGTCGGCTCGGGCCCGTCGATCACGCCGTGTTCATGGGCATGGGCGAGCCGATGATGAACCTCGACGCGGTGTTGGCCGCCTGCGAGCGGCTGCCCGACCTCGGGATCGGCAACCGCCATACGGCGATCTCGACCGTCGGTTGGATCCCCGGGATCAACCGCCTCGCGCGCGCCGCGATGCCGATCCGCCTGGCGTTGTCGCTGCACGCCGCCGACGAGGCGCTGCGCTCGGAGCTGATGCCGGTCAACGAGCGCTACCCGCTGGCCGACGTGCTCGCCGCCTGCCGCGACTACTACGCGCACAAGCGTCGGATGATCTTCGTCGAGTACGTGATGCTCGCGGGCATCAACGACTCGTTCGCCCAGGCGGGCCAGCTCGCCGAGCTGCTCGACGCTCGGATGTTCAAGGTCAACCTGATCCCGTTCAACCCAACCGACGCGCCGTTTCAGGGGTCCAGCCCGAAGGCGATCGAGGCGTTCCGCGCCGAGCTCGAGCGCCACGGGGTCGGCGCCACCGTCCGGCTCACGCGAGGTCGCGAGATCGCCGCCGCGTGTGGCCAGCTCGCCGCCCGCGCGGGCTGATGCGCGACGAGCTGCTGCGCCGCCGCCTGAGCGCGCAGCTGCTCGCCGGACCGCGCCCGCGCGGCGCCGGCACGCCGGTGGCGGTCACGCAGCGGCTGCTCGCGATCCAGGCTCAGGACCCGCGTGGCGCGCGGCTGGCGATTCGGGCACGTAGCCGCGGCGCGGTCGCCGCCGACGTCGACCGGGCGCTGACCGAGCGCGAGCTGGTGATCACCTGGCTGTGCCGCGGCACGCTGCACCTCGTGCACGCCGCCGACTACCCGTTGCTGCAGGCGCTGACCACACCGCAGCTGGTCGCTGGCTCCGATCGCCGGCTGGCGCAGGAAGGCATTGACACGCGAGCGCTGCGGCGCGCGATCCGCGTGATCGAGCGTTCGCTGCGCGCCGACGGGCCGCTGCGCCGTGGGCAGCTGCGCGAGCGACTGACCGGCGCCAGCGTGCCGGTCGCGGGTCAGGCGTTCGTACAACTGCTGTTCCGGGCCGCGATCGAGGGCCTGATCGTCCGCGGTCCGATGATCGACGGCGAGCAGCGCTACGTGCTCGTCGCCGACTGGCTTGACGATTCCGCGGCCGCAATCGGACGGGTCCGCGAAGATCGTGGTCGCGCGCTGGCCGAGCTCGCCCGCCGTTACCTGGACGGCCACGGACCCGCCGACGCGCGCGATCTGGCGCGGTGGGCGGGGCTGTCGCTGGGCGACGCGCGGATCGGACTCGGCCGGCTGCACCGGCTGCACGAGCGGGCCGACGGACTGGTCAGCACCGGTGATCCGCGCCCGGTCGCGAAGCTGACCGGACCGCGCCTGCTCGGGACATTTGAGCCACTGCTGATGGGATGGTGCTCGCGCACACCGGTCCTCGGCGACCACGACCGCGACGTCGTCAGCGGCGGCATCTTTCGCTCGTTCGCGCTGGCGCCCGATCGCGAGCATCCGGGCGGACGGCCGGTCGGCCTGTGGAAGCTCGAGCGCTCCGGTGTGCGGCTGACACCGTTTCATCCGGTCCCGGCAGCGGACCAGCGGGCGTTGGCGCGCGAGGGTGACGCGGTGCAGCGATTCCTCGGCCGCGCCTGACCGCCCACCGCGGGTGCTGTCAGTCGAGCTGCGGGACGGCGGCGCCGGCGTTCGGCACGGCCGTCGGCACCGGTCCGCCGCTGGCGCCAGCGCCTGGCGCGCGCGCCTCGCCCGCCTGCAGCAGCCGCTCGCGCAACTGCTGCTCGAACTCCGGAGACGGGTCGAAACCCGCGATCTCCGGCAGCTCGGCCAGTTCCCCGAGCCCGAACAGCTTGAGGAACAGATCGGTGCTGCGATACAGGACCGCGCCGAACTGCGAGCGGCCGGCCTCCTCGATCAGCCCCCGCTCGAGCAGCGTCGTCGCCGCGGACTCGGCGCTGACCCCGCGGATCCGCGCGATCTCCGGACGCGAGACCGGCTGCAGGTAGGCGACGATCGCGAGTGTCTCGGCCTGCGCGGAGGTGAGCGGCGGCGTTCGCGGCCGCGCCAGCAGCCGCCGCGCCGCGAGCTCGGCGTCGGGGTGACTCGACAGCACGTAGCCGCCGGCCAGCCGGCGCAGCACCAGCCCCCGCTGCGATGACTCATACGCCTCACGCAAGCGCTCCAGAGCGTCCAGCACCTGATCGGGCTCGGCCTCGACCGCATCGGCGAGCGCCGCGACCGTCACCGGCTCGGGGCTGAGGAACAGCAGCGACTCGAGGATCCGATCGAGCTCGGCGGTCATACGGCCTCGCGGTCGGGGATCGCGCGCAGCGGCCGCGAGTTGGGGGCGGTCACCGTGATCTCGGCGAATGGCTCGTCCTGGATCCAGGAGGCCTCGCCCTGCTTGTAGAGCTCGAGCAGCGCGTACAGCGTGACCGCGACCGTCACCCGGTCGGCTTTCGCGACCGCGTCAGAGAACGCGAACCGCCCGCGCGACAGCAATCTGCGCAAGTGCCCGACCCGCTCGGCGACGGTCACCCGCGGGACCGTGATGTGAGCGACGTCGACCGGCGGCGGCACCAGCAACAGCTCGCCGATCGCGCTCGCCAGCCGGGCCGGGTCATAGACGGCGGCAGCGTCGTGCAGCGAGGCCCGGCGCAATGAAGGCGGCAGCGGCGCGGATCGAAATCGAAAGCCGTCCTCGGCGCGCACCCGCTGCTCGAGGTACTGTGCCGCGGCGCGATAGCGCTGGGCCGCGACCAGCCGCTCGAGCAGCTCCTCGGCCGCCTCGCCGGGATCGAGCTCGAGCTCGTCGAGCTCCTCGCCGGGCAACAGCAGCCGGCTCTTGAGTTCCAGCAACGCCGCGATCAGCACGAGGAACTCGGTCGTCGCCTCCAGATCGAGCTCGCCGCGTCGCTCGAGGTGGTCGATGTAAGTGATCACGACGTCCGCCAGATCGACCTCGAGCAGATCGACCTCCTCACGCAGGATCAGCGTCAGCAGCAGGTCAAACGGTCCCGCGAACACATCGAGATCCAGCTCGAGGTAGTCGAGGCTCACGGCGACAACGCTAGCCGTGCGCGCGGACGGGACCGACCCCCATCGCGAGGCGCACGTCGGCGACCGTCGCGGTTGCGATCGCGGCCGCCTTCTCGGCGCCGGCGGCGAGCGTTCGCTCGAGCCCGGCCTCGTCGGCGCGCAGCTGCTGATAGCGCGCCCGGACCGGCGCCAGGTAGTCGATCACGGCCTCGGCGACGGCGGCCTTGAAGTCGCCGTAGCGGGTTCCCTCGAACTCGCGCTCGATCGCCTCGGGCGGGCAGCCGCGGACCGCGGCGATGATCTCGATCAGGTTCGAGATGCCCGGCTTGTCCTCGGCGCGCCGGATCTCGGAGCCGGTGTCGGTGACCGCCGCGCGGAACTTCTTGGCGATCGCGTCGGGCTCCTCGTTGACGTACACCAGGCCCGCCGGCGAGCTCGAGGTGGTCGACATCTTGCGGTCGGGGGACTTCAGGTCCATGATCCGGGCGCCGACCTCCGGAATCCTCGCCTCGGGCACGACCAGCGTCTCGCCGAAGCGCGCGTTGAATCGCTGCGCGACGTCGCGCATCAGCTCCACGTGCTGGCGCTGATCCTCGCCGACCGGGACCTCGTGCGCGCGGTAGGCGAGCACATCGGCGGCCATCAGCACCGGGTAGTTGAACAGCCCCGCGGTCGACAGCTCGCGCTGCTTGCCGGCCTTGTCCTTGAACTGCGTCATCCTCGTCAGCTCGCCGTAGGCGGTGACGCTCATCAGCAGCCAGGTCAGCTCGGAGTGCGCGGCCACGTCGGACTGCCGGAAGAAGATGCAGCGCTCCGGGTCAAGCCCGGCCGCGAGCAACACCGCGGCGGTGTCGTAGACCGCATCGCGCAGAGCCGGCGGCTCGTACGGAACCGTCAGCGCGTGCAGGTCGACGACGCAGTAGATCCCCTCGCCGCGGTCCTGACCGGCGACGTACTGGACGATCGCCCCGATGTAGTTGCCGAGGTGTTTGCGACCGGTCGGTTGGATGCCCGAGAAGATCCGCACGGGCGCTCAGGCTATCGACGCCCGTGCGCCGCGCGGTCGATCAGCGCGAGAGCACCCGGTCGAGCGCGTCGTGGTGGGCTTTGAGCGGGTCCTCCGGCGCCGCCGAGCGGCCGCCTGCGCCGTCGCCTCCCGCCGGGCCGCCGCCTCCGCCGGCCGAGCTGCGCCGGCGCGGCAGCCCGAAGCCCTCGGCGCGTGAGGCGAGGACCGCCGCGGCGACGACGCCGCCGACCGCACCGCAGACATGCGCCTGCCAGGAGACGCCCTGATGGGGCACAACGCTGTCGATCAACGCCGCACCCCAGACGAAGCCGACGACCACACCGATCAGCACCTCGATCACGTTGCGGTCAAACAGGCCCCGCGCGAACAGATACGTCGCGAACCCGAACACGACGCCGGAGGCGCCGAACGTGATCGTGTCCGCGGGCGCGATCAGCCAGGTGCCGAGGCCGCCGATCACGATCACGATCACCAGCACCTGCGCGAACCGCTTCGGACCCTGCAGCGCGATGAACGCCCCCATGAACAGAAACGGGATCGTGTTGTCGATCAGATGCGGCGAGAAGTTCGCGTGCAAGAACCAGGAGGTCGCGACCGACCACAGATCCCCGATCTGACGCGGCCGGATCCCGCCCCAGCTGTCCAGGTCCTGGTGATCGACCGAGTTGATCGCCTCGATCGCCCACATGAACGCGGTGACCGCCAGCAGCAGCACGATTCCCGTCAGCGCCTGCCGTGACTTCTGCGGGAGGTTCGAGCGCATTTGCTTTCAGAGGATCGCACGCCACGCCCACCACGAGCGCGACATTCTTCGAGGACTCTTCGGGATCGGCCCGTCGACGTCCGGGAGCTTGTGTCCCGTCAGGCCGATTCGTTCGCAGTGGCGTGAGATTGGCTCGAGGATCTCGTCGGCGGTCTTGGTCGGAACCAACGGTTCGCCCACGGCGACCCGAACGCGAACCGCGGCGGCCCGAGCGCGAACGATGGCGAGAAGGTGAGAATTATTCGCAGGCTTTCGCCAAAGTTCCGCCGCGCGCCCCGGAGTGCAGGTGGGGTTTGAGACCGAACCCCTCATCCCGACTGCGAACTGTGCATGCGCCGATCGGAGCGGGGCCGCATGCGGCCCCGCGTTCCCACCGAATCGATCTAGAGCTCGAGCAGTTCGTGGCCGATCGCCAGCGCCACCTCGGCGCGCAGCCGCAGCGCCTCGCGCAGGGCGAACTCGCCGGGCGTGTGCGCGCCCCCGCCGCGCGGGCCGAGCCCATCGATCGTGAGCGGGATCGAGGCGGCGAAATGACTGGCGTCCGAGGCGCCTCCGCGCGGCACGCCGACGATCGGGCTGCCGAGCCGTGCGGCGGCGCCCTCGAGCACCGGGGCGGTGACGGCGATCGCGTCCATTCCCGGCCAGTTGCGCCCCATCCGCGCCGTCAACGCGACCTCGTCGAGCTCGGCCGGTACCGCCTCGAGCACGGGTGTGAACGCCTCGAGCGTCCGCGCGCGCATGTCGCAGACCAAATCGCCGGCGGCGGGCACGACGTTGAATGCCTCGCCGCTGTGCATCACGGTCGGTACGACGGACAGCTGATCCGGCCCCGCCAAGTCGTGCAGCGCGGCGACGCGATCGGCGACGCGCGCGAGCGCCAGCAACGCGTTACGGCCCTGATCGGGCGCGGCGCCCGAGTGCGCGGCACGGCCGGCGGCGTGCACGTTCAGGGTGCCGGCGGCCTTGCGCTTGACCACGACCCCCTCGCGGCCGTCGGCGGTGAGATGGCCCGCCTCAAAGCACAGGCACGCGTCGTAGGCCTCAAACCGCTCGACGTGCGTGAACGGCGCAACCCGCCATTCCTCGTCGCAGACCATCAGCACCGACAGCTCGGCGAACGCCTGCGGTCGCACAGCGAGCGCGCGGGCGACCCCGAGCGCGAGCACGTCGCCGCCCTTCATGTCGACCGTGCCCGAGCCGTACAGCCGTTCCCCGTCGGCGCGCAGCGGCTGGTGAGCGTCGTGGCCGAAGACGGTGTCGACGTGGCCGAGCAACAGGATCCGGCGCTCGCCGGTCCCGCGGACGGTCGCGATCAGGTCGGGCGCCGACCCGGCGGTCGAGCACGGCGGCCGTTGGATCTCGGCACCGTCGGGCAGCAGCTCGATGCAGACCTCGATCACGCGTTCGGCGCCCTCGACGTCGCCCGACGGAGAGGAGATGTCGACCAGCCGGGCCAGCTCGTCCTCGGCCCGTGCCGCGATCTCTGCCGCCTCGGCGGCGACCGCGCGGTCGATCGATTCCGACGCGGTCACAGCGGTTGCCTGAGCACCGGGCGGCGTGCCGCGCGGGCCTCGTCCAGGCGCCGCACCGGCGTCGTATACGGGGCGCCGCGCGCGATCTCCGGATCCTCGGCAGCCTCGGTCAGGATCTCGGCGAGCGTCTGCGCGAACGCGTCCAGCGTCTCACGCGTTTCGGTCTCGGTCGGCTCGATCAGCAGCGCCTCCTCGACCAGCAGCGGGAAGTAGACGGTCGGCGGATGCACGCCGAAGTCCAGCAGCCGTTTGGCGAGATCGAGCGTGCGGATCTCCAACTCGCGTTTCATCGGCGCGCCCGACAGTGCGAACTCGTGCATGCAGCGACGATCGTAGGCGACGGGCAGCAGCTCAAGCACCCCCAGCGACCGCAGCCGCGCAAGCAGGTAGTTGGCGTTCAGCACCGCGGTCTCAGAGACCTCGCGCAGGCCGCCGGCCCCCAACGAGCGGATGTAGGCATAGGTTCGAACGAACACCCCGAAGTTGCCCTGAAAGCCGCGCAACCGTCCGATCGATCGGGGGCGGTCGTAGTCGAGCTGGTAGAACGCCGAACCGTCGGGGTCCTCCGCCGGCCGGCGGACGACCACCGGCCGCGGCAGAAACGGCTCGATCCGATCCGACACGGCGACCGGTCCGGCGCCCGGACCGCCGCCCCCGTGCGGCTGGGTGAAGGTCTTGTGCAGGTTGAAATGCACGATGTCAAAGCCCATGTCGCCCGGGCGACAGATGCCCATGATCGCGTTCAGGTTGGCGCCGTCGTAGTACAGCGTCGCGCCAACCCGATGGACGATCTCGGCGATCTCCGCGACCGCCGGCTCAAACAGCCCGAGCGTCGACGGGTTGGTCAGCATCAGGCACGCGACCTCCTCGGAGGCCTTCGCCCGGAGGTCCTCGAGATCGATGTTGCCGTTGGCGTCGGTGCCGACCTTGACCACCTCATAGCCCGCCATCGTGACCGTCGCCGGGTTGGTGCCGTGCGCGGTGTCGGGGGTCAGCACCTGTGTGCGCCGCTGACCGTGGTCCTCGTGGTAGGCGCGGGTCAGAAGCACTCCGGCCAGCTCGCCGTGGGACCCGGCTGACGGTTGCAACGACACGTGCGCCAGCCCGGAGATCTCGCCGAGCGCCGCCTGCAGGCGCCACATCAGCTCAAGCGCCCCCTGCGCCCGCTCGGCTCGCTGCAACGGATGCAGGCGTGCGTGGCCGGGCAACGCCGCGACCCGCTCGTGCAGCCGCGGGTTGTGCTTCATCGTGCACGACCCCAACGGGTAAAAGCCGGAGTCCAGATCGAAGTTGCGGCGGCTCAGCCGGGTGTAGTGGCGGACGATCTCGGGCTCTGAGACCTCCGGCAACCGCGCTGGCTGCGCGCGGCGCAGCCGCGGCGCCAGCAGCTCGTCAAGCGGCCGTGGTGGAACGTCGAGCGGCGGCGCGGCGAACGCGCGGCGCCCCGGGCGCGAGCGCTCGAAGATCGTCAGCGCGTCCTCGCCGGCGGCGGACCTCACGCCGGGGCTCCGTCGCGCTCGGCGAGGACCGCCTCGCCGAGCACCGTCACCAGCCGGTCGATGTCGGCCGCCGACCGCTGTTCGGTGATCGCGACCAGAAGCCCCCGGGGATGCTCGCGATAGTGGTCGCCCAGCGGATAGCCGGGGTTGACCCCCTGGCGCAGGCAACGGTCGATCACACGGTCAACCGGCGCCTGCAGCGTCACCGCGAACTCGCGAAAGACCGGCTGCTGGTGCGCCAGCGCGACACCGTCCAACGCCGCCAGCCGCGCTCGCGCGTAGGCGGTGCGCTGCACCAGCAACTCGCCAAGCTCGACAAACCCGTTGCGGCCCAGCCAGCTCAGATAGATCACGCCTGCGAGCGCGTTGAGCGCCTGCGAGGTGCAGATGTTCGAAGTCGCCCGCTCGCGGCGAATGTGCTGCTCGCGCGTCTGCAGCGTCAGCACGAACCCGCGCCGCCCCTCCAGGTCGGCCGTCTCCCCCGCGATCCTGCCCGGCAGCCGCCGCACCAACGGCTCGGCGACCGCGAAGAAACCGAACGACGGGCCGCCGAAATCAAGCCGGTTACCGAGCGTCTGACCCTCGCCGACCGCGACATCGACGCCGCACTCGCCGGGCGTGCGCAGCAGCGACAGGGCGATCGGGTCACAGCACGCGATGCACAACGCGCCGGCCGCGTGAGCCGAGTCCGCGAGCGCCTGTAGATCCTCGACCGCGCCGAGGAAGTTCGGTTGAGCGACGATCAGCGCCGCGACATCGTCGGCCAGTGGCGGCATCACCGTCGCACCGGCGTTGAGCGCGACCGTCGTGACCTGCATCCCCCAACCATGCGCCATCGTCTCGAGCGTCTCGATCGCGTGCGGGTGCACGCCCTCTGAGACGACGAGGCGACGACGCTCGGTGTGGTGCTTGGCGATGTAGGCCGCGGCCGCGACCGCGCTCGGGGCCTCATACACCGAGGCGTTGGAGATCGGCAGGCCGGTCAGCTCGCAGATCGCGGTCTGATACTCGAACATCGTCTGCAGCCCGCCCTGGGAGACCTCCGGCTGATACGGGGTGTACGGCGTCAAAAACTCGGCGCGCGAGATCAAGGCCTCGACCAGCGCCGGCACGTAGTTGTCATACATCCCGGCGCCGACGAACGACAGCTCATCCTCGGTGCTGACATTGCGCGCCGCGAGCGCGCGCAACTCGGCGTACACCTCCTGCTCAGAGCGCCCCACATCAAGCGCGAGCCCGTCGGTCAGCCGCAGCGCCGCCGGCACATCGGAAAACAGCTCCTCGATCGACGCGACGCCGATCACCTCGAGCATCTCGCGGCGATCGGCCTCCGTGACAGAGGTGTAGCTCGTGCTCACGCCCGTGGTTCAGTCAAGCGACGCCTCATACGCGGCCGCGTCCATCAACGCCTCGGCCTCGGCGGGATCGGACAGGCTGATCTTGACCAGCCAACCCTCGCCGTACGGGTCGTCGTTGATCTGCTCCGGGCTGTCGGCCAGCGCGTCGTTGACCGCGACGATCTCGCCCGTCAGCGGCGCGATCACATCCGACACCGCCTTGACGGACTCGACCTCGGTGTAGGGGCTGTCCTTGGTCACGGTCGCCCCGAGCTTCGGAGGATCGAAGAACACGATCTCGCCCAGCGAGTCCTGGGCATACCAGGTGATCCCGAGCGTCGCGTGATCGCCGGCAGACGAATCGATCCTGGCCCAGTCATGCTCGGCGTGATAGAGCAGCTCATCGGGGTAGCTGGCATCGGCCATCGTCAGATCAGGCCTCCTTGGCGTAGAGGGGCTTGCGGTGCACCGTCGCGGCACGCTCGGTGCCCCGTACGTCGATGGTAAGGGCCGTGCCGGGTGACGCCAGCGCCGCCGGGACGTACGCCATCCCGATCCCGCGCGCGAGGCTCGGCGACATCGTCCCGGAGGTGACCTCACCGCCCTGCGCGACCGGGTTGCCCTGCCGCGGGATCCCCGCACCGTCGATCACGAACGCGACCAGACGCTGCGCCGGGCCGGTGGCACGGGCGCGCGCGACCGCCTCGGCGCCGATGAAGCCCGTCTGCTCAGCGCAGCAGAAGCCCAGCCCGGCCTCGATCGGCCCCCGGCGCGCAGACAGCTCGTTGCCGTACAGCGGCAGACACGCCTCGAGCCGCAACGTGTCGCGGGCGCCGAGGCCGGCGGCGACCGCTCCGGCGTCCAGCAGCGCGTCCCAGACCGCCGGCGCGTCGCCCGGGTCCAGCAGCAGCTCGACGCCCGGCTCGCCGGTGTAGCCGGTCCCGCAGACCGTCGCCGGGACGCCCGCGATCGATCGCTCACAGCAATGCATCCGCGGCGGCGAGTGGCCGTCTGAGAGCCCGCCGACGATCGTCCGCGCGGCGGGTCCCTGGACCGCGAGCATCGCGAACCCGTCGATCAGATCGACGACGTCGGCGTCGTGGTCGCGGGCATGCTCGGCGAACCACTGCAGGTCGGCGCCGTGGTTGGCGGCGTTGGTCACCGTCAGGTACTCGCACTCGGCCATCCGGTAGGTGACGAGGTCGTCGAGCACACCACCGTCGCCGTCGCACAGCACGCTGTACTGGGCACCGCCGACCGGCAGTCGCCGCACGTCGGCCGACAGCAATCGCTGCAGCAGCTCGCCCGCCTGTGGCCCGCGGGTTTCGATCTGGCCCATATGCGAGACGTCGAACACGCCCGCGTGGCCGCGGACGGCAAGGTGCTCGTCCGAGATCCCGGAGTACCGGACCGGCATCTCCCAGCCGGCGAAACCGACGAGCTTGGCGCCGGCGGCCAGATGGCGGTCGTGCAACGGGCCGCGGCGCAGCTCCTGCGCGACGTCAGGCACGTCGAGCAGGCTATTACCTCAGCGATCCTTGAGGAACGACGGGATGTCGATGTCGTCGTCGGAGATCTCGAGCGAGTCGCGCTGGCGATCGTCCATCGTGACGTCGCGGTCGCGCCGCTCGCGGCGGGTGAACTCGCGCGCGCTGGACGGGTTCGAGCGCCCCTGGTCAAAGCCGGTCGCGATCACCGTGACCCGGACCTCGTCGCCGAGGTTCTCGTCGATCACCGCGCCGAAGATGATGTTCGAGTTCTCGTCGGCGGCGCTGTGGACGATCTCCGCAGCCTCGTTGACCTCGAACAGGCCGAGCTCGTCGCCGCCGGTGATGTTCAGCAGGATCCCGGTGGCGCCCTCGACCGACTGCTCGAGCAGCGGCGACGAGATCGCCATCTTCGCCGCCTCGGCGGCGCGGTTCTCGCCCGCGGCGGTGCCGATTCCCATCAGCGACGAGCCGGCCTCGAACATGATCGTCCGCACGTCGGCGAAGTCGAGGTTGATCAGACCGGGGATCGTGATCAGGTCGGTGATCCCCTGCACGCCCTGGCGCAACACGTTGTCGGCTTCGCGGAAGGCATCGAGGATCGTCGTACGCCGCTCGACGATCCCGAGCAGCTTCTCGTTCGGGATCACGATCAGCGTGTCGACGTTCTCGCGCAGGCGCTGGATCCCGTCCTGAGCGGACGTCGCGCGCCGGCTTCCCTCAAACGCGAACGGGCGCGTGACCACGCCAACGGTCAGCGCGCCGATCTCGTTCTTGGCGATCTCGGCGATCACCGGCGCCGCGCCGGTGCCGGTGCCGCCTCCCTCGCCGGCGGTCACGAACACCATGTCGGCGCCCTTCAGCGCCTCCTTGATCTCGTCACGCGACTCGGCGGCGGCGCCGTGGCCGACCTCCGGGTTCGCGCCCGCGCCGAGGCCCTTGGTGAGCTGGTGGCCGATGTTGAGCTTGATGTCGGCGTCACACATCGCCAACGCCTGGGCGTCGGTGTTGCATGCGACGAACTCGACGCCCCGCAGCCCGGCGTCGATCATCCGGTTGACGGCGTTGGTGCCGCCGCCGCCGACGCCGACGACCTTGATGACTGCCAGGTAGCTACCGCTTTCCATATCTTCCGTTCCAAACCCTATAGCGAGGGTTCAATGTTGACCGGGCACAGTTTGCGCACCGCTGAAATCGGCACGTAAACATAGGCGATGTGCGGAGTCAACGCCAGCGGACGGAATGCAATGAACCATGCAGATCGCCCAAGTCTCAATTATTGCAGAGCCTTCGGCCGAATGTCGCCATCAAGCTCAACTCTAGGTTGAGGCTTGCGGTCTAGCCTGGACCGGCGGCCGGCCGCGATGGATCTGAGACATCGATGTAGCCCGCTCCCGCCGAGCTCGGGGCGGCCAGCACCGCGATCGCTGCGCGCCATTTCGCCGCCAGCTGATGGACGCCGCCGAAGTACAGCTTCGGCCCGTCGCGCATCACGATCTCCAAACCGCCGTTCGGGTCCCATGAGGCCGAATCGATCCGTGGCAGCAGCGCCGACGGGGCCGCGGCCAGCAGCTCGGCCTGATGGCGCGGGGCACCGGTCAGCCGTGTTCCCCCCGGTGCGACCGCGAGCGTGATCGTCGGCAGTGAGCCGATCGGATGCTCGTCGGCGAGCAACGTGCCGTCGCCGGATACGGCCGTTCGGTGACCGCCGGCAGCGACGATCGCGACCGGCGTTGACTCGACCACGCGGATCGTCGCCGAGTGCGGGAAGCTGGTCGAGATCCGTACCGACTCGACCTGGGGGTAGGCGGCCACCGCGTTGTGCAGCGCCGCGCTGTTGACGTTGAGCGTCGACATGCCGTGTGCGGCGGTCGTCAGCGCAGCGTTGATCTGGGATGCATCGGGGCCGCCCAGGCCCGTGACCCGGACATGGCGGATCGCGGTCAGCGGTGAGCTGCGGATCCAGAAGTAACCGCCGACCGCAAGCCCGGCGAGTGCCACCGCGAGCACCAGCGCCAAGGGTCCCGGACGCCGTAGCGACAGCCGTGGCCGTCGTGCACGCGCACTCGCTCGCGCTCGCCCCGAGGTGGGGCTCGCCGGCTCGGCGGCCAGCGCGAATCCGCTCGCCGACTCGGACCGCCGGCGGCGTAGACCGATCATGCCCGGCGCCAGTCGTCGGGGATCGGGACCGGCCCCAGGCTCTGGACCTCGGGCTCGAGCTCGATTCCGAACCGCTCGCGGACGCGGCGACGACCCTCGGCCATCACGGCGATCACCTCGGCGGTCGTCGCCGACCCGTAGTTGCAGACGAAGTTCGCATGCTTGTCGGAGAAGCCGGCGGCGCCGATCCGCAGCCCCCGGCAGCCGACCGCGTCGAGCAACTGGCCCGCGCTGCGTCCCTCGGCGGCGGCGTCGCTCGGGTTCTTGAAGGTCGAGCCGAACGTCTTGATCCCGGATGGCTGCGCGTCCCGGCGGCGGGCGCGCATCTCGGCCAGCGTCGCCTTGACCTGCTCGGAGGTCCCCGGCGTGAGCGCAAAGCGGGCCCGCGCCACGACCTCGCCGGCGCCCAGGTTCGAGCGCCGATACACGAAGCGCAACTGCTCGGGCGTGCGCCGCGAGCTGCCGTCGGCGGTGACGACGTCGACCCACTCCAGTACCCGGGCGAGCTCGCCACCGTAGGCGTTGGCGTTCATCCGCACCGCCCCCCCGACCGTGCCGGGAATGTTGACCCCGAACTCGATCCCGGAAAGGCCGAGCCGCGCGGCCAGCGCCGAGACGGCGGGTAGCCGGGCCCCGCCGCCGCACTCAAGCCGCGTTCCGTCCTGCTCGATCTGTGACAACTGCCGATCAAGTTTGAGCACCAAACCGCGAACGCCTTCGTCCGCCACCAACAGGTTCGACCCCGATCCGACGACCCCTACCCGCAGCTGCGCGTCTCCCGCCCAGCGCAACAGCGACTCGAGCTCGGTGATCGTCCCCGGCCGCGCGAACAGCTCGGCGCTGCCACCGGTCCGAATCGTCGTCAGCCGTGCGAGCGGGTGATCGCGGCTGACCCCGTCGGGGATTGGCCGCACGCCGTCGGGCTCAGGCATCGAGCAGCGCCCGGCCGAGCGAGTCGACGTTCCCCGCACCCATCACCAGGCACAGGTCGCCTCCGCGCAGCACGTCGTGCAGATAGCCCTCGGCCGCCGGCAGCGATGGCATCCACGCGACCGGTCGGCGACCGGGCCAGGCGTCGGCGGCGGCGGCGGCGACCAGCCGCCCGTCGACGCCCGCGAAGTCCTCGGCCCGCTCGCGCGCGGGGTAGATCGGAACGACGACCACCAGGTCGGCACTCGCCAGCGCACGTCCGAACCCGGTCGCGAGCTCGCGCGTGCGCGAGAACAGGTGCGGCTGGAACACGGCGACCACCCGGCGCGACTGCAGCGACCGCGCCGCCTCGAGGACGGTTCGCACCTCGGTCGGGTGGTGGGCGTAGTCGTCGTACACCGCCGCCCCGGCCGCGGTGGCGCCGAGCAGCTCCATCCGACGCCGGGCACCCCGGAAGTCGGTGAGCGCAGCGGCGGCCATCGCCGGCTCGGCGCCGGCGAGCGCGCAGGCGGTCAGCGCGCCGGCGGCGTTGACGGCGTTGTGGACGCCCGGGACGGTCAGCGTCACCGTCTGCCCGCGCCAGGTGAAGCTGGTGCCGGACGGACTCGCGACCGCGTCGCGCGCGTCATAGGGGACGCCTCCGTCGGGACATAGGGCTCGCAGCTGCGGGCGGTCCCAGACGACCGCGCCGCCCTCGGCGCGCGCCATGAACCGCGCGAGCGTGTCCTCGAGGTCCTGCAGCGACTCGTAGGTCGTGTGATGGTCGAGCTCGGCGTTGGTGAGGATCGCCAGCTCCGGATCGATCTTCAGCAGCGACCGGTCCGACTCGTCGGCCTCGACGACGATCCACTCGCCGGTGCCGACCGCGGCGTTGACGCCGGTCGCGCGCAGCTCGGCGCCGACGACGTAGGAGGGGTCAAGGCCCGCTCCTCGCAGCGCGTGCACGGCCATCGCGCTCGTCGTCGTCTTGCCGTGGGTGCCGGTCACCGCCAGACACCGCCGCAACGCCGCGATCTGCGCCAGCAGATCGGCCCGGTGTAGCTGCGGTCCCGATCCGACCGCCAGCCGCTCGGGGTTGTCGGCGGCGATCGCCGAACCGTAGACCAGCTCGGCGCCCGCCGGCACATTGTCGGCGTGGTAGCCGATCGTGGGTTGGATCCCGTGTTCGCGCAGGCGCGCGCAGTAGCCGGTGTCAACGCGATCAGAGCCGGTCACGGCCGCGCCGAGCCCGTGCGCGACGATCGCGACGCCGCTCATCCCGGCGCCGCCGATCCCGACGAAATGCAGCCGCCTGCCCGCGAATGGGGTGTCGTCGGTGATCATCGCCTGCAGAGCGTATTGACGGCCACAGACGCGGCCGGACGCCGCTCAGCGGTCAGACGGGCAACCCGCCGCGTCGAGCACCTCGGCGGCGATCGCACGGGCCGCATCGGGTCTGGCGACCGCCAGCGAGGCGCGTGCCATCGCCGTCAGCCGGGAAGGGTCGGCGAGCAGCCCACCAACCTCAGACGCGAGTCGCGCGCCGGTCAGCTCGGTGTCGTCGACCACGATCGCGGCGCCCGCCCGCTGCATGTAACGCGCATTGTCGGTCTGGTGGCCGCCGGCCGCGTACGGGTACGGGATCAGGACCATCGGACGTCCATGCGCGGCGATCTCGAATACCGACCCGCCCGAGCGGGCGACGACCAGATCCGAGGCGATCAGCGCCTCGCCGAAGTTGCCGACGTACCCACGCAGGTCATAGTGCGGGCCGGGCGACACGAGCTCATCGAGATCCCGCGTGCCGGCGGCGTGCAGCACCCGGAACCGCGCCCCGGCGAACGCCTCGATCGCGGCGTAGTTGATCGAGCGGGCCCCCTGCGAGCCGCCGAACACCAACACGCAGCGGTCGTCGAGCGCCAGCCCGAAGCGCTCGCGCGCAGCTTCCCGGTCGGTGGCGGGTGTCGGCACCGGCCGTCCGGTGACCCGGTAGCGGCCTGACTCGCGGCCCTCGATCGGAAACGCCAAGCAGACCCGGCGAGCCATCGGCGCCAACCACCGGTTGGTGATGCCGAGATGGCTGTCGGCCTCCATCAGCACCAGCGGCACACGTCGCAGCGCCCCCGCGAGCCCGACCGGACCGGCGACATACCCGCCGGCGCCGAGCACCACGTCGGGCTCGAGCTCGCCGATCAGCCGCATCGCGTGTCCCAGCGCCCCGAAGTCGACGGCCGCCGCACGCGCGGCCTCCGCCGGTCGTCGCCTGGCCAGCGGCGCGACCTTGAGCGAGCGCAGCTCGTAGCCGGCTTCGGGCACCAGCTCGCGCTCGAAGCGGTCGCCGCCGGCGAACACGACCGTCGCGCCGTGATCGCGCAGCACGTCGGCGACGGCGATCGCCGGGACCACGTGGCCGGCGGTGCCGCCGACGCCGATCACGACCGTTGGCCGGCCCGCGCGCTTGGCGGCGCTCGCCGTCGACGCCGACGCGCCGGGCGGCGCGTCTGCGGTTGGGGCATCGGTCACCGGCCGCTCCGCGGGCCCGGCTTCTGCGCTGATGCTCGTCTCGGTGCTGGTCGTATCCATGTCCGGTCGCCGCCATGCGCGCGGCCCCGCCGGCCGCGCCCCCGACGCTCGGCCCCTTCCGGCGGCGGCGATTGTCGACAATCTACAAGCTCAGATGAATGTGCGAATCGGTTCGGCTCGCTCGGCCCTCCCGCCCCGGGGGTCAGCCGACGGTACCGGGCCGCTGCTCGCGCTCACTGCGGCGCCGGGCGCGCGCGGCGGCGCTCGGGCGCGACTCCGACGCGGCGATCGTCGTCTCGGGGTCGAGCGCCCGCAGCCGCGCGGCCTTCGGCCGGCTCATGTTCAACAGCAGACCGACCGATGCGAGCATCACCCACAGGTTGGTCGGCGCATAGGAGATGAACGGCAGCGGCACCCCCGTCAACGGTGCCAATCCGAGCACCACGAAGATGTTCATCGTGCCCTGGCACAGCACCAGCGAGGTCAGGCCCGTCGCCAGCAGCTTCGCGTGGCGGCTGGCGGCACGCCGCGCGGTCCGCAGGCCCGCGTAGGCGATCATCCCGTAGAGGAACACGACCGCGAAGATCCCCATCACCCCGAGCTCCTCGCCGATCACCGCAAGGATGAAGTCGGTGTTGGCCTCGGGCAGGTAGAACACCTTCTGCACCGATTTGCCGAGCCCGACGCCGAACAGGCCGCCCGAGCCGACCGCGATCTGCCCCTGCACCGCCTGGTAGCCCTGCCCCGCCTTGGTGGCGGCTGCCCAGGGGTGCAGAAACGACGTCAACCGCGCCTGTTCGTAGGGCTGCACCAGCACCAGCACCATCACCGCGAACACACCGGCCGCGACGATTCCGAGCAGGTATCGCGGCGGCATCCCGGCCGCGAGCAGCATCGCGAGCATCGTCAGCACGACCACGATCGCGGTGCCCAGATCCGGTTCGATCACGATCAGCAGGCAGGCCGGCAGCGCCGCCAGCCCGACCGGCTTAGCGATCTGCCACCAGTTGCGCGCGCGCTTGGGCGGGTTCGCGAGCTTCTGAGCGGCGAACAGGATCAGCGCGAGCTTGGCGATCTCCGATGGCTGAAACTGGATCGGGCCGACCGCGAACCACCGCCGCGCGCCGAGCACCGACACTCCGAAGTGCGGGACGAGCACGAGCACGAGCAGCCCGAGCGAGCCGATCAGCAGCAGCCGAACCGTCTGCTCGGTGACCAGCCCGGACCCGCGACGCTCGAGCACGTACATGATCACCAGTCCGAGCGCGACGAACACGATGTAGCGCAGGAACTCGCCGGCGCCGGTGCCGCCGCTCGTCAGCGCCCCGACCGGCGACGACGCGCTGTAGACCATCACGGCCCCGAACGCGAGCAGGCACAGGGTCGCGGTCAGCAGTACCCGATGCTCGAGCGGGGGCGCGACCCGACGGCTTGACCGGGCCGGCACTAACCGGCCTCCCGCACCAGCGCGCGGAAGTGGTCCCCGCGTGCTTCGAAGTTCGGATACTGGTCATAGCTGGCGCACGCCGGCGACAGCAGCACCGTGTCGCCGGGGCCGGCGGCGACCGTGGCGGCCCGCAGCGCGACCTCGAGCGAGCCACAGCGAGCGATGGGAATGCGGCTGGGCGCGAGCACGGTCGCGAGCTCGTCGGCCGCCTCACCGATCAGGTAGACGGCCGCGCAGCGCTCGGCGACCGGCTCGGTCAGCGGCGAGAAGTCCTGGTTCTTGCCGCGGCCCCCGGCGATCAGGTGCACGCCGCCGCGATAACTCTCGAGCGCGACGATCGCGGACGCGACGTTGGTCGCCTTGGAGTCGTTGACATAGGCGACACCGTCCCGGACGGCGAGCCGTTCCAGGCGATGCGCGACGCCGGCGAACGTCCGCAGCCCCTCGACGACCGCTTCGGGCTCGATGCCGCGGGCCAGACAGACGGCCGCGGTCGCCATCGCGTTGGCGCGGTTGTGCGCCCCGGGCAGGGCGATCTCGTCGACCGCCAGCAGCGGCTCGTCGTCCCACCACAGGTGACCGGCGCGATCTGACAGCTCCAGCGAGTCGCCCTCGCCCTCCCCGAACAGGACCCGGCGAGCGCAGCCGCCAAGGTCCTCGATCCCGAGCTCGGCGGGGGCGACGCAGAGATCGTCGTTGCCCTGGTTGGCGAAGATCCGCAGCTTCGCCGCGACGTAGTCCTCGAACGTCGGGTGGCGGTCGAGGTGGTCGGGCGCGAGGTTGAGCAGCACCGCCGCCTCGGGCGAGAACGCGACCGTGTCCTCGAGCTGGAACGAGGACGCCTCACAGACGACGGTCGTCTCCGGCGCGATCGTGCCCACCAGCGTCGATGCCGCGGTGCCGACGTTGCCGACGACTGCGACCGGGACGGCCGCGGTCCGATGCACGTGGCCGATCCACTCGGTCGTGGTCGTCTTGCCGTTGGTGCCGGTCACCGCGACGAACTCGTTGTCGACCAGCCGCCAAGCCAGCTCGAGCTCGCCGAGCACGGGTACCCGGTGGGCTCTCGCCGCCTGTATGGCGGGAGCGCTCTGAGGCACGCCGGGGCTCTTGATGAGCGTCCCGGCGCGGGCGGCAACGGCATCGCCTGACGCATCGAGCTGGACTTCGACGCCGGCCTGCGAAAGCCTGCGCGCGGCCCCGTCGAGCTCCGGATCGCCCGGCGCGCGCGTATCGCATCCGATCACCTCCTCACCACGCGCGCGCAGCGCCAGCGCGGCGGCCACCCCGGACCGCGCCAGTCCGATCACGACGTACGGGCCGCCGGTAAGCGGCGGCCGCGGCTTGCCATCGCCGCGACTCGGGCGCGGCGCCGGCGTCACCCCCTGATCGCCTGTTGGTAGACGACGAACCCGATCGCGCCGAATGCCGCGGCGACGATCCAGAAGCGCAGGATGATCTTCGTCTCAGACCACGCCTTGAGCTCGAAGTGGTGGTGGATCGGGGCCATCAGGAAGACGCGCTTGCGGAACACCTGAAACGAGAACACCTGGATCACCACCGAAAGCACCTCGATCACGAAGATGCCGCCGAGCAGGATCAGCAGGATCTCGGTGTCGGTCATGATCGCCAGCCCGGCGATCGCCCCGCCGAGCCCGAGCGAGCCGGTGTCGCCCATGAAGATCGACGCCGGGAAGCTGTTGTACCAGAGGAATCCGATACAGGCCCCGACCAGACAGGAGGCCAGCAGCGTGAGGCTGTGCTGGCCGGAGATGAACGTGATCCCGATGTAGGCCAGCAGCGTGATCGCGGTGCAGCCGGCGGCGAGCCCGTCGAGGCCATCGGTGAAGTTGACCGCGGTCGTCGTGCCCGCGACGACCAGATAGATGAACACCGGAAACAGCGGGCCGAGGTCAACCGAGACGTTGAACGGGCGCAGCTCGACCGTCGACGTGACCCCCGCCTCGTGCGTCGCCACCCACCACAGCGCGACCGAGATCGCGATCGTGAACAGCAGCTTGGTCCGGGCCCGCAGTCCGAGCGAGCGGCGCCTGACGATCTTCATGTAGTCATCAGCGAACCCGAGCAGCGCGCACGCGATCGCGACCCCGAACACCGACACCGACAGCCAGTCGAGCTTGGACAGCAACACGTACGGGACCGCGATCGCGGTGAAGATGATCACGCCGCCCATCGTCGGGGTGCCCGCCTTGGTCTGGTGGCCCTCGGGGCCCTCCTCGCGGATGTTCTGGCCGAACTCCCGGTTGCGCAGGAACTCGATGAACTTCGGGCTCAGAAACAGGCAGATCAGCAGCGATGCGACACCCGCCAGCAGTACCGGCGCCGACGCCGCCCCGGTGCTCGGCACGCTCGCGCCGATCGCGGGCGTCATGCGCGGACCACGCCGCGCAGGACCCCACCGGCGACGTCGACGTCGTCGAACGGGATCTTGTGGCCGTCGGCGAACTCCTGGCCCTGCTCGTGGCCCTTGCCCGCGATCACGACCACGTCGCCCGGCTGCGCGGACTCGATCGCGCGCGTGATCGCCGCCTGGCGGTCGACGTCGTGCTCGACGTCGGTGCCGGATCCCTCGAGGATCTCGGCGATGATCGCCTCGGGATCCTCCGAGCGCGGATTGTCGGAGGTCACGAACACGTCGTCGGCGAGCCGGCGCGCGATCTCCCCCATCTGCGGCCGCTTGCCGCGGTCGCGGTCACCGCCGCAACCGAACACAACACGCAGCCGACCCTCGGTCAGCCCGCGCGCGGCGCGCAGCACGTTCTCCAGTGAATCGGGCGTGTGTGCGTAGTCGACCAGCACCGCGAACGGCTGGCCCTCGTCGACGGTCTGAAAGCGACCGGGAACCTGCCCGGCGGTGGCGATCGCGGTGGCGCACGTTTGCGCGGGCACGCCGAGCGCACGAGCGGCGGCCAGCGCGCCGGTCACGTTGTAGACGTTGAAGCGGCCGCGCAACGGTGAGCGCAACGACAACGAGCCGTCCGCCGTGACGACCTCGAAATGCGAACCGCCGAGGTCGGTTTGCAGCGCGGTGGCCCGGTAGTCGGCATCACGGTCCAGCGCGAACGTGATCGCGCCGTCCAGCTCCCCAGCGAGCCGCGCCCCGTAGGGGTCGTCGAGGTTGACGATCGCGGCGCCCGGCGCCGACGGACCGTCGTCACCCGCGAACAGCAGCCGCTTGGCGTGAAAGTAATCCTCCATCGTCGGATGGAAGTCGAGATGGTCCTGGGTGAGGTTCGTGAACACCGCAGCGGCGAACCGGATCGCGTCGGCGCGATGTAGCGCCAGCGCGTGCGAGGAGACCTCCATCACGCACGCGACGTCGCCGCTGGCGCGCATCTCGGCGAACGTCCTCTGCAGGTCGATCGCCTCGGGCGTCGTGCGCTTGACCTCGTGCTCGACGCCGCCGATCACCGACTTGACGGTGCCGAGCAGCCCGGTCTGGCGACCGGCGGCCTCGAGCAGCTCGCGGACGAGGAACGCGGTCGTCGTCTTGCCGTTGGTGCCGGTCACCCCGACGACCTGCAGCTGCGCCGTCGGGTCGCCGTAGAACGCCGCCGCGATCGGCGCCATCGCGGCGCGCACGCTGCTGACCCGCAACTGCGGGACCGGCAGCTCGAGCTCGCGCTCGACGACCAGCGCGACTGCTCCACGGGCGACCGCGTCGGCGGCGAAGTCGTGGCCGTCGCGCGTGAACCCCGGGACGCAGAAGAACAGCGTCCCGGCCGTGACGAGCCGATTGTCGTACGCCAGCCCCGAGATCTCGAGATCCCCGGCTGTGGGGGTGCAGGTCGGTCCCAGGCGGGCGGGCAGTGATCGAAGAACCTGATCTGACCGCATCGCCGCCAGAGGGTAGCCAGCGATGCGGTCAGCGGGGCATATCCGCATGCAGCCGGCGCCGACGCAGCGCCGGCCTCACGCCCTAGGCTCAGCCGCCGGCGAAACCGCGTGCGCCCGCGGCGGCCTGGCGATGCTCGATCACGCGGTCGGCGAGCCCGTAGGCGACCGCCTCGACGCCGGTGAAGTAGCGGTCGCGCTCCATATCGGCGTGGACCCGCTCGACCGCCTGTCCGGTGTGCTTGGCATAGATCTCGTCGACGCGGGCGCGCAGCGCGAGGATCTCCCGGGCGTGGATCTCGATGTCGGCGCTCTGGCCCTGAAAGCCGCCGGAGGGCTGGTGGATCAGGATCCGGCTGTTGGGCAGCACCAGCCGCTTGCCGGGCGCACCGCCGGCCAGCAGGAACGATCCCATCGACATCGCGACGCCGTAGCAGATCGTCTGCACGTCGGGCTTGATGAACTGCATCGCGTCGTAGATCGCGAGCCCGTCATAGATCGACCCCCCGGGCGAGTTGATGTACAGGTGGATGTCCTTGTCGGGATCGTCGGACTCAAGATGCACGAGCTGGGCGACGATCAGATTCGCCTGGTCCTGGGTCACCTCGCCGCCGAGGAACACGACGCGGTCGTTGAGCAGCCGCGAGTAGATGTCGAACGAGCGCTCGCCGCGGGCTGTCTGCTCGACGACCATCGGGATCAACGTCATCTCGAATCCTCCGTTTCGGTCGCGCCGGCCGAACGAGCCAGCGCCACTTGCTAAAGTGCAACCCGTGAGTTGCGTACTGGCGTGACCGTAGCATAAGTGCAACCAGTCAGTTGCACATCGACCCGAGGGAGCGCGATGATCGACCAGATCGAACGTGAGCTGACGTTGCCGGGCACGCCCGCACAGCTGTGGCCGGCGCTGACCGACCCCGAGTGGCTTGGCGCTTGGCTGGCCGACGAGGTGGCGCTCGAGCTGCGCGCGGGCGGTGAGGCGCGGTTCCGGTTCGGCGACGAGGTCCGCGAGGGCTGGATCGAGGAGATCTGCCCTCCGGCGGACGGTGGCGAGCATGGCCGGCTGAGCTTCTGGTGGCAGCGCACCGGCGATTCCGCGACCCGCGTCACGCTGGAGCTGATCGCCGCCGGCGACGAGACCATCCTGCGCGTCTGCGAAGCCCGTCCGCTCGAACTGCTGGACCTCGTCGGCCTGCCGATGCCGGGGCAGTCCAGCGGGGGGACGCGCTACGGGCCGGCGCTCGTCGCGGCATGAGCGAACGCCAGGACCCCGCCGGCCTCGTGTTCGAGGCGCTCGCGGACCCGATGCGGCGGCAGCTGCTGCAGACGATCTCTGACGGGCCACAGACCGCGACCCAGCTTGCGACCGGCCTACCGATCACTCGGCAGGCCGTCGCCAAGCATCTCGCGGCACTGTCGCACGCCGGCCTGGTGGAGCGCCAGCGCGCGGGCCGCGACGTGCGTTACCACGTCACCCCGGAGCCACTGTCAGACGCGGTCTCGTGGATCGCCGATGTCGGCGGCCAGTGGGACGACCGGCTCGACCGGCTGGCGCGGCTCACCGAGCCGGGCTGATCACTGCCCGGAGACGCCGGTCGGGTTCGGGTCGATGCCGAAGTACGGCACCGCCCAGCCGACGATCTTCTGGAACGCCGGCCCCGCCACCTGGCCGCCATAGATGCCGCCGTGCGGATCGTCGACGACGACCGCGACGACGAGCTTCGGGTCAGACGCCGGCACCATCCCCATGAACGAGGCGACGAACTCCGACGTCGAGTACTTGCCGTCGACGGCGATCTCGGCGGTGCCGGTCTTGCCGGCGAGGTCATAGCCCGGGATCGCGGCACCCGAGGCGGTGCCGCCATCGGCGAGCACGCCGCGCAGCATGTTGCGGATCTCGGCGGCGGTCGAGCGCGAGAGGATCCGGTGCCCCTTCGCCAGCGCCAGCGCGTGGCCACCGATCGTCTGCACGATGTGCGGCCGGCGCAGGACCCCGCCGTTGGCGATCGCGTCGTAGGCCGCCGCCATCTGCATCGGGGTGACCGACTCTCCCTGCCCGAACGGCAGCGTGTACATCGAGGTGCCCGAATACTGGCTCGGCGGCAGGATCGTGCCGGGATCCTCGCCCGGCAGGTCCACGCCCGTATTACGGCCGAGGCCGAACCGATGGACCCAGTCGTTGAACCGGTAGGGGCCGAGCCGCTGGCCGATCAGGTCGGCACCGATGTTCGACGAGACCTTGAGGATCTGCGCGGTGTTCAGCATCTCGGTGCCGTGCGGCTCGGCATCGCTGATCGTCGAGTCGTAGACGTGCAGGTCGGGCGGGATCGTGAACTCGGTGCTCGGCGTGATCAGCTTGTCCTGCAGCGCGCCGGCGACCGTGATCGCCTTGAACGTCGAGCCGGGCTCGTAGCTGAACGACACGGCGTGATCCTGGATCGCGTTGTCGACCTCGGCCGGGGTGCCCTGGAACGGGTCGTTGGCGTTGACGCTCGGCCAATTCGCCAGCCCGAGGATCGCGCCGGTCTGCGGGTTGAGCGCGATCGCGGTCGCCAGCTTCGGCTGATATTCCCGCCCGACGCCGGCAAGCACCTGCTCCATCTCGTTCTGCAGCGGCGCCGAGATCGTCAGCCGCATCGTGGCGCCGGGCTGCATCTGCTTGACCGCTTGGACGTCGATCGTATTCCCGTGTCCGTCCTTGACGATCTTGCGCTCACCGGCGGTGCCGGCCAACTGCTTGTTGTAGAGGCCTTGCAGGCCGGTCCACCGGCCGTTGCCGTTCTCTGAGCCGAGCACCTGCGCCAGCGTGTCGCCGCGCGGATACACCTCCCTGGTGTCAGGCTCGGTGTAGAGGCCGTTGATCGGCTTACCAGCGATCCGCAGACTGAAGACCGCGTTCGCTCGGTCCGGGGCGAGCTCCTTGACGATCGGCGAATACCCCGTCCCGGCCTTCGTCAGCGCCGCCAGCACCTCGGACCGCTGCATATGCAGCAATGGCGCGAGCCGGTCGGCGATCTGATCGCCGTCACCCTGCTGGTTGATCAGGTACGGGTCGGCGATCAGGTCCTCCGTGTCCTGCGAGAGCGCCAGCGGCGTGCCGGAGGAGTCGGTGATCAAGCCACGTTGAGCAGGCACCGGCTGCACGTCGATCTGTTGAGAGAAGGCGGCCCTGCGGAGCGCCGAGGCCTTGATCGTGCCGAGGTACAGCGCGCGCGCCAGCGCGACCGCCAGCAGCGCGATGAAGACCGCGAACAGCAGTCCGACACGCCGGTCGATCTTGGCGACGCGAAGCCGAATCGCAGCCATCTCGGCTGACTCCGATCAGCCGAGCGGGCCGGTCGACGATCCGGGCGAGGCGGCAGCCGCGGCCGCCGACGAGGTCCCCACCGGCCCATCGAAATAGGTCGATCCGGGGGCGTGGATGTTGGCGATCGCCGCGCGCAGATTGGCGCTCGCGCTGGGCCGCAGGAACTTCACCGAATCCGGTGGCGACATCACCATCCCGTGCTGAGCGGCGATCGTCTCGATCCGCTGTTCGTCAGACAACGCGGCGACGGTCGAGTGCAGCGACTCGTTGCGGCTCTGCAGCGTGCTTGTGCGCTCGATCGCCGAGCCGAGCCCGGCGTTGAGCTTGAGCAACTCGACCTGCGTGGCGACTAGGCCGACCAGCAGGACGCCGAGCAGCGGGATCCAGACCCGGCCGCGGATGATCCGGTCCAACAGCGAGCTCTCCGGCAGCGCGAGCACGAACGCACCGGTGCTGCGCGCCAGCGAACCCGGCTTGGGCAGGGTGATCTGCGGCAGCCGCGGAAGCCGGACCGAGGGAATCCGCGGTACGCGCTTGACCGCGCGCCGTCGGGGCCGGGCCCCGGGCAGGACGGCGCTGGCGTAACCCCCCGCGACCGCCGCCGACGCGACCCCGGCGGCGGGACCCGACACCCGCCGGCGGCCACGCGGTGCCGGTGTGCGGCGGATCGACGAGCGATGGGTGGCCGAGCGTGCCGAGGAGGCACGTTGGGGCGATCGCTGGGGCGCCTGCGGCGCGCGAGCACGCGCGCCGGGCGTCCTGGAGGACGGCGAACCCCCGCCATTGGGCGCGGACGCGCGGCCCGAACGTAGCGACGCGGGCCGCGCCTGCGCGGTCTTGACAGACCCGTTCGAGGGCGTCGCGGGGCGAGCCCTGCGCGCGGCAGGGGTCACGGCGGTCGGCGTCATTTGTCCTACACCTCCAGCTTGCGGGCGGCGCGCAAGTGCGCAGATCTCGATCGTGGGTTCGAGGCGATCTCTCCGGGAGTCGGGGCGATCGCGCGGCGGGTGAGCAGCTCGGCCTCCGGGTCGCGTCCGCAGACGCAGATCGGAAGCTCGGGCGGGCAGATGCAGCCCCGAGCGCGATCGGCGAGGAACCGCTTGACGAGCCGGTCCTCGAGCGAGTGAAACGAGATCGCGGCGAGCCGGCCGCAGGGCGTGAGCAGCTGCCACGCCTCGGGCAGCGCATGCTCGAGCTGGATGAGCTCGTCGTTGACGGCGATCCGCAGCGCCTGGAACGTCCGCTTGGCCGGATGGCCGCCGGCGAACTGTGCGGGGATCGGCACCGCCGATTTGATGGTGTCGACGAGCTGCTGGGTCGTCGACAGCGGCTGCCGACGACGACTGCGCACGATCGCGCGGCCGATCTGTGTCGCGTAGCGCTCCTCGCCGTACTGGCGCAGCACCCGAGCCAGTCGACGCTCGTCCCAGGTGTTGACGATCTCGAGCGCGGTCAGTTCCTGGTCGGGGTCCATCCGCATGTCCAGGGGCGCGTCGTAGGAATAGGAGAAGCCACGCTCCCAGGTGTCGACCTGCATCGACGACATCCCCAGATCCATGTAGACGATGTCGGCCTGCAGCCGCTCGTCGCGTAGCTCCTCGAGACCGGCGACGAAGTCAGCACGGATGAACCGTGTCTCGCACGGCACCTCGGCGGCGAGCGTCGCGAACCGCTCCTCGGCGCTCGGGTCGCGGTCGATCCCGATCAGGGTCCCGGCCGGCCCGAGCCGGTCGGCGAGCAGCCGCGCGTGCCCGCCACCACCGACGGTGCAGTCGACGCACACCTCGCCCGGCTGCGGATCGACGAGGTCGATCAGCTCGCCGGCGAGGACCGGGACGTGCTCTTTGGTCATGTCAAGCAGTGTGGCCAAGAGAAGCGGTGAGTCGGGGGATGTCATCGAGCAGCTGCGCATGGTTTGACTCGTACTGGACGCGGTCCCACACCTCGAGGCACTCGCCGGAGCCGGTCACGGTGACCTCCTTGTCGAGGCTCGCGTACTCCATCAGGTGGGTCGGGATCATCACGCGGTGGGCGTTGTCGAGTTCGAGGTCAGCCGAGTTGTTGAAGTAGAAGCGCTTGATCATTCGCACGTCGGGCTCGCCGGGGTTGCGGCCGCCGACCGTCTCTGACACGAACTCGTCGAACCGATCCGGCGTCCAGATCGCGATCGTGCGCGGGGCGCCCGGCAACTCGGCGTACGGCGCCAGCACCACTCCGTCGGCCAACCCCGCCCGAAACTTGGCGGGGATCGTCAGCCGATGCTTGGCATCGAGCGAGTGGTGAAAGGTTCCGCGGAAGGTCAAGAGAGCTCATGTCCAGAAGATGAGAGCTCAGAGAACCCGGATGGCTGGGTGGGAGGAGCCCTGCCACCCGGGTCCCAAGCTGCGTGCACAGTAACCCACTCTCCCCCACTTTGCAACTCGATCCCCACTTTTGGTCCCACTCACGCCCCACCCCGCGCCCGGACACCCCTGATTGCTCGTGCTGGCGGGCGATCTCGGGCGTTTTCGTTTGGCGCGCGCCGGGGTGTGCACTTGCAGGTTTTCCTGCAAGCGCGGGGTCTGGGCGCTTGCGTGCAGTTCCGGGGTGACTTCCGTCCGGGCGGTGTGCCTCGCGCGTGCCGACTAGTGGGTCTCCCGCAAACGTTGCACCCGAAACGTCGGTCCCGGATGGCCGCCATGCTGCGTCCTCGGATCTCGATGTGGCTCCGCCACACCTTCGATCCTGCGTCCTTGCCTGACGGCCCCCGGACCTCGCCGTTTCAGGCACCACGTCTCCGGGAGACCCACTAGTGGGTCTCGCGGCCCGCGGGCGCGCCGGCGGCCGGCAACTCCATCACCACGCGCGCGCCCGTGAGTGCGGGAGCCGCGGCGATCGTGCCGCCGTGGCGCCTGGCGATCGCCAGCGAGATCGCCAGGCCGCGGCCCCGTGTCCCCCGGCCGTGACGCGGCCGACGCGCGAGCGCCGCTACCGGCGCGGGCAGCCCCGGGCCGTCGTCGCAGACCTCGATCCGAACAACGCGCGCGCGACTGACGACATCGACGGTCACCTCTGCGCCCCCGTGCTCGATCGCGTTGGCGATCAGGTTGCCGAGCGCCTGGGCCAGGCGGGCCGGGTCACCCCACACGATCGCGCCGTTCGTGCCCTGTTGGGCACCGCCGGCCGGCGATGCGTGACGGACGGCGGCCCGGGCGCGGCGGGCGTGTCCCTCAGCGGCGATCACCGCCACCTGCGCCAGCAGGTCGAGGTCGACGCGCTCGGGTTCGCCCAGCTGCGGCTCTGCGAGCTCCCGCCGCCCGGCATCGCGGAGGTCGTCGAGCGCGAGCGCCGCGCGATCGAGTTCGCCGTCGATCGCGTGCAGCCGCTCGGCGCCGGCGGGATCGCCGCGCAGCTGCAGCGACAACCCGAGCCGCGCCGCGGTCAGCGGACCACGCAGCTCGTGGCAGGCACGGGCGACCGCCTCGCGAGCGCGCCCGAGCGCGTGTGCGGCGCCGATCGCGGCCGCCGCCGCGACGGCCGCAGCGACCCAGCCGGAGAGCATCGCAGCGCCGCTCACCGCCGGACCTCGCCCTCGAGCAGCCGGTAGCCCACACCCCAGACGTTGAATACGTACCCGTCGTTCGGGGCGCTCAGCTTCGCCCGCAGCCGGTGGGCATGGGAATCGAGCGTGCGCGTCTTGATCTGTGAGGGCTCGACGCCCCAGACGTTGCGCAACAGTTCCGCGCGCGTGAACGTTCGGGTCGGCGCGGACGCCAGCAGGCCCAACAGCGCGAACTCGGTGCGCGACAGATGAATCGGCTCGCCGCGGACCAACACCTGGCGGCTACGCGTATCGAGCTCGAGCGACCGTGCGCGGATTCGCCCGCCGCCGGGCCGCCCGGCGGTGCGACGCAGCAGCGCCGCCAAGCGCAGGCGCAGCTCTGGGTACGCGAACGGTTTCGGCAGATAATCGTCGGCGCCGCGTTCCAGACCGCGGATCCGGTCCAGCTCGGACGCGCGACCGGACAGGATCAGCACCGGCAGCTCCCGATCAAAGCTAGAGCCCGGGCGCCGCAGCTCTGACAAGAGCGCCAGACCGTCTCCGTCGCCGAGCATCAGATCGAGCACGGCCACCGCCGGCTGCTCGGTCGCGAGCAGCTGACGCGCGTGCTCGACCGAACTCGCGGGCAGCGGCTCAAAGCCGTCCGCGGCAAGGTTGTCGGCGAGAAATCGCCTGGTCAGCTCGTGGTCCTCTACGATCAGTATTCGCGACGGGTTTCCGGACTCCGGGTGGACGGAAAACGGTGGTTGCGGCGGCGCCGATGCGGTCATATGAGTAGTAGCCACGGCGCGTAGCAGATTCTCCCCCCTGCAACATCACATTCATGCCATCGGGGGCGCAGGAATCGCACATATGATGCCGACGCCAAATGTTCCGCCGAGGTAATTACAGCTCGGGCGATGACTTCGTCCTTGAGTATGGAGAGCTCCGCTTTACGTTCAATGAACGTGACTTCCGCGAACGCTGCGAACAGGCCGCGCGCAAGCTTGGATTTCTCGGTGGAGCGGTTCACGAGGACGAGGCCGAGGACCTGATCAACCTGGTCGTCAACGGTGAGGTCTCCGACCCGGCCTCGGCGCTCGGAGAGCACGTCAACGAATGCTGGGCGGAGCTGGTCGGGCCGTCAGAACGCTCGCTCGTGCACTGGCTGCGACGGCTGATCTTCCGCGGCGCCTGGCTCGACCAGCGCGTCAAGGAAGGCGAGCTCGACGTCTCGTTCGACGAGGACACGCAGGGGTTCGTCTACGTCCAGCCCGATCGCGGCGGCGAACCGATCGAGCTCGCGCCCGAGCCCAGCTGGAATCGCGTCGCCTACGTGCCCCGCTGATCGCTGCGCCCGAGCACGCTCCGGGCGCCTTCAACGCTAACCGCCGGCGCCGTCGAGCAGCGCGTAGGACTGCTTGCGCGGCGCCGGGTTGTCGACCAGCAGTTGTGGCACGGTCACGAGCTTGTAGCCGCGCGCCCGCAGCCCGCGGATGATCCTCGGCAGTGCCGCGATCGTCTCGGAGCGGTTGCCGCCGGCATCATGCATCAACACGATCGCCCCCGGCTTCGCGGCGCTGAGCACGCGATGGACGATCTTGTGGGCGCCCGGCAGCTGCCAATCATCGGTGTCGATCGACCACAGCACCATCAGCATGTGGTACTTGCGCAGCAGTTGCAACGTGGTCGCGTTCCAGTCGCCATACGGCGGCCTGAACAGCCGTGGGAACGGCGCGCCGTAACGGCCGATCGCGTGTGCCTCCTGCAGCAGCTCGGCCCGCTGCTCCGACCGCGACAGCCCGGCCATGTCCGGGTGGCTCCAGGTGTGATCGCCGATCGGGTAGCCGAGCTTGACGATCGCCGCCGTCCCGGCATGGAAGTACTGCTCGGCGACGCCGACCTCGAAGAACGTCGCCGGCGTGTGGGTGCGACGCAGCACCCGCAGCAGCCGCAGCGTGTACGGGCCGGGACCGTCGTCGAACGTCAGTGCCATCTCGCGGTGCTGGCTTCCGGCCATCCGGATTGCCGGGGTATAGCCGAGGGTTCGGTTGATCGCGGCGTTCTGCTGGCTGCGCTGCTGTGCCAGCAGCGAATTGGAGCCGTCCCCGGCCAGCCGCTTGATCTTCGACAGAAAGCCGGTCTCGACCGACGCGATCCTGGCCCGGCGTGTTCGTGCGCCCGACGAGATGCCGCCGGCGATCAGTCCGGCGACCAACGCCGCGAACGCGACCACGACGAGCGCCGCGGCGCGACGCCGACGGCGCAGCGCGAGCTCACGTGGGGGCGCGTCCCGACTCACGCGCTCGCCCGGCGGCGCTGATCTGCGATCGGCCATCGAATCAATCTTCGCGCAGCGCCCGAGCGGGCCTGCCGCGCCAGCCGCAGATCAGTTGGGATCGATCCGTTGATCGGCGAGTTGACCGCCGGACCCGGGGGCTCACGCGGCCGCGCAACCAACCATCTAGATTGCGCGCACGATGGACGCGGCGACCTGGGTGATCATCCCCACCTACAACGAAGCGGTCAATCTGGAGCGGATCGTCGCAGCCAGCAGCGCCGAGCTTGACCGGGTCGCCGCCGACGGCTACCGGATCCTGATCGTCGACGACGACTCGCCCGACGGAACCGGCAGGATCGCCGACTCGCTCGCATCGCGCTCGGACCGGGTGCAGGTGCTGCATCGCGCCCACAAGGCCGGCCTCGGCGCCGCCTACCTGGCCGGGTTTCAGCACGCCCTCGACGCCGGTGCCGCCCGCGTGATCGAGATGGACGCCGACTTCTCCCACGACCCCCGCTACCTGCCGGCGTTGGTGGCCGCGTCGGCCGGCGCCGATCTCGTGCTCGGGTCGCGCTATGTCGCGGGAGGTGGGGTACGCGACTGGAGCCCGCTACGAAAGCTGGTCAGCCGCGGCGGCGGCATGTACGCGCGTGCGGTCCTCGGCGTGCGCGTACATGACCTGACCGGCGGCTTTAAGTGCATCCGGCGCGAGGTGCTCGAGGCGATCGACCTGCCGAGCATCCGGGCGCAGGGTTACGTGTTCCAGATCGAAGTCACCTACCGCGCCGTATTGGCCGGATTCAGCGTGCGCGAGATCCCGATTGTGTTCGCCGACCGCGTCGCCGGCAAGTCGAAGATGTCGACCAGGATCGCGCTCGAGGCGGTCTGGCGGGTGCCCAGGCTCAAGCGAGAAGCCGCGGCCGCGATCGGGACCGGTGCCGTCCGTGCCCCCGAGCGCCGCCACGCCTCCTAACCTGACCTGAATGCGCCGGGACTGGTTCGCCGCCGCCGGACCGGGCATTCTCCGTCAGCAGATGCCCGGTAACGGTCCGGTCGACGCGGCTGTAGACGGCGGCACCCTGCCGCCCGTCGCGATGCTCGACGACCTCGACGCGGCGGTGCTCGAACCGCCGCCGGCGGTTCGCGACCCCGCCCCGCCGCTGCGGCGCCCGGGGTCAGATCCGCTTCCCAGCCATGACGACGACCGAGAGCGGCGGCTCGTGCGCCGCGGCAAGCTGGCGATCGCCGGGCTGCTGGCGACCGGGCTGCTGGTCACGATCTCGGCCGCCAACACGCAATCGTTCTTGCCGCTCACGATCCGGCCGGTGCCGGCGGCGCTCGCCGGCCTGTTCGGCGGGATCGATCTCAACCTGCACGTCGTCGGCGCGATCGCGGTCCTGATCGCCATGTTCGGCTCCTACGCGATCGCGGTCGGCGTCTCGGACCGGCTGTCGCCGCGGCTCGTGCTCGGCTCGATCCTCGCGCTCAACGTGCTCGTGCTGCTCGGGCCGCCGTTGGTCTCGACCGACGTGTTCAGCTACCAGGCGTACGCCCGGATGGGTGCGACCTACGGGATCAACCCGTACCTGCATGGCCCCTACGCGATCAATCTCGATCCGGTGTACCCGTACATCGGATCGAAGTGGTTTCAGACGCCCAGCGCGTACGGCCCGCTGTTCACCGTGTTCAGCTACGCCTTCGCGAAACTGTCGATCGCGACCAGCGTCTACGTCTACAAGGCGATCGCCGGCGCGGCGGCGCTCGGCCTGGTCGCGCTCGTCTGGCGTTGCGCGCAGCGGCTGCGGACGAGCCCCACACGCGCGGTCGCGCTGGTCGGACTCAACCCCCTGCTGATCGTCTACGGCGTCGGCGGCGGCCACAATGACCTGCTGATGCTGCTGGCGGTGACGGGTTCGGTCTACGCGCTGGTCTGTAAGCGTGATCGTCTCGGCGGCGCCCTCGGAGTCGTCGCCGCCGGGGTCAAGCTCACCGGTGGGCTGCTGTTGCCGTTCGCGATCGTCGCCGGCGGCGCCGAGCGCGGCCGGCGTCGGCGCCGCGAGCTGCTGATCGGGATCGCCGCCGGGGCCGTCGTCGTGGCGGCACTGAGCTTCGCGGTGTTCGGCTCCGGCGGGTTTCACATCATCGGGACGTTGAGCCAGGGCCAGAAGGAGGGCAGCTGGAACAGCATCCCCGGCTTCATCTCCAGCCGCCTCGGGCTGCCGACGATCAGCCACATCGCAACCTTCCTGCTCGTCGCCGCGTTCGCGGGCGTCTGTGCCTGGCTGCTGTGGCTCGTGTGGCTCGGACGGATGGACTGGATCGCGGCCACCGGTTGGGCGACGCTGGCGATGCTCGTCTCCTCCAGTTCGTTGCTGCCGTGGTACGTGGCGTGGATGCTGCCGCTCGCCGCGCTTGGCCGTGACCGCCGGCTCGTGCACGTGTCGGTGGCGATGACCGGGATCGTGCTGGGCGTGCAGTTGCTCGGCTTCGTGCCGCACGGGGCACCGATCTTCTAGTAACGGCGGGCACGAGCCCTACCATCCAGCCGATGAGCACCGCGATCGCTACCACCGACGACAGCCGCGCGTTGCAATTGGTCAGCGTCGTCGCCCCCGTCTTCAACGAGGACCAGCTGATCGAGGAGTTTCACCGGCGCGTCTGCGAGGCGCTCGACGGGTTGCCGTTCGAGCTCGTGCTCGTCGACGACGGATCGACCGACGGGACGCCGCTGCTGCTTGACCGGATCGCGGATGCGGACTCGCGCGTCAAGGTGATCTCGCTGTCGCGCAACTTCGGCCATCAGACCGCGTTGACGGCCGGCCTCGACCACGCCGCCGGCGATGCCGTGGTGATGCTCGACGCCGACCTGCAGGATCCACCCGAGCTGATCACGACGATGCTCGACCACTGGCGCGCGGGCTGCGACGTCGTCTACGCGGTTCGCGCCGAGCGAGCCGGCGAATCACGCTTCAAGCTGACGACCGCACGCTGGTTCTACACCCTGTTCGACAAGCTCGCCCAGGTCGAGCTGCACCACAACTCCGGCGATTTCCGGCTGCTCGACCGGCGCGCACTCGACGCCTTGCTGGCGATGCGCGAGCGCAACCGGTTCCTGCGCGGGATGACCGTCTGGGTCGGCTTCACGCAGACCGCGGTCCCCTACGAGCGCGATGCCCGCTACGCCGGTGAGACGAAATACACACTGACCAAGATGCTGCGCTTCTCGGCCGACGCGATCCTGTCGTTCTCTGACCGACCGCTGCAGCTGGCGACGCTGCTCGGCTTCTTGATCTCGACGCTCGCGTTCATCGCGATCCCGGTCGTGGTCGTGCTGCGGCTGCTCGGCTCCTACCTGCCGGGGTTCGGCGCGCTCACGATCGTGGTCCTGCTGCTCGGCGGGATCCAGCTGATCGCGATCGGGATTATCGGCGAGTACGTCGGCCGCATCTACGACGAGGTCAAGCGCCGACCGCTGTATCTGGTGCGCTCACGGCGCAACCTGGTCGATCCCTCCCCGCTGCTCGAGCACGAGTCGTCGGCCGGCGAGCCGGCCGACGAGGTCGTCAGCCGCCGGCGGGATTAGGCCCGACCGTCGGGTTCGTACGACCGTCTGACTCGTCCGGCGGCTGCTCTGAGCCGGCCTCGATCGCCCCGATCCGTGCCGATAGGCCCCGGATCGCCTCGGCGACCGGATCCGGCAGATGGATCCAGTCGGCGTCCGGACCCTCCGGGCGCCGTCCCTCGACCCGCACCGGATGACCGGGGTTGCCGACCACCGTCGTGTTCGGCGGAACGTCGTGGATCACGACCGTGTTGGCGCCGATCTTGGCACCGTGGCCGATCGTGATCGGACCGAGCATCTTCGCCCCCGAGCCGACCGTCACGTTGTCCTGAACGGTCGGGTGGCGCTTACCGGTCTGAAACCCGGTGCCGCCGAGGGTGACCCCTTGATAGAGGGTCACGTCGTCACCGATCTCGGCGGTCTCCCCGACCACCACACCCATCCCGTGGTCGATCACGAAGCGGTGCCCGATCGTCGCCGCCGGGTGGATCTCGATCCCTGTCACCGACCGTGCCACCGCCGCGACCAGCCGCGGCGCCAACGGCACCTGCGCCCGATACAACGTGTGCGCGAACCGATGTGCGAGCAGCGCGTGCAGACCAGGCCAGGCGGCGAGGATCTCGAGCGAACCGACGTCGCGGGCGGCCGGGTCGCGGCTCTTGATCGCCGCGATGTCGGAGCGAACCTCCGCGACGATTCGCCTCAGCGCAGCGGTCATCGACGACAACACTAGGGAGCGAAAAACGGGGTCGAGACGTAGCGCTCGCCCGAGTCGGGCAGGATCGTCGCGATCCGTGCGCCGCGGAACTCGGCTCGCCGCGCGAGCTGCAGCGCCGCATGCACCGCGGCGCCGCAGGAGATCCCGGCGAGCACTCCCTCGCGGCGGGCCAGCAGCCGCGCGGTCTCGATCGCGTCCTCGTCGTCGACCGCGATCACCTCGTCGAGCACGTCTCGGTCGAGCACCGCGGGGACGAAGCCGGCGCCGATCCCCTGGATCTTGTGCGGCCCGGGCGGGCCGCCGGAAAGCACCGCGGACGTCCGCGGCTCGACCGCGATGATCCGGCAGTCGGGGTTGCGCTGCTTGAGCGCCTGCCCGACGCCGGTGATCGTGCCACCGGTGCCGACACCGGCCACGAACGCGTCGATCCGGCCGTCGAGCGCTGCCAGCAGCTCCGGGCCGGTCGTGAGCCGGTGGATCTCGGGATTGGCGGGGTTGGAGAACTGGTCGGGCAGGAACGTGTCGGCGCCGTCGGCCAGCCGCCGGGCGGCGTCGACCGCCTCGTTCATCCCGCCGAGCGACTCGGTCACGCGCACGGTCGCGCCGTACAGTGCCAGCAGCCCCTCGCGCTCGCGGCTCATCCCCTCGGGCAGCGTCAGGGTCAGGTTGTATCCCTTCGCCGCACACACGAACGCGAGCGCGATCCCGGTGTTGCCGCTGGTCGCCTCGACGATCGTCGTACGACCCGGCTCGATCCTCCCCTCGCGCTCGGCCGCCTCGATCATCGCGACCCCGATCCGGTCCTTGACGCTGCCGCCGGGGTTGAACGCCTCGAGCTTGGCGAACAGCTCGACGTTGCGGCCCTCGGTCAGCTTTGAGAGCTCGATCACCGGCGTGCGGCCGACGAGCGCGGCAATATTGCGCGGCACCGGCGTGGTCACCCAAACACCCCGTCCTCGCCCGCGCGCATGACCGGCGATGCTAGTCGGGGACCGCCGACCCGGCATACTTCCCGACCGGGATGGGAAGCCGAGCTCGCGCACAGAGACGCCAACGCCGGGCACCGCCGCCGAAGCCGACCCGCTCAGCGCAGCTGCGCCGGACTCGCCGGCTCTCGCTGGCACAGACCCCGCTGCTCGCCGTGCTGATCGTGGTCGGGCTGGTCGCGCACTTTCCGGCCTGGCTGTGGATCATCTTCGGGGTGTTCCTGGTGCTCGTCATCGGGAACCTGGTCGTGATGACGGTCCGGATCGGCCGCTTCGAGCGCGCGGAACGGGCCGGCAGCTTGAGCTAGCGTGCTGTCAGGCTGATTCGTTCGCCGCGGCGGTCTCGGCCCAGGACGAATGGTTCACGTGCGGCGGCCCGAGCGCGAACCGCGGCGGCCCGAACGCGAACCGCGGGCGCCGGAGCGCGAACCGCAGCGGCCCGAGCGCGAAACGATGGCGAGAACCTGCGAATAATTCACACGTTTTCGCCAAAGTTCCGCCGCGCACACGCCGACACCGAACCTTGTGATCTGCTACACCCCCTCTGTACGCAATCCACAAAGTCCGAGCGGGCGGTGCATGCACCGCCCGCCGATCGGCGCATGCGCCGATCGGAGCGGGGCCGCATGCGGCCCCGCTTCCCACCGCGCGAGGCTAGATGTAGTACATCGGCGCCCCGGCGGCGCGCAACTCCTGCTCGGAGACCGACGCGACGGTCGCCTCACCGAGCACCGCGGCGGCCGCCTGCGCAGCCTCGGCGAAGACGCCGGTCGCCCCCGCTCCGAGCGGGCCGTCGAGCACCTCGACGAGCTCGAGCACGGTCACCTCGGCGGCCGGCCGCGCGAGCGTGTAGCCGCCCTTGACACCGCGTTGCGAGCGCAGGATCCCGGCTCGTCGCAGGGTCGCGAACAGCTGCTCGAGAAACTGCACCGGAATCTCGCGGCGCCGGGCGAGCTCGGCGATCGGCACCGGCCCCGCTGCCTGCAGACGATGCAACTCGACCAGTGCGCTGAGCGCGTACGGGGACTTGGTCGTGATCGACAACATCGGCGGCCGATCCTACGGCACCGCTGTCACCGTGCGGCGGGTGCTCAGATCCAGCCGCGTTCGGTTGCGATCAGCACCGCCTGCGCACGATCCATCGCGCCGAGCTTGCCGTACACGTTGTGCAGGTGGGTGCGGATCGTGCTCGTCGACAGCCCCAGCTCGGAGGCGATCTGCTTGTAGACCATCCCCTTGGCGAGCCGACGCAGCACGTCGACCTCGCGGCTGGACATCGGACACGGCTCGACCTGGCGCGGGCGCGAACCGACCGACGGCAGCGGCAGCTCGTACATGACCGTGCGCAGGCTGGCCGGGCTCAGCTCGACCGTACGCGCGGCAGCCAGCATCTCCGACGGGGAGATCGTCCCGCCGAGCACGTAGTGGGCGAGCATGTCGGCGAGCCTGACGATCGCGGCCTCGTCGGTCGCGTCCTCTGAGTGGTGGCGTTCGATCACGCTCGCGATCGAACGCGGCAGCGCCCAGCGGCGGGCGAGCACGCCGCCGACGAGGGAGTGGTCGACCCCGAGTTCGCGGCGCTCGGCCCGGAGCCGTTCCTCTGGCGTCTTGGCGTCGCCGTGAACCTGCTCGGGGTAGCCCGGGTAGGCATGTACGAGCACGAGCTTGCCGATGTCGTGCAGCAGCGAGGTCACCATCAACCGGTCACGGTGGTCGTAGCCGATCTCGCGCGCGAGCCGGTCGGCGGCGCGCTGCGTCGCGATCGCGTGCAACCGCAGCCGCTCCGGGATCCCCTGCCAGACGGCGGTGCGTTCGAAGAAGTCAAACGTCCGCGCCCGGCTGGCGATCGCCAGCACCGTGTCGATCGACAGCGCCTCGACGCCGGCGACGACGCTCTCGACCCGTCCGCGCATCGGCCCGTCGACCTGGTTGGCGAGCCGCACGACGGTGACCGTCAGGGCCAGGTCGGCCTCGACCGCGGCGACGACGTAGGACAGCGACGGCCGCCCCGATTCGAACAACCGCAGCACGCGATTACGCGATTCGACGAGGACTGGGTAGCTTTCGAGCGCCTCGAACGCCGTCGTTAGACGGCGGCCGTGCCCCTCGTTGTGTCGGGTCGGCGGCGTTCCGTACGAGTCCAGCGACCCGCTGCTCATCTCCGCCGCACTACCAGTCACCAACCCTGTACCTCACATGATCCGGAATTCGTGGTCGATCGCACGGTCTCACCCCAACCCGCGCCGATACTTCTCTATCGGCAGAGTCGCCCGCGCGGTTTAGCGCTGGGCGCCCGCGCCCAGGCGATCGCTCACGCCGCGGCGCCGCCGTTGGCCCGCGCGATCGCGGCGTCGAGCCGCGCCAGCGTCTGCTCGCGCCCGAGCAGCCCCAGCGTCTCGAAGATCCCGGGCGAGACGGGCTGCCCCGCGATCGCCACGCGGATCGGCTGAAACACCTTGCCGGGCTTGACCGCGCGGTGCTCGACGACGCCGCGCAGCGACGCCTCGATCGCTTCGCTGTCGAATGGCTCGGTCGCGGCCAGCGCGTCGCGGGCCTCGATCATCGTCTGCACCGCGCCGTCAGCGCCGATCACGCGATCGAACGCCGCCGGGTCATCGACCGGTCCGTCGAACAGGAACGAGACCAGCGGCCAGAAGTCGGCCAGCGTCTGGATCTTCTCGCGCGAGATCTCGACCGCACCGCGCAATCCGCCGCGGCCGGTGAACCGCTCCAGCCGCTCGGTCAGATCGTCGATCGACAGCGCCCGCAGATGGTCGCCGTCGAGACTGCGCAGCTTGCGCTCATCGAATACCGCGGGGCTCTTGGAGACGCGCTGCAGCCGAAACCGGTCGGCCAACTCCTGCAGCGTGAAGAACTCCTCGTCGGCGGCGAACCCGGCGCCGAGCAGCGCGATGTAGTTGTCGACCGCCTCGGGCAGGTAGCCCGCGTCTCGCAGTTCCTGAACCGAGGCGGCGCCGTGGCGCTTTGACAGCTTGCGTCCGTCCGGCCCATGCAGCAGCGGTAGATGTGCGTACAGCGGCGCCGGCGCCCCGAGCGCGTCGAGCACGAGCAACTGCTTGGGCGTGTTGGAGAGATGGTCGGCGCCGCGAACCACGTGCGAGATCTCGGCGTCGAGGTCGTCGATCGCGACCGCGAAGTTGTAGAGCACCGAGCCGTCGGCGCGGGCGATCACCGGATCGTCGAGGCTGGCGTTGGGAAACGCGGTGTCCCCGTGGATCACGTCCTGAACGACCGTGTGCCCCTCGTCGGGGACGCGCAAGCGGACGGCGCCATCGGACTCCGGCTCGCCCCGGTAGCCGCGGTCGGCACCGTTTCGCTCTTTGAACGCCTTGACGTCATCGCCGGTCGCGGTCGAGCGGTAGGCATGGCCCGAGTCCAGCAGTTGCGCCAGCACCTGCCCGTGGCGGTCGGCGCGCTCGCTCTGGAACACCGGTCCCTCGTCCCAATCGAGGTTCAGCCAGCGCAGCGCGTCGAAGATCTGCTCGACGTTCTCGGGCGTCGAGCGGGCGCGGTCGGTATCTTCGATCCGCAGCACGAGCGTTCCGGCGCGGCCGTCAGGCCGATCCCCGGGGGCGTGCGCCAACAGCCAGTTGTACAGCGCGGTGCGCGCGCCGCCGACGTGCAGCGCGCCGGTCGGAGAAGGAGCAAAGCGAACTCTCATGGATCTTCGATGCTAATCGGCGCCCACGTCTCCCAGGCGGGAGGCCTGCCCAAGGCGATCGAGCGCGGCACCGAACTGGGCGCGCACGCGATCCAGATCTTCAATCAGTCGCCCCGGATGTGGCGCCCGACGGCCTACAGCGACGACGATTTCGCGGCGTTCGGCGACGCGATCTGCCACAGCCGGATCGGCGCGGTCCTGATCCATGCCGTCTACCTGCTCAACTGCGCCACCGAGGACAACGCGATCCGCGACAAGTCGCACGCTTCGCTCGTGCAGTCGCTGACGGTCGGGGCGGGCATCGGCGCCGCGGGCGTCGTGCTGCACCCGGGCTCGGCCAAGCAGGGCGACGTGTCCAAGGCGATCAAGCGCGCCGGCAAGCTGATCGCGCGCGCGCTGAACGACACCGAGGGATGCGAGCTGCACCTGGAGAACACCGCCGGCGCCGGCGGCACGCTCGGCCGCTCGTTCGAGGAGCTCGCCGCGCTGCTGGAGGCGGCCGGCGACGATCCCCGGCTCGGCGTCTGCCTCGACTCATGCCATCTGCTGGCCTCCGGCTATGACATCCGCACGATCGACGGGGTCGCGGACGTGCTCGACCGCTTTGACGATGTGGTCGGGCTCAAGCGCCTGCGCTCGCTGCACCTCAACGACTCCCAGACCCCGCTGGGCTCAAACCGCGACCGTCACGCCGACATCGGCCGGGGCGAGATCGGCGATCGCGGCTGTGCGGCGTTCCTCTCCGAACCGCGATTCGAGAGACTCCCGTGCGTGTTGGAGACCCCGGGACCGGATCGGCAGGGACCGACCAAGGCCGAGCTCAGGCTGTGCGCGAAGCTGCGCAAGCGCGGCAAAGACCAGCGGCGGCGACGGACAAGGACGTCGGCATGAGCTCCCTAACCAGCCCCGGCGACGCGCTGGTCGTGTTCGGGATCACCGGCGACCTCGCCAAGCAGATGACGCTGCGCTCGCTGTACCGGCTTGACGCGCGCGGCCTGCTGAAGTGCAAGGTGATCGGCGTCGCCGCCGACGACTGGTTGGTGGACCAGCTCCGGGATCATGCGCGTGAGGTGATCATCGCCGGCGGCGAGACGCTCGACGAGGAGGTGTTCGACCGGTTCGCGGCGCGACTGAACTACATCGCTGGGGACTTCAACGACGCCGGCACCTACACCAAGGTCGCCGAGGCGCTCGGCGACGCGCGCAACCCGGTTTTCTATCTGGAGACCCCACCGTCGCTGTTTGCGATGGTGGTGGCGGGACTGGCCAAGGCGGGGCTGACCCGCGACGACCGTCGCGTCGTGATCGAGAAGCCGTTCGGGCACGACCTGCAATCGGCCCGGGACCTGGCGACGGAGCTCCACAAGTACATCAACGAGGCGCAGATCTACCGGATCGACCATTTCCTCGGGAAGATGGGCCTGGAGGAGGTCCTCTACCTGCGCTTCGCCAACGCGATGCTGGAGCCGCTGTGGAATCGCGCTCACGTCGCCTCGGTGCAGATCACGATGGCCGAGAGCCTCGGCGTGTCCGACCGTGGGCACTTCTATGACCCGGTCGGCGCGCTGCGCGACGTCGTCGTCAACCACCTGATGCAGGTCGTCGCGGCGATCGCGATGGAGGCGCCCTCAAACGCCGATCCCGAGAACCAGAAGGACGCCAAACAGGCCGTCTTCGAGGCGGTCTGCGATGCCGACCCCAGGCACTGCGTCCGCGGACAGTACGACGGATACCGCTCGGTCGACGGCGTCGCCCCCAACTCAGACACCGAGACCTACGTCGCGCTGAAGCTGCGCATCGACAGCTGGCGCTGGTCGGGGGTGCCGTTCTTGCTGCGCACCGGCAAGCGGCTGCCGGTTCGCCAGACCGAGGTCCGGTTGGTGATGCACCACCCGCCGCGGCTGCCGTTCATCAAGGCCCCGACGCGGCGGCGTCCCAACCCCAACCAGATCGTGATCCGGATCGACCCCGTGACCGGCGTTCGGATCGCGCTCGACGCCCAGCGCGCGGACCAGGCCGGCGCCTCGGAGATCGACTTCGACATGACCTTTGCCGACGAGGGCGGCGAGGGCGCCACCCCGTACGAGGTGCTGCTGTCGGCGGCACTGGCGGGCGATTCGAGCCACTTCACCCGGCAGGACAACGTCGAGGAGTGCTGGCGCGTGGTCGCGCCGCTGCTCGAGCACCCACCGAAGGCGATCGTCTACCCGCAGGGCTCGTGGGGTCCGCCCGAAGCCGAGCGGCTCGCCAAGGGCTGTGGCGGCTGGTACGGCCCCTGGCTGCCACGCTCCGGGGCTCACCCAGGCGGCCCGAGCTAGCCGCGACGCCCCGCGAGCCGCTGAGGCGGCGGATCGCGTCAGGCAGCGACGCCGGCCTGCGGCGAGGAGATCAGCGCCGGACCGAGCAGCTGATCGAGCTGGGCGCGCAGGCCCGCGGTTCGCGCGACGCGATAGTCGGGCCCGAGCTTGAGGCGTCGGCGACCGGCGGAGGTCGCCAGCTCGATCACCACTTCAGCGTCACCGGGGCAGCCCGCGATCAGCTGCTTGAGCTCGGCCAGCGCCGTCGCCGGCAGCGCGGTCGCGTCGACGCAGAGCCGCAGCGGCGCGGGCGGTGGCGGCGGCTTGGCCACTTCCTCGCGAGCGCGCACGATCTCCTCGGGCCGCGGCTCGAAGCGCTCGACCTGTTGGGCCAGCACGACGGTCTTGTTCGCGTCCTTGTGGTCGACCTTGCCGCGCACCAGCACGATCGTGTCGACCGCGAGCGCCTGCTCGGCGGTCTCGAGCACGCTGCCGAACACGACCAGTTCGACCGCCTCCTCAAGATCGGAGAGGGTGGCGAACGCCATCATGTCGCCCTTCTTGGTCTTGATCTTCTTGAACTGCTGGACGATCCCGCCGATCGTCACCCAATCCCCGTCCTTGCGGCCCGAGATCTCGCCGATCGGACTGTCGACCTTCTTACGCAGCGCGGGGCCTAGCTCCTTGAGCGGGTGCGCCGAGATGAACAGCCCCAGCGACTCCTTCTCGGCCACCAGCAGCTCGGATTGATCGAACTCTTCGGCCGGGACCGGCGCGTGGCTGGCGCCCATCGCAGCGCCGCCGTTGCCCGGCCCGGCGTCGTCGCCGCCGAGCATCGCGAGGTCGAAGATCGAGCCCTGTCCGATCAACGCGTCCTGCTGGGCCTGGGCGCCGGCCGCCTGCGCCTGCTCGAGCACCGACAGCATGCCCTTGCGGCTGTCGCCGGTGGAGCCGAACGCGCCGCACTTGATCAGCGCCTCGATCGCCTTCTTGTTGACAGCGCGGTTGTCGACGCGCTCACAGAATTCGAACAGGTTCGTGAACGGCTCGGCGGCGGGACCGCCGCCGGCGCTGTCGGCGCCGTCGCCACGTGCCGACTTGATCGCCTCGACCGCGGCAAAACCGACGCCCTTGACCGCATCGAGCCCGAATCGGATGTTCCCGTCGACAACGACGAACTCGTGGTCGGAGAGGTTGACGTCAGGCGGCAGGATCTCGATCCCCATCTGCTCGGCCTGCGCGACGAAGAACGGCACCCGGTCCTTGGTGTCCATCACCGACGAGATCAGGGCCGCCATGAACTCCGCCGGGTAGTTGGCCTTCAGCCACGCGGTCCGGTAGGCGATCAGCGCGTAGCAGGCCGAGTGCGACTTGTTGAACGAGTAGTCGGCCGATCGCTCGTTGGTCGTCCACAGCCACTCGGTCACCGACTCGCTGGCGCCGGAGGTGCGGCAGCCCGCGTAGAACTCGGGCTTGAGCTTGGCCATCGCCTCGCGGTTCTTCTTTCCGATCGCCTTGCGAAGGTCGTCGGCCTTGGCGCCGGAGAAGCCGGCGATCTCCTTGGAGATCTGCATCGCCTGCTCCTGGTAGACGATCACCCCGAAGGTCGACTCGAGGATCGGTCGCAGGCGCTCGTCCGGGTAGGTGACGCCGTCGGGCGCGTGCATCCCGCGCGTGTAGTGCGGGATGTTCTCCATCGGGCCCGGCCGATACAGCGCGTTGAGCGCGATCAGATGCTCGAACTCCGACGGCCGCACCCGGCGCAGCGTCTCGCGCATCCCCTCGGACTCGAACTGGAAGACGCCGACCGAATCCCCGTCGGCCATCATCTCGTAGGTCTTGGGATCGTCGAGCGGCAGCGACGTCATGTCCGGTCGCTCGCCGCTGGAGCGCTCGATGATGTCCAGCGCGTCCTCGATCACGTCGAGGTTGCGCAGCCCCAGGAAATCCATCTTCAGCAGGCCCAGCGCCTCGACCGGCTTCATCGAGAACTGGGTGACCGTCCGGTAGACCTTGTCGCCGTTGTCGTCGGTGCCCGCCTCCGCGATCTGCAGCGGCAGGATGTCGGTCAGATCGCGATCGGAGATCACCACCGCGGCGGCATGGATCGACGAGTTGCGGACGATCCCCTCGAGCCCCTGCGCGACGTCGACGATCTGCTTGGCGACCCCGTCGCGGTCGACCTCGGCGCGCAGCGGCGTGCCGGCCGCGAGACAGTCGGCGAACTTCGGCGCGCGCCCCTGCTCGGGATCGGGGATCAGCTTCGCCAGCCGGTCGCCGGTGCCGTAGTCGTGGCCGAGCACGCGGGCGGCGTCGCGCGTCGCGGCACGTGGGAACATCTTGCCGAAGGTGACGATCTGGGCGACCGCGCCCTTGCCGTACTTGTCGGTGACGTAGCGGATCACCCGCTCGCGCCCGCGCACCGAGAAGTCCATGTCGATGTCGGGCATCGAGACGCGTTCGGGGTTCAGAAACCGCTCGAACAGGAGGTCGTAACGGAGCGGGTCGACATCCGTGATCTCGAGGCAGAAGGCGACCAGCGAGCCGGCCGCGGAGCCGCGGCCGGGGCCGACCGCGATGCCGCTGTCCTTGGCGTACTTGACGAAGTCCCAGACGATCAGGAAGTAGGCGTTGAAACCCATCCGGTCGATCACGCCGAGCTCGTACTCGGCGCGCTCGCGCGCTGGCGCGGGGATCGGATCGCCGTACCGGGCGCGCAGCCCGGTCTCGACCAGGGTTCTCAGATAGGAGCGCTCGTCGGAGCCGTCCGGTGTCGGGAAGCTCGGGATCAGCTGTCGGCCGAGCTCGAGCTCGACCTCACAGCGCTCCGCGATCTCGATCGTCGACGCGATCGCCTCGGGCCATTGCGCGAAGTCCCGTGCCATCTCGTCGGTCGACTTCAAATAGAACTCGTTGGTCTCGAACCGCATCTTCGGCTCGGCCAGCGTCGACTTCGTCTGCACGCACAGCAGCGCCGCGTGGTGGTCGAAGTCCTCGCGTCGCAGGTAGTGGACGTCGCCGGTCGCGACCAGCGGCCGCTTGAGCTCGGCCGCGATCCGCACGATCTCCTCGTTGCAGTGGTCCTGGATCTGCAGGCCGTTCTTCTGCACCTCGAAGTAGACGTTGTCGGCGCCGACGGCCTGCATCAGCTCCTGCGCGTGGGCGCGAGCGAGATCGGGCCGCTCGCCGATCAGGTGCTGACAGAACCGCGACGCCAGGCACCCCGACAGCGCGATCAGGCCCTCGCCGTGGGCGGCCAGCTGCGCCATGTCGACCGACGGCTTGCCGCGCTGGTAACCCTCGATGAACCCGGCCGACGAGAGCTTGACGAGATTGCGGTAGCCGACGTCGTTGGCGGCCAGCAGGGTCAGATGGAAGCGCTCGAGCTTGCCCGGCCCGCGGGCGAGATGGTCGTCGACCATGTATGCCTCACAGCCGAGGATCGGTTTGATCCCATGCGTCTTGCAGGCCGTGTAGAGCTCGACCGCGCCGTTCATCACGCCGTGGTCGGTGAGCCCCAGCGCGGGCTGTCCGAACTCCGCCGCCCGCGCCGCGAGCGCGTCGATCTTGCATGCGCCGTCGAGCAACGAGTACTCGGAATGGACGTGCAGGTGGGCGCAGTCGAGGCTCATCGCGGAAGCGATAAGACTAGGCGCCGCGGCGGACGGCATGGCACCCGCGGAGCGGTCCCGCGAGCACCGTTATCCGCTCTATGCGGCTTTGCCGCAGCGGTGCAACTCAGCGAGCGCCTCGGCGTCGCCGAGCGCCGGAATGGTGGCGCCCGGAGCGAGCGCCGGCAGGTCGATCGGGAGTCCCAGCAGCGCGTCAAGCGCGCGCAACCCGGAGCGGTTGCCGTGCACCCGCGCGAGCCCGAAGCCGAGCCCGCGACGGATCCGGCCCGCGACCAACAGCCGCGCGATCCGGTCCGGCCCACCGACGACATGAAACTCGACCCGACGCAGCGACCGCTCGACCGGCGCGCGCACGACCTCGGTCGAGCCGTCGGCCGAGGTGACCCGGATGCAGCCGTTGCCGGCGCCGAGCAGCAGGTCATAGGCGATCGGGTACGGGAACGCGGTCCACTGCAGCTCGAGCAGCGACAGCACGATCCTGCCGGCCAGCTCGCGGTCACGGCGACACAACGTCCGCAACGGCCGCGCGATCGTCTCCGATGCCGGCCGTGAACCGGTCGCCTCCGGGCCCGCGGGCTGATCGCCGGCGCGCAGTCTCGTCAACGCGTCGGCGAGCCGCTCGGGACTGACGTCACCCGGTGCGGGCGCCGCCGGCTCAGAGGCGGCCGCAAGCTCGATCGCAGGCGTCCGCAGCCGTTGCAGCGAAACGCCGAGCGCGGCCGCCTGTTGCTGGCGCTCGGTTGCCGGATCGAACTCGGGGTCGTCGTCCTCGGCCACCACCGCAAGCGCTGCCTCGAGCTCGCCGACGCGGCGCTCCGCCGCCTCGCGCCGTGCCCGCTCGTTGCCGAGCAGTTCGGCTATCCGGTCGATCTCGACTCGGATCTGTCGCAACGTCTCGGCTGTCCGCTGTGACTGCAGCACCTGCACGGCAAGTCGGATCTCGGCGTCGACCGCTCTCGTTCGCAGGCCTGCCTCGACGCTGGCTCGCATCGCCAGCTCGGCCCGCAGCGCGTGCACGAGCTCCGGCGTGGCGGCGGAGATCACGGCCGGCAGCGGCGCCGGCGGCGCGGGCTGCAGCTCCGTCGCACCCGCGCGCGGCACCACGGCCGCGGCCTGGACCGCGCCGGCGATCTGCCACGAGCCACGCCGCGGCGGCGCGGCGGCCTGGCCGCCGGGCCCGCGCAGTGCCCGCTCAAGCGTCAGCCGCGCCGACTGTGCATCGGCGCCAGCCGGTCGATCGTCCGGCGCCCGCTCGGGCTCTGGTCGATTCGCGGCGGCGGCCTCGCCGACCGGCAGCGCGACCAGCCTCGGTCGTTCCGGGGTCTCCGGCGCGTCTTCGTCGCTCACGTCGCCGACCCCGCGCGGTTCTGACCCCGCGCTCTCGGACAGCTCGGTCATTTGTTCAGACGGTACGCGCTCGGGCGGATGGATCTCCGCGTGATTCGCGCTCGCTGCGATCTTCTGCTCTTTGCCCTGACGCATTTGTCCCCTCGATCGAGCGTCTCTGTCGATCGCTGTTGCTAGGAGGATCCTTGCAGCTTCGCGGTCATCGCGCGTGCATCCTCGAGCAGTCGCCGAGCCTCGTCGAGCCCGTCGGCGCCAACTCCCGTCTGCTCGCGTGTGACCGCCAGCTCGGACCCGAGCCGCGCGAGCTCGGCGCGCAACCCTCCGACCTCGGCGGTGGTCGCGTCGCGAGCGATCTGCGCCGCGGCCAGTTGCTCGCGCAGTTCGGCCGCCTCCTGCGCGCGCCAGCCGTCGGATTGGACCGACGCGGCAAGCCGCTCGTTGGCGCCGGCGAGCTGATCGCGCACCTGTGCCAGACCCGCGAACTGGTCACGGACACTGGCCAGCTCGGCAGCGCCACGATCGAGCTGCGCGCGTGCCTGCGCCAGTTCAGCGTCCGCGTCCGCGCGTGCCTGCGCCAGTTCAGCGTCCGCGTCCGCGCGCGCCCGCGCCAGCTCAGCGTCCGCGTCCGCCCGGGCCTCGGCCAGCTCGGAGGCCGAGCGCTGCGCCGCGTCGGCCAGACCGCGGTCGAACTCGGCTCGCTGATCGGCGACCGCCCCCGTCAACCGCGACAGTTCCGCGCGCAGCTCGCCGTGGGTCGCCTCCAGCTCGGCCTGCACGGCGGTCCGCGCGGCGAGCTCTGAACGTGCCTGATCGAGCGCGGCATTGAGTCTCGCCTCGCGCACCGAGCGTTGCTCGAGCTCGGCGTGCAGCACCGACACCGTCTCCTTGATCAGCGCATCGGCGAGCGGCCCGCCCCGGCCCGTGTCCCCAGCCGACGGCGGCGCCATCGCGATCAGCGACCGCGGGTCCGCCGCCGGCGGCGGCGCGGGTGCGCTCGGGGCGATCGGGGTCGCGGCGCTCGGCGCCGATCGCAGCTCGTCGGTGGCGTGCGGTCGCGGAGCGGTCAGATCGCGCAGCCGAGTGCCGACCGGCGGCACCGGAATTGGCGCCGATCCGACCCAGAGCGACGCCTGCCCATATTCGACCGGCACGGCCCAGTCGGGGACCGCGAAGCTTGCGTGCCAGCCGGCCGAGGCCGGCCCGCCCGGCTCGGGATCAAGCGGAGCGAACCGGTGGCGCTGGCCACGCTGGCTGACGACCAGGATCGCGTCCGCCGACTGGTCGGTCTCGACCAGCCACTGGCCCGAGAGCCGCAGCAGGATCTCCTCGCCGTCGCCGCGCCCGCGGTCGACGCGATCGATCACGATCGGGCTGTGGGCGGTGTCGCTCATCGGTCGGCGTCGCCGCACGCCCGCGGCCGCGGCCGCTTAGCTGTCCTGGCCGGTCGCCTGACGGCCCGCGAAGACCGCCCCCGCGATCGCCGCCGCGCCGATCCCGGCCAGTGCCAGCTTGATGACCTTGCCGCTCAGGCTCCCGCGAAAGTAGTGCTTGCCGCCCTGCCAGACGACGAAGCCAAGAAGCTTGTATCCCATCCGGCGATCGTAGTTGATCGCCCTCACGATCACCGGAACGTGTCGGCGACGGCGTCGCGCTGGCCGCGGGACGCAAACGCCTCGAACAGCTCGGCGAACTCGCGCCGGGCGGCGAGCTCATCGTCGCGCAGCCGCGCGATCAGCGTCCCCATCGCCATACATCCGGGCCCACCGTCGGGCAGCGCCGACACGTCCGTGACCAGCGAGCGCACCATCTCGATCTGCACCTCGCGGTCCTGGTGGCGCCCGAGCAGCTCCTGCACGTCCTTGAGATGGTCGATCAGCGGACCGACGACCTCCTCGTCGAACAGCTGGATCCCGAACAGCTCAAGCATGTAGCGCAGCTCCTTGCCCTTCTTGCGTAGCTCGTGGTACGCCTCGGCGGGGCTGGAGGAATCGATCTGCTCGCCGCCGGCGACGATCTGCCGATACACCTTGGCGATCCTGCGCCCGGCAACGTGATGGATCGTCTTGGCGGCATGCGGGCGATCATCCAGGGGCAGCTCGACGAGCGACTCCAGCAGCCGATCCCAGTCCTCCATCAGCTCGATGACGCGCCGTGAACGGAGCGTCTGCTCGAGCGCCGCGCGCGCCGCGAGCCGCCGCTCGCCGAGCACCTCGCGCATCGGCTCGAGGTCGTCGCGCAGCCCGGCGGGCACGAGCTTGGCCAGCGACCCGAACTCGTCGACGTAGACATCGAGGTCGCGAGCGGGACCGGTCGCCCGCTGCAGCCAGCGGAAGTCCGAGCGAAACCCCGGCAGCTCGAGTGCAGGGAACACACGGCGAAGCTGGCGCTGGACCGTCCTCGAGCGGCGCACGGCGACCCGCAGCTGATGCAGATACTCGATGTCGTCGCCCTCGATCGCACCGGGCGTGTTCTCCGCGATCACGCCGAGCAGACGCCGCAGGACGGCCGCCGCGGCCGCGTCGGCGCGCTGATCGGCGGCGAGTGAGACTTCGACCTTCGCCTTCTGGACGTCGCCGCGCATTTGCCGATCAGTGCAGCAGGCGTGCCAGACGACAGACCGCGTCGTCGACTTCGGCCTCGGTCACGATCAGGGGCGGCTCGAGCCGCAGCGTCGCTGGTCCGGTGGCGTTGATGATCAGTCGCTGCTCGCTGAGCGCTCGCTGTGCCAGCTGCGGCGCCGAGCGACCATCGACGAGATCGAGGCCGACCATCAGCCCGCGCCCGCGGACCGAGGCGATCGCCGGCAGCTCGGCGACCGCTGCCCGCAGGCGCTCACCGAGCGCGCGCACGGAGCGCAGCAGCTCGAGCTCGGAGCAGAGCTCGAGCGCCACCTGCGCGGCGGCGCAGATCACCGGACCGCCGGCGAAGGTCGAGCCGTGATCGCCGGGCTGCAACACGTCGGCGAGCCGCGATCCGGTCACCAGCGCACCGATCGGCAAGCCACCGCCGAGTGCCTTGGCACTCGTCAGCGCATCGGGGACGACCGGCGTCTGCTGGTAGCCCCAGACGGTGCCGGTCCGCCCCATTCCGGTCTGGATCTCGTCGAAGATCAGCGCCGCCCCGGCCCGATCACAGGCCTCGCGCGCGGCGACCAGCAGCTCGTCGGACAGCACGTGGATGCCGGTCTCACCCTGGATCGGCTCAAGCAGCACCGCCGCGGTGTTCGCATCGACCGCGGCGGTCAGCGCCGCCGGATCCTTGGGGACGACCACGAAGCCGGGAACCAGCGGTGCGAACGGTGCCTGCTTGGACTCCTGCGCAGTCGCCGACAGCGAGCCGTAGGTGCGCCCGTGAAAGCCCTCCTCGAGCACGATCACGTTGCCACCCGCCCGTGCCCGGCGGGCCAGCTTGATCGCGGCCTCGTTCGCCTCGGTGCCGGAGTTGCACAGAAACACCTTGCCGCCGAGCGAGCTCCGCGCCAGCGCCGCCGACAGCTCGATCGCGCCGGCGCTGTAGTAGAGATTCGAGACGTGGGTCAACCGGCCCACCTGCTCGCGGACCGCCGCGACCACCCGCGGATGGCAGTGGCCGACGTTGAGCACCGAGATCCCCGCCAGGAAGTCGAGGTACTCGACACCCTGCTCGTCCCACAACCGCGCCCCCTCGCCGCGGACGAACTGCACGGGGTTGCGCGCGTAGGTCGCGATCGTGTGCTCGCGCTCGAGTGCTCGCAGCTGCGCCAGCGACGGCGCGGTCATGTGATCGCCGGCACGATCTTGGTGCCCTGGCCGGCGTCGGTGAACAGCTCGAGCAGCAGCGAATGCGGCACGCGCCCGTCAACGATGTGCGCGAACGACACGCCGCCGTCGATCGCCTGCAGGCTGGCGGCGAGCTTCGGTCGCATCCCGCCCGAGGTCTCGGGCAGCGCCCGTTGCACGCGGTCGGCGGCGACCTCGGAGATCACGCTGGTCGGATCGTCGGGGTCGCTCAGCCAGCCGGCGACGTCGGTCAGGAACATCACCTTGTAGGCGCCGAGCGCGCTCGCCACCGCCCCGGCCGCCTCGTCGGCGTTGATGTTGTAGGAGTTGCCGTCGCGGTCAGAGCCGACCGACGCGATCACCGGGATGTAGTCCTGGGCGACGTGCGTCAGCACGTCGACGTCGACCCGCTCGATCCGGCCGACGAAGCCGATGTCCTGTCCTGACGGTGCCGTCTGGCGCGCGGCCCGGAACAGCAGGCCGTCGTCGCCGCAGAGGCCCACCGCCGGCTGCCCGTGGCGGTTGATCCGCAGCACGATGTCCTTGTTGACCTTGCCGACGAGCACCATCTTGGCGACCTCGACGGTCGCGGCATCGGACACGCGCAGCCCGTCCACGAACTCGATCGGTAGATCGAGCCGGCGCATGTAGGAGGAGATCTCCGGCCCGCCGCCATGGATCACGATCGGGTTCATGCCGACGTACTTGAGCAGCACCACGTCGCGCGCGAACTCCTCGCGGAGCGCCGCGTCGACCATCGCCGCGCCGCCGTATTTGATGACGACGGTTCTGCCGTGGAACTCGCGGATGTAGGGCAGCGCCTCCAGCAGCGTGCCGACATCACGCAGTGACACGTCGCTGGTCATCGATCCGGTCATGTCGTGTAGTCGGCGTTGATCGTGACGTACTCGTGCCCGAGGTCTGAGAAGTAGAGCTCCGCCTGGGCGCCCTCGCCCGGCAGCCCGATCTCGTAGGAGACCTCGTCACGCTGCACGGCTATCGCGAGCGCCTCGGCATCGTGCGGGACGTAGGCGCCGCCCGAGCAGACCTGCACGCCCTCGATCGAGATGTCCAGCGCCAACGGCGCCGTGTGTGGCATCGCCGCACCGACCGCCTGCGCGATCCGGCCCCAGTTGGGGTCGCCCCCGTAGAGGGCGGACTTGACCAGCGGCGAGTCGGCGACCGACCGCGCGACCCGCTCGACCGTGCGGTCTTCGCCGCCGTGGACGACGACGCGGCCGATCCGGCGCGCGCCCTCACCGTCGGCGACGACCAGCAGCGCCAGCTGTCGCGTCACGGCGTCGATCGCCTCGCCGAGCCGCAGCTCATCCTCGGACTCCGACGCGACGTAGACCCCGGCGCCACCCGACGCCTGTAGCACGACCGTGTCCGAGGTCGACAGCTGTCCGTCAACCGAGATCCGATCGAACGATCGCTTGACACACACGCTGAGCAGCAGCTCACAGGTCTGGGCCGACATCGACGCGTCGGTCTGCACGAAGCACAGCAGCGTCGCGAAGCCGGGCGAGATCATCCCCGCCCCCTTCGCCTGCGCGGTCACCGTGACCGTCCCGGCGGGCAACTGCACCTGCACCCGAGCGCGCTTGTCAAACGCATCGGTCGTCTGGATCGCGTCGGCGAACGCCGCGTCGCCGTCGTCGGTCAGCCCTGCGCCTGCCTCGGCGATACCGGCCCGGACGCGGTCCATCGGCAGCGGCACGCCGATCACGCCGGTCGACGCGACCGCGACCCGGTCGGGGTCGACCTCCGCGGCAGCGGCCGCCAACTGCTGCATCGTCAGCGCGTCCGCGAAGCCCGCGGCGCCGGTGGCCGCGTTGGCGTTGCCGGAGTTGACGACGACCGCGGCGATCCGCTGCAGCTCACAGCGCTCGCGGCAGACGAGCACCGGCGCGGACTGCGTGCCCGAGCGGGTGAACATCGCATGGCTGGAGACGTCGGGCAGATCGCAGACGATCAGCGCGACGTCGGCCGCGCCGCTGGGCTTGATGTCGGCGGCGACCCCGGCCGCGCGGAATCCGATCGGCAGCCCCCGACCGACCGAGCCATCGTCGTCGGCGAGATCGGTGACGTGCGCGAGCGGGTCGATCCAGCGGCTGCGAAAGAACGGGCTCATGTGATCCCCTCGGTCTCGGGCAGGCCGAGCATCAGGTTGAGGTTCTGAACCGCCTGTGAGGCGGCTCCCTTCCAGAGGTTGTCGATCACGCCGAACACGATCACACGGCCGGTCCGCTCGTCGTGCTGGACCGAGATCCGGCAGATGTTGGTCTCACGCACGTCGCGCACCCCCGGCAGCGCCTCGGTCAGCTCGACGAACGGTTCGTGCTCGTAGGCGGCCGCATACAGCGCCCGGATCCGATCGATCGATTCGCTGCCGTTCGCCTGCCGCCAACCGGGGGCAGGGGTCACGTAGCAGCTGACGAGCTCGCCCTGGTCAAGCGGCACCAGATGGGGGATGAACGTCAACCTGAGGTCGAGACCTAAGGCCGCGAGCTCCTGCTCGATCTCGGGGGTGTGCCGATGACGCGGAACTCCGTAGGGGCTCAGGTTCTCGTCGACGGTGACGAAATGGGTCTTCGCGGTCGCCGCGCGGCCCGCGCCGGAGACGCCCGATTTGGCGTCGATCACGACATCCGCGATCACCCCCGCCCGGGCCAGCGGCGCCAGTGACAGGATCGCCGCGGTCGGATAGCAGCCCGGGTTGGCGACCAGTCGCGCACCACGCAGTCGCTCTCGATAGAGCTCGGGCAACCCATACACGGCGTCCGCGATCAACCCCGGGTTGGGGTGCTCGCGGTACCACTCGGCGTACACCAACGGGTCCCGCAGCCGGAAGTCCGCGCTCAGGTCGACGACCCGGACATCGCGCGCGAGCAGCTCGGACACGACCTCGGCGGCGGCGCCGTGCGGGTAGGCGACGATCGCGGCGTCGACCGCGGCGTGGCGGTCGAGGTCGAGCGACTCGAGCGTCAGCGCCACCCGGTGCTGCGGGTACAGGTCCGACAGCCGCCGCCCGGTGTCGTCGCCGCGCGCGGTCAGGTACCGGAGCTCAAGCTGCGGATGGCGGTCGACCAGCCGGGCGCAGAGCGCACCGCCGTAACCGGCGGCGCCGAGCACCGCCACGCTAGGCGTCACGGACCCTCCCCCCCAGCTCGTCGGTGAGTGCCTTGGCGATCCGCCGGCGTCGCCCCGCGACCTCCTCGTCGGTGAGCGTTCGGTCAGACGCGCGGAACCGCAGCCGCAGCGCCAGCGAGACGTTGCCGGCGCCGATCCGCTGCTCGTCGCGATAGACGTCAAACACCTCGGCACCGGCCAGCAGCGTCCCCCCGGCACGGCGAGCGAGATCGATCAGCTCGGCCGCCGGCACCGTGTCGGCGACCACCACCGCCAGATCCTCCCGGACCTCGGGGAAGCTGGTGACATCGGCGTACAGTGGCGTCGAGCGGACGGCGTCGGCGAGATCGAGATTGAGCTCAAACGCCGCGACCGGATCGTCGAAGTCCCACAGCGCGGCGACCTCCGGGTGCAGCTCGCCGATCCAACCGGCGGGCTGCCCGCCGATCACGATCTGCCCACAGCGACCCGGATGTAGAAACAACTCCGGGTCTCCCGGCTCGGCGACGGTCCACGGCACGCGGATCGTGTCCAGCAGCCCCGACAGGGCGCCCTTCGCCGCGAAGAAGTCGGCCGGCGCGGGCTCCGCGTCGCGCCAGGTCGCAGGCCTGACCGGCCCGTGCAGCGCCGCCGCAACGTGGTAGGGCTCCGCCGGTGGGTGGTCGGCGGCGCGATCGGGCGCCAGGTAGACAGCACCAGCCTCGAACAACCGCAGCGACTGTGCGCCGCGCGCGCGGTTGAGCGCCATCGCGTCCAGCAGCGAGCCGAGCAGCGTCGTGCGCAGCCGAGCCTGCTCGGCCGACATCGGGTTCTGCAGCTCGACGACCGGCCGTTCGGCGATCCGCAGCCGCTGGGCTCGGTCGGGGCCTTCAAAGCTCCAGCCGACGATCTCGTGCAGGCCTTGGGCGGTGAGCGCGTCGCCGGCAGCGCGGCGCAGCCGCTGGCGCTCGGTCAGCTGGCCCGAGGCGCCGCGGCGCGAGGGCAGCGTCGACGGCAGGATCTCGAGCGCGCCGAGCCGTGACACCTCTTCGATCAGGTCGGCCTCGCGGGTCACGTCGGTACGCCGGAACGACGGCACGGTCGCATCCAGGCCGTCGGGGGCGTCATCGACGCCGAACTCCAGCGCGGTCAAGATCTCGGCGCTGCGTTCGCGCGGGATCTCGACGCCGAGCAGCCCGCGCAGCTTGGAGTCGCGCAGCCGGATCGTGCGTGGCTCGGGGCCTGGGCCGCCGACATCGATCGTCCCCGGCATCAGCCGCGCGCCACAGACCTCCACCATCAGCTGCGTGGCCAGCACCAGCGCCTCGAGCGCCTGCTCGGGCTGCAGCTGCTTCTCGTAGCGGGTCGAGGCCTCAGAGCGCAGGCCGAGCGCCAGCGACGTCCGGTGGATGTTGGCGCCGAACCAGTTGGCGGCCTCCATCAGCACCCGGGTGGTGCCGCTCTGGACCTCGGAGCGGGCGCCGCCCATCAGCCCGGCGATCGAGGTCGGGCCGTCGGCGTCGGCGATCAGCACCATCTCGGAGTCCAGCGTGCGCGTCTGATCGTCGAGCGTCGTGACCTGCTCGCCATCCGTGGCGCGGCGGACGGTCAGGTGCCCGCCGGACACGCGGTCGAGATCGAACGCGTGCAGCGGGTTGCCCGACAGCAGCATCACGTAGTTGGTGATGTCGACGACGTTGGAGATCGGCCGCTGACCGGCGGCCATCAGCCGTGCCTTCAGCCAGGCGGGCGATTCGTCGATGGTGACGTCCTCGAACACCCGGGCGGTGAACCGCGGGCACAGGTCCGGACACTCGACGGTCACCGCGGCACCGTCGACGCCGCCCTCGGATCCGGGATCTTCGCGCCAGGGCGGCGGCGCCAGCGGCGCGCCGGTGGCGGCGTGGGCCTCGCGGGCGACGCCGTAGATCCCCAGGCAGTCGGGCCGGTTGGGCGTGATCTCGAGCGTCAGCACGTCGGTCGAGATCGGCAACACCTCGGCCAGCGGCGTGCCGGCGGCCAGCCTGTCGTCGAGCACCATGATCCCGTCGTGGTCGGTGCCGATCGCGACCTCGTCCTCGGCCAGGATCATCCCGTGCGAGCGCTGACCCCGCAGCTTGGCGACCTTCAGCTTGGTGCCATCGGGCATCACCGAACCGGGCTTTGCGACCGCGACCGTCTGGCCGGCCGCGACATTCGGCGCGCCGCAGACGATCTGCGACGGCTCGCCGCCATCGCCGGTGTCGACCTGGCAGACACGCAGCCGATCCGCATCGGGATGCTGGGCGGCGGCGAGGACCTTGCCGACGACGAAGTTCTCCAGCGCGGCGACGCCGTGATGCTCGATTCGCTCGACCTCGGTGCCGGTCATCGCCAGCCGCTCGGCCAGCGCCGTCGTGCTCAGCTCAGGAGCGCAGTAGTCGTGCAGCCATTCGATCGGAACTCTCATCGCGGGCCTAGAACTGCTCCAGAAAGCGGATGTCGTTGTCGTAGAACAGCCGCAGGTCGGGGACGCCGTGTTTGAGCATCGCGATCCGCTCGATCCCCATCCCGAACGCGAACCCCTGCACCTGCTCGGGGTCGTAGCCGTGCTGCGCGACGTGTGCGAACACGTTCGGATCGACCATCCCGGACCCGAGGATCTCGATCCACCCCGAGCCCTTGCACAGCGGGCACCGCGAGCCGTCGGCCATGACGCCGCCGTCGCAATGAAAACAGGAGACGTCGACCTCGACCGAGGGCTCCGTGAACGGGAAGAAGTGCGGCCGCAGCCGAACCTCCCGATCGGGCCCGAAGATCGCGCGCGCGAACGCCAGCAGCGTGCCCTGCAGGTCGGCGAGGGTCACGTCGGTGTCGACCGCCAGACCCTCGATCTGATGGAACTGCGGGGTGTGCGTGGCGTCGGAGTCCGGCCGGTACACACGTCCCGGGACGATGATGTAGATCGGCGGCGACTGGGACTCCATCGCGCGTACCTGCATCGGCGAGGTGTGGACCCGCAGCAACTGCGTGTCGGGGTCAAACAGGTCGTCCGCCGGCTTGAGGTAGAACGTGTCGGACTCGAGCCGGGACGGATGCGTCGCCGTGAAGTTGAGAGAGTCGAAGTTGTAGTAGACGGTCTCGATCTCGGGACCCTCGGCGACGTTGAAGCCGAGCCCGACGAACACGTCCTCGATCTCGCGCCGGGTCCGCGTCATCAGATGCAACCGGCCGATTGCCGGCAGCGGGTCGGGCGGCAGCGTCACGTCGATCCGGTCCTGCCCGAGCCGTTCGTGCAACTCGGCGCTCGCCAGCTCTCCCCCGCGCGCCTCGATCGCCGCCTCCAGCGCCTGGCGCGCATGGTTGGCGGCCTTGCCGGTCGCGGCGCGCTGCTCGGGGGCGAGTTGAGCGACGCCGCGCAGCAGGTTGGGCAGCTCGGCCTTGCGGCCGAGGTAGCGGATCCGGATCTCCTCCAGCGCGGCGGTCGTCTCGGCGGTCCCGATCGCGTCCGCCGCCTCCCGGCGGATCGCCTCGATGCGCTCGGTCGTCTCGGTCATCGGGGGCGCATCCTAGATACTTCGTAGAGCGCGATGGTCGCGGCCATCGCGGCGTTCAGCGAGTGGTTGGCGATCGGGATCCTGGCGGTCAGATCGGCAGCGCCGACCAGCTCCTCGGGCAGGCCGTCACGCTCGGAGCCCACGAGCAGGCTGACCGGTCCGCTCAGCTCGGCGTCGGCCAGTGACACGCCCGCGCCGGCCACCAGCGCCACCGTCGTGCCCGGCAGCGCCGACAGCGCCGTGGCCGCGTCGCCGGCTCGGACCAGCGCGACCTCGAACACCGCACCCATCGACGCCCGCACCGCCTTGGGCGAGAACGGGTCGGCGGTGCCGGCGCCGAACACAACCGAGTCGGCGCCGAATGCGCTTGCTCCGCGCAGGATCGTGCCGACGTTGCCGGGGTCGCGAACGCCGTGCAGATAGACGCACACGGGACCCGCCGGTGCCTGAGCCCAGCGTTCCTCATAGACCGCGACCGCCCGCGTGCCGGAGGCGATCCCGGCCGCTTGCGACAGCAGCTGCGGCTCGACCTCGAGCCCGGCCAGCCCGCTGCCGGCCGCGCACAGCCGCTCGATCGGCGACCAGCCGGCGCGGTCGGCGGCCGCAAGCAGATCCTCGCCCTCGGCCACAAACCGCCCGACACGCTCGCGCTCACGCCGGCGCTGGGTGAGCTTGCGGATCTCCTTGAGCTTGGCGTTGTCGTGGCTGGTGATCGTGGTCATCGGCTGGTCAGACGTGTTCGGGAAACAAAAAAGGCGCCGGCTCCTGTGCGGAAGCGGCGCCCGTGTGGCGGTGCTGGTCTCGGCGTTGCGGGGCTCAGCCGGTGGCCAGCGCCTCCTGGGCGCGCTCGGCAAAGCGTCGGAACGTGTCGGGGTCGTTGACCGCCATGTCGGCGAGGATCTTGCGATCGAGCTCGACACCCGCCACCTGCAGCCCATGGATGAACTGCGAGTACGACATTCCGTGCTGACGGGCCCCGGCGTTGATCCGAGTGATCCACAGCCGGCGGAAGTCCCGCTTGCGGTTGCGTCGATCCCGGTAGCGATACTGGTCGGCCTTGAGCAGCGCCTCCTTGGCGGCGCGGTAGTGCCGACTGGCGTCCCCGCGGTAGCCCTTGGTCAGCGCGAGTGTCGCGCGGCGCTTCTTGCGAGCGTTGACCGAACGCTTGACTCTGGTCATGGCCGCTTGGCTCCGAGCAGCTTCTTGACCCGCGGCTCGTCGTGGGACGAGATCACGGCCGGCCGGCCGTGCTGGCGCTTGCGCTTGGGCGCCTTCTTCTCAAGGATGTGGCTCGTGTTCGCGTGACGGCCACGGACCTTGCCCTTGGCGGTCAGCTTGAAGCGCTTCTTTGCGCCCGAATGGGTCTTCATCTTCGGCATCGCGGCGAACCAGTAAAGCAGATGGTCTCGGGCGGAATTCGGGCCGGCCGCTATCGCCGGCGCGCGTCCTGAACGAGCAGCGCGATCTGCACGCGGTTGTCGAGTCCAAGCTTCGAGAGGATCGCCGAGACATGGCTCTTGATCGTCGCGACGCTCAGGTGCAGCTCGGCCGCGATCGCTGCGTTGGCCTTGCCCTCGGCGACCGCCAGCGCGATCTCGCGGTCGCGGTCGGTCAGCTCGCACAGCCGCTCCCGGGCCTGCGCGCGGCGGGCGCCGCCCCCGTCGTCGTCGGACGCGAGCCGATCGATCAGCTTGCGGGTGACCGTCGGGGACAGCATGCTCTCCCCGGCCGCGACCAGCTCGATCGCGCGGACGATGTCGGCGGGCGGCGTGTCCTTCACCAGGAAGCCGGCGGCGCCGCTGCGCAGCGCTTCCAGCAGATGGTCATCGGTGTCGAACGTCGTCAGCACCACGACCGCGGGCGGGCTCGGCTGCTGCTTGAGCAGCGCCAGCGCGCCGATCCCGTCGAGGCGCGGCATCCGCAGGTCGAGCAGCACCACGTCCGGATGGTGGAGATCGACCGCCGCCAGCACCTCGGAGCCGTCGTCCGCCTCGCCCACGACCTCGATGCTCTTCGCTCCGCCCAGCATCATCTTCAGACCCCCGCGCACGAGCGCGTCGTCGTCGACGATCACGACCCGGACCGGGCGCGTCACTCCCACGGGAGCTCCGCCACCAGCTCAAAGCCGCCGCCGGGCAACGGACCGTGGTGCAGCGTGCCGCCGGCGAGCGTCACCCGCTCGCCGACGCCGATCAACCCGGTGCCGGAGCCGACGTGGTCATGAGCGGACGCGTCAGGGGCGCCGCCGACCTTCGGGAGATTGATCACCGCGAGCCGAACCCCTCGGTCCTGGTCGCCGCCCAGCTCGATCGTCACCAGTTGACCGGGCGCGTGCTTGCGGGCGTTGGTCAGCGCCTCCTGGGTCAGCCGGTAGACCGTCCGGCCGAGCGTGTCGGGCAGCGCCTCGGGGTCGATCTGGGCGTCGAGTCGCACGTCCATGCCCGCGCGTCTGGACTCGTCCACCAGCCGCGTGAGGTCGGCCAGCCGCGGCTGCGGAGGCTCGAGCTGCTCCTCGCCCGCATCGGCACGCAGCACGCCGATCACCTCGCGCAGCTCCTCCTGGGCGGCGCGCGCGGAAACGCGGATCACCCGGGCGGCCTTGGCGATCTCCTCGGGCGTCGCGTCGGGATGAAACTCGAGCGCGCCCGCGTGCAGCGACAGCAGCGAGATCCGATGGGCGAGCACGTCGTGCATCTCGCGCGCGATCCGGTCACGCTCCGAACGCCGGGCCTCCTGCATCCGCCGCTCCTGGTCGGCCTGCAGGCGGCGGTTGCGCTCGTGCAGCGACAGCACCAGCTCGCGGCGCGCCCGCACGAACAGCCCGAACGCCGCCGCGGCGACGGACGCGATCACCCCGACCACCGCGTCCGCCGTGCGGTAATTGCCGTCTGTGGTGTAGAGCGCGGCGTAGACCCCGGTGGCGACGGCCGACAGCAGCACCACCTGGATCGTCCGGCGCGGGACGCAGTAGATCGCGACCGTGAAGATCGCGCAGAGCGCGGCAGCGCCGGCCATCCCGCTGAACGCGGAGACCACGACGGACGCCACCCCCACCGCCAGCGGATGGTCACGGCGCAGCCATAGCGCCCCGCAGACCGCGAGACCGACGACCACGTCGATGGCGATCCACCACCGGGGCGCGGCGCCCGCGTTCTGCCACACCCCCGCCGCGCCGAGCGCGACCGAGAAGCCGAACATCATCAGGTCGACGACCCAGTCGCGCAGCGTGCGCGGGAGGTGAGCGCCTTGTCGACCGCCGCGATCGGCGTGATCGGCGCCGAGCATCGCCGGCAGCAGCGATCGCTGCCAGCGGGGCATCGTGTGATCGGTCGGGTGGGCGGTCGCCATTGCTGTCTGCTTAGCAACGGTAGGCCCGGACCGCTTCGGGCGCCACCTACTTAAGTCGCTGACCGGCGGCGACCAACGATGGCATCGGCGTGGACCGTCGGCCGTGGCGAGCGTGGGTGTCCTCGAGCGATCCTGCTCACCATGATCGAATCGAATTCACTCACCAAGCGCTACGGCGGGCGCGCCGCCGTGCAGGATGTGTCGTTCTCCTGCCAGACCGGCACCGTCACCGGCTTCCTCGGCCCCAACGGGGCAGGCAAGTCAACCACCCTGAAGATGCTGTGCGGGCTGACGCCGCCGACGTCGGGGACGGCGACCGTGCTGGGGTCGCCGTTTGCCAACCTGACCAACCCCGGCCTACGGGTCGGCGTCCTGATCGACGCCTCGGCGATGCACGCCGGGCGGACCGGCCGCGAGACGCTGTCGGTGTCGGCGTCGCTGTTCGGCGTTCGCCACGGCCGCGTCGACGAGATGCTCGAGCTGGTCGGACTGGATACGGCGGCCGCCGCCAAGCGCGTCGGCCAGTACTCGCTCGGGATGCGCCAGCGGCTGGGGATCGCCCACGCGCTGCTCGGCGACCCCGAGGTCCTGATCCTCGACGAGCCCGCCAACGGCCTGGACCCCGAGGGCATGCGCTGGATGCGCGGCCTGCTGGCGGACTTCGCCGGCCGCGGCGGCACGGTGCTGCTGTCCTCGCACCTGCTGCATGAGGTCGAGGTGATCGCCGACCGGCTCGTGATCATCTCCGGCGGCCGGATCGTCGGCGAGGGCACGGCCGACGAGCTGCTCGGATCCGGCCCGCAGACGCTCGTCAAGGCCCGTGATCTACACGCGCTTCGCCGCGCGCTGCGCGAGGCCGATGTGAGCTTTGCCGATGGCTCCGACGGCGCCCTGCTCGTCGACGCGGACGGCGATGACGTCGGCGACGTGGCGTTGTGCGGCGGCGTCGCACTGTCAGAGCTGCGCGACGCCCGCGCGGGTGGGCTTGAGCAGCTGTTCTTTTCGTTGACGTCGACCGACGCCATCGCTGCGTCGAAGGAGGTTTGAAGATGAGCGCAATCGCCACCACCGAGGTCGAGCGGACCTCCGTCGAGCGCTACCGCAACCAGCAACGGCCCGGGATGGCCCGGCTCACCCGGGTCGAGCTGCGCAAGATGTTCGACACCCGATCCGGGTTCTGGCTGCCGATCGGGGTCGCGGGCGCCGCGGTCGCGACCGCGCTGATCACGGTGTTCGCCGGGGCCACGCCCGATCGCACACTGACGAACGTGTTCGGCAATGCGCTGATCCCGACCGCGATCCTGCTGCCGCTGATCGGCGTGCTGTTGGTCACCGGCGAGTTCTCGCAGCGGACCGCGCTGACGACGTTCACGCTGACCCCGAGCCGATCGCGGGTGATGGTCGCCAAGCTGCTGGCGAGCCTCTGCTGCTCGGTCGCGGCACTCCTGTTCTGCCTGCTGATCGCGGCCGGCGCGACGGCGATCAACCCGGCATCGGGCGCCGGCGTCTGGACGCTGCACCCGGTGCTGATCCCGCAGGCGCTGCTGTACCTGGCGACGGCGATGATCACCGGCGTCGCGTTCGGCGCGGCGTTGCTGACGACGGCGCCCGCGATCGTGCTGTACCTGCTGCTGCCGACGATCTGGTCGGTGCTGGTCGGCTCGATCTCAGGCCTGGCGGGGGTCGCGAACTGGCTCGACTCGGGTCAGACGCTCGATCCGCTGGTCCGTCACGCGCTCAGCGCCACCGACTGGGCGCAGGCGGCCGCGACACTGGCGCTGTGGATGGTGCTGCCGCTGGCGATCGGCTGGCGGCGGGTGATGCGCCGAGACGTCGGCTGAGCGGCTCTCGCTGCGGATCCGGCCTCGCGTTTGTTGCAAAACAGATGCAAACGGGCCGGATCCGCGCGCTTTAGTCAGACGTGTTGTCAGTTGACGGCAACTATTCCCGTGCAGTCGACTCACGTCTTGCGCGACTGGCCACACGTCAGCACGGCGTGGTCAGCCGCCGGCAGCTGCTGGCAATCGGGCTTGACGCCGACCGGATCACGTGCCGCGTCGAGCTCGGACGGCTGCATCCGCTCCACCGCGGGGTCTACGCCGTCGGCCATGTCGATCTGACGCCGCGCGCCCGCTGGCTGGCCGCGGTCGCGGCGTGCAGCGGAGCGGGCCGGACCTCGGCGCTCTCACATCGGGCGGCCGGGGCGCTGCACGCGATTCTGCGCTCGGTCCCCTCCGGGCCGATCGATGTCACGGCCACGCACCGCCATCGGCTACGAGGCATCCGGTGCCACCGCGTCCGGGGGCTGCATCCTGAGGACGTCACCACCGTGGACGCGATCCCGGTGACCACCGTCGCCCGGACCCTGCTCGACCTAGCGGAGACGCTCCCCCCGCAGCGCCTGCACGATGCGCTCGAGCAATCGCTGCGGATCGACAAGTTCGACCTGGGTCAGATCAACGCCACGATCGCCCGCGACCCGGGCCGCCACGGCATCAGGCCGCTGACGCGGACCCTGGCCGAGCTCCCGGACGTCGCTCCCACGCTGTGGTCCGACCTCGAGGTCGAACTCGCCGGACTGCTCCGCGGCACGACCTCCCCCGGCCACTGACCAACGCCGTCGTCGAGGGCGAGCCCGTCGACTTCTTCTGGCCCGACCGCGGGCTGATCGTCGAGGTCGACGGCGACCCCTGGCATCGGCTCGCCTCCGATCGCACCGCGGACGCCCGCCGCGATCGCAAGCTGACCCGGGCCGGCTTCACGGTGCTGCGCGTCACCGGCACCGAGCTGCGGACCGGCCCGGATCAGGTGCTCGCCGACACCTGTCATGACGGCAGCCGCCAGCGGGAGGTGGGCGTCACCAGGCCGTGTCCGACCACCGACCCGCCCGACGAGTACCAGATCATCTCCGGCTCGAGCACGCAGCAGGGCCGCGGGAACTGGACGGCGGCGACGTTGCCGATCACCGGCACGGTCCGCGTCGGACCGCCCTCGGGATAGGCGAAGCGGATGCGGGCCACGCCGTTGGGGACGAGCACCACGATCCGCGTGAACGGCGCGGGCGCCCTGACCCCGGCCGGCGCGTAGTACGCGCCGCCCCGGCTCGCCTCCAGCGCCCAACCGGTGCCCGCGACCGACGACAGCGGAGCACCGACGACCTCGCCGTCCCAGGCGACCGAGAACACCGTCGCAGGCTGGGACGCGCTCTCCCCCCGACCGAGCGCCAGCAACACCGGCTGGCCCCACGGCGTCATCCGCGCCATCCGCACCGAACCAGCCGAGACGTCACCGACGCCCTTGAGCAGGCCGGCCCGAGCCCGCGTGTACGCGGCTCGGTCGGCGCCGGTCTGGGGGCGGGCGAACACCGACAGGGGCAGCCGCGAGCTCGCGTCAGCGCCGCTGCCGGACGTCAGCAGCAGCACCGCCACCACTACCGCCGCCACGACCAGCGCCGTCGCACCCATGATCGCCATCACCCTGGTTCGCATCGGCTGACCTCAGTTCTCGGTGGTGCCGTCGGGGTCGACGACGGTCTCGACCGTGGGTCGCCAGCGCCGCACGACCCGCCCGGTCGGCCCGTACCCGGTGACCGAGATGCGATCCGCGAGGTGCACCGAGCAGCAGCGCTGCGGCAACTCGACCGCACCCACGTTGCCGACCACCGGGCCGCTGCGGGCCGGCCCTCCGGCCAGGCGCACGCTGACCCGGGCGATGCCATCCCCGGCGATGAGCACGACCCGGGTGACCGCGGCGCCGCGCCCGCGCTTGGGACCGACGACGGCGACCGTGCCGTGACCCGTGGACAGGCCGCGGATCCCCGGCGACAGCTGCACGGTCGAGCTCCACGTCGGCATCGACAGGACCAGCTGACCCCGGTGTCCGCCGCGCACCTGCACGCCCAGCAGCACTGGCGCGCCCCACGGGGTCCTGCGGGCGAACCGCACCGAACCCGGGTCCACCACACCGGTCGGCAGGATGTCCCCCTCGCGATAGAGCTCGAGCTGATCGAGTCGATCCTGAGGGCGCCGGAGCGTCGCCAGGCGGTCGGCCCACGGTGCCACCAGCGCCGCCGCCGACTGCCGTCCGCTGCGCCCGCCGCTCCGCAGCGCCAACAGCGCACCGCCGGCGATGACCACGACCAACAGGACCGACGCGGCCACCGCCAGCGCGCCCGGAACGCGTCGCCGCAACCTCCGCCTCCGCCCCACGTCGTCGCCGTCAGCGGCTCGCGCACGCCGCCGCGCGGCGTCCAGCAGCTCACGTTCGAGCAGCGCGATCGGATCGTCGCTCATTCGCCCACCTCCTTCAGTCGGGCTCGCATCGCGCGCACGCCGCGCGACACCCGCTGACGCACGACGCTCTCCGAGCAGCCGAGCTGCGTCGCGATCTCCTCGTAGGGCCGCTCGTCGAGCACGTGCGCCCGGACGGCCTCCCGCTGGTCGTCCGGCAGACGGGCGAGCGCGTGCACCGCTGGCCCGCCGGCCAGTGTCTCCAGGCGCTCCAGCCCGCGGTCGGTCAGTTCGATCGGCTGCATGCCGAGCGCGCGGCGGACCGTGTCATCGGCGCGGCCTCGCCGCTGGGCCTCGTGGAGCTTGTTGAAGGCGATCCCGTAGAGCCAGCCGCGCGCCGGATCGGGCCGGGGCTCGTACCGCGGCGCCGCCTCCAGCGCCGCCGCGAACGTCTCGGCCGTCAGGTCGAAGGCGATCTCGGCGCTGGGCACCCGGCGACGGAAGAACGACAGCACCCCACGCACGTGCCGGCGGTAGAACACGGCGAACGCATCCGGGTCGCTCGGGGTCGCGACCAGCAGGTCACCATCGGTGCGGGAGTCGTCCATCTACCGGTTGCATTGTCAACCGGGGCGCGTTTGTGACAGCGGACGCTGTGAGCGGGGTGGACGCGCCGCTAGGCGGTGGCGTCGCTGGGCTCGGGCGTCTTGACGCTCGTGCCGTTCTGGTGCCCGTTGCTCTTGGGCGCTGCCGCTTCGTCTGCATCGGATCCGGTCGACGGGGCCGTTTCGGCCGGCGCGGCCGCTTCAGCCGGCGTAGCCGCCTCAGCGGATGCGGCGTCGGCGGGTGACGCCTCGCCGGTGCCCTCGGCCGAGCCGGAACCCTCTTCCAGGTCGCCGGCCAGGACCGCCTTGGAGGGCCCGAGCATCATCGTCATGTTGCGCCCGTCCTGCAGGGGCGACTGCTCGACGGTGCCGACGTCCACCAGTTCCTCGGCCAGCTTGTCCAGCAGCGCCACGCCGCGCTCGGGATGGGTGACCTCCCGACCGCGGAACATGATCGTGACCTTGACCTTGTCCTTGCCCTTCAAGAAGCGCCGGACATGGCCCTTCTTGGTGTCGTAGTCGTTCTGGGCGATCTTCGGCCGGAACTTGATCTCACGAATGTTGATCTGCTGCTGGTGCTTGCGCGCCTGCTTCTGCTTCTGCACCTGCTCGTACTTGTACTTGGAGTAGTCGAGCACGCGGCAGACGGGCGGACGGGCGTCGGGGGCCACCTCGACCAGGTCGAGGTCCCGCTCCTGGGCGTACGCCAGGGCTTCGTCCGTCTTGATGACGCCGATCTGCTTCCCGTCTTCGCCGACCAGGCGTACCTCAGGTACGCGGATCCGGTCATTGATCCGGGTGGTGTCCCGCTCGGGCGGGCGCCGGTCGAACCTGCGTGGAACCGGCACTAGCTAATTGACGCGGCGGAGTGGTTCAAGCGGTCCCGCGCGGCGTGTGATGAAAACTGATCAACGAGAGCGAGTATAGCGGCGAAATCGTCACGCAGAGCGGCTTTCTGACTTGCTGTGGACGCGCGCCGCGAACGCCGCCACCGGCTCGGCGCCGAGGTCGCCACCACGATGGGCGCGCACCGACACCTCGCCTGCTTGCGCCTCGCGGTCGCCGACGACGAGCATGTACGGGATCTTGCGCAGCTCCGCGTCGCGGATCTTGCGCCCAACGGACTCGGCCCGCTCGTCGAGCTCGGACCGGACACCTGCCTGCCGTAGCTCGGACTGCGCCTCACGCGCGTAATCGAGGTGGCGGTCTGAGATCGGGAGCACGATCGCCTGTACCGGTGTCAGCCAGAGCGGGAACTCGCCGCCGTAGTGCTCGATCAGGATCCCGATGAAGCGCTCGAACGAGCCCAGCAGCGCACGGTGGATCATCACCGGCCGATGTTCGGCGTTGTCGGCGCCCACGTAACTGGCGTCGAGCCGCTCGGGCATCGAGTAATCAAGCTGGACGGTCCCCAGCTGCCAGGAACGACCGAGCGAATCACGCATGTGGAGATCGATCTTCGGGCCGTAGAAGGCACCGTCCCCGGCGTTGACTTCGTACTCGAGCCCGAGCCGGTCCAGGGCGTTGGCGAGCGCCGCCTCGGCGTGATCCCAGATCGCGTCGGAGCCGAGTCGCTTCTGCGGACGGGTCGAGAGCTCGAGCCGGGGTTCGAAGCCGAAGATCTGGTACAGCGCAAAGCCGAACTCCAGGCAGCCAACGACTTCATCTTCGATCTGCTCCTCGGTGCAGAAGATGTGCGCGTCGTCCTGGGTGATGTGACGGACCCGCATCAGCCCGTGCAGCGTCCCGCTCGGCTCATGACGGTGGACGAGGCCCTGCTCGCTGAAGCGAATCGGCAGATCGCGATGGGACCGCGGAATGCCCTTGTAGAGCTGGACGTGCCCGGGGCAGTTCATCGGCTTCAGCGCCATCGGACGGTCTTCGATGTCGGTGAAATACATGTGGTCGCGGTAGTTGTCCCAGTGGCCGCTGGCCTTGAACAACTCAACGTCGAACAGGATCGGGGTCTTGACCTCCTGATACCCGCGGTCGCGGTTCTCGCGGCGCCACATCTCGGTCAGCTCGTTCCAGATCACCATGCCTGCCGGCTGCCAGAGCGGCATCCCCGGGCTCAGCTCGGAGAACTGAAACAGCCCCAGCTCGCGTCCGAGACGCCGGTGATCGCGCTGACGGGCCTGCTCGAGCAGCTCGAGGTGCTTGGCCAGTTCCTTGGCCGAGAAGAACGCCGTCCCATAGACGCGCGTGAGCATCTGCCGATCGGAGTCGCCGCGCCAGTAGGCGCCGGCGACCGACTGCAGCTTGAACGCCTTGACGCGCTTGGTCGATGGCGAGTGCGGGCCGCGGCACAAGTCCGTGAACGGGCCGTTGGTGTACAGCGACACCGAGTCGAGCGGATGCTCGGCGTCGGCATCGCGCTCGAGATCCTCGATCAGCTCGACCTTGTAGGGCTGGTGCTCGGCGCGGAAGCGCTCGAGCGCCGCCCCGGGTGAGACGTCCTCGCGCACGAACGGCTCGTCGGCGTCGATGTGGCGCTGCATCTCGGCCTCGATCCGCTCGAAGTCGGAGTCGTTGATGACGACGCCCTCGGGGAACTCGAAGTCGTAATAGAAGCCGTTCTCGATCGCCGGACCGATCGAGATCTTGACCCCCGGGTACAGCTCGAGCACCGCCGTCGCGAGCACATGCGCGGTGTCGTGGCGGATCAGCGCCAGCGCGTCCTCGCCCGAGCGCTCGGTGAGGATCTCGAGCTTGGGCGGGCCATCGGTCGAGATGGTGGGCAGCGGCCGCGACAGGTCGCGCAGCTCGCCGTCGGCCTTGATCGCGAGCGCGGCACGCGCCAGGCCGGGTCCGATCGCCGCGGCGGCGTCGGCGCCGGTGGCGCCGGCGGGAAGCGTCAGGATCGTGCCGTCGGGGAGCTCGTAGTCCATCTCGGCGCGATCCTAGATGGTTGATTTCGCGGCCGCTCGGCCGCTCGGCCCCGTCCGAGCGAGCCGCTACCGCGAGGACGCGGGGCGACGGACGGTGAGCCGGAAGGTTCCGATCCGCTGCGGCGCGTACGCGATCTGCGGGCAGGCGACCATCGGCCTGATCGGCCCGGACCCGCATCGCGTCTGGCGATACAGCGTGATCGCGCCGCGGAACGATCCGGCGCACCAGTGCCGGGACCCGGGCGCCAGCGTCACGCGAACGTTCGCGTCCAGCGCCGCCGACGACACTCGGCTGCTCGCGATCGTCCGACACCCGCCCGTGTGACCGGTGTGGCGCACGTTGACGATCTCCCAGGTCTGCAAACCCTGCAGCTTGCCGATCGCGTACGGCGTCCGAAAGCGGACGATGAACCGGGTCCGCGGCGTACCCCGCTTCGGGGTGACCTTGACGGCGAGCTTTGCCCCGACGCTGACCGCGCCGGCCGTCTCGGCGGCGATCGCCGATGCGACCACCACCACCAGAATCGCGATCACGAGTCGCCTCACGACGCAGCGAGTATACGGACCGGGCGATCGCGGTCCGGCCGCTGGCCCGGACCGCTACATTTACGGATCCCGGACGATTAGCTCAGCTGGGAGAGCGCCGCCTCGACAAGGCGGAGGTCGCTGGTTCGAGCCCAGCATCGTCCATCGCGGCCACCGGACGGGCCCCGCAGGATCGGCCTACCCCTTCGTGACCGAGAACGACGTCCGGGCCACGATCCCGGCGACCCGCACGTACTGCGGGCAGATGGCGCCGGGCTTGCAGTAGGGGCGCTGGATCTCGAACACCCGCGCGGTGTATGGGCCGACGCACCAGTTCGCGCCCAGCTGCGACGGCCCGATCGAGATCCGCGCGGTTGCCCCCTTGGCGACCGCGCCGCCCGCAGCCTCGCCTGATCCCTTGCATCCGGCGCCGGCCGGGCCGGTGACGCTGAGGCTGTAGCCGTCGATCACCTTGCCGGAGCGGCCGGCCGCGACCGGCGCGGTGAAGCTGAACGTCAAGGTCGAGCCGGGATGGGGATGGTCGGGGCTGAGCGCCAAGCCGGCGTGAGCCGACGACGACGACGACGAAGAGCTGCCGCCACACCCGGCCAGTGTCACCGCGATCGCGAGCGTCGCCACGACCGCGGCGGCCGACCACCGCGCGCCGCGGCTCATGCCGCCACGAAATCGGTCAGCGCCTGCTTGCCGCCGGCCACGAGTGGACGGCCGTGGGCAAGCAGCAGCCGCTCGAAGTCGAGCGCGAGCAGCTTCGAGAACGCCTCGCGCAGGGCCTGCTTGGTGCGCTCCGGTTCATCCATCAGCGAGTCGGGGACGAACTCCAGCGGTCCGTCGGTCCCGCGCCGCACGACGCCGTCCGCACATGCGAGCGCGTCGTGCGCGGGCAGATGCAACGCCGTCTCGTCGGGGCTGATCGCGGCGACCTCGCAGGCGACGATGCCCCCTGGCAGTTCGTCGCCGAACCGAAACGGGGTGACGGGACCGCGCCCGCGCAGCTCGTCGACGCCGGCCTCGACGCAGTGCACCTGCGCTCCGAACTGATCGACGATCGCCCAGCTGTCGCGGTCGTGATGGCGGCAGGTGAGCAGCACGTGCTGCGGCGGCGAGTCGATCCGATCGAAGAACCGAATCCCCTCCGGTGGCAGCATCGGGTCGATCAACACTCGCTCGCCCGAGAGGTAGTAGGAGCTCACCTCCGAGCCGATCCTCGGATGGAAGGCCGTCCAGTGCCAGAGGCCGGTGCCAATCTCCTGCATCCGGAGTTCGAGGTTACCGGCGAGAGGCCGTTGATCGGTCAACTAGACTTCGTGTCATGAGCATCTTGACCGGGGTGCGCCTGGATGGGGCTGGGCTTGACGCGTGGCGTGGATACCTGAAGAGCCACGCCTCGATACTTCGCGTGCTCGACGCCGAATTGGCGGCCGAGCATGGACTGACCACCCGCGACTACGAGGTGCTGCTCTACCTCGCCCAGGCCGATGATCGGCGACTGCCGATGTCGGCCCTTGCAGAGCAGACGATGTTGACGAGATCGGGAATCACTCGGCTCGTCGACGGGCTCGTCGGCGGCGGCCTCGTCGAACGGCTGGCCTGCCGCAACGACGCCCGCGTCTCCTACGCGCAGCTGACCGACGTCGGCCACGCGAAGCTGCGCGAGGCGTCGCGCTCGCACGTCGCCGGGGTCCGTCGACTATTCGTCGAGCGCTTCTCCGACGAGGAGCTCGAGACGCTGGCGGAGCTGCTCGGCCGCCTGCCCGGGGCTCACCCCGAGGGCAGCTGCTCGGTCGACTGACGGCGGCGATGGGCGACGACGTCACCGGCACGCTCGCGGCGCGTGTCTCGATCGACGGGCGCACCGCAATCGGCGCGGTGTCGCTGACGGTCGCAGATCTTGCCCGCGCGCGTGCGTTCTACGAGCAGGTGCTCGGGCTTGTCGCACGCGAGCACGGGCACGACGACACCGTGCTGGCGCTCACCGACGCCGGCGGTCGCGCCGATCTCGTCGTCCTGCACGAGGACCGTGCCGCTCCGGCGTTTGACCCGCACGGCAACGGCCTGTTCCATCTCGCGCTGCTCGTCGTCGACCGGCTCGAGCTCGCACGGTCGCTGCAGCGCGTCGCCGACGCCGGCTGGCAGCTGACCGGCGCCTCTGACCACCTGGTCTCAGAGGCGCTCTACCTGCGCGACCCCGACGGCAACGGAATCGAGATCTACCGCGACCGGCCTCGCGCGCAGTGGCCCGCCGACGAGCGCGGCGGCGTCCAGATGGCGACGTTGGCGCTCGATCTGCCCGACCTGCTGGACGAACTCGCGCGCGCGCCTGGTCACGGGCGTCCGCAGGCGCTTGCGCCGGGTGCCCGAATCGGGCATGTCCACCTCCAGGTCTCAGAGCTCGCCGGCGCCGAGCGCTTCTACTGCGACGTGCTCGGCTTCGATGTCACCGTTCGCGGCTATCCCGGGGCGCTGTTCGTCTCGGCCGGCGGCTATCACCACCACATCGGCCTCAACACCTGGAATAGCCGCGGTGCCGCGCCGGTCGCGTCGGGCGGGATCGGACTGCGGGCGTTCGACGTCCGGCTGCCCGATCGCCTTGCGCTCGAGCGGGTGCTCGACCGGGTGCGCGAGGCCGGGATCGCGACCGAGCCCGTCGAGGGCGCCGGCGACGCAACCGCGATCCTCGTCCGCGACCCGTTCGGGATCGCGATCGTGCTGCACAGCGCCTGACCACCGCTACTCTTCTTGGGCCCGGCGACGTGGCGGAGTGGCTACGCAGCGGCCTGCAAAGCCGTCTACACCGGTTCGATTCCGGTCGTCGCCTTGGCCGAGAGGCCCTCGATCAGCGGACCCGCACGGGATTGCCGTCGCCGACATCGGCAGCGAGCACGTCAATCGCGCTGTGGTCGATCCGAGCCTGTCGTGACGCCTAGCGCACAACTGGCGCGAGGTCGGCATAACGACGCTGATGCGGATCCGCGAGATTGGACAGCGGCGTTCCGGAACGTCCGGTTTCAGCTATCGGGCTCAACTGGCGAGATGCGCGCTTTCCACGTCGAGACTCGAGCCGGAACGTTCGAGATGCTCGTCGGGGCAGTGAAGCGGTCTCAATCGTCCTTGTCGTGGAGCACCGGCGCATACGAGATCCCGACGATCGCGCCCTCCGGCGACTGCAGCCTGGCGACCGTCTGACCCCACGGCTCGCGGCGCGGTGCGTGCAGCAGCCCGTAGCCGGCCTGCTCGAGCTCCCGCGCCGCCGGGCCCACCGCCGCGGCGTCCGCGACGTCGAACTCGATGCTGACCTGCGGCACCGGCCGGTCCGCCGGCCACTGTGCTGTCCCGAAGCACGCCTCAGCGGCCTGCGACAGCGGCCAGATCCCGAAGGACTTGCAGCCCGCGATCTGCTCGCTGTGGCAGTAGTCGCCGTCGTGGCCCTCGAGCGGCAGCGCGAGCGTCTCGATGTATAGCTTGCGACTGGCGGGCGGATCGGGCGCGATCACCGCGACGGTCGCGAGGAACTCGATGTTCATGCCAACTCCTCGTTTGGCCTGTGCTGTTCAACGATCCAACCAGATTTCGCCAGGCGCGCCGTTCGCGGCTGCCGTAGGATCGACGCCGTCGGCCTGGTCGCACCGTCACCGGCGCCCTCATTTCCGCGCAGAGAGAGCTCGCAGCGTCGTTCTGTGATGGTCCGCCGCGCGTGAACGATCGGCACCCGCGTCCGCCGGCCGGCGACCCTCGGGGCGGCGGGATTGTGCGGGCGCTGGTTGACGAGCACGACGGCCCGCTGCCGCGCACCTCGTTTCCGGTCCGACCGACGACCGGACCTCGCCGCGGTGATCGGGACAGGCCGACCAGCAGCATCGCCCGACGCGAAGCACCGCTGCGCGAGACCCGATTCACGTGCGAGCGACCGGACGGTACGGTCACGCAGCCTGGGCGGTCCCACGCAAGGAGGAGGATGAGCATCGAAGGCGAGATCGGCGTGCCGGATGCGTTTGAGGCCGAGCAGCGCCGACGGCTGGTCAAGAGCATGCGGCTGTTTGACCTCGTGTTCTTCGGCATCACGACGGTTGTCTCACTGGACACGATCGGCGAGCTCTCGAGCTTCGGCGCGGAGACGTTCACCTGGATGCTGGTGTTGACGGCGCTGTTCGTCGTTCCGTACGCGTGGCTGATGGCGGAGCTGACCGGCGCCTTCCCGCAGGAGGGCGGCCCGTACTTCTGGATGCGAGGCGCCTTCGGCCGCGCCTGGGCGGGGCTCGGCGCGGTCCTGTACTGGATCACGAACCCGCTGTGGCTCGGAGGCTCGCTCAGCTTCTTGGCGGCGACCGCGTTCAGCAGCTACATCGTGACGCTGCACTCGGGCTCGGTCGGCGACTACGTGTTCAAGCTCGCGTTTGTCTGGATCGGGATCCTGGTTGCAGTGATCTCGCTGCGACGCGGCAAGTGGATCCCGTCGATCGGGGCGTTCGTGAAGATCGGGCTGGTCGGCTTCGTCTCGCTGACAGTCGTCATCTACGCGATCGACCACGGCGTTCACGGATACGGGGCCAGCAGCTTCTCCCCCACTCTCGGCGGCTTCCTCGGCGCGGTGCCGGTGCTCGTGTTTGCGATCTCGGGATTTGAGTGCGGCAGTGCCGCCGGCGAGGAGATGACCGACGCGCGCCGCGACGGACCGCTGTTCATCACGCGCTCGGCCGCCGCCTCGGTGCTCTGCTATCTGATCCCGATCCTCGCCGTGCTGCTGGTCGTGCCGGTTCATCAGATCACCGGCGTCAGCGGCTTCATGGACGCGGTCTCGCTGACGTTCAGCATCTACGGGCCGCTGCACCACGCGCTGGTCGACATCGTCGCGGTGGCGTTCATCTTCACCTTGCTGACACAGGGGTCGGCCTGGATGATGGGCTCTGACCGAGTGCTGGCGGCCGCCGGCATGGACGGCACGTTCCCGCGCTGGCTCGGCGTGTTCCATCCCCGGCTGGGGACGCCGGTGCGGGTCAACCTGATGTCGGGCACGGTCGCGACGGTGTTCGTGGTCGTCGCGACCAACCTCACCTCCGGCAGCGCCTCGAACGCGTTCGCGGTCGTGCTGACGGTCGCGATCTCGACGGTGCTGATGTCGTACCTGATCATCTACCCCGCCGCGATCGTGCTGCGCGGCCGGTTCCCGAACGTCGACCGACCGTTCGTGGTCCCGTTCGGCCGCCGCGGCCTGATCGCCTCGACGGTGCTGGCGACGTTCTTCGCGGCGCTCGGAACCTGGGTCGCGCTGTTTCCCGGCGTGCTCGAGGGCCTGCTCGGCCTCTCCTATGACTTCGTCGACACCTGGGGCGTCTCGCGCGGGCGCTTTGAGGCGCTGACGCTCGGCACCGTCGCGGTGATCGTGCTGCTGACCGGCGTCGGACTGTGGCTCGGCTCGCTCGAGCGCCGACGCCACGGCGAGCAGACCGTGCCCGGCACCAACGTCGGCGCCGGAGGGGCGTGATCGTGGCGGTCGCGCGTCCGCTCGGCGAGCGTCCGACACGGTTCGACGTGCTGCTTGAGCCGGTTGCGATCGGCCCGGTCACCGCCCGCAACCGCTTCTTCCAAGTGCCGCATTGCAACGGCATGGGCTACCGCGACGTCTCGGCCCACGCCGAGATGCGTGCGATCAAGGCCGAGGGCGGCTGGGCGGTGATCTGCACCGAGCAGGCCGAGATCCACTACTCGTCGGAGATCACGCCGTTCATCGAGCTGCGGATCTGGGACGACCAGGACCTGCCGGCGCTCGCCCGGATCGCCGACGCGATCCACGAGCACGGCTCGCTGGCGGGTATCGAGCTCTGTTACAACGGCATGAACGGCCCGAACCTGTACAGCCGGACGGCGCCGATGGGACCGTCGCACCTGCCGGTCGCGACCTTCACCTCCGATCCGGTCCAGGCACGGCGGATGGACCTCGACGACATCGCCGACCTGCGCCGCTGGCACCGCGCCGCGGTCCGCCGCTCGCTACAGGCCGGTTACGACCTCGTCTACGTCTACGCCGGACACGCGCTGGGCGGCATCCATCACTTTCTCTCGCGCCGCTACAACGACCGCGCCGACGCCTACGGCGGCTCGGCGCGCAACCGGATGCGCCTGCTGCGCGAGATCCTCGAGGACACGCGCGAGGAGGTCGCCGGACGCGCCGCAGTCGCCTGCCGGATCACCGTCGACGAGCTGCTCGGCGACGCGGGGATCACCGGCGAGGACATTCAGGAGGTGGTCTCCGAGCTCGGCGAGCTGCCGGACCTGTGGGACTTCGTGCTCGGCTCCTGGGAGGACGACTCGGTCACCGCCCGATTCGGCGAGGAAGCCGAGCAGGAGCGATACGTCCGCGGGCTCAAGCAGCTGACCAGCAAGCCGGTCGTCGGCGTCGGGCGCTTCACCTCGCCGGACACGATGGTGCGGATGATCCAGACCGGCGTGCTCGACCTGATCGGCGCCGCCCGCCCCTCGATTGCCGACCCGTGGCTGCCGCGCAAGATCGAAGAGGGCCGGCTCGAGGACATCCGCGAGTGCATCGGCTGCAACATCTGCGTCTCGGGCGACTTCACGATGTCGCCGATCCGCTGCACCCAGAACCCCGCGATGGGCGAGGAATGGCGCCGCGGTTGGCATCCGGAGCGGATCCGACCGCGCACCAGCGACGCCAAGGTGCTCGTGCTCGGCGGCGGTCCCGCCGGGCTCGAGGCGGCCCAGAGCCTCGGCAAGCGCGGCTATGAGGTGATCCTCGCCGATCGTTCCGGGCGCCTGGGCGGTCGCGTCGCTTTAGAGGCCCGGCTACCCGGCATGGCCAGCTACATCCGTGTCGCCGACTACCGGATCGCCCAGCTGCGCCGGCTGCGCAACGTCGAGCAGGCCGAGGGCGCGGTCACCGCGGCCGAGATCCTCGACTACGACTTCGACCACGTCGCGGTCGCGACCGGTGCGCGCTGGCGAGCCGACGGCGTCGGCCGGTTCCACACGCGTCCGCTCAAGCTCGATCCGGCGCTGGCGGTGCTCACCCCCGATGACCTGATGGCCGGCGCCCGTCCGGACGGCGAGCGGGTGCTGCTGTTCGATGACGACCACTACTACATGGGCGGCGTGCTCGCCGAGCTGTTGGCCCGCGAGGGCCGCCAGGTGACGCTGGTGACGCCGGCCAACTGCGTCTCGTCGTGGACCGCCGCGACGATGGAGCAGCACCGGATCCAACGGCGGCTGCTGGAGCTCGGGGTCGAGATCGTCGCGTCGCACGCGGTCATCGGGACCGTCGTCGACAGCGTGCGCGCGGTCTGCACGTTCACCGAGCGCGAGCGCGAGCTGCCCGCCGACGCGGTCGTGATGGTGACCGCGCGGCTGCCGGTGGATGACGTCTACCAGGAACTGGTCGTGTTGCGGCCGCGCTGGGCGGACGCGGGGCTGCGGTCGGTCAAGGCGGTCGGCGACTGTCTGAGCCCCGGCACCGTGGCGGCGGCGGTCTGGGAGGGCCGGCGGTACGCCGAGGAGCTCGATGCAGATGATGATCGCGGGGATACGGTGCCGTTCCGTCGCGAGGTGACCGAACTGGCGCCGCCGGGGTAGCGCGTCGGCTCGTCACGCGCCGGTGTGCGGCGCGCGGCGGTATGTGCGCCGGCCGTCCGTGAGCGGGCACGCCCCCCTTGGTGGCGCCGGGTCGCGCGCAGGCCGGGTTATACTCGTCCGCCTCGCGGCTGTAGCTCAGTTGGCTAGAGCGTCTGCTTGCCATGCAGAAGGTCGAGGGTTCGAGTCCCTTCAGCCGCTCTCAGGAAAAGCCCCGCTCAGGCGCCAGGCGACGCACTCAGTTAAGAGGCGAGGCCCCTGCTTTCCCAAGTGAGGGTCAGACCACCGCGGCGCCAGGGCTCCCGGCGACGCTCGGACTGGTGCGGCGGCCGGTTGACCTATGACGATGGGTGCCGGGGACGGTGTCGGCGAGGATCGACCGGTTGTCGGTCCCGGTGGACGGTGCCTGTGGCCGGGGCAGGTTCGACTCCGGCCACGTGCAGTGTCCGGCTCTGGGTCGGCGATTTGCGGCGGGCGAGTGCGCGAACACGAAGGACGAGCTCCTGAACGTGGAAATGGTTTGGGGAGGTAGTCGTCGGCGCCCGAGGGTCAGTGACGTCGGTTTGCGCGACCGTGGCGTTTGGCGGGGTGACCCGTGCTTGAAGTCAACCGACGCTAAACGCCGATGCCGGCCGGCCGTCGTTGCGGCGGAGAGGTCGCCGCCGGGAAGCGGACGTCGACGTCGAGCCCACCCTCGGCGCGTGGGGCCAGCGTCAGCTCGGCGCCGTGGGCGTCGGCGATCGCGGCGACGATCGACAGGCCGAGCCCGAACCCGTCGGGCTGTCCGACGCGCTCGGCCCCCAGGCGCTGGAACGGCGCCAGCAGCCGCGCCACCTGGTCGGCGGGCACGATTGCTCCCGAGTTGGAGACTCGCAGCGTCGCACGGCCGCCATGCTCGAGCACGGTTACATCGACGGTGCCCCCGGCGACGTTGTGACGGATCGCGTTCTGCACGAGGTTCAAGACCAGCCGCTCGACCAGCCGCACGTCGCCGTCGAGCCGCGCGGGCGCCAGTGCGCTGTCGCAGCGCACGCCGTGGGCGTGTGCCTCGGTCGAGAGATCGTGCAGGACCGCCGCGGCGACCTCGGCCAGCTGCACCGGCTCGCGGCTGTTGAGCCCTTGCTGACCCTGGGCGAGCGTGAGCAGCGCGTCGATCAACTGCTCCTGGTGGTCTGCCTCCTCTAGCGCCTGGCGGCCGGTCGCGCGGAAGTCCGCGACGGTCGCCGATGGGTCCGACATCACCATCTCCAGCAGCGCGCGGGAAGCGGTCAGCGGCGTGCGCAGCTCGTGCGAGGCGTTGGCGACGAACCGGCGCTGCGCGTCGAACGCGCCCTCGAGTCGCGCCAGCAGGCCGTCGATCGTGTCCGCCAGCGTTCGCAGCTCGTCCGGCGGCCCCGCCACCGCCAGCCGCCGGTGCAAGCTGGCCTCGGAGATCTCCCGGGTTGCGTCGGTCATGGTGCGAACCGGCCGCAGGACCCGGCCGGCGACCAGCCAGCCGAGCGCCGCCGACAGGACCGTCATGATCGCCAGCGCGATCGCCGACTCGATCTCCAGCTGGTGCAGATCGAAGATCCGCTGGTTATGGCCCGCGATCCCGATCACAAGCCTGCCGGCGTGGCTGCGCAGCAGCCGGCGGATCGCGGGCGAGAGCGGCCGAGGTGGCGACGAGGCGACCTGAAACCGCCGCACGCTGGGAGCCGGCCGGGTGGCGTCGGCCTTCACGTTGGTGAACGCCGTGCTCGGGCCCGTCCTGGTTGCATGCGCTGCGAGCCCGTACGTGATCGCCAGCAGCGCCGCGCCACAGACGAGGAACAGGCTCCCGTACAACAGCGTCAGCCGCCATCGGACCGTCGTGCGCGGGTGTCGCAGCCGCGATGCGACCGCGTGGAGACGGCCGGCGCGGCGGGCGGGCCGCCCACCGTCGAAGGCGTTCACGCGAGCTCTCCGATCCGGTAGCCGACCGGCGTCACGGTCTCGATCACGGGCGGCTCGCCGAGTTTGGCCCGCAGCCGGCTGACGGTCATCCGCACCGCGTTGGTGAACGGGTCGGTCGCGTCGTCCCAGGCGCGTTCGAGGATCTCCTCGCTGGAGACGACTGCGCCGTCGGCCCGCAGTAGCACCTCGAGCACGGCCAGCTCCTTGGGGCTGAGCGCAATCGGCCGGCCGCCGCGGCTCACCGCGCGGCGGGCGCAATCGAGCTGGACGTCGCCAACCACGAGCGTCGGCGGCAGCGGTCGCCTCGACCGTCGCGACAGCGCATGGATCCGCGCGACCAGCTCGGCCATTGCGAACGGCTTGGTCAGGTAGTCGTCGGCGCCGATTCCGAGCCCCCGCACGCGATCGGCGAGCGTCCCCGAGGCGGTCAACATCAATACGGCGCCGGGATGGCCTTCGGCCGCCAGCTTGCGGCACACGTCGTCGCCGTGGACACGCGGGAGGTCACGGTCGAGCACGATCACGTCATATCTGGCGAGCGCCGTGCGGTGCAGTGCCTCGGAGCCGTCGAAGGCGACGTCGACCGCGATCCCGTCGCGGCGCAGCACGGTCGCGATCGCCTCCGCGAGCCGTGGATGATCCTCGGCGATCAACACCCTCATTCGTTGCTCCTGGCTCCCATTGTGTCGCGCCGGCGGCGGCGATCTGGTTCCGCCGCCGGCGACGTGGGCGCAGGATCGTCGATCGCGCATAACAGCGACGTAACGCCGTTACAGCCGTGTTATCCGGGCCGTCGTACAACACGCTGCAGCGACCGACAGGAGCGACCCAAGATGACGACCCCCTCCACCACCGGCCGTCTGCGGCCGATCGCAGCAACGGCGTTTGCGATTTGCGTCTGTTCGATCGTGCTGTCCGCCTGCGGGGGGTCAAGCAGCGGCGGCTCGGGCACGTCGTCGGGCCCGAGCGCGTCCAGCTACCAGTCGTTCCTGAGCTTCTCGAAGTGCATGCGGTCACACGGCGTGCCGGACTTCCCGGACCCAAGGCCGAACGGCGGGCTATCGATCACGCCGGCCGACGGCCTCAACCCGACGTCGCCGGCGATGAAGGCCGCGCAGCAGACATGCCAGCACCTGCTGCCCGGCGGCGGACCCGTCAACCAACACCCGACCGAACAGGCCAAGCAGACGGCGCTGAAGCTCGCCGAGTGCATGCGCGCCCACGGCCTCCAGAACTTCCCCGATCCGACGACGAACCCGCCGTCGCTGGGATCGGGCGCCGGGCCGGTGCTCGGTATCGGGGGAGTCTTCTTCGAGCTGGGAAGCGCGGGACTGAACCCCTCCTCGCCCGCGTTCGAGCAGGCCGCCGAGGCGTGCCACTTCCCGGGCGCGGGCAACGTCGGCAGGGCACCGACCGCCAACGTCAACGGTGGCGCCTAGGCGCATCCGCGCGAGCACCGAAGGAGACGCCCCGGGATGGCTCTGAAGCCGACGCTCGGCCGGTTGCGAGCGCCGTTTGCGAGGCCGCGGCTCGGTCGCCGGTTCGCCGCGACCGCGGCGCTCCTGATCGCCGCAGCGATCGTGCTCGTGCTCGTACTGCGTGGCGAGAGCTCCCCGCCGGCGCCCACCCCGGGCCTCGCGACGTCCGGCGCCGGCGTCACGACCGTGCAGCGCCGCGACCTGGTCGCGACCGACACCGAGTCCGGCACACTCGGGTACGCGAACGCCGGCACCGTCTACAACCGTCTCTCCGGCACGATCACGTGGCTGCCAGACGTCGGGCAACTGATCAGGCCCGGCCAGGTCCTGTTCCGGGTCGGCGACGAGCCGGTGATCCTGATGAACGGCTCGACCCCGGCCTACCGCGACCTCGGCCCCGACGACGAGCCCGGCCGTGACATCGCGCAGCTCAACCGAAACCTCATCAAGCTCGGCTTCGACGCCGAGGGGATCGTCGACGACGACGAATGGCAGGCCGCCACAAGCGACGGTGTCGAGCTGTTGCAGGAGTCACTGGGCCTGCCCGAGACCGGGACCCTGACGCTCGGTCAGGTCGTGTTCCTGCCGGGCCCGCAGCTGGTCTCGACCGTTGACGCGACGGTCGGCGGTACCGGCGGCGGCTCGGGCTCGAGCGGGAGCGGCGGCTCGGGTTCGGGCTCGGGCGGAACAAGCGCCGACGCTGCCGATCCGCCGGGGTCCCAGTTGGCCAGCCTTCACCTCGGCCCGGAGACCGGTACGAGCTCGACGGCCATGCCCAGCGTGAGCTCGACCGCGACCTCCACGACGTCCACGCGGACGACGACGAGCACGACCCCCACGACGCCCCGGCATCGGCGCAAGCGCACGACGCCCACCAAGGGCACACACCCGACGACGATCACGACTCCCACAACGGGCACGCATCCGACGCCGACGCCCAGCGCCACGGAGTCGCCGGGCGGCTCGCCGAGTCACGGCACGACCGGATCCGCCGCCGGCCCGTCGCCCGCCGCAGGCGACGACTCGAACGGGGGCGACGATCGGCGGCTCGGCTCCGCGATCGACCGGCTCAGCTCCGAGCTCGGCAGGCTCCAGCGCGAACTGCGAGCCGAGCGCTCCGCCGACGACAAGTCCAGTTCGAAGGCCGGCTTGGGCTCGGGCGGCTTCGGCGGAGGGAGCGCGACCGCGATCCTGCAGACCAGCTCGACGAGGCTGCTGGTGACCGTCGATCTCCCGGCCGGTTCGCAGTCGGAGGCGGTCATCGGCTCGACCGTGGCCGTCGAGATGCCCGCCGGCAACACGGTCAAGGGCACGGTCATCTCGGTCAGCCGAGTGGCGGTGAGCAGCTCATCTGATTCGTCGGCCTCGCCCGCCGGCAGCGGCGCGTCGTCGTCGACCGTGCCGGTGACGATCCGGCTCAAGAACCGTCACGCGGGCGCCGGTCTGGACCAGGCGGCGGTCAGCGTCGACTTCGTGCAGTCCCGGGCCCGCAACGTCCTGTCGGTGCCGGTCACGGCGCTGGTGGCGACCTCGGGTCAGAGCTACGCGCTCCAGGAGGCGGCCGCGCCGCACCGTCTGGTCCCCGTCCGGACCGGGCTGTTCGGGGCCGGGTACGTGCAGGTGTCGGGGCCAGGCGTCGTGCCGGGCCTGCGGGTCACGGACTCGGAGGGGTAGTGCCGACGCAGCCGATCGCCGACGCGGAGCCGGTGCTCGCGCTCAATGACGTCGTCAAGGAGTACACGGGCGGCGTGCGGGCGCTGCGCGGCGTCACCGTGTCGGTCGACGCGGGCGAGCAGGTGGCCGTCGTCGGTCCGTCGGGGTCGGGCAAGACGACGATGCTGACGGTACTCGGCACGCTCGAGCGGCCGACCGGTGGCTCGGTCTCGGTCGCGGGCACCGTCGTGGAGCACGCGTCCGAGGTGCAACTCGCCGGGCTGCGCGCGCACCGGATCGGGTTCGTGTTCCAGGACTTCCACCTCCAGGACGCGCTGACCGCGCTCGACAACGTCGCGACCGGGCTGCTGTACACCGGCGCGCCGACCCGCCGCCGGCGCGAGGCCGCACGCACGGCGCTCGAGCGCGTCGGCCTCGGCGAGCGGCTCACGCACCGCCCGCCGATGCTGTCGGGCGGCGAGCGCCAGCGAGTCGCGATCGCGCGGGCACTCGTCAAGCGGCCGCTGATCATGCTCGCCGACGAGCCGACCGGGAACCTCGACTCGCGCTCGGGCGAGGAGGTCGTGGCGCTGCTGAAGGGGACGGCTGCGGACGGGGTGACGCTCGTGCTGATCACCCACGACCCGCAGCTGGCCGCCGGGTTCGGGCGCCGGCTGGTGATGCGCGATGGTGAGATCGTCGCCGACGAGCGCGCCGAGTCGCGGTGAGCGCCGACCCCATGTCCCCGGCCACGGTCGTGGCGGCTCCGTCCGGAGACGTGGACCCCCCGCGGCTGCCGGCCCGGGAGCTGCTCGGCGTCGCACTGCAGGGGCTGCGGACGCGGCGGCTGCGGGCCGCGCTGTCCGCGCTCGGGATCGCGATCGGGATCGGCGCGATGGTCGCGGTCGTCGGAGTCTCAGCAAGCGCCCAGGCAAACCTGCTGGCCGAGATCGACGCGCTCGGGACGAACCTGCTGACCGTCTCACCCGGTGTCAGCTTCGAGGGGGCAACCGAGGTGCTGCCGCACACGGCGACGCCGATGATCGACCACATGGCGGGAGTGCAGCGGGCCGCCGCCATCTACCAGCTCGAGACCGCCGAGGTGCTACGCACCCCGTACGTGCCAAGCGAGGAGACCGGCGGGATCGGAGTCGACGCCGCGTCCGACGCGTTGCCGCAGGTGCTCGGCGTCGGGCTGTCGTCCGGGCATTTCCTCGACGCGGTCTCAAACCGTTATCCCGAGGTCGTGCTCGGCTCCGAGGCGGCGTCCGTGCTGCAGATCGAGCACGTCGGCCAGCACCTGCTCGTGTACCTCGACGATCGCTGGTTCGAGGTCGTTGGGGTGCTCGAACCGGTCGTGCTCGACTCGTCGCTTGACTCGGTCGCGTTCATCTCGCTGCCAGTCGCCGAGCGCATCTTCCAGACGCCGCCAAACCCGTCGGAGATCTACTTGCGGGCCGACCAGGACGATGTCAGCGGCGTCGCGAGGCTGCTGGCGCCGACGGCGGACCCGCAGAACAGCGCCGCGGTCTCGATCTCGCGGCCGACCGACGCGCTCAAGGCGCGGGCGGCGGCCAAGGGCCAGTTCACGACGCTGCTGCTGGGGCTGGGAGCGGTGGCGCTGCTCGTCGGCGCGATCGGGATCGCGAACATCATGGTGATCTCGGTGCTCGAGCGGCGCGGCGAGATCGGCCTGCGCCGGGCGCTCGGTGCCACACGCGGCCATATCTCCGCGCAATTCCTGGCCGAGTCGGCGCTGCTCGCGGCGCTGGGCGGGGTCGCGGGGCTGCTGTTCGGCGCCCTCGCCACGTGGATCTACGCGCAATCCAGGCATCAACCGTTCGTCGTGCCGACCTGGGCGCTGATCGCGGCGCCCGCGTGCGGGCTGGCGATCGGCGCGGTAGCGGGGCTGTACCCCGCGGCGAAGGCCGCACGGCTCAGCCCGACCGAGGCGTTGCGGTCGTGACCGGGGACTCGCGGACGCCGAGCAGGAAGCCATTCCCGGCCGTTTCGGACCCTGTGATCGCGTTGGCGACGAGGCTCGCGCGACTACCTGGGTGTGCGCGCGCGGGCGCACTTCACGACCTGAGCAAATCGCGCAACCGCCCTTCGGTTAGAGTCGCACCATGTCAATCCTCATTCGCTACACGCCGTCGTCGCTGACGCGCGAGCAGTACGACAAGGTCAACAAGATCCTTCACGAGAACGGCCCCGAAGGGCCACTTGGAGCGCTCCAACTGCACGTCATGTTCGGTGACGGGTCAGACCTTCGAGTCAGCGAGATCTGGGAATCGCAGGAAGCGTGGCAACAGGCCTGGGACGGTGGCCTCAAGGCCGCGCTGGACACCGTCGGCGTTGACCTTCCCGAGCCCGACAAACTCCCGGTCCACGAGCTCTGGGGAAGCCGCGTCGCAGGCGGCTAGCGCACAAGCCGCTCAGTTACACCGGGCGCGCGGCATCCTGCGGCCAGTGGGAGCAGACCGCTCTGTTCTCAGAGGTCGTGTAAGAAGTCAATCAGCCCGGAGAAGTACGTCTGCTGATCGTCGTACATCGCGAGGTGACTGCCCTCGGGGCAGTGAAGGTACCGGCCCTGAGGTAGACGTTCGGCCATCGCCTGCATGTGCGCCGGGTCCATCGTGTCGTGGCGAGCACCGACGACCAAGGTGGGCACCTGGATGGACGCGAGGTCATCGAAGCGGCTCCACTGCGCGAGCCGTGCGTCCTGGCTGATTCCAAGCTCACTGGGACCCTGCATCGAAACATAGACCGCGGGATTGATCGCGTCGAATGCTCGCTGGACCGGGTTCGGCCAGTCCGCGAGGGGCATACGCAGGACGTGCTCGACATAGTGGTGCTCGTAGAGCAGTTGCATGTAGCGCGGGTTCTCGATGTCGCCCGCGGACTCGAACGCCTCGATCTCGCGCAGCGCGTCCTGATTCATGGCCGGCTTGAGCACGTCTCGCGCGTAGGCGTTGTAGGCGGGAACGTCGGCCATCATGTTGGAGATGACCAGGCCCTTGAGCCTGTCCGGATGCGCGAGCGCATACTCGATCGCGAGGATCCCACCCCAGGACTGGCCGTAGAGAACGAAGCTGTCGGGCTCGAGCTCGAGCGACTGTCGGACCTGTTCGACCTCGTCGACGAAGCGGTCGAGATCCCACAATGACGCCTCGTCGGGCTGGTCGCTGAACGCGGAGCCCAGCTGGTCGTAGTAGTAGTACTCGACCCCGGCGGCCGGAAGGTAACTGTCACAGGCCTCGAGGTACTCGTGCGTGGCTCCGGGACCACCGTGCAGCAGCAGCACCCGCAGGCTCGGGTTGTTGCCGATCCGCTTGGTCCACGCCTTGAACGAACCGACCGGGGTCTCAACCGGGAGCATCCGCACCCCACCCGCGAGCCGATCGTCCCGGTCCGAGTAGTCCAGGAAGTCGCAGATCGGCCGCATCGGACCGGATTGAATCACGCCCCGGCGAGGGCCTGCCGGGACCCCCGGCGCGACCCCGGCGGGACCACCGAACGCAACGTTGCGGCGCGGGCGCCAGTGACTGACGTCGCGAAGCGCACACGTCAGCAGCTTTCAGTCTGCCGCGCGGCTTTGCCCTTCGAGGGCCGATCGATATGCGCGCTCCGGTGTCGCGCTCGCGCCCACTTCTCTCGGTGCGCCCGCCGGCCAGTCTCCGACCTCGCGCCACACGGCCCGTCCGAGTCGCTGCCCTTCGGGGCACGCCGGGCGGGCGTGATCGTGCGCGACCGCAGACCGGTGACCAGTGCCGCGACGACCCCGGCCGCGGCGGCGAACGCGAACCCGGCGGTCGGCCCGGCACGGCTCAGAAGTTGGCCGGCCCCGGCCGCCCCGACGGCATCGCCGACGGCCATCGCGGTGGCAAGCCATGCAAACGCCTCGGTCATGGTGTCGGCGGACGCGGCGCGTTCGACCATCGTGTAGATCGCGGCTTCGGTCGGAGCGATCGTGGCGCCGGCCAGCAGCAGCACGACGCCAAAGGCGATCACGCTCCCGGTGACCGCGATCAGCGCCAGGTGGCTCGCGGTGAGCGCCGCGATCATCAGCGCGAGGCCACCGGCGGTGCGGGCGCCTCCCCCCCGGCGAGCGGCGAGCAGACCGCCGGCGAACGAGCCGACGCCCCAGATCGCGAGCAGCGGTGCGGCAACTGCGGTACCGCCGAGGGTCTTGGCGGCCGCGACGACCGTGACCTCATCGGCCCCGAGCAGGACGCCGACTGCGATCAGGACGAGCACAAGCGTTCGCATCGTCGGCGACCGCAATGGTCCTCGGCCACCGCTTCGGGGCGCCTTTCTCGGCTCGGCCCGGCGGATGCTGGGCTGTGCGGCGAACGCCGCCGTCGCGACGAACAGCACGACCCCGCCGGCGGCGAGCGCAGCGCCCGTGGAGAACAACGCGCCGATACAGAGCGCGAGCGAGGGACCGAAGATGAACGTCAGCTCCAGCACCGACGCTTCGAGGGCGTAGGCGGCGCCGACTTCATCCGGATCCTTGAGCAGCGTCGGAAGCTGGGTTCGCAGACAGGCGCCAACCGGCGGAGTCGACAGCCCGATTGCTGCCGCGAGCCCGAGCAGAACCGGCAGCGAAGCGCCGACCGGCTGAAGCGCGATCGCGAACAGCGCCACGGTCGCGGCCGCGGCGCTGGCCAGCAGCACCAACGTCGGACCGCGTCGATCCACCAGCGCGCCCAGCAGCGGCCCGCCGACGGCAACGGCGATCGCATACGCCCCGGTGACGGCGCCGGCCGCGGCGAACGAGCCGGTCAGATGCCGCGCATGGACGAGCAGCGCGATGCCGAGCATCGCCTGCGGCAGTCGCGCGAGGATCGAACTGGCGAACAACCGGCGCGCGGCGGAAGAGGCGGCAAACGAGAGCATGGCTTGGATGGTAGGCTTGACTGGTGCAGATAACAGATCCAGAGTTGTGGCCTTAGACGAGACCAGTCAGCCGTTGGAGTTGCTGCTCTCGGTCCGACGGGACGGCACTCGAACGCTCGGGGCGCAGATCGAAGATCAGCTTCGTCAGGCGATCCGAGACGGTGCGCTGCGGCCTGGTGCGCGGATTGCTTCGACCCGGGATCTGGCACGCCAGCTCGGTGTCTCACGTCGGATCGTGGTCGACGCCTACGCCCAGCTCGGCGCTGAGGGGTATCTGAACCTGCGCCAGGGCGCGCGACCACGGGTGGCGCAGGGCGCGACCGCGTCCACCGCGACCGCGAGCGCGCCACCCGCCACCTTGCCGCCGCGCTTTGACTTTCGTCCGAGCGTGCCCGATGTCTCGTCGTTTCCGCGCGCGGCTTGGCTGCGGTCGGTCCGCCAGGCGCTGACGACGATGACCGATGCCGATCTGCGCTACGGCGACCCGCGTGGCGCGGCGGTGCTGCGCTCGGCGTTGGGCGACTATCTCGGTCGCGCGCGGGGCGTCGTCGCCGATCCCGAGCAGATCGTCATCACCAGCGGCTACACGCAAGGTCTCGGGCTGGTCTGCCATGCGCTCGCGGCGGCCGGGGCCCGACGAATCGCGTTGGAGCAGCCCAGCAACCCCGAGGACGGCCTGGTCGCCGCGCGCGCCGGCCTACAGCGAGTGTTGATCGGGGTCGACGAGGCCGGCACCCGGGTGGATCAGCTGCAACGCGCTGGGGTCGACGCTGTCGTGATCACACCGGCCCACCAGCACCCCACCGGGGTCGTGCTCAGCGGCGAGCGGCGAACGGCGCTGCTCGGGTGGCTGCGCGCGGACGAGGCGCTCGCGATCGAGGACGACTACGACGCCGAGTACCGCTACGACCGTGCCGCCATCGGCGCGCTTCAGGGACTTGACCCTGAGCGGGTGCTGTACGCCGGATCCGTCTCCAAGACGCTCGCGCCGGCTCTGCGCTTGGGTTGGCTGGTGGTGCCGCCATCCTGGCTACCGGCGATCCTGCACCAGAAGCTGATCGCCGATCGAGGGACCGCCCACATCGAGCAGCACGCATTCGCGGACTTCCTGCTGCGCGGCGAACTCGATCGCCATCTGCGCCGGATGCGCATCAGATACCGCGCGCGGCGCGACGCATTGGTGCAGGCGATCGCGGAGGCACTCCCCGAAGCCACGGTCACCGGCGTTGCGGCTGGGTTGCACGTAACCGTCCAATTGCCCGACAGCGACGACATCCAGCTGATCCAAGAGCAAGCACGCGCCCGCCGCGTCGAGTTCGAGACGATGAGCGACTATGACCACGCCGCCCCCGGCCGGTCGCCGGCCCTCCTGCTCGGGTACGGGCAGATACCCGAACCGACGATCCGCGCCGGAGTTCACGAGATCGCCCAAGCAGTGCGGGCGACACGACGCGGGCGCTGACAGCGCAGGCGGGCCGGACGTGCGACCTGACCCTGCTGTCCCGCCGATCGAGGTGTGCTGAACTAGCCGAGAGATGGCAACCGGTCAGCCCACAGGTGCCCGCCGCGCCGGTCGACCCGAGTGGCGCCGATGAAACCGCGAACCACTGGGTCTCGGCGCTGGGTCTCGCTGGTCGCCGCGATCGGCTGCGCAGCCGCCGTGGCCGCGTGCGGCTCGCAAGGCTCCTCCAGTTCGTCTCCGAGCGCCACCGTCTCACATCACAACGCCACCGACCGGCGGTCAGGCACGCAGGACCCGGCCGTCACCGCAGGCCACCGGCGACGGACCGGCTTTGGCTCTGACTGGACCACGTACCACGGGACGGCTGAGGCAAGTGGAGTCCAGGCGGCGCACACCAGGCTGCTGCCTTCGCGGCGGGCTTGGACGTCGTCGAGGCTCGATGGGCAGTTGTATGGCGAGCCGCTGGTCGCCGACGGTCGCGTCGTCGCGGCGACCGAGAACAACACCGTCTACGTGATGGCCGCACGCACCGGGCGGATCCTGTGGTCACGCCACTTGGCAAAGCCGTTGCCAGCCGGTGACCTGCCCTGCGGCGATATCTCCCCGGTGGTCGGCATCACGGGGACCCCGGTGATCGACTCCAAGCGCCACGAGATCTTCGTCGACGCGGACACTCGGGTACGCGGCCCGGCTGCCTCCCATGGCGTGGAAGCGTCACATCGTCTGTTCGGGCTCAATCTGTTCACCGGCAAGGTCGAGCTGAACCAGCGGGCGATGCCGAAAGCCGGCGAGGACCAGCTCGCGCAGCTGCAGCGGCCAGGGCTGGCGCTCGACCACGGTTTCGTGGTCATCGCCTACGGTCAGAACAGCGGCGACTGTCCCGGCCCCAACGGTCCTGCCCACGGCTTCGTCGTCTCGATCCCGGCGAAGGGAGGGCGGATGCACTACTTCCAGATCGGTCACGGCAAGGATCGGGGCGCGGTGTGGATGGGCGGCAGCTCTCCGGTCGTCGACCCTCGCGGCAACGTCTACGTGGCGAGCGCCGACGGATACGACCTCGGCGCGCACCAGCACTACGACGACAGCGACGCGGTGCTCAAGCTGTCGCGGACGATGCACCTCAAGTCGATCTTCTATCCCAAGGATTGGCAAACCCTCAGCGCCGAGGACCTCGACCTCGGGACCGGGGACCCCGCGCTGGTGGGGCACTTCGTGCTCCAGGTCGGCAAGACGGACACCGCCTATCTGCTGCGCCGGCGACATCTCGGCGGCAAGGAGGGCGAGGTCGCGTCGCATCCGGTGTGCAGCGGCGACCCCGACGGCGGACACGCGGTGAAGGGATCGGTCGTCTACCTACCCTGCCCCAACGGCGTGACGGCGATCAGGGTCTCGAAGAAAGCACCGCGCCTCAAACAGCTATGGACCGACAACGACGGCGCCGCCGGCGCACCGATCATCGCCGACGGACTGGTCTGGACGATCGGAGCCGACAACGCGGTGCACGGCCTCAACCCGGCCAACGGCCGGCAGGTCGTCTCGATCCCATTCGGCGGGTATGCGAACCACTTCCCGACGCCGTCGGTCGGCGACGGCCTGCTGCTGCTCCCAGGCACCAACCAGGTCGTCGCGTTCATGGGTCCGGCGGGGCGCCCGCCGCGACCCCCCGCGAGGTGAGACGTGCCCGACGAGGGACGCGTTGAGCCGCCACCGCGACGTCCGACCCTGAACAGTTCCGACAGTGGACTCGCCCGATTGCGGGTTCGTCGTTTGCGTCTCCACGCTCGGCGGCGCATACTGGCGGCGTCCTCATGAACGCGCGCGAGGTGGAGCTGGCCGCGATGACGCTCGAGCGATCCAGGCGACGTGCGGAGCGCTGGCTGGCCGCGAGCCTAGTCGTGCTGGGGATTGCGTTTGGGGCGGCGCCGTTCTCACTCGCGCTGGCGATCAGCATGGCCGCCGGCGCCGCGCTCGAGCTCGCGCTCGCGGGGGCGCTGTGGCTGTATCGGCGGGAGCGGGTCGAGCGGCTGGCGCTGGACCCGGCGGCGTACGTGATTCCCGACGTGGCGCAGTTCGGACGCCGTCTGTGCGGCCTCGGCGAGCGGCGTCGACTTGCCGCATCGATCCGCTCGCTCGTGACCGAGCGTCAGCCGCTCGACCTGCACCTGGTCGGCCGCGCCGGTCAGTTCGCACAGCCACTCGAGGTGCTCGCACACGAGCTCGCCGCCCCGACCGCGTGCGTCGAGCCGGCGACCGCGGTCGCGTGTCGGCGACTGTTGACTCGGCCGGTCGAGAGCCCGTTGTACAACCCGAACCTCTCTGACGAGGATCTGACCGCGTTGCTGCTTCGCATCCGCGCCGGCATCAGCCCCGGCGAGCTCACGACCTGACGACCGCGGAACGGCCGCCGGCGTCGTCGCCGTCGGTTCGTGCAAAGGCTGGGTGGCCGGCGCCGGCGAGTGCGGCGCGGGCGTTTGCGGACTGCAGGTCAAGCGCCTCGAAGTCCGGACGCGCCCGGCGCGGCGGCGCCACCGATCGCACCTTCGGCATCGCAGCCTCGGCCGGGGTCCCGCTGTGAACGGCGTCCGCGGCGGCCACCTTGAGTGTGCGCAGATACGCGATGTCCTCGTGCCCGATTCGCCGAGCCTGCTCTGCGTTCAACACCGGCCCGTGCCCCGGGACGACGGTCCTGATCGCGTGCTCGTCAAGCGTCTGGAGCAGGCGCTCATGAGTGACCAGCGCGGAATCGAGCGAGCCGAGGACGATCGGGTGACAGACCGCGGACAGATAGTCGCCGGGCAGCATCAGGCCTCGGTCGGCAACGACGAACGCGGCGCCGTCATCGGTGTGCCCGGGGGCCTCGATTGCCACCAGCTCGCTCGTCCCGCAGTGCACGGCCTCGCTCCCGGCGACCAGATCGACGCGCAGCGGCCCTCGCCACGCTGCGCGCCACTCGCGCTCGGCCTCGTCGAGCTTTCGCCGCGCAACGCCACTGGCGATCGCGCGGGCCGTCGTCGCCCCCGCGACGATCGTCGCCTCGGCAAACGCCGGCACGCCGCAGACGTGGTCGAAGTCGCTGTGGGTGATCAGCACGCAGACCCGCTGGTAGCCGCGCGTTGCGGCCCGCACCTGAGCGATCTCGTCCGCGAAGATCGAGGGGTCGCAGATCAGGCAGGCATCGCCCGCGGGCACCAGCACCGAGTTGGTTGCCCACAGCTCGCTGCGGAAGACGAGCACCCCGCCATCCAGGTGATCGATCGTCAGCGTGGGCATCGGCGTGGTTCACACCGCGCGAATGAACGTGCGGCTAGATTCGATCCGGACGATGCTCGACGAGGGGGTCCAACAACTGCTCGACCGCCGTGGTCTGCTTGGGGTCGTCTGCACCAGCCGCGCGGACGGCTCACCGCAGGCCAACCCGGTCTGGTTTCGGCGCGCCGGTGACGAGATCCGAATATGGACCGATGAGGCCCGACGGTGGGTCGGGAACCTGAGACGCGAGCCGCGTGTGGCCTTCTCTGTCCACGAGAACGCCACCCCATGGGACTCGGTCTCGATCCGCGGTGACGCCGAACTCCATGACCTCAGCGCCGGCGAGACGCTTGAGGAGATCCGTCGGATCTGCGCGCGCTACATCGCGCGTGAGCAGATCAACGCCTACGTCGAGCAATGGCCGCAGACGAGGAGCATTGTCACGGTCCGTCCGAGGCTGGTGTTCGCCGCGCAGGCGTTTGAGGATCCCGTGGCTCATCGTCGCCACTAGATCAGCCAGATAACCCGGTGGCCAATGTCGGTGGTGAGCGTCCGGACACCGGCCCGTTTCCTGCCCTAGTCGCGGTCCAGCGCCTCCGCGAGCTCCTCCCACACCATCCGGTGAAAGCGGGTGATCGCGCTCTCGCTGGCCGGCATCAGGCGACCGTGGGGAACCATCTGGGAACGCAGGCCCGGCTGTTGGAGGCCGACCGCCTCACTGTCTTCGGTGAGCGTCTGGTTCCACATCTCGACCCACTCGGCGACGCTCTCGAGGTCGCGGTCCGGATGCACGAACATGTCGGAGATGAAGCGGCAGCTCTCCGGGCCGGTCGGGATGATCATGCCCGGGAACGCGACGTAGTCGTCCTGCACGAGGAACGTCGTGGGCCACAAAAAGATGTAACGAAACTGATACTCCTCGCCTCCGGCGCCGTCGCTCTTGAACCTCTTGGCGCGCGGGTTGGAGCGGGTGAACTGCCCCAGGTGCCGATCGGCGTTGACGTACTCGTAGACGTTGAGCTTGGTCACGAACGCGTCACTGAAGCTGCTGGTGTGGATCGAGGGGCAGTGGTAGCACTCGCTGCCGTTCTCCACCCACACCTTCCAATTGGCCGGCACTTCGTAGCTGTAGCGCCCGTAGTACCGGTAGCCGGAGGGGTCCATGCCGCGGTCGGCGGCGAGCTCATCAAAGCCCTGGAACGCTTCGCGCAGAGGCGTGGCGCCCGGATCGGGATTGGCGAACACAAAGCCGTTCCAGGTGTCGACCGCGACCGGCAGCAGGCACAGTTCGGACGGATCGAAGTCGGTCTCGTGTTCGCTGCGAGGGGCCTTGCGCAGGCGGCCGTCGAGGTCGTAGGTCCAAGCGTGGTAGCGACACTGCAGACTCGAGCTGTTGCCATCCTCGACGGCGACCGGGAAGGCGCGGTGACGGCAGACGTTGATGAAGCCGTGCAGCGCGCCGTCTCGGCCGCGTGTGATCAGGATCGGCACGCGTCCGATCTGGGACACGACGCGATCGCCCGGCTCCGAGAGCTTGCACAACGGCGCTGCGTACTGCCACGAGCGCGAGAAGACACCGTCGAGTTCGAGCGCGTAGATCTCAGGGTCGGAGTACCACCGGGCCGGGAAGGTGAAGTTCGCGTCCAGCGCCGCCTCGATGGCATCGGCGTCAAACCCTAGGTCAGTCATCGTTCTCGTCGGCACCGCTCCACCTCCTGTGATTGCTGCGAGATAGTCGATACGGCCGGGGCCCCGTGCTTGCGCAATCCATAAGCCCAATCGCCGTTTTCTACGCGAATCATAACGCTGGATCCAGAGCCGGGTAGACGTACTGGAGCTTGTGGACCTTGAGCTCCATCAACGTCTCGGTTTCGAGGACGCCGCCGATCGCCGGAATTCGCTGCGCGACGAGCTCCCAGAGGTCCTCATGGCTGCGACAGACGACCTGGGTGTAGATGTCTACGCGTCCGGTGCACGAGCTGACGTAGACAACCTCCTGCCAGTCCACCAGCGTCGCGACCACATGCTCCACCTGATCCGCTGAAACCTTGAGGAACATTGACGCCAGCACCGTGTAGCCGAGCCGGAAGGGATCGGCGATCGCGGCGATCCGCAGCGCGCCGGTGTCCTGCAGGCGCTTGACCCGCCAGCGCACCGTCCCTTCCGAGACGTCGATCGAACGGGCCATTTCACGGTAGGACCGCCGGCCGTCCTGTTGGAGCTGGCGGACGATCTCCTGATCGACCCGGTCGAGCCGCTGCTGCTGGTCGTTACGCATTGCGTAAGAGATCTTGACACACGGCGCGCTCCGCCGATAGGGTGCGGCCACGGTGGCGATCTTCTCCCGGAAGGCAAGTGGTCCACGCGTCTTCTTCGCGACGGACATCCACGGATCGGAAACCTGCTTTCGCAAGTTCCTGAACTCGGCCAAGTTCTACGAGGCCGACGTGATCGTGCTGGGAGGCGACATGACCGGGAAGGCGCTGGTTCCGATCGTCGGCAACGGTGATGGTCACTGCCACTGCTACCTGCAGGATCAGCGTCACGAGTTCGAGGCCGGCGAGATCGAGCGCTACGAGCGGATGGTCCGTGACCGCGGGCTGTACCCGTTCAGGACGACCGAGGCCGAGCTGGCCGAGCTCCGGGCTTCGCCGGAGCGACTGGAGGTTCTGGACCGAAAATCGATCCTCGATGTGGTCGAGCAGTGGGTGGCATTGGCCGACGAGCGTCTCGAGGGCACCAAGATCCGAGCCTTCGTCTGTCCCGGAAACGACGACATGCCGGAGATCGACGAGATCCTGCATCGCTCGAGGCGCCTCGAGGTCGGCGAGGGGCAGGCGATCGACCTCGACCACGGCTTTCAACTGCTGTCGACGGGTTGGGCCAACCGTACGCCGTGGAACACCGACCGCGAGGAGGACGAGGACGACATGACTCGGCGGATCCGGGCGATGGTCGAGCGCGCGACGGCACCGCCCGAGAAGCTGATCTTCAACTTCCACTGCCCGCCCCATGGGACCGCCCTGGACGAGGCGCCCGAGCTGACCGAGGACCTCGGAGTGGTCGGCGGCGGCCGGGTGCTCGCGCACGTCGGATCGACCGCGGTGCGCGAGGCGATCGAGGCCACGCAACCGACGCTCAGCCTCCACGGCCACATCCACGAGTCGCGGGCGACGGCGCGTCTTGGGAGAACGTTGTCGGTCAACCCGGGAAGCGCCTATGAGACCGGCGACCTCCAGGGGGCGGTGATCGAGCTCGACACCGAAGGAGCAGTGAAGCGCTATCGACTCACGATCGGATAAGGGAGACGATCCATGGCGGATGTAGGCGCAAATCAGGGTACGAGCACTGGGCCGATCTTCGTGCGCAAGGCCACCGGCCTGGTACGCGGCTGGGCGATGGTCGACGGCTCGATCTACGCGTTCTACGCCTGCAACATCGTGCTCGGGCTGTGGGTGCTGTCGTTCGGCTCCTTCATCCCCAACGGCAGCCTGTTCTGGGCGATCGTCATCTGCGCGGGGCTGACGGTGTTTCAGATCCTCGCGTATGCCGCGCTGACCTCGGCGATGCCTCGGGCCGGCGGTGACTACGTATGGCAGAGCCGCATCCTCAGCGGCGGCATCGGGTTCGTGCTGGCCATGACGGGGTGGTGGTTCATCCTCTGGCACTGGGTTCCGATCTACGCCAACATCACCGTGATCTCGGTCTTCGACCCGTTGCTGAACATCGTCGGCGCGCACGGTCTGGCCAACGATCTGGCGACCAAGACCGGGGTGTTCGTCAGCTCTCTGATCGTGATCGGGATCACATGGGCCTACATCAGCCTGGGCATGCGCAGCTACGCACGCCTGCAGCGCGTCTCGTTCTGGGCCGGCGGACTGGCGTTCGCCGTGTTCGTGGTGTTGATGCTGGTCAACAGCCACGCCGACTTCGTCTCGGCGTTCAACCGCGGGGCGCACAGCCAGTACGGCGCCCACGGCAACGTCTATGCCCAGACGCTGAAGAAATCGGGGTACAACGCCCACTCCCTGCTGCACTTCAATCCCGGGCAGACGTTCCTGATGGTGGGCTTCATCGGCTTCTATCTGATCTATCCCAATTGGGGCGCGACGCTGGCCGGCGAGGTTCGCGGCGCCAGCGACATGAAGAAGAACATCCGTGCGATGGGCGCCGCGCTGGCAATGGTCACCATCTTCTCGCTGATCTTCCTGGCGCTGTTCTCAAAGACCTTCGGCTGGCAGTTCTACAACGCGGTCAACGCCAGCTATTGGGACGGCGGACCGTTCACCGCCTATCCGTTCCCGATCATGATGGGCGGTTGGCTGGTGGCCAGCAAGGTCTTCCAGTTCATCCTGATCGCGCTGTTCTCGCTGTGGATCTTCGGGTGGTACGGGACGGTGTTCCTGTCCTCCACGCGAGTCATCTTCGCGGCGGCGTTCGATCGAATCCTGCCCGAGTGGGCGGCCTACGTCTCACCCAAGCGCCGCGTGCCGGTGGCGGCGCTGCTGCTGATGGTGGTGCCGTCGATCATCGTGTCCTACCTGTATGCATATTGGGGTAGCTTCGCGACCTATACCCTGGACGCGGGCTTGGTGATCGTGGTCACCTACCTGGGCACCTCGATCGCCGCGGCGATCATGCCGTGGCGCCTGCGACGGGTCTATGAGAACTCGGCCGTCGCGAAATACAAGATCCTCGGGATACCGACGATCACCGTGGTCGGCATCGGTTCGGCCGCGTTCATGTCGTTCCTGCTCGTCCTCTGGCTCAGCGACGGGGTATTCGGCGTCAACAACGTCGACTCACTGATCTATATGGGCATCCTCTACGCGATCGCGCTGGCGATCTATGTGATCGCCAAGGTGGTCCGCGCCCGCCAGGGTATGCGCCTGGACGAGGCCATGCACGAGATCCCGGCGGAGTAGCCGACCGATGCCAGAGTTGGCCGGACAGGTTGCGGTTGTCACCGGAGGCAGTCGAGGTATCGGGCGCGGCGTCTGCCTGCGCTTGGCGCGTGACGGCGCGCGCGTGGCGATCCTCGACGTCGAGGACGCCGCCGAGACACAGAGGTTGATCGCTGAGCTCGGCAGCGAGTCCTGGTACCGGAACACCGACATCTCCCGACCACAAGCGATCGAGCGCGCCTTCGCCGAGTTGGAAGCCGATTGGGGGGCGCCGCGAGCGCTCGCAAACGTCGCCGGCGTGTTTGACGACGTTCCCTTCCTGGACACCACCGAGGCGACCTGGGACCGGACGATGGGCGTCAACGCCAAGGGGATGTTCTTCTGCTGCCAGTCGGCGGCCCGGCGGATGCGGCAGGCCGGCGGCGGGCGAATCGTCAACATCCTCTCCACCGCCGCGGCACAGGGCTTCGCGCTCGAGAGCGCCTACTGCGCCTCCAAGGGCGCCGCGCTGCTGCTGACACGAACGCTGGCGATCGAGCTGGCCGCCGACGGCATCGTGGTCAACGGCGTCGGGCCGGGCACGATCCAGACCGAGATGGGCGCCGACTATCTCGCCGGTGGACCGATCGCCGAGCACGAGCTCGGGCGCACGCCGCTCGGCCGGTTCGGACAGCCCGAGGACATCGCGGAAGCCGTCGCGTGGCTGCTGAGCGACGCGCGGTGGGTCACCGGCCAGGTGCTCTACGTCGACGGTGGCTTCATGGCCTCGGGTCTCCCTTACCTCGAGGGCCTCGAACGCCCCCAGGCCACGACGTAGATGCCGGCCGCGCTGCTCGTCGCGCGATCCGATTAGGCTGCGCGGTCGGGATGAGCTCGATCCTGCCCGCCATCGTCGACGAAGCCCGCCGCCTGCTCGACAGGGCCCGCAGCGAAGATGCGACCCTGTCGCTGCTGGGAGGCGTGGCGATCCGGCTGCGCGCCGAGGAGGTGCCGGCGGCGCTTGACCGCGACTACAAGGACCTGGACTTCGTCGTTCCGAAGGGTCGTGGCCGCGACGCCGACAAGCTGCTGAGCGCCGGCGGTTATCAGCCCGATGTCTCGTTCAATGCGATGAATGGCAACGAACGACTGCTGTTTCTGGACCCCGAGCACGGTCGCCAAGTGGACGTGTTCGTGGGCTCGTTTCGGATGTGCCACGCGATCCCGCTGACCGAACGCCTAGCGCCGGGTCAACCCACCGTGCCGCTGGCCGAGCTGCTGCTGACCAAGCTGCAGATCGTCGAACTCAACGAGAAGGACGTCCGCGACACGGTCCTGCTGTTCTACGGCCACGAGGTGGCCGACCACGACGCGGACGCCGTCAACGGCGCGCGGGTCGCCGAGCTGTGCGCCGGCGACTGGGGGTTGTGGCGGACGATCACCGCCAACTTGGGCCGCTGCGGTGAGCAGCTCGGAGCCTACGATCTGCCCGAGGAGGACCGTCGCCGAGTGTCGGCGCGCATCGCCGCGGTGCTCGAGCACATCGAGCAGGCGCCCAAAAGCCGCGGGTGGAAGCTGCGCGCCAGGATCGGCGAGCGCAAGCGGTGGTACGAGCTCCCCGAAGAGGTGGAGCAATGAGCTGCGGCCAGCGGTAGCTGGCCAGCAGAGTCTTGCCGGCAGCCGCTACTGAACGGCGGTGCGCCCGACGCCGTAGCCGATCGACGCCCCCACGACGGCCCCGACCGGGCCGCCCATGATGCCGCCGAGCACCGCGCCGGTGGCGGTGCAGATCGCGGTGATGATGCCGCCAAGCGAGAACTCGGGCGTCGGATGCGAGCCCGGGTGCGCAACCCCGGCGGGGATCGCCGCGTCGAGTACCTGCACCAGCGTCAATGGCGCCGTCGTGGGGCCGGCGAGCGGACTCGGCGCCGCCGCCGTGGGCGCCCCGGTCGCCTTGTCCTGCAGCGCGGTCGCCTCCTGCGGCGACAATGCCCCGGAGCCCTGCAATGCCTGCAGACGCTCGCCCAGCAACTCGTGCTGCTGGTCCTTTGGCAATGCGCCGATCAGCGATACCTGCTGACGAACGGCTTCGGCGACCAGCATCGAGACATTGAGCCCGTCATACAGACCCGAGGACACCGGTTGCGGGGTCAGCGGCGGTAGGCCCTGGCCCGCTGCGGTTTGCCCGGCACTCATCGCGTCACCATCACAAGATGCGTCATACGTTTGCCCCCTTTTGCGCACGAGATGACGGCAGCTTGCTTTGCGCCCCCGCCCAGACCGGCAAAGCTACCCGATCAGTCCGGTGTTGGCAAGAGCTTCGCGAGCCAGCGAGCGTCACCCGTGCTGGGTGACGACGAGCTGGCCACCGGGCACTGCCATCGCTGCTGACATCGCCTCGAGCCTGGCGTGAAAGGCGCCGGCGACCCGATTGGCGTGGCTCTTGGCCAGCTCGGCCCGCTCACCCTCGAACAGCTCATCAACGGTCGTGTGCCATAGCCACAGCCACCGCTCAAAGTGCCCGCGGCGCAGCGGCGCCTTCATATGCAATGCCGCATGCGGCGCGAACGCGCCACCCCGGTAGCTCTGGGCGCCAAGCAGGACGGTTTCCCAAAACGACGCGATCCTCGGAACGTGCTGCTCGAGGTCAAGGTGCGCGATGTCCGTGAACAGCCATCCGATGATCGGGTCGGTGAGCGCCCTGCTGTAGAACGCGCGCACAAGCCGCTCGCAGTCCTCACGCTCGGAGATATCGGCACGGGCGGTCACGTCGTTCAGGATATTCCGCGCCCTGGGGCTCTGGCGGCGCGGACGTTCTCCGCGCAGCCAGAGCACCTACGACGAGCGACGACGGCAGATCAGGCGAACTGGGCCTGATCGGCAACGTAATACGGTCCCTCGACGGCGTCGATCACGCTGATCCGCAGCTGGTGGCCGTTCGTGCGCTTCCAGGTAAAGATCGCGTGGCCGAGGGTGCCCTGACCACCCTGAAACGCCCACCCGTCACCCGATGAGAAGCTGTGGGTGAAGATCTCGGTGACGGCGCCGGGCGTGGCGTTCTTTTCCGCCTGGGAGCGATTATGGGCCTCCCATCCGGCGAACACGTCCTTTGCGGCAGTCTGCGGATCTGGCGCGGCGAGGTAGCCGTTGGCCAGGTGATTCCAGGTCTGCTCTCCGACCACCCCGTCGACGGACAGCCCGAGCAACGTCTGGAACGCGCGCACCGCCTCGTCGGTGTTGCTGCCGAAGATCCCGTCGACCGCGAGCGTGGCGCCATCGCCGCGGCCGTGGATCTGGCTCTGCACCGCTCGTACGGCGTCTCCCTCACTTCCCTCCTGCACTGTGATGATCAGCTGCGGCCAGGTCTGGGGACCGACGACACCGTCGGCTGCCAGGCCCCGCGACGATTGGAACGCCATCACGGCCGCCTTGGTCTGGGTACCAAAGTCGCCGTCGACCCCGGTGGGGTGTCCGTGCGCCGTCACCAGGTACTGGACCGTCTTGACGTCTTCACCCGTCGATCCGTCGTGCTCGAGCGGCCACGTAAGCGCCATCTCTGTATCCCCCTTGTTTGGTATGACCGCGTCTGGCGCGGCCGTACTCACCGGAGCGATGCCGGCGCGCCGTGATACATGGACGCGCCGGGCGCTCGAGCGAGCTGCGCGAGCCGCCGATCCGCCGCCCGTGCTCCCGGTCTCATGTCGCCGGAGCCTCGCCGCCCGACCGCTCGGGTGGGTGCGGGAGCCAGTTTCCGTCCGGGCCGTGATAGCGCTCGAGCTGCTCAGCGATGACATGGACGGTGATCGCGAGCTCGTTCAGCGCGCTGGCGATGGCGCCGGCGCGGCCCACCTCGGTGGCGGCCGCGAGGCCCCTCACCTGGGCGTCGAATTGATCCCAGAGCGATCGTGGCCCGGGGCGGTTGGCGCCCGGACGCAGCTCGTGGGACAAGCCGGACTCCGGATCGAGCGGTGCTTCGTCCCACAGAACCAGGTCGTCGGCGTCGAGGCGCATCAACCCCGCGGCCTTGATCGTGGCGGCGCGCGCGATCAGCTGCAGCCGCATCTGAAACCAGCCGTCCGGTGGCGCCTGACGACTCCACGTGATCGCCGTGTCCCAGGGAATGTCGGGCACCTCCTGCCAGGCCTGCGGACCGATCTGATGCTTGCCGCTCGGCCAGCTGGGTGCCGGCGCGGGATCGGGTGCCGGCGCGGCACCGGGTGCGGGATCGGGTACCGGCACCGGCGGCACGGGTTCGCCGGCGTCGGCCGGTGGCGCGGGCGGAGCACCGCCCGGCTCCTGGCTGCCGAGCATCCGGTCCAGCTCAGACCGGCGCACCAGCCACTTGCGCTTACCCGCGCGCTTGGCCTGGAGGGTGTCGTTGGCGATCCACATGCGGATCGTGGCCGGCGTGAGCCGCAGCTCCCGTGCGATCTCGGCGACGGTCAGCCAGGGGTCGGTTGAGTCAGTGTCCATAGGGTCCAGCGCCTCTCACCGCAAGTTGCGCTAACAGTACAATTAGGCGCCGTTAGAAGCAAGAAGCCCGGCCCCGGGCGCTATCGCGAGCGCTGTAGCGACATGTGCTCATCGCCCAGGTACACGCGCGCTGCCCACGACTCCGGGTCGGCGGCAAAGTAACGCTGCAGCCCGCCGTGGTCCAGCGCGTCGTCGATGCCGGCCATGATCATCGACTGGTCGAGCACCAGGCGCCGGTGCCCGATCGCACCGGTCGCCGGGTTGACCGCGTCATAGAAGCCGCCGTCACGGGTGTAAATACCCGGGTAGTCGGCGCGCAGCGCGACCAGGTTGGCGTAGGCCCGCTGTGGCGCGACCGGCAGTGCGATCGCTGATGCGTGCGGCGACACCGTCGTCTCGGTCGCGCAGGTGGTGCACCACGCCAACGGCTGCCCGCTGCCGAAGGCCTGGCCTTCGACGCCAAACCCGCCGTAGCCACCGGTGTCGTCCGCGGTGCTCGACGGCGACATACCCCACACCGGGTAGCCGAGCACCTGGGTGGCATACCTGATCTGCACTCGCGCCCAGCGCCGGTCGTCGAGACCCAGGCTGTGTGGACCCCAGCGAGTCTCGGGGACGACCAGGTTGGCCATCAGCCCCTCGAACATGCCGCCGGCGAACGTTGGCACGAACGTCAGCGAGGATCCCGGGTAGGTGTAGTGGCCCTCCCAGACGTGGAACGCCTTACCCGACTGCGGATCGCGGTAGGTCTCCCAGGAGCCGGAGCCCGTGTTGGTGTTCACGGGGTCGGTGGAACAACGCTGCGGTGGCGGTGTCCGCCACGAGCGCCACCACACGTCGCCCGGCATCTGGTGGCGGCCCATGCCGATGTACATCGCGATCCGCGGGTCGCTGTAGAGCGCGCTGTTGTGGTAACCCGCAGGCCCCTGGTCGACGTAGTAGCCGCCATATTGCTGGCCGGTCGGCGGATCGCCGGCGAGCGACGCGTTGACGTTGCACCGGGTCTGCGGCCTACCGTCGTAGAAGATCGAGAAGTTCATCGGCGCCAGCAGCCGGTCGGCAAGCCGCGCAACCCCCGGCAGCGCCTGCCGGACCTCGATCAGCCCCGACGCATACCAGCCGTTATCCACGGCGGACACAAACCAGCAGTTGTCCTGGGCGGGGGTGGTCTCGCTGCAGTCGCCCTGACCTGGGTTGACGAGCACCTTCCCGTCGCCCGTGTCATACCACTGGTAGAGCATCCCGTCATAGCGCTTGAGCCCTGAGACCTCGCCGAGCGTCGCGCGCGCGAGCTGGTCGGCCCGTCGGGTGTCGATCAACCCGAGGTCGCGCGCCGCGACCACCGCCCACAGGTACACCCCGATGTTCGCGGCTGACGTGTAGGTGCCGCGCGTGGTGCCGGGCCCGAGGTTGTCCAGCGGCAGGTGCGTGGTCGGATCGACGTCGGCGGCGTAGAACCGCCAGGTGGAGCGGGCGATGCCGCGCAGGACCGTCCGTTGATGAGTCGTCAGCGAGTCGGCGCGAGCGGGCGCCGACGCCGACAGCGCCGGCAGCGCCGCAGCCGCGGCAATCACGATCGCGACCGCGGCTCTGCGCAATGAGCGACGCACCTCGCATCTCCTCCGTCTCCTAGTTCAGCGTGAACGTCGTGTGTGGGGCGGCTCCGTTGAGCCCGATCCCGACCGAGCTGTCACCCACCCACAGCTCGAACGGGCCCGGCTGCTCCACGAACTGCCCCATCTCGTTGTAGTAGCCCAGGTTCTGGCGTCCGAGCGTGAACGTCACCTTCTTGGTCTGGCCCGGCGCCAGCGTCACGCGCCTGGAATCCCTCGAGCTTCTTGACCGGCTGCAGGATCGTCGTGTCGCTCTCGTGCAGATAGAGCTGGACCACGTCGGTGCCCGCTGTCGAGCCGCTGTTGGTGACGTCGGCGCTGACATGGAACGTCTGGCCGCCGGAGACGGTGCTCGGTGCCGTCAGGTTCGTGAAGACGAACGTCGTGTAGGAGAGCCCGTACCCGAACGGGTACTGCGGCGTGTTGGGCGCATCCAGGTACCGCGAGGTGTATTTGTTGCTGGCGCTGTAGGGACGTCCGGTTGGCAGCTCGTTGTAGGAGATCGGGACCTGCCCGACGTTGACGCGGGAACGACATCGGCAGCTTCCCGCTCGGGTCGACCTTGCCGAACAGAATGTCGGCGACGGCGTCCGCCGCCCTCGGTGCCGGGGTACCAGGCTTCGAGCAGCGCCGGCGCGTGGTTGGCCAGCCACGGGATCGTCAGCGGGCGCCCGTTCATCAGCACCACCACGTACGGCTTGCCGGTCGCGGCGATCTGCTGCACGAGCGCGAGCTGCTGCCCGGGAAGGTTCGAGCGAGGTTCGCGACGACGCCTCGCCGGTGTCACCGGCCGGCTCGCCGACGACGACCACGGTCACATCGGCGGCGTTTGGCCGCCGCCACCGCGCGCGCCGAAGCCGCTGGTCTCGTTGCACGGATCAGCGACGGTGAAGGTGGCGCAGCCCGACACGGTCTGGTCACCGACGCGCTCGGGTCGGCTGCCTTGATCCCGTCGGCCACGGTGACGATCTTGTCCTTGGACTTGAGGTCGGCCGCCGTCGTGTCATAGCCGATCGGTACGTCTGGACCGAGCTGGTCCAGGGCGTCGTCGGCCAGCGGCCCGACCACGGCGATCTTCGCCGTGCCGGCGCTGAGCGGCAGCGCGTGGTCGCGGTTCTCGAGCAGCACCTGTGACTCGCCGGCGATCGACCGCGCCGTCGCGAGATGGGCCGGGGTCAGCTCCTGGTGCTTGCCAGCGCGCGTCGCTGCCCTGGTAGGGGTTCGCGAACATGCCGGCGAGGTACTTGAGGGTCAGCACGTGGCGCACGGCGTTGTTGAGCTCGGCCATCGTGATCTTCCCCTCGCGCAGCAGCTGCGGACCGTACTGGTCGTAGGTGGAGTAGATCGGGTTGCCGCTGCTGGGCCCGATCCCGACCGCCATCTCGATATCCACGCCTGCGGTCAGCGCCAGCCGTGCGGCATCGGCGCCGTTGCGCGCGTAGCCGAAGTCCTCCAGCTCCTGGATGGCCTGGTAGTCGCTGATCGTGGTACCGCCGAACCCCCACTCGTTGCGCAGGATCGTCTTGAGCAGGTATGGGTTGGCGGTATTGGGAACACCGTTGAGCGAGTTGAACGAGCTCATCACGGTCGCCGCCCCGGCCTTCACCGCCGCCTTGTACGGCGGCAGATAGTCGTTGAACAGCTGCTGGGTCGACATATCGACGGTGTTGTATTCCCGGCCGGCGACCGGGGCGCCGTAGGCGCCGAAGTGCTTGATCGTCGCCGCCAACTTGTCGGGGGCGGAGAAATCCGAGCCCTGGTAGCCGCGCACCTTCGCGGCTGCGATCGCCGATCCGAGGTACGGATCCTCGCCGGCGCCCTCGACGACGCGTCCCCAACGCGGGTCGCGGGTGATGTCGACCATCGGGTTGAACGTCCACTTGATCCCATCGGCGCTCGCCTCGTCGGCCGCGACCGACTCGGCGCTGGACACCAACGTGGGATCCCAGCTGGACGCCTCGCCGAGCGGTACCGGGAACATCGTCCGGTAGCCGTGGATCACGTCGAGGCTGAAGATCAGCGGGATGTGCAGCCGTGAGTGCTTGACCGCTGCGGCCTGGACGGCGTTGATGTTGTCGACGCCGGTGAGGTCGAGCACCGAGCCGATCTTTCCCTGCTTGGCCAGCGGGATCAGATCGCTGCCGTCCGGCTTGCTCGGGCCGGCCATCTCGAGCTGGCCGAACTTCTCGGCGACCGTCATCCGCGCCAGTAGCCGATTGACCTTGGCGTTGATCTGCGAGCGACTGAGCATCGTGGCGGGCTGGTCGTGCTGGGCGGTGGCGCCCTGGGCATCGCGGCCCTTGGCCGCCGCTCGCGGCGCCGTCGAGAACCAACCCGCGGCCAGCACGATCGCGGCAATCAGCGCTCCGGCGACCAACACGAATGCAAACCCGCGCGCGGGCTTGCGACCGACAGCGGTAACGATCCGCTCTGGCATCTCACAGTCCTCCCTTGGCTGCTGACGCGTTAGCCATACCCGGCTGTCGCGTGCCGAAACCGTGTCCGCTGGAATACTGGCGAATCACTGGGGATAGTCCCCAGCTTTTTGCCTGTCACGCGTACGAGCCGAGCCGAGCCGAGCCGAGCCGAGCGCGGGAGCCACGACCACGACGGGCCGGCGATAGCCGCCAGCGCCCGGCGAGTGCTGCGTCTCAGCTACTGCGCAGTCTGAGCCGACGTGGCCTCAGTCGCGGTCGCCCAACGCGTGGAACTCGATCCGGTAGACGAGCGTGTCGTCGGCGATCGGGCCGGCGTGGGCGGCGCGCCGGCGCAGCGTCTCGCGATCGGGCTCGCCGGCGAGGCGGACGTCGGCCGCGGTGATCGCCGCGAACGGCACCAGCTCGATCGTGTCCACCTCGATCTCGCCGAGGCCGACCCGATAGCGGCCGCCCGGCCTGACGCGCGGTCGCTGCCACAACCTCACCGAGAGCGTGATCTCGCCCGCGAGCACGTCGTCGCGCAGTTCCGGGCTGAACTGCATCGCGGCCACGTCAGGCCGGCGCTCGGTGATAGCGATCGAAGTCGGCCGGCCAGGGCAGCGGGAACAGGTGCCGATATGGCCGCGCCTCGTCGATCACCGTCGTGACCGACGGCCGCTGCGCGAGCGCCCGGTAGTAGCTGGTCAGACGCGGGTGGGTGCGTTCGTCCCAGGGGTGCAGCGCCAGCGCATAGAACAGCCCGGGCGCGGCGGCGCAGTCGGCAATCGTGAAGCTCGCACCGGCGAGGAACTGATGCGAGGCCAGCTGGGACTCGAGCATCCCGTATGCCATCTCCAGCTGCGCACGAGCGCGGCCGGTCGCGGATTCGTCGAAGTGCTGCTCGAACGTGTCGGCGACGATCGTCTGCACGGCATCGGAGACATAGTGATCGCAGAGCCGGTCCCAGAGGCGCGACTCAAGCGACGGCACCAGCGCGGCGCCGGCGACGTGTTCGATGATGATCGAGCTCTCCCCGACGATCCGGTCGCCGTCGCGTAGCACCGGAATCGACGCCGGCGGCCACAGCCGGGCGAGCTCGGCCCGGTCGAAGTCCCGTTGCTCCTCGAGTACGTCGTAGGCGACGCCGTGCTCGCGCAGCGCGATCAGCACCTTCTGGCAGTACAGCGCGAACGGATGCTCGTACAGGGTCAACATCGCAGCTCCTGATTGGTCGGATCGGTCATCGCGATCACAGATCGACGATCGCCGGCGAATTCATCGCCGCGGTCAGTGCTCGACCCCCTCCGGCGCCAGCCGCGTCAGTCCTGGGCTGACGCCGGCGTTGGCCGTGACCCAGCGCGAGCGGCGACCGAAGACCGGACGGTCAAGCGTCCGCGGCTCGCGGCGCACGAGCACCAGGCAGGCGACCGCGCCGATCAGCGCGAGCCCGGCGGAGGCGTAGAACGCCAACTGAAACGAGGCGGCGTGGGAGTTGACGAGATCGCCGTAGACGAACCGCACGGTCCGATTCTGCGGGACGTTGTGCAGGCCCGCCTGCTCGGCGCGCGCGATGAAGTTGTGCACGGACTTCGATTGCGCGGCGGTCGGATGGATCCCGCGGCTGGCCAGCTTCGCGAACAGCAGATGGAAGTAGTAGCTCAGCTGCAAGGCGCCGAGACCGGCGATCCCGATCGCGCCACCGAGCTGCTCGGCCGTGTTGATGATCCCCGCCGCCTGGCCGCGGTCGTCGTCGGCGACCGCGTTCATCCCGACCGGATCGTTGATGGTCAGCACGATCCCCAAGCCGAGTCCCTGCAGCAGCAGCCCGGGGATCAGCGCCAGCGCGCTGGCGCCGGTCGCCCCGAGACCGAGCGCGAAGCCCGAGAGGGCCAGCACCGCGAACCCGGCGACCAACGGCCAGCGGCCCCCGTATCGATCGAAGGCCCGCCCGGCGAGCGGCCCGGCGGCGATGATCGGGATCGTTCCCGGAATCAAGGCGAGCCCGGCGACGACCGGCCCGACGCCGACGACGAGCAGCAGGTAGAACGGCAGCAGGTAGCCGAGTCCGAGCTCGATCGCGCCCGCGACCAGCTGGCTGATCGTCGACGCGAGGAAGTTCAGGCGAGCGAACAGCCGGAAGTCGATCAACGGGTCGGGCACCCGGCGTTCAACCCAGACGAACAGCGCGCCCGCCGTCACGCACACGGCCAGCGGCCCGAGCGTGCCGGCGCTGCCCCAACCGTCGGGCTGGCCACGTGACAGGCCGTAGATCAGCGCGATGATCGCGACCGCGAACAGCCCCGTGCCGATCCAGTCGATTCGCGAACGACGTTCCGGATCGACCGGCAGCGGGGGCGTCGCGATCAGTGTCAAGGCGATCGCCGCCAGCGCCAGTGGCACGTTGATCAGGAACACCAGCCGCCAGCTGATCGCGGTCAGCACCCCGCCGAGAACCGGTCCCAGCGCGGCGAAGAAGGCTGACCCTCCGGCAAGCACGCCGAGCGCGTAGCCGCGACGCTCCACCGGCCAGACCGCGCTGGTGATCGCAACGGCGGTCGGCATCATCAGCGCTGCTGCGGTTCCCTGGAGCACTCGCATGACGATGATCCAGACCATGCTCTGGGCCGCGCTGGCGAGCGCGGTCGCGATCGCGAACATCACCGCGCCGGACAGAAACACCCGCCGCAGCCCGAACAGGTCCCCGAGCCGGCCGCCGAGCACCATCAGCGCCGCCAGCGGCAGGATGTTCGCGGTCAGGATCCAGGGGCCGTCGGCGATGTTGCCCCCGAGTCCCTGGACGACGTCGGGACTCGCCAGCGGCACCGCGGTCTGGTCGACGAGGATCATGCTGCTCGCGATCGTCATCGCAAGCAGCGTCAACCACATGCTCCGGCTCGTCCCCACGGCGGCAAGTCTGGCATTTACCGGGGCGGATCAGCCAGCCGCCGGCCGCGGTGACGGCGCCGGCGCGAGGGGGTCGCCCGCTAGGCTCGCGCAGGTGACGTCGGAGGAGCTGGCCAACCTCGCCCGCCTGCGTCGCGCTCGCGACCTGATGGACCGGGAGTACGCCCGGCCACTCGACGTCGCCGAGCTGGCACGGACCGCACTGATGTCGCCGGCGCACTTCTCGCGCCGATTCCGCGCCGCCTACGGAGAGACGCCGTACGCGTATCTGATGACGCGCCGAATCGAGCGCGCGAAGGCGCTGCTGCGCCGCGGCGATCTGTCGGTCACCGAGGTCTGTCTTGAGGTCGGCTGCGCTTCGCTGGGCTCGTTCAGTGCACGCTTCACCGAGATCGTCGGCGAGACCCCGACCGCCTATCGGGCTCGTGATCACCGCGCGCTGGCGACCGTGCCCGGCTGCATCGCCCGGGACCTCACCCGTCCGGCCCGAACACCGAGCAGGATCGAAGAAGCACCGACGCCGCTGGCCCATTAGCGTCGCAGACATGAACCTCTCCCTTTCCACATGCTTCGTGCTGGTCCACGATCCCGACCAGTCGCTGGCGTTCTACCGTGACACGCTCGGCCTGGAGGAACGCAACGATGTCGCCCGCGGCGACTTTCGCTGGATCACCGTTGGCGCCGCCTCCCAGCCCGGCGTCGCGATCGTGCTCACCAACTACCTCAACGGCAACCCCGCCGACAACGACACCGTGGCCGGGCTGATCGCCAAGGGCGCACTCAACGGCGTCCACTTCTCAAGCGATGACCTCGACGCCACCTTTGCCAAGCTGCGCGACGCCGGCGCCGAGGTCGTCCAGGAGCCCACCGAGCAACCGTGGGGCGCACGTGACTGCGCAATCCGCGACCCGTCGGGCAACCTGATCCGGATCGATCAGCCGCCCGCCGGGGCGGGCTGATCCCGACGAGCGCCAACGCCGCGCGTCACACGAGGGCGAGCTCAGAGCGACGCGAAGAACTCGAGGATCAGCGTGAGGTACCGATCGTTGAATGCGGGCGCCAGCAGCGCGTGTGGGGCACCGGCGAGGAGCTCGTGGCGGGCGTCGGGGGCGGCGGCCACGTACGCGGCGACGACCGCCGGTGGGATCGTCTCGTCGTGCTCTGACTCGACCACCAGTGTGGCGCCGTCAAAGCGCTCGAGCCCTCGCAGCGCCTGTGAGGACACCACCGTCTGCCGGAAGGCGCGCCGCTGCGACAGAGGCGCGCCCAGCAGTTCGTCCGGGTACAGCGCCGGCGCCCGCAACAGCAGCCGGCGCACCGGGCGCTCGACGACCAGCAGCGCCGACAGGTACGCGCCGTAGCTGGCGCCGCAGACGCCGAGCCGGCGCTGGTCGACGGCCCCGACCTGCAGCAGCGCGTCGGCTGCCACGCGCAGGTCGGAGAGGTGGTCGGCCGGCGCAAGCCGTTCGCTGTCGCCCTCACTGCGACCGTGCCCGCCGAGGTCGAACGTCAGGCAGACGGCGTCGAACTCGCGCGCCGCCGCCAGCGCTCGCCGGCGGTTGGCGCGCTGGTCGCTGTGCAGCCCGTGGACGAACAGGATCGCGGGCCGGCCAGGGCGCTCGCCCGGCATCGCGATCACGCACGTCGCCAACGCGCGCTCGTCGGCGGACGCGATCGTCAGTTCGGTCTCGAGCGGCTCCATCGGGTGCCGGTCAGCCGCGCGCGCGGTCGCTGAACACGAGGATCTGGCCGCTGTAGACCGCGACCCAGATGTCGCCCGTGGTCGCGTCGTAGGTGATCCCGACCGGATGCACCCCGGTCGGCAGCGTCTGCACGACATGCAGATCGGAGGCGTCGAGCATCGTCACCGTGTCCGAGTCGTAGTTGACCACGTACAACGTCTTGCCGTCGGTGGCGATCGCCAGCGAGCGCGCCTGCTCGCCCGTGTGGGCGGTGTCGACGACCCTGTCGTCGGAGAGGTCGACCTTGACCACCTCGCCGGGGGCATTCAGGCTCGCGTACAGGTAGCGCCCATCCGGGCTGAGCACCAGGTGGCGCGGCTGATCGCCGACGACGAAGCTGCCCTGGACCCGCAGCGTCGTCAGGTTGATCTTCTTGACGATGTCCGACCCCATCACGGCGACGTATGCGGTCTTTGAGTCGTGCGACACCACCAGACCTCGCGGATAGGGGCCGATCGGGATCTGAGCGACCTGATGGCGGGTGGCGATGTCGACCACGCTGAGGTCGTAGGAGCACCAGTTCGACACCAGCAGATACTTGTCGTTGGGGGTCACCGCCAGGAACTTCGGCACCAGACCGACCCGGATCACCTGGTCGATCGACAGCGTCTTGGTGTTGATGCGGTAGACGTAGCTGTCGGTGTCGCCCACCGCGCGAGCGCTTTCGGGCGTGCAGTCGTCCTCGCCCTCGGGGCCGAAGCCCGACCCGTACATCGAGTAGTTGGAGACGTACACGTAGTGCGCATCCGGCGTGAATGCGGCTTCGACCGGGGCTCCATGGGTGATCCCGGGATGGCCGGGGATCCCGAAGTGGCTCATCACGACCGTGTCAGGGATCGTCTTGACCAGCCGGCCGGCGCTGTCGTAGACGGTGACCGTGTGCGTGTACATCATGTTCTGTGCGAACACCAGCCCGGTGTCTGATGCCGCCACGGATTTCGGGGAGATGTGACCGCCGATCGTCTCGCGCAGCGACAGGCGACGCTCGTCGGACGGGCGTCCCGGCGGGATCCGCGTAAACGGCGAGGCCACGACGGCTCTGTGTCGGGTGTGAGGGCCGCCCTGCTTGGCGGCCGAGCCGCCTCCACCGGCGAGCAGCACGATCCCGACCACCGCGACCAGCACGACCACGCCGATCGCCACCGCGCGCCGCCGGGCGACCACGCGCCGGCTCGGTCGTCGCGGCGCCGGCCCCGGCCGCTGTGAGGATCCCCTGCGGCCGTCGCGAGACCGGATCGGTGGTCTACCGCGCCTGGCCCCCATCAAGCGCAACGGTAGCTCCCGTGACAGACGCACCGACCGCCCGATTTGGCGGCGTGCGCCGTCTGTCCTTCATCGACCGCTCACGCACCCGCGCCGCCTGCGCCGCCACCGTCGGCGGGCGGACCGCTTACGTAGCGCGCGTCCTCGATCAGGCACGATCCGCGGCCGCCGGTGACGTAGCTGAACGCCCATTGTGCGGTGACGACGAATCGGTTGCGAAAGCCGATCAGGTACCAGAGGTGCACGACGAGCCAGACGACCCACGCCGGGAAGCCGCTGAGCCGCGCGATGTGCAGGTCGGCGACCGCCTTGCCGCGGCCGATCGTCGCCAGGTTGCCCTTGTCGACGTAACGGAACGGGTGGTTGGGCTCGCCCGCGATCCGCTGCTTGACCGCGCGCGCGACATGACGGCCCATCTGGATCGCGACCGGCGCCACGCCGGGCAGCGTGCGGACCTCGCCGTCTGACCCACGGACCCGCACCATGTCTCCGATCGCGAACACCTCGGGGTGGCCGGCGAGCGTCAGGTCGGGCTCGACCGTCAGCCGACCGCTGGGGTCGACCTCTCCCCCGTGCGCCGATGCCAGTTCGCGCGCCAGTCCCGACGCGGTCACGCCGGCCGCCCACACAACGGTCCGCGACGGGATCTCTTCGCGGCTGCCATCCGGCGCCTCGGTGACGACCCCGTCGCCGCTGACGTCGACGACCATCCGCTGCAGCGTCACCGTCACGCCGAGCTGATCCAGCGCCGACGCGGCCCGTTTCGACAGCGAAGGCGGAAAGCTCGTCAGCACCCGGTCGGCGCCGTCGAGCAGCAGCACCCGCGCGGTCCGGGGGTCGATCCGCCGAAAGCAGCCGAGCAGCGTGTGGTGGGCGAGCTCGCCGATCTGGCCGGCCATCTCGACCCCGGTCGGCCCAGCGCCGACAACGACGAACGTCATGTCGGCCACCCGCAGCGCGGGGTCCTCCTGTTCCTCGGCGCGCTCGAACGCGCGCAGGATCTGGGATCGCACCGCGACCGCGCTCTCGAGCGTCTTGACCTCGTGGGCGTATTCGCGGAACTCCTCGTGCCCGAAATACGAGTAGCTCGAGCCCGCGGCGACGATCAGCGTGTCGTACTCGATCGCCGGCGGACCGTCGATGTCGTCGGCGTAGCTCAGCGTCACCCGGCGCGCGTCGAGCTCGATCCCGGTGACCTCACCGGTGACGATGTCGACGTTGGCCTGATCGCGAAACAGCGCGCGCAGCGGATACGCGATGTCTCCGGGCGACAGCGACCCGGTGGCGATCTGATACGTGAGCGGCTGAAACAGCGTGAAGTTGCGCCGATCGATCAGCGTGATCCGGATCGGCGCGTGCTCGAGATGCTTGACGGCCTGGACGCCGCCGAACCCGCCTCCGACGACGACCAGATGGTGGATTGGCGAGTTCACGCGCTCCATTGTCGCGCGCCGGCCCCGTTGCGGCGCGCCCGCGGCGCGCGGCGTCGCTCGAGGACCGGGACGCGCGCGTACCACAGTGATGTATGTTCCGGCGCCACAGTCGCAATCCCCGGGCCGGGATGAAATCAGGAGGAAGACATGAGGAAGGCGCTCGCGGCATCTGCCGCCCTCGCCACGATGGCGTTCGCCGCGCCGGCCGCGCTTGCCGCCGCCCCGAAGGACTACTCGCAGACCGCGCGCAACATCATCCCGTCGGGTCAGGCCGACCCGGGCGAGACGCTGGCTGCCCGGGATGCTGCCCAACGACACCCAGGCGCAGATGTACAACGCGCTGACGCCGTTGTTCAACCACGTCACCAACGCCGACCTCAACCAGGACTTCAAGTCCGAGAAGTTCGGGACCGCCGGCCAGTGCCCGTGCTCGACCGAGCCGGTCCCGTACCAGGGCGTGACGATCATCCGCGACAAGTACGACGTCCCCCACGTCAGCGCGACCACGCCACGCCGGCGGCGTCTGGGCGTCCGGCTGGATCGCCGCCGAGGATCGCGGGCTGCTGCTCTCGCAGGCTCGCTATGACTCGCTGGTCGCCGCGATCGACGCGCCCGGGCCTGAGCGCGATCGGACTGATCGAGAACCTCGACAACTTCACCCCGTCGGCGCAGACCGAGAAGGTCGTCAGCCGCCAGACCAAGGTGCTGCTGAAGGCCGGCGCGCAGGGACGCGACGTGCTGCGCGACATCGACACCTATCGTCAAGGGATCAACGCCTACAACGCGATCCACAACCCGACCGAGGCGAAGTTCACGCGCAACGACATCTACGCGTTCAACGCGCTCAAGGACCAGTTCTTCGGCGAGGGCGGCGGCAACCAGGCACAGAACTCCGAGTTCCTCTCGGGGCTCGAGCAGCCGACTCGGGACCAAGCATGGCTACAGCGTCTTCAACGACCTGCGCCAGAACCTCAACGCCGGCAGCCCGACGACCGTCGACGGCACGTTCAACTACAACCACGATCCCGCGAGGCCGGGCTCGCCCGGGCAGCGTGCTGCTCAAGCCGGGCAGCTACACAGCCGGTCAACGACGCCACCAAGACGGTCACCGGCGACCTCGGCTCGCTCGAGCCGCGGCCCCACGCCTCCAACGAGCTGATGGTCGAGGGCAAGTACTCGGCGACCGGGCATCCGCTGCTGGTCGGCGGGCCGCAGGTCGGCTACTTCTACCCCGGCCTGACCTACGAGATCGACATGCACGCGCCTGGCCTGGACTGGCGCGGAGCCACGTCGGCGCCGTTCCCCGGCTACATGCTGATCGGGCGCGGGCCGGACTTCGCGACGACGCTGACGTCGGCCGGCGCCGACGACACCGACGAGTTCGCCGAGACGCTGTGCGGCAACCGAAGACAAGTACCATTACCACGGCAAGTGCAGCTCGATGCAGCGGTTCGACGCCGGCACGATCACGACCGAGAGCGGCGCCATCGTTCCCGGTCAACTTCTGGACGACGGTCAACGGCCCGGTGATCGGCTACGCGACGGTCGGCGCGCAGCCGCGTGGCGATCACCTCCAAGCGCGCCAGCTACGGCAAGGACGTGCTCGACCTGCTGTTCAACCGCCAGCTTGTCCGACGGCCAGGTGCACAGCCCGCAGTCGTTCATCAAGGCCGCGGCGCTGACCCCGCAGACGTTCAACTCGTTCTACGTCGACTCCAAGCATGTCGCCGAGATCACCACCGGCCTGCTGCCGCTGCGCGCCAAGGGCACCGACCCGAGCCTGCCGACGGTCGGCAACGGCCAGCTACCAGTGGCGCGGGTATCTCTCCACCAAGGGCCATCCCCAGGGCATCGACCCGACGCACACGCCGGTCAAGGGCACGATGGTCAACTGGAACAACGTCTCGGCCCACGGATTCGGCTCGGCGCCGGACGCGTTCGGAGGCAACGGCTCGGTCGCGCGTGTGTCGCTGCTGAACCGCGCGCTGACGACAGCAGCGCGGCAAGAACGGCAAGTGGACGCTGGCCGGGCGTCGCCTCGGCGATGAACACCGCCGCCACCCAGAACGTGCTGGCGATCGAGACGGTGCCGCTGCTGGCAAAGGTGCTGAAGGGCTCCAAGGCACCCGACGCGCAGGCGTCGAAGATGCTGTCGCTGCTGGTCGCGTGGAGCCGCAAGGCGGCAACCTGCGAACCCAACGCCTCAGGGGCAGATCGCCAACCCGGGCGCGGCGATCGATCAACGTCGCCTGGCCCAAGCTCGCGAACGCGTTCATGCGAGCCGGTGCTCGGATCGCAGACTCGAGGGACAGCTCGAGACACTGTTCTCGCAGTTCGACGCGCCCCCGGGCGGCCAGTACAACGGCTGGTATCAGTACTTCGACCGCGACATCAAGCGGTTGCTGAAGATCAAGCAACCGCAACCGTTCGCCAACGCGTACTGCGGCGCCGGCAAGCTCAAGCGCTGCCAGGCGTCGCTGTGGAAGCGCGCTGGCCGTCGGCCGGCAAGCAGCTGACCAAGCAGTACGGGACGTCGAACCCGAACGCGTGGCACGCCAGCGCGAAGGCAATCGAGATCCAGTTCGCGCCGATTGCGCTGATCCCGATGCAGTACACGAACCGGCCGAGCGGGATCCAGCAGGTGATCTCGTTCAACGGTCACCGCTAGCGCGGACCAGAGCGGCATGACCGCGCCGCTGACGATCGCGACCTCGGAGGGCGACGCGCGCGTGCAGCTGGCGGCGCCCGACGAGCGCCGCGGTCGGAGCGCTGATGCTCGGCCACGGCGCCGGTGGCGGCGTCGACGCACCCGACATCCGCGCGTCGCCCGGGGCGCCGCGCTGGCAGTCCGGCTGGGCGGTCGCGCTGGTCGAGCAGCCCTACCGGGTCGCCGGCCGTCGCTCGCCGGCCCCGGCGCCGCGGCTCGATGCCGCCTGGGCGCAGGTCACGCCGCGCTTGCGGCGCCCGAGGGGCCGCTGGTGGGGCAGCGGCTCGTGACCGGCGGCCGCTCATCGGGCGCTCGGGTCGCCTGCCGAACGGCGCTGCAGACCGGCGCGATCGGGGTCCTCTGCCTGGCCTTTCCGCTGCAGCCACCGGCGCGCGCAGGCGCGGCCCGCGCACCGCGAGCCGCCAACAGAGCTCGACGGCGCCGGCGTGCCGGTGCTCGTGATCCAGGGACGAGGACCGCTTCGGGTGCCGCGCTCCTCGGCCCGTTTGCGACGAGAGGTCGTCCGAGTCGCGGGCGATCACGGGCTCAAGCGCGACCACGCGGCACTCGCCGCGGCCGTCCGGCGCTGGCTGCAGTCGCTGTCGGGTTGAGCGGCGCGCCTCAGGGCGACGGCTCGGCAGCACGGTGGCGCAGCACCGCGCCGAGGATCCCGTTGATGAACGCGGGTGCGCCCGAGCCGCAGAACCGCTTGGCGGTCTCGACCGCCTCGTTGATCGCGGCCTGCGGCGGGATCGGCTCCTCGCCGGCGATCACCTCCGGATACAGCAGCTCGAGCAGGGCCACGCGCAGGATCGAGCGCTCCAGCGGCGCGATCCGGTCAAGCGTCCAGCCGCTCGCGTAGCGGCTGATCAGCTCGTCGAGCTCCGGCTGGCGCTCGCGGACCTGCTCGGCGAGCGCGAACGTGAACCCATGCACGTCGCGCGGCAGCGTCTCGCCCAGCGGCCGGCCGAGCAGGTCGCTCTGGTACAGCGCCCAGACGGCGGCACGTCGCTGATCGGTTCTGCGCATCCGCTCGACTCAGCCGACCGTGATCAGCTCTTTGGGGACCGATGTGAGGATCTCGGGCCCGTCGGAGGTCGACGTAGACGAGATCCTCGATCCGGATCCCGAACGCGCCCGGCACGTAGACGCCCGGGCTCGACCGTGACGACGTTGCCCTCCTCGATCGTCGAGTCGGACCGCTGCGACAGCCGCGGCGCCTCGTGGACCTCGATCCCGACCCCGTGGCCGAGCCCGTGCCCGAAGTGCTCGGCGTGGCCGGCGGCGTCGATCACCGCGCGCGCCGCCGGTCGGCGTCGCGGCCGCTGACGCCCGGCGCGACCGCCCGCAGTCCCGCCAGCTGCGCCTCGCGTACGACGTCGTAGGCGATCTGCTCGGGCTCGGACAGCTCGCCCGGTCGCGAACGTCCGGGTGCAGTCAGAGCAGTAGCCGTCGAGCTCGGCGCCCCAGTCGATCACGACCAGCTGGCCGCGCTCGATCCTGCACCTCGCGCGGAGTCGCGTGCGGCAGCGCGCCGTGGGCACCGGACGGCGACGATCGAGTCAAACGAGACGCCCTGGGCGCCACGGCGGCGCATCCCGGCCTCCAGCGCCTGCGCGACCTCGCGCTCGGTCCGCCCTGCCAGCCCCTGCTCCATGATCTCACGCACCGCCTCGTCGGCCAGCTCGGTCGCCGGCGCGGATCCGCTCGAGCTCGCCGGGCTCCTTGATCGCGCGCAGCCGCTCGACCGGATCGCCGGCGGCGACCAGCGCCACTCGATCGGCGAGCAGCTCGCGCAGCGCGCGCGTTGCGTGCGGACCGTCATCGCCCCGTCCTCGAACGCCAGCCGCAGCTCGCCCGGCGGGCAGCACCTCGACGAGTCCCTCGAGCAGGTCGGCGCGCTCGATCCGGCGCTGGAAGCTCGGGTCGACCTCGACGGCCGACTGCTCCTGATAGCGGAAGTCGGTGAAGAACACGCGCGTCTCGGGCCCGATCAGCGCGGCGCCGTTGGAGCCCGTGTAGCCGGTCAGGTAACGCACGTTGGGCAGCGAGCGTGACCAGCATCACGTCGGCGCCTGAACCGTCGCTCGATCTGATCGGCAGCTCGGCGACCAGCCGGTCGGCTCGATCGGTCATCTGCCCAAGCTCCTCTCGCAGGATCGTCAGCGCGTCGCGGTATCCGTCCGGCCCCTTGCCGTACACGCGCCCGCAGCACAGTCCGTCCAGCACCGAGACCTTGCGGAACGCCTCGCGCTCGCTCGATGTCCGACAGATGGATCTCGACCGCGGGCAGCCGCGCCAACTCGACCGCGTCGCGGATCGCATAGGAGTAGTGCGTCCATGCGCCCGGGGTTGAGCAGCACCGCGTCGGCGAGACCGTCCAGGCCGTGCAGATGCTCGACGAACGCGCCCTCGTGGTTGGTCTGAAGAACCGCGTCGCCAGACCCAGCTCGGCGGCGGTCTCGGAGATCTGCCGCTCCAGCTCGATCAGCGTCAGCGTCCCGTAGTGAGCGGGTCACGGCGGCCGAGCTGGTCGAGGTTGGCGCCGTGCATGACCTCGATCCGGTTGCGAACGTCTGGCATCGGCCCGAACGCTAGCGGGCGAGCTCGCGGACGGCCGTGATCAGCTCGCGCGGCGCGACCGCGCAACCGGTGCGCGCCTCGCCGGGCTCCGACAGCAGCACGAACGGCACCGGCCCCTCGCCGACGCGCTTCTTGTCGCGGGCGGTCGCGACCACGACCGCGTCGGGGTCGACGTCGTCCATCGACGGTCGGCAGCCCGCGCGACGCAAGCAGTTCGGCGACCTCGTCGCGCAGGTCGTCGGCGCCCGACAGCCGCAGCGCCGCCAGCAGCCCGAGCCCGACCGCCTCGCCGTGGCGGTAGCTGGCATAGCCGGTGACGGTCTCGATCGCGTGGCCGACGGTGTGCCCGAGGTTGAGCGTCTGGCGCACGCCGCCGTCACGCTCGTCGGCGGCGACGACCGCAGCTTGGTGTGCGCGCAGGCGCAGATCACCTCGGGGTCGGCAGGATCGGCGCCGCGCGCGGACCCGCTCCCACAGCCAGCCGCCGGCCAGCAGCGCCGTCTTGACGACCTCGGCGTAGCCGGCGGCGAGCTCCTCCGCCGGCAGCGTCGCCAGCGCGTCGGTGTCGGCGATCACCGCCTGTGGCTGGTGGTAGACGCCGACGTAGTTCTTGGCCTCCGACAGGTCGACGCCGGTCTTGCCGCCGTAGGCGGAGTCGACCTGCGCGACGAGCGTCGTCGGCACCTGCACGAAGCGCACGCCGCGCTGGTAGGTCGCGGCGCAGAAGCCGGCCAGGTCGCCGACGACCCCGCCGCCGAGCGCGACCACGACGTCGGCGCGCGTCATCCCGGCGCGGACCAGCTCCGACCAGACGATCTCGGCATGCGCGATCGTCTTGGACTGCTCGCCGGGCATGATCGCGATGCGGCCGTCCAGCGGCGTGATCCGGTCGCCGTACAGGCGTCCGGAGTGCCCGTCGCAGACCAGGAACCGCCGGCCGGGGATCGTCGCCGGCCAGAACGCCGGTGCCGGCCGGGTCGGCGTCGATCCGCAGCAGCCCGGGGCCGATGTAGGCCGGGTAGTCGCCCGAGTCGCTGGTCGCCCACAGCATCCGCACCCCGGCCGGCACGCCCTCCAGCGCGTCCAGCACCGCGCTCGGGCTCCTGCGCGCATCGCTGCGGCGACGACGACATCGGCGGCGCTCGCGTAGACCGGCTCGCGCTCGGCGTGCAGCCGTGCGAACGCGGTCCGGTCGGCCGCCAGCGGACGGCCGCTGTTCCGCGCAGCGCCGCCAGGCGGTGTCGGCGTCGACGTCGATCCAGATCACCAGGTGCTCGCGCAGCGCGCGACGGATCGCGTCGGAACCGAGCGCGCCGCCCCCGAGCGCCACGAACCGCGGGCCGTCGCCGCTTGCGCGCCGTCCAGCAGCTCGAGCGTCACCCGCTCCTCGGCCGCCCGGAACGCGGGCTCCCCGTCGGTCGGCGAAGATCTCCGCGATCGGCTTGCCGGCGCGGCGCTCGATCTCGGCGTCGGCGTCGGCCGCGACCCCGCCCGACGCCTGCGCGAACGCCTGCGCGGCGGTCGTCTTGCCGGCGCCCATGAAGCCGACGACCGCAACCGGCCGGTCGGTCAGGCCGGCGACCACCCGATCCGCTCTCCGTAGGCGGCGACCGCCGCGCAGACGTCGTCGATGTGGTCGCCGCCGAACTTGCGCCGATAGGCGTCGGCGAGCACGAACGCGACCATCGCCTCGCCGACGACGCCCGCGGCGGGCACGGTGCACGAGTCGGTCCGCTCGCGCAGCGCCTCGGCCGGCTCGATGGGTCGCGATGTCGACCGAGCGCAGCGGCTTGGTCAGCGTCGGCAGCGGCTTCATGTAGCCGCGCACGACCAGCGGGTCGCCGGTCGTCATCCCGCCCTCCAGCCCGCCGGCGCGGTTGGTCTCACGGTAGTAGCCGCCGGGCCGCGTCGTCGTAGAAGATCTCGTCGTGGGCGAGTGAGCCCGGCAGCCCGGCGACCTCGATCGCCGTCGCCGATCGCGACGCCCTTGATCGCCTGGATCGAGCATGACCGCCTGGGCGAGCACGCCGTCGAGGCGTTCCCGCCAGGAGACGTGCGAGCCCAGCCCGGGACCAGCCCGAACGCCCGCACCTCGAACACCCCGCCGAGCGATTCGTTGGCCTTGCGCAGGCGGTTGATCTCGGCGACCATCGCGGCGCTCGCCTCGGCGTCCAGGCAGCGGACCGGCGACTCGTCGACGTGCTCGAAGTCGGCGGCGGTGAGGTCGTCACGGACGCGGCGCGGTGACGCCCGGTGATCTGGATCACGTGCGAGAACACCTGAACGCCGACGCGCGGCCAGGAACGCCTTGCAGATGCGCGCCGCCGGCGACCCGGGCGGCGGTCTCACGGGCCGACGCCCGCTCGAGGATGTCGCGCACGTCGGTCAAGCCCGTACTTCTGCGTGCCGACCAGGTCGGCATGGCCCGGGCGCGGCAGGTGGACCTCGGCGGTCTCCGCGTCGACCGGCCACGGGTTCATCCGCTCCTCCCAGTTGGCGAAGTCGCGGTTGGCGACCTGCAGGCAGATCGGTCCGCCGAGCGTGCGCCCGTGGCGGACGCCCGCCGTGACCGTCGCGCGGTCGGACTCGATCTTCATCCGGCCGCCGCGGCCGTGGCCCAGCTGGCGGCGCGCCAGATCGCGGTCCAGCACCTCGCGATCGAGCGCAGCCCGGCGGGCATCCCCTGGACGATGCAGGTCAGCCCGGGGCCGTGGGACTCCCCGGCGGTGGTCAGCTCGAGCGCCATCGTGGCTCTCAGCTTAGGAATCGTCGCCTCGACGGCCGGCCCGGTCGCCCGCCGGGGCCGCGCGGGCGTCGCCCTCGGACGGGTGCTCCTGCGCGTCGATCCCGGGGATCCGGTGCCCGGTTCCCTCACACCACGGGCAGACGACCTCGTGCTGGGTCCCGCCGAGGCTCGACCGGACCTTGCCGGTGCCCCGGCAGGCCATGCACTCCGGCGGCCGCTCGCCGGAGCTCATCGCTTGACGGCGACCAGCACGCCGTCGCCGACCGGCGTCAGGGTCGCGTCGAACTGCTCGGACTCGAGCAGCCGCTGGTTGAAGCGGCGGATCTGCTCGGTCAGCTCGCCGCCGCCCGGCTCGGCGACGCGTCCGTTCTGGAGCACGTTGTCGACCGCGAGCACCGCCCCCGGCGCCAGCAGCGGCAAGACCTGCTCGAAGTAATCGACGTACTCGATCTTGACGCCGTCGATGAACGCGAAATCAAAGCCGGGCTCCAAGCCCCGGAGTCCTTCGCGGGCGTCCTGAAGGCGCAGATCGACGCGGTCGCCAACGCCGGCCCGCAGCAGGTAGTCGCCGGCCGCGGCGTGCCGCTCGGGGTCGATCTCGAAGCTGACGATCGTGCCGTCGGCGGCGAGGCCGCGGGCGATGTGCAGCGTCGAGACACCGATCGCGGTGCCGACCTCCAGTGCCCGGCGGGCGCCGCCAGCGAGCGCCAGCAGCCGCAGCAGCTCGCCGGTCGCCGGCATCACGACCGGAATCTGATCGCGGCGGCCGTGGGCCTCCATCTCGGCGAGGATCGCGTCGGCGGGCTGCCGGACCGATTCCACGTAGCGCTGCACTGGCTCCGTCAGGATCACGGGCGCCCACGATAGCTACGTGCCGCGGCATGCATCACCTGCCGCGGTGCCGGGACCCCGGTGAACCGCTCGAAGCTGAACGCGCCCTGGCCGACGAGGATCTGGAGCCCGTCGATGACCGGCAGCCGATGTTCGCGGGCGGCGTCGATCAGCCGCGTCCCCGACGGCGTGTAGACCAGATCGACGACGCAGCCGTAACCGGCGAGCGCGTCGGCGCTCAGCGGCAGCGGCCCGAACGGATCGCCGCCATCGAGCCCGACCGACGTGCAGTTGACGAGGATGTCAGCGGCCCCGAGCACGCCACCGTCGGCTCGCACGACACGGGCCCCGAGCTCGCCCGCCAACGCCCGCGCTCGCTCGGTGGAGCGGTTCCACATCAGCACCTCGCGGGCGCCGGCACCGATCAGCGCCCAGACGACCGCTCGGGCGCTGCCGCCGGCGCCGAGCACCAGCGCGGTGCGACCGGAGGCAGCGAACGGCAGCGCCTCGATCAGCGCCGGCGCGTCGGTGTTGTCGGCGGCGATGCTCGCCGTCATCGCTCGAACGTGAGCGTGTTGGCGGCGCCGATCGCGGCGGCCCGTTCGGTCGCGTCGGTCGCGAGCGCCAGCGCCGCCGACTTGTGCGGGATCGTGACGTTGACGCCGCGAAACCCGGCGCCGGCGCAGCGCCGGCACGGTCTCGGCCAGCAGCTCTGGCGCAAGCGGCAGCACCTGGTAGCGCCAGTCGCCGAGGCCGACCGCCCGCAGCGCCGCGTTGTGCATCGCCGGCGAGCGGCTGTGCGCTACCGGCCAGCCCAGCACACCGAGCCGCATGCGCTACTTGTGACAGGCGGTGGCGGCGTCGGCATTGACCGCGTTCTGGAACGCCGTGTAGTTCGTGAAGAACACGGTCTTGTCGGTGCAGTGCTTGGCGAAGAAGTACAGGTAGTTGGTGTGCGCCGGGTGTGCCGCGGCCTGCATCGCAGACAGCCCCGGGCTGTTGATCGGCGTCGGCGGCAGCCCGGCGTGGTTGCGGGTGTTGTACGGCGAGCTCGAGTTCAGCTCGGCGTCGGTCAGCGGCTTGGTGTAGTTGCCGGTCGCGTAGCGGGTGGTCGCGTCCAGCTGCAGCGGCATGTGGTCGCGCAGCCGGTTGTAGATCACCGACGCGACCTTGTCGCGGTCGGACTGCGTGGCCGCCTCGCCCTCGATCAGCGAGGCGACGATCAGCAGCTGGTAGGGCGTCAGATGCTGCTGGTGCTGCAGCCGCGCTCAGCTTCAGCTTGGCCGAACCGATGCTTGAAGTCGGTCAGCTGCAGCGTTGACCAGCGTCTGCAGCTTGACCGGCTTGCGCAGCCGTGAACGTGTCGGGGAACAGGAATCCCTCGAGGTCCGGGGTGCTCTTCGGCGCCCCGTAGTGCGTGGGGTTCAGCAGCTTCGAGTGCCGGGTCAGCGCGACGTAGTTGCCCTTGATCCGCTGCGTGCTTGAGCAGCGCTGCCACCTGCGCGCGGCTGTGCCCGTCCTCGATCGTCAGCTTCGTCGTCGGAACCGCGCGGCGGCGACGGTCGTCAGCCGCTTGAGCACCGCGCTGTAGCTCATCCCCTGCTGCAGGTGATACGTGCCCGACCGCAGCTTGCTGCGATCGCCCGCGAGCGTCGCGCGCAGCTCGAAGAAGAAGCTCGACTGACGACCACGGTCAGCGTGCAGCAGCTTGCCGACGTCGCTGCGAGCTCGAGTTCGTCGGGATCATCACCCTGACATGACCGTGCGGCGAGGTGCCGAACGGCTGAAACAGCTCGATCAGGAACCAGGCCAGCGCCGCCGCCAGCGACCATCGCCAGCAGCGACGATGATCCGCACCAACCACGGCCGCCGCCGAGTCGGCGCTCGGCCGCTTGCGGGGCTTGACCGCTGCCGGCGCCGGGCCGGCCGGGCCGGACCGGCCGCTGGCGGTTGCCCAGCCGGCTGACGCGCTTGGTGCCGGACGGCATCTCGAGCTCGTCCTCGGGCAGGTAGAAGTCGGGGTCCGGCGGCGATGGAAACGACTTGATCCGCGGTTCGGGATGCACGTTCGGCAGCGGTCTCGACGTCGTCGATGTCGATCGGCGTCGTCGGCGACAACGCTGGTCGTCGGCGTCGTCGACGTTCGTCGCGCGGCGCAGTGCGTCGTCGCGAGGCCTCGACCAGCGGCTCGGTCGTCGCACCGGCTCGTCGTGACGCCGTCGTCGATGACCGGCGTCGTCGTAGTCGCCCGCCGCTCGCCGGACGCGTCGCGGGCCGCGCGCGCGCCTCGCGCTCGACGTCTCGCCTCTCTCGCGCTCCTGCGCCGTGCGCCGACGAGCCGTCAGCCATGGGCCACCGCCGACGCCGTCGCGTCAGCCAGCCGTCCAGCAGGTGCGCGGCCGCCCGTGAGTCCTCGTCGGCCGATGCCGCCGTCACGCTGCGCCATGACCGTCGTGAAGCGCTCGTCGTAGAGCTCGACCGGGACCTCGACCGCCGCTGCGAGCCCTTCGGCGAACGCGCGCGCTGCAGCCGTCTGGGTCGAGTCGCCGCCCGACAGCGACAGCGGCAGCCCGACGACGATCCGCTGCGACACCGAGCTCGGAGATCGAGCGCGCGCAGCCGGGCGCGACCGCGCCGGGAATCCGGCGCGGCGATCGCCGCCAGCGGCGTCGCCAGCACGCCGGTCGGGTCGCTGATCGCACACCCGCAGCGCGCGCGTCCGTAGTCGAGCGCGAGCACTCGCATCCGGCGGTGATCCTACGCAGCGAGCCCGGCGGGCAAACATTCAGGGCGCGGCAAGATGCGCCCGAAAGTCGCAAATTGCGACTGTTCAACCGGTCGGAATGCTGGTCTCAGTCGGCCAGCGCGGTCTCGATCGCACGCTGCGCGGCGAGATCGCGTCGTCGAGCCGCTCGGGATCGCGGCCGCCGGCGCGCGCCATCGTGTCGCGACCGCCACCACCGCCGCCGACCTCGGCGGCCGCCAGCTTGATGATCTCACCGGCCTTGACGCCACGCGCCGACCAGCGACGGTGAGACCGACGCGACCAGGTCGACACGGCCGTCGCCGGCGCGTCCGAGCACGATCGCGGCGTCGCCGAGCTTGGCCTTGAGCCGGTCGGCGAGCGCCAGCAGCGCGTCGCCGTCGGCGACCGGCGACCGCCGCGGTCAGAATCCTGGCGCCGGCCGATTGCGCCGGCCCGCGGCGATCAACTGCGTCGACGTCGACCGCATCGGCCGACTCCGTTGCCGCCGGCCTTGGCGGCGCGCTCGAGCTCGCGCACCTGCTCGCGCAGGGCGCGGACCGAGTCGGCCACCCGCTCGGGCGGCACCCGCAGCACGCCCGCGGCCTGCTGCAGCTCGCGGTCGTGGTCGCGCATGAAACCGACCGCCTCGGGCCCGGTGATCGCCTCGATCCGGCGCACGTTGGCGGCGCTGGAGGTCTCGTTCAGCAGCCGGAACAGCCCGATCTCGGAGGTCGAGCGCACGTGCGTGCCGCCGCACAGCTCCCGCGAGAACGACCCATCCCCGACCTCGACCATCCGCACGATCTCGCCGTACTTCTCGTTGAACAGCGCCATCGCGCCGAGCGCGCGGGCCTCGTCGAGCGTCGTCTGCAGCGCTCGGACCGCGTGGCTCTCGAGAATCCAGGCGTTGACGTCGTCCTCGATGCTGCGCAGTTGCGCCGCCGGCAGCGCGCCGTGTGGGTGAAGTCGAACCGCAGCTTGTCGGGCCCGACGTAGGAGCCCGCCTGGCGGACATGGTCGCCGAGGTGGCGGCGCAGCGCCGCGTGCAGCAGGTGGGTGGCGGTGTGGTTGCACGCGGTCGCGTGCCGAGCCCGCGGTCGACGGTGGCGCGGACACGCGCTCGCCGGGCTCGAACGCCCCGTGCTCGGGCGCGAGCGCGACGATCTGGTCGGTGCCGAGCCGGATCACGTCGGTGACGCGCGCGCGGCAGCCGCCACCCTCGCATTCGAGCACGCCCGCGTCGGCGACCTGTCCGCCACCGGTCGCGTAGAACGGCGACTCGCGCAGCTTGATCAGCAGCTCGCCGTCGCCGTCGCTGCGGACGGCGCCGATCGTGGTCGTCGCGTCGGTCGTCTCATAGCCGACGAACTCGGTCGAAAACCCGGCCGAGCCTGACAGCGCGGCCGCCCGCTCGCGGATCTCGGAGGTCGCGCGGCTGCCGCGCGAGCCCTGCCGGGCGCGCGTCCGCTGCTCGTCCATCAGCGACTCGAAGCCCGCCTCGTCGACGCCGAGACCCTGCTCGGTGACGATCTCGAGCGTCATGTCGATCGGAAACCCGTACGTGTCGTGCAGCAGGAACGCGTCCTCGCCGGCGATCCCCTCGTCGCCCTTCTCGCGGGCGCGCGCGATCAGCTCGTCGAGCCGTTTGAGACCCGACTCGAGCGTCTGGCCGAACGACTCCTCCTCGGAGCACCATCCAGCGCCGGATCAGGTCGTGCTGCTCATGCAGACGCGGGTAGATGGACGCCCATCAGCTCGGTCACGACGCTCGGCGTAGCGCGGCAGGAAACCCGGCTCGAGCCCGATCGAGCGGCCATGCTGGATCGCGCGGCGCATGATCCGCCGCAGCACGTAGCCGCGGTCCTCGTTGGACGGGACGACGCCGTCAGACAGCAGGAACGTGATCGCGCGGCCATGGTCGGCGAGCACCCGCAGCGCCTTGTCGGTGCGAAAGCCCTCGCCGTAGGCGCGGCCCGACAGCTGCTCGCCGAGCTCGATCAGCGGCGCGAACTGGTCGGTCTCGAACACCGTCTCCTCGTCCTGCAGCACCGCCGCCATCCGGTTGAGGCCCATGCCGGTGTCGATGTTGTTAGCCGGCAGCGGCGTGACGACGTTGACCGGGTTCTGATCCAGCTGCATGAACACGAGGTTCCAGTACTCCAGGAAGCGCTCGTTGTCGCCTCCGGGCAGGTCGTCGGGGGAGCCGTGCTGCACGCCCCGGTCGAGGTACAGCTCCGAGCACGGGCCGCACGGACCGGTCGGTCCCGCCTGCCAGAAGTTCTCGTCGCGGTCGCACTCGATGATCCGCTCACGCGGGACCCCGATCTCGATCCAGGCGTCGATCGCCTCCTGGTCGGGGCCGAGGCCCAACTCGTCGTCACCACCGAACACCGTGATCCAGATGTCCTCGGCCGCGAAGCCGAAGCCCTGCGGTGGACAGCTCCCAGGCGAAGCTCGCGGCCTCACGCTTGAAGTAGTCGCCGAACGAGAAATTGCCGAGCATCTCGAACAGCGTCAGATGCCGGGTGGTCGTGCCGATGATCTCGATGTCGGGCGTGCGGAACGACATCTGGCAGGTCGTCACGCGGTTGCGCGGCGGTCGCTCGACGCCCTGGAAGTACGGCTTGAGCGGATGCATCCCCGCTACGGTGAACAGCGCCGAGGGATCGAACTCGGTCGGGACCAGTGACGCCGAGGGCAGCCGAAGATGGCCCTCGGACTCGAAGAACTCGAGGAACGTGCTCCTGATCTCGTCCGACGTCATCATCCGAATTCCCGAGTTTAGGCGCTGCACCCGTGCTCGATTCGAACAGGTGTCGAGTCAGCCGGGGTTCCACTTCAGCTACACGTCCGAGCGTCCGGTTCACTGACGGATGCGCCGGGGCGGGCTCATGATCACGGTTGTCGTCGCTCTATTGGGGCTGCTCGCCCCTGCGGGCGCCGCGGCCAAGGCAAGGCACACCCACGGGGGCTTTCGGCTCACGCGCTCGCGGCTGACCGTCACCCAGGCGGTCGGTGCGGCCACGTTCACGATCGCTCGCCGCAACGCACGCAAGCCGGCGCAGATCCGCTACATGACGCTGCGCGGGACCGCGGTCGCCCACCAGGACTACACGCCGGTGCGCGGAATGATCCCGTTCGCCCGCGGGCAGCACTCCGCAACCTTCTCGATCCCGATCGTCAACCACGGCACCTACGAGGCGAACAAGACGATCCGCCTGCAGCTGTTCGGCCCCTATCGCGCCGGGCTTGCCAACCCGCACCGCGCGGTGGTGCGGATCGTCGCCGGCCGGCTGCCGACGATCAGGCGGATCGCCGGCAACCCGCTGGCGCTGTCGGCCGTCCCACCCAAGAGCGACCCGCTGACCGGCGCGACCGCGTTCGTCGACTGGCGCCACGGGGTCGTAGCGGTCCATGCACGTCGGCTCAAGCACCGCCATCCCGGCGAGGCGGCGCAGCTGGACGTGATCGCGCGCCAGCCCGACGTCGCGCGCTGGGGCAGATGGACCCGGGTCTCGCAGGTCGGGCTGCAGGTCTCGAAGTACCTCGCCCGCGCTCAGGCGCAACAGCCCGCCGCGGTGCCGGAGCTCTCGACCTACTGGATCGTCGATGGCAAGCGCACCCATCCGCAGTGCGGCCATTACTCCGATTCACCGCAACGCGAGCGCACTTACAAACGCTGGATCACGCACTTCGCCCGCGGGATCGGCGACTACCGCGCGATCGTGTTTCTCGAGGTTGACTCGCTGATCACGGTCGGCTGCCTTGACCATCACGGCGTCCAGGTCAGATTGCAGGAGCTTCACGATGCGTTCGAGGCGTTGTCCGCCGACCCCCGGGTCGTCGTCTACACCGACGCCGGCGCCGCCGACGCGCTGCGCGCGGGGCATGCCGCCCGCCTCCTGCGACGCGCCGGGATCGGCCTGATCCAGGGGTTCTTCCTGAACGCGACCCACTTCGACTGGACCAAACACGAGATCCACTACGGCGAGCGGATCTCGCGCATGACCGGCGGCGCTCATTTCGTCGTCAACACCGCGATGAACGGCCGCGGCCCGATCATTCCGGCCGACCGCGCGCACGAGGGCAATGAGGACCTCTGCAGCCCACCGGGACGCGGACTGGGCCCACTACCGACGTTCGACACGGGGTTTCGGCGAGTCGATGCGTTCGCCTGGATCGCGACGCCGGGTCGCTCCGGCGGCTGCGGGGACGACGCCCCCGCGACCGGGCGGTTCTGGCTGGCGCGAGCGCTGTCGCTCGTGCGCAACGCGGACTTCAACGTCCGCTGAACCGGGGCTCAGCGCCGCGGGCGCGTGATCGTGCCCCAGCCGACGACCAACTCGCCGTCCATCAGGCACGCGAGCTGACCCGGCGCGGCACCATCGACCGGCTCGGCGAGCTGCAGCGACAGCTCGCGATGGGTGCCGGGCGGTACGTCGCCGGCGACGGTCGCACGCAGCGGACGCGATCGGTAGCGCAGCTTGACGCGGTCGACGCGGGCGCCGGGCCGATGCAGGCGGGCGGCGCGAACGTCGACGCGTTCGGTCTGCAGCTGCTCACGCCGACCGACGGTGACACGGCCGGAGTCGGCATCCTTGTCGAGCACGTACAGCGGTGACGGCGGCATGCCGTGCAGGCCGAGGCCGCGGCGCTGGCCGACCGTGAACCGATGCTGACCGCGGTGCTCGCCGACGACGGTGCCATCGCTCGTGACCAGCGCGCCGGGCCGCTCGCCGATCCCGCCGTGGCGGGCCAGAAACCGTGCGCGATCGGTCCCCGCCAAAAAGCACAGGTCCTGCGAGTCGGGCTTGTCGGCAACCGTCAGGCCGGCGTTGGCCGCCAGCTCCCGAACCTCTGACTTGCGCAGCTCGCCAAGCGGGAATCGCATCCGCGCCAGCGACGCGGGCGCGAGCGCGGCGAGCATGTAGGTCTGGTCCTTGGTGTCGTCGACGGCGGCGCGCAGCAACGGGCCCGCGGGATCATCGGACTCCGCGGTCCGCGCGTAGTGACCGGTCGCGAGCGTCGCGCATCCGAGCCGCTGCGCCAGCGCGAGCATCCCGTCGAGCCGCACGTGCCCGTTGCAACCGACGCATGGATTCGGCGTCTCGCCCGCGGCGAAGCCCTCGATGAACGGCTGCACGACCCCCTGGCGAAAGGCGTCGCGCAGGTCGATCGTGAAGTGCGGCAGACCGAGGCGATGGGCGAGCGCGCGCGCCTGCGCGACCGCCGTCGCCGAGCAGCAACTGCGCTCGGCGTCGTTCTCGCGGTCGGCCCACAGCTCGAGCGTGACCGCAACCGTCGGGCCGTCGGCGGCGCACAACGTCGCCGCCACCGCCGAGTCGACGCCGCCGCTGATCGCCACCAGCGTGCTGTCGGGCACGGGCGCCAGCTGCCCGCGGTCGCGCACCGCGGCGCCGAGCGAGCGCGCGAGCGCGTCCGCCGCCAGCTCGGCGGCGTGCAGCTTGCCCGGGCTGAGCCCGCCGAGCTCCTGCGCGATCTCGGTCGCGCCGATCCGCGCCGCCTCGAGGATCGGCGCGCCACGGACCAGCGAGACGGCCGCACTACCGGCCGCGTGGGCGGCACCGCAGCCGTCGGCCTCAAAGCCGGCGTCGGTCACCGTGAGCCCGTCGACCGCGACGCTGAACGTGAGCTCGTCACAGCAGGCGCCGCCGCCGGCCGTGACCGTGTAGGGGTCGGCGGGGAGGTGGCGCCTGCCCTGCGGCGAGGTCAGATGATGCTCAAACCGCTCAAACCGCTCAAACCGCTCAAACTGCTCAAACCGCTCGAACTGCTCGAAGTGCTCGATCGCGAACGCGTCCATCGCGTCTCGGAGGTTACGTCGCCCGAGTGGAGACATACGCACCTATAGGTGCTGTAACCCTCCAATCACACCGTCAGCCGCGCAGACGCAGACCCAACTCGCGCAGCTGCAGGTCATCGACCGGTGCCGGCGCGCCCGTCAGCGGGTCACCACCACTGGTCGCCTTGGGGAACGCGATCACCTCGCGAATGTTGTCGCGACCCGCGAGCAGCGCCACGATCCGATCGATCCCGAACGCGATCCCGCCATGCGGCGGCGCGCCGTAGCGCAGCGCGTCCAGCAGGAACCCGAATCGTGCCTCGGCGTCCTCGGCGCCGATCCCGATCAGCTCAAACACCTTCTGCTGAACGTCGATCCGGTGGTTACGGATCGACCCGCCACCGATCTCTGAGCCGTCGAGCACGAGATCGTAGGAGCGCGACAGCAGCGTCGCCGGGTCGTCCATGTCGGCCGCCGTGGCCGGATCCCCGGCCGCGGTGGACGGGGCGGTGAACGGGTGATGCTCGGCGTCCCAGCGATCCTCTGCGGCGTCGTGGGCGAACATCGGGAAGCGCACGATCCAGCGGATGTCATGGCTGCCCTCGGGCACCAGCTCAAACCGTCGCGCCAGCTCCAGGCGCAACGCGCCGAGCACCTGCGTCGCCACGGGCGCCCGGTCGGCGACGATCAGCAGCAGGTCGCCCGGCTTGGCCTCCAGCGCGCGCTGGATCGCGTTGGTCTCCCGCGGGGTGAGGAATTTGGCGATCGGCGAACGCCAGGCGGGCTCGGCCGGGTCGGCATCCTGAACGAACGCCCAGACCAGGCCCTTGGCGCCGTACTGCTTGGCCAGCTCGGTGAGCGCGTCGAGCTCGGAGCGGGGCAGCTCACGCGGGCCGGCGTTGATCCCGCGTACGACCCCGCCGGACGCCAGCGCGCCGGAGAAGACCTTGAACTCGCTGTCGGCGACGGCGGCGCCGAGGTCCTTCAGCTCCAGGCCGAAGCGGGTGTCGGGGCGGTCGGAGCCGAACCGGCCGACCGCCTCTGCGTGCGTCATCCGCGGCCACGGTGGCGGCGGGATCTCCAGGCCCGCCCGGCCGAACACCTCGCCGAGTGTCGCCTCGGTGGTCTCGAGCACGTCGTCCTCCTCGACGAACGCCATCTCGATGTCGAGCTGGGTGAACTCCGGCAGCCGGTCGGCGCGGGCGTCCTCGTCGCGAAAGCAGCGCACGATCTGGAAGTAGCGCTCAAAGCCTCCGACCATCAGCAGCTGCTTGAACAGCTGCGGCGACTGCGGCAGCGCGTAGAACGACCCGGCCGCGATCCGTGCCGGGACGAGGAAGTCGCGTGCTCCCTCCGGCGTCGAGCGCGTCAGAAACGGTGTCTCGATCTCGAGAAAATCGTGCGCGTCGAGCACCTCGCGGATCGTGCGCACGACCTGGTGGCGCAGCGCGATCGCCCGCTGCATCGGCGTCCGGCGCAGGTCCAGCGAGCGGTGGCGCAGCCGCAGGTCCTCGTTGACCGCCGAATCGTCGTCGATCGGAAACGGCGGCGTGTCGGCGTCGGCGAGGATCTCGAGCGCCCCGACCGCGAGCTCGATCTCCCCGGTCGGGAGGTTCGGGTTGACGTTCTCGGGGTCGCGGCGCCGGATGGTGCCGGACACCGTGATCACATCCTCGGAGCGCAGCTTGTGGGCCTCGGCATGCGCCTCGGGGGCGCTCTCGGGATGAAACACGAGCTGCAGCAGTCCGGACCGCTCGCGCAGATCGATGAAGATCAGCCCGCCGTGATCGCGGCGGCGGTGAACCCAGCCCGCCACGCGCGCGGGCTCGTCGGCCCGAGTCGCGTCGAGCGTGCCTGCCCAGGCATCCCGAAACTGGTTGGGCCGCGGCTCGCGCGCGAACGACGGCGCGCCGTCGATTCGGCCGGTCACAGCCGATCTCCTCGCAGCACAGCGGCCACGACCGCGCCGCGCTGCAGCTCCTGCTGGTCTCCTGACTCCATCTGCTTCAGGCTCGCCTGCTCGGCGCCGGACACGATCGCAACGTAGCGCGCGTGCAGTCGGTCGGCCTGCTTGAGCTGGCCCTTGAGCGAGCGGCCCGCCAGCTCGAGCTGCGCGCTCAGGCCCGCGCGCCGCGCCTCGTTGGCCATGTCGAACCCCGCCCGGCTCGCCGCCGCCCGCTCGGCCTCGCTGTCGCCGGTGACGGCGACGTACAGGTCGCAGAGATCGGGCGCGATCGGCAGCTCGCCGGCCGACAACAGGATCCGCTCGACCCCGGCTGCCCACCCGACCCCGGGCGTCGGCCGTCCACCGAGCTGTTGCACGAGCCCGTCATAGCGCCCGCCGCCGCCGACCCCCGACTGCGCCCCGAGCGCATTGGAGCTGAACTCGAACACCGTCCGCGTGTAGTAGTCCAGGCCGCGTACGAGCGTCGGGTCGAGCTCATAGCCGATCCCGGCGTCGTCAAGCAGCTCGCGCACGCGCGCGAAATGCTCGGCGTCGTCGTCGTGCAGCCGGTCGAGCAGCAACGGCGCCGCGCGCATCGTGTCGCGCGTCCGTTCGTCGGATGCGTCGAACGCCCGCATCGGGTTCAGCTCGATCCGCTGCACCACATCCGCAGACAGACCGTCCTCGTGCGCGCGCAGGAACGCCGTCAGCTCCTCGCGATACTCGGCCCGCGTCTCCGGGGTCCCGAGGCTTGACAGGCGCAGCCGCGTGCCGCGCGCGCCGATCGCGTGCAGCAGGTCGGAGAGCAGCAGGATCAGCTCGGCGTCGGTCTCCGGGCCCGCGGCTCCGATCGCCTCCGCGCCGACCTGCCAGAACTGGCGGTAGCGACCCCGCTGGGGCGCCTCGGCCCGGAAGAACGAGCACAGGTACCAGAGCTTGACCGGCTGCGCCAGCTTGTGCATCCCGTGCTCGAGATACGCGCGCACGACCGGTGCGGTCCCCTCCGGACGCAACGTCAACGATCGCCCGCCGCCGTCGTCGAAGGAGTACATCTCCTTACGCACGATGTCGGTCGCGCCGCCGACCCCGCGCGCGAACAGCTCGGTCGCCTCGAACGTCGGCGTCTCGATCCTGCCGTAGCCGGCGCCGCCGAGGATCCGCCGCGCGTGGGCGTCCAGCAGCGACCGCCGCTCGGCATCGGCGGGCAGCACGTCGAACGTTCCCCTTGGGGCCTGAAGCGAGCTCATCGTCGCTCGTGGGTCAGTCGTGGTGCGCGAGCTCGCGCAGGAACGGATTGGTGGCGCGCTCGGCGCCGAGCGTCGTCACGCCCATGTGCCCCGGATAGACGGTCGTCTCGGGGTCGTAGGCGTTGACCAGCTGCTCGATCGAGGTCAGCAGCGTCGGCCAGTCGCCACCCGGCAGATCGACGCGACCGACCGACCCCTGGAACAGGACGTCGCCGGAGAACAGCGCCTGGTGGTCGACGAGCGCGTAGCTGACGTGACCCGGGCTGTGACCCGGCACGAAGTCGACCTTGAAGTCAAGCCCCGCAAGTGTCAGCGTCTCGCCGCCCGCGACCGTGTGATCGGCTTCGTAGCTCTCGAACGGGCCGAACCCGGGCCATGGCACGTAGGCCATGATGTCGGCCAGCACGTCGGTTTCGAGCTCGGGGCAGTAGACGGGTGCGCCGGTCGCTGCGGCCACCGGCGCGACCGCGCCGATGTGATCGAAGTGACAGTGGGTCACCAGGATCGCCTCGACGGTCTCGATCTCCAGCGCTTCGACGGCCTCGAGGATCCGCTCGGCCTCGTCGCCGGGATCGACGATCACCGCGGTCGCCGACGTCGGCGCCCGCACGATGTAGCAGTTCTCCTGAACCGGCCCGACCGTGAACATCCGCGCGTCGATCACGTCGTCCGCCGTCCCGCCTTGCGCATTCGCCGGCGCCAGAGGAACGTCTCCAGGTAGTAGCCGAGCGGAATGTAGATGGCCGCCGCGACCACCGCGAACGCGACCGACGCGAGCACGTTGCCGTGGGTCGACAGCAGCAGAAACACGAGGATGAACATCGCCGCCAGCGCCGAGCGCAACGCGGCCGACTGCCAGGTCGGCTTGCGCATCAGCCGGTTCTCCCGAGCCTGATCTCGCTTCTGCTTCTTGACTGCGTCGGCGCTCGCGGGCTTGCTCGTGCGCCCGCGCGAGGTCACGTCCCCGGCGGCGGTCCCGCGGTGCTTGGTCCGACGTTTGCGCTTGGTCTGGGCCATCCCGTACGTCAGCTTACGCGCTGGCGGACCGTCGGGCCAGCGCGTCCTCGATCGTGTCGAGCCCGACCAGTGGGACGTCGTCCGGGAAGTCGTCAAACGCGGCCCGCGGCGTCAAGCCGACCAGTTCCGCGTTGCGGATCGCGTCGCGCCCCGCGACCCGCGCGATCGCCCGCACGACCTCCCCCGGCGAGGTGGCCGCGTGGTCCTCGACGTTGGTCGACACCTGCGCGTGGCCCTCGGTCTGCAGCCACAGTCCGATCGCACGCACGGCCGGCAGTCCATCGGTTCCGCCTTCCCGGATCCGGGCCGCGATCGCCCGCGCGTGATCGAGGCTCTGACCGTCGACGAGTTCGACGTTGAACGCGATCAGCGGCGGACGTGCGGCGACCAATACCGCACCCGCGCTCGGGTGCAACCGAGCCGGCCCGAAGTCCGGCGCCAGCTCGCCGCGCTCGATCCGCTGCCCCAGCGCCGCCGGGCCGCCGCGGCGCAACTCCGCTCGTGTTCGACCACCGCCGAGCGCTCCGTAGAGGAAGACCGGCAGCTCCAACTGATCGCCGAGCCGGTCGGCGAGCACCAGCGCCTCGGCGCAGGCGGCGCCGCGATCGCCCGGGTCGACGTAGACGATCGGCGCGACATCGAGCGCTCCGACACGCGGATGAACGCCGTCGTGCAGGTCGATCCGGACCCGCTGCACGACCACCCGGGCGCCGTCCAGGACCGCGCCGGCGAGCTCGCCCGGCCGACCGGCGAGCGTGAACGCCGAGCGGTTGTGATCGGGGTCGGTGTGCACGTCGAGCAGCCCCTCGCCGAACGCCGAGCCGACGGCCGCAACCATCTGCGGGTCGCGCCCCTCGGACACATTCGGGTAGGCCAGCAGCACCGCATCGGGCCGATACACTCGGCACCTCCTCGCCGGAGTAGCTCAGTCGGTTAGAGCAGCGGAATCATAATCCGCGTGTCGGGGGTTCGAGTCCCTCCTCCGGCATCACCGGACGCGCAGTAAGACTCCCGATTTGCAGGCCTTTCTGCGCGTAGGCCAGCTGACGCGGGGCCGCATCCGTGCCGACGGGCGGACGGTTTCAGCCCACCGGCGTGGCCAGCCGCTCACGGGCCCGCGACGCCTCTGACATCGAAACCAGTCGGCCCGCCTTGCCCAAGCCATGGGGCGGCATGTTGCCGTAGACGGCCTCGTATTCGCCGGCTCTCACGAGATACGTCTCGTGCCAGATGCCGGTGCGATTGCCGTGCCCGACCCGGCGCCAATACTGACGCCAGACCTCGAGGTGCGGATCGTCGCTGTTGCGCGCGAAGGCCTCGAGCTGCTCAAACGAACGCCAGTACTGCACGATCGTCGGGAAGCCCAGCTCGTAGGCGAGCAATCCCTTCTCGGGATGCGCGACCAGGTAGTCGAGCATGTGCCGCATCCCCCGCCGGCCGCCCAGGTCCAATAGCGCGCGGCCGATCTCGCGCTTGCTGTTGACACGGGCCCCGATCAGAAAAACGACGAAATCGCCGTCGATCTGGGCCATCATCCGTCGTCCCGCCGGGTTGCTCATCCGTGGTCCCTTTCGGTCGTGCGGGCGTTGCCTGGCATCGTACCCCCGCGTCCGAGCCCAGTAGGGAATCGGCCCCAGTGTCGTGAGGGTTTGGATTCATGGGCAGTCGCGGTGGGTGTGCCTGATCTGGTCGCGGTATCGATCGAGTTGGTCGCTGATCAGCGAGCAGTTGCAGGCCTGGTCCGGGCGTCGGGGGAGCGCGTCGGCGTTGGTGTCTGCGATCGGTCCGAACGCGGGGTCACATGACGCCACTTTCGATCGGCGGATGCGCCGGTCGGCCGGGCGGTGCAGGCACCGCCCGCTTGAACTTTGTTGATTGCGTACACAGGGGTTGTACGCAATCAACAAGTTCGCAGGCGGTAGGTGGCGTTCGACGGAACTTTGGCGAAAGCCTGCGAATAATTCTCACCTTCGCGCCATCGTTCGCGCTCGGGCCGGTTCGCGCTCGGGCCGGTTCGCGCTGGCCGGTTCGTGCTCGGGCCGCCGCGCTCGGCGCCCGGGCCGCCGCGCTCCGCGCTCGGGCCGCGCGCTCGGCGCTCGGGCCGCCACCCCAGCCGGTCGTCTGGACCAAGACTGCCGACGAGATCCTCGAATCAATCAATCGCTATTACGAACGAATCAGTCTGACCGCACACCGGGGCGGTCTGTCGGTCACTGCGGGTCAGCGAAGTCGCGAAAGCGGTCGGCGAGTGCCTCGTCGGGGGAGGGCTCGGAATCGGAGCGATCGGCCTCCCCCTCGGCGCGCTCGTCGTCCCCGTCCTGCGATGGCTCGGCCCGAACTGTCGCTTTGGTGTTGGCCTCCAACACGGCGCCCTCGAGCAACTGCCTGACCCGCTCCTCGTCTCCAGGCCGCACCGGTGCGATCTGCACCAACCCCTTCTTGGCGCGCACCGCCACCGTCCAGGTTCCCGTGCCGAGCAACCCGGCGGTTCGCTCAAACGCCTCGCGCCATTGCTTGGGTGGCTTGTCGTCGAGCGCGACCGTGAGCGTGCCGTCGCTCACCTTGGCGGTCGACCAGTCCAGGTTCACCGGCTCGGTCATCGGGCTCCTTCGGTTTGACGGGTCACTCCTGGGCGCTACCCGCTGTGACGAGCGGATCACGTCCCGCGACTGCTGAGCTCGCGCAGCTCAGTCCCCGCGATCGCCGACGCGCCGGTAGCGCTCGTAGATCACGCGAGCGCCAAAGGTCCGTGTCTCGATCAGCTCGAGCGCGACGTCGTCGCTGACCGGCGGCAAGAACGGCGTGCCGCCACCGACCACGACCGGATAGCGAAACATACGCAGCTCGTCGACGAGACCGAGCTCGATCGCTGCCGCGGCCAGGCCGGCGCCGCCGATCGAGACATCCTTGTCGGTCGCGTCAAGCGCCGCGGCGACCTCCTCGGCCACCGACGCCTGCGCCAGTCGTGCGTTTCCCCGCACGCGGTCGAGCGTACGGCTGAAGACGACTTTCGGGATCGCGCACCAAACGTCGGCAAACGCGGCGCCGAGCTCGGTGTCACGCAAGGACCGATCGGTCTCCCATACCAGCATCGTCTCGTAGAGCCTGCGGCCGCACAGATACGCGCCGAGCTCACGAGTCTGCGCGAGGTGAAAACCAAACTGCTGATCGTCGGGGCCCGACCACTCGAACGCACCCTCACGGTCACTGATGAAGCCGTCCACGGAGACGCTCATCGAGTAGATCAGCATGATTTCAGGGGCGCTCCTGATCGCGGGTGGCGCTGGGCGCGAGCGACGTCACCGCTACCCGACCTGGCCGCTGGTCAGTCGGGCGCTCGCGGCGGTGCGGGCGGCGTCGAGGAGCTTACTGGCCAGCGGCGTCCGCTTGCGTCCTCGGGTGAGCACCGCGAGCGTGCTCGGCGGCGCCTGCAGCAGCGGCACGTAGGCGAGCGTCGGCCACGAGTAATACCGGGCGACATATGCGGGGCAGGTGTCGATCCCGCGGCCCCGCTCGATCAGGTGCAGCCACTGATCGACGCTCTGGGCCTTGACCTCGCAGACCTCGGGACGAACGCCGAGCTGCTCGCGAAGCAACCAGAAATCACGCCAGCGCTCCGGCACCACATCGGGGTGGGTGATGAACGTCTCGGAGGCGAGCTCGTGCGGCGCCAGCGCCTCACGATCGGCGAGCGGATGCGTCGCCGGAAGGACGACCACGCGCGGTTCCTCGATCAGCGCAACGACGTCCAGCTTGCCGATCCCGGGCAGTTGGTGGAACTCACGCAGGTCCGAGGAGAGGTACGCGAACGCGAGGTCGACCGCTCCAGACGCCAGCGCATCCCAGAGCTCGACGAAGTCGAACGTCTGCACCTCGATCTGGGCATCACCGACCTGCGCTGCGAACAGGTCGAGCGCCTCGGCCAGTAGGTCGCCGGGGGCGCCGAGGCATCCGACCGCAAGCTGGAGTGCGTCATGGCGGGCGAGCGTGCGCGCTTCGGCGAGCGCGTGATCGGCGGCCTCGACGATCGGTCGTGCCTCGCCGGCCAACGCCTCGCCGGCGGCGGTAAGGCGAACGTTGCGGGTGCTGCGATCCAACAGCGGCCCGCCGACCTCGCGCTCCAAGCTGCGGATCTGCGCGCTCAGCGCCGGCTGGGCGACATGCATGCGTTGCGCGGCCCGCGTGAAGTGCAGGTCCTCGGCGACCGCCAAGAAATACCGCAGCTGACGGAGCTCCACTCGCTAAGTATCCACCTCACCGTGCGGCGCGCCCGGTCCAGCCCAGCGGTTCGAGCGGCTCGGCGATCATCCCTCGAGGCGCACGTTCAGGTTGCGCGGAGCGCGGAACTCCCAGCCGGTGATCTGCGGCGGGCGATCGTGGTCCAGCGCCAGCCGCGGAAACCGCTGCGCCAGGCCGGTGAGCGCGACCGTCAGCTGGGTCCTGGAGAAGGCGTGTCCGACACAGAAGTGCTTTCCGAACCCGAACGCGGCGTTGCGGCGCGCGGGCCGGAACAGGTCGTACTCGTCGGCGGTCTCACCCCAGATCGTCCGATCACGATTGGCTGAGGCGATGATCGCGGCGAGATTGGCCCCCGGCGGCACGGTCGTCCCGGCGATCACCGCTCCGTGCGTGGCGTGACGCTCCTGGGCGCCGATCGGCGAGATCCATCGCAGACCCTCGTCGATCGCCGCCCGGATACGAGCGGATGGATCGTCGACCAGGGCTTGCCATTGGCCGGGATGCGTGAGCAGGCCGATCAGGGTCGCGCCGGCACCATGTCCGGGCTCCTGCATTCCCCCGAGCAGGATCACCTTCAGGGTCGGCATCACCAGCGCGATCCGTTCCTCCAAGCTCCCCTCGACAGCGTGCAGCATCTTCGAGATGACGCTGCCGTCGTCGCTGTGCAGCATCCGCTCGAACACCGGCCTCAGGGTTTCGTCGATCTCGGCGGCGACCCGGTCCGCACGCTCCTGCTTGTCCGGATCGCGTTCGAAGTTCGTCGCCCCGTCCGCGAGCATCGCGAACCACCGGCGCAGCGTCTCGGAGTCGATCTCCCCGAGCCCGAGCACGACCGCGAGGCTTCGCACGGAAATCGGCTCCAGGTAGCGCTCCATCAGCTCGACGCTGTCGCGATCGTCACGACTCAGCAACTCGAGCTGTTCGTCGACGATCGGCTCGATGATCGGTTGCAGGTCGCGCTCAACCACAACGGGTCTGAACGATGGCAGCAGCATCTCCCGAAGCCGTTTGTGCTGCGCGCCGTCAGCCGTGAGGATGTTCGGCTGCCCGAACGTGCGGTCCAGCGGCGACGGCGAGACCGCCGCCGCGAACGCGTCCGGGCTGGTGCAGACAAGCTCGGCGTCATCCCACCGGGTGACGAACCAGAGCCCGACCGCCGCCACGTACACGACCGGAGCATGCTCACGCCAATGCGCGTACAGCGGATAGGGATCGGCCTCCAAATCGGCGACCGTCACGCTCGCGGGATCGAGCCTGTCCTCTGACGGCGACACGCTCATGTGCCCGAGCCGTCCGCGGCCAGCGGCTGCATCGCGAGTGACTCGTCCAGCGCCGGCACGCCCTCGTGCGCGGCCGCGTGAGCCGCCGCGGTGGCGACCTGCTTGGAGCGGCGCAAGCTGACGAAAGCGAACCAGGCACAGACGACCAGGAACCATGCCAACGCGAACAGGAATCCTCGATTGGCCGGGAACGATGGCCACGGATCAAGTGAACCCTTGTAGGCGAGAACCGGCGTGGCCAGTCCGATGATCGCCACCGGTATCCGCCACCAACGCGCAGCGGTGCCATCGATCCAGATCAGCCGCAGCGCCGCGACCGCGAGCACGGCGTAGACCGCCTCGATCAAAAACGAGCCCGCGGCGGTCGCGATCGAGAACGCCTCGATGTTGTCGGGAAGGCCCGCCGCCGCACCGTAGTGGGTGACCCCCGCGAACACCAGGCCGCCAACGCCGGCGATTGCGAGCACGACGTTGCCACCCAGCGGCGTATCACGCGAACTGGTGCGAGCGATCGGCTCGGGTAACAGTCCGTCTCTCCCGAGCGCGAACAGGACGCGCGATCCGGCCACCACGAACGCGATCGCCACCGACACGGTGTCCAGCAGAACGACCAGGTCGATGATCGTTGCCAGGCCCTTGCCGACGTACTGCTGGGCCAGCGTCCCCATCGGCGACGGGTCGGCCGGCCAGAGCACCGCCGAACCGTGCACGCCGAAACCGATCGCCCCCGCGTAGGTGACGACCACGTAGAACACGCCGGCCATCGTGACGCTGCCGATCAGCGCGATCGGGATCGAGCGATAGGGGTTCTCACACTCTTCGGCGATCGACGCCGAGGCCTCGAAGCCGATGAACAGCGTGACCGCGAACAGGATGCCCTTGAACACGCTGTTGAGCGAGCTCTGACCGGTCCCGAATGCCGACAGGGTGTTTCCGTCTGCGCCGCCCTTGGCGATGATCGTGATCGCGAGGATCACGAACGGAACTGCCGAGATCGCGGCGAGCGCCAGCACGCCGCGAATCGCGACCCGTACGCCGAAGTGATTGAGCGCGGTGGCAATCAGCAGACCGATCGCTCCCCAGATCCACCAGCTGATGTTGATCGAGAGGTGCGCGGCGAAGAAGCTCTGAGCCTGAAACCCGACTCCGATGAACACCCCCATCAGACACAGCACACCGGTCACATACAGGCCGGCGCAGAAGACCCCGACGCGCGGGTGCGCACCATGCACCAGGTACTCGTAGATCGCGCCGGCGCCCGCAAACCGGCGCGCGAACACCGAGACCACGTACGCCAGGCACAGCGCGCCGATGCTGCCCAGCAGCACCGACAGCGGCGAGTTGAAGCCGGCGACGCTGGCGACCAAGCCCGTCAGCAGGCCGGCCGAGAAGATCGGCCCGATCGCCAACGATTGGCCGATCGCATGCAACGACGTCAGCCGACGCTCGCCCAGGTGTGGCTGTTCGGTTCCTTCGGTCATCCTTCTCCTCCGCAGATTGAGTGCGCGCAACCGTATGAACCCAGGCACGACGGGTCCAATACGGAATGGCTCTCAATCCGTGCCACCAGCCGCCGATGGCATAGCGCGTAGATTCAGCAAGGCGCGGGCGCCAGGAAGCTGCTAGCGCTCCTGCATCTCGTCGATGCACGCCGCCACCGCCAGGACCAGGGCATCGTCCTGGCCGGCGGTGACCTCGATCCCATAGGTCTCACGGACCCGGAACCAGCGCTTTGAGACCTCCGCGACGGTGTCCCCGTCGCGCTCGATCTTGTACTCGTGATCGAGGATGTTGCCCTTCGCCTTCAACTCGCCTCCATCGGCCAGTTCGATCGAGAAGCGTTCCCGAAGCGGGGTAACGAGCGCCTTCTTGATCGTCGCCGCCGTCTCCCCGTCGCGTTCGATCTCCATCGTGTCGCGGATCCGTAGCTTCCTCGCCTGGGCCTTGAACAGGTCCTCGCCACCGGCATCCTTGAGGATGAACGTGTCGCGGACTCGCATCGCCTTGCCGTCGACCTTGAACGCGCGCTCGCCGTTCTCGGTCTCGATCCAGAAGTCCTCGCCGATCGCGAACAGCTTCTCGCGCATCCGGTAGCGGGTCGCGCCGGCGTCGTGATGTCTGTGGAGCAGTCCCACCGCGTCCCCTTCAGGTTCGTGCTTGACCTGCTTGATCAGACCAGCCCGGGCGCGAATTGCCATCACCCCAACCAGATGAACCCCCCGGCGCGCCTCGGGACGCGAGCCGCCCAGCTGACGTTCGGAACGGATTTGTGAGGTTCGACCAACCTTTCGCAACCGCCCCCGTTGTAAAGAGACAGGTACGACTTGCGAGTTATCGCTGGGTCTTGCCAGTGATCACTGAGGGCAATCGCCCGGGGGCTCAGTGGCGGCGATAGTGGGGGCACAGCGTCTGAGGGGTTTCGGCCCCTCAGACGTATCGCCGCCCCGCGCCACCGCCAGTCAGCGATCATCTATCCGATCAGACGCGACCGCTGCTGCACCCGCCCCGCCAACGCGGACGACCTGATCGCGGTTGCCGCGATCTACAGCGCCGGGATCAGGGAACGGGTCGCGACGTTCGAGACGACCCCGCGCAGCGCTGCCGACCTCGCCGGCTGGGCCGCCGACGGCCGGCCGTTCATCGTTGCCGAGCGGGACGACCGGGTGGTCGGGTTCGCGCGCGCCGCGGGGTACTCGGACCGTTGCGTCTATCAGGGCGTCGGTGAACACGCCGTCTATGTCGACGCCGCCGCCCGCGGCCACGGAATCGGCACCCAGTTGCTCAACGCGCTGTGCGCCGAGTCGCAGGCGCGTGGCCTGTACAAGCTCACCAGCCGGGTGTTCGCCGACAACCTCGCCAGCCGCGCCGCCCACCACGCCGCCGGTTTCGAAGAGGTCGGGATCCAGCGACGCCACGCCCGCCTCGACGGTCATTGGAAGGACTGCGTACTGGTCGAGAAGTTGCTCGGCGAGGCCGCCGAGCCGGGCGAGGACCCGGCGACGTCCTGAGCGCGGCTCACGGAGTCGGCGCTGTCGTGCTCGTCTGGCCCGAGCCGCTGGTGACGGTCGGCGTCGTGTCGGGCGGGGTCGTCGTGGTCGTCACCACCCGCGAGAACTGGACGCCGATGCTGTGGTCGGCGCCCATCGTCAGCTTGCACGGGTTGGGACCGTTACAGTCGCCGCTCCACGCCGAGAAGCTGAACCCGCCGAGCGCGGACGCGGTCAGGGTCACGGTCGCGCCACTGGAGAAGGCCGCGGTGCAGCTTGTCGGACAGTCGATTCCCGCCGGATCGCTGACGACGCTGCCGCCGTGCGTCGGAGCGACCGTCAACGCCGCGGTGCCGGAGCCGGACTGCGCCGAGCCGCCGCCCCGCGGTCCAGACGACGAGCCGCCACCATGGTGTGCGGTGTGCGATCCGCCGGTCGGCGAGCCGTGCGACGCGTGCGCAGGCGAATGCGAGCCATGGGTCGCCGCCAGGACGCCGCCCGCGACGAGCAGGCCGACCAGGACAAGCAGGCCGGCGCGCCCGAGCAGACGCCGGGACGACCGCCCCCGCGCCCGGCGCTCGAGCGCGTCGGCCGACACGAGTCGTCCCTCCCGCAGCAGCCGTCGCAGCGTCCTGCACAGCACCTGCAGGTTGCGCTCGGTTGCCGCCAGGCCGCGCCGGTCACCGAGCCGGCGCCTGAGCTCGGCCGCCTCACTGAGGGCGCTGTCGGCTCGCTTGAGCTCGCCGCCGGCAAGACGCAGCGTGCCCAGCTCGTGCAGCACCCATGCCCGGGCGTGCGCGTCGCCGTGGCGCTCGGCCGCGGCGAGCAGCTCGCGCAGCGAGCGCAGCAGCTCAAGCCAGCGCAGCGCCACCGACAGCAGCAGCGACAGTGAGCGTGCGAGCCGCAGTTGCTCTTCGAAGCGGTCTGAGCGGTCGAGCTTCTGCAGCAGCGCCAGCATTGAGTCGAGCTCCGCGTTGATCGCGCTGACCTGCAGTTGCCCGGTCGCGATGCCTTGCCAGAGCGCGTCGGCGCGCTCCACCTGCTCGGTCGTCTCGTCGGCGTGCCCGCTGACCCGCTCGAGCTTGTCGACGGCGTCGGCTCGCGGGTGCAACTCGTCAGACGATCTCGAGCCCTGGCGGGTCTCGGGGTCCTGCTCGGCGATCGCCGACGACAGCCTTACGCGCTCGCCCGGTTGCGCCTGCGGGTCGCGCCCGATCGAGATCGCGATCCCCGTCGGTGCGCCGACCTCGATGTCGTACCCGCCGACGACCACGGTGCTCGTGACCGATCCTGGGTCGCCCGCCGACGGTGTCCCCGATTCACCCCCGCCCGTCACATCCCCGGTCACCTTGCCCCCTCGGCCCCGCTCCGATTCAGACTATCGAGTTCTTGTGTTGATTGCCACCAATTCGGATGATCAGGGTTACCTTTCGACATTCGCCTCGGGAGCCGACTTCGCTCAGCGGCGACGCCGATCTGTGTCTGCGTCTCGCTGGGTAAGCGCGGCCGGGCGCCGTCAGCCGCTGTCGTCGCTGCGGTCGCGGCGCTGCTCAGACAGCGGCCGCCCGCCGGGGTCGGCCGCCGGCGCCGGCGGCCAGCGCCCGAACCAGTCGTCGCGGGCACCGTCGACGGTCAGCACCGCGCCCGACACGAAGTCGCCGGCGGGCGACGCGAGATACGCCACCAGCCACGCGATTTCGTCGGGCTCGCCGAGCCGGCCGAGCGGGATCGTGTCGGCGAGCGCATCGACGATCGGCTGCGGGTACTTGGTCCGCAGCGTGTCGGTCGCGAACTGGCCGGCGGCGATCGCGTTACAGCGGATCCCGAACCGCGACCACTCGACCGCGAGCACCCGCATCAGGTTCTCGACCGCCGCCCGCGCGGCCGAGCTGTGCGCCAACCCCGGCAGGCCGTTGTGGGGCGAGATCGTGATGCTGAGGACCTTGCCTCCGCCCGCCGGGATCATCGCGCGGGTCGCGACCGTGTGGGTCATCAGCCAGGTGCCCTCGACGTTGAGCCCAATCACCGTCCGAAAGCCCTTCGGGGTGATCTCCTCGGCCGGCGCCAGGAACTGGCCGCCGGCGTTGTTGACGAGCAGATCGATCCGACCGTGCGCGGCCAGTACGTCGTCGACGAGCGCGGCGACGCGCTCTTCCTCGCGGATGTCGCAAACGCTGGCCACGATCGCGCCGTCCGCGGCCAGCGCCGCGGTCTGCTCAAGCGGCTCGGACCGACGCCCGCAGACGATCACGGTCGCACCCAGCGACGCGAGCTCGAGCGCAGTTGCGCGCCCGAGCCCCGAACCGCCGCCGGTGACGATCGCGACCTGCCCGTCGAGCAGGCCCGGCCGAAAGATCTCCGAGCGACGCGCGCCTGGCACGCTCAACTGCGACCGATGAACGCGTCCCCGGTGGAGTCGACCGCGACGCATTCCTTCGACGACGGGCAGTCGACGCCGTAGAGTGCCGCCGCGCCCTTCGGCGAGGTCGCCTTCCAGGTCGACGGCCGCGCGCCGCCGGCGAACACCTGGCCGGCATCGTCGACGGCAACGCAGCGATGCGTGGTCGGGCAGGAGATGCTCTCCAGGTCGTTGCCCGGGTCGATCAGCGTCGGCTTGACCTGGTGCTTTGAGCGAGGATTGAACGCGACCGCCGCTCCGCGGCTGTCGACCGCCACGCACAGCTTCTTGCCCGGGCATGAGATCGCGTCGAGCTCGTTGTCGGAGTCGCCGGAAGGCGCGTCGAGCCCGACCGAGGCGTCAACCGTCGCCGCCGCGATCTTCTTGCCGGTCAGCGGTTGGAACGTGACCTCGCCGCCGTCGTTGTCGATCGCGGTGCACTGGGTCTTGGACGAGCACGCCGATCCGGTCAGCGCCTCTCCGGCCTCGACCTTGAACCGGCGTTTGATGAACTTACCCGCGCGTGGGTTGTAGGTGATCCCGTAGCCGTCGGTGTCGGCGGCGACGCACTCGCTGATCGACGGACACTCGAGCCCGAGGATCGCGGCGTCGGTGAACGCCGCCAGCTGACGGAGCTTGGGGGTCTTGAAATGACGGGGGTTGAACGTCGCCTGGTGGCCGGTGACGACCGCCAGACAGTCGGTGACGCTCGCGCAGGCGATGCCGCTGGCTTCGAAGAAGCGGTCGGTCACGACCGTGCCGTGCTTGGCCTTGCGCGTGTGGCTCGGGTTGAAGGTGACCTGGTCGTAGGGAGCGATCGCCGTGCACTGGCCCGTGCTCGGGCAGCTGACGCCGACCAGCGGGGTGCCGCGGTCGATCTTGACCGCCTTGATCGACATGTGTGAGGTCGGGGCGAAGTTGATCGCGCGGCCGATCGCGTCGACCGCGACGCACGAGCTCGTCGACAGACAGGCAACCGACCCGATCCCGTCGCTCTGCCCGGGCCCACCGCCGATCTCGGCCTTTTCGAGCCGGATCTTGGTGACGCTCGGGGCCGAAACGGTCGGGTTAAACGTGGATGCGGTGCCGTTCTGGGCGATCGTCGTGCACCGCGTGGTCGCGGGGCAGGTGATCGCCGAGACCGTGTTGTCGGCGACGAGCACCTCTGCCGGAAGCGTTGTCGGCGGCACCTGCGGGTTGAACGTGATCTCGCCGCCGCCGACGTCGAGGCCGGTGCACTGCGTGGCCGTCGGACAGGCCAGATCGATCATGTCGTGGAGGTTCTTGGCCACCTTCACCGGGGTGGTCCCCGCCGGTGAAGCCGGGTTGAACGTCGCCTCGCGGTTATCGCCGACGACGGTGCACTGAGTCGCCGACGGGCAACTGATCGCATTCCATCCGTCGGTGCCCAGCGAGGTCACGACCGGGGCCGCGCTCGAGCCTGGCCCAAACGCGATCACGTTGCCGCCGGTGTCAGTGGCGACGCATTTCGACGTCGTCGGACACGCGACGCCCTGCACGGTGATGTCATCGCCGTCGGGCGTGGTCGCCGGCTCGAGCGTCTGCGGTTTCGGCGCCCGTGCCTTCTGCGGGTTGTAGGTGTAGGCGTGGTCCCTGGGCGTGACCAGCGTGCACTGGGTCGCGCTCGGACACGAGACACCGATCGCGGGCTGTCCCTGCGCGATCTGAACCGGTACGCTGGCCTTCGCCGTGGCGGGGTTGTAACGCAACGCACGGCCGCTCAGATCGAGCACCGCGCACTCGGACGCGGTCGGGCAGCTCACCTGGACCAGCGACTGCGCCATCGACGTGTCGATCGCTCGTGGCGCCGACCATTTCAACGACGCCGCCGAGGCGACGCCGCCGCTGGCAACGAGCGCCAATGCGCAGATGGCTCCGAGCAGCGCGATCGCGCGTGCGGCTCCCCGCGGTTTGCTGCACCGATTCATCATCTGCCTCCGTCCGATCATCGCCTCGCCCCAGATTCTGGCTTTCTCGCTGCACCGTGTAGAACGCACGGCGCGCCGGAAAATACCGGTTTATCTCTGTTTTTGGCGGTGGGTCGGTGAGACGGAGATCCGGCGCAGCCGACGCCCGCGGGCTCAATCGAGCCGCACGCCCTGGCGGCGCAGCTCGCGCTGGACGGGCCCGAGCCCCGCCTCACCGACGAGCGCGTCGGCAACCAGCTTGAAGCCCTCGGCGTCGATCTCGTGCGAGCGCGATTGGCTCTCGGGCACGGCCGCGCCGGCGGCCAACGCGCGCTGCTCGAACTCGCGCGCGAGCCCGCCCGCTTCGACCGTGCGCTGGTGGCGGTACCAGGCGAGACCCTCGACACCAACCGCGGTCAGGTTGCCGCCAAAGCAGCCGAATCGCTCCAGCAGCGCGACCTCCGCACCCGCGCGCGCGGCCCCGAGCGCAGCGGCCAGCCCCGATGGGCCCGAGCCGACGACCAGCACGTCAACCTGATCGACGACGTCGAGCGTACGCGCGGGTTCGGTGATCGTGCGCATCGTCCGCGCCCAGCATGCCCGAGGATTGGGTCAGGCGCGGTCTGCGCGCCGCTACCCGACGCCGACCAGGTCGACGACGAACACGAGCGTCTCGTCGGGGCCGATCACGCCGCCCGCGCCCCGCTTGCCGTAGGCGAGCATCGGTGGGATCGTGATCCGCCGCCGTCCGCCGACCCGCATCCCGGCGACACCCTGGTCCCAGCCGGCGATCACCTGGCCGCGGCCGAGCCCGAACTTGAACGCCTGACCGCGGTCCCATGACGCATCGAACTGCTCGCCGCTGTTCCACGAGACGCCGACGTAGTGGACCTCGACGACCTTGCCCGTGACGGCCTCGTCGCCGTCGCCGACGGTGATGTCCTCGAGCTCGAGCTGGTAGCTCGGCGACTCGCCGGCCGGAACCTCGACCTCGGGCTTTGTCGGTTCGTGTGCCATCGTCACCTCACCGTAGCGCCCGGCGCCCGTGAGCCCCGTCGCGCCTGGGCGCGTTCGCCGAGCGCCTCGAGCGTCGCGAGCACCGAGTAGTAGTGCGTCGGCGTCGCGCGGGCGAGCAGATCGAAGAAATACGCGTCGGGCCCGATCAGGATCCGACTGCGGCCGGCCTTGACCCCGTGATGGATCACCTTCGCGGCACCCTCCGGGCTGGTCATCGTCACCCGGTCAAACTGCTCGATTAGCTCCTCGTGCGACATCTCGCGCAGCGGATGGGCGTGGTAGCGGGCATTGCGCGTGATGTTTGTCCGGATCCCGCCGGGGTGCACGCAGACCGCCCGTACGCCGCTGCCCCGCAACTCCTGGCGCAGCGAGTCGGTGAAGCCGCGGACCGCGAACTTCGACGCGCAATACGCGCTCTGACCCGGGATCCCGACCAGCCCGAACACGCTCGAGGTGTTGACGATCACGCCCGCGTCCTGCCGCCAGCAGGATCGGCAGGAACGCGTGCGTGCCGTTGACGACGCCGTCGAAGTTCACCGCGCGAACCCATTCGTCGTCCTCGATCGCCGCACCGGCGACGGTCTGGATGGTCGCAACACCGGCGTTGTTGAAGACCATCCCGAGCGGAGCCGGCGTCCATTCGACGACCTCGGCCGCGAACGCCAGCTGCGCCTGGCGGTCGCGCACGTCGAGTGTGCGAGTCAGGACCGGGCCCCCGATCAGCGCGGCGGTCTGCTCGAGCCCGGCCTCGTCGGCATCGACGAGCGCGACCGGGCACCCGTGCGCGGCGAGCCGCACGGCCACCGCCCGGCCGATTCCCGAGCCCGCGCCGGAGATGAACGCGGTCCGACCGTCGACCAGCGGCCGTCGTCGCGAGCCGGCGATCATGCGAGCGCCCGCGCCACTGCGGGCGTCTCGGGGTCGACGCGCCGCAGCGGCGCAAACGTCCAGTCGGTCGGGGTGAAGCCCGCGAGCCGCCGTCGATAGGAGCGGACCGTGCCGGGCCACAGGGTCGAGTTGCGACCGGTTTCGTCCAGATACCAGCTCTGACAGCCGCCCGCGGTCCAGACGGTGCCTCGGGTGCCGCGATCGACCTCGGCGACGAACCGCGCCTGCGCCGACGCTGTCGGCTCGAATGTCGCGAGCCCGTAGGCCGCCCGGTGGCGCAGCAGCCGCCGCACCTGCCCGAGCTGGGCCTCGACCATCAGCAGTACCGAGTTATGGCCAAGCCCGGTGTTCGGGCCCAGCAGCATCGCGAGGTTCGGAAATCCGTGCACGCCGATCCCGAGATGTGCCTGCATCGAGCCGTTCCAACTGTCGGCCAGCGAGACGCCATCGCGACCACGGACGCGCTCGCCGATCAGCGGGTCGGTGACGTGAAAACCGGTGCCGAAGATGATCGTGTCCACCTCGTGGCGCACCCCGGTGGCGTCGATGATCGCATCCGGCGTGACCTCGGCGATCCCGTCGCTGACGACCTCGACGTTGCGCCGGCACAGCGCCGGATACCAGCGGTCGGAGCCGAGCACGCGCTTGCAGCCCAGCGCGTAGTCGGGCGTCAACTTCGCGCGCAGCTCGGGGTCGGCGACGTGGCGGTCGAGGTTGGCCTTCGCTTGGCGCTGCAGCTGCCGCGCGACGGCGGGATACCGGAACGCGACATGTGTGCTCTCAAACAGCGAGAACACTCCCTCGCGTGCGGCGCGCTGCAGCGACGGCCAGCGCCTGAACGCACGCCGCGCGGACGGCGAGATCGACAGGTTGGCGCGGGGCATCACCCACGGTGGTGTGCGTTGAAAGACCGTCAGCTGCGCAACCCGATCGACGATCTCGGGCACGAATTGGATGGCCGATGCGCCGGTGCCGATCACGGCGACCCGGCGGCCACGGAGGTCGTGGTCGTGATTCCAGCGAGCGGAGTGAAAGCTCGTCCCCGTGAAGCGATCGAGTCCCGCCAACGCGGGGACCGATGGGTCGACCAATGCCCCGACCGCGGTGATCAGCACGCGGGTTCGCAGCGTGCCGGCGCTGGTGCGCACCTCCCAGCGCTGGCCGCGCTCGTCGTAGTCGGCCCCGATCAGCTCGTGGCCGTAGCGGATCCGCGGCTCGAGCCCGTGGCGGTCGACGACGCCCTGCAGGTAACGCAGGATCTCGGCCTGCGACGCGAACGCGCGGCTCCAGTCCGGATTGGGCTCGCGCGCGTAGCTGTAGACGACGCTCGGGATGTCGCAGGCGCACCCCGGGTAGGTGTTGTCGCGCCAGGTTCCGCCGAGGGAGTCGGCGCGCTCGATCACGACGATGTCCTCGAGGCCGATCTCGCGCAGCGCGAGCACCGCGCCGAGGCCCGAGAATCCGGCGCCGACGACCAACACCTCTGTATCGACCCCGGCCATCTGGTACGTGAGTGTACCACTCCGGGGGTCAGAGCAACGTGCCCCGGAGGATCGCCTTCGCGGTCGCCGCGCCGTTGATCCGCAGCTCCTGCAGGTCACGTCCGCTCTGGACCGAGAACACCAGCAGCTCGCGCAGCCCGCCGACGATGATGATCGCCGTGTCGAGCGTCAGCGGGTGACGGACCACGCCGGGCTGGACCCGGGCGCCCGCGTCGACCAGCGCGGTCAGCGTCTGCGCGAAGCGCTCGACCGCGGCGGCGGAGCGGTCGGCGCCCACCGCACCCAGCCCCGGCAGCTCGCGCACGAGGCTGGCGAACAGCGCCGGCTGCTCGGTGATGCTGTCGACGTAGGCGCCGACGGCGGCGTCGACCTGATCGTCCAGCGTCGCCGACAGGTCGACGCTCGCAGTGATCCGCCGCATCATCGCGTCGTTGGTCGCGTCAAACAGCGCCAGGAAGCATGCGTCGCGGTCCTCGAAATGCTCGTAGAAGCTGCGCCGGCTCGTACGGGCGAGCCTGACCACGTCCGCGACGGTCGTCTCGCGGTAGCCGTTGCGCTCGATCGCGACCGCCATCGCGGCGATCAGCCGATCCCGATGGCCGAGCTGCTCGACCGCGAGGTCGGCCGGCGGATGGCGCTCGGGCTGCGCGTGCTCAGGGACCGATCGAGTGGGCACAGCCGCTGACCATAACGGCACGCTACCGCCGAGCGGTGACCAGCAGGCGGCAGCCTTCGCGCGGGATCATCGTCACGTTGCGCATCCGTGGCGTCTCCGGCCGCGGATCGACGGCTCGCAGATCGGTCCGGCGCGCGATCGCCATCGATCACGACCCGCTGCTCGGCCATCGCCAGCGTCGGCGCCGAGGCAGCGGCGGATGCCGCCCCCGAACGGGATCCAGGTGTAGGTCCCTGGCTTGCGGTCCAAGAACCGCTCGGGCTCGAACCGTTGCGGTTGCGTGTAGACGTCGTCGCGGTGGTGCAGACCGATGATCGAGATCGCGACCGGCGAACCGGCATCGATCACATAGTCGCCGAACCGCCAGCGCCGCTTGACCGCGCGCACGATCATCGGGATCACCGGCCGGTTGCGCATCGTCTCGTGGATCGTCGCCTCAACGTAGGCGGCGCCGACGCCGTCGCGGACCTGCTCGCGCAGCCGGTCATAAGTCGCCGGCGTGCGCAACAGCCGCTCAAACCCCCATGCGAGCGAGTTGGCGGTCGTCTCGTGTCCTGCCAGCAGCAGCGCCATCAGCTCGTCGCGCAGCTCCTTGTCGGTCAGCGGGTCACCCTGCTCGTCACGGGCCCCCAACAGCAGCGACAGGACATCGTCGCGCTCGCTGCAATCGGGCGCTGCCCGTCGTCGCGCGATCACCTCGAAGATCTGGCGGTCGAGCCGCGCCAGCATCGAGCGCATCGGTTGCAGCGGCTCGGCCCGCCCAGCGTTGCGCAGCTCGAGCATCCGGTACAGCCCGGTCGACGAGAACCCGAGCAGCCGCCGGATCGAGATCCGCAGCCGATCCTCGGTGCTGCCGCTTCCCGGCTCGGCCTCGAGCCCGAACACGCCGCGCATGATCACCTTCAGCGTGACGGCCTGCATCCGCGGCGCCAGTGCGAACGCTGAGCCCACCGGCCAGCGGTCGATCTCGGCATCGGCGACGTCGCGGATCATCTCGACGTAGCCCTGCACCGCCTCGCCGTGAAACGGGGGCAGCAGCAGCTTGCGCTGGCGCATGTGACGGTCGCCGACAGCGGTCAGCACCGAGTTGGGGCCGAGCAGCGGTCGTAGCGGCGACTCGCCGGTCAGCGACGGGGCATCGGACGGTTTGGCCTTCAGCAGCGACGCGAGATGGTCGGGATGGCAGCTGATCGTGAACCCCGCCGGGTGGATCGGGATCCGCATCGTCCAGACGTCACCGAAGCGGCGGTGGCCGGCGATCGCGAAATCCATCGGCCGGGTCGCGAAGTGGATCCCCTGCAACAGCGGCGCGCGGTCGGGGCCGGGCGCCGCCGCGGTCAGCGGTTGGTGGTCGGCCGGACCCGCGGGGGACGGAGCGAACGATCCGTCGGCCGGCGCCGGCTCGCCGATCCCCGTAGCAACAGCGAGAGCGCTCATGGTACGTGAATGTACCGCACTTGCCCGACGACCGTCGGCGCGGCGATCGGCGCGGCCCGGATCCCCTACGCGGCGCGGTGTGCGAGCCGGAACAACAGCCCGGGCCAGACGGCATCCTCGCGACGGACGATCGCGATCAGGTTGCCGAGCTCGACGTTGGCGTCGAGCAGATGCAGCCCCCAGCTCGGATCCGGGCGCGGCGTCTGGGCACCGCCCGGCGCGGTGATCTGCAGCACGTGCGCGCCCGCTGCGCTCGAGCAGTGGGCGCGGTAGGAGCCCGGCATGCTCGACCACACGGTCGCCGGACGCGGCTGCGTGATGCCGAGCCGCGCGATCGCCGCCGCGATCAGCGTCCCGGGCGCGAACGGAGCGGACGGAAAGATCGGATCGACCCGAGTCCCGTGCCGTTGCAGGGCGGCGGGGTCGACGCACAGCACGTGCTCGCCCTTGACCTTGGTGCGGCCGAACAGGCTGTCGGCAGGCACCGGCCGGTCGAACGTCGAGAACGCGATCACGCACGCCAGCTGCGTCGCGGTGCGGCAGGCCGGGATGTGCTGAAAGCTGCCGCCGACCCGAGCGCCGTCCTTGACCAGCACATTGCCGCCGAGCAGGATCGCCGACAGCAGCCGTGCCCGCACGAGCGGGTTCTGGTCGACGTATCCGGCGATCAACCGCTCGAGCACGAACGCTCCCTGCGAGTGGCCGATCAGCACGAACGGCCGCCCGTCGTTGTAGCGGCGCAGGTAGGTCTTGAACGCGTTGGCCACATCGCGCAGGGGAACCTTGAGCTGCGCGGGCGACTCGGGCTTGCCGGACTGAAGCGCGGACAGCGTCACCTGCCGATACATCGGCGCGTACACGCGGCAGTACTGGGAGTAGCGCGCGGCCTGATACAGCGCGATCGATCGTTCCTCGGGGTCGATCTGCCGGTTGGCCAGCGTGGTCGTCTGGTCAGACACCGTCGGGTACACGTAGAAGCAGTCAAACCGCGGCTTGACGGCCGGCCTCGGATCGAGGACCCGCAGCGGTCGCAACGTGGGCGAGTACACCGTCGTCGACAGACCCGGCGTGCACGGGTCGTTCGCCATCCCCGGCTTGCACAACCAGATCGTCTTGGCGCCCGCGGGGGCGGCGGTCGCGCCGAGCGCGAGTGCCGCCAGAACAACCGCGAGCGCGACCGCCGGGCGGATTCTCTGCCGGTTGGACACGCTCGCAATAATGCCGACATGGGTGAACGTCCGGTAGCCGATTACAGCCTGATCGGTCCGAGCGCGGACGCTGCGGAGCGCCTCGGACTGGTCGCTGCCGACTGGTATCACCCGGAGATCCCGCGCAAGCGGATGAAGCAGCTGATGCGCCGCCGGGACGGGCCGGCGCTGCGTGACACGGCGCTCTGGATCGGGCTGCTGCTCGGCTTCGGCCTCGCCGCCGGGCTGCTGTGGCCGAGCCCGTGGTGCATCCCGTGCTTCGCGGTCTACGGCGTCCTGTACGGGTCGGCGTCGGATTCGCGCTGGCATGAGTCCGGTCACGGAACCGCGTTTGCGACCTCATGGTGCAACGACGTGCTCTACCAGCTCGCGTCGTTCATGAACCTCAAGGAACCGACGCTGTGGCGCTGGAGCCACGCCCGTCATCACACCGACACGATCATCATCGGGCGCGACCGGGAGATCGCGGTGATGCGACCGCCGCATCTGCTGAAGATCGTCGCCAACGTCGTCGGACTGTCGGACGCCTGGGACACCGCGCGCTCGGTGCTGCGTCACGCGACGGGCCGCCTCACCGCCGAGGAAGCGACGTTCATCCCGGAGTCAGAGCGATTTCGCGTGTACCGCGAGGCGCGCGCTTGGGTCGCGGTGTACCTGGCGGTGATCGTGCTCGCGATCGTCACCCGGTCGCCGCTGCCGCTGCTGTACGTCGGGCTCCCGAGCTTGTACGGCCGCTGGCTGGGGCTGCTGTTCGGTCTCAGCCAGCACGCCGGCCTGGCCGAGAACGTGCTCGATCATCGGCTCAACAGCCGCACGATCCGGATGAACCCGGCGTTGCGGTTTCTGTACTGGAACATGAACTTCCACGTCGAGCACCACATGTTTCCGATGGTTCCCTTCCATGCACTGGCGCAGCTGCACGCGGAGATCCGCGACGAACTGCCGGAGCCGTATCCGAGCCTGTGGGCGGCCTATCGCGAGATCCTGCCGGCGCTGTGGCGCCAGCATCGTGACCCGGCGTATTTCGTGCGCCGCGAGCTGCCGCGGTCGGCGTCGCCGTTTCGGCCCGAGATGCACGAGACGGTGTTCGAGGCGACGTGAGCGAGCGCTGGGTCGAGGTCTGCGCGGTCGACGATGTCGAGCTCGAGGATGTGATCGAGGTCGACGCCGAGGGCCGCGCGTTGGCCATCTACCGCAGCCCGCAGGACACCTTCCACGCGACCGACGGCCGCTGCACTCACCAGCGCGCGACGCTCGCCGATGGTCTCGTGATGGGCGACCTGATCGAGTGCCCGAAGCACAACGGCCGCTTCAACTACAAGACCGGTGAAGCGGTCCGCGTGCCGTGCCTGGAGCCGCCTGGCGACGTTTGCGGCGACGGTCGCCGACGGCCGCGTGTTGGTCGCCTTGCCCTAGCCGGCCTCCCGCTGGCAGACGGCGGAGTGTCCGGGCAGCACACCGGTCGCGCCCTCGAGTTCGGCGGCGAGCGCGTACAGGACGTCCTCGCGGCCGTGGCGGCCGACGAGTTGCACCGCCGGCGGCAACCCGTCGCCGTCGATCCCAACGGGCAGCGAAAGCGCCGGCTGACCGGTCAGGCTAAACGGCGCCGTGTACGGGGTGAAGCGGCCCGCGAGGTCGATCGCCACCGGCGCCGCGCGGCCGTAACCGCCCTCTCCCCGGGAGCGGGAGGTCGTCCTTGATCGCGATCGGGACACGGGCCAGCGGTCCCGCCAACCGCTCGCCGGCGAGCGCGTCGGCCTCGGCCAGCGCCTGCTCGCCGAGCACGGCTCGAAACGCGTTCAGCTGCGGGTCGATCGATTCGATCCGATTCAGGAACAGTTCGACCAGCTCGCGGGGATGCGCCTGGCGCTCGTGCCCGAGCGTCGCCAGCGCCGTCGGTCCGGCGAATGCGGTCTCCCGGTCGGCGGTGCTCATCCCAGCGCCAGCACCAGTTCCCGGATCGAGCCGGGGTAGCGCCAGCCGATGCCGCCATGGCGACCGTCGAACAGCTCCAGCCTGTGGCGTATGTCGAGCGAGCTCAATGTCGCTGAGAATGCCTGCGCGCCGAGGTCGAGGTACCACTCGTCGCCGCGGCCGGCGTCGACGTAGATCCGTCGCATCGATCGCAACTCGCCGGCGTGCGATGGCGCCATCCGCACCGGGTCGAACGCGAGCCAGCGCTGCCAGATGTCGTCGATCAGTCGTCCCGTGTCGAGCTCGAACGGCACCAGCGCCTCGCCCGGGCGATCCGGGTCCGGCGTGTAACAGCAGGCGTAACCGTAGATCTCGAGCGGAGCGCCGAAGCGCCCGAAGTCGAACGTCGGCGCGGCGGCCAGGCGCTCGTAGAACGTCGCCCAGGAGTTGTCGAAGTGGTCGCGCAGCGCTCGCGCCACCTTCGGGAACTCCGGCAGGTACGCGCATTCGAACAACGCGTCGCCGGCGTGTGAGGCCAGCGCGCCGAACACGTCGGGACGCATCATCGGCACGACCATCGCCCCGTAGCCGCCGGATGACTTGCCCGCCAGTCCGCGGTGATCGCGGTCGGCGATCGTCGGATAGCGGGCGTCGACGAACGGCACGACCTCATCACACAGGTAGTCCTGATAGCGACCGGTCGAGCTGGAGTTGAGGTACTGCGAGCCGCCGCGCGAGGTCCAGGCATCGATCATCACGACGATCGCCGGAGGACAGTCGCCGTCGGCGAACATCGCATCGAGCCGCTCGACGAACGTCGGCTCCGGGCCCGCGCGGGCGGTCAGCATGTCGACCTGCCCGGTGAACCCCTGCAGCCAGTAGACCGACGGCACCGGTCCGACCGGACCGGGCTCGCGTCCGACGCCGGGTGCCCGATAGACATACAACGGCCGCGTATCGGAATCGCCCAGCGGGTTGTCGCGCAGCAGTTCGGAGCGCACCACCAGTCGATCGAGCGCGCCGGCCAGCCGGCGCGACCACGGCAGCCCGGGCTCGTCGTCTGACTCGGTCAGCGTCATGTTGCAGACGCTACGCCAACTCGGGACACCCGCTGTCGCTCGCGGCGTGGTTATGATCGCCTCGAGCCCAGGATGACCGATCCCGCCACAACCAGCTCGGCCGGCAACGGCGCCGCCCCGGATCTCGACGCGGTCGAGACCGCCGAGTGGATCGAGGCGCTCGACGCGGTCCTCGCCAACGACGGCGCGGACCGCGCCAGGGATCTCCTGACCCGAGTGATCGAGCGTGCCCAGCATTCGGGCACGGGGCCGATCGCGTCGTTGAACACGCCGTATGTGAACACGATCCCGGCCGACCAGGAGCCACCGTTCCCGGCCGACAAAGAGCTCGAATGGCGGCTTCGCTCGGTGATCCGCTGGAACGCGATGGCGATGGTCGTGCGCGCCAACAAGGAGTCCTCGGAGCTCGGCGGGCACATCGCGTCCTACCAGTCGCTGGCGACGCTCTACGAGGTCGGCTTCAACCACTTCTGGCGTGCCCCCTCCGAGGATCATGGCGGCGATCTCGTCTACTTCCAGGGTCACTCGTCCCCGGGCAACTACGCCCGGGCGTTCCTCGAGGGCAGGCTGACGGCCGGGCAGCTGGACAACTTCCGCCAGGAGGTCGGTGGCGACGGGCTGTCGTCGTATCCGCACCCGTGGCTGATGCCGGACTTCTGGCAGTTCCCGACGGTTTCGCTCGGGATCGGGCCGATCACTTCGATCTACCAGGCCAGGTTCATGAAATACCTGCAGGCGCGGGGCCTGGCCGAGACCGACGGACGCAAGGTGTGGGCGTTCATCGGCGACGGCGAGATGGACGAGCCGGAGTCGATGGGTTCGGCCGGGATGGCGGGCCGCGAGCACCTCGACAACCTGATCTGGGTGGTCAACTGCAACCTGCAGCGGCTCGACGGACCGGTCCGCGGGAACTCGAAGATCATCCAGGAGCTCGAGGCCGACTTCCGCGGCGCCGGCTGGAACGTGATCAAGGTGATCTGGGGTCGTCGCTGGGATCCGCTGCTGGCCGCCGACCGCGACGGCGCGCTCGTACATGTGATGGAGGAATGCGTCGACGGCGACTACCAGACGTTCAAGTCCCGCGACGGCGCCTACGTTCGCGAGCACTTCTTCGGCCGTGACCCGCGCTTGCTCGAGCGTGTCAAGGACTGGTCCGACGAGGACATCTTCAAGCTCAACCGCGGCGGCCATGACCAGGAGAAGGTGTACGCGGCATACGACGCCGCCGTGCGCCACACCGGCCAGCCGACGGTGATCCTCGCCAAGACGATCAAGGGCTACGGGATGGGTGTCTCCGGCGAAGGCCAGATGATCACCCATCAGGCCAAGAAGATGACCGAGGCGGCGCTGCTGGCGTTCCGTGACAGGTTCGAGCTGCCGCTGACCGATCAGCAGGTGCTCGATGCCGAGTACTACAAGCCGCCGGAAGACGCGCCCGAGATGCAGTTCATGCGCGAGTGCCGGGCCAAGCTCGGAGGCGCGTTGCCGTCCCGGCGGCGCAAGGCCGAGTCGCTGCAGGCCCCGTCGCTTGAGCTGTTCTCCTCGCAGCTGGAGGGCACCGGCGAGCGCGCGGTCTCGACCACGATGTCGTTCGTCAGGATCCTCGCGTCGCTGCTGCGCGACAAGCAGCTCGGCAAGCGGATCGTGCCGATCGTGCCCGACGAGTCACGCACGTTCGGGATGGAGGGGATGTTCCGCCAGGTCGGGATCTACTCGCCGCTCGGGCAGCTGTATCAGCCGCAGGACTCAGAGCAGCTGATGTTCTACAAGGAGGATCAGCACGGCCAGATCCTCGAGGAGGGCATCACCGAGGCCGGCTCGATCTCGTCGTTCATCGCCGCCGGTACCTCCTACTCGGCACACGCGACCTCGATGGTGCCGTTCTACATCTACTACTCGATGTTCGGTTACCAGCGGGTCGGCGACCTGATCTGGGCCGCCGGCGACACCCGCACGCGCGGCTTCATGCTGGGCGGCACGGCCGGCCGCACGACGCTCAACGGCGAGGGGCTCCAGCATGAGGACGGCCACAGCCACCTGCTGTTCTCGGTCGTGCCCAACTGCCGCGCCTATGACCCCGCGTTCGGTTACGAGGTCGCGGTGATCATCCAGGACGGCCTGCACCACATGCTCGACGAGCAACAGGACGTCTTCTACTACCTCACGCTGATGAACGAGAACTACGTCCATCCGGCGATGCCGAAGGGCGCCGAGGAGGGGATCCTGCGCGGGATGTACCCGCTGACGCAGGCGTCGAAGCGGTCGCGCAAGCCGGTCGTGCAGCTGCTCGGGTCGGGCACGATCCTCAACGAGGTGATCGCCGCCGCGCAGCTGCTCGAGTCCGACTGGGGCGTGCTCTCAGACGTCTGGTCGGTGACCTCGTTCACCCAGTTGCGCCGCGACGGGATCGAGACCGAGCGCGAGAACATGCTGCACCCCAGCGACAAGCCGCGCATCTCCTACGTCGAGCAGCAGCTGTCGGGCCGCCGCGGTCCGGTGATCGCCTCGACCGACTACATCCGCGCGGTACCCGATCAGATCCGCCAGTGGGTGCCGGCCCCCTACCGGGTGCTCGGCACCGACGGGTACGGCCGCAGCGACTATCGCAAGGCGCTGCGGCGGTTCTTCGAGGTCGACCGCCATTACGTCACGGTCGCCGCGCTGTCCGAGCTCGCCGCGGGCGGCACCATCAAGCCTGCGGTCGTCGCCGAGGCGATCGCCAAGTACGAGATCGACACCGACGCGCCGATGCCGACCAGCGTATGAGCGACCGCGTCACCGTCCCGGACATCGGCGACTTCTCCGAGGTACCGATCATCGAGATCCTCGTGGCGGTCGGCGACACCGTCTCGGCCGAGGACCCGCTCGTCACGCTCGAGTCCGACAAGGCGACGATGGACGTGCCCGCCCCGTTTGACGGAACGGTCAAGGAGATCCTGGTGTCCGTCGACGACGCCGTCTCCGAGGGGTCGGAGCTGATGGTGATCGAGGGCTCTGCAGCTGACGACGGCGAGCAGCCGACCCCCGAGGGCTCTGCGGCTGACGACGGCGAGCAGCCGACCCCCGCGGCCGCTCCGATCGAAACGAGCGTGTCCGAGACCGCTGGGCCGGCGCCGGCGGCGGACCAGCCGGCGGCTGAGGACTCGATCTCCGCGTCGGGGTCACCGGCCCCCGCCCCGGCGGCGTCATCCGGCAGCCGCGGCGACGCGATCTACGCCTCGCCGTCGGCGCGGCGGCTCGCGCGTGAGCGGGGCGTCGACCTCACGGCGCTGCAGGGGTCCGGACGCGGCGGCCGGATCACCCGCGACGATGTCCAACGCGCCGGCGACGCACCGGGCCCGCCCGCGGGCGCCGCCCCGAGCTCGGGCGCCGGGGCCGTTGGCGGGCTTGAGCTGCTGCCATGGCCAACGGTCGATTTCGAGAAGTTCGGGCCGGTCGAGCGCGTACCGCGAACGCGGATCCAGAGGATCTCGGCACCGAACCTGCACCGCAACTGGGTGATGATCCCGCACGTCACCCACAACGATGAGGCCGACATCACCGACCTCGAGGCGTGGCGCAAGCTGCTCAACAAGCAGCATGAGCGCGAGGGCGTCAAGTTCACGATGGTGACGTTCCTGGTCAAGGCGGCGGTCGCGGCGCTGCAGCAGTTCGAGACATTCAACTCGTCGCTGGACGGCGACGAGCTCGTGCTGAAGCGCTACTACAACATCGGGTTCGCGGCCGACACCCCCAACGGTCTGGTCGTCCCGGTGATCAAGGATGCCGACAAGAAGGGCCTGCGGGAGATCGCCCAGGACCTGACCGAGCTCTCGGGCAAGGCCCGCGAGGGCAAGCTCGGCCCGGCCGACATGAGCGGCGCGACGTTCACGATCTCGTCGCTGGGCGGAATCGGCGGCACCAGCTTCACTCCGATCATCAACGCTCCCGAAGTAGCGATCCTCGGCGCCACGCGTTCGGCGACGAAGCCGATCTGGGACCCGGGATCGTCGAGCTTCGTGCCGCGGCTGATGGTGCCGTTGTCGCTGTCCTACGACCACCGCGTGATCGACGGGGCGCTGGCCGCACGGTTCATGGTCGCGCTGGTCGCGGTCCTGTCTGACCTACGCAGGGCGCTGCTATGACCGAGATCAAGGTCCCGGACATCGGCGACTTCACGGACGTACCGATCATCGAGATCCTCGTAGCGGTCGGCGACACCGTCTCGGCCGAGGACCCGCTCGTCACGCTCGAGTCCGACAAGGCGACGATGGACGTGCCGGCGCCGGTCGCCGGGACCGTCAAGCAGATCGCGGTGCAGGTCGGCGACCGGGTTTCCCAGGACAGCGTGCTGATGACGTTCGAGGGCGACGCGGGTTCGGCGGAGGGCTCGGCGGACGGTGCGGCCGAGGGTGTGGCGGACGGTTCGGCGGACGGTGCGGCCCAGAGTGTGGCGGACGCTCCGCCGGAGGCTGCTGAGCCCTCGCCCGCCGAGGCCAAGGTCTCCTCCGAGCCGCCGCCGTCGAGTGACCAGGACGGCGATCGCGACTTCGACGTGGTTGTGCTCGGCTCCGGCCCCGGCGGCTACAGCGCGGCGTTCCGAGCCGCCGACCTCGGGCTCAAGACGGCGCTGATCGAGCGCTACGACGCGCTCGGCGGCGTCTGCCTGAACGTCGGCTGCATCCCCTCCAAGGCGCTGCTGCACGCTGCCCGGGTGATCGCCGAGGTCGAGGAGATGGGCACGCACGGTGTGGCGTTCGGCAAACCGAAGATCGATGTCGGCAAGCTGATCGAGTGGAAGGCCGGCGTCGTCGAGCGGTTGACCGGCGGACTGGTCGGGCTGGCCAAGCAGCGCAAGGTCGAGGTGATCCACGGCGAGGCGACGTTCACGTCGCCCACCGCACTGCAGGTCGGTGATCGCTCGGTGAGCTTCCGCAACTGCATCATCGCCGCCGGCTCCGAGGCCGCGTGGATCCCCGGGCTGCCCGACGACCCGCGCGTAATCAGCTCCACCGGCGCGCTCGCGCCCGGCGAGATCCCCGGCCGGATGCTCGTGATCGGCGGCGGCATCATCGGCCTGGAGATGGCGTGCGTCTACGACGCGCTCGGCGCCAAGGTCACGGTCGTCGAGATGCTCGACCACCTGATGCACGGCGCCGACCCCGACATCGTGCGGCCGCTGGCCAAACGAATCGGCTCGCGCTACACCGACGTGCTGCTGTCCTCGCGGGTGGAGGACGTGCGCGCACAGAAGAACGGACTGAAGGTCGAGATCGGTGGCGTCGGTTCGCGGATCTTCGACCGCGTGCTGGTGGCCGTCGGGCGGGTGCCCAACGGCGGCGCGATCGGCGCCTCTGAGGCGGGGGTGACGGTCGACGAGCGCGGGTTCATCCCCGTCGACGCCCAGATGAAGACCAACGTCCCGGGGATCTACGCGATCGGCGACATCGCCTGCGAGCCGATGCTCGCTCACAAGGCGGTGCATGAGGGCAAGGTCGCGGCCGAGGTGATCGCCGGCCACGACGTCACCTTCGATGCCAAGACGATCCCGTCGGTCGCCTACACCGACCCCGAGGTCGCGTGGATGGGTCTGACCGAGACCGAGGCCAAGGCGGCCGACACCGCCTACGAGAAGCAGACGTTCCCGTGGGCCGCCTCCGGCCGGGCGCTGTCGCTCGGGCGCGACGAGGGCTTGACCAAGCTGATCGTGGAGCCTGAGTCCCAGCGCGTGCTCGGCGCTGGAATCGTCGGCATCAACGCGGGCGATCTGATCTCCGAGGCGGTGCTCGCGCTCGAGCTGGGCGCCAACGCCACCGACATCGCGCTGACCGTGCACCCGCATCCGACGCTGTCGGAGACGGTCGCGTTCTCAGCCGAGATGGCCGACGGGTCGATCACCGACCTGATGCCGCCGCGCCGGCGCTCCGGCAAGTCCTGATCGCCTGACGGATCTCGGCGACGAAGCGCCGCGGTTCGGTTCGGAGATCGCGATCGGTGAAGCGCAGCACGATCAGATGGCCGAGCGTGAGCTGGTTGCCGCGCCGGCGGTCTGACTCGAATGCGCTGCGCTGCTGGTGGTAGCGCCAGCTGTCGATCTCGACCACGAGGCCGTACTCCGGCCAGCTGAGGTCGACCACCTCGCCCTCGACACTGGTGTTCACCGCCGGCTCGGGGAGGTGGGCGGCGCGGATCAGCTCGAGCGCGAGCTGCTCGAGACCGCTGCGGGTGGCGGGCGGTTCGTCGTGGAGCTGGCCGATCGCGGCTCTGAGGGCACCGACGCCACGGTGGCCGTTGGCGCGCTCGATCACCTCGAGGGTGCGCCCGTGGTCGTAGCGGCCGCTGCGCTGGGCGGTTTCGAGTAGCGACCGGAGCCGCGGCTCGCTCAGCACCGCAGCCATGTCCAAGAACGTTCGCTCGACGGAGGTGACCGGGATCCCGTCGACGACGATCCGTGGCCGGCCGCGCAGGCCCTTGGCGCGGTGACAACGAACGCCGTCGACCCGGTGACGGCCGGGCGCGGTCACGTGAATCAACGAAGGGGACGCGCGCAGCAGGCCATGGAGCGCCGCCGCCTGATGGTGGCTGAGCACCGCGTTTGGTCCGCAGGCGAGGACGGCGGCCATCCACCGTCCGCGGTCGCTCAGCCGCGGATGGCCGACCGCGTACACCCCTCGGTGCAAGGGATGCAGCCAGCCGGCGATGCGAAGGCGTCCGATCACGTGGTCCCCCAGGCCGAGCGCCTTCATCTGCCGTGTGGCCAGCACGCCGTGCTGCGCCGCCGCCAATCTGGCGAGGGGTGCGTCCCCGACCTGCCCGTCGGCGTCAGTTCGATGCCTCACCCCCTCAGGTTGGTCTCAACGCCTGCTTCAGAACAAGACCGAAACGTCACTCATCTGCGACGCCGGCGCAACAACATCGCCACAGACGCTCCGAATGCCGCCGCGACGGCCGCCCGCGCGCCCGTCCCGAGCGCCGGACCGCGCCTGGGGGCCGCGTCGTCGTACCGGCCCGCGGGGACCGCGAACTCCTCGGCCGCGAGCACGTCGTGCGGCTCGGCGATCCCGGTCGGATCGTCGGGCAGCGTCAGCGGTCCATGATGGAGTGCCGGATCGGCCGACCCCACCTCGAACTCCTCGGCGGCCAGTACATCGTGAGGGGCTTCGGCGTGGAGGTCGGGGTCCGGCGCGGGCACCACGAACTCCTCGGCGGCCAGCACGTCGTGGGGGTCCTCGGCATGGAGGTCGGGGTCCGGCGCGGGCACCACGAACTCCTCGGCCGCGAGCACGTCGTGGACGCCGTCGTCTTCGTGCTGCTCGGGATCTTCGCTCATCGCTCTCATCTTCCCAGACCGGCGCCTGATCGGGCAGACCACACCATCCCGTACTGATAATCTGAGTCGTACACGCTTAGATCACCATCCTCCGCAGTGGTATCCTTCTGCTTATGGATGGTAAGTACCTACCGAAAGTGAAGATTTGATGAGTCGCCTTCTTCTTGTCCCGCTGGACGACGTCGTCGTCTTCCCGGGCATGTCCTTGACGCTGGCGATCGACGCTGGCGACGAGGAGCACGTGTTGCTCGTGCCCCGTCACGAGCAGGAGTTTGCGGCGATCGGAACGGTCGCCGAGATCACCGACAAGGTGCGGCTACCAGGTGGGGCGCGCGCCTTCAGCCTGCAGGGCCTGCACCGCGGCGTCGCCGGCGCCGCGCAGACGCTTCCCGACGGACGGCTGTTCGTCGAGGTCGACGAGCACCCCGACGACGCGCCGGTCGACGGCAAGACCCGCAACCTCGACCGCGAGTACCGCGCGGTCGTCGAGGAGATCCTCGAGCTGCGCGGCGATGACGGCCGCGTCTCCGGCTTCTTGCGCTCGATCTCCGAGCCCGGCACGCTGGCCGACACCAGCGGCTACAGCCCCGATCTCAACTACGTTCAGAAGGTCAAGCTGCTGCAGACGCTCGACGTCACCGAGCGCCTCGAGCTGGCGCTGGGCTACCAGCGCGAGCGGCTGGCCGAGCTGCAGGTCCGCAAGCGGATCCGCGATGACGTCGAGTCCGGCGCCGAGAAGCAGCAGCGCGATTACTTCCTGCGCAAGCAGATGGACTCGATCCGCAAGGAGCTCGGCGAGGACGACGGCTCCGTCGTCGAGGAGTACCGCACCAAGATCGAAGCGGCCGGGATGCCCGAGGCGGCCGAGGAGCAGGCGCTCAAGGAGCTCGGCCGGCTGGAGAAGATGGGCGAGCAGTCCGCTGAGTCGAGCGTGATCCGGACCTACCTCGACACCCTGATCGCGGTCCCGTGGTCAGAGCACTCCGAGGAGCGGCTCGATCCCGTGCACGCGCGTGAAGTGCTCGACGCCGACCACGCCGGCCTCGACGATGTCAAGGACCGGATCGTGGAGTACATCGCGGTCAAGAAGCTGCGCACCGAGCGCGGCATCCACGAGGACAAGCGCTCCGGCGCGATCCTCACCCTGATCGGACCTCCCGGCACCGGCAAGACCAGCATCGGCGAGTCGATCGCCCGTGCCACCGGCCGCGAGTTCGTGCGGATGTCGCTCGGCGGCGTCCGCGACGAGGCCGAGATCCGCGGTCACCGCCGGACGTACATCGGCGCGCTCCCGGGGCGGCTCGTGCGGGCGCTGCGCGACGCCGGGACGATGAACCCGGTGATCATGCTCGACGAGGTCGACAAGGTTGGCGCCGATTGGCGTGGCGACCCGTCGGCGGCGCTGCTCGAGGTCCTCGACCCAGCGCAGAACCACTCGTTCCGCGATCACTACCTGGACGTCGAGCTCGACCTCAGCGAGGTGATGTTCATCGCCACCGGGAACGTGGCCGACACGATCCCGGGCCCGTTGCTGGACCGGATGGAGGTGATCCGCTTCGACGGGTACACCACCTCGGAGAAGACGGCGATCGCCCGCGGCTACCTGTGGCCGCGCCAGCTGGAGCGCAACGGGCTGCGCGAGGAGGAGGTCGACGTCTCCGATCTGATCCTGGAGACGGTCGCCACCGAGTACACGCGCGAGGCCGGCGTCCGCCAGCTCGAGCGCGATCTCGGGACGTTGCTGCGCAAGACCGCGACGAAGATCGCGTCCCATGCGGTGACCCCGCCGATCGCGATCGACATCGAGGCCGTCCGTGACGCACTCGGCCGCCAGCGGTTCTTCCAGGAGTCCGCCGTCCGCACCGCGGTGCCGGGCGTCGCGACCGGCCTGGCGGTGACCGGCGCCGGCGGCGATGTGTTGTTCATCGAAGCGACCGCGATGGACGGTAAGCCGGGCCTGACGCTTACCGGCCAGCTGGGCGACGTGATGAAGGAGTCGGCGCAGATCGCGCTCTCCTATGTGCGTGGCCACGCGACCGAGGTCGGCGTCGATCCCGCACTGTTCGAGGAGCGCTCATTCCATGTCCACGTCCCCGCCGGGGCGATCCCCAAGGACGGCCCCTCAGCGGGCGTGACGATGGTGACCGCGCTGACCTCGCTGCTGTCCGGGCGGCCGGTCAAGCACACGGTCGGGATGACCGGCGAGGTCACCCTGCAGGGCCGCGTGCTGCCGATCGGCGGCCTCAAGCAGAAGGTCCTCGCCGCCCACGCGGCCGGCCTCACCGACGTGGTCATCCCCGAGCGCAACCGCGGCGACCTCGACGATGTCCCCGAGGAGGTTCGCGAGCAGATGACGTTCCACCCCGCGATGACGATCGACGAGGTCCTGAGCGTCGCGCTCGAGCCCGCGCCGGTCGAGACCGCGACTCACTAGACAAGAGCCGGATCCGAGGGGCGGCCGCGCAAGCCGGCGGCCGCCCCTCCGTCGCGTCCACCCCCACCTCGCGGGCGCAGTAGCGTGCACGCTATGAGCACGATCACCGCATCCCAAGAACAGCAGGTCGTCGCGCAGGTCCCGAAGCAGCTGTACATCGCGGGCGAGTGGCGCGACGGCGCCAAGGGCACGTTCGCGGTCGAAGATCCCTCGACGGGTACCGCCCTGTGCGAGGTCGCCGACGCGTCGGCCGACGATGCCGTGTCCGCACTCGACGCCGCCGCCGACGCCTTTCCCTCGTTTGCCGCGATGGCCCCGCGTGATCGCGGGGAGATCCTGCGCCGGGCGTTCGAGCTGATCACCGCGCGAGCCGACGAGCTGGCGCTGCTGATGACGCTCGAGATGGGCAAGTCGATCACCGAGTCCCGGGCGGAGATCGCCTACGCATCGGAGTTCTTCCGCTGGTTCTCGGAGGAGGCAGTCCGCGTCCACGGCCGCTACGCGGTGGCGGCCAACGGCGCCGGTCGCGTGCTGACCATGCAGCAGCCGGTCGGGCCGTGCCTGTTCATCACCCCGTGGAACTTCCCGCTGGCGATGGGTACCCGCAAGATCGGCCCGGCGATCGCCGCCGGCTGCACGATGATCGTCAAGCCGGCCGGCCAGACGCCGCTGTCGATGCTGGCGCTGGCGCAGATCCTCGAGGAGGCGGGCCTGCCCGGTGGCGTGCTCAACCTGTTCACCGCGTCGAGCTCGAGTTCGACGACCGCGCCGCTGCTCGCCGACCCGCGCCTGCGCAAGCTGTCGTTCACCGGCTCCACCGAGGTCGGCCGCGGGCTGATGGCACAGGCGTCGGAGACGCTGTTGCGACTCTCCATGGAGCTCGGCGGTAATGCGCCGTTCCTGGTGTTCGACGACGCTGATGTCGACGCCGCGGTGCAGGGCGCGATGGTCGCCAAGATGCGCAACGTCGGCGAGGCGTGCACGGCGGCCAACCGCTTCCATGTGTCGGGCCGGATCGCTGACGAGTTCGCGTCCAAGCTGGCCGAGAAGATGGGCGCGCTGAAGCTCGGCCGCGGCGTCGAGGACGGGGTCGACGTCGGCCCGCTGATCGACGACACCCAGCGCTCGAAGGTCTCAGAGCTCGTCACCGATGCGATCGGCAAGGGCGCGCAGGCGGTCGTCGGCGGCACGAAGGTCGACGGTGCCGGCTACTTCTACAACCCGACCGTGCTGACCGGCGTTCCCGAGACCGCGGAGCTGCTCCAGGAGGAGATCTTCGGCCCGGTTGCCCCCGTGTTCGGCTTCGACGACGAGGACGCCGCGATCGCCGCCGCCAACAACACCGAGTACGGCCTCGTCGCGTACGTGTTCACCTCCGACCTCAAGCGCGCGCTGCGTGTCTGCGAGCGGCTGCAGACCGGCATGATCGGCCTCAACCAGGGCATGGTCTCAAACGCCCAGGCGCCGTTCGGCGGCGTCAAGCAGTCGGGCTTCGGCCGCGAGGGCGGCTCCGAGGGGATCGAGGAGTACCTCGACACCAAGTACGTAGCGGTCAACCTCTGAACCGGACCCGACGAGAACATCCCGGGCGGCTTCGCCGGTCGCGAGCCGGTTGAGGCTACCGCCGGCGGGTGGTCTCAACGTCGCTGCTCGGCGAGTCGCAGCGCGAGTGTCGGGCAGGCGGACACCGCGCGTCGTGCCAGCGACTCCAGTTCGGCTGGCACTGCGTCGCCTTTGAGCAGCGGGTATCCCCACTCGTCGAGCCCGATCAGTTCGGGCAGCAGCTCGGCGCAGAGGCCATGCGCATCGCAGGCGATCGGGTCCAGTTCGATCCGTGTCAACGGATCGCCGGGGTCGTGGTGAGTGTGAGCACGGGCGACGCCTCGCAGGCGTCGCAGCGTCCAGACTGGGCGTGGTCGATCAGTTCAACCGCGAACACGCGAAGTGCGCTGGCAATGAAGGCGGCGGCGCCGTCGGGATGGGCACAGGCGCCTCGGCCGTCGACCAGATCGCACCATTGGGCGACGCGTTTGAGAATGCGGGGGTTGTCGCCGTCGCGAATCGAGAACATCGCGTCGGCGATCGATGCCAGGCCGTGGATGCAGGGCCCGCACTGGCCGGAGCTCTGATCTGACAGCCAGCCGGCGATGCGCGCGGTCTCAGCGACCGGGCATGCGCTCTCGCCGAGTGCGACCACGATCCCCGCGCCGAGGCGGGCACCGAACGGCTCGAGCTGCGCGCGGGAGAGCCGGACGCTGGGCGCGTCGATCGCGTCGATCCACCCACCGGCGTAGCCGCCCACGAGCAGTGCGCGCAGCGGCTCGTCGGTACCGCCGGCTTGGTCGATCAATGAGGTGACCGGTTCGCCGTGCGCGATCTCGTAGACGCCGGGATCCCGGACCGCGCCCGCGAGCGTGACCAGGGCGGTTCCGGGGTCTGCCTCGGTCCCGACCTCCCGGAACCAGTCGGCGCCGAGGCGGGCGATCAACGCCACGTGCGCGACGGTCTCGACGTTGGCGACCAACGTCGGCCTGCGCCCGACACCGCGATCGGACACCCGCGGCCGGCGCGGCAGCGGCGTCGGCACGCCATCGTCGTGCCAATGGACGATTGCGCTCTCCTGTCCGGTGACATATCCGGTCGGGGTCTCCAGGATCCGCATCGCCAGCCGCCCGTTCTCCGGACGCTGGTTAATCGCGCTGAGCAGCGCCTCGTAGATCCTCGGCTCGCGCTCGTCGACGCAGACGATCACGTCTGGGGCGCCGGTCGCGTCGGCAAGCGCGACGGCGCCGTCGAGCACAAGGTGCGGCACGCACCACATCAACAGCCGGTCTTTCGTGCTCATCGGCTCGCCTTCGCAACCGTTGATCACCACCACCGCAGACCCGCCGGCGCGCCGGACAGCTGCCAGCTTGGCCGACAGCGGAAACGCGCCGCCGCCGCGACCCCGCAGCCCGGATCGCTTCAGTTCGCTGGCGAGCTCCGCCGGCCGGCGCCTGGGTAGGTCGCCATGCATCTCGCGGTGGCGGTCCAGACTCATCGGTCGTGACCCGACTCCGGTCAGCAGCCTCGGCAGACGCATCACCCCGCACCCCGTTCTGAAGCGGGCAGCAGGTTCCTCGGGGTGCCCGCGCGTTTTGCCCAGTCGTGTCCAAGCGGGCCCTGGGGCAGCCACAGCACCATTGCCAGCAGCACCGCGGCCAAGGCACCAAGCGCCCCGAGCCGGATCCGGCGGTGCGACGGCCAGCCGCTCGCGATCCGCCACAGCACGGCGGCGATCACCGCGATCGCACAGGCCCCGCAGGTCAGTTGCAGCCAGGCGAGCTGCACGTCGCTGCCGGTGCCCAGCGCGTGCACGACGGCGATCGGCCACATGCCGTACGCCAGCCAGTGCACGGCTTGCCAGGTCCGGTGTCCGATTCGTCGGCGCAGCAGGCTGGTGATCACGACCGCGAGCAGCAGATCGAACGCGACCGCGCCGAGCCCGAGCCAGATCGGCCGGTAGCTGCCGGCGAACGGGATCACCGCATCGAGCAGTGAGATCGGCGCGAACGAGTCCAGCACGGCGCTCACGATGTGGATCGCCAGGAACGCGACCGCCATCAGCGAGCTTGAGCGGTGTACGCCGTCGATCACGAACCGCGGCCAGCGTGGTGACCGCACACGTCCGACCGACAGGATTCCGATCACGATCGCGAGAGTCAGCAGGATCAGCGAGACGGTGCCGCTGGCACGCGTGAGGTACCAGTAGGTCTTCACCGCGGCCAGTCCCCGACAGCGCGGACCGAGCCATCGACGGCGACCAGCCGTGCCGGCAGGCCCTGCGCCGCAAGCCAGTCCGGCGCTTGGTCGCCGAGGACGATCGCCGCAGTGGCGGCGATGTTGGCCTGAGCACAATCGGCCGCGGCGACGCTGGCCGTGCGCCAGCGAGGCGACACCGGCGCGCCGGTGCGGGGGTCGACGATGTGGTGGAGGGGCCGTCCGAGGTGATACCAGCGTCGCGGCATGAGGCTGGAGGTCGCCAGCCCGCCGGACTCGATCACGATGTCCTGGACCGGGCCGGCGCCACCGTCGCGGTGATCATCGCTGACCCGGATCGGCCAGCCGCCGACGGGTGCCAGCCCGCTTGTCGCGATGTCGCCACCGAGCGACAGCAGCACCCCGCCGCCGGCAGCATCGGCCGCGGCGAACGCACCGAGATCTGCCGCCAGCGCCTTCGCCGTCGCGCCGAGATCGAGCCTGACGGTCGGCGGGACCCGGACGGCGGGCGGGTCCTCCCACAGTTGGATCGAGCGCCAGCGTGACCGTCGCAGCCCGGGGGGCTGTACAAGCCGTCCCGTCACCCCGTCGCCGTACAGCGGCTGATCCGACGCGACATGGATCAGCAGATCCCAGTCACGGTCATAGCCGAGCTCCAGCATCGTCTGGCCGACGGTTGGGTCGACCACGCCGCAGCTGAGCTCAGCCGCGTCGATCGCCAACCGCAGCGCATCCAGCGCACAGGCCGAGATCTCGCAGCGGCGCCCGCCAGCGGCGTTGACACGCGAGAGCTCCGAGTCCGGATCGAACCGGTTCGCCGCGTGATCGATCGCCGCGATCTCGCGACACGCCGCCGCAACTGCCGCCTCGACGCGAATCTCGGGTGCCCACAGGACCGCGGTGGTGCCCAGCGCCTTCCAGCAGCGGGTCGCGAGCAGCGGGTCGATGCGGTGCGCGGTCGCGCTCACGACCCGCCCGAGACGGTCGTCGCCGGAGCGGGGCTGCTAGCCGCCGGTGTCGTGGTCTGCTGCTGCGTGGTCGTGGTCCGCCGCGACGTGGCGGACGAAGCCGGCGCGGCGCGTTTGCTGTGGCGATGCGCGGCGGGGTGCTTGGGCGCCGTCGCCGGGCGCGCGAGCGGGCGCGGTGCCGAGCGGCCGTGGCGGTGTCGACTCGCGGTGCTCGGTGTCGGCGACGCGCGAGCGGTGGTGGCGGCCGCGGCGCTGGAGTGGCCTGAGAAGCCGCGGGCGGCGACCGCCATGAATGCGAGCAGCAACGCCGTGGCGGCACCGGCCAGCCCCCGGTTGGTGTATCGCAGACGCCTGAGTGCGCTGTCGCGCCGTTGGCCGAGGTCAGCTGAGCTGGGCATGCTCTGGACCGTGCCCGAGCCAGCTAAACGATCCGTGACGTGACGGTGAGAGGACTCTTTCTCTCATCTGGGAGTCATCTGAGACTGCGACGATCGCCCCTGTGTCGACCGTCGCGCTGATCGAGGACGAACCCGGGATCGTCGATTTCGTGCAGCGCGGACTGGCTCGTAAAGGACTGGACGTGCGGGTCGCCCGCGACGGCGACGAAGGCTTGGAGCTGGCGCTGTCTGAGGAGGTCGAGCTGGTCGTGCTCGACCTGATGCTGCCGGGCCGCGACGGCACCGAGATCCTGGCGGCGCTGCAGGACGAGCGCCCGTGGATCCCAGTGATCGTGCTGACCGCGCGCGGTGCGGTCAGCGACCGGCTTGCCGGTCTGCGCGGCGGCGCGGTCGACTACATCGTCAAACCGTTCCTGGTCGCAGAGCTCGAGGCACGAATCCAGTCCCAGCTGCGCGTGGCGCGTCGGCAGGTGCTCGACCCGACCTTGCGTTACGGCCAGCTTTCGATCGATCTGCTGACCCGTGAGGTAAACCACGACGGCGGCACGATCCGTCTCAGCACCAAGGAGTTCGAGCTGCTGGCGTACTTCACGCAGAACACCGGCACGGTGCTGACCCGCGAACAGCTCCAACGCGCGGTCTGGGGCTACCGCCACGACCTGTCCACCAACCTCGTTGACGTGTACGTCGGCTACCTACGGCGCAAGGTCCGCGGTCCCGACGGCCCGCTGTTGACCATCACCGCCATCCGATCGCGCGGGTACCGGCTGGAGCCGGCGGATTGATCGCACGGATCGGCCTGCGATGGCGGCTGGTGGCGTGGGTCAGCCTTGCGATGGTGTGCGTCTGCGCAGTCGTGTTCGTCGTCGTCTACCAGCAGACCGGCAGCCAGTTGCGCTCCCAGGTCGCCGAGGACACCCACGGCGACGTCACCGCGCTCACCCAGACGCTGCGGACCCTGCACCCCCAGAACGCGAACGAGCTCGCTCGTCGACTACGTCGCTACGTCGACTCCCAGCCCTACAGTGAGGCGTCGGCGCTGTTGCTCGCGGTCGTGCCTGGACACGGAACGATCAGCAATCATCGCGAGCTGTTCGGGTCGACGCACCCCGAGGACGGCGAATCGGTCGCCGAACAGCGCCAGGAGAACCGCGAGGGCCAGGCGCTGCTGACCGGCCCACCCGGCGCGCGGACAGCCCACGCGCCCGATGTCGGCGCGATTCAACTCAACGAGCGGATCCTGACGGTCGCTGGCACCCGTATCCGGGTCGGCGCCGGCGAGTCGCTGCTCCCGGTCACGCGCGCCCAACGCAGCGTCGCCCGCGCGTTCCTGCTGGCCGGACTGCTCGCGCTTGCACTGATGTTGATCGCGTCATACCTGGCGGGCGGCCTGGCGACCAGGCCGATCCGACGGCTTGCAGCGCTGGCCGCACGCGTGAGCGACGGCGAGCTGGGCCATCGAATGCACGTCTCCGATCACGCCGCGCACGAGATCCAGACGCTCGCCGGCTCGTTCAACCGCATGCTCGACCGGCTCGCCGCCGCGTTATCACGTCAACGGGACTTCGTCGCCGACGCATCGCACGAACTCCGCACCCCCCTGACAGTGATCGCCGGCCAGCTCGAAGTGCTCGCCGGCGACACGACCCCCACGCTGGCAGAGATCCACCGAACCGAACGGCTGACCGCCGGTGAGATCGCGCGGATCTCACGGTTGGTCGATGACATGCTCCTGCTCACCCGCGCTGAGCAAGACGACTTTCTGCGCCGCACATCGATCGATCTGCCTGGCTACCTCGTCGACCTATGGGAGACCACGACCGCCCTTCATACCCGACAGTTTGAGCTGGAGCCGGTGCCCGATGTGCTGCTTGACGCCGATCCCGATCGGCTCGCGCAAGCGCTGCGCAACCTGATCGAGAACGCGATCGCGCACACCGACGCGCCATCCGGCTGTGTCACGCTTTCGGCGGTGCTGCCCACGGCCGGCTGGATCCGGTTCACGATCACCGACGACGGACCAGGCATCCCGGTCGACGAGCGCGAGCTCGTGTTTGATCGCTTTCATCGCGCGGACTCCGGTCGCGATCGCAACCGCGGCGGTGCCGGCCTCGGGCTGGCGATCGTACAGGCGATCGCCACGGCTCATGACGGCAAGGTCCGCGTGGCAGCGTCGGAGCTCGGCACCCGGCTTGAGCTAGAACTCCCCGGCTGCTCGATGCCACGCCGACCCGGCCGCTTGGCGACGGGCGCGGCCCCCACCCGCCGTTAGTGTCGCGCGTCGTTGGTTCGGTGATACGAAGAGGCGTCGCTGGGAGTGGCTGCCAAGGACGCAGAATCCGTGGTGTGGCCGTAGCCACACGAGGATTCGAGGACACCGGCAGACGCCGCCAGAGATGCCTCGACTGTCAACAAATGAGCGACGCGCGACACTAGTGGGTCCAGACCGAGAACTGGCCGAGCAGGGCGATCGCCAGCACCAGCCCCGCGGTCAACGCGACCCCGAGCGCCAACATCCGCCCGCCGGTTCCCGCCGGCCGCCGTGCGTCGACGGCGGCGGTCATCGGAACGATCGCGCGTCGGGTTGTTCGTGCGCGCGGCAGCGCACGCAGGATCTCCGGCAGATGACCGAGCACGTGCAGCGCGACCAACGCGAACCAGACGATGAAGCTCACCTTGTGCAGCAGCCCAAGCGGCAGACCGGTGCGAGGACCCGCGAACAGCAACGCGACACCGGACACAAACAGCGCGAGCGTCGCGAGCACCACTAGCGGCGCGAGCCCTCGCAGCAGCGGCATCGGTGGCCCCTTGCGCCGATAGACGGGATCGTTGGTGTAGTAGCGAACGAAGCGATAGCCGGTGCTGGCCAATTTCAGCGCCACCGGGCCGACCAGCACCAACCCGAGAAACAGATGCAGCCACATCAGCTGACCGATCCGGATGATCGTCACGCCGATCGCCGTGGTCAGCACCACCAGCAGGCCGCCGGTCAAGACCGTCAGACGTTCGTTGCCGTCGCTGCCACCGGTCCAGGGGCGCAACCGTGATGGCGCGCGGCGCGTGCTCGCGGTGTCTCGGCTTGGTGGGTGGGGGCGCGCTGCGAGCGGGACCGAGGCATCGTTTGACATGGCCGCGAGTCTGTGTGCGGCGACTCAGTCATCTCTGAACAGACGATGAGATTCCTCTTTTCGATCGGCGCTGGCCTCAGGCGTGGGTGTCTCTCGCGAGCCGTCGTGACCGGAGGCGGCCCGAGCGCGAACCGCGGGCGGCGCGAGCGCGAATGATGGCGAGAGGCTGCGTCTATATGGCACCCAAACGCCAAAGTTCTGTCGCGCTCGCCTGTCTGGCGCGCCAGCAACGACGCCGGCGACTCCGAACTTTGTGATCTGCGTACACCCCCTCTGTACGCAATCAACAAAGCTCGCAGCCATTGGCCTGGACCACAACCGCTGACGAGATCCTCAAATCAACCAAACGCCACTGCGAACCGATCAGCCTGCCTGCTAGAGGTCCTTGAGCGCGAAATCGGCCCGGGCTGCGCCGACCGTGGCGATCACAGTGGCCAGCAGCATCAGCGCGACCGCGAACGCGAGCGCGGGTACCAACGCCGATGGGTGTGGGGCGCTCGATCCGCCGGTCAACGCGGCGGCGCTGGCGTGACCGGTGATGGCCCACCAGACGATCGTCGCGGCGGTCATCGCGGCCATCCCGATCGCGATCAGGGGTGCGATCAGCGCGTGCACTCGAACGATCGACCGGCGACAGGACAGTTCGCGGGCGAGTCTGGTCGCGACCGCGGTCCACGCCAGCACGCAGGTCGCGATCAACGCCGCCCAGCACAGAAACGCCGCGGCATACAGCGAATCGTGCCCGTTGCGATCGGGGGTGCTCAACCCATGCGCCCAGCTCGTGAGCGTCGCGGTCGCCATGATCACGAGGGCGGTCAAGGCCCCGGCGAGCAACACCCGCGACCGCAGCCGGCGCCAACCGCCATCGCGGATCCGCCGGGCCGCGGCCGGCAACGCCAACGCGATCCCGGCGACGACCAGCGCGCCGGTCACGAACGCGATCGAGGTCAGCCCGGCAAACGCCGCGTTCGCACCAGCGTGAGCCGGCAGCGCGCGCTGCCAGTGCTCGCTGGTCTTGGCGACGATCGCCCCGGCGAGCACGAACAACGCCCAGCCCCAGAGCACCAGCGACGCGCCACCGAGAACCCGCTGGCCCGGGTCACCAGCGCACCCGCGCAGCCGCTCGCGAGCGGCCGCTCGGACAAGATCGGCCCCCACGTGCCACCCGTTTGCTCGACCGCCGGCGTGCATGTCAACGATCAACGCGTCCAGCTCGTCGCCATACCGTCGGCGCCAGGCCGCCGGGTACAGCGCGAGCAGCACGGTTGGCCCGGGCCCGCGGCGACGGCGGCCGACCGGCACGACGCCCGATTCGCTCTCAGGGTGGTCGACCTGCGAACGGCGACCGGGCCGAGTGCTCATGCGATGCCGCCTGCGATCGTGCCGCGACGGCCCGCAAGCCGCCGACTCGCTTCGTCGGTGATCGCACGTAGGTCAGCGAGCGCATCGGACAGCTCCTGAGCGCCGGCGGTCGTCAGCCGGTACGGGCGTCGCCGCCCGGCATCGCCGATTGGCTCGATCAGCCCCCGCTGCTCAAGACGCCCGATCGCCCCGTAGAGCGTGCCGGGACCCAGTGTGACCTCGGCGAAGGCTTCGATGTCCTGCAGCAGCGCGTAGCCGTGCTTCTCGCCCGACGCCAGGCTGGTGAGGATCAACAGCTTCGGATCGTTTGCTCGAGCTCGATGAGGTGGCATCGAACGTCAGAGTACTACGTACTACGTAGTATCGCAAGGCGTAGTAGGCATGCGGAGCGCCCGCTGCGAGATTGCTCAGACGTAGTCGTCGGGCAGATACCGCGGCTCGGAGCAGACCCGTCGGACCATCGGCTCGAACGTCTCGAGCGCCAGCGACTGGTACGCCGGGTCAAAGCAGTTCTGGTCATAGCGCTCGCAGAACTCCACGCAGGCGTCGTAGTGCTCGTGGCCGGCCCAGCGGTCCCGGATATTGGGGTCCATCTCGTAGTGCTGGGCGTAGTAGTAGAGCTGAAAGGCGCCGTGATGCGAGCAGATCCAGACCAGTTCGGGCCGGACGAACGGCCGCAGCACCGCGCCCATCATCTCCGAGTGCGTGTGCGGCGCCAGCGAATCGCCGACATCGTGCAGCAGCGCCATCACGACGTATTCCTCGTCGCGGCCGTCGCGCAGCGCCCGCGTGGCGCTCTGCAACGAGTGCTCGTAGCGCGAGACCTGGTAGCCGGAGAAGCTCAGCTGCAGCGCGCGGACGGCGTCGAGCAGACGGTCGGGCAGCGTCTCGCAGAAGCGCTCCTCGGCCCGGGCCAGCAGCGCGTAGTCGGCGGCGGTGCCGTCGGCCATGCGGGTGAACGAAACGGTCTTGGTGTCGGTTCGCGGAGCGGTCACGTCGGGCAACATAGTGGTCAATGGCCCGGATCGCCACGGTCGGCGTCTACCGCTTCAACGGCGAGAGCTTCGTCGCGGCGCTCGACGATGCCGGCGTCACTGCCGTGATCGACGTGCGCCAGCGGCGCGGTGTGCGCGGCTCTGAGTACGCGTGGGCAAACGCGCAGCGACTGCAGCGACGGCTCGCAGATGCCCGGATCCGCTACGTCCATCACCCCGAGCTCGCGCCGACGACCGAGCTACGCGAGCTGCAGTACGCGCAGGACGCCCGCGAGCGGGTCGGCAAGCGCGACCGCGACCACCTGTCCGATGCCTACATCCGGGCGTACACCGCCGAGATCCTCGACCCGACGCCGCTGCAGCCGCTGCTCGACGACCTCCCGGTGCACGGTGCAGGCGCGCTGCTGTGCGTCGAGACCGACGCCGAGGCCTGTCATCGCTCGCTGATCGCCCGGCGACTGGCCGAGCGCCACGGGTTCGAGGTCGAGCACCTGTTGCCGTAAGGCCTAAGGAGTCAGCCGCCGGCCGGCTGATGGCCTGCGCAGCGGGTGACCGGCAGCCGCGGGTAGCGCGGGAACCGCTCGGGCTCGTCGCGGCTTCGCCGACACAGCGAGAACACCGATCCGCGCGTGTTGCGAACGACCTGCTGGTGGCGGCAACTGTCGCAGAGGCCGGCCTGCGGCGCCGGCGGACGGCTCACTCGATCCACATTCCCGGCTCGACATCGACCTGGATCAATCGCGGCCCGTCCTGCGCGGCGATCGACGCCCGCAGCGCCGCCACCAGTTGCTCGGTGCCGTGCACCTGCTGGGCGTCCATCCGATAGCCGTGCGCGACCGCGGCGACATCGAGCCCGGGGAGCTCAAGTCCGGGCGCACCGCTGACCTGCTCGAGCGTTGCGAACCATTTCAGGATCGCGTATTCGTCGTTGCGAAGCACCAGGAAGGTGACCGGCAGCCGGTAGGCGACCGCAGTCCACAGCGCGGTGATCCCATATTGCGCGGACCCCTCCCCGAGCACGCACACCACCGGCCGATCGGGTTGCGCCAGCTGGACGCCGAGCGCGGCCGAGATCCCGAAGCCGAGACCGCCGCCGGCACCGGCGTAGTAGCTGCCGGGCCGCGAGATTCGCAGCCGGTTGCGTAGCGCGAGCGTCGCCGACGGTGCCTCGAGCACCACGATCGCGTCATCCCGCCATGCGGCGGCGAGCGCCGCCATCGCCTGCGTGCCGGTGATCCGCTCGCCGTCGCCGACAGGGGTCATCGCAGGCTGCGGCCGCGGCTGCGGCGCCCGACGCTCGGGCGCCTGACCTGCGAGCTCGAGCAGCCGTGCTAGCGCCAACCCCACGTCGCCGACGATCGCCTCCCCCATCGGCGCGCGTGCGGCATCGACCGGATCGGCGGTGAGCAGCACCAACTCGGTCCCGTCGGCGAGCAGCGGCCCCGGCAGGTACGGGTAGTAGGCAAACGCGACCGAGCCGATCACCACCACCATGTCGTTGCCGGCCAGAGCGCTCGACAGCGGGCCGATCGCCGGCGGCAGCACGCCGGCGAACTGCGGGTGATCCTCGGGGAATCCGAGCCGCGAGCCGCCCGTCGCCGGCGGCGCCCAGACCGGCAGCCGCTGGGCGACAGCGAGCGCGACGAGCTCGTCCCAGGCATCGGCGGCGTCGATCTCCGGCCCGGCGATAAGCGCCGGTGACGACGCCGCCGCCAGCCGTGACGCAAGCCGCGCCAGCGCCTCCGGGTCGGGTGCGGCGCGGCCGATGACGCGGCGCCCGACGGCGTGCGCGGCGCGATCGTCGTCTGCCGGCTGATCCCAGTCGTCCATCGGGATCGAGACGAATGCCGGTCCGAGGGGCGGCATCGACGCGGCCGCGATCGCCCGCGCCAGCGCGGTCGGCACGTCCTGGGGGCGCGGCGGCTCGTGGCTGTATTTGACGTACGGCTGTGGAGCGACGGTCGCGTCGCTGTTGGTCAGGCTCGCTTCGATCGTGATCTGCGCGCGCACCTGTTGCCCGGCCGTGATCAACAGTGGCGCATGGTTGGCCCGGGCGTTGAAGATCCCGCCGACGGCATTGCCGACCCCTGGCGCCGTGTGCAGGTTGACGTGGGCCACGTGACCGCTGGCCTGCGCGTAGCCGTCAGCGATCCCGACGACGACGAGCTCCTGCAGCCCGAGCACGTAGCGGAAGTCGTCGGGGAACTCGGCGAGCATCGGCAGCTCGGTCGAGCCGGGGTTGCCGAACACCGTCGTCATCCCGTGCGCCCGCAGCAGCTCGAAGGTCGCCTCCCGGACGGTTGTCACAGCGCTGCGTCGACCTCCGCCGCGACGCGCTCACCGGAGCTGATGGCGCCGTCCATGTAGCCGTTCCAGTAGGTCGCGGTCTCGGTCCCGGCCCAGTGGATGCGACCGACCGGCTCGCGTAGCCGTGGGCCGTAGCTGACGAACGACCCCACCGCGGGGATCCCGACCGGGCAGCCTCGCGTCCACTCCTGTTGGCTCCAGTTGGTGTCGAAGAACTTCCGCGGCCGCAGGGCTCGCTCGTCGTCGTAGAAGCGCGCGAGCTGGTGCAGCACCGCGGCACGACGGTCGGCGGCGCTCATCCGCGCGTAGCGGCGGGCGTGGTCGCCGCCGACGAAACCGAACGCGATCCCCGGTCGCCCGTCCGGCGGGGAGTCGTCATAGGCGATGCTGATCGGAAAGCCGGTCGTGACCGCCGATCCGGTCAGCCCCTTGTCGCGCCAGAACGGCCGGTCGTAGACCGCGGCGACCTTGACCAATGCTCCCTGGCCGTATCGCTGGGTCAGCTGATCGCGCGCGGACGGCAGGATCGGGTCATACGAGATCCGACCGGCGAGCGTTGGCGCGATCGCGACGACGAGCCGTTTGGCCGACGCCGTGATCCGATCGCTGACGACGCTGACTCCGTTGCGCGATTGCCTGATCGAGCGCACCGGCGTGTCCAGTTGGACGCTCGCGCCGAGCCGCGTGGCCAGCCTCAGCGGCAGCTGCTGGGAGCCGCCGACGAGCCGGCTTTGCTGGGCGCCGCCGCGCGTATTGAAGGTGCGTTGGAACGTCCCCGGGTGCGTGGGGTCGCCAGACGCGGCGATGTAGAACGCGGCGAACAGCAGCGACACCTCGCGGGGCTCGGCACCGAACACCGCCCGCAGCGTCGCGGCCGCGAGGTTGCGCAGGCGCGGCGGCGCCTCGTGCTCGATCAGGTAGGTGAGCAGCGTCTGCCCGTCCAGCGACGCGGCCCGCGACGCGTCCCACGGCCTGGTCACGTCGACCGTCGTCGCTAGCTGATCGAGTCCGAGCACCAGCGACGCGAGTTGCGAGGCGATCGTCGGGTCGGGCGGCGCGGTCCCGAACGGACCGCGATCGGAGTAGGTCGTGCGCCGGCCGCCGGCGACGTACACGTCGTCTCCCCGATCGAAGGTCCTGAAGGTCCTGACCTTGAGCTCGCGCGCGAGCGCCGCGACGTGGTTCTGGGTCGGGCCGATGAACGTCCCGCCGCGTTCGGAGATGACGCCACCACCGAGCTCGTGGTTCCAGACCCGACCGCCGACCCGGTCGCGCGCCTCGAGCACGACCACCGAGTGCCCTGCCCGCTTCAGCCGGGTCGCGGCCACCAGGCCGGCGAGTCCGCCGCCGACGACGGCGACGTCGACGCGGGTGCGCCGGCCCCGCCGGGCATCGGCGCCGGCGGCACTCGCAGCCCGCGCCGATGCACCGGTTGCGACGCCGGCGCCGGCGAGCGCGGCCGCGCCGGAGACGAAACGGCGCCGCGTCAGCGGTTGCTCAGGCATGTGATCCTCGCTCACTGATCGCTCGCTTCGCCAGTGCGCAGCGGTTGGTAGTTGCGGCGCTCCAGCTGCGCGCGGACGTCGTCGAGCGCGCCCGCGGAGAGCGCGCGCGGAGTTCCGATCCCGGCCGCGCGCCAGTAGAGGCCCGCGACCCATTCGAGCAGCATCGTGCGAGCGATCGCCTGCTCGAGATCGTCGGCGTAGGTGAGCGTCCCGTGGTTGGCCATCATCACCGCGGTCCGTTGGTCCATCGCGTCGAGCGTGACGGCGGCCAGCTCCGCGGTCCCGAACGTCTCATAGCGCGCCACCGGTACCGAGCCGCCGAGCTCGACCATCTGGTAGTGGATCGCCGGCAGCTCGTCGAGCACGCATGCCAGCGCGGTCGCCATCGCCGGGTGCGCGTGGACCACCGCACCGCAGCCGAACCGCTCGTAGGCGCCGACGTGCAGGGCGAGCTCGGAGCTCGGCGCCGGCCCGTCGAGCGAGACTCCATCGACGTCGACGATCGAGACCTGCTCGGCGCCGACGCTCTCCAGGACGGCGCCGCCGGCGGTCACGCAGATCCGATCGCCGGATCGCCGCGAGACGTTTCCCGCGGCGCCGAGCGCCAGCCCGAGCGCCGCCAGCCGTCTGCCGGCTGCGGCCACCTGCTCACGCTCGCGCTCAAGCATCGTCGCCGCTCATGGCGGCCGATCCTAGCCATCCGCGGGTTCGGGCGCGCTGCCCGGAAGCCTTACTACAGTAAATGAAGTATGTCCACGTTCTGGCGCCTGACAGGGTTTTTGAAGCCGTACCGGCGCGGGGTGGTGTGGTCGTTCGTGCTCGCAGGCGGCGCGTTGATCGGTACCGTGCTGATCCCGTTCCTGACCGGTCTGGCGATCAACGCGATCGGCGCGCACGACCAACAGCGGCTGATGCTGCTCGCCGGCGCGATCCTGCTCGCCGGACTTGTGCGACTCGTGTTCAGCGTGCTGCGCCGACTGGTCGCGGGACGCATCTCGCTGGCCGTCGAGGTCGACCTTCGCCAGACGCTGTACGGCCAGCTGCAGCGCCTCGAGCTTGGCTTCTTCGATCGCCAGCAGACCGGCCAGCTGATGTCTCGCGCGACCGTCGACCTCCAGTCGGTCCGGTTCTTCCTCGGCTACGGCCTGATCTTCATCGCACAGTCGGTCGTGACGATCCTGCTCGCGGCGATCGCGATGTTCCTGCTGCAGCCGGGGCTCGCCGCGGTCTCGCTGGCGCCGGTTCCGTTCGTCGTTCTGATCGCCTACCGCTACGGGCACCGCTCGCGGCCGGCGATGCAGGAGGCGCAGCAGCGAATCGCGGAGCTGACCGCCGACACCGAAGAGAATGTCTCCGGCGTGCGGGTCGTCAAGGCGTTCGCGCAGGAACGCCGCCAGCGCGAGCGCTTCTCGCGTTCGGTCCAGCGCGTGTTCGACCAGCAGATGGTCGCAACCCGAATCCAGGCGTTCTACAACCCGATGATCAGCTTCCTGCCGAACCTCGGGCTCGGCGCGATTCTGCTGTTCGGCGGGCGTGAGGTGATCGACGGCCAGCTCTCGGTCGGCGCCTTCACGGCCTTCTACGCGTATCTGTTGATGCTGATCTCGCCGATGCAGACGCTCGGCTACATGCTCGGCGCCGCTCAGCGCGCGACCGCCTCGGGCGCTCGCATCTTCGAGGTGCTCGACCGCGAGCCGCGGATCGTGTCCGCGCCAGACGCGCCGCCGCTGCCGCCCGGTCCCGGCGCGATCTCGATCCGCGACGCCACGCTGACGTTCGAGGGCGCCAACCGACCCGCGCTGAGCGAGATCAACCTCGAGATCGAGGGTGGTCAGACGATCGCGCTGGTCGGCTCGATGGGCTCGGGTAAGTCGGTGCTGGTGTCGCTGCTGCCGAGGTTGTACGACGTGACCGGCGGCTCGGTGTCGATCGACGGGGCCGACGTCCGCTCGGTCGACGTCCCGGCCCTGCGCGGGCAGATCGCGGTCGTCGACGACAGCCCGTTCCTGTTCTCGGCGACCGTCCACGACAACATCGCCTACGCGCGCGGGGACGCGACCCGCGAGCAGGTGCGCGCGGCCGCTCGCGCGGCGCAGGCCGAGGCGTTCATCGAGCGCCTCCCCAACGGCTACGAGACGCGCGTCGGGGAGCGGGGACTGACGCTCTCGGGCGGCCAGCGCCAGCGTCTGGCAATTGCCCGCGCGGTCCTGGCCGATCCCCGGATCCTCGTGCTCGACGACGCGACCTCGTCGGTCGACGCCTCGACCGAGCGCGAGATCAAGTCCGCGCTCGAGCAGGTGATGCGCGGCCGTACGACGCTGGTAATTGCCCATCGGCTGTCGACGATCGCGCTGGCCGACCGGATCGTCGTGCTCGAGCATGGCCAGGTCATCGGCGATGGCAGCCACGAGCAGCTGCTGGAGAGCTCCGAGCTCTATCGCGAGATCGTCTCCAGCGGCACGCCGCAGCACCTGCGCGAGTCAGCGGCGCTGGAGCTGAGCTCGTGAGCATCAACGTCGCCGACGTCCGCCGACGTCTGAGAGAGACCGGAGACCGCGGCCGCAAGCTGCGCGGGCTCGCCGAGCTGCTGGCGCCGTACCGCTGGCGGGTGCTGGCGATGTTCCTGTCGCTGGTCGCCGCGACCGCGGCCGCCCTGGCGCCCGCGCCGCTGGCCAAGGTGGCGATCAACGAGGGCATCGACCAGCACGACATGAACGTCCTGTACGGGGTCGTTGCCGTCTTCCTGGTCTCCGCGGTCGTCTACGGGATCGCCACCTACCTGCAGACCTATCTGGTCGGCTGGGTCGGACAGCGGGCGCTGCAGGACCTGCGAATGCGCCTGTTCGCACACCTGCAGTCGCTGTCGATCGGGTTCTACTCACGCAACATCGCAGGGGTCGTGATCAGTCGCATGACCAACGACGTCGAGGCGCTCGACCAGCTCGTCGAGGACGGGCTCGCGACGCTGATCCAGTCGTCGCTGATGCTGATCGGCGTGATCGTGATCCTGATGGTGATGGACCTGCGGCTGGCGCTGTTGACGTTCATCGCGCTGCCGTTCCTGTTCCTCGGCGCGATCGTCTTCCGGATCGCGTCGGCCGACGCCTACCGGGCGACGCGGGAGAAGATCGCCGCGATCACCGGCTACCTCGGCGAGACGCTGTCCGGGATCCGGGTGGTGCGCCAGTTCGGCCAGGAGCAGCGCCACATCGACCGGTTCGCCGAGCTCAACGACGCCAACCGCGACGCGAACATGAAGACGGTCTATCTGAACGCGGCGTACTTCCCGGGGGTTGAGCTGCTGTCGGCGCTGGTGACCGTCGAGATCCTCGTGATCGGCGGCCTGGCGGCAATCGACGGCAAGACATCGACCGGCGTCGTGTTCGCGTTCGTCGCCGCGCTGAACAACTTCTTCGATCCGCTCCAGCAGCTGTCGCAGCTGTACACGACCTATCAATCCGGGATGGCGGCGCTCGACAAGATCTTCAGCCTGCTCGACACCGAGCCCGAGATCGTGGACGCGCCGAACGCAGCAGCGCTCGGCCCGATCGCCGGCCGACTCGAGTTCCGCGGCGTCTCGTTTCGCTACGGCGCCGACGAGGACTCGCAATGGGCGCTGCGCGATATCGACCTGGTCGTACCCGCCGGGCAGACGATCGCACTAGTCGGCGAGACCGGAGCCGGCAAGTCGACGTTCGCCAAGCTCGTCTCACGGTTCTATGACCCGACCGACGGGGCGGTGCTGGTCGACGGCCACGACCTGCGCACGGTGACCGCCGAATCGCTGCGCTCGCAGATGGGGATCGTGCCGCAGGAGGGCTTTCTGTTCAGCGGCACCGTGCGCGACAACATCGCGTTCGGGGCGGCCGATGCCACCGACGCGCAGCTGCGCGACGCAGCGAGCGCGGTCGGCGCCGACGTGTTCATCTCCGAGCTGCCACAGGGCTATGACACGCAGATCGGCGAGCGCGGGATCCAGCTGTCGGCCGGTCAGCGCCAGCTCGTCGCGTTCGCACGGGCACTCGTCGCCGATCCCCGGATCCTCGTGCTCGACGAGGCGACCGCGAACGTCGATGTCCACACCGAGGCGCTGATCGAGGACGGACTGCGGCGACTGGTCGCCGGGCGCACGGCGGTCGTGATCGCCCACCGGCTATCGACGATCCGGCACGCCGGCCGGATCCTCGTGCTGGAGCACGGTCAGATCATCGAGCAGGGCACGCACGAACAGCTGCTGGCCGCCGAGGGCCGCTACTGGGAGCTGTACTCGGACTGGGCCGAGCAGGCGGCCGCCTGAGCGCGGAGCCGTTGGCTGCGGGCTGCCCGCTCTACCCTGTTTGGGTGATGAGTGAGATCACCGTCACCGGCTTCGCGATGACCCCGGTCAAGGGGATGCGCATCCGTGAGGTCGAGGCGATCGACCTGTCGGACACCGGCGCGCGCGGCAACCGTGCGTTCTACGTGATCGATGACCGCGGGGTGATGGTCAATGGCAAGGTCGTCCGCAACCTGCAGGTGGTCGTTCCCGATTACGACCCCGACGCCGATCAGCTGACGATGACCTTCCCCGACGGTTCGCGTGCCGAGGGCCGGGTCGCGTACGGCGAGCCGATCTCGACCCAGTTCTTCGGTAGCTCACGGATCGCGCCGCTCGTGGTGGGGCCGTGGTCGCAGGCGATCTCGGAGTTCTTCGGCCGTCCGCTGCGGCTGGTCGCGACGCGGACGGCGGTCGATCGCGGCATCAAGGCGACGACATCGCTGATCTCGCGCGGATCGCTGCGCCGGCTCGCCGAGCAGGCCGACTGCGACGTCGTCGACGGCCGCCGCTTCCGGATGCTGATCGAGATCGACGGCGTCGACGCCCACGAGGAGGACGGCTGGGTCGGCCGCCAGGTCCGCGTCGGGCCTGCGCTGCTGCGGATGCACGGTCACATCGGCCGCTGCGCGATCACGACTCGCGATGCCGAGACCGCGCAGGTCAATTTGCCGACGCTCAAGCTGCTCGCGGAGTACCGAGCCGGGGTCGACAGCTCAGAGCCGCTGCCGTTCGGGATCTACGGCGAGGTGCTCGAAGGCGGCACGGTCCGGATCGGAGACGCCGTCACCGTCGCAGAGCGTGATGCCGTCGGCGCCGGACGCACGCACGAGGAGCGATGAGCGAGCATCGCGTCGACGTCAGGATCGACGACCACGTCGCGGTCGTGACGCTCGCGCGCCCGGACAAGCACAACGCGCTCGATCTGCCGATGTTCGACCAGATCGCCGCCGCCGCCCAGCGCGTCGCCTGCGAGCCCGGCGTACGCGCGGTCGTACTGCACGGCGACGGGCCGAGCTTCTGCTCCGGGTTGGACGTCGTCAGCATCATGGCCGCCGGAGGCGGCGTCAGCGGGCTCACCGACCGCGTCGACGGCGAGTCGCCGAACCTGTTCCAGCGGGTCGCCTACGACTGGATCCGGGTGCCGGTGCCGGTGATCGCGGCGCTGCACGGCAGCTGCTTCGGCGGCGGCTTGCAGATCGCGCTGGGCGCCGATCTCCGGATCGCGGCACCGGACGCTCGGCTGTCGGTGATGGAGATCCGCTGGGGCCTGATCCCCGACATGGCGATCACCCGCACACTGCCGCGTCTGGTGGCGATCGACGTCGCCAAGGAGCTCACCTACAGCGGTCGGATCGTCACCGGCAGCGAGGCCCACGCACTCGGCCTGGTCACCCGCGTCGCCGACGACCCACTCGCCGCCGCGATGGAGCTCGCATCCGAGATCGCCGGCCGCTCCCCCGACGCGGCACGCCGCGCCAAGCGCCTGTTCGACCGCTCATGGACCGCGCCGGCTGACGAATCGCTGGCGCTGGAGGCGGAGCTGCAGCTGCAGCTGATCGGCTCGCCGAACCAGCTCGCCGCCGTGACCGCCGGATTCAGCAAGCAGCCTGCGGAGTTCACCGACCCCGACCCGACGGGGTTTGCGCCGGTCGACTGATGTCGTGACCCGACGCGAACGTATGTTCTCATCGGGCCGGACCGACCGATAATCAGCGAGCTATGCTGGTCGTTCCCTGCGGGGTCGTCTAATGGCAAGACACCGGCCTCTGGAGCCGGTTATCAAGGTTCGAGTCCTTGCCCCGCAGTGTTGGCCTCGTCGGCGCCGCAACGGCTCCGACGCCCGCTCAGGAGATCGTCTCGAGATCCGCTGAGAGATCACCGAGCGAGGCGGCGCGGTCACCCAAGTCGGTACCGTCGGCGATCAGGCGGCGGGCGGCTTGCAGGTCGTCGGAGCGGCCGACGCTGAGCGCACCGCGCAGACGGCCGGACTCGAGGTAGAAGACCGTGAACGCGTTCTCGTCCAGCGAGCCGCGGACGATCTCGCGGTCCCAGTTGCGCGCCGGGCCGACGTACTCGATCGCGGCCCAGTCCGACAGGTCGGAGAAGAAATAGGGCACGACGTCGTGGTCGACCCCCTTGCCGAGCATGTTCAGAGCAGCGGTCTTGCCGTGACCGAAGGCGACATCCCAGTGCTCGACGCGCAGCTGGGCACCATCGTGGATGACGCTCGAGTACTCGGCGGCGTCGCCCGCGGCGAACACGCCCGGAACCGAGGTGCGCAGCTGCGAGTCGGTGCGGATGCCGCCGCTCTCGCCGAGCTCGAGCCCGGCGCCGCGAGCGAGCATCACATCGGGTCCGACGCCGGCGCCGATCACCACCGCATCGCAGTCGAGCTCGCGGCCGCTCTGGGTGACGACCTTGGAGACGCGGCCGTCGGCGCCCTCGAAGCGTTCGAGCGCGTCCTCACCGAGCAGCTCGATCCCGTGCCCGGCCAGCAGGTCGTGGAAGTAGCGCCCGGCCTCGAGCCCGAACGTCCGCGACAGCGCGACCGGCTCGAGCATCACCATCGAGCATTGCGAGCCAAGCTCGGTGAGTGTCGCGGCGACCTCGGAGGCGATGTAGGAGCCACCGATCAGAACGACGCGCTTGCCGGCCGCCTCCGCGCGGATCGCATCCGAATTGGCGAACGTCCGCAGGTAGTGGATGCCGTCGAACTGGTCGCCGTCCACCCGCAGGCGTTTGACGTTGGCACCGGTGGCGAGCAGCAGCTGACCGAAGCCGACCTGCTCGCGATTGGAGAGCTTGACGGTGCGGGCCTGGGTGTCGAGCTTCATCGCCGAGACCTTGGTCAGCGCCTCGATCCCCTGATCCTCATACCAGCCGGACTCCTGCATCAATGCGTCGTCCACCGACTCCTTTCCCTGCAGGTAGCCCTTGGACAGCGGCGGGCGGTCGTACGGTAGATGGGGTTCGCGCCCGACCAGCAGGATCGATCCGTGGGCGCCCGAGCGGCGCAGCCAGCGAGCGCAGTTGCCGCCGGCGATCCCGCCGCCGACGATCAGGAAATCGATGGTTCGATCAGCCATTGGTCCTCTCTCGTGGTCGCTCGCGGAGGGGCGGTGGTCCAGCAGCCACGGTTACCCGGCCCGCTGGTCCGGCACACACGGCCTCGGGTCAGTCGCCGGTGGCGGCCGCGCCGTTTGCCGAAAAGCGCGGCGTGATCTCGCCCTCGAGCCCCGGGTCGAGGATCAGCAGGACCTGATCGCCGGCGCGGATCGCCGAGTCGGGCTTGGGGACGAAGCCCCTCCCCTCGCGCAACACCGAGATGATCAGCGAGCCATCGGGGAGGGTGATCTCCGAGACGCTGCGACCGGCGGCAAGCGATCCCTCCGCGACCTCCATCTCGATGATCTCGAGGTGCTCCTCCTCCAGCGCCAGGAGCTGGACGAGCCCGTACTCGGGCACCTCGTGCTCGATCAGTCGCAGGATCAGGTCGGTCGCGGAGACCGCGGGCTGGATCCCAAGCAGTTTGAAGTGCGGCAGGTTGCGGGGATTGTTCACGCGCGCGACGATCCGCTCGACCCCGTACTTCTCCTTGGACACCTGACAGATCAGGATGTTGTCCTCGTCGTCGCCGGTGACGGCGATCACGAGGTCGGCGCGCTGGATCCCGGCTCGCTCGAGGATCCACAGCTCGGTCGCATCGCCGTATTGGATCGCGTGCTCGAGCTCCTGCTCGACGATCCGGTAGCGGCGATGATCGGACTCGATCAGCGTCACTTCCTGATCCTTGGCACTCAGCTCGCGCGCAAGGTTCCAACCGACCTTTCCAGCTCCGGCGATGATCACGTACATCTCAGCGAACCTCCCCCGTTAAGCCTCGATCACCACGCGCTCGGCCTGCTCGATCGCGTGCTGCGTCGGACAGATCGTGATCAGCCCCTGCTCGCCGTACCAGGCGGCGCGAGCCGGGTCGGCGACCCTGACGACGACCCGGGGGACGTTGAACCGCTGCTGAGCGAGCTGCGCGATCACGAGGTTGGTGTTGTCGCCCCGGGTTGCGGCGAGGAAGACGTCGGTCTGCTCGATCCCCGCCTCGATCAGCCCGTCGATCTCGAGCGCGGCACCGACCGTGAAGCGACCGCCGGCGTCCTCCCAGCTGGTCGTCTGATCCTTGTCCAGGCGCTCGTGCGAGAGCGGATCGAGATCGAGCACCGACACCGTGTTGCCTGCCTCCAGCGCGCGCTTGGCGACGGCCGACCCGACCCGGCCGGCACCGACGATCAGGATGAACATGATCGGCACTCTAGACAGTGGCGACCGAGCGCGTGTCCCAGCCGAGGACCGGTCGTTTCAGCCAACCGCCTGGCCGGGCACCGCGGCCGCCTGAGGCGGCGGAGTCAGCGACGCCGCGACGACGACCAGCGCGAACGCGAGGATTCGCACGGCCTGTCCGAGCGGCGTCTGCGGCCACGGCTCGCCGAACACGATCGGCCCCGCGGCGATCGTCGTCAGGTTCGCCGCCGCGCTCGTCAAGGCGATCATCGGTACCGCGTCGCCGAGCTGCAGCGAGCGCGCCGAGATCAGCAACCCGACGAGCGACGCGACCAGGATCACCAGCGCCAGCGGCCGGATCACGACGCCGATCCCGAGCGCCCCCAACTGGGAGCTGAGCGCCTTGATCGACGTGTCCGACGTCGCCCACAACAGCCCCGCCGAGACCGCCAGCCACGCCGGGCGACGGATCCGGGTCGCCAACAACAGGCCGACGACCCCGACGACGACGAGAAAGATCGCGAGCGTCCGGGGCTCGTATTGCGAATGCGCGCTCGAGGTGTCGCCGGACATCGTGGCCGCCAGGAACGCGAGACCCGCCGCGGTCAGCCCGACGCCGATCCACTCGCGACGGGTGACCGGGATTCCGAACAGCTTGTCGGCGACGACGGTCAGCAGCACCAGCCCGCCGGCGATCACCGACTGCACCAGCGAGATCGGCGCCAACGTCAGCGCGGCGTCGTGAAAGCCCCACGAAATCAGCGCGATCAGTATCCCGAGCGAGTACACCGGCGAGCGGAACAGTTCGACGGTCGAGTGCAGCGGGCGGCCCAACTGCACCTCCGGGGCGGCGCGGGCCCCCTTGAACTTGTAAAGGAACCCGGCGACCGACCCGAACGCAGTCAGCAGCGCCAGCATCAGACCGAGGCGCACCGAACCCGACATCTCGTCAGCAGCCTACGACGGCGAGCGCCGATCGCCTGCCCGTGACCGCCGGCAGCGTCCGTTCGCTCAGACCTCGCCCTTATCGGTCCTGGCCCCGACCAGCGTGCCGAGGTACCGACGCGCAACCGCGCCCGCCAGGGACTTGCGCGGCCCGTTGCCGTGGTCCGGCCAACGGACGATCGTGACCGTGATCAGCACCCGCCCGTCGGTCGTCTGCGCCTGCTGCTCACGGGGAAACCACCACCCGTTGAGCCCGAGGTGATTGATCGCCTGCGGGTACTTGAAGTGAGGCATCATCGCGAAGTTCTGCCCCTCCTCGACCGACCGCCGGGTGAGCACCTGATACGGCTGCGGGAGGCTGTCGAGCGAGACCCAGATCGCCAGCGGCCCGGCCGCGAAGTCGCATTGCGGCATCCGATCCGACGTGTACGTGTGCCGCGTCGTGATCGCCTGAGACGACACGCCCAGCCGCGACTCGAGCGCCGGCTTCGCCTTGACGCAGACGGTCGCCACGTCCTTGGCTTTCAGCGTCGCCGCCGGACTCATCCTCGCGGCGGTGCTCGAACCAGAACCCGAACCCGAGCTCCCCCCACACCCCACCGCCCCCAGAACAGCACACGCCAAGATCACCCCGATCCTGGCCTTCAGGCGAGACGGGGTCGGTGTGCCTCCGTGAGACACTCGGGAGGATTGCTGCAAACGCAACGAACCCACGTTAACCCCCGGTGTCTCACGGCGGGATGCCGACCCCGTCTCTCCTAACCGTTATGTAATAAGCGGAATGATCAACAGCGCGACGATGTTCGCCACTTTGATCATCGGGTTGATCGCCGGACCGGCGGTGTCCTTGAAGGGGTCGCCGACCGTGTCGCCGGTGACCGCCGCAGCGTGGGCCTCGGAGCCCTTGCCGCCGAACTCGCCGTCCTCGATCAGCTTCTTGGCGTTGTCCCATGCGCCGCCGCCGGCCGTCATCGAGATCGCCATGAACAGGCCGACGACGATCACGCCGATCAACAGACCACCGAGCGCCTGGACCGAGATCAGGCCGACGATCACGGTGAACACGATCGGGATCAGCGCCGGCAGGATCATCTCCCGCTGCGCCGAGGCAGTCACGATCCGCACGCAGGTGCCGTACTCGGGCTGCTCGGAGCCGTCCATGATCCCCGGCTTCTCCTTGAACTGCCGGCGAACCTCCTCGACCACCGCGCCGCCGGCACGGCCGACCGCTTCCATCGACAGCGCCGCGAACAGGTAGACCATCATGCCGCCGATCAGCAGCCCGATCAGCACCGGTGGGTCGCCGATCTCAAACAGCACCTTCTTGCCGGCGTCGCTGAGCTCCTGCTCGAACGCGTTGAACAGCACCAGCGCAGCGAGCGCGGCCGAGCCGATCGCGTAGCCCTTGGTGACCGCCTTGGTCGTGTTGCCGACCGCGTCGAGCGGATCGGTGACATTGCGGACCTCCTCGGGCAGGTCCGCCATCTCGGCGATGCCGCCGGCGTTATCGGTGATCGGCCCGAATGCATCGAGCGCGACGATCAGGCCGGTCAGCGACAGCTGCGCCATCACGGCGACGCCGATGCCGTAGATCCCATGGCTGCCACCGCCGGCGAGCTTCCACGCGCCGAAGATGCCGAGCGCGATCACGATCGCCGGCAGCGCGGTCGCCTGATAGCCCTTCGCCAAGCCCTGGATGATGTTGGTCGCGTGGCCGGTGACCGACGCGCGTGCGGTCGAGCGCACCGGAGCGAACCGGGTCGACGTGTAGTAGTCGGTGATCACGAACAGGCAGGCGGTGATCACGAGCCCGATCAGCGCGCACAGGTAGTAGTGCCACCATGGCTCGCCCTGGAGCGAGAACACCGTCACGTGGTGGGCGATCAAGCCGCGGTGGATCACGACCAGGTGACCGATCGTCAGGTGGTTCATCAACCAGTAGGTGATCGGCAGGAACGCCAGCGCGGCCAGGCCGCCGGAGACGATCAGGCCCTGATACAGCGCCCGCTCGACGTTGCCGGTGTTGGTCCGGACCGCGTAGGTGCCGATGATCGAGCAGATGATCGAGATCCCGCCGAGCACGAGTGGGTACAGCGCGACCGCGCTGCTCTGCGCGAACGTCAGCACGCCGAGCAACATCACGGCCACGGCGGTGACCGCGTAGGTCTCGAACAGGTCGGCGGCCATGCCGGCACAGTCGCCGACGTTGTCACCGACGTTGTCGGCGATCACGGCGGGGTTACGCGGATCGTCCTCGGGGATGCCGGCTTCGATCTTGCCGACGATGTCGGCGCCGACATCGGCTCCCTTGGTGAAGATGCCGCCGCCCAGTCGGGCGAACACCGAGATCAGCGAACCACCGAAGCTGAGTCCGATCAGCGCCTCGACCGCCTCATGGGTGCTCTCGCCGACGACGAAGGTGAGCACCCCGTAATAGCCGGCAACGCCGAACAGCGCCAGGCCGACGACGAGCATCCCGGTCACGGCGCCGCCGCGAAACGCGACCGACAGCGCCTTGGAGATGCCGCCGCGTGCGGCTTCGGCGACGCGCGCATTGGCGCGGACCGAGACGTTCATCCCGATGTAGCCGGCGGACGCCGACAGGATCGCGCCGATCAGGAACCCGATCGCAACGCGGATGTTCTGCAGCGGGATCAACACGATGAACACGACCACGCCGACGCCGGCGATGATCGTGTACTGGCGATTCAGGTAGGCCGTTGCGCCCTCTTGGACGGCGGCCGAGATCGAGCGCATCCGCTCGTTGCCCGGTGAGAGGGCGAGCAGCTGGCGGGCCGTGACGAAGCCATACGCGATCGCGCAGGCCGAGCACACGAGCGCGACCAGAGCGCCATGGTTCGTCAGAAAGCTGGACAAGTACTGCCTCCGGAGACTGAGATAACGAGCACGCGGATGCGCGGTCTAACGGCAAAAAGGCCGCCGCGGTCGCGCGGTGGCCCGTAAACAGACAGCGCGGCAGTCTATCGCGCGCCGGTCAGGACGCGCGTCGTCCACGCGAATATGGCCTCGGGCGCGCTACTGGCCCGGAACCCACAGCCGGCCGCTGCGCTGCGCCGGGCCGGGCTCACCGCCCGGCTCCTCGGCGGACGGCGGCGGTGGCGCCTGCCCAGGCCCCGCTCCGGGCGTCGAAGGCGGCGTCTGGCCGGAGCCACCGGACTCCGAGCCCGGGCCTGCGCCGTCGCCGGGCTCGGCCAGATCTGATCCCGAGCCTCCCCCGATCCGCACGTACGCCAACTGCAACTGCGACAGCGCGTCTCGAATCGGCTGAATCTGCTCGGGCGCCGCCTGCTCGACGAGCGGCAGCAGCGAGCGCACCCCCTCGATCGCCATCCGCACCTGTGCCGCGTCGCGCTCGTCCTCGGTTCCGGGCGCGACACCGGTGCGACGCATGCCGAGGTTGATCAGGGTGACGACCTGCTCGAGCACCACGTGCTCGACGCGGATCTTCTTGACCTCCGCCTCGTAGGCGGCGCGCAACTCCTGCTCGGACGGTTGATCGGTTGCACTCATCGCGTTCCTCCGTGTCAGCGCCCGCGTCGGGCGGCGGCGGCCGGCTGGCCCAAAGCGTACGTCTCACGAGTCTGGGCCTGCACGGCGGCATAGACAGCGCGCAGGTCCATGCCCGACTCGAGCATCCGCCGCTGACGCTGGGCGCCGTTGAGCGACGGCAGCACGATCTCGAGGCCAAGCTCGGCGCGTACCGGAGCGGTCCAGGCCAGCAGCCGGTCGGTCGCCTGCGCCGCCGGGTAGGGCTCGCGCCGCTCGAGGTCGAGCAGCTCGCCGTCGAGCCCGTAGCGCAGAGCGCGCCAGATGTTCTCCTCGATCATCCGGCCGGGCAGCTGCACCGCCGGGACGCCGTCGTCGACGTCGCGGGCCGCTTGCGCGACGCACGCGACCACCAACGCCGCGAGCGCGTCGGACGCGGGCCCGGTGCATTGCGCGTCACAGATCCGGACTTCGACCGTCCCGAACGAGAGGTGCGGACGCACCGACCACCAGACCTGCGTGTACTCGACGATCGAACGGGTCTTGACGAGGAAGTCGACGTAGTCGGCGAAGGCCGCCCACGAACCGAACGGATCGGGTACTCCACAACGAGGGAAGCTCTTGGTGAACGTCTGGGTGCGGGCGCTATGCAGGCCCGAGTCGCGACCGTCCAAAAACGGCGAGTCGGCCGAGATCGCGAGCAGCAGCGGCAGCACCGGGCGCAGCCGGTCGCAGATCGCCACCGCGCGTTCGACGCCACGGATTCCGACGTGGACGTGCATCGAGAACGTGTTGTTGCGCCAGGCGACGTACTTGAGGCCGTCTTCGACGCGGTGGTAGTGCTCGGTGTCGATGATCGCCTGGTCGCGGTAGTCCGAGTAGGGATGGGTACCGGTGGCGCCGAGCTCGAGCCCCTGCCCGGCGGCGAGCGCGAACAGCCTGCGACGCAGCTCCCGCTGTGTCTCCTGAGCCGACCGCCAGTCCTCGTTGCGGCCCGAGCGGATCTCGATCTCGGAGGAGATCAGCTCGCCCGCGATCGCCTCTGACAGCATCGCATCGTCCGCCGCGGCGTCGCGCAGCTCCTCGAAGCGGCCGGTCAGCTCGAGCGTGTCGGGGTCCAGCAGCGCGAACTCCTCCTCGATCCCGACCGTCATCTCGGTCGACTCCTCGAAGGTCTCGCGCGCGGCGTCGAGATCGATCTCCATGATCTGAGCTACGTCAGATAGAAGTACAGCGCGTACAGCAGGTCGACCGCGGGGCTGGAGGTATGAACCGTCACCTCCGGCGGCACCTGCAACAACGCGTCGGAGTAGTTGAAGATGATCTTCACCCCGGCTTCGACGAGCTCGTCGGCGAGTTGCTGGGCGGCCGACGACGGCACCGCGAGTACGGCAACGAGGATGTCCTGCTCCTCGACGACCGTGTTGAGCTCTGAGTTGTGACGAACCTTGAGCGTGCCGATCTCGGTACCGACCCGGCCGCGATTGACGTCGAAGATCGCGACGACCCGAAAGCCGTGGTCGGCGAAGATGTCCGAGGTCGCGATCGCGGTGCCGAGATTGCCGGCACCGAACAGCGCGATGTTGTGCTGACCGGCGGTCCGCAGGATCTTGCGAATCTGCGAGACGAGCGACTCGACGTTGTAGCCGACGCCACGCTTGCCGAACTTCCCGAAGCCCGACAGGTCGCGCCGGATCTGGGTCGAGTTGACGTGCGTGTAATCGGCGAGCTCCTGCGATGAGATCGTCTCCTTGCCGATCTTGCGCGCTTGCGTCAGGACCTGCAGGTAGCGCGAGAGGCGCGCGGCAACGCCGAGCGACAGCTTCTCACCTGGCTTATCAAGCCCGGATGCAGAGGGCTCGGAACCGCGACCGACCGTGTAGCTCATCGGCGTCGCACTCTAACTCAGCCGCCTGCGCAACTCGTGCTCGTCGACGAACAGCTCAAACGCCTCCACGCCATCGATCGTAACGACCGGGATCCGCTCCAGATAGGCGCGCATCAACGCGTCGTCGGTTTCGATGTCCCGCTCGCGCAGCGAGAACGGATGCGCGGCCCGGACGCGCAGCAATACGTCGCGGGCGTCATCGCACAGGCAGCAGCCCGGTCTGCCGAACAGCACGACCTCAGAGGCGGCGGGGGTCATGCCGCGGCCGTCACCGGCAGCTCGCCGGTCGCGTACACGTCCAAATCGAGGTAACGCGCAAACGGCAGCGCCGGCACGTACCGCGCCGCCGAGGCGATCATCGCCGCGTTGTCGGTGCACAGCAACCGATCCGGAATCTCAAGCTCGGCGCCCAGCTGCCCAAGCCGCTCGCGCAGCGGGCCGTTGGCGGCGACCCCACCGCCGATCGCCAGCCGGTCCAGACCGGTCTGCGCGAGTGCCCGTTCGGTGCGCGTCACCAGCGCCCGCACGATCGCGCGCTGATACGAGGCGGCGAGGTCGGCGCGCAGCCGTGTGGTCTCGGCCTCGCCGAGCTCTCGGAGCTTGTACAGCAGCGCGGTCTTGAGCCCGGCGAACGAGAAATCCAGGCCGCGGACCCGCGCGCCGGTCGGGAACGCGAACGCCTCCGGGTCACCCTCACGCGCGAGGCGCTCGAGCGCCGGGCCGCCCGGGTAGCCAAGGCCGAGCATCCGCGCTCCCTTGTCGAATGCCTCGCCGGCGGCGTCGTCGAGCGTCTGTCCGAGCACCCGATAGCCCGGTCCGCGATCCTCCACGCGCGCGAGGAAGGTATGACCGCCGGAGGCGATCAGGGTCACGAACGGCGGTGGCAGGCCGCCGCCGTCCAGCCAGCCGGCGGCGACGTGGCCGTGCAGATGGTCGACCGGCGCCAGCGGCAGTCCCAGCGCCGCGGCGATCGCCTTCGCGGTCGAGATCCCGACCAGCAGCGCCGCGACCAATCCGGGGCCGCGGGTGACCGCGACCAGCGTCACATCGCCGAGCGCGATCCCGGCCTGCGACAGCGCGTCGGCGACGACGTCGTCGATCCGCTCGAGGTGGTGACGGGACGCGATCTCGGGCACGACGCCACCGAACCGATCGTGGATCCCCTGTGAGGAGATCACGTTGGAGCGGATCTCGCCGGCGTCGGTGACCACCGCCGCGCAGGTGTCGTCGCAACTGGTCTCGATGGCGAGGATCATCACGACGCCGTTTGCGAGATCGTCTCGAGCGTGCGCCACATGATCACGGCGTCCTCGCCGTTGTCACGGTAATAGCGGGGCCGTCGCCCGGCGGCGCGGAACCCGAGCCGCTCGTAGAGCGTGATCGCCTCGGCGTTCGAAGGACGAACCTCGAGCGTGTACTGCTGCTCGACTCCCGCCCGCGCCACCATCTGCTCGAGCAGCGCCCAGCCGATCCCGCGCCGTCGGCGATCCGGATCCACGGCGATATTCATCAGGTGCCAGACCGTGTCAAACCGCGCGCAGATCAGGTACCCGAGCAGCGCCCCGTCGTCATCGGCGGTCGCGGCCAGACACAACCCTGACGATTTCGACAGCTCGAGCACAAACATCGCCAGCGACCACGGGGCCGTGAACGTCCGTCGCTCAATCGAGATCACCTGCGGCAGGTCCGCGTAGGACAGCGGACGGATCGAGAAGCCGTCGGCGGTCATCTGCCCGAGCCGATGGCGGCGGCGCCGAGGCTCAGCTCGGCGTCGGGCCGCCGGAGGTAGTCCGGAAGCACGTCGTTGGGGTTCTGCGGTGCAAGATCAATCGCCAGGCGGCAGTGCTCGAGCGCGCTGACCCGGTGCAGCGCCGCGTCGTCGGCGGCGACCGACGCTCCCGAGCTCTCCAGCGCCTGTCTGAATGCTAACGCTCCATCCCCGACCGCCAGCCAGCGCACGCCCCCGGCGCGCAGGCTCGCGGCGAGCCGTTCGGGGGCGATCGCGGCGGGGGCGATCAGTTGCGCGTGATCGGCACTCCAGGCGGCGGCGAACACCTCGCCGCGCCGGGCGTCGAGCACCGCCAGCGGGGTCCGATCCTGCTCGGCGGCGTCGGCGCTCGCCGCGGCCGCCAGCGAACGCAGCGTCGAGACCCCGACGATCGGGATCGATCGCGCGTTGGCCAGCGCCCGGGCGGTCGCGATCCCGATCCGAAGGCCGGTGAACGTCCCGGGCCCGATCCCGACCGCAATCAGGTCGATCTCTGCCCAGCCGAGCTCGCTTTCGGTGAGCGCCGCGTCGACCAGCGACAACAGCGCCGTGGTGTGACGGGGCCGGGTCCCGGGCGGCGGATCGTCGCGGCGCTCGACCGCCATCCGTTCGGACCCATCGCCGCCGAGCTCGAGCAGCCCGACTGCCGTCGCCCCGGTTGCAGTGTCGAGACCGAGCACCCTCATGCGACCGTCACCCGGCGATGATCTCGCCCGCGATGCTCCAAGCTGACGCGAGCCGCGACGCGCGCCAGGCCGGCGAGTGTCGGCTCCTCCTCGCCGGGCCACTCGACGAATGCGATCGCGTCCGCGCCAACGTAGTCGGCAAGCAGGTCCGGTTCCTCGTCGGCGAGCGAGGCGACCCGGTACAGATCGATGTGGGCGACGACGAGATCGTCACCGCGGTAACGCTGGCCGATCGTGAACGTCGGGCTCGTGACCGGGGTCTCGACACCGAGCCGGCGGGCGGCGCCGCGCACGAACGTCGTCTTGCCGGCGCCCAGCTCCCCTTCGACCAGCACCACGTCGCCGGCTCGCAGCACCGACGCCAGCCGCGCCCCCAACGCCTCGGTCTCTGAGGCGCGCGACGAGTCAAACGATCCCCGCATCGAGTGAGACTCTAGTGTCGCCAACCGGGGATTCATCGGTGGCGGCGCGGGGCCCCAGGCCGGGTCCGAAACGGCGTTCGGTACCGTGAGCGGTGCCGATGACGACTCCCCCGACCGGCCCGCCGCCGGGGCGCTCGAGCTCCCTGATCCAGCGCTTGGTTGGATCGCGCCCGGGCCTCCGGGCATCGCTGCACGAGCTGAAGGGCTCCGGCACCGCCAAGGCCGCCGGCCTGGCCGGCGCGATGATCGCCAACAACCTGATCGCGCTCGTCGCGACGATCGTGTTTGCGCGGCTGCTGCACAACAGCCAGGGCGGCGGCTACGGCTCGTTGGCGGCGCTCGTCAGCTATTTCCTGATCCTGTCGGTGGTCGGACAGGCGCTGCAGGTCGCGACCGCGCGCGAGGGCGTGCTCGGGCGCCTGGGCACCGGACCGGCGCTGATCGCGACCGTTCGACGGTGGACGCGGTCGCTGCTGCTGTTGACGGCCGCGCTGGCGGTGGTCTCGGTGCTGCTGCGCCAGCAGATCGCGGATCTCGTCGGCGTCTCCGACGACCCCTGGGCGGCGGCGCTGGGGCTCCCGGCCGCCGGACTCTGGCTGGAGCTGTCGGTGTTGCGCGGGGTGCTGCAGGGGATCGGCGACTACAAGGGGGTCGGGCTCAGCCTGATCGGCGAGCAGGGTGCCCGGCTGATCTGCGGCGTCGCGCTGGCGGCGGCCGGCGCCGGCGTCACCGGCGCCTATGCGGGGACGCCGCTGTCGTTCATCGCGATGGGCGGGTACTGCGGTTGGCGCCTGGTGCGCCACGTCGAGGCCGAGACCGGCGAGACGCTCGGCCCGGGCGTGATGCTGCTGCCCGCCGCGCTCAGCCTGTGGGCGCACGTCCGCCGCGCGTGGGCCCCGATCTCCGGGCTGATCATCATCGCGGTGCTGCAGAACATCGACATCATCGGCGCCAAGCACCGCTTCTCGACCTCGGTCGCCAGTTCCTACAGCGCCGTCGCGGTCGGCGCGAAGGTGCTGATCTGGGTCGCGACCGGAGCCAGCTTCTACCTCGTGCCCGAGGTCTCGCGGCGCCGTGCCGAGGGCCACAATCCGCGGCCGATCCTCGCCCGCGCGCTGGCGATCGTCGGCGTCTGCGCGTTACCGGTGCTGCTGATCTACGCGTTCGGCTCGCGCCCGCTGATCACGGCCGTCTACGGCGCCGACAAGGCCCAGGCGTCGGGCTCGCTGCTGCTGCTCGGACTGGCGTTCGCGGCACTGTCGTGCACGTATCTCGCGGTCCAGTACATGCTCGCCCTGCATCGCGTATGGTTCCTGTTGCCGCTCGGTGCGGTGGCCGTCGCCGAGCCGATCCTGCTGCTCAACGCTCCTCGCAACCCGACCGGATTCGCCGCGGTCGTGCTCGGCGTGCAGCTGGTCGCGGTCGCCGTCGCGTACGCGTTCGCGCTGTGGCCGCTGCGGCCACAGCCAGTTACGATCGGGGACGGCGCGCGGGAGTCCGAGGAAATCGAGCCGATCCCCGAACCCGTCTCCTGAGCGCCGCTGCGGCGAGGCTCAGAACAGGCCCAACTGCGTCTGCTCGGACGGTTGGTCGCGCTCGGCCGGCCGCTCGGACTCGGGTTCGGGCTCGGGCCGATCCGGCGGTTGATCGGGGGCCGGCGCCAGATCCGCGATCGGCGGGCTTGGCTGGGGCGGCGGCTCGAGCGCCAACAGCTCGGGGATTCGCGCGAAATCGTCGCGGAGCGTCTGCAGATTCGACGGCGTGTACAACGCCGCCGCCGGGTGAAACAGCGGTAGTAGCCGGACCGCGCGCGAACCGATCGTGCGGATCTCGTCGCGGCCATGCAGCCGCGAGATCCCGGTCGGGTCGTCGCGCAGCAGCTTCGTCGAGAAGTTGCCGAGCGTGCAGATCACCTTCGGCTCGATCAAGCTCGACCTGGCTGTGCAGGTACCCGCTGCACGCCTCCAGCTCGTTGGGGTAAGGGTCGCGGTTGCCGGGCGGGCGGCACTTGAGCGTGTTGGCGATGAACACGTCGGCGCGGTCGAGCCCGATCTCGCCCAGCAGCTGCTCGAGCAGCTTGCCGGCGCGCCCGACGAACGGCAGCCCGAGTCGGTCCTCGTCGGCCCCGGGCGCCTCGCCGATGAACATCAGGTCGGCGTCGGCGTTGCCGGCGCCGAACACCACCTGGGTGCGCGTCTCGCTCAGCTGGCAGTCGACGCAGCCGCGGGCCCGTTCGTAGACCTGCTTGAGCCGCTCACGTCGCTCGGCGGCGCCGAGCCCATCGATCTGGGCCTCAGACACGGTCGGCCATGCTACGCCCGGTATGATCTGAATCGAGGCCGGGAGCGGAACGACCGCAACGGACCTCGCAAATAGCAGCAACCTCTTCACCTTCACCGACCGGTATCTCTGATGTGGGAACTGGATCAACCAGGCAATCAGCCTGCCCGCGCCGTGATCGAGCGCGTCGCGATCGTCGGCAGCGGCCGCCTTGGCAACGCAATCGCGTCGGCGCTGGTGCGCGCCGGCGTCGCGGTCGACGGACCCTACGGCCGAAACGACCGCCTCGCCTCGGCTGACCCCGACGCGGTGCTCCTCTGCGTCCCCGATGACGAGATCGAGATCGCCGCGCGGGCCCTGAAGCCCGGTCCGGCGGTCGGGCACTGCTCGGGAGCGACCAGCCTCGAGCCGCTCATCGGTCACCACGCGTTCTCGCTACACCCGCTGATGACCGTGCCGGCCGGCGCGCCGGCCGACGTGCTCGACGGAGCCGGGGCCGCGGTCGCCGGCTCGTCGGACCACGCGCTTGCGGTCGCGTTCGGGCTTGCCGACCGGTTGCGGCTGCGGCCGGTCGCGATCGCCGATACCGACCGTGTCGCCTACCACGCCGCGGCCTGCATCGCGTCGAACTTCCTGGTGACGCTCGAGGATGCGGCCGAGCGCCTCGGGGCGACGGCCGGCCTGTCTCGCGAGCAGCTCGTGCCGCTCGTCCGCGCGACCGTCGACAACTGGGCGGCGCTGGGTCCCGAGCGGGCGTTGACCGGCCCGCTCGTGCGCGGCGACGAGCAGACGGTCGCCGCTCAGCGACAGGCGCTGGCGCGGTCCGCGCCCGAGCTGACGGCGTTGTTTGATGCGCTCGCCGACGCGACCCGCCGACTCGCGGCGCGAGCCGCTGCGAACCAGGCGGTCGTCGCATGATCGTCGTCGACTCGATCCGCGAGCTGCGTACCGCGTTAGCGCCCGGCCGCGCAGCCGGGCGTCGACTCGGCCTGGTGCCGACGATGGGCGCATTCCACGAGGGACATCTGTCGTTGATGCGTCACGCGCTCGCGAACTGCGACGAGGTCGTCGTGTCGCTGTTCGTCAACCCGACCCAGTTCAACGAAGCCTCGGACCTCGCTGCCTACCCACGTGAGCAACACGCGGACGCCGAGCGCGCCGGCGAGCTCGGCGTCGACTGGCTGTTCGCCCCGCCGGTACGGGAGATGTACCCGGCCGAGTTTGCGACGACGATCTCGGTCGCCGGTGTCACCGAGCCGCTCGAGGGCGCCAGTCGCGGTGCGGGCCACTTCCAGGGCGTCGCGACCATCGTCTGCAAGCTGCTGAACATCGTCGGCGCCGACGTCGCGTACTTCGGCGCCAAGGACGCCCAACAGCTCGCGGTCATCCGTCGGCTCGTAGCCGACCTCGCGATCCCGACCGAGATCGAGGCGCTGGCGACCGTGCGCGACCCCGACGGGCTCGCGCTTTCGAGCCGCAACGCGTTGCTGACGCCGATCGACCGCCGACGCGCCCCGGTCCTGCACCGAGCGCTGACCACGATCGCCGACGCAGCCACCGGCGGCGAGCGCGATCCGAAGCGAGCGCTCGCGCCCGGCCGCGCCCTGTTGGACGACGCCGGCATCGATCTCGAGTACCTGCAACTGGTCGACCCGGCGACGATGCTGGAGCTGACGACGCTCGACCGCGACGCGCTCGCGGTGATCGCCGCCCGCTTCGGCGCCGTACGCCTGATCGACAACGCTCCCGTGCCACTCGGCCCAGCCGAGCCGGCGCTTCATCAACCGGTGGCGACCCCAATCGGGGCGACAACCGAATAGGAGAACAGACCATGTCCGCAACCCCACGGATCCCCGTACCCCCGTCGCTGGACGCGCCGCTGCCGATGACATTGCCGCGGCTGGTTGACAAGAAGCGGCTCGGCGAGCCGATTGTGATGGTCACCGCGTATGACTATCCCTCGGCGCAGGTCGCGCAGGAGGCCGGCGTCGATCTCGTGCTCGTCGGCGACTCGGGGGCGATGACCGTGCTCGGCTACCCGTCGACGGTGCCGATCTCGATCGACGAGATGCTGATGTTGACCGCGGCCGTGCGCCGCGGGCTGCAGACGCCGCTGCTGGTCGCCGATCTGCCGTTCGGCTCCTATGAGGGCTCCGATCAACAGGCGATCGCGACCGCGCAGCGGTTCATCAAGGAGGCGGGCGCCGATGCGGTCAAGCTCGAGCGCGGCGGCACCAGCGTGCAGCGCGCGCTGGCGATCGTCGAGGCAGGAATCCCGGTGATGGGCCACGTCGGGCTGACCCCGCAGACCGCAACCGCGCTTGGCGGCCACCGTGCCCAGGGGCGCAGCGGCGAGCAGGCGCTGGCGGTCGCCCACGATGCGGTCGCGCTGCAGCAGGCCGGATGCTTCGCGGTCGTGCTCGAGGCGATCCCGGCGGCGGTCACCGCCGAGTTGATGACACAGATGGAGGTCCCGGTGATCGGGATCGGCGCCGGCGACGCGACCGACGGCCAAGTGCTCGTGTTCCACGACCTGCTGGGCATCTACGACGGCCATGTCGCGCGCTTCGTCAAGCGCTACGAGGATGTCCGGGCGCACATGGTCGCGGGCGTCGCGCAATACGCCGACGACGTTCGCAACCGTCGCTTCCCGGCCGCTGAGCACTTTTATTCGATCGACGACGACGAACTGGCGCGGTTCCGCGCCGGCTTCTGAGCAGCCGTCGAGAATCTCGAGCGGTGGCGGGCTGACCGGATCGCGGTCTCCCGCCATCTGACCGACCCCGGACACATCACGGCCAAGTTCACGTTGCCGCGGCGGGTTAACATCTCGCGCTGATGGCCCGCCTCAAGCGAGCATCCACGGCCGGGCCGGTGTACTTCGAGCTGTTCAGCGACGCTGCTCGCAACATGCACGAGGCGGCGTCGCTGCTGCTCGAGCTGCTCGTCGGGTATCCGGAAAGCAAGGAGCTGGCGGCCAAGATCCGCGACCTCGAGCACGAAGGTGATCGGATCACCCACGAGGTGATCGACCGGCTCAACCACGGCGACACGAGCCCGATCGACCGAGTCGACATCCTTGCGCTCGTCTCGGCGCTGGACGACGTCGTCGACTTCACCGAGGAGGTCGCCGACTACCTCGGCCTGTACAAGATCGAGGCGCCGATGGAGCAGTCGATCGCGCTCGCGCGGGTGCTGCTGGACGCGACCGCGTTGATCGCCGAGGCGGTGCCGCGGTTGCGCGACTTCAACGACGTGTCGCACTACACGGTCGAGGTCAACCGGCTCGAGAACGACGGCGACCAGATCACCCGCGGGGCGATCGCCTCGTTGTTCGACGGCGGCATCGATCCGATGGTCGTGATCCGCTGGAAGGACCTGTTCGAGCGCCTCGAGGAGGCGATCGACGCCTGCGAGCGGGCCGCGAACATCATCGAGGGGATCGTCATCAAGAACTCCTAGGCGTTGCCTTCCTTCATGGGTGTAGCTATTATTCCTTGGCTGGTGTAGTCAGCGTTGCACACTGAGCGGTGCGAGCCTGACGAGGAGAGCTGCGAGACCGGAGCTGATCGAGCCAGGGCCACTCGCTCGACCCGCGACCCGCCCCTGGGGTCGCGCGATGGTCCCGGCTCCAACGGTCGCGCCCGGCGGACCGGGCCGCTGCGGTCGCTCAGCGGTTCGGGCCGTCGGTCTGCTTGTCGGCCCCGGCGGGCCCGTGAGCCGGCGGGCGAGCCGGCGGCTCGGGCCGATCCACCCCGGGCGCGTCGGGTGGATCGGGGGGTGCGGTCGGGCTGCCGATCGTGCGCAGCACGCGCGCCGGCGCACCGACGGCCACGCTGAACGGGGGCAGATCTCCGGTGACGACCGAATTGGCCCCGATCACGCAGCGCTCGCCGACGGTGACACCGCTCGTGATCACGACGTTGGCGCCGCACCAGACGTTGTCGCCGACCCGCGTCGGCCCCTTGGTCGTGAATCCCTGCCAGGTGATCGGCCGGGTCGGGTCATCGAAGCGATGGTCCGCGTCGGTGACGAAGCAGCCGTTGGCGAGCATGCAGTGCTCGCCGATCTCGACGAGCTCCAGCGCCGCCACCATCACCCCCTGATTGAGAAAGCTTCCGCCGCCGATGCCGATCCGCGCGGCGCCGGGCGCGGTCAACCACACGTTCGGCTCCAACAGCACCTGCGGACCGATCCGCAGACGATCCTCCGCGAGCGCTTCGAGCACGTTGCCGTGCAGCGGCCAGCGGGCGAACGCCTGCCGGCGCATCAGCTCCCAGTGGATCCGGGCCCGGTTCCACGGCAGCGAGTTGCGCTCATACCACCGCCACTTCTGGAGCCAGAGCTGGAGGCGCTCGCCCTCGGCCTGCACGGCTCGATTGTCGCCCATCCGATGACGTTTGGCAGCGAGCTGCGAACCCCTCGCAGATTCGTGCCATCGTCCGATTCAGGGTTATCGATCCAAGCGCCGTGGGTATCGATTCAGCACATGAGCTCAGACAGACGCAGGAACCTGTGGTTCGTGGCGATCGCCCTGACGCTGGTCGGCGAGTTCCTCGCCGTGATTGCCGCGCCGCTGTCGGCGTGGAGCATCTGGCTCGCCTCGGTGGCGTTCTCGTGGATCATGATTCGCGCGCGCAACCGCCCTGGCGGCTCCGGCCAGCGCTAACCGCCGGCGCGCCTACTTCGCGGTCTTTGTCCGGCGCGCGGCGTCGGCGCCGTTGGCCTTCGGGCCGCCGGCCCCGCGGCACCGGCTTACACGGCCCGATTGCCCCATCGGGCCGAACTTTGTGATTCCCGTACAGACGGGTTGTACGCAATCGACAAGGTTCGAGCGCAACGATGCGGATCGCGAGTTTGACCGGGACCGGGACCGGGACCGAGAGCAGCCCGGTCCGCTCCCCCGGTCCGCTCCAGCTCAGCGGGCGCGGCTGCCGACCGCGCGCTTGGCGTGCTTCTGCGTGCCGTTGCCGTTGGTGGCTCCCGACGCGCCGTTGCCCGACGCCCCCTTGCCCGAGCCGCCATTTGACGCCGCCGCCTTCGGCTTCGGCTTCGCCGCCGCGTTCGACTTCGGCGAGCGCCGCGTTCGCCGTGCCTTGACGGGCAGCACGCCGGCGAGGAAGTGGCCCGTATACGACTCGGCCACCTCCGCCACCTGCTCCGGCGTTCCCTGAGCGATCAGGCGGCCACCCTCGTCGCCACCCTCGGGCCCGAGGTCGATCAGCCGATCCGAGACCTTGATCACGTCGAGGTTATGCTCGATCACGACGACCGAGTTACCGGTCGCCACGAGCCGGTCGAGCACCTCCAGCAGCCGCTGGATATCGGCGAAGTGCAGGCCGGTCGTGGGCTCGTCGAGGATGTACATCGTCGTGCCCGTCGCGACCTTGGACAGCTCCGCGGCGAGCTTGACGCGTTGCGCCTCGCCACCCGACAGGGTCGTGGCCGGCTGGCCGAGCCGCATGTAGCCGAGCCCGACGTCGACCAGCGCCCGTACCCGGCGGTTGATCTTCGGGATGTGAGCGAAGAACTCGGTCGCCTCCTCGATCGGCATCTCCAGCACGTCGGCGATCGTCTTGCCCTTGAACCGGACCTCGAGCGTCTCACGGTTGTAGCGCTTGCCATGGCACTGCTCGCACGGGACGTAGACGTCGGGTAGGAAGTGCATCTCGATCTTGATCTGGCCGTCGCCGCGACACACCTCGCAGCGGCCGCCCTTGACGTTGAACGAGAACCGGCCCGGCTTGTAGCCGCGAGCCCGGGCCTCCTGGGTCTTTGAGAACAGCTCCCGGATCTGATCGAACAGGCCGATGTAGGTCGCCGGGTTCGAGCGCGGGGTGCGGCCGATCGGCGACTGGTCGACGGAGATGATCTTGTCGAGCTGCTCGAGCCCGGTCACGCGCTTGTGCGCTCCCGGCCGGACGCGCGTCCGGTGCAGATGGTTGGCGACGGTCTTCAGCAGCACCTCGTTGACGAGCGTCGACTTGCCCGAGCCCGACACGCCGGTGACGCTGCACAGCACCCCCAGCGGCACCTTGACGTTGATCCCCTGCAGGTTGTTCTCCGTCGCGCCCTCGATCTGGATGTATCCCGACGGGGTCCGGCGCTTGGCGGGGACCGCGATCGTTCTCGTCCCCGCCAGGAACTGGCCGGTGAGCGACTCGGCGACCCCGGCGATCTCGGCGGCGGTTCCCTCGGCAACGACGTGGCCGCCGTGCTCGCCCGCGCCCGGTCCCATGTCGACGACGTGGTCGGCCGCCCGCATCGTCCCCTCGTCGTGCTCGACCACGAGCACCGTGTTGCCAAGGTTGCGCAGCCGCTCGAGGGTCGAGATCAGCCGCTCGTTGTCGCGCTGATGCAAGCCGATCGACGGCTCGTCGAGGATGTACAGGACGCCGACCAGCGACGAGCCGATCTGCGTCGCCAACCGGATCCGCTGTGCCTCGCCGCCCGAAAGCGTCGACGCGGCACGGTCCATCGACAGGTAGCCGACGCCGACGTTGTCCAGGAACCGCAGACGCTCCTCGATCTCGCGCAGCACCAGCCGAGCGATGCGCCGATCGTGCTCGGAGAGCTCGAGGCCTGCCACCCACTCCAGCGCGCGCCGCGCCGGCAGCGCCGTGAACTCGTTGATCGAGCTGCCCGAGACCAGCACCGCCCGCGACTCGGGGCGCAGACGTGCGCCCTTGCAGTCCGGGCAGGGACGCAGCGTCATGTACTCCTCGATCCGCTCCCGCGAGTAGTCGGACTCGGTCTCGCGGTAGCGGCGCTCGAGGTTGGGGATGATCCCCTCAAACTGGGTGGAGTAGGTGCGCTTGCGCCCGAAGCGGTTTCGGTAGGAGACCGTGACACGGTCCTTGCTGCCGCTCAGGAAGAAGTCCCGCGCCGCGGCCGGCAGGTCCTGCCACGGCGTGTTGAGGTCGACGTCGTAGCGCTCGGAGATCGACTGCGTCAGCTGGTCGTAGTAGTGCGAGGCGCTCGCCGTCCAGGGAGCGATCGCGCCGTCGCCGATCGACAACGTCGGGTCCGGGACCACGAGCTCGGGATCGATCTCCATCTGCGAACCCAGGCCGGTGCAGCGCGGGCAGGCGCCGTGGGGAGCGTTGAAGGAGAAGATCCGCGGCTCGAGCTCGACCAGGCTCGGCCCGTGCACCGGACATGCGAACCGCTCCGAGAAGGTGAGGATCCGCTCGGCCGGGGCGGCGTCGTCAGCGGCGTCGACCATCTCAATCTCGACCAACCCGTCGGCGAGCGTGACCGCGGTCTCGACCGAGTCCGCCAGCCGCTTGCGCAGATCGGTCTTCATCACCAGCCGGTCGACGACGACCGAGATGTCGTGCTTGTACTTCTTGTCGAGCACGATCTCCTCGTCGAGGCGTCGCAGCTCGCCGTTGACCTTGACGCGGCCGAAGCCCTCGGTCCGCAGCTCCTCGAACTGCTTGCCGTACTCCCCCTTGCGGCCGCGGACGATCGGCGCCATCACCATGAACCGCGTGCCCTCGGCGAGCTCCATCACCTGGTCGATGATCTGCTCGGCGGACTGGCCGGTGATCGGTCGCCCGCAGATGTGGCAGTGGGGATGCCCGATCCGCGCCCACAGCAGCCGCAGGTAGTCGTAGATCTCGGTGACCGTGCCGACCGTCGAGCGCGGATTGCGCGAGGTCGTCTTCTGGTCGATCGAGATCGCCGGCGACAGCCCCTCGATCGAGTCGACGTCGGGCTTGTCCATCTGCCCCAGGAACTGGCGCGCGTAGGCCGACAGCGACTCGACGTAGCGGCGCTGGCCCTCGGCATAGATCGTGTCGAACGCGAGCGACGACTTGCCCGAGCCCGACAGGCCCGTGATCACCGTCAGCGAGTCCCGCGGGATCGCGACGTCGACATCCTTGAGGTTGTGCTCCCGGGCGCCCGAGACGACGATCTGATCCACTGCGATTTCACTCTAGAACACCGAACAGACGTTCGCGTGTCCGTATCTGAGCGCCTCCCGTACAGTTCTCCGCAATGAGCGAGAACGCCCTTCCGCGACCCTCGTCGGACCCCGGTCTGAGAGCGTCCGACGCCGATCGCGAGCAGGTCGTCGACGAGCTTGAGCAGCACACGATCGCGGGCCGGCTGACGACCGAGGAGTTTGAGGACCGGACCGAGCGCGCCTACACCGCCAAGACGATCGGCGAGCTCGACGCGCTGCACCGGGACCTCCCCGTCGTGCCCGGCGGTACGGGCGTCAGCTATCGCCAGCGCCGGTGGGACCTGACCAAGCGGATGACGCAGGAGATCGGCGGCTCGCTGGGCCTGTTCTTCGTCTGCACGGTGGTCTGGGCGATCGGGGGCGCACAGGGCTCGTTCTGGCCGGTGTGGACGCTGGTGATCGTCGCGGCCACCGCCGTTCGGGGCACCTGGGCCCTGTACGGGCCGGGAGCCGACCTCGACGCCGTCGAGGCCGACCTCGATGCCCGGCGAGAGCGCCACCGCGAGCAGGCACACCACGGCGGCGGATGACGCGTGATCCGCGGCCGACCGCGACCGCGGATGAGCTCAAAGACGCTTCAGGAGGTGCTCGTGCCCACCGAGCTGGCGCTGAAGCCCGCGGTGTGACCGTGGTGGCCGGGTCCGAACGTCGAGCGGCTGGTGCAGGTGCGCAACCCGGCGGTGGGCTTGCGCATCGCCGCGCATGCGGGACCGGAGTGGGCCGGGAGCGCCTGGCTGGTCGTGCCCAACGCGGTCCTCACCAGCGCCGAGTGCGCGGTGTGAGCACCGGGCCACCACGCCACGAACCAACCGTTTTGGATCGTCGCCTGCACCCGAGCGTCGTCGCTGAGCACGAGCGTCGCGGCGGTCACGCCGGAGCCCGCCCGTCCCTCGACGAACGAGTAGGCGTTGCCGGCCGGCGTCTTGGTCTGCGACGCGGAGGTCAGCGCGATCCGGCCCCTCGGGGCGGTCACGTTGACCCCGCCCGAGGCGGCGACCATCGTCAACGACGGGCCGTCGATGCACGACGCGCTGTCGTTGGCACCGGCGAAGATCGCCCACGTGAACGGACCGCGGGTATCGGTCAGCACCGGTCGCAGATGACCGAGGTCGATCGTGCCGGCGGGGGGTGGGCCGCCGCCGGTCTGCGCGCGCACCGTCGCCGGAGATCTGACGATGCGACGGCAGGTCGACTCGGCCGCGATGCGTTGCGCGCGCGAGCCCGCGGTCGGCGTCGCGGTCCAGCCGGCGAACGCCGGCGAGGTCTGCTGGCTGAAGCCGACGACCCAGACGGCGGCGCCGGCGACCGCGGCGACTGTCAGCGCACCCGCGGCGACCGGCGGCCGCAGGCTCCGCGTCCGCGGGCGGTACGCGTGGGTCCGGACCCTCGACCCGGCGGACGCGGGCAACTCATCCGCCGCCGCGGTCAGGGTCTCGCGCAGTTCCTGCTCAAGCTGTTCGGTGTTCATCGTGGCTCCTTCGTGATCGGGGCGGCGAGCGTCGATTGCAGACGCGCGAGGGCGCGTGAGGTGGTGCTCTTGACGGTGCCGACGGAGCAGCCGAGCACGGATGCGGTGTCCGCCTCCGAGAGGTCCTCGAAGTAGCGCAGCACCAATACCGCGCGCTGCCGCGGGGGCAAGATCGCCAGCGCCCATTCGAGCTCGGAGCGACTGTCGACCGCGGCGAACTCACGCGCCGAGGCCTCGTCGTGACCGTCGCGCAGCATGTCCGGCGCCTCCAGCTCGTCCCGCCGCCGGACGCGGCCGCGCGCCTCATCCAGCGCGAGGTTGATCAGCACCCGCCGCGCATATGCGCGTGGGTGGTCCATCGTGCGTACCTTCGGCCAACGCTTGGAAACCCTGATCAGGCACTCCTGGACGAGGTCTTCGGCGCCGGCGAGATCGCCGACGACCAGATACGCGGCACGGAGCAGCGGATCGGTCGACGCCGCCACGAAGCGTTCGAACTCGGCGCGGCGTCGCTCGGCGGTGCTGGGACGTGACTGCCTCACACCATCCTGAACCCCTACTCGGCCCCCAAAGGTTGCCTGGAGGCGCGCCGATTCAGCGCGCAGCGCGGGCGTAGACCTCGTCGAGCAGTCGCTCGGGTTCGGCGAGCGAGCCGTGGTGCTCGCGCAGATAGCGGGCAGTCTCGTCCCGCGGCGTGTCGGTCATCGCCATGTTGAGCGCCACCAGCCGTGCGGTGACCTCGTCAGGGTCGGTGACGGTCGCCGGACCGTCATGCTCCGGGGCGGGCTCGTCCGCAGCTGGCGGCTCGGGCACCGCAACCTCCTGCGGCGCGCCCGGCCGGACCGACTGCCGCAGCGCATCGAGCTCGGAGCGCATCTGCACCAGCTGCGAGCCCATCGCGTCGGCCATCTCCGCCAGCCGCCCGATCCGCTCGCGCATCGCCGCCCGCGCCTGTTCGGACTCACCGTCGGCCCGGGCGCGGATCGCGTCGGCCTCCGAGCGGGCAGCACCGGTGATCTGTTCGGCCAGCTGCTCGGCCGCGGAGAGAATGTCCGACGCCGCGCGTTGGCCGCTCGGTTCGGTCATCGGTTCTCCTGCACGCAGCCGAGCGTATCGACTGGTGCGGCTCAGCCTGCCGCGACCAGCTGGTCGAGCTGGCGTTTGAGATCGCGGATCTCATCACGCAGCTTCGCCGCGTACTCGAACCGCAGATCCTCGGCGGCCGCGAGCATCTCCTCCTCGAGCTCGATGATCGTCTTCTCGATCTCGGCCGGCTGCATCCCGGTGGCTGCGCGACGCCGGGCGCGGCGCGACTTGGGCACCTTGGAGTCGCCCATCAGGAACTCGGCGATGTCCGACACGCCCTTGACGATCGACTCCGGGGTGATGTCGTGTTCGCGGTTGTAAGCGATCTGGATCGCGCGCCGGCGATCGGTCTCCCCGATCGCGGTGTGCATCGCGGCGGTCTGCTTGTCGGCGTACATCACGACCATGCCGTCGGCGTGGCGCGCGGCGCGGCCGATCGTCTGGATCAGCGAGGTGGCGCCGCGCAGGAACCCCTCCTTGTCGGCGTCGAGGATCGCCACCAGCGAAACCTCGGGAAGGTCCAGGCCCTCGCGCAGGAGGTTGACCCCGACGAGCACGTCGTACTCGCCGAGGCGCAGCTCACGGATGATCTGGATCCGCTCCAGCGTGTCGATCTCGGAGTGGAGGTAGCGGACCCGGAAGCCCATCTCCAGCAGATAGTCGGTCAGGTCCTCGGACATCTTCTTGGTCAGCGTCGTCACCAGCGTGCGCTCATCGCGGTCGACCCTGACGCGGATCTCGTTCATCAGATCGTCGATCTGGTTCTTGGTCTGCCTGACCTCGACGTCGGGGTCGACGATCCCGGTCGGGCGCACGATCTGCTCCACGACGGACGGAGAATGCGAGCGCTCGTACTCGCCGGGCGTGGCCGAGACGAACACCATCTGCGGCGTGATCGAGAGGAACTCCTGAAAGGTCTGGGGCCGGTTGTCCAGGGCCGACGGCAGCCGGAAGCCATAGTCGACGAGCGTCTGCTTGCGCGAGCGGTCGCCCTCGTACATGCCGCCGATCTGCGGCACCGTCTGATGGGATTCGTCGATGAAGCAAACCCAGTCAGACGGGAAGTAATCCAGCAGGCAGTAGGGCCGGTCGCCCGGATTGCGTCCGTCGAGGATGCGCGAGTAGTTCTCGATCCCCGAGCAGAACCCGAGCTCGCGCAGCATCTCCATGTCGTATTGGGTGCGCTGGCGCAACCGGTGGGACTCCAGCAGCTTGCCCTGCTGCTCGAGCTCGGCACAGCGCGCGTTGAGCTCGGCGCCGATCGCGGCGACCGCATCCTCGATCATCCCCTCACGCACGTTGTAGTGCGACGCGGGCCAGATCGCGACGTGCTCCAGGTCGTCCTCGATCAGCTCGCCGGTGACCGGGTCGAAGTGCTGCAGGTGCTCGACCTCGTCGCCGAACAGCACGATCCGATATGCGGTCTCGGCGTACGCGGGCCAGATCTCCAGCGTCTCGCCGCGAACCCGGAAGGTGCCGCGCGCGATCGCCGTGTCGTTGCGCGTGTACTGGATCGACACGAGCTTGCGCAGCAGGCGGTCGCGGTCGATCATCTCGCCCTTGTTGAGCGTCTGCAGGTTCTCGTCGTAGACCTCCGGCGAGCCGAGGCCGAAGATGCACGAGACGCTGGCCACGATCACGACGTCGCGCCGCGCGAACAGGCCGGCGGTGGCGGCGTGGCGCAGGCGGTCGATCTCCTGGTTGATCGCCGAGTCCTTCTCGATGTAGAGGTCCTTGGACGGGACGTAGGCCTCGGGCTGGTAGTAGTCGTAGTAGGAGACGAAGTACTCGACCGAGTTGCTCGGGAAGTAGGTGCGGAACTCGTTGCAGAGCTGGGCCGCCAGCGTCTTGTTGTGGGCGATCACCAGCGACGGGCGCTGGACCGCCTCGATCGTCGCCGCCATCGTCATCGTCTTGCCCGTCCCGGTCGCGCCGAGCAGCGTCTGGAAGCGCTCACCGGACTCGATCCCGGACGCGAGCGCGGCGACCGCAGCCGGCTGGTCGGCGGTCGGCGAGAAGGTGCTGTCGAGCTGGAACTGGGGCATCGTCGGTCTGCTTCGAGGTTACCCCCGTCGCGGTCGGATCCTGGCCTGGCATCAGTACTGCCTAGGCACTAGGCTGCGCGCTACCCGCCGCCGCCGTCGAAAGGAGTACCGATGCCGATCGTCCCGATGCGCGAGATCATGGACCCCGCCTTCGATCAGCGCTACGGCGTGGCCGCGATCAACATCGTCGACGACCTCTCGCTCGAAGCGGTGCTCGCCGCGGCCGTCGAGCTCGACTCGCCGCTGATCGTGCAGACGTCGTTGAAGACCGTCAAGGCCTACGGCGCCGATCAGCTGTTCAGCATCTGGCGCTCGCGGGCCGAGGCGTGCCCGGTGCCGGTCAGCCTGCACCTCGACCACTGCCCGGACCGGGATTGGATCTCGATCTGCCTGAAGGCCGGTTGGAACTCGGTGCTGTTCGACGCCTCCGAGCTGGATGTCGCGGAGAACACGCGGCAGACGATCGAGGTCGTCGCCGAGGCGACCGCGCTCGGCGCCCAGGTCGAGGGCGAGATCGAGTCGGTCGCCGGCGTCGAGGATGGGGTTGGCTCCGAGGATGCGGGCGCGGTGCACCCGACCGAGGTCTCCGGCGAGTTCATCGAGCGCACCGGGATCTATTCGTTCGCGCCCGCGATCGGCACCGCCCACGGGCTCTACCAAGCGAGCCCGGAGCTGCACCCCGAGCGCGTCTCGGAGATCGTCGCAGCGCATCCGATCCCCCAGGTCCTGCACGGCGGCACCGGGCTGCGCGCCGAGCAGTTCTCGGACCTGATCGCGCGAGGCTGCGCGAAGGTCAACATCTCGACCGCGCTCAAGATCGCCTTCGTCGACGCCCATCGCGAGTACCTCGAGGCCAACCCGGGCAAGCACGACCCACCGGCGCTGCTGGCGCACGTGCGCGAGGCGGTCAAGACGATGGCGGTGCATCACATCCGGATGTTCGGCTCGGCGGGCAAGGCGCAGGCGCTCTCGACATCGATGCACTGACGCGACGATGCCCGCGCTGATCTTCGACTGCGACGGCGTGCTCGCCGATACCGAGCGCGACGGCCACCGGCCCGCGTTCAACGACACGTTCGCCGAGCTCGGCCTGCCGGTGCACTGGTCCGACGCCGAGTACGCCGAGCGGGTCAGGATCGGCGGCGGCAAGGAGCGAATGGCGTCGCTGCTGACCGATCGGTTCGTCGCCGACAACGGGCTGCCGAGCGGCGCCGCCGGCCAGAAGGCGATGCTCGCCGACTGGCACCGGCGCAAGACCGCCCACTACAAGCAGATCGTACGCGACGGCAAGTTGCCCGGACGGCCCGGGATCGCTCGGATCGTCGGCGCCGCGGCCGATGCCGGCTGGACGCTCGCGGTCGCCTCGACCTCGGCCGAGGACTCGGTCCGCGCCGTGCTCGCCCACGCGGTCGGCGACGCGCCGGCCGCTCGCTTCTCGGTGTTCGCCGGCGACATCGTGCCGGCCAAGAAGCCGGACCCGGCGATCTACCGGCTGGCGCTCTCCGAGCTCGGGATCACGGCGGCCGACGCGATCGTGATCGAGGACTCACGTAACGGCCTGGTGGCGGCCGATGGCGCCGGCCTGCGCTGTGTCGTCACGGTCTCGAGCTACACCGCCGAGGAGGACTTCCGCGAAGCCGCGATGGTTGTCTCCAGCCTCGGCGATCCAGGGCATCCGGCGCACGTGCTCGCCAATCGCAGCGCCGCCGACCCCGCCTCCGAGGTGACGCTCGCCGATCTCGACATCTGCCGTACCCAACCCCTGGCTGAAAAGGAGACTGCATGAGCGATCAAGCGCTCGCCCAGGCCGAGCTCGTCGTCCGTACGGTCGCGCAGACCGTGGTCGACAACGAGCAGTACTTCTGCGATCTTGACGCCGCCGCCGGCGACGGGGACTTCGGCTACTCGCTCGCACGGGGATTCGAAGTTGTCATCTCCGACTGGGACGAGCTCGACCGCTCCAACCCGGGCACGCTGCTGAAAAAGACCGCGATCGTCCTCACCAAGCGAATCGGCGGAACCTCCGGACCGATCTGGGGCACCGCGTTTCTGCGTGCCGGATCCTCGCTCGGCGACAACCGGGACCCCAGCGGTGAGGACGTAGTCGCGGCGCTGCGAGCGTCGATCGAGGGGATCAAGCAGCGCGGCAACGCCGACCTCGGCGACAAGACGTTGCTTGACTCCCTGTCCCCCGCCGTCGACGAGCTCGACGCGGCGCTGCCGGAGGGCTCGACCGCCGCCCTCGGCCGCGCCGCGAAGGTCGCGCGCTCCAGCGCGGAGGCAACGACGGGGATGCTCGCCCAGCGCGGACGGGCGTCGTACACCGGCGATCGAAGCCGTGACTCGCCCGACGCGGGGGCGATCGCGGTCGCCGTCTTGTTCGAGGCGGTGCTCGAGGCGTGGGAGCAGGCGCAGGTCCAATCGGCCTGAAGGGCCATCCCCACGAGCACTCAAATGTCGTGTCCCAAACAGCCAGAGGAGAGACCGTGAAGAAGTTCGTCAATGACCCCCAGCAGTTTGTTCCCGAGATGCTCCAGGGGATCGCGCTCGCTAACCCCGGCGCGTTGCGTTACGTCCCGGACTACAACCTGATCATGCGTGCCGACGCTCCCGATGCGAACAAGGTCTCGATCGTCCAGGGCTCGGGTTCCGGGCACGAGCCCGCACACGTGATGGTCGTCGGCCGCGGCATGCTCGACGCCGCCTGTCCGGGCGATGTGTTCGCCGCGCCGCCGTCGGACTACGTCTACGAGACCACGAAGCTGATGGCCAGCCCGAAGGGCGTGCTGCACATCATCAACAACTACACCGGCGACAAGATGGCCTTCGAGATGGGCAAGGAGCTGGCCGAGGCCGAGGACATCAAGGTGGCGACGCTGGTCGTCGACGACGATGTGGCGGTCAAGGACTCCACCTACACGATCGGGCGCCGGGGCGTGGCCGGCAATTTCTTCGTGATCAAGGCCGTCGGTGCGGCCGCGGAAGAGGGCGCGGACCTCGACGCGCTGGTCGCGCTCGGCGAGCGGGTCAACTCGGTGACGCGGACGATGGGGATGGCACTGACCTCGTGCACGCCGCCCGCGAAGGGGTCGCCGCTGTTCGAGCTCGGCGCGGACGAGATGGAGATGGGTGTGGGCATTCACGGTGAGCCGGGGCGCCGACGCGAGAAGCTCGCCGACGCCAACGCGATCGTCGACGAGCTCGTCGACGCGGTTGCGACCGACCTGCCGTACGAGTCCGGCGATGATGTCGCGCTGATGATCAACGGCCTCGGCGGGACCCCGATCTCCGAGCTGTACATCCTCTACGGTCGCGCCCACCGGCAACTCGCCGACCGCGGGATCAACGTCACCCGCAGCTACGTCGGCGAGTACTGCACGTCGCTGGACATGGCCGGCGCGTCGGTCACGCTGGTCAAGCTCGACGGCGAGCTCAACCGCCTGTTCGATGCGCCCGCCGAGGTGGCGGTCCGCATCTTCTGATGCGGCGGTCGCCGTGCCGGGAGCTTGCACGCAGCCGATGCTGCTGTCCCGGCACGGCCAGACCGCGGACAACGCGAACGGCCTGATCCTCGGCCGGCGCGACCCACCACTGTCGCGGCACGGTCGCGAGCAGGCCGCCGCGCTTGCGCACGCCGCGAGCAACGCCGGAATCACCGCCATCTATTGCTCGCCACTGCGACGCGCCCACGCGACGGCGGTGGTGGTCGCCGATCTGACCGGTGCGCCGCTCTCGGTGCTCGACGCACTGTCGGAGTCAGATCGTGGCGCCTGGGAGGGCCGGCCGGTCGCGCGGCTGCGACGCGACGAGCCCGAGCGCTTCGCCGCGTTCGAGGCCGCGCGCGACGGGTTCGCCTTCCCCGGAGGCGAGTCGCTCGCAGACCAGGTGGCGCGCACCCGGCCCGTGCTTGACCGGGTCGCCGCCGGACCCCAGCCGGCACTGGTGGTCGCGCACGTGGGGACGATCCGTGCGGCGATGCTCGCGCTCGGGATGCGGCCGCCGCCCGAGGCCGAGGTCGCCCACGCGAGCATCATCGAGCTCGCCTGGCCGGTGGCCGACAGCTGCTGAAGCGCGCCGCGAGGGCGCGCGCGGTGGGAAGCTGGCGTGCGTGCAGCAATTCTCCACCGCACATCTGGCCGCGCTCGCGGCGCTGGCGGTGTCGGCGCCGATCGTCGTGCTGGTCGCGCGACGGTGCTCGCCTAAGACGACGACGGTCTGCTTTCGAGCGCTGGCGCTGCTCCTCATCGCGGCCTGGGTCGGCGAGTATGTCGCGGACCTCGCCGACGGGATCTGGAGCGCCCGCTATGACCTGCCGTTGCAGCTGACCGACCTGATCACGGTGGTCTCGGCGATCGCCCTGTGGACCAGGCGCCAGCCGTGGGCGGAGTTCACCTACCTGTGGGCGCTGTCGGCATCGCTGCAGGCGACGATCACGCCGGATCTGGCGTGGAGCTTTCCGTCGATCTTCTACTTCACCTACTTCACCTACCACATCGTCGCGGTGCTGGCCGGGGTCGGGCTGACGTTCGGGTGCGGCCTATACCCGCGTCGAGGTGCGCCGCTGCGCGTGTTCGCAGCGACGCTGGCCTGGGCGGTGGTCGCCGGCAGCGCCGACCTCGTGACCGGCGGCAACTACATGTTCCTGCGCGCCAAGCCGGTCGAGGGCTCGCTGCTGAGCGCGTTCGGGCCGTGGCCGTGGTACATCGTCGGAGCGGCTGGGATCGGCTTCGCGATGCTGGTCGTGCTGCAGGCGATCGCGAACGTCGTCAGACGCCATGACCCGCGCGCCGTCGCGGTCACGGTCGCTCAACCGTAACCCAGCTGCTTGGCGTAGCGGCTGCGGTACTCCGAGGCCGCGTGCAGCACCCGGGAGACGTAGGCACGGGTCTCGGGGAACGGGATCGCCGAGATCGTCAGTCGGTGGCCGTGCGCCCGCGCCTGCGCGACCCAGCGATCGACATTCGTCTCGCCGCCGTTGTAGGCGGCCAGTGCCAGCACCCGGCTGCCGTGGTACTCGTCGAGCAGGTAGCGCAGGTAGTAGGAGCCGTAGGCGATGTTGACCCCGGGTTCGTCGAGATCGGAGGGGTGGAACGACGTCGCGCCCGATTTGCGGGCGAGGAACTCCGCGGTCGCCGGCTCGATCTGCATCAGCCCGACCGCGCCCGCCGACGAGGTGCGCGCGTCGAACTTCGTCTCGGTGTAGATCACCCCCGCGACCAGCGCGGGCGACAGGTGCTTCTCGCCCGCCTGCTGGCGAATGATCGACGCGTATGAGAGCGGCAGCCCGAACTCGTTGACGGCCTTGCGAGCAATCGGCGCGGTCAGCACCACGATCACTCCGACGATCGCCATCGCGACGAGCGCCAACAGCGCGCGACGGATCCACCGACGGCGAGTTGCGCGGCGACGAACAGCGGCGTCTCGCCGCGGCGCGCCCGCCGGTCTCGTCGTCCGCGGTCGACGCGCGGGTTTGACGGTCGAGGGGGTCATCGGTCGAGGCCCATCCGCTCCAGCATCGCAAGGATCGACGACAGACTGACCTCGAGCTCGGCCTCGGTCCCGTCGTTGACGACGGTGAACGTCGCACGCTGCGACTTTTCCTGCTGGCTGAGCTGACGGGCGACTCGCTGCTCGAGTCCGTGGTGGCCACGGGCGGCGGCGCGTCGATCGCGGGTCGCCTCGTCGGCGATCACCGCGATCGTCGCGTCGTAGCCGCGGTCAAGCCCCGATTCGAACAGCAGTGGCACCTCGACCACGAGCGCGCGCGGTGGCGGCGCCAGCCGCTCCTGCTCGGCCCGCCACGCCAGCATCCGCTCGCCGACGCGTGGCCACAGCGTTTGCTCGAGCCACTCCCGGTGCTCGGCGGCGGCGAACGCCAACCGCGCCAGCGCGGCACGATCGATCCGGCCGTCGCGCAGCGTCTCGGGGCCGAATCGCTGCACGACCAGCGCCCGCACCTCGTCGGTCTCGTACAGGTCGTGCACGACCTGGTCGGTCGACAGGGTCGCGGCGCCGAGTCGCTGCAGCGCGGCCAGCGCCGTCGACTTGCCTGAACCAACGCCGCCGGTGAGACCGATGAACGGGACCATCGCGGCCGGCGCCGGAGCGCGCGCCTGCGAAGCGCAGGACGCGCGACCGTGTCCGGGCGCCGCGGCCGGCCTCAGGCCGACGGCGCGCCCGGCTGGCTGGAGACGACCGAGTCGTCGTCCTCGCCGGCGGTCTCCGGCTCGGGCGCGGACGCCTCGGGCTCGGCGACGGCGGGCTCGGGCTCAACGGCGGCGGGCTCGGGCTCAACGGCGGCAGGCTCGGGCTCAACGGCGGCAGGCTCGGGCTCAACGGCGGCAGGCTCGGGCTCAACGGCGGCAGGCTCGGGCTCGGCGACGGCCGGCTCGGGCTCAACGGCAGCGGATGCCTCAGGCTCGACGGCAGCGGGCTCGGGCGCGGACGCCTCAGGCTCGGCCACGGCCGGCTCGGACGAGAAGACGTCCTCGGACAGGCCAAGCTCGGGCATGTCGTCAAGCGACCCAGCGTCGCCCTCGCCCTCGTCGGACGACGACGGCGGCTCGATCGGCCGGACCGGCAGCTCCTGCCCGTCGACCCGCTTGATCGACAGCGACAGACGCCGGCGGTCGGAGTCGATTTCGAGGATCTTGACCCGGACCGGATCGCCTGGCTGGATGATCTCGCGCGGGTTCTCGACGTGGTGCTGAGCCAGCTCCGAGATGTGCACGAGCCCCTCGACCCCGTCGAGAATCTCGACGAACGCGCCGAACGTCACCACCTTGGTGACCGTGCCCTCGAGCTCGTCACCGATGTTGTAGGTGTCGACGACCCGCTGCCACGGGTCCTCCTGGGTCTGCTTGAGACCCAGCGAGATCCGCTGGCGCTGGCGATCGATGTCGAGCACCTTGACGTTGACCGTGTCGCCGATGTTGAGGATCTCCGACGGGTGGTTGACGTGCGACCACGACAGCTCGGAGATGTGGATCAGACCGTCGATCCCGTCGAGATCGACGAACGCGCCGAAGTCGACGATGTTCGAGATCGTGCCTTCCACCACCTGGCCGGGCTGGAGCCGATCGAGGATCCGCTCGCGGTCCTCCTTGCGCTGCTCCTCGAGCACCGCGCGGCGTGACAGCACGACGTTGTTACGGCTGCGATTGAGCTCGATCACCTTGCACTCGATCGCCTGGCCCATGTACTCGTCGAGGTTGGGCACGCGGCGAATGTCGACGAGCGAGGCGGGCAGGAAGCCGCGGACGCCGAGGTCGATGATCAGGCCGCCCTTGACGACCTCGATCACGGCGCCCTCGACCGGCTCGCCGGACTCGGCGGCGGCCTCGATCCGGCGCCACGCCTTCTCGAAGCGGGCGCGCTTCTTGGAGAGGATCAGACGTCCGTCCTGGTCCTCCTTGGTGAGCACGAGCGCGTCGACCTCTTCGCCGAGCGAAACCTCGTCGGAAGGGTCGACCGACTTGCGGATCGACAACTCGCCGGACGGGATGACTCCCTCGGACTTGTAGCCGATGTCGACGAGGACCTCGTCGTTGTCGATCCGGACGACGTGTCCGGTGACGACGTCGCCCTCGGTGAAGGGGTGCAGCGTTGCGTCGTAGTTCGGGAGGATCTGCCCGTCGATCTCGAGCAGCAGACCGTCAGAGCCTTCGACGATCTTGGCGCCGGGCAGATCAGCTGGTGGGGACATAGTGGTTGAAGACATGAGTCCACGGAGGATAGCCGCCGCGGGGCCATCGGCTCGCCGGGTGCAGGCCGTCCGGGCGCCCACCCCGCCGATGCGCGGTCGGCGGCCACCCCGCCATCTGCGGTCGTATCATCGATCCGCCGATGCCACGCCGTGAGACCAAGCGCGGGGCGCAGCGTACCCCGATTGACCGCGACTGCGACGTGCTGATCTGTGGCGCGAGCTTCGCCGGGCTCGCGGTCGCGCGCGAACTCGCCGGCTCGGGCGCTTCGGTGATGGTCGTCGACCGTTACGAGATCGGCGAGCGTCAGACCTCGGCCTGCGCGATCCCGACCAGCTGGCTGCACGCGATCGGCGTGACCGAGGCGCTGCAGCAGACGTTCGGCGAGCTGGTGCTGCACACCCCGCACGTGAGCGTGCGCCTGGAGCTGCCGTGGACGTTCTCGACCTTCGACTACCGCACCCTGTGCGACGCGCTCGCGGCGCAGGGCTCGTTCGAGTTTGAGACCGCCAAGGTGCAGTCGCGTCGCGGGGACGTCGTGGCCACCGACCGCGGCGAGCTTCGTGCGCCGCTGATCGTCGACGCGCTCGGCTGGCGTCGGGTGCTCGGGCTCGGCGACAACGTGCAGCCGCCCGACGCGCTGCTCTCACGCGGGCTGGAGGTGCACCCGTCCGGCGGCGGCGAGGATCTCGAGATCTGGATCGATCGCTCCTACGTGCCGGCCGGGTACGGGTGGAGCTTTCCCGCCGGCGGTGAGGTGCGAATCGGTGTCGGATCCTTCGACCCGCGCTTTCACGTCAAGGAGCCGACCAACCGCCTGGCCACCGAGCTGCGCGCCGACACCGTCCGCTACCAGGGCAACTGGATCCCACACGCACTGCGGCCCGCCACCGAGGACGGCATCTTCTTCGTCGGCGACTCGGCGGGCCATTGCCTGCCGCTGACCGCCGAGGGGATCCGCACCGCGCTGTACTTCGGCATCGCCTGCGGGCGCGAGCTGCGGCGGGTGATCGCCGGCCAGCAGCCGCGGGTACAGGCGTTGGCCACGTATCACCGCTTCTCCGCGGGACACGCCTGGCAGTTCGCCTGGCTGCTGCGCGTGCAGCGCCTGATCCCACGGGTCCCGCCGCGCCTGCTGGCGGCCGCCCTGCGAGGCATGAGCGCCAAACACTTCCTCGACTGGTCGTTCGAGCACTACCTGAATATCGCGCACCCGTCGTTCGCCGAGACCGAGCACGCTCGGCCTCGCTCGGCCCGCGTCGCCGCAGCGCTCGCAGCCTGAGCGGCCTGAGCGGCCTGAGCGGCCCAGCGCCCTGAGCGACCCAAGCACCCGATGGACCGTGGCGAGCGGCGCGCGTACCATCGCCGCACCCCTATCCGAGGAGAGATTTGCATGATCCAGCAGAGCGTTTTCCCGCGTGGCCGTTGCGCCTCGCTGATCGCGTCCGCGACCGTGACCGCCGCCGCCGCGCTGGGCGCCGGCGCCGTCCCGGCGACGGCGCACGGCACCCACCATGCGACCGCCGCGAGGGCTCACGCCAGGACCGTGTTTGTCGTCGAGCACGCGATCACCGACACCGAGCAGCCACTGCGCCCCGGCGGCAAGGACGAGCCGGGCGACATCCTGACCTTCACCAATCCGGTGTTCAACCGCGCCAATCGCAAGCAGGTCGGTCACGACGAGGGCTTCTGCACCCGGCTCAACGTCAAGGCAGGTGTCTGGGAGTGCCTGTGGACGACGTTCCTGCCACATGGGCAAATAACCGTCCAGGGGCCCTACTACGACCATCGCAACTCGGTCCTGTCGATCACGGGAGGCACCGGTGCCTACCGGACCGCCCGCGGTCAGATGAAGCTGGTCGCCCGTGACGGCGGCAAGGAGTACGACTTCATTTTCCGGCTGCGCTGAGCGACAGCGCTCCGGTCGGCCTACTTGGCCGACAGCCAGTCGTCGCCGATGCCCGCCTCGACCGCCAACGGCGGATCGAGCGGGTAGGCGGCGGCCATCTCGGCGACCGCCAGCTCGCGGACGGTCTGCGCCTCGTCCACCGGTCCCTCGAACAGCAGCTCGTCGTGGATCTGGAGCACGAGCCGCGTGCTCAGGCCCGCTTCGCTCAGCGCCCGGTCGCAGCGCACCATCGCAAGCTTCATGATGTCGGCGGCGGTCCCCTGGATCACCATGTTGACCGCGAACCGCTCGCCCTGCTTGCGCAGATCCCAGCGACGCGCGCGCAGCTCGGGCACCTGGCGCCGGCGGCCGAACAGAGTTGACACGTAGCCGTGCTCGGTGCCCTGCTCGATCGTCTGCTCGATGAACTTCGCGACCGCCGGGAAGCCCGACATGTAGCGCTCGATGAACTCGGCCGCCTCCTCCTGCGGGATGTCGAGCCGGTCGGCCATCCCGTAGGCGGACAGTCCGTAGACGATCCCGTAGTTGATCATCTTCGACTTCGAGCGCATCCCCGGGTCGATCTGGTCCGGGGTGACGTTGAACACGCGGCAGGCGGTGGCGGTATGCACGTCCTCGCCGCGACGGAAGATCTCCTTCAGCACGTCCTCACCCGCGATGTGGGCCAGCAGCCGCAGCTCGACCTGCGAGTAGTCGGCGGACACGAGCTTGGCGCCGGGGGCGGCGACGAAGCAGGCCCGGATCTCGCGTCCGAGCGGCGTGCGGATCGGGATGTTCTGCAGGTTCGGGTTGTTTGACGACAGGCGTCCGGTGGTCGCCGCCGTCTGGTTGAAGGTGGTGTGCAGACGGCTGTCGGGATCGACCAGCAGCGGCAGCGCGTCAAGGTAGGTCTGCGCGAGCTTGGTCAGCTCCCGCCAGCGCTCGATCTTGGGGATCACCTCGTGCTCTGAGCGGATCGCCTGCAGCACCCGGGCGTCGGTCGAGTAGCCGGTCTTGCCGCGCCGCTTGCGCGACAGCCCGAGCTTGCCGAACAGGATCTCCTCCAGCTGCTTGGGCGAGCCAAGTGTGAACTCCTCGCCGGCGAGCTCGTAGACCTGACGCTCGAGCCCGTCGGCCTCGTCCTTCACGCGTGCCGAGATCTCCTGCAGCCGGTCGGTGTTCAGCCGCACCCCGACCTGCTCCATCTCGCGCAGGATCCGGACGATCGGCAGCTCGACCTCGGAGAGCAGATCGGTCAGCCCCCGACCCCGGATCTCCTCGCGCTGCCAGTCGGCCAGCGCGTGCACCAGGCGCGCGTCGGCGGCGGTGGGGTCCGAGAGGTCGGTCGCCAGCCCGCGCTCCTCGCACAGCTCGCGGAACGGGTAGGCGCGTCGCGCGGGCTCGAGCAGGTAGGCGGCGACCTCGGTGTCGTGGACCAGCTCGCGCGGGACCTCGCCCAGTGACTTGGCGTCGTGGGCGATCACCGGGTGGCCGTCGGTCACCGCGACGAGCTGCTCGGGCCGCTCCGCGGTGCCCGTGAACACCCGGCCGTCGGCATTGACGTAGGCGCCGTAGCGCCAATCTGGGTTCTCGCCGAACAGTGCCCCCTCCGGCGCCTCGGGCGCCGTGACCGCGATCGCCACCTCGGCCTGGGGTTGGCCGAGCGCGCCGCCGAGCTCGGCCGCGGGCAGTTCGCGCACGGTCGCGGACAACGAGGTCTCCACGGCCGGCGCGGGCGCGGCCGCGTCGGCGGAACCGAGCGCCTCTTCCAGCCGTCGCAGCGGCTCGCGCAGCTCGAACTCGCGGAACACCTCGCGCAGGCGCGAGCGGTCCGGCGGCAGCGAGGCGAACTCGGGAATATCGAGCCCGTCGAGCGGGATCTCGCGCTGGGCGGTCGCGAGGTGCTTGGAGACGCGGGCGTCGTCGGCGTGCTCGGTCAGGTTCTGCTTGCGCTTGGCGCCGGAGATCTCGTCGATCGAGTCGAGCACCTGCTCGAGCGAGCCGAAGCGGTTGAGCAGATCGGCGGCGGTCTTGTCGCCGATCCCTGGAACGCCCGGGATGTTGTCCGAGGTGTCGCCCTTGAGGCCGAGGAAATCGGGCACCAGCTCCGGCGGGATCCCGTAGCGGTCGATCACGCCCTGACGGTCATACACCTTCGTGTCGGTGATCCCGCGGCTGGTGGTCATGATCGAGACCTGCTCGTCGACGAGCTGGTAGGCGTCGCGGTCGCCGGTGACGATCATCACCTCGATCGGCGGGTCCTGACGCTTGGCCTGCTCGGCGATCGACGCGATCACATCGTCGGCCTCGTAGCCGTCAACGCGGATGTTGCGATAGCCGAACGCCTGCACCAGCGGCTCCAGATGCGGCCATTGCTCCTTGAGCAGGTCGGGTCTGGTCGCACGCCCGGCCTTGTACTCGGCGTAGACCTCCTTGCGGCCGCTGGAGCCCGCGTCCCAGACGACGACGGTCGCCTTCGGGCCGTAGTCGGTGAGGATCTTGACGAGCATCGAGGCAAAGCCGAAGATCGCGTTGGTCGGGACGCCGGTCGAGGTCGCGATCGACTCCGGCAGCGCGAAGAAGGCGCGGTACGCCAGGCTGTTGCCGTCGATCAAAAAGAGCTCGTCTGCCACATCCCGGAGCCTACCCAGCTCCCTCCACCCCAGGGTTGAGGCCATCCCCGAGATCAACCCGCGAATCCACCCGCGCGCCGATGTGCGGATCGCGCCACCAGCGGACGATGGCGTCATGAACACATCTGACTACCTCATCGATTCGGCGCTGGTGCTGCTGGTGCTGCTGCAGATCCGCGAGCACGAGCTCACCACCAAGCAGTTGATCCGCCCGCTGATCATCCTCGGGATCGCCGTCACCACCTACCTGCACGGCTTGCCGACCGCCGGCAACGACCTCGTACTGGTCGCGGTCCTGGCGATCGTCGGCGGCATGATCGGCGTCGCCAGCGGCGCCACTGTCCACTTCCGTGGAACCGACGACGGCCGCGTGCTGTACCGCGCCGGCGTCGCCTCCGCCTGTCTCTGGGTGCTTGGAATGGGCTCACGGTTCGCGTTCGCGTTCTGGTCCAGTCACGGCGGCGGCAGCGCGCTCGAGCGCTTCTCGGCCCATCACGCGATCACCTCGAGTGCGGCCTGGACGGTCGCGCTGCTGGCGATGGCCGTGTTCGAGGTCAGCGGCCGCACCGCGCTGCTGGCGATCCGCCGCCGCCAGCTGCAGACCGCGAGCCCGTTGCAGCCCGCCTGACGCCGTAACGTCCATCGACCGTGTTGCTTCTGTCCCGTTTGAACCACCGGACCGCGACCCTGATCCGGCTGCTGGGACTGGTCGCAATCAGCTGGACGGTGTTCGCCTCAGACCACCCGCCCGGCACCAGTGGCCGCGGGCTCGTGGTCTCGATCAGCTACGCACTCTCGACGATCGCGTGGCTGATCTGGACCGCGCAGCCCAAGGACGAGACGCTCGCGACCGCCACCCACTACGTGATGGCGGTCGCCGGCGCGGTCCTGTTGGGCGCGGCCCCGTCGAGTGCCGCGAGCGCGTTCGTGTTCGTCGCCGCGGTCTCGGCCGGGGTTCGCGAGCCGCTGGCGCAGGCCTCGCTGGTCACGCTCTGCGCAATCCTGGCGCTCGCCGTCTCGGTGCTGCTGTACGACGGCTCGGGGCTCGGGCTGCTCGCCTATTCGCTCGGATACGCCGCCGCGACGCTGGCCGCGTCCAACGCCCGGCAGTCGACGATGCGCGCCGACCAGGCCGAGCTGCTGCTCGCCCAGACGCAGCGCGCGCACGAGGAACAGGTGCAGATCGCGCGGCTGCAGGAGTCGACGCGGATCGCCCGTGAGATCCATGACGTGCTCGCGCACTCGCTCGCGGGTCTGACGATCGCGCTCGAGGCGACCGCGTCGCGGATCGAGCAGGGCGCCGAGAACGAGGAGATCCTGATGCGGGTGCGCCGGGCGCACGAGCTCGCCCGTGACGGACTCAGCGAGACCCGTCGCGCGGTCGGCGCGTTGCGTGGCGACGACCCGCCGCGTTCGGTGCCGGTGGCGGGCGGGATCGAGGCGCTGGTCGCCGAGTACCGTTCGGCCAGCGATGCGCGAGTCACGGTCACGGTCGATGGCGAGCTGGCGCCGCTGGCGGGCGAGGCCGCCCAGACGTTGGTGCGGGCCGTGCAGGAGTCGCTGACCAACGTCTCAAAGCACGCCCCGCGGGCGCCGGTCACGATCGCGCTGCACGCGAGCGGCAGATCGGGCCCGGTGACGCTGCGGGTCGTCAACGGCCCACCCCCGGGTGGCGGCCCCGACCCGGGCCTGTCGACGAGCGGCGGCGGCTACGGGTTGCGCGGGATGCGCGAGCGAGCCGAGGGGCTCGGCGGCAGCTTCGCCGCCGGCCCGACCGACGACGGCGGCTGGCAGGTCCGGATCGAGATCCCGGTGCCGCATGCCGTCGCGGTGAGCGGCGGATGAGCGACTCGGTCCGGGTGCTCGTCGCCGACGACCAGGCACTGGTGCGCGAGGGCCTGATGACGCTGCTCGCGGCCGCGCCCGGGATCGAGCCGGTGGCGGATGCCTGCGACGGCGCCGAGGCGGTCCGGCTGGCGGCGCGCCATCGGCCCGACGTGGTGCTGATGGACCTGCGCATGCCCAACCTCGACGGCGTGCAGGCGACGCGGCAGCTGCGCGCCGCGCAACCCGACACCGAGGTCGTCGTGCTGACGACGCACGCCGACGAGTCCTCGATCCTGGACGCGCTGCGAGCCGGCGCGCGTGGCTATCTGACCAAGGACGCCGGGATCGAGGAGATCGCTCGCGCGGTGCATGCCGCCGCCGCGCACCAGTCGCTGCTTGACCCGGTCGTGCAGGCGACGCTGCTCGAGGCGGTCGAGGCGACGCCGGCGCCGGCACACGCAGCGCGGAGCTTGCCCGACGAGCTCACGCCGCGCGAGGCCGAGGTGCTGTCACTGATCGCGCGCGGGCTCTCCAACGGCGAGATCGCCACCGCGCTGATCGTGTCAGAGGCGACCGTCAAGACGCACGTCAACCATCTGTTCGCGAAGATCCGCGCGCGTGACCGTGCCCAAGCGGTCCATTACGCGTATACGCACGGCCTCGCCCAGTGAGCCGTCACCCCTGGCGTGACTGCGTGAACACGATCCGCCCGTCGACCGCGCGATAGACGCCGAACCGATCCAGTGACGTGTCGCCGTGGCCGTCGATCGAATAGGTGCCGAGCACGCTGGGCAGGTTGCGGGTCGTAAGGATCTCGTGCAGCACACGCGAACGGGTCGCCTCACGGGCACCGTCGGCGGTCGCACGCCGGACCGCGTCGAGCAACAGCGCCATCGCCGCGTAACCGTAGATCGCCGACGGCTGCACCGACCCGTAGCGCCGGGCGTAGGTGCGCAAGAAGCGCCGGCCCGCGGCCGGATCGTCGACCGCGCGCAACGGCGGCGCGGTGATCGTCAGACGCGGATCGAGCGCCTCCGGAACGCCACCTTGGCTGGGGTCGACGAAGCTCGGTTCGGCGAGTCCGGCGGTCGCGAACAGTTGGGCGACCGGCAGCGCCCGCGCGACCTCGGTCGCGACCGCGACGGCATGGTCCTGCGGCAGCGCGCTCAGCAGCACGCAGGACGGGCGATGCTTGGCGACCCCCTTCGCAAGCGACCGATAATCGGTCGCGATCGGCTCGTACTGGATTGTCGAGACGACGTTCAAGCCGGCTCGCTGAGCGGCGTAATCAAAACTGACCGCCGCATCGGTCCCGTCGACCTCACCGTCATCGAGCACGACGATCCGGTCGCAGCCGCCCTCGCGCATCTCCTGCACGAGCACGGCCGACTGGATCCGGTCGTTCGGCACCACCCGCGCGAACGTCCGCTGATTCGTCGGGTAGTACTTCTGCGGCTCTCCCGGTGCCGCCTCGAGCCCTCCCTGGGTCAGGCCGACGGCGGTCGAGTACGGGCTGATCTGGGGGACGTCGGCGCGATTGAGCAGCGGGATCGAGACGGCCGTCGCACCCGAGTTGAGATCGCCGATGTAGCCGATCGTCGACGGGTTCTTGATCGCCGCGCGGGCGTTGATCGTCGTCTGGCCCGGGTTCCAGCCGCGACTGGACTGGGTCGCGTCGTCGAGCGCGTGCAGCGTGATCCGGTAGCGACCGACGTGACCGCCGGTGGCGGCGAGCGCCATCCGGGCGCCGTTGAGCGCCGCCTGCCCGCTCCAGCGTGTCGGCCCGCGCAGCGGCAGACTCGCATACACCGACAGGTGGCTGCCGTGGATCCGGTTGGCGGCCGGGGTGGTGCCGTCACAGCCCGTCAGCGACAGCAGCGAGATCAGCGCCGCAGGCGCGACGATCGCCGCCGCTCGCCGGCGACCGCCGCTCACCCGCTCAGGCGGGGAACCAACGTGCCTGCGACCGGATGGGCGAAGATGAAGGGCGCGATGTTGGTGTCCCCTGCGTTGAGGGAGTAGGTCCCGACCGGCGACTGCTGATCGTGCAGCGACTGCACCTCGGCGGTCACCGCATTGCGGCTGTCGGCGTTGGCGCCGGCCTTGCCCAGGCCGGTCACCAGCGCCTGCATCGCGGTGTAGCCGAACGCGGCCTGCGGCGCCGGCGTGTGGTGATAGGCGCGAACGAACGCCGCGACGAACGCCGCCCCTCCCGCGGGGTAATGACCCGGCAGGTAGCCAGGGGCCGACACCCACAGCCGTCGCTGCGCGGCGCGGCTGAGCCCGGCGACCCAGTTCGGGTCATACAGCGCCGACGGCACGAATACGGTCGCGGACGGGTTGGCGCTGACCGCCTGGTCGACCGCGCCGGTCGCCGCGGCGCCCGGCTCTCCGGCGTAGAACACGGCATCGGCCGCCGCCGCCGAGGAGACGACCGAGACCCCGTCGGCGCCGGCCGCCTGGCGGATCTCGTCGGCGAACGACTTGCCGTAGGAGCCCGAGTCGTGGGCGACATACAGCTTGGTCAGTTGCCGTGTCTTGAGCTGGGATGCGATCGCCTGGGCCTCCTTGTCGGAGGTCGGCACCATCCGCTGGAAGGTCTTTCCGAAGTTGCCGTGCGACGGGAACCAGTGGTTCGGCGAGTCCGGGACCGCGGGCGTCGGCTGGGTCAGGTAGATCGCCGTGTCGATCGGCGAGATCTGCAGCAGCCCGAGCTGATTGGTGATCTGCACCGATGTCCCGGAGGTCCCGGGTTCGATCTCGCCCAGGTACGCGATCGTGGTCTTGTTGGAGATCGCCGCGCGGGCATCGTCGGAGACGGTCGCGCCGTGCACGACCGTCAGCCGCAGCGTGAACTGGCCGGACTTCGAGCCCGCCTGCGCGAGCGCCAGCCGCTCGCCGTCGATCACGTCGGTCTCGACGGCGGTCGGGGACCCGGGCGGCACGGCCGCGTAGATCGTCAGCGTGTTACCGGAGACCGTGACCGCCGAGTTGTTGTTGGCCGTCGATCCGCAACCGGCGAGCGCGAGGGCCGCAAGCCCGGACGCGAGCACACCGAAGCATCGTCGTGACTGCCCGACCCAGCGCACGGCGAGGAGGCGCCGCTAGTCGTCCCGCCTGCCGGGCAGGAACGGGAGCAGATTACGGACGCCGATCGCGATCAGCACCATCACCAGCGTGATCATGAACGCGTCGAGGCCCGAGATGTTCAGCGACCACACGATGATCCAGATGCAGAGCCCAGCTCCGGCCGTTAGTACGAGACCCATGGGGGTTGAAATCCTACTTCCTTAAGCCGACGGCGGCGTCGCCAGCGCCGTCGCGAACGCGCCGACCAGTTCGCGGACCTCGTCGGCGGGCCGCTCGGCCTCGGCGGCGGCCCTCACCAGCCGGCTGCCGACGATCACGCCGGCGGCGCCATCGCCGGCGGCGGCGACCGCCTGCTCGGGGGTCGAGATCCCGAACCCGAGCGCGACCGGGACGCTCGACGCGACCCGTGCGCGGGCCAGCAGCTCGGCCCGACCGTCGCCGGCGCCGGCGCGCTCGCCGGTCGTGCCGGTGACCGCCACCGTGTAGAGAAAACCGCTCGCCTGGCGCCCGATCATCGCCATCCGCGCCGCCGGCGTCGTCGGCGCCACGAGCGGCACGAACGCCAGCCCGCGGGCCGCGCAGGCGGCGCGGATCTCGGCCGACTCCTCGTGTGGCAGGTCGGGCACGATCAGGCCGCTGACCTGCGCCGCGACGAGCTGGTGCAGGAACCGCTCGACGCCACGGGCGAAGATCGGGTTGGCGTAGCACATCAGGATCACCGGCACCCGCTCAGCGATCGCGCTTGCGACCTCGATCACGGCGCCGACGGTCGCGCCCGCCTGCAGTGCCCGCGTCGCGGCCGCGTGGATCACCGGGCCGTCGGCCAGCGGGTCTGAGAACGGCACGCCGAGCTCGATCAGGTCGGCGCCGCCGTCGGCGTACGCGAGCCCGATCTCGCGCGAGGTCTCGAGGTCCGGGAAGCCGCCCATCAGGTACGGCATCAAGGCCGCACGACGGCCGTCGGCAGCGGCTCGCGCGAACGCCTCGGCGATCCGCTCCAGGCCGTCGCTCACGGCCGCTCCCGAAGCTTGGCCAGCACCTCACCGAGGTCCTTGTCGCCACGCCCCGAGAGGCACACCAGGTCCAGCTCGGAGGCGCCGTCGGCCAGCGTCCAGGCGAGCGCGTGCGAGCTCTCCAGCGCGGGGATGATCCCCTCCAGCCGGGTGCAGGTGGCGAACGCGTGCAGCGCCTGCTCGTCGGTGATCGCGACGTATCGGGCGCGACCGGAGTCACGCAGCCACGCGTGCTCGGGACCGGTGCCGGGGTAGTCCAGGCCGGCCGAGATCGAGTGCGCCTCGAGGATCTGGCCGTCCTCGTCCTGCATGATCGCCGAGAACGATCCGTGCAGCACCCCGCCGCGGCTGCCGACCGTCAGCGACGCTCCATGCCGGCCGGAGTCGATCCCGTCGCCGCCGGCCTCGACCCCGACCAGCTGCACGGCCGCGTCCGATACGAACGCGGCGAACGTCCCGATCGCGTTGGAGCCGCCGCCGACGCACGCGATCACCCGCTCCGGCAGCCGCCCGGTCTCCTCGAGGATCTGGGCGCGCGCCTCGTCGCCGATCACGCGCTGCAGATCGCGCACCAGCGCCGGGAACGGCGCCGGCCCGACCGCCGAGCCGATGATGTAGTGCGTCGTCTGCACGTTGGCGACCCAGTCGCGGATCGCGGCCGAGGTCGCCTCCTTGAGCGTGCGGGTGCCGGCATCGACCGGCTGCACGGTCGCGCCGAGCAGCCCCATCCGCTCGACATTCGGTCGCTGGCGGCGCATGTCCTCGGTACCCATGTAGACCTCGCATTCGAGGTCCAGCAGCGCGCACGCGGTTGCGGTCGCGACGCCGTGCTGGCCGGCACCGGTCTCGGCGATGATCCGCCGCTTGCCCATCCGGATCGCCAGCAGCGCCTGGCCGAGCGCGTTGTTGATCTTGTGCGCGCCGGTGTGGTTGAGGTCCTCGCGCTTGAGGTAGATCTGATGGCCGGCGGCCTCCGACAGGCGCCGCGCGTGATACAGCGGCGATGGCCGCCCGACATAGTTGCGCAACAGGCCGTCCAGGCGGGCACCGAACATCGGGTCGCTGCGGGCCTGGACCCACGCGGCCTCGAGCTCGGTCAGCGCCGGCATCAACGTCTCCGGGACGTACTGACCGCCGTAGGGACCGAACCGATGCTCGACCGCGGTCATGTTGTTCGAGATGCCGCATGCGGCATCTCGCGATCCGGCGCATGCGCCGGATCGAGCTGTCGCGCATGCGCGACAGCTTCCCCGAATGCACGCAGCTTGTCGTGGTCCTTGATGCCGGGCGATGCTTCGGTGCCGCCCGCGACATCGACCGCGTACGGCGCCGCGACGGCGATCGCCTCGGCGACGTTTTCCGCCGTCAGCCCGCCGGCGAGGATCACCGGCACGCGGCTGCGGTGTCCGCGCGCGAGCTCCCAGGCGAATGTCTCGCCGGTGCCGCCCGGGACCCCGGGCACGTACGCGTCGAGCAGGTGGAAGTCGGTATGAAACGTGCCCAGCGCCTGGATCTCCGCGCCCGAGCGCACGCGCGCGGCTTTGATCACCCGGCAGCCGGTGCGCCCGCCGACCGTGGCGCAGAACCTCGGCCCCTCATCGCCGTGCAGCTGGATCATCGTCAGCCCGATCTGCTCCGCGACAGCGACGACCTCGTCGAGCGTCGGATTGACGAACACCCCGACGAGCTCGACCTTGCGGCGATGGGCCGCGACGATCCGGGACGCCTCGTCGATCGCGCAGCGTCGTGGCGAGCCTCGCCAGAGGATCATCCCGAGTGCCCAGGCGCCTGCCTGGACGGCCGCCTCCGCGTCATCGAGGTTCGTGATCCCGCAGAACTTGATCCGGGTTCGCTCGGCGTCCATCAGTCCATCGTAGGCGCCGCGATGTCGGTCAACGAGCGGCACGCCGCCTCGATCTCGTCGGCGCGCATCAGCGCCTCGCCGACAAGCACCGCATCGACTCCGGCGCCGGCAACGGCGGCGACGTCCTCGGGCGCGCGGAGACCCGACTCCGAGACGATCACCGTCCCGGCCGGGACCGCCCCGATCAGCTCGAACGTACGCGCGGTGTCGACCTCCAGCGTCGCCAGGTCGCGGTTGTTGATCCCGATCACCGCCGGCTCGATCGCGGCCGCGATCGCGAGCTCGTCACGGTCGTGGACCTCGACCAGCACGCCGAGCCCCAGCTCGGTCGCGCGCTCGTGCAGGAATCGCAGGTCGACGGGATCGAGCGCCGCGACGATCAGCAGCACCGCATCGGCGCCCGCGGCGACCGCCTCGACCACCTGATAGTCGTCGACGACGAAGTCCTTGCGCAGGATCGGCAGCGTCGCCGCCCGACGGGCACGTGCCAGGTCATCGAGCGTGCCGCCGAACGAGACGCGCTCGGTCAGCACCGACAGCGCCCGGGCGCCGCCGCGCTCGTAGGCGGCAACGACGTCCTCCAGCGCCAGATCCTCGCGGATCGCGCCGGCACTCGGCGAGCGCCGCTTGTGCTCGGCGATCACCGACAGGCCCGGCGCCGCCAGCGCCCCGGTGAAGTCACGGATCGGGTCCTCGGCAAGCCGCGCGGCGGCAGCGTCGTGCAGCGCGCCGAGCGGCGTTCGTGCTTTGCGCTCATCGAGCTCGGCCCGGGTTCGGGCGACGATCCGCTGGAGCTCGTTCATCGGCGGGTCGCCTCGACGAATCGCGCGAGCGCCGCCGTCGCGGCGCCCGTGTCGACGGCCTCGGCCGCGGCGCTCACCCCGTCGGCGAGTGAGTCGGCGCCGCCACCCGCGTAGATCGCGGCGCCGGCGTTGAACAGCGCCAGATCGCGGGCGGCGCGCGCGCTGCCGGCAGACGGCGCGCCGGCGCCCTCGCCCGCGAGGATCCGCTCGGTGATCGCGGCGTTGGTGGCCGGATCACCGCCGGGAACCGCATCGCCGGGCGCGTACTGCAGGCCGACCTGCTCGGGCGTGACGTCGTACTCGCGGATCTCGTCGGGCGTCACCTCGAACACCCGCGTCGGAGCCGAGATCGACAGCTCGTCAAGCCCGTCGGCGCTTGAGACGACCAGCGCGTGACGGGTGCCGAGCTTGCGCAGAGCGCCCGCCATCGTCTCGAGGTAGGCACCGTCCGAGACCCCGATCAGCTGCCGCTCGGCCCCGGCGGGGTTGGTCAGCGGCCCGAGGAAGTTGAAGATCGTGCGGACGCGTAGCTCGCCGCGGACCGGGATCACATAGCGCGTCGCCTGATGGTGGGCGGGCGCGAACATGAAGCCGAAGCCGGCCTCGTCGACGCACCGCGCGACCGCGTCGGGCGTCAGGTCGATCCGCGCCCCCAGCGCCTCCAGCAGGTCCGCCGAGCCCGATAGCCCGGTCGCCGAGCGGTTGCCGTGCTTGGCGACGGTGCAGCCCGCGCCGGCGGCGATCAGCGCCGCCGTGGTCGAGACGTTGAACGTCCGTCGGCCGCCGCCGGTGCCGGCGGTGTCGAGCAGGTCACCGTGGACGACCGTCACGGGAGTCGCCAGCCGCCGCATCGTCTGCGCCAGGCCCGCCAGCTCATCGACCGTCTCGCCCTTGGTCCGCAGCGCGATCAGAAAGCCGGCGATCTGGATCTGGGTCGCCTCCCCCGCCATGATCTGCGCGAGCACCGCGGCGGTCTGCTCAGACGACAGATCCTGGCCCGACGCGAGCGCGTCGATCGAGCGGGTGATCAGCTCGGGGTCGGCGACGGCGGTCACCGGGTTCCCGCCAGGAAGTTCGACAGCAGCTCCTTGCCCTGGTGGGTCAGCACCGACTCGGGGTGAAACTGCACCCCCTCGGCCGGCAGCGTCCGGTGCCGAACGGCCATCACGATGCCGTCGGCGACGGCGCTGCGCTCCAGCGTCTCGGGCAGCTGCGGTGCCGCGATCAGCGAGTGGTAGCGGCCGACCTCCAACGACGGCTCGAGCCCGCGGAAGATCGTGCGGCCGTCGTGCTCGATCACGGTCGTCTTGCCGTGCACGGGGCGGTGCACGATCACCTCGCCGCCCCACGCCTGGACGAGCGCCTGATGGCCGAGGCAGACCCCCAGCGTCGGGATCCCCGCCTCGGGGAAGCGGCGCGTGATCTCGAGCGAGATCCCGGCCTGATCCGGCGTGCACGGCCCCGGCGACACGATCACCCGGTCGTGGCCGCGGATCAGTAGCTGCTCGACGGTCGCGTGGTCGTTGCGGACCACCTCGAGCTCGGCGCCCAGCTCGCCGACGAACTGGACCAGGTTGTAGGTGAAGCTGTCGTAGTTGTCGACGACCAGGACCCGCAGCCCGCGGGCACTCTGCAAGGTGGCCGCGGTCATGCCCAGTCAGGCTGGCTGACGGCCAGCTCGATCGCCTGCATCACCGCGCGCGACTTGGCGACCGACTCCTCGTATTCGTAGGCCGGTTTGGCGTCGGCAACGGTCCCGCCGCCCGCCTGCACATGCGCGACCCCGTCCTTGACCACGACGGTGCGGATGTGGATGCAGGTGTCGAGCTCGCCGTGCCAGCCGGCCCAGCCGATCGCGCCGCCGTAGCCACCGCGCTTGACCGGCTCGAGCTCGTCGATGATCTGCATCGCGCGGACCTTCGGGGCGCCGGAGAGGGTGCCCGCCGGGAGCACCGAGCGCAGCGCGTCAAGCGCGCCGATCCCGTCGCGCAGGCGACCCGCGACGTGCGAGACGATGTGCATCACGGTCGAGTAGTTCTCGACCGCCATGAACGACTCGACCGCCACCGACCCGTATTCGCAGACGCGACCGAGGTCGTTGCGGCCGAGGTCGACGAGCATCACGTGCTCGGCCCGCTCCTTCTCGTCGGCGAGCAGCTCCTGCGCAAGCCGCTGGTCTTCCTCGGGCGTCGCGCCCCGCGGGCGGGTGCCGGCAACCGGCCGGGTGGCGACGCGGCGGCCCGAGACCGTGATCAGCGGTTCGGGGCTGGCACCCGCCACCTCGAAGTCGCCGAAATCCAGGAAGTACATGTACGGGCTCGGGTTGACGACCCGCAGGCCGCGGTAGATCGAGAACGCCTGCACCGGCACCTCGGCCGACCACCGTTGTGAGGGCACCACCTGGAAGGCGTCGCCGGCGTAGATGTACTCGATGATCCGGCTGACGATCGCCTCGAACTGCTCGCGTCGCATGTTGGACTCGAAGGAGGGCGGGATCCGCGCTGGATCCGGCCGCCGGCTCGGGCGCGGGACCGGTCCCTCCAGTCGCCAGCGGACCTCGGCGATCGTGTCGCAGGCGCGGTTGTAGGCCGCCTCGAGATCCTCGTCGTCGGACACGTAGACGTTGGCGATCACGGTCACGGTGTGCTTGAGGTGATCGAACACGACCAGCGCGTCGGTGATCATCAGCGCCAGGTCGGGCACGCGCACCGGATCGGGGTTCGGCTCCCCCAGCGGCTCGACCGAACGCACCAGGTCATAGGCGAACACGCCGACCGCGCCGCCGTAGAACGGCGGCAGCCCGTCGAGCGCAGGGACGTCGTAGGCGGCCAGCTCGTCGGCGGCGATCTGGTACGGGTCGCCGCCGTCGCCCAGCGACCAGCGGATCACCTTGCGCGGCCGGTAGCCGATGAACGAGTAGCGCCCGACCCGGCCCTGGGCGGCCGACTCCAGCAGAAACGACGGCCGATCGGCGTCGCGGAGCTTCAGGAACGCCGACACGGGCGTCTGGGTGTCGTCGATGAACGTCTGGTGCAGCGGGATCAGGTTGTGGGCGGCGGCCAGCGCATGCGTCTGCTCCAGCGTCGGGGCGATCCCCGCGCCGGTGGCTCGGTGATCTTCAGCGGCGGCGGTCATCGAGCACCCGCTCGGCGTCGGCGAGCGTCAGACCGCGGCCCGCGAGCAGCACCGTCAGGTGATAGAGCACATCGGCGGCCTCTTCGGCGACCCGCTGATCGGATTCCTCGCGGGCGGCGCGGGCGACTTCCTCGGCCTCCTCCTGCATCTTGTCGCCGACCAACTGCGGATCGTCGAGCAGCGTCGTCGTGTAGGAGCCCGGCGGCCGTCGGGCGGCGCGATCGAGCACCGTCCGCTGCAGCGTCGGCAGCGACTCATGCGGCGCGAGCGGCTCGAGCTCGCCGCGATGAAAGCACGTGCGTTCGCCGGTGTGGCAGGCCGGCCCGGCGGGCCGCACGAGCGCGACCAGCGCGTCGCCATCACAGTCGTAGCGCAGCTGCTCCAGGCGCTGGGTGTTGCCCGAGCTGGCGCCCTTGTGCCACAACTGCTGCCGCGAACGGCTGAAGAAATGCATCTCGCCGGTCTCGCGGGTGAGCCGCAGCGAATCGGCGCTCATATAGGCGAGCGTCAGCACCTCGCCCGAGTGCCAGTCCTGCACGACGCACGGGACCAGCCCGCGGTCGTCATATGCGATCTCGGCGTCGTTCATCCGCCGCGATTGTGACACGCGCGCCCGGAGCGGCCGCGGTCAGCCGGGCACCGCTCCGACGTGCTGGCGCGCGGCCGGTCTGGGGCATAGGATCCGACTTTGGACGCGGGGGTTGGCGGCGCCGAAGTCCGGTGTCGGATCCGAGCGAGAGGAGCAGACGAATGGCAACCGTCGATCGACGGAGGTTCCTACAGCTCGCCGGCGGCACCGTCGCCGCGACGATGCTGTCTGACAGCATCGCCCGAGCGCTGGCGATCGAAGCCAACCACCGCACGCGCTCGCTGCGCGACATCGAGCACATCGTCGTGCTGATGCAGGAGAACCGTTCGTTTGACCACTACTTCGGGGTGATGCGCGGCGTCCGCGGCTACGGCGACCCGCACCCCGCGACGATGCCCAACGGCCGGCCGGTGTTTCAGCAGGCGCTCAACGGCACCGTCACGCTGCCGTTCCGCCCCGATGTCGGAAACCTCGCGCTGACCTTCATCGAGGACCTCGACCACAGCTGGGACGGCACCCACCAGATGTTCGACGGCGGCGACTGGGATCAGTGGCTGCCGGCCAAGACCACGACCTGCATGGCCCACATGAAGCGGTCCGATCTCCCGTTTCACTATGCGCTGGCCGATGCGTTCACCGTCTGTGACGGCTACCACTGCTCGATGCTCGGGCCGACCGACACCAACCGCTACTACATGTGGACCGGCTGGGATGGCAACGACGGCAAGGGCGGCGGTCCAGTGATCGCCAACGACGAGCTCGGCTACAGCTGGCCGACCTACCCGGAGCGACTGCAGCGGGCCGGGGTCAGCTGGAAGATCTACCAGGACGTGGGCGAGGGCCTTGACGCCGCCGGGCACTGGGGCTGGTCGGCGACCGACCCCTACATCGGCAACTACGGCGACAACTCGCTGCTGTACTTCGACAACTATCGCAACGCCGCGCCCGGCAGCCCGCTGTACCGGCGAGCCCGCACCGGCACCGACGTCACCAAGGGCGGCGGCTTCTTCGACCTGCTCCGCGCCGACGTCAAGCACGGCAAGCTCCCGAAGGTCTCCTGGGTGGTCGCGCCCGAGGCCTACACCGAGCACCCGGCGTGGCCCGCGGGCTATGGCGCCTGGTACACGGCGGGCGTGCTCAACGCGCTGACCAGCGACCCCGAGGTGTGGTCGAAGACCGCGCTGCTGATCACGTTCGACGAGAACGACGGGTTCTTCGACCACGTCGTCTCGCCGTACCCCAACGTCGGCCCGCTGAATGGCAAGTCGACGGTCCCGCTGACCGACGAGTGGTTTGACGGCACCGGCGGCACGCCGGGCGGCTCCAACGGGGTCCCCGGCCCCTATGGCCTCGGCGTGCGCGTGCCGTTGCTCGTCGTGTCGCCCTGGAGCAAGGGCGGCTACGTCTGCTCAGAGACGTTCGACCACACCTCGCTGCTGCGCTTTCTCGAGGCGCGCTTCGGCGTCGGCGAGCCCCAGATCACCCCCTGGCGGCGCGCGGTCTGCGGAGACCTGACGGCGGCGTTTGACTTTCGCTCGGCCTCCTCGCGCGTGCCGAAGATGCCGAGCGTCGCGGCCTACAAACCCGACGTCGCGCAGCCGACGCCACCGAGCTATCACCCGGTCCCGCCGGCCAACGGGGCGCTGCCTCACCAGGAGCCCGGGATCCGGCCCTCGCGTCGGCTCGGCTATCGCTTCGAGGTCAACCTCGAGCCGAGTCGCAGCCGGCTGACGCTCCGCGTCCGCAACCCCGGCAAGCTCGGGGTCCATCTCCAGGCTCGTTCGAGCACGGTCGCGGGAGCGCCGTACAGCTTCACCGTCGGTGCCGGCGATCGACTCAGCGCCGCATTGCCCAATCCCGGCACCTACGAGCTGGCGGTGCACGGCCCCAACGGCTTTTACCGTCGCTTCGGCGGCGCCCGCGAGACGTCGCTGCGGGTCCGGGTGACGGCCGCGCACCGTGCCGGCACGTTGACCGTGCGGTTGACCGACCGGCGCGCGGGTTCTGGCCGTCGGGCGGTGGTCGTGCTGGTCGCCGACGCCTACGGTCGCCACCGGCGCGTGCAGGTGCGCGGCACCGCGGAGCTGACGATCGACACGCGGCACTCCGGCGGCTGGTACGACGTCACGCTGTCGGCGCCGTCCGATCCCGACTTCGCCTACGCGCTGGCCGGGCGGTTGGAGTCCGACTGCAAGCTGACCAGCGACCCACAGCTCGGGCGCGAGTAGCACCCGACGTCCGCGGTGCGCCGGTGCGCCGGTGCGCCGGTGGGCGCTACTCGATTCCCAGGCGGTCGAGCACGCGCTCGTCGGCGCGCCAGTGGCGCCGGACCGAGACCGACAGCTCGAGGTGCACCTTGGTCCCGAGCTCACGCTCGATCGCCCGCCTGGCCGCGACCCCGATCGATTTGATCATCCGGCCACCGGCGCCGATCAGGATCCCCTTCTGAGACTCGGTCTCCGACAGCACCACGGCCTCGATCCGGACCAGGTCAGGCCGCGGATGGCTGATCTCGGAGACCTCGACCTCGACCGCGTGGGGCACCTCCTCGCGGGTGCGCGCGAGCACCTGCTCGCGCACGAGCTCGGCGAGGTGCACCGCGCGCGACTGATCCGATGTCTGCCGCGCGTCGAAGTACATCGGGCCGGCGGGCAGCAGCGCGACGAGGTGGTCGGTCAGCGTCTGCACGCCCGCGCCGGTGCGGGCCGAGATCGGGAAGATCTCGCTCGCGATCCCGAGCTCGGCGGCCGCCTGCAGCGCCGCGGCGGTGCGCGCGCGATCGGCGCGGTCGACCTTGTTGAGCGCGATCACCACCGCCACCGAGCCCGACTGCGCCGCCGGCCGCAGCAGCGAGGCGATGAAGCGGTCGCCCGGACCCACGCCCTGCTCGGCGTTGAGCACCAGCAGGCAGCCGTCGGCGTCGGCGAGCTCGTGCTCGACGCGGTGCTGCATGCGATCGGTGAGGGCGTCGCGGGGACGCTGCACGCCCGGCAGGTCGACGAGCACGAGCTGATAGTCGGGTCCGGTAGCGACGCCGCGGATCGCACGACGGGTGGTCTGCGGCTTGTCGGAGACGATCGCGACCTTGGCACCGACGATCGCGTTGGCGAGCGTCGACTTGCCGACGTTCGGCCGGCCCGCGAGCGCGACGAACCCGGAGCGGGTGACCGGAGCATGCGCGTGCGCGACCGAGACGCCGTGACGGCCCATCACCCGCCGCCCCCCATCAGCTCACCCACCGCATCAGCTCGGCCTGCAGCGCGAGCATCTCGCCGTTGTCGGTCTCGTGGTCCATCCCGGTCAGGTGCAGTGCGCCGTGGACGACCGCCTCGCGCAGGTTGGACGTCTGCTGCGGGCAGATCACGATGTCACCGAGCTCGCGCGGGCCGATGCTGTCGCCGTCCTCGTCGACCCCGAACGACAGCACGTCGGTCGGCGTGTCGATCCCGCGGTGCTCACGGTTGAGCTCCTGGATCCGTTCGGCGTCGACGATCTCGATCGCGACGTGACCCTCCTCGATTCCGGCCGACGACAGCGCCAGTGCGCACAGCTCCTCGAGCTCGACCGCGGTCGGTTGCGCCAGCGGCGCCTGCGGGTCGTACTCGAGCGAGTCGTCGATCCCGATCACCTCGACGTCGAGCATCTCAGGCCGACCGGCGGGGTCGAAGCTCGGGCGCGGCGCGCTGGGAGTGAGCGTCGTAGGCGGCGACGATCCGCCGCACCAGTTTGTGGCGCACCACGTCCTCGTCGGCGAAGCGGATGAAGTCGACGTCCTCGACCCCCTGCAGGATCTCCGACACCGCGATCAGTCCGGACCCCTGGTCGCGCGGGAGATCGATCTGGGTGATGTCGCCGGTGACCACCATCCTGGAGCCGAACCCGAGCCGGGTGAGGAACATCTTCATCTGCTCGGGGCTGGTGTTCTGCGCCTCGTCGAGGATGATGAAGCTGTCGTTGAGCGTGCGGCCCCGCATGTAGGCGAGCGGTGCGACCTCGATCACGCCGCGCTCCAGATGCTGGGAGACCTTCTCAGGCTCGAGCATGTCGTGCAGCGCGTCGAACAGCGGCCGCAGGTACGGGTCGACCTTCGCCATCAGGTCGCCGGGCAAGAAGCCGAGTCGCTCGCCGGCCTCGACCGCGGGGCGGGTGAGGATGATCCGGCTGACCTCGCGGCGACTGAGCGCCGCGGCGGCCAGCGCGACCGCCAGAAATGTCTTGCCGGTGCCGGCCGGGCCGATCCCGAAGGTGATCGTGTTGTCGCGGATCGAGTCGACATAACGCTTCTGGTTGACCGTCTTGGGCGCGACCTTCGTGCTGCGATGGCGCCAGACGACGTCCTCGAGGATCTCCGACGGCGACTCGTGCTGGTCCAGTGCGCTGGTCACCGCCTCGACCGTACCGGGCGCGATCTCATGGCCCTGGTGGATCAGGTCCGACAGCTCGCGCACGACCGCGGCGCCGGCATCGATCGTCGCTCGATCGCCGTCGAGCGTCAGTACGTTGCCGCGCAGGAACACGTCGCAGTCGAGATGGCCCTCGAGCGTGCGCAGGATGCTGTCCTCTGACCCGGCCAGTTCGGCCGCGACGGCGTTATCCAGTTCGAGCGTGCGCCTGGCCACTACCCGGCCAGCGCCTCTCGTACGAGCGCGGACGCGCGCTTGCCCTCGGCGCGGCCGTCGGAGGCCGCCATCACCGCCTTCATCACCGCGCCCATGTCCCGCGGCCCGGCGGCGCCGGTGTCCGTGACCGCTCGCTGCACGATCTCGCGCAGCTCGTCGTCAGACAGCTCGGCCGGCAGGTAGCCGCCGATCAGCCCGGCCTCGTAGCTCTCCTGCTCTGACAGCTCGGCGCGACCGGCGTCCCGGAACTGGTCGGCCGCGTCAAGACGGCGCTTGCGCTCGCGACGCAGCACGGCCAGCTCGTCGTCGGAACCGTCCTTCGACGCCTTCTGCAGCTCGGACAGCACCAGTCGCAGCGCCCCGACTCGCTGCTTCTCCCCCGCCTTCATCGCGGCGGTCATATCCGATCGAAGCTGATCGGTGACGGTAGCCATAACGTTGTCTCAGGATATCGGCCGGCTCGGCGCCCGCCGCTACTGCGATCCGCCGCGTCGCTCAGACGCAACGGATGCCGTCGGCGTACAGCTCGCGCGCGGTCGCGCCAACGACCATCCCGCGCCCGCCGGCGCCCGCCGGCAGATAGCAGCGGGTGTAGTCGGCGGTGTAACCCGAGCACTGGCTGTCGGCGAGCTTGTCGATCAGCACCGTTTGGCGCCGTCCGAGCTTGGCGCTGCGGTGCTGCCGCGAGCGGTGCTCAGAGCGCGTCCGCAGAATCTGCGAGCGGCGCTTTTTCTCCTGCGGCGCGACCCGGTCGCCGAGCTCTTGGGCCTGGGTTCCCGGGCGGGGCGAGTACGGGAACACGTGCACGCGGGTGATGGCCGCCGCCTGCACCGCATCCAGGGTCCGCTCAAACGCCGCCTCGTCCTCGGTCGGGAAGCCGACGATCACGTCGGTCGTGAGGTTGACCTGCGGTGCCGCCGCTCGCAGGCGCGCGATGTGCTCGAGGTACTCGGCGCTGTCGTAATGGCGGCCCATGTCGCGCAGCACCTGGTCGTCGCCGGATTGCATCGGCACGTGCAGGTGGGGACAGACCTTCGGCTCGTCGGTCAGCGCCCGCAGCAGCGACTGCTTGACATGGATCACCTCGACGCTGGACAGCCGTACGCGCTGCACGCCCGGGACCCGGGCGACCTCGCACATCAGCTCGCCCAGCTCGAGTCCGCGCTCGGGGTCGCGGTAGTCGCCGACGCTGATCCCGGTCATCACCATCTCCGGCTGGCCGCCGGCGACGCGCCGACTGACCTCGTCGAGGATCGCCGAGACCGGTCGCGAGCGAGCGTGTCCGCGGACCGACGGGATGATGCAGTAAGCGCAGTGGCAGTCACAGCCGTCCTGGACCTTGACGAACCCGCGCGTACGACCCTGGGTGAGGCCTGTGTCGCGGTGCCACAACACCTCGTGCTGGGTGTCGACGCAGGCGCTCGTGCTCGACGTCACCGACGCCGACGCGGGATCAAGCTCGCCGGCGATTCTGCGCGCGACTTCGTCGGCGGTCCCGACCAACGGCGTGATCCGCGGATCGAGCTCGCCGAATCGGGACGCGCTGAGGTTGACCGCGCAGCCGGTGACGAGCACCCGCTTGGCGTGCTTGAGCGAGCGTCGCGCGGACTGGCGCGACTTGGCCTCGGCCTGGGAGGTGATGCAGCAGGTGTTGATCACGTGCAGCTCGGCCTCGGATTCGGGCAGTTCCTCGTGGCCGGCGGCGCGCAGCGCGCCGCGCGCGAGCATCGCGTCAGCCTGTGAGACCTTGCAACCGAGGAACTTGACCGCGAAGCTGGTCACGTTCGGCGGACGGTACCGGCCGGCCGCCGGTGCCCGCGTCGTGGTGGTTGCGGTCGACGGACGGGGCACGCGCACGCTGGCGCGCGGCCCCGCCCGTCGACTGCCGCTCGCGATCGGCCGACGTTCGTGCTCCGGATCTGGTCACGCTGACCACGGTGTCCTCCCGACAGGAGTCCGAGAGCGGAGAGAGGACTCTCGAACAAGTCCGGCGGGAGGCTTGGGCCGCGGCGCGATCGCCTCGAGGAGCAGGCCACCGATTGCCACGCCGATCACGACTGAGTTGGGCGACCGTCCACCTCCTTGCCATTTGCATTCCCAAGTTCACAAGCGACGCATCCCAGGATCCGCGCTCGCGCCCGCCAGGTGATCGGCCCGGTGTCCAGGATTCGCCGCCGCCACGTTGTCCAAACTGTCGGGTCTCACGAAATCGGCGCGCCGCGCGTTTGATCAATATGGACGAAAGCTTCTGGACCACATACGAAAGCCCGGTCGGCGCGCTGACCCTGGTCGGCGGGCGCTGCGGGTTGCGATCGATCTCCTGGCCCGGTCGCGGCGCGCCGCGCGATGAGATCACCCACGATCCCGTCGCGCTGGCGCCCGCGACCGCCCAGTTGGACGAATACTTCGCGGGCGCACGCCGAGCGTTCGAGCTTTCACTAGACCTGCGTGGAAGCCCGTTCCAGCTCGACGTCTGGGCGCAGCTGCTGACGATCCCGTATGGCGAGACGACCTCCTACGGCGCGATCGCGCGCGCGGTCGGGCGCCTTGATCGCGTGCGCGCAGTCGGTGGGGCGATCGGTCGCACCCCGGTGCCGATCATCGTGCCCTGCCATCGCGTGATCGGCGCCGACGGCGATCTCACCGGCTACGGCGGCGGCCTGCATCGCAAGCAGGCCCTGCTCGAGCTCGAGACCCGGGTCGCCGGCGGCGAGCCGCTGCCGGCGCTGTGGAGCGCACGGCAGCTGTCGATGATCTGAAGCGTCGGGGGTGTGAAAACCCGCGTACCCAACGCCACTGGGGGGTGAAAACCCGCGTGCCCGCCGCCACTGGGGGGTGAAAACCCGCGTGCCCGCCGCCACTGGGGGGTGAAAACCCGCGTGCCCACCGCTCTATTACGTGTGAAGCGTGAAAGGTGGCGAATCACTGGGGATAGCACCCACCAATTCGCCAGGATTCGCGTCGCGCAGCTGGCTGAACGCCAGCAGGGCCGGATCACGCGCGCGCAGCTGGGCTCGCTCGGCGTCGGCCCTTCGACGATCCGCGACTGGGCCAGCACCGGCTACCTGCATCGTCGGCTCCCAGCCGTGTACGCGGTCGGCAGCCCGGCTCGCAGTACCGAATCGGACCTGTTCGAGGCGGTCCTCTACGCCGGCCCGGGCGCGATGCTCTCGCACGCCAGCGCCGCCCGCTGGCTGGAGATGATCGATCGCTGGCCGCCGCTGATCCACGTCTCGACCCCGCGGCGAAGACGATCGATCGCCGAGGTCCTGGTGCATTCGCGGCGCGTTGACCTGACCCGCACGGTGCACGCGGCGCTGCCGGTCACGACGATCGCCGACACGCTGCTTGACCTCGCAGCCGCCGGCCAACGCGGGCTCGTCAGGCGATCGCTGGCCCGGCTGGACTATCAGCGCCGGCTGGACACCTCGGCGATTCGAAACGCCTGCGGGCGCGGCCGTCCCGGGAGCCGCACTCTGCGCCGCGAGCTCGACGCCTACGACCCGTTGCAGGCGCTCACCCGCTCACGCCTCGAGGTCGCCTTCCTGGGCCTCGGCCTCCCCCGCCCCGACGCGGTGAACGTCACGATCCACGGCGTCTCGTGTGATGTGGTGTACGAGCAGGCGAAGCTGGTCGTGATGCTCGATGGCGTCGGCAACCACCGCTCCTCCGGCCAGGTCCGCCGCGACCTGCGAGACGCGTTCACGCTGCGCCGGTACGGCTGGCTGGTGCTGCGCTACGGCGAGGAGCAGATCGGCGGCCACCCCGCCGAGGTCCGAACCGAGGTGCTCGCCGAGCTGCAGCGACGCGCGATCAGCCTCCCGTGAGCTGCAGCGACGCGCGATCAGCCTCCCGTGAGCTGCAGCGACGCGCGATCAGCCCGCCGTGAGCTGCAGCGACGGACGATCAGCCCGCCGTGAGCTGCAGCGCGGCCCACTCGCCCGCGTCGCGGCGGCCAACCAGGCGCATCCCCCGCGCCTCGTAGGCGGCCGCCACGGCGTCGGCCTCCTCGGCCAACAGCCCCGACAACACGAGCCGCCGCGGCAGCCGCTGTTGGCGCGAGGCCCAAGCCAGCAACGGCCGCGCCAGCACGTTGGCGACGACGAGTTCGGCTCCCGGCGCCTGCTCTCGCAGCAGATCGAATCGCCGCGTCTCGAGCGAGACGCGGTTGACGCGGGCGTTGTCGGCCGTGGCCGAGACGGCGGCCGGGTCGAAGTCGAGCGCCAGCACCGGCGCGAAACCCAGCAGTGCCGCCGTGATCGCCAGCACGCCGGAGCCGCACCCGAGATCGACGCACGAGCCACCGGCGCCGTCCTGGGCCAGCTCCAACAGCAGCTCCAGGCACAGTCGCGTGGTGGCGTGGGCGCCGGTTCCGAATGCCTGACCGGGGTCGATCACGACGTCAAGCTCGGTCTGGCCGGCGGGCTCCCACGGCGGTCGCACGGTCAGCCGGTCCCCGAGCACCAGCGGCTGGTGAAACGCGCGCCAGCGAACGGCCCAGTCGGCCGCGACCGGACGTGAGGAAACGTCAACCAGCGCGTCGCCGGCCGCGGCGCGCACGTCGGGCAACTCGGGCAGCTCACCCGGCGCGCCGTAGACCGCGTACTCGACGATGTCAGCGCCGACCTCGGTCTCCTCAACCCCGCTCGGGGCCAACTCCAGCAGCTCGGCGAGCACGAGCTCGGCGTCGTCGCGCCGCACCCTGATCGCGAGCCGAACGAGCTCGCCCACCGACCTGGCGCAGCAGCTCAGCCGCCGAAAGCGCGCTTGAGCTTGCCGAGCACGCCCTCGTCGGTGGACAGGTTGTGCTCGGTCATCGAGTCGGCGAGCTGCTGCAGGAGCTCGCGCTGCTCGCGCTTGAGGTGACGCGGGATCACAACATTGACGACGACCCGCAGGTCGCCGCGGCGCCGGCCGCGGCTGCGCAGCGGCGGAATTCCCTGGCCGCGAATCGTCAACGACTCGTTCGGCTGCGTGCCGGCCGGGATCTCGAGCGGCTGTTCGCCGTCGAGCGTCGGCACCGACACGGTCGTGCCGAGCGCCGCCAGCGGCGCGGCGACGTCCACGACCGTCACCAACCGCTCGCCGTCGCGGACGAACCGCCGGTCCTCGAGCACGTGGATCTGCACGTACAGGTCGCCCGCCTGACCGCCCCGCTCGCCCACGTGACCGCGGCCGCTGATCCGGATTCGCTGTCCGTCGTCGATCCCGGGCGGCACGTCGACCGACAGCTCGACCCGCTCGACCTTGCGTCCGCGCCCGCCGCACTCGTGGCACGGAGTCACGGCGACCCGGCCATCGCCGTCGCAGCGGTCGCAGACGGTTGCCTGCACGACCTGGCCCAGCGGCGTGCGCAGCGTCGTCCGCAGTTGACCGGTGCCCTGGCATTTCGGGCAGGTCTCGATCGGCGTCCCCGGCTCCGCGCCGTTGCCGTGACAGATCTCGCAGCGCACGACCGCGTCGTAGGCGACGTCGACCGATGCGCCGGCGACGACCTGCTCGAGCGTGATCTCGGCGGAGACCGCGACGTCGCCGCCCTGCACGGCGCCACCACCACCGCCGCCGAAGCCCTGCCCGAAGATCGAGCCGAGGCCACCGCCGCCCGAGCCGAAGAACGCCTCGAAGATGTCCGAGACCGAGCCGAAGCCGTCGAAGTTCGGTGGCGCGTAGCCGCCGCGTCGCAGCCCCTCATGGCCATAGCGGTCGTAGGTCGCCCGCCGGTCTGAGTCGGTCAGCACCTCGTGCGCCTCGGCCGCTTCCTTGAACTTCTCCTCGGCGTCGGGGTCATGCTGGTTGACGTCGGGGTGCAGCTCTCGCGCGAGTCGCCGGAAGGCCTTCTTGATATCGGCCTCGGAGGCGTCTCGGGAGACGCCGAGCACCTCGTAGTAGTCGCGTGGCATCTGCGAGGCGCTCATCGTTCGTCGTAGATGTCGGCGACGAAGCTCGAGAGCTGGGCCGCGGCTTCACGGACGGCTTGGATCGCTTCGCCGTAGTTCATCCGCATCGGACCGATCACCGAGACCGCTCCCAGCGACCGCTGCGGCAGGCCGTAGGCGGCCGCCACCAGCGCCAGCGAGCGCAGTGCCGGCAGCTCGTTCTCGGCGCCGATCCGCACCGCGACCGACTGTGGCACGGCCAACGCCGAGCGCAGCGCGCCGAGCATCGTCACGCGGCGCTCGAGCGACTCCATCAGCAGGTTCAGCTCCGAGACGTCGCCGACCCGCTCGGCGGTGATCAGCCGGGCGGCCCCGTCGATGTAGAGCTTCGCCTCGGGCGAGTCCTCGAGCTCGGAGAACGCGGGCACCAGCGACGCGAGGAACTGCAGCTCGGTCGGCGGCAGCGTCGGGTCGTGCAGCCGCTGGTGCAGCATCCGGGCGCCGAGCCCGAGCCCGACCATCCGCTCGTTGAGGTAGCTGGCGGCCCAGTCGATCAGGCCCGTGTCGATCGGGCGGTCGAACGTGAACAGGCGCTTGGAAACGCCGCCGGTCGAGGTGATCACGACGACCATCAGCACCTGCGGCTGCAGCGCGAGCAGCTCGACGTGGCGGATCGTCGACGTTTCGATCGGAGGGGCGGTCACGATCGCGAGCAGGTTCGTGACCTGCGACAGCGTCTCGGTCGTGACCCGCATCGCCTCGTCGAGCTCGTGCTGGACCAGCGACAGCGACAGGCTCGGTCCAGGGCTGCACTCGGGCAGCAGCCGATCGACGAAGTAGCGGTAGCCGGCCTCGGTCGGGACTCGCCCGGCGGACGTGTGCGGGTGCGCGAGCAGCCCGAGCTCCTCGAGGTTGGCGAGCTCGTGGCGGATCGTCGACGGACCCCATTCGAAGGTCGCGCTCAGCGCCTTTGACCCGACCGGGACTCCATCGTCGTGATAGGCCTCGACCAGGCGACGGAGCACCAGCTCCTGACGTTCGGTAAGCATCAGACCGTGATTGTAGGTAGCGATCTGACGGCTACCTAAGGGCGCCGTGAAGCTCAGCGCTCGGGCAAAACCCGGATCTCAGCCCGGCCGTTGCGCACGATCCGCTTGCCGTCCTGGCTCGCCTGCGAGCCGACCACCGCGACCCCGTGCTCGATCGTGGAGACCGTCCCGGTGACCGTGATCTCGTGCTCGATCACCCCCATCCCGCGAAACTGGACCGACAGCGCCTGCAGCGCTTCGGGACCCCCGAACGCCTCGGTGTGGGCGCGCGCGACCTGCGCCATCGTCCACAGCCCGTGCAGGATCCGGCCCGGCAGCCCCACCGACCGGGCGAACTCCTCGTCGATGTGGATCGGGTTGAAGTCGCCCGATGCGCCCGCGTAGCGGACCGTCAGGTAGCGGTCCGGGGTGACCGTCAGCGAGAGCTCGTCGCCGACGTTCATACGGCCGGCCTGACGATGTTGGTCCAACGCCCGGCGCAGACGGTCTCGCCGCGCTGGTTGACCGACTCGGTCGCGAACGCGTAGAAGCGCAGCTCCATCCGCTCGGCGATCTCGGCCACGGTCAGCGTCGTGGCCAGCTCGTCGCCGGCGATCGCGAGCCGCTCCCAGACGAACGCCTGCTCGCCGTGGACGAGGTGTGCGAAGTCGATCTCCAGCGCGGGATCAAACAGCGCCCGCGCGACCGCCGCGCGCTGGTAGACGACGGCGAACATCGGCGGCGCGACGAGATCCGCGTGACCGGCGGCGCGGGCGGCCTCGAGGTCGAGGTAGCGGGGCTCGGTTTCGCCGACGGCGAGCGCGAACTCGACGATCTTCTCGCGCCCGACCGCGTAGGTCAGCGGCGGGTAGGTCTTGCCGACGGCCTCGGTCACGAGCGCGCCCATCTCAGATCATCACCGGCACGGCGCCGCCGTCGACCGACCAGGCGGCGCCGACGACGTTCGCGGCCGCCGCCGAACACAGGAACACGATCACCGACGCGATCTCCTGCGCGCTACCGAGCGCGCCGCGCGGCAATCCCGCAGCGACGGTCGCGAGCACCTGATCGCGATCGATCGACCCGGCCGCGGCGACCTGGTCGGCGAGCCGGCCCGCGCCGGTCCACGCCTCGGTTGTCGCCGGCCCCGGCGCGACCGCGTTGACCAGCACTCCGCGCGCCGCGTACGCGTCGGCGTAGGCGCGCGACAGCGACAGCTCGGCGGCCTTCGTGACCGAGTAGGCGACATTGCGCTTGCCCGGCCGTTTGCCCGAGCTCGAGGAGACGTTCACGACCCGGCCCCAGCCGGACTCGATCATCACCGGGATCGCCGCGCGCATCATCCGCATCGGGCCCATCACGTTGAGCTCCCACTGCGCCTGCCAGTCGTCGTCGGTCAACTGCTCGATCGCGCACACGTCGTTGCCACCGGCGTTGTTGACGAGCACGTCGACACCGCCGAAGCGCTCCCGGCAGCACGTCACCGCGCGCTCGCCGGCGTCCGCGGCGCGCACGTCCAGCGCCAGCGATGCGGCCCGGTCGCCGAGTCCGCCGACCGCTGCCCGCAGCGCCTGCGCGCCGCGACCGACGAGCAGCACCGATGCACCCTCGGCGACCAGCAGCCGCGCGGTCTGAAGGCCGATCCCCTTCGAGCCGCCGGTGACGATGCAGGCGCGCCCGTCGAGTCCGAGGTCCACCGCGCGATTGTCCCAGAGCTGCCGGTGGTCACGCGGGGCCGTCGGCGCCACCGAGCTCCAACCCGGCGATCGCGATCCGTCTGATTTCGGTCATCTCACACCAACCAGTGAACACGAGGCCGGTCAGCGGTATCCTTTCGGTCGATGGTCAGAGCAGCCGATCAGCGAGTCTCAGACGCCGAGCGCGACGAGGTCGTCGAACGGCTGCGGATCGCGGGGGGCGAGGGCCGGATCGGACATGACGAGCTCGACGAGCGAGTCGCCCGCGCGCTGCAGGCCAAGACGTACCGCGAGCTGCACGCGACCGTCGACGACATCCCGCGTGTCGGCGGCGCGGTGCCGAGCCGTCGCCGGACCGCGGCCGGCTGGGCGATCAGCGCTGTGCGCAACGAGCCGTGGCTGCTCGTCGTCGCGTTGCCGGTGGTCGCGTTGACGTTGACGCTGGCGCTGGCGGCGCTGACGATGTGGGTCGTGTTCGCTGTCTGCCTCCTCGCGTTCGGCCACCGTCCCGGCGCGCCGCTGGGCGGCCGTCGTCATGCCGCGATCGGCTACCGCCGCGGCGGTCCGCGCGGTCAGATGCGCGCCGGCTGGCGCTGACGGCCCGCACGGGCCGGTCGCCGCGACCCGCTCACGCGCGGACGATCCGCCAGACGACGCCGTTCATCTCATACCGCTTGCCGTTGACCGTCTGGCGGTGCACGTAGCGCTGGCGAACCAGTTCGGTCGCCTGCACGTGCGAGCCAAGCTCGCGGCGCCAGAAGCCGAACGTGACCGCGTCCTCCGGGTTGGGCCCGGGGTCATGCATATAGGCGACCAGCGCATCGGGCTCAAGCAGCCTGACCGCCGCGGCCAGCGCCTGTTCGGGTAGCTGGCCGGCCGAATCGCCGACCGGGGCCACGCACTGCAAGGCGTCGGCGCGCAGCGAGCGCACGAACCGTTCGTCCTCGGGATCCAGCGACAGCAGGTCGAGCGTCAGATACTCGCCATAGACACCTGGTCGATCGCGCACCGCCGCCGCCCGCGCCGAGTCGACGATGTCGGTCCCGAGCACCGGTTGCAGCCCCTCGCCGTGCAGCGCCTCGCCGGAGATGCCGTTGCCGGCCGCGATATCGATCACTCGCATCGCCGAACGGTTGCGGCCGAGCCGATCGGCCGCCCCCGCCAGCATCGATGCGATCACCTGCGGCGACACGCACCGCAGCCGGTCTGAGACGATCTGCTCGTAGGCGCCCGGGAGCGCGTACAAGCGCTCGTAGTCGTGCAGCCGCAGCCGCTCGACCGTACCGTCCTCGTAGCGGACCTCGACGATCTCGCGTCCGATCAGCGGATCGGTCTGCGGCGGCAGCGACGCCGTGATTCGCTGCCGGGACACCGCCGTCAGGCTACCGTCAGATCGCGCACGGCGCGGCCGTACTAGGACTCGCCGAGCTCGAGCACCGCCAGGAACGCCTCCTGGGGCACCTCGATGCGACCGACCTGCTTCATCCGCTGCTTGCCCTTCTTCTGTTGCTCGAGCAGCTTGCGCTTGCGACTGATGTCGCCGCCGTAGCACTTGGCGATCACGTCCTTGCGATAGGCCTTGATCGTCTCGCGGGCGACGATCCGCGAACCGATCGCGGCCTGGACGGGCACGTCGTACTGCTGGCGCGGGATCTTCTCGCGCAGCCTCTCGACCAGCGTCCGCCCCGCCGGCTCGGCCTTGGAGCGGTGTACGAGCATCGACAGCGCGTCGATCGGGTCGCCCGCCAGCAGGATGTCGAGCTTGACCAGGTCGGACTCGCGCAGGCCGATCAGGTCGTAGTCAAGCGACGCGTAGCCGCGCGTCCGGGACTTCAGCTGGTCGAAGAAATCCAGCACGATCTCGGCCAGCGGCAGGTCGTAGGTCAGCTGGATCCGCTCGGCCGACAGGTAGTGCATTCCGGCGTGCTCGCCGCGGCGCTCCTGGCAGAGCTCCATGATCTGGCCGACGTACTCCTTCGGGGACAGGATCGAGGCCCGGATGAACGGCTCGCGGACCTCGGCCACCCGAGCCGGGTCCGGGAAGTCGTTGGGGCTGTGGATCGGCAGCACGCTGCCATCGGTGAGCGTCACCTCGTACTCGACCGACGGCATCGTCGTCAGCAGCTCGAGGTCGTACTCGCGCTCGAGGCGCTCGCGCACGATGTCCATGTGCAGCAGGCCGAGGAAGCCGCAGCGAAAGCCGAACCCGAGCGCCTCGGAGGTCTCGGGCTCCCAGCTCAGCGCGGCATCGTTGAGCGTCAGCTTCTCGAGCGCGTCGCGCAGGTCCGGATAGGCGTCGGAGTCGATCGGGAACAGCCCGCAGAACACCATCGGCTTGACCTCGCGGTAGCCGGGCAGCGGCTCGGTCGCCGGCCGGTGCTTGCTGGTCAGCGTGTCGCCGACCCGCAGCCGGGTGACGTCTTTGACCCCGGTGATCACGTACCCGACCTCGCCCGGTCCCAGCGTCCGGACCGGGACCATCTGCGGGCTGAAGAAGCCGAGGTCGTCGATCTCGGCCTCGGTGCCGGTCTGCATCGCCCGGATCGACGCGCCCTTGGTGAAGGTCCCGTCGATCACGCGGATGTAGGCGACGACGCCGCGGTACTGGTCGAACTCGGAGTCGAAGATCATCGCCCGCGGCGGCGCGTCGGGATCGCCGTCCGGGGGCGGAACGCGCGCGATCAGCTCGTCCAGCACATCGGTGACGCCGACGCCGGTCTTGGCCGAGATCTGCCGAACCTGGTCGGCCGGCTCGCCGAGCAGGTCGGCGACCTCGCCGGCGACCCGCTCGGGCTCGGCGCCGGGCAGGTCGACCTTGTTCAGGCACGGGATCAGCTCCAGCCCCGACTCGACCGCCAGGTAGGTGTTGGCGACCGTCTGCGCCTCGACTCCCTGGGAGGCGTCGACGACCAGCAGCGCCCCCTCGCAGGCAGCCAGCGAGCGCGACACCTCGTAGGTGAAGTCGACGTGGCCGGGGGTGTCGATCAGGTGCAGCTGATAGGTCTCGCCGTCGACCGGCGAGTCGTAGAAGACGCGCACCGCCTGGGCCTTGATCGTGATCCCCCGCTCGCGCTCGAGATCCATCGAATCGAGCAGCTGGGCGCGCATCGCCCGGGGGTCGACGGTGTGCGTCAGCTCCAGGATCCGATCGGCCAGGGTCGACTTGCCATGGTCGATGTGGGCGATGATCGAGAAGTTGCGGATATGGGCCTGGTCAGCCATCCGACACGAAGATTAGGAGGCGCCTGACGGCGCCCGGTTTCTCAGTTTGCCGCGGAAGACGACGCGCCGCCGTTGGGCGAGCCGTCACCGGCGGCCACGGGCGGACCGGGCGCGTGCGCGATGTCGAATCGGCCCAGCGCCTTGAGCCAGTGTGGCATCACATCGTTCTCGTCCAGCGCGGCGGAGGCGATCGCGACGATGCTCAGCAGCCCGCCGAACATCACCGCGGCGTCGACCGACTTGCGCCCGGCGGCGTCCCAGTAGTCGTCATTCAGGTCCATCCAGAGCGCGAACTCGTCAAGCGTCATCGCCGAGCAGATGCCGTACAGCGCGGCCGTCACCCGCGAGCCCCACTGGGGCGGCCGGTCGTTGCCGACATACGCGGTCTGGGACCACAGAAAGCCGATGCCGAGCAGCCCGAGGATCCCCGGGGTCGAGTGGTGCAGATGGCGCCCGCCGGCGCTCATGTTGTGAAACGGGCCGACGCCCGCCTTGATCGAGTGGGTGATCCCGCGGCAGGCGGCGAACGCGGTCGTGAACCCGGCCGCGCTCAACAGTGCCCGCTCGGCCTGGGGGTCGTGCGCGAAGTAGTGTCGGTATAGGCCGGCGAGGTTCATCGGCCGCCCATCCTACGCCGCGCCCGCCGCGCGGCGCTCAGACCGGCGTGGAGGGCGTCTCGTTCTCGCCGTGAGCGGCGCGCAGCTCCAGGTACAGCACGGTCGCCGACAGCGCGACGACCGGGGCGAGCAGCACGTTGACCGCCCACTGCACGAGCTCGCGACCGACGTGCCCGAGCGCTGCCGACAGCGCCGCTGCCAGGAAGCTGATGACCAGCGCCAGCACCCAGATGATCACGATCACCCCGAACACGTTCCAGCCGTTGCCCTTGACCAGCTCGCGCGAGCGCCCGAACGAGGCGAATACGCCACGGCGCTCGAGCACCTCGACCGGGATCACGACCGACCAGATCGTCAGCAGGATCAAGCCGGGGATGATGATCAGGACAAATCCGATCGCGACCCCGATCGCGAACAGGATCGAGATCCCGATCAGCGGGCCGAGTACCGGCGTGACCGCGCTGAACAGCTCGCTCTGGCTGGCGCGACGGCCGCTCTCATCGGCGGCGACCAACTCGACCACGAACGCCTGGTAGAGCAGCACCAGCACCCAGAACACGATCAGGACGATCGCGCCCAGCGCGATCGGCAACAGGATCGCGATCAGGAACTCGATCGCGAACAGGACCAAGGCGATCGGCAGCAGCGTGCCGGCCTCTCGTTGATAGAGCGCCCAGACGCGGCTGACCACGGCCCCCGGCGCGATTGAGCGAGTCATGGCGCGGAATCATGACACGCGGCCCGGCGGATCCCGGGTCGCGGCTTGCACTCCGCGACGCTACCGAGGGCGCAGTCGCCCGAGCAGCAGCTCGCGCACCTGGTAGGCCTCGGGCACGCGCATCGCCAGAACCAGCCACGCATACAGCACCACTCCGACCGTGCCGGCAACGCCGAGCTCGATCACCTCGGCGATCAACGACCCTCCGAGGACCGCGTCGAGTCCCGTCCAGATCAGCCAGGCGACGACCGTCGTGATCGTCGTCGCGATCAGGATCCGGGTCGTGATCTTCGTCGTCTGCCCGAGCTCGAGGTGGCCGTTGAAACCGCGTCGCAGTCGCACCAGCTGCAGGACGGTCATCACGACGTTGGCGGCGACCGTGCCGATCACGAGCCCGGCGATCCCGAGCGGTTTGTACAGCGCAAACGAGACGATCAGGTCGACGACGATGTTGATCGCGGCGAGGCCGGTCGGGATCCATGGGCGCTGCAGCGCGAAGAACGTCCGCGTCAACAGCAGGTTGACGCCGGCGAACGGCAGGCTGAAGGAGAACCAGAACAGCGCTGTTGCGACCTCATCGGTGGACTGCGCGGTGAACGCGCCGCGCTGGAACAGCAGCCGCACGATCGGCGTCGCCAACACCGCCAACAGCGCCGCAGACGGGATCAACATCAGGTTGATCTGCCGGATCCCGTTGCCGAGCGTGCGCCGCATCCCGCGCGGGTCGCGCGCCGACGCCATCCGGCTCAGGGTCGGGAACAGCACGGTCGCGACGGCGACCGAGAAGATCCCCTGCGGCAGCATGTAGATCCGAAACGCGGCGTTGATCGCCGCCGGCGCATGGACCGACACGAGCGTGCCGAGATCGGCGTTGATGAAGACGTCGAGGTTGATGATCCCGATCGAGATCGTCACCGGCAAGAACAGCAGCAGCACCTGCCTGACCTGCGGGTCGCGCCAGTCGAAGCTGAAGGCGAACCGAAACTCGACCCGGCGTAACGCGAACGCGACCATGAACAGCTGCACGAGCGTCGCCACCAGCCATGCGATCGCGTAGGAGTAGATCCGGTTGTCGCCGTGGAACTGCGAGTGCAGCACCACCATCAGCACGATGATCACCAGGTTCCAGACCGCGGGCGCGATCGCCGGGATCGTGAACTCGTCGTAGGACTGCAGGATCCCGACGAACAGGCCGGTCAGGCTGAGCAACAGCACCACCGGGAACAGCACCCGCGACAGATCCGCCGTCAGCTGGGTGACCTGGGGGCTGAACTTGGTACCGGTGAACAACGGCATGATCACGTCCGCCAGGCCCATGTAGACGAGCGTCAGCAGCCCGAGCCCGACGAGAATCAGCCAGAACAGGTCGTTGGCGAGCTTGAACGCCTCGCGCTTGCGGCCCTCCTGCAACAGCTGCGTGAAGATCGGCACGAACGCCGCGCCCAACGCCGCCTGCGAGAACAGGTTCGAGAACAGGTTCGGGATCTGGGACGCGACCGTGAACGCCGAGCCCGCGGCGGTGGTGCCGAAGAAGCTGGCCTGGACGATCTCCCGGAACAGGCCGGCGATACGGCTGAACGCGGTCGCCACGGCGAAGATCGCGGTGTTGATCGCGATCCGCCGGCGGGGCGGTGAGGTAGCTCCCGGGCCTCGGGGCTGGGTGGGCACGGCGCGCTATAGTACGCCGCCGTTCCGCCATTACCGGCGGCCTCTCTCCATGGCCAACATCCACTCACAGAAGAAGCGGATCCTGCGCGCCGAGCGCGAGCGTCTAGAAAACCGGCGCTACACCTCGGCGATCAAGACCTACTTCCGGCGACTGGAGACCGCGGTCGCCGACGGCGAGTCAGAGATGGCCGACAGCGAGCACCGCAGGCTCGTCTCGACGATCGACAAGGCCGTCAAGCGCGGCGCGATCCATCGCAACAACGGCGCCCACAAGAAGTCGCGCGCCGCTCGTCTGCGCGGCCACTGAAACCGCGCCTCCCGGGCGCCACCACACGGCTGCGCGAGCGCCGGGCCGCGCCGGGCCGAAGGCGGCGACCGATGGTCGTGCGCAATTCGTCTGCCAGGTGCTGACAAGCGATCCTCGGTTTGGGACCATATGCGGTCCAACCTCGCGCAGGGATCGAACCGATCGAGCCTTCATCCGCCGCCACCAATGCCGACCACGACCCGCTCACCGATGAGCTCGAGCGGGCGCCTGTGCCCGTCGACGCGCTCGAGCGTGAGCTCGACGCCGAGCGCGAGCGCCGCGCCGCGGCCGAGGCGGCGCTGCAGCGCCAGCGCACCGAGAACGCGCATCTGCGCGAAGAGGCAGCGCGACTGCGGACCCGGCTGCAGCAGGGCGACCACGAGCTGCCGCCGCCCGCCTGGGCAGATCGCCGGGTCAACCCGGCGCTGCGCACGAAGTGGCGCTGGGTGCTGCGGCTGTGCGTGCTGCTGGTGCTGCTCGCGGTGCTCGGGATGGTCTATCTGCTGGTCCACGCCTACGCGGAGCACGAGAGCATCCAGCACGTGTGGTCCCAGATCCACGGCCTCGTCTGAGCGCTGAGCGCTGATCGACCAGTCGCGCGGGCCCCCACGCCGCGCGAGCCGGTCCGCCCCCGCCATCGCAGACCCGGCACGCCGCGTTCCGACGATCGCGCACGCTGCACCGGTCACACCGGATCTGACCTCCCCATAACGAAGGTCTCGGCGCGAAGTTGCGCGGTTTGTCAGCGGGCGTCACCGGCGAAGCCGGCGATCGTGCGCACCGCAGCCGTGTCCTCGCCGATGCCGCCGTGCCCGCCGCCGCGTGATGCGAGCTCGAGGTCGGCGATCGCGCCGGTCATCTCCCGCAACCGTTCGGCGCCGAGCCGCCGAGCGCCCTCGATCGTCTGGTCGGCCGCCCGCGGCGGCATCCGCAGACCGCGTTTGAGCGACGCCGGCGACTCGCCGCGCTCGATCGCCACCGCCAGCTCGTGCGCGGTCCGGATTCGCTGGGAGATCTGATACAGCAGGCCCGCGACCCGCTCGCCCTGCTGGCGCAAGCTCAAAAACGCGCGCACCGCCGCCGGGGTGTCGCCGGCGACGATCGCGTCGGCAACGGTCCAGGCGGCCCGCTGCGAGGAGGATGCGGTCAGCCGCTCGACATCGTCGACGGACAGCCGCAGGGGTCCGTCGCGCTCGGCCCCGAGCGCGAGCTTCTCGAGCTCGCGCAACAGCCGCTGCTGACGCTCGCCGACGTGTGCGACCAGTGCCTTGGCCGCGCCCGGCTCCAGCTCGATCCCGATCCCGCGTGCCTCCCCGGAGACCCACTTCGGCAGCTCCCAGGGCTTGACGGCGTTCTCGCTCGCGACGTCGCCCTTGGCTGCCTTGACCGCCTTGTGCAGTCGCGGCGGAGCCTTCTGGCGGCCCTCCTCACGAGCGAAGAACGCGACCGTCGTCTCCGGCGCGATGCAACCCAGCGCCGCTTCGAGGCCGCCGAGCTCGGAGTCCCTCCAGCGCTCGACGCCATCGACGATCAGAAAGCGGCGGCTGAGCGCGAGCGTCATCGCGCCGAGCGCGTCCGCGACCACATCCGGACTGGACCGCTCGTGCTCGAACAGCTCCACCCCCTCGGCGCCGCTGGCCGCCTCGGCCAGCTCGCGCAGCCGCGCACGCCGCTCTCCGATCCGGCCGTGATCGTCGCCGCAGATCAGATACGCGGCCTTGAAGCTCGGCATCAAACCGAGTCTATGGACGAGGGACGACGGCCGGTCCGGCGCGGCGGGCGGCCGCCAACGCGATCGCCCGCTGTACCGCCCGTTCGGGATCGTCGCAGGCCTCGACCCCATCGATCGCCCAGGTCCCGAGCCCGACGACCGGTACGGCCTGCGCCAGCGCGAGCCCGATCTCCGACAGCGTGCCGTAGGCGCCGCCGACCGCAACCGCCGCGTCGCAGGACCGCACGATCAGCCCGTTGCGCAGCTCCCCGAGGCCGGTCGCGAGCGCGATCGAGACCCAGGCATTGGCGGTCGCCCGATCGTCGCCGGGCAGCATCCCGATCACGGTCCCACCCTGCTGCGCAGCGCCACGGCTGGCGGCCGCCATCACCCCGGGGCCGCCGCCGCAGATCAGCAGCGCCCCGGCGCGCGCCAGCGCCGCGCCGACCCGCTCGGCCGTGCGCTGCTCGTCATCTGACGCGCGCGAGGCACCGATCACAGCGATGTACGGGACCGCGCTGGCGGGCGCGTTGGCCATCTCAGCGCGCGACGACGTTGACCAGCTTGCCCGGCACGACGATCACCTTCACGACCTGGTCGCCGTTGAGGTGGGCCTGCACACCCTTGGACGCAAGCGCCAGCCGCTCGAGCTCCTCGCGCGGCGCGCCGGTCGGCGCGGTCACGCGGTCACGGACCTTGCCGTTGACCTGGCAGACCAGCTCGAACGTCTCGGCCGTCAGCATCGCCGGGTCGGCCTCCGGCCACGGCTGCTCCCAGACGCGCTCGCCGGTCAGACGGTCGTAGACCTCGGCGCCGAGATGTGGCGCGAACGGGAAGATCAACGACGCCGCCGTCGCGGTCGCGAACCGGCGTGCCGCCGGGTCGGCCTCGGGATGGCGATACAGATCGTTGACCAGCTCCATCACGGCCGCGATCGCGGTGTTGAAGGCCCAGCGATCGCGGATGTCGACGGTCACCTTGTCGATCGCCCAGTTGGCCTTGCGGACGAGCGTCAGCGCCTCGCCTTCGGGGTGCTGCGGCGGGTTCGCCGCCTGCGGGCCGGTGACGGGCTGCTCGCCACCGAGCTCCTCGCCCAGCCGCCAGAGCCGGCTCAGGAACCGGTGCACGCCCTCCAGCGACTTCTCCGACCAGGCCGCATCCTGGTCGGCGGGGCCGATGAACAGCACGTAGCAGCGGGCGGCGTCGATCCCGAACCGGTCGACGATCGGCTGCGGGCTGATCACGTTCCCGCTTGACTTCGACATCTTCTGTCCGTCGGGGCCGAGGATCATCCCCTGCGTGAACAGCGCGGCGAACGGCTCCTGCACCGACAGCAGCTCCATGTCGGCCAGCGCCTTGACGAAGAACCGCGAGTACAGCAGGTGCAGGATCGCGTGCTCGACGCCGCCGATGTACTGATCGACCGGCATCCACTGCGCGAGCACCGACGGGTCCCACGGCGCCGAGTCGTTGCGCGCGTCGCAGTAGCGCAGGTAGTACCAGCTGGAATCGACGAACGTGTCCATCGTGTCGGTCTCACGCCGGGCCCGAGCGCCGCACGACGGACAGGTCGTGTTGACCCACTGCTCGGCCGCCGCCAGCGGCGAGCGCCCGCGCGGCTTGTAGTCCTGGACCTCGGGCAGCGTCACCGGCAACTGGTCGTCGGGCACCGGCACGATCCCGCAGGCGTCGCAGTGCACGACCGGGATCGGGCAGCCCCAGTAGCGCTGGCGCGACAGCAGCCAGTCGCGCAGCCGGAAGTTGACCGAGCCGTGACCGAGCCCGCGGTCATCCAGCCACTGCACGATCGCGGCGCGACCGGCGACCGCGTCCATCCCGGAGAACTCGCCGGAGTTGATCAGCCGCTCGTCGGGGGTGTGCGCCGTGAACGCCTCGGCCGCGATCTCCGGCTCGTCACCGTCGGCGGGTGCCACCACCGGCCGGATCGGCAGCCCGAACGCGGTTGCGAACTCCCAATCACGCTGGTCGTGAGCCGGCACGCCCATCACCGCGCCGGTGCCGTACTCCATCAGCACGTAGTCGGCGACATACATCGGCAACGGCTGCCCGTTGACCGGGTTGCGAACGGTGCGTCCGAGCGGCACGCCGGTCTTCGGCTTGTCGGCGTCGCCGCGCGCGTGCGTGGATTCGGTCAGCGAGCGGTTGACGTATTCCTGGACGGCTTGCTCGTGCTCGGTTCCGGCGGCCAGCCTGAGCACGTCGGGGTGCTCAGGCGCGATCACGAAGAAGGTCGCCCCGAACAGCGTGTCCGGCCGCGTCGTGAACACTTCATAGTCCGTCTGCGCCGATTCGCAGCCGAACGTCACCTGGGCGCCGGTGCTGCGGCCGATCCAGTTGCGCTGCATCGCCTTGACGTGGTCGGGCCAGTCGATCGTCTCGAGGTCCTCCAGCAGCCGGTCGGCGTATTCGGTGATCTTGAAGAACCACTGCTCCAGCTGGCGCAGTTCGACGACCGCGCCGCAACGCTCGCAGTGACCGTCGATCACCTGCTCGTTGGCGAGCACGGTCTGATCGTGCGGGCACCAGTTGACCGCAGCTTCCTTGCGATACGCGAGCCCGCGCTCGAAGAACCGCAGGAACAGCCACTGTGTCCAGCGGTAGTACGACGGCTCGTGGGTGCTCAGCTCGCGCGACCAGTCGATCGAGATCCCCCACGCGCGAAACGCCCGCTGGAACTGGGCGATCGACTCCTCGGTCGAAGCCCGCGGATGGACACCGGTGCGGATCGCGTGGTTCTCGGCCGGCAGCCCGAACGCGTCGTACCCCATCGGGTGCAGCACCCGCTGTCCGTTGCGCCGGCGGAAGTGCGCGATCGCATCCCCGAGCGCGTAATTCTTCAGGTGCCCGATGTGGGGCTCGCCGCTCGGGTACGGCAGCATCTCGAGGATGTAGGCGTTGCGGGCGCGGTGATCGGCGGCGACTTCACCGTCGGCGCCCGGGGGGTCGTTGGCGACCTCCCACGTCCGCTCGCGCTCCCACAGCGCCTGCCAGCTCGGCTCGATCGTCGATGGGTCATAGCGCGCCTCGCTCATTCCGTGCCGCAGGTTACTTGGGGCCTGGGGATCGCACGCTGTGCTGGCGGCCCGATCATGCTGCAGACGCTCAGCGATCCCCCGACCGGACGGGTACGATTGGTCTGGGATCTTCGTGCTACGCAGCGAACTCGCCTATGCGCTGGTTGGTGTCGCCGACGCGGCCCAGCGCCGCGCGCGGGTCACCGCCGGGACGACCGTCCAGATCGCCGTTACGATCACGGCGCCCGCCGTGGCCGCGGTCGATGCGACCCCACTGGGCGCGCCCGTGCGCCGCCGCGCGGCGAGGGTCACCGATCCGCTGGTCGCCGACGGACGCTCGATCATCGCGCTCGGGCAGCGAACGGTCGAGGACGTGACGCGCCGGATCGTGTCCGAGGCGCTTGACTCCACCGCGCTGGACGCCGCCGTCGCCCGCGTGCTCTCCAGCGGGGCGGTCCGCCGCGTGGCGATGATCGTGATCAACCACCCGACGACCGACGAGCTGGTCGCCGATGCGCTCAACGGGCCTGCAGTCGACCGGACCGTCGAGCGGGTGATGGAGAGCCGACTGGTCGACGAGCTCACCGCTCAGCTGATCGGCTCCGTGGTCAACCACCCGGCAACCGAACGGGTGATCTCCGATGTCCTCGACGGGCCCGAGACCGATCGCCTGGTCGCGCGCGTAATGGAGAGCCGACTGGTCGACGAGCTGGTCACCCAGCTGCTGCAGTCCGATGAGCTGCGGCGGCTGGTGGCTCAGATCAGCACCTCGCCGGAGGTGCGGGCTGCACTCTCTCAACAGACCGCCGGATTCGCCCAGGACGTCACGGTCGGAGTCCGCTCGCGGACGGTGGTCGCCGACGACGCGGTCGAGAAAACGGCGCGGTCGCTGCTGCGGCGCCCCCGTCGCGTGCAGCCCGAGTGATGCGCCCGACACCGTACGCCGGGCTCGTGTCGCGCGCGATCGCACTGGCCGCGGACGCGCTCCTGATCAACGCCATCGCCGCGCTCACCGCCGCGGTCGTCGGGTTGGTCTTCTCGCTGTTTGGGCTCAACAAGCCCGGGATCCTCGCCGCGCTCACCGCAGGCTTTCTGTGGCTCGGATGGACCGGTCTGTACTTCATCGCCTTCTGGTCGGTCACCGGCGAGACTCCCGGCGATCGTCTGATCGGCATTCACGTGGTCCCCACCGCCGGTCCCCGGATCGGAATCATTCGCGCCGCGCTGCGCTTCGTGGTGATGGTGCTGGCGCTGGTGCCGCTGGGGGCGGGGTTCGTGACCGTGCTGTTCGACGATCGCCGCCGTGGCCCGCACGACATGGTGGCGCGCACCGTGGTGCGCTGGATCTCGGCCGACGCTCCACTGTCACCGACCGCGGCCGTCGATCCCCAGGCGCCATCGGCGGCGCAGCCGCCCGCGCTGGCCGTCGAGGCGCCTCCGGCCGCGCCGGGCCCGTCGGTGTTCTAACCTTCTGCTCCGCGGGGCTGTAGCTCAGCTGGGAGAGCGCCGCCATGGCATGGCGGAGGTCAGGGGTTCGAGCCCCCTCAGCTCCACTTCGCGATCGGCTCGCCGGGGCGGCGCGCCGAACTCGGGCGTTCAGCCGACCGACCGCGCGGCCACCAGCGCCTCGCGCGGATCGATCGCGGCGTCGCCGGTCGTCAGCGGCAGCGCGCGCTCGGCGAGCTCGACCGCGTCAGCGGCATCGACCGACTCGTCAGACAGCGCCAGCGCGATCAGCACACCCCGCATCAGCTCGGGGTTGCTCGGGTCGGGCGGCGGGCCGGCGGGCGGCAGCGCGCGCAGCTGCGCGAGCAGGCCGACGGCACTGTCAGCGCCACCGCCGCGGGAGAACAGCCCACCCGGGTGCTTGTCGGGTATCTCGGCCACGACACCACCGGTCGCCGGATTGACCAGTCGCACGCGCGAGCGCAGGCCGTGGCGCTCGAGCGCGAGCCGGTAGCCGGAGATCCGCAGATAGCCGAGCTGCGCGGCGAGCTGCACGAACGCCGCCGCCTCGGCATCGGAGCGCAGCCGCGAGTGATGCAGGGCGATCTGGGTGCCGGCATCGGGGAGCGACGGGTCCGGGTCGGGCGCGACCAACAGGAACGCCTGTGGACCGAGACGGCCGGCGCCGACCCCGCCGACGTCGGCCAGCAGCTGGTAGCCGGGCAGCCCGAGCGCACCGGTGATGCCGGTCGGAAGCGGGTGCTCGGCGAGATAGCCGGGTGGGTACGTGGCGGTCATCGTCGCTCAGTTGCCGAGCAGGCCGCCGATCATGCCGCCGAGGCCCTGATCGGAGTTGGCCGCGCTGTTGTTGCCCTCGGTCGCCGGCGGGTGGTAGTAGGAGCTCTGCAGTCCAACCCGACCGGGTCCGGTGAAGCGGTTGAACACGAGGTTGCCGCCGGAGCCGAGCAGGCCGGTCTTGAACCCGTACACCTCCTGCTCCATCGACACCGTGTGGTCGCGATACAGCCAGCCGCCGGGCTCGATGTCGATCGTCTCACCGGCTTCGAGCTGCTTTTCGAACACGTTGCCGTAGCCGTGCACCCAGACGACACCTTCGTGGTCGGCCGCATAGAAGTGATCGACGAAGAAGCCGCCGCCGAACATCATGTTCGAGAAGCCCTTGATCCGGCTGTAGTCGTACTCGACGTTGCGGGTCGCGGCGACGAACTGGTGCTCGCGGACCATGATCCCGTCGCCCGACTGCAGGTGCAGCGCAACGATGTGGCCGGGGCGTCGCGGCTGAACGCGATCTCGCCCGCCGACTGCGCCTCGAGCAGCAGCAGCGGCATGCCCCCGAACACGCGACGCTTGAGACCCTTCTTGAGCGGGTGCAGCCCGATCTCCATCGCCGGGTATTTCCACAGCAGCACGTGGTGCTCGAAGTAGACCGGCACCTGGCCGTTGAGCGCCATGTGCAGCGCCGGCACCAACTCGCCCTCGAGTCGATAGCTGAGCCCGGGAGCCTCCCCCTGGGTGATCTGGGTCGGCAGGATCTTCGGTGCGGTCGGCATCTCGGTCAAGGTCCTTTCGTCGTCCACGCTCAAATCAGCGCCTCGCCCCTGCGATCGGCACGCTATCGGCTCGCGCGGGCCGCCGCCACCTGTCGCCGCCGGTGGCGCCGGTAAGCCCGGTCAGGTAGGCCGGGGCCCGCGCCGGTGCAGCGAGGGTCGCCGCCGACCGGCGTCGCAGCGGCGATAATCCGCGGGTGCGACCGATCTACATCACCGGCCACCGTAACCCGGACACCGACTCGATCGCGGCGGCGATCGGCTATGCCGAGCTCAAGGGTCGCCTGGACCCGCGCAACGACTACGTGCCGGTCCGGCTCGGCGAGTGCAACCGGCAGACGAACTGGCTGCTGCAGCGCAGCGGCTCGCCCGAGCCGCGCCATCTCCCCACACATCCTGCTGCGCGCTCGCGACGTGATGCGACACGAGTTCCCGATCACCCGCCACGACGAGCCGCTGCGCGAGGCCGGCCGGGCGATGTCGCAACGCCGACCTCGAACTGGTCCCGATCGTCGACGACGACGGCTCGCTGGTCGGGGTGTTGACCGAGCGAGCGCTGGCGCGCCGCTTCATCCGTGACTCGGTGCGGACCTCGACGCTGGAGGAGGCGCCGACCAAGGTCTCGGCGATCGTCTCGGTGCTCGAGGGCAAGCTGCTCGCCGGCGACGATCGCCAGCTGTCGGGCCGCGTCTGGGTCTACGCGATGGACCCCGACTCCGACAGCGGCATTTCCGACGGGGACATCGTCGTCGTCGGCAACCGGCCCGACGCGCTGATGCGGGTGATCGAGCTCGGCGCCGCACTGGTGATTCTGTCCAACGACGCGCCGGTCTCCGATCAGGCGACTGGCGGCCGCCGCCGAGCACGGCACCGCGCTCGTCGTCTCGCCGCTGGACAGCTACGTGTCCGGCCGAATGGTCACGCTCGCGGCCCCCTGCAGCGCGCTGATGGAGTCCGATCCGCTGACGGTCACACCCGACTTTCTGCTCGCCGACATCGCCGAGCAGATCAAGGAGCTGCACTACGGTGCCGCGATCGCGGTCGATGGCGATGACCGGCCCGTCGGGCTGGTCACCCGCGCGGCGCTGGTCTCGCCGCCACGGCGGCGCGTGATCCTCGTCGACCACGCCGAGACGGCACAGTCGGCGATCGGGATCGACGAGGCCGAGATCCTCGAGATCCTCGACCATCACCACATCGGCTCGATCGAGACGCGGATCCCGGTGACGGCGACCTTCGACCCGGTCGGATCGACGGCGACGCTGGTCGTCGAGCGGTTTCGCCAGGCCGGCATGGAGCCGACCGCGACGACCGCGACGATGCTGCTCGGCGCCGTGCTGTCGGACACCGTGATCCTCAACTCGCCGACGACGACCCCACGCGATCACGCGGTCGTCGAATACCTCGAGCGCGTGCTGGACGTCGACGCGGCCGAACTCGGGCGCGAGATGTTCGAGGCGACCGCCGACGTCTCGGATCTGAGCGCCGACGAGATCGTCTCCCGCGATGCCAAGCGCTATCAGGTGCGCGGCGATCAGGAGATCTGCATCGCCCAGGTCGAAGTCGTCGGCGAGGCCCTGTCAGAGCGGCGCGAGGAGCTGGTCAAGGAGCTGACGCGTCAGCGTGAGAACAAGCACCTGGCGCTCTACGCGCTGATGATCACCGACGTGGTGAAGAAGGGTACGACGATGCTCGTCGCGGGCGACATCACCCCGGTCGCGCGCAGCTTCGGCGTCGACGCCACCGACTCGACGATCGATCTGCCCGGCGTGATGAGCCGCAAGAAGGAAGTCGCGCCGAAGCTGATGACGGCCCTGTAACCGTCGTCAGCGCCGGAGCGCGACGAGACCCGCGTCAGGCGTCGACGGTGACCGGCTCGATCCGCTTCGCCGGCGCCTCGCCCCAGAGCTGCTCCAGGCGATAGTGCTCGCGGGTCTCGGGCGTGAACACGTGGACGACGACGTCGAGGTAGTCGATCAGGATCCAGCGGCCCTCTGGCAGCCCCTCGACCCGGCTCGGAAGCATCCCGTGCTCTGTCTTCATCCCGAGCTGGATCGCGTCGTGGATCGCCTTGCACTGCCGGTCCGAACGCCCGCTGCAGATCAAGAAGTAGTCGGCGAAGCCGGCCAGCGCGCGGAGATCGAGCGAGATCGACCTCCTGCGCCTTGCGGTCGAGCGCGAGCTCGACGAGCGCCGCCAGCATCGCTTCCGGATCGAGCCCGGAGCCGTGATCTCGCCTGGCATCGCTGCTGCGCTGGGTCTGGGTTGCGTTGGTCATGCTCTCCTTGCTCGTTCGGTGTTGTTGGCCGGCGTCATCTCGCCGCCGGCATCGCCGTCCGATACAGCTGTTCTCGCTCGATGTAGTCGCACACGCGATCGGGGACCAGATAGCGGATCGGCTGGCCCGCCCTGACGCGGCGGCGGACCATCGTCGAGGAGATCCCGATCCGCGGCATCTCGAAAGAACCGGGCCCGGTCACCACCCGGCAGCTTCGCCAGCACCAGCTCGACCCGACCGCGGGGAGTACCGCGCCGCTTGGCGATCGCGACCGTCGCCAGCTCCAACACCCGCTCCGGCCGATGCCAGTCGGCAAGCCCGGCGGCGATATCGCCGCCCAGGATCAACACCAGCTCGTCGGTGCTCGCGCGAGAACTCAGCAGTTGAAGGGTATCGACCGTGTAGGACGGTCCCGACCGCTCGCAGCTCGATGCCCGAGACCTCGAACCGTTCGTCGCCGGCGACGGCCAGGCGGCACATCTCGAGCCGGTGATCGGCGCCCGGCTCGTGACTCGACCGGCTTGTGCGGCGGAATCGCCGCCGGCACGAACAGCACCCGGTCGAGCTCGAGCTCGCGATGGGCCTCCTGCGCACAGACCAGATGCGCCAGATGCGGCGGGTTGAACGTCCCGCCGAGGATCCCGAGCCTCAGTGCTCGCCCACCGAACGGTCGCTCACGAGCCGCGCACCTGCCCGTCGCCATCGATCAGGTACTTGAACGTGCACAGCTCGCGCAAGCCGATCGGGCCGCGGGCGTGCAGCTTCTGCGTGGAGTTGCCGATCTCGGCGCCCATCCCGAACTCACCGCCGTCGGTGAACCGCGTCGAGGCGTTGACGTAGACGCAGGCGGCATCGACCCCGAGCTGGAAGGCCCGCGCCGACGCGGTCGATCCGGTCACGATCGCCTCCGAGTGGCCCGAGCCGTGGGCGTTGACATGCTCGATCGCATCGGCGGTGCAGTCGACCACCGCCGCGGCCAGCTCGAGCGCGAGGTACTCGGTGTCCCAGTCGGTATCCGTCGCGGCCTCGACCGCCACGGCGCCCGCCAGCGCGCGAACACGCTCGTCGCCGTGCACACGGACCCCGGCCGCGTGTAGCGCATCCAGCGCGCGCGGGACGAACCGGTCGGCGACGGCGGCATGGACGAGCAGCTTCTCGGCGGCGTTGCACGTCCCCGGGCGCTGCAGCTTGGCGTTGAGCACGATCTCGAGCGCCATCTCCAGATCGGCGTCGGCGTCGACGAACACGTGGTTGTTGCCCGACGCGGCGAAGATCACCGGCACGGTGGCGACGCCCTTCAGCGCCGCCTTCAGGCCCTCGCCGCCGCGCGGGATGATCAGGTCGACCACCCCGGTCTGCGTGGCCAGCTGCGCGAGCTCGTCCCGGCTCGCCGCCGTCGATCAGCGACAGCGCAGCGGCGGGCAGTCCCGCCTCGGCGGCCGCGCGTGAAGCGATCGTCGGCCAGCACCGCGTTTGAGTGCATCGCCGAGCTCGAGCCGCGCAGGACGACGGCGTTGCCGGACTTCAGGCACAGCGCGGCGGCGTCGATCGTGACGTTCGGACGGGCCTCGTAGACGACCGCGATCACGCCCAGCGGCACGCGCACGCGGCGCATCTGCAGCCCGTTGGGAAGCGTCTGACCGTCGATCACCTCGCCGACCGGGTCGGGCAGGGCGGCGATCGTCCGCACACCGGCGGCCATCTGGGCGATCCGGTCCTCGGTCAGCGCCAGCCGGTCCATCAACGCGTCCGACAACCCCGACTGCCTCCCCCGCCTCGAGGTCGCGCGCGTTGGCGGCGAGGATCTCATCGGTGCCGGCGAGCAGCGCGTCGGCGATCGCGTGCAGCGCACCGTCCTTGGCCGCGGAGCTCAGCATCGCCAGCTCCCGTGCCGCGCGCCGGGCGGCCAGGCAGGTGTCGGTGACCGATACGGAGGTGGTGGCCATCGTCGCTAAAGGTTACGCAGCCCGGGACCGACGCTCAGGCGAGTACGAAGTAGTCGCGGTGGATCGCCTCCTCGGAGGCCCGCGGCAGCAGCTCGCGGACGGCGGCCGACTGCAGCCCGCGGACCCGGCGCAGCTCGACCGCCGAGTAGTTGGAGATCCCCTTGCCGACGGACTCGCGGTCGCAGACGATCTCGACCGCGTCGCCAGCGTCGAAGCTGCCGTCGACATCGACGATGCCGACCGGCAGCAGACTCGTGCCGCCGTCGCGCAGCGCACGGGCCGCGCCGGCGTCGACGGCGACCCGCCCGCGCGCCGGCTTGGCGTACTTGAGCCACAGCTTGAAGCTCTGCGGGCGGCTCTCGCGCGCGGGAAAGCCGGTGCCGACCGGCTCGCCCTCCACCGCGCGGGTGATCGTCTCGGGCGTCAGCCCACCGGCGATCACGACGGGCACGCCGGCGGCCGTCGCCATCTCGGCGGCCACGACCTTGGAGCGCATCCCGCCGGTCCCCAGCGGCGAGCTCGTGAGCCCGATCTCGAGCGACTCGAGCACGGCGAAGTCATCGACCCGGTCCACCAGCATCGCCGCGTGGTCGACCCGCGGGTCGGCGGTGAACACGCCGTCGGCGTCGGTCAACAGCACCAGCAGGTCCGCCGACAGCAGGATCGCGACCTGAGCGGCGAGGAAGTCGTTGTTGCCGAACGAGATCTCGTCGGTCGTGGTCGTGTCGTTCTCGTTGATGATCGGTACGACCCGCCAGTCGAGCAGCTTGCCCAGCGTCTGACGGGCGTTGAGGTAATGGACTCTGGCGCTCATGTCGAAGAACGTCAGCAGGACCTGGGCGCTCGGCACCTCGCGCGCGCGCAGCAGCTCGTCGTAGACCTGGTAGAGCTTTCCCTGACCGACCGCCGAGGCGGCCTGCAGCTCGTCGACCGAACGCGGCCGCGAGGAGCCCGGCTCAAGCGCCGGCGCGATCCCCATCGCACCGAACCCGCGCGCGATCGCGCCGCTGGTGACGATCACGAGCTGGTGGCCGGCGCGATGCAGCGCGGCCAGCTCGTCGCAGATCCGGCCGAGCACGTCGAGCCGGGCCTCGCCGTGATCGTCGACGACGATGCTCGATCCCAGCTTGACGACGACGGTGCTCATCTCGCGGGTCAGCTTAGGCGGGCGGTTGGCCAAAAACGCGCGAATAGTTCAAGTCTTTGACCAACCGGGGCCCGGGACCGACGCCCGGACCGCGGTCAGTGCTCGGGGTCGAGGTCGAACTCGACCCCGGCGATCCGGACATCGTCGCCGGCCTCGAACCCCTGCGCCGCGAGCGCGTCGATCACCCCGATCCCCCGCAGCCGCCGCTCCAGGTGGGCCAGCGCCTCCTCGTTGTCGAGGTCGTAGCGGGCCAGCAGCCGCTCGATCCCCGCGCCGTCGACGGCGAAGCTGCCGTCGCCGAGCCGGCGGACCGTGTAACGGCGCGGCGCGGCGGGCCTGAACACACGGTGCTCGGCCAGCTCGCTCGCCGGCCGCATGATCGGCGCAGCGACGCCGTCGCATCGACCGCCGGCGTCTCCGGCGACGCGCCGAAGCATCTGTCCGCCAGCTCCCGCAGCCCGACCTGCGACGACCGACGAGGTGACGATCACCGGCACGTCGTCCCCCAGCCGCGACTGCCAGTCGCTCGCGGGCGGCCGCGGCGGTCGCGGCGTCGACGAGGTCGGCCTTCGACAGCGCCAGAATCCTCGGCAGCCCGGCGAGCCGCGGGTCGTGGGCGAGCGAGCTCGGCCTCGACCGTCGCGTGGTTGGCGTCGGGGTCGGATCCGTCCAGCGGCGCCAGATTCGAGCACGTGCACGAGCAGCCGCGTGCGCTCGACGTGGGCCAGGAACTCGTGGCCGAGCCCGGCACCGTCGGAGGCACCCTCGATCAATCCCGGGATGTCGGCGATCACCAGCTGACGGCCGTCGGCCTGCAGCGTGCCGAGCACCGGCGAGAGCGTCGTGAACGGGTAGCCGGCGACCTTCGGCTGGGCGCGGGTCAGCCGCGACAGCAGCGACGACTTGCCGGCGTTCGGCAGCCCGATCAGACCGACGTCGGCCAGCAGCTTGAGCTGCAGCGTCAGCCATGTCTCATCGCCGGCCAGCCCGCGCTCGGCGAACCGCGGCGTCTGATGGGTCGGCCCGGCGAAGCGTTTGTTGCCGCGCCCTCCGGACCCGCCGCGCGCGACGACCGCGCGCTGACCGGGGACGACCAGATCGTGGCGGGTGCCGTCGGACTCGAGCAGCACCTCGGTGCCGGGCGGCACGCGCAGCTCCAGCGGGTCGCCGTCGGCGCCGTGTCGCAGCGATCCCGAACCGTGCCCGCCCGCGCTCGGCCTTGTAGTGCGCGGCTTGCGCCGGTAGGTCTCCAGATCGCGCAGCGAGTCGTCGCAGACGAGCACGACGTCGCCGCCGCGGCCGCCGTCGCCGCCGTCCGGTCCGCCCCGGGGCACGTGCGCCTCGCGGCGGAAGCTCAGACAGCCGTCACCGCCGGCCCCGGCCGGCTACGTGGATGCGCGCTCGATCCTGCATAAGCTCTGATGCCTATGTCCGATCCAGTCTTCCTGATCACGGGCGCCTCCTCGGGGATCGGCGCCGCCACCGCGCGGGCCGCGGCGCAGGCCGGCTACCGGCTCGTGCTGGCCGCCCGCTCGATCGACAAGCTGACCGAGCTCGCCGCCGAGCTCGGCGGCCCGGAGCGGGCGCTGGCCGTCAGCTGCGACGTGACCGAATGGGACGACCAGCAGGCGATGGTCGCTCGGCGCTCGAGCGGTTCGGCCGGCTCGACGTCGCGTTCGCCAACGCCGGCTTCGGCGCCAAGCGCGGCTTCACCTCGCGAGCAGCGTCGAGCAGATGGCGCTCGATGGTGCTGACCAACGTCTACGGCGCGGCGCTGACGATCCGGGCGACGCTCGACGCGCTGCGCGAGTCCGAGGGCCACCTGCTGCTGACCGGCTCGGTCGCCGGTCGCCGTCAGCTGCCGGGCTCGCTGTACTCGGCGACCAAGTGGGCGGTGACGGCGATGGGCGAGAGCGCCCGCCAGGAGCTCAACGGCTCGGGCGTCCGGGTGACGCTGATCGAGCCGGGGATGGTCGACACCGCCGTTCTTCGAAAACCGACCGCAGCAGGCGCTGCACGCCGACGACATCGCGCGGGCGGTGATCTGGGCCGTCTCGCCAGCCTCCCCATGTCGACGTCAACGAGATCCTGATCCGCCCGACCGCGCAGGACGGCTGAGCGCCGACGCTCAGGCGGCCGCCGGGCGCCTCGAGCTCCGACGCGCAGTACTTGCAGCGGGTCGCCTGCACGCGGCAGGTCGTCTGATCAGGCACTCCGGGCAGGTCTGGGTCGGCGCCTGCGGGCCCGAACACGACGTGTTGCCGTGGCGCAGCCTCATCGGCGCGGTACGGCACGACGATCAGCGAAGTAGATGACCGCCATGAAGATCGCGAAGTAGATGATCGCCGAGATGAACGCGCCGATGTCGACGAGCTGACCGTTGACGTGAAAGCCGAGGCCGGTCGTGCCGCCGCCGCCGGCGGCGTTGACCAGCGGCGTGATGATGTGGTCGGTGAACGCCTTGACCAGCGTGCTGAACGCCAACGCGATCGCCAGGCCGATAGCGGCGACGATCACGTTGCCCTGCATCAGGAAGTTCTTGAATCCCTGCACGGTCTTCATCGTGCATCTCCTTGTGGCTCGGGTGACCGGCTCCGGAGCAGATGCTCACCGACGATCGCGAGCAGCGCAACGGCCCGCCGAGGCGGGCCGGGCAGCGCCGCCGGCGCGCGACTAAGCCGCGCGGCGGGCGTGTCGTCGGAGCCGGGCGCGACGAGATCACGCGGCCGCGACGGCCGGTGCTGGAACTCGACGACGCCCGCCGACTTGGCGAAGATCGTGTCGTCCTTGCCGATGCCGACGCCGTCGCCGGGCTTGAAGCGGGTACCGCGCTGGCGCACGATGATCTCGCCGCCGGTCACCTTCTGCCCGGCGAACACCTTGACGCCGAGGCGCTTGGCGTTGGAGTCACGGCCGTTGCGGCTGGAGCCGAGGCCTTTCTTATGAGCCACTGCCGACCTCCTCGGTGGCGGTTGCCTTCGCGCGCGAGCGCGAGCTCGAGCCCGTCGCCGATCGAGGCGATCTCGATCCGGGTCAGCTCCTGGCGATGGCCGTTGCGGCGCTTGTAGCCGCGCTTTGGCTTGAACTTGACGATGCGCAGCTTCGGGCCGCGCTCGTGGGCGACGATCTTGGCCTGCACCGAGACCTCCGACAGCGCGTCGCCGTCGAGCACGGTCTCGCCGTCGACATACAGCAGCGGGGCCAGCGCGACGGTGTCGCCCTCGGCATCGGGCAGCCGCTCGATCAGCAGGGTCTCGCCCTGCTCCACGCGGTACTGCTTGCCGCCTGTCTTGATGATCGCGTACATGGTCTACTCGGACGTCGAAGATGCGGCCGCGGCCGACTCGGCCTTGGCACCGGAACGGCGCCGCCCGCCCCTGCGGCCGCGACGCCGAGGCTTTGAGTCTAGCTCGTCGTCATCGTCGTCGCCGCTCGCCTCGCGGCCGCGCCGGCGTGCCGCGGCGGACCGCCCGACACCTCGACGAGCGTCGCGATCGCCTGGTTGCGCCCGACGTCGTCGATCCGGACCAGCTGCTTGGTGCCGACGTACGCGCTCGCCGCCGGTCACGCAGATCACGTAACCGTCGATCTTGGCGACCGCGTCGCCGGCCTGGTACATGTGCGGCTCGACGATCTCGACGAACACCTCCTCGCCCTCACGGAACGGCAGCGCCCGCTCGAGCACCTCCTCGCGGTCACCCTCCAGCAGCACCGCGAAGTGGTCCAGCGGCAGCCCCTCGGAGCCCTCGAAGTGAAACCACTTGCCGGTCTCCTCCTCGACCGCGTGCAGCACCCGGGCGCTGTCGCCGGTGAACTCGGCCGAGACGCGCGGGTTCATCTGGATCAGGATCGCGTCGGCCTTGGTCTCCTTGGCGAGATCGCGCATCCGCCGCTCGAACTCGATCGCGATCGTCTCCTCGGACTTGATCACGCCCTCGCCGTCGCAGGTCGGGCACGGCCGGGTCATGATCTCCCGCACGCCCTCGGTGACGTTCTGGCGGGTCATCTCGACCAGGCCGAGCGGCGAGATCTCGACCACGAACGTCTTCGTGCGGTCCTCGTCCAGCGCCTTGCGCAGCGTCTTGAGCACCGCGTCGCGATTGCGCGCGCGGGCCATGTCGATGAAGTCGATCACGATGATCCCGCCGATGTCGCGCAGCCGCAGCTGGCGCACGACCTCGTCGGCGGCCTCGAGGTTGGTCTTGGTGATCGTGTCCTCCAGCCGCGCGCCCTTGCCGCGGCCGATGAACGAGCCGGAGTTGACGTCGATCACCGTCAGCGCCTCGGCGTAGTCGATCACCAGGTAGCCGCCGGACGGCAGGTCGACCCGGCGTGACAGCGTCGAGTCGAGCACCTGGTCGACCCCGTAGGCGTCGAACAGCGGCCGCTCGTCCTCCCACAGCTCGACGTGCTCGACGAGCTCGGGCGCGGTCCGCGTGAAGAACGAGGTCAGCCGCCGGAACTGCTTGGGGTCGTCGACGACCGCGCGCTCGAAGTCGGCCGAGAAGATGTCGCGCACGACCCGGACCGAGAGGTCGGCCTCCTGGAACACGAGCGCCGGCGCGGCCGTCTCCTCGACGCGCTTGGTCGAGCACCTCGCAGAGCTTGAACAGGTACAGCAGCTCGCGCTCGAGATCGGCGCGCTTGCCGCCCTGGGCGGCGGTGCGGATGATCGCGCCCGCGCCCTTGAGATCGAGCTTGGCGGCCTCCTTGCGCAGCCGCTCGCGCTCCTTCTCGTCCAGCCGCCGCGAGATCGCCGACGCCCTCGCCGTACGGGCGCGTAGACCATGTAGCGGCCCGGCGATCGTCAGGTCCATCGACAGCCGCGCGCCCTTCGTCTTCAGCGGATCCTTGACGACCTGGACGACGATCTCCTGGCCGGGCTTGAGCAGGTCGGTGATGTTGCGCCCGTCGCGTGCGCCGCCGCGGCCGCGGCGCGGGGCCTCGACGCCCGGCAGCACGATCTCGTCGACGTGCAGGAAGCCGTTCTTCTCCAGCCCGATGTCGACGAACGCGGCTTCGAGGCCGGCGAGGACGTTGTCGACCTTGCCCTTGTAGATGTTGCCGACGATCGAGCGATTGCCCTTGCGCTCCAGATACAGCTCGGCGACTCGGTAATCCCCGGCCGGCTTGCGCCGGCGGCGCGATGAGCTCTGCGCGCTTGACCTGCGAGACGCAGTCGACGGGGTTCCGCTCGTCTCCAGCAGCGCCACTCGTGTCTCGCCACGGTCGACGCTGACCAACACTTGCTTCTTCAATTGTCTTCAATCCTTTGGAAGTCTGGCGGGCGGCCGGCCGTAGCGGCGCCCTGTATCTATGAAATTAGCGCGCGGTTCTTGCCCGACGCCGCCAGACGGCCCTGGATGTAGATCGACTCGAGCAGCCCGATCGCGATGAACGTGACGATCACCGACGAGCCGCCGTAGCTGATCAGCGGCGCCGGCACCCCGGTGATCGGCGCGATCCCGACGGTCATCCCGACGTTGACGAACACCTGGAACATCAACATCGCCAGGATCCCGCCCGCGATCAGCGTCCCGAACAGGTTCTTGGCGACGGTCACCACGCGTAACGCGCGCCACAGCAGCAGCGCGTACAGGCCGAGCACGATCGCGCCGCCGACGAACCCGTAGATCTCGGCCACCGACGCGAACGCGAAGTCCGTGTCGGGCGTCGGGCAGAAAGCCCGAGTGCCGACTGCGTCGACTTGCTGCCCTGGCCGGTCTTCTGCCCCGAGCCGATCGCGATCTCGGACTGGCTTGATCTGATACCAGGGGTCGGCCTCCCCGGCTTGGCCTGGTGGTTGGGATTGACGAACGCCGTCAACCGGTTGACCTGGTAGCCCTGGATCACGCTGGATCCCCAGCACCGGCGTCGCCGCCAGCGCCAGCGCCAGCGCGGTCGCGAACAGCGCCACCAGCCCGACCAGGTGCTTCCACGAGGTCCCGGCGAAGAACAGGATCGCGAACCCGATCGACGACGTACACGAGTCCCGTGCCGAGGTCCGGCTCGGGGATCACCAGCAGCGCCGCGACCAGCGCCAGCAGCATGATCCGCGCGGTCGTACGCCGTTCGTGCAGCTGGCGGGAGCGGTCGACCGCGAACCCGGCCAACGCCACGATCAGCAGCAGCTTGCCGAACTCCGAGGACTGGAAGCTGAATCCCGGCAACGGGATCCAGCGCCGCGCGCCGGCGATCGGCGCGAAACGCGTAGACGACCAGGTCGAGCACGATCATCACCGCGTACAGCCCGAGCTTGTACTCGCGCAGTCGCGAGTAGTCGATCCGGCTGATCACCAGCGCCAGCAACACCCCGACGCCGCCGTACAGCGCCTGCTTGTCGGCCTCGGAGCTGCCGACCGCGTCGCGCAGCATCAGAAACGAGCAGAACGACCAGCCCGATCCCCGCCAGCAGCAGCAGCGGGTCGAACACCGGCAGCGCGCGGCGCGCGGCTCGACCGTCTGCTCGGCGGGGGTGAGTCGGCGTGCTGGTGCTCACACGTCGGTCGAGTTGCCGCTGGTGAACGGACCGGGCTTGCCGAGGAACCACTGCGACAGGATCTGGCGGGCGACCGGCGCCGCGGCGATGTCGCCGAAGCCGCCCTTCTCGACCCAGACCGTGACCTCGATCGGCTTGCTGGTCGCGGTCGCCGGGCACGAAGCACGAGTACCAGGCGTAGTCGATCTCGCCTGGCCGTCGGCGGCTGGTACTGGGCGGTGCCGGTCTTGCCGTACACCTGCTCGCGGGAAGTTGCCCATCACGTCGTCGGAGGTGCCGCCCGGCGTCTGCGCGGCCTCGTGCAGACCCTGGCGGATCGTGTCGAGATAGAGCGGGTTGATGTGCAGGTTGCGCTTGCGGTGCCGCCGGGCCGACCTTCTGCAGCACGGTGCCGTCGGCGTTCTCGATGTTCATCCCGATGTGCGGGGTGACGATCGTGCCGCCGTTGGCGATCGCCGAGTAGGCGAGCGCCAGCTGCAGCGGCGACACCTGGACGTCGCCCTGGCCGACCGCGAGGTTCTCGTTGTCGCCCTCCGTCCAGGGCCGGTCGGTGCCGTCGGCGATCCCGCAGCTACCGGCCGGCGCGCCTTCGGCGCTGCGGTGAAAGCCCTTGGCCTGGTGCGAGGAGTAGCCGTGACCGTTCGGTGTAGCGGAACTGACCCCTCGCCGGCGTCGCACTGCGCCTCGAGCTTGTTGCGCTGCGTTGCGCCAGCGCGGGTCCGGGAGCGTGCCGCTCTCTGGGCGTCGGGCAGGTCGATCCCGGGGTTGCGGCCGATCCCGAACTTGCGCGACCAGTTCTGCAGCGGGCCGCCGTGGGGAGCTGTGTACGGGTTGGCGTTCGTCCGGACGCCGAGGTTGTAGAAGAAGTTGTCGTCGGAGACCTTGATCGCCTGGACCAGTTGAGCGCGCCGTAGGCGGCGCCGCCGGAGTTCTGCCGACACTGCTGGCGGCCCCGGAGCCGACGCAGTACTTGCCGGTGTCGTCGAACGCCTGGTCGACCGCCCCACTTGCCGCTCTGAGCGCCGCCACCGCCGTGATCGGCTTGTAGTTGGAGCCGGTCGGCCCGACGACTGGATCGCCCGGTTGAGCAGCGGGTCCCCGGAGTTGGCGCCGAACTTCTCGTCGTAGGCCTTCTGCGTGATCGGACCCGGTGAACACCGACGGGTCGAACGACGGGTTCGAGCCCATCGCGTAGATCTCGCCGTTGTCGGGGTTCATCGCGACGAACGCGCCGCCCGCGCCGCCGCCGTTGCGGTCGACCGACTGCGCCAGCGAGGCCTGGCCGACGCGCTGCACCTGGGTGTCCAGCGACGTCTGCAGGTTGTGGCCCGCGATCGGCTGGTCGGTCTTGACGATCCCGGTCGGGATCCCCTGCGCGTCGATCTCGACCTGCTGCTTGCCGTCGCGGCCGCGCAGATACTGGTCGTATTGCGCCTCGAGCCCCGCTCTGGCCGACGACCTCGCCCTGCTGCGCGCCCGGGTAGTTGCCGACTTCAGCTCGCGCCGCGTGATCTGACCGACCGTCCCCAGCACCTGCGCGGCCAGCGTCGCTCTGCGGGTAGCCCGGGATCGAGGTCTGCTGCACCTGCACGCCGCGGTATTGGTTCTGGCGCTCGGCGACGTAGTACTGGATGTACTTCGAGTCTTCTGCTTGACGGTGACGTCGCCGAACGGCTGCAACGAACTGCTTGGCGACGTCGCAGGCGATCGGCGACAGCCGCGGGTGGCTTGGGTCGGGCGCGTAGATCGTGCAGCGCCTGCGCCTGGTCGGCATCTCGAGGATGTGCGCGAGCCGGTTGAATACCGCCTCGTCGCGCCGCGGGCGGATGGCGGATGTTGGTCAGCGACATCTTCACCGGCAGCTCGGTCGGAACGATCTGGACCGTCAGCGCCCGGGTGGAGCTGACCAGCACGTTGTTGTCGCGGTCGAGGATCTCGCCGCGCTGGGCGGGGATCGCGACGATCGCGTACTCGGTTGACCTGCGCCTGGGCGACGTACTGGCTGCCCGACAGCACCTGCAGAAACCACAGCCGGAAGAACAGGATCGCGAACAGCGCCAGCACGATCGAGCCGACGATCGCGACCCGCAGCGCCAACTGCGGCGTCATCGGTGAGCGGCGCTCGTCGATCGGATCCGGGGCATCGATCGGTTCAGCTCCCGGCGGGCGTGGTGCCGCGGTTGATCGGGCCGGTCACCCGCCGCGATGGGCTCTGCAGCGGGCTCAGGCCGCCGGTCGTGTAGGCGCGCCGGCGCCGGCGCCGAGGGTCGTCGGGCAGCGCCGGGGTGATGATCCGGCGCACGATCGCGTAGACCGGCAACGAGATCAGCGTGTTGACGAGGATCGTCAGGAAGATCTGCTGGGCAGCAGCAGGCTGACCGGCGCGTCGACGCCGAGCAGGAACTGGATCACGGTCATCCCGATCCCGGTGACGGCGGTCGCGGCGGCGCCGCAGGCGACCGGAATCAGCCCGTGGGCGGGATCGCGCAGCTCGCGCAGGCGGCCGGCCCAGTAGCCGATCGTGATGTACAGCAGCGACGTGACGCCGAGCGTCTGCACGAGCACGGTGTCGACCATCAAGCCGATGAAGAAGCCGGTGATCGCGCCGGTCATCGAGCCGCACAGCAGCCCGATCGACATCACCACCAGCGGCGTGATGTCGGCGTCGACGCCGAAGATCGAGATCTTCGAGATCACCGTCTCCTGGACGAGCACCGCGAACAGGCTCAGCAGCGCGATCCTGACGATCAGCTTGGTCGGGACGTTCTCGACCGTCGTCACGGGATCACCTGGGCGCGCTCGTTGCCCGAGCCGACCTTGGTCAGGATCTGGACCGAGGTGAAGTTGCGGACGTTGGCGGTCGGCGTGACCGGCACCTGGCCGCTGTTGAGCAGCTCGTTGGGATTGAAGCTGGCGACCGTGCCGATCAGGATCCCCGGCGGGTACAGCGAGTCCAGCTGCGCGTTGGCGGGATCCTTGTAGCCGGCGGTGACGACCTGCATCCCGGGCGTGATCTGGCGCGGTTGGGCAGGTCCTGGAGCACCATCTGATTGGGGTTGCCGACGGCCGGCTCGAGCACGCCGGTGTCGCCGACCTCGTTGGTCGACCGATCGCGGTCACGCCGAACTGCTCGTTGGAGCTGGCGTTGGTGATCAGCGTCACGATCGACGACGAGCCAGTGACCTCGGTCACCTTGCCGACCAGCCCGCCGTCGCCGAGTCACCGGGTCGTTGACCGCGACGCCGTCGCCGGAACCCGGCATCGACCTCGATCGTCTGATACCAGAGGCTCGGATCACGGCAGATCACGTTGGCCGCGACCGGGTCGTAGCGGTCGAGCCCGATCGACTGAGCGAGGTCGAGCTGCTTGCTCAGATAGCGCGTTCTGGGTCGCCTGCGTCTTGTAGTTGGCCACCTGCTGGTCGGCCTGGCCTGCAGCTGGCGCTTGAGCTGGTCGCGCTGGGTCTTGGCGTGCAGCGTCGTCGACACCCAGTTGGCGACGTCGGAGACCGGCGAGAAGACGGTGCTCGCTCCCGACTGGATCGGCGACAGCACCGCGACGATGCCGCGCTGGACGCGGTGCAAAGGAGAGGACTGACGACTCGCCGAAGTAATCGGTCAGCAGCAACAGCGAGATGACGACGAGCACCGCGAGCACGGCGCGTCTACGTCGGACCTGTTTGTCATGCAACGGTGATGTCTCCGGGTCGTGCCGGCCGAAAGCCGGGCCGGGGGTGCTTCGAAGCTACTACCGGCGACGCCGGTTACGGGAATTCTTGCTGGAGCGGTGGATCGCTTCGAACTCCTCGAGCGAACGCCCCGACCCGACCGCCACGCATGTCAGCGGTGATTCCGCCAGATGCGCGGGCATCTGCGTCTCGTGGCGCAGTCGCTCATCGATCCCCTGCAGGAGCGAACCGCCTCCGGCCAGCATGATCCCGCGATCCATGATGTCAGATGCGAGCTCCGGCGGGGTGCGGTCAAGCGTTTGCTTGACCGCGTCGATGATCTGCGAGACCGGCTCCTCGAGCGCGCCGCGGATCTCCTCCGAGGTGAGAATCACGGTCTTCGGCAGCCCCGAGACCATGTCACGGCCGCGGATCTCCGCCTGGACCTCCTCGGCCATCACGTGCGCCGAGCCGATCTCGAGCTTGACCTCCTCGGCCGTCTGCTGGCCGATCAGCAGCTTGTACTCGCGCTTGACGTAGTTGATGATCGCCTCGTCGAGCTCGTCGCCGCCGACGCGGATCGACTGCGAGACGACGATCCCGCCGAGCGAGATCACGGCGACCTCGCTGGTGCCGCCGCCGATGTCGACGACCATCGAGCCGGTCGGCTCCCCGACCGGCAGGCCGGCGCCGATCGCGGCCGCCATCGGCTCCTCGATCAGGTACGCCTGGCGGGCGCCGGCGCTCAGGCACGCTTCCTCGACCGCACGCTTCTCGACCCCGGTCACGCCGCTGGGCACGCAGACGACCACGCGTGGATGCGCCCAACGGTTCTGATGGACCTTCTGGATGAAGTGCCGCAACATCTCCTCGGTCACCTCGAAGTCGGCGATCACGCCGTCCTTCAGCGGCCGGATCGCCGAGATCGTGCCGGGCGTGCGCCCCAGCATCCGCTTGGCCTCGATCCCGACCGCGTGTACCTCCCCGTTGCGCGAGTCGACCGCGACCACGCTCGGTTCCGACAGCACGATCCCGCGACCGCGCACGTACACGAGCGTGTTGGCGGTCCCGAAATCGACCGCCATATCGCGGCCACCGAAGCCGGTGAGGTACGTGAAGAAGCCCATGAATCGAGGTAGCAGACGACGGCGGGCGTACGCGAGCAAAAGCCGACCCGCAAGGATCCTGCAGCCGCATCCGTCCGGCATCGAGTGTATCGAACGTGCTGCAGTCGACCGACGGTTTCTTCGCCGGCGCGCACACGAAACCGCTGGAAAATTTAGGTTCCTTTAGATCGCGTCGTTCTGCACGGCGTCGTGCACGTCAACACGGGCCGCCGGTGGCCAGTGGCCTCCCACTAGATCTGGAAGGGGCGAGCGACCCGGACAGCGCTGCCGACAAGGTCGACGACGAACCCCTGCACGGTCCCGTGGCGTGCGAGCGTGCCGGGCGTCAGCGCCAGCGTGTCGCCGATCCAGCGCTTGGGATCGGGGTGGTCGTCATCGTCATCGTCATCGACGCCGCCGAGCCCGTGCACCGACAATGCCGGTGCCAGACGGCGGATCGCCTTCTCCACCTCGCGCGAGCCGACGGCCGTCGCGTCGTCGTACGGCGGCGCTGCCGACATCAGCACGATCGGGCCGTCTGTCTCGGCCGCCAACGTGGCGATCCGCTCGGCGACGGGCGGCGTGACCGAGGGCCGGCAGCTGTCGGCGATCAGCGTCAGCCCGCCGGGCAGCGCCAGCGGCCGGCCGTCGACGTTGACGGGGTTGCCGGCGGGCGCTGTCAGCTCGACGTCGATCGCGGGGTCATCGTCGACGCCCGGGATCAGGTACAGCGGGATCTCGCCGTCGCCGATGCGCTCGGCCGCCAGCTCGATCCAGTCTCGCGCCCGCTCGGCGCCGACGCCGAGCCCGCCGGCCAGCAGCGCCGTGTCGAGCTTGAACACGTCGAGGCTGATCGCGTTGACGAACACGCGCCAGGCGTCCTCGCTGCCGCCCAGGTCGGAGGCGACCATGATCCGGGTTGGGCGATTTGGATCCGCCATGGCACAAACATCCCACACACGGGGCGGCGAGCGCGGGTGGCCCGGGTGGCCCGAGTGGCCCGGGGTGGCCGCGACCGGCCGGCGCGCGCCGCAGAAGGCTTGCGCGGCGCGCCGGCGGATCCCGGCCGAACTGGCACGAAGATCCCTTTGCCGCGGCCGCCCACGCCGCAGAGGGATCTTCAGGACACCTGGCGTCCGCGATCGCCCTTTGCCCGGGCCGCCGGGGAGGCAAAGGGCGATATATCACGCACGGCCGCGGAGGAGCGTGGCGGTCATCCGGGGCCGACGCTCCGGGTGCAACGTTCGGCGGGGCCCCGACTGGGCGCGTCCGCGGCGGGTGACCCGCCGGCGGCTCAGCTGAGCAGCTCGGGGGCGATCCGCACCAACTCGGCGATCGGCAACCCGACGACGTTGAGATAGTCGCCATGGATCTCGGCGACGAGCAGCGCCCCGCGACCCTGGATCGCGTAGCCGCCGGCCCGGTCGCGCCATTCGCCGGTGTCGACATAGGCGACGACCTCGGCGTGGGTCAGCGGTCGGAAGCTGACGTCGGTCTCCCCCACCCCGGTCCGCTCACCGCCGCCGCCGTCGAGCACGCACAGGCCGCTGATGACGGTGTGGGTCCGGCCCGCCAGCGCCGCCAGCGTCGCGATCGCGTCATCGCGATCGACGGGCTTGTGATGGATGCGGCCGTCGAGCACGACGACGGTGTCGACCCCGAGCACCGGGCTTCGATCGGCCCACGGGGCGATCGCACCGGCCTTGCGGCGGGCGTTGGTCACCACCAGCTCGCGCGGCGTCACGCCGCCGGTCAGCTCGTCCGCGCCGGAGACGCGGACCTCGAACGGGATGCCGAGCTGCTGAAGGATCGCGCGGCGCTGCGGCGAGCCCGACGCCAGGATCAGCGATCGCACCGGCGAGGCACTACCCCAGCTTCGGGAAGAACAGCGCGACCTCCCGGGCCGCCGACTCGGGCGAGTCCGAGCCATGGACCATGTTCTGGCCGACCGCGATCGCGTAGTCGCCGCGAATCGAGCCGGTGTTCGCCTCCAGCGGATTGGTGGCGCCGATCAGTTGGCGGGCGGCGCGGATCGCGTCCTCGCCCTCGAGCACCAGCGCGACCAGCGGCCCGGACGTGATGAACGTCACCAGCTCCTCGTAGAACGGCTTGCCTTCGTGCTCGGCGTAGTGACGCGACGCCGTTTCACGGCGTCAGCGTCTGCAGCTCGAGCGCCGCGAGCCGCAGTCCCTTGCGCTCGAAGCGGGCGATGATCTCGCCGGTCAGGTTGCGGGCAAAGGCATCCGGCTTGACAAGAATCAGCGTGCGCTCCATGGCGGCAGGTCCTTCCTGATTATTCGGGGGTACTCAGGTGGTCGTCGGCTGCTCGGTCGCAGCCGACGTCTCTGCGGCCGCGGCGGACCGGCGGCGGGCACGCCGCGGGGCGGGCGCCGGAGCACCGATCTCGGCCTCGCAAAACGGGCACACCTTCCAGGCCGGATCCAGCGGCTTGCCGCAGGAGTGGCACGGATCCTTGAGCTTGCGCATGCAGTTCGGGCAGCGCAGGTAGTCGCGCTCGACCTCGTAGTCGCAATGCGGGCAGAGGTGGTAGCCGAGCTCGGCCAACCGAGCCTCGGCGGCCTGCATCTCGAGCTCGCGCTCGCGCACGTCGTCGAGGTACTCGGGCGGACGCACGATCATGTAGACGATCGTTCCGACGTACGGGAACAGCGACGCGATCGTCGCGCAGCCGACCAGCAGCGGATCGGCGATCCGCCGCCGGGCGTCAGCGTACGTCCAGAAGATCAGCGCCAGCCAGATCACAACCAGGAACAGGATCACCAGCTCAACGGCTAGGTTCAGCGCGCTGTTGGAGATCCCGAAGAGTGCGTATGGCAGCATGAGGGGCCGAGTGTAGTGGTCGCAGGATGCGTGAGGCGTATATCAATACGCCGCAAACATCCGAGATCCTGCGCGTCTCGCGCGAAGCGCTATTACAGAAATGCGCGGCCGAGCAGGTAGCCGAGCCCGAAGAACACCAGGATCACGACGGCGACGCAGACCGCGACGATCCCGACCATGACCAGGAAGCTCGGCTCGCTTCTGCGAGCTCCGGACTTCGGGCGGCTACGCGACTGTGGCATCGGGTCGGCAGTCTCTCACGAACACCGGCGTGCCGGCTCAGAGCGTGGAGGCGTGTACGCGGCGGCCGCCGGCGAGCATGTCGGCAACCAGGTAGATCGAGCCGGTCACGATCACGACGCCGTCGGGTCCGGCGAGCTCACGCGCCCGGGCGACCGCCGCGACCGGGTCGGAGACGAGCTCTGACCGCGGCCCGTGTAGCTGCCGGGTCAGCGACTGCAACGTCCCCGGCGGCAGCGCCCGCGGGTTCTGGCTGGAGGTGACGACGACCGCGTCGATCGCGACCTCACCCCCGTACAGACCGGCGAGCATCCCCGCCGCGTCCTTGTCGTCGAGGATCGAGACGACCGCGACGACGCGCTGGTCTGAGCCGACCAGACCCGGCAACGACTCGGCCAGCGCCCGGGTGCCGTCGGGATTGTGGGCGCCGTCGACGAGCGTCAGCGGCTCGCGGTCGATCTGCTGCAGCCGGCCGGGAACGCGGACCACGTCGGCGGCTGCCCGAACGGCGCTCGGATCGAGCTCGTCCAGATAGGCGCCCGCGCCCGCGCGCGCAAGCGCGAAGTTGCGACGCTGGTAGACGCCGGCGGCACCGACCGGGATGCCCGGATCGGCGTCCGCCCAGACGATCGCTGCCGACCGCTCGTCGGCGACGCGCTCGGCCACCGCAATCGCGTCGGGGTGCAGCCCGGAGCCGATCACGAGCGTCGAGCCGGGCTGCAGCACATCGAGCTTCTCGGCCGCGATGTCGGCGATCGTCGGCCCCAGCCAGCGCGTGTGCTCGAGCCCGACTCCGGTCAACACCGTGACCGACGACGGGATCACGTTGGTGGCGTCATAGCGACCGCCGAGTCCGGCCTCGATCACCGCGACCTGGACCTGCTGGCGCGCGAACTCGGAGTAGGCGGCGGCGGTCAGCGCCTCGAACTGCGTGACCTCGTCACCTGGCTCTGCGCTGCGATCGACGAGCATCGCGGCACGGCGCGCGCGGCCGACCGCGGCGCCGAACTCGCGCTCTGAGATGTCGTGGCGATCGATCCGGACGCGCTCGGCGAACGACTGCAGATGCGGCGACAGGTAGGCGCCGGCCCGCAGCCGGTGCAACGACAGGATCTCGGCGATCATCCGGGTCGTCGACGACTTGCCGTTGGTGCCGATCACGTGGATCGAGTCGAAGTGGCGCTCGGGCTGGTCCAGCGCGGTCATCATCCGGCGCATCCGGTCCAGACCGAATCGCATCCCGAACAGCTCCAACGACAACAGGTAGCGCTCGGCCTCCGCGCCGCTCATCGGGCTCATGCGCCGCCGTCCGCGTCGAGCTCGCGCAGCTGCGCGAGCAGTCGCTCGCGCGCCGCGACCAGGCCGTCACACTTGTCGCGCTCGGCCTGCACGACGTGCGGCGGCGCTTTGGCGACAAAGCCCGCGTTGGCGAGCTTGCCGTTGGCGCGGGCGAGCTCGGCGTCGGTCTCGGTCAGCTGCGCGCGCAGCTTGGCGGCGGCAGCCTCGCGGTCGAGCCCGGCACCGCCGAGGATCTCAACGACACCGCCGGGCACCGGCACGCTCGCGACCGCTGCGGCCTCGCCGGCGCGCCCGTCGCCGTCGAGCGTCAGTCGCGCCAGACGCGCGATGTGATCGGCGGTCTGCTCGTATCCCGGTGCCGACAGGCGCGCCGGGAGCATCGCCCCGGCCTTGACCTCGGCCTCGCTGCGCCAGCTGCGCAGCGCCTGGATCGCGGCGATCGCGCGCTCCACCGCGTCCTCGGCGGGCACGTCGGCGAGCGCCGACGGCGGCGGCGCGACGCGCTGCGCGAGCAGTCCCTCGGTGCCCGGGATCCGCGACCAGATCTCCTCGGTCTCGAACGGGATGATCGGATGCGCCAGCGAGACGGTCTCGGTCAGCACGTGCAGCAGCGTCGCGATCAGCTCGGGCTCGCCCGCCCGCAGCCGCGGCTTGACGAGCTCCAGATACCAGTCGCACAACTCGCCGTAGATGAAGTCGTACAGCGCCAGCGCCGCGTGCGAGAAATCGAACGCGTCGATCAGCTCGGCCTGCTGAGCCTGCGCACGCGCCAGCCGCGACAGCATCCAGTGGTCCTCGACCGCCACCGGCGTCGCTTCGGCGGTGATCTGCGCACCGGCCTCGGCGCCGCCGAGCAGGATCAACCGAGCGGCGTTCCACAACTTCGTCCCGAGCTGTTGGCCCTGGGCGAGCTTGTCCTCGGAGAAGCGCACGTCCTGGCCCGACGACATCGCGAGCAGCCCCCAGCGCACGGCGTCGGCGCCGTAGGCCGGGAAGTCCCCGCCTTCGCTGAATACCGGCGGCCGCGGACCGCCGTCGATCAGGTCCAGCGGGTCGATCCCGGTGCCGAGCGACTTCGACATCCGGCGGCCGTCGGGCGCCTGGATGATCGAGGTGATGTGGACGTCGGAGAACGGCTCGGTGCCGGTGAACTCGAGTCCCATCATGATCATCCGCGCGACCCAGAGGAAGATGATCTCGCGCGCGGTGACGAGCGCGTCGGTCGGGTAGAAGGCTCGCAACTCGGGCGTCTCCTCGGGCCAGCCGAGCGTCGCGAACGGCCACAGCGCGCTCGAGAACCAGGTATCGAGCACGTCGGCGTCGCGCGTCCATCCCTCGCCGGGCGGCGGCGAGGTGCCGACGTAGGTCTCGGCGTCGCGGTACCAGACCGGCAGCTGGTGACCCCACCACAGCTGACGTGAGATGCACCACGGCCGGATCTTGTGCATCCAGTCGAGGTAGACCTTCGTGTAGTTCTCCGGGTGAAAGCGGACGCGGCCCGAGGTCACCGCGTCGATTGCCGGCGCCGCGAGCTTGTCCATCGCCATGAACCACTGCAGCGAGATCAGCGGTTCGATCCGCGCGCCGGATCGCTCGGAGAAGGGCACCGTGTGGGTGTAGGGCTCGGTTCGCGCCAGCAGTCCCTGCTCGCCGAGCGCCGCGACCACCTCGCGCTGAGCGTCGGCCACGGTCAGACCGCGGTAAGGCTCAGGCGCCTCGTCGGTGATGCGGCCGTCCTCGCCGATCACCGACGGTTGCGCGAGGCCGTGCCGGCGGCCGATCTCGAAGTCGTTGGGGTCATGCGCGGGCGTGATCTTCAGCGCCCCGGTGCCGAACTCGGGCTTGACGTAGTCGTCGGCGATGATCCGCAGTCGGCGTCCGACGAGCGGCAGGATCGCGGTCTCGCCGATCAGCCATCGGTAGCGGTCGTCGCCGGGGTTGACCGCGATCGCGGTGTCGGCCAGCATCGTCTCCGGACGCACGGTCGCGACCGTGATCGCGCCCGACCCCGACGCCAGCGGGTAATCGACGTAGTACAGCTTGTCCTGCTGCTCACGCTCGATCACCTCCAGATCGGAGATCGCCGAGCCCGACCCCGGATCCCAGTTGACCATGTAGCGGTCCCGGTAGATCAAGCCCTTCTCGTAGAGCGCGACGAACACCTTCGCCACCGCCTGCGCGTAGCCGTCGTCGAGCGTGAACCGCTCGGCGGCGAAGTCGGTCGAGGCGCCGAGTCGCTTGAGCTGCTGCACGATCGAGCCGCCGTACTGCGCGCGCCACTGCCAGACGCGGTCGACGAACGTCTCGCGGCCGAGCTGCTCGCGGCTCGAACCCTCCTCGGCGAGTTGCTGCTCGACCTTGGTCTGGGTTGCGATGCCGGCGTGGTCGGTGCCGAGGATCCATTTCGTGCGCTCCCCGCGCATCCGGTGCGTGCGCGCGAGGCAGTCCTGGATCGAGGAGTTGAGCGCGTGGCCCATGTGCAGCACGCCGGTCACGTTCGGCGGCGGAATCGCGATCGAGTAGTTGCTCGACGCCGTTCCCTCGGGCGCGGGCGAGTAGATCCCCGACTCCAGCCACCGCGCCACGATGCGCGGTTCGGCCTCGACCGGCTCGTAGCGCTTGGGCAACTCGCTCGGCGACATAGGCGGCTGAGTGTAGGAGCAGCGGCCCGGCGCGGACCATCGCTGCGACGCTGCGCAGACAACGGGGCGGCGCAAGCCGCCCTTCAAAAAATCAGGCCGCAGCTTCCTCGTCGGGCGCGGCGGCGGTCACGAGCGTCGGGGGCGTGCCGTTCTCGATCGTGTCGCGGGTGACGACGCATTTCTGCACGTCGCGCCGGGACGGCAGCTCGAACTGGACCTCGAGCAGCACCTCTTCGATGATCGAGCGCAGGCCGCGGGCGCCGGTCTCGCGTTCGAGCGCCTTGTCGGCCACCGACGAGAGCCCGTCGTCGGAGAACACGAGCTCGATCCCGTCGAACTGGAAGAACCGCTGGAACTGCTTGACGAGCGCGTTGCGCGGCTCGGTCAGGATCTTCATCAGCTCGCCGCGCGAGAGCTGGTGGATCGCCGACATCACCGGCAGGCGGCCGATGAACTCGGGGATCAGCCCGTACTGGATCAGATCCTCGGGCAGGCAGTGCTGGAAGATCTCGCCGGTGTCGCGCTGCTCCTTGGACTGGATCTCGGCCCCGAAGCCCGACGCCCTTGGTGGCCGATCCGCCGCTCGATCACGCGGTCCAGCTGAGCGAACGCGCCGCCGCAGATGAACAGCACGTTGGTCGTGTCGATCGACAGGAACTCCTGGTGGGGGTGCTTGCGGCCGCCTTGCGGAGGGACGCTCGCGGTGGTCCCCTCGAGGATCTTCAGCAGCGCCTGCTGGACGCCCTCGCCGCTAGACGTCGCGCGTGATCGACGGGTTGTCGGCCTTGCGGGCGATCTTGTCGACCTCGTCGATGTAGATGATCCCGGTCTCGGCCTTCTTGACGTCGTAGTCGGCGGCCTGGATCAGCTTCAGCAGGATGTTCTCGACATCCTCGCCGACGTAGCCGGCCTCGGTCAGCGCGGTCGCGTCGGCGATCGCGAACGGCACGTTGAGGATCTTCGCGAGCGTCTCGGCCAGCAGCGTCTTGCCGCAACCGGTCGGGCCGAGCAGCAGGATGTTGGACTTCTGCAGCTCGATGTCGTGGTCCTCGGACTGCATCATCTGCACGCGCTTGTAGTGGTTGTAGACCGCCACCGACAACGACCGCTTGGCCTGCTCCTGGCCGACGACGTACTCGTTGAGCACGTCGTAGATCTCACGTGGCTTGGGCAGGTTCTCGATGTCGAAGCTCGGCGGTGCCGTCAGCTCCTCGTCGATGATCTCGTTGCAGAGATCGATGCACTCGTCGCAGATGTAGACGCCCGGACCGGCGATCAGCTTCTTGACCTGCCGCTGCGACTTGCCGCAGAAGCTGCACAGAAGCTGCTCGTTTGAGTCCGTCGGACGTGCCACTGGTTCCTCCCCTGATCCTGCGGTCGCTTGCGCGTCTCAGCCCTAAGCCTAAAGGCTCAGTGCTGCTGAGATCACCCGGTCGATGATCCCGTACGCCTTGGCCTCGTCCGAGCTCATGAAGTAGTCGCGCTCGGTGTCGCGCTTGACGGCGTCGAGCTCCTTGCCGGTGTGCTTGGCGATGATCTCGTCCAGCCGCCGGCGGATATCGATGATCTCGCGCGCGTGGATCTCGATGTCGGTCGCCTGGCCCTGGAAGCTCGAGGAGACCTGATGGATCAGGATCTTGGCGTTCGGCAGCGCCATCCGCTTGCCCTCGGCGCCGCCGGCGAGCAGCAGCGCGCCCATCGACATCGCGATGCCGACGCAGATCGTCTGCACGTCGGGCTTGATGAACTGCATCGTGTCGTAGATCGCCAGACCCGCGTAGACCGACCCGCCGGGCGAGTTGATGTAGATCGAGATGTCCTTGTCGGGATCCTCTGACTCCAGGTGCAGGAGCTGAGCGACGATCAGGTTGGCGATCTGGTCATCGACCGGAGTGCCAAGGAAGATGATGCGCTCGTTGAGCAGCCGGCTGTAGATGTCGAAGGCTCGCTCGCCCCGCGACGTCTGCTCGACGACCATCGGTACCAGTGGACTCATGTTTGAGCCTTCTTTGTTGTCCGGCAGTTGAATCCTGCCGACTGTAGCGATCCCGACAGGTCGGTCTGCGGGCAGCTCAGCTGCCGGGCGTCCAGAGCTTTCCGGTGGCCTCGAGCGGCCCGCGCCCTCGTCCTTGTCGGGGGTCCACAGCGCCTCGCGCGCCTTGGCCTGCTCGATCGGGATCGGCTTCGCGTCCGAGACGAGCAGCTCGAGCGCCTGGCGGGTCGCCACGTCCTCGCGCAGCTGGTCGATCCGGCCGTTGCTTGCGCAGCCGCTCGAGCAGCTCGGCCGGGTCTGAGCCGTCGCGCTGGGCGACCGGCGCGAGCGCGTCGGTCAGCTGCTCGTCGGTCGGCTCGATCTGCTTCGGCGGCGACGACCGCGGCGAGCACCGCTTCGCGCCGCAGCGCGGCCGCGGCCTCGGGCTCGGCCTCCTCGGAGAGCTCGTGCTCGGTCTTGCCCGAGATCTGCAGGTAGACCTCCTTGGAGATCCCCTGGTGCTCGAGCGAGTGCAGCATCTGATTGACCATCTCGTGCGCGCGCGAGTGCACCAGCGCCTCTGGCACGTCGACGGTGGCGTCGTCGGTGACGGCCTCCAGCACCGCCTGCTCGAACTCGCGTTCGACGGCGGTCTCGTCGACCTCGGCCAGCCGCGCGCGGAAGTCATCGCGCAACTCGTCGAGACCGTGTCGAACTCCGACGCCTCGGCGGCGAAGTCGTCGTCGAGCTCGGGCAGCTGCTTGGCCTTGACCTCGTGCACGGTGACCTCGAACGTGGCCGCCTGACCCTGCATCTCCTCGCTCGGGTAGTCGTCGGGGAACGTCACCTCGACGGTCTTGGTGTCACCCGCGGAGGCGCCGAGCAGCTGCTCCTCGAAGCCCGGGATCAGCTTCCCGGCGCCGAGCTCGACCAGCTGGTCGCGACCGGCCCCGCCCTCGAACTCCTCCCCGTCGAGCGTGCCGACGTAGTCGACGACGAGGTGGTCGCCGGCCGCGGCGGGCCGCTCCACGGTCTCGAGCGTCGCGACCCGGTTGCGCAGCTGCTGCAGCTGCTCGTCGATCGCTGCGTCCTCGACCTTCGGCTCGCGCCGGCCGACCTCGATCCCCTTGTACTCGCCGAGCGTCGCCTCCGGCCGCACGCCGATCTCGATCGAGAACGCCAGCGGCTCACCCTGGCCGCGGGCAGGTCGCCGAATGTCCAGGTCCGGCTCACCGATCGGCGCGATCCCGGACCCGTCAATCGCGTCGACATACCAGTTACCAAGCGAGCGACGGACCGCCTCGTCGAGCACGGCCTCGCGGCCGAGCCGGCGGATCACGACCGCGGGCGGCACCTTGCCCTTGCGAAAGCCAGGAATCCGCAGCTCGGAGCCGAGCCGTCTGGCGGCCTGCAGCAGCTGACGCTCGACCTCATCGGCCGAGACCTCGGCGGAGACGCGCACCCGCGACTCGGGCAGCTCGGTGACGTTGGTTGTGACGGTCGGCATCCGGGCAACGATAGCTACGCGGACCGATTTCGTGCCTCAGGAACCCCTGCCCTACACGAGGTTCTTGAGCTCGCGCAGCAGCACCGGCAGCGTCGTCGTGTCGTAGCTGTCTGACGCTCGCACGTCCGAGAGCACGGTCTCGGCGCGCTGCACCGGCGCGGCGTTGCGCTGCAGCCACTCCTCGATCGCGCCCGTCGCCGCCACCGTTGCGCGCGCCATCGGTCTCCGCCAGCACGTCGCGGGTCAGCGCGCGGTGCAGCTCGTACAGATCGTCGCGCAGCGCCGCGCGCGCCAGCGCCTGCCAGCGGTCGGAGCGCGGAAGCTCGAAGATCCGGTCGCGCAGCCAGTCGAGCCCGAGCCGCGAACCGATCCCGAAGTAGACGGTCGTCGCCAGCGCGCGATCACAGCCGCAGCGCGTCGGCGTCCTCGACGATGTCGAACACGGCCAGCAGCGCCCCCATGCTCGCGACGCGCTGCGCGAGCTCGGGCGAGACGCCGGCCGCGATCAGCTCCTCGTGGCGGGCGTCGAAGGCCTCGCGGTCGTGGCCCTGCAGCGCCCCGGGCAGCGCCGCCGCGAGCTCGCCGGCGGGTGCGCAGAAGCGAGTGGTGGTCTCGGTCACGTCGATCTCGCCGCGCGGGCGCGAGCGGACCAGCCAGCGTGTGGCGCGCTCGACCAGGCGGCGGCCGTCGATCAGCATCGACAGCTGCGTGCCGGCCTCGATCTGGTTGTCGAGCTGCCTCGACCGCGTCCCAGAACGGCGCGCATCTCGAACACGTCGCGCGCGACTGCGAACGCGCGCGCGAGCTGCGGGATGGCGACTCCCGTCTCCTCGTTGAGCCGGAACGCGAACGTGGTGCCGGCGCGGTCGACGAGCTGGTTGGCGACGATCGTCGCGATCAGCTCGCGCCGCAGGCGGTGGCCACGCATCTGCTCGGCGTAGCGGCGCCAGCGCCTCCGGGAAGTAGCGCTCGAGATCGGGCACCAGATACGGGTCGTCGGGCAGATCGGACTCGAGCAGCAGCGCGTTGAGGTGGATCTTGCAGGAGGCCATCAGCACCGCGATCTCCGGCGCGACCAGGCCACGGCGCTCGGACCGGCGCTGCGTCAGCGTCGTCTCGGAGGGCAGGAACTCGAGCTCGCGGTCGAGCCCGGCCGTCTGCTCCAGATCGCGCAGCAGCCGGCGCGTGGACGTCGCGCATCGAGACCGACTGGGCGAGCGCGATCGACATCGCCTGGGTCTGGGTGTAGCTGCCGTACAGGACCTTGTCGGCGACGGCATCGGTCATCGACGCCAGCAGCTCGTTGCGTCCGATCGACGGTCAGCTCGCCGGCGGCGACGAGGCCGTCGAGCAGGATCTTGATGTTGACCTCGTGGTCGGAGCAGTTGACCCCGGCGACGTTGTCGATCGCGTCGTTGTTGATCGCACCGCCGCTCTGGTCGGGACCGCCGCGCAGCGCGTACTCGATCCGCCCGCGCTGGGTCAGCCCGAGGTTGCCGCCCTCCCCCACGACCCGGCAGCGCAGCTGCCCGCCGTCGACGCGGACGGCGTCGTTGGCGCGGTCGCCGACCTCGAGGTTGGTCTCCTCGGCGGCCTTGACGTAGGTGCCGATGCCGCCGTTGAACAGCAGGTCGACGGGCGCCTTGCAGCAGCTCGCGAGATCAGCTCCGTTCGGCGACAGCCGTCGTGCCTCGATCCCGAGCGCGTCCCGCACCTGTGGCGATGATCTCGATCGACTTCAGCGTGCGGGCGTAGACGCCGCCGCCCTCGGAGATCAGCGCCGGGTCGTAGTCGGTCCACGACGAGCGCGGCAGCGCGAACAGCCGCGGCGCTCCTGGCATAGCTCGCGGCCGGGTCGGGATCGGGGTCGAGGAAGATGTGGGCGTGGTTGAACGCCGCCAGCAGCCGGGTGTGGCGCGAGCAGCAGCATCCCGTTGCCGAACACGTCGCCCGACATGTCGCCGATCGCGACGACCGTGAAGTCCGCTGACTGGACGTCGGTGCCGAGCTCGCGGAAGTGGCGCTTGACCGACTCCCAGGCGCCACGCGCGGTGATCCCCATCTGCTTGTGGTCGTAGCCGTGTGAGCCGCCCGAGGCGAACGCGTCGCCGAGCCAGAAGCCGTATTCGGCCGCGACCTCGTTGGCGATATCCGAGAACGCGGCGGTGCCCTTGTCGGCGGCGACGACCAGGTACGGATCGTCATCGTCGTAGCGGACCACCCGCTCGGGGCCGACGACGCCATCGCCGACGTAGTTGTCGGTGAGGTCGAGCAGCCCGCGCAGGAACGTCCGGTAGCACTCGATCGCCTCGCGCTGCAGCCGCCTCGCGGTCGTCGGAGCTGCGATCGCGCGCTTGACGACGAACCCGCCCTTGGAGCCGACCGGGACGATCAGCGCGTTCTTGACCATCTGGGCCTTCATCAGCCCGAGCACCTCGGTGCGGAAATCCTCGCGGCGATCCGACCAGCGCATGCCCGCCGCGGGCGACGCGGCCGCCGCGCAGGTGGATCCCCTCGACGCGGGGCGAGTAGACGAAGATCTCGTAGCGCGGGCGCGGCAGCGGCAGCATCGTCAGCTGCGTCGGGTCGAGCTTGAACGACAGATAGCCGAGCGGCTCGCCGTCGGCGGAGCGGCGGTAGTAGTTGGTGCGCAGCATCGCGCCGCAGCACCGCCAGCAGGCTGCGCAGGATCCGGTCCTCGTCGAGGCTGGCGACGCTGTCGATCGCCTCGGTGATCTCGCGCTCGAGCGTCTCGATCCGCTGCTCGTCGCGGTCGTCGGGGTCGAACCGGGCCTCGAACAGCTCGGCCAGCTGCGCCGCGATCTGCGGGTTGTCGAGCAGCGTCGGTGATCATGTACGCGTCCGAGAACGCGATCGCCGCCTGGCGCAGGTAGCGCAGGACCGCCCGGATGATCGTGATCTGGCGCCCCGACAGCCCGGCGAGCATCACCAGCGCGTTGAGCCGGTCGTCCTCGAGATCGCCCAGCCAGACGCCGAGGAACGTCCGGGCGAACTCGTCGCCGGCGCGCTGCAGCCCGTCCGGATCGCAGCGCAGCCCGAAGTCGTAGACCCAGACCGGGTCCGCACCGTCGGGCGTGATCTCGTACGGCCGCTCGTCGACCGACGGTCGCGCCCATGTGCTCGAACTTCGGCACGACATCCGACAGCGACACGCGCGCGGCCGACAGCACCCGGCAGCGGACCAGCCTCCGGCGCCTCGCCGCCGCGGCGGTAGACGGCGATCACCGGCTTGCCGGTGCGTCGCAGCTCGGTCGATCCGAGCGATGTCGGCGATCGCCATCGGCGCCTCGCAATCGGCCCGATAGCCGGCCGGAAACGCGTCGCCGAAGCGGCGGTAGAGCTCGACCCCGTCGCCCTCGCCGAGCTTGGAGATCAGCGCGACCCGCAGCTCGTCGCCCCAGGAGCGCGTGACCTCGGTGATCCGTGCCTCGATCACCGACACCGGCTCGCGCTGGCGGATCCCGTCCGGGCAGCGGACGACGTAGTCGACGCGCACGATCACCGATTCCGACAGGTAGCAGCCGCCAGTCGACCTGGGTGCCGCCGAACGCGCGCGCGAGGATCTTCGCCGGCGCGCACGCGATTGTCGGTGTTGAACCGGTCCCGCGGCAGACACAGCGTGCAGGCGACGAATCGGTCCAGCCGGTCGGGCGAGACGAACAGCCGACCCGCGGGCGCTCGCCGAGCCCGAGGATCCCGATCGCGAGATCGAACAGGTCGTCCTGGGAGATCTCGACCAGCAGGTCGCGCGGCAGCGACTCGAGGATGTCGATCAGGCCCTTGGCGTCGTGGCTGTCGGGCGGGAAGCCGCCGAGCCGCAGCACGTACTCGACCTTGTCGCGCAGGCAGCGGGATCGTCGCGCGGGCTGGCGTGGTACGCGGCGCTCGTGTACAGGCCCAGGAAGCGGCGCTCGCCGATCGACCGAGCCGTCAGGCGGCAAAGCGCTTGACGCCGACGTAGTCCAGATATGAGGGCCGGTGCACGCGCGAGTTCGAGTTGGCCTTGGTCAGCACCAGCGGGTCGGACGGAGCGGGCCTCGTCCAGCGCGCGGCCGGTCAGCACTTGGGCTCGCGTGCGGACGCGCCGCGCAGGATCCCGAGCCCGGTGCCCGCGACCGGCGCGAGCGTGCCGTCCTCGCTCAGGTCGTATTCGCGGTAGCCGAGATAGGTGAAGTTGTCGTCCGACAGCCACTCGAGGAACGCCTCGCACTCGTCGAGCTGGTGGTGCTCGCACGGCGGCGCCTGTCGGCGCAGCTCGGTCGCCAGCGCGGTCGTGCTGCGCGCGCATCGGCCCCCAGTCCTCGACCGCCGCGCGGACCTCCTCGAGCACCACCTCGATCCCGGCCCGCAGCACCGCCAGCCGGTCGGGATCGGACTGGCGGGCGACGTCGACGTGGATCACCGACTCGACCTGGAATCCGTACGCGGTCTGTGTCCGGCGCCAGCACCTCGGCGAGCTCGTCGCCGTGGCGCACGACCCGCATCACCGGATGCACGAGCAGCTCGATCGCCGCGTCCTGACGGTTGAGCTCCATCGTCACCGAGTCGACCAGGAACGGCATGTCGTCGCAGACGATCTCGATCGCGGTGTGGCTCGAGCTCCAGCCGTCGCGCTCGACCTCGGGGTTGTAGACCCTGACCTTCGGCTCGCCCGCGGCGCGATCGCGTGCCAGTTCGTACTGCGACAGCGCCATCCCGGCGAGGTCCTCGGGCTCGCGCTCGTGAGGTCCTGCGCCGGGCACCCAGTGAAACAGCTGGCGGACGAACTCCAGGATCGACGGCGACGGCTCGTGCCCGAGGCGCTCGGCCGACGTGTTCGATCACCGGACTCGATCAGGTCCAGCTCGCGGTCACCCGCAGTCGGAGGATGCCTTACCGCCATCTGCTCGCCCGTTGGCGCACCGCACCCTGAAACCTACTCCGCGGACGCGCCCGCGTGTGTCACGACCGGCGGACTGAACCGACGCTTGCGCGCGGCGCGGCTACGGTGACCTGCGATGGCGGCGCACGACGGTCGATTCGCTCCCTCGCCGACCGGGGCGCTGCATCTCGGCAGCCTGCGGACGGCGGTGCTGGCATGGCTGTTCGCTCGATCCGCCGGGGCACGGTTCCTGATCCGGATCGAGGATCTCGACCCGCAGCGGTCTCGGCGCACGCTGGAGGCGGGACAGCTCGCCGACCTGCGGGGGCTGGGGCTGGAATCCGACGCCCCGGTCGTGCGCCAGTCACAGCGGCTGACGCTCTACCGGGATGCGATCGCATCGCTGCGCGCGGCGGGACGGCTGTATCCGTGCTTCTGCACCCGCGCCGAGATCCGTGCCGCCGCATCGGCGCCGCACGACGGCGAGCTCGCCGACGCCTACCCCGGAACCTGCGCGGCGCTCGATCCGGCGGTCGCCGCCGGGCGGATCGCCGCCGGCGACCGCTACGCGCTGCGGGTCCGAGCGCGCCAGGAGCCGATCACGTTCGTCGACCGGCTGCTGGGCGAGCGCTCTGCGGTCGTCGACGACTTCGTCGTGTGCCGCACCGACGGGGTGCCGGCCTACCAGCTCGCGGTCGTCGTCGACGACGCCGCGCAGGGGATCGGCGAGGTCGTGCGCGGCGCCGACCTCGCCGATTCGACCCCGCGCCAGATCCTGCTCGCGCGGTTACTCGGGCTGGCGGTGCCGGACTATGCCCACGTGCCGCTCGTGCTCGCGCCCGACGGCGAGCGATTGGCTAAACGCCACCGGGCGGTGACGCTCGCCGACCGCGCCGAGCCGGCCGCGGTCACGCTCGCGCGGCTGGCACACTCGCTCGGCCTCGCGCTCGGGCGCGAGCGCGTGCGGGACGTCGGCGAGCTGTTGGACGAGTTCGATCCGGCGCGGCTGCCGCGGGAGCCGACGGTGCTGCAGTGAGTGCCGCCGGCAGGTACTGTGACATTCAAGGAGAGGCCGCAATGATCCGTCCACGCATCCTGATCCTCACGATCGCGATCACCGCCGCGACCGCCGCTGTGGCGGTGCCCGGCATCGCGACCGCCCGTAGCCCACGCGCCCGCGTGGTCGGTGTCAACCTGTCAGCCGCCCTGCGTGGGCTCGTGCGGATGCCGGACGGCCCTCCCGGCGCGATCGTGGTCGTCCAGCGCCGCGGCCGGCGCCATGTCTACGCCGCCGGGGTGCGTCGACTCGGCACCCGCCGGCCGGTCCGGGCGACGGACCGGATGCGGGTGGCGAGCACCGCCAAGGCGTTCAGCGGCGCGGTCGCGCTGTCGCTGGTGGCCGACGGCAAGCTGTCGCTCGGCGACACGATCGGCCAACTGCTGGGGCGACTGCCGGCGGCGTGGGGCGCGGTCACGCTGCGCGAGGCGCTGAACCACACCAGCGGCCTGCCCGACCTGGTCGACAACCGCGCGCTCATCGAATACCTCACGACCCATCTGCGCGCCAAGCCGACGCCGATGTTCATCCTGCGGTTTCTCCGCCACGACCCGCTGCGTTTCACGCCGGGATCCCGGTATGAATACTCGAACACCGACAACTTCGTGGTGGGCCTGATGGCGCAAGCGGTGACCCATCGCAACTACGCGTCGCTGCTGCGCGCGCGGGTCTACCGGCCATTGGGTCTGACCCGGACGAGCCTGCCGCGCGGCGCCGCGATCGCGAGCCCGTTCCTGCATGGCTACCAGTTTCAGACCGGGCGGCCGGCCGAGGACGTCTCACACGCGATCAGCGCCGCGTTTGCGTGGGCGTCGGGCGGGATCGTCTCGACCCCGGCCGATCTCAATCGCTTCATCCGCGGCTATGTCGGCGCGCGCCTGTTCAGTCGCCGCCTGCAGGCCCGGCAGCTGCGGTTCGTGGCCGGCAACTCGGAGCCGATCGGCCCGGGGACCAACAGCGCCGGCCTGGGCATCTTCCGCTACCGGACCCGCTGCGGGACCGTCTACGGGCACACCGGCAACATACTCGGCTACACGCAGTTCATGGCCGCGACGCTGAACGGCCGGCGATCGGTCACCGCCTCGGTCAGCGAGCAGATCACGAACGGATCCCGCGGCGCCAAGCTCGCCGCGTTTCGGCGACTGCGCCGGATCGAGACCGATGCCGTCTGCCTCGCGTTGCGGGGCAGATGAGCGCCGGCCGGACGCGGCGTGTCGTTCGCGCCCGTGTAACCTGACCGGCAGCGATGGACCCTAAACGAGCCAAGCAACTGCTTGCCGGCGAGCGTGAGCGCATCGAGGCATCGCTACGGATGCACTCCGGTCAGCCGCTCGAGGGCGACGATCAGGTGCAGCCCGGCGACAACGACGACGAGGGCCTGTATCAGGACGAGCTCGACGCCGGCCGCGTCCGCGAGCTCCGAGACCAGCTCGCCGCCGTCGACCGCGCCGAACAGCGGCTGCGCGACGGCACCTACGGGCGGTCGGTAGTCAGCGGCGAGCCGATTCCCGACGCGCGGCTCGAGGCGCGTCCGACCGCCGAGCTGACGGTCGACGAGCAGCAGCGAAATCCCTGACCGCTCCACAGCCGTTCACGCAGATGGCGCTCGATCGCGCCGACGTCGCCCGTAAGGATTCGGGCTGGGTGGCCGAGCAGGCATCGCGCCCGGACGCGCGCGTGCTGGCGGCCGGTCCGGGGACCGTGCTCGCAGACGTCGCCGACCGCGCCGCGGACCACGGGATCGCGCCGGCGTTGGCCCGGCTGGTGCCCGGACGCGGCCAGCTGAGCGACCCGGTCCTGCTCGGCCTGTTGGACGGCGCGCCGCTGTTCGCGGTCGATCTCGACGCGCTCGCGGACCCGACCTCGGCGCGCCCGACGGGCGACGGCGGCGCCGACGCCGGCGTCGTCGACGACGCCGCGCGGGTGATCTCGCTGCGCGAGGCCGCCGCCTCGATGCCGGCGGCCGAGGCCGGTCTCGCCGCATACCTGTCGTCGCTGCTGAACTGGCATCGACGCCACCGATTCTGTCCCAACTGCGGCGCGCCGACGGCGATCGCCGACGCCGGCTACTCGCGTCACTGCTCCAACTGCGGCGCCGATCACTTCCCGCGCACCGATCCGGTGGTGATCATGAGCGTCGAGCACGAGCGACGGATCCTGCTCGGCCGCCGGGCTGGCGGTCCGGCCAGGCGGGTGTCGGTGTTGGCCGGCTTTGTCGCGCCCGGCGAGTCGGCCGAGGAAGCGGTCATCCGCGAGGTCCGCGAGGAGTCCTCGATCGTCGTTCGAGATCCGGTCTACGTCGCCTCGCAGCCGTGGCCGTTCCCGTCATCGCTGATGCTCGGCTTTCACGCGCGCAGCGACGGAGGCGATCCGGTCGCGACCGACGGCGAGCTGGCGGACGTCGGCTGGTACGAGCTCGAGGATGTGCGCGCGACGCTGGCGGGAGCGGACCGCGGCTTCGTGCTGCCGCCGGCGATCTCGATCGCGCGGTCGCTGATCGAGCGTTGGGCCGCGCTCAACGACCGCTGACAGCGGCGTCCGGGCCGCGCTCGACGATCGCGTGGATCCGGTTCAGCGAGCGCGGATCGGTGAGATCGAGCTCGAACGGCCCGAAGCGGGTCAGAAACCAGGTCGCGCCGACGGCCGCCCACGGCGCCGGATCCTTGCCGACGGGGAAATCGACAACGAACTCGTAGCCGTCGGCATCCGCGTCGGCGGGGTCGGCATCCGCGTCGGCGTCGGCATCCGTGGTGGCGGCGGCGCGCAGCGTGCGGACCTCGTCGACCAGCTCCCCCAGCTCGGCCGGATCCGAGAGATTGACCGGGAATACCCCGTCGTAGCGGGCGGCTCGCCGCAGCGGCCGGCGATTGGGCCACTGTGCCGCCAGCCAGATCGGGATCCCCGACGGTCGCACCGGGCCAGGTAGGAAGCGGACGTCGTCGACGAGGTAGTGCTCACCGCGATGCGCGAAGGCGCGGCCGGAGAGCAGGCCGGTCAGCGCGGTCAGGCCCTCGGTCAGCATCGCTCCGCGCCGACGCGGATCAAGCTCCTCGCCGAACCGCGACAACTCGCCGTTTCGTTCGTCATCGCCGAGGCCAAAGCCAAGGATCAGGCGGCCGCCCGAAAGCTGATCCAGTGTCAGCGCCTGTCGCGCCACGATCTGTGGTCGCCGACGTGGCAACGGCGTCACCATTGGCCCGAGCACCAGCGTCTCCGTGCGCTGCGCGATCGCGGCCAGGCAGATCCACGGGTCGGCGAGTTCACGGACGCCGCGGCTGAACAGCAGGTGGTCCCAGACGAACATCCCGTCCCAGCCCGCGCGCTCGGCCGCTGCCGCCAGCTCGCCCAATGCGCGCGGCGACGCGAGCACATCGAACGGCGCGATCGACAACCCCCGGCGCAGCCGCCCAGCGGTCACGTCAGAACCGGCGCGAGGCCGCGATCAGTGATCGTCGCGGTCGCGCGGGATCACCCGATCGACCTCGACCGACGCGCCGTCGCGGGTGTCCTCGTAGACGACGTAGACGGTCGGCGGTCCGCCGAACCAGGCCCCGAGCTCACCCTCGCCGACGTACTCGGCCGCGCGCTCAGATCCGTCGTCCTGGATCACCCAGATCGCGTCGCCGCGGTGAAACTCGCTGTCGCCGATGTCGGTCACGGTGCGGGCGGACGCTATCAACGTCAGAGCGACGCCGCCGGGCTCAGCGCGTGACCGCGATCGCGACGGGCAGCGCGCCCACCTTGATCGCCGGCGAGACCGAGCGCGTGCGGGTGTTGAGCACCCGCACCGTGTGGGTGTAGGTGCCGGCGACGACCGCGCTGCGGCCGCCCTCGGCGAGCACGATCTGCGTCGGATACGCCCACCTGCCGACCGAGATCGGCGAACCTGCGGTGTGGTTGGCGAGATTCACCGGCGTCAGGCTGCCGGAGATCCCGTTGAGCACGTAGGCGGTCCTGCCACTCGGCGCGATCGCGATCGAGATCGGGGCGTTGCCGACCTTGACCGGCCGCCCCGGCCGGCCGCTGAGCGTGTCGATCGGGGTCATCTCGTTGGTGTCGCCGTCGACGACCTCGGCGGCGGAGCCGTCGGGCGTCAGTGCCAGCGCGTCGGGGGCGACCCCGGCGCGGATCGATCGCTGCGCCCGCTCGGCGGCGACCGAGATCGGGGTGATCGTGTCCGAGCCGTAGTTGGCGACGTAGACGGTTCGCCCGTCGCGCGCGGCCACGATCGACGACGGATAGGAGCCGACCGGGATCGCGGGCCCGGCGGTGTTGGTGGCGGTGTCGATCGGCGTCACCTGCCCGGAGCCCCAGTCGGCCACGAACAACCGGCTTCCGTCCGCGGCCAGTGCCAACGAGCGGGGCATCGAGCCGACCGGAATCGGGGATTGTGCCTTGTCTGTCGCGAGATTGATCGGCGTCACCGCGTCCGAGCCGGAGTCGGCCACGTACGCGGTCTGGCCGTTGGGCGTGACCACGATCGCGCGCGGGTCCGTGCCGACCTTGATCGGCGACTGCGCGACGCGGCGTGCGGTGTCGATCGGCGTCACCGTCCCGGCGCCCGCGTCGGCGACGTACGCCATCCGGTCGTCGGGCGAGAGCGCGATCGCGTCCGGCCCTCGACCGACCGCGATCGGATGCCCGGCGGTATGGGTGCGCAGCGTGATCGGGGTGACGGTCCCCGCCGCCGAGCTGACCACGAACGCGGTCGCGGGCGCCGCCCCGCTCGCCGTCGGCTGCGCTGGGTTGGCACCGCGAGCGTGTGCTCGGTCGGTCGCCTGAGCACGGCGGGCGGCGGCGCGATATGGCGAGCGCGGGGCGGCGGCAGCGGCTGCCCCCGCCTTAAAGACGTCGTTGAACGGCTGCGCGTAGCGATCGTTGGCGGTCAGCGAGCGCGTGCCGAGCGCGGCCTCGATCGTTCTCAGGAGGCTGTAGTGGGTGTAGCGAACCGGCGAGGCGTAGCCGTGCCTGACACCGTAGGAGCCGAGGATCAGCGTCGGGACCCGTTGCGCGGGGTGCTCGTGGTACGCGTCCTCGTCGAACGTGATGATCGCCAGCGAACGTTGGCGACGCCAGGCCGGCGAGCGCATGATCGCTCCCAGCTGGCGGGCGAGGAAGCGGTCGCCGGCACGGATGCCGCACCCCTCCATGTCGTCGCAGTCGTTGATGCCGACCCAGCTGAGGCTCGGCGTCGTCGAGCTCGATGCCAGATCACCGGCCATCGCCTCAAGCGGCACCACGTGCGCCGCGCAGTACGCCGGGCGGTCGCGCACGTCGGCGAAGTACATCAGCGGCAGATCGTCGTCCCAGTAGTAGCCGTGGACGGTGTCGTCGCACGGCCCGGCGGCGCTCTGCTCATACGCCTTCCAGCTATCACCGACGGCATCGATGCGATCGCCGATCGTCGGCGCATGGATCGTGTACTGGTTGTTCTCCTCGGCGGGATCGTCGAGCGGGGCGCCGAACAGGCTGCCGCCGGCCATCGCGAGGTAGTTGCCGTCGCTGGGATGCTGCTCGGCGTACATCTGATCGAGCCGACTGCCGCGCGAGAGCAGGCTGTTGTAATACGGCGCCTGGCGTCGATTGCCCACGATCGAGCGGACGTTCTGGTTTTCGAAGTAGAACAGGAACACGTGCCGATAGCGCGGGACCCGCGCGACCGGGGGGCGCAGCGCAGCCGGCGCCCGCACGCGCGCGCCGATGCTGAACCGGACGTTGTCGGCCACGGCCCGGTCATATCCCACCTTGGCGTAGTACCCGTCGTAATCGGTCAGTGATGTCGACAGCGTCACGGTCACCTCAGCCGCCACCGCCCTCCGCGGCACTCGGCCGTGCCACACGCGCGTCGTGAGCGTCACGGCACGTTGCGGGCTCCACCCGCTGACCGGCCTCAGCCGATCCAAACCGAGCACCCGACCCGCGGCCGACACGAACCGCACAGCAACCGACGCATGGCTGGTCGAGCTGGCCCCTAGCCGCGCCGAGAGTCTGGCGCTGACCGGACCGACCGGACGGCCCCGGGCACCGCGCAGGATCACCGATTGCCCGAGCCTGGCGCTCCCACCGGCGCCGCCGGCGAACATCTGACCGCGGCGGCGGGCGCCGCCGGCCCAGCGCGCCGGAAACCCCCGCGTCCCGTAGCGCACGACCGTCGGCAGCCCCGATCCGGTTCGCCAACCGGGGATCGTGACGGCTTCGAGGCCCTGCGCCGACGCCGCACCCACCTGGGCGCCGGGGTTTCGCAGCAGGTTGGTCCCCGGCCCGGCCAGGGCGGCGGCCTGAGCCGGGCCGGCCACCGCCAGCACGATCGCGCAGGCGACGACCGGGAAGATCGCGCGAAGACGAGTTGTGACGGCCGGCACCGCGCACAGACTACGCGGGCGCCGACCCTCCCGCGCGGGAGGCCTCCAACACGGCGGTCAGGGGGCTTGCTTGGGGGCGTAGCGGCGCGTGATCGTCGACGCGTCGTCGCCGCTGCCGCCGACGAACCGCATCGGATCTCCGGCGCCGAGATCATCGATCCCGGCGGTCTCGAGCGCGCCGATCGCCATCGTCCGTCGCACGGCGGAGAACGTCAGGACATGGGCGACCATCCCTCCATGGGTGAAGGTCTGAGGCGGGTCGCAGGTGGCGTCGATGAACGTCTCGTCGGCGCGGCCATCCTCCAGCGCCCCGACCGCGAGCTCGCGAAACCGAGGCCCGGCTGTCCGGAGCCGTCGATCCAGCCCCGGCGGCGTGGTGTCGGGGTTGCGCGGAATCCGCTCGCTGCCCTGCAGGGCAGCGGTCCACATCTCCAACTGGCCGACCATCCGGTCGGTCAGGCCCCGGAGCGTCGGGTTGGCGTCGATCCCTTCGACCGACAGCTCGATCGGCCGGTCGGCTACGTCTGGTTCGACCTGTCCGAGGCGCTCGACGATCTCGCCGAGCACGGTGAGGTGGTGATCGAGCATGCGGATGACGACGTGCATGCCGTTACTCCTTTCGGATCCGGGCAGCCGCAGGCCCCCGGGTGGATGAAAGTGGATCGCGCTCGCGGCCGGCAGGTCGTGACGCGACGGCGCCGAGCGCCGGTAGCTCGAGGGCGAGATCCCGTGGGCGCGGTGAAAGGCCCGCGTGAACGCGTCGGGCGAGCCATAGCCGGCGTCAAGCGCCACCTCGATCACTGGATCATCGGTCGCGACCAGCCGGTGCGCGGCGCGCTCCAACAGAATCCTGCGACGAAACGCGCCCGGGGCCTCACCCAACACGGCCGAGGCGATGCGCGAGAAGTGAAACCGCGAGAGGAACAGCCGTGCCGCCAGCGCGTCCCCATCGCAATCAGGCTGATCGAGGCTGTGCTCGATCACCTGGAGGATCTCCGTCAGTCGATCCGGTTGCGCCATCAGCCGATTCTGACCACCCGCGTCCCTCCCGTCCCGACAGATCTTGCGCATTGGCACCGACGATGCCGGGCCCGGGCGCCAACCGCGGCGGCCCGGGCGCGAACGATGGCGCGAACCTGCATCTATATGACACCCAATCGCCAATCCGCCAGGTGCCGATTGAGACCGAACGCCTCAACCGACCGCGAACTTTGTGATCTGCGTACACCCCCTGTGTACGCAATCAACAATGTTCGAGCGGGCGGTGCATGCACCGCCCGCCGATCGGCGCATGCGCCGATCGGAGCGGGGCCGCATGCGGCCCCGCATTCCCGCAATTACCCACGAATCGAACCCTGAGGCCGCTAGATGATCGCGTCTTGGCGACGAAGCTCGCGCTGAACATCGGCCGTGTCTGGCGCTCTGGCAGATACCGACCGCAGCGCAGCGGCGACCCCCGCAGCCTGTCCGGTCGCGAACGACGTTCCCATGACCCGCAGTGAGCAGTAGGCGTCGCCATCGCTGCTGACCAGGCGACCGCCCGCCCACAAGTTCTCGTGCGTCGCAGAGTGCAGAGCGTCGAGCGGGATGTCGTAGTAGGCACGCCCGTCGATCGATCTGTAACGCGTCTCGCCGACCGCCTTGTGCTCCTCGATTGGCCAGCCGCAGCGAGCGACTCCCGCGTGGGGATCACGGCGGGCGCGGAGCACATCATCGCGTGTGACTTCGCCGACGCCGACGAGATGACGTGATTCTCGGATCCCCAGCTGCGGGCCGGTCGCGACCAGGTAGGCGTCCTGCCAGCCGTCGATGTGGTCTCGAAACGCCGCCAGGTAGTCCCAGGCCAGCGTGCGAGCTGTGGTTTCGCCACGGGTGAGGTCACGGCTGTCGAGCGCGTCGACCGCCTGGTCGACGATCTGCATCGTCAGTTCGCCGGTCAGCGGCAAGCGGCCGAGCGGACCGTGATCGCGTTCCAGCTGACGGTCGTGGCAGGCGTTGTGAGCTGCGACCGCGGCGCGCATCGCGCCCGAAGAGATGACCGCGCCCTCGGGTACCCCGCCGATCCTCATGCTGAGCGTCGCGACCTGGCGATCCTGCGGTGCGGACACGCGGACCGCGGCGCCGGCGAGATGCGCGAGGTTGCCGTCGCCGGTGGCGTCCACGAATTGAGCGCCGGTGATCGTCCGCATCCCTCCGTGATCGGCGACGACGACCTCGGTCAGCTGATCCCCCTCGGCGTGCGCGTCGACGAGATAGCTGTGCAGCGAGACCGCTATGCGGGCGTCGCCGACCATCGCGTCGAGCGTCAGCTTGGTGAACTCGGGGTCGATCATCACCACGGTGTTGCCCGACCACCGGAACGTCTTCTCCTCGTAGGCGCCGCCCGCCCGCAGCCGGCGCAGCAGGTCTGCGCCGACGCCGCCGACGACCTGCTCGCGCCGCTGATCAAAGAACCCGCAGTAACACAGCAGCGAGCTCGCGGTCGCTGCGCCCCCCAAGAATGGATACCGCTCAATCAAACAGACCGTCGCGGCCGTCTGCGCTGCGCCGATCGCGGCCCCGACACCCGCGCTTCCGCCTCCGACCACCACGACGTCGAAATGCTCGTCGGGGCGGGTTGTGGGCACAGGCCCACGCTACCGCCGGACAGCCCCGCCAAATGGGGGTAACACGTCCGTCAGACGGGGGGAATCTGAGTGCGATGATCCCCGCGTCTTTCGCCAATATGGCCCACGCGTCGCACGCCTGATCCGTGCCTGAGCGGCATCGCGTGATATAGCTGCAACGGTGACTCCTTGCGCTGCTGGACGTCGAGTACGCGGGCGCGGCTGACCCACTCGGTCACGCCGCGCATCTCGGTTCGCGTTCCGCCAGCTATTGAGGAGGCTCTCGTGACGATGGCTTGCTGCCGCGCTGCCGCGGCGCAGTTCTACCGACGTCCGATCCGGTCCGGAAGGCCGTGGTGATGCGGTTCGGTCTGCTGTGTTCGGCGCGGGCGACCGGAGACGGCGGGTCGGCGATGCCCGGTCAGGGTCTACGTGATTGGCTGGAGTTCAACGAGCAGGCAGAACGCCTGGGTTTCTATTCGAGCTTCCTGGTTGAGCACCACTTCACGGGCTGGGACCAGGTCTCGGCGACGCTGACGATGTTGGCCTGTCTGGCGATGCGCACCCGCACGCTGCGCCTCGGCTCCGGCGTGCTCGCACTTCCCTGGCACAACCCGGTCCTGCTCGCCGAGCAGGCAGCGACCGTCGACCTGGTGTCCGGCGGTCGGCTGGATCTCGGCGTCGGCCGGGGCTACCGTCACGCCGAGTTCGTCGGGTTCGGCGTCGCGCCGCAGGAGCGCCAAGGCCGGTTCGACGAGGCCGTCGAGGTGATGACGCGCAGCTGGACGAGCGTCGGCCGGTTCTCGCACGCGGGCACCTACTGGCGCTTTGAGGACATCCTGGTCGAGCCCAAGCCTGCTCAGTCACCGCACCCGCCGCTGTGGGCGGCGGCGGGAAGCGACGCGTCGATCACGCGGGCGGCGGCGGCCGGACACAACCTGATCCTCGACCAGTACGCAGCGCCGGCCGAGATCGCTGATCGCATCGCCACCTATCGCAGCAGCCTCGCCGGCCGCCCGTATGACCCGATGAACGTCGCCGTGGCCCGCCATGTCCACGTCGCCGCCACCGAGGCCGAGACCACGGCCGCTCGCCGTCGGCTTGCTGCCGGAACCGAACGGATCCTCGGCGTGGCTCGCGAGCCGGGCTCCCCAGAGCGCGGATCTCATGTGCTCGGCTACCAGCAGCCCGGCGCGGCCGGTGCCCACGCCCTCTACGGCACACCCGATCAGATCGCCGACGGTCTCGCTGAGCTTCAGGAAGGCGGAGTGACCTATGTGCTGCTGATCCTCGAGACCGATGTCGCCCAACTGCGCCGATTTCGCACCGACGTAATCCGCCGCCTGACAACGTGATCGCCGCCGCTTGGTCGGCACCCGTAGCACGAGAGTTCGGCCGCGACGATACGGACCTTCCGGATCTGGTCGGCGCCGGCCGCCGTGAGCAGGCTGGCAGATCGGACCCTTGATCGAGGCGTCGTACCCGCGCGTATCCGCAACAGGGTGGACCTGACTCATCCCGCAGGCGTAGTCGTCAGGGTGTGAAGATCACCCCCGGGGTCGTTGTGGATCCCCTCGGGCGGCCGTAGGTTCCGACGTGGCGCAGCCCGTATCCACGGGCTGCGAGACATCACCTGCCCGGTCGCGCTGCGCGGGCGAAAGGCGAGGACTATGGTCGCTAAGAGCGTGGGGACGTCGGGTCGGTCGCGGGTCGACTGGGGGCGGGCCGAGTTCGTGCTGACAGCGTTCGGGATCGTTGGCTTCATCACCCTGCCGATCCGGATCACGACGATCTACGGCGGGTTGCCCGCGCATCCGCTGTTCGTGCACGTCCCGGTCGTGCTGATCCCGGTGACGATCCTGGCCGCGATCGTGTTCATGGTCAAGACTGAATGGTTCGCGCGCTACGGGATCGCGCTCGCAGCGGTCTCGATCGCCGCGATGAGCTCGGTGTTCCTCACCATGCAGGCGGGTGCGGCGCTGCGTGCTGCGCTGCACCTGCACGGCACCGCCGCGCACCTGATCTCTGAGCACGCGCAGGCCGCCCACATCCTCGCGATCGTCTACGTCGTCTTCACCGCAACGCTGATCATCACCTTCGCGTCGTATCGAATCTCTGGTGGCATGCCGACCGGACTGGGGGTCCTCGACAGCGTGTTCGCGTCCCGGGCGATGTTCACCGGGCTGCGAATCCTGCTGGTGGTGCTGGCGATCGGCGCCGGCTACATGACCTTCAGGACAGGGGACCTGGGCGCCAAGGCCGTCTGGCAGGGCCGGATCCAAGCCGCCCAGGCCCATACTGGCGCCCCGCGCCGCCCGGCCTAGCGCTCAACCGACCGGGCAAGTGGTCCGGACCGCAATGACGACGCGTCCGCCGAGCATCAGCTCAATGCGGTAGCTCGGCTCCTGCAAGCGCGGCGATCACACCGATCACGCCGGCTGCAAGCAGCGTCTGGACCACGCCGCGACGGGCGATCAGCAACGCGACCAGCGCGGCCGCGAGCACTGCGAACTGCCAGGCCGGCTGCAGCGCTCGCGCCAGCACGACCGCCGCTCCGAGGATCGCGCCGATCGCCGCCGGACCGGCGCCGTCAAGAAACGCACGCGCACGGGCGTTGGAGCGCAACCGCTCAAATCGGCCGCCGCCGAGCAGCACGAACGAAAACGACGGGATGAATGCGACCGTTGCGGCGATCACGCCACCGCTGAGCCCGTGCGCGCTATACCCCACGGCCGCGACCGTCGCGACGACCGGACCGGGCGTCACCTGCCCCAGCGCGACCGCGTTGAGAAACTGGGCGTTGGTCATCCAGTGATAGGTGTGCACGGCGTCGTTCTGCATCAGCGGGATGATCACGAACCCGCCCCCGAACGACAGTGCCCCGACCTTGAACGCCGTCCACACCAACGCGCCCAGCCCCGCGGGAGCAGCCGAGCCGGGAGCCAGCAGCAACAGCGACCCCACGCCGGGGATGCCGCGTCGGACCGCGAGCTCGAACACCCCACAGGCGACCAACGCGAGCACCACGTAGGCGCCCAGCAGCGCGCTCGCGGCCACGCCGACCGCAACGTAAACCCCCCACCGCAGCAGGCGCCCCCGGTTGTCGCGCACCGTAGCGATGCTCGGTCTGATCAGCGCGCGGGCGGCGTGAACCGCGACGGCCGCGACCGCCGCTCCGGCGCCAGCGCCAGCGCCGCGCACCCACAGGGGCGGGCTCTGGGACAAGAACAGGAGCGACAGGACCAGCACGAGCACCACCGCCGGGACGATGAACCCGAGACCGCCGACGATCGCACCCGCCGGGCCGGCGACCCGGTAGGCGCAGAAGATCGCCAACTGGGTGGATGCCGGGCCAGGCAGCAGGCCACACGCAGCGTTCGCGTCCTGGAACTCCTCGGCGTCCATCCACCGCTCGCGGTCGACCATCAACTGCCGCAGCAGCACGATGTGCGCCGGTGGGCCACCAAACCCGGTGAGCCCGATCCGCGTCCACTCCCGCGCGACCGTCGCTAACGACCCAGGCCGCGTCGACACAGCTCCTCATCAATCATCGCTCGGCAGCTCAGGCTCACATATCCGGTCCCGTCCCAGTATGCGGCCCGAGCTCCCCGCAGTGATCTTCTTTGACGCGAGTGGCCGGCGCGCGACGGCTCGGAGCCGTCCCGGCAAGCTGCGCCTGCAAATCGAGCACTTTTAGAAGGGTGAGCGATGGGACTCGAACCCACGACCGCCTGGACCACAACCAGGAGCTCTACCAGCTGAGCTACGCCCACCGTGGGATCGTGGAATCTACCAAGCCCGTTTGGTCGCGCCACGACGGAGGATCAGCCGCTGCATTCTCGGCCGCCCACGAGTGACCCCGCGGCTACCCGGTGGCCCCGGCGACGAACTCCGCGACGGTGGCCGCGAACTCGAGCCTGCTGCGCTCCCACGCATAGAACATGTGGCCGCCCCCGAAGTGGCGGACGGTCAGCCTGCTCGCGACCTCGGGATCGAGCCGCATCAGGTTGCGCAGCCGGTCGCTGGCGTAGTACGGCGTCACGAGGTCATAGCGGCCATGGACGATCAGCGCCTTCATGTGCGGATTGAGCGACATCCCGTAGCGCAGGTCGTCGGTCGCGCCGGTCGGCGGCACGAAGAAGTGCTGCGGCGCATCATCGCGCCAGGCCTCGTTGACCTCGTCGCTGAGCACGACGTACTCGCGATCGGTCTGGACGCCGATCTCCGAGCGCAGCTGCCGGTTGATCGCCATCGTGTAGGCGGGACCGATGCCCGACAGCGTCGGGTCGGGCCCCGCGAAGCTCTCGCGGTCGGGGAACGGATCGGTCGTCGTGACCGTCGCGTCGTACAGGCCGAGCACCTTGCGCTGGTCGCGCAGCAGCTCCCGCGCGAAGCGGCTGATCGTCACGCGGCCCGCGAGCTGGTCGACGGTCTCGGCCGGGAGGCCGATCAGCTCCGCCAAGCGGCCGAGGATCTGCTCGCGCTCGGCTGGCGGCATCGCCGCGCCGCGCGTCAGCAGCGTCGCGTACTCGCCCGTCGCGAACCGCTCGGCCTCGGCGCGGACCTCGTCGGCCGAAGCATCGCCCGTGAACGCGCGCGAGCGACCGTGATGGACGGCGGCGGTCGCCATCGTCGGCAGCGCGTCAACCCAGGCGAGCACGTCGTAGTCGGTCGGCCACAGGGAGGCGAGCTCGAGCGCCGGCGAGATCAACACTGCGCCACTGAGCCCGACCCCGGTCGCCTCCTGCAGCATCCGGGCGAGTCGCCCGACGCGGTAGCCGCCGTAGCTCTCACCCGCGATGAACACCGCCGAGCCCCAGCGTCCGCGGCCCGAAAGCCAGCGTCCGATGAACTCGCACAGCGACTCGAGATCGCGCTTGTAGCCGAAGTACTCGCGCGATGGGTCCTCGTCGCCCTTGCCTCGCTTGTTGCCCGCCTCGCCGCCGTCGCCCTCGATCGCGCGGCTGAAGCCCGTCCCGACCGGGTCGACGAACACGAGGTCGGTGAACGCCAACCACGACTGCTCGTTGACGACCAACCGCGGCGGCATCGCCGGCAACGACCCGTCGGCGGGGAACGCCACCCGCGTCGGCCCGACGGCACCCATGTGCAGGAACGCCGACGACGCACCCGGACCGCCGTTGAAGACGAACGTCAGCGGCCGATCGCCGTCGCCGCTCGCCAGATACGAGACGGAGAAGATCTCCGCGACCGGCTTGTCACGCTTGCGCAGCACCGTCCAGTCCGCGCTGGCGGTGTACTCGATCGATCCGCTCGGCGCGGTCCACGTGGCGGTTGTCTCGGCGCCCGCGGGCGGTTCATGCTCGACCTTGGCCGCGGGGGTCTGTTCTTCCTTGCTCTCGTCGGTCATCGCCGAGACGCTACCGATGAGCCTGGGTGCCGGCCGCGTGTAGTCGTGACACTGTCCCCACTGGCGTTGCCCGTTCGTCTCAACGATGATCAACCGTCACCAAAGGAGGCGCAGATGAAGTATGCGATGCTGATCTACCCCAAGCCGGGTAGCCACGAGGAACTCGACGAGGAGCAGGGCCAGGCGGTGACTGCCGAGTATTTCGCCCTGAGGGATGTGCCGGGCTGCATCGAGGGCGGAGGGCTGCAGGCGGGCGACGCGGCGACCACCGTCCGTCACGGAGCCGCCGGCAACCTGATCACCGACGGGCCGTTCGCCGACACCAAGGAGGTGCTCGCCGGTTACTACATCTTCGAGGCGTCGGACCTCGATGCGGCGCTCGAGTTCGCGCAGCGGATTCCGGCGGTGCGGCTCGGCGGCGCGGTCGAGGTGCGCCCGTTGATCGAGTATCCGGTGGAGGCCGTGTCCTGATCGAGCAGGTCTTCAAGCGCGAGTGGGGCCGCGTGCTCGCGTCCCTGGTCGGCTTCCTCGGTGACATCGACCTTGCCGAGGAGGCCGCTCAGGACGCGTTCACGATCGCGGCCGAGCGGTGGCCCCGCGAGGGAGCGCCGGCGCAACCGGTGGCCTGGCTGGTGGCCACCGGGCGCAACCGTGCGATCGACCGCATTCGCCGCGAACGCACGCTGCGCGAGAAGACGCGGCTGCTGGAGACCGACTGGCCGACCACGACCATGGACGAGCTCGATCTCGACGACTCCACGATCGCCGACGAACGCCTGGAGCTGATCTTCACCTGCTGTCATCCGGCGCTGGCCGTGGACGCCCAGGTCGCGCTGACGCTGCGCGCGCTCGGCGGACTCACCACCCAAGAGATCGCCCGCGCGTTTCTGGTCGGCGACGAGACGATGAAGCGCCGGCTGTCACGGGCCAAGGCGAAGATCAGGGCGACCGCGATCCCATTCGCGGTGCCCGCGGACCATCGACTGCCCGACCGGCTCTCAGCGGTGCTCGCAGTCGTCTATCTGATTTTCAACCAGGGCTATCCCGACCGGGGCGAACTCGCCACCGAGGCCATCCGGCTCGGCCGCCTGCTCGCCGAACTGATGGCAGACGAGTCCGAGGTGCACGGGTTGCTCGCGCTGATGCTGTTGAACGACTCGCGCCAGGACGCGCGGGTCGTCGACGGTCAATTGGTCCCGCTGGCCGAGCAGGACCGCTCACGTCACGACCAAGCGCAGGTGAAGCAGGGTCGCGAAGCGCTCGAGCGAGCGCTCGCCCTGCGTCCCGCGGCCGGCCCGTACGTACTGCAGGCGGCGATCGCCTCGCTGCAGGCAGACGCTGACATCGACTGGCAAGAGGTCGCGCTGCTCTACGAGCGGCTCGAGCACCTGACCGGCTCGCCGGTGGTCACGCTCAACCGCGCGGTGGCGATCGCCGAGGCGGGCGTCCCCGAACGCGCGCTCGAGATCGTCGACGAACTCGAGCTCGGCGACTACCGCTATCTGCCGTCGACCCGGGCCGAGCTGCTGCGCCGTCTGGGTCGCGTGGACGAAGCCCGCGCGGCGTTCGAGGACGCTCTGCGGCTGGCCGCCACCGAGCCCGAGCGACGGCTGCTCGCCGCGCGATTGGCCGGGCTCTGAAGCCGCTCGCGCCAAACGACTCAGGCAGTCGCTGACGGAGCGGTGGCAGCGTTGGCAGTGGGACCGTTGGCACTGAGTGCGAGCAGCAGGCCGTCGAGTGCCAGCTCAAATAGCCGGTTGGGGTCATGAGCCACGCCGGCGTGCCGTACGCGCGCCAGGGCGGGGTAGCGCTCCGCGGGCAGCGCGTCCTGCGCCTCGTGATGCTCCTGTTCGCCACCGTCGACCTCGCCGCCCGGCGGCTGGCCGGCTTGCGCAAGCGCGTGGCCGACGATCAGCCGACCGAGGCAGTCAAACCCGTCGGCGGCCTGTTCCTCGCTGAGGCCGGCGTCCAGCAGGATCGAGGTGACCGCCTCCATCAGCACGAACGCCGGCTGGGTGGTCGGGGGTCGTGTCGCGAGCAGCGGGACGACGTGCGGATGGGCGAGCACGGTGGTTCGCGTCTCGCGCGCGACGGCTTGAAGATCTTCGGCCCAGGGCCTGGCGCGCGATGGCAGCTCCACCTCGGCGAGAACGAGCTCGATCAGGCCGTCGAACAGTGCGGCCTTGTCCGAGACGTGGCCGTAGACGGTCATCGGGTCGACGCCCAACTCGGCCCCGAGTCGGCGCATGGTCAGCTGCTCGAGGCCGTGTTCGTCGACGATCCTCAGCGCGGTGGCGAGGATCTGATCGCGCGAGACGCGCGGCGGACGACCGCGTTGTCGGGGTGAGCGTTCGACCGGCACGGAGAATTACTCTACAGTGTAGATCAAGCGCCCGAGCGGCGACCTCTCGTACCTCAGGGGCGTGATGTGAAGCTTTACTTCGATGACCAGAACGTCGACGGCCAACTCCAGCGATCGGTCGGGAAGTGCGATTCCGGCATGGCGAACGTCGGCGAGTGCCTGTACATCGCGTCCCAGATCACACCGGGTGACCGAGACAGCTGGTACCAGCGGTGGTCGGCATTCGCCGACAAGCTCGTGCGACAGGCGGACGCCGCGCGCCGAGCAGGTCACACGGTGAGCGCCCGCGGCTGTTTTCTAAGAGCCGCCGAGTACTACCGTCAGGCGTTCTTCTGGCACCGCGACGCACTTGATGCGGTCGAGCTTCAGACCGCCTACGCCGCCGGCGTTCAGGCGTTTCGCAACGCGATCGCGCTGCTGGACCCGCCCGGTACCGTGCTCGACGGCGACACCCCCGGCTACCTGTTCGTGCCGCCGGGCGACGGGCCGTTCCCAACCATCCTCCACATCGGGGGCTACGACGGCACCGCCGAGGAGAACTTCGCGTCGGCGGGCGCTGCGCTTGAACGCGGCTGGGCGTTTGTCAGCCTCGATGGACCGGGCACGGGAATCCCGCTGTTCGAGCGAGGCGAGCCGATGCGCCCGGACTGGGAGCACGTCGTGCCGGGGATGGTGGACCTCGTCCTCGGCCAGCCCGACGTCGATCCCGAACGAGTCGTGTTGGTCGGTAGATCCTTCGGTGGTCTGCTCGCGCCGCGAGGCGCCTCGGGTGAGCCTCGCCTGGCAGCGATGATCGCCGACCCGGGCCAGATCGACATTGCCGAAGTCCTGTCGGCGCGGCTTGGCGAGCTGTGGAACCACGTCGACGACCCGGCGGCCGAAGATCGCTTCGAGAGCATGCTGCAGCACCCCGCGCTGAAGACGCTGTTCGGACCTCGCATGGTCACGAACGGCGTGTCTACCGTTCGCCAGTACGTCGGGGACATGCGCAGGTACACCGCGCGCGACCAGGTGACTTCGATCACCTGTCCCAGCTACATCACCGACAACGAGACAGATGCCGTCTCAACCGGCCAGGGCCAACAGCTCTATGACCAGCTGACGTGCCCGAAGGAGTTCCGCCGCTTCCTCCAGGCCGAAGGTGCCGAGGGCCACTGTGAGGGGATGGCACCCGTCGTGTTCTGGACCGCGGCATTCGACTGGCTCGAGGAGACACTGCCTCGCTGAACGGGGCGGCTCGGTGCCGGAGCTGATCGCGACCTGTCGCGGCGGCGTCTGGCCCACGCCGGGTGACGGTCTGCTTGACTCGGTTGCTGATGGGCGCCGGGACCGCGATCGGGCTGCTCGAACGCGAGTCTGAGCTCGTCGCAATCGATGCCGCCGCAGTGGCGGCGCGCGGGGGTCACGGTCAGGTCGTGCTGGTTCACGGTGCCGCCGGAATCGGCAAGTCGGCGCTGCTGGAGGCGGGCCGCGACCGTGCGGCGGTGGCGGGCACGACGGTCCTGACGACGCGGTGCGGCGAGTTGGAGCAGGGGTTTCCGTGGGGCGTGGCCCGCCGGCTGCTGATCCGGCCCGCGCGCGATCATCTGGTCGCGCTTGAGGGCGCGACGGCACTGGCCGCGCCGCTGTTCGGAGCCGCGCCGGCCGAGCATGGCGCTGAGGACGAACGTGCCCTGTCGGCACTCGTGCACGGCTTGTACTGGCTGATCGCCGACCTCTGCGAGCGCGGGCCAGTCGTGCTCGTGGTCGACGACCTGCAGTGGGCCGATGAGCCGTCGCAACGCTTCCTGATGCACCTGATCGGACGGGTGAAGGAGTTGCCGCTGCTGCTGCTGACCGCCGTTCGCACCGGTGAAGACGAGGGCAGCGCCGTGCGCGAGCTGTTGTCGTCGCACGAGCTCACGATCCTGCGTCCGGCGCCGCTGGGAACGATCGCCACTGCCGCGCTGGTCCGCCGGACCGTCGCCGACGCCCCGAGCGAAGTGTGCGACACGTGCCGAGAGCTGACGGGCGGCAATCCATTCCTGCTTCGCGAGCTCGCCGCCGAGCTCGTCGACGCCGGTGTCACCGTGCCGGCTGCAATCCCCGCCCTGACTCCCGACCTGGTGCTGCGACGCGTCGCCGGGCAACTGGCGCGGCTCCCGCCCGGCTGCACCGAGCTCGCGCGAGCGGTGGCGTTGCTCGGCCCGGATGCCGAGCTGCGCCGGGCGGCGACGATCGCCGAATTGGACGGCGCGACCGCGGCGAGAGCGGCCACAGCGCTGATCCGAGCCGAGCTGATCGTCGAGCGCGAGGTGCTCGTGTTCCGTCATCCGCTCGTGCGCGGCGCGATCGTCACTGAGCTCGGTGGCCCGCTCCGCGCCCAGCTGGAGATGACGGTCGCGCGCCTGCTGGCGAGCGAGGGTATGGACGCGACCGTGGTCGCCTCGCACCTGCTCGGTGCCGCGGCCGGCGATGACGCGTGGGTCGTCGCGACGTTGCGCAAGGCGGCGGTCGCGGCGCGGGCGCGCGGCGCCACCGGGATCGCGGTCGCGTACCTGCGGCGTGCCCTGCGTGAGCCTCCGGTACCGGACGAGCGGGCCGAGCTGATGCTCGAGCTGGGAACGCTGCTGCTCGGGTCAGATCCCGACGCCGCCCGCCGGCAGCTGCTGCAGGCGCGCGGCCTCGCGACAACTTCCGAGACGCGTCACCGGGCGACGCTGGCGCTTGCCCAGGCGATGGTGTTGGCCGGTGAGTTCGCCGCGGCCGACGAACTGCTGGCGGCGGACGGAGACGACGATCCGGCGATCGTCGCGGCACGGCTGACCGCGACGCGACTTGGGGTCGAAACGCAGCCGATCCGTCGTCGACTCGTTCGCCAATTGCGCGAGCGCGCGTCGGACACCCCGGACGCCCTGGAACCGAGGCTCGCGGCCGTGCTGGCGATCGAGATCTGCGCGGGGGGCGAGGATGCCGAGCTCGCCGCCGCTCATGCTTGGCGCGCGATCGCCGTGCCCAGCGTGCTGGCGGGTCCGGCGGATCAGAGCCTGCTGCCGGAGGTCGTCGGCGTGCTCGTGTTCGCGGAACGCTACGCCGAGGCCGACGCCGCGCTCGCGCACATGCAGGAGACGAGCCGCGGCAGCGGCTGGGTGCTCAGTGCCGCCGCGACGTCGACGGTCGCGTCGGTCGCCGCCGCGCAGCGTGGGGCCGTCGCCGATGCCGCGGCGCTGGCCTTCGATGCCGTCCGATCAGGGGGCGATACCTGGATCGGCGCCGTCGGCTTCGCCCACCTTCTATCGGCGCAGGTCGAGCGCGACGACGCCGCCGGCGCGTGGCGATCGGTGGTCGATCGAGGCGTCGACGGGCCGCTGCCGCAGGCCTGGTCCTCTGCGGTGCTGCTGCACCACCGAGCGCGGGTTGCCGCTGCGCTTGGCGACTGGGATGGCGCGATCGCCGACCTCCGTCAGAGCGGCGAGCTGGCGACGGTCTGGGGGGTCGAGAACCCGGCGATGATGCCCTGGCGGTCAGAGCTGGCCGTAGCACTGGCGGCTCGCGGCGAGAACGTGGAGGCCCAGTGCCTGGCGGCGGAGGAGCTGGCATCGGCGCTGCGCTGGGGCGCGCCGCGGCCGATCGGGGTCGCCCGGCACGCCGAGGGTGTCGCCGCCGGGCGCGACGGTGCACCGATGCTGTCGGAGGCGATCGACGTGCTGCGCGGCGCCGATGCGCCGCTCGAGCTGGCGCGCGCGCTCGCCTCGCTCGGCGCGCTCACCCGCCGGGCCGGGAATCGGACGCGGGCACGGGCGCTATTGCGCGAGTCGCTCGACATCGCGCACCGCTGCGGCGCGATCGCCGTGGCTCGACGTGCCCGCCGGGAACTGCGCGTGGCCGGCGCCCGCCCCCGTCGTGACGCCCTGCGCGGGCGAGACGCGCTGACCGCCAGCGAGCTCCGGGTCGCTCGGATGGCCGCGGAGGGAATGACGAATCGGGCAATCGCGCAAGCATTGTTCGTCACCCGGCGGACCGTCGAGTTACACCTCACCAACGTCTACGCGAAGCTCGGGGTGAGCCGCGCCGAGCTGCCGGCCGCGCTGCACCAACAGCGCGAGCGCAGCACGCCCGACGAGCCCGCGCGACCTTACCTCACCCGGTAGCGGTGAGATCCCTCGTGGGTCGGGTCGTCGTCATCGGCCGTGCATCAGCTCGGGCGGACAGCGCGGTAGTAGGAGAGCCGGCCGACGTGCTTGTCGAGGTGCCCGGTTTCACACGCGTCGCTGAACCCGGCCTCGTTGATCATGGTCGGGAGGCGGCCGGTCCAGTTGTCGTTAGGCGTGTGGCTGCGACGCCCGTGCCGGGCCAGGCCGTGCAGGTGGCGGCGCTCGCCACCGAAGTCCATCAGGTGCAGTGACCCGCCCGGGCGCAGGACGCGCAGAACCTCGCGCAGCGAAGCGAGACGCAAGTCCGCGTCGAGATGGTGGAACATCAGTGACGAGAGCACGCGGTCAAAGCCGCCGTCGGGGTATGGGAGTTCGTCGGCGAAACCGCGATCGAGTCCGAGCGCGAATCCTTGACGGTTCGCTTTGCGCCGGGCCCGAGCAAGGGCCTTGGGATCGGGGTCCAGGCCAACGACGTCGAGGGTCGGACGGGTCCGCTTGACCAGCAGCGCGAGGTTGCCGGTACCGCAGCCGATCTCCAGAACGCGCTCGGCGGATGCAAGTTCGGCCTGCTCGATGAGTTTGCGATGCGCGGATTCGAGGCCGACGACGCGCGTGAAGGGGTCATACAACGGCAGCAGCCAATCGCGACCCATCCCCGGCAGGAACGGTCGATCGGCAGCGTCGCGATCGGCGATTGGGTGGTCTGACGCAAACTGGGTCATTCTGAGATCTCCGTAGATAGAAACATGTTTGGCGTGATCTACAGTGATAATCCACGATAGGTCAGGCGTCGAGAGCGATTCATTGGCGGGAATACCACAATCTTTGGTGGCGACGAAGGCGACGCGGCTGACCGGCCGCGAGATCGCCGGCGCCCCGATCTACGAGTACGTGTGGACACCCGACGCGCCGCCGATTAGCGTGCTGCGCTTCTCAGCAGAGCGGCTCCCCATCGCTCATGCGACGCCGGATCACGCTCACGCGCACGATTTCCTCGCGATCGCGTACTTCGAGCACGGTGGCGGCAGCCTCGGGATCGGCGAGCGACGCTGGCCGCTGCATGCCGGGGACGCTTTCGTGATCGCCCCCGGCGAAGTAGTGCGCCTGGGACACCAGCACCCGACGACCTCCGGCTGGTGCCTGTTCTTCCCACCGGAGCTGATCGCCTCCGACGCGCTGGGAGGATCGCTTGGCTGGCGAGCTCACCCGCTGCTGTTCCCGTTCGTGGGCCGTGCCGCCGGCGGCGCTCAGCGCCTGCAGGTCCCGCCAAGCGCTCGCGATGCCTGGTGCCAGCACGTCGCCGCGATCGAGCGGGAACTCGACCAACCGCGCGACGGCTCATCCGTAGCCGCACTGGCCCACGTGACGCTGTTGCTGGTCAGCGCCGCCCGGATCTCCATCGATGTCGGCAGCGACCTGCGATTTCGCAGCGAACCACTACTCGCTGCGGTATTCGAGTTCATCGAGCAGCACTACCGCGAGCCGATCTCGCTGGCAAGCGTCGCCACCGCGGTCGGGCTGACGCCAGGACACCTGACCACGGTCGTGCGCCGCAAAACCGGGCGCACCGTCCAACGATGGATCACCGAACGACGAATGGCGGAAGCCAGGCGCCTGCTGCGCGAAACCAATCTGACCGTCGGGACCGTCGCCGAGAGCGTCGGGTACCGGCAGACGAGCCATTTCATCAAGCACTTCCGACGCGACCACTCGTATACCCCTGCAAACTGGCGACGACAAGCACGCCCAATGGCCCCACAGATCAGCACCTGATCGGTGACCCACCACGCGCGCTCGGGCGAGATCAGCCGATCCGTCGCCACCGACGCGGTGATCGTCTGCCATGCTCAGGTGCAGTGACCGACATCGCGCACCCGGACGTGAACGACGGCGTCGTTCACGAACCGCTGGCGCTCGCGATCGGATCCACGTTCGGACTGGAGTCGGCGCAGACCTCGGCGGCGATCATGCAGATCGCGCCGCGTCCGCTGCCGGGGCTGACGATCGCCGAGGAGCGCTGGGAGACCACGGCGTACCACCACGAGTACCTCGATGGGTACGGGAACCGCTGTGAGCGCTTCGCGCTTCCCAGCGGCGCCACCACCGTCGCCTACGAGGCGCGGGTGTTGGTCGCCCGGCCGGCCGACGTGATCCTGCCGGCCGCCGCCGAGATCCCGGTGGCCTCGCTTCCCGACGAGGTCTTGGGCTTCGTGATGCCCAGCCGCTTCTGCCTGCCGGACGAGCTCGGCCACGAGGCGTGGCAGCGCTTCGGCGGTCTGGCCCCGGGCTGGGGCCGGGTCCAGGCGATCGTCGACTATGTCCATAACCACCTCGAGTTCATGCCCGGCGCATCCAACCCATGGACCACGGCCGCCGACGCGTATCGCGCCGGTCAGGGGGTCTGTCGCGACTTCGCTCACCTGGCGATCACCTTCTGTCGCGCCCTCAACATCCCCGCGCGCTACGTGTTCGGCTACATCCCCGACGTCGGCGTGCCGCCACCGACCGAGCCGATGGACTTCGCCGCCTGGTTCGAGGCCTACCTCGACGGTGCTTGGCATACCTTCGACGCTCGCAACAACCAGCCGCGGATCGGCCGTGTGGTCGTCGGGCGCGGGCGCGACGCCGTCGATGTGGCGCTGATCACCTCGTTCGGGCCGTTGACGCTGACCGACTTCGCGGTCCGCGCCGACCGCCGAGCATCCTCGGGTTCGTCGACGCAGGCGCCCTGAACGTCGCGCTGGTAGCCCTCGTCAGCGACCTCGAGCAGCAGCGACAGGTCGTGGGTGATGAACCCGAGACGGTGAAACAGCGATCGTCGCGCGTTCACGCGCCCTGGCGACAGTACTTGTCATATGCAATGATTGCCATGTGAACGTAGTTGGTCGAGGCCCCGAGCCCGAACTCGAGTCGGTTGTTGACGCAGTCCTGACCGCCAGTCGGGTGCTGGTCGCGGTTGCCGCGCGTTCGCTGGCCGACGTCGCTGATGAGGTGACCCTGACCCAGTACCGCTCGTTGGTGGTGCTGGCCGCTCGTGGACCGCAGAGTGTTGCGGCGATGGCCGATGAGCTGAGCGTGACGCCATCGACGGTGTCGCGGCTGTCTGACCGGTTGGTGCGCAAGGGCCTGGTGCGACGCCGTGAGGATCGCCGTGACCGCCGTGCCGTGCGGCTGGCGCTCACGTCAGCGGGCCGAGCGCTGGTCGACGCGGTCACCGAGCGCCGGCGAACCGAGATCGCCGCCCTGCTTGATGGGATTTCTAGCGCCGAGCAGCGCTTGCTGGTGCAGGCGTTGCAGCGGTTGTCGCAGGCAGCTGGTGAGGTCCCCGAGCAGGAGTGGAGCACCGGCTGGGACCTATGAGCCGGCGCGCTGGCAGCATTCTGCGCGCAGGCGCCCGGCGGATCACGGCGTTTCGGCTGTCCGCGACACGGTGGGTCTCGAGCGCGACGTATGTCCGTAAATGGGTGGTGCTCGGGATCGCGATCGGGATCATCGCCGGGTTGGGCGCGATCGTCTTCTACGAGGCGCTGCACATCGCCACCGTGCTCTTCTTGAACGACCTGGCCGGCTATCAGATCCCCACCCCGTTCAGCGAAGGCAACGTCCCCCCGGGCGCCGGCGCCGCGCGACCGTGGGCGTTGCCGCTGATCGCCGCCGGTGGCGCACTGCTGGGCGCGATCCTGGTCTATCGATACGCGCCCGAGGCCGAGGGGCATGGCACCGACGCCGCGATCTCGGCCGTGCACCACGACCCACGCGGCGTCCGTTTGCGAGTGGTGCTGGTCAAGTTGGTCGCGTCGGCGCTGACGATCGGCTCCGGCGGTTCAGGCGGACGCGAAGGACCGACCGGGCAGATCAGCGCCGGGTTCGGGTCGCTGCTGGCTCGGGTGCTCGACCTCGACGCGGTCGATGCGCGCGTCGCCGTCGCGACCGGGATCGGTGCGGGGATCGGCTCGATCTTCGGCGCACCCCTCGGCGGGGCGGTGCTGGCCGCCGAGATCCTGTATCGCGACGACTTCGAGCCCGCCGCGCTGCTGCCGTGTTTCATCGCCTCCGGGGTCGGCTACGCGATCTTCGGAGCCGCGGAGGGCTACGCGCCGCTGTTCGGCTCCCACAGCTACCACTTCTCCGATCCGGCTCGGTTGATCTGGTTCGCGCTGATCGGCGTGATTGGCGGACTCGTCGGTCTCGGGTACTCCAGAGGCTTCTACGGTCTCCAGGGACTGTTCGCGAGATGGTCGGCACCGAAGTGGGTCAAGCCCGCGATCGGCGGTGGGCTGGTCGGGTTGATCGCGATCGAGGTCCCACAGGTGCTCGGCACCGGCTACGGATGGATCCAGCACGCGCTCGGACCATCACTTGCGTCGATGCCACTGTGGATCGTCCTGATCCTCCCGTTCGCCCGAATCCTCGCGACCGGCCTATCGATCGGCTCCGGCGGCTCCGGCGGGATCTTCGGACCGGGGATGGTCATCGGCGCGTTCGTCGGCGCCGCCGTCTGGCGGCTGTTCGAACCGGCGTTCCCGTGGATGGGCGGTGACCCGACGCCATACGTGATCGTCGGGATGATGTGCTGCTTTGGCAGCATCGCCCGCGCGCCGCTGGCGGTGATGCTGATGGTCGCCGAGATGACCGGCAGCGTCGGCAGCATCGAACCCGGGATCATCGCCGTCGGACTGGCATGGCTGATCGTCAGCCGCGGCGAGCAGACGATGTACCGCTCTCAGCTGATCAGCCGAGCCTCGAACACCAACCCACCCCCCCGTCCGGGCATCACGGCTCCGACCCGCCGCGAGACCAACGTGCCGTTCTGAGCTGAGCGCGCCGTCTTCGCCGGTACAGCCGAATCGTCCGCGTATCTTTTTGCGGTCCCGACGCTTGGCTACCCGGAGCAAAACACTGTGGTGGTCACCGAGATGCGAGGCGTCGCTGAGGGCTGGAAGCATGGGAGTTGGGCGATGGGCGCACTGGGGACCGGAGCGGCATGGTGGCTTGGCCGGATCGTGTTTGTGGTGCTGGCTTTCCGCTTTGCCGGGTGATCATCGAGAGGAGTTTTCTGTGAAGCGTTTTGGATCGCTTGTCGTGGTGATGAGCGTGGTGTGTGTGTGTCTGGTCGGGGCGGCGGGTGCCAGCGCGGCGTCGCGGTTGCCGACGATCCGGGTTGCGGTCGCGGGCAAGACCGCGATCGCGGTGTCGGGCGCCACCGTGTCGGGCGCGGTGAACGTCGTGTCGACGTTCAGCGGCAAGGGGCAGGGCGGCTATGGGCTGGTTCGCCTCGATCCGGGGGTGTCGTTCGCGCGGGCGTTGGGGGCGGTGCGCGCCCATCATGGGGATCCCAACGCGCTGACCCCGTTCGGGGCGATCGTGGTCTCGACCGGTGCGCCGGGCACGGTCCAGACGGTCCTGACGCCCGGCAACTATGTGGCGTTGAACCTGACCGGTAACGGGCCGGCCAAGCAGGTCGCGCAGTTCACGGTCACCAGGTCGGTGGCGCCGGCGCGGTTGCCGAAGGCGGCCGCGACCGAGACGTCGATCGAGTTCGGGTTCACCGGCCCCAGGGTGATGCACGACGGGTCGATCGTGCGGATCGTGAACGGCGGCTATCTGGTGCACATGGATGTCATGATCGGCGCGCGCAGCAAGACCGGGGCTCAACGGATCGCGCGACTGCTCAGGGCCGGTCAGGATCATGCGGCCGAAAAGCTCGCGACCGGGTTTGTGGACCTGATGGACCCGGCGTCGCCGGGCGCGATGCAGCAGCAGGTGCTGCACGCCAGCGCCGGGTATTACGTGCAGGCGTGCTTTATGACCACCCAGGACGGTCGTGAGCACACCACGCTCGGGATGGAGCGGGTGGTCCGGATCGTCAAGTAAACCGATGATGCTGGTGCTCGCGCGACACCGGGGTCGCGCGACCACCACACCGCACCGCCGGCCATCGTGGCGCCGGCGCGCCAGCCGCCTCACACCAGGCCGTCGGCCTCGGCGAGCGAGTCGACATCGGCGCGACCTTGCATCAGAACGGCCGCGAGCGGGGCGAGATCGGGCATGCTTGGCTCACCGTCTCTGAGCGGCGGCGCGAACCGGCGGACCATCGCGTGCGCCAAGGCCGTGCCTTGACCCAGTTCGGGGACGCGTGCACGAAGATCGACGGCCTGGGCCGCGACATACAGCTCGGTCGCCGCGACATGTGCAGCCAGTTCGATCTGCTGATCGAGTCGCCGTGCCGCCACCGGAGTGGGGATCACACGGTCCTCGATCCCCTCGGCGACGCTCGTGGTCGGTGATTCCAGCGTCGCCGGCATCGCCAGCAACCGGGCCTCGGCGGCCGCCGCGGCCGCGCTATAGACCACGATCGCAAGCCCATCGGCACTGTCTGAGTCGTCGCGCCGCAGGCCGGTGGGAAGGCCGCTGAAGCCGCGGTGAACAAGCTTCTGAGACCGCTCGCACGACGCCGTCACAACATGCGCTATGGCGAGTCTCACGTAGTCGAGCGCGACACCGTAGGGGACCGAATCGAAGTTGCCGTTCGAGAGCGCCCTCCCGTCTCCGGTGATGCACGGATTGTCGTGCGACGAAACCAATTCAGACTCGAGCAGCATCGCGGCGTGCGCCAGCGCGACGTACGCGGCGCCGTGGGTCTGCGGGACGGCCCGCATCACCAACGGGTCCTGCAGTTCACGGTGCTTGCCGCCGCCGAGCAGGCTACCGCCGCGAAGTAGCCTGCGAAGCCGTTCGATCTCGTCAGCGAGCCCCGGCACGGGGCGCGCGACTGCGACCTCCGGGTCGAGTGCTTGGACATTGCCGAGCATCCCTTCAAACGTGAGTGCCGCGGCCTGATCAAAAGCGGCCAGCAGCCTCCCCATCCGACTGAGCGCAAGCGCCGACCATCCCAAGGAGAACGCGTTCGAGTTGACGAATGCGAGGGCTTCCTTTGCATCCGGCCGCCAGGGGCTAAGGCCGAGCCTGTCCAGTTGCGCCCCCCACTCGTCCTCCCCGGTCAACGCCTGCGCGATGTCCGCCAGCGGACCGAGATCAGACTGCCCGAGCGACCCGGTCACACGGGCTCTGGGCATCAGCCCGCAGTTCAGCGCGGAGACCAACAGATCCGCCAGGCTCTCGCGCACGCCGGCATGACCTTGTGCGAACCCCGCCAGCTGCGCCAACAGGGTCGCACGAATGACCGCGTCAGGCGCGCTGGCGCCGGTCCCGGTTCGATGCGATCTCAGCAGCAGCCGGTTGAACTGCTCCTGCTCCGCACCGCCCACCGTGATCCGCTTCAGCGCGCCGACACCGGTCGTCAGGCCGTAGACCGGCACGGCATCGGCGAGCAGTCGCTCAACCGTCCCGCGGCCATCGACGATCCGGGCTCGCGCTGCTCCGGACAGCTCGACTCGACGTCCTCCCTCCGCGACAGCGGCGACGTCCTCAAGCGTCAACTGCTCCGCAACCAGCAGCGGCCCGTCATCGCCGGCAGGAATCTGGTTCACCCCCCGATCAGTCTGTTGGCGGCGTGTTGACGCCCGGTTGCACGAGCGGCCCAGGACCAGCTCGAGGACACGCTGCGAAGCTCTGTGACGAACGCCCGGACGAGGACCATACCGTCTCGTCAGACGACTGCACAATCACCGGATACCGGTGATGCGCGAACCTCAACCTGACCGGCGATGCCAGCTTCGTGTTGAGCCGGCGGCGCCGAGCTCGCGTGAGCGAGCCCGGCGCTTCGGGGGTGACCTGCGAGAGGCGCGGGTTGCCGGTCAGCGCATGAGCGCCGCCGGCGGCGGTGCCAGCGGATGGCCCTTGACCGCGCGGGCGGCAGCCGTCACCTCGCCGAGCACGGGCACCTCCGAGGTCAGCGCGAAGTACTGGGTCATCGCCGCATCGGCGGCGACCGGCAGCTGGCTGAAGGAGACGTTGGCCGTTTCGAGCGTGTAGTAGTCGATGTCGACGTCCGGCGGCGGCGTGTCCGACGCCGACAGCAGCCCTGAGGAGGCGTACGTGATCGTTCCGTTGGCGGCAGTCAGATCGGCTACCGACCCGTTGTAGTCGCCGCCGATGTTCAGCTGGAACGCGGTCATCGGCGCGAGATCGGCGCTCGTCGCCGGATTGCCGGTCGTCGACAACGGCTGGCCGACGATCGTCAACGCCTGCTGACCGACGACGTCGCCGTTCTCATCGGTCAGCGTGAACGTGGCGCCGCTCACGTTCTGCTGGGCGTCGGTCTGGACCGCGATCGTGAGCACGTATCCGGCCGGGATCTTGCCGTCTGGAAGATCCGCGAGATCGCGGTCGATCCGGATCAGCTCCGTGCTGGGGTCGACCCAGTTCTCGATCCGGGCGACCAACGTGTCGCTCCCGGCCGGAAGGTAGACGACGATCTGCTGCTCGGCGTCGTAGTCGCCCGTCTGCGAATACCCGTTGAGCTGGATGCTGAAGCCGTTGGCGGCGCTGACGAAGTCGCCGTCGAAGTGCATCGTGACCGCTGGATCGGTGAGCGCCTGCCCTCCCTGCGCCAAGAAGTAGTTGCCGTTGGAGACCAGACCGCCGCTGCGCGGCGCGACCAGCGGACCGCCGCTGTAGAGCGCCGCGTCGATCCCGTCGGCGCCGAACCGACCCCAGTTCCAGACGGCCGCGATCGACCGCGGGTAGCCGCTGTCGAGAATCCCGGCGCCGGTCTCACCACGATGCACACGGATGTACTGATCGCCGCTGAAGAAGTAACAGACGGCGCCGCTGTAGAGCGCCGCGTCGATTCCGTTGGCACCGAAATCGCCCCAGCCCCAGCCGGCCGCGATTGTGCGCGGGTAGCCGCCGTCGATCGTGCCGAGATCGCTGTCGCCCAGTCGCGTCACGCGGATGTACCGATCGCCGGAGAAGAAATAGGTCTTGGCGCCGCTGTTGAGCGCCGCGTCGATTCCCTTGGCCCCGAACCGCCCCCAACCCCAATCGGAGATCGGCCGCGGGTAGCCCGGATCGATCGTGCCCGGGCCAGTCTCGCCGCGGGTCATGCGGATGTACTCGCGCCCGGCGAATACGTAGCACTTCGAGCCGCTGTAGAGCGCGGCGTCGATCCCGTCCGCACCGAAACTGCCCCAGCCCCAGACCGAGATCGGCGCCGGATAGCCGGCGTCGACGGCGCCCGGACCGGTCTCCGCTCGTTGCACGCGGATGTACTGGTCACCTGCGAAGAAATAGTCAAACATCGATCCGCCCCCTTGCCGCGGCGCGATTGACGCGCCGGTCTCTGACCCGTTGCCGATACAGAGCACCGCGCCGCCTGCCAGATACGCCGCCCGATCGCCGTTAGGCTCGGCGCGGTCCGCGCCGGCGAACGTGCGATTGCCTCGGGGCCTACTCGTCTCGATCGGAGCGATCGCGGTCCTTCCGAGCACTTCGCCATAGCCGCGACCGACGTACCCTGGTGGTGATGTCGTCGTGTATCAAACGACGCTGCTGGTGGCGGCCGCTTTTTCTGCGGTCCCGCTGATCTCTGTCCACGGGCCGCAGAAGCGGCCCGTTGCTGGCTAGGCGACGTGTCCGTGCTCGGGGTCCCGATCGAAAGGCCACGCCGTGCCCCAAACGCAATCAACGCCTGCCCGATGCCCCGATGCATTCGCGCCACGGGTGCTGACGGGCGACCGTCCGACCGGGCAGCTGCACCTCGGCCACCTGTTTGGAACGCTCGAGAACCGCGTTCGCCTCCAAAGCGACGGTGTCGAGATGTTCGTGCTGGTCGCCGACTACCAGACGATCACCGACCGCGACAGCCCCGCCTCGCTGCCCGACGACGTCGATCAGCTGGTGGCCGACTATCTGGCCGTCGGGATCGACCCCGCGCGCACCACGATCTTCGCCCACTCGCTTGTTCCCGAGCTCAACCAACTGATGCTGCCATTCCTCAGCCTGGTCACGCTGCCCGAGCTGCTGCGCAACCCGACGGTCAAAGACGAGGCCGCGACCGCTGGGCATGACCGCGCTGAACGGACTGATGCTCACTTACCCCGTCCACCAGGCGGCCGACATCCTGTTCTGCCGCGCAACGCTTGTGCCGGTCGGCGCCGATCAGCTCCCTCACGTCGAGCAGACCCGCGAGATCGCCCGCCGCTTCAACCGCCGCTACGCGCCCGCTCGGGCGGTGTTCCCGGAACCGCAGGCGATCCTGGGAGACGCACCCAGCTTGCTCGGCACCGATGGGTCCAAGATGAGCAAGAGCCGCCGCAATGCGATCACGCTCGCCGCGACCGCCGACGAGACCGCGCGACTGCTGCGCGCCGCGAAGACCGACTCCATCCGGCAGATCACCTATGACCCGGCAACTCGACCGGCGATATCGAACCTGCTCCTGCTCACGGCGCTGTGTGAGCAGAGCGACCCGCGCGTGATCGCGGCCGAGATCGGCAACCGGGGCGCGGCTGAACTCAAGCGCCGCGTGACCGATGCCGTGAACGGGGCACTGGCGCCGATCCGCCGCCGGCGCACGGAACTGATCGCCGACCGCGGATATCTACGCGACGTCCTCCGCGATGGCAGTCAGACCGCACGCAGCGTCGCCCAGCAGACGCTTGCCGACGTCACCGATGCGATGCACACGCGCTACTGACCAATGCGGTCACTTCCCCGGCACAACCTCTTCCACGGCCGCGGTCCGACGATCGGCGCGCGCGAATGCGGCGCGATCGGCCGCACGCTGGCGCCGTGAGCGAGCACGCTGAGCAGCACCATGGTGACCATCACCTCGGCGGCCAGGTTGCTGGCGCTGCCGTGCAGGCCGATCACCGCGAGCAGACCGAACACCAGCGACGCCAGGCCACGCGGTCCCATCCAGCCCAGAAACAGTGCGTCGCGGCGGCTGATATCGGTGCCACGCAGGGCGAGCATCACCGGCACGACCCGCACAACGGTCAGCGCCAGGACGGCGTACAGAATCGCGTCGAGCTGAGACGCCGGTATCGAGCACGTCGTTGACGGCCGCACCGAACAGAAACCACACGCACAACGACAGCAGCGTGCCGGTGTCCTCGGTCAGCTGCAAGCACTCGCCGGGGAGTTCGCGGCCGCGGACGGCGAACACGACGCCCGCGACGAACGCCGCGACGAAGCCGTTGCCCCCGAGCGCGCTCGCGAGCGTGTAGGTCATCACCGGCAGCGCCAGCACCCCGAGCCGTAACGCCGACGGCTCGGTCCACTTACGCCGCCAGGACCAGCTGAGCGACGACGCGCCCGCGAACCCGACCGCGGCCCCGACGCCGACCGCGATCAGGATCGCCGGCAACGCGTTGTCCAGCGCCTCGATCCCGGAGCTGTGCTTAGCGCTGGCTCCGGCGAGCGCGAACAGGAATACCGGCGCGACCATGCCGTCGTTGAGCCCGGACTCGACGTTGAGGATGTCTCGCAGCCGCGCCGGGACGCGACGGTCGCGCACGATCGCGACCGCCGGCGCGAGATCGACCGGCACGACGATCACCGCCAGCACCGCGAGCAGCCAGCCATTGCGCTCGGAGAACAGCAAGAAGCCTGCGCCCCAGGCGATCAGCAGGCTCAGCGGCAGCGCGATCGATGCAGCAGCCTGGCCAGCACTCCTCGCTCACGCGAGAACGCCGCCCCCGGGACCTCGCTTGCGTCGACGAACAACAGGATCGCGAGCACCAGCTCGACCCCTCGCTCCACCACATGCGTATCGAGGCTGATGGTGATCGCCGGATGCGCGCCGCGGGTCAGCACCGCGCCGACGATCACCAGCGCGATCGCCATCGTGATGCTGATCGTCTCCAGCCGTCGCGCCACCAGCGCCCACAGCACGACGATCAGTAACAGGAAGGCGATCCCGAACACAGGCGCAGATCCTGACAGTCGGACCGCCGGCGGTGGATCGTGGCAGAGCGGCACCGTCGCGCCGGCTGCTGCTTGCGCCGCCCGAGTCGAAGCGGAAGCTGGTTCGCTGGCCGCTCGCCTCGTTGAGGCGCCTCTAAATTCGTGAACGAGCGGTCTGACCCGTCCGGGCGGCGATCACTTCACCGAAACGACGCGTGTCACGCGATCCCAGCGCGGTTTGGCCGCTATCGCTCTCGTCGGTAGATGCGCTCCACAATCTCGCGAGCGACACCATCCGCGTATGAGATCTCTCGGTCAATCTCGACGAAGCCCGCTCGCGTCAGGACCTTGACCGAGGCGGTGTTGTGCTCGGCGACACGCGCGAACAGCGGACGGGTTGGCTCGATCTTCAAGAACGCTTCAAGCGCCGCGCTGGCCAGGCCCTGACCCCAGCGTGCAGGATCGATCCAATAGCAGATCTCGCGCGAACCTTCGATCACGAAGCTCGCGATCTGACCGACCAGAACGCCGTCTTGCTCGATCGCGCACAACATATTGTCCGGATTGGCTCGGACCCGACGGTAGTGAGCATCAAACGCCTGACGATCCGACGGGTCTGCACGAGTGAAGGCGGCCATCTCAACCGCCGCCGGGTCGCGCTCGAACACGAATAGCCCATCAAGATCGCCATCCTGCACGGGTCGGAGGCGCAGGCCCATATGCCGACCGTACCCGACGGCCTTGCGGGTCAGCTCAGCCGCGGACTGCTGCTACGTCGCCATTCGGGGCAGCGAGATGAGGAGCGGTTGTTCAGTGTGTGTGGTGATTGCGTGGTCGCGGCCGGGGTCGCGACGGCCCCCGGCCTTGGCGTCTGAGCTGGTCTTGTGCCGACGGGTGCGTTGGGGGATGGGTTGCAGTGTTGTTCGCTGAGCGACCGGTGTGGCGTGCGGTGGTCTTAGCGGATGAGGGGTGTGAGATGTGCGGCGAACTCGGCGGGCTGGCTGATCATCGCGGTGTGGTTGCCGGGAAGCTCGATCAGTGTTGTGTTCAGCGCGGCCGCCAGCGCCCTGGCGCAGCGGTGGGGGTAGAAGTCGCGTCCCTGTTGGCTTGCGGTGACGACGATCTGCTCGGCGACCGAGGCGATGCGCTGGAGCTCAAGCCGGTAGTCGGCGATCGCGGGGACGTCGCGGCCGATGAACAGCTCAACGTCGTTCTGGCGGACCTCGGGCCGGTCGCCGGCGCCGGTCAGTGACCGTCTGCGGTGGAGGCCGATGCTGGCGGCGATCTGGTCAAGCGCGGTGCCGGCGTCGTGTTGGTCTAGCTCGACGTCAAACGCCGCCCGGTCCTCGGCCGCCACGAACTGGCCCAGCGGCGGCTCATGGACAACGACCCGGGTGACCGCCCCAGGGTCGCCCGCGGCGAGCTGGAGGCCGATCAGCGCCCCGACGCTGGTGGCGAACACCGCTGCCGGTCCGCAGCCAAGGTCCTCGATCACCTGCCGGACGTCATTGGCGTGTAGAGAGATGGGGGCCGGCTGCCCGGGATCGTCGATCCGGCTGCGGGAGTAGCCGCGGCGGTCATAGGTGATGACCGTGCGGCTGGAGGCCAGCTCACCGGCCAGCGCCGTGAGCGTGTCGGCGTTGCTGGGGCCGCCGCCGATCAGGACCAGCGGCGCACCGCAGCCCTGCGAGCGGTAATAGATCTCCGCGCCGGGCACCCGCACCCGGTGCTCGTTCACCGCGCGCAAGCGCTGCCACGGCCGGCGCCCAGCCGCGGGTGGCGCTTGCCGAAGTAGCGTGCGGCGCTCAGCAGCACCGAGCTGCCGCCGCCGAGGATCAGAACGGTCAGCGACGCACCCGCGACGATCGCGACGGCCAGGAAGATCACGCCCGAGACGAAGCTCAGGACGTTGGCGATGCGGGGAAAGCGAGCGCGGATCACGAGCAACATGCGAGGCCTTTCGGAGCAGACAATGTAAGAGACAGTGCGTATCTAAGCATGTCAGGCGATAAGATGCAAGACGTCTCCTAGGGAGTTCTTCGTGACCGTCTCAGGACCCACAGCTGCAGACCGCCCGGTCGCCACCCGCCGCCGCGGCGCGGCGCTCCAGAGCGCACTGCTGGACGCCGCCTGGGCCGAGCTGCAGGACGTCGGCTACGCCAGGCTGACGATGGAAGCAGTCGCCGAGCGGGCGAGCACCAGCCGCGCCGTGATCTACCGCCGCTGGCCGAGCCGACACGAGCTCGTGATCGCGGCACTCGGACATCAGCAGCCGACCGGCCGCGCGCGCATCCCCGACACCGGCAGCCTACGAGAGGACACGCTCAGAATCATGCACCGAGCGCGACGACGGATCTCAGACATCGGCCCCGCGACCGTCACCGGACTCCTGAACGACCTGACCGCCGACGACGCGTCACACGAGATCATCGACCAACTCGCCCGCGGCGGCGGAGAGCTCATGAGCGAGATCCTCGCTCACGCAGCCGCTCGCGGCCAGGCACGCGAGCAAGTACCCGAGCGCGTCGCGCGACTCCCACTTGACCTGATCCGCCACGAGCTGATCCTCACCCACCAGCCACCAACCAACCAAACACTCGAAGAGATCGTCGATCAGATCTTCCTACCACTCGTCACCCCAGCCAGCTAAAACACCAACCAGACACCCAACACGCCCGAAACCTTGACGCGCACCAACAACAGCTCAAACCCGATCACAGCGCCGTTCACAGGACACTTCACCATTCGACACGCGGCCCCGCAACGGCACGTTCGTCCGCACCTGCGGCACCGAACCCAGCTCTCCGAACCGGTCAAAGAACGTCTGGATCGCGCCCCGGACAACTTCGTCGGGCTCGATCAAGATCTCGCCTTCCTCCTCGCCCCACACAACCCGACCGGCAACGCCTTGCGCAGCTCGCCGCGGGCGGCCTTGTTGCGGATCCTGCCCTCCAACCGGGCGCGGAGCACGTGCAACTCGGCTTCGGACATCGTGCCTTTGAGGCCGAGCAGCAGCCGGTCATTGAACGACCCGGGGTGATACAGCCCGTCGGTATCGCCGATCACCGTGTCGTTCACCCCGCACAGATCCAGCAGCCGGTACCAGCCGACGTTGTGGCGCGCCAGCCGCGAGACCTCCAGGCCGAGCACCAGCCCCGCATGCCCGAGCGCGACCTCCTCCGCCGCCAGCCTGGCGAACCCGGAGCGGTCAGACAGCCCCGCGCCCGAGATGCCGAGGTCTCGTCAATCACGGCGACCTGCTCGCGCGTGAACCCCAAATACTGGGCCGCGCGACGACGCAAGACCCCGCTGCCGGTCAACCGCACCCATCAATGGCTCTACCGAGCCCAGGACGGGCGCTGCCACACCTGCAACGGGACCCTCCCCGCCGCCACCGACCGGCCACAAACCCCGCAAGACTGGCAGAAATGGCCGATCGGCAACCGAGCCGCGATCACGACGATCACGGTCCCGGCGCCAGACACGACGGGCACGGCTGACCGCCGTCTCATCCACACCGACTGCACCAACCGCAGCCACCGAACCACTGCAACCCGGATGCCATCAAGGCCTGCTTGAGCCGGATGCATTGAAAGGTGCACATCCGGTACTCAGGAGGGCCCGGCGCCGCACGGCCCGGGCCTATCCGACGGAAAGGGAAGCCGGACGGTGCCGACTCACGCTACGGGTTGTTTTGCGCCGGTGTGGGCGGAGTTGTGTCGAGGCGATCGGTCCGCCGGGCGCTTCGAGTTCTCTTGGAACTCGGTGGCGACGCCGAGGGGGGCAGGCCGTGAGGGTGCAGCTGGTCCTCGGCCATCTGCTTGAGACCGGCCCGGTCGATCTTGCCGGTCGGGTTGAGCGGCATCTGATCGAGAAAGATGATCTCCTCGGGAGCCTTGTAGCCGATACGGTCACGGCAGAACACGATCAGTTCGGCGCTTGACGGACGGCTCGCGCCGTCGCGGAGTGTGACGTAGGCGCGGATCGTCTCGCCGTGCAGAGTGTCGTGGACACCGACGACGCCGGCCAGTCCGATCGCGGGGTGCTCCCGCAGCGCACCTTCGACCTCGAATGGACTCACGTTGGAGCCGTCGTGGACGATGATCTGTTTCTTGCGCCCGAAGAACCACAGGTAGCCGTCCTCGTCGGCGTGCGCCAGATCGCCGGAATCGAGCCAGTCGCCGCGGACCACCTCAGCGGTCGCCTCTGCGGCATTCCAGTAGCCGGCCATGCGGCTGCGCGACCGGATGAAGATCCGGCCGACGGAGCCCGGTTCGATCGGGTTGTCGTGATCGTCGCGCAGCGCGATCTCAAATCCGCTGATCGGCGGGCCGATCGACCCCGGCTTGTTGACCCCTGATGGGGGGTTGAGCGTCGCCAGACCGACCTCGACACGGCGCTGGCGATCATCCAGCGCAGCGACTCCCGCGTGTGCGTCACCCCTTTAGCGGGGCCGGTGCTCCCCGACGTGAAGAAGATCACCGCTGGGATCGACGGATCGGGAGATGGGTCAAAAACCAGCGGCTCGCTCTCCAACAACTCACCGAAGCTGTGCGGCCAACGCACCGGGTGCTCACCGGTCTCGTCGCGGTAGGCGATGACCCCGCAGCGAAGACCGGCTGCCAGCGCGCTCGCGCCCACGTCCTCGTCGCGCTCGACATGGGCCAGCAGCGCGTCGGCGCCGCTGACCTTGAGCGCATGATCGATCTCGTGATAGGTGTAGCGGTAGTTCAGCGGCGTCGCGACCAGCCCCGCCTTAAAGCACGCCAGGTAATGGACGACGAGATCGATCCGGTTGGGCATCAGCGACGCGACCCGATCGCCCTCGCGCAACCCGAGGCGACCGTACCCGCCCGCGAGCACGGAGCTCTCCTGCTCAAGCTCACGCCAGGTCATCGAGCGTACGATCGAGACCCTTCACGACGTAGCGGCTGCGGTCGGCGTTGTGGCAGCGCCGCCGAAGCGCATCTCAGACCCGGCTGGCTCGACCGGCTGGACTTCTCGCCCGACGGCGAGGTCAGGGCAGCTCGACCCGGCGCTGTCGGGGAGTGGTCGGTCTTGACTGTCGTGGTCGCGTGGCTCGCAGGTATCTCAGGCCTTTTGCAACCGAGACAGGTTTCGGTCGCGTACCCGGGTTGGCAGGGTCGTGAATCGGTAGCGTCTGCGGGCACCGTGGGCGCGACGCGGGGCATCCTCCGAGGAACGATTCGCTTCGAGCGCGAAGGCTTGAAGCTGCAATGGGGTGTGCGGTTCGCGCTCGGTGTCGGGATTCCGCTGTTCATCGGCGCTGCGACCGGCGATCTGATCGAGGCAGTGGCGATCGCGGGTGGAGCGCTGCTGGTCGGCCTCACCGATCCGGGCGGCCCGTATCGCGGCAGGGTCCGCGTGATGCTGATCGCGTGCGTGAACGTCGCGGTCTGCACGTTTGTCGGCGAGCTCGCCGGCCACAGCGCCATCGTCCTGGTCCCGCTGCTGGCGGTTGCGAGCTTCGGCGCGGGGATGTTCATCGCCCTTGGCGTGCCGACATATTTCGTCGCGCTGACGGCGCCGCTCACGATCACCGTCGCTTCGAGCGCGCCGGCGGACGCCGGCCATGCGCTCGAGCGCGCCGCGTTCGCGTTCGCGGGTGGCCTGTTCGCGATCGCGCTCGTCCTCGTGCTTTGGCGCGCGCACGCCCACCTGCCCGAGCGCCGGGCGATCGCCAGGGTGTACCGGGCCCTGGCCGCGTGGGTTGGCGACCCGAACGCCGACGACCGCAGGCCGACCCTGGAGGCCCTGACCGCAGCGCGCCAGGCGCTCGACGCGTCGGTCGGGTTGACGGCCGTGCCGAGCCCGTCCGTCGAGGCGTTCCGCGTCCTCGTCGACGAGGCCGACCGCACGTACCTCGACCTCGTCTCGCTCCGCATCGCGCGGCAGCGCCTCGAGCCCGTGGACTCTGTCGTGTCGGGACGCGCCGTCGACGTCGGTCGCGGCGCCGCAGCCGAGGCGCTCGTCGCCGTCGCGCAAGCGCTCGAATCCGCGCGTTGGGACGCTGACGCCGGCTCGATCCGCGACCGTCTCGACGAGTCCGTCGCCGCGCTCCGCGACGAGCTCGCGGCCGACCGCGCCGCCGGTGAGGTCCTCCGGGCTCAGGAACTCGAAGAGATGCTCCGGCGAGGCGTGTCGGTGCGGGGGGAGCTGCGCGGCGCGGTCGATCTCGCGACCTCCTGGCAGGGCGAGGGGCCGCCCCCTGATCCCGTGCGCCATACACGGCCGCGGCGCGCGGAGCTCGGGCTGCGCCGCCCCGGACCGATCCTGCGCGCCAACCTGACGTTGCGCTCGAGCGCGTTCCGGCACGCGATCCGCCTCGGTCTGACGGTCGCCGTCGCGGCCGCGGTCGCCGAGATCTCGGGTCTGGCGCGCGGCTACTGGCTGCCGCTGACGGTCCTGTTCGTGCTCCGGCCGGACTTCGGCTCGACCTTCACCCGCGGCCTCCAGCGGTACATCGGCACCGCCCTCGGCGTCGTCCTCGCGACGCTCATCACCGCCGCGCTGCATCCCGGGCCATATACGCTCGCGACGCTGATCACCGCGCTCGCGTTCGCGGTCACCGCGTTTCTGTTCGCCAACTACGGGCTGTTCACGCTGTCGATCACCGCCTTCATCATCTTCTTCGTGGCGTACGCGGGAGTGCACGATGAGTTCGCGACCGCGCTCGACCGGCTGCTTGACACGACGATCGGCGCGACCATCACACTCGGCATCTACGCACTGTGGCCCACCTGGGAGCGGACGCTGCTCCCCGACACGACCGCGGACCTGATCGAGGCGGACCGTGTATACGTGCGCGCGCTGCTGGGCTCATGGTTCGACGGCGGCAAGCGCCGCGACGCGGTCGCCGCCGCCCGCACCCGCGCGCGACTCGCGCGGACGAACACCGAGGCCTCCGTTCAGCGCGCGTTGCTCGAACCGGAGTTCCGGCACGCGCAGTTCGGCACCGATCGGGCGACCGGGATCCTGACGAGCATGCGCCGCTTCGCCGACGGCGCGCTCGCCCTCGAGGCGTATTTCGAGGGCGAGCTGCCGCCCTCGCCGCCCGTCGCGCGGACGCTGGCAGATCAACTCGACGCGACGCTCGCCGAGCTCGCAGCCGCAGCCCGCGAGCACCGCGCCACGTCGGACCTGCCGCCGCTGAGCGAAACCCAGCAAGAGTTCGCGGCACTGGTCGGACCGGCGGCGCCGCTCGCCGAAGAGACCGACCGAATGGTCAACAGCGTCGCGATCGCGGCGCACGTCCTCGAAGTGCCAGCCACCGACGTTGACCGCGCCGGGACCAGTCCAGTAGTTGTTGCAGTGGCAGCGAAACAACGTGCATAGCACGGCCGATCGGCCACTCGATCGCCCGCGATCGGCGCGATCGAGGCGTCGCCTATGAGCATTCGCGAAGTTAGGCACGGGCGTATGACGGCCCTCCCGGCAGGCACCGGTCGCTAAAAGTGCCGCTTCGTCGCCCAGCGGCGCAGCCGGCCTGCCGCCTGCGCTGTCTGGCGGCCAAGTGACGGAAGCCCACGCCGACCCCGAGCCGGCTGCCCGAGCTGACGGATCTCGCAACCATCGGCGCGTTCGTCCGGTTCCCCATCGTCGCCGACGGGGCATTCTGCTCAGCCAATCGTGCAGCCGCCGTTGCATAGGCAATCCAGGCAGCGCGTGCCGTCGTCGCGGGCGTTGGTGTTGCGTGTCTCATGGCGCGGCCGAGTTGGCGCTTGCGGGCGTCACAACCGCTCCGGCGCCTCCATCCTGAAACGGGTTCCGTAGGGACCTGGTTCAGACGGCATCAGCCACTTGGCGGCAGCTGCGCGCGCCGGCCGAGTCGAGAAGGAAGCCAATGTAGTCATAACGCGCGACGCGGACCGTTGCCCGCGACCGTTGCCCGCGAGGATTTCGAAGCGGCGTCACCGGCGACACGTGAGCCAAACGGTGGCCTTTGCAGGCAAAAGTCGAGTGCCCGCGGCAGGACTCGAACCTGCGACCAACGGCTTAGAAGGCCGTCGCTCTATCCAGCTGAGCTACGCGGGCTGGGCCGTTGAGTATGGCGGCGAGGGCACTCGGATAGAGTGGCGCAGCGCTCGATGACCGATTCGCCGCTCTCCGTATTCGATCGACACGCGGCGCTGCGGTTGCTGTCAGAGCAACTGGACGTGGCGTGGGATTCATTTGACCGGCCCCGACCGGCCGATCCCGAGCTCACGCGACAACTGCGCGAGCGACTCGCGTCACCGCTGCCCGATGATCCCGGCGACGCCGCCGCTGCGCTGGACGACGCGGCCCACGTGCTCGACGCCAGCGTCTCCCCCGCGCGTCCGTTATTTGCTGCCTACATCGGCTCCACCGGGCTCGAAGCCGGGGTGATCGGGGCCGCGCTGGGCGCCGCCTACGACGTCAACCTCGCATCCTCCGCCGGCGCCGTCGAGCTGCTCGACGACCAGGCGTTGCGCTGGATGGGGCAATTCATCGGCTATCCGCTCGACGACGGCGAAGGGGTGTTCACGAGCGGCGGCATGACCTCCAACCTGACCGCGCTGCTGGCCGCGCGCGAGCATGCGCTCCCGGGGACCCGCGCGACCGGTCTGGCGGGCCGCGCGGTGGTCGCCTACTGCTCAGACGAAGCGCACCACTCGGTTGTGCGCGCGGTTGAGGTCGCGGGGCTCGGCGCCGACTCCGTGCGTCGGATCGGTCTCGACGACCGCCGCCGAATGCGGGTTGACGAGTTGCAGCGCGCGCTCGAGCGTGACCGTCGCGCCCAGATCACGCCGATCGCGGTGGTCGCAACCGCCGGCACGACGCTCACCGGCGCTGTCGATCCGCTTGCCGAGATCGCCGAGGTCTGCGCGGCGCACGAGATCTGGCTCCATGTCGACGGCGCCTACGGGGCCCCGGCGGCGGCCGCACCCAGCACCGCGGCGCTGTTTGACGGCATCGACGGTGCGGATTCGGTCAGCGTCGATGCCCACAAGTGGATGGGTGTGCAGAAGGCCTGCAGCCTGGTGATGACGCGCCGCCGCGGCGCGCTAGCGGCTGCATTCGCACACGAGGAGCGCTACATGCTGCATGCCAACGACGTCGCCAACCCAGTCGACAGCACGCTGGAGTACTCGCGGCCGGTCCGTTCGCTCAAGCTCTGGCTGGCGTTGCGCACGTACGGCGCCGCCGCCTATCGCGGCTGGATCGAGCGCACGCTCGAGCACACCCGTGCCTTGCACGGCGCCTTGCACGCGCATCCCGGCTTCGAGGTCCTGCATCAGCCGATGCTGTCGACGCTGTGCTTTCGCCATCTTCCCGCCGACGGCAGCGACCTCGACGCCCACAATCTCCGACTCGCCGACGCGCTTCGCGCCGACGGCCGGATCTATCTGGCCCCCGCGGTGCTCGACGATCAGACCTGCCTGCGCGTGTGTTTTGTCAACTTCCGCACCGGTCGTGATGATGTGCTCGCGATCCCCGACGTGATCGACGAGGTCGCGGCGGCGATCACCTGACAGGCTGCGCCCGATGAGCCGATCAACGCCGTACAGCCCTTCTCCGCGACCGCAGTTCGACGGCCCCGCTCTGATCCGGCGCACCGAGGTCACCCGCCATGTCTGGGGCGACGATCAGGCCGGCGAGGTGTTCGACCTGATCTACGCCTCGACCAGCCTGATCCACGCGCTCGTGTTCGGCCTCGCCCCTGGGGGCGCCTTTCGTCACTCTCCGGCGTTCCCGACCGTGTTCGGTGCCGACGAGGTACTCACGGTCCTGTCGGGCACCGCGATCTTCGCCAATCCCGAGACCGGCGAGGTGCTCCGCGTCCCTCGTGGCGACAGCGTCTTCTTCGGCGCCAACACCTGGCACCACGTGTTCGCCCACGGCACCGAGCCAGTTCGGATCCTCGAGTTCCTCGCTCCGCCGCCGGCCGCCGGCACGACCGGCGCCTACGCGCGGACGCGACCGTACCTGGAGACCTCTCGTTACAGCGACGACTCCGTGCTCGGCCGGCTCCCGGGCCCACCCGGCACCGCCCCGACGCTGACCTGGCTGCGCGATGAGGCTGCGGTATACCGCCTCGAGGGTGACGCGTTGATCGGCCTGCTCGCGAGCACCGAGCAGCTGACCGTCGGGACGCTGTCGGTGGCCTCCGGCAAGGCGAGCACGGTCCACGAACACGGCGGCGACGAGATCGTCTACGTCACCGAGGGAAGTTTGATCGTGCGCGCCTGGGGCGCCGACCGAACGTACGTGTTCGAGCTCTCGCCCGAGGATGCCGCCTACATCCCGGCGGGCATCGCCCACGAGTACCGGTGCTTCGGCGAGACACCCGCCGAGGCGATCATCGGTATCGCGCCGGCGTATCTGGCGGCCGCCGACGAGCCGTGAGCCTCGTCGCGGGCGTCGACGTCGGCGCCACCAAGACCGAGGCCTGCATCGTTGACCCTGAGACCGGCGATCTGATCGGACGCGCGCGGATCCCCACGTTGCCCCAGCGCGGCGGCGAGTTGGTGCTGGCCGATTGCGTCGAGCTGGTCGCCTCGCTGCACGCGGGCCCACTTGACGCCGTCGGGATTGGCCTCTGCGAGTTCGTGTCGCCCGACGGCCGGCCGACGAGCGCGATCACCGTGGACTGGCGGACGCTCGACGTGGCCGGCGCGTTCGCGCGGCTGGCACCGGTACGAATCGACAACGACGTCCGAGCCGCGGCGCGGGCCGAGGGTCGGTTCGGCGCCGGGACCGAGATCGCCGCACCGTGGGCATACGTGAGCGTTGGCAGCGGGGTCGCGTGCACGTTGATGATCGATGGCCGGCCATTCGCCGGCGCGCGCGGCAACGCGATCGTGCTCGGGGCGCCGCCGGTCGAGCAGGTCGCCGGTGGTTTCGCACTCGAGCGGGCAGCGGGTCGCCCGCGGGCCGAGGACGTGATCGCCGATCCAACCTGCGCGGCGGTCGTCGAGGATGGCGCACGCGCGCTCGGGCAGGCGCTGGCCGCGCTGGTCAACGCGCTCGACCCGTCGCTGCTCGTGATCGGCGGCGGCCTCGGGCTCGTCGAGAGCTATCGCACGACCGCGGTCGACGCCATGCGACCGCTGATCGACGCCGACGGGTCGCGGACGCTCCCGGTCGTGGCGGCAGCACTCGGGACGCTGGCCGGACCGCTCGGCGCGGCGCTGCTCGCGTCCGAGCCCGTCAGCTGAGTGCCGCCACAGCCCAAGTCTCAGCTCACCCTGGCGCAGGTGACGTACGCCGCCAGCCGCCAGGGAAACCCGACACCGGTCGTCGCTTCCGCCTGCACGATCCAGCCGTTGCCGCGCGGGAAGCTCGAGACGAGCGCGATGTGTTCAGAGTTGAACGGGTGGATGGCCCCGCCGCCGCCGAGCGGCCTTCATGGTGAACCTCCGGGGTGGTGGGCGCCCGATCCGCAGACTGCGTACGCGAACAGTGTCCACAACGGTCCGGCGGCAACCCGATGTCGTCGGCCAGCGCGACGCCGACAGCAATCTCCGACACCGACCGGGGCCTCGATGAAAGCCCCCGACAGCGACTTTGCCGCAGGGGTCACGGGTTTGCTGGTGGCGCTTGCGATCACTGAGCGCTCGGAGCAGAAGTCAGGACGTCGTCGTCGTCCAGACGCGCTTTCGCGGGCAGGACGACGCCCCTGGCCGGATCGCCTCTGACCGAGCCCGGATCGCGGGGTCGGTCAGCGATAGAGGCTGGTTCGCGGGATCCCCGTCTCCTCGACGGTCTCAGCAATCGCGTGGCCAGTCTCGCGTAGCTGCGGGGCCCACTCGAGCTTGACCTGATCGACGAGTACCGGACTCCGGCCCGCCGACCCCTTCGCCGCGGCGACCGAGTGAGCGTACGTCGCACGGCTCCAACGGGTCGGTGCGCTCGATCTGCGCAAACAACGCCAGCCGCGCCGACGCCACTCCGATTAGCCGGCGGCGAGCTTCATGCCCATCAGGATATCCCGGCCGGTGCGGGACATGCCCTTGCTGTGCGCGGAGAACCCCATCGCGCGATAGAGCCCGAGAGCACGCTCGTTGTCTTCGTTGACATCCAATTCGATGCGACGACAGCCGCGCCCGCGCGCGTGGTCGCACGCTGTCTCGAGCAGCGCGCGACCCAGCCCCCCACCTCGCGTCAGCTCACTGACATAGAGATCCTCAAGCCAGCAGTCCTCTGACGCCGTCCAAACCGACAACCGAAATCGCAGCTGACACACCCCCTCCGGTGGCGCTCCGCCAACTGAGGCGCCTAAGAGAAAGACCGTGTCGGGGTCCTGCAGCAAAGTCTCGACCGACGTCACGAACATCTCTTCCGACGGCCAGCTGCTAGCCGCCCAGTCGCGAAACTTCACAAGAAGGCCGGCGACGAGGTGCGCCTCATCCCGTCCCGCCTCCCAGACAATCGGTACGGTCATGGTCAGTCTGGTGTGCTGTCGGTTCGCAGTCGCGCCAGACCTTGATCGAGGACTCGCGCGAGGTGGTCTGAGCGGCCGGTGGTCACCATCATCAGAACCCCGCCCTGAATGCCCGCCAGCAGCACCGCGGCCTCGTCCTCGGCGTCCATGTCGGGCGACACGAGCCCGGCGGCCTGCAGCGCGGTGACGCCGGCCGCGAGCTTCGCCTGCCATCGGTCATAGAGCCCGCGGATGATCTCGACAACGCGCGGGTCGTTGAGGTCGAGCTGTCCGACCAGTGCACTGAGACCGCAATGAGGACCCTGCGCGGTGTACCGGGCCAGCAGCTTCCCGGCCCACGCCTTCCAGGCGGCCGCTGTCGAGAGATCGGAGAGCTCGGGGTCCTGCTCGGCGAGGATCTGGTCGGCCTCCCAGGCGGCGACCGCGAGCAGCAGCTCGGTGCGGCCGTCGGGGAAGTAGTGAAACAGCTGGCTGTTGCTGACGCTCGCTGCGAAGTGGATGTGCTCGAGATGGGTGTTGACGACCCCGCGTTCGCGCACCGTCTGTGCCGCCGCGGCGACGATCCGCTCGCGGGTCGCGCGGCCCTTGGCCGTCAGTCCGGGACTCATCCGCGTGGAGGCTACGCATCTTTCCAAGCGCCGGGCGGCTAGAGTGGCTTACGAAAGCCAATCTTTCTCCTCGGGAAAGCTCCGGGGGGTCTCGCCCAACTGAAAGAGATACGGCGATGCCCGATCGACTCACGGACCGCCGCACCCTCGTGACCGGCTCCACCGCGGGAATCGGCGCCCACGTCGCCGCGGCGCTGGCCGCCGAAGGCGCCCACGTCATCGTCAGCGGCCGCGGCGCCGACCGCGGTGCCACGGTCGTCGACTCGATCCGCGCCGCCGGCGGGACAGCCGACTTCGCGCAGGCGGACCTGTCCGGCGGAACAGCAGCCAGCGATTACCTCATCGCCCGCGCCACGGACCTCGCCGGCGGCTCCATTCAGCTCTTGGTCAACAACGCCGCACAGCTCATCCCCGCCCAGTCGATGCTGGACCCGACCGAGGAGCAGATCGACCAGGCGCTGTCGGTCAACATCAAGGCCCCGTTTCTGCTGACGCAGGCGGTCGTGCCGCAAATGATCGCCGCCGGCGGGGGCGTCGTGGTCAACATGGGCTCGATCAACGGCCTGATCGGCATGAGCGTCGCCGCCCTCTACGGGGCCTCCAAGGCGGGGCTGCACTCGCTCACCAAGTCCTTCGCCGCCGAACTGGCGGCCAAGGGGATCCGGGTCAACACGGTCGCTCCCGGCCCGACATTGACCGACACCAACGTTGCCTCCCACGACATGCTGCGCCAGTTCACCGCCGATCATCCCGAAGGTCGACCCGGCACCGGAGATCAGGTCGCCGCCGCAGTCGTGTTTCTCGCCAGTGACGACGCCGCCCACATTCACGGCTCCACGCTATCGGTCGACGGCGGGCTTGCCGCGGTCATCTCCGCCCACTGACCAACCAGACCTGCCCAACCTCCGTAAGGAGATCTCCGATGCCATCCACGGCGCACCCGCCCGCTGATGAACCACCTCTGACGAGCCACAAGGAATTTGAGATGACACGACAAGCAAGCGGGATCTCGTCCACGGTGACGATCGGCGGCGGCCCGACCGTCGGGCGCATCGGCTACGGCGCGATGCAGCTCACCGGGCCGAAGGTGTGGGGCGAATACCCCGACCGCGACAGGGCGATCGCGCTGCTACGCGAAGTCGTCGACGCGGGCGTGACGTTCATCGACACCGCCGACGTCTATGGGCCGTACTCCAACGAAGAGCTGATCCGGGAGGCGCTGCACCCCTACCCGGACGATCTCGTGATCGCCACCAAGGGCGGGTTTGTCCGCGGCGGCCCTGAATACCGCGACATGAGCGCGGTTGGCAACAGGCAGTACCTGCGCCAGGCCGCCTACATGAGCATGCGCCGCCTCGGCCTGGACCGCATCGATCTGTACTACCTGCACACCCCGACGATGACCGACGTGCCGTTTGAGCAGATCGTCGAGACGCTCGCCGGGATGCGTCAGGACGGTCTGATCGGGCAGATCGGTCTGTCCAACGTCAGCGCCGAGCAGCTGCAGACCGCGTTGACGATCACCGAGATTGCCGCCGTCACGGTCCATTACAACGTCGCCGTGCGTCTCGGTGACGCGGTGCGTGAGGTTGCGCAGAAACACGGGATCGTGTTCTCGCCCTGGCATCCGGGAGCCGTCCCGGGCGGTGAGGAGGGCCAGCCGTTTCACGCGGTCATCGATCCGATCGCCAAGCAGCACGAAGCGACACCGCAGCAGGTCGCGCTCGCGTGGCAGCTGCATCGCACCCGTAAGGCGCTACCGATCCCGGGCACGACCAGCGTCGGGCACCTCAAGGAAAACCTCGATGCCGTCACGATCGGCCTCACCGATCAGGAGATCGACGCGATCACGGCCCTGGTCGCCGAGGACCGTTAGGCCCCTGCACGTTCCGGGCCGCTCAGCGGCGGATGATGCAAGAACTCGGGCGGCCGTCGGTTTGTGCGACGGCCGCTCGCTCCTGACGAGCAGCGGGTCTGCTCGCCGGTTGGTGTGAGTTCCCGGTGCATCGGTGCCTTACGCGCCGGCGGTGCGCGTGCTCTTGTCGGATGGGCGGCCTCCATCGGGTGGACCGGTGCGGCTCAAGCGGCGGTTGGCCAGCTCATCGCCGCCACTTCCTTGAGAGCCTCATGAGGGGCGCGATCATGAGCCGTGGCAGCAGTCGGGGGCCTGGAAGGACTCGCAGGCCGAGCTGCTCGAACATTGTGAGCATGTCCATCTGAAACCAATGTTCGGCGGCCCTCCCGTCGACCATCCGACTGATCTCGAGGCCGGTGAAGCGAACCTTTCGGCCGGTCGGTGGCAGGCCCCGGAAGTGGCCGGTGTGGGTTCCGGTGAACAGGATCCGCTGCGCGTTCATCTCCTCGTCAGCCACGGTGTCCTGCACCTCGAGGTGCAGGTCGGGGAATCCCTCGAGAAAGGTTCCGAGGAACGCGACCCACCCGTCGCTGTCGAGCGCGGGTAGGCGCATGCTGTCGGGAGCGTGCCCGATGTAGTCGGCGGTCCGAGCGTCAGCCTCACCCTCGTCGTCGCGGGCGTTGAAGGCGTCGACCCACCGGCGGGCGGCCAGCCTGTTCTCGGTCGACGCGGATTTGCTGAGGGCCTCGATCGTCATGTTCTGTCTCCTCAGGAGTCAGGCCGGGATGCCGGGAGGGCCGAGGATCTCCAGGCCGTATTCGGCGGCTGTCTTCATCACCAGCTCCATGTCAGGCGGCGTTGGCGGACCGGGCGGGAGCTCCGGGCCGGGGGCTGGCTCGGCCAGCGCGCGGACGAAGCCCGCGAAGTCGCCCGGCTCGGTGACCAGCAGGAACCGCGCCATCTCGGAGCTCACGATGAACGTGTGCGGGATGTCGCGCGGCCCAAGGACGAACGAGCCGGCTGGCGCGACGTGGATCTCGCCGTCGACCCAGATCGTGAGCTCACCTTCGAGGACGTAGAACCACTCGTCCTCGTTGTGGTGGACGTGGAGCGGCGAACCGCTTCCGCGTGGGGCCGTCTGCTCCGTGACGAAGGCGCCGTCGCCGGCTGCCTTGATCGTCGTTAGCCCGCCGAAGAACCACAGGTGCTCGCCGGTGCCGGGCTGCTGTGCGATGGGGGTGAGTGTTGTCATGTACGCAGCATGCTCCGGGCGGCGCCGGGCGACCATCCCCCGCGCGCGGGGATCTTTCTTGCACGCGGTGGGAGACTTGGGCGATGGCACGGTCCGTCGAAGCGCTGATCGACGAGATCGATCTGCTCGCGTCCAGGGGACTGCCGCGCAAGGAGTTCTTCGCCGAGCTCGCTCCGAGGGTGCGCACGGTGCTCGACAACGACGCGAGCTGCTGGCACACGCTCGATCCGCACACGCGTCTGTTGACCAGCGACGATCCCGCGGAGCTGATCGGCCGCGGGGTCCTCACCCCGGAGCAAGGCCCCGGCGCAGGCGAGCTGATCATCCGCAGCGAGTACATGATCGATGACGTCAACACGTTCGCGGGGCTCGCCGCCAAGCGGGTGCCGGTCGGGATCCTCGATCACGCCACCCGTGGCAGTCCCGAGAGCAGCCCGCGCTACCGCGATCTCCTGCTGCCGCTCGACATCCCGCACGAGCTGCGTGCCGCCTTCGTCATTCGCGGCCGGGTCTGGGGCGCGGTGCACGTCGCCCGCCGCGGGTCGAGCGGCCCATTCCAGCAGCAGGACGCCGACGTCCTCGCCGCGATCACGGGGGCGGTCGCGCGCGGGATCCGCACTTCGCTGCGCTTCGACGCGGCTCGCCGTATCAATGGGCTCGAGGCGCCTGGCCTCGTTGTCCTCGGCCCCGGCGACGAGGTCGAGATGATCACTCCGCCGGCCCGGGAGCTGCTCGCCTCGATCGCCGCCAACGACCTCCCCTACACCGACGACGACATGCCCGCCGCGGTGCTCTCGCTCGCTGGGTTCGTTCGTAGGGCGCCGCGCGCAGCACAGGGAGGCGCGAACGTCGTCACCGTGCCGGCGGAGGACAGCTGGGTGACCCTCCACGCATCCCATCCAGGTTCGACGTCCGACGGCCGCGTGGCGATCGTGATTGAGCGGGCCAGCGCCGCCCGCTCGGCAACCGTCCGTCTGGAGGCGTTCGGCGCCACCGCCCGCGAGCGTGAGGTCGCCACGCTCCTGGCGCGCGGACTGTCGCGCGTCGAGATCGCCGAATCGCTGGTCGTTTCTCCACACACCGTCGATGACCACACCAAGAGCCTCTACAACAAGGTCGGTGTCGCTTCGCGCCAGGAACTCGTCGCCCGGGTGTTCCTCGACGAGTACCTTCCCGAGGTAGCCCAGAGCACGCCGCTCACCTCCCGAGGACGCTTCGACTGCGTCTAGCGTCGGGTGTACACGGCGAGCGAAGCCTCTCACCCACACGATCTCGAACGCTGAGCGTCCCGCCAAGACGGTCGCGTCGATCATCGACCGGCACCTGATCGGCGACACAGTGCCCCGGCCGCAGTGCTAGTCGAGCAGGTCGGCGAGCTTTTTGGGCGCGAGAACCCGATAGCTCTCGGTCACGAGCTCGCCGATCTCATCCCAGTCGGTGTTCTCGGTGAGCAGCACCCCGAGGCGAGGACGGCCGGCTCGCGGGTTGAAATACGGGTGGCCAAGCGACAACAACGCCTCGCGATCATCTGGGTCGGCACGCAACACGAGTCGCGGGACCGGCTTGCCGGTCGGGTCCTTGGGTCGCCAGCCGACTCTGCCGCAGCCGTATGCCTAGCGCTCACCGGGGCTCGCTCTCGAAGCGTGGCTGGTGTGAGCCTAGACTCCGGGCCGTGGATACCGCCGCGCGCAGCCTGGCCCATTGGAGCGAGACGGGTCGAGGCGAAATGGACGCCTTTTACGCGCTTGCGCGCCGGGACTATGAGCGTCTGGCTCGAGGTTTTGTCGACCATTCTGCATGGCTACGACGCGTTGCCGACGGGCGCCGGGGGATCACATTGCTCGATGTCGCCTGCGGCTCAGGAAAGTTCCCGCAAGCGCTGCAGGACTTCGGCGGTGTCGGTGCTTTGTCCAGTGAGCTGCAGATCGACTATGACCTGCTCGATCCATCTCCGTTCTCGCTGTCGGAGGCCGCGCAGGCGCTTCGCCCGCCGTTCGTCGTTGCCGCTCGCCACCAAGCCCTGGTGGAGGAGCTCGACGACGCTGTCGGACCATTTGACGTCGTCTGGGCCACCCACGCCCTTTACTCGCTCACGCCTGACGCGGTCCACGCGGCGGCCGCGCGCATGCTCGCCGCGCTCGCGCCCGGTGGCGCGCTGCTCGTCGCTCAGGGCAGTCGCGAGGGCCATTATCTGCGCTTCTACCGCCACTTCCTCGACGACCTCCGCGACGGCCAGGGCACGCCGTACGCCGCGTCAGAGGATCTTGCCGAGGCGCTGCGCGGCTGCGGCTCCGACCCTCACGCGGTCCGCCTGTCCTATGACCACACCACCACACTCGAGAACGCCATCACCGTCGAGGGCTACCTTCAGCGGTGCGCCTTCGACGACTCCGTCTCGTTGCAGGAGATGATGACGGCTCCGCACCTCGGTTCCTACCTGCGCGATTGTCGCGACGAGGGTGCGGGCGCGTGGCGGTTTCATCAAGAGGTCGATGTGCTCCTTGTCGGCCCCGCCTTCGACGGCTTGATCGAGTAGCGCGCTCGTACCGCCCATGGCGCGGCAATGACCGGTGGCCCGGGAAGGCGCCTACTAACCGCGGGTGCGCACGTGCCTGAGGCTGGCGGGGACCCTTCCGGTTGGCGAGACTGCCGATATGTCGCCCCAGCAGCCACACCAGCTCGAGGCCTGGTCGCCGACGCCAAGCAGCCGGTTGCCTCAGATCCGACGCGACGACCCTGCCGCCGCGCTCGTGCGGGTGCCGGAGATGGAGGCGATGCTTTGGCTCCTCAGCTCTTCGCGCCGCGGGTCCGTCGGGACTCGACGTCGACGCGCGCACTCGGGACTGCGCGGCGCCCATCACCGCGTCGATCTCCTGACGCTCGATCGATCCGCAGTGCGCCGCGGCTGCTCGGTGGGCCCCGCACTTACTGGGAGCGATCGTCGCGGACCCGTCACCGAAAGATGTTCTCTGACCGGGGCCGGCTCCGTTGAATTCACGGGTTAGCTCGCGCCGTTGGATTCGTGGACCAAGGAGCGTTAGGCCGGCCGTTGGCCCCAGGCGGCCATCGTGATCTGCGACGTGAAGCGCAGCTTGGGGTCCTCGCAGAGTTCGATCACCGCGTCAACCTCGCCAGCCGGCACCAACCCCGACGTGACCATCTGGTCGCGCAGCTGCATGAAGGTGAGCTGCCAGACCCGTCCGCCGGGTTGACCGCCTCGCCACGTCCACGCCCGGCCCTCGCAGCCGACGTTCGATAGCCCGACCTTCGACAGGTTCCCAGCGATCCGACGCCCGCAGTAGGGGTCGAACGCGTGGTGTTGGGCCAGGACAGCGTTGTGTGCGTCGATGACGCGGGCGAACATCGCCTGGATGCCGCGATCAAGCCCGGGATCAGGTGCCAGCGACCCGAAATCCATCTCCTCGATGATCAGGCATCCACCCGGCTTTAACGCGGCGACCATCCGCCTGAGCCCAATGTCGGGCTCGGGCAACCAGGCGAGCAGCAGCCGAGCATGCACGAGATCGAACTCACCCGCCGGTAGGTCATCTCGGAGCACGTCGTGAGCGCGGACCGCAAGGCTCGGATGGTCGAGCTCGCGAAGGACTGTCGTGTCCAGGTCTGTCGCCAGCACCGATCCGCCAGGCGCGACTTGCTGGCACAACCAGGCGGCGACCGAGCCGCCGCCTGCGCCGACCTCCAGGCAACGCCACCCCGCTTTCACGCCACGTCCATTGAGCAGCCTGAACGTCCCCTCGTCGAGCAGGGTCGCGAGCAGCCGCAACCGGTCGCGCTGGATCGCGCGCGCGTTGCCAAACGCATACGAGGGCTGCTCGGCAGTCATTGCAAACGGTCCCGGCGAACTCTGAGCGCAACTGTAGCCGCGGTGACGCCCGGCTCTGAGCGAACGTGTCGGCTCGGGAGGACCGCCATCAAGAAGGCATCTCGCCCGCAGTTCGTCACGACCACTGACACCTCGGAGTTGCCGCTGCCTGCCGAGCTCAACAAGCGCTCGGCGAGCTCGGCGCTACGAGAGAGGGACGATCGCGCCGAGCAAGAAGCCGAGCCCGTGGTCATGCTGGCGATCGGTTCCGGTAGCCGGCGAGGATGGGCCGGCCGCTCGCTGTATCTCAGCCTGTCCCGCGGTGTCGCTGGTGCGCTTCTTGCTGAGTTGCTCGCCCCGGGGGCACGCGTACCGTGTGGACATGGACTCCCGCGAGGCGTCGGTGCGTGATCAGATCGCTCAAGGTCTTGAGGAGCACTCGGCCAAGAAGGGGGCGCGGTTCAACATCTTCGTCACGGTCGTCGAGATCGGCGGCAGCCTCGGGCTGTTTCACCTCGCCCGCGGGATGGGCGCCAGTGACGTCGTCAGCTACCTGATCGGGAGTATCGCCCCGCTCATCGGCGGGCTGATGATCTGGGCGAAAGCTCGCAAGTTCAGCGGGGCCTCGGCGGCGATCTTCGCGTTCACTGCGTTGTCCGCAATCGTCGCGCTGATCGGAAGCACCAGTCCGAAGGTGCTGCTGTACAAGGACTGCGCAGCCACGGCTTTGATCGGTCTGATCTTCCTGGGCTCATGCGTTCTAGTCCGCAAGCCGCTCGTGTTTTACATGGCTCAGCGTTACGGGACGGACGGCACCCACGAAGGAATGGCGCTCTTCGACACGCTGTGGGACAACAGTCGAGACTTCCGCAACGGCATGTACGCCATCAGCTACCTGTGGGCGGCGCTGTTTCTTATCCAGGCCGCCCTAACCGCGCTGATCATCCGCCAGACCAGCTACTCCACCGCCTACAACTACGACCAAATCCTGCCCTTTGTCGCGATTGGGCTCGGCATCTTCGGATCGATGACGATCGGGCGCTCCTTCGCCAGGAAAGGCAAGAGCCATGCCGCCGACAGTGTTCAGCCTCCTTGAGCGACGAACACCGCATCCCCGGGGATGACGGCCACGGGACGCCGGCGGTCGGCGGCCGGTCCGCTGATCCGTGCCGCTCAGACCCGGGGCACGATCCGAACATCGAGCTCGCGCGTTCGGACCACGGTAGCCTCCGGGGTGTGACGGCGCGTATCGAGGTTGAGCTGTTGTGGTGGAAGGGGTGTCCCTCGACCGATCACGCGTGTCGGCTGGTGCGCACGGGTCTCGATGAGCTCGGATTAGACGGCGTCGGGATCGAGCTGGTCGAGATCAAGACCGATGCCCAGGCCAGCCAGCGAAACTTTCGAGGCTCGCCAACGGTTTTGATCAACGGCATCGACCTGATCGAGCTGGCAGGAGGCGAGGATGCCAGCGGCGATCAGACCGCCGCGCTGAGCTGCCGGCTCTACCACCGGCGCGATGGGCGGATCTCGCCGACTCCGGACCCCGCCGACGTTCACGAGGCGCTCGCGATCGCGCTGGAACGCGCAGCGACCCAGGAGCTGGCATGACCGCCGGCCGCGGCGGCGTGGCACTCGGGGAGCCGGCGCCACCCTTTGAGCTGCCTGACACCGCCGGGCGCGGGTGGTCGTTGCTCGGCAGCGACGCGACCGCGACGGTGGTCGTGTTCACCTGTAACCACTGCCCGTACGCGATCGCGTGGCATGACCGAATCCTCGATGTCGCCCGCGACTACTCCGACCGCGCGGTTCGGTTTCTGGCGATCAATTCCAACGACGGCCAGCGCTACCCCCGTGACTCCTACGCGAGCATGCAAGAGCGGGTCGCGCGTGAAGACTGGCCGCTTCCATACCTGCACGACGCCACCCAGGAGGCCGCCCGCGCGTTTGGAGCTCAAACGACGCCCGACGTGTTCGTCCTGGACTCCGGCGGGGTACTGCGATACCGCGGCGCGCCCGACGCTGACTACGACGATCCGAGCCTGAACGCCGCCTGGCTTCGCGAAGCGATCGATGCGGTCCTCGCAGGCGAGAGGCCCGCGCGCGCCGAGACCAAGCCGGTTGGTTGCTCGATCAAGTGGAGGTGAGCTCCAGCCGAGCTCCAGTCGCCCTGGCTGGGTTCAGCGTGGAAACGGCTTGCAGTAGGACCATGCTCCGTTGATCGTCAGCGCTCGGTGCAGGTGCGAGGCTGCCGGAGTCGTTGGGATGAGCGTTGCGTGAACCGACCCGGCGGTGTTCCTTGCGTTGGTCCTGACAGTTCCGCCGCCCTTGAGGATCGAGGTCGGGGTCGTGTTCGACTGCCACGCGTAGGCCTTCCTTTTGATGATCGCGTTGAAGCTGACGAGTGCCGGGGCGTTTAGCCCGGCCAGCGACTCCGTATTGCCGTCTTTGCTCACCTGAATGTCGATGTCGGCGGCGATTCCGGCGCCGCCGCCGTTGACCTTCACTGGATGATGCTTCAGTTTCAGTTTTGCGTTGAACAGGTTCAAGTCGGCATCGGTTGACGTGGTCGTAATCTGGCAGCCCGCGACGACCAAGTGGCCTGGGGGGACAGTCCACCTGCGGTAGGTTCTCAGTCGCCCGGCGAGAGCTCCGCCGAACTTGAACCTGCCGATCGTGCCGCCCGACCCGCGGGGCATGAGCCCGCTGGCGAGCGACCCGCCGGGCATGAGCAGCAACGCGATGACGACCGCGAACGCTCCGCACGCCCCACGCCAAAGGCGGATTGTGTGGCCGACGGTACGAAGCGACATCATGTCTGGTTAGATCGTTTGACTAGGGGCTGCAGTCGCGGCGAAGCGCTCGAGGCTCTGTAGACACCGGACGCTTCTCATTCAATCCGGGCTCGCCAACACCGCACGTCCCGGACCGAGCCTCGAGGCGGCCCGCGCGTATTTGGTCGGTCGCTTATACCACCGCCCGGCTGCCTGTCAAGCTCAGAGCCGGTCAAGCGGGCAGCGGATCCCGTGTTGCGTCGGCTCTCGCGGACTGGCTCACTCCCGATCTGGCAGCTGCGGGGAGGGAGGGAGTGTCGCGGGACCGAGGGAGGGGGCGGCGGACGTGGTGCGTCGCGTTACCCGCAGATGTGTTCGGCGGAGGAGGCCGGCGCGGGGTACCTGACTGCTAGGAAGAGGTATCGGTTGAGGCTGAAGAAGTAGTTATCCCCCAGCGCGTTCAGATCCTGCGCCCAATCGCGCGCGTCGCGCTCGTTCAGCCCCTGTCGGCCCGCAACGAACGCCGTGATGAAGCCGATCAGGCCGGCGCTGAAACTGTTCGGGTCATAACCGGCGTTCATCAGCGGGATCACCGCGCGGCGCGCGACCGAAAATCCCGCTGCCGCCAGAAGTGCGGTCAGCCGCCGGGGGAGATGAGGGTCGACGAGGTGCTCATCCCAGGCGGCGAGCACGCGCCGCATCCGCTCAGCGTCGCGTGAGTGCCACACGATCGATCCCCAGTCGGTGTCGAGCACGAGCAACCTGCCGCCCGGTCGCAGCACGCGGAACGCCTCCCCAAGCGCCGCCGGCATGTCCTGCACGTACTCATACACCTGCGTTGCGACCGCGGCGTCGAACCTTTCACCGGCGAACGGGAGCGCGCAGGCGTCGCCAGCGACGAGCCGGATATCGGCGGCGCCCTCTGGCGGCCGGCGTGCGCGGGCGAGCGCGAGCATGCTCTCGCTCGGGTCGATGCCGTCGATCGAGCCGCCAGCGCCGACCTCGACCGCCATCTCGCAAGCGAGGAGTCCCAGCCCCGACCCGATGTCCAACACGTTCTCCCCCTGTCTGAGCGCCAGGGCCGCGCGTATGGCGCGTCGCTGCTCGACGACATCAGGCGTCATATATGTCGCCTCGGCCCGCCGCGAAGCCTCCTCGTCGAACCAGAGCATGGTGCTCATCCCACGATCTTTTCAGCGTCCCCCGGCACTCTCAACCCCACGGGAGGCGTGATCCACGAAGGCCGCCGAAAAGCTCAACATGCTCACCGTCATCCGAGCTTTCGCAGATCTCCCTTCCGCGCGACGCGAACCTCCGCGCTGCCCAACGATTTCGGATTGCACCCCTATGCTCGCTAGCAGCCGGTTCCGGCTCCAGCCTCACGCTGCAGCGAACGCCACTCTCAGCCGCCGCGGCGACCCCCGCGGACAGCGTCAGTACCTCGTCGCCATTGCACTCGCGCGGTGCGGCGCTTGCGCATCATCGAAGCAATCGCGCACGAACGGCAGGCGCTCAGAACCTAAGCCGGCATCGCCGAGTGCGCTCTCGCCACCCGATCGGGCGGAGAGCATGAGTCCCCGCAGCTGGTCGATGCGGACCCTCCGGCGGGGGGCTCTGGGCACCCCTCATGGCACGTGTTCAGCCAGTCTTGGCCCGCGTTGACCGAATCCCCACCAAACGACTTGCTTCTACCCTGCTTTATCCCTGCGGCAGCTAGGTATTTCGAGCTGTCGCCGGAAACGAGCGATTTCCAGGACCTTCTGTAGTCGGGGCGCCGGGATTTGAACCCGGGACCTCCTGCTCCCAAAGCAGGCGCGCTACCAGGCTGCGCCACGCCCCGCGCATCGGACGCCAGTCTAAACGCAAGCGCCCGATACCCTCGTCGGCGGTTGGCCGCGATCGAGCCCATTCGGGCGCTTACGCGATGGCGACCGTAGCGCCGGCGATCAGCAGCGACGCCACCGCCGTGACAAGGACGTACTTCACGGTGAACCTCCGTGGCGGTGGGCGCCCGATCCACAGACTGCGTGCGCAAACAGTGTCCACCCAGTTCCGGCGGCAATCCGATGTCGTCGGCCAGCGCGACGCTCACAGCAACCTCCGACACGGACCGGGGGCCGGCTGAAGCCGCCCGACGGAAACTTGCCGCAGGCGCCACGGGTTATCCGAGCCAGCTGAACCACATCTGCGCCCGGCTACGCACGAACGGCGCAGCGCGCACCCCAGAACGCGGGTCGCCGCCCCCTGACGAGGGATGCGGCAGTACGCCCAGACAGACGGGTCGTTCGCGGCGGCCGCGCGGGACAGCGGGATCTCATCACCGTGACGGGCAAGATCGTCAGTGTCGAGACCCCAGGCGACATGCCTAAGGTGTCCGACACCGAGCAACGATCCCCGGCAGACGTTCACGTATGCGTTGATCATGTTGCCCGCCAATCGGCATGCCGTGCGCACCGACGCGTACAGTGGCGGATCTCCTTGCCGCACCAGTGCGGCCCAGCCGCACGGGCGGTCGCCGGCGAGGCCACGCTGCTGGCAGCGACAACGCCTATGGCTATACAACGCCTACGGCTGTCGCCAGCTTGCTCGCGCGACGGCATCCTTATGCAGTTCCGGCATCCATGGCATCGGTATCCAGCCGCAGCCACGCTACGTGACTCGCCCGGATCGGTGCCGGAGAACCGCTCTACCCGACAAAGGTCGCGGGCCTGGCGACAAGGCGGCCGGACTGGCCTTGAGATGGCAAGGGGCGCGGGAAACCCGCAATAGCACTGCGGAAAGGTCCGAATAGCCGAGATGCCTCGTGGGTGTAAGTTCAAGGTACAACCCGATGAAAAGAGACAGACCATGGGAAGCTCAGAACAGGATCGTGACACCAGTGGTGTAACGCCGCCCGTGACCGCCAAAATCAGCCGTGCCATGACCTTGATGCTGACGGCAGTTGGGGTCGTTCTGGCGCTGATCGCGGTGGACGTCGTGCTCGTGAACGGCATCCAACCCGCCCATGCACGCCCAGTGACCGAGGTGGTCAAGGTGTCAGGGGCGCCGGCTGTCCAACGCACCGTCTACCTGACGGTTTCCCCGGGGATAAAGCCCGGTGCTGACGGAAAGTTGCACGACGCATTCAGCGTCACCAACTTCTATGCGCGCGCGGGCCAGCCCGTAAAGCTCGTGATCAACAACACCGACAGCGCCACCCACAGTATCGTCTCTCCCGGCGCGGGCGTGAGGATCATCGTCAAGCCGGGCATGCATACCTACACATTGCTCGTTCGCAAAGCCGGCCGCTTCCAATGGTTCTGTTCATATCCATGCGATCCCTACTCGATGGCGCATGACGGTTACATGCGCGGCTACATCACCGCGACCTGAAACGATTGACGCCCGTCGCTAGAGGTATCGTGGCGCTGCTTGTGCGGGACTCGCTCGATCGGCGCGACGTGTTCACCGGCCCCGCAGCCGTTACCGACGTCGCGCAGCAACTCGAACGGGACCGGCGGCAGCGGCAGGACGGGCGCAAGCGCGGACGTGGAGACGTTGCCGGTCGGTCGATGTCGAGCGTCGACGAGCTCGGTTGACAGTCGCAGCTCAGCGCCGAGCCGGCGCACCACGGCGACGATGGCCTGAAATTGCTCGGACGAGTCGGGCAACCCGACTCCGAAGATTGTCCGAAATGGGAAAAGGCCCGCATTTTGCGAGCCTTTTCATAGTCGGGGCGCCGGGATTTGAACCCGGGACCTCCTGCTCCCAAAGCAGGCGCGCTACCAGGCTGCGCCACGCCCCGCGCATCGAACGCCAGTCTAAACGCAAGCGCCCGATACTCTCGTCGGCCGATGGCCACGATCGAGCCCCTTCGGGCGCTTCACTACGACCTGCAGCGGACCGGCGGCCTCGACCCGTCGTCTCCCCTCCGTACGACGTGATCGACGACCGCGCAGCGGGCGCAGCTGGCGGCCCGCTCGCCGTACAACGTGGTCGAGATCGACCTGCCAGAGGGCGGCGAGGACCGCTACGAGCAACGCCGCGCGAGCTGCTCGGCGAGTGGCGCGCGCAGGGCGATCGTCGTGCGGGATCGGGCATCCCGCGCTGTGGACGCTGTCGCAGGACTACACCGGCCCCGACGGCGTGCGCCGCACCCGTCAGGGTTTCTTCGCGCGCGTGCGCGTGCAGGAGTACGGACCCGGGACGATCCGCCCGCACGAGCGCACCCATCCGGGGCCCAAGGAGGATCGGCTGCGACTGACGCGCGCGACGAAGGCGAATCTGTCCCCGATCTTCTCGCTGTACTCCGACCCTGGCCGGGCCGCTTGGCAGCGCTGGTCGAGCGCCGCCGACCCCGGCTCGGAATCGCAGACGACCGACGACGACGGCACCGTCAGCCGGCTGGCGCGCGTCAGCGACCCCGCCGCGATCGCCGTCGCGCAACGGCAGCTTGCGCGACACCGAGCTGCTGATCGCCGACGGCCACCATCGCTATGAGACCGCGCGCGTCTACGCCGACGAGATCGGCGGCGAGGGCGAGCACCGCTACGTGCTGATGTGCCTGGTCGCGCTGCAGGACCCCGGCTTGACGGTGTTCCCCACGCATCGGCTCGTACGCGGCCTCGACGACACCGGCCGTTCGAGGCTGGACGAGGCGATCGATCCGCTCGAACTTCGAGCGCACCGAGCTCGACGACCGCGCGCAGCTGGCGCCGGGGTCCAGTGAGCAGGTCCGGATCGGCTACATCGACGTCGCACCGGCACCCCCGCGATGCTGACCCTTCGCGACCAGCGGATCGCCGACGGGCAGCTGGGCGACCACGCCGCCGCGTACCGGCGGCTGGACACCGCGGTGCTCGAGGCGCTGATCCTCAAGGGCGCGCTGGGGATGACCGACCACGACATCGACGAGCTCAATGGCCTCGGCTACGCGCGTGATTTCGCGCAGGCGCTGGAGCTGATCGAGGACGGCAGCTACGACGCGGCCTTCTTCATGGCGCCGACGCCGGTTCAGCGGATCCAGGAAGTCGCGGCCGCGGGCGAGAGCATGCCGCCGAAGTCGACCTACTTCTTCCCGAAGGTCCCGACCGGGTTGCTGTTCAACCCGCTCGGCTGAGGATGCCGGCCAGTGGCTGGGCTCGACGCCGCACTCACGGCCGCCGCTGCGGGATTCGCTGCTGGCGCCGAGGCGGCGATGACGCTGCGGGTCAGCGGCGCCACCGATGCGGCCGTGCTGGTTCCGCTGTACTGAGCGCGAGTGGGGAGATCCATGCGGTGTTCACCCGCCGCCGCGACGACCTGCGCCGCCATCCCGGCGAGATCTCGTTTCCCGGCGGCCGGCACGAGCCCGAGCGACGCCGATCTCGTCCGACGGCGCTGCGTGAGACCGAGGAGGAGATCGGCCTGGCAGCCGCGGCGGTCACGATCGCCGGCGCGCTTGCGCCCGACGCCGACGATCGCCACCGGCTATGCGATCTACCCGTTCGTCGGGGTGATCGAGCCCGGCCTGCGCTGGACGCTCGAGCCCCGACGAGGTGGCGTCGGTGCTCGAGCTGTCGCTCGCCGACCTGCGGGCCGGATACGGCCGCCGGCGGCTGCGTCGGCGTGGGCTGCCGATCCGCACCGACACGTTCGTCGTCGGCGACGAGCTGATCTGGGGCGCGACCGCGCGGATCCTCCAGGACCTGCTCGAGCGCCTGCGCTGAGTCGTTCGCTACCGCTATCCGGCCAGCAGCGCCCGCTGGACCGCGTCGGCCGCCGCCGGCGTCCATGCACCGGTGGCTCGGGATCGGCGGTCAGCAGCACGTACGGGATCAGCGACCGGTCGCAGGCGCCGGCGACGACCCCGCCGCCAGCCGCGAGCACCGCCGGTCGACCGTTCCCGCCGCCTCGTAGACGACGCCGCGCACGGTCGTGTCGAGCATCTTCTCCAGCAGCATCGCGAGCCGCGTCGTGTGCAGTGCGCGCAGCTGCTGCGTCGGTCCGGTCGCCGACCCGAGCAGCACGCACAGCACGCCGACGTGATCGAGCGCGCGGCGTGATCGTCGCGACCCGATCCGGATCGCCGACAAACGGCTCGGCGCCGGCCGCCTGCAGCTCGGCGACCCGGGCCGGTCACGGGTCGTGGCGCGTACCGCGTGGCCGCGCGTACGCAGCGCCGCGGTCAGCGAGAGGCCGCGGCAACCGCAGCCGATGATCAGGCAGCGGGCCAACGCCGGTCAGCCAGCGCTGCGGCGCGCGGCACGCCGTCACGTCGTGTCGCTCACGCGTGAGCTGCAGCTCGACGTCCTCGAGCGTCCGCTCGCGCTCGCCGCGACGGCGCCGGCGCGCGTTGCACGCCTCCAGCAGCTGCGCCAGGTCCTCGGCTCTCGAGCGCCTCCCGGCTGCTCGACGATCTCATCCGGCCGACCGCAGGCCCAGCGGGTCCCGAGCCGGTCGACCGCGCGCCGCGGGCGCCGTGGCCTGGCGCCGCCACACCAGAGCACGGCCACGAGACCGCGCCGACCAACGAGGATCGCCAGAACGTCCCCATCGCGACGGAGTCTACGGGCCAAGCCCCGGCGGTTCGGCGGCATCGGACCGGCCCGCGCCGCAACTTCGCGCCGATCACCGTGTTCGAGTCGGTGTCAATCGCCACCGCAATGTGACGGGTCGGAGTCAGCGGGGCGGGCCGGGGCACAACATCCAAACGCGATCAGGAGGCTTGAATGCGTGTTCGAGTCGTCCGTGCTCGTCGCTGCCCTGGTGGCATGCGCGTGCGCGGCCTTGCCGTCGATCGCAGCCGCCCATGGGCCGGTCCAAGACCGAGCGCTGACGATCCACAACTCCCCACCAGACCATCGTCGCCGGCGACCCGGTGCTGATCTACGGACGACTGCTCGGCCGCGGCGCGGCCAACCAGCGGATCGTCCTCTGGCACCGGATCAATCCGCGCGGCCATTTCACGATCATCGGCCGGACCCAGACCGACGCTCGCCGGTCGTTACGAGTTCACCCGCCAGAACGGGATCGTTGAGACCAACCGCAGCTGGTTTGCGAGCGGCCCCGCGCTGAGCCATTCAAAGACCGTGCACGAGCAGGTCTCGGCGGAGGTCACGCTGACCCCGAGCGCCACCGAGGCGAGCACGCGCCACCCGATCACGTTCACTGGTCAGGTGTCCCCGGACCACGCCGGTCAGCTCGATCGGCTGCAGGCCCAGCGTGGCGACTCCAACAACTGGAAGACGATCAAGACCGGCCGGCTGAGCGCGTCGTCGAGCTACTCGATCCCGTTCGCCTGGCGATTCCCCGGACCGCGCAACGTGCGCGCCGTGTTCCCCGGCGACCGTCGAAACACGCGGGGCGTTTCGTCGGTCAGCACGGTCGTCGTGCAACAGACCGAGGTGCCCGGTTTCACGATCGGGTCCAGCGATCCGAGTCGTCCCCAACCAGACGCCGGTGACGATCTCCGGCAAGCTCTCTGAGTCCTCGAGCACCGCGCCGGAGTCCGGCGTCAGCGTCGCGCTGTACGCGAGCGCCCCGCATCAGCACAACTGGACCGAGACGCAGACCACGACGACCAAGGCGGACGGCAGCTACAGCTTCACCGTCCAGGGCTCGACCAACGAGCTGTACCAGGCGCGCACCACGTTCGCCCCGATCCGCCACTCGGCGGTCGTCTACCAGGGCGTTCAGGACGTCGTCTCGATCACGGCCAGCGCGAGCTCCGTGCCCGTCGGCCGGCGGGTCACGTTCAGCGGCAACGTCGCCCCCGGCAAGCCGGGTGACGCGGTCTATCTGGAGCGGCTCGGCAAGGACGGCCACTGGCACGTCGTCAAGAGCTCAGAGCTGAACCGGGCCTCGAACTACTCGATCGGCTGGACGTTCGGGACACCCGGCGCCAAGCAGGTTCGGGTGCAGGTGCTCGGCGATCCGCAGAACGTGACCGGCGTGTCGGCCGCGGTGCCGATCATGGTCACGCTACCGCCGGTCAGCTCGCTGCCCAACGGCGGCTGAGTCCGCCGCGGTCCAAGCGAGGCATCACGCGGGTTCCGTCGGCGCAGCGCCGGCGGGACCCGCGTCGTTGTCGACCCGATCGCTCGTGTACCGTGCCGCCGCGTGAGCGAGACGACACCGCCGTCGCGGATCGGGGTCGCAGGCGCCGGAACGATGGGCGCCGGGATCGCCCAACTGGGCTGCCAGGCGGGGGCGCGGACGCTGCTCTACGACCCCGACCAGACCGCACTGGGGCGCGGCGCGCAACGGATCGTCGCGCAGCTGCGCCGCAGCGCCGAGCGTGGCCGGCTGAGCGAGGAGCGAGCGGAGCATGCGATCGCGTGCCTGCAACCCACCTCCGAGCTGGCCGAGCTCGGCCGCCTGTGACTTGGTGATCGAGGCGGCGCCCGAGTCGCTTGCGCTCAAGCGCGAGCTGTTCGGCGAGATCGCTCGTCACGTATCGGAAGCATGCGTGCTCGCGACCAACACCTCGTCGCTGCTGGTGACCGCGGTCGCCGCACCGCTGCCGCATCCGCAGCGGGTCGTCGGCATGCACTTCTTCAACCCGCCGGCGGTGATGCGACTGCTCGAGGTCGTCGCCGGTGTCGAGTCCTCGCCAGAGGCGCTCGCGCTGGCGCGCGCGACGGGCGAGGCGATGGGCAAGCACGTGATCGATGCGGTCGACGGCGTCGGGTTTCTGGTCAACCGCTGCAACCGCCCGTTCGGGTTGGAGGGTCTACGACTCGTCAGCGAGCGGATCGCAGATGTCGAGCAGGTCGACCGCTGCTGCCGGCTCGGAGGCGGATTCCGGATGGGGCCGTTTGAGCTGATGGACCTCGTCGGCGTCGACGTCGGGCTGGACATCGCGCGCTCGTTCTATGAGCAGAGCTTTGGCGAGCCGCGGTGGCGACCGTCGCCGATCACCGTCAAGGCGGTCGCCGCCGGCCGCCGCGGGCGCAAGTCGGGACGCGGCTACTACGCCTACCCGGAGGGCGGCAGCCACCGACCGGCGGACCCCGAGCCGCCGACCGGCGGCGACGGCGACGGGGTGATCGTGATCGCCGGCGAGACGCCGCTGGCCGCCGAGCTTGCGGTAGCGGCCGACGGCGCCGGCTGGACGGTCGCGACCCCGGCCGAGGCGCACCGACTGCCAGCGCCGTTCCTGATCTTGGACGTGACCGGCGGCGAGGACCCGGAGGCACCGTTGCAGGGCGCACCGCAGGCGATCTGCCTGCACGCCGGGTCGCTCGCCGCGTGCGATCCGGGTGGATCCGCGGTTGGATTTCACGCGCTGCCACCGTTCGCGCGGTCCGAGCTGGTCGATCTGACCGCCGGCCCCGACAGCGCCGAATCGGCGGTCGCGGCCGCCGAGCGTTTCTTTGCAACGCTCGGCAAGCACACCGCCTGGGTCGGCGACGGCCCCGGGTTGGTGCTCGGGCGAATCGTCTGCCAGGTGATCAACGAGGCGGCATTCGCGCTTGGCGAGGGTGTCGGTTCGGCCGATGACATCGACGCCGGAATGGTCCACGGGCTCAACTATCCGCGCGGGATCCTCGCCTGGGCCGATGAGATCGGCCTTGACCACGTGCTCGGCGTGCTCGACGCGCTCAACCTCGAATACGGCGAGGAGCGCTACCGCGCGGCACCGGTGCTGCGCCGGCTGGCGCTCTCCGGACGGCTCGGACGAGCGACCGGCGAGGGCTTCTTCGTCCACGCGTAGCGAGGGCCGAGTGCCCGTTTGGCTAATTCGTTGGCGGTCGAGGCCTCGGGGTGCCAACCAACGAACCAAGCGCGACACTCGGAGCGCTGTCGGCGACCCTCAGCGCAGAAGTTCGTAGGCTGTTGGAGCCGCGCACGATGATGCCCCCCGCCCCCCGGACATCCGCACCGACCACGCTGCTGGCCGCCCTCGCGGCCACGCTGTCGCTGCTTGCCGCCGCGCTGGCCCCGGCCACCGCGGCGGCCCGGCGCGCCGGCGGTGGGCGCTGCACCGGCGCGCACACCCAGATCCGCCACTCGACCCTGCACCGGCTGCGAGCCGCCGAGGCCTGCCTGATCAACCGGCAGCGGATCGAGCGCGGACTGCCCCGACTGCACGTCAGCCGCGACCTCAACCGCTCCGCCCAGCGCTGGACCGACCACATGGTTCGCGACCATGAGTTCACCCACGGGACCGACTTCTCGGCTCGGATCAGCGACGCCGGCTTCGATTGGTCACAGGCGGGCGAGAACATCGCCACCGGCTTTCGCACCCCGGCCGCGGTGGTCCGCGGCTGGATGCGCAGCACCGGCCACTGTGAGAACATTCTCGACCCCGACTACCGCTACGTCGGCACCGGGGTCAGCGCCGCGCGGACGATCGTCGCCCCCGGCACCTGGACCCAGGACTTCGGGTTGCGGATGGGTCAGCGGGCGCCGTCGGGCAATCACGGCCCCGAGGACAGCTGTCCGTTCTGAGCAGCCTTCGTCGGGGTGCTAACTGTCCCGGTGACGATCGTCCGCACCGAGAGGTTCTGGACATCTGTACGAATGACCGCTCGGTCGATGTCCCGGGAGCTGATCAGGTCCGACGTCTTGTGATGTGGGCACGTCGTCTTTTCGATCCCGCGTCGGCCGCGGCGGGTCGCGAGCGCCGCTCGCCGCCTGGCTGGTCGCGATCGCCGTCGCCGCCGCGCTGACGCTGTTCGCCCCCGCGGCCGGCGCAGCGAGCCGCCATCGCGGTGCACGCGCACACTGCGCCGGCGCCAATCGGCCAATCGCTGCGTCGAACCCGACGACGCTCAAGGCGGCTGTGGTCTGCCTGGTCAACCGGCAGCGGACCGAGCGCGGGCTGCCTTCACTGCGGGCCAATCGCGACCTCGACCGCTCCGCCCAGCGCTGGACGCGCGAAATGGTCAATCATCACGAGTTCACCCACGGCAGCGACTTCGCGGCTCGCATCAGCCGGTCCGGCTACGACTGGTCCTGGGCGGGCGAGAACATCGCGACCGGCTACGCGACCCCGTCCGCCGTCGTCCGCGCCTGGATGGGCAGCACCGGCCACTGCGAGAACATTCTGGATCCCAGCTTCCGCGCGGTCGGCACCGGCGTCAGCCGGCGCGCCGCGGCCGCCGACGCCCCCGGAACCTGGACCCAGGACTTCGGCCTGCGGATCGGCCAGCGATCGCCGTCGGGCAACTACGGCCCGGCGGACGGCTGCCCGTACTGACCCGGCGTGGCTAGCGGGAGGCTCACTAGGCCGACGCGACGCGTTCGGCCACGTCGAACGCGAGCTCGGAGTCCCGCAGGTACCACTCCGCGTCGAGCGCCGCCTGGCATCCGGAGCCGGCCGCGGTCACCGCCTGGCGGTAGGTGTGATCGACAAGATCGCCCGCGGCGAACACCCCGGGGACGTTGGTCAGCGTCGAGCTGCCCTGCGTGATCACGTACCCCTCCTCGGCGACATCGACCTGGCCGCGGACCAACTGTGACTGCGGGTCGTGCCCGACGGCGATGAACGCGCCGGTGATCTCAAGCTCCTTGGTCGAGCCGTCGACCGTGTTACGCAGCTTGGCCAGCGTCAGCGCGTTGTCCTTGCCGGTGAACTCCTCGACGACGTACGGCGTGACGAACTCAATGTTCGGGAGCGCGCGCGCCCGCTCGAGCATGATCTTCGAGGCTCGGAACTCGTCACGGCGGTGGACGATGCCGACCTTCGCGGCGAACTTGGAGAGGAACATCGCCTCCTCCATCGCCGAGTCGCCACCGCCGACGATGATCGTCGGCGCCTGCTTGAAGAACGCGGCGTCACACGTCGCGCAATAGCTGACCCCACGCCCTGACAGCTCCATTTCGCCGGGCACGCCGAGCTTGCGATGTTGGGCGCCCATCGCGAGGATCACCGTTTTGGCGAGGTACAGATCGTCGCCCAGCCAGACCTTGTGCGGCGCCGACGCATCTTGTGAGAGCTCTACCGCGGTCGCCTCGTCGGTCTCCAGCCGCCCGCCGAAGCGCTCGGCCTGGCCGCGCATCTGGATCATCAGCTCGGGGCCCATGATCCCGTCCTGGAAACCCGGGAAGTTCTCGACGTCGGTCGTCTGCTGAAGCAGCCCGCCCCACGCGAATCCCTCGACCACCAACGGCTCCAAGTTGGCTCGCGCGGTGTACAGCGCCGCGGTGTAGCCGGCCGGCCCGGAGCCGATGATGATCACGTTTTCAATCTTCTGCTCGGTCACTTCATAAAGTGTAGCGTTCGGTCGTCAGGTGTGCAGCGCCTCGAGCCGGGCCGCGTACGGCATCAGGCGTGGCGCCAGCCTCGGGATCAGCCGGCGGACGGTCTCGGCCAACAGTGCGCCGCCGATCAGATCGGTCGCGTAGTGCTCGCCCAGGTACACGAGCGCGAGCGCCAGCAGCACGGTGTAGGACCAGCCGATCGCGCCGGCGACGGGTCCGGTCTCGGTCAGCAGCTGCGCGGCCATCAGCGAGGTTGCGAGATGCAGCGACGGCATCGCCGCCAGCGGGTTGCCGCCGAGCACCTCCATCAGCTCCGGCCAGCGGTCGCCCCAGAACTGCTCGCCGTACTCGATCATCATTCGCCGGACCTGAGCGCTGTCGCCGTCGCCGAAGCGCCCGTGCTCGGCGGCGTACCACGGCGGCGCGGTCGGGATCGCCCAATAGAAGATCGCGCCGGCGTCGAACACCGCGTACATCCGCACCGCCGCCGACGGAAACCGCTTTGGGTCGCGCATCCAGACGTACAGCACCGCACCGTGCGGGACCGCGAACCAGATCCAGTGACAGAACACGAGCAGCCGTTCGAAGCGATTGACCGTCCCGGCGGTCGCCAGCCGCCGCTGCAGCCGGACGGTCGGCGGTACGCCCAGCCCGAGCACGCGATCACATGCGATCGGATAGTCGATCCTGGCGCGCCGCTGCAGCGCCTGCGGATCGTCGTTGGGCATCTCGTAGGCGGCCAGATACGCCCACATGTTCAGGCAGCACAGTCCGGCGTCGCGAGCTCGGCTACGCGGCGTCGCGACCACCAGCGCCGCCGGGGCGGCGGCCGCAGCAGCGAGCACGAGCGGCCGCGGCAGCTTGAGCCGGCGTCGCAACGCGGGTGCCGCGACTCCCGCCGCGACGAGGGCCCACGCACCAGCTCCGATGGCCCTCCGGATGCTCAAGACGCGAGCGAGTATAAGAATCCGTCGGCAAACCCCGCGCGCCGTCCGGTGGCTGACACGCGGGGTGCCGGTGGGTGCTCGCCTGGCCCCGCCGCGGCTCACGCGACACGACGGACATATAGAATCCCGACCCGCCTTGATCCCACTTAAACACAACGCAAGAACCGGCGAGGTTCGGCGGGTCCGGGATCGGCTCGCACGGGTCCTGACGCTGCGCGTCGCGCCGGCGCTGGCGGTGCTCGTCGGGGGTCTGGCCGTAGCGCCGTCTGCACTGGCGAACTTCATCACACCGAAGTCGGGTGGCTCGCCGAACGCCGACTCGATCCACGAGCTGTACGTGATTGTGTTGATCGTCGCGGCGATCGTGTTCGTCGTCGTCGAGGCGGCGCTGATCATCGCCGTGTTCCGGTTCCGCGCCAAGAAGCACCCGGTCGCGCACCAGATCCACGGCAACACCAGGCTGGAGATCGGCTGGACCGTGGGCGCGGCGGTGATCTTGCTCGTGCTGACGGTCGTGACCTTCATCAAGCTGCCGAGCATCGTTAACGCGCCGAACTCCTCCCCCAACGGCCTGCAGCTGTCGGCGTCGCTGAGCAAGCCCTCGCCGCCGAACGGCAAGAAGCTCGACGTGTGCGTCCAGGCGCGTCAGTACATCTGGCGCTACACCTACGGGAACGGCTGCAACAAGAACTCGTTCACGCAGAAGCTGCCGTACTCGTTCACGACGATGGTTGTGCCGGTCCATACCACCGTGGTGCTGACGATCCAGTCGAGCGACGTGATCCACTCGTGGTGGGTGCCGTCGCTGGGCGGCAAGGTCGACGCCGTCCCCGGCTACACCACCTACACCTGGTTCAAGCCCAACCACACCGGTTTCTTCCACGGCCAGTGCGCGCAACTGTGCGGCACCAACCACGCAGCGATGCTGGCGTTCGTGCGGGTCGTATCGCCGCAGCAGTACGAGAACTGGCTCGCCAAGCAGGGCGCCAACATCACTTCGCAGAACAACCAGGTCCAGTCGCTGCGCAAGACGCTGACCGCGGCAAATCAGCTCGGCAATTAGGAGTCGCGAATGGCAACGATCACAAGCGATCCCGTCGCCCGCCCCGTCCCGCAGATCCTCGCCCACGAGGTCGTCACGCCGCGCAAGACGAAGCGGTGGGTCGACTGGGTGCTGACGACCGATCACAAGAAGATCGGGATCATGTACCTCGTCCTGACGGGCGTGTTCTTCTGCATGGGCGGGGTCGAAGCGCTGATGATGCGCACCCAGCTCAGCGAGCCGAACAACACGCTGCTGACGTCCGAGCACTACAACCAGCTGCTGACGTTGCACGGGACGACGATGATCTTCCTGTTCGTCGTGCCGGTCTGGGCCGGGTTCGGCAACTACTTCCTGCCGCTGATGATCGGCGCCCGGGATATGGCGTTCCCACGCCTGAACGCGCTGTCGTTCTGGCTGTTGGCGTTCGGCGGCATCGTCTTCTACGCAACCCTCTTCTGGCATCCGCCCGACGCCGGCTGGTGGAGCTATCCGCCGCTGTCGGAGTCGCTGTACTCACCGTCGGGCGGCCAGGATGCCTGGATCTTCCTGATCCACCTCACCGGCATCTCCTCGCTGCTCGGCGCGATCAACTTCTACGTGACGATCGTCAACATGCGCGCCCCCGGGATGAGCTGGAACCGGCTGCCGCTGTTCATCTGGACGCTGCTGGTCTACGCCATCCTGCTGATCATCGCTCTGCCGGTGATCGCCGCCGCAGTCACGATGCTGCTGGCCGACCGCCACTTCGGCACGCACTTCTTCAACCCGACCGCGCATGGCTCGCCGGTCCTGTGGCAGCACCTGTTCTGGTTCTTCGGGCACCCCGAGGTCTACATCATGATCCTGCCGGGCTTCGGGGTCATTTCCGAGGTGATCCCGGTGTTCAGCCGCAAGCCGATCTTCGGCTACAAGGCGATCGCCGCCGCGACTGCCGTGATCGCATTCCTGGCGACCCTCGTCTGGGCCCATCACATGTTCGCCTCACCGATCCCGATCGTGGTGCTCGGCTTCTTCATGCTCAGCTCGTTCTTGATCGGCGTCCCAACCGGGGTCAAGATCTTCAACTGGATCGCGACGCTGTGGCGCGGCTCGTTGGTGATGACCACCTCGCTGTACTTCGCGATCGGGTTCATCGCGATCTTCCTGATCGGCGGCATCACCGGCATCTTCCTAGCCGTCTTCCCGGTCGACTGGCAGCTCAACGACACCTACTTTGTGGTCGCGCACTTCCACTATGTGCTGATGGGCGGCGCCGTGTTCACGGTGTTCTCGGGCGTCTACTACTGGTATCCGAAGATGACCGGACGGCTACTCAGCGAGCGGCTCGGCAAGATCTCGTTCTGGTTCATGTTCGTCGGCTTCAACGTGACCTTCTTCGTCCAGCACGCGCTCGGGCTGTCCGGGATGCCACGCCGGATCTACACCTATCCGGCGGGCTACGGCTGGTCGACGTACAACATGATCTCGACGATCGGCTCCTACATTCTCGGGATCGGCGTGCTGCTGACGATCATCAACATCTACCGGAGCCTGACCAAGGGCAAGGTCGCCGGACCCGACCCGTGGAAAGGCAACACGCTCGAGTGGTTCACCACCTCACCGCCGCCGGTCAACAACTTCGACGAGGTCCCGCGGGTCCGTTCGGTCGAACCGATGCGCGACATCCGCCGACAGGTCGAGCGCCAGACCGGCGTGATCCAGAAGGGCGGCGGCTCCGAGCAGTTCGCCAGGAGCTCGTAGGCAGTTGAGCGCGCGAACCGCCACCGCGCCGACCGCCGCGGGGCGGGCGAGATCGGAATCCAGGGCCCGCCGGCTGGTCGCCGACTACGTCGAGCTGACCAAGCCGAAGGTCCAGACGCTGCTGCTGTTCACGACGGTCGCGACGATGGAGGTGGCGGGCAATCCATCGATCGGCTTGATTGCGCTGACCTGCCTCGGCGGCTACCTGTCGGCCGGCGGCGCCGGGGCCGTCAACCACTACTGGGACCGCGACATCGACGCGCGGATGACGCGGACCGCGAACCGGCCAGTCCCGTCCGGGCGGGTCAGCCCACGGGCGGCCCTGATCTACGGCATCTCGCTGGCGACGGCGTCGTTCGTGCTGATGTCGCTGACGATCAACGTGCTGGCGGCATCGCTGGCGCTTGCGGGGTTCGTCGGCTACGTCGGGGTCTACACGATCTGGCTCAAGCGCCGCTCGACCCAGAACATCGTGATCGGCGGCGCCGCGGGCGCCATGCCGCCGCTGGTCGCGTGGGCGGCGACGCGCGGAACGGTCTCGTGGACCGCGGTCTACCTGTTCGCGATCGTGTTCTACTGGACCCCCCCGCACTTCTGGTCGCTGAGCTTGCTGATGAAAGACGAGTACGCCGAGGTCGACGTGCCGATGCTGCCGGTCGTCCGCGGCGAGCACGAGACGCGCAAGCAGATCCTGCTCTACTCGCTGCTGCTGTACGCGGTCACACAGCTGCCGTTCTGCGCCGGCGGCTTCGGCTTGATCTATCTGATCGGCTCGATGCTGCTCGGGTTCGCGTTCGTCGCCGGAGCGTGGCTGTTGTATCGCCGTGCCGACCGCCGCTCGGCACTGCGCCTGTATCTGTTCTCGCTGCTCTATCTGGCCCTGTTGTTCGCGACGATGGTGGTTTCGACCAAGCTCTGAGGCGGGTCGCCCACGCGTCAGTTAGGATCCCGACTCCATGGATAGAAAGCTCGCTCGCAAGAACCTTCGAGCCGGCCTGATCGCCGGCATCGTGTGCTTCTTCATGTTCGGCCTCACCTTCCTCGCGGCCGCGATCTACGTCCACTGATGACCGACGACGAGCCCGACCCGACGCCACCCGCCGGCGAGGAGATCCATCTTCCGGGTCCCAGCCTCCTGCCGCTGCTGTGTGGGATCGGGATCACCTGCACGGTGATCGGCACCACCCTGGGCTGGTGGCTGTCGATCGTCGGCCTGATCCTGTTCGTCGTCACGACCACGATCTGGATCCGCGGCACCCGTCGCGACATCGACGAGCTCCCCGAAGACCACCACGGGCACTGATCGAGCGGGCTCGCGCAGCCCTCACCGGACCGTTCCCGCCCGGGCCACTGGTAGGATCGCGGTGTCATGAGGATCCGTCAGAAGTACCGTATGCGGACACCGTCCACCGGCCGCGAGGTGATCGTCGAGGCGCTGCCCGGCGAGACCTATCTTGACCGCCAGAGCGGCGAGCAACTGGAGGTCCTGGCGCAGCTCCTGCCGCTGGCACCGACGCCGTCAGAGCTCCCTTGGGCGGTGGAGAACCTGCGGTTCTGCAACTGGTGCGATCAGCTCGCCCAGAAGGACCTCAACGACTGTCCCGTGTGCGGCCGGCGGATGGAGCCGCTGGACCCCGACGTTCCGTAGGGATGCGCTCTCGCCAGCTCACGGGGGTGCGCCGGCGCGCGGTGGCGGCGTCGCTCTGCCTGGCGCTGGCGACGCCGCTGGCACTGGCGGCGTGCGGCGGCGGCTCGTCGAACTCGACCGACACCTCCGGCGCCCCGGCCTTCACCGTCCCGCAGGGCGGTGTCAGCACGAGCGGCGGCACCAGCAGCTCGGGCGCGACGAGCTCGAGCACGACGACCTCGGGCTCGACCGGCACGACCGCCGCAACCACGACCTCCGGCTCGACCGGTACCGCCACGTCCGGCGGCACGGCCACATCGACCGGGACCTCCACCAGCGGCGGCGACACCGCCACCGCCCAGGGCACCGGTACCTCGACCAGCGGCGGGGCGAACCTCGGGTCGGCGTTCTGCCAGCAGAACCCAGGGGCGTGCTGAGCTGCTCGCGTTCGCCGTGCGACGCTAATCGCTCCTAGCTTCGGTACGCCGGTGCTGGAAGCGCGAGCACGGCGCTCGCGACCACCTCAGCACGTTGCCTGACGGACGGCGGGCCGACACGCAAGCGGGGACACGACGGACCCGGAGCGCGTAGAACCTCGCTCAGTGGGGGTAGTGCTTGGGGTACGGCACGTTCGTCACTTCGGTGGCCGAGTACTCGACCCGGGTTCCGGTATAGCTACAGCCGTAGCGCCGGGTGGAACCGACGCGGAGTGCCGCGGTCTGGGCGCCTGCCGCCTTGGTGCAGTTCTGGGTGCGGCTCTGGCGATAGGCGAACTTGGTCGACGACAGGTTGTAGTTCAGAACCGGCGCCCAGGTCGGGACCGTCAGGGCGATCACATCGCCCTTGCGCACCGGCAGCGCCGTGAACGCCTTGAACTTCGGCGGTTGTGACATCGCCTGGGTCAGCACCCTGCCCAGGAATGGGATCAGGTGATAGTTGCCGGTCTGCGCCCGCACCGTGTAGGTGTTGTTGTGCCTCGGTCGCAGCACCGTCAGGCGCAGCTGTGGGGTCCCCCCGTACACCTGATCGAGGCCATGCAGCAGCGTGTGGACGGTCTTCGCGTTCGGTGACAGGCGCGAGATGCCGACCGAGAACGCGACGATCCACCCGTTCTGCTTGACGAGCGTCGCGTTGCGGACGCCGGCGGAGGTCGACTGGATCGCCGTCGTCCGCTCGAGCACGATCCGGCAGTTGGACGCGGACGAGCCCTTCGGGCACACGGGCGCCGACAGCGGGGCGTTCGTCTGTCCGATCGTGACGACTCCCGCGGATGCGGCAGCAGGCGCCAGCAGCGCAGCTGCGAGCGAGGCCGAGCCGGCGCAGCAGAGCGCGGGCAGCAGTGAGCGCGGTGTGATCATCACTTGATTGAACACCAACCGCGGCCGGAGGTTGCGATCAGCCGTTCACTCAGATCCGCCGTTTCGGAGCGAGCGACGGCCGCGCTAGATCTTCGTGACGTCGACGGCTTTCGGGCCCTTGTCGCCGGACTCCTCCTCGTAGGAGACCTTGGCGCCCTCGGCCAGCGAGCGATAGCCGTCGCCTCCGATGCCCGTGTAGTGGACGAACAGGTCGCGACCGCCGTCATCAGGGGTGATGAATCCGAACCCCTTGTCGTCGCTGAACCACTTGACGGTACCCGTGGGCATATGTGAACTCCTCCGGCGGATGCTGAGATGCTGTGACTCGGGCCTCCCTGGCCCGACTGGCCTAACGTACCAGTTGCACGCGGTCGCGGCAGTCGTGGCGGTCCGTAGCTGTGGTCGACTCGGCCAGGTTCAGCGCCGGCGAGTCAACGGTGACGACGCCCGGGCCGCCGTCGTCACGCTGCTGCTCGACCGGCTGACCGGCGCTCACCGCAGCTGCTCCGCGGTCGCGGCGATCTCGTCGAGATCGCCGGGCGAGGGCACCCACGGCAGCTTCAGTGGATCGTCCTCGTAGCGCGGGATCACGTGCATGTGGAGGTGAAACACGGTCTGCCAACCAGCCGTGCCGCACGAGTTCAGCAGGTTGACCCCGTCGGCGCCGAGCCGCTGCACCGCGCGCGCCGCGAGCCGCTGCGCGGCGACCGCAAGCGCCGCGACGTCCTCGGGGTCGGCCTCGAGCACGTTTGCGACATGCACGCGTGGAACGACCAGCGCGTGACCGCGGGTCGCCGGGCTGATGTCCATGAACGCGATCGTGCGCTCATCGGCATCGACCTGCTGGGATGGCAGTTCGCCGGCGATGATCTTGCAGAACAGGCACTCGGGATCGCTCATGCGACGGAGCTTAGGGCTCCCGACTTCGCCGGGGCCCCCTTAATGCTCGCCGACGGTTCCGGCGACCAGCTCGCGGGCGCGATCGATCGCCTGCTCGGGGGTCGACAACTCGCCGCTGAACGCCTCCGCCCGCAGCTCGGCGAGCAGCTCTCCCACGCGCGGGCCCGGCGCCAAGCCCAGCGCCCGCGCGAGCACATCGCCGCGGACCGGCGGCCGGGGTGGCGCCTGCTCCCAGGCCAGCGCATCGACGACCACCTCGCGGGCAAGCGCCAGATGCCTGGCGATCGCCCGCTCGGCGTTGTCGCCGCGGGTCGCGAGCCGGTCCCCGACGCTCAGCACGGTGACGTCGACGCCGACCGGCGCGCATCGCAACAGGTAGTCATAGACGTCGCGGCGCCCCAATGGCGCCTGGTGCACGAGGAAGCCGAGCCGCAGATGGTGAAGCGTCAGCGCCGCGACCTGTGCGCACAGCTTCTCGGATGCCCGTAGCCGGCGCAGGATCGCGGCGCCCTGTTCGGCGCCGGCCCGGTCGTGGCCCATGAACGTAACCCGGCCCTCGTCGGTGACGTCGCGCGTCTGCGGCTTGGCGATGTCATGCAGCAACGCCCCGAAGCGCAGCGCCTGGCCGCGCGTGAGCTCGTTCGCGAACGGCATCGCCAGCCGCTGCGCGAGCTGCTCGGCGACCTGGTCGGATGGGCACAGCGGCGACGGGTCGTCGACCAGCGCGATCGTCTCGGCCAGTACCAGCCGGGTGTGCCCGAGCACATCGAGATGATGAAAGCGACTCTGCTCGATCCCGCCCAGCGCGTCGAGCTCCGGCAACACCGCCGCCGCGATCCGCAGCGACTCCAGCAGCTCGCAGCCGAACACCGCCCGCTGCGAGCAGATCAACCGACGCAGCTCGGCGAACGTCCGCTCTGGCGCGACCGCCGCCAGCGCCGGCGCCGCCCGCTGGGCCAAGCGCGCGGTCGCTGGCTCGATCGAAAACCCCAGCTCGCAGGCGAGCCGCGCGAGCCGCAGCACCCGCAACGGATCGTCGGCGAACGCCGTCGCCGAGACCGCCCGCAGCCGCGCGGCCCGCAGATCGCCGACTCCGTCGAACGGATCGATCCGCTCACTGCCGCCGACGGGCTCGGCGATCGCGTTGATCGTCAGATCGCGGCGACCCAGGTCCTGCTCGATCGTGGCACCGTCGAGGTTCATCAGGTCCAGCTGCCAAGCGCGATCATGGGCGACGACTCGCCAGGCGCCGAACGCGTCTGAGAGCTCGACCGGATGGCCCCCGGCACGACGGCCGACGGTGCGCGCGATGGCGCCGACGTCGCCCGCGAGCACGATGTCGAGATCGGCGGTGCGACGACCCAGCACTCGGTCGCGGACGGCGCCACCGACCACCCACGCGGGTACCCCGGTGGCCTCGAGCGCCGCCAGCGCTGCCGCGGCTGCCCTGTCACTCACCGGGCGTCCCGTAGCACCGCACGACACGGTCGCTGAGCCCGCAGATCACCTCGTAGGAGATCGTCCCCAGCCGCTGCGCGACCTGCTCGGCGGTCTGACGCTCGGCGCCGGAGCGCCCGATCAGGACTACCTGCTCGCCAACCTCGACGACCGCGTGCGGTCCGATCTCGACCGTGATGTTGTCCATCGAGACAGTCCCCGCGACCGGGTAGCGGGCGCCGCCGATCAGCACATCGCCGTTGTTGGTCAGCGCGCGGTTGACGCCGTCGGCGTAGCCGATCGGGATCGTCGCGATCCAGGTCTCGCGGTCGGCGATGAACTGGCGACCGTACCCCGCGCTGTCACCCGGCCGAGCGAGCTTGACCGCGGCGACGTAGGAGTTCAGCGCCAGCGCCGGCTCGAGTCCGCGCGCCGCGGGGTCTGAGCCGAACGGATCGCAGCCGTACAGCGCGATCCCGCAGCGGACGAGGTCGAAATGGGTCGCCGGATCGCCCAGCGTCGCGGCGCTGTTCGCCGCGTGGGCGACGATTTCGGGCGCACGCGAGCGCAGCGTCTGCACGAACGGGGCGAACCTCCCGAGCTGCACGGCCATGAACTCCGGGTCGTCGTCGGCGGTCGCGAAATGGGTCATCGCGCCGGTCAGCCGCAGCGTGCCGGCACGGTCGATCCGATCGGCGATCGCCAGCGCTTCGGCGGCCGAGCGAGTGCCGAACCGCCCCATCCCCGAGTCGAGCTTGACGTGTACCGCGACCGGCCGGTCGGCCGTGGCGGCAAGATCGTCGACGAACCGCTCGTCCCAGGCGACGAGCTCCGCACCGGCGCCAAGCGCGTCGGGCAGCTCCTCACGCGAGAGCGCTCCTAGTACCAGCAGCGGCGCATCGATCCCGTCGTCGCGCAGCTGCACCGCTTCGCCGGCGGCCGCGACCGCCAGCATCGTCGCACCACCGGCCAGCGCCGCACGACCGGCCGCCGCGGCACCGTGGCCGTAGCCGTCGGCCTTGACGACCGCGCAGAGCCGCGCGCCTGCAGTCAGCGTCCGCGTCAGCAACGCCGCGTTGCGCTCGATCGCGCCGAGATCGACGTGTGCGACCGCCCGGCGCGTCATCCTCGCTCGCCCCGCGTCTGCGCCGTGCGGTCCGCGCGGCGCGCGCGCGGCAAGAGCTCGATCACGTCGCGCGCGATCACGCCCTCGTCGCCGACCTCGGCCGCCGCCAGGCGTCCCGCTGAGGCGTGCAACAGCACGCCCGCGCAGGCGGCGGTGAACGGCTCCATTCGCTTGGACAGAAACGCGCCGATAACGCCCGACAGCACGTCGCCGGTGCCGGCCGTCGCCAGCGCCGAGGCCCCGCCGCGGCTGATCGCGGCGCGGCCGTCCGGGCAAGCGACGATCGTGTCGTCGCCCTTGAGCACCACGACCGCTGCCGCCGTGGCCGCGGCCTCGCGCACTGCCGCGAGCCGGTGCGCCTCGATCTCGGCCGACTCGCGCTCCAGCAGCCGACCAAGCTCGCCGGCGTGCGGCGTCAGCACGGCGGGGGCGTCTCGCCTGGCCAGATCGCCCAGACGGCCGGAGAACGCGAACAGCCCGTCGGCGTCCAGCAGCAGCGCAATCGGCGCCTGCGTCGCGACCGCGCGCACGAACTCCTGGGTCGACTGTGCCCGCCCGATTCCGGGACCGAGCACGAGCGCGCCGGCGCGCTCGCAGCGCTGCAGAACCTCGTCGCGCGCCGCGCCGGTGATCGCGCCATCCTCGTCGGGCAGCGGTACCGACATCGCCTCCAGCAGTCGCTGTTCGAAGACGAGGTTCAGCGAACGCGGGATCAGCGCGGTGACGTAGCCCGCGCCGGCGCGCTGGGCGGCCTCGCTGGCCAGCGAGGGTGCGCCGGTCAGCCCGAGCGAGCCGCCACACACGAGCACCGCGCCGGCCGCGAACTTCGTCGACTCGCGGCCGCGGCGGGGCGCCTGCTCGAGCACCGCGCCGTCGATCAGCCCGATCTCGGGTGCGACGGGTGCGCCCTCCCCGATCCCGATGTCGACGATCACCAGCTCCCCCGCGTGGGCCTTGCCGGGTGCGACCCAGTGCCCGGGTTTGGCCGCATGGAAGGTCACGGTCAGATCCGCCGTCACCGCGGGACCGATCACCTCACCGGTTGAGGCGTCGACGCCAGACGCCACGTCGCAGGCCGCCACGACCGCGCCGTCGCGCCGCGCCTGATCGATCGCCTCGATCGCCGATCGAAGCGGCTCCCGGGGCCTGCCGCTGAAGCCCGTCCCGAGGATCGCATCGACGATCACCGCCGCGCCCTCGAGTGCCGCGGGGGTGAACGGGATCGGCGCTTGGCCCGGCAGCCGCTCGTAGTTGGAGCGGGCATCCCCCCGCAGCTCGTCTGCGGCCGCGAGCATCAACACCTCAACCTCGCGGCCGAGCTCGCGCAACCGCCGCGCCGCCACCAGACCGTCACCGCCGTTGTTGCCCTTGCCGACGACGACCGCGATCCGACCTTCGCGATAGACCCGTGAGACCGTCTGCGCCAGTCCGGCGCCGGCCCGCTCCATCAGCGCCGCGCCGGGCTGGCCGGAGTCGATCGCCCACTGGTCGACCGCTCGCTGCTGGGCGGCGTCGAGCAGCGGCGTCGTCCAGGCGGGGATCGGACCGTCAGGCATCGGTGTCGATTATCGCGACCGCGCCTGCCTGCTCGTCGGTGTGGGTCAGTGAGATCCGGACCACGCCGCCTCGCTCCCGGGCGCGTCGAGCGACCGCGCCATGCAGCGCGATCTCAGGAGCGCCGCCGCCGGGAGGCGATACGACCTCGATCTCGCGCAGCTCCCAGGCGTCGAGCCCGAGCGCCTTGCCTACCGCCTCCTTGGCGCAGAAGCGGGCTGCCAGATGCTGGCCAGGACGCGCGCGCGAGGCGGCGTACGCCAGCTCGGCGTCGGTGAACAGCCGCCGCGCGAGTCCCGGCCGGCGCTCGAGCGCTCGCTCGAGCCGGGCGATCTCAAGCAGATCGAGCCCGATGCCGGCCAGGCTCACTCGACCGTGACCGTCTTGGCGAGGTTGCGGGGTTGGTCGACGTTGAGCCCGCGCAGCCGCGCGATGTCATAGGCGAGCAGCTGCAGCGGGATCACCGCCAGCAGCGGCGCCAGCATCCAATCGGTTCGCGGTACCCGAATCACCTCGTCCGCATGCTGGGCGATCGCCTCGTCGCCCTCGGTCGCGATCGCGATCACGGTTGCGCCGCGCGCGCGAACCTCCTGCATGTTCGAGATCACCTTGTCGAGCACCGGCGACTCGGTCGCGACGACGACCACCGGCGTGCGCTCTGACAACAGCGCGATCGGCCCGTGCTTCATCTCGCCGGCCGCGTACGCGTCGGTCGCGATGTAGGAGATCTCCTTGAGCTTGAGCGCGCCTTCGAGCGCGACCGGCAACCCGATGTGGCGCCCGAGATACAGGAAGAACGCCGACTCGTAGTGGTTGCGCGCGATCGTCGAGATCGGCGACACGTCGCGCTGCATGAACTCGGCGATCATGTGCGGCAGCCGTTTGAGGTCAGAGATGATCGGTTTCAGCGCGCGGCGGTCCATCGTCCCGCGCACCTCGGCGAGCCGCAGCGCGAGCAGGTACATCGCGGTGATCTGCGCGACGAACGTCTTCGTCGCCGCGACCCCGATCTCGAGGCCGGCGCGCGTGTACAGGACGCCGTCGGCCTCACGCGTCGCCTGCGCCCCCATCACGTTGGTGATCGTCATCACCCGAGCGCCGCGCTCGCGCGCGGTTCGCATCGCAGCGAGCGTGTCGGCGGTCTCTCCGGACTGCGAGATCCCGACAACCAGGTCGCCCGGCCCGACGACCGGGTTGCGATAGCGGTACTCCGATGCGATCTCGACCTCGACCGGCACCCGCGCCCACTGCTCGATCGCGTAGCGACCGATCAGACCGGCGTGGTAGGCGGTCCCGCAGGCGACGACGGTCACCCGTCGCAGACCGACGAGAAACTCGTCGTCGATCGGTGTGTCGACCGGTACCAGCCCGAGGTCGATCCCCCAGCCACGGGCCGCGCGCTCGCCGATCGTCTCGGCGACGGCATCCGCCTGCTCGTTGATCTCCTTGAGCATGAACGTCTCGAAGCCCTGCTTCTCGGCGGTGTCCGCGTCCCAATCGATGCGCACGATCTCGCGCTCCACCGGCTCGCCCTCGGGCGAGTAGAACTGCACCCCATCCGGGCGCAGCACGACGATCTCGTCGTCGGGGATGTACTGGACGTCGCGGGTCTCGTGCAGGAACGCCGGGATCGCGGAGGCGACGAACTGCTCGCCATCACCGCGACCGATGATCAGCGGACACTCGCGCCGTACCCCGACCAGTTCGCCGGGGTCGTGCGCGCTCATCGCGACGAACGCGTAATGGCCGCGCATCTCGCCGTATGCGGCGCGAACCGCTGCCGGGAGATCGCCGTCGTAGTGATGGGCGACGAGGTGGGCGATCACCTCCGCATCGGTCTCCGACGTGAATACGGCGCCGTGCTCGACCAGCCGCGCCTTCAGCGCGATGTAGTTCTCGACGATGCCGTTGACGACGATGTGCACCGAGTCGGTCGTGTCGAAATGCGGGTGCGCGTTTTCCTGGCTGACGCGACCGTGGGTCGCCCAGCGCGTGTGGCCGATCCCGGTCTCCGGCGTGTCCTGCGCGACCGCGACCGCGGCGCCACCACCATTCGCCGAGGCCTCGGCGTCCGCGTCGGCAGCGCCGATCGCCGCCCGCAGCGCGGACAGGTTGCCGACCGCGCGAACGGCGTCGATCCGGCCGTCATCGAGCACCGAGATGCCGGCGCTGTCATAGCCACGGTATTCCAGCTTCTCGAGACCCTTGAGCAGCAGCGGTCGCGCCTTGCGCGGTCCGACATAGCCGACGATCCCACACATGGGCGTGTCCTTTGGGTTGATCGGGCGGTCCTCGCCGAACGCGAGTTGCCCCCTCGCGCCAGGCGACCGCCAAACAGCAGGCGGATCTGATGTTAACGGGTGGCTCGGGCCGTTTGAGCAGGGGTTCGTGCGCGGCCGTGCGCTCGGCGACGCGGCCGCTACTCGACCAGTGCGGCGCCGAGCGTGGTCCGCACGGTTGCCACCAGTCGTCCGCACGCGGCATCGGTCTCAGCCTCGGCCGGAGCCTCGACCATCACCCGAATCAGCGGCTCCGTTCCCGATGGTCGCACGAGCACGCGGCCGCGGCCGTGCAGCGCCGACTGCTCCTGCTCGATCGCGTCCATCACGACCGGAGCGGCCATCGTGTCGCGCAGGGCGTTGCGGTCGGCGGCGCGGATATTGACGAGCCGTTGTGGGAGCTTGCGCATCGCGTCGCGGTCGCGCAGCAACGTGGCCCCCAGCGACTCGATCGTCAGCAGCGCCGAGGCGATGCCGTCGCCCGATGGCCCGAAGCCCAGCTCGATGATGTGCCCGGACTGCTCACCGCCCAGCGACCAGCCGCGGCGGCGCAGCTCGTCGAGCACGTAGCGGTCGCCGACGGCGGTCGTCGCGACCTCGACGCCCGCCTCGGCCATCGCGGTGTGAAACCCGTAGTTGGTCATCACCGTGACCGCTACACCCCCGCCGGGCAGGCGGTTGGCGCCGCGCAGGTGGATCGCCGCCATCGCCACCAGCTCGTCGCCGTCGACGACCTCGCCCGCGCCGTCCACCGCGAGCACCCGGTCACCGTCTCCGTCGAACGCGAACGCCAGCTCGAAGCCGCCGTCGGTGACGGCGTGACGGATCGTCTCCAGATGCGTGGAGCCGCAGCCGTCGTTGATGTTGCGGCCGTCGGGCTGGTCGGCGAGCACGGTCACGTCGGCGCCCAGGCGGCGGAATATCTCCGGTGCCGCGTCGTAGGTGGCGCCGTTGGCGCAGTCCAGCAGCACCCGGCGGCCGCTCAGGTCAAGGGACTGAAACCGGGCGTGCAGCTCGCGTAGGTAGTCCTCGAGCGCGCCGTGCAGCGGCCGCACCCGGCCGATCCGCCCGGTCATCGGCGGGCTCTCGGTCAGCGCGATCTCGATCTCGCGCTCGGTGTCATCGTGCAGCTTGAAGCCGTCGGCGCCAAACAGCTTGATGCCGTTGTCCTCGTAGGGATTGTGCGAGGCCGAGATCACGGCGGCCATCTGCAGGCCGTGGCGGCGCACCAGCATCGGGGCGGCGGGGGTCGGTAGCACCCCGCCCAGCAGTGCGTCGCCGCCGGCGGCGGTGATGCCGGCGGCGATCGCCGCCTCGAGCATCTCGCCCGACTCCCGCGTGTCGCGGACGATCAGGACCTGCGGGCGCTCGTGGCCGCCATGCAGCACGGCGGCTCGGGCCAGCTGCAGCGCCAGCTCGGCGGTCAGAAATTCGCCGGCGCGTCCGCGGACGCCGTCGGTGCCGAACAACTCCCGAACACCCATCGGGTACCTCCTTGTCGCCGGTGCGGCTAGCGCTTGGAGAACTGCGGCCGCTTGCGCGCCTTCTTGAGACCGGCCTTCTTGCGCTCCTTGACGCGCGGGTCGCGCGTCAGAAAGCCACGGCGCTTGAGCTCGCCGCGAAGGTTCGGGTCGGCCTCCAGCAGCGCCCGCGAGATCCCGTGGCGCAGCGCCCCGGACTGGGCGGAGACGCCACCGCCGTGCATGCGCGCGATCACGTCCATCCGGGAGTCGTAGCCGACGGCCTCCAGCGGCTGGCGGATGATCTTCCGCAGCGTCTCGCGCGGGAAGAAGTCGTCGAGCTGCTTGCCGTTGATCAGGTAGCTGCCGGTACCCGGCTTGAGGATCACCCGCGCGACCGCGGTCTTGCGCTTGCCGGTCGCCGTGTAGCGGGCGCCGGACGCGAGGTTGATCGCGGCGTCGGCGATCGGCTGCGGCTCGTCCTGGTCGTCCTCGTCGGCGCGAGCTGCGGCGGCCTCGGCCTCGGCCTCGGCGGCGGCACGCGCTTCGGCGTCCAGGTACTCATCCTCCTCGGCGACGAGATCCGGCACGAGGTCGGCGCCCGGGATCTCGGGGCGCTGGCGCGGAGCGGGCTCCTCGCCGGCGACGACCGCGTCGGCCTCGTAGTTGGGCTCGCCCTCGAGTACCGCGTCGGCCTCGATCACGGGCTCGTCGGCGGGCGTCGCGGGCGGCTCGGGCGTCGTCGCGGGCTCGGGCGTCACATCCTCGGCGACGGGCTCGGGCGCGGCGGCCGGCTCCGGGGTGGACTCGCTCGACTCGGCGGCCGGCTCCGGGGTGGACTCGCTCGACTCGGCGGCCGGCTCCGGCTCGACTCGCGGCCGCTCCGGACTCGCTCGACTCGGCGGCCGGCTCCGGGGTGGGCGGGCTGGGCTCGGAGGTCGGCTCTGCCGGCTCCTCGGCGCGGGGCTCGTCCTCGGGATGCTCGGTCGTCACTTGGCGATCTCCATCGGTCTCGGCTGCTGAGCGGCGTGCGGATGCTCGGGACCGGCGTAGACCTTCAGCTTGGTGATCTGCTTGCGGGCGAGGCGGTTGCGCGGAAGCATCCCCTTGACGGCGATCCGGATGACCTCTTCTGGCCGCCGCTCGAGCATCTCGCCGAGCGTCCGATACCGCAGGCCTCCGGGATACCCGGAGTGGCGGTAGTAGCGCTTGTCGCGGATCTTGTTGCCCGTCACCGCGATCTTCTCGGCATTGACGACGATCACGAAGTCGCCCGTGTCGATGTGCGGTGTGTAGGTCGGCTTGCGCTTTCCGCGCAGCGAGTCGGCGATCTGGGTCGCGAGCCGCCCGAGCGTCTGGCCGGTGGCGTCGACGACAAGCCAGTCGCGCTCGCGGTCTGTGGGTTTGGCTACGTAGGTCTTCATGGCATGCACGAGCCGCGCATCTCGGCGCGGCCGCTGGACGATGATAGCCACGTTGCGCGACCACCGGTCCGACAGCCGGGCGTACCCTGAGCACATGTCGCCGTCCGTCCGGGCACGCCGCATCGCCTACCGGGTTGCGGCGGCGCTGTTACGGCTCATCCCGCTCGCCCGCGCCGGCGTCAACTGCGTGCTGACCGACGGCGATCGGGTGCTACTGGTGCGCCACACCTACGGTCGGCGCGGCTGGAACCTGCCCGGCGGTGGCCGTCGCCGCGGCGAGACCCCGCTCGCCGCCGCCCGGCGCGAGATCCGCGAGGAGCTCGGGCTCGAGGCGCTGCAGTGGCGGGCGCTCGGCACGCTGCACGGACGGCTCGAACGCCACCGCCTGACGATCGACGTGTTCGGCGCCGAGGTCTCGACGCCGCAGCTGCGGATCGACCCGGTCGAGATCGACGTCGCCTGCTGGTTCGCGCTCGATCGGCTCCCGGCCGAAACCGAAAGCGTGGTCGCGCCGCTGCTCGTCGGCGCCGGGCTGCTCACGCCCGCAGCCGCGCGATGCCCCGCCCCTACTCCCACTCGATCGTGCCGGGCGGCTTGCTCGTGATGTCGAGCACCACCCGGCCGACCGACCGGATCTCGTTGATCATCCGGTTCGAGATCCGCTCGAGCAGGTCGTAAGGCAGCCGCGCCCAATCGGCGGTCATCGCGTCGTCGGAGGTGACCGCACGAACGGCAATCACGTTGCCGTAGGTCCGCTCGTCGCCCTGGACACCGACCGTCCGGATCTCGGGCAGCACGCAGAACGACTGCCACAGCTCGCGATACAGGCCCGCCGCGCGGATCTCCTCCTGCAGGATCGCGTCGGCCTCGCGCAGCACATCGAGCCGTTCGCGCGTGACCTCGCCGCCGACGATCCGGATCGCGAGCCCCGGACCGGGAAACGGCTGGCGCCAGACGAACCGCTCGGGCAGCCCCAGCTCGGCTCCGACCGCGCGCACCTCGTCCTTGAACAGCGCCCGCAGTGGCTCGACCAGCTCGAACTCGAGGTCGTCGGGCAGACCGCCGACGTTGTGATGGGACTTGATCGTCGCCGCACCGGTGCCGCCGCCGGACTCGATCACATCCGAGTACAGGGTCCCCTGCACGAGGTACCGCGCGTCCTGCAGTCTGGCCGCCTCCTCCTCGAACACGCGGATGAACTCGGCGCCGATCAGCTTGCGCTTGCGCTCGGGATCGGTCACGCCGGCGAGCGCGCCCAGGAACCGCTGCTCGGCGTCGACCGCGATCAGCGGCACGCCGAAATGGTCGCGAAAGGCGGTCACGACCTGCTCGCCCTCGTTCTTGCGCATCAGGCCGCCGTCGACGAACACGCAGGTCAACCGGTCGCCGATCGCCCGGTGCACGAGCAGCGCCGCGACGGTCGAGTCGACCCCACCGGAGAGCCCGCAGATCGCGCGGCCGTCGCCGACCTGGGCACGGATCCGCTGCACCTGCTCGTCGATCACCGAGGCGATCGACCACGAGCCGTCGCAGCGGCAGATGTCCGACAGGAAGTTCTGCAGCACCTGCTGCCCGTAGGGCGTGTGAACCACCTCTGGATGGAACTGGATCCCGTAGATCTCACGCTCGGGCGACTCGAACGCGGCGACCGGCGACGCCGAGGAGGACGCCAGCTCGGCGAAGCCGGGCGGTGCCTCGAACACGGTGTCGCGGTGCGACATCCAGCAGGTCTGTTGCTCGGGCGTGTTCGCAAGCAGCCGGCCGTTGCTGCCGACCGACAGCTGCGAGCGGCCGAACTCGCCGACCTCGGCGCCCTGCACCCGCCCGCCGAGCGCGAGCGCGAGCAACTGCATTCCGTAACAGATCCCGAGCACCGGGATCCCGAGCTCGAGCAGCTCGCGCTCCAGCGGCGGCGCCCCGTCGGCGTAGACCGACGCCGGCCCGCCCGAGAGGATCACGCCCTTCGGCTTGCGTATGGCGACCTCGGCCGCGCCGACGTGATGGGGCAGCAGCTCGGAGAACACTCCGCACTCGCGCACACGCCGGGCGATCAGCTGCGAATACTGACCGCCGTAGTCGAGCACGACAACCTGATCGGTGGCTTCCCGCACCTCGTCCAGTCCATCGCCGACGCTCGCCGGGGCCGCCTCGGCGGTCACGGTCGCGGCGGCGATGGAGTCCGGCTCACTAATCGGCGACACCCACGGCCGTCCCGCGGGCGCCCATCCCGACGCCCTGGGTGCGCTGCAGCTGCTTGCCCTCGGTCTGCAGCGCCGGCGCGACCATCAGCTCGGCGCGGTTGAACTCGGCGATATCCCGATAGCCGCAGGTGGCCATCGAGGTACAGAGGCCGCCCATCAGGTTGAACGTCCCGTCGTTCTCGCGGGCCGGCCCCTTGATGATCTCCTCGAGTGTTCCGTTCGGCTTGGTCGCGACACGGGCGCCGCGCGGCAGGGTCGGATGGAAGGTCGCCATCCCCCAGTTGTAGCCGCGCCCGGGCGCCTCGTAGGAGCGCGCCAGCGCCGAGCCGAGCATCACCGCATCGGCTCCGCACGCGATCGCCTTGGCGACATCGCCGCCGTTGCGCATGCCGCCGTCGGCGATCACCTTCACGTAGTCGCCGGTCTCGAGCATGTGCTGCGAGCGGGCGGCCGCCACGTCGGCGATCGCCGTCGCCTGCGGGACACCGATCCCGAGCACGCCGCGGGTCGTGCAGATCTGACCCGGACCGACACCCACCAGCACGCCGGCGGCGCCGGTGCGCATCAGATGCAGGCCCGTGTGATACGAGGCGCAGCCGCCGACCACGACCGGCGTTGGCGCCAGCTCGCGGATGAACTCCTTGAGGTTGAGCGGCGGCCTGCTCTCGTCACGTGAGACGTGCTCGGCGGAGACCACCGTGCCCTGGATCACGAGGATGTCCAGCCCCGCCTCAAGCGCGACCTCGTAGTAGCGGCGGACCTTCTGCGGCGTCAGCGATGCGGCCGCCACGACGCCGTGGGCCTTGATCTCCTGGATCCGCTGTGCGATCAGCTCCGGCTTGACCGGCTCGCGGTAGATGTCCTGCAGCTCACGGGTGGCGATGTCCGGCGAGAACGTCGCGATCCGCTCGAGCTGCTCGTCGGCGTTCTCGTACCGGCAGAAGATGCCCTCGAGGTTGAGCACCGCGAGCCCGCCCAGCTTTCCCATGATGCCCGCCGTCTCCGGCGAGACGACCCCGTCCAGCGCTGCCGCCAGCAGCGGCAGATCGAACCGATACGGACCCAGCGTCCACGAGATGTCGACGTCGTCAGGGTCACGTGTCCGGCGCGACGGGACGATCGCAATGTCGTCAAATCCGTAGGCCCGCCGGGCCTTCTTTCCGCGTCCGATTTCTACTTCCATTTCGGCAGCCTAGCCTCCGGTCCGGACGGGCAGATGAGGATCGCACAGCACCATCGTGCCGATCGACGATAGCACCGGTACACGGGCGTTCTGGGCCGCTTTTCGGACCCCGCCCGACCACGGTTTGCGGCCGCCCTTCGCTGGCCTCTCAGCGCTCGCCGCCGACGCGTCGAGACGGCCGCTCAGCCAATCCCGGCACCGAGCTCGACCCGCTCGGCATTGACCTCTGAAAGCAGCCGCTCGACTCGACCCGGGTCGATGATCCCGGCGCCGAAATGGTGCGTGGACTCGGCGCCGCAGGCGACCCCGAAGCGCAGGCAATCGACCGGGCTCTGGCGCGCGTAGCGTGCAGCGACCAATCCGGCGAGGAAGGCGTCGCCCGAGCCAACTGCCGAGCGGGCGTCCTGCTCGACCACCTGCACTCGGTAGATCGTCGGGGAGCCTTCGTCGACGATCCGTGCATAGCAGCCGTCGGCGACCGTCATCACCGCCTCGTGCGCGCCTTGGCGCGCCATCTCGAGGACCGCCTGAGCGCGATCGTCGGAGTCGTTGAACTCATGGCCGACCAACTCCTCGGCCTCGAGCTCGTTCGGCGACACCAGGTCCGGTTCGGCGCGCATCGACATCCGCAGCGGCTCGCCATCGGTGTCGATGATCGTGGTCGCGCCGACGCGGCGGACATCGCGGATCAACGACTGGTAGATGTCGTTGTCGATCCCGCGCGGCAGGCTGCCGGCGAACACGCAGATCGAGGCGCCCCGGGCGAGGTACAGCAGCTTCTCACGGAACAGGTCCATCTCCTGGCCCGAGACCGCCGGGCCGCGCTCATTGATCTCGGTGTGCAGCCCGGTCGTCGGGTCGAGGACCGCGGTGTTGGTCCGCGACTCGTCGTAGATCCGCACGAAGTCGTTGAGGATCGACTCGTCGTTGAGCGCCTCGACGATGCGCGTCCCGGTCGCGCCGCCCGCCAGGCCGGTCGCGATCACGGGCTGGCCCAGTCGCTTGATCGCGCGAGCGATGTTGACGCCCTTGCCGCCGGGCATCGTCGTCTGATCGACGGTCCGGTGCCGACGCCCGACCGTGAAGCTCGGGACCTCGAGGGTCTTGTCCATCGCCGCGTTGAGGGTGACCGTGATGATCATGCGACCTCCCAGTCGGCGTCTGACCCGCCCGCGCCCGCCGGCGGCGGCGAGCCGTCACCTGGCCCGGAGTCCGGTCCGCCACCGCTTACACCACGCCGCCGCAGCACAACGACCACGATCGCACAGACGATCAAGACCAGCACGATCAGCACCAGTGGCAGGGGTTTGGTGATCGTCTGCGCCGCGAGCGTCAGCCCGCTGATCGCCGGCAGCGTCCGCTCGAGCACGACCGGAACCGACGCCAGCACGCGCCCGTGATCGACGACCTTCGCGTGACCGACAACGGCGCCGCGGGGCAATGGCCCGGCCAGCTGCGCGGGCACATCGACGGCGACATGGACGTGCGAGTCACGGGCGAGCACCCGCGAGAACGACCGCGACGCGTAGACGGGCACGTCGACGCCTGAACGGTGGGCGATCGCGGGACGGGCAAGCACCTGATGGGCGCGGATCGGCGTCTGCAGCCGGAAGTCGCCGTAGCCGTAGTTCATCAGCGCCATCGTGTTGGTCTCGCGCGCGGTCTCGGAGTCGGTGCCGAGCACGGCGCTGATCAACGTCATCCCGTGCTTGCGCCCCGAGGCGACCAGCACATACCCAGCGTCGTCGGTGTGCCCGGTCTTGACCCCGTTGATCCATGGCACCTCGCCGACGAGCGTGTTGAGGTTGGTCACGTAGCGGACCGGCCCGGTCTTCAGCACCGCACTTGACTGCGCGACCGTGTGCGTGAAGAACCGCGAGTGCGACAAGTCGTACTCGGCGAGATGGACCAGGTCGCTGGCGGTCGAGTAGTTACCGGGTGTATCGAGCCCGATCGGAGTCGAGTAGTGCGTGTGATGCAGACCGAGGCGGCGCGCCTGCGCGTTCATCATCCCCACGAATCGCCCGATCGAGCCGTGGCCGACGTTGTAGGCGAGATCCTCCGCAGCGTCGTCGGCGCTCGGCAGCATCATCGCGACGAGCAGGTCGTGGACGGTCATCCTGTCGCCCGGCTGCAGCCCGATCTGCGAGTCCGATGCGGCCTGGTGATAGTCCGGGTAGGTGAACACCTTCTGCAGGTTGTGCACGTGCTGCAGCACGATCAGCGCCGTCATCAGCTTCGTCGTCGATGCGATCGCATGCTCACGGTTGGCGTTTACCCCGTACAGCATCTGACCGGTGCCCGGCGCGTACAACGCGGCGGCGGTGACGCCGAGCTTCGGCGGCGACTGGGCGAGCGCGGCCGCCGGTGCCAGCGACGCCACCGCCGCAACGCACACCAACGCCGCCGCCCTGACGGCGGCGCGCCTCATCGCCGGAGCCTCAGCCGCTGACCGGTCTGCAGTGCATTCGGCGAGATGTTCGGGTTCAACGCCTGCAGTCGCGTGACCGGAATGTGGAATCGCGCGGCGATACCGCTGAGCGTGTCGCCGACCTTGACCACGTAGAACTTGCGCGCGGGGCGGTGATGATGGTGATGATGGCGCCCGGAGGCCTTCGCGGAATGAGGAGTCACGGTCTGGTGGGAGTTGTTGACGGTGTCGTGGACCAGCAGATAGACGACCACTGCCACTGCGATGATCGCGATCGGCGCCAGCAGGCGCGCGGCTCTCCCCACCATTGGGCGCCGATCATACCGGCACCGTTGACGGGCCCTGAAAGCGCGCGTGCGGCGCCCTGGGCCAGTTGGCAGGGGCTACGCGTACAGGTCCCAGAGCAGCGCGCGCAGCCGTTGCGCCTCGGCTGCCGCGGCGTTGGCCGGATCGCCGCCACGCTGCTCGTGGGCGTAGACGATCCCGCGCGACACGGGCACGATCGCGCCCGCGGGCCCGGGCGCGAAGGCGGGCGCCAGCGCCCGTCCGTCGCCGCCCTGCGGTCCCAATCCGGGCAACAGCATGACCGCCGCGGGCATCGCCTCACGCAGCCGCTCGAGGTGCTCAGGGGCAGTCGCGCCGACCACCGCGCCGACATCGGACAGACCGCAGTCCCCGACGCCGTCGCGGCCGAGCTCATCGACCATCCTCGCGATCGCGTCGCTGACGATCCCTCCTTCGGACAGCCGCAGGCCTTGGACGTCCTCGGCACCCGGGTTCGAGGTTCGGGTCAGCAACAGCAGGCCGCCGGAGACCGCGCGAGCCTGCGAAAGCAACGGCGCCAGTGAATCGCGCCCGAGCAGCGGGTTGGCCGTCAACGCGTCCGCACCGAGCCCCGGAACGTCCCCGAACGGGGTGCTGATCCCGCCAAAGAACGCCTCGCCGTAGGCCCTGGCGGTGACATCGATGTCGCCGCGCTTGGCATCGGCGATGACGATCAGCCCGCGCTCACGTGCATCGGCGACGAGCTCTGACAACGCTGCCCAACCGGGCGCGCCGAGCCGCTCGAAGCACGCGACCTGCGGCTTGACCCCGACGCAATACTCGCCGGCAGCATCGAGCAGCAGCCGAGCGTGCGCGGCGATCGCGCGCCCTGCCAACTGCTGCGCAGAGCCCGCCTCGCGCCCTGCCTTGACCAGCTCCAACGCCTGTGGCCACAGCCGGCCAGGATCAGGGTCGATCCCAAGCACCAGCTGTGACCGACGCTCGCGTACGCGTTCGGCAAGCCGATCGCCCAGCGGAGCCACACCGGAATGCTGTGCGCCGGCGACCTCGGACGTCGGCGCTCCAGGTGTGGACGAACTGCTTATTTGACCGCCTTCTTGAGCGCGGCCCCGGCGGTGAACTTCGGCACGCGCGAGGCTGCGATCTGGATCTTCTCGCCGGTGGCAGGGTTTCGGCCCTCGCGCGCGGAGCGGCTGGAGACGCTGAACTTGCCGAAGCCCGAGAACGTCACATCGCTCCCGCGCTTGAGCGCGTCTTCGATCGTATCCAGCATCGCGTCGACGGCGTCTCCGGCGTCCTTCTTGGTCAACCCGGCGCGGTCCGCGACCTGGTCCACGAATTCAGACTTGGTCACTGCTCCTCCTTATCGAAGGGTCGTAGGAATGTCGAAGCTAACACGGGCGGCGGACAGCCGCCCGGTGGTCTGGGCCACGCGGTCATTGTCAACACATGGCCGGACGGCAGGTGATCAGAGCCCGGTCGGTTCCCGCAATTTGCGACATTGGAATCCCTCGCCGGCCGCTGGCCGGGCGCGTCGTCGCTGACCCGGCGCTCGGCCGGGCGACGCGTGGCGGCCAAGCGAGCGTCGGGCGCAAGCGCCAGAATTGCGCGGGTGGACCTCGGTCGAATCGCGTGGAGCTGCACCGTGCTCGCCTGCCTGATCACGGTCGCGATCCTGATCATCGACGGCTACTACGGCTATGCCGAGGTGACCTTCGCGGTCGCGATCTCGGCGGCGATCAACCTGACCTGACCGGCGACGCCACCGCTCGAGTGCGGACGGCGACGCCCACGCTCGACGATCACGCCTGAGTCCGGCGGTAGCGCGCCGCGGGCGCGCGGGGTCCACGACACGCGCGGCAAGCCTGAGCGCGAAACAATGGCGAAAGGGTGCGAATAATTCGCAGGCTCTCGCCAAAGTTCCGCCGCGCACGCCGAGTGGGCGCAGACGCAGCGACGCCTGCGCGCCGGCAGCCGCCAAGGGTCAAGGAACCCCCCAGCTAGTCGCGCGTCAAGGAACCCCCCAGCCAGTCGCGCGTCAAGGAACCCCCCCCAGCCAGTCGCGCGTCAAGGAACCCCCCAGCCAGTCGCGCGTCAGACCCCCTAGCTAGCCGCGCCCGAGCCACGCCAGCAGCGCACGAATCGCGGCGCCGCGGTGGCTGATCAGGTCCTTCTCGTGATCGCCGAGCTCGGCCATCGTGTGACCCGAGTGATCGGCGTCAGGCAGAAACGCCGGGTCATAGCCAAATCCGCGCTCGCCCCGCGGGGCGGCGGCCAGCGTGCCGGTGCATTCGCCGAAGAACACGCGCTCGAGCTCGCGGGCGGGGTCGACGTAGGCGAGCGCGCAGACATAGCGCAGGGCGCTGCCCGCCGGGGCGCTGCCCAACAACAGCTCGAGGTTCTCGCGATCTGAGGCGTGCTCGCCGGCGAATCGCGCCGAGCGCACCCCGGGTCGACCGCCGAGCGCAGCGGCCTCGATCCCCGAATCGTCGGCAATCGCGGCTCGGCCGGTCGCTGCGGCGGCGGCACGTGCCTTGGGAAGCGCGTTGCCCTCAAACGTGTCGGCGATCTCCGGCGGCAGCTCCACCGCGTCGGGCAGCGGCACGACTGCCCAGCCGGAGGGCGCCATCAGCCGTTCGAACTCCCGCAGCTTGTGCGGGTTGCGGGTCGACAGCAGCAGCGAGCGGCCGGCGGTCACCGGACCGCCTGCGCAACGGCCTGGCCCTGCAGCGTCTGCAGGGTCGAGATGCCGTCGGCTGCGAGCGCCAGCAGATCGTCCAGATGGGCTCGCGAGAGCGGCGTCCGCTCGGCGGTGGCCTGGACCTCGACGAGCCCGCCGTCGCCGGTCATCACGACGTTGGCGTCGACCTCCGCGGTCGAGTCCTCGGCGTAGTCGAGGTCGAGCAGCGGCACGCCATCAACGATCCCCGCCGAGATCGCGGCGACGGTGCCGGCCAGCGGTGAATGCTGCAGCCGACCGTCGGCGATCAGCCGAGCGCACGCGAGCTGCAGTGCGACCATGCCGCCGGTGATCGCCGCACAGCGGGTGCCGCCGTCGGCCTGCAGCACGTCGCAGTCCACGTAGATCGTCCGCTCGCCGAGCGCCTCGAAATCGACGACGACGCGCAGCGAGCGCCCGATCAGCCGCTGGATCTCGACCGAACGGCCGTCGAGACGGCCCTTTGACACGTCACGCTGCTTGCGCTCGCCGGTCGACGCGGGCAGCATCCCGTACTCGGCCGTGACCCAGCCACGGCCGGACTTGGCCAGCCAGCGGGGCACCGCCTCCTGCACCGAGGCGGTGCAGATCACGCGCGTCTCGCCGACCGAGATCAGCGCCGAGCCGGTGGCGGTCCGGACAAACCCGGGCTCGATCGTGACCGGACGCGGCTCGCCGGGTGCGCGATCGTAGCTGCGGCCGACGGCGTCGCTCACGCCGCCACCCGCGACGCCGGCGCCCCGAGCCTCACGCCGACGACCTCACCGAGCGGCATCTGCAGAAACCGGGTTCCGAGCCGCTCGAACGTGGCGACGTCACCGGTGCACTGAAAGCGGTAGGACCCCTCGCCGCTGCGGGGGTTCAGCAGCCCACGCGAGGCCAGCGCCCGCTCGACCCCGCGCGCGACCCCGGTGCCGGAGCTGACCAGCGTGACGCCGCGCCCGAGCATCCGCTGCAGCATCGGCGCGACCAGCGGATAGTGGGTGCAGCCGAGAATCACGGTGTCGACCTCGGCCGCGCGCAGCGGCTCACAGTACGAGCGCACCGTGTCGACGACCTGCTGGTCAAACGGGAACCCGCCCTGAATGATCGGCGCCAGATCGGGACACGCGACCGCCTCCACGTGAACGTGGCGGTCAGCCAAGCGCACCGCGCGCTCGTAGGCGCCACTGGCAACCGTCGTCGGCGTCGCCAGCAACCCGATCCGGCCGTTGCGGCTGCCGGCGACCGCCAGCTGGGTCGCGGACGCGAGCACGCCGATCACGTCGAGCTCGGCGCCGCTCGCGGCGAGATGGCGTTCGAGCGCGTCGAGCGCCGCCGAGCTGGCGGCGTTGCAGGCGACCACCAGCAGCTTGGCGCCCTCGGCCAGCAGGTGGTCGGCGATCTCGATCGCGAACGCCCGTAGCTCGGCCTGCGAGCGCTCGCCATAGGGAAAGCGGGCGGTGTCGCCGAGGTACACGTAGTCCTCGCCGGGTAGGGAGACGAGCAGCTCGTGAAGGACCGTCAGTCCGCCCACGCCTGAGTCGAACACCGCCACCGGAAGCTCTGCGCGCATGCGCCTCCATGGAAGCAGAGCGACCGGCCGTCGCCGAACGAGCGCGGTCACAGATCGGCGCATGCGACGTTATGCGGTCATGGACTGGTCACGGGTCAGCGACGCGGAACTGCTCGCGGCGACGCGAACCCAGCCCGACGCCTTCGCTGCGTTCTACGACCGGTACGAGACGGCCGTCGTCGGCTACCTGCTGCGACGGACCCACGACGCCGAGATCGCCGTGGACCTCGCGGCCGAGGTGTTCGCCGCTGCGCTGCGAGCCGCCCCGCGTTATCGGGAGCAACGCGACTCCGCCGCCGCATGGCTGTTCACCATCGCCCAGCGCAAGCTCACCGACACGATTCGGCGGGGCCGGGTCGAGGCGCGAGCGCGGCGACGGCTCGGCATCCGCGATGCCGTGCACTACGACACCGAGGACCTCGACCGGATCGAGACGCTGGTGTCGCAGTCCAACTGGGCCGGCGAGCTGTTGGCCCGGCTGCCCGCTGACCAGCGCGAGGCGGTCAGCGCGCGGATCCTCGACGAGCGCACCTACGAGGAGATCGCGCGCGAGCTGGAGACCTCGCCCCTCGTCGTCCGCAAGCGCGTGAGCCGCGGCCTGGCTTCGCTGCGGCGCGGCATGGAGAAGCCGACATGACCCCGCTGATGCCCGAGTTCCGTCACCAGCTGACCACGGCAGCGGCGCAGCGCCACACCGGGGGCCGATTCCGCCGCGCCGGCGCCATCGCTCCGGCCGCCCTGGTCGCGTTGATCGCCCTCGCGATCGCCGCCGGCGCGGTGCTGGCCCTCCGCCACCACGCGGACACGCGCGCCCCGGCCGCTCAGGCCGCCAGTGCGCCCGCGACCGTCGCGCAGGGCCGCCGGGAGCTGAAGGCCGAACTGGGCGTCCTGCGCGACGGCCGGCCGGCCGCCCTGTCGCCGACCCTGATCCCGCCGCTGTTCCGACCGATCCACGGGCCGAAGGGCACGTATCGGCCAGGCCACTCGTCCCTGGATGCACCGCTTGTGCGAGCGGTGCGTCTCGGGGCCTATCGGGTCGGGATCCTGCCCGCGCGCTGGCATCCGTCCGGGCGCAGGCGCGCCAGCGAGGGACTGGTCGCCACGTTCGACGGGCCCGGGATCGACGGAGTGCCACCCCGTGTCCAACGACGTGATCCGACACCGCAGTGGTCGAGCCCGATCCCCGTCACCCCGGCGCAGGTGGCCCAACGGGGCCTGATCGTCGACTCCGAGGTCGGCGCCGGCGTCGACCGCGGGGCGATCGTCGTGCCCGATGGCGTGATCGGTGTGCGGCTGACGGCACTCGAGCTCCTGCCCACCCGTCAGTCGGGATCGCGCGCCGTGCCGATCCAACCCGTCACGGATCAAGTGCACGACAACGTGGCGCCGCTGCGCATCGGCGGCCTGACCCTGAAGCAGCTCGGGCTCCCACGCGCCGGGATCCCGGGGCGGTTCTACCTCGGCCGGCCGGCGAAGCGCTCCTGCCGATTCGCGTTCGTCGTCTATGGGATGCCCGCGCGGGCCCGGATGACGTGGCTGAAGGCGTCGGGCGCTCCCGCGACGGTGATGACGCGCCTGACGCTGTACGTCACCACGAACCGGCCGGTGACGCCTCGCGCCGACCTTCGGGCGTGTCGCGCGTTGAAGCGCGCCCACCGTTGATCGTCCGCCGCGTTCCATACTCACGAGCGCGATGCGCGCGCTCATCGTCACCAACATGTATCCCTCGCCCGAGCATCCGGCGCTGGGCAGCTTCGTGCGCGATCAGGTGCGGGCCCTGGAGCGCACCGGCGAGGTCGAACTGGATGTGTTCGCGTTCGCGCCCGGCGGCTACCGTGCCTACACCCGAGCCTCCCGCGAGCTCGGCCGCCGGTTCCGGGACGGGCGGTTCGACATCGTCCACGCGCACTTCGGCCTGTCGGCCTGGCCGGCCCGCGCGGCAGCGGCGCGCGGGCGCCTGGTGACCCTGCATGGGACCGATCTCGAGCATCCCCGATCTCGTGCGATCACGCTCGCGACGCTGCGGTTCACAGACGTCGTCGGAGTGACCTCCGAGCCGCTGGCGCGAAGGATCCCGCGCTGGGCGATGCCCCCCGGGCGGCTGCGAGTACTGCCGGCCGGGGTCGACCTGGGGCGGTTCAGACGCGCTGACCGAGCCGACGCCCGGCGAGCGCTCGGGCTCTCACCCGATCGGCGCTATCTGCTGTTCGCCGCGGACCCGGCCCGGCCGGAGAAGCGGTATGACCGGGCGCGCCGGCTCGCGGACGTTGCCGAACTGCTGACGCTCGGCGAGATCGACCCCGACGAGGTCCCGACATGGGTCAACGCGGCCGATGCGGTGCTCGTCACCTCCGAGCGTGAGTCGTTCGGGCTCGCGGCGCTCGAGGCGCTCGCCTGCGATGTGCCGGTCCTCTCGACGCCCGTCGGGATCGCCCCGCAGGCGCTGCAGGGCGTCGCTGGGACACTCTGCGCGCCGTTTGACGAGCAGGTCTGGCGGGCGACGCTCGCAGACGTTCTGGCGGCACCCGATCCGCGCCTGACCGACGGACGCACGCACGCCGAGCCATACTCGGCCGACGCCTGCGCAAGGGCTGTGATCGCGGCCTGGAGCGAGCTGCTGGACCGCAAGGGCTGAGGCCCGGTCAGCCAGTCAGCGCCGGCCAATGACGCGCCACGCGCGCCCGAGCGCCGCGGAGCTCCGGCGCGGACACGGCGGGCTCGCCGTCGCTGACCGCCGGCGGCTGGGCCAGCGCCTGCATCGATGCGCGCAGCGACCGTGCCAGCCCGGCGAGCCCGTAGCCGCCCTCGAGCACGCCGGCGGCCGGTATCTGCAGCGCCCGACCGGCATCGCGCAGCGACCCGGTCATTGCCGCGAACCCGGCTTCGGTGACCGCGCAGTCGGCGAGCGGGTCATCGATATGGGCGTCGAAGCCGGCCGAGATCAACAGCAGCTGAGGCTCATAGGCGAACGCCAACGGCACCGCGATCCCCCGCACCATGCCGACGAACAGCTCGTCGCCGGCGCCGGGCGCGACCGGCAGGTTGACGTTGAAGCCCGCGCCGGGACCGTGGCCGACGTCGGACGCCGCGCCCGTCCCGGGATACAGCGGCGATTGGTGAATCGAGACAAACAACACTCGCGGATCGTCGGCGAAGATGTCGTTGGTCCCGTTGCCGTGATGGACGTCGAAGTCGACGATCATCACCCGCTCCAGTCCGTGACGGTCAAGCGCCCAGCGCGCCGCGATCGCGATGTTGTTGAACAGACAGAACCCCATCGCGCGATCCGCCGTCGCATGGTGGCCGGGCGGACGATGAACGCTGAAACCGGCCGTCGCGTCACCCTGCAACACGCGATCGACGAGCTCGACCGCGCCACCGGCCGCGTGCTCGGCGGCGATCAGCGATCCGGCGGACATCACCGTGTCGGCGTCGATCTGGCCGCCGCCCGCCCGTGCCAGCCGCCGTACCCGATCGATGTGCCCTGCGGTGTGCACCGCGGTCAGGGCCGCGGCAGGTGCGGGCGACGATGGGGCCAGTTCGTAGCCCGCCCAGGCGTGGGCGGCGAGCTCGTCACGGATCGCGACAATCCGCTCGGGGCGCTCAGGGTGTGCGCCGGTCTCGTGCTGCAGTGAGGATTCGTGCATCAACAGCACCGGACCGGCGGCCATGGCCGAGTACCGTACCTGCCCGGTGCACCGCAACCCCGCCCAGGTCGCAGTCGTCGGCGCCGGTGCGGCCGGCCTGTTCACGGCGCTGTGTGCAGCGCGCCGTGATGCCGCGGTGACACTCGTCTCCGCCACCCCGCTCGCGGGCGCCTCGAGCTACTGGGCGCAGGGTGGGCTCGCGGCCGCTCTGGCCGACGACGACACGCCGGAACTACACCTGCGCGACACGGTCGCGGCGGGCCGCGGCGCGGTGCGCGAGTCCGCCGCGCAGGTGCTCGTCAGGGAGGCGCCCGGGGCTGTTGGCGAGCTGATCGAGCTCGGCGTCAGCTTCGACGTCGACGGCGACGGGGCGCTGTCACTCGGGCTCGAGGGCGGCCACTCTCGCCGGCGGATCGTCCACGCCGGCGGCGCCGAGACCGGCCGTCGGATCATCGGCCAGCTGTCGTCGGTCGCCGCCCGGCATCCGGGCATCGAGGTGATCGAGGGCCGCAGCGTGGTGCGGATCCTGACCGACGACGACGGCCGGATCGCGGGATTGCGACTCAACGACGGCGAGGTCATCTCATCGACGGCGGTCGTCGTCGCGACCGGTGGCGCCGCCGCGATGTGGGCGCGCACCACCAACCCGGCCGGCGCCGTCGGCGGCGGCCTACTGCTCGCCCACGACGCCGGGGCACGACTCGCCGACCTCGAACTGATGCAGTTTCATCCGACCGTCGTCGCGACCGGCAACGGCGCCGACGGCTTTCTCGTGACCGAGGCCATTCGCGGCGAGGGCGCGCTGTTGGTCGACCAGCACGGCGAGCGGTTCGTCGACGAGCTGGCGCCCCGCGACGAGGTGGCGCGGGCCGTCCAGCACCGGATCGACGCCGGCGGCGGTCACGCGGTCGGGCTCGACATGCGCCACGTCGACCCGGCGTTGTTTCCGAATGTCGTCGGCGCGCTCAGGCGCGCGGGCATCGACCCCAAGCACGAGCTGATCCCGGTCGCTCCCGCCGCCCACTACATGATGGGTGGGATCGCGACCGATCTGAACGGCCGCGCGACGGTCGACGGCCTGCACGCGATCGGGGAGTGCTCGTGCACCGGCCTTCACGGCGCCAACCGGCTCGCGTCGAACTCGCTGAGCGAATGTTTCGTGTTCGGCGCCCGTGCGGCTGCGGCCGCCGTCGCCCACAGCGCGACGGCGGGCCCACCGGGTGCAATCGCGCAGCGCGCGCCGCTGCCCAAGCCGCAGCTCACCGGTGCCTCGCGAGCGGCGCTGTGGCGCGACGCCGGACTTCGCCGGGACGCGACCGGCCTGCGACGCCTGCTCGACGACCCACACCCGCTGGTCAGACTGATCGCGCGGGCTGCGCTGGCACGCGAGGAGAGCCGGGGCGCCCATCTGCGCACGGATTTCCCACAGCTCGACCCGGAGCTGGACGGTCGTCACGTGACCCTCGCGGGCGACCGTGAGCCAGAGCTGCAGCGCTGGTCCTAGTGCCCGAGCGCCGCGACCGCCTCGGCAGCTATCGGTGGGAAAGCGGGGCCGCATGCGGCCCCGCTCCGATCGGCGCATGCGCCGATCGGCCGGGCGGTGCATGCACCGCCCGGCGAACTTTGTTGATTGCGTACAGAGGGGGTGTACGCAGATCACAAAGTACGGGCCTGGATGAGCACGGCAGCCCCTGAACCGACCCTTGAGCGGGAGAAAACCCGATTGACTTAACACGGAGTTAATCCGCTGCTTCGTCCGTTCTTCACACCATCGATCAATACTCGTCCGGTAACAAAAACGGGGCGCCACTGATCTGACACGCCTCCCCACGACGAACGGAGCGAGCCTCTCTTGTACCGGTTCAGCCGTGCGATCTACAGGGAGATCGCAAGCGACATCATCAAGTCGGACTACTCGATCAATCCGAACGCCAACCACGAGCGTGTGCTGCGCATGGTCGAGGCGACGATCGAGCGGATGGCGACCGACCGCCATTACTTCGCGCACCCTGCGCGAACGCTGTTCAAGGACATCAGGGTGTATTTCCCGATGACCTCCCAGATGCGCGTACTGCACGTCGTCGAGCGCTATATCGCGTACGCCGACGAGTTCATTCGCAGCCAGCCGCAGAACGGCCATGACCTCGCAGGCAACCCGCTGCAGTGCCGTGCCAGCACCCGCAAGGGGGCTCCGTGCCAGCGCGTGCCGCTGCCCCACAACGGCTACTGCCCGTCACATCAGCACCTGGCCGAGACCGAAGAGGTCGAGCTCGGCATCAGCATCGCGGCCTGACCGCCGCACCTTCTCGTTCGCGGGCGCCGGCCGGGCGCACCGCGGCGAGCGTCTCTCACCCGTCGCGCTGACGGGGCCATACTGATCCGATGCTCCTCGGAGTCGACGTCGGCGGCACGTTCACCGACGCGGTACTCGCGCTGCCCGACGGCCGGCTCGTGACGGCGAAGGCGCCGAGCACGCCATCCGATCAGTCAGAGGGCGTGCAGGCCGCGGTCCGCGCGGCGCTCGAGCGGGCGGACGCGAGCGCCGACCAGGTCCACGAGTTCTCACACGGGATGACGGTCGCGACCAACGCGCTGCTCGAGGGTTCGAGCGCTCGGACCGCGCTCGTGGCGACCGCCGGCTTCACCGACCTGATCGCGCTCGGCCGCCAGGCGCGGCCGGAGCTGTACCGGCTGTGCGTCGCGGGCCCGGCGCCGTTGGCTCCGCCCGAGCTGCGATTCGCGGCGCGCGAGCGGATGACGCCCGATGGGCCGCTGCAGCCGCTGTCAGACGAGGCGATCGAGCAGCTGATCGCGCAGCTGATCGAGGCCGAACCCGAATCGGTCGCGGTCGCGCTACTGCACGCCTATCGCCATCCCGAGCATGAGCGACGAATCGCGCGGGCGCTCGCCGAGGCGCTCCCCGACGTCCATGTGTCGTTGTCGCACGAGGTCGTCGGCACGTTTCGCGAGTACGAGCGCGCCGCTACCACCGAGATCGACGCGGCCCTATCGCCGCTGTTGGCGGGTTATCTGCGGCGGCTGCTGGCACGCTGCGACGAGCTGGCGCTGCCCGAGCCGACGATCATGCAGTCAAACGGTGGTCTGATCGAGCTGCAGGCCGCCGCCGGTCACGCGTCCTGGACGGTCCTTTCGGGACCGGCCGGCGGGGCCGCCGGCGCCGCCTATGTCGCCCGCGCGGCCGGTGCTCCCAACGCGCTCTGCTTTGACATGGGCGGCACCTCCTGCGACGTCTGCGTGGTCGACGACGGCGCCGTCCAGGAGCAGAGCTCCTCGACGATCGCCGGCCGGCCGCTGGCGCTGGCGATGGTGGCGGTGCACACCGTCGGCGCCGGCGGCGGGTCGATCGCCTGGCGCGACCCCGGCGGCGCGCTGCGCGTCGGGCCGCGCTCGGCAGGCGCCGACCCCGGACCCGCCTGTTATGGGCGTGGCGGCACCGAGCCGACGGTCACCGACGCCAACCTGGTGCTCGGCTACCTCGCGCCCGATGCGCCGTTGGCGGGCGGTGTGCAGCTCGAACTCGACGCCGCCCGAGCCGCGGTCGGAGCGCTCGCGCAGGAGCTTGGGCTCGAGATCGCCGAGTGCGCCGAGGGGATCGTGCGCGTCGCCAACGCCGAAATGCTCCGGGCGCTTCGCGTCGTCACGGTCGAGCGGGGCATCGACCCGCGGCGCTACTCGCTGTTGTGCTTCGGCGGCGCCGGCGGGCTGCACGCCACCAGGATCGCCGCCGAGCTGGGCATCAGCGAGATCGTCTGCCCGCGCGCGTCGGGCGTACTGGCCGCCTTGGGGCTCGTCGTCTCGCCCCGCCGGCGCGATGTGCAGCGCAGCGTCTTCCTGGCCGGCGACGAGCTGAGCGCCGAGGCGATCGCGGAGGTCGCCGACGAACTCGCTGCGCAGGCGCGCGAGCAGATCGGCGACGGCGACCAGGTGCAGCTGAGCGCGGTGTTCGAGCTGCGCTACCGGGGCCAGGCGTTCGAGCTGCCGGTCTCAGACGAGCCGCACGCCGATCCGGCGCGGCTGCGCGAGCGCTTCGAGGCGCTGCACTCCGAACGCTACGGCTACCACGACGCCGACCAGATGCTCGAGCTCGTGACCCTGCGCGTGTCGGCCACGATCGCGGGCACCGAGGTCGAGTTGGGCGCCGACGCGTCGGGGGACTCCGCGCAGCCGGCACCGGATCGAGACCCGCCCCCCACGCGCACCGCGACCCTGGACGGCGATCAGATCGAGCTTCAGGTGCTGCGCGGCGCTCCGGCACCCGGGACCGAGCTGCGGGGACCGGCCGTGGTCGAGTTGGCCGAGTCGACGCTGTTGGTGGCGCCGGGCTGGGCCGGCGAGGTCGACGGCACCGGCACGATCCACATCCGCTCGGAGACCGATGGATCCGGTTGAGCTACAGGTCGTGACCGGCGCGCTGCGCGCGATCTGCGAAGAGATGGGCGCGGTCCTGATCCGCTCGGCCCACTCGGCCAACATCAAGGAGCGTCGCGACGCCTCCACCGCACTGTTCGACGCCCGCGGCGAGATGGTGATGCAGGCCGAGCACATCCCGGTGCACCTCGGCGCGATGCCGGCATCGGTGGCCACGGTCCTGGGTGAGGAGCATGCGCCGCAGCGCTCCTGGGTGCTCAACAACCCCTATCGGGGCGGGACTCACCTGCCGGATATCACCGTGATCACCCCGGTGTTCGCCCCCGATGACGACACCGCCCCGATCGCATTCGTCGCCAACCGCGCCCACCACGCCGACGTCGGCGGTCCGACCCCGGGATCGATGCCCGCCGACTCGACCCGCCTGGCCGACGAAGGGGTCGTGATCGAGCCACGCGTGCTCGACGAGGACGCGATCGCCGAACTGTCGGCGCAGATGCGCCGTCCCGATCAGCGCCGAGCCGATCTGCGCGCGCAACTGGCGGCCGGGCGCGCCGGGGTCCGGCGCCTGCAGACGCTGCTGGCGCGAATCGGCCCGGACGCGTTGCAGGAGGCGTTCGAGGAGGTGCTCGATTACGCCGAGCGCCGGACGCGCGCCTGTCTGGCGGCGCTCGACGACGGAGTCAGGAAGGCGTCGGACATGCTCGAGGCGCGCGGCGGCGACCTCGCGATCGAGCTCGAGGCGACGGTCGCGGGCGACGAACTGACGCTCGATTTCTCGCGCTCGGCGGGACCCGACGCGGGCAACCTCAACTGCCCGGCTGCGGTGACCCGCTCGGCCTGCTATTTCGCGCTGCGGGTGCTCACCGATCCCGACATCCCGCCGAACGCCGGCGCATACCGTCCGGTGACCGTGATCGCATCCGAGGGGTCGCTGCTGCACGCCCACGGCGAGCCGGGCGACGATGGCGCGTTCGCCGATGCGCCGGCGGTCGTCGGCGGCAACGTCGAGACCTCGTCGCGCGTCGCCGACGTCGTGCTGCGTGCGTTCGGGCGGGCGGTCGGTCAGGGGACGATGAACAACGTCACGCTCGGCGACGAGGACACCGTCTACTACGAGACGATCGGGGGCGGTCAGGGTGCCTGCGCCGACGCGGACGGTCCCGACGCCGTCCACGTCGCGATGTCCAACACGCTCAACACGCCCGTCGAGGCGCTCGAGCTGGAGTTTCCGATTCGGGTCGTCGAGTATTCGCTGCGTCGCGGCTCCGGTGGCGCCGGCGAGCATCGCGGGGGCGACGGCGTGATCCGCGAGCTGGAAGCGTTGACCGACCTGCATTACTCGCTGATCACCGAGCGCCGACGGCATCCTCCGCCCGGCGCCGACGGAGGCGCCGACGGCGAGGTCGGCCGCAACCTGCTCGACGGACAAGCGCTCGAGCCGAAGTCGATCGGGGTGCTCAGACGGGGCCAGCGACTGCGGATCGAGACTCCCGGCGGCGGCGGGTACGGCTCACCTGAAGCTTGACGATCCGAATCCTACGATGGCGTAGATTCCGAGCCTGCCGAGTACCAAGCTCGACGTCAATTTGCAGGGATATTTTGCGATTTCCTACAACTCGCATACAATCCCGCAGGGTTCTGAGGCGCCGCCGCTGTGAGTCAGATGCGCGTCCCCGCATGAACCGCTTTTTCCGATCAGTCCTTCCTCCTCCCTTTTATCTCCTATGCCGATTGCTTTCAAAGAATGGGCCGTCACCGTGCGGGCACTCGCCGAGGGCGAGCAATTGCTGACGCTCCGCAAGGGCGGTATTCGCGAACCTGAGAAGCACTTCAAGCTCAACTACCAGCGCTTCTTTCTGTACCCGACGTTCGATCATCAACGCACCGACCTGGTCCGTGAGTCGCATCGTCCGGAGCTGTCCCGAGCCTTGGAGGAGGGTGTCTGGTCAGACGGCGAGCCCCATCCCCAGGCGCTGCATCGCGGCGAGCCGCTCAACCAGCCCGACCGCGTTCGGATCCGGGCCTGGGCCGAGGTCGCCGACCATTTCACGATCACCGACCGTCGTGCGCTTGATGCGCTGTCGCCGTTCTACGTCTGGACGACCGACTACGCCGAGAAACGCCTGGCGTGGAAGCGGCGCCATCCGCTGCACGTGATCCTGCTGCGGACCTACCGGATTCCGCGGCCGGTCACCGTCAAGGTCCGCGACGAGTACGCCGGCTGCCGCTCGTGGCTGGAGCTGACGCGCGAGTTGCCGTTCGAGGGCACCCCGGTGCTGTCCGACGAAGAGTTCGGGCGCGCACACGAGGAGATCGCCTCGATCGCCGCCGGTCGGCAGGCGCTGCTCGTCTGACCTGGACCGAATCCGTATCTGCGTCGTTTCGTGCTCGGCATGACGCCGCGCATGCCGACGACGCGCATCAGGTGCTGCTGTCGCTCGAGCGGACGCGCGAGCGGTTGAGGCCGACGTTCCCGCGGGCGCCGGGCGACGTCACCGTGGTATTGCACGGAGGGGCGCTCGGGCTCTCGCTCTCGCATCCGCTGGTACCGGTGATGTGGCTGTGCACCGCTCCCTCGGCGCGACGCTATGTCGCCGGCTGGGCCGGGCGCGACGAGCTGCATATGCTCGCCCCGCCGAGCTTGCGCGAGCGCGCCTCAAGCGTCCCGGGATCGCGCGAGATGCTCGCGCTGACCGGTCCGTGCCTGTACGCACGGCTGACGATCTCGGAGGCCAACCCGGATCTGCAGCGCGTTGCCGCACCGGTGCGCCAGCGACGCCAGCTGCGGTGGGCCTGGCTGGTCGAGGGGTCGGCGCGCTGGTACGCCGGCCAGACCGCACACGCCCGGCCGGCGATCGCGCGGCGCTTGCGGGAGGGCGCCCAGATCCGTTTTCCACCGTCGCTGCGCGACGCGCCACTGCTCGGCGGCACTGTGATCGATCTGCTCGCCGCCGAGGCCGGCGAGCCGGCGGTCGCGCAGCTGTGTGCGCGGCTGCCCCGGACCGATGGGCGCGCTGCGCTCACGCGCGCGTTCGGCTCGGGCACCACCAAGGCGCTCGAGCAGCGCTGGCGCGAACACCTGCGCGAGCTTGCGGCGGCGGACTAAGGGGCTCCCGACGTAGATCGTGGTGGGAGTGTGGTGAGTGGCTGGGGGTGGCTGACGACGGGCGTGGAATGAGTCGATGCGGAGCATCGGTGATTCCCGCGCGTGGCGTCAGACGCGTCCAGACGCCGCCACAACCCGCCAATAGCTGCGTCGGGGGCCCTAAAACGAACCGTCTCAGTGCGCCAGCAGGTACAACAGCGACAGCACTATCAGGCCGAGCGCAAGCGCCGCCAGCAGGCCCGCCAGCAGCCGGGCCGGTGATGTGGTGGCGGGCACCGGCGCGCGCTCCTCGATCACCGCGGCGGCCAGCAGCGTCTCACGCGCGACCTCCACGCCCGCGGCGGGCACCATCACATCGCGGGGGCCGGCGGCGAGCATGTCGGGCACATCGAACCCGGCGGTCCGCCGCAGCAGGCTCGGGACTCCCTCTTCGAGCAGCAGCGATTGGATGAATTCGCCCTCGGGCTGATTGTTCGCCCACGCGACCTTCGTCAGCCGACCCTCGGCCAGCTGCGGCTTGATCAGGCGCGCACGCCGGCGGCGCTCGGTGACCGGCTCGGGGCTCGCGTCGTAGACGAGCGGCAGCCCGCAGTCGGGGCAGAAACGGGCGTCGGCGTCCGCGGTCGCGTCGCATCCAGGGCAGACGAGCGGTGCTGCGGGCGGGCGTCTGACCGGCGGCCCGCGCATGGTCAGACCACGCGCAGCTCGGTCTCGGCGACCTGCCCGTCGGCGATCGCAAACGTGCGGATCTTGGGCTCGTCGGCCGCCAGCCCGACGATGATCCACAGGACCCCTGGCCAGCCCCGAGCGAAGTTGATGTCGGTCTGCGACGGGTACGGCTCCGAGCGCGTATGCGAGTGGTAGATCGCACCGAGCTCGTGGCCCGCATCCTCGATCTCGGAGTGGATCCGGAGCAGCGTCAGCGGGTCGATCACGAACCGCAGCGGGCTCGCCTCGGCGTTCTCGGTCCGATACACCTGGGCGGCGTGGTCACCGTCGACCGAGACGATCCCACAGCATTCGTCCGGCGCGTCGGCCTGGGCGTGGGCAACGATCTGCTCCAGCTGATCAGACGCGATCCGCATCGCGCTGCAGGCTAGTGGGTCTCCCGGAGACGTTGTGCAACGTTTGCGGGAGGCCAACGAGTGGAACCACTGGTACGCCGTCAGTGGCTGCCGGAGACGAGTCCGTACTGGGTCGCGGCGGCCAGGTTCAGGGCGTGGCGCTGGAAGCTCAGCAGCGCCTCGTGCTGAGCGTCTGAGGCCATGATCTGCGCGACCAGGGTGATCGCCGACGGGCCGGTCAGCCGCGGCACCGCCACATAACAGGAGCCGATCCCGACCCGCTCGGTCTCGATCAGCAGCTCGAGCGCGCCCTCGGGTCCGTGCAGCTGCCCGAGCCGGCCACGGATCCGATGCCGACGCAGCGCAGCGTTGGCGGTCGCCACCGAGCGCGGACCGGGCGTGGTCTGTCCGCCGCGGGCGTGGACGGCCGCCGCCAGCGCCGCGGCGTGCGCCCGCTCCTGCTCGAGAAAGCCCGCGATCGCGCGCAATCGAGAGCCGCGCAGCAGATGCTCGGCGAGCACCTGCTGATAGACGTAGGCCGACAGCGCCGCGATCCGGTGCACTCGCGCCAGCCGTTCGGCGTCCGCCGTTTCAGCGAGGCCGTGCGCGTTGGCGGGCGGGGCCGCCGACGACAGCGCCACCGCGATCGCCGGGGCGGCGCCGGCCGCGAGCAGTCGCCGGCGGGTCAGAGCGCTCGGATCCGCCCCGGTCACGACACGAACGCGGTCGATGTCGGAGACTCGTGCGCCAGCAGCCGCAGCAGCGACAGGTGCTGTGCGTCGGAGCCGAGGATCTCCGAGACACCCGCGCGCAGCTGCGGCACCGCCAGGCGGCCGATCACGCGCACGTAGTAGGAGGTCTGGAGATGCTCGAGGCGGGCCAGCAGCGCCAGCGTCTGGTGCTGGTTGCGTGGTCGCGGGCCGATCGCGTAGCTGCCGGCCCGTGGCGGTGCGGTGCCGCCCGCTTCGTGGATCAGCGAGATCAGCTTGCCGGCGTGCTCGAGCTCCTGCGCGAGCCACACCGTCGCTCCTGACTGCTGGTGGGGGTTCAGCAGCGGGATGCCGGCGACGTAGGCGTTGATCGTGCGGCGCTCAAGCTCGAGCGCGGCCGACAGCAGCCGTACGTCGGCAGCCGAGCGCCCGCTGGCGACCTCGCCCGGGGCGGCATCATCGCCGGCGTCGGTGTGCGTCTGCGATCCCGATCCGCAGCCCGCCAGCGCTGTGGCTGCGACGGCGCCCGCAGCGGCGCTCGCGGCGGCGCCAAGCAATCCCCGGCGCGACCGGCGGTCGCCCGTCTCGGTCACCACCAGACGGTCGAATCCAGGTTCTCGATCTCCTCGACCGGGCGTGTATAGATCCCGGACGAGAGGTACTTCCAGCCGTCGTCACAGACGACGAAGACGACGTTGCCCTCGTCGAGCTCGGACGCGATCCGTACCGCGACTCGCGCGATCGCGCCCGACGAGACGCCGGCGAACAGCCGCTCCTCTTCGAGCAGCTTGCGGGTCCAGACGATCGCATCGTGGTTGGTGACGAAGATCTTTCGGTCGAGCAGGTCGAGGTCGATGATCGGCGGGATGAACCCGTCGTCGAGCGAGCGCAGCCCCTGTACCGGCTCACCCTGCATCGGCTCGGCGGCGACGATCTTGCAGCTGGAGCCGAACTCCTCGCGCAGCCGACGGCCGTTGCCCATCAGCGTCCCCCCGGTCCCGAGCCCGGCGACGAACGCGGCGACGTCGTCGAGCTCCTCGAGGATCTCCAGCGCCGTGCCGTTGTAGTGAGCGTCGGGGTTGGCGCGGTTGCCGTACTGGTAGGGCATGTAGAACGAGGCGTCGCGCTCGGCCATGTCGAGCGCCAACTCGACGGCTCCGTTTGAGCCCTTGGACCCCTCGGAGTAGACGATCTCAGCGCCGTACATCCGCAGCAGCTCGGTCCGCTCCGGGGTGACGTTGTCGGGCATCACGACCTTCACGTCGTATCCCTTGCGTCCGCAGATCATCGCCAGCGAGATGCCGGTGTTGCCGCTGGTCGGCTCAAGGATCGTCTGCCCGGGCCGGATCAGCCCCTTGTCCTCGGCGTCCTCGATCAGCGCCCGCGCCACCCGGTCCTTGACCGAGCCGGTCGGGTTGCGCGACTCGAGTTTGGCCCAGATCCGGACACCCGGCTTCGGGCTCAGGCGCTTGAGTTCGACCAGCGGCGTGTGGCCGATTGCCTGGACGATGTCTCCGTAGCGCCCTCCGCAGGGCTTGTTCTGCAAGCTCTCGGGGGCCATTGTCCAGTTCAGTCTACCTCTGCCAGGAACCCATTCCGGACGCCGCCGGCACGACGTGCCAGGTGCCACCGAAGGTGCGGATGCCGTTGCCGTTGGCGAGCCCGGGCCGACGCTCGTCACCGGCGTACGTGTACAGCGGATGCCCGTTGAGCGTCACCTGGGTGAAGCCGTCGCGCTTGAATGTGCCGAGCCTGCCCTTGACCCCGGCCGCCTTGGTCGGGCGGTGCTTGACGGTCACGGGCGGCCAGAAGCTAAAGCAGCCGTTGCCACGGCGACATTTCATGTGCCTGCGGCTGTCGCCCGACAGCGTGTAGACGGTGAGGCCGGCGGCAGTTGACCGCGACCCGCTCGCTGTGACCCGCGACCTTCGCCGTCCGGATGGCGATCGTGTTGGATTTCGCGCCGGCGCTGGCGGCGAGTATCGCCAGCACGCCGGCGGCCACGATCGATGCGGTGACCGCGAGCACGAGCAGGCGGCGGGCAGGGTTGGATGTTGACATCGGGGGATGCTCCTCTCGAGGGGGATTGGGCGTCTGCCTGACCAGACGCCCCGGCGCCTCGATCCTTCCCGTACGTGCTTCGATCGTTCCGGTACGCGCCTCGATCGTTCCCGTACGCGCCTCGATCGTTCCCATGCGCGCCTCGTCCTTCCCGTAGGCGCGTCGATCGTTCCCGTACGCTGATGCGAATGTCGCTGCCACTCGCACAGGTCGACGTTTTTGGCGACGCCCCGCTGCGCGGCAACCCGGTCGCGGTCGTGCTCGACGGCAGCGGCCTCGACGACGAGCAGATGCAACTGCTGGCGCAATGGACGAACCTGTCGGAGACGACGTTCCTGCTGGCACCGCGTGATGACGCCGCCGACTACCGGGTGCGGATCTTCACGCCCGCGGCGGAGCTGCCGTTCGCCGGGCACCCGACGCTCGGCAGCTGCCACGCGTGGCTCGAGCACGGCGGCGCGGCGCGTGCCGATGACGTGATCGTGCAGGAATGCGGCGTCGGCCTGGTCTCGATCCGGCGGGTCGACGGGCGACTGGCGTTTCAGGCGCCGCCGGTGATCCGCTCGGGGCCGGTCGAGGCCGAACTGGTGGCGCGAATCGCAGCGATCCTCGGGATCGACCGCGACGCGATCCTCGACAGCCAGTGGGTCGACAACGGGCCGGGCTGGGTGGCGGTCCTGCTGAGCGACGCCGATGCGGTACTCGAGCTGGCACCCGGACCGGTCGGCGAGCTCGACATCGGCGTCGTCGGCCCGAGTGTCCCCGGCAGCGACACGCAGTTCGAGGTGCGGGCGTTCTTCGGGGTCGACGGGGCCACGCGCGAGGATCCGGTGACCGGCAGCCTCAACGCGTCGCTCGCCGGTTGGCTGCTTGGCAACGGCCGCGCGCAGGCGCCCTACGTCGCGGCACAGGGCACCGCGCTCGGCCGCCGTGGCCGGGTGCACGTCTCGCGGGATCGCGACGGCGCGATCTGGATCGCGGGCGACACCCGCACGACGATCTCCGGGTCGCTGTCGCTCTGACGGCCGGCCCGAGCGCGCGCCCGGGCCGGGCGGGCGGGGCCAGCGGGCGGGCGGGAGCCAATGGGCGAGGCCAGCCGCCAGCGGGCGGGGCCAGCGGGCGGGCCGGGAGCCAATGGGCGAGGCCGGCCGCCAACCGGCGGGCCGGCTGCCAATCGGCGGACCGGCGCGGTGATATATCGCCGTTTGCCCGCCACCCCACCCGAGCAAACGGCGATCCAGGACCTTGTGCGTCTCGAATATCCCTTTGCGCCGGCCCGAGACCGAGCAGCGGGCGTTTGACGACACACCCAGATCTCGCCGCGACACCCAAGTCATGAACCCGGGCAGAACATGTCTGACCCCAAGTTTGGGGGGGTGATTTCCGGCTGCCCACAGGCTAGGTGCACTATGGCCACTGACGCGATCCACCCCGCACCACCGGCGAAGCGCATCTGGCCGCACGAACGAATCGCCCGGCTCGGCACCCAGCAGGCGCTCCTGATCGCGCACGGCCAGCTGCGCCAGCTTGGTGTCGGCGCTCGCACGATCAACCGCGCCGTCGACCGCCGGCAACTGCATCCGTACCGGCACCGCGGCATCTATGGCCTCGTCGAGGCGAGTGCGCTGCCGCCACTTGCCGCCGAGCACGCGGCGGTGCTCGTCGGCGGTCCGGCCGCGATGTTGAGCCATCTCAGCGCCCTGTGGCTGTGGGATCTGCTCGACCCCCACGACCCACCGATCGCCCCTGACCCGGTGCAGCTCACCGTGGTCGGCGCCGAGACCGCCCGTCGCCGCCCGGGTCTCGAGATGCATCGAGCCGGCCGCTTCTGGCGCAACGAACGGCGCCGGCGTCGCGCGCTACCGGTCGCCTCCCCGGCGCTCGCGCTGCTGGACTCGGTGCCGCTGTTGTCACAGCGACGGTTCGAGAACGCCCTCGACACCGCGCTGGATCGGCGGATCACGACTCGGGCCGCGCTCAAACAGACGGCCGCCAGGCATCCGAACCGGGCAGGCGTCGGACTGCTGTGGGCGCTGCTTGATCCGAACCGTCCCAGCTCGAGGACCGAATCGCCACCACACGAGCGGCTGCTGGCCGCGATCCTCGCCACGGACCTGCCGCGGCCCGAGACCGAACAGTGGATCGGCCCCTATCGCGTTGACCTGATGTGGCGCGCCGAACGAGTGGTGCTCGAGGTCAAGGGCCGGCGCTGGCACGACACACGAGAGCGCTGGGAATACGACCACATCCGGGAGAACTGGATTCGCAGTCAGCGCTGGCGCCTGATCCCGGTGACCGCGACCGAGGCCGACGCAAGCACCGGGCGGGTGCTCGTCTGGATCGCCACCGAACTCGGCAACGCGCGCGCCGCACAAAACCGCGGCGCGACCTGAACCGCCAACTCGGCAACGCGCACGCGGCACAAAACCGCGGCGCGACCTGAACCGCCTGGTCGCTACCGGCGGCCCGCGCCGCCCGCCATCGCGGGCAGGATCACGAGCGTGTCGGACGCGCCGACGCTGGTCTCAAGCCCGTCGAGCACGCGCACGTCCTCGTCGTTGAGATAGACGTTGACGTAGCGGTTGAGGTCTCCCTCGGGGCTGAACAGCTGGGATTTGGTCTCCGGGTGGCTGTCGACGAGCGCGCGCAGGATCTCGCCGACGGACGAACCATCCGCCGAGATCTCGCGCTCGCCGCCGACCGACGGGCGCAGCACCGGTGGGATCTTGATCGTGGCCATGGGCGCGAGCCTAGATGGTCAGCCGCGGGTGGGTCCGGCGTTGGCGGGGACCCATTAGTGCGCGCCGGCGCAGAACGCGTCGTAGTCAGGGAACACGCCCATCTCCTCATCGGAGATCGCCTCGGGATGACGTGAGCAGATCGGGCAGGCCGGGTCACGGCGGATCTTGACCTCGGACACCGTCGCCGCAAGCGCGTCGTACATCAGCAGCCGACCGATCGCCGGGTCGCCCTCGCCGAGGATCAGCTTGATCACCTCGGTCGCCTGCAACAGGCCCATCGTCCCCGGCAGCACGCCGAGCACGCCGTTGGCACCGCATGACGGCGCCAGCTCGGGTGGCGGCGGCGTCGGGAACAGGCAGCGGTAGCACGGGCCGTCATAGGGCTTGAACACCGACAGCTGGCCTTCGAAGCCGAGGATCGCGGCCGACACGACCGGGATCTGCAGCCGCACGGAGGCATCGTTGAGCAGGTACCGGGTCGGGAAGTTGTCCAGCCCGTCGACGACGATGTCGTAGCCCGGAAGGATCTCCATGATGTTGTCGGGCCCGAGACGGACCGGGTACTTGTTGACCTGGACGTCCGGGTTCAGCGCGGTGATCGTCTCCTCGGCGGAGTCGACCTTCGGCTCGCCGACCCGCTGGGAGTTGTGGATCACCTGACGCTGCAGGTTGGAGAGGTCGACAGTGTCGTCGTCGACGATCCCGAGCGTGCCGACACCGGCGGCCGCGAGGTACAGCGCCGTCGGCGAGCCCAGCCCGCCGGCGCCCAGCAGCAGCACCTTCGCGTCCAGCAGCTTCTGCTGGCCCTCGATGCCGACCTCGGAGAGCAGCAGGTGGCGTGAGTAGCGGTCGCGCTGCTCGGCGCTCAGCGTGCGCGGCTGCTCGACGTCATAGCCGCGGTCCTTCCAGAGCGTGATGCCGCCGGTCATCGACTCGACGTTGGAGTATCCGAGATCGTCGATCAGCGTCCGCGCCGCCCACGCCGAGCGGTTGCCCGACTGGCAGTAGAGGATCACGTGCTGGTCGCGATCGGGTGCCGAGCCCTCGATCCGCGACTCCAGGAACGACTTCGGCACGTGCCGGGCACCGGGGATGTGGCCGGTCGACCACTCTTCTGCCTCGCGCACGTCGATCACGACCGCGCCGTTGCCAAGCTGCTCGCGCACGTCGGCGGGATCGGTCTCCGGGATCCGGCTCTTGATCTGCCGCAGTACCTCGGCTCCGGACGGGGTCATCGTCTAAAACACCTCAAAGGCAGTAGGGATTCCAATACTTCATTCAGTGTAGCCCCGCGTCGCGACTCGCAGCCAGTGTCGCGCGTCGTTGGTTCGGTGACACAAAGAAGGCGTCGCCAAGGACGCAGAATCCGTGGTCTGGCCGTAGCCACGCGAGGAGCCGCCAGAGGCTGTCAGGGATCGGCGACGCGACACTACCATCGGGCCGGTGCGCGCTCCGGTGGATCACATCGCCGCTCCGCCGTTCCCGCGTGGGGCGCAGTGGATCAACGTCGCGTCGCTGCGAATGGACCAGCTGCGCGGCTGCCCGGTGCTGATCGAGTTCTGGGATTTCTGCCGGCCGAACTCGATCCGGACGCTGCCCTATTTGCGCGGCTGGGACGCGCGCTATCGCGAACACGGGCTCCGCGTCGTCGGCGTCCACTCCCCCGGGTTCGCGCCGTCGGCCAAGCTCGGCAACGTCGAGGCGGCGGTCGCCCGGCTCGGGATCGAGTACCCGGTGCTCGTCGATCCCGAGCTCGAGCTGTGGCAGGAGTACGAGAACCTCGGCTGGCCTGCGCGCTACCTGTTCAACGGCGACGGGCGGCTGTTTGAGTACCACTACGGCGAGGGCGCCTACGACGAGACCGAGCTGGCGATCGGGGAGCTGCTCGGGCTCGACTTCCAGCCGCTCGCGCCGGTACGACCCGAGGACCAGCCGGGCGCGCTGCTGGTCGCCCAATCCGACGACGTGCCCGGGCCCTACAGCGGCCCGTACGAGGCGGGCGCGGTCTGGGCAGTGCTCGACGGCGACGGCAGCGTGACCGTCAACGGCGAACGACTGCGGGTCGACCACCCCGGCGCCTACGAGCTGATCAGCCACGCGGTCTCGACCGCGGGCGAGCTCGAACTCGAGATCGGCAGCGGCGTCGTCTGTCACGCCGTCTGCTTCACACCCGGTCTCGCGCCTTAACCACGCCGGCGAGCACGCCGGCCGGTCTCGCGCCTTAACCACGCCGGCGAGCACGCCGGCCGGTCTCGCGCCGTAGCCACGCCGGCGAGCACGCCGACCGGTCTCGCGCCGTAACCACGCCGGCGAGCACGCCGACCGGCCGCGCAACCACTCAGCCGCTGGCAAGCGCAAACGGGATCACCGCGGCGACCAGCCCCGACAGCACCGCAAACGCGCCCCAGATGCCCAGCGAGCCCGCGCTCAGCACGCCGATCAGAACGGCGCCGACGCCGGTGCCCGAGTCAAACGCGACGTTCCACACCGCGCTGGCGACCGGCCGCATCCGCCGCTCGGTGCGGGCGAACGCCGCCACCAGGGTCAGGCTCTGGACAGCCCCGTAGCCGACTCCGCAAGCCGCGCAGGCGAACAGCACGACCCCGGTCGTGTCGTCGGTCAGACCCGCCGCGAACACGAGCAGGGCCACGGCAGTGATCGCGCACGTCCACGGCAACAGCGCGACCACGCCGCGGCGATGCACGACGATCCCGGCGCGCCAGCGCGAGGCGGCGGTGACCGCTCCCAGCAGCGCCAGACCGGCGGTCGCGGTGAGTCCCGGGCGCTCGATCGGCAGGATCGTGACCACCGCGCCGCCTGCGGTCGTCAGCGCGAACAGCACGACGGCCGGCGCGAGCGAGCGCCGCACCGCCGGTGCGATCGCACCGCGCCCTGGCGCCGCGCGCACCTCGTCGCCCGGGTCGCGCCTCCAGCCGCCGCCGAGCGCAAGCGCGAACACCGCGCCGAGTACCGGCGTCGCCGCCAGCACCGCGACCGGCCAGAAGCCGATCTCGTGCAGGACCAGCACCGACAGCGGGACCATCACCACGTTCGGGCCTGCGGCCGCCAACCCATACCAGCCCGTGACCTCGCCGAGCCGCCCCTCCGGGGCGACCTCGGCGTTCGCGACGGTGCCCGCGATCGTGAAGATCGCAAACCCAATTCCGCGGATCGCACAGATCGCATACAGACCGGCGCCGGCCCCGGCCCAGATCAGCGCCGGCGCGGGCAATCCGAGCGCGAGCAGCCCGAGCGCCATCACGGGGGTCGTGCGCAGGCGGCGCAGCAGGATCGGCACGAACGGCTGGCAGGCGGCAGTCGTCGCGAGCATCACGGTCGTGGCGGCGCCCGCGGAGGTGGTCGAGCCGCCGCCCATCGCGATCCATGCCGGCAGCGCCGCGAGCGTCACGTAGAAGCCGGTGAAACCGGTGAACGCCATCAGCAGCAACTGCTGCAACGGCCGCTGCGTGATCAGGCGGGCGGGCTCGGGCATCGCCGGGCAGCGTAGAGCCGGGCCAGGAGCGTCAGTCCAGCAGGTTGACGAGCGCCGGCGCGGCGTCGTCGTCGAGCCGGACGCAGAACCCGGGTCGGTATGGGCTGTCGGGCCGGGAGCCGCTCAGCGCCCGCTCGCCGACCCAGCAGCCGCAGTTGATCAGGCGGATGCCGGTCGCCGTCTGCCACGGGCGGGGATCGTCGCCGGGCAGCGGACCGGCGCGATGCGTATGACCGAACACGACGAACGGGGCCTGCACCCGCATCCGCAGCAACACCTCGGCGAACGCTCGCAGCGAGCTGTCGCGCAACCGCTCGATCGAGACGTCTGCGCTCAGCGGACCGAGCCCGGCACGACGCAGCCCGGCGACGATCCCCGGGAACGAGAGCCGCAGCGCCCGGCCGCGCAGCCCACCGCGCCCGCCGCGACCCTGACCGAGCCGCCGCCAGGCGGCGACCGAGGCACCCTGACCCGTTCGTGAACCGGCGCCGGCGAGCGCGTCGAGCCACGCGTAGACGGGCCCAAGCACGGCCTCGTAGTCCTCGGCCGCGGCCGGAGCGTCGGGCCGCTCGGACGCGATCCGCGCGACCGCGCCGATCCCGAGCCGTTCGAGCGTCGGCACCGTGGTATGGCGATCGAGATAGTGCCCGTGGGTCGCGTAGACGTCCTCGCGCAGCCACACACCGGGGTACGCGATGTCAACCCGACGGCCCCCGAATGCCGCGCACACGCACCCCAGCGGCTCGCCGGCGAGCGGCGTCACCTCGGACTCGACACCGAGCGCCGGCGCCAAGTCGAGCACCGCCCGGCGTTGTAGCCAGGGCACCAGCAGTCCGTGGTCGTGGTTACCGGCGACCAGCACCACCGAGCCCGCGGCGGGCAGCGCCTCGCCGAGTGCAGCGAGCATCGGCGTCGCGATCCGCAGCACCTCGCCCCACGACCGCTCTCGCAGCTCGAGGACGTCACCGAGCAGCACCAGCCGATCGCTGCGCGCCACCGCGGCAAGCAGCTGCGCCCGAGCGCGGGCGCCGCTGAGCACCCCGCGCCCTGAGCCGAGATGCAGATCAGAGACGATCAGCGTCCGCAGGGGACGCTCCGAGCGCTCAGGCGCACGGTCGCTCAGGCGGCCAGCGCCTGGCGGATCGCCTTCGGCAGCATGAACCGAACGTCCTCCGAGACGACCTCGAGCTCGCGCACATCGGTCGTGCCGCCTTTCTGGAAGCGCTCGACCAGCTCGCGAACGAGGCCCTCGGGCGCGCTTGCGCCTGAGGTGATCCCCAACACCCGGACGCCCTCGAGCCAGCCCTCCTGGACCTCGGTCTCGTTGTCGATCAGGTGCGAGGCGGCGCCATATTCGCGCGCGACCTCGACCAGGCGGTTGGAGTTCGAAGAGTTGCGGGAGCCGACGACAAGCACGAGATCTGACTCGCGCGCAAGCTGCTTGACCGCGGTCTGGCGGTTCGTGGTCGCGTAACAGATGTCGTCGGTGCGAGGCCCGACGATGTGCGGGAAGCGCTCGCGCAGGCGCAGGATGATCGCCCGCGTCTCGTCGACCGACAGCGTCGTCTGCGAGATGTAGGCGATCCGGCTCGGGTCTGCGACCTCGAGCCGGTCGACCTCGTCCTCGTCCTGGACGAGCACCATCCGGTCCGGGGCCTCCCCCATCGTGCCCTCGACCTCCTCGTGACCCTCGTGTCCGATCAGCACGATCGTGTAGTCCTGCGCGGCGAACTTCTTGGCCTCGACGTGGACCTTGGTCACCAGCGGGCAGGTTGCGTCAATCGTTCGCAGCCGTCGCTCGGCGGCGCCGGCGTGAACGCTCGGCGCAACGCCGTGGGCCGAGAACACGACGGTCGCACCCTCCGGTACCTCGCTCTCGGAGTCGACGAAGACCGCGCCGCGCGCCCGCAACTCCTCGACGACGTGCTTGTTGTGGACGATCTCCTTGCGCACGTACACGGGCGCGCCGTACAGCTCGAGCGCACGCTCGACGGTCTGCACCGCCCGGTCGACACCCGCGCAGTAGCCGCGCGGGGACGCCAGCAGGATCGTCTCCGGGGTGGAGATGGTCACGCCTCCGAGTGTAGGGGGGTCAGTCGTTCGCGGTGACGGCGGCGAGCACATCGGCGAACTGCCGCTGCGCCGCCTCGCGCCGAGCCGGGATGAACTCGGTCGGGACGCCGTCGGCGGGCGCCTCGTAGCCGCGCAGGATCTGCCTCGCGACCGACGCCCGGTGGACCTCGTCGGGGCCGTCGTAGATCCGTGCCGCGCGCGCGAACCGGTACATCGCCTCAAGCGGCAGGTCGGTCGAGTATCCGAGCGCCCCGTGGGCCTGCAGCGCGCGGTCGATCACGTCGTGCAGCACCTTGGCGCCGTAGAACTTGATCAGCCCGATCTCCTTGCGCGCGGACGCGACCCCCTCGGTGTCCATCTTCCATGCGGCATGCAGGGTCATCAGGCGCGCCGCGGACATCTCGGCCTCGGAATCGGCAATCCAGTTGGAGATCGTCTGGTGCTCGGACAGCGTCTTGCCGTGCGAGACCCGGTACAGCGAGCGCTCGCAGAGCATGTCGAACGCCCGGCGCGCCACTCCCAGCCAGCGCATGCAGTGGTGGATCCGGCCGGGGTAGAGCCGCTGCTGGGCGATCAGGAAGCCGGCGCCCTGGGCCCCGAGCATCGCGCTGGCGGGCACGCGGACCTGCTCATAGCGGATCTCGGCGTGGTTGCCGTAGCGTCCGAAGCTCTCGTCGGGATGCTCCATCGTGCCGACGTCTCGGAGCACCTCGACCCCCGGCGTGTCGGCGTCGACGATGAACATCGACGCGCGCTGGTGTGGGCGCGCGTCTGGATCGGTGACGACCATCACGATCAGGAAGTCCGCGATCGACCCGTTTGACGAGAACCACTTGTGGCCGTCGATCACCCACTCGCCGCCGTCGCGCACAGCGCGGGTCTGCAGCAGTGTCGGGTCAGATCCGGCGGTCTCGGGCTCGGTCATCGAGAACGCGGATTTCAGATCGCCGGCGAGCAGCGGGTGCAGATAGCGATCCTTCTGCTCGTCGGTGCCGACCAGCGCGAGGATCTCGGAATTGCCCGAGTCCGGTGCCGCGTTGCCGAACACCATCGGTGCCAGCGGGCTTGAACCGAGAATCTCGTGCATCAGTCCGAGCTTGATCTGGCCGTATCCCTGCCCGCCGAGCTCGGGATCGAGGTGCGCGGCCCACAACCGCTGGGCCTTGACCTGCTCTGACAGCGGCACCGCGGCCCGCCGCAGGCCCTCCCACCCGAGCTCGCGCCAGAGCGTCTCCAGCGGCCAGACCTGCTGGCGCACGAACCCGCGCATCCACTCCAGCTTGGCTTCGAATTCCGGCTCGGTGCAGAAGTCCCAGGCCATCCGCGAGGGAGCCTATCGGTCCGGTCCCCGGCAGGTACGCTTGCGATCTTCGAGTGGACCACGAGGGGAAGAACGCGTGCAGGAGCATCTCGACCGGCTGACCTCCACCGACGCCTCGTTCCTGCATCAGGAGGGGCGCGCGTCGCACATGCACATCGGCGGCCTGCTGATCTTCGAAGGCCCGCCTCCCGACTTCGAGGCGTTCGCCGACCACATCCGCGGTCGGCTGCACCTGGTCTCGCGCTACCGCCAGAAGCTCGCGACACCGCCGCTGCAGACCGGACGACCGCTGTGGGTCGACGACCCGGACTTCAACCTCAACTACCACGTTCGGCATACCGCTCTGCCCGAGCCGGGCTCCGAGCAACAGCTGCTGGCGCTGGTCTCGCGGATCGCCTCCCAGCGCCTGGACCGCTCCAAGCCGCTCTGGGAGAACTGGCTGGTCGAGGGCCTGGAGGGCGACCGCTTCGCGATCATCTCAAAGACCCATCACGCGCTTGTCGACGGCGTCTCCGGCGTCGACCTCGCGACGGTGATCTTCGATCTTGAGCGCAAGCCGGCCCCCACCGACACCGACGAGCTGGCGCCATGGCAGGCTCACGCGGAGCCCTCTGGGGCCGAGTTGCTGGTCGCCGGCGCGCGCGGGGCGGTGCGCGCCAGCGCCTCGGCGACAGCTCGCGCGATCGGCGCCGCCGGCAGCCCGTCGAGCTCGCTGGCGACGCTGCGCGACGCGGCCGAGGGGCTCGGCGAGCTGGTCTGGGCGGGGCTGAATCCGGCGCCCGAGACGCCGTTGAACGTGACGATCGGACCGCATCGGCGATTCGCGGTCGTCCGCCAGCAACTGGCCGAGTACAAGCAGATCAAGGACGCGCTCGGCGGGACCGTCAACGATGTCGTGCTGACGGTCGTGTCGGGCGGACTGGCGGATTGGCTGCGATCGCGCGGCGTGCGCACCCAGGGCCTCGAGATGCGCGCGCTGGTACCCGTCTCGGTGCGGCCGCGCGACCAGCGCGGCGCGCTCGGTAACCAGCTGACGGTGATGCGCGGTCCGCTGCCGGTCTACATCGACGATCCGGTCGCTCGGCTGCGGTACGTGCGCGCCGCGATGGACGGGCTCAAGGAGTCAAAGCAGGCGGTCGGCGCGGCGACGCTCACGGCCGTCAACAACCTCGCCCCGCCGACGATCCTCGCGCAGGCCTCCCGGCTGAACTTCTCCACCCGGCTGTTCAACCTGCTGGTCACGAACGTGCCCGGACCGCAGGTGCCGCTGTACGTGCTCGGCCGCCGGCTGCTGGACCTGTTCCCGGTCGCGTTCTTGCCCGAGGACCACGCGCTGGCGGTCGCGATCATGTCCTACAACGGCGAGCTCGGCTACGGCCTGCTCGGCGATTACGACGCGATGCCGGACCTGGATGTGGTCGCCGAGGGGATCGATCGGTCGCTGGCGACGCTGCTGGTCGCGGCCCGGGGCGGCGGCGCGCCGCGCCGGCGCCAGCGCTCGCGCACGTCCGACGGAGACCAGCAGACCGACGGCGCCGCCGCGGCCGAGCCGGTGCCGATCGTGCCGACCGACCGCAGCCGAACCCGCGGCCCGGCGGCGGACATGCGCGCCAAACGCGAGCGCACCGCGCGACGGTCACGCCCGCGCAAGTCCTAGTGGGCCTCCCACGAGTCGGGCCTCCCACGAGTCGACGGATCCGTACCTCGGGCGGCGCCGGAAGCGGCGCGGGAGATTCCGAATGGTCCAGTACGATCCCCGCGCATGGACGACGAATCGGCGCCGGAGCCCGGCGCCACCCCAGCCGGCGACAGCGAGCTGGTGCTGATCAAACCCGGTCAGATCGCGTTTCACCTCGACCTGACTGCGGCGCAGCTGAAGATCGTTCACACGGCATTGATCTCGCTGCGAGACGATCTCGGGCGCGCCCAGCGCGACGTCCGTGACGTCGTCAGCGCGGTGCTCGACAAACTGCCGTCCGATCACGACATCCGCGCGATCGATCTCGACCGCGAACTCCGCGGAGCCTGACCCGAGCCCTGGAGCCTGACCGGGTCCTAGAAGCCGAGCGCGAACTTCGCGTCGTCGCTCATCCGCTCCGGCGACCATGCCGGCTCGAACGTCAACGTCGACTGCACCGCTGAGACGTCATCGAGCTCTGACACGAACTCATCGATCTGCTCAGACACCTGCGGGCCGATCGGACACCCGGGGGTCGTCAGCGTGTACGTCACGCTGACCGTACCGTCGTCGATCGCAACGTCGTAGATCAAGCCGAGCTCAACGAAGTCCAGCCCGAGCTCGGGGTCGATCACGTCGCGCAGCGCGTCCATTACTTCTTCGGTGGTGGCCATGCTGCGGAGTCTAGACGCGGCCCCACCCGACCCCGGGATGTCTCAGATCGGGACGACCATCGCGAGCGAAACGTATGCATTCCGACCAAACCGGACTTGGCAATCGTTGTCCAAGTCGGATAGCTTCACGCAATCATAACCTTCAGCGATAAGCCTCCGCTGCTGCGTTGCTCGGGCGATGAGGTCCGCAGCACGCAGGGTTGTCGTCGCCGAGCACTGGCCCGGGCGCTGCACGCTCAGGCCGATGTGACCGTCGATCTGAGCGAGCTGACGTTCGCCGATGCGTCGCTGATGGTCGACCTGGCGCTGCTTGCCCGGCGCCTGCGGGCGCGTGGCCGGGCGATCAAACTGCGAGGCCCGCAACCGCAGATCCAGACGCTGATCGAGATCGTCGGGATCGGCACGCTGCCGGGGATCCAGTTCGAGGGTGCGCAGCCTCGCGGCTTCTGGCACGCCCGTCGCGCCACCGTCTGAGGCCCGAACCCGCTGGTCCGGCGGACTGGATCATCGATCCGTCCGGGGCATTGCCTACGTTTCGCGCATCCGTGAACCCGAGCCGGAGACGCAATGTCCCTCTGCTTCATCGAACCGCAGAACGCCATCAGGGTGATCGCCGACTCGGTCGGACGTGAGGCTCGGCGCCAGATCCTCGGTGAAGTCGTGCGCGCGTGGGTTGACGAGATCCCCGAGGCCGACCTGAACTCGCACTACGCCAAGGCGGTCGCAGACCTCGACGAACACGACCTGTCGCTGCTGGCCGCGTGGCACGTCTCGCTTGAGGTCGGGCACCCGCTGCCGAACAAGGAGTTCCTGGTCAACGTGTTTCCCTCGCTGGGGGAGAACCGGCGTGAGGCGCTGAAGATCGCGGCCGGCTTCCGCGGCGAGGAGGCGTTCGAGGCGGGCGTCGGCGAGGAGGAGGCATTTGACACCGTGCTGCCGTGGCTCTCGGAGGAGCGCTGCGCCCAGCTTGCGGTCGAGTGCCTCGAGCTCTACTGCTGGGATCGCCTCGGCGTCGAGAACTGACTCGCCCGCGCGGCCTCAGGCCGCCGGGATCGTCAACATCGCCGCGCTCATTCGCGGCACGACGACCTCGAAGTCGCGGCCGTGGCGCGTCACCTGGACGGTGCTCGGCGGGGCGAGTTGACCGGTGGTCGTTCGCCGGCCGTAACCACGACCGCCGAGCGTCACATTCTGCGTCGAGTTGGCCCGCTGTGCCAGCAGACGCTCGAGCGAGCCGGTCGCGGCGCCGCCCGCCGGCGGCGTGATCCGCACGGTGCGATTGCGCGACGGGCTCTTGTTGATCAGCACCACCCGCACGGTTGCGCTGCGGCCGCGCGTCGCCCACACGCTCAGCGTCGATGAGTGCGAGACGCCCGTCGTCGAGATCAGCCGTGACCCCAGCGGCACCGCCTGCGCGAACAGCTGCATCCCGTAATAGACCGGTGCGACCGCGCCCGTCCAGGTACCGTGGCGGCGGGCGAACCTGAACAGCTGGTAGGCGGAGTCGGGCAGCGTGTGGACATTGACCCCGTCGACGCCGACATTGGCCAGCGAGAACAGCGCGTCGGTCATCCACAGCGCGCTCGAGAACGTGTTCGAGACGCCGTCGCGGCCGCGACAGGCGACCGAGTTGAGTTCGTCGACTCGCAACGCGCGGTGCTGTGAATGCGCAATCGCGACCCAGCGCCGAACCCCGTCAGCGAGCTGCACCGTCGAATATGGCGAGAGCAGGTGCGCGATCGTCGGATACTGCGCCTGACCGGGCTTTGAGAAACAGCTGACGAGCGGGTAACGGTGGACGGTCATCGTCGACAGCCGTGGGTGCGTGTGCAGGAACCGCGCCATCGGATCGAGCCATTCCGGTGGCCCGGCGACCAGGCCGGCGGAGAGCGCCGGTCCAGCCAGCGGCAGCGACTCCAAGCTGCGCCCGATCGCGTCGAACTGATGCACGTAGTCGCCGAAGTCGAACCCCTTCGCTCGTGCCGCGACGGGTTTCCCGTTGTGCCCCGGGAACGCGGTGACGCCCGCGTAGAGGTTTGGCTCGTTGCCGATCTCGAGCGCCTGAATCGACCTCCGCCCGACCGCCGCGACGTACGCGCGAGCCTCGGCTGCCGCCAGCGACCGACTGTCGGCTGCGAGATTGATGCCGAGCATCAGCTTCGCGCCGACCGCGCGCCGCAGTCGCGCGAGCGTCTGCAGCCACACCGCCGACAGCGTGTGCGCGACGTAATGCGGCGGCTTGACCCCGTGCGCCGGCACGTAGGAGACGTCGGTGCTGTCGCCGCCGATCCGCAGCTGCGGCGCCTGCCCCGGCGAGAGGCTCGAGACGAGGTGCTCGAACACCGGGTTGATCGCCGACGGGTTGTAGCCGGTGTAGGCGCGCAACGCCTGGAACTCGATCGACAGCCCGAGGAACCCGCGCGGGATCCGCCGTCCCCCCTTGTCAGACACCGCGACCGTCGCCGAAACGGGTCCCGGGCGCAGGTCGGCGTGTGCCGCGGCGGCCGCTGCCCGTGCCGCCCTGCCGCCGTCGCCGGTCGACGAGGCGTCGCCCCGACCGTCGCGCAACGCCAGCACCACGATCGCGACGATCGCCAGCCCGACCACGAGCATCGCCAGCGGCGCCCGCCAGCGCCGGCGGCGCCCGTGCGCGACGAAGTAGTCGCCGGGCATCCAGCTACCTACTCGCGAGCAGGTAGACGCCGGCGCCGTCGTTGCCGCGGCTGTGCACGCGCAGCGGCAGCGCCTCGATCGCCGCCTCGTCGCCGCCGGTCCGCACGACGGGGCCGTCGGCCTCCCCGGCGACACGGCGCACACGCTCCTGCTCGCCGTCGGCGAACCACAGCTCGAGCGTCGCGCGCGTCGGCTGACCGGATCCGGCGTACGTGGTCGAGAGCCGGGGATCGGTACTCACTGTCCATCCCTCGGGGTCAAACAGGCTGGCCGCGACCAGATCGCCTTCCTGGTCGCTCTCGTCGACCGCGCGCAGTGCCAGCAGCGCCACCGCCTCGTCGTCGCCGAGCCAGCCGGTGAACGCCCGCAGCGAGCCCAGCTCGCGATCCCGGATCCCGTCGAGTTGGGTGCGGACCCCAACACAGTCCAGCGACAGCGGCGCCGAGCCGACCGGCTCGATCGTTCCGGTCACCCGGCACAGCTCCTGGCTGCCAGACCAGCTCGGCTCAGGGACACCCTCGAGGGCGGCGGACTCGGGTGCCTGCGCCGGCGTGACCGTCAGCGACACGCCGTCGGCGCGCAGGGTCCAGTCGGCGCCGGCGACGTCCCACGCGACCGCCGTCGAGAACGGGCCGGACGCGCCACCGCCGAGCAACGTCGGGACGCCCGCGTCGAGTGCCATGGCCCACAGCGAGCCGTCGGGACGCCCGAACGCGACCGCGCTCACCACGATCGCCTCACGCGGCGCCTTACGGACGAGAGACATGGCCGCTCAGGGTAGCCGTTTGGGGCATCCTTGCAGGGACTCTTCGCCAACGACGCGGTCCGTCGGGACGCCCGCCGGTGCTAGGACAGCCCGAGCGCCGCGTACGCGCCCGCGCGGACGGTCTCGTCAACCGCGGCGCCGTCCGGCATCCCGGCGGTCCAGCGATCGCGCCGCTCCCAGTTGAAGAAGGCCAGATCGAGTGCCTGCAGCGGCGCCGTGGTCGCGCGCGCGAGCTCGGCCGCGCGGCGCTCGAGCATGATCGGATCGCCGATCCCGAGCAGCCGCTTGGCGGCAAGCGTGACCGGGTCTGAGCCACCGAGGTGCAGTGATCCGGCGTGCAGCTGATAGGCGCCGGTGCAGCCGAGCGTCACCAGCAGGTCATACCGGACCGCCCGATCGATCCCAGGCAGTGCCAGTCGCTCGAACACGCGATCGAAGCGACGCTCCGGGGTCCAGCTCGAGTCGCCCGCGTAGGCGGCCGCCTGCGATCCCGCCCGCGCCGCCCAGCCGCGGTAAGCGGCGGCCGTCCGTCCCGGCTGGCGCGGGTCATAGCTGCCGCGGGGGCCCGCCGCGCCAGGCTCGGCGGCGGGCGCTGAGCGCCCCTCGGGCGTCCACGGAACCCGCGCTCGCTCGATCGCGGCAAAGGGCTCGTCCTGGTCGGATGGCGACAGCCAGGCGAGCTGGAACGCGAGCCAGCTGCGCTCCTCGATCCCGATCGCCGGATCGGCCAGCTCGGCGTACAACCCGGGCGGATCTGCCGCCAGCCGCGCGCAACGGGCCGCCGCGAACGCGAGTTCGTCGGCCAGCCGTTGAGCATCGGGCGCGGACCGCAGGCCAGGAACCAGCGCGCTCTGAAAGCCGTCGTCCTCGGTCCGGGCGAGCCGCCGAACGGTCATCTGACGGGTCGCCGTGCGAGCGCGCGCGCCCGTCGGGCGCGGGGTCCTCGCCGGTGCCGCCGATCCCGTGCGCTGGCGACCGTTCGCGCCCGGCTCGGGACCGCCGAAGCGGGTCACGGCGGGTTGCATCTCAACGTTCTGCTCCTTGGTGCAGATCGGGCAGTTCTGCAGCAGGCGGTTGTGACGACAGAAGCTCGGCATCGGCCAGCGAGCACTATATGACCCGCGGTGTGACCCGCGCCGCACTCCGCCCTCTAGAAATAGCCCGGGGGGCCCAGATCCTTCTGGGCCCCCCGGAGAGTCAGGGAAGTGGGGGCGCAGTTCCCTGACCGACAGGGGCGAGTTTCCCCGTCCCAAGCTGTATTGAAACCGAATTGCCCCTAAAAGTTGCGATCAGCCCCTCAACGATTGCGCCGAGGCCACACTAGCACGCCATACGCGGCCATGCTGGTTCTCGCCGCCCACGCTAGTTACCCCTGGTGGCGGGCCCCGTGAAGAACTGATCGCCTGGCCGGACCGAGCCCGCGGCCTCGGCCTCGTGACGAAGGGTTTGGTCGGCTTCGCCGCTCCACGCACCGACCGTCAGGCGCTCGCGGTCGGCGTCCATCGGCGAGCCGCCGAGGTCGGCGTTGACGATCCTCGCGCACTTGCGGCCTTCGGCGATCGCGGTCACGACCAGCGACTGTCCGATCCGGGCGTCGCCGCACGCATAGACGCGGCCGACCGAGGTGCGGTAGGTCTGCTCGGTCTTGAGGTTCCCCCGGCGGTCGAGGTCGAGCCCCAGCGGCTCGATCACGCCGTCGCGCTCCGGCCCTACGAAGCCGATCGCGATCAGCACCAGGTCGGCCTCGAGCACGAACTCCGACCCGGGAACCGGCGTCAGGTCTCGTGACGAGGTGCCGGTCACCTGGCGCGCGTAGACGTGGCTGACGTGGCCTTCCTTGCCGCCGAAGCCCGTCACCTCGGTTCCCCATCGGCGCTTACCGCCCTCATCGAGGGCGTACGTCGTCGGCGTCCGCTTCGGCGGCAGCGGCCATGGCGCGCGCGGGTCCTCGCCATCGGGCAGCTGGGCGTAGACGTCGATCATCACCACGCTGTCGGCGCGCTCGCGATGGGAGTTTGAGATGCAGTCCATGCCGGTGTCGCCGCCGCCGATCACGATCACCTTCTTGCCCTCGGCGCTGATCAGCCGCTCGGCGGGCGTCTCGCGCGCCGCCCGGCCTTGGCTGGCTGCGACCCAGCGGTTGCGCTGGTAGAGGTAGTCCATCGCCGGATGGATCCCGACGAGGTCGTGGTTGGGCACATCGATCCCTCGCGGCACCCGTGAACCGATCGCGACGACGACCGCGTCAAAACGCTCCTGCAGCCGCGCGGGACTGATGTCGGTGCCGACGTCGGTGTCGAACGCGAATTCGATCCCCTCCTCGGCCAGCTGCGAGACCCGGCGGTCGATGATCCATTTCTCGAGCTTGGCGTCGGGAACGCCGAACCGCAGCAGCCCACCCGGGCCCTCGTCGCGCTCGAACACGGTGACCGAATGGCCGTTGTGGTTGAGCTCGGCGGCGACGGCGAGGCCGGCGGGTCCGGATCCGATCACCGCGGCCGTCTTGCCGGTGCGGCGCTGCGGTGGGTGGGGGCGAATCCACCCTTCCGCGTAGGCGCGCTCGACGATCGCCAGCTCGATCTGCTCGATCGTCACCGGATCATCGTTGATGTTCAGCACGCAGGCCGACTCGCACGGCGCGGGGCAGATCAGGCCGGTGAACTCCGGGAAGTTGTTGGTCGCGTGCAGCTGGTCGATCGCCTCGTGCCACTTGCCGCGGTAGACAAGATCGTTCCAGTCCGGGATCAGGTTCCCCAGCGGGCACCCCTCATGACAGAACGGCACGCCGCAGTCCATGCAGCGTGCTCCCTGTTGGCGAAGCTCGGACTCGGGCTGCAGCGAGAAGTACTGGTCGTAGTCGTCGACGCGCCGGCGCGGGTCGCGCTTGTCAAAGCCGACCCGATGAATCTTCAGAAATGCTCCGAGCTCGCCCATCTGAACGCGAAAGCGTAGCCGAGCGCCGCCGGCGGTCGCCGGCGTCAGTCGCCGGCCGGCTCGGCCGCCTCGTCCGCGGTCGCCTCGGCCTCTGCTCGGCGCTGCTCGAGCACCCGCTTGTAGTCGCGCGGCATCACCTTGATGAACCGCTCGCGCTCGCGCTCCCAGGTCGCGAGCAGCTTGCGGGCGACCAGCGAGCCGGTCCGTGAAGCGTGCTCGGCGATCAGCGATCGCAGCTCGGCGTCGTCGTCATCGGTGACCGCTTCCAGATCGACCAGTTCGAGGTTGGAGCGCTGCTCGAACTGACGCGGCTGGCGGGTGTAGACGTAGGCGATCCCGCCGCTCATCCCGGCCGCGAAGTTGCGCCCCGTGGGTCCGAGCACGACGACGCGGCCGCCGGTCATGTACTCGCAGCCGTGGTCGCCGACCCCCTCGACGACCGCCACCGCGCCCGAGTTGCGCACCGCGAAGCGCTCGCCGGCCAGCCCGCGGAAGAACGCGCGGCCGGCGGTTGCGCCATACAGCACGGTGTTGCCGACGAGCATGTTCTCCTCGGGCCGGAACAACGCCGTCTGCGGTGGACGGACCGCGATGATCCCGCCCGACAGTCCCTTGCCGGTGTAGTCGTTGGTCTCGCCATGCAGCGACAGTGTCACGCCCGGCGCCAGCCAAGCACCGAAACTCTGGCCGGCGGCGCCGTTGAACGCGATCTCGATGGTGCCCTCCGACAGTGCCTTCGAGCCCCGCCGGCGGGCGATCTCGCCCGACAGGATGCCGCCGACGGCGCGGTTGACGTTGCGCACCGGGATCGGCCCGAGCCGGACCTGCTCGCCAGATTCGATCGCCGGCTCACATTGCGCGACGAGCTCCCAGTCCAGCGCATCGTCGAGTACCGGCACCTGCGAGCGCGTGTGCCGACGCGAGACCTCCGGCGGCAGGTCAAGCGTCGCGAGCACCATCGACAGATCGACCCCGCGCGACTTCCAATGCTCAATCGCCTCGTCGGTCTCGAGCAGCTCGGCGTGGCCGATCAGATCCTCAAAGCGCCGTACGCCGAGCCTCGCCATCAGCCCCCGCACCTCCTCGGCGACGAACAGCAGGTACGCCGTCACGTGCTCGGGCACGCCGCTGAAGCGGGCCCGCAGAGCCGGATCCTGAGTCGCGATTCCGACCGGACACGTGTTCAGGTGACAGACACGCATCATGATGCAGCCCAACGCGATCAGCGGCGCGGTCGAGAACCCGAACTCGTCGGCGCCGAGCAATGCCCCGATCACGACGTCGCGGCCGGTCTTGATCTGGCCGTCGACCTCGACCGTGATCCGCGAGCGCAGGTCGTTGAGCAGCAACGTCTGCTGGGTCTCGGCCAGCCCGATCTCCCACGGCACGCCCGCGCTCTGGACCGAGGACTGGGGCGACGCGCCGGTGCCGCCGTCGTGACCGGAGATCGTGACGTGGTCGGCGTTGGCCTTGGCGACGCCGGAGGCGACCGTACCGACCCCGACCTCGGAGACGAGCTTGACCGAGACCGACGCCGTCGGGTTGGCGCAGCGCAGGTCGTAGATCAGCTGCTTGAGATCCTCGATCGAGTAGATGTCGTGGTGCGGCGGCGGCGAGATCAGCCCGACGCCCGGCGTCGAGAGCCGGATCCGCGCAATGTAGTCGTCGACCTTGTGGCCGGGAAGCTGGCCGCCCTCGCCCGGCTTGGCGCCCTGCGCCATCTTGATCTGCAGCTGGTCGGCATTGACGAGGTAGTCGATCGTCACGCCGAAGCGGCCCGATGCGACCTGCTTGATCGCCGAGCGGCGGCGGTCGCCGTTGGCGTCGGGGGTGAAGCGCGCCGGATCCTCCCCGCCCTCGCCGGTGTTGGACTTGGCGCCGAGCCGGTTCATCGCGATCGCCAGCGTCTCGTGCGACTCGCGTGACAGCGAGCCGAGGCTCATCGCGCCGGTCGAGAACCGCCTGACGACCTCGGTCGCGGGCTCGACCTCGTCCAGCGGCACCGGATCGGCGGCGAACCGCAGCTTCATCAGGCCGCGCAGCGCGGCGCTGCGAGTTGCCTCGTCGTTGGCGTGACGGGCGAACTCGTCGTAGATCTCCTGCGGCTCCCGCGTCGCCTCGAGCGCCGCATGGCCGTTGCGCATCCCGGCGTGCTCGCCGGCCTGCGCGCCGTTGCCACCGGCCGCCGCCAGGTCCTGCGCCGCCTTGGCGCGGACCGCGTGCTGCAGGCTCGCGATCGTGTCGGGGTTCCAGATGTGGCGCTCGCCGTCCCGGCGCCATTGCAGGACGCCGCCGACCGGGAGCACCTCGCGGTCGGTCCGCGGGTAGGCACGGAAGTGACGCCCGAGCGCCTCGGACGCGAGCACCTCCAATCCGACGCCGCCGATCCGCGAGGCGGTGCCGGTGAAGTAGCGGTCGATCAGTTCGCGCTCGAGCCCGACCGCCTCGAAGATCTGGGCGCCGCAGTAGGACTGGATCGTCGAGATCCCCATCTTCGAGATCGTCTTCATCAGCCCCTTGCCGATCGCGGTCACGATCCGCTCGGCGGCCTGCTCGGTCGACAGGTCCTCGGGCAGCAGCGACCGCTCGGCCAACTCCTCGAGCGACTCGAACATCAGATACGGGTTGATCGCCGACGCGCCGTAGCCGATCAGCGTCGCCATGTGATGGATGTCACGCGGCTCGCCGGACTCGATCACCAGCCCGGTCCGCAGTCGGGTCCCGGCCCGGACGAGATGGTGGTGCACGGCGCCGACCGCCAACAGCGACGGGATCGCGACCCGCTCGGGGCCAAGGTTGCGGTCCGACAGGATCAGGATGCTGGCGCCATGGTCGACCTGTGCGGCGGCCTCCTCGCAGAGCGCGTCGAGGCGGGCTCGCATGCCGGCGGCGCCCGCCTCGACCGGCCAGCTGATGTCGAGCGTGGCCGCGTCGAAGATCTCATGCGAGACCTGACGCAGCTTTTCGAGCTGGTGGTTGCGCAGGATCGGCTGTCCGATGACGAGCTGGTGGGCCTGCTCGGGCACCTCGGTGAGCAGGTTGAGTTCGGCCCCGACCCCGGTCGACAGCGACATCACGACCCGCTCGCGGATCGGGTCGACGGGCGGGTTGGTGACCTGCGCGAACAACTGCTTGAAGTAGGAGAACAGCGGCGGCTGGCGATCGGACATCACCGCCAGCGCGGCATCGTTGCCCATCGACGCGACCGGCTCCTCGCCCTTGGACGCCATCGGGGCGATGATCAGGTTCAGGTCCTCCTGCGAGTAGCCGAACGCCAGCTGCTTGGAGCGCAACGGCTCGACCCGAGGCACCCGCGGCTCGCGCTCGGGCAGGTCGTCGATCTCGACGACCGACTGGCGATACCACTCGCCGTAGGGCTTGCGCCGCGCGACCCGCCGCTTGACCTCCTCGTCGGGGACGATCCGGCCCTCGTCGAGGTCGAGCAGGAACAGCCGTCCGGGCGCGAGCCGGCCCTTACGCTGCACGTGCTCGGGGGCGACCGTGATCACGCCGGTCTCAGACGCGAGCACGACGTAGCCCTCGGTGTCCTGCACCCAGCGGCCCGGCCGCAGGCCGTTGCGATCGAGCGCGGCGCCGGCCCAGCGGCCGTCGGTGAACGCAACCGCGGCGGGGCCGTCCCATGGCTCCATCAGGCACGAGTGGAAGTCGTAGAACCCCTTGATGTCCGGATCGAGGTCGGTTCGCGTGCGGTAGGCCTCGGGAATCATCATCATCATCGCGTGCGGGATCGAGCGTCCCGACAGCACCAGCAGCTCGAGTACGTTGTCGAACGTCGCCGAGTCCGAGCCGCCGTCGCGCACGACCGGCAGCACCTTCTGCAGGTCGTCGCCGAGGAGCTCCGATGCCAGCTGCGACTCCCGCGCCCGGCTCCAGTTGACGTTGCCGCGCAGCGTGTTGACCTCGCCGTTGTGGGCGATCATCCGAAACGGGTGCGCCAGCTCCCAGCTCGGGAACGTGTTGGTGGAGAAGCGCGAGTGCACGAGCGCCAGCCGGCTCGCCAGCCGCGGGTCGCGCAGGTCCGGGAAGTAGCGCGGGAGCTGCGGCGCGGTCAGCATCCCCTTGTAGACCAGCGTGCGGCTGGAGAAGCTCGGCAGCGCCAGCTCGGTCCCGGCGGCAAGCTCGATCACCCGCCGGATCACATACAGCTTGCGCTCAAACGCGCCCTGATCCTCGATGTCGTCGGCCGCTTCGATGATCACCTGCCGGATCACCGGCGCCGCCATCCGGGCGATCTCGCCGACGTTGCGGTCATCCACGGGCACGTCACGCCACCAGATCACGCGCTGGCCCTCGGCCTGCACCGTGTCCTCGACGAGCTGCTCGAACTCGGCCCGGCGCTCCGGATCACGGGGCAGGTAGCAGACGCCGACCCCGTAGCGACCCAGCGGCGGCAGCTCGACCCCGGCGACCGCGCCGCGCATGAACGTGTCGGGGATCTGCAGCAGGATCCCGGCGCCGTCGCCCGTGTTCGGGTCGGCGCCCTCGGCGCCACGATGCTCCATGTGCTCAAGCGCTTCGAGCGCCTTCTCGACGACGGCATGGGTTGCCTCACCCCAGAGCTTCGCGACCAGCGCGATACCGCAGCTGTCGTGCTCGTAGCGTGGGTCGTAGAGGCCGGCGGCCGCTGCGGCGGTGCGATCCATGTGGGTGCCTCGGAGAATCAGACGACAGGAGCGTCCACCGCTTGCGGTGGTCGCAAAATGTTACAGGCGGCCCTCGCCCGGCCCAACCGCGAGGATCAGGTCTTGGCCTTCGCGCGTTTGGCCGGCGACTTTGAGCCCTCGCCCTTCTGCTTTGCGGCCGCGGGCTTGCCCTTGCGCGGCGCCTCGTCGGAGTCGCCCGCCCGAACATCCGCGAGGCTCGCCTCCAGCGCCGCCATCAGATCCGGGACCGGCGCATCGTCCTCGGCCTGCGGCGCCACGGCGATCTCCTCGCCGTTGGCCTTGCGCTCGATCAGGTCCAGCACCCGCTCGCGGTACTCGTCCTTGAACTTCGAGGGGTCAAAATCCGAGGACAGCGAGTCGATCAGCTGCTGGGCCATCTTCAGCTCGCGGTCACTCGCCTCGGCCTCGGTGACGCCGTCGAGCTCGTCGAGCCGGTCGGGCGACAGCACCTCGTCGCCGAACAGCATCGTCGACAGCCCCATCGCGTCGCCGATCGGCCGCAGCGCGCAGAGCTGCTGCTTGGAGCGGATCACGACCTTGCCGATCGCCACCTTTTCCGCCTCCCGCATCGCGTCCAGCAGCAGCCGGTAGGCCTTGGCGCCGCCGGTCGCGGGCGCCAGGTAGTAGGAGTGGTCGTAGTAGATCGGGTCGATCTCGGCGAGATCGACGAACTCCTCGATATCGATCGTCTTGGTCGCCTTCGGATCGAGCGCATCGAGCTCCTCGGGCTCGATCAGCACGTACCGATCCGGGGTCAGCTCATAGCCCTTGACGATCTCGTCGAACGGGACCTCGTCACCGGTCGATTGGTCGACGCGCTTTTGCTTGATCCGCGATCCGGTCTTCGACGACAGCTGGTGAAAGCGGACCGTCTTGGGGGAGGTCGCGGAGTACATCTTGACGGGCACGTTGACCAGCCCAAAGCTGATCGCGCCGCTCCAAATCGCTCGTGGCATGCAGGGTTTTGTATAGCGGACGCGCGAGCGCGGCAAGCTCTGACGGTTGTCTTGCCGGCGCCAGCCTGCCACCGTTGTCCATGACACCAAGCCAGGAGGGGAATCATGCGGGGCAGGGCAATGGTTGCGGCCGGCGGTACGGCGGCATTGGTTGCGGTGATCGCCGTGAGCGGCGCGAGCGCCGCGTCCAAGAAGCCGCCCAAGACGGTCAAAGGGTCGATCTTCACCCGATCGGGCTCGGCCAAGCGAGGCACCAAGGTCGCCGGCGGCGGCTTGCGCATCCTGATCGGCGCCAAGGCGGGCTGGAAGCTGGCGTCCTTCAAGCAGGCGCAGTACGCGGCGGTGACGACCGACGGCGGCAAGACCTGGCGGATCGCCAGCCCCGCGCTGCACATCAACGCCGCCGACGCGCCGCAAGTGGTCACTCAGATCGGCGCCAAGAGCGCGAAGGTCGCCTACGCGTTCGGCGGCGGCGGTCAGGTCGCCGACGTGACCTCCAACGGCGGCAAGACGTGGTACCAGGCGCTGTTCCAGGGCACCGTGACCGCGATCGTTCCGGCGTCGTTCAGCCCGCGGCTGGTCGCCTACGTCGAGTCGTTCCCGAAGTCGTCGACCCTGCAGTACGTCTCCAAGAACGGCGGCAAGACCTGGACCCTCAGCAAGGGCGCGGCCTAGCGGTCGACGCCCGACATGTCGGGATAACGGTCGCCCGAGGCGGCACCGCGCGGTGCCGCCTCGTCGATCGCCTCAAGCTCGGAGCTCGACAGCGCGATCTCGGTCGCCTCGGCGTTCTGCTCCAGGTAGGTGCGGCGCTTGGTGCCGGGGATCGGGACGATGTCGTCGCCCTGCGCGAGCACCCAGGCGAGCGCCAACTGACCGGGCGTGCAGTCCTTGTCCGCTGCGAGCGATCTGACCCGGTCGACCAGCTCGAGGTTCTTGGCGAAGTTCTCGCCGATGAAGCGCGGGTTGACGCGCCGGAAGTCGTTGTCCTCGAAGTCCTCGGGCGAGGTGATCTGGCCGGTCAGGAAACCGCGGCCGAGCGGGCTGTAGGCGACGAAGCCGATGCCCAGCTCGCGCACGGTGGCGAGGATCTCGTCCTCGGGATCGCGTGACCACAGCGAGTACTCGGTCTGCAGCGCGCTGATCGGATGCACGGCGTGCGCACGGCGAATCGTCGCCGGCGCCGCCTCCGACAGTCCCAGGAACCGGACCTTGCCGGCGTCGACGAGTTCCGCCATCGCACCGACGGTCTCCTCGATCGGCACGTCGGGATCGACCCGGTGCTGGTAGTAGAGGTCGATGTGGTCGGTGGCGAGCCGCCGCAGCGACGCGTCGCATGCGCTCTGCACGTAGTCGGGCCGACCGTTGATGGCGCGCGCGTGCGGATTCTCGGGGTCGCGCACGAACCCGAACTTGGTCGCGAGGATCAGCTCGTCGCGCCGGTCGGCGATCGCCTCCCCCACCAGCTGCTCGTTGGTGAACGGCCCGTACATGTCCGCCGTGTCCAGCAGCGTGATCCCGAGCTCGAGCGCCCGGTGCAGCGTCGCGACCGCCTCGGCCTTGTCGCCACTTCCGTAGAACTCCGACATGCCCATGCAGCCGAGTCCCTCGGCCGATACGACCAGTCCCTGTGTGCCCAACGCGCGTGTGTCCATGGCGCGTGAGCCTAGTGCGGGGACCAGTGGGTCTCCCGCTAGGGCGCGAAGTTCGGCATCGCCGCGCGGGCCGCGTCGGCTCTGCCCTTGGGCTCCTCCCAGTCCTCTTGGCGTCCGAGCGCGGTCTCGTCCAGCAGGTAGTAGGAGCCGCCCATCGTCTCGGTGCCGCGCGCGAACACCGAATAGGTGTGGAACACGCCGTCGTCGGTACGCAGGAACGAGCTGCGGCCGGGGAACTCGCCGGCGGGATCGAAGCCCATCTCGCGGATCGCATCGGCGTCGCGGTAGTTGTAGAACGCGGGCGTCCTGGACTCGTCGAGCGTCACCGAGAAGTCGTAGTTGAACTCCGAGCCGTGCGACGAGTACCACGGGAAGGTCCAACCCCGCTTGGCCCGATAGCGCGCGAGCTTCTCGTAGGGCGCGCGCGAGACGTACGCGAGCGTGGTGTCCCGGGCGCGCAGATGCTCCAGGTGACCTTCGGACATCTCGTCGGCGCCGACGGTGCAGCTCGAGCAGCCCTCGTCCCACTCCGGGTCGAACATGAAGTGACAGACGATCAGCTGCCGCCGGCCCTCGAACATGTCGGCCAAACTCAGCTCGCCGTCGGGACCGGTGAACCGATAGTCCTTGACGACGCGGACCATCGGCAGTCGCCGCCGGTCGGCGATCAGCCGGTCGCGCATCCGCGTCAGCTCCTTCTCACGCGCGAGCAGCTCGGTTCGGGCGGCCAGCCACTGATCCTGCGATACGACTTCCGGAAGGCTCATGCTCGTCTCCTTTGGGACGCGTGCTGGGGGTAGAGATGGATCTACCCGTTTGGATCGGGCCGAGCCCCCAAACTCATCGCGCGAACGCGAAGTGGCGACGCAGTTCGTTGGCGTAGCGGCGGCCGATCACCTCGCCATGCTGCTCGAGCCAGTCGCTGAAGGCGATCTCGCCGAGCGGCGGCGCGTCGGAGACCAGTAGTCCCGCGGTCAGCCCGCTGATCTCGTCGCGGGTGAGGACAACATCGGAGACCAGCGCCCCGAGGCCCTGGGCAACGAGCGCCATCAGCGGTGCGGGCACCGACACGATCGGGGCATGGGAACCGACCGTGCCGCGGATCAGCTCGACGGTCCGGGCGAAGCTCATCCGCTCCGGCCCCGCCGCGTCGATCACCCGATCGTCGGTCGCGGCCGCCTGCTCGACGCACAACCGCGCCAGATCGTCGACATGGACCGGCTGTACCTGATAGCGACCGTCGCCCGGAATCGGGAACACCGGCGCCCGGCGCAGGATCCACGCGATGTTGTTGACCAGCACGTCGCGATCGCCGCCGAACAGCCAGGTCGGCCGGACGACCGAATACGGCATCCCGGACTGGGCCAGCGCCGACTCGCACATCGCCTTGCCATGGAAGTACGGCAGCGGCGAGCCCAGCGACGGGTTCGTGATGGAGATGTGGACGATCCGCTTGACGCCGGCGCGACGGGCGGCGGCGAACAGCAGCCGCGAGCGCTCGACCGCCGCGGCGTGCGTGTTGTCACCACGGTCAAACCGCACCCAATAGGTGTTGTAGAGCGTCGTCACCCCGGCGAGGCTGCGCGCAAGCTCGCTCGGGTCATCAAACCGGTAGCCGCACACGTCGACCGCCGGGCGTAGCGGATGCTCGCGGTCGGGATGGTTGGTCAGCGTCCGTACGCGCCGACCGGCATCGAGCAGCCGCTGGGCGATATGGCTGCCCGAATAGCTGAACGCTCCCGTGACGAGGTCGAGCTCGGTCATCCGGTTGTCCTCCTGGTCGGTTCGATATCTCCGGTAGCGACCTCGCGGCCACCGCCAGCGCCGGTCAGCAGCGGGTCGGCGAGCACCGCCAGCGCGGCGGCGCAGTCCAACAACGACTCCGGACGCGAGTGGTCGCGCTGCAGCTGACCGAGCATGTCGATCCCGAAGTAGGCGGCGACGATCCCGAACGCGACATCGTCGGTCGGCAGCACCTCCAGCAGCGGCGAGCCGTGCAGCAGTTGCTGCAGCTTGTCGCGCACGAGCACGATCCACGGCTCGATCCGCGCCGCGACCTGGGTTCCGAGGATCGGATCGCTGACCCCGCCGGCGACCATCTCACCCAGCGCGGTCACATACCCGCGCTCGAGGTCGTCGTCATAGATCCGCCGGGCCAGCGTCACCAGCTCGGGCAGTGACCCCGCCGCCTGCAGGCGCGGCCCGTAGGCCTCCATCCGTCGATCGCTGACGAGGTCGAACGCCGCCAACAGCAGCTGTTGGACGCTGCCGAAGTGGTAGAAGATCAGCGCCTGGTTGAAGTCGCCCGCGTGCGCGATCGCGCGCGCGCTCGAGCCCGCGAACCCGACCGTCCGCAGGCTCACGAGCGCCGCCTCCGCGAGTCGCAGCTTGGTGCCGCCCAGTGGCTGGGTGATCGCCTCGACGGGCATCTGCTCATATTTTAGCGATCGCTTTGAGCGATCGCTCAGTCAGCGCCTGGCGTCACCATTGGGCGACGATGCGGACCCGCGATCTCACGTTCCGTCGAGCCGTGGCGTTCAATTGATGATGAAGCTGGCGCCGTTTCAGTCGCTGCTGGAGCAGCATGGACGTGACGTCCATCGGTTCCTGATCGCCAACGTCGGTCCGATCGACGCCGACGACTGCTGGCAGGAGACCTGGCTGGCCGCGCTGCGCGCCTATCCCTCGCTGAGCGATGGCTCGCACCTGCGGGCGTGGGTGTTCACGATCGCGCACCGCAAGGCGATCGACCACGTCCGCGCTCGCAGCCGTCGCGCAATTCCGGTTGCCGACGCCACCGCGCTCGCCTCCAGCGGCGCCCGCGCGGCGACGGTCGCCGCCCCGGCGCCGGTCGACGAGCAGCTGTGGTCGTCGGTCGCCCAACTGCCGGACAAGCAGCGGGTCGCACTGACCCTCCGGTTCATCGCCGACAGCCGTTACGCCGAGATCGCCGAGGTGATGGGGACCTCTGAGCCAGCGGCCCGGCGCAACGTTCACGAGGCGCTCACGCGCCTGCGAAAGGAGACCGATCGATGATCCGCGACACCGATGCGCTCGAGCGTCGCCTCGCCGCGCCACCGCACTCACCCGGACCGCCGGACCTGTCGGGCGCTGCGGCCGACGCGGGCCTGCTGGACGTCGCCTACGCGACCACCGAGTCGCCGCTCGGCACGCTGTTGGTGGCCGGTACCGAGCACGGCCTGGTGCGAGTCGCGTACCTGGAGTTCTCCGAGCGCGACGCGGTCCTGCAGGCGCTGGCCGACCGGATCTCGGCGCGGGTGCTCGAGGCGCCTCGCCGGTTCGACGAGCCTCGGCGACAGCTCGAGGATTACTTCGCCGGCCGGCGCCGGACGTTCGAGCTGACGCTCGACCGGCGGCTGATGACCGACTTCACCCGCCGGGTGTTGACCGCGACCACCGCAATCCCGTACGGGGCGGTGTCGACCTACGGCGCGGTCGCGCGCGAGGCCGGCAGCCCGCGTGGCTCGCGCGCGGCCGGCAACGCGCTCGGATCCAACCCGATGCCGATCGTGATCCCCTGCCATCGGGTGCTGCACGCCGACGGTGGGATCGGCGGCTACACCGGCGGGCTCGATCGCAAGCGGACGCTGCTCGGGCTCGAGTCGGGCTCGTCGTCCACGCCCGGGCCCTGATCGACCCCGGTTCCCAAGGCCCAGCGCCGCCGGTCGCGTCACAATCGCCTGGCGATGTCCGCGCACGCGCCCGAGCTCGTCAACCCGGTCGACACGGAGGAGATCCCCGGCTGGCTGGCGACGCTCTCGACCACGTTTCTCGAGGATCCCGAGGGCGAGACCGCCCCCGCCTGGCGCCGGCGGTCCGAGCGCGACTGGGATCGCGACCGCACCTGGGGGATGCGCGATCGCGGGCGTTGGATCGGGACGCTGCGCACGCTGGACCGGACCGTCACCGTCCCCGGCCTCGACGGCGCCACCGAGCTGATCAAGGCGGATGCCGTGACCGCGGTCACCGTCGCGGCGACGCATCGCCGGCGCGGCCTGCTCACTCGGATGCTCGACGCCTCGCTGCGGCGGGCGCGCGACCGCGGCGACGCGGTGTCGATCCTGATCGCCGCCGAATGGCCGATCTACGGTCGTTTCGGGTTCGCGCCGGCGACGCTCGGGGCCCGCAACGTGCTGCACCGCGGCCTGCCGGGCAGCGCCGTCGCCGGTGAGCTCGCGCGCGTTCGCCAGGTCGACCTCGACGAGTTCCTGCATCACGCGCCGTCGGTGTTCGAGGCCGCACGCCGGCAGCGCCCCGGCGAGGTCGATCGCGACTCCCCGTGGTGGGATCGCAGCTTCGGCCGAAACGGCTATCCGCGGATCGGCGAGATGCCGCACAACTACGTCATCCATGACGGCGATGATGGCCCCGACGGCATCCTCTGCTGGTCGGCGACGCGCAAGGCGAAGCTGCTGCCGCCGCGCGGCGCGGTCTCGGTGCAGGGACCGCACGCCGCGACCGCTGCGGCGCACCGTGACCTCTGGGCGTATCTCAGCGGTCTCGACGGCGTTGACGAAGTCGAGTCGTGGGGCCCCGTCGACGAGCCGGTGCGCTGGCTGCTGCCCGACGCCCGCACGCTCGTCACCCGGGAGGTCTGCGACTTCCTCTGGCTGCGGCTGCTCGACATCCCGGCGGCGCTGTCGGCTCGGCGCTACGCCACTGCCGGCGAGCTCGTGCTCGAGGTGCGCGACGAAGGCGCGCTCAGCGTCGCCGGCCGCTACCGCTTGCGTGCCGACGAGGCGCTCGTCGAGTGCGAACCGACCCGGGCGACGCCGGAGCTGACCGTGGACCAGACCGCGCTCGCCGCCGCCTATCTCGGTGGCTTCTCGCTGCGCGAGCAGCGCATCGCCGGGACCGTCGCCGAGCACACGCCGGGTACCCTGCGACGAGCCGACGCGATGTTCGCAACCGCCGTCGCCCCCGCGAACGCAACCGGGTTCTGACGAGCTCGATGTGCGCGTGTTCGAGGCCGAGATGGTGAGCGATCCGGCCGGAGTGTGCGCGATCGCACAGCACGCTCCCGACCCGCCGCGTCAGGCTTGAGCGCGGATGCGGACCGGGAGCACTCACGCGCTGCCGCCGGGGCCACGTGCGCCGGCGTTCGTCCAGCTGCTCGGCTCCTGGACTCGGCCGACGGCGAGGATCGAACGGCTGCGACGCTACGGCAAGCGGGCGACGGTCCGGCTCCCGTTTCAGCCGCCGTTCGTCGTATTGAGCGATCCCGACGAGATCCGCGAGCTGTTCACGGCACCCGACGACGTGCTGCATCCGGGCGAGGGGGCACGCGTGCTCGAGCCGGTGATCGGCTCCAATTCGGTGATCTTGCTCGACGAGCGTGAGCACCTGCGTCAGCGCCGCCTGCTGCTGCCGGCCTTCCACGGCGATCGGATGCGCCGCATGTACGGCGTGATGTCGGACCTGACCGACGCCGAGCTCGACCGCTGGCCGCGCGATCGGCCGTTCGCGCTGCACCCGGCGCTGCAGCGGCTGACGCTCGAGATCATTCTGCGATCGGTGCTCGGGCTGACCGCCGGCGCGCGCCTGGATCGACTGCGAACGCTGATCGCCGAGACCCTGTCGTTCTCCGAGAATCCACTTTCGGTGGTGCCGCCGCTGCAACGCGCGCTGCGTTGGACGCCGACGATGCGGCGCTTCTATGCCGGGCGGCGAGCGGTCGACGCCGAGCTGTTCGAGCTGATCGACGAACGTCGCGCCGAACGCGAGCACGCGGGCGACGATGTGCTGGCGACGCTGCTGGACGCTCGAGATGAGGACGGCTCGGCGATGTCGGCGCAGGAGTTGCGCGACGAGTTGGTCACGGCACTCGTCGCCGGGCACGAAACGACGGCGTCGCAGCTGGCGTGGGCATTCGCGCGGTTGGCCCGCGAACCGTCGGTGACCGGCAAGCTGGTCGCCGAGCTTGCGCGAGGCGACGACGACTCCTACCTGACCGCGACCATTACCGAGATCCTGCGGCTGCGTCCGGTGCTCCCCAACGCCGAACCGCGGCTGACCAAACGTGAGGTGACGATCGGCGGTGTCACCTATCCGCCGGGAGTGGTGCTGCTGGCGAGCGCGTACCTCGTCCACCACGATCCGGAGATCTATCCGCTGCCGCTGAAGATGTCGCCCGAGCGGTTTTTGGACGAGCCGCCCGGCACCTACACGTGGATCCCGTTCGGCGGCGGTCGACGTCGTTGCCTCGGCGCGTCGTTCGCGACCCAGGAGATGAAGATCGTGCTGGCAGCCGCGCTGCGGCGGTTCGAGCTCGAGCCGGTCGGACCCGGCGAGACCGCCCGGCGACGCGGGATCACGTTCAGCCCGGCGCAGGGCGCGACCGTCGTGCTGCGAGAGCGGACCCCGAGCACGGTCCGCCCGCAACCGGTCGCCGCCTGACCCGGCGCGGTCGCGATCGCCGGGCGAGCTGCGTACCGGCCTGTGGTCCGGGGTAGGTTCCCGCCATGACCTCCGGGACCGGGGCAGCCGAGCGCTCGCCGTCGCCGCAGCAGCGGTTTGACACGATTCAGCAGTCGTCTCGCTGGCTCGCATTCCCGCTGGCCGTGATCAAGAAGTTCTCCGACGATCAGGCGGGCAATCAGGCGGCGTTGCTGTCGTACTTCAGCTTCTTCTCACTGTTTCCGCTGATGCTCGTGTTCACGACGATCCTCGGGTTCGTGCTCAAGGGCGATCCGCACCTGCGCCAGTCGATCACGAGCTCGGTGGTCGCGAAGCTGCCGATCATCGGCAAGGACGTGTCGGGCCAGTCGCTGACCGGCTCGGTCGGCGCGCTGGTGATCGGGGTCGCCACCTCGCTGTGGTCGGGGCTGGCGGTGACGACTGCCGCGCAGAACGCGCTCAACCGGGTCTGGGCGGTCCCGATCAAGGACCGACCGAACTTCGCCGGCACGCGGTTGCGTGGCGTGATGCTGCTGTTCGCGCTCGGGTTCCTGTTCGTGCTCTCGGCGGCGGCGACCGGCGTCGTCAGCGGCGGGCTCGGGGGCATCGCGGCGCGGATCGCCGGCTACATGTTGACGGTCGCGCTCAATGTTCTGTTGTTCTTCGCGTCATACCGGCTACTGACCAACCGCGACGAGGTCCCGTCCTCATCGCTGTGGCGCGGCGCCGTCGTCGCGGCCGTGCTGTGGACGATCCTGGAGGTGCTGCAGGGCGCCTACATCAACCACCTGAGGCACTCCAGCAGCGCCTACGGCGTGTTTGGATTGGTGCTGGCGCTGCTGATCTGGCTGCACCTCGGCGGCCAGATCTTCCTCTACTGCGCCGAGATCAACATCGTGCACGCGCGGCGGCTGTGGCCGCGCAGCTTCTTTGGCCCGCCGGTCCAGCGCGCCGACCAGGAGGCGCTGCGCTCGCTGGTTCAGGCCGAGGAGCGCAGCGATCACCAGCACGTGTCGGTCAGCTTCGCCCCTCCGCCCCCGGAAGAGGGCCAATAGTGTGCATCTCTGAACTTTGAGCGGGCGGTGCATGCACCGCCCGCCGATCGGCGCATGCGCCGATCGGAGCGGGGCCGCATGCGGCCCCGCTTTCCCACTGATAGCCGCACTAGAACAGCGTGTCGGCGGCGGCGCGGCGCGTCATCGACTCCGGCCAGGAGCACAGGCCGCCCTGCGCCGGGCAGCCGGCACAGAGTCCGCGACGCGGCTCGGGCGAGACCTCGAACCGGCCCGCGATGACGCCCGCCGCGAACCGCTCGAGCGTCGCATCGAGCTCAGGCCGTCGCTCGGCGTCGAACTCGGCGAGCACCGGCACATCGGGCGCCTCCAAGAAGCAATGCGCGATCTGCACCGAGTCGGCGCCGGCGCGGAGCGCCGCGATCGCGTAGACCAGCCGCTGAATCTCGTAGCCGCCCGCCAGCTGCACCGGGTCCCGGCCGCCGAGCCGATCGGTCTTGTAGTCGACGATCAGCGAGCGCCCGCCGGGCTCCCGCGCGAGCACGTCGAGCGCGCCGGTCACGAACGCTCCGTCGCTCAGCGCGAATGTGAACCGCTGCTCGCGCCGGACGCTGGTCGCGCGGCCGAGCCGCCCGCACAGCTCCGAGCTCGTGAACCGGCGGACGAGCGCGATCAGCTCGTCGGACTCGGCCGGCCCGGGCGCCGGCTCGATCCCGGCGCGCGCCGCCGCCGCCGCGACCGATGCCGCGCTCGGCGCCAGCGGATGACGGAACCGCAGCCGCTGCAGCAAGGCGTGCACGAGCACGCCGCGATCGGCGCCGCTGCGAGGCGCCGGGGGATCGTCTGGCACCGCCTCGCTGACCGACGGGAGACCGAGCACGCGGGTGGCGTAGAAGCGATAGCCGCAGCGGTGGTACTCCTGCAGCGCCGAGTAGCTCAGCGCCGTCACCGCGGGCGTCCGCGGTCGCGGTGCCTGCGCAGGCGGCTCGGGGACCGCGGGCGCCGGCTCGAGGACCTGCGTGCCGGGCACCGGCGCGGGCGTCGAATCATCATCAGGATGGCCGATCCGCACCGTGACCCGCGCGCCGCCCGTGTCACGCTCGCCGCCGCCATCCGCGACCGCCTCCGCCAGGCCATCGACGAACGCCGGCGCGATCCACGCGATCGGACCGCCCCCGACCCTGCCGCTGCCGTCCAGCCAGCCGGAGAACTTCGCGGCCCCCGACAGCAGCAGCCGCTCGCGGGCGCGAGTCATCGCGACGTAGAACAGCCGTCGCTCCTCGCGGTCGGCGGCCGCCTGCGCCTCACGCCCGAGCTCCGCGTAGGCCAGCGCCGACTCGCGCTCGCCGACCCCGGGGCGCGACAGTCGCAGACCGAGCCGCCCGTCGGCGCCGACTCGAACCAGCTCTGAGCGCGGCCTGACCGAGCGACCGAGATCGGCGACGACCACCGTGTCGAACTCCAGTCCCTTGGCGCGGTGGATCGTCATCAGCCGGATCGCATCGAGCCCCTCCCCCTCGACCGGTGCCTCGCCCTCGCGGGCACCGGGGCCGCCGGCGGCACGCCGGGCGAGCGCCGCGACGAACGGCTGCAGTCCAGGGCCGTACTCGAGCTCGTGCTCGCGGGCCAGCCGCATCAGCTTGCGCACGTTCGCCAGCCGCCGGACACCGCCGGGCAGTCGCAGCATCGCGAGGTCGTAGCCGGAGACGATCAGCGCCGATTCGATCAGCTCAGCGATCTCGCAGCGCGCGGCGCGGGCGCGCTCAGTCGCAAACCAATCGGCGAAGGCGGCCAGTCGCCGGCGGTCGTCGTCGGACAGGCCGGTCAGCGCATCGTCGGCGCTGCTCAGCAGCGACCACGGGGGCGCACCCGTGCGTCTGACCGCGTCGGACACCAGCACGAGTGCGTCGACCGAAGCCCCGACGAACGGCGAGGCGAGCACGCCGTACAGCGCCTCGTCGTCGAGCGGGTTGTCGAGCGCCCGCAGGTAACAGACGAGATCGACGACCTGCGGATGATCCCAGTAGCCACGGCCCCCGATCACGTACGTCGGCAGACCCTCTCGCTCGAGCGCGCGCTCATACACGCGGACGTCGGTCATCGCTCGCAGCAGCACCACGATCTCGCCCGCGGCGGCGCCCGCCTCCAGCAGCTCGCGCAGGCGCAGCGCCAGCGCCCGTGCCTCCGCCAGCCGCCACGGCGCGGCCATCCCCTCAAGCTCCCAGTCGGCTCCCTTGTCGACCAGCAGCAGTTCGGTCCGCGGCCGCGGCGGCTCGCTCGATCCCGGGTCGCGTCCCGGGCGCAGCTCGATGAACGCGTCGCCGAGCGCATCCGCAAAGCCGTGGTTGATCGCGCGCAGGATCTCCGGAGACGAACGGAAGTTGGTCGCGAGCGTCAGCCGCGCGCCTGCCTGCCCGAGTGCTCGCCCGCGCTGCGCGAACAGTTCGACGTCGGCATGACGAAACCCGTAGATCGACTGCTGCGCGTCGCCGACGGTGAACAGGTTGTCGCGCGCGATCGACTCGATCAACTGCAACTGCACCGCGTTGGTGTCCTGCAACTCGTCGACCATGATCGCCGCAAAGCGCTCCGCGTAGCGCTCGCGCAGCGCCTCGTCGCCGGCCAGCAGGGCGCTTGCTCCCAGCTCGAGATCCTCGAAATCCAGTGCCGAGCGCCGTCGCTTGGCGGCGTCGTACTCGGTCGTGTAGGCATGCAGCAGCTGGTCCAGCACATCGCGCACCGGGATCGCCGCGATCGCTCCCGCGGCGGCCCGCAACGCCGCCAGCGCCTCGCGGTACTCCGAGCAGGCGTCGGTCGACAGCGCCGCCGCGCCGTTGCGCAGCGCCGCCCGCCACAGCGACCCCGGCCAGACCTCGGCCGCGCCGCGTTGCGCGGCCTGCAGGCCATACCGAACCCGCCCGATCGCGTCGAGCACCCGCGCGCCCGGATCCGGGACCGCCGACAGCTCCGCGAGCGTCGCGGTCGCGGCGGCCCGCAGACGCTCCGCACCGTCGTCGGCCGGTGGCGTCAGCGGCGGCAACCGCGGCGACCGCTCGCCTGCCGAGCGCAGCTGCTCATAAACACCGGCGATCGCGGCTCGCAGCGGTCCGGCGCCGTAGGCGGCTACCAGCTCCACCAGCCGTGAGTCGCGGGCGGCGACCTCGGTCAGGGCATGGTCAAGCGCTGCCGCCGAGACCCGCGCCGCGGCGACCTCGTCGAGCACCTCGAACTCCGGGTCCAGCCCCGCCGCAAGCGCCCCCGCGCGCAGGACGCGGGCGCAGAAGCCGTGGATCGTCGAGATGAACGCGCCCTCGGTGGCGCGCGCCGCGTCGAGCGCGCCGAGCTGCGCGAGCCGCGCCCTGAGCCGGTCGCGCAGTTCGGCCGCGGCCTTCTCGGTGAACGTGATCACGAGAATCGCCCCGACCTCGACCCCGTCGTCGATCACCGAGCGCGCGAACCGCTCGACCAGCACCGAGGTCTTGCCGCTGCCGGCGCCCGCGTCGAGCAGCAGATCGCCGCGACGGCGCTCGATCGCCGCCAGCTGCTGATCGGTCCAGCGGCGCGGCATCGCCGCGCTCTCCCCGATCGGCGGGTCGACGGCAAACCGCTCGGTCATTGGCTGCGGCAGATCGCCGGGTATGCGCAACCGTCACGCGAGCAGGTCGCCGGACACGGCGCGACGTCGCCACCGCGCAGCCGCGCCGCAAGCGAGACGGCGCGGGCGCCCGCGTCCTGCAGCTCGGCGTCGAGCTCGCGGCGCGGCCGAGCGTCATTGGGGTGAAAGCCGGCGATCTCGGGCAGGTCATCGGCGAACAGGCCCCGTGCGCGCAGATCATCGCCGCGCAGCGGCTGATACACGCCGGCGCCGACATCGAGCCCCGCGAGCTCACGCGCGACGAGCATGTACAGCGCGATCTGCAGCCGACGGTCCGGGCGCCAGCGGGCGACGGGCCAGTCGGCGCGGGGGGCGCCGCTCTTGTAGTCGCGCACCAGCGCGCGGCCGGCGGGATCGACGTCGATGCGATCGATCGCGCCGCGCACGAGCACCGGCTCGGGGTCGCCCTCGAGCTCGAGCGTCAGCGGCGGCAGCGATCCCGGCTCCTCAAATCCGAAGCGGCGCTCGAGCGCGACCGGCGTCCATCCGTCCGAGGTCGCCGCCTCGTGCTCGAGGTAGCGCCGCAGGCCGGCTTCGATCGCATACAGCGCCCCCGCCCGCACGACCGGCGGCTCGCCGGCGCCGAGCGATCTCGCGCCGCCGCGCCGCAGCTCGGCGGTCAGCTGCGTCAGCAGCTCGAGCGCCCGCGGCAGCGACCGCGGCGTGACCGGCCCGGCGAGCTCGCCCAGCAGCCGCTCGAGCAGCTCGTGGATCACCGAGCCGCGCGCGAGCGGCTCCTCGTCGGGAGCCAGCCGGCGTGGCGCGAGCTGGGACTCGACCAACCAGCGAACCGGGCAGTCGCCGTAGCGCTCAAGCGCTCCCGCCGACACGACCCGAGCGTGCCGCAGCCGCGTCAGCGCCTCGGCGCCGAGCACCCGCGCCGGCACCGGCTCGGCGCCGCGGGCCGGCGCCTGCGCCGCCGCCCGCGCACGCGCCGCCTCCGTCTGCGTCGGCGCCTGCGCCGCCGGCCAGACGACGTCGGCCAGCAGCCGCCGACGGCGCCCGTCGCGCCAGCCAGGCCACAACAGCTCGGCGATGTCGGCGATGAACGGCGAGGGCAGCGCCAGGTTTCCCTCCTCGTCGGAGCTGCGGTACGCCAGATAGACACGGTCGGTCGCCCGCGAGACCGCCGAGTAGAACAGGTAGCGCTCGGCCGCGAGCGCATCCTCGCGGGGGCGCAGCCGCAGGCCGGAGGCGCTGGCCAGCTCGCGCCGGTGCTCGTCGGGAAGAAACGGCTCGACCCGGCCGGGGCGGGGAAACTCGCCCTCCTGCAGGCCGCACACGAACACGACCGCGAAGCGGCGCGCTCGGACCGAGATCGGATCGCTCAGCAGCACCGCGCCCGACTCGTCGGTGCCGGCGTTCGGGGCGGCGACCGGCAGCTCGCCGACGAGCTCCAGCAGCTCGGTCGGAGTCGGTGCGGGCCCGAGCTCGTCGAGCTCTGAGACGGCGGCCGTCAGCGCCGCGAGCGCCGCGGCGTCAAGCGCCTCGTCGCCGCGCAGCGTCGGCGCCGTGTGCCGGTGCGGCGCGGCCAGCAGCCTGCGCCCAAGCTCGCACAACGCCGCACCGGCGCCGTCGCCGGTGCCGGCGCCGAGCGCGTCGAGCAGCGCCAGCGCGTCCGCCACCGGGTCGCCGCCGAGCTCGAGCGCAAGCGCTCGCAGCTGCGACGCTCGGGTCAGTCCGCGCCGCCGCGCACGCGCGTCGAGCGCGTCGACCCGTTCGGTTTCGGCCAGCAGCCCGGGGGCCCGGAGGAACGCGAGCAGGTCGGTCGCCTCGGCCCGATCGCCGTGCCACGCGCAACGCGCGGCGGCCAGCAGCGACCGGCCGAGCGTCGTGCGATCAAACCGCCCGTGTCCGGTTGCGCTGACGCGGATCCCGTAGCGCCCGAGCACCTCGGCGACGAGCGAGGTCGCGCCCGGCGACCGATACAGGACCGCGATCTCGTCGGCCGCGACGCCGGCCTGCAGCAAGGCCAGGATCTCGTTGCCGACCAGTTCGGCTTCGGCCCGCTCGCCACCGGCCTCGAGCAGCGTCACGACCTCCCGCTCGGGCGCCCGCGTCCACCGCGGCGCGCCGGCGACGAACAGGTGGCGCTCGAGATGGTGCAGCAGCACCCGCGAGCCCTCGGCGTAGTGGTCGTCCTGCGGCCCGAGCGTGACCACCTCGGCCGCCAGCGGCCGCAGCGCCTCAACGGTCTCGGCGCGCGCTGCCAGGGCCTCGCGACCGGCTTCGTAGGTGAGCGAGACGGTCACCGCGACCCCGGCCGCGCCGGCGAGCGTCGTGACCGCGTCGCGCTGCACGCCGGTGAGGTCGTCGAATCCGTAGAACAGCACCGGATCCGAGCCCCAGGCCCCGGGCGAGGCACGCAGTGCGTCGATCGCCCGCCACGCGTACAGCTCGCGGTCGACCCGGCCGAGCCGCTCGAGCTCGTTCGAGTAGTCGGCGTAGATCCGGCCCAGGTCACGCCCGTAGGCAGCCCGGCGCACGTCCTGCGCCGCCCACTCGCGCAGCGCCGCCCGCAGCCGCGCGACGCCGACGAGCTCGCGCTGCAACTCAGCGATCAACGCGCCCGCCGCCGAACGAAACCCCGGGGCCGAGGCAGGCGAGCGCAGCGACGGCAGCTCGGCGCGCGCGAGCACGCGGGCGAGCACGCGTTCGCGCTGGAGCTCGGTCAGTCGACGGCCGTCGTAATCGGCGCGCTGGGCGATCTCGGCCGCCAGCGCTCCGAACGTCAGCACCGCGCCCAGGACAACCCCGCTATCGACCAGCTCGCGCCCGTAGTGGCGGGCGTCGGCGGCGGTCGGCACGACCAGGATCGCGCCGCGCGCGGCCTGGGTCGCGTACTCGCCCAGCACCCTGCCGGCCTTGGCGGAGTTCGACGGACCGAGCACGAGCGTCAGCGACATCGGCCCATGGTGGCGGGCGGCGAGGACGAATCGGCCCGCGACGGCGCGCGAGTGCCCGTGGTGGCTGCTCGACGGTCGATGCACCGGGGTAAGGCTCCGGGGGCGACGGATCGACGCGGCGTCGATCTTCGGCGCCCGAGCGCGCCCGGCCCGGCGACCCGCACCGCCCCGGGTGACCCGCACCGCCCCGGGTGACCCGCACCGCCCCGGGTGACCCGCAGCCGGCCCCGGGCGACCCGCACCGCCCCGGGCGACCCGCACCGCCCCGGCGACCCGCACCGCCCCGGCGACCCGCACCGCCCCGGCGACCCGCACCGCCCCGGCGACCCGCACCGCCCCGGCGACCCGCACCGCCCCGGCGACCCGCACCGCCCCGGCGACCCGCACCGCCCCGACGACCACATGTCCTCAAACGCCCTTTGCTCGACGACAGACGGGAGCAAAGGGATTAACAGGACACCTGGGGTCCTCAGACGCCGTTTGCTCGCGGATCCAACCGAGCAAAGGGAGATATATCACCCCCGCCGCGCCCCCGCGCGCTGCGTCGTGCGCCCGCGCACCCACGCACCTCGCCGCGCCCACACCACGCACCTCGCCGTGCCCCACACCACGCGCTGCGCCGCGCCGCCACGCGCCCCGCCCCACACCACGCGCTACGCCGCGCCCCACACCACGCGCTGCGCCGCGCCCCCCACCACGCGCTGCGCCGCGCCGCCACGCGCTGCGCGGCCCCACACCGTGCGCCGCGCCGCCGCGCCTCGACTGCGGCTGGCTAGGCGGCCTGTGCCTCCGAGCCGGCGGGGGCGATCGGCTCGTCGGGCGTCGCCGCGGCCGAGTCGGCCTCGGCGTCGGGCGGCTTGGCGCCCTCGCGGGCCCACGGCTCGTCGAACTCGGTACGCCACTTACCGTCCTCGGTCTGCATCAGCGCCAGCCGCGCCCTGAAGTTCTTGCCGGCGCGGCTCTTGAAGCCGGTCACGGGCCGCGCGGTGCGCCCCGTCTTGATCAGCTCGCGCGCGACCGCGATCGGCAGCTGTTTGCCGGCCTTGCCCTTCCAGATCACGAAGCCACAGCCCGGATCGTCGCGGCCCCAGCAGGAGTAGCCCTTGCGGTTCTCGTTGATCTCGCGCGAACAGACCGGGCACGGGCCGAGTTTGGCCCGCGGGATCCGGACGTCCTTGAGCTTGGCGTCGAGCTCGCCGACGGTCGACTCCGCGAACTTGACGATGTCGCCCATGAACGCCTTGCGCGAGTCGTCGCCGGCCTCGATGTTCGCCAGCCGATGCTCCCAGTCGCCGGTCAGCTCGGGACTGGTCAGCGGATGCTCGCCGAGCAGGCGGATCACGTTCAACCCCTTCTCGGTGACGACCAGCGCGCGACCGTCGCGCTCGATGTAGCCGACCTGCAGCAGCCGCTCGATGATCGCCGCGCGCGTCGCGGGCGTGCCGATCCCCGACTCCTTCATCGCCTCGCGCAGTTCGTCGTCGTCGACGAGCTTGCCGGCGGTCTCCATCATCTTCAGCAGCGAACCGTCGTTGTAGCGCTGCGGCGGTTTGGTCTCTTTGCGCTCAAGCCCGACCTCGCGCACCGCCGACGCCTCACCCTCGGTCAGGCGCGGCAACCGCTGCTCGCGGCCCTCGTCATCATCGGCTGCGCCGGCGTCGTCGAGATCCGCCGTCTCGCCGTAGGCCCCGCGCCACCCGGGGACCAGCAGCAGCTTCCCGTGCGAGCGGAACAGATGCCCGGCCACGGTCGTCTCGACGCGCGTATTCTCGAACACCGCCTCGGGATGAAACACGGCCAAGAACCGCCGCGCGACGAGATCGTAGATCCGACGCTCGTCATCGTCGAACTTGTCGACCGGATGGCGCTCGGCGTTGGTCGGGATGATCGCGTGATGGTCGGTGACCTTGGCGTCGTCGACGACCCGTCCGAGCGGGAGCACGTCGAGGCCGAGTACGTATTGCGCCGGTGAGTGGTACTCGGGGCGCTGACCGACGACGGCGGCGGTCGGCTTGATCTCGGGAACCATGTCGCCGGTGATGTAGCGCGAGTTGGTACGCGGGTAGGTCAGCGCCTTGTGCTCCTCATACAGCCGCTGCGCGGCCGCGAGCGTGCGCCGCGCCGTAAACCCGAACCGGCTCGAGGCATCGGCCTGCAGCGAGGTCAGGTGATACAGCAGCGGCGGACGCTGGCGCTGCTCTGACTTCGCCAGCTTGGTGATCTCGCCGGTCTGCTGCTCGCATGCCGCGACGATCACGGCTGCCTCCTCGCCGGAGGCGATCCGCGGCTTTGAGCCGAGATGGAAACGACCCTCGTAACGGCGCCCGGACGGTTCATCGACGGCCTCGAAGCGGGCGTCGACGACCCAGTAAGGCTCGGGTACGAATGCGCGGATCTCCTGCTCGCGACGGGCGAGGATCGCCAGCGTCGGCGTCTGTACCCGGCCGAGCGAGACCGCCCCGTCAAACGAGGACCGCAACCGGATCGTCGCCGCCCGGGTCGCGTTCATGCCGACGATCCAATCGGCCTCCGAGCGCGAGCGAGCGGCATCCTCGAGCGAAGCCAACTCGTCGCGGGGGCGCAGCGCCGCAAACGCGGAGCGGATCGCGGCGTCGGTCATCGAGCTCAGCCACAGCCGTTGCACCGGCTTGCGCGATCCGGCCTTCTCGTACAGGTAGGCGAAGATCAGCTCGCCCTCGCGGCCGGCGTCACAGGCGTTGACCACCTGGTCGATGTCGTCGCGGCCGAGGAGCCGCTTGACGACGTTCATCTGCTTGCGCGAGCGCTCGTCGCGGATCACCAGCTTGAAGTGCTTAGGCACGATCGGCAGGTCCGCCATCCGCCACTTCTTGTACTGCTCGCCGTACTCCTCGGGGTCGGCCAGCTGCACGAGGTGCCCAACCGCCCAGGTGACGACGTGGTCGGTGCCCTCGAGGTGTTGCTCGCCCTTGGGCCCGGTCTTCTTGAACGCGCCCGGCAGCACCCGGGCGAGGTTCTCGCCGACGGAGGGCTTTTCGGCAATGATCAGCGTCTTGGCCATCGGGGGCGAGGGTAGCGCCAGCGCCAAATCGCCTCGCGCTCGGCAACTACGCCTGCAGCAGCGCGGCGACGGTTTCCGCACGCCGCGCGAGCCGCGGTACCCCGAGCGCTGCGGCGGCGGCGCGAGCCTCTCCGAGCAGCGTTCGCGCCCCGCTGCCTTGCCCGAGCGCACGCGCGTACTCGACCTGGACGTAGGCGAGTGGCAGCCACGATCGCATCGCTCGGTTGATCTCGACCGCCTCGGCCAGATGCTCGCGGGCGAGCCGGCGGTCGCCCGCCGTCAATGCCAGCACCCCGAGCCAGCCGGCGGCGGCGCCGAAGCACAGCACCCCGGCGCCGGCGACGACCGCCACCGCGGCCTTGGACGCCAGCAGCTCATACAGCAACTCGGCCCGGCCGCGGTCCCCGAGCCCGACCGCCGCCTCGGCCAGCAGCGTGATCGTCGTCGTCCAGTCGATGTCGGGCGTCAACCCCCGCAGCACCTCGTCGGTGATCGGCTCAAGCTCCGCGCGGGCCTCGTCACGCCGACGCATCTCTGACAGCAGCGTCACCAGCGCCGCGCGCCAGACCAGCCGCTCCGGGTTCGACGCGAGCATCGTCCGCGTGCCGGCCGCGAGCTCCTCGAACTGCAGTTGCTCCCGACGCGCGTACATCAGCTGTCCACCGAAATACTGGCCGGCGGTGACGGCGTCCTGCCGCATCCCGATCGAGAACGCCGCCTGGCTGAGCCGATCGGCGTCGGCGATCCGGCCCTCGAGCAGCGCGAGCATCGTCCGCCAGACCATCAGCAGCCAGCTGAACAACGGCTGGCGAACGCGCTCGGCGCCGGCCTCGAACGCCTTGATCTGGGCGTCGACGCCGACCCGGTCACCGCGCTCGAGCAGATCGACGACGAGCCACGCGTTGCCCGCCAGCATCAGCTCCTGGTCGCCGGCGAGGCTGCCGCAGCGCAGCACCTCGGTCGAGTCCGCCAGCCGCCGCTCGAGCTTCCCCGGACCCCAGTACGCGCGCCGGCGGGCCGCCGCAGCGAGGCCGATCGCGTACGGGTGATCGAGCTGGGCCGCCAGCTCGGTCGCCTCACGGCTCAGCGTCGGCATCTGCTCGCGGCGGTCGGAGTAGTAGACCGCGCCGCACAGGCGGGCGAGCAACAGCACCCGTGTCGCGCTTGGGGCGGCGTTGGCCGCGAGCGCCCGATCGAGCAGTGCGATCAGCTCCGGTTCGACGATCCCGGGCGGCTGGATGTATCGCCACGAGGCTCCGATCGCCGCGCGCGTCAGGGCGTCGGAGTCATCAAGCTGCTCGGCCAGCGCCGCGGCACGCACGAACACCGCCCAGGCGGACGGGCGCTCGCCGGCGCGAACGTACGCCTCGCCGAGTTCCAGCAACACCGCCAGCAACCGGTCCTGTGATCCAGGGTGGGCGCGATCGAGCACCTCGACCGCCCGCTGATAGTGGGCGGCCGCCTCCTCGTGGGCGGCGATCTCGGTCGCCTGGGTGCCGGCCCTGATCGCATAGTCGATCGCGCGCTCGGCGTCGGCCCGTTCGCCGGCGCGACTGAAATGCAGCGCCAGCGCCCCGACCTCCTGCTCGCCGCGGTGCTCGAGCTCGAGCCCGACGCGGTGATGCAGCCGCCCGAGCCGGTGGCGTGACATCCCGGCGTACAGCGTCTCGCGGATCAGCGCGTGACCGAACCCATAGGCGCCGGGCCGCGCTGCGGCGTCGGCAACGAGCCCCGCGTCGAGCGCCTCCTCCAGCGCCGCCTCGAATCGGTGATCGTCGAATCCGAGCAGCGACTCGAGCAGATCGCCGTCAAATACGGGACCGATCACGGCGGCGACCCGCAGCCACTCCAGGCAGTCGGGGCTGACGCGCTCGAGCCGGCGCGAGATCAGCCCCCGCACGCCCTCGGGCAGGCCGGCGCTGGCCAGCTCGCTCGGTCCCGCGCGGTCGGCCCCGACGCCCGCGTCGGCCAGATGGCGGACGAGCTCCTGCAAAAACAGCGGGCTGCCCTCGGTCTCGGCGTACAGCGCCTGCATCAGCCCCAGCGCCGGCGGGCCTCCGGCGCGCAGCGTGACCAGCTCGGCGGCCTCTGACTCGAGCAGGCCGGTCAGCTCGACGGTCCGCAGCACCTCGTCGCGTCCCAGCTCCGTCACCGCCGACTCGAGCGCCGCCGGCAACGGCTCCCCGAGCCTGTAGGCCCCGAGGATCCGCGCCCGTGCCGACAGCGGCGAGCGCGCGAGGTGGCGCAGCAGCTGCAGCGTGCCCGGGTCGGCCCAGTGCAGGTCGTCGAGCACGATCAGCAGCGGCGCCGATGCCGCGATCGTCCCGAGCAGCGTCGCGACCGCCTCAAACAACCGGTAACGGTCGGTTGCGGGATCGCCGATCGGCGCCGGCTCGATCTCGGGCAGCCGCCGCCCGATCGCCGGCACCAACCGGGCCAGCTCGGGACCCCAGCCGTGCAGCGCGGAGCGCAGCGACCGCTCGTCGGCGCTGTGGGCGAAGTGACCGAGCGCCTCGAGCAGCGGCTGAAACGGGACCACGGTCTGCTCCGGCGAGCGCCCCGACAGAACGATCGCCCCGGCGAGGTCGACGTGTCGCGCCTGCTCGGCCAGCAACCGGCTCTTCCCGATTCCGGCCTCCCCGGTCAACAACAGCAGCCGCTCGCGCTCGGCCCCGCTCCACCATCGATCGAGCTGCTCGAGCTCCGGTCCGCGACCGACCAGCGGGGCGCTCGCGAGCGCCTTCAGCTCCGGCGGCAGCTGGATCTCGGCCCGCAGTGCGTCGGCGATGTCCGGTTCGTCCCGATCGGCCACGCGCGCCGCGCCGGCGCCGACCGCGAGCGCGGCGGCGGCGTCCGGATGCAGCAATCGCTCGTGCGCGGCGATCGCCTCCGGCGACGGCGCCACGCCGAGCTCGTCGCGCAACAGCTCGCGCAGGCCGTCAAACACGCGCAGTCCCTCAGCGACATTGCCCTGGCGGCGCAGCGCTTCCATCGCCAGCACGTAGCCGGACTCGCGGTACGGTTCGGACTCGATCAGCGTCCGGCCGGCGCGCTCGACCGAGCTCAGCTGCGAGCCTCCGAGCTCCAGTCCGGCACGGCCGACGACTTCCAGCGCCTGCAGCCGCACCTGGCCGAGATCGCGCCGCAGCGGTTCCAGCCACGGCGCGCTGGCGCCCGGCAACAGGCCTCGTCCGGCGATGTTCAGCGGGATCTGCGCGTGGCCCCAGGCGCCGCGCGCGTCACCGTGCTCGAGCGCCCGGGTCGCGCTGGCCAGCTGCAGGCTGGCGGCCTCGAGGTCGATCCAGGCGGGCTCGGGCAGCGCCAGCGTCAGCTCGTCGCGACCGACGAGCACCTCGGGGCCGATCACCGACCGCAGCCGAGACAGCAGCGTCCGCAAGGCGGCGTCCTGTGAGTCGGGCGCGGTCTCGGGCCAGACCACGCCGATCAGATCCTCGCGCCCGACTCGGCGCTCGCGATGGATCACCAGATATGCCAGCAGCAGGCGGACCTGACGGCCCCGTAGCGCCGCGACGATCTCACTTCCGTCGAGCTCGACGGAGAGTCGCCCGCAGAGCTGGACCCGCGTCCGCTCGCTCGCTCCACGCTGTTGCAACGTTCTGGAAACGTACCGACAACGCACGTATGTGACTGTCCGGATCGTGACCGCCGGGGGCATTTTCCGCAGCAGGCGTCGCTTGCAACCGGGAAAGCCGGCGTCGAGCCGCCGACGGGGGGACAGCATGGGCGAACGGGGATCGGATCGGGTCGCCTACTGCGAATGCGGGGCCGCATTCGTGGCAAGCACCGAGGCCCAGCTGTTCGAGGCGGCTCAGGAACACCTCGCACAACACCACCCAGAGCTGATGGGGGCATTCGAGCTCGACGTGGTCACGCAGATGGCAGAAGAACGACCGGGACCGGGACCATCTGCATGCGGGGGCAACACGCGCTGATGGGTGGGCGGCTGGCCGACGGCCGCCCGCCCATGGCGCGCGCATCCTGAACCGCCGCTCGCCGGCGGGCTGACCGCTACTCGGCGCAGCGTCCGGTCGCGACCGGACGCAGCTGCCGGCCACGGGCCGCGCGTACCGCCGCGGCGACGAGCCGGTTCGGGATCGCGAACCCACCAGGCCTGCCGGTGCCGGTGATCGCGGCGAACACGGTCGCCATCACGCGACCCTCGCTATCGATCACCGGCCCGCCGGAGTTGCCTGGCCGGATCCGACCGCGCAGCGGTGTGATCGAGCGCAGCACATGCCCATCGCCGTATGCGTTCTGGGTATGAACCGACTCGGTCTGGCCGAGCCGGCCGGGCTGCACGTTGAAGGCGCCGTCGAGCGGATAGCCGAGGATCGCCGCGGCCGTCCCGGACGCGCTGCGCTGCGCGAACCGCAGCCGCGGTAGCGCCAAGCTCGGCACGCGCAGCACCGCGATGTCGTTGTGGACATCGAAGCCGACCACCTCGGCCGCAAGGTCGGGGCCGACGCCGCGCACCTGGATCTGCGTGCGCCGCTCGCCCGCCACGACGTGCGCGTTGGTCACGACCAGTCCGGGCGCCACCACCCAGCCCGAGCCCTCGACCCCGAGTCCGCATGCCAGCCCGTACACGCGCACGACCGAGCGGCCCGCACGATGCACCGCGGGACTGGCGAGGATCGCCCGCGATGGCGGCGCGACCGTCGCGGCCGGCCCGCGCACCGACGGCAGCGGGTCGATCCGCTCCAGCGCGTTGAGCACCGGTCCCGACGGCGGCAACACGCGGTCGAGCTCGCGCAGGATCTGCGAGCCGCGGATCTCCTCGCGCAGCGAGCTTGAGTTCGACGCATCGAGCGCGACCGCCCCGACGATCCACGCGACCCCGAGCGCGACGCAGCCGGTCAACACCGCGCCGAGCAGCCCGTCGATCCAGCGCAGCCCTGGTATCCGCAGTGACAGCCGCAGACGTGACCCGAGCGTCTCGAGTGAGTTGGCGAACAGCGCCCCGACCAGCAGCGCCCCGATCAGTCCCAACAACGGTGCGTAAGGCGAGCGCGAACCGTGGGTCAGCAGCAGCGGTGCCAGCCGCGTGCCGAGGAACGCCCCAAGCGCGAAACCGGCCAGCGACATCGCGCCGACGATGAACCCCTGCAGGTACCCGTAGAAGCCCAGCAGTACGGTGAATCCGACGATTGCCCAATCGAGGCCGGTCATGCCGGACGCAAGTATCGTTTACGCCAGGGTGGCACAGGCTGTGATCCAACCGGCTTCGGGAGCACGCCGCGGACGCGCGTCGCGCCGACCGCCGGGGCGCGGCTCGACCAATACTCGCAGGATGCTGCGGCGCGGCTCGATCGTCCTGCTTGCCGCGGCCGCGTTCGCCGCGGGCGTGTACGTCGCCGACCGCCCCAATCACGACGCCCAGCACCTGGTCAGCCGGTACATCACCGCCTGGACCCACGGCCACGTATCGAGGATGTACGCGATGCTCGACCCGCAATCGCGCGCGCGCACCTCCGAGCGACGGTTCGCCGCGCAGCTCGGCTCGGCGATCGACACGGCGACCGCGACATCGCTGCGCGTCCTCAAGGTGTCCGACGCGCACGATGGCGTAGTCGATGCGCAGACGGTCGTCGACACTCGCGTGTGGGGCAAGCTGCACGAAACGCTGCAGGTGCCGGTGACGGGCTCGGGATCCACGGTCGCGATCCATCTGGCCCCGTCGGTGCTGTTCCCCGGCCTGCGCGGATCTGAGCACCTGCATCGGCACACGGTGCTGCCGACGCGCGGCACCTTGCTGGCCTCCAACGGGACGCCGCTGGCCGTCGGGAACGACCGCTATTCACCGATTCCGGCGGTGGCGGTCCAGATCGTCGGCACGCTCGAGTCGATCCCCAAGGCGCGGGCCGCTCACTACCAAGCGCTCGGCTATCCGGCCGATACCAAGGTCGGAGAGGACGGGCTCGAGCACATCTTCGAGGACCGCCTGACGGGCACGGTCGGCGGCACGCTGTTGGCCGGCCGGCGGGTGCTGGCACACGCCAAGCCGATCAAGGCCCAGCCGGTGCACACGACGATCGACCCGGGGATGGAGCAGGCGGCGATCACCGCACTCGGCGGCCAGTACGCGGGGCTGGCGGTGATGAACCCGCACACGGGCGCGCTGACCGCGCTCGCCGGGATCGCGTTCTCGGCGCTGCAGCCGCCCGGCTCGACGATGAAGATGATCACCTCCGTGGCGGCGCTCCAGGCTCACCTGGTCACGCTCGGCACGACCTTCGCGTACGCGACCGAGGCGACCGTCGGCGGCTACACGCTGTCCAACGCCGGCGGCGAGAGCTGCGGTGGCACGCTGCTGAACTCGTTCGCGGTGTCGTGTAACTCGGTGTTCGCGCCGCTCGGGGTCAAGGTCGGCGCCAAGCGCTTCCTGGCGACCGCGGAGCGCTTCGGCTTCAACCATCGGCCCTCGATCCCCGGCGCGCAGGAGCCCTCGATCCCGCCGAACAGCCTCGACACCGACGCAGAGCTCGGGCCGTCGGCGATCGGCCAGGGGCTCGTGCAGGCGACGCCGCTGACGATGACCGACGTCGCGGCGACGATCGCCGACCACGGCCGCCGGCCGATCCCGACGCTCGATGCCGACGCCAAGCCGCGCTTCGTGCGGGTGACCACCCCACGGGTCGCGTCGGAGGTGCAGCAGATGATGGAGGCGGTCGTCCGCTACGGCACCGGCACCGCCGCGCAGATCCCCGGGGTCGTGGTCGCCGGCAAGACCGGCACCTCGCAGATCGAGAACGGCTCGAGCTCGAGCTCGGCCGGCAGCCTGCAGAACACCGACGCCTGGTTCGTTGGCTATGCCCCGGCCGACGCCCCGAAGGTCGTCGCCGGTGCGCTGTTCCCGAATGCCGGCGCAGGCGGCGACGCCGCGGCGCCGTCCGTGCGCGACGTGCTCGAGTACGGCCTCAGCCACTGATCCCAGTCAGCGCAGGCGGTAGGCGGACGCGGCCACGCTCGGGTTCAGCGTGCCCTGATCCCACGCCTCGAGCGCCTGACGGCGCGGCCCGTAGGCGACCGTGACCGCGTACGCGTACGTGGTCCGCGACAGCACGGTCGCCTTGCGAAAGCCGACCGACGCCAGCGGATGGCCGCCACGCGGCCAGCCGACCAGCAGCTGTCCCGACGGCGAGATCGCCAGCGACGGGGTCTGCGAGGAGTCGATCGCGCCGAGCGTCCTGAGCGCCGAGAACGAGCCACCAGCCGGCCGACCCGATCCCTGCACGGTGCAGGCACCGTTGGTTGTGCACGACTCCCAGACGATCCCCTGATCGCCGGAGGCATCGGACACCAGCGACAGGCCCGAGGCGATCCGGCCTGCCGGCGACAGCGCGCGCGGTGATGCACTGGCGCCGAGGTCTGAGACCTCGACCCGCGATTGGTAGGCACCGCGGCGGCCATACCAGCTCTCGATCCACGCGAGCGTCGCGCCCGAGCCGTGCCGCGCGACCGCGATCTGGTCGATCCGGTGTCCGGCGGGCACCGTCACGGCGATCTTGCTGCGCTTCGGCCCGCCGCTGCCCGAGCCGGTGGCGACGTAGATCTGCCGGGGGTTGATCGCGCCGGTGATGCTGCCCTTGCCGGCGGTCCAGGCCACGATCGAGTCCGCGCCGCCCAGCCAGGCGGCGTCCATCGACTCCGGCACCTGACCGTTGGGCGAGACCCGGCGGTCGCGCGCGAAGCGGTTGGAGCGCGCCGACTGCGACACCCAGATGCCGCGCTCGGTCGCGACCGCCGCGAGCATCCGGCCGCCGGCGAGCGTCAGCAGCCGGCCCGCGGTGAAGCCGGCGAGGTTCGTCACCAGCCGCCGCGGCCGTTGGGCGGCGCCGCCCGCGCCGACGCGGACCGCCTCGACGGCGCTGCAGCAGTCCTGGTTGCGGGCGCTGACGCCGGCCAGCAGTTCCAGCTGCGGGCCGTCGTAACTCATCGCCAGGATCTGGCGGGCGCCACGGAGATTGCGGACCGGGCCGACGTGACCGCCCGCCGTTCGAGTCACGTACTGCGCTTGGGCGGTCCCGGGGATGTCGACCTGCTCGGTACCGAAGCCGGCGGCTGCGGCGCCGCCGGGAGCGAACGCCAGCTGCGGCGCGATCGCGTCGAGTGTCCCCGGCTTTTGGAGCGCAAACGGCTTGCCCCAGCCGGCGCCAAGCGCGGGCCCGGCCCCGATCAGCAGCACGGCGAGGACGATCAGCAGCGGCGCGACGATCAGCCGCGCCGGTCGGCGCGCTCGCGTCAAAGGTCGAGCGAGATCGACGAGAGCTTCCTGCCCTGCGGGCTCAGGATGTACAGCGTCAGCGGCCGGTTGGAGTAAACCGTGTACGGGAGCTTGAACAGCAGCAGCCCGCCCTGCGCCTCGTCGTCGGACTGGACGCTGTCCTCACCCGGCTGGGTCTCCCCGTACTGCAGGGTTTGCGAGGTCCACGCCCACGGGTTCGCTTGCGGGTTCAGGTCGATCGGCCGGTAGACGGCGCCGGTGGTGTCGACGATCTCGAAGTTGTCCGACGTCTTGTAGGGGTGGTGATGCTGGTTCTTGGCCCACATGAACACGCCATACCAGAACTGGTCGGCGGTCGGCGGCGGGTACCCCTTCGGGAGTCCCCGGATCAGGTGGGCGTCCTGCACCGAGTAGGGATTCAGCTCACGCGAGATCTGCAGCTGATATGTGATCGGGCCGCCCTCGACGTATTCGCCGTCGTTGATCTCGGAGCCGACCTCGTGGCCCGACAGCTGGCCGACCGTCGACTGCTTGTTGGTCTGCGGGTTGTTGCTCGAGCCGCAGGCGGCGACGGTCAGCGCGACCGCGATCGTGCAGGCAAGGATCCACAGGCGACGGACGTTCACGGCCGCGGAAGCATATCGAGGGCGGGCCGCGGCACGTCGCGTTACTCGGCCTCGTAGGAGGCGCGGATCCCGCGTGCGGAGCCGTCCTCGAGGATCGAGCGCAACCGGCGCATCGACTTGGCCGCCTTGCGCTTGGTCCAGGAGCGGCCGCCGAGGTTCTCCACCAGCTTGTCTGACAGCATCGCGGGCTCGGTCTCCAACGTGTACTCGACCTTGGTGGCGCCACCGGACGCCGGTTGCAGCGTGTAGACGCCGAGGATCCGGATCCGGTTGTACTTGCCGCCGCGCCCGTGCCCGAGGATCTTGAACGGGGGCTGAGTCTCGGCGATCACCATGTCGGCCCACGAGAACCGCTGCAGCGGCGCCTTGACCCGAAACCGTGCGCCGGCTCCAGGTCCGTAGGTGTCGGTCCGCGTCAGGTGCCAGTCGACCAGGTAGTGGTCGGTGAACTCGGCATGGTTAGCGATGTCGGCCAGGTACTCGTAGATCTCATCGCGCGGCCTGTCGATCGTCGTCGAGACGGTGAACGGCTCCATGGCGCAGATCTTATTGGCGCCGGCGACGATCGCGGTCGCCGGGTCGGCGGCCGACGTTCAGGCGGCGGTGCGCCGGTCGACGATCCGGATCGTGTGTCCGTGCACGATCCGGCTGGCGGCGGGCTCGGAGCGCATCTCGCCGCGGCACAGCTCGCAGGCGACCTTGCCGCCGGTGTACTCGTAGACACGCTCGCCGATCAGCGGCGTGCGATGACAGCGGTCGCAGCGCTCGAACTCGTTCGAACGATCCCCGACCCCTCGGCGCAGCAGCGCCAGCTCGAACTCGAGCCCGTGATGTTCCTGTGTGGCCATGGCTTCAAGTTCGCCGTCCGGCGGCCGCGGTCCTGCCGAATCTCCGTTCACAACTCGGCCCGATTGTCGAACCGGCGGCCGGGTATCCTGTGATGCTGAACCTGCTCTGTCGAGCGCCCCGCAGCCAAGTCGCCGCCAGCCCCCACAAGCGGCGCTTGAATGCTCGTGCAAGGAGGCAGTACATGAAGGCCTGGACCTCTGGCAGTGTCGCCGGGACGGGGACGTTTCGCTGTACCGAATGCGATGCCGCGGTGTCGCTTGACGCCGCTCACGAGCTCCCGAGCTGCCCCAACTGCGGCGGCACCGAGTTCGTCCGCGCGTCGCTGTTCACCACCGCCCAGCAGGCGATCATCGAGCCCAGCGCGCCTCCGGTCGAGGACAGCTCCTGGCTGGCGCAGGCTCGCGACCGGCTCGCCGAGCCTGGCGAGTACGTCGCCTATCGCCTCGGCGACGAGCTCGTTACCTACTCGCTGCAGCGCGAATGGACCCGGATCGGCCGCAGCCTGTCGGCGGACATCCGCTTCGATGACCCGACCGTCTCACGCCGCCACGCGCTGATCGTTCGCCAGCCCGACGGCCTCCGCGTGCTCGACGATCGCAGCCTCAATGGCGTGTTCGTCAACGGCGAGCGAGTCGAGTGGTCGACGCTCGCCGACGGTGACGAGGTCGTGATCGGCCGTCACCACCTGCACTTCATCGATGTCCCGGTCGTGTCCGGGATGCGATATCAGGGTGCGGGCGACGACGAGACCGGCTGACGCCGGATCGCCGCCCGTATATTTGGCGCCGATGGCTCAGACGATCGCGGTCCTGTCCCAGAAGGGCGGCACCGGCAAGACGACGACGGTCCGTACGCTGACCGACGTCTTTCGCCGGGTCGGGCTGGAGGTGCTCGCGGTCGACCTCGATCCCCAGGGCAACCTGTCTGACTACCTCGACGTCCCGCCCGAGGCGGCGCCGACGATCGGAGACGTACTCGCCGGCCGCGCCAAGGCCGCCGACGCGATCCACGACGGGATCATCCCCGCCAACCTCAGCCTCGCCGAGGCCGAGCTCGCGCTCGGCGGCAAGATGGGCCGCGAGCTGACCCTGAAGAACGCGCTGCGACCGGTCTCGGGCGACTACGACCTGGTGCTGATCGACTGCCCGCCGGCGCTCGGCCTGCTGACCGTCAACGCACTGGTCGCCGCCGATTACGCGCTGCTGTCGGCCGAGGCGCAGTACTTCGCGCTGCAGGGCGTCGAGCAGGCGCTGGAGGTGATCGAGCTGGCGCGCGAGACGCTGAACCCATCGCTGGAATGGCTCGGGGTCGTGCTCAACATCGCCGACATGCGCACCCGCCACTCGCGGGAGGCGTTTGACTCGCTGCGCGAGCACTTCGGCGACAAGCTGCTGGACACGACGATCCGCTCGTCGATCGCCTACGCCGAATCGGCCGAGCGCGCCCTCTCGATCCTCGACTACCGCCGCGACCTCGGCGCCGACTACCTCGACGTCGCCGAGGAGCTGCTCGAGCGCCTGCGGTTGACCGACGCGCGCAAGCGGATCGCCACGTTGCGCAACTGAATCCCGGTCGCTCGTTGTGAGTGGCGGCTTACGCACCTATAGGTGCTGTAAGCCTCCAACCGCCTATCCCAGCGAGCTGACCTCGAGCCCGTCGGCGGTGAACGGCGCCCGCAGCAGCTGCGCCCACCCCTCGCACTCCGCGCGCAGCGCCTGCATCACCGGTCCCGTCTGCTCGGCGCGACACCAGACCAGCACGGTCGGCCCGGCGCCGGAGATCGTCGCCCCCAACGCCCCGAGCTCGCGGGCGCGCGCCAGCAGCGCCGCCGAGCGCGGGTAGAGGTGCGCCCGACGCGGCTGGTGCAGGCGGTCGCGCAACCCGGCGGCGATCAGCTCCCAGTCAGAGGTCGCCAGCCCGAGCGTCAAGGTCGCGGCGCTGGCCACGTTCGCGACCGCATCGGCGATCGGCACCTCCGCCGGAAGCGCCGCCCTGGCCTGCGTGGTCGCGACCGCTTCGGCGGGCACGACCAGCACCGCCTCGAGCTCGTCGGGGGCCGGCACCCGTCGCACATTCGGACCGTCGCAGATCACGAACCCGCCGCGCAGTGCCGCCCCGACGTTGTCGGGATGCCCCTCCAACGAGGTCGCGAGCGCGAGCAGATCGGCATCGAGCTCGAACAGGTGATCGGCCGCCGCAAGCCCCGCCACCACCGCGGCCGCCGAGGAGCCGAGGCCGCCGCTCAGCGGGATCTCCGACGAGACTCGGAACGAGAAGTCATCGGCCGGAGCAAGTCGCTCGAACGCGCGCACGAGCAGATTCGAGCGATCGATCGCGACCGGCAGCTCGGTGATCACCTCAAACGTCCCGGTCTCGACCACCTCGAGCTCGAGCCAGAGACCGACCGCCGATGCCATCACGTCGAACCCGGGACCGAGGTTCGCGCTGGACGCGGGGACCCGGACGACGCGGCGGCGCCTCATCCGAGCACGGCCTGCTCGAGCGCGCCGCGTTGCGCCTCGCAGGCGACGACCGCGCCGGCTCGCTCGAGCGCGGTCTGGGGATCCTTGAGCCCGTGACCCGTCAGCACGCACGCGATGCGCCGCGCGTCGCCGGCACCGTGCGCGATCAATCCGGCGACGCTCGCGGCCGACGCCGGCTCACAGAAGACGCCCTCGTCGGAGGCAAGCAGCGAGTACGCCGACAGGATCTGCTCGTCGGTGACCGCGCGTACGGCGCCGCCCGAGGCCGTCATCGCACCCATCGCGTCCTCCCAGCGGGCCGGGTTGCCGATCCGGATCGCCGACGCGACCGTCTCGGGATGTTCGATCGGGTGGCCCTCGACCAACGGCGCCGCGCCGGCCGCCTGAAAACCGAACATCGCCGGCGACATGCCCAGCTCGGTGAAGCCGCGCCAGTAGGCGGTGATGTTGCCGGCGTTGCCGACCGGAATGCAGAGCGCGTCCAGCTCGGAGTCGAGCTCCTCGGCGAGCTCGAACGCCGCCGTCTTCTGGCCCTCGATCCGGAACTCGTTGACGGAGTTGACGAGCGCGATCGGGTGCGCATCGGTCAGCTCGCGCACGAGCGCGAGCGCCACGTCGAAGTTGCCGCGCAGCGCGATCACGCGAGCGCCGTGGGCGAGCGCCTGCGCGAGCTTGCCGGTCGCGATCTTGCCCTCGGGGACGATCACCGCGCAGCGCAGGCCCCCCCGCGCGGCATATGCCGCCGCCGACGCAGCGGTGTTGCCCGTCGACGCGCAGACGATCGCCTCGGCGCCCTCGCGAACCGCGGCCGAGACGGCACACGTCATGCCGCGGTCCTTGAACGAGCCGGTCGGGTTCAGCCCCTCGAGCTTGAGCCAGACCTCGGCGCCGACTCGCTGCGAGAGCCGCGGCGCGTACACGAGCGGCGTCGAGCCCTCGTGCAGGGAGACGATCGGATCGCCGTCGGCGAACGGCAGCCGCTGTCGGTATCGCTCGATCAGGCCTGGGCTCATCCGAATTCCTCTTCGATCACGCGGATCGCCCGCGGCGGCCCCCGCATCGCGTCGAGGCGGGCGATCTCCTCCATCGCCGCATAGAACTGCGACTCGAGCACCTGGTGGACGACCATCACCAGTCGCGCCGTGTCGCCCAGGCCCTTCTGCACCACCGACTTGACCGACACGCCGTGGCGGCCGAGCACGGTCGCGACCGACGCCAGCACGCCAGGGACGTCGTCGACCGACAGGTACAGGTAGAACGATGAGGCGACGTCGGAGACGATCCGCAGCGACTCGGCGGCCTCCGGGACGCTCGCGGGCGGAATCATCGCCGAGATCACGTCGCCAAGTACCGCCGACGCGGTCTGCGGTCCGCCCGCGCCGGGACCGGACATCGTGATCTCGGTGATCGCCTCGGACTCGACCGTGACCGCGTTGAACGGCCCCGAGACCGACGCCAGCGGATGCCCCGGGTACAGGAACGCCGGGTACACGCGGACCGACAGCGCCTCGGCGCCGACCCGCTCGGCGGTCCCGATCAGCTTCAACCCGAGCCCGAGGTCGGACGCGTATTGCAGGTCGTCGGGCTGGATCTGCTCGATCCCCTCGTAGCGGACCTGATCGATGTGGACGGGGGTCTCGAACGCGAGCCGGGCGATGATCGCCATCTTCGCCGCGGCATCGCGGCCGGTGACGTCGTCGGTCGGGTCGGCCTCGGCGTAGCCGAGCCGCTGGGCCTCGGCCAGCGCCTGCGCAAAGCTGCCGCCGGTCCGCTCCATCTCGGTCAGGATGAAGTTCGTGGTGCCGTTGACGATCCCGTGCACGCGGTCGATCTGGGCCCCGGCCAGCGACTCGGCGAGCACCCGGATGACCGGCACGACGCCGGCGACCGCGCCCTCGAACCGCAACTGCACTCCCTCTGAACGGGCGACGTCCCACAGCTCCTCGCCGTGGTGTGACAGCAGCTGCTTGTTGGCGGTCACGACGTGCCGGCCCGCGCGCATCGCCTCGAGCAGGTAGGTGCGCGCCGGCTCCAGGCCGCCGATCAGCTCGACGATCAGATCAGAGCTGTCCAGCAGCTCGGCGTAGTCGCCGCCGCGCGAGCGGGTCAGCACGCCCGAGAGCTCGGGCGCCAGCCCGGTGATCGCCGCGATCCGCCCCGCCCGCTCGCCCAGCAGCTGGTCAAACGCGGCACCGACCGTGCCGTGACCGAGCAGCCCGATCCGAAACCGCGGCAGGTCGGCTCGATCGGTCATCGGTCGACGTCCCTGGACATCAGATCCTCGTAGCGCTCGCGGCGCACGACCTCACGCGCGTTGCCGTCGGACACGAACACGACCGGCGGGCGCGGGATCCCGTTGTAGTTGGAGGCCATCGCGTAGCCGTAGGCGCCGGTCGCCGGGGTGACGATCACGTCGCCGACGGCCGGTGCCGGCAACAGCGCATCGCGGACGATCACGTCGGTCGACTCACAGTGCTTGCCGGCGAGATGACAGCGCACGTCGCCGACGGCCAACGGCCGCGAGGCGATCGCCGCTTCGTAGCGGGCGCCGTACATCATCGGCCGGGCGTTATCGGACATGCCGCCGTCGACCGCGACCCAGGTCGACACATTGCGCTTGATCGACTCGACCGTGTAGAGCGTGACCGAGCAGTTGGCGACCAGTGCACGGCCAGGCTCGATCAGCAGCCGGACGTCGGTCCCGAGCTCGGTGTGGGCGGCGTCGACGATCGCCGCCACGTACTCGTCGACCGCCGGTGGCCGCTGGTGTGACAGGTACGCGGCAGCCAGTCCACCGCCGAGGTTGTAGACACCGAACTCGCCGAGCCCGGCGATCGCCCGGACCGCGGCTCGGAACGGCTCGAGCTCGAACAGCTGCGAACCGATGTGGAAGTGCAGCCCGACGAGCGACAGCGCGTCGATCGCCTGCAGACGCCGGATCGCCTCGCGGGCGTCACCGATCGAGAATCCGAACTTCGAGTCGGACTGGCCGGTGGAAATCCCCGCGTGCGTGTCGCCGGCGACGCCGGGCGTGACCCGGATCAGCACCTCCTGCCCGACCGCCAGCCGCTCGGCGACTGACCGCAACCGCTCGATCTCGTCAAACGAGTCGATCACGACATGGCCAACCCCGACGGTCAGCGCCTGCTCGAGCTCGGCCTCGGACTTGGCGTTGCCGTGCAGGTAGATCCGGGCCGGATCAAAGCCACCGGCGAGCGCCAGCGCCAGCTCGCCGCCGGAGGCAACATCGACCGCCACCCCCTCTGCGGCCAGCAACCGGTACACCGCCGTGCACGGGAACGCCTTGGAGGCGAACAGCACATCGAAGTCGCCGTGGCGCGCCGCGACCGCATCGACGAACGAGCGCGCGCGCCGGCGCAGGTCCTGCTCGCAGACGACGTACACCGGCGTGCCGAACCGCGCCGCGAGCTCGAGCGCGTCGCAGCCGCCCAGCTCGAGGTGGCCCCGCGCGTTGACGCGGGCGGCGGACGGGTACACGTGCGAGAGTTGGGTGGCGACGCTCACGCGGCCCCGAAAGATACGTGTCCGCGGCCGATGGGCTCCGGACCGGCCCGCGATCCGCGCATCATAAGATCCGTCGCAGCAGATGGCGCCACCACGGGCATTGGGCCGCGACCGCGGCTTGCAGGCGCGGATGGGGATCACATTGCTGCTGCTCGGGCTCCTGTACGTGGTGCTGATCGCGGTGCTCGTCGCCGCCGGAGTCGGCGCGATCGCCGTCGCCGTGATCGCCGGTCTGCTGTTCCTCGTGCAGTACTTCAGCTCAGACCGGATCGCGCTCGCATCGATGGGCGCGCGCGAGGTCTCGGCCGCCGACGCGCCGGAGCTGCACGGGATCGTCGAGCGGCTGTGCGTGCAGGCCGATCTGCCGATGCCGCGGCTCGGGATCGTCGACACGCCGATGGCCAATGCGTTCGCGGTCGGGCGCTCGCCGTCGAACGCGACCGTTTGCGTCACCACCGGACTGCTGGGACTCGTCTCCGGGCCGGAGCTGGAGGGCGTGCTCGCACACGAGCTGACCCACGTCGCCAATCGCGACGTGATGCTGATGACGATCGCCAGTTTCTTTGCGTCGATCGCGTCGTTCATCGTCCAGATGGGCTTCTGGTTCGGACTCGGCTCCGACAACGACGACGACGGCCCCGGCTTCTTCGTCGTCGTGCTCGTCGCCGGGCTCGTCTACGTGATCTCGTTCTTCCTGATCCAGGCGCTGTCGCGCTACCGCGAGTTCGCCGCCGACCGCGGCGCGGCGCTGATCACCGGCCGGCCGAGCGCGCTGTCGTCGGCGCTGTTGCGAATCTCCGATGAGATCGAGCAGATCCCGCAGCGCGATCTGCGTTCGGTGCCGGGCGAGCTGAAGGCGTTCTTCATCATCGCGCCCGACCTCAAGCGGTCGATCGGCTCACTGTTCTCGACCCATCCACCGCTGCAGGCGCGGCTCGACGCACTGGCGAAGCTCGAGGCTCAACTGCAGGGCGCGGCCTGAACCACGATGGGCCTGCTCGACGTCCTCACCGGTAAGCGCAAGCCGCAAAAGCCCGCGCCCGACCGGCTGTTCGCGATCACGACCGCGTTCGTGACGATGCAGACTTCGCTGGGCATCAGCTCCCGCGGCGGCGCTGCGATCGTGTTTCAGTCGCTGCAGACCTCGGACTTCACGGCGATCGTGAAGGACATGGAGGAGCTTGTACGCGCGACCGCCGGCGACAGCGGCACGACCGTCGATACGAACGTCGACTCCTACGGCTTCAGCTGGCTGGTACTCAACGGCGAGAGCTTCGACGACCTCGTCGTCGGCATCAACGCGGTCGCGACGGCGATCGGGGACGGCGGCTACGGCGAGCGGCTGTTGTGCGCGGTGTTCGCGTTCTCCGATGATCGCGGCCGGCCGCTGTATCTGATCTACAACTTCAAGCGCGGCGCGTTCTACCCGTTCGTCCCCGCCGATCGCGAGCACGAACGCGACAGCGAGCGCGAGCTGGTGCTCCGCGCGCAGTTGGGCTCAGAGATGCCGATCGAAGCCGAGCTCACCCGCTGGTTCGCGCTCTGGGGGATCCCGATCTAGCCGACCCGCGCCCCGACGAGGATCGTGCGGGTTGGCGCCGGGTCGTGCGCTACTCTCGAATGCTCAGCTACGGGCTGCCCTGTGTTCGTAGCTGCCCTTCGAGCGCTGCCCCGGCGCCAGCGCGCCCTTTCGCAACGGACCCAAGGAGAAGCACCTTGCGCATCTTGATCCTCGGTGGAGACGGCTTCTGTGGTTGGCCCACGTCGCTGCACCTGTCGGCATCCGGGCATGACGTCGTGATCGTCGACAACCTCGCCCGCCGCAACGCCGACATCGAGCTCGAGGCCGAGTCGCTGACGCCGATCACCCCGATCGGCAGCCGGCTGGCGGCATGGAAAGAGCTGACCGGCCGCGAGATCGCGTTTCACCGCTTCAACGTCGCCGAGAACTATCGGGTGATGCTCGACCTGCTGACCGACTACCGCCCCGACGCGGTCGTGCACTTCGCAGAGCAGCGGGCCGCCCCGTACTCGATGAAGAGCTCGTGGCACAAGCGCTACACGGTCTTCAACAACGTCAACGCCACCCATAACCTGCTGGCGGCGCTGGTCGAGGCCGAGCTCAACGCCCACGTCGTTCACCTCGGGACGATGGGCGTGTACGGCTACGGCACCGCCGGGATCAAGATCCCCGAGGGCTACCTCGAGATCAAGATCGACACCGACGAGGGCACCGAGATCCGTCAGGAGATCCTCTACCCGGCCAACCCGGGCTCGATCTACCACATGACCAAGACCCAGGATCAGCTGCTGTTCGCCTACTACAACAAGAACGACGGGACGCGGGTTACCGACCTGCACCAGGGGATCGTGTGGGGCACGCAGACCGCCGAGACACGGATCGACGGTCGGCTGATCAACCGCTTTGACTATGACGGCGATTACGGCACGGTGCTCAACCGCTTCCTGATGCAGGCTGCGGTCGGCTACCCGCTGACGGTCCACGGCACCGGCGGCCAGACGCGCGCGTTCATCCACATTCAGGACACGGTCCGCTGCATCCAGCTGGCGATCGAGAACCCGCCCAATCAGGGCGATCGGGTCCAGGTCTTCAACCAGATGACCGAGACCCATCGCGTCCGGGATCTCGCCAAGCTCGTCGCGGAGCTCACCGGTGCCGAGATCGATTACGTCGAGAACCCGCGTAACGAGGCCGCCGAGAACGAGCTGTTCGTGGCCAACGACCATCTGCTCGAGCTCGGCCTCGATCCGATCACGCTGCGCGAGGAGCTGCTGACCGAGGTCACCGAGATCGCCCAGCGCTACGCGGACCGCTGCGACCGGTCGAAGATCCCCTGCGTTTCGAAGTGGATCCAGACCAAGCGCCAGCCGCTGAGCGAGCCGGTCGGGGCCTGAGCCACCCGCCGGGCGCCGCGGCGGCTCGCGGCGCCCCAGTCATCCTCAACTGCCGCGTCGCCGCGCGGCCGACGATCACCGGCGTCGAACGCTGGACGCTCGAGGTCTCCCGGCGGCTGCAGACGCTCGGTCCCACCCGCTATCTGATCGCGGCTCCCCGCCGTCGACGCGCGCACTCGGGTGCCGTCGGCCACGCCTGGGAGCAGCTGGCGTTGCCGGTCTGGGCCGCCCGCCGACGCGCCGGGGCGATCCTGTCGCCGGCGAACCTGGCGCCGCTGGCGTGGCCGTGCAACGTCGTCGTCATGCACGACGCGGCGGTGCTGCGCGAGCCTTCGGCGTACTCGCGGGCCTATCGCGCCTGGCATCGATGCCTCGGGATCGAGGCGGCGCGACGCGCGCGGGCGGTGTTGACGGTCTCGGAGTTCTCCCGCGGCGAGCTGATCTCGCTCGCGGGCCTTGACCCGGCGCGCGTGCACGTCGTCGGCGCCGGTGTCGACGAGCGCTTCTCGCCGGGCCCCAGCACGGCGGCGACGCGGTTCGGGCTCGAGCGACCGTACGTGCTGACGATCGCCACCAACGACCGCCGCAAGAACCTGGAGGCGCTCGCTGAGTGCGCGCGGCGGCTCGCGGACGCCGGGATCGAGCTTGTCTGGGCCGGCGACGCGCGACCGCAGTTCGCCCGCACGCGGGCGCCGAGCGAGATGCGGAGTCTGGGCTATGTACCCGATGAGCTGCTCGTCGAGCTGTACCGGGGCGCCGAGGCGTTCGTGCTGCCCTCGCGCTATGAGGGATTCGGGCTGACCTGCGTGGAGGCGATGGCGTGCGGCACGCCGGTGGTCGCGGCCGATGCCGCCGCGCTGCCGGAGGTATGCGCCGACGCCGCCTTGCTGGTCGATCCCGCCAGCCCGGGCGCGCTCGCCGACGCAGTGCTCGCCGCCTGCACCGACCCGACGCTCGCGCAGCGGCTGCGCAGCGCCGGGCTCGACCGGGCGCGCCGCTTTGACTGGGACCGGGTTGCCGGTGCGTGCGACGCGCTGCTGCGGGCGATCTGAGGCTCAGCCCGGGATCAGGCCGTCGCCGGTGAACTCGGAGCTGGCCTCCTGCAACGACACGTCCGGCGGCGGGAGGATCACATCTGAGCCGGTCAGCTGTTCGTCGCCGATCATCGTCCCGCTGCCTCGCACGAACGTGAGCAGGGCACCGTAAGCGGCTCGGAACTGCGTCTCGTCCGCACCGGCGCACGCCGACACCGCGGCGTTGTCGAGCTGGTTGAGTTCGGCGACGTCGGTCTCGGCGATCTCGTACTGGCCTTCGTTCGAGATCCGGACGATCATGACGCCGACTGGCCCGGGCCGGGCGCCGGCGGCTCGAGATCGGGCAGCGGGGCGTTCGGGTTGGCCTGACCACCCGCGGCGCCATCGGCGCTGCCCGCGGCGCCATCGGCGCTGCCCGCGGCGCCATCGGCACCGTCGGCCGATGACGGCTCTGATCCGGAGCCCGCTCCGAGCGCGCCCTGGCTGGAGCTCGTCCCCATGCCGAGCTCGGACTTCATCTTCGACAGCTCGTCGTCGACCTCGCTGGTGCTCGACAGCTGCTTGAGCTGGCGATCGATGTCGTCCTCGCCGGGGCCGAGCGTCGTCACGTCGTCGAAGGTTCCGGACGCCTCGAGCTCCTGCACGGCGCTCGCTCGCGCGCGCATGCCCTCGGTCTTGTCCAGCGCTCGCTGCATCGCCAGTCCGACGTCCGCCATCTCCTCGCCGACGCCGGTCGCGGCCTCGGAGATCTTGACCTGGGCCTCCGCCGCGGAGTACTGGGCCTTGATGACCTCCTTCTTGGATCGGAACTGCTCGATCTTGGCGCGCAGCTTCTGCTCGGACGCGGTCATCTGCTCCTGCTGGGCCTCGAGCTCGGCGATCTGCTGGTCGAGGGACTGCAGCTCGGTCTGGGCGACGTTCTTGCGCTCAAGCGCAGTCCGCGCGAGCTCCTCATTGCCGGCGGCGAGCGCCTGACGTGCCTGCGTGTCAAGCTTGACGACCTGCTGCTGGAGCTTCTGCTCCTGCAACTGCAGCCGCTTCTTGGAGGTGACGACGTCGGCGATCCCCTTCTTGACGTTCTGAAGCAACTCCATCTGCTTCTGATAGCTGTATTCGAGGGTCTCCGACGGATCCTCGGCCTTGTCCAGAAGCTTGGAGATCTTTGACTTGACGACGGTTGACATGCGCCCGGAAAGGCCCGGCATCGCATCCTCCCTTGGCGGTTTCTGAGTGGAAACTGTTCAGTGCAGCGTAGCGGTCGCGACGCTCGGGATCACCCGGGGATCTCCCCCGCCGCACGGTGGGGTCAACCCCCCGGCGGTGCCCGGCGCGGGCGGCCCTCGTTACGATCGGCACCAGTGGATCCGAAACCCTCGGCACCAGTGGATCCGAAACCCGTAGGCGATTCACAAGCACTGCTCGCGCACGTGATGGGTCCGACCGACGCCAACAGCGCCGGCGACGTGCATGGCGGCACGATCATGAAGCTCGCCGACGAGGCCGGGGCGCTGGCGGCGATGAAGCACTCTCGCGCGCGCGTGGTAACCGTCGCGATGGACCGAATGACGTTCCACGTACCGATCCATCTCGGTGCCCTGGTGACGTTCAAGGCGTCCGTGAACGCGGCCTGGACGACATCGATCGAGGTCGGCGTCCGGGTCGAGACCGAGGACGTCGTGTCCGGCACGGTTCGGCACACGAATACCGCGTATCTGACCTATGTCGCGCTCGGCGCCGGCGGCCGGCCGGTGCCGGTTGCCCCCGCCGAGGCCCAGACCGCCGACCAGCGCCGGCGGATGCGCGAGGCGCAGCTGCGACGCTCCAACCGACTCGCGGAGCGCGAGCAGATGCGCGCCCACCGCGAACGTGACGCCGCCACCGAAGACGGCCGCTGACGCCGACGCTGCGCAAGCGACCCTGCGCCGTCATTGCGGTCGGACGCTAACGTCCGCCGCCGGATGCGACTGCGGGCGCCAGCGGCGATCGTCTGCGCCGTGCTGGCGGTGATCGCGGCCGGCTGCGGCGGCGGTAAGCACAACGGCCCCGCCACCACCGCCTCGGGAAGTCACAGCACGACCTCGGCCGCCCCGAACGCCGGGAGCACGACCGGCTCCGCGACCAGCAGCTCGTCGTCGAGTTCGGGCTCGAGCGATGCCGCCGGCGCGACCGCGGGCAGCCTCGGGTTCCCGCAACTCGCTACCCGCAACACGACCCGCGTCAACGGCTCGAATCCGGTCTCGATCGCCGCCGGCGTCGCGCTGGCGGTCTACCCGAGCGTGATCCCGGGCACCCACCCCAGGGCGGTGACGATCGCGCCGACCGATGACTGGGAGGCGGCGCTCGCCTCCTCGGTGCTGATGGCGCCGCCGATCCACGCACCGGTGCTGCTGTCGGGCTCGGGCGCCGAGCCGGCCGCGACCACCGAGGCGCTCAAGGCGCTGGCGCCGACCGGCTCGGGTGACCTATCCGGCGCCCAGGTGGTGCTCGTCGGCGATGTTCGCGCTCCGAAGGGACTGCGCGCGGCGACCGTCGCAGGTGCCGGCCCGTACGCCTCGGCGGCCCAGATCGACAAGTTCGTCACCGCCGCCGACGGCGGCCGCGCCAGCCCCGACGTGGTGATCGCATCCTCTAAGGACCCCGCGTACGCGATGCCCGCCGCCGGTTGGGCCGCCGAGAGCGGCGACCCGATCCTGTTCGTGTCGCCGAACTCGATCCCGAAGCCGACCGCCCAGGCGCTGCAGGCTCACTCGAAGCCGAAGATCTACGTGCTCGGCCCGACGAGCGTCGTTTCGAACACGGTCGTCAAGCAGCTCGGCAAGTACGGGACGGTCAAGCGGATCGCCGGCCCGGACCCGGCCTCGAACTCGGTCGCGTTCGCGGTCTACCGCGACCCACCGTGCAAGTACGGCCAGGCGTGCGCGCATGTCCCGGGCAGCTTCGGCTGGGCGCTGCGCAGCCCCGGCCATGGCTACACGCTGCTCAACACTGCCCAGCCCGAGACCGCGGCCGCCGCGGCAGCGCTGTCGGGCAGCGGCGACTATGGTCCGCAACTGCTGATCGACAACGCCTCTACGCTGTCCAAGCCGGTGCTGAACTTCTTCCTTGACTACGCGACCCCGGGCTACACCCAGGAGGGCCCGACCGCTGCCGTGTACAACCATGCCTGGATCATGGGCGACACGAGCGCGGTGTCGGTGGCGGTGCAGGCGGAGGTCGACGAGCTGTTGCAGGCGATCCCCCAGACCACGAGCAAATGAGCCAAGCCGAGCATCCCGACCGACTCTCCCCCGAGCACCAGACCACCGTCGAGGACGTGCGCCAGCTGATGGGCGCTTCGACGCCCCATTTCGCCTTGCAGCTACGCGCTCGGATCCGCAACCTGATCAAGGGGCTGCCCGTCGATCATCCCGCCCGGATCGAGGGCGAGCGCGAGATCGCGCGGCTTGACCGGATCGCGTTCGTCGGCGAGATGCGTGGTCATCAGGCCGAGCCCGGGCTGACGCCGCTGCCCAGCGTCGGCCACGAACCCGAGCCGGCCTAGCCGCTGCCCGCCGCACCGGCCGCGAGCCAGAGCGACGACAAGCCGTCCGTATTGACGCGCTGATGAGCGATCAGAGAACGATTTCGGTGATCGGCCTGGGCCGCGTCGGGCTGCCGCTGGCGCTGTCTTTCGCCGACCGCGGCCTGCAGGTGCTCGGGATCGACCACGATCCGAACGTGCTCGCCTCGCTGCGGACCGGCCGGATGCCGTTCGAGGAGGCCGGAACCCAGGAGCTGCTCGATCGCGTGACCGAGGCCGGACGCTTCACGCTCGCCGATCGCGCGGCCGACGCGGCGCGCGCGGACGACATCGTGATCACGATCGGGACGCCGTCGTTCTCGCATGTCGAGTCCGACCTGCGCCAGGTCCGCGCCGCGGTTGATGATCTGCTGCCGTTGCTGCGCCCCGGTCACGCCCTGATCCTGCGCTCCACGATCGCGCCCGGGACGACCGAGTTCGTCGCCGGCTACCTGGAGAAGCGGCGCGACCTGCGCGTCGGGACTGACGTGTACGTCGCGCACGCGCCCGAGCGGATCGCGGCCGGCCGGTTCTTGGAGGAGATCACGACACTGCCGTGCATCGTCGGCGGCGTCGGCGACGCCTCGACCGAGCATGCGGCAAAGCTGTTTGCGGTGTTCGGTGCGCCGATCGTCGAGACCACACCGGTGCAGGCCGAGCTGGCGAAGATCTGGACGAACATCCTGCGCTACGCGGCGTTCGCGCTGCCGAACCTGCTGATGATGGATTGCGAGAGCTACGGGGCAAACGTGTTCGAGGTGATCGAGCTGATCAACCGCGACTATCCCCGCGGCGGGATCGCCAGGCCCGGAATGACCGCCGGCACCTGCCTGCGCAAGGACTTCGTGTTCTCCGAGGAGCGGTCGGCTGCGCCCGGGATGCTGCTCGCCGTCTCGCGCGTCAACGAGGGCGTGCCGCTGTTCCTGGTCGAGGGGATCAAGCGGCGGATCGGCCCGCTGGCATCGCGCAAGGTCGCGGTCCTCGGGCTGACGTTCAAGCGCGACACCGACGACGAGCGCGACTCGCTGTCGCCGAAGCTGATCCGCCTGCTCGAGCGCGAGCTGGCCGACGTCGCGGTCGCCGATCCGCATGCCGGCACGCCGACCCAACTGCTGCAGGACTGCGTGCGCGACGCGGACGTCGTGATCGTTGCCACCAACCATTCCGAGTTCGAGCAGCCGCGCACGCTGGAGCTGATCGACTCGCTGGTCGCCGACGAGTGCCTGCTGGTCGATCCGTGGAACAGCCTGGGAACCTCTCAGGTGTTCGTGTACGCGGCCGAGGCCGGGCCGCTCGCCGGACGCGCGGACTCCGAGCGCGCTCCGCTCGACGCCCCCGACCCCAGCGGCAACCGCGGTCGATGACCCGGGTGCTGGTCACGGGCGGGGCCGGCACGATCGGCTCGGCGGTCGTGCGGCGGCTGCTGCGCGACCCGGATTTCGAGGTGAGGGTCGCCGACCATCGCCCCGCCCCGAACTGGATGGCGCAGGGCTGCCAGCTGTTCGAGGGCGATCTGCGCGAGCTCGATGTCGCCAAGCGGGCGCTCGAGGGCTGCAATCACGTGATCCACCTGGCGGCGATCGTCGGCGGGATCGCCAACTTCCACAAGCTCCCGTTCACGCTGACCGAGGTCAACAACGCGCTGACCGGCACGATCGTGCACGCCTGCCTCGACCAGGAGGTCGAGCGGTTCACGTACGTCTCGTCGTCGATGGTGTTCGAGAACGCCACCGAGTTCCCGACGACCGAAGCGCACGTTCGCGTCTGCCCGTCGCCGTGGTCGGCATACGGGTTCTCAAAGCTGTCCGGCGAGGTCTATACGCGCGCGGCCCACGACCAGCACGGGCTGCGCTACACGATCTGCAGACCGTTCAACGCCTACGGCCCGGGCGAACTACCCGACCGCGCCGAACCCGGGATCGCGCATGCGGTCCCGGACCTGATCGCGAAAGTACTTGCGGGGCAGCGGCCGCTGCAGATCTTCGGCTCCGGCGAGCAGACGCGGACGCTGACGCACGTGTCGACATCGCCGACGGGGTCGTCACCGCGATGGCATCGGCGGCTGGGCTCAACGAGGATTTCAACATCTCGGCCTCCGAGGAGCTGACCGTCGCCGAGATCGCCCGGCGGATCTGGGTCGCCTGCGGCGAGGACCCCGAACGCTTTGCGCTCGAGCAGCTGCCGACGTTCGAGGTCGACGTCCAGCGCCGCTGGCCGTCGGTCGCCAAGGCACGGGAGCTGCTCGGCTGGGAGGCGCAGGTCTCGCTTGACGAGGGGCTCGCCGACACCGTCTCGTGGCTACGCGAGACCGCGGCCGCCTCATGAAGCCCGGTCCCGGCAGGATCAACGAGACCGCGGCCGTCGGGTTCGAGCGCGGCGCCGCCGACTATGAGCGCGGCCGGCCGGGCTATCCGCCGGCGGTTGTGCGCAGGCTCGGATCGGAGCTCGCGATCGAGCCCGGCCAGACGATCATCGATCTCGCGGCCGGCACCGGCAAGCTGACCCGCGAGTTGACCGCGCTCGGCGCCGAGCTGATCGCGATCGAGCCCGTCGCGGGGATGCGCGCGCAACTGCAGCGCGTGGTCGGATCGGTCCGCATCCTTGACGGCACCGCCGAATGGATGCCGGTGGGCGACGGGGTCGCCGGCGCGGTGTTCGTCGCACAGGCATTTCACTGGTTCCGAATGCCCGAGGCGGCTACGGAGATCGCGCGCGTGCTGCGCCCCCGCGGCGCGCTGGTGATCATCCGCAACCGCTGGGACGAGCACGGGCCCGACTGGATGCCGGCGCTGCGCGAGCTGATCGCGACGCGGGTTCAGCGGACCCCGACCGACGACGCCGACTGGCAGGTGCAGCTTGATCAGACCGGTCTGTTTGAGCCCATGCGCGAGTGGACCGAGCCCAACCCTGTGACCGGTGACATCGACACGCTCCGCGATCGGATCGCGTCGATGAGCTACATCGCGGCGCTCGATGACGGCGTGCGCGAGCAGTTGCTCGACGATGTCACCTCGCTGCTGCGCGACCACGGGCTGCGGACCCACCAGCGGCTGCAGATCCCAACGGTCACCAACGTGCGCTGGGCTCGCAAGCGGACCTGAGGCTGGCACCGGCAGCTTGTCCGAAAGGTACAATCCCTGCCTATTTATTGGGACATCGGGCGGTTGCCAGACCAGGCTGACAGCCCGCAGAATGCCGCATCCGCGTGACCGCTGGGGAGTTGTCGCCGGCCGCGGCGCGTATCACCTGAGTCAACGACTTCGAGGAGAGTGCCGTGGAGACCAAGACCGAACCGCTGACGGGAACGAAGGGATCGCCGACCGGGCCACCGCAGCTCAAGAAGGGCGCGATCTCGTACATCTCGAACATCGTGATCGGGGTGGCCTCGACGGCGCCCGCCTACAGCCTGGCGGCCACCGTCGGGTTCTTCGTGCTGATCAACGGGGTCGGGGTCCACAGCCCGGCGATCATCATCGTCTCCTTCATCCCGCTGTTCTTCATCGCCACCGCCTATAAAGCGATGAACGAGGTCGACCCCGACTGCGGGACGACGTTCTCATGGGTGACCAGAGCGATGAGTCCCAGCCTCGGGCTGCTGATCGGATGGACGGTGATCTTCTCCGACATCGTCGTCAACGCCAACCAGGCGCAGATTGCCGGTTCCTACGGCTTCCAGCTGTTCGGCCTCAACGCCGCCGCCAGCAGCAAGTGGGACGTGATCATCCTCGGCGTCATCTTCATCATCCTGCTGACCTGGATCTGCTGGCGCGGCATCGAGCTGTCGGCTCTGACCCAGCAGATCCTGCTTGGGTTCGAGATGACGCTGCTGGTCATCTTCTCCGTGGTCGCGCTGATCAAGGCGTACGCGGGCAGCAACCCGGCGTCGATCCCGATCGCGTTGGATTGGTTCAACCCGTTCCAGATGAGCTTCAGTGCGCTCTTGGACGGCGTGCTCCTCGGGGTGTTCCTGTACTGGGGCTGGGACACCGGGGTGTCGGTCAACGAGGAGTCCGAGAACTCCAACGACGGTCCGGGAAGGTCGGCGGTGGTCGCGACGTTCGTGCTGATCGGGATCTATCTGCTGGTGACCGTTGCCTCCCAGGCCTACGCCGGCACCCAGAACCTGGCCAACAACCCCGACGACATCTTCGCCGGCGGGCTGTCCGAGGGAGTGCTGGGCCCGCTGCACTTCCTGCTGACGATCGCGGTGCTGACGTCGGCGACCGCCGCCACGCAGACGACGATCCTGCCGGCCGCCCGCCAGGCGCTCTCGATGGGGCGCCGGAATGCGATCCCGCGGCGGTTCGCCGAGATCCACCCCAAGAATCTGATCCCCGCCCGGGCGACGATCTGGGCCGGCGTGCTGTCGGTCATCTGGTACGTCGCGATCAGCATCGCCTCCAGCGACGTGCTCGGCGACTGCGTCGCCGGCCTCGGCTTCCTGGTCTGCATCTACTACGGCTTCACCGGCTTCGCGTGCACGATCTTCTACCGCCACGAGATCTTCAAGTCGGTGCGGAACTTCGTCAACCTGGCGCTGATGCCGACGCTCGGCGGGTTGGCGCTGATGGGCATCCTCGGCTATGGCCTCTACTTCTATGGCAAGTCCGTCAACGATTACAGCCCGCCGTTCCTCGGTCTCGGGGTGCCGGACTGGATCGCGGTCCTCGGCGTCGGCGGCGGCGTCATCCTGGTGCTCGTCCGCCGCGTCCAGGCCCCCGCGTTCTTCCGCGAGCCGCGCCAGAAGTTCGGCGACAAGATCGTGACCGTGACGTCCGAGGAGGAGTTCGCGCCGGCCGACTCGATGCTGTGAGCGGACGGTCGCCCCGTCGCGGCGCAGCTCGCCGCCGCGACGGGCCACACCGAGCCGGGGGGCGGCGCTGGGATGTTCTCACCGCAGGTGCATGACAAGGTCCCAACCGTGCGCGACCCCGACCGACGCGCTGGGTAGCGCGCGGGCGCTTCAGCTCGCGGTCCGGCTGCGCGCCGCGCCCCAGTCGAGCGCGATCCTGGGGGGATGGGTGGTGCGCAACGACGCGCTGGCGGCGGTGCACGATCTCAACTCGCTGGTCATCAGCCACGGCGACGACGCCGCGCGGCTGCAGGCGCTCGCCGCCGACTGGCAACCTGGGCTCGCACACCGGTGCGTGATCGTCGACGATGACGACGGCACCCGCCTGGCGCCCGCGCTGGAGTCCGCCGGCTGGCTGTGCCAGCGCACGCTACTGATGGCGCTCACGGCGGGCCGCACCGCCGCCGGCCGCGACCCGCGCGTGCGCGAGCTGAGCGAGTCCGAGCTGGACGCGGCGCAGCTGGCCTACTTCCAGTCAGAGAATCACGGGCCCTACGCGTCCGCACGCTTGCCGCGACTGCTCGCCGACGCCAATGCGGCGATGCGCGCCGGCACGCCGGCAACGCGGCTCGGGGCGGTCCCGACCGGCGCCGACGAGATCGCATCGATCTGCACCCTGTTCTGCGACGTCGATGTCGACGGTGCTCGGGTCGCGATGGTCGAGGCGGTGGCGACGCTGCGCGAGCACCGTGGGCAGGGCCTGGCGCGGGCGGTACTCGGCGCCGCGATCGCCGCCGCGCGGGCCTGGGCCGCCGACCTGATCGTGGTCGCAGCCGATGCCGATGACTGGCCCCAGCTGCTGTACGCCTCGCTTGGCTTTGTGCCGATCGGGCGCGACTGGCGGTTCACGTTGCGCGCGAGCGCCGGTGTAGGCTCGGCCGAGTGAGCCAAGGGCCCGAGATCGCCGCCGGCTCCGCCATCACCGGCGGCTCGGAGCAGTCGTCGCTGCCGGGTCCGTTCGCCGTCGGAGCGTATGCGGCGAGGCTGCGCTCACGGCTGCGCGAATTCGCCCGCGTGCAGCTGCGGGGCGAGGTGTTCGGCGTGCGCCGCAGCCGCGTCCGCGTCTACTTCGAGCTGCGCGACGCCCAGGGCGCGATCCCGTGCTCGATGTGGCGTGACGAGTTCGAGGCGCTCGATCTGGCGCTCGTCGATGGGCTTGAGGTGGTTGTCGGCGGCGGCTGTGACTACTACGTCGGCAACGCCACCTCCTCCCCGTCGTTTCACTTCGCGGTCTCGCAGCTGCGAATCGCCGGCGAGGGCGATCTGCTTGCCGAGCTGGCGCGCCGACGACGGCGCCTGCACGCCGACGGCCTGTTCGAACCGCAGCAGCGGCTGGCTCGCCCGTCGCTGCCGCGCACGATCGGCGTCGTCTGCGGCGAGCAGTCAAAGGCCCGCGACGACGTGCTCGCCGGGCTGCGCCGTCGCGGCTGGCAGGGGCGACTGGTGTGGGCGTTTGCGCCGGTCCAGGATCGCCGCGCCGCGCCCGCGATCGCGGCGGCGTTGCGCGAGCTCGCCGCGATCGACGAGGTCGAGGTCGTGATCGTCGCCCGCGGCGGAGGCTCGCTCGCCGACCTGTTCGCGTTCTGCGACGAGGCGCTGTGCCGCACCGTCGCGCTGCTGCGCGTGCCGGTGATCTCGTCCGTCGGCCATCACACCGATCGGACGCTGGTCGACGATGTCGCCGCGGTCTGCTGCTCGACGCCGACCCACGCCGCCGAGGCCGCGGTCGCAGTCGACATCGGCGCCGCACAGGCGCGGTTGGCCGCCGACGCCCGGCGCCTGCGCGATCACGGCCGACGCGCGCTGCTGACCCGGGCGCGGACCTTGGCGACGCTGTCGCGGGCGCCGTCCCAGCACCTCGATCGCCATCGCCGACGACTGCACCAACTCACTCGCGAGTTGCGGGCCGGCTCGCGGCGCCGGCTGCAACACGGCCAGTCGGCCGCGCTGGCGCACACCCGCGTACTCGAGCGGACCGTCGCCCGTGGCGCGGGTTCAGATGCCGCCGCCCGCCGGCGCGAGCTCGAGCGACTCACGCTCGCGCTCGCCGCCCACGATCCTCAGCGGACGCTGGCCCGCGGCTATGCGCTGGTCACCGACCGCACCGGCGTTGCGCTCGGCTCCGCGCAGGCGGCACGTGCGGCCGCGACGCTGACGGTGCGCTTCGCCGACGGACCGGTTGACGCCGACGTGGTGGCGCGGTGACCGCGGAGGACCCGGAGGACGACCGCACGGGGCTGACCTACGAGGCGGCGGTCGCCCGCGTCGAGGAGATCATCCGGCGCCTGGACTCGGGCGACGCCGGCTTGCGCGAGACGCTCGAGCTCGTGGCCGAGGCCCGCGGGCTGGTCGAGTTCTGCGCCGGCGAGCTCGACGCGGTCAGCGAGGGACTACAGGAATTGCAGCTCGATCAGCTGGTCAATCGACTGGAGGGACGATGAGCACGTTCGAGGCGCTGTCGGGGCTGTCGCTGACGGTCGAGCGCTACGAGCTGGCGGGACTGCGCACGCAGGTCTCCAGCGGCTTTGAGCGATTGACGACGGTCGTGCACCTGCACGGCTCCGGCCATGAGGGGGTCGGCGAGGACGTCGTCTACGAGCCCGACGATCAGCGCCGGATGCAGCAGGCCGGCCCGGTCGCGCCGCTCGCGGGTGAGTACGCGCTCGGCGAGTTCTGCGAGCTGATCGACTCGCTCGACCTGTTCGGGTACGAGCCGGCGCACGGTGACGTCAGCCGCCTGTACCGGCGCTGGACGTTTCACTCCGCGGCACTGGATCTGGCGCTGCGTCAGGCCGGCAGCTCGCTGCACGCAGTGCTCGGACGCGCGCCGCAACCGCTGACCTTCGTCGTCTCGCTCGGGCTCGGCAACCCGGCCTCGCTGACGCCGCTGCACTCGCGCCTGGCGGTCTACCCGTCGCTGCGCTTCAAGCTGGACGCGACGAGCTCCTGGACGCCCGAGCTGATCGCCGAGCTGGTCGCGACCGGCGCCGTCGACTCGGTCGACTTCAAGGCGCTCTACCACGGCACGGTCGTCGATACGACCCCCGACCCACTGCTGTACGAGCGGGTCGTCGCGGCCTTCCCGGACGCCTGGCTCGAGGACCCCGACCTCGTCGACCCCGGTACCGCCGCGGCGCTCTCAGAGGTCCATCACCGGATCACCTGGGACGCGCCGATCCACTCGATCGCCGATATCGAGGCGCTGCCGTTCGCACCGCGGATGGTCAACATCAAGCCGAGCCGGATCGGCGGCCTGCAGCGACTGTGCGCCACCTACGACTATTGCGCCGAGCACGGGATCGACGCCTACGGCGGCGGTCAGTTCGAGCTCGGCCCGGGGCGTGGCCAGGCCCAGTACCTGGCGTCGCTGTTTCATCCCGACACGCCCAACGACCTGGCGCCGGTCGGCTTCAACGAGGAGCAACCGCCGCCCGGTCTGCCAACCAGCCCGCTGTCGCCGGTCCCGAGCGCGACCGGCTTTCGCTGGGGCTAGTGACTCGCGACACCAATCAATTGGAAAGCGGGGCCGCATGCGGCCCCGCTCCGATCGGCGCATGCGCCGATCGGCGGGCGGTGCATGCACCGCCCGCTCGTACTTTGTTGATCGCGTACAGAGGGGGTGTACGCAGGTCACAAAGTTCGGAGCCATCGTCGGCGCGGTTTTGGGAACGTTTACGTACCATGGGCCGACCAGGGCGGGCCGTGGGGCGGCTCGACCACTGATCCGGGAGATCCATGCAAGAACAACTCGCCATCGCGGGGTCGGGCACGATCGCGTGCGGACTCGCGGCCGTCGGCGCCGCCCACGGAGACGTGCTTCTCTGGGCGCGTTCCGATGAATCGGCGGCGCGCGCCGAGCGAACCGTCGCCAAACACTGCTCAAAGCTCGAGCACCTCAAAGGCTGTGCCGCGCGAGTACGGATCTCGACCGAGTTCTCGGCGCTCGCCGACGCGACCTTCCTGGTCGAGGCGGTCGTCGAGGACCCCTCCCACAAGGGCCCGTTGCTCGCCGAGCTGGCGTCCGTGACCGGACCCGACGAGATCGTCGCGACCACGACCTCGTCGCTGTCGGTGGCCGAGCTCGGACGGGTCAGCGGCCATCCGGACCGGTTCCTCGGGATGCACGTGTTCAACCCGGTGCCGCGAATGGAGTTGGTCGAGCTCGCGTTCGGCCCCGAGACGCGCGAGGACGTGCGCGAGCGCGCCCGCGCGCTGTGCCAGACGCTCGGCAAGACCGTCGTCGAGGTGCCCGACATCCCTGGCTTCGTCGTCAACCGGCTCCTGTTCCCATACCTGTTCAACGCCGTCGAGCTGCTTGAGCAGACCGGGATGGAGCCCGCCGAAGTCGATCGCTGCATGACGCTCGGTGCCGGGATGCCGACAGGCCCGATCGCACTGCTGGATTACATCGGCCTCGACGTCTCGGAAGCGATCGGCGACTCGATCGGGCTGGCCGTCCCTGAACGGCTCCGCGCGCTCGTCCGCGACGGCGCCGTCGGACGCAAGACGGGCCGTGGTTTCTTCACCTACGACTGAGGCGGAGCGAACTTAGCCAGGTGCGCGACGTTGTTAAGGTTGCATTGAGGTGCGGGGCGCATCCTTCGTGTCGCGACGTACCTCATAGCAGCACCTCCTCCCCAGAAGCACGAAACCGGCCCGTCCCCAGCGGGCCGGTTTCCGTTTAAGCGCGAGGACCCGAGGCCGGGGCCGGAATCAAAGAAGCCGGCCCCTGCGGGCCGGCTTCATCTCTCCTCTCAACCGCCGGCGATTGGCCGAACGGCCCGATACCGAGCAATGTAACGAATGGCGCGAGCGATTGCATCGTCGCCCGCGCTGCTAGGAGGCCGTCGCCGGCTGTACGGGCGTCTTGCGGCGACGGATCCGAACCGCCTCAACCCGGTTGGCCCGGACCGACTCAACCCGGATCGAGTATCCATCGGCCGCGACCTGGTCGCCGCGCTTGGGAAGCCTGCCGAGCTCGGCGAACACGTAGCCGCCGACCGAATTGAACGCATCGGTGTCGACCGGCAGATGCAGTCCGTAGTCCTCGAGGTCGGTCAACGCGACGTGGCCGCGCACGAACCAGTCGCCGTTGGCCAGTTGCCGAACCGAGCCGGCGGCCGGGTCGGTCTCGTCGGCGATCTCGCCCACGACCTCCTCGATGATGTCCTCGGTCGTGACGATCCCGGCCGTGCGACCGTACTCGTCGATCACGATCGCCAGTTCGGTGCGCTCTCGCTGCAGGTCGGCGAGCAGGTCGTCCAGCGGCTTGGTCTCGGGGACGATCGGCGCCGCACGCACGAGCTTGTCGAAGTGAGCCTCGTAGCCGGCATTCATCATCAGCTTGACGAGCTGGTTGACGTGGACGATCCCCTTGACCCGGTCCTGGTTCTCGTCCTCGGTCACGACCAGCCGGGAGTGCCCGGTGTCGACGCAGCGGCGCAGCGCGTCCTGGACGGTCTCAGACAGATCGACGGTCACGACCGCGGGGATCGGCGTCATCACCTGCCGCGCCTCCTGTTCGTGCAGGTGAAAGACACCGGTGAGCATGCTCGCCTCGCCGGCGTCGAGGCTGCCACCGCTGCGTGAGTCGGCGATGATCCGCTTGATCTCGTCCGGGGTGCCACCCTCCGGCTCGGCATCGGGATCGGTGCCGGTCAGTCGCACCAACCGGTTGGAGGCCGCGTTGAGCACGACGATGAACGGTGAGAACAGGACCCGGCTGAAATGCAGCGGCCGCGCGGTCCAGCAGGCAACCTGCTCGGCGTGCTGGATCGTGTAGAGCTTCGGCGCGATCTCGCCGACGATGCTCTGGAACATGGTGATGAACAGGTAGGAGATCACGACCGACAGCACGAGCGAGGCGGCGTGACTGATCGACGTGTCGAACACGTTTTCGAACACGTGCGCGAGCGTCGGCTCGCCGAGCGCGCCGATCCCGAGCGACGCCATCGTGATCCCGACCTGGCAGGCGGCGATGTAGTCGCCGATCTCGTCCATCATCCGCAGTGCGAGCGTCGCCGGGCGGCGGCCGTCCTCGGCCATCTCCTCCAGCCGCGATCGACGCGAACGGACCAGCGCATATTCCGCGACGACGAAGAACGCGTTGACCATCACCAGCACGAACGTGAGGAGGATCAGCAGCGCGATCATCAACTCACCCGCGCCGACTCGATCGCTCCGTGACGGACGCCGGACGCCGCCTGGCTGCTACTTCGGGGTCGGTCGTCGTCGTTCATTCAGCGACGTTCGCAACCCTAGCAGCAGCCCACACGGACCCCGGACAGCCTTGCCAGGCGTGCGAGGATGTGCCGATGGCAGCACTCGAAGACGCCGATCTCTCACTCAAGCTGTCCAAGGGCGAGGGCCTGGAGCAGGTGATCGTCGCCCAGCGCCGGTTGACCGCGTTACGCCTGCAGTACGGCGGGCAGATCGGATCGGGCGCGCTCGGACCGCCGATCCTGCTGATGTTCGAAGGCTGGGACGCATCCGGTAAGGGCGGCGCGATCAAGCGCGTGACCACGCCGCTCGATCCCCGACACGTGACCGTCGCCCAGTTTGCGGCGCCCAACGAGCGCGAGAAGCGCCACCACTTCCTGTGGCGCTTCATGCCCTGGCTGCCCGGCTGGGGAGGCATGAGCGTGTTCGACCGCAGCTGGTACGGGCGCGTGCTGGTCGAGCGCGTCGAGGGGTTCGCGACCGAGCCCGAGTGGGAGCGGTCCTACGGCGAGATCGTCGACTTCGAGCGCACGCTCGCGGCCGAGGGCATGGTGATCCTCAAGTTCTGGCTGCACGTCTCGCCCGATGAGCAGCTGCGCCGGTTCAAGGAGCGCGAGCGCAACCCGCTCAAGCGCTGGAAGCTGACCGACGAGGATTGGCGCAACCGCGACCGGCGCCCCGCCTACGAGGAGGCGATCGCGGAGATGCTGCGACGCACCGATCACCCCCACGCGCCCTGGAATGTGATCGCGGGCGAGAACAAGCACCACGCGCGTGTGGCGGTCGTCGAGATCGTCAACGCGGCGCTCGAGCAGGGACTGCGCGATCAAGAGATCGAGCCGACCAAGCTCGGCGCCGGCGGCTGACTAGCCTGACCGGGATGCGCGTCGTCAGCCTGGTCCCGTCGGCTACCGAGATGTTGTTCGCGCTCGGGCTCGGTGACGAGCTGGTCGGCGTCACCCACGAGTGCGACTACCCGGCCGACGCGTTGGAGCTTCCCAAGGTCACTCGTGACCGGCTTCCGGCCGGGCTCAGCTCCGCCGAGATCGATGCGGCGGTCAAGCAACGGACGCTGGCGGGCGAGTCGATCTACGAGCTCGACACCGAGGCCCTGCATGAGCTCGGACCCGACCTGATCGTGACCCAGGCGCTGTGCAGCGTCTGCGCCGTCTCCTATGACGACGTGCGCACGATCGCCGAGGAGATCGACACCCAGCCGATGGTGATCTCGCTCGACCCGCACACGGTTGGCGAGGTGCTTGGCGACGCGCGTACGCTCGCTCAGGCGACCGACACCCGCGAGGCGGCGGTCACGCTCGTGTCGCGCGCGGCGACCCGGATCGACCGGGTCCGAATCGCGACCCGCAACCTCAGGCGACCGCGAGTGGTCGCGCTCGAGTGGGTCGATCCCCCGTTCGCCGCCGGTCACTGGACGCCCCAGCTGATCGGGTTCGCCGGCGGTGAGGACGTGCTCGGCTTCGCCGGCGAGCCCTCCGAGGAGCGAACCTGGGAGGAGATCGCGGCGGTCAGACCCGACGTGGTGATCGTGATGCCGTGCGGCTTTGACGTCGAGATCGCCCACCGCGAGGCCGAGATGCACATCGAGCGACTGCGTGCGGTCGGCGCCGGCGAGATCGTCGCAGTCGACGCCGGCGCCTACTTCTCGCGGCCTGGCCCTCGACTCGTCGACGGGCTCGAGCTGCTGGCGCACATCCTGCATCCGGAGCTGTTCCCGCAGCCGCCGGCGGATGCGCTAGCGCTCACGCTCGAGCTCTGACGAGCCGCCGTCAGCAGGCCGCGCGCGCCTTCGGACCCCGCGCCGACGGGCAGACGATGTGCTTCGGCGGATGCAGGATCTTGACGATGGCGTGCGCGCGATTGTTGGCGAGCTTCGTCTCGGCGGTTGCGCTGCCGACGACGACCGTGTTGCGGAACCGGCGGTAGCTGGGATCCGGGATCACGCGGGAGATGATCGTCGCGTGCGCACCTGCCTTGAGGTTGCCGAGCAGGCAGGCGGTCACCCGCGCGCGGATCTCACAGCGGCCCCGTGACGGCCGCGCCGACAGGACCTGTGCCTTGCCGTGCCCACCATCGGTGACCACGACCCGCTCGGCCGCGTCCGGGCCGTGGTTGCGGACCGTGATCCGATAGGTCACGGCATGCCCGGCGATGATCACCGGCGTCAGCGCCTGCTTGGTGATCGACAGGTCGGTTTTGGCGTACGCGGGGTCGGGCGTCGGCGGGGCCGGCGTCGGCGGAGCGGGCGGGATCGGCGGCGGCGTCGGCGTCGGCGGATCCGGTGGATGCGGCGGCGTCGGTGGGTCCGGATTGGACGCGTGGCTGTCGACGAAGGTGCAGTGCACGCTCGGGACGGCTTGCGTGAGCCGGAGATGCACTGTCCCGCGCTCGAACGGCATCAGCACTCCATTGCACGCAATGCTGTCCAGCGACCAGGCGCCGTTCGGTTCGCTCGGCGGGAACTGCTCGGTGATCAGATACTCGCCGAGTTGCAGGTGGTTGGTCGCGTCGGCCGGCGTGGCCGGCGTGGCGTCGGCCGAGGCACCCGCGCTCATCGTGGTTGCGTGCTGCAGGTACTGCGTCTGACTGTGGCGTTCGCGTTGGATCAGGAAGGCGAACGTACCGGTCTGGCCGTGCGAGATCTTCGAGATGGCGATCGAGCCCGCCGGGATGAACCGGTTGACGAATACGCAGTGGGTGTCCTCGCCGCTGTGGACGATCACGTGCACCACGTGCGCGTGCGCCACGGCGTGCGGGCTGTGGGTGCAGTGGACTGCGACCGTGTGCCAGCGACCGAGGTCGGTGTGTGGCGAATACTCGCGCACGCTGTAATCACCCGGCGACAGGTCGTCCAGCGACGGCGCCGCGGCCGCGGGCACCCCGGGCTCGGTCGTGGTCGCGACCGCACGGTGCGTGCTGCTGCCGTCGTGGGCACGGACCGTGAAGTGAAACGCGCCGACACCGCCACGGGTGATCTTGTCGATGCTGAGTCCGCCGGACGGCTCGCGATAGGTGTTCGTGTAGATGCACGTGACGTGCTCGTCGGCGACCAGACCGATCGTGGTGGTGGCGTCATCGACGGTGCTGGTGCTGGTTCCGGGGCCGCCGTCGGCCGCCACCGCCGTGCAGTTCACGGACGTCAGGCGATAGTGGTCGACATGGTCCTCGGTGACCTGCCAGTCGTTGGCGCCGGCGCGATAGAAGTCCTGCGACTGCCCGTTGGCCAGGCTGAAGCCGTCGGGATCGAACGACAGCGAGCCGTTGAAGTGGAATGACGGGGCCTCGCCGGCCGGCGCGCCGACCACCCGCTTCTCGATCGTGATCGTCCCCGATGTCGGCGGCGGCAGTACATAGAACGCGTAGCAGAACACGTGCGTGACGCCGGCCGGGAAGTAGACGTACTCGACGTTGTCGCCGTTGAGGTCATCGACCGCGCAGCGCAGCGCGGCGAACCCATACTGCGGGCCGGGGTATTTGTCGGCGAGCACCGGGTCGTCGGGGGTGCCGCCCTGGACCCACAGTTGGTCGGCCGAGTTGGCCTGTTCACGCTCGGCCTGGGTCAGCTCGATCGTCGTCGCGCCCGAGATGAGCTGATCGCCGATCTGCGCGTGGTGCTCGTCGTACAGCGGCGTGTAGTGCTTGGTCACGATCCTCGTGTCGAACGGGTCCGTGACCTTCGATAGGGATCCCCACGGCCCGGTCACCGCCCGCGACTCGTATGACGTGCCCATCGTGAACTTCCAGTGGGGCAGCGCGCTGCAGACGTCCTGCGGTGGAAGATCCTCGACTGACGGGTCGACCAGGAAGTTCCCGGAGTAGGGCGAGGGGGGGCCGAGGTCCTTGAGGCTCTCCTGGATGTCGTTGCGCGCCCGGTTGGCGAAGATGTCGTCATAGCTCGGGCATGACCGGGCCACGAACGTCACGTAATAGCCGGTCCCGGCCGCGGACGCCGCCCGCGGCAGCGCCAGCATCGCGACGATCGTCAGCACGCCGGCCAGCACCAACGCCAGCGCAGCGCGCAGCGGACGACGAAGCGATCTGTAGGGCACGGGCATGGCTGGGCTCACCTTCGCGGGCGAACATGACACACCGACAGGGAAAAGTCCACGCCCAGCGGCCGGATGCAGGAACCGTTGCCGAGGTCAGATCGTCAGACCGCCGGGCGCCAGCCCGGCGCTGCCCGCGACCGCGATCGCCCCCACGACGCTGATCGCAGCGACGGCTAGGCATCCCAGCAGGAATGGGGCCTGCAGCCGCCGGCGGTCGACCAACTCCATGTACAGCAGGCCGCAGATCAGGCCGCCGACGAAGCCGCCGAGATGGCCGCCGATCGAGATTCCGGCGACGCTCAGCGAAAAGACGACGTTGATCAGCAACGTCGGACCGAGCCCGCTGGACCAGATCGAGATGCCTCGGTAGTGCGCGACCACGACCAACGCGCCGAGCAGTCCGAACAGCGCGCCCGACGCACCGACGGTCGGCGACAGCGGTGTCAGCAGCAACGCTCCGAACGAACCGGCGAGCAGTGACGCGAGGTAGATCGCGACGAAGTTCAGTCGCCCGACCGCCTGCTCAAGCGGCGGACCGACGAAGTACAGGAACACCATGTTGAACAGGATGTGCAGCAGCCCGTCGTGCAGGAAGCCGGACGTCAGCAGCCGGTAGTACTCGTTCTGGTGATGGATGAACGGGCCGTACAGGGCGCCGTGGTAGTACAGCGTCCCGAGACCCCCGCCGCCGACGCCACCAAACGGCGTTCCGGTCGCGGTCTCGACCAGGAAGGCGACGACGTTCAGCGCGATCAGGACGTTGGTGACGCTGAAGCGAGCGAGCGACGGTCGTTGGATCGAGCGCGCGGTCCGCACCGGCGTCCGCTCGCGGGCGCATTCCGGGCAGCGCATGCCGACCGGCGTCGGGGTCATGCAGTCCGGGCAGATCCAGCGTCCGCACGACGAGCACGCGACCGCCGTCTCGCGGCGCGGATGGCGGTAGCAGTCGGGCATCGTCGGCGCCGACGCTACCAGTGCAACCACCGCCGGGACGTCGCTTGATCGCGCAACCGGGTCCGGCTCCGGCGACGCCGGCGCCCGCTAGTCTCCCGGCGTCCATCGGCCGGGAGATTGGAGTCCGTTTTGATGCAGGTAGCAGTCACCGCGCGCGTGGCGCGCAACCTCGTGATCGGCGTGCTGGTCGTGAGCCTCGCGTTCGCCTCTGCGGCAGCCGCCGCCAGCGGCGGCACTTCGCTGGCCGTCACCAAGCGATCGGTGTCGGGCAAGTCGATGCAGATCGTGACGGCGAACGGCGGCCGGACGGTGTACGCGCTCGGCGGCGAGAGCCTGGCCAAGCTCAAGTGCGTCTCGGCGCAGTGCCTGAAGACCTGGCGGCCGGTGACGGTGCCGTCGGCCAACACCAAGGTGACCGTTGGCAAGGGCGTCCCCGGACAGGTCTCGATCCTGCACCGCGTCAAGGCCAAGCTGTACCAGGTGATGCTCAACCGTCACCCGCTCTACACCTACTCGGGTGACTCGGGCACCAGCGCTAAAGGCCAGGGCATCAAGAGCTACGGTGGCTCCTGGCACGTGATCGCAGCGAGCGCGACACCCAATCGGCCGTCGCTGAAGGTGGCCAAGCGCTCGGTCTCGGGCAGGATGATGCCGGTCGTGATCACCGGCCGTGGCCGGACGGTATACGCGCTCGGCGGCGAGAGCCTGGCCAAGCTCAAGTGCGTCTCGGCGCAGTGCCTGAAGACCTGGCGGCCGGTGACGGTGCCGTCGGCCAACACCAAGGTGACCGTTGGCAAGGGCGTCCCCGGACAGGTCTCGATCCTGCACCGCGTCAAGGCCAAGCTGTACCAGGTGATGCTCAACCGTCACCCGCTCTACACCTACTCAGGTGACTCGGGCACCAGCGCCAAAGGCCAGGGCATCAAGAGCTACGGTGGCTCCTGGCACGTGATGATGGCGATGGCGACGATGAAGATGGCTCGCTAGCGCCGCACCGCGTTCAGCGCTTCGGAAGCACCCGGCCGGCTTCTTCTGCGAAGTCGGCCAGGGTGTGCCCGGCGAGCTCGAACAGCCCGGAGGACCGCTCCATCCGCGAGCGGTGACGACCGCGCACACGCAACGCGACCAACGCGGTACCGGCGCCGACACCGACGACCGCCGCCGCAGCGGGACGGACCCAGTTGCGGGGATCGCGCATCGCCGACAGCTCCCACGCCTCGAGCTCCTCCTGAGCGAGCTCGGTCAGGCTGACGAGCGTCCGCTCCATCTTCACCGCCATGTCGGCCGGCGGCTCGACCGGCGTCAGCGCCTCGCGCAGCAGCTCCTCGAAGTTCGGAGCGCCCGCGCTCATCGGGGCCCCGCTCCGTTGCTCGATTCATGGCCGGGTGAGGCGCCGTTGTCGGAATGCTCGGCCACGATCCCCTCGAGTTGCCGGATCGCACGGTGCAGGAGCACCTTCGTGGCGCCGTCGGTCCGTCCCAGCGCCCGCGCGATCTCGCGGTTGTCCATCCCGAGCGCGAACCGCATGATCAGCGCCTCCCGTCGATCGTCGGGCAACTGTGCGACGCCGTCGAGAATCTGCTTGAGCTCCTCGCGTCCCTCGACCAGCGCCTCGGTCGTGTGCGGGGCCGAGATGTATCCGGCGTCCTCGATCGCCGACTCGGGCTTGCGTGACTTATCGCGGTAGAAGTTGGCGGCGAGGTTGTGCGCGATCCGGATGAGCCAGGGACGCAGCGGCCGTCCCTTGGACTCGCGCAACGCCCGCTCGAAGTGGCGGTAGGCCTGCAGGAACGTCTGCTCGGTGAGGTCCTCGGCGTCGTGGTGGTTGCCGACCCGGTAGTAGCTGTAGGAGTAGACGTCGCGGAGGTGGTTTCGGTACAGCTCCGTGAACCGCCGATCAAGCTCCGCTTTGGCCTCGTGGGTCCCCTCCTCCGGCACATTCCCAGCCTACCTCCCCCGCTCACGCGACTCGTGCCGAATCGTGCTTGCGCCTCGCCGGCTCGCTGACCACTAACTGCCAGCGCGCCGGATCGATCCTCCCCTGCACCAGTGCCGCGAGCTCGTCGAGCGCCGGAGCGTCGACGTTCGCCTCGTGCGCGGCCCCGGCCAGCAGCGGGATCGTCTCGGCCGTCGCATGAGCGACCGACGGGGTTTCGGACGAGAACGCGGCCGCGACCAGTTCGCCCGCCCCGGCGAGTCCCGAGAACGTCTCCGGCGCGGGAGCCGCGCGCGCGGGCGAGCGCGTCGACCTCGGCGAACACCTTGCCGGCGGCGGCGCCCGCGACGTCCGGTCCCGCCGCCGCGGCGGCGGAGGCGGCGAGCGCGGCCGCCTCGCTGGCGCAGCCGGCCAGCTCGACACCGGTCACGTCCGAGCTGGTCGACACGTCCAGGCCGGCGGCGCGCAACAGATCGGCGAGCTGCCTGCGAAAGCCTTCCTCAAGCGACGCGATCACGACCGAGCCGCCGTGTCCGAGCACTCCGTTGGCGCGCGCGGGGCCACCGATCGCCGCGACCGCCCGGGCGCCCGCGCGCTCGGACGCGAACGCCGCCGGCAGCGTCCCCAGCGGCGCCACCAGCCCGGTGGTCGTGACCAGCAGTCCGGCCCGGCCCGAGATGTTCGGGCCGTGGGCGGCGAGTACCGCGGGCAGCGCCCGCGGCCCAACCGCGAGACAGACGAGATCGTGGCCCTCGAGGTTGAGTTCTGAGGCCCGCCGCACCGCAAGCCGATCGGGCAGTCGCACGCCCGGCAGATAGCGGTCATTGACCCGCGTGCGCGAGATGGCGTCGGCCTGCTCGGAGCTGCGACATCCAAGCTCGACCTCGAACCCGGCACGCGCCAGCAGCACGCCCAGCGCGGTGCCCCATCGCCCGGCGCCGATCACCGCGATCCGCCGGACCGGCGCCAGCCCGCCGAGCCACTCCCACTGCAGCATCACGCACGGCCAGATCCGATCGGTGACCGCGCCGGCGAGCGCCGGCGACGGGTCGGCGACGGTCGGGAACCGCAGCGGCCGACCGGCCCGGATCCGGACCTTATGCGGGCGAATCAGGATCCCTTTGCGGACCGACTCGGTGCCGATCACCGCAACCGGTACGACCGGCACGCCGGTCTCGAGCGCGAGCCGGCCGACGCCGCGCTTGGGCTGACCGAGCGTCCCGGGCCGGGTGCGCGTTCCCTCGGGGAAGATCAACACGATGTCGCCGCGCTGAAGGATCGCCTTGGCGGTGATGATCGTGTCGGCGTCGCCCGCGCCCCGCTTGACCGGAAACGCGCCGAGCGACGTCAGCAGCCACGAGAGCACCCGGCCGTAGAAGATCTCCTGCTTGGCGACGTAGTACATCGGTCGCCGTGCCATGCAGGCGATCACGAACGGGTCAAGGAAGCTGCGGTGATTGGCGGCGACGATCACCGGCCCGTCCGCGGGGATGTGCTCACGCCCGATCCGCTGCATCCGGAAGTAGATCCAGAAGAACAGCTGGAACGAGATGCGGACGATCGCGTACACGATCGGGTTGGCACCGTGCGCCCGCACGCGCTGATGAAGGCGACCGTGATCCATCGCACATGACCTACCCGCCCGGATCGGCGTCGTTACAGTGAACGGGGTGGGCGGCATCGATCTGACGCGAACCTTGCGCGGAGCCGCCTGCGGCGCGGTCGCAGCGACCGTCTGGGCGCTCCAGCAGCCGCTGGACAAGCGCGCGTTCGGTTCGGACTACGACGATGTCGAGCTGCTCGGCCGCGCCGTCACCTCGGGACCGTGGTACCCGGTCGGGCTCGCGATCCACGCCGCCAACGGCGCGCTGTTCGGCGCCGCCTACACCCTCGTGGCACCGGCGCTGCCATTGCCCCCGGTGCTACGGGGACCCGCCGCGGCGCTGTCCGAGCACGTCGCGCTGTGGCCGCTCGGACGGGTGTCGGACCGGGTTCATCCAGCTCGTGACCAGTTGCCGCCTCTGACCGGCAACCGGGCCGCGTTCGCGCAGTCGACCTGGCGCCACCTGCTGTTCGGGTTCGTGCTCGGCGAGCTCGAGCGCCTGGTCAACGGCGGCTCGGAGCCACCCGGCCCCGATCCGGTCGCGGCCGACGGCTCATCCAACGGCCACGGCTCGCTGCAATACGCCGTCGTCGTCTCGCAGACCGACTGACCGCTCGGTGCGTGTTCTGATCACCGGCGCCTCCGGCCTGGCCGGCGGCTGGCTCTGTCGTGCCTGCGTGTCGGCCGGCGACGCGGTCACGGGAGTCTCGCGCTCGGGCTCGGTCCCCGCCGACGCCGGAGCTGGCGTGGCGGTCGATCTTCGCGATCGCGAGGCGGTCGAGCAGGTCGTGGGCACCGCCCACCCGGAGGTCGTCTACCACCTCGCGGCGCTGAGCTCGGTCGGGCGTTCGTGGCAACGGCCGGCGCAGACGTTGGAGACCAACGTTCTCGGCGCCGAGAACGTGTTGTCCGCGGTCCGCGCCGCCGCGCCCGACGCGCATCTGGTCTGGGTTAGCTCCTGCGAGGTGTACGGGTCACCGGCCGCGTTGCCGACGAGCGAGACCGCGCCGCTTGACCCTCCGAACCCGTACGCAGTCGCCAAGGCGGCCGGCGAGATGCTTGCCTCCGTGTACGCGCGCGCGCACGGGATGCGGATCACGTGCCTGCGCCCCTACAGCCATGCCGGCCCTGGGCAGCGGCCGCTGTTTCTGTTGTCAAATCTTGCCCGGCAGGCGGCGCAGGCGCGGCTCGCCGGAGCGTCGCAGCTGAGCGCCGTCACCGGCAACCCGGCCACCCGGCGCGACTTCACCGACGTCCGCGACGTCGTCCGCGCCTACCGGCTGGTCGCGACGCTGGCGCCCGAGCCGGGCGAGATGCCCGTCTACAACGTCTGCTCGGGGAGATCGATCTCGACCGCCGAGCAGGTCAAGACGATCGCCCGGCTGCTGGCGCCGATCGCGGTCGAGCAGATCGTCGATCCCGAGCGGGTGCGCGCATCAGAGGTGATGGAGCTGCGCGGCGATCACGCCAAGCTGACGGCCGCGACCGGCTGGACGGCGCAGATCTCATTCGAACAGACGGTCGCTGACACGATCGAGTGGTGGCAGCGGCGGCTGACGGACGACCACTGAGCGTCACTCACAGCAACGATCCGACGCCCTTGATCGCGGCCCGGCCGAGAATCAGCTCGAGCGCGATCCCGAAGCTCAGCAGCAGCAGCCCGACGATCAGGATCAGCGCGTCCTGCAACAGGACCGCCAGCGAGACCAGCACCACCCCGAGCGCGGGCAGCGTGTCGAGACCGGTGAACGGGGGCGCCACGAACGCCGCCAGCGAGCCGATGATCACCACGACCCCGAATCCGATGTCGCTCAACCGGTGGCCGAACAGCACGCGCAGCCGGGGCCGCGAGAACCGCTCCAACCAGCGGATCACCTTCAGCAGCCCGTTGAGAAACTTCTGCTGCGAGGCGCCGGCCAGTTCCAGTCGCCGCCAGCGCTTTGGCAACCAGATCTCGTCTCGGCCGAGCACCAGTTGCAGCGCCAGCAGGATCGCGACGATCTCAAATACGTGCGTGACCCCCGCCGTCGGCAGCGGCAGCGCCGGCACGCCGAGCAGGATCACGAACAGCAGCGCGAAGCTGTTGCGCCCGAACACGTCGAGAAACCCACCGACCGTCGTGTCCTTGCCCGCGCTCAGCCACCGCTCGAGCTGCACGGACGCCAGCTCCGGCAGTTCGTCATCGGTCGTGGGCTCGCTCAAGGTCCCGACAGCGTGGCACGCCGATCGTCTCACGGGCAGCCGCCCGGCGCGACCGACGGCCGGACTCTCCCCGCCCACGTGGCACACTGATCGGCGTCGCGCCCGCCTAGCTCAACTGGTAGAGCACTTCACTTGTAATGAAGAGGTTTAGGGTTCGAGTCCCTAGGCGGGCTTTGATGAAAGCGCTGCAAGGCGGCACTTTTTAAGCTTCGCTTCGCCGTAGGCAAATCGGGACGTGTCCCGAATATGTCTCAAGCATCGCCTAGTACGTCCCCATGGCTGGCGAGGTCAGGCCGCCGTCGGGACATGTCTTTCGCGTCGATCGCGCGCGCGGCCCGATCTGGTACGCCAGGTACCCGGCTGCTGGGCGGCCGCCAGGTTCAGCGCACGATCGGGGGGGCCGGGACCGAGCGCGGCCGCCCGCCTGCCGGCTACTTCACCAAGCGCACCGCCGAGGGATGGCCGTACGACGCCTTGACCAGGCGGTGCGCGGAACGCTCCCCGGCCTGAACCGAACCGGCGCGACGTTGCCGACGCGCAGCGGAGTGGCTGCGCTACATCGAAGCGGACCGCCTGCGCAAGCCGTCTACGGTGCGCGGCTACCGGACGATCGTTCGCTCGCATCTGCTGCCGACGTTCGGTCCGCTACCGGTTGACTCGATCACCACCGCGAGGATCGAGGCATGGCTCGCAGGCCTCGGCCGGGCGGCGAGCGCGCGCGCCAAATCACTGCTGCTGATGCACGGCAGCTTCCAGAGGGCACGCAAGGTCGGGGGCGCGTGTGGTCAATGATCAAAGCAATCGTCCGCGAGACGCTGCCTTTTCGCGCGCGTTGCAGCTGACCGCGCCGGTAGAACTCTTCACCTGGCGGCGGGGCTCGCTGGTAGCTTCTCGGTGTGCGGCGATGGCTGTGAGTGAGCAACCCCTTCTGCCGGAGGGGACGGTGACATTGTTGTTCACCGACATCGAGGGGTCAACGCGGTTGTTGCACGAGATCGGGGATCTCTATGGGGATGTCCTGGCTGAGCATGATCGGCTGTTGAGGTACGTCTGGGCGGCGCACGGTGGTGTGGTGGTTGATACCGAAGGCGATGCTTTCTTCGTTGTGTTCACGGATGCGGCGGAGGCCGTGGCAGCCGCCGCGTCAGCTCAGTCGGCGCTCGACGCGCACCCGTGGCCGCACGGCGGCTGCTTACGCGTGCGGATGGGCCTGCACACCGGGTCGCCGCGGTTGAGGGCGAGCAACTACTGGGGAAGGGACGTTCACTATGCGGCACGGCTATGCGCCGCTGCGCACGGCGGCCAGGTTCTGTTGAGTGAGTCGACGCGTGCGCTCGTGGCGGACGTTGCCGTCGACGATCTCGGCGAGCACGGGCTTAAGGACTTCGCAGTGCCGCGCCGGCTGTTTCATGTTCGGCTTGGAGGGGCGGGGGCGGAGCGGTTCCCGCCTCCGAGGACGCTTGCCCGGGTGCGGACGAATTTGCCGTCGCTGCCGAACCGCCTGATCGGCCGGGAGCGAGAGCTGGCTGAGATGCGGGAGTTGTTGACGGGCGCGGCGAGGTTGTTGACCGTAACGGGTGTCGGCGGCAGTGGGAAAACGAGAATCGCTTTGGCGTGCGGGACCGAACTGCTTGATGTGTTCCGCGACGGCGTGTTTCTGGTTCGGCTGGCGTCGGTTGAGCGACCGGGCGACGTTGCCCTCGCGATCGCCGATGCGCTCGGTGCCGCCGCCGAGGACGGGCACGATCCCGAAGCCGCCATTGCCTCCCAACTGGCTAGGCGCGAGCTGCTGGTGATCGTCGACAACATGGAGCACTTGCTTGACGCCTCATCCGTGCTCTCGAGCCTGCTCGAGGCCGCCCCGGGAGTGCGGCTGCTGGTGACCAGTCAGGCGCCGCTTCGGCTGATGTCCGAGGTGGTGATGCCGCTTGCGCCGCTCGAGGTGCCGTCTCCCGGAGAGCACGACATGGCCGCTTTGGAGGGGGTTCCGGCGGCGGCGCTGTTCTTGGAGCGGGCGCGGGCAGCGGACGTTTCGTTTGCGCTTGCACCGGACGAGGCGCCGGCTGTGGCGGAGCTGTGTCGTCGGCTCGACGGGCTGCCGCTCGCGCTCGAGCTCGCCGCCGCACGGGTGCGAATCGGTGGACCGCGGCGCCTGCTCGCCGCACTTGCGCGGGGGATCGACGCGCTGGGGTCCGGTGCTCGTGATCTACCCGAGCGCCAGCGCGGTCTGCGAGCCGCGCTGGATTACGCGGTTTCGCTGCTGGACGAGGAGCCACGGCGGCTGCTCGGCGCATTGGGAGTGTTCGCCGGCGCCTGGACGATCGAGCAGACCGAGACGATGTTCAGCGACGAGCTGGACGTATGGGAGGCGACGGCATCCCTGCTCGACTTCGCGCTGGTCCGGACCCGCGGCGACGGACGCCTGGCAATGGCCGAGCCGATTCGGGCCTACGCCCAGGCTTTACTCGCCCAGCAAGGGGCAGAGCACGACTGCCGCCGCAGGCATGCCCTGATGCTCGCTGAGGAGGCGGAGGCGATCGACGATCAGTTCTTCTTTAGCACACCTGTGCTGACAGCGCGGACGCTGGAGCTGGCCGACGAATACGGCAGCGCCGTACGTTGGAGCTCCGATCACGACCTCGAGCTGCATCGCAGGCTCGTCGGTGCGCTTGGACTCCCGTATTACCTTGCGAACCGCATCGCGTCGATCGCTGACGACATCCTCAAACATCTCCCAATCGTCGAATGCGACGACTGTTCGGCACGGCTGCAGGTGGCGCACGGGATGGTGCTGACAAGTAAAGGCGACATCGAAGGAGCATTCGCAGCCTTTGGCCAGGCTGCGGATTGCAGGCGAAGCCTCGGCGATCACACGCGCGAAGCGGTCGCGCGTGCGGTGCAGGCACACCTGCTGGGCCAATCCGGGATCTTCGACGAACGCGCCGCTGATCTACTTCAAGCAGCGCTCACGCTTCCGCCCGTCGATCACAACCCGCAGCTGCGGGCGCTGCTGATGGGCGAGCTTGCGCTCTATCACGTTGACCTTGGGCGGATCGAGGAAGCCGATCCGGTCCTTACTGAGATCCTGGCCGACTCCCGACTCGACGGGTCGTTCATATCGATGTGCGCGATGGATTGTTGGGGAGACCTCGCGATGGCCCGTGATCAGTTCGACATCGCACTAGGCCGCTACGCACACACGCTGCGCGCAGCCCGAGTGATGCCAATCAACGGACTGCTCATCTGCTCGGGGATCGCGCGCGCATTAGCCGGGCTGGGTCAGGATGCCGCAGCCGTAGAGCTCGACGCGGGCGTCGAAGCCAACATCGACCAGGAGGGCTCACGGTGGGCGGTCGAGACCCTCGCACCGGTGCCCCAGAGGGAGGTTCAGCTCATCGCCGGCGCGCGAGCCCGCCTCGGCGACGATGCCGCGGCGCAAGCGCAGCGGCGAGGACGCGACCATGAGCGCGATGCGCTGATCGACCTAGCGCTGGCGCTAGCGGACGAGCACACCGCCCGACACTCTCAAACCACGCAAGCGACGTGACACCAACCGCGCTCGGAGAGTCGCTCATAACGCCCGCGCGGCCCTCATCGAGTACTCGATAAACCGCGAGCTCATCACCTACCCGCTAAGACGAGGCAAGCGCGCGACCGGAACGCCAGCCTCAATCCTCGTCCTGCAATGCTGATCCCCGTCAGCATCTGGCGAAGCCAGACCCCTGCCTTGCGCGTCGAATGGGCACATTGCGGACGATTCCATTCGTCCGCCCGGGTCACGGTCGCGCGCGATCGCTTCGGCGACCAAGCATTCGTCCGACGGCTCCAGTTCGGATGATCGAGCTCAGTGCGGCTGTCGTGATGGCCTGTATCCCGGTCTCGAGCGTCGGGTGGATGACGGGTGCGAACTTGGGGCTGTGATTGGTCGGGATGTCGTCGGCGATCCGGCCGGCCTGCTGTGCGGTGCGGTAGGTGTCAGGGTCGGTGCCGCCGACATACCAGAACACCGACGGGACCTTCCATTCGCTGCCGAACGATCCGAAGTCTTCGCTGGCGGAATACGGTGCGGCGAGCTCGCCGACGCGGTCGTTGCCGAAGTATGCGCGCATCGCGTCGGCGACGTGGCGGGTCTGGTCGGGATCGTTGACGGTCAGGGGATAGTGCTCGGTGTAGTCGATCTGCGGGGGTTTGGGGGCGCCTGAGGCTTCGGCCTCGGCGTTGGCGATCCGCTCGATCGACCCCAGCACGCGGGTGCGGACCGCTTCGTCGAAGGTCCTGACGTTGATCTTCAACAGCGCATCGTCGGGGATCACGTTGTCTTTGGTTCCGGCCTGCAGTGCGCCGACGGTCACCACGGCGGCCTGGCTGGCGGCGATCTCGCGCGAGACGATCGTCTGCAGCCGCAGGACGGTGGAGGCGGCCATCACGACCGGGTCGATGCTTGACTCGGGCATGGAGCCGTGCGCGCCGCGGCCGAACAGCCGGATCTCGAGGCTGTCGGCCGCCGCTTGGGTGGTGCCGGGGCGGTAGAGGACCTGCCCGGCGGGGGGATTCATGACGTGCTGGCCGAGGATCACCTCCGGCTTGGGAAAGCGATCAAACAGGCCGTCGTCAATCATCGCCTGCGCGCCCTGTGCGGTTTCTTCGGCCGGCTGGAAGATCGCCAGCAAGGTCCCCTGCCACGCGTCCTGGCTCTGGGCCAGCAGTGTCGTCGCGCCGACCAGCCAGGTGACGTGCATGTCGTGACCGCAGGCGTGCATGACGGGTGTCTCGTTGCCATCTGCGTCGGTTGCGGTGGCGGTGCTGGCGTATGGCAGACCGGTGGCTTCCTTGACCGGCAGCGCGTCCATATCGGCGCGCAGCATCACCGTCGGTCCGTCGCCGTTTCGTAACACACCGACGACGCCGGTGTTCCCGACGCCTTCGGTGACCTCATACCCGGCCTGTTTGAGCCGTTCGGCGGCCTTTGCGGCGGTGTTGTGCTCCTGCATCGAGAGCTCGGGATGCTGGTGGATGTCGCGGTAGAGATCCTCCAGATCACCGCTGATCGCATCAAGTCCGCTCAGCACGGTGTCCGTGTCGGCTGTGTCGGTCATGCCGCTCCTGCGCTCAGACTCGGGTTGCCCACTGCCAGTGGGGCCGTGCGGTCAACCCTACACCCCGAAGCGACGTCGATCACCCAGTTAGGGCCTTGAGACGACTGGGTCAACAGGGGCGGGCTGATCGTGTCGGCTGAGAGACTGCAGCGATGGTCGCCGGCTTTGACCCCACGCTGATCCTCGTCTTGAACCTCGCGGGCACGTTCGTGTTCGGGCTCAGCGGCGGCCTGGCCGGCGTGCGCGCCCGGCTCGATCTCCTGGGCGTGATCGTGCTGGCGTTCGCCGTCGCGCTGGCGGGCGGGATCATCCGCGATCTCCTGATCGGAATCCCGCCCGCCACGTTCCGCGACGGGCGCTACCTGGCCGCGGCCGCCGCGGCCGGGGTTGTGAGTTTCATTTTTCGTCCTGAGCTTGACCGCGTCGATCCTGCGCTCACGTTCTTTGACGCGATCGGACTTGGTCTGTTCTGCGTCACCGGCGCCAGCGCCGCGCTCGCTCATCACCTCGGGCCTGTGCAGTCGATCATCCTGGGGGCGATCACCGGCGTCGGTGGCGGAATGGTCCGCGACTTGCTGCTGCGCCAGATCCCCAACGTGTTGCGAACCGACCTGTACGCCGTGCCGGCGCTGCTCGGCGCCACGGTGCTCGTCATCGCTCACGGGGCCGGTGCCCGCGGCGCGCTGTTCCCGCTCCTGGCCGCCGGCGTTTGCATCGCGGTCAGGCTGATCGGGGTGCACTACGGGATCAGGTTGCCGGTCGCGCCCAGTGAGCGCCGGAAAGACCCGCCACCAAGCTGAGGCCCGCGGGTCGTCGCATGTCGTGACCGGAAACCGGACCGTGGTGAGCTGAACGCGTTAGGCAAGTGTGCGAAGACTGATGCTCACCGGTTGCTGATGGTCGGGAGCTTGAGCTCGTAGACGGCGGCAAGGTCGTCGTCGCCATGGCTGTTCTCGACGTCACCGATCCGCTCGAGCACCGCGTCCAGCACGGGCAACTCGACGCCGGAGTCCTTCGCGACCTCCCGCACCAGCTTGAGGTCTTTGAGGGCGAGACGGATCGGGAAGCCCGCCGGATATTCGTGGCGTTGCATCTCCCCAAGCTTCTCCAGACCGTAGGAGGAACCCAGCGGCCCGTCATCGAGCAGTGCGACGAACTGTTCCTGCTCGACTCCCATCAACTGACAGAGGTGCATCGTTTCGGCCAGCGCAGCGACCATCGCGACCATCCAATGATTTGCGGCCAGCTTCAGGCGCGAACCAGCACCGGCCTCCCCGACCCACTGGACTCTGGAGCCGAGCGCTTCGAACACCGGCTCGACTCGCCCCCGGGCCGAGTCAGGTCCCGACGCCAGGATGGTCAGCTTGCCCTCCTCCGCGGGGTGGGTGCTTCCTGATACCGGCGCATCGAACAGGGTTACATCGTGGTCGGCCGCAGCTTGCACCAGTCGGTCTGCCTCGGTCGCCCCGACGCTGCTCATCTGCAGCCAGATCGTCTCGTTGGGCCAGTCGGCGAGCAGCGGGTCGACCACCGATAGCACGATGTCGGCGGTTGGCAGCATCGTGATCACAAACTCGGCGCCGCTGACCACGTCGCCGGGCGAGCCGGCGACGTCGGCGCCGCGCTCAGCCAGTGCTTGGGCGTGCTCGGGCTTGCGGTCCCAGGCGATGACCGACACGCCTCGATTCAGCAGACGATGCGCCATCGCCGTGCCCATCAGGCCGGTCCCGAGCACTCCAACGCGACTGTCATTCTTGCCGGTCACATCCTCCTCCGATCCTCGCCTTCGGTGGTCTGCTTGCCGCTGCCGACTTCGGTAGGTACGGCGAGCACGACCTGGTTTCCGGAAGGGTCACGCGCAACCAAACCGGCTTCGGTCTCCTGCGGTGCGTGGCCGCGTCGGCTCAGGCGCTCGGCGGTGCGTTCGCGCTCCCCTTGGTCGGGGGCGACGATCGTGAGATGGCGGAGCGCTGCCTCGTCCGGCGGTGGAGGTGAAGCACCAGCGCTCTCCCAGACGTTCGCGCCGATGTGATGGTGATAGCCACCGGCGCTCAGGAACGCGGCCTGCGCCCCAAGCTGCGCCATCAGACCGAAACCAAGCGCGTCGCGATAGAAGGCAACTGATCCTGGGATCGTTGCCACCTTCAGGTGAACGTGACCCATGATCGTGCTGGCGGGCAGACCTGGGTAGGGCCCCGATTCCGGTCCCTCGAGCTCCCCCAGAAGGCCGTTGACGTCGAGCGGAAGCGTCGTCATCCGAGTCGCGACCTGTCCTTCCCAGAGCGCCCGCGGTCGGTCCCAATAGATCTCGATCCCGTGCCCATCCGGGTCGCTCAAGTACAACGCCTCGCTGACGAAGTGGTCCGAAAGGCCAACCAGCGCGACCTGATCATGCGCCGCGTGCGCCAGCCAACGGGCGAGTTCCGCGCGACGCTCGAGCAGCAGCGCGAAGTGATAAAGCCCAGTGTGATGGCCGGACGGCCGGGCACCAGCAACCTCGGTCAGCCTCAGCAGTCCGCGGTCCGCTACACCGAGCAGCGCCTGACCATCGTCCAGCTCGATCAGCTGCAGACCGACCGCCGCCTGGTAGTAGCTCACCGACCGCGCCAGATCCGAGACGGTCAGCCTCACCGGGCCGAGCGTCGTCAATGCCGAGATCTCAGAGTCTGATGGTCCCGCCTGCGCTTCAAGCTCCTCTGGGTCACGCGGCGCTGGCACGAACGCCCGCTCGGGAACGTCCCCGCTCATGTGCACCTCCACGTCCCGTCTCGATTGGACAGATCCCTCGCGACGACGAACACCTCCCCGGCCACGGACCCGGCGGCAAACGACACGATGGGAGAACCGAGGTTCATCCTCTCAGTCTACGCGCGCCATCCCTCCTGTTCATCGGCTTCCATGTACCTCTGACTCGCCTCCACCTCCCGGCCGAGCACGCCGCCGGCCGGGGGCGAACCCGTTGAGCCCGGTGTGCACGGCGGTTAGTGAGCTTGCGGAACCGGCCATACAAGGTGCTGTTTGCCTCCGGCGACTGGACTGCTCGATCTCCAACTTCACCGGAACCATGACCGGCCGATTCAGGGACCGGACGGCAAGAAAATCCCACCGACCGGAAAGGCGTTCGAAGTCGACTTCTTTACCGTCGCCAAGTGGGACAACGACCAGATCGTGGAGGAAAACCTCATGTACGACCTGGTCACCTTCATGAGTCAGATCGGTCTCGGCGGGTGAACACCGCGCAGCCGGATCGACACGCACGTGATCCACGCGCGGTTCCGTGACGCCGACCACTCCCGACGATCGTGCTCACGGACAGCACGAGCAGCCCACTAGCCCTGGTCAACGCCAGCCTTGAACCTCTTGGAGCTGGCCCTACTGCAACTAGTGAAAGATCTTGCGCTCCAACGCCACAACGACTTGCTTAGGCGCTCCGTAGGTTCCCTCGCCCCGTTCCCCGAAGATTGATGTACCGATCGCCAAGACCGCCCATTCGTTGAAGCAAGGCCGTTGCAAACCTGACCAGCCGGACAGCGCTGCGTAATAGCGAAGAGGAGGAACGGCTCGTGCTGCGAGCAATCAGACTCATAGAGCGCATAGCGCCGTGTGCCATTTCGACGCGATGTAACCCTTGTCCTTTGGGCACACGCGCTTGCTGCCGCCGCTCTCGCCCGCTCGCTTGGCGTCATGGATAAACCCGATCTGCTCGCCCCGGTTCATCTTGTGATAGCTCCACGTGCTGGCCGATGCCGCTGCCGGGATGATCAGAACCGCCAGGGCGGTGATCAGGATCATCAGTCGTCGCATGATGTCCAACGTAACAGTTGTCACGATCAGCCTCCGCAGGTGGGCATGACGGCGAGACTGCTGCGTTCACGAGAGGCTGTCGGGGAAAGGCGTGTCGGCTCCGGTCGGGTCGTCGCGTTGGGTGGCGGTCTGCCGGTTCGGTCGGGGTTGATGTCAGCCGGTGGCGGGTGCGGTCCAGTGGCTGTGGAGCTTGAGCAGATTGTGAGAGGCGGCGATGAGTCGCCATTCTGATCGGACAGCGGCTCTTCCTCTTCGTTGGAAGCGGTCGAAGCGGCGGTTGTGTTTGATCTGCCCGAACGTCGGCTCGATGCTGGTCTTGCGCCGCGCGTAGGTGTCCTGGCCCAGCGGGGTGCTCAGCACGCGGCGCATGAACGTGTAGAGCCCGCCGTCCCAGCCGGGTCTCGGGGTTTCGCGTAGTCCGCTGTCGGGCGGGACGAGCACCTGCATGCCGTCGGCGACGATGCGTTGGATCTGTTGGGTGTGCCAGTAGCCAGCGTCAGCGAGCACCGTGACGGGCCGCTGCTCGACCCCGGCCTGCTCGAGTTCGCGCAGGGCGTGGTGGACGCCTGGCTCGAGTTGTCCGAAGTCGGGAGGGATGTCGGAGACCTCCGCGCCAATGATGATCTGGTCGGTGGTGACGACGGCCTGAGCGTTGTAGCCCTGCATCGGTGGTTGGCCCTGCTGGATCATCACCGCCGAGTCTGGGTCGGTCGTGTTGATCTTGCCCTCGGGCACCAACGGCGGCACATAGGGATGTGGTGGCGCACCGAACCGCCGGCCGTTGCGCATTCGCCCGGTTGCGCGATGGTGCTCATAACAACGGTTGGCGGCGTGCGTGAACGCGAGCTCCTCATCGAAGCGACGCTTGACCTCCGCGATTCGCTGCGCGCGATCTCGCGGGATGGGTTGGGGGTTGGCGGCGCGTTGGGTTTCGAGCGACCGCTGGCCTTCGCGCAACCACGCTCGCCGACCCTCGGGGCGAGTCACGAACCGGTCTGGATGAAGGTCGAGTTCGACGTCGGCGACGATCTTCTCCCCGGCCGCCTGGCGCTGCTCGCGTTCGGTCTGCAACCGCTCGCGGGCGGCCTCCAACGCAGCACGACGACCGTCGCGCGAGCGCAGCTGCTCGGGCAACTCGTCGCCTCGCGCGTCACCGAACTGTGCGTCCTCGGCGCGGTCGGTCTGCTCGGCCTGATCGAGGATCTCCTCCACGATCGACGCATAGCCGCGGTTGCGGTCATAAGACGCGCTTGCGCGCATCTTGGTCCCATCCACACTGATCTCTCCAAGCCTCACCAAGCCCGCTTCGGCGCAGAGCGACAGCACATCGACGAACAGCATGCTGATCGCGTCCTCATGACGACGACGGAACTCCGCGATCGTGCAGTGATCGGGAACGCGGTTGGCGGTGATCACCCGAAACGCGACATCCCCGCTGCATGCCCGCTCGATCTGCCGCGACGACCGGATCCCGACCGAATACGCGTAGAGCAACAGCGCCACCATCATCCGCGGGTCATACGCCGCACGACCCTGCCCGTTGGCGCGATAGGTCCCATAGAAGCCCTCCAGGTCCATCTGATCGACCGCCCCGATCACCGACCACACCAAGTGATCCTCGGTCAACCAGTCCGCCAACGACGGCGGCAACAAGAACTCCTGGTCGCGGTCGCACGAGATGAAGTTCTGACCCATCCCGCAATGGTCTTAAACCACCCGGACGACACCACTAAACCCGACAGCCTCACGAATTAACAGCAGTCCGCGGCTCGGCTGCGGATGGGGTGATCTGCCCATGCCAACGACAGTGCTGCTCCGCCACCACGCGAGGCGTCTGACAGCAGCAGCGGCAGGCCCGGCTTCGCTGTGGGCGGCGCAGCAGCAGCTAGCGCTGAGGATGAGCGCCGGTTCCCGCGCAAAATGGGTCGGCGCATTCGTGATCTGGTCCCTACGCCTGGCAGAAGACAAGAGTCACGTCAGGACGGCCCGACTCGGACGCCGTCCCCCCGGATCAGCCTGACAGGATCGTTGGATGGGACTTGAACGCGCCGCGCTCTTGGCGTTGGCGACTAACGACCGGTTTGAGCGCGCGGTCAAGCGCGTGCCGGGCGGCGAGGCCGGCGCGTGGCGGGCCGCGTCTCGTTATGTCGCCGGGCGCTCACGTGGCGACATGCTCGAGATCGCCGAGCGGCTGCTGGCGCAGGGGCACGGGGTCAGCATCGATCTGTTCGGTGCGAGCGTGCAGGAACCCGCGATCGCTGACTGCGTGCTCGCGGAATACCTCACGCTCGCTTCGGTGATGCCCGCCTCGTCCGAGGACGTATGGTTATCGGTTGACCTGTCGCATCTGGCGCTCACGGTAGACGCGACGGCGGCCGCCGATCGTCTGGCCCGGATTGCCGGGGAGCTGCCGGCTGGCCGACGCCTGCAGGTCGGTGCCGAGGCACCAGCGCAGGCTGACGCCGTCCTGGGTTGCGTTCTTGACGTCGCCGCTCGAGGCCTGGCAGATCGACTCGGCGCCACGCTGCAGGCCAACCTGGCGCGCTCTGACAATGATCTTGACGCGCTGGCCGACGCGGGCGTCCACATCCGGCTCGTCAAGGGTGCCTACCTCAATGCCACGGGCACATTGTCGTACGGCGAGGCGACCGATATCGCCTTCCTGCGACTCGGCTATCGCCTCGCTGAGCGCTGTGTCCCGTGGTCGGCGGCTACCCATGACGGCCGGCTGCGAGAGGCGCTGCTGCTCGCTCATGAGTCGCTTGCGGTTGAGCAGTTGCTGGGTGTGCGCCACGACGCCCTCGCCGAGCTCTCCGCCCGCCGTATCCCGAACCGCGTCTACCTCCCCTATGGAGCCGACTGGTTTCGGTATTGGCTACGCCGCCTCGCCGAGTCCCGCGGCGCCTAGGTCGACGCGAGACCAAGGTCGCTTGCCAAAAGCCAGCACCCGCTCGTCACGCCCCAGAGGCGAAAGCCGACGCCACAGCCACGGGCGCCTCGCTCGCACCCGCTCCTCACGAATCTTCGGTCCTCAGCCCACGCTGCCGCTTCGCGCCGTCCGGCAGACCGGAGCGGCAGCAGCGAGCTCAGACCCGAGCTGGCGACTTGAGGAGGGGTGTCGCGCGTGAGCGCGGCGCTCCGTTGGTGATCGCCGGACGGTCGCCGCTGTCGGGTCTGCCGATTCGCACGATCCAGGACAGCGAGGTCACCGAGCTGTTCACGGGTGTCCTCTCCGAGTCCGTGACCCGTGTCCGCACCTGCATGGACGCGGTCGAGGAGCCCGAACCGGTCACCGCTGACCTGCTCCACGGCATCGTTGAGACGCTCGAGGAGCAACTCTGGATGATCCAGGTCCAGAACATCACCGCTTAGCTCGGCAGGACGCGGGCGCATGCTCTACACCGTCCCGTGCACGCTCAGGAACCTCAAGAAGGACCGGGAGGACGTCGGCGTTCGGTTCGATGGTGAGGGCAACTGGCGAGCGGACCAGCGCCCGGCGTTGACGACGCGTCGGAACCTCCCGAGCAGCTCTAACGGCGCCGACCGTTTGAGTGCGAAGGGGCAGCGGCCGCGATGCGGGCGCTCCAAGGCATCGAGTGCTAGCGGGCACGCATCCGACCCCCACGAGCAGTCGGCGCGACCCGCATGCTTTCGAACCACAGCGGGTCCGCCGCCTAGGGGCGCCAGGGCTGCCTACTCCTTTTCGCAACGGTCGCGGGGCCGGAATCTTGGCCTGGCGAGCAGTCGGATACTTTCTTGAAGCAACTTCCGGGGGGAGGACCCGCGATGAAGCGAACACTGAGACCGCGATCCTCGCTGGGGCGGCTGTTCTGACCCGCGCAGGACTTCCGCCTCACCGGGAAGGAGTCATAGCCGCCCCGCGTCGGCTCTGCCTGCGAGCAGAGCGACAATTCGACCGCCGAGGACCATCCGGGTCACGCCGAACGGTCGACGTTATCTTCGATCCTGCGGGGAGGTCCTACCGGGACATCCGCGACTTCTTCTTCAGATCCACCGGCCCGATCTTGACGCAGAGCTCGTCGCGTCGGACTACCGCTCTGAAATCGTCTGCTCCAGCGACGAGGAGCGCCAC
>CAVQNR010000003.1:0-44979 GCA_963714245.1 uncultured Solirubrobacteraceae bacterium | reverse complement strand
CCCCCTCGACGTCACGGGTCGCGAGCAGGTCGAGCAGCAGCCCCCGGGTGACGGCGATCCCGAGCCGCGCGTGAGCGCGCGCGGCCTCGCGCGGAACCCCGACGGCGACGTTGATCTCGGTGATCGGATCGAGCCAGCTGTCGACGATCCCGTCGAGCATCGCCGCGGTGTGCGGCCGCCCTTGCAGCGCCTGGCCATAGAGCTCGAAGAACAGCCGCTCGTTGGGCCACAGCGACGGGTCGGAGATGTGCTTCCACCATGCCCAGGTCGCGTCCTCGAGGCTCCCGTTGGGATCGGGCAGCATGCCGCCGAGCAGCTCGCGCTGGCGCCGCTCGACCTCATGCACGATCGCGACCCAGAGGCCCTCTTTTGACCCGAAGTGATGGATCAGCATCCGGTGGCTGGTGCCGAGCGCGGCGGCGAGCGCGCGCAGGCTGAGATCCCCCATCCCGTGGGCGGACGTGTACTCGATCGCGGCGTCGAGCAGTTTGTCGCGGGGGCTCTTGACGCTCACGCCGGTCAGTGTACCATCTGGTACATGAAACCAGTACACGTATCCACGGAAGTTCCGTTCCCCCGTGAGCGAGGTCTTCGACTTCCTCGACGTGATGGCCAACCACGAGCCGTTCACCAACCACGTCATGCACGACTGGGAGTACTCCGGCCCCGATCGGGGCGTCGGCTCCAAGGCGCGGGTGAAGGTCACGGCCGGCGGCCGCACCGATACGGTCGACATCGAGGTCGTCTCGGCGCAACGCCCGGCGAACATCGTCGAGCAGAACATCGGCGCCGGCGGCCGGCGGGTCGCCAACGGCACCTACACGCTCGACGCGCTCGACAGCGGCGCCACCAGGATCAACTTCGAGTACTCGTGGCAGCGCGCGCCGCTCAGCGAGCGGCTCCTGGCCCCGGTGGTCCGCTCAATGCTCCGAAAGGCCAACGAACGCGCGATGGAGCGGCTCGCCGAGCAGCTCGCCGCCGCCCACGCGGGCGCCACCGTGTGACCTAGTTTCCGCGGGACATATGCGCCCCTTAGACACCGGGTCCACTGCTCAGCGGCGATCTCGACCGCCGCCTGCCCGCCGGCGGCGGTCGCGTACACGAGCGCATCGTCATCCAACGCCAGACGGCGCGACTGGCGCCAGTCACTGACGTAGTTCTGCTCGCGCCGCCACGGTTGATCGGCGGCCTGCCGCGGGAACTGAGCCATCGCGCGCTGGATGTAGCCGGAGCTGAGCTCGGCGAACGGCAACGTCGCGGTCACGCCCTCGGGACGGCGCGGCGTGTAGTGCGTGTACCCGCGCTCGTCCATGTGCGAGAGCATCCGGCACACCTGGCGACAGGTGAGATCGGAGCCGAGCGTCCACGACTGATTGACGTACCCGAACGCGAACGCCATGTTCGGCACGCCGGTGAGCAGCATCCCCCGGTAGACGAGCGCGTCGGGCAGCTGGACCTCGCTGCCGTCCACCGCCAGCGAGATCCCCCCGAACGGGACCATCTTCAGGCCGGTGGCGGTGACTATCAGGTCGGCGTCGAGCTCTGACCCCGAGGCGAGCGCGAGACCGGTCTCGGTGAACGACTCGATGTGGTCGGTGACCACCGACACGCGGCCACCCGAGATCGCCTCGAACAGGTCACCGTCGGGCACCAGGCACATACGCTGATCCCACGGTTCATAGCTGGGACTGAAGTGGCGGTCGACGTCGTAGCCGGCCGGCAGCCGGCGCGCGGCCAGCCCTCGCAGCAGACGTCTCATCGTCTGCGGCCGCCGGCGGCTGAGACCGTAGATGCCGACCGTGAGCGCGACGTTCTTCCAGCGAACGAGCGAGTAGGCGGACTGCGCGGGCAACAGGCGCTCGAGTGCCCCCGCGACCGGATCGATGCCCGGGAGCGACAGGATGTAACTCGGCGATCGCTGCAGCATCGTCACGTGGGCGGCGCCCTGCGCGAGCGCCGGGACCAGCGTCACCGCGGTGGCACCGCTGCCGATCACCACGACCCGCTTGCCCTCGTGGTCGATGTCGTCGGTCCAGAACTGTGGATGGACGATCTCGCCGCCGAACCGCGCGATGCCGTCGAACTCGGGCGTGTAACCCTCGTCGTAGCGGTAGTAGCCCGTGCACGAGAACAAGAACCCGGCCGTGATCGAGATCGTCTCGCCGGTGTCGCCGCGCTGCACCTCGACGGTCCAGCGGGCATCGGCCGATGACCAGCTGGCGCCGACGACGCGGTGGTTGAAATGGATCCGCTCGTCGATCCCGAACTCCCGCGCCGTGTCGCGCACGTACTCGAGGATCGCCGGCCCGTCGACGATCGCCTGCGACCCGGTCCAGGGCCGGAACGGGTAACAGAGCGTGAACATGTCCGAGTCCGACCGGATGCCCGGGAAACGGAACAGATCCCACGTGCCCCCGATTGCGTCGCGCGCCTCGAGGATCGCGAACGTCTTGTCCGGGCAGCGCTCCTGCAGCCGGCAGCCGGCGTTGATGCCCGAGACTCCGGCCCCGATTACCAGGACGTCGACGTGTTCGCCCCCGATCATGTGGACACGCATTCTGTCGTACCGGGCGCGTCCAGCGAAGGACTCGATCCTTCGCCGGCCAGTCGTGTTCCGCTGGTTGAGACACCTGCCCAAATACTTGGCTCCCCGAGCGGGTGTCTGGCAAGATCAGGCGAGCCCGCTTTGGCCAGGCGATTCGTGACGGGCGTCGAGATCGGATCAGGAGGTGTCGTCGGCGATGACGTCGAGCAGGACAGTGCCGCTATCGGGGCGCGATGCGTACAGCGCCGCCCGGGAGTTCTACATCTGGCCGCGCGTGCCGCGGGCTGACGTCGAGGCCGGCTTCCCGCTGATCTTCGAGGAGGGCAAGGGCGTCCATCTCCGCGATGTCGAGGGAAACGAGTACCTCGATCTGATGAGCAGCTCGACGCGTGCATCGGCGCTCGGTTACGGCGACGAGCGGATGGTGTCGGCGATCAGCTCGCAACTGCTGACGCTCCACTACGCCGGGACTGGGTCACAGGCGGCCGCGCCCGCCGTCGAGCTCGCGCAGCGACTCGCGGCGCTGACCCCGCATGACCTGACGGCGACGGTGTTCACCGGGAGCGGCTCCGAGGCCAACGAGGCCGCGATCAAGCTCGCGCGGCTCTACCACCGCGAGCGCGGCAAGCCACGCGCCTTCAAGGTGATCTCGCGGTGGGACGATTACCACGGATCGCTCGGCGGCGCGCAGGAGGCGAGTGACTGGCTCGGCGTCCGGGTCCCGTCCGAGCCGGGCCCGCCCGGCTTCTCACGGATCCCCGCGCCGACTTGCAGTCGGTGCGCGTTCGGCCTCGAGTTCCCCAGCTGCAACCTCCGCTGCGCCGACTTCCTCGCCGACCACATCGAGCACGAGGGGCCCGAGCTCGTCTCCGCGTTCCTGATCGAGCCGATGCCCCAGGCGAACGGCGTGCAGCTGCCGCCGCCGGGATACCTGCAGCGCGTGTTCGAGATCTGCCGGCGCTATGAGGTGCTGTTCATCGCCGACGAGGTGATCACCGGCTTCGGCCGCACCGGCGAATGGTTCGGCGTCCAGCACTGGGAGATCGAGCCCGACATCATGACGATGGCCAAGGCGATCACCGCCGGCTATCTGCCGCTGGCGGCGACGATCGTCCGCGCCGACATCCGCGACGCGCTGAAGCTGTTCCCCGACATCCATACGTTCGGTGGCCACCCGGCATCGGCGGCGGCGGCGCTGACCGCCCTCTCGATCTACGAGAACGACGGACTCGTCGACCGCGCCAAGGAGCTCGGCGCCGAGCTGCTCGCGGGCCTTCAGCGCCTGTCGGATCTGCCGTTCGTCACCGACGTGCGGGGCCTCGGGATGTGGGCCGCAGTCGAGTTCGGGACGGGGCCGGACGGTCGCGAGCCGCTCGCGCCCGAGACGCTGCGAGCGATGGTCCTCCGCGCGCGGTCGCTCGGCGTGCTCGTGAGCCAGAACGCGCGCTCGATCGAGCTCGCGCCGCCGCTGATCATCACCTCGGAGGAGCTCGCCTACGGGCTGGCGCTGTTCGAGCAGGCGGTGCGCGAGGTCGGCGCGCAGACCGGCCACTGACCCGCACCCGACGCCGCCCGCGACTGATCGATGACCTCAACCAGTCGGCTCACGACCGAGGCGGAGGTCGATGAGCTCGCCCGCGAGCTATCGAACTGGGGGCGGTGGGGTGACGATGACGAGCGCGGCACGCTCAACCTGATCAGCGAACGAAACCGCCTCGCCGCGGCGGGCTGCATCCGCACGGGCAGCGTGCACTCGCTCGCGCTCGAGCTGCGCGGCGATCTTCCGCAACCTGCCGGGTCCGGCCGTCTGAACGCGCAGCACGTGATGACGGCTACCGGGACCGACGTCGACGATCGCACGATCGGCTACGCCGACGACACGCTGACGATCGCCGTGCATGGCGCCACCCATTGGGACGCGCTCGCGCATGTATTCCACCGCGGCTGGATGTACAACGCGCGCCCTCGTACCGCCGTCACGGCTGCAGGCGCCGCCGCGAACGACATCGTGCCCGTGGCCCGGACGATGGTCACGCGCGGGGTGCTCGTCGACGTCGCCGCCCACCGCGGCGTCCCCGCGCTCGAGCCCGACGCCGAGGTGACGGTCGCCGATCTCGAAGCCACGCTCGACGCCCAGCGGCTGTCGGTCTCCGAGGGTGACGCGCTCCTGATCCGCACCGGGCACCTCGGACGGATCCGCGCCGCGGGCGACTGGGCGAGCTTCACCGAGGTCGACGAGGTGCCGCCGCGCGAGCCCGGAATCGGCGCCGCCGCGCTCGGCTGGCTGCACGAGCACGGGATCTGCGCGATCGCGTGCGACAACTGGGCGGTCGAATGGCTGACCGGGCCTGACGTGATCCGGATGCCCGTGCACGAGGTCGGGATCGTCCACATGGGCCTGCTGCTCGGCGAGATGTTCGAGCTCGACGCGCTGGCGCGGGCGTGCGCTGCCGACAGCCGCTTTGACTTCCTGCTCGCCGCCGGTCCGCTGCCGATCCGCGGCGGGGTCGGCGGTCCCGTCAACCCGCTCGCGATCCGCTGACCAAGGCCGCGGCCGCTACTGCACTTCGTCGGGCTCCTCGTACCACCTGGCGCGCTCGCCGACCCGCGCGCGCCAGCGCCAGCGCCGGGTCTTGGGCTCGCCCTCGATCGCCGCGTCGAGCTGCTCGAGCCCAGACTGGACGCGCGCCCTCGACGGCGGCGAGAGCTCGTAGCCCGTCAGCGACTCACGACTAGAGCTCAGCGTCCCCTTCGTCGTGCGCCACAGGCCCCAGTCGCCGGCGCACGCTCGCGCGACGACCGACGCGTTGATGGCGTCACGATCGTGATCGGCGACGGGGTGGTCGTGGAGCAGGGCGAGAATGTCGCGCTGGTCCTTCTCGTTGAGCTGCACGATCTGGAGCTTGGTCAGCAGCAGCTCGGCCAGCGGCACCGTGATCTGATCGAGCTCGAGGCGCGCGCTCAGGTCGATCTCGTGGCACATCTGAAACGAGCCGACGAACACGTCGATCTGCCGGCGGTTGCCGTCGTCGTAGAACAGCAGCCGGTCGCGCGCGTGGAGCGCGTTGAACTCGCGGTCCGGCCGGTAGCCGAGCTCGCCGAACAGGTCCTGCACGGCGCGGCTTGCGCTCGAGGTCGTCACCACGTCGATGTCCTTGTAGGTGCGCGTCAGGGCGGCGGGGGTGTCCGGCGCCGCGCGGAGATGGATCGCGACTCCGCCGACCACGCGGACGACGAGCGTGCGAGCGCTCGCCGCGCGCGTGATCCGCATCGCCTCCTCTCCCGGGTCGGCCAGCGCCACCGTGTCGCTCAGAGCGGTCACCTATCCGGAGACGAGCTGGTGGGAGACGACGCGCCCGGGCGCCAGCTCGAGCAGCACTCCGTTGAGGACGCCCTCGGTGTACTCGCTCCCGGGGTTGATGCAGATCGTGCGGCCGATCTGCTCCACGCCGCGGCCTTCGTGGACGTGGCCGTGGAGCGTGATCAGCGGTTGAACCTGCTCGATGAAGCGCCGGACGGCGTGCGATCCGACCGGCATCATCCCGACCTCGCCGAACTCCTTCTGGAGCTCGAAATCGCTGTTGATCTTCGGGGCTCCGTCGAGGCGCGTGTCATACGGCGGCGGGTGCAGCACGGCGATCAGGTTCTCGGGATCGTTGACATTCGCCAGCATCCCGTCGATCCGCGCCCCGAGGTCATCCTCGGACAGCTCGCGCGGCGTGTCCCACGGCGTCGGGTTGGAGTAGCCGGTCGTGATCATCTCGTGGGACTCGTCGACGGTCAGGCACTGGTTCTCGGCGAACATGACCACGTCGGACCCCTGGAGCGCTCCGTCGAGCTCGAGGAAGTCGTCGTTGCCCGGCGCCACGAACAGCCGCCGACCGGTCCCCTTCAGTCGGTCGTCCGCGAGCTCGACCCAGCTCGCTCAGCGATTCATACAGCAGCGTCTGGAACACCTGCTCGCGCTGCTGCTCGTCGGCGAGCGGCGCCAGCTCGTCCTCGGTCCCGACGACGGGATAGGCGCCGAAGCGGCGGATCGTCTGCTTGAGCTCCTCGACCTCGCCCTCCCCCAGGTCGGTGTGATCGCTGTCGCCGTAACGGCAGCGGTAGCGCCCGGAGTGATCTCTGATGATCGGCACCAGGAACTTGCCGGTGATGTCCCCGCCGAGCACCAGGTGATCGACCCGATAGTGCTTCGCGGCGCCAAGGAACTTGCGAAAGCAGAAGTCCGATCCGTGAATATCGGTGGCGAAGAACAACCGGAGCGTCGGCTCGGTGCTCGCCGGGGAGCGTGAGAACAGTCGCAAGCTCGACCCCGAGGCTATTCCGGAGGGATCGAGTCGTACGCGAGCCGGATGTCCACGTTGTCGCGCCGCAGATGGACGAAGCGCGCAATCGCGTACCAGACCGAGCCGACGATCAGGCAGATGAACGGCAGGAGGATCGTCAGCGTCAGATTCGTCACGCCGAGGACGGCGTGGTTCTTGATCCCGTCGATCAGGCCGAACAGGCTCATCGCGATCGTGGCGACGCCGGCGATCGGCATCACCGGCACGCCGAACAGCTTCCAGTCCGCGGGACTGTGGTCGTACAGCGCTGGCCGTCGGCGCTTCATCACGATCGCCGCGAATCCGAGGATGATCCAGGTCGGGAACGCGACGAACGTGATCGCCGCGAGCACCGTGATGAACGACACCGAGTAGGCCGCCCACGCGCACAGCCCCAGGCCGATCAGGGCGGTGACGACGATCGCGTTGACCGGCGTGTGAGTTCTGTCATTGACCTTGCCGAACCATGCCGGCATCAGGCCGTCGAGCGTCCAGGCGAGCATGCAGCGCGGGATGATCGCCATGTTCGCGTACGTATTGGGCAACAGCCACCCGAGGAACGCGACGCAGAGGACCACCGCGAGCACCTTGCTTCCGGTGGCGATCGCCGACAGGAAGAAGAAGGACGAGGGGACAGGGCCGGTGTATTTGCCGGCGGACGAAGCGAGGATGAAATTCAGCCCGACCGTCTTGTAGAAGACGAGGAACGCGATCACCACGAGGATGCCCTGCACCGCGGCACTGCCCAGAATCGACACCAGTTGGCGGTTACGGCGTCCGCCGCCCTTCATCTCGCCGGCGAGATACGGTGCCGTACCAGAAGTACGAGGTGAACGTGATCGCAAAGAACAGCGCGGCGACCGTCTGGCTGGTCGAGAAGCCGACGTGCGAGTGCAGCGACACGCCGCCCTTCGCCGCCGCGAGGATCGATCGCTGATAGGGGTGCGACCCCGGGCCGTAGGAGTTCAGCGTGGACACGAACCCGCTGTGCGACGTCACCGCGAGGACGATGATCGAGACGATGAACGCGAAGAACGCGGCGCCGAACAGGATCGCCATCACGCGCAGTATCAGCCGCGTCCGGAACACGGACAGCAGCGAGAGTCCGAGCACGACGACGACCGAGATCCCGAACTTCCAGTCGTTGGTGGCCTGAATCGTGGCGCCCGCGTGGACCCAGCTGTGGGCGTTGAGGGCGAGGCCGATCGTCGACAGCACCGCGCCGAGCGCCGGCGGTATGAACTGCGCCGCCCACAGAGCGATCGAGAGCGCGGCGCCGAACACGATCGCGACGTTGCCGCCGAACCCGAGCGTCGGGTGCAGAACGCGCCCGTTGTAGACGTAGTCTCCGCCGGACTTCGGCATCGTCGCGCCAAACAGCGCATAGACGACGAACAGGCCGAGCGGCAGGATGATGCCGATCCCGTAGGCGAGGATCCAGTTGGCACGCGGCAGCACCGCGAGAATGCCGACGACGCCGAACATCAGCACGCCGAGCGGACCGCCGGTCGACGCGCCGTTGAACAGCGACATGTCCACGAGCGGGATCTCGCGAACGAGGCCGGTCGCCTTGCGGGCGTAGTGCGCCTGAATCGGCGCGTCTGGTGCGGTGGTGTGGCTTGACATCACGATCCTCCCTCGCCTGAGGTCATGTTGCGGAGGCGCCCGCCTTCATGGGCGCGCTGTCCCGTCCGGCTCGCGGCCGGCACGGTCAACTACGTGCTCTCGCACGGACAACTCCTCCTGACGTCGACGCACGCGAACTCGCGGCGACTGAGTCGATTAATTGCGCACGGCTCAGAGGTTGTCAACTAATTGGCTTGATGTTCGAATAAATCGAACATCCAGGGCGCCCGACAACGCGCGCCGCCCGACTCGGCCCCGCTCAGCCGCACGACAGCCCCTATTCAGGCGTCTGACAACAGCCGGCCACGCCGCTGGCTCCGGCGCGCCCCGCCGCCCCGGTCTCTCAGTGGTATCCGACGCGCGCCGAGATCTCGGCCGCGGTGTTGTGCAGCACCGGCGTCATCTCCCGAACCAGGTCCTCGGTCCGGATCCACGAGTTGTGGACGCCGAAGCCAACCGACGCGACGACGTTGCCCGACCGGCCGCGGACGGGCACGGCGATGGCCCGGATCCCGAAGGCGATCTCCTCGTTGTTGATCGCGATGCCGGTCGCGCGGACGCGCTCGAGCTCCTCGATGAGCAGCGTCCGATCGGTGACCGTGTTCGGCCCGTGGCGCTTCAGTGGGCTGCGGTCGAGGCGGTCGTCGCGGTCCTCGTCGGCCAGGTGGGCGAGCAGCACCTTGCCCATCGAGGTGCAGTACGCGGGCAACCGGGAGCCGACGTGGAGGTCGAGCTCGACGTCGCTCGGGCCCTTCTTCGCGCTCCGGCAGCGCTCGATGTAGATGATGTCGGTGTCGTCGAGAATCGCCATGTTGGCCGTGTAGCCGGTCTCGTCGCTGAGCCGCTGCAGATACGGCTGCGAGATCGCCCGCAGCTCCATCGAGTTGATCGCGGAGAAGCCGAGGTCGATCACCTTCGGGCCAAGCCGGTACTTACGCGACGGCGGGTCCTGCTCGAGGTAGCCGAGCGCGCACAGCGTCGCGACGTAGCGGTGAGTCGTGCTGCGACCGAGGCCAACTTCGCGCGACAGCTCGCTGACCCCCATCAACGGACGGTTCGGCCGAAACGACGACAGGATCGCCAGCCCCCGCTCGATCGACTGCGAGAACCCGGGGTCGGATTTGGCCAGCTTGCCCGGCGGCCGGCCGCCGCCTGGCTCCGTGGTGCCGTCACGTTCAGACACGCTCATGGCACGAATGCTACCGCTTTGTTCGGAATAATCGAATGCATGCTTGATGAATGGACACTTTCGGGGTAGCGTCAGACGTCTTCCGCGATCCGGCTGCCGGCCGTGGAACCGGCGAAACGACTGGTGGTGTGCGCAAGATGAGCATCGAGCTGGACCGCGACGGCCACGTGGCGCTGATCACGATCAACCGGCCTGAGCGGCTTAACGCTCTCGACGCACAGCATTATTCTGATCTGTCCGACGCTTGGTGCGAAGTCAGGGATGACGGCTCGATCCGGGCCGTGGTCGTCACCGGCGCCGGCGAGCGGGCGTTCACCGTCGGGGCGGACCTGAAGAGCTTCATCCCCGAGGTGCCGCAGCTGAACGAGTTCTGGCTGACCCAGCGCGCCCAGCTGCTCAACCGCGGCCTCGAGGTCTGGACCCCGGTGATCGCCGCGATCAACGGGTACTGCCTCGGCGGCGGCCTGACCCTGATGCTGGCGACCGATATCCGCGTAGCCGCTGAACATGCACGCTTCGGCCTCCCCGAGGTCAAACGCGGGGTCCTGCCGGCAAATGGCGGCACGCAGCGGATCCTGGACCAGCTCCCGTTCGCGCTCGGGATGGAGATGCTGCTGACCGGCGAGCCGATCGATGCCGAGCTGGCGCTGCGTTGGGGGCTCGTGAACCGGGTGGTCCCCGCCGCCGAGGTGCTCGATGCCGCCTACGCGTACGCCCATCAGATCGCCGGCAACGCCCCGCTCGCGGTTCGCGCGACTAAGGAGCTCGCTTACCGCTCGCGTGACCTCGACCTCGCCTCGGGCCTGCGGCTCGAACAGTCGATCGCGCGGATCGTGCGCGAGAGCAACGATGCGCGCGAAGGCGCGCGCGCCTTCGGGGAGAAGCGTGAGCCCAATTTCAGCGGCGCATAGTCCCTCCCGGTCGCCGCCGGGCGAGGCCGGCCGGTAGGCGCCTGGCACCGCCGAGATCAGCTGATGTTCGAATTTTCCGAACGGATGCCCGATTACTTGACGCTTTTTCGAGCCGGTCCCATAATGGCCCGCGCAGCGACGAGGGATGCGGACGTCACCCGGCGCTGCTGCACTAGACGACGCCCGTTCGACACGCTTCGAGGAGAAGTTGCATGCGAGTGACTGACGCAATCGGAGACTGGTTCGCCGCTCGCGGGATCGAGCACTACTTCGGTTACTCCGGCGCGGCGGCCCTCCCGATCCTCGACGGGCTCGTCGGCCATCCGGAGATCGAAGCGATCCAGCCCAAGCACGAGTCCCACGCGGTCCATATGGCCGACGCGTACTACCGCGTCACGGGTCGGCTCGCGCCCGTGATCGTGACCAAGGGCCCGGGCATCCTCAACTGCGTCGGCGCGCTCGCCACCGCGATGTACGACACCTCCGCGGTGATGGTGATCTGCGGCGGCGGCCCCACGCATCACCTCGGCAAGAGCATGCAGGAGCTCACCCAGCACGGCTTCGAGGACGTGGTCAACGTGCTCCGTCCGGTGGTCAAGCGGGCGTGGTTCCAGGTCCGCCCCGACACCGTGATGGACACGCTCAACCAGGCGTACAAGATCGCGACCACCGGGCGACCCGGGCCGGTGTTCGTCCAGCTCCCGCTCGACGTGGTGCTCGCGGATGTCGAGGGCGAGATCCGGATTCCGAAGACGGTCACCTCGCGGATGCGCCCCGACGCCGACAGCGTCGACGAGGTCGTCGAACTGCTCGAACAATCCGAACGCCCGTTCTTGCTCGCGGGGGGCGGGATCGCGCACTCGCCCGGAGCGGCCGGAGCGCTGAAGGCGCTCGTCGAGGAGATCAATATCCCGGTCGCGACCACGCTTCCGGCCAAGGGGGCGATCTCCGAGGACCATCCCCTGTCGATGGGGCCGGTGGGACGATCGGGAAGCGCCGCCGCCGCCGAGGTTTCGCGCCAGGCCGACCTGGTGATCGCGATCGGGGCGCGATTCGCCGACAACAACACCAGCAACTGGCGCTCGGGCAAGATCTACGACATCCCGGGCGCGAGAGTCGTGCAGGTCGACGTCGACGTCGCCGAGCTGGGCCGCACGTATCCGGTCGATGTCGGCATGCTGGCCGACGCCGAGGCGGCGCTGACCGATCTGCTCGCAGCCGTGCGAGGCCGTGATCTCGGCTCGCGCTGGACGGCCTGGCTGCAGGACGCCGTCGCGCGCCGCGAGGCGTGGGAGGAGGAGCTGGTCCCGATCGTGACCGACTCCAGCGCGCCCACGACTCCGGCCCGGCTGATGCACGAAGTCGGCGAGGCGGTGGCCGAGACCGGACGCGTGTTCATCGACATCGGTGACTCGATCTCGTACTCCGAGCCGTACATGAGGATCCGGCGGCCGGGCTCGTTCGTGATCGCGCCCGGATTCGCGGAGATGGGCTCGGGCTCGACGGCAGTCCTCGGGGCGGCGGTCGCCGACCCCTCGCAGCCGGCGATCGCCGTCACCGGCGACGGCGCCTTCAACATGACCTCCGCGATCGTCGCCACCGCGGTCGAGTACAGCCTCCCGGCGGTCTGGGTGATCGTCAACAACTACGAGCTCGGCATCGAACGCAAGGCGTCCGAGCTGCTGTTCAAGCGTGCCCACCCCTGGGGACGGTTCCGCCGCAAGGACACGGGCGAGCCGTACAACCCCGACTACGTCAAGCTTGCCGAGGCGTACGGCGCCCTCGGAGAGCGGGTGGAGAATCCCGACGATCTGCGCGGCGCTCTCGAGCGTGCGATCGCCAGCCGGCGCCCGTACGTGCTCGACGTCCCGACCGACACCGAGCAGAAGACGTACTTCGTGCGCGGCGTCGAACGCACTTACCCCGACAAGTGGGGCGAGTCCTACCCGCAGTACAGCGACCTGCGGATCGTCCGCCAGTGAGCCGTGAGCGCGGGTGAAGGCCGCGAACTTCATCGGGGGCGAGTGGCTCGCCAGCGCCGGCGGGCGGACCTACGAGAAGCGCAATCCATTCAGGACGGCGGACGTGGTGGGCGAGTTTCCGGCCTCCGAGGCGAGTGACGTCGACGCGGCCGTCGACGCCGCGACGGAGACTCGCCGCGAGTGGGCCGGCCTGTCGCCCCAGCAACGCGGCGCGATCCTGTTTCGGGCGGCCGAAGTAGTCCAGTCCAGAGTCGGCGAGATCGCGGGCGACATGACCCGGGAGATGGGCAAGCCGATTCGCGAGTCGAGCGCCGAGGTCTCGCGCGGGGCCGATCAGCTGCGGTTCTACGCCGGCGAGGGATGGCGCGCCCAGGGCGAGATATTCAGCCAGAGCGCGACCGGCAACCAGGTCCAGGTGCTGCGCCGCCCGCTCGGCGTCGTCGGCCTGATCTGCCCGTGGAACTTCCCGTTCTCGATCCCGCTGTGGAAGGCGGCCCCCGCGCTCGCGTACGGCAACTGCGTGGTGCTCAAGGCAGCGCGCGAGGCGCCGGCGGGCGCACTGCACCTCGCCGCTTGCTTGCACCAGGCCGGGCTGCCGCCGGGCGTCTTCAACGTGGTCGTCGGCCGCGGCAGCGACGTCGGCACGGCGCTCGTCAAACATCCCGGGGTGCGCGCGATCTCGTTCACGGGATCGGTCGAAGTCGGCGAGCAGGTGCGCCGGGAGGCGGTCCCGCTCGGCAAGCGCGTGCAACTCGAGCTCGGCGGTCACAGCCCGCTGGTCGTGATGGATGACGCCGACCTCGAGCGGGCGAGCGAGGCCGCGTTCGCGGGCGCGTTCTGGTCGGCGGGCCAGAAGTGCACGGCGACGCGCCGGATCTACGTCCAGCGGCGCGCCTACGACCAGTTCCGGGTCCTGCTCACGCGGCGGATCGAGCGCGGTGCGGTCGGTGACCCGACCGACCCGGCGACCGAGGTCGGCCCGCTGGTATCCGAGCAGCAGCTCACGGACGTGCTCGGCGCGATCGAGCAGGGACAACGCGAGGGGGGCACGCTCGTGCGCGGCGGCGAGCGCCTCGGCGACGACGGGTACATGCTCGCGCCGGCACTGTTCGAGAATGTGGCCGAGCGCGACTTCCTATCCCGGGAGGAGGTGTTCGGGCCGGTCACCTCGCTGTATCGGTTCGCCGAGCTCGACGAGGCCATCGAGCGGTCCAACAGCACCCGCTTCGGCCTCTCGGCATCGATCTTCACGTCCAACTCCGCGACCGTGCAGCGGTTCGTCGCGGGGATCGAGGCGGGCGTCGTCCGCGTCAATGCGGCGACGGCCGGCGGCGAACCGCATGTCCCGTTCGGCGGTAGCAAGGGCTCCGGGTACGGACCGCGCGAACAGGGCCGTGCGGCGCGCGACTTCTACACCGAGACGGTGACCGTGTACCAGAACCCATGAAGCGACGGACGAAGCTGATCACCCCGGCGCTCCGGCGCGACCTGCTCGAGAAGGCGGCACAGTCGGGCGCCGACGTGATCCACATCGAGCTCGAGGACGGCGTCGCCGCGCAACCAGAAGGACGCGGCGCGCGAGGCGGCGCTGCTGGCGCTCCACGAGATCGACTGGAACGGGCGCGAAGTTTGGGTGCGGATCAATCCGCCCAATAGTGAAGAGGCGCGGGCCGACATCGAGGCGGTCGCCGCGGTCGCTCCGCACGCGGTCCTGGTCCCCAAGGTCTCAGAGCCCGCCGAGATGACCCAGATCGCGGCCCTGCTCGCCGACGCCGAGCGTGCGAACGGCCTGCGCGACGGCCAGATCCTGATCGCCGCCGTGATCGAGCGCATCAGCGGCCTCAGCCGGGTGGAGGAGATCGCCACCGCCCACCCGCGGATGACCGCGCTCGTGCTCGGCACCGAGGACATGAGCGTCGAGTACGGCTACCGGCTCGACCGCACCGGCGAGAGCCTCGAGACGCTGTATCTGAAGAGCCGGAGCATTCTCGCGGCGCGGCTCGCCGGGATCGACTGCATCGACGCGGCCCACTTCTACTATCGGGACATCGCCGGCACCAAACGCGCCGCCGAGTGGGCGGCCCAGCTCGGGTTCAGCGGCAAGTCGTGCCTCTCCCCGGTCCAGGTCCCGCCCGTCAACGCCGCGTTCACCCCGACCGCGGAGGAGATCCACTGGGCGCGCGACGTTCTCGACGCGCTCGACGAAGCGGCCTCGAACGATCTCGCCGTCGCCGTATCGCAGGGGATGATGGTCGACGCGCCGCACGCGGCGCAGGCACGCCGGATCCTCGAGCGCGCCGACGGCTACCGAGTGGAGCAGACACCATGAGCTTGCCCCTCGGAGCTGCGCTGTTCGGATTTCTCTACCGGGCCGACCGCGAGCAGGCGATGCGCCAGGTGTCCGAGGCCGGCTATCGCCTGGTCGAGCTCTCAGCGGTGCCGCCGCTGCTGGATCTCACTGACGTCAGCGCGCAGGAGCGCCGCACGATCCGGACAGAGCTCGAGCGCTACGAGCTCCAGTGCGTGGCGGTGAACCCGGTCGAGCTGAACCCAATCAGCACCAACACGGCACTATCGGCGGCGTGCTTTCACCAGTACCGCACCGCGATCGAACTGACGGCCGAGCTCGGCGGCGAGAGCATCGTGATGATCACCGGGCGCCGCAACGGCCTGATCCCCGGCCCCGACGAGCTCCCCCGGACCGTGCTGCGCAACCACCTCGAGCGGCTCGCGCCGGTGGCGCTGCGCCTCGGCGTGACGATCTGCCTCGAGCCGGTGCCGTACGGCTTCCTCCAGACCGCCGCCGAGCTGGCGGAATTCATCGCGGAGTCCGAGATCGAAGGGGTCGGGATCGCACTCGACTGCGCCAACAGCTTCTTCGCCAAGGCCGACCCGGCGCAGGAAGTGGACGCGAGCGGCGAGTTCCTGGCGCTCGCGCACATCAGCGACTCGTGGCGCGACCGCTGGGGCCACACGCAGGTCGGGACGGCGGAGGTCGACATCGGCGCCTTCGCGCAGGCGCTGCGGCGGCGCGGCTACTCAGGACCAACTATTTACGAGCTGGTCGACGGCGAGGATCCGGCGCCGAGGCTCCACCGCGACCTCGAGCAGCTGTCGGAGTGGGGATGGTCCACCTAGCGGACCCCACCAACCGCCTCCGATGACGCCGCCGCCCGCGGGACCCGTGCGCCCGTTCACGATCGAGATCCCCGAGGCTACGCTCGCCGACCTCCAGCGACGGCTGGCGGCGGCCCGCCTGCCCGAGTTCCCGCTCGCCGATCCCGACCTCGGTCTCGCCTCAGGGATCGTCGCGCGCCTGCTCGAGCACTGGCGTGAGCGGTTTGACTGGCGCGCGGTCGAGCGGCGGCTCAACGGCTTTGACCACGTGCGGGTCGAGGTCGAGGGGATGGACGTCCACGCCGTCCACGTGCGCGGCGACGGGCCCGCGCCGCTGCCGCTGCTCGTCAGCCACGGCTGGCCGAGCTCGTTCGCCGAGATCCTGCCGGCCGTCGACCTGATGACCCGTCCCGGCGACCACGGCGGCTGACCCGGCCGACGCGTTCGACGTCGTGATCGCGTCGCTGCCCGGCTACGCGTTCAGCGCCCCGCCGATCGAGCTCGCGGACTCGGGCGCGGAGAGGATGGCGCAGCGCTTCCACGGCCTGATGACCGCGCTCGGCTACGAGCGCTACGGCGCCAGCGGCGGCGACATCGCCGCCCGCGTCGCCGCGTGGATCGGCGCGCTGCAACCGGCCGCGATCGTCGGCCTGCACCTCAGCTGCAATGCGATCTCGGCCCCCGAGGAGCCGGCCGCGCGGGCCGAGAGCGAGGCGGCCGCGTGGCTGGCGCGCGAGGCCGAATGGTGGGACGACGGTGGCGGCTACGAGCACATCCAGCGCACCCGACCCCGAACGCTCGCGGTCGCGCTCAATGACTCGCCGCTCGGCGCCGCGGCCTGGTTTGTCGAGAAGTGGTCGGAGTGGGCCGACGGCGCCGCGGATCCGATCGCGCGGTTTGGGGCCGACGAGCTGCTGACGCACGTGATGCTGCACTGGTGCGCGGGCTCGGTCGGGACCTCGGTGCTGACCTACACGGCCGCGCGCGATCGACCCGGGATGCGACCGCCGGCCGGGGCGGTGAACGTCCCCGCCGGCTTCTACCTGTCCGAGCCCGAGCCGCACGGGATCCCACCGCGAAGCTTCGCCGAGCGTCAGTATCAGGTCGCGCGCTGGAGCGTGTTGCCGCGTGGCGGCCACTTCCTCCCGACGGAGGAACCGGAGCTCTACGTAGAGGATCTGCGCGAGTTCTTTCGTCCACTAAGGAGATCAGCATGAGGACCATCGCCGGCACCGACCTCAACGTGTTCGAGTTGTGCCTCGGCACGAACCCGTTCGGCTGGACCGCGAGCGAGGAGGACTCGTTCGCCGTGCTCGACGCCTACGTCGCGGCCGGCGGCAACTTCATCGATACCGCCGACGCCTACTCGGTCTGGGCCGACGGCCATGTCGGCGGCGAGGCGGAGACCGTGATCGGACACTGGATGGCTGCCCGCGGTGGGCGCGATGGGCTGGTGATCGCGACCAAGATCGGATCGCTCGGCGGGCTCAGCGCCGAGAACGTCCACCGGCGCGTGGACGACTGCCTGCGGCGGCTCGGGATCGATGAGATCGATCTCCTCTACGCTCACCGCGACGACCCGGAGACCGAACTCGAGGAGACCGTGCGCGCATTGGACGAGGTGGTGAAGGCCGGCAAAGCCCGCTACCTGGCGCTGTCGAACTACGAGCCCGAGCGGATCGAGGAAGCGATCGAGATCACCGAGCGCGCAGGGCTCGCGAGGTTCGTCGCTCTGCAGCCGCAGTACAACCTGCTCGAGCGCTCGTACGAGCAGACGCGTGCCGGACTGGTCGAGCGCCAGGGTCTCGCCTGCCTTCCGTACTACTCGCTTGCGAAGGGATTCCTGACCGGGAAATATCGCCCCGGCCACACGGAGGTCTCCGAGCGCGGCCGCCTCGACGGCAGCGCCTACGCGGATGACCGCGGTTGGCGCGTGCTCGGCGCCGTCGATCAGGTTGCCGCCGAGCATGGCACGACGGACTCGGCGGTCGCGCTCGCGTGGCTGCGAGTGCAGCCGACGATCTCGGCCCCGATCTCGAGCGCGCGGACCGGCGAGCAGCTGGCCGAGCAGCTGCCGATGCTGTCCCTCGAGTTGAGCGAGGAGGATCTCGCGCGGCTCTCCGATACGGCGTGACGGTCTCCAGCGGACCGCTCGAGCGCGGCTATGTGAGGCACTCGCGCGTCGTCGACGCGATGCTCGTAGGGACGGTGGTTCTGTGGGCGCTGAACATCACCGCCACCAAGTACCTGATCTCGAATGGATGGTCGCCGCTCGCCTACGGCACGCTCCGCTACTTCTTCGCGATCGTCCTGTTCGCCGCCTACACGTACCATCGCGAGCGCTCGTTCGCGATCGCGCGGCGCGACATCAAGCTCGTGCTGCTTGCCGGCGGACTGATCTTCTGCAATCAGCTGTGCTTCGTGTACGGGCTCAAGTTCACGCAGGCCTCGACGGTCGGCCTCCTGCTGGGCACGACGCCGATGTTCATCGGCACGATCTCGGCCGCGCTCGGGCTGGAACGGCTCGGGCGCTCGTTCTGGATCGGAGCGATCGTGACCGTGGTCGGGGTCGCATTCGTGGCGCTCGGCTCGGGTCGGGTTGACTCGAGCGCCGCGGGCGTGTTGCTCGCGATCGCGCTGGCGCTCACCTGGAGCGCGTACTCGGTCGCGATCGCGCCGCTGATGCGACGCTACTCCCCGTTTCGGATCTCGACTGTCGTGCTCGCGACCGGCTGGCTCCCGCTCGCCGTCGTCGGCGCCCACCAGATCGCCGCCCAGCAGTTCACGTTCGGGTGGCTCGCCTGGCTCGCGTTCGCCTTCGCGGTGATCGGCCCGCTGTTTTTGACCAACGTGTTGTGGTTTACGGCGATGAGTCGCGTCGGCCCATCGCGGGCCGCGCTGTTCGCGAACTTCGAGCCGTTCCTGGCGGTGGTATTCGCGGTCGTGCTGCTGTCGGAGCGGCTGTACGCGATCGAGATCGTCGGCGGGGTGCTGATCCTCGCCGGGATCGTGCTCGAGCGCGTTTGGCGTCAACCCACGGCCGCCGCGATGTCGGCGCTCGACTGACTAGGAGGAGGAGATGGACCTCGAACGGATCGCAGACAGGCTCGACATCACCGACGTCCTGTATCGCTATGCCACGGCGCTCGACACGCGCGACTGGGCGCTGCTCGCCGAGGTGTTCGCAACCGAGGCCGTGTACACGATCGGCGCGCACGGAGACTTCACCGGGCCACAGGCGATCGGCGACAAGATCGCGTCACTGATCGGCGGATATGAATCGACGCAGCACATGATCACCAACCCAGTGATCGAGATCGACGGTGACAGCGCCCGGGCGAGCTGCTACCTGCACGGCCAGCACTACATGCCCGACCAGCGCACCGGCGGGAACACCTACGAGATGGGCGGCACCTACCGCGACGAGCTCGTCCGCACCTCCGACGGGTGGCGGATCACGCGCCGCGTGCTCGACGTGGCCTGGCGCGAGGGCAACGCGGCGATCTCCGCCGAAGCCCAGAAGCGCTTCGCCGAGGCGTCGGACTAGGTTCGGGGACCGCGCAGCAGGTCGCGCGCGATGATCATCCGCTGGATCTCGTTCGGGCCCTCGCCGATCCGGCGGATCCGCAGCTCCCGGTACCAGCGCTCGAGCGGCAGCTCCTTGGCGACGCCCATGCCGCCGTGGATCTGCATCGCGCGGTCGACCACGCGCCCGGCCGCCTCGGTCGCGACCACCTTCGCCATCGCGGCCGCGGCGATGAAATTGTCCGAGTGGTCGGCCTTCCAGGCGGCGTCGAGCGTGACCCAGCGCGCCTGGCGCAGATCGATCTCGTTGTCCACCAGCATCCACTGAACGGCCTGGCGCGTCGACAGCGGCGCGCCGAACGTCGAGCGTTGCTTGGCGTACTCGACGGCCATCTCCTGCGCGACCGTGGCCACGCCGATGCAGCCGGCCGAGTACGGGATTCGCTGGCGGGCAACGCGGTCGCGCGCGATTCTGAATCCTCCGTTGACCTCGCCGAGCACATTCGCCGACGGCACTCGCAGGTCCTCGAATTGGATCTCGGTCGCGTAGCGCGCGGACCGCAGCGTGTGGATCACGCGGCGGACGTGGAACCCGGGCGCATCGGTGTCGACGATGAAGCAGGTGATGCCATCGCGACCCTTGTCTCGGTCGGTGCGGGCGAACGTGATCCCGAAGTCCGCCCGGTCGGCGCCACTGATGAACTGCTTGGTGCCGTTGAGGATCCAGTCGTTCCCATCGCGCCGGGCGGTCGTCTGGATCGCGCCCGCCGGGTCGCTGCCGCCGGACGGCTCGGTCAGCGCGAAGAAGCTCCGCTTCTCGCCCGCGAGCACCGGGAACAGGTAGCGCTCGCGCTGGTCATCGCTGGCTTCGAGCAGCTGCGCGAGGCCCGAGCCGCCGAACACGCCGTAGCACGGCGCGTACAGGCCGGCGCGGTGCTGGGAGAGCTCGATCGACATCAACGTGAACGTGAGCGTGTCGACACCCGGGCCGCCGAGGTCCTCGGGCACATCGGCGCAGTACAGGCCCATGCCCTTGACCTTCGCGACGAGCTCCTCGAACTCCGCGCGCGGCAGCTCGTCGGCGTCGGGGTCGAGATCGGCCTCGCGCGGAACGATCTCCCGGCGCACGAAGTCGCGCACGGTCGAGACGATCATGCGCTGCTCGTCGCTCAGCTCCAGGTCCATGCGTCGCTCCTCTCAGCCGGGGCTCAGTCGGCCCAGTTGCAGATCGGTGTCGACGTTCCCGGCCGGAATCGCTCCGTGGTCGGCAGCGTGCACCATCAGCAACTCGCGGTAGCGGCTCAGGTACGACGTCGTGATCTCGTAGCGAAAGCGTCGCGGCGACACCGTCTCGGTCCCCATCCAGTGCGCGACGCAGCTCGCCACGCAGGCCGAACACCGAGCGGCCGCCCGCGAACCCGATCCGCATGACCTCGCCGTCGGCGGCCGCCAGCTCGTAGACGCCCATGTGCCCGCCGAGCCGCTCGACGTGCTCGGTGTCAAGCGGCAGCCACGGCCCCGTCATGCGCACGCCGCTCATCGGCTCCACTCTCGCAGCACGTGCTCGGTGTGCTCGCCGAGTGCCGGCGCCGGCGCCGGGTCCGGCGCGGGTTCGCCGTCGTAGCGGATCGCCGAGCCGAACACGCGGATCGGGCCGTGGGTCGGATCGACGACTTCGCGCAGCAGACCGCGCTCGCGCGCGTCTGGGTCCTCGACGACCTCACGCAGGTCGCGGACGGGCGCCGCGGGAATACCGCGCGCGAGCAGCGCCTCGAGCACGTCGTCGCGCCGGCGCGTCGCAGCCCACGTACCGACGGCCACATCCAGCGCGTCGATGTTCTCGACGCGCACCGCGCGGGTGCAGAAGCGTGCGTCGGCCGCGAGCCGTTCCCCTCCGATCACGTCGGCCAGCGCGCGCCACTGCACGTCGGTGACGCAGATGATCGCCACGTATCCGTCGCTCGTGGCGTACACGTTGTACGGCGCCTCGCCGCGGCCGCCGTGCCGGTTGCCGGTCCGCTCCGGCTTCTCGTCCGTCGTGCCGAGCGCGACCGCGAGGCTGGAGAGCAGCGGCGGGAACGCGGCGTCGAACATCGCCACCTCGACCGTGCCCCCCTCCCCGGTGCGCTCGCGCCGCAGCAGCGCGCTGACGATGCCGCCGTACATGTGCACGCCGGCCGCGAAATCGGCCACCGCGACTCCTGCCTTGACCGGCGGCTGGTCGGGGTAACCGGTGACGCTTGTGACGCCCACCATCGCCTGGACCGTGAGGTCCATCGCCGGCCGGTCGCGGTAACGGCTGTCGTTGCCGTAGCCGCTGCTGCTCGCGTAGATCAGTCGCGGGTTCGCGGCCCGCATCGCGTCGTAGCCAACGCCGAGGCGATCCATCACGCCCGGGGAATAATTCTCGAGCACCACGTCCGCGACGGCGACCAGCCCGAGGAACTGCTCGCGGCCCGCCTCGGTCTTCAGGTCCAGGCAGACGCTGCGCTTGCCGACGTTGAGCGCCACGAACGGATACCAGGCGCCGTGTGCGAGCGGCCGGTTACGCAGGTTGTCGCCGGCCGGCGGCTCGACCTTGACGACATCCGCGCCCGCCTGTGCGAGCAGAAACCCGGCATATGCGCCGTTGTAGATCTGACCGAGGTCGAGAACGCGGAGGCCGTCGAGCGGCAGCTGGCTCTGGGTGCTCATAAGTCCCAATCGGGGTCGGCGCCCGGTTTCAGGACTCCGCGCGCTGAATTATGAGGGGGCCCCGAAACATGTCAAGTAATCGGGTAGCCGTTCCAATAATCTGACATAATAGGAGCTACCGCGGCCCGCTGGCGTCGCGGCTGCAGCACTCCGCAGCACCGAGCGGCGCGCGTCCCCTCCTCCCGCGCCCGCTCGGTGCGGCTCCACCGGCCGAGACCGGATCCGAAACCCGGCGAGGAACACGGGCAAAGGCCGCTGTTCGAATAGTCGGAACTAATGATCAATAACTTGACAACTTAGAGCGAGCGACTGATACTGCGCCGCGCCGAGGCCTATTCGGGCGACAGCGGAAACGAAGGAGTGCGAGATGGGTCCTGAGGATCCCGAGTCAAGGTTCTACGAGCGCGGGACATCGCGGCGACGGTTCATTCGGGACGCAGTTGCCACCGGCGGTGTACTCGCCGGGAGCTCGCTGTTGGCCGCGTGCGGCAGCAGCAGCTCGAGCAGCAGCGGCACCGCCTCCAACACCGCGGCGCCGGCAACTGTCGGTACCCCGAAGATGGGCGGCGCGATGCGCCTCGGCGTTTCCGGCGGCAGTTCGAAGGACACGCTCGACCCCCACACCTGGGCGCAGCAGATTGACGGCGCCCGCGTGTGCCAGCTGTACGACTTCCTCGCCTACCGCGATCCGGACTACGTGCTCAAGCCGATGCTCGGCGTCGAGTTCACGCCCAACCGCTCCAGCGACCAGATGCTGGTCAAGCTGCGCCCGGGCGTCACCTTCCACAGCGGCAAGCCGCTCACCGCGGACGATGTCGTGTTCTCGTTTCAGCGCGTGATGAACCCGAGCGTCGGCGCCGCCGAGTACGGCCAGTTCACGACGATTATCAAGAAGGTCGAGGCCGTCGACTCCGGAACCGTGCGGTTCACGTTCAAGTTCCCGTTCAACCAGCTCGAGGACTTTGCCGGCAGCTCCTCGATGGGGATCATCCCGGTCGGTTGGACCGAGGACAAGCCGGATGGCACCGGGCCGTTCAAGTTCAAGAGCTTCACCCCAGGCCAGCAGTCGGTGTTCGTCCGCAACGAGAACTACTGGGAGCACCCCAAGCCGTACGTCGACTCGGTCACGATCATCGATCTGACCGACGACTCGGCGCGCGTCAATGCGCTCGTCTCGGGAGCCGTCGACGCGATCGACTCGGTCCCCTACGCGCTGCTCCCGTCAGTCCAGGCCAACCCGAGCCTGCACGCGCTCGTGTCCCAGACCGGCAACTGGTACCCGCTCACGATGCGCGTCGATCAGCCGCCGTTCAATGACCCCCGCGTCCGCCAGGCGATGCGCTTGCTGATCGACCGCAACCAGATGCTGTCGGACGCCTACGGCGGCCACGCGCGCATGGGCAATGACCTGTTCGCGATCGACGACCCGCTCTACGACCACTCGATCCCGCAGCGCCAGCAGGACATTGAGCAGGCCAAGTCCCTGCTCAAGCAGGCCGGCCACGGCGACGGACTGACGGTCAACCTGGTCACCGCTCCGATCGAGAACGGCGTCGTCCAGTCCTCGGTCGTGTTCGCGCAGCAGGCCAAGGCGGCCGGCGTCAACGTCAACCTGACCAAGCTCGACACGACGACCTTCTACAACAACCAGTACATGCAGCGCACGTTCTCGGTCGACTGGTGGGACGCGGAGTCGTTTCTGTCGGGTACGGCGTACACGCAGCTGCCGAGCTCCCACTTCAACGAGACGCACTACAACAACCCGCAGCTCACGAACTGGTACCTGCAAGCCGTATCGACGACCAACTTCGCCATGCAGAAGGAGATCGCCGCCAAGATGCAGCAGCAGCTGTGGCAAAACGGCGGCGAGATCATCGTCGCGTTCGCCGACAACATCGATGCCTACAGCAACGAAGGTCACCGGCTTCATTCCAAACAAGACCGGCTTCAACCTGAACTACTGGGGCGTCAAGAGTGCGTGGTTCGTCTGAGCTGACGGTAACGCTGGCCGTGGCGCAGCTCGCGCCGCGGATCGGAGAGCCCAAGCGCAACCGCGAGCTGGCGGCAGCGGCGATCATCGACGCCGCGCAGGCGGGAGCCGATCTGGTGGTCCTGCCCGAGTTGTGCAACAGCGGCTACGTGTTTGCGGATGCGCACGGAGGCGCGATCGCTGGCCGAGCCGCTCGACGGTCCGTCCGTCGAGCAGTGGCGGGGGCTCGCGCGGGATCACGATCTGGCCGTCGTCGCCGGGCTGTGCGAGCTCGATGACGCGCGCGCGGTCCGCAACAGCGCGGTCGTGATCGACTCCGGAGAGCTGCGGGCTGTGCACCGCAAGTCGCACCTGTGGGATCGGGAGAAGCTGTGCTTCGAGCCCGGATCGTCGCCGCCGCCGGTGGTGGCGACGAAGGCCGGGCTCGTCGGGGTCGCGGTCTGCTACGACGCGTTCTTCCCCGAGGTGATGCGGACGCTGAGCGTCGCCGGCGCGGACGTGATCGCGGTGCCGATGAACGCGCCCGTGCTGGCGCCGCCGCTCGAGCCGCTGGTCGCCGACCTGATCACGGCGTGCGCGAGCGCCCAGATCAACCGCGTGTACGTGGCGCAGGCTGACCGCACCGGGACCGAGCGCGGGGTCGACTGGGTCGGCGCGAGCGTGATCGTCGATCCCGACGGGCGGATGCTGACCGGCAAGGCGCCGCCGAAGCGCTGCTGACCGCGACCGTCGACCTCGCGCGCGCGCGCGACAAGCGATTTCAGCGAGCGCAACGATGTGCTCGCTGACCGGCGGCCGGAGTTGGACGGCCGGCCGGCGCGGGTCATCGAGCGCGGTGCCGCGAGCGCGGGAAAACCGGGTCTTATGCCGTCCGCGATCGCGTAGACGTTCGGTTCGTTCGAACGGGTGGCCAGTTAATTGACAGTCCCAACGTGGCTCTCGATAATGGCCGCCCGCATCATGCAATTGCGACGGCACGCAAGCTAGATGCCTCGCGGCGTCCACTCCACCACCGGTGAGCCGACCGTGACCGATTCCACGGTAATCCTGGAGGTACCCGCGGGGCCGGCGGGGCCGGTGATGTCGGTCCGCGGAGCCCGCGGTCACTTCGGGCGCTGGCTCGCACGGCGCGTGGCGCTCGGGGTCGTGATCCTGCTGGCGGTGACGCTGCTCGTCTTCCTTGCGACGCAGGCGCTGCCGTCGAACCCGTCGCAGGCGATCCTCGGTCGCAACGCCACCCCGTCGGCGGTTGCGGCGCTGAACCACAAGCTCGGCCTCGACAAACCGATCCTCACGCAGTACGTGCACTGGTTGGGGCGGTTGCTGCGCGGCCACTTCGGCGTTTCGCTCGCGACCGGCCAGCCCGTCGGATCGCTGCTGTGGCATCGGACCCTGAACTCGCTGACGCTGCTGTTCTTCGCGGCGCTGATCGCGCTGCCGTTGTCGTTCTTCCTCGGCACGATCACCGCCGTGCAGCCGCGGGCCGTTTGACCGGATCTTCCTGATGATCGGCGTCGTCCTGTCCGCCCTGCCGGACTTCGTGATCGCGATCACGCTCGTGATCCTGTTCGCGACCGTCGTGTTCACGATCTTCCCGGGCGTGGCGCTGGTCCCGCCGGGCACCAGTCCGCTCGACCACCCCAAGGAGCTCGTGCTCCCCGTGATGACGCTGGTGCTGCTGAACGTGCCCTACCTGTACCGCCTCGTGCGCGCCTCGATGATCGACGTGCTGGGATCGGAGTACGTCGCGATGGCGCGGCTGAAGGGAATGCCGCCGCGGATCGTGATCGTGCGTCACGCCCTGCGCAACGCGCTGCTACCGGCGATCCAGGGCTCGGGGATCGTGCTCGGATGGCTGCTGGGGAGCGTCGTCGTGGTCGAGAACGTGTTCCAGTACCCCGGGCTCGGGAGCGCGCTGACCGACGGCGTCCACAACCGTGACCTGCCGGTCATCCAGGCCGTCGTGCTGGTGTTCGCGATCGGGATCGTGCTGTTCAACCTGACCGCTGACGCGCTGACGATCTACCTGACGCCGAAGCTGCGGACGGGCTCGGATCTGTGACCGCGACCGCCGCCCCGCCCGAGGTCGCCGCTCCGCAGGAGGCCGATCTCCGCTCCTGGTGGGCGGTCGGGCTGAAGGACTCGTGGCGCTACGGACGGACGCGCGTCGGCCTCGCGATCACGGTGCTGATCGTCCTGCTGGCCGTGTTCGGGCCGCTGCTCGCGCCCCACTCGCCGACCCAGCTCGTCGGCCCGCCGTTCGCCGGTCCTTCGAGCAGCTCGCCACTCGGCACCGATTACGTCGGCGAGGACGTGCTCTCGCGCGTCCTCAACGGCGGGCGGTTCGTGCTCTGGATGGCGGTCGCCGCCGGGCTGATCGGCACGATCGGTGGCACCACGCTCGGGATCATCGCCGGCTACGGCCGCAAGTGGGTCGACGAGGCGATCATGCGCTCGCTCGACGTGCTGCTCGCGATCCCGGTGATCGTGTTCGCGCTGCTGTTCATCTCGATGCTCGGCTCGAGCCCGCTGCTGATCGTCGTGCTCGTCGGGATCAGCTGGATGCCGACCGTGGCGCGCACCGTCCGCGCCGCGACGCTCGAGATCGGCCGGCGCGAGTTCATCGAGGCCGCCGAGGTGGTCGGCACGCCGCGGCGACGGATCCTGGTCAACGACATCTTGCCCAACCTGATGACGATCATCTTGGTCGAGCTCGGCCTGCGGATCGCGTGGTCGATCTCGCTCGTCTCGGCGATCAGCTTCCTCGGCTTCGGGATCTCGCCGCCGCACTCCGACTGGGGGCTGATGATCAACGAGAACAGCATCGGCCTCGCGATCCAGCCGTGGGCGGTCGTGGCGCCGGTGGTCTGCATCGCGCTGTTCAGCATCGGCGTCAGCCTGCTGGCCGACGGCCTCGGCCAGGCCGTCTCCGGCATCGATCGAAAGGCCGGCTGATGGCGAGCGGAATCGACGTCAAGGGTCTGTCGGTATCGGTCGCGACGACCGGCACCGAGATCGTTCACGACGTCTCCTTCTCGGTCGCTCCGGGCGAGGTGCTCGGGCTGGTCGGCGAGTCGGGCTGCGGCAAGACGACCGTCGCGCTCGCCGTCTGCGGCGGCACGCGGGCGGGCGCCAGGATCACCGCCGGCGAGGTGACGATCGACTCGCGGCCGATGTTCGGCCTCGGTCCCGCCGAGCTCCGGACCCGCCGCGGCAAGGACGTGACCTACGTGTCCCAGGACCCGACCGCCGCGCTGAACCCGTCACTGCGGATCGGGCGGCAGCTGAGCGAGATGCTCGAGGTCCACGCGCGCGAGCTCCGCAACGGAGCCGTGCAGGAGACGATCCGCGAGACGCTCGCGGACGTCCGCCTCCCGAGCGACGCCGAGTTCTTGCGCCGCTACCCCCATCAGCTCTCGGGCGGCCAGCAACAGCGCGTCGCGATCGCGATGGCGGCGATCCTTCGGCCGCAGGCGATCGTCATGGACGAGCCGACCACCGGGCTCGACGTGACCACCCAGGCCCACATCCTGCGAACCGTCCATGACCTGTGCGAGAAGCACCAGGCAGCGATGGTCTACGTCTCGCACGACCTCGCGGTGGTCGGGAAGGTCGCCGATCGCGTGCTCGTGCTGTACGCCGGGCGAGCGGTCGAGCTCGGGCCGACGCGCGTGCTCGAGCGCCCGCTGCATCCCGTACACGCGCGGGCTGGTCGGGGCGATCCCGGTGATCTCCGAGGCGCGGGTGCTGACGACCATCCCGGGCCAGCCGCCGCGGCCGGGCAGCCGCCCGACCGGCTGCAGCTTCGCCGAGCGCTGCGCGTTCTGCCTTCCGGAGTGCTCGCAGGCGGAGCCCGAGCTCGAGACCGTCGAGGCCGGCCATGCCGTCCGCTGCATCCGGGCGCAGGCGATGCGCGCGCGCCCGATGGCCGCGACCGTCCCGAAGCTCGACGAGGGCGTCGCCGGCGAGGCCGCGCCGCTGCTCCAGATCACCGAGCTCGAGGCGTCCTACGGAGCGACCAAGGTGCTGCACGGCGTCTCGCTCGAGCTCGGAGCCCAGGAGTGCGTCGCGCTGGTCGGAGAGTCGGGCTCGGGCAAGACGACCCTCGGACGGTGCGTGGTCGGCCTCAACAAGGCGTGGGAGGGCAACGTCGCGTACGCCGGCGAGCGGTTGCCGCGTACGGCCCGCCAGCGCGACCGGCAGGTCCGGCAGAAACTCCAGTACATCTTCCAGAGCCCGTACAACGCACTCAACCCGCGGCGGACGATCGCCGAGTCGGTCGGCGCTCCGCTGGCGCAGTTCTTCACGCTCGGCAGCCGCGACCGCCAGGCACGCGTCACGGCCGCGCTCGAGCAGGTGTCCCTCGGAACCCATCTCGGGGGCCGCTACCCCGACCAATTGTCCGGCGGCGAGCGCCAGCGCGCCGCGATCGCGCGGGCGCTCGTGTGCGAGCCGCAGGTGCTGATCTGCGACGAGATCACGTCCGCGCTCGACGTCTCGGTGCAGGCCTCGATCGTCGGGCTGCTCGACGATCTGCGGGCCGAGCGCGATCTGGCGATCCTGTTCGTCACCCACAACCTCGCACTCGTGCGCAGCATCGCCGACCGGGTGCTGGTGCTGAATGCCGGGCGAATCGTCGAGGCGGGCCCGACGGCGCGGGTGCTCGACGCGCCGGCCGATTCGTACACGCGGGCGCTCGTCGCCGACACGCCGACGCTCGACTACGAGGCCGAGCTCGTGCAGTCGAGCGGAGCATGAGCATGCCCGCGGTGAACTGGCTCCGGCTGACCGACGAGCAGCTGTCCGGCGAGGCGCTGCAGCCGTACGGCGACGGCGTGCTGTCGGCCGGCTACATGGTCGCCAAGACGCCGCACGAGCCGGGCCAGAAGATGCTGGCCGTGTTCGAAGGCGAGATCTGGGTGGCCTTGTACGAGTTCACGGGCGGCGAGAACGTCGCCACCTTCTTCCCCGGCGACGAGTTCGTCTACGTGGTCGCGGGCACCTTGACGCTGACCGATGCGCGCACCGATGAGTCACGGACGTTTGAGCAGGGCGAGCACGTGCTGATCCCGAAGGGCTGGCAGGGATCGTGGGCCAACGAGGGCTTCTATCGCGAGGTCGCCGTCTGCTCGCGAGATTGGCTGCGCGAGTACACACGTGAGTTCCAGGACGGGATCGTCGACCCCGAGCGCCGCCGCGAGTTCCTCGCGATCGACACGCGGGCGGCGACGCCGTCGCTTGACGACGGCGCCAACGGCGCGGGGCCACGGAGCGCGCACGTTCACGGCAGCGATCTGCTGGTCCGGCTGATCGCCGGCGAGGCGGGCACGGCACTCGACAGCTGGCGCGGCGACCGTGACGCGTTCGTCCAACTGATCGACGGCCGCATCATGGTGGCTGGCGACGACGGCGCCCGCGAGGAGTTCGTCGCCGGCGATTGCCTGATCGTCTCGGGTCATGCCCGCGAGCGGTGGGATTCGCCTAACGGGTTCGAGGCGCTGGTCGTGCAGGCCGGCGTCCCGGCGGACTTCCGCGGCGCCGCCGGAGGCCCATGAACGCCACCGGCGGATGATCCAGAGCGTGTCGCGAGACCCCAAGTACGACGTGCTGTTCGAGCCGGTGCGGATCGGGCCGAAGGTGATGCGCAATCGCTTCTACCAGACGCCGCACTGCTCGGGTTTCGGAAGTGACTACGCCGGCACGCAAGCGGAGTTCCGCGGGATGAAGGCCGAGGGCGGCTGGGCGGTCGTCAACACCGAGTACTGCTCGATCCATCCCGAGAGCGATGACACGCCGTCGGTCCAGGCTCGGATATGGGACTCCAGACGACGTCCAGAACCTGAGCCTGATGTGCGAGCGGGCGCACGACCACGGTTCGCTCGCCGGAATCGAGCTCCACTTCGGCGGCCCCAACCACACGGGCTATGAGTCACGGCTTCCGGCCCGCGGCGTCTCGCAGATCCCGAGCGCGAGGTTCCCGATGCGCTCGTGCTACGAGATGGACCGCCGTGACATCCGCGCGCTCCAGGACCACTACGTGGAGGCCGCCGAGCGCGCCCGTGAAGCCGGGTTCGACCTCGTGCTCGTCTACATGGCGGAAGCGATTCCGATCACGCACCAATTCCTGATGCCGTACTTCAACCGCCGGACCGACGAGTACGGCGGCTCGTTCGAGAATCGTGCGCGGTTCGCGCGCGAGGTGCTCGAGCGCGTGCGCGAGGCGGTCAGCGATGAGTGCGCGGTCGGCTGCCGCTTCTCGGTTGACACGCTCTCGCAGGACGGTCTCGGAGTCGAGGTCGGCGAGGACGGGATCGCCTTCGTGCGGCACGTCGACCACCTGGTGGACCTATGGGACGTGCAGGTCGGGCCGCCGTCATTGCTCGACACGACCGACTCGGCCGCCTCCTCCCGCGTCCGCCCTCAGAACTACCAGAAGCCCTGGATTGAGCAGATCCGCCCCCACACGAGCAAGCCGATCGTGGGCGTCGGCCGGTTCACCGATCCCGATGTGATGGTCGAGGCGATCCGCTCGAGGCAGCTCGACATCATCGGCGCGGCGCGCCCGTCGATCGCCGATCCGTTCCTGCCCAGCAAGATCGAGCAGGGGCGGCTCGACGAGATCCGCGAGTGCATCGGCTGCAACATCTGCCTGTCGCGCTTCAAGATCGGCGGTATGCGGCTCGTGTGCACGCAGAACCCGACCGCCGGCGAGGAGTACCGCCGTGGCTGGCACCCTGAGCGCTTCACGCGGGCGACCAACGCCGACAACGACGTGCTCGTCGTCGGGGCCGGCCCGGCCGGAATGGAGTGCGCGATCGTGCTCGCCAAACGCGGGATGCGACGCGTCCATCTCGTCGACGGCGCCGATGAGCTCGGCGGGATCATGCGCTGGGTGCCGCAACTGCCCGGACTCGGCGAATGGGCCCGGGTCGTCAACTACCGCCGGATCCAGATCGAGAAGCTCAAGAACCTCGACTTCATCCCGCGCGCGCGGCTCGACGCCGACGGCGTCGCCGAGTACGGCGCCGAGTTGGTGGTGATCGCGACCGGCGCCAGTTGGTCGACGGACGGGTGCAACGGCTGGACTCGCGACGTCGTGCCCGGCGCAGACGCAAGCCTGCCCCACTGCCTGACGCCCGAACAGGTGATGCTCGAGGGCAAGCCGGTCCCCGGTGACCGTGTCCTGGTCTACGACTGCGAGGGCTATTACCTTGGCTCGGCGCTGGCCGAGCGGTTCGCCGCCGAGGGCAAGCGGGTCACGCTGGTGACGCCGAACCCGAACGCGGGGCCGTACCTCGCGTTCACGGCCGAGCTGCCCCACGTCAGCCGCGTACTTCACGGGCTCGGCGTCGAGGTGGTCTTGCGACCACGTGCTGACTGCGATCGAACCGGGCGTGGTCACCGGCCGCGAGTTCTCGATTCCGGGCCCGCCCGTGACCTGGGACGCCGACGGCGTCGTGCTGATCACCCAGCGCAACTCCAATGACGCGCTCTACCACGAGCTGCGCGACGATCCGGCGCGGCTCGAACGCGAAGGGATCGCGGGCCTGTACCGGATCGGCGACTGCGTCGAGCCACGGCTGATCGCGGACTGCATCTTCGACGGCCACCGCCTGGCGCGCGAGATCGACTCCGGCGATCCGGGCACACCGCTGGCGTTCGCGCGCGAGAAGGTCGTGCTGACGGCGGCCGACCTCGGCCTGGCGACGGCCTGACCGCGGCCGTGTCGACGCTCGGCCTGAAGATCCCGACGGTCGGACCGCAGACGCTTGACCCGGGGCTCGCGGTGATGGCATCGGAGGCGGAGGCCGCCGGCGCCAGCTCGGTCTGGGTGTCCGACCACATCGTGATGACCGAGCGGACCGATTCGCACTACCCGTATGCCACCGGCGGCAAGGTCACCTGGCAGGCCGACGCGCCGTTCGCGGACTCGCTGACGGCCTGCACGTGGATGGCGGCCTGCTCGACCCACATCGCCGTCGGGCCCGCCGTGCTGATCCTGCCGCTGCGCGATCCGATCCAGCTCGCGAAGACGGCCGCGACGATCGACTGGCTGTCGGGCGGGCGCTTGCTGCTCGGGGTCGGGACAGGCTGGTATGCGGAGGAGTACGCGGCGCTGGGCCGGGACTTCGCGACCCGCGGCCGTCGCACCAGCGAGGCGATCGAGGTGCTGAAAGCCTGTTGGACGGGGCGTCCGGAGCCGTTCGAAGGGGAGTTCTTCCGGATCGAGCCCGGCACGCTTTGCTTCCCCCGGCCCGTGGCGCCGGGCGGGGTCCCGATCATGGTCGGCGGGATGGGCAGGCTGGCGCGGGAGCGCGCCGCCCGGCTCGGCGACGGCTGGCTCGCGCTGAGCCGCTGGGACATCCTCGACATCGATGACCTGGCGCGCAAGCTCGAGCACGTCCGCGAGCTGCGAGAGCCCCGGTTGCCCGAGCTGCGGACCGTCCTGCGCGTGTCCGGGGAGCTGGGAGCCGGGGACGTGGCGGGGAGGGTCCCGGCGCTACGTGAGCTAGCGCGGCTGGGGTTCGACGAGGTCTCGATCGACCCGCCGTGGCACAACCTCCAGGAGGCCCGCTCGGTCATCGCGCAATGCCGCGAGGCGGTCGCGTGAAACTATATGATCCTCCCCTATCTATAGAATCAACAGTCAGATATAGGATCGAGCGCGCCGCGGAGGAACGAGGATGACACTGTCACTTGCAGCCGCCAGCTACGGATACGTCTACTTCCGAACCCTCGATGACGCGCTCGCTGACATCGCCGAGCTCGGTTACGACTCCGTGGAGATCGCGACCTCGCCGCCGCACGTCGACCTGTCGAACCTGACGGCGGCCGAGCGGCGCGTGATCAAGCGCTCGCTGGACCGCCACGGGCTCAGGTGCGTGGCCACGAACCCGGTCGAGATGAATCCGATCAGCCCGATCCTCAGCCACTGGGAGACGGCGCACCGCCACTATCGCGCCGCGATCGAGCTCGCGTCTGACCTCGAGGCACCCTACGTGGTGATGGTCAGCGGTCGCGCGAACGCGCTCGCACCGATGCCCGAGGAGCGCACCAAGGACCTGTTGCGGGGGCGCCTGGAACAGCTGCTGCCGCTCGCGCAGCGGCTCGGCATCACGGTGGCGCTCGAGACCGTTCCCTATGGCTTCCTCCAATCCTCGGCCGAGGTCGCGGCGATGGTCCGCGAGTTCGACGTCCCCGAGCTCGGGATGACGCTCGACTGCGCCAACGTCTACTGGGCCGGCGGCGACCCCGCGGCCGATCTGCGCGAGCTCGGATCGACCGTCGACATCGTCCACATCAGCGACGCCGCTCGCGACCGGTGGGCGCACACGCAGATCGGCCGTGGCGAGATCGACTTCGGCGCCGTCGCCGAGGCGATGCGCGAGACCGGCTGGGAGGGTCCGACCGTGTACGAGCTGGTCGACGGAGAGGACCCGGCGCCGCGTCTGCGCGCGGACTGGGCCCAGCTGACCGAGTGGGGCTGGAGTGGGCGCGCGAGCGCTTAGTCGGCCCCGGCCGATCGCGGTGAGGGGATCCATTCGTCCCCGGCAGATCGATCCCCGAGGCGTGCCTGCGCCGCATCGAGCGTCCCGACCGCGCTCGCGTGTGCCCGCTCGAGCGCCGTCTTGACCGGCAGCGCGCGGTGCGCCTCGGACATGATCTCGACGCCCCAGTGCGCGCGATACCCGAGCTCATGCAGCGCGACGATGAAGCCGGGGACGTCGAACGCGCCCGCTCCCGGCGGGAGGCGGTGGTTGATCTCGTCGTCCCAGATCGACGCGGGCATTTCCGCGTCGCCGTCGGACAGCTCGGCCCCGAACACTTTGTCGAGCGGCAACATGCCGACGAGCTCCGCGTGGGCGATGCCCGAGCGCGTCGTGTGCCAGACGTCCACGCACAGGCCGCCGTACGGGTTGCCGACGGCCTTGACAACCGCGATCGCCTCCCTGACCGTCGGCAGTACGTCCGAAGACGCGGTCGACTCGAGCGCGATCCGCGTCCCCGCGGCGCGCGCCTCGGTCGCGAGCCGGTCAAACTCGGCCAGGAAGTTGTCACGGTCGACCGGCTCGCCGCCGTTCTTCGCGCCGGCCTTGACCGTGGCCACGTCGAGCTCGCCGGCCGCGTCGAACAGGTCACGTCGGACCCGATCGGACGCCGCTCGCCGCTCGCCGCTTGTCCACCAGTCGTGGATGAACTCGAGCTCGAGCGTCCGCAGGCCGTTGTCGGCCAGCAGCGCCGCGAGCCGTCGCCAGCCGATCGTGTCCCGCGCCCGAACGAGGTCGGCGTGCCCAATGCCCATTCCGGTCCAGCCCGTCGCCGCGACGGTCTCGACCCGGGTGCGAATGTCGATCGGGCTGCGCCCGTCCCCCCTGCGCGGCGCGATGTCGCCGGCCGAAGTCCAGCAGGCCGCCATGAGCTCGCGATTGAGCGAGGCCGGCCGATCGCTTCCGTCTTCCCCAGCGATCAGGCGTGTCGCGGCCACCGTCAAACAATATCGGAACTCGGTAAGTCGTATATGATCCACGGATGTCCCCGCGCGGTGAGGTAGCTCACATCGGACACGTCGAGCTGCTGTCACCGAAGCCGGATGAGAGCCTGGCGTTCTTCGAGGACGTGCTCGGGATGGAGCGCGAGGCCGAGGCGGGCTCGTCGGTCTACCTGCGCGGGTTCGGCGACTACGAGCGCTACAGCCTCAAGCTCACGGAGTCCCCGAGCTCGGGGCTCGGCCACGTCGCGCTGAGGGCGGCGAGCGCTGAGGCGCTCGAGGCCCGCGTGGCCGCGCTGGAGCAGTCCGGTCGTGGCGCGGGTTGGATCGACGGTGACATCGGGCACGGCCCGGCGTACCGCTTCACCGACCCCGACGGCCGCCGGTTCGAGATCTACTACGAGACCGAGCGCTACTCCCCGCCGGACCACCTGGTCCCGCCGATGCGCAACCAGCACCAGCGACGGACCGGCCGCGGCGTCGGCGTCCGCCGGATCGAGCACGTCAACTTCGTCTCGCCCGACGTCAGGGCGTGCCGCCAGTTCCTCGAGCGCGAGCTCGGCTACCGGACGCTCGAGATCATCGAACTCGACGACGGCCGCGAGTACGGCGCCTGGCTGACCGCGACGGTCCAAGGTCACGAGATCATCTACATCCTCGAGCAGCTCCCGGTCAGGGGCAGGCTCCACCATGTCGCGTTCTGGGTCGACACGCGTGAGGAGGTGCTGCGCGCCGCGGATCTGTTCCAGGACTACGGGGTCTTCATCGAGGCTGGACCGGCGAAGCACACCCCGATCCACTCCTTCTATCTGTACGTGTACGAGCCGGGAGGCAATCGGGTCGAGGTCACCTCGGGCGGATACCTCGTGCTCGATCCCGACCCCGAGGGGACCACGATCTGGCGGGAGTCCGAGTACAAGGCCTCGCGCGCCTGGGGCCGCGGGTTCCCGCCGTCGTTCGACACGTACGCGACGCCGCCGTTTGAGGGTGAAACCGACCGATGAGGCAGGAGCGCAGATGAAGCTCAACAGACTCGATGACCTGCACGCCACGATCGCCCGCTCCGGCGTGACGCGACGAGCGTTCTCGGGCGACAACGCGACGCTGGCATTCACGACGCTCGAACCGGGACACGAGCCGAATCCCCATTCGCACCCGCACGAACAGATCGTCTATGTGCTGTCGGGCGAGCTGAGGTTCGTCGTCGGCGACGAGGAGGCGATCGTCGGTCCGGGGTCGATGCTCGTGATCCCGCCGGACACGGTCCACTGGGCGCAGACGATCGGATCCGAGCCGGCGATCGACCTGAGCGTGTTCAGTCCCAGGCGGGAGGACTACGCCCAGGAGGAGCTGGCCGGAGTGACCGATCCGGTCGGCGGCTGAACCGCTCCGAGCACGAGGTTCTCCCGGATCGTCGCGCGCGGATTGGCGGGGTCGTCGGAGTCGATCTCACGCGCCAGCCGGTGGCCGTCGAAGATGCACTCGGCGATCAGGCGCGGCTCGATGCAGTCCCCGATCCGGTACAGCCCGGTGATCCCCTCGCGCTCGAGCCGGTCGGGTGCGCTCCGCAGGTCGCGGTAGATCGCGTCGGACGACACGCGCTGGGTCACGAGGACGACGCTGTCGGCGTCCCAGATCGAGCGCGCGGGGTTCGACAGCGTGCCGCCCGTGACGGCGCCCGCTTCGATTCGCCCGAGCACCTGCTCGGTGACGAGCTCGACCCCGAGGCGGTTGCAGCAGCTTGTGCATGTAGATCGCCTCGGTCGTGAACGCCATGTACGGGCCGACCGATGCGTAGGGCGTCACCAGCGTCACGCGCTGTCCGTCGCGGACGAGCTTCTCGGCCAGGGAGGCCCCCATGAAGTAGCCCTCGCAGTCGTAGACGAGCACGTGCTCGCCCGGCGGTCGAAGTCCCTGCACCATCACCTGCTCGGGGGTCAGGCAGTGCGGCAGGCTCGCGTCCGCCCCCGGGATCACGTCGCGCGTCCAGCCGTTGAGGCCGTCGCCCGCCCACCGCGAGCCGGTCGCGACGACCACGATCTCGGCGCCGTACTCGGCGACCGCGGTCGCGTCGAGTCGCGTACGCGGGATGAACTCCAGGTTCTTGAGCTTCTGGATCTGGATCCGGCGGTAGTCGACCACGCGCCCCCACTCGCCGAGCCCGGGGAGCCGCGCGATCCAGCGCATCGCGCCGCCGAGCTCGTCCTCGGCCTCGACCAGGTGAACTCGGCGCATCTCCGCGCTTGGCGAGCACGATCGCGCACTCCATCCCGGCGGGTCCCGCGCCCACCACGAGCACGTCGTTGTCGCTGTTACGCGCACGCGTGAACCTCTCCGGATGCCAACCCCGGCGGAACTCCTCGCCCGCCGTCGGGTTCTGCGTGCACACGAGGCGGACACCGCCCTGCTTGAAGCGGCCGATGCAGACGTTGCAGCCGATGCACTCGCGGATCTCGTCGAGCCGCCCCTGCTCGATCTTGCTCGGCAGAAACGGATCGGCGATCGACGGCCGCGCCGCGCCGATGATGTCGAGTTGTCCCGAGCGGATCGCGGCGACCATCGTGTCCGGGTTCGTGAAGCGGCCGACACCGACGATCGGCTTGCTCGTGTGCGAGCGGATCTCGTCCACCCACGGCTTCTGCCAGTTTTCGGGCCGAACCCGGGAAGCCGACACCGAGTCAGTGGTGTCGAGCAGGCTCGGCGGGCCGACCTGTACGTCCCACAGGTCGACGAGGTGATCGACGTGCTCGATGAACCGAACGCCATCCTCGAGCACCGCGATCCCGAGCCCGTCCTCGGAGAGCGTGTCGATCGAGAAGCGCACGCCGAGCGCACAGTCGTCGCCGAGGGCGTCGCGGATCAACTCGAGCACCTCGCGCGTGAACCGGGCGCGGTTCTCGAACGAGCCGCCGTACTCGTCGCTGCGCCGGTTGAAGTACGGCATCAGGAACTGCTGCGTGATCGGGACGGTCTCGGCGCCGTAGATCAGGATCAGGTCGAACCCGGCGTCGCGCGCGCGCTCGGCCGCAGCGACGTAGAACCCCTGTAGCTCCCGGATGTCTTGCCGGTCCATCTCGTAGCACGAGTGCATCACGAACCGGGCGCTCGGGATCTGGGATACGCCGCGCGCCGGGTGCCGGAGCTCGTGGCCGGTGTGGTTGGGGCCGAAGTAGTTGAGCTCGACCCCGGCGAGTGACCCGTACTCGTGCGCGCGCTGCACCATCAGGCCGAGGTTGTGCACGTCGCTCTCATCCCACAGCTTCGCCTGGATGAACGGGGCATCGTCGCTCTCGGGATGGATCGAGCAGTACTCGGTGTTGACGACCGCCCAGCCGCCCTCGGCCTTCGTGGCGCGAAACTCGGCCTGCGTGCCGGCGTAATCGCTGCCGAACCCGGAGCAGTGCGGCGTCTGGTAGAAGCGGTTGCGCATCACCTTGGGGCCGATCCGCACCGGCTCGAACAGCACGTCGTACTTCGGATCTCTCACCGCGCGCCTGCCTCGCTCACGTGCGCTTCTCGTCCGGCTCGTCGCGCCAGGTGACGCGGTCGCCGAGCCGTGCCCTCGCCTTCCAGCGCATGCTCTTCGGCGCGCTCTCGATCCGCGCGAGCAGGTCGTCGACCCTGGCGATCACGGCATCGGCGTCCGCCGCCGGCAGCCCGAGGCCGCCGACGTGCGCCGCGACCTTGCCGAGGTTCTCGGTCACGGTGCGCCACCAGCCCCAGTCGCGCGAGGTGACCTCGCAGATCCGGGTCACGTTGATTGCGGTGTCACCGTCTGTCAGCTCGTGGCAGAGGAGCAGCGCCGCGCAGTCGCGCACATCCTTCTCCGTTAGCTCGGCGACCTGGAGCTTGGTCAGCAGGAGCTCGGCGAGCGGCAGCGTCGTGGCGTCGACCTCGATCCGGCCCTTGAGGTCGATCTCATGACACATCTTGAACTGCTCGATGAAGACATCGAGATCGACGCCGTCACGGCTTGTGTACAGCTGTCGCGCGTGACCGTTCATCGCGTTGAAGCGATCGGCGGCGGTGAACTCGAGCGCCGCGAGCGCTGCCGGCAGGTGGCGCCGCGATGGGCGCGTGATGACGATGTCGAGATCGGAGTAGGTGCGCGCCAGCGGTGAGGGAGAGCGCGCCGCCGGGCAGCGCAGCGCCACGGCTACGCCGCCGAGCAACCGCCCGACGACGTCACCCTGCGCGAGCTGACCGATCAGCTTCTCGGCGTCCTGCACGACGGACGGTTCGTCGGCCGTCCCGGCCGCGTCCGGGGTCAGCATCAGCCGACCACGAACTGGTGTCGCTTGACTTCGGCGCCACCGAGCGTCACGAGCACGCCATGGATGCGGCCGCTGTTGTACTCCGAGCCCGGGTTGATGCACAGCGTTGCACCGAGGCGCGTGACGCCGCGGCTCTCGTGGATGTGTCCGTGCAACGCGAGCAAGGGCTGATACTCCTCGATGATCTGGCGCACCGCCCGGCTTCCGACCGGTCCCTCCACCGGCTCGCCGCCGTGCGTGACGTAGGTCAGATCGTCGTTGACGAGCGCCGCCTTGTCGAGTCCCGAGTCAAACGGCGGTACGTGGAGGTTGAAGATCGCCTGCTCCGGGGCGGCGACGGTTTCCGCCATCGCCTTCAGGCGCGCGTAGAGATCGTCCTCTGACAGCTCGCGCGGTGACTTCCACGGGGTCGGGTTGGCATACGAGCAGGAGATCATCTCGTGCTCGCCGACCATCACGACCCCGTTCTCGGCGCTGACGACCCGCCGGCCGCCGCCGAGGACAGCGTCGAGCGCCCACGGGTCGTCGTTGCCCGCGACCACGTAGACCGGGATGCCGTTATCGGCGATCCGCTCGTCGGCGAGCTCGATCCACCGACGCGCCTCCTGCACCATCAGCGTCTCGAACAGCTCCTCGCGCGCCATGGCGTCGTTGCGGTAGCCCTCGAGCTTCGCCGCGTCGGCGGCGTACGGATAGAAGCCGTTGTAGCGGACGGCGTCCTCGAGCTCCTCGAGCTCGGCGCGCTTGGCGCCGCGGTGGCGCTCGCCGAGGAACTCGGCCGAGAACACGCCGTCGCTCGAGAGCTCGATCGGAACGATCGCCTTGCCGGCGAGATCGCCGCCCATCACGAGCGCGTCAGCCTTGTAGAACTTCCCCGCGCCGAGGAACTTCCGCCAGACGCGCACCGCGCCGTGCAGATCGGACGCGTAGTAAAGCTTGAAGGCGTCGCCCGGCCGGTCGCGCTCCTTGCGGCTACTCCGGAGGGATCTCAGCATAGACGAGCGATAGATCGATTCCCTGTCGCCGGCGAACGGTCTTCGCGCTCAGATAGACGATCAGCGCAGCCGCCGCGGTACCGCCGAACCAGGCGAAGAACTTGCCCTTGTCGGCGAGCCCGAAGTACGGGTAATGGAAGTAGATCCAGATGATGAACGCGCCACCGAGGACGGCCGCGACGCCGGCGATCGAGACCACTGGAACCCCACCGACCGTCCAGCTGATGCCGCTCGCCCGGTAGAGCTCGCGCCGCCGCCAGGGGAACACCGCCGCGGAGACCCCGACCAGCATCATGGCGACGAGCTGGATCACGGTCGCGTAGACCACGACCTGGAGCGCGTTTGTGGCGATGAACACGGCCCATGCGAGGAACAGTGCCAGGATCACGAACGCCACCACGATCGCGAACGCGGGCGCGTTCGTGCGCTTGGACACCGACGACACCCGCTCGGGCAGGATCCCGTCGAACGAGTACGCGAACAGCGTCCGCGTCAGCGCCAAGTACGCGACTGACACGAACATCGGATAGACGAGGAAGAACGACAGGCAGATCAGCACCGCGAAGATCGTGTTCCCGACCTGGAACGCGCTGAGCGTGAAGTACGCCGGCGATGACCCGAGCGAGGCCGGGAAGCCGCCACCGAACGAAGCGGCGAGAAACGGGCGGCCCCAGGTGCGGATCAGGAAGTAGATGCAGAAGATCTCGATCAGGATCGCGATCGTGCCGCCGATCGCCATCCGGTGCGAGGTCTTACGCGAGCTCGCCTGGCGCAGCTCGCCACCGGCGAAGGCGGCGAAATAGGTGTAGATCTGGCTGGTCGCCCAGACGCCGATCACGGCGATCGTGTCCGTCCACGAGAACCCCGACGAGACCGTCGCGCCGGCCTTGGCGCCCGCCGTCAACACGGCGTGGTAGTTGTCGGAGACGCCGTTGAACGCGCCCGTGGTCGAGTTGAAGTCATTGATGAAGCCCTGGTGGGTGGTGAAGATCGCGATGATCGTCGCGACCAGCAGGCCGGCCGTGCTGGCGAAGAAGCCGAGCCCCATCACCCGCTTGACCCATTTCGGCCCGCCCCAGAACGCGAGCGCGCCGATCACGAACACGAACAGCCCGATCGCGAACCACCAGCCGTGGCCGGTGGCGACGTCGTTGCCCCAGTTGAACAGCGTGCGGCTGTGGGCGACGACGCCGATCGTCTGCAGGCTCGGCGCGACCGCGAGCGTCGCCGCGAAGCGACCGAGGAACGCCTGCGAAAGCGCAACCCCGCCGACCATCATGCAGAACGACGAGACGAGCCCGAGGCTCGGCGCCAGCACGCGGGTGACGATCGTGTAGTCACCCCCAGAGCGCGGCAGCGCCGCCGTCATCAGACCGAACGCGTAGCTGAACGCGAACACGAGCGGAAGCGTGAGCAGCGCCGCGACGTACAGGTTGCCGTTGCGCAGCCCGGTGAACACGAAGAACACCGTCAGCGCCAGGAACGCCGCCGGCGCCCCCGTGAGCGCGGCCAGCAGCATGTTGTCGCGCTGGGAAATCGCGCGCACGAGGCCGGTCGAGTTGCGAACGAACAGGTGCGGTGAGCCGGGGCTACCGTCCACCGTCTCCGTCGAGTCGCGACTCTGAGTTGATGTTTCGGCTTCCATCTTCATCCTCTCCAGTTGCTGCGGGCGGGATCCGTACTGACTTGCGCGCGGCTGCGCGTCAGGGTTGGTGGCCAGCGTGTGTGAGTGTTCGGCGGATCGCTCCTCCGTTGCTTTTGGGCGGCTTTGCGGGGATGGCTCACGCGTACCATCCGTCGGGCGCGAGCTTCATCTGGGCGCGGAAATCGAGATTGTGGGTCGGTATCAGCAGCGCGTCGTGCTCGCGCTCGAGCGCCTCCAGGCGCTCCCATGACGCGACCATCTCGTCCGGGTTCCACAGGATCGCCGGCAGCCGGCGGGCCCGCATCTTGTCGAGCAGGTAGGTGGCGTCGGCGAGCAGGATCACGACCTGGCCGGCGAGCGTGACCATCAGCGACTGGTGGCCGGGCGTGTGCCCGGGCGTCGCGAGGATCATCACCGTGCCGTCGCCGAAGACGTCGTGGTCCCCGGCGAGCTGCTGCCATTTGAGGTCGAGCGTCGAAGTCCGCGCGCGCGTAGACGTCGCGCTGGTAGACGGGCGGGCGCAGCGCGAACTCGAGCTCGCGCCGCTGGACGAGCACCGGCGCATGGCTGAGGGCCTCGAGCCCGCCGGCATGGTCGAAGTGCAGGTGTGACTGGATTACGAGGTCGACGTCAGCGGGCTTCATGCCCAGCGTGGCCAGTAGCGCCTCGACGTGGTCATCGGGGCCGAGCTGCAGCCGGAACGAGCCCGCTTCGGGCCCGAGCCTCGACTCGGGATCGGTGGCCAGCGCGGGGTGCAGCCCGCTGTCGAATAGGACCGTGCCCTGCGGATGCGTGATCAAGAAGAAGAAGTAGGGGTTGTAGACCTTTGTGCCGACGCGCTCGTCGAGCGGATCGAAGCCGGCCATATCGGACATGTCACCGCCGCAATGCACCGCGTACAGCCGCGTCTCCCGGGTCACCTCGCGCCCCCCGGTCGCTTCACATCGGCGACGCCCTTGATGACCCTGTCCACGAGCTTTCTCTCCCCTTACTGAGTTCGCCGCCGGCGTCCGGTGATCACGGATTGCCGAGAATGTCCATCTATTCTACGGACATATCATATAGAATGATCGGGATTCTATAGCGTGCCCGCTGCCTCGGGAGGCGTCACCCCTAGCGCCGGCGCGGCACCTGTGCAGCTCCCGCCTCGGCGTTCGCGCCGGCCAGCCGGCGCGTGTTGGCGACGGCCATCGTGTGCACTTCGTCCGCGGTGAAGCCCGCGCCCAGGAGGCGGTCGGCGAACAGCGCCAGGCCGTCCTCGACCGCTGGGTTGCCGACCTGCCCGAGGTCGCTCGAGATGAACGAGCGTTCCGGGCCGCACGCGCGGAGGCTCGCGAACAGTCGCTCCCACGCGACGCGGCCGGTATGAGCGGTCGCGAAGCAGCGTTCGAGCAGCGCGCCCCGATCGGCGAGCGCGCACTGGTCAGCGATCGACAGGTCCTGGGACGGGAAGTCCGGGTGTGTGACGACGATCCGCTCGATCCCGAGCTCGACTCCCGCCTCGACGACGGCGAAGATCTCGTCGCGCGCGAGGTGGCCGGTCGCGAGCACCAGTTGGTTGCGAGCGGCGGCTGCGATCACCTCGCGAGCTCGACCATCCAGTTGACCTCGCTCGTCGAGCACCGTGATCGTGGGTGACTGCACACCGTCGGCGCGGAGCTCGCGCTGGAGGCGAGCCCAGACCGGCAGGGTCGCGTCGGGCTCGCTCGCGCCGCGGCCGGCGGTTTCATTCGCGGCATCGAACGTCGGCATCCACAAGAACCGCGCCCCCGCGCGGGCGGCGATCTCCACCGCCAGCGCGTTGAGGCCACCGACCGCGCTGTTGAGTGTGATCGCGCCGAGGACGTCGACCCCCGGCACCGCGCCGGCCACCACCGCGGCGCGCTCGGCGGTCACCTGGTAGTGGGACTTGAGCACGAAGCCCGCGAGCCCCACCGCTTCGAACCGGCCCGCCAGCGTTAGGTCATCGATTCGCCGCGGAATCAGATCGGGGCTGACGTGGACGTGGAGATCGTACGCGCGAGCGACCAGCGAACGGGCAGTTTCGGATGGTGCCACCGGCGTACCCGGCGAAGCGCTCCGCGCCACGATTTTATAGATCGTAACGAAAGCCTATAGACTTTGCCTATGATGCTGGCATGAGCTCGCACCGCAGGATGAGCGACACGGCCCCGCGAAGTAAGGCCGAGATCGCCACTGAGTACGTGCGCCAGCGGGTTCTGTCGGGCGAGCTGCGCCCGGGCGAGCGCGTCCGCATCAGCCGGATCGCCGCCGAGCTCGACTTCTCGGACATCCCGGTTCGCGAGGGCGTCAAGCGCCTCGAGGCCGAGGGGCTGCTCGAGTTCGAAACGCACAAGGGGGCCGTCGTCACCACGCTCCACCCGCAGGACATCGAGGAGATGTTCGCGATCCGCGGCGAACTCGAGGCATTGGCCGTGATGCGTGCCTCGCGCTCGATCAATCGCGATCAGCTCGATCACCTCCGCGAGCTGCTCGAGGAGATGGAGCAGGCCGAGCAAGACGGACGCCTGGAGGATTACGGCGAGCTCAATCGCGAGTTCCATTTCGCGATCTACGAGGCGCAGCCCTACAAGCGCCTGCTGGCGCTGATCCGTGACTACTGGAACTCCACCGACTGGTGCCGCCGGATCTTCGTGGGCGACGTCCACAGCGTCCGGGCTTCAGCGGCCGAGCACCGCGGGATCTACGAGGCGCTGCTGGCGGGTGACGGCGAGCGGGCCGCGGATCTACTGCGCCAGCAGAAGCGGCGGGCGGGCGCCTGGTTGCTCGAGCACGCAGATCCGGACGAGCCGCAGACCTGGTCTCGCTCAAGACGCCGGCGGGGGTCGAGCTCGTGATCTCGGCCCGTCCGAGCGCGCCGGAGCGTTTCCGCTGAACTCGTCTCTCCGTCGCCGGCTGCGCGACGGTGAGCCGCTGCTCGGAACGTTTGTCAAGACGCGCGATCCCGCGGTCGCGGAGGTGCTCGCGCGCGCGGGATTCGACTACCTGATCGCCGATCTCGAACACTCGAGCCTCGACCTCGCGGCGGTCGAGGAGATCGTTCGTGCCGCCGACGTGCACCGCGTCCCGGTGCTGGTGCGGCTCGCCCCCGCGCACCTGTCGCACGCCGGCCGCGCGCTCGAAACGGGCGCGCTTGGGATCCAGATGACGGCCGTGGGCTCGGTCCAGGATGTGGCTACGGCCCACCGCGCGATGACGCTCGCGCCTGACGGCGAGCTCGGCCTCTCGTTCTCGCACCGTGCCGCCGGGTACGGCAGTGACGCGGACTCATACCTGGACCGGCTGCGGGACGAGGTCATGCTGATCGCCCAGCTCGAGAGTCGCGCCGGCCTCGATGCGCTCGCCGAGCTGCTCGCGATCGACCGACCGCCCGACGCCTGGTTCCTCGGCCCGGTCGACCTGTCGTCGGACCTCGGGCATGCGGGCGATCCCGCCCACCCCGAGGTTCGGGCCGCGCTCGAGCGCGCGGCGGACCTGATCCGCGGCGCCGGGCAGACACTGTCGGTGTTCGCCGGTGACCTCGACGCCGCGCAGCGCTGGCGAAGTCGCGGCGCGAGCGCGGTGGTACTCGGGTCCGATGTCGCACTGCTCGCGGCTCGGGCGGCCGACGCCGTCGCCGCGTGGCGGGCGCTGGACTGACGTCGGCTT
>CAVQNR010000002.1:0-13519 GCA_963714245.1 uncultured Solirubrobacteraceae bacterium | reverse complement strand
GGCGACCTGGTCGTCAGTCATCTGCACCTTCGTTCGTCGTAGGAGCCGTGACGTTGATCTCGACGCGCGTCCCGTCGGGGTCATCGAAGAACAGCTGGCGCGGGCCGCCACCCGGCACGTCGTTGCGGATCGGCTGGACCCCGAGCGTCGCGAGGCGTTGCTCGAGCGCGTTGTAGTCGTCGCCGGTGAACGCGATGTGGTCCACCGGGCCACGCCCGTCGGCCGCACGCGGGACGTCGAGGCCGAGCGTGCGCGCGTGCGCCCGGTAGGAGTCACGATCGGCGATGTGCAGGCACGGGCGAACGCCGGCATAGAGCCAGTAGCCGTCGAACTGCAGCGGCGGCCGGTCGCCGGCCCGGAGGCCGAGCGCCCGCTCGTAGAACTCGCGGGCGCCGTCGATGTCTGCGCTCAGGACGAGCACGTGCTCGAGCTCGCAGATGCCCGGGCCGACGCTCATTCGCCGGCCGGCAGCGGCTGTGCCGCCGAGTCGGCCTCGTCTCCACGCGCGCGCAGCAGGTAGGCGGAGTGCAGCAGCTGCGAGTTCTCGCGTAGCTCCTGCGCGTGCCCCGAATACTGGATCCGCCCGCCCTCCATCACGTACGCGCGGTTGGCCAGTCCGAGCGCGAGCGACGCGAACTGCTCGATCAAGAGGATGCCGATGCCGGACTCGGCGACGCCCCGGATCGTCGGGATCAGTCGCTGGACGACAACCGGCGCCAGCCCGAGCGAGAGCTCGTCGATGATCACGAACCGCGGCTCGGACACGAGCGCCTGCGCGAGCACGAGCATCTGCTGCTCGCCGCCCGACAGCGACCGCGCCTGCGCGCGCAACCGCTTCTCCAGCTCCGGGAACAGCTCGAGCGCCCGCGCGCGGCCGGCCTTCGCCCGCGCGGACGACAGCGAGTAGGTCGCGACGCTGAGGTTGTCCTGGACGGTCAGGTCCGCAAGCAGCCGCCGACCCTCGGGCACGATCGCCAGGCCGGCGCGGCGGATCCGCTCCGGCCGGCGGCCGGCCAGCTCCAGATCGCCGAGCTTGACCGAGCCCGCCTTGAGCGCCAGCACGCCGCCGATCGCCAGCACCATGCTCGACTTGCCGGCACCGTTGGGTCCGAGCAGCGCCGTCACCTCACCGGGCGCCACCTCGATCGAGACGTCGCGGACGACGTCACGGTTCCCGCGCGCGACGACCAGTCCGTCGAGGGTCAGCGCCTCACTCATCGACCGTCTGGTTTCCAAGGTAGGCGCGGACCACGTTCTCGTCGCGGAGCACCTCGGCCGTCTGCCCTGAGGCGATCAGCCTGCCGAAGTCGAGTACCGCCGTGACCGAACAACATGAGGAAACGAGGCTCATGTCGTGATCGACGAGGATCACAACCGCGTCGTTGTGCTCCGGGATCCGCTTGATCACGTCCCCCAGGTGAGCGGTCTCCTCGTCGGGCAGGCCGGCGGCCGGCTCGTCGAGCAGCACGACGCGCGGACGCCCGACAACCGCGCGGGCAACCTCGACAAGGCGGCGGTCGCGCGCTCCGAGCGTCCCGACCTGTGCCTGTGGGTCGGTCTCGAGCCCGACGAACGAGATCGCGTTGAGCACCTCTTCACGGCGAGAGCTCGAGGGCGCCTTGGAGTGCTCGTGCGCCAGCGCGACGTTGTCGTAGATCGACAGCTCCTCGATCGCCTGCTCGGTCTGGAACGTGCGCCGGATCCCCCAGCGCGCGCGGCGGAAGTGGGCCATCTTCAACAGGTCGTCGCCAAACGCGGTCACGCTCCCGGAGGCCGGCTTGACGAAGCCACTGAGTACGTTGAAGAAGGTGGTCTTGCCGGCTCCGTTGGGCCCGATCAGCCCGCAGGTGCCGGGCTCGAATCTGACGCTCATCGAGTCCAGCGGCGTGACGCCGCCGAACCGGACGGTGAGGTCGGAGACCTCGATCACGAGCTCTCTCCGGCGCGTTCGGAATCCGGGGCGGCGACGACCGCAGCGCGCTCGTCGGCGGACGGCGCGCTCGCCATCGCGGCGGCGTCCTCGGAGCTCGCCGCGGGCTCCGCGGGCCGCTGACGAGCACCGCCACCGAGTCTGCGAATGCCTCGCCCGAGTCGCCGGATGTCTTTCGGCACCTGGTCAACAAGCCCCGCGGGCGCGGTCGTCAGCACCTGGAGCACCCCGGCGCCGAACAGGATCAGCAGCCAGTCCGAGGAGACGCCCCAGCTGTTGAGCAGCGCCGGCAAAAGCTGCATCAACAACCCCGCGACGACCGCCCCCCAGAGGCTGAAGATGCCGCCCATCAGCACGACCGCGAGGATCGTGATCGAGTCCTGGGTCTGGAAGTTGATCGAGTACAGGAACTGATCGGCTCCCGCCAGCAGCGCGCCCGCTACGCCGGTGATGAACGAGGCGAGCGCGAACGCCCACATCTTGTAGAGGGTCGTGTTGATCCCGGCCGCCAGCGCCGCCGACTCGCTCTGGCGAATCGCCGCCCAGGCCCGTCCCGGCCGCGAGCGGACGTGCGCCAGCACCAGTAAGAACGCGAGCGCGGCAAAGATCACCGAGTAGCGGTAGAAGGCGGTGTCCGACTGCGCGATGCTCGGGCGGCGGATCGCCGGCAGGTGAAGGAGGCTGCCGTTGTAACCCGAGAACCCGTGCCCGCCGTTGGGAAAGTTGATCGTCGCCAGCGCGACGGTGATCGCCCCGGCGAGCATCAGCGTGATCAGCGCCAGGTACATGCCGCTCATCCGCAGCGCCGGCAGACCGACGAGGCCACCCAGCACCATCGTGATCAGCCCCGCGATCAGCAGCACGACCTCGAACGGCAGCGAGGTCGCGAACAGCAGCCTGGCTGCCACCCAGGCGCCCATCAGGAGCACGGCAGCCTGGCCGAGCGAGACCAGTCCCACCCGACCCACGAGCACGTTGAGGCCGAGCGCGACGATCGCGTAGACCGCGACCTGGGTCCCGGCGTCGACGTAGTACACGCTGACGATCGCCGGGATCGCGAACAGCACCAGCAGCAGGAGCCCGAGGATCACCGCCGGCCTGACCAGCGACCGCGGCTGCAGACGGCCCGGCGACAGCGAGGACCGTCCGCCGCTGCCGACGCCCGTCGCCGCCATCGGTCTAGATCCCCGTCCGGGAGATCGAGATCACGCGCTTTCGGTTGGCGACCAGGAGCGCGATCGCGGCGAGCACGAACGGCGCCATGTCGTGGTAGTTGGAGAAACCCTGATTCGGGCTGGCCTCGATCGCCGCATCGACGACGCCGATCACGAGCGCCGCGATGAAGGTGACCACGATCGAGCGCAGCTGCGCGATCAGCGCCGCCGCCAGCGAGGAGATCACCAGGAACGTCAGCGTCGTCGCGTCGAGCGCGACGAGATCGGCGAGCACCACTCCGGCGAGACCGGCGAGCACGCCACAGCCGAGCCAGGCGGCCGCCTCGACCCGCCGGATCGGCACCCCGAGCGTCGCCGTGATCTCGCGATCGTTGGCCATCGCCCGCATCGTCGTGCCGAGCTTGGTGAACCGCAGAAACGCACCGGTTCCGATCGTGATCGCGATCCCGGCCGCGAGGCAGATGACCTGGGTCGTGGTCACCTCGATTTCGCCGACCGTGAATCCGTGGTTGTCAGTCGGCAAAAAGATCGCGCGCGACGCGCCGCCGCTCGAGGTCCACAGCAGGTCCATCGCGCCGAGCAGGATCAGCGTCAGACCGAGTGTGGCTGTCGCCTTGACGAGCGGCTCACGCGCGGCCAGCGCCGAGCCGAACACCATCCCGTAGGCGAGCGTGATCAGCGCGGAGAGCGCCGCCGCGACCAGATACGCGAGCCAGATGTTCCAGTGCGACTGCGTCAGCTGCCAGGCGACCAGGGCGCCGAAGGCCCCGACCGCTCCGAACGCGAGATACAGCACTCCCGTCGCCCGGTACAGGACCACCATCCCGACGCCCGAGAGGGCGTACACGGCACCGAGCGCGAGCCCAGTGATGAGGAATGGCTGGAAGTCCTGCCAACTCGGGAACAGCGAGCCCACGAGAAGCATGGTCGGGTTACCTTAGTCGCCCTGGTCTCTGATTTCGACTGGGTTACCGCCGCCTACGGGCTTGTCGGGTAATTGACCCCGGCGGCCGTCGCGACCTTTCTGTACTGAGCGATCTGCGGGTCAGCGGCCGAGATCGGCGTGCACCCCTGGGCCGTGACCATCTTCCCGTTATCGGGCGTGACCGTGTAGTCGGCGTTGTTCGGGATGTGGAGCGCCAGGTGGCCGTACACCCATGGCTGGCAGAGCATCTCGGACTTGAAGTCCTTGATCCCGACGATCGCCTTGTTGACGCTCGCGATCGTGTACGGCGGCTTGACCTTGTCGAGCGCCTGGACGAGGAACTTGGCCAGGAGGTAGCCGAACTGGCTGAACGAGCCGACGCCGGAGACGCTCTGGCCGTACTTGGCGAGAATCGCCTTGTAGAGCTCGATCTCCGGGCCGCTGTGGTCATCGGCGTCGACCGCCTCGGCGTTGACGAACAGCTTCTTGTTCCACTTCGGTCCCAGCGCCTTGGCCACGAAGTCGGTGTCGCACGGTGTCGAGCAGCCCCATGACTTGACGCGGTCCTCGAGGCCGAGCTTCTGCGCGGCCTGCAGGATCACGAGCGCCTCGGGCGGGGTGAAGTTGAGGACCACGGACCCGTCCGAGCCGGCCTCGTCGACGAGCTTGAGCGCCACCGAGTTGGCGTCCGAGATCGGCACGTTTTCGGTCAGCTCCGTGATCGGCACCCCGGAGGCCTTCGCGATCGCCGCGGGACCCGCGGCGATGTAGCCGGTGCCCGGGACGTTTGACTGCACGAACACGATCTTCTTGGCCTTGACCGTGTTGATCGCGTACTGGACGGCGCCGTCGGAGCTATAGCGCGGCCCCATGTTGACCGCGGCGCTGTTCGGGGTCGACCAGCACTCGGGAGAGATTCCGGCGTCCATCTCATAGATCCCAAGCTGCTTCCAGTAGGCCTCGTCGATCGTGCACTCGAGCAGGTCAAACACGCCGTCGATCGCGACCACGTGGTCGGACTGGATCAGCTTGTGAGCGGCGGCGGTGATCTGGGCGGGCTGCGTCTGGTCGAGCTGAACGAACAGCTTCAGCGGGTGGCCGTTGACTCCGCCGTTGGCGTTGACGCAGTCGAAGTAGGCGTTGATGTAGTTCGGGCCGTCCGTGAAGTCCGTACCCGGCTGGTGCGTGTCGATCGTGCCGATGTTGATCGGGCTTCCGGTCGCCTTGACGCCGGGCTTCGGGCCGCACGACGAGGTGTCGGTCGAGGCCGAAGCCGAAGGGCTGCTGCTGGTACCGCTCGAGGTCCCTGGGGCCGCGCTGCTGGAGCTGTTGCTGCTGCTACTCCCGCAACCTGCCAGCGCGATCAGCGAAACAGTCGCCAACAGCACCATTCCGATTCGCAACCGCGAGACGACGTTGACGGTGGTCATCAACTCTCTCCTCTCCTCCAATGTGTGAAGCGGCCCCGGGGTCACCGAGGTCGGGGCATACTAGTTCTGACTCCGGCTGCATGCAACTACGCCGTAACACGTCCTTCATGAACCGTCTGCAAGGCCCCAAACGGGGTGGTCTGCATTCAGGACCAGCCACTCGGCGTAGACTCCTCGCTGCTTTAACCGAAGAGCCGCAGCCGGGGCCGGCGCAAGCTCCGATCGAGCCGGTGATCAGTTGTCCAGGCCAGCGAACCGCACCCAGATCACAAGCGCGCTTCTGCAGCTGCGCGAGCTGATCTTCAGCGGCGCGTTCGCGGCGGGCGAGCGGATGTCCGAGCTGCCGCTGGTGGAGCGGCTCGGCGTCTCGCGGACGCCGCTGCGGCTCGCGCTGGCCGAGCTCGAGCACGAAGGCTTGCTGCGGGGGCTGGCCGGCGGCGGCTACGTCGTGAGGGAGTTCACGATGGCCGATATCCGCGACGCGATCGGGCTCCGCGGTGTGCTCGAGGGCACCGCGGCCCGCTTCGCGGTCGAACGCGGCGCCGCCCGCCGGGACGTGAAGACGCTGCGTACGCTCAACGATTCGATCGAGGAGTTCGTCCAGCGGGCCGATTACGAGTCGTTCGAGCGCTACGTCGACCTCAACGAGCGGTTCCACGCGCGGCTGCTGAAGATGGCCCGCAGCCCGATGCTCGAGCGCACGCTGGCGAGCATCGTGTCGCTGCCGTTTGCCGGCCCGAGCGCAGCGTTCGTGATCTCCGAGGCGGAGCTGCCCGAGTCGCGCGAGATCCTCGTGATCGCCCACCGCGATCACTTCAACCTGATCGAGTCGATCGAGCGCGGCGAGGGCGCCCGCGCCGAGAACCTCGCCCGCGAGCACGCACAGTTGGCGTTGACGAACCTCGAGATTGCGCTGCGTCATGGCGAAGTGCTCCAACGGATGCCGGGCGCGTCGTTGCTCACCCTGCCACCGGCGGGCGAGTAAGCCAGCTGCTCGCGGGCCGCTCATCGCGCACCGATCCGGTCCGGCGTCGGCGGCGGCAGCTCGGGCTTGTCCCACTCGATCGCGCTGACGGCTGCGGTGTACACCTGCTCGGCGCCCGGGCGGTGCGCATCCTCGAGCGGCGGGCTCACGGGGACCGGCGTGAACGGCGCGCCGACTCGTTCGATCGGCGCCTCCAAGCACTCGAACGCCACGCTCTGCACGCGCGCGCACACCTCGGCGCCGAAGCCGCCGACGGTGACCGCCTCGTGCGCGATCACGGCGCGGCCCGTGCGCCGAACCGACGCGCCGATCGTGTCGATGTCGAGCGGCTGCAGCGTCCGAGGGTCGATCACCTCTGACTCGATGCCCTCGCCCGCAAGCCGCTGCGCCGCGTCGAGCGACTCGCCGACCATCCGCGAGGTCGCGATGATCGTCAGATCTCGCCCGCGACGCACGATCTGAGCCTCACCGAGCGCGATCGGCTTCGGCGACTCGGGGACAGGCTCGCGACGGAAGTAGAGCGCCTTGTGCTCGACGAACACGACCGGGTTCGGATCCGCGATCGCACTTGCCAGTAGCCCGGCCGCATCGGCAGCACAGCTCGGCATCACGACCTTCAACCCCGGCACGTGCGTGAGCCATGCTTCGAGGCTCTGCGAGTGCTGCGCGCCCGCGCGGCTGCCGCTGCCTCCCTGGGTGCGCAGCACGAGCGGCACGGTCAGCTGGCCGCCGGACATGAAGTGCGCCTTCGCGGCCTGGTTGACGAGCTGGTCGAGCGCCAGCGTCAGGAAGTCGATGTACATGATCTCGATCACCGGCCTCAGCCCGGCCTGCGCAGCGCCGATCGCGACCCCGCACACCGCCCCCTCGCTGATCGGCGTGTCCAGCACGCGCTCGCGCCCGAACTCCTCGGCGAGCCCGGCGGTCACCGTGTACGGACCGCCCTCGGCGACATCCTCGCCGAGCACGATCACGCGCTCGTCGGCTCGCATCGCGCGCGCCAGCGCCGCGTTGATCACCTTGACGAACGTCGTCGGGGGCTCGGTCACCGCGCGTACACCAGCTCGGCGGACAGCTCGGGTTCGGGGAATGGGCTCGCGCGCGCGAACTGCACCGCTTCGTCGACCGCAGCGAGCGCCGCTGCTTGGAGCGCGTCGACGCCGGCCGAATCGATCCAACCCGCGGCGAGCGCACGCCCGGCGAGACGCGCGATCGGGTCAGAGCGACGCCACTGCTCCTCGGCCACCGGGTCTCGGTAGCGCTCGGCGTCGCCCTCGTAATGGCCCCGGCGACGGTGCGTCAGGCACTCGAGCAACAGCGGACCGCGCCCCTCGCGCGCGAGCGCGAGGAACTCGCCGAACGCCTCCCAGACCACGCCCGGGTCGCCGCCGTCGACGGTTTGGCGCTCGAACCCGTATGCCGCCACGACGTCGGTGACACGCTCGATCGGCGTGTGAGCCGAGCGCGGCGTGAACTCGGCGAACCCGTTGTTCTCGCACACCAGGATCACGGGCAGCTGCCACAGCGCCGCGAGGTTCACCGACTCGTGGAAGGAGCCCGCCTGGACGGCGCCGTCGCCGAACAGCACGACCGTCACCCGATCAGAGCCACCCAGACGAGCCGCCAGCGCGTTGCCGAGCGCGAGCGGGATGTTCCCGCCGACGACGCCGGTCGCGCCGAGCAGACCGTGCTCGGCGTCGACCAGGTGCATCGAGCCGCCGAGCCCGCGGCAGAGACCGTCGACCCGACCCATCAGTTCGGCCATCACCCGCTCAAGCGGCGCGCCCTTGGCGATCGCGTGCCCGTGCGCACGGTGCCCCGAGTAGACGACGTCGTCTGCGCGGAGCTGGCAGCAGACCCCCGCGGCGACGCCCTCGCCACCGATACTGAGGTGGATCAGACCGTGGACCCGCCGCGACCGCGCGAGCTGCGCGACTCGCTCCTCGAAACACCGGATCCGGCACATCGTCTCGAGCAGAGCGAGCGCGGAGCTGGCGTCCAGCGCAGACACGGCGAGCTCAGGCCGTGACCGCGGCCGAGCCGAGCACCTGACGCACGGCACTCGAGATCTTCGTCTCGTCGGGGAGCAGGTACGCCTCCATCGGCTCGCTGTACGGGATCGTCGCGTCAAGCGCGGTCACCTGCTTGATCGGCGCCTTCAGCGCCGAGAAGCCGTGCTCGGCGACGTCCGCGGCAATCAGCGCCGAGACCGAGCCGTGGCGCGTCGCCTGGTCGACGAGAACGAGCCGTCCGGTCTTCTGCACCGAGCTCAAGATCGTCTCGAGATCGAGCGGCACGAGCGTGCGGGGATCGATCACCTCGGCCTCGATGCCCTCCGCGGCCAGCGACTCGGCCGCGGCCAGCGCCTTGCCGACCGTCCAGCCGGTCGCGACGATGGTCACGTCGCCGCCCACCCGACGGACGTCGGCCTGCCCGAACGGGACCAGGTACTCACCTTCCGGGACCTCGCCGGGCTCGAGTGTCAGCAGGTAGTGGTGGAAGAAGCAGACGGGGTTGTCGTCACGGATCGCGGTCGCCATCAGCCCCTTCGCGTCGGCCGCGGTCGCCGGCAGCGCCACCTTCAGCCCCGGGACACCGACGAACATCCCGTAGATCGAACCCGTGTGCTGGCCGGCCCAGCCGGCGGTGAAACCGTACCCGGCCTTCAGCACCAGCGGCACCGTGATCTGACCACCGCTCATGTAGCGAAAGCGTGGTGCCTCGTTGACGACCTGGTTCATCGCAACCAGCATGAACTCGGCCATGTACAGCTCGACCACCGGCCGCAACCCGGCGAGCGCGGCACCGGCGGCCATCCCGATCTCGGCCGTCTCCGAGATCGGCGTGACGCGAACGCGGTCGTGGCCGAACGCCTTGACGAACTCGTCGTCGTCGGTCGTCGCCAGGTTCTGTCCGAAGTACACGACGCGCTCGTCGCGGGCCATCTCGAGCTGGATCGCCTCGTTGATCGCAGCGATGTAGGGCAGTTCGCGTCCCATCTCGTGCCTCCAGTCGTTTACGCGTAGACGTGGTCGACGGCTCGGTGGGCCTCGGGAAACGGGCTGTCAAGCCCGAACTGAACCGCGGCCTCCATCTCGTCGCGGACCTCGCCGGCGATCCGGTCGGCATCCCCCACGCTGAGCTTCCCGTCGGTCACGAGCCGGGCGCGGAAGCGCGGCAGCGGGTCGCCGCGCAGGGCCGCCTCGTACTCCTCGCGAGCCCCGAAGACCTCAATCGCCTCGTGTTCGGGAAAGTGCAGCGGCACGCCCGGCGGGGCGATGATGTTGCCGTGGGCGCTCAGCCGATAGATCTTTGACTCGACCAGCGTCGGTCCCTCGCCCGAGCGAGCGCGCGCGACCGCCGCGCCGACGGTGTCGTGGACCGCGACGGGGTCGCCGCCGTCGACCGTCACTCCGGGCATCGAGAACGCCTGCGCCTTGATTGCCAGCGGCTCACCTGCGGCGGCGTTTGCGTCCTCCTGCTCGACCCGGGTGACGACGTTGTAGGAGTTGTTTTCCATCACGTAGACGATCGGCAGCTTCCACAGCGAGGCGATGTTCAGCGACTCCGCGAACGCCCCTTGCTTGGAGGCGCCGTCGCCGAAGAAGCTGAACACGACCTGACGGCGCTTGCGGATCTGCGCCGCGTAGGCGGCGCCGGTCGCCAGCGGGATCCCCTGGCCGACGATCCCCGAGGTGCCGAGGAACCCGCGCGCCGGATCGAGCAGGTGCATCGAGCCGCCGTAGCCGCCGCAGAGTCCGTCCGTGCGACCGTAGATCTCGGCCATCATCGCCCTCGGGTCGGTGCCGAGCACGAGCGGGTAGCCGTGGCAGCGATATGTCGCCAGCAGCTGATCGTCGTCCGTGAAAGTCGACAGTGCGCCGACGATCGACGCCTCGGCGCCGTCGGCCAGGTGCGTATGCCCGCGGATTACCCCCGGATGCTCGGTGAACGTCCGCTTGACGCGCTCCTCGAACTCGCGGATCCGGAGCATCTGTCCGTACATCCAGATCAGCCTGTCGCCGTCGGGCTCGGTCATCTCTCTCCCCTCACGCGACACCCGCGCGAAACTGCGCGAGCGTCGTCTCATAGGCGCGCCGGAACTCCTCCTCGATCGGCAGGCTGCGCAGGTGTGCCGACAGCACCTCAACGCCCCACGGCCCCGGATATCCGAGATCCTGTAGGGCCCGGACGTAACCGGCGATGTCGAACTCGCCCTCGCCCGGCAATCGCCGGTGGTTGATCGTCTCGTCGACGGGGTCCTCCATCGATTCCTGCTGTCCGTCCGACAACTCGACCCAAACGAGCTGTTCGGGGGGATCCGCCCCAGATCGCCGGGCGCGATCCCGAGCTTTCCCATGTGCCACGTGTCGATCGCCAGACCTCCGTTGCGGGCGCCCGCGCTCACCGCCAGTTCGACCGCCGCCTCGAGCGTGTTCACGTTGACGTCGAACGGCATCAGCTCGTAGGCGACCTTCGCGTCCGTGTGCTCGGCCGCATCGCCGCAGAGGGCGGCGAACTCCTCGGTCAGCCGGCCGAACTCGCATGGCGTGCCGGGGATGTTGCCGACCTTGATGTGGTGGGCGTCGAACGCCGCGGCGGTCGCGAACAGCTGACTGCGGAGCCGGTCGGACGCGGCACGAGCCGGCTCGCCCCGATCGACGAAGAAGTCGGCCAGGAACTCGACCTCGAGGTATTGCAGCCCGGCGTCGTCGAAGATCGCCCGCATCTCGCGCAGCGTCCGCGTCCGCAGTTGGTGCTCAACGTCGGCGTGCCACAGGCCGATCCCCCGGAACCCCGCCTTGGCGGCCTCGGCGCAGCGGTCTGACCAGTCGAACAGGCTCCACTCGCGTCCGTAGTGAACGTCGACCGGCCCGGACACGGTCCAGTACAGAGCCATCAGCTCGGTCACATGACGGACGCTACCGCCGGCCCCGAGGGGCGGCCAGCCATCCGGTGCAGGCGTTCTTGCCGATCAGCGCTCGGGCGTTCAACGCGGTGAGTCAGCCGGTTAACGTGGCGGATCGAACGTGAACGTTTCCTCGCGATTCGACGTAACGGGATTCGGCGTGGTCGTCACCGGAGGTGCCAGCGGCCTCGGGTTGGCATACGGAGAGGTACTCGCGGCTCACGGCGCTCGGGTGACGCTGATCGACGTCGATACCGATCGAGTTGTCGAGCAGGCGTCACGGCTGCGGCGGGAGGGGCTCGAGGTACGGGCTGCGGTCGCTGACGTGACCGAGCACGACGCCCTCGATCGCGCGGTCGACGAGGCGGCGGCGCGATACGGCCGGCTCGACGTCGCGTTCGCGAACGCGGGCATCGATCCCGGCGTCGGGTTCCTCGGGGCGTGGGCGGGCGGCGAGCGGCCGCGTGTGCCGGACGGCGAGCTCGAGCGCTATAGCGACGAGCGCTGGAACCGCGTGATCGACATCAACCTCAACGGGATCTTCGCGACCGCCCGCGCGGCGGTGCGCCACATGCGCCCGCGCCGGTTCGGCCGCATCATCGTTACGACGTCGCTCGCCGCAACCAGGGTGGAGCCAGCGATCGGATCCGCTTACATGGCGGCGAAGGCCGGCGCTCGGCACCTGATGCACTCGATCGCGCTCGAGCTCGCCGCATCCGGCATCACCGTCAACGCGATCGCGCCGGGATTCTTCGTCACGAACATCGGTGGCGGCCACACGCACGATCCAGGCTTGCAGGCAGCACTGGCCAACGAGATCCCGATGCATCGCGTTGGCCAGCCGGACGAGATCAAGGCGCTAGCCCTGTTTCTTGCCTCGCCGGCGTCCGCGTACATCACCGGACAGGAGATCGTGATCGACGGCGGCTGGGGCCTCGGCGTCGCCGACTGAGCCGACAAACCGCGCGGCTACCGGCCGCTAGTGTCGCGCGTCGTTGGTTCGGGACGCAAAGAGGCGTCGCTGGGGGTGGCTGCCAAGGACGCAGAATCCGTGGTGTGGCCGTAGCCACAGGAGGATTCGAGGACGCCGGCAGACGCCGCCAGAGATGCCTCGACTGTCAACGAATTAGCGGCGCGGGGCACTAGCCAGCTGGTCGAGCGCCGCCACCAGTTCGTCGGTGCGCGAGATCCAAGGCGCGTGGTCGGCGTCGATCTCGATCACCGGATCGCAGCCCGCGTGCTCGAACATTCGCCGCTGCATCGCCGGCGGGATCGCCCGGTCCTGCCGGCACGTGATGTACGCGCGCCCGAGCGCGGTGAACGCCGCGGCAGGCGGGTCGCCGAGCGACACGGGTTGCCCGAACGGGACCACCGGCTGGCCGCCGAGCCGCGCCACGCCCCACGCGGCCTGCTCGTCGTCGCAGCAGCCGAACAGGGCCCCGCGCGCGGCGACAGGCGGCATCATTGCGACCGGCGGATCGCCGTCGATCACGAGATTCGCCTGGACCTGGTCGTCGGCGGCCTCCGGATACGCGGTCAGATCGAGCAGGCTCTGGCCGTCGGCGGGTAGGAACGCGGCCACGTAGATCAGCGAGCTGATCTGCTCCGGGCTACGCGCCGCGGCCTGAGTGATCGCCATGCCGCCCATGCTGTGGCCGGCCAGCACCGCTGGTGGCCCGGCCGCCAGGACCTCGCACACCCGCTCGGCGTAGGCGTCCAGCGTGATCTCGGCAACCGGGGTGTGATCCTCGCCGGAGCCGGGCAGGTCGAGCGTGTCGACCGTGTGTCCCCGCGCGCGCAGTCCCGGCAGCACCGGCTCCCAGCACCACGCGCCGGCGAACGCCCCATGCACCAGCACGATCCGAGCCATCGCAACCCTCCTCCTTGCGTAGTTCTCACCACGAGCTTGCTGCGCACGCCGCCGCTCGCGGCGGGCAAATCTCGAATTGAGCGTCCGCGCGCAAGCGCGCCTGCGCTTACGTGCAAGCGGGTTGACCGGGGGCTGCGGTTGGCGTATAAGCGCTAGCGTGACCTGACCGCGTCCCTCGGCGAGCCCAGCGCTACGGAGGTTCGGATGGCAAGCACCATCGGTTGCCGGCACCCAGGGCGGCCGGACACGGCTCTCGACGGCGTTGCGGACCTGACGGACCGGTGATGAATCGGAT
>CAVQNR010000001.1:0-1075978 GCA_963714245.1 uncultured Solirubrobacteraceae bacterium | reverse complement strand
CTCTTCACCCAAAAGGGATATGCCCAGACGACCGTGGATGACATCGTCGACGGTGCCGGCCTGGCCCGCCGCACGTTCGTTGACTCCGCCAAGCAAGCGCGAGGTTCTCTTCTGGGGCATTCGACACTCCAGGAAGCCCATGCCAGTGCCGTCGCGGCAACGCCAGACGGAAGCTCCCCGCTAGACATGGGCTGGCCGCAGCGCTGAACGCGGCCGCTGACATCATGCAGCCGCGCAAGACACTGATCCGTCAGCGACAGGCAGTGGTCGCGGCCAACGTCGAACTCCAAGAGCGCGAACTGCTCAAACGCAGCCAGCTCTCGCATTCGCTGGCCCAGGCGCTCATGGCGCGAGGCGTCGATCCCCTCGGCGCCGCCGTGACCGCCGAAGCCGCACTTGGTGCCTACGGCATCGCGTTTCGCGGCTGGGTCAGGGACAAAGCGAAGACCTGCACCAATCCGCGTCTCCGCAGCCCTCGACGGCCTGCGCGCCCTCGATCGACCCGACTCAAGCGAAGGCGACGGCGAAGAAACCCCGGAATCACCGATTGCGCTCCGCCATAGCACCCAGCGGATCGTTGCCCTGCCGGGGCAGGCAGCGACCCGGGCTTTAGGTGCGGCCACTCAGCAAAGGAAAAGCAGGCCACCGGATGGGGCAGGACGGCTTCCCTCCATGTTGCCAACCGCGATCGGCTGCTTGCAAGCTCGGTGCTAACGACCGACCGATCCAGCAGTCCCTGCTCGTAGCCCGCCGCGCTTCTGGAATCACGAATTTGCGGCACTCTCGAGCGCGCTTCGTTGCCTACGTAGATGCGTAGGCATGCGCCCGATAGAGGGCGCCGCCCCCCGCCGTGACGCCAACCTCGTAATAGGCGTCGACCGTCGGAGCAGAGCCCGCGACCGCCAGCTCGGTGATCGCGTTCGTCGTTGACTCACGCGAAGACGGACGAGTCCTTCGAAGTCAAACCGATGGCCCAGTCGCTGCGATGCTCGCGAGCCCTTAGCCCGCGATTGAAATCTTCCCTGCTGAGGCGGCCGTCGAGCGCTTCGCCGTCAAGGGACGCGCGGGCCCGGCGCGCGAGATCCTCTCGGCCAGGAACGGCTCATCCGCGGTCGGCCAGCACCGACTTGGCGAACGATGTGGTCCCCATCGATATCTGAGAACACGACCACGCGAGCCGCCTGCTCGCCGTCGGTGACCGTCACCTCGCTGACCACCGTGTCGCGCTCAACCACCAGCCGATGCACGTCAAAGCTCCACCGACCGGTGTTCGTCGGATACCGAGCCTGGATGGCAGCGAAATCGCGGCGCCGCCAGCGATCCGTTCCCCCGCAGCACGGCCAATCGATCACGCATTGGGACGCGAGGTAGCTCGCTGCCTTCTCCCAGTCATTGGTCTGCATGGCGGCCCAGAACGCGCTGATCAGCTTTCGGCTCGACATCACTCGGCACCTTATTGCCGAGCGCCACAACGCTCCGTGAAGCGGCCTCGCGTCGCGCGGCGCGCGCGTGCGACCGTGACCCGGCTCAGCGCCGCAAGCTGTGAGTCACGCGGCGACCAGGCCAGCACCGCAGCTGCCTGGCTGCATGCTTAGGCCGTCGGGACTGGCCTAACTGGCGGGCAGCCTGAAACTTGTCATTGATATCGGGTGCATCTGATCGCGCCCAGGCGGCTCGTCCGTTGTCGCCGAGCTGGCACGTGCTTTCATCGTCGACTTGCTTAGAGAGGGCCGAGTCCTTGGCGACCAAGCGATCGCCCGTCGCGGTAGCGAGCACGATTCCTCTGCCGCGATTGCGAAAGTAGCGCGTCAACTGAGGAGCCGTCGGCGGCGCCATTGTCTCATCAGCGCGGCCGCCGGTTCTTTACGGCCGACGAGCCCAGGGCCTCGACGGCCGGCACCCTGAGGTTCGGGTACCAGTCGTCCTGTCCGGGGAGACGGATCTTGGTGGCTGGCGCTGGGTCAGTCGCTGAAGAGCCCGTTCGAGGAAGCGCTCGCGACCCTCGAGGAAGCTGCGGGGTGAGTTGCACCGGCTCGGTCTCCTCGTAGGCGACGGCTTCGATGCCCGTCTCGCCGCAGCTGAAGATCTTCGCCTCGGGGTACGCGAGCACGATCGGCGAGTGGGTCGCGATCACGAACTGCTAGCCCTCGCAGACCACTCGTGGACGCGTCTCAGCAGCGTCAGGCAGTTCTGCGTCGAGAGCGCCGCCTCGGGCTCGTCGAGCAGGTAGAAGCCGTTGGGGCCGAAGCGATTCAGCACCAGGGCCAGGAACGACTCGCCGTGGGACTGCTCGTGCAGCGACCGGCCGCCATAGGGCGCCAGCGTGTCTTCGTGGGTCTCGTCCGCGTACGTCCTCGAGGTAGGTGGCGGCGGTGAAGAAGCTCTCGGCGCGGAGGAAGAATGGGTGTTAGGCCGCCGTGCGCCACGGACGAGGCGGACGCCCTCGGCGAGGCCCGAAAGCGAGGCGCGTTGCGAGACCATACGCCCCCCTAGCCCCCTTCTATGGGGACGAGAAGTTGGAGGAGCCACCCTCGGGTTCATGCCCGCCGCGATCGCGATCGCCGACCAGCGCGACTTGCCCCTCCGTCTCGCCGATCAGTCGGTCACCTTCGGATCGAGCTCGACCCCCTCGCGACCTGGGCTATCGCCGGAAGGTCCCACGGGTGACCGGCGCGTGTCTCGCCGGGCGCAGCAACCAGCCAAGCACTAGTGACGAACGCCTCCACCATACGGTCAAGGTACCGCCCGCCGAAGCGCGTCGCTGCCCGGCCTGCACCTGCATCCAGTAGTCGCGGTCAGCGGATGCAAGCGGCTGCTCGCACGAGGAAACAGGCACCATGCGACGACTCAACCGAAGCGAATCGTCAGACTCGCTCGGATCGTGCTGTGACCCGGGACCCTCACGCTCTGCCTCCCGACTCGGGGTCGTGCGCATGTGCTGGCCTTGAGACAAGACTCTAAACGTGAGCTGGCCAAAGACGTCCGGGGCAGAGTCAACCCCTTCCCGCTGTGACTCCGAACCCGACGTTCGCGGCGGCTGAAATTCAAGGTCGAACGCCTCGGGACACCCGTCGAGGTGCGCGATGTGCACCATCGCTTGCTCTGACCGGCGAGCAGCATGTCGCTCACCGCCCGTTTCCGTTGGCCGCGCCTCTGTCCGTCCGGTCCACGCCATATCGCACGGGCGTAAGCTCGATTACTGATGCCTTGCATTAACTCGAGTGCCCGGCGTGTGCATTCACCGAACACTGGTATCGCTGGCAGTGCATATCCGGGTCCCGCTGGCGAACCGTGACATCGTGAGGCGTGTAGAGCGACTTGGAGGAACACAAATGCGCCGGTCTTTGGGGGGACACAAATGCGCCGGCTCTCTGGGCAGTGCGGACTCATCGTCATACTGTTGGCAATGTCGTTGTTCGTCGCCGCTGGCGCGTCCGTTGCAGAGTTCCCCTCCGCCGACGGCGGACACCTGCATGATGGCTGTACATATAACGACAGCCTCTATAATCCGGAGTTCACGAAACTCGCGCAGCAAGCAACGATGGTCGGTTGCGACGCATCTCACGCAACCGCGCTCGGCACAGAACTATACTATGAGGGTGACCGATTGCCGGGCGCTGGTATACGACAGACTCCGTGCTCAGGCACCAGTTGCACGACGCCTACCAAGGTCACATCGCTCGGCGGAGGTTGCCCAGCCGTAGGAGATTACGAAGTTGAGGCAAACGGGCGTCACGCGAACGGAGACGTCGACCATGCCTGGTACTACTTCACAGTCTCCGCGGGGGAAGCGGATGCGTGCAGCACTCACGTGATGGCAAGGCACTAGGCCTTACCGGCGCTTGGAAACGTCCGGCTACTCAGAGTATCGACACCTAGACCGTTCGGCCTCACCCTTGGGCAGATAGTCGAGGGTCCGCCTCAGCCGCACACCGCTACTAGCATTCTCGATCGATGGCCGGCCGAAACAAAAGCGCAGCCCTCCGCGCCCCATTCCCGTTGTATGGGTTGCCAGCCGAAGAGCGATGGCACCGGACTGTCGACGGCGCAGCAATTTACCATGATGCTACATCTCAGGTGAAGCTGGGTAGTAAGGAACGATCGAGCCAGCGCGAGGTTTCGTACAGGTAATCATCCTCGGGCCGCTTCACGGAACGGATCCTCCCGCCGGCGGGGTCCCGCTTGGCAATTGGGAGGTCGATCCTGTGCCGCTCGCGACGTTTCACGTCGCGGAGTCAACGCGCTCTGGGCCGCCGACAAGCATGCCTACGATCCAAGCAGCGCTTGAGACGGAGTGGTTGTAACTCTGCGCTGCCGATCGACGGAATACCCTTCCCATCTCATCTCATTCAAAGAGGTGATTATTGGGCGTCCATATCGCACCTTTCCCCTGACAACGCGATCATAGTCCTTGCGAGCGAGGTGACTGTGGCTTCGGTTCATCTAGATCGACTCCACAGCGTGGCGCCATACCTGACGCGATAGCGTTTCTTGACGTGCAGCGTGCGTGCCGCATGCGACGAACGCAGCCGTGAGCCCAACAGCTGCCCGGCGGCCGGCGCTCGCGGGGTCGAGCCGAGTGTTTCCGCGGCAAGGGCATGGTGAACCGGCGTCGACTTGCGTGATGACTTCGTCGCGCTCTCGAGAAGAACGCCTCGTCGCCAACGTGATCAGCGTCGCGCGTCGCTGAGGTGGCGGAAGGGATCGTGCGGATCCGCGAGTCGATGACCGTCGTCTTCGGGTGTGATGCGCTGACATAGACGCAACCGGAAGGTCGCATTAGGCTTTTGGGCTCATGGGATCCTCGCTCTGTATGACGTCCACGGCAACCCCGACGCCCTGGAGGCGGTGCTGGCCGATCGACGAGCCGCGGGCCCTGACCGATGGTCGTCGGCGGCGATGTCGTACCCGGTGCGTTTGCCGGCGCCGACGCTTGACCGCCTGCAGGCGCTGGCGTGACGTGCACTGGGTGCGCGGCAACGGCGAGCGCGAGGCGGCGGCGGCGGTCAACGGACCGCGCGCCCGTCGGGGGCGACAACGCCGCCGAGAGTCGGCGTTCACCGCGCAGCGAGCTCGGCCCCGAGCGCGCCCGCGCACTGGGCGAGCTCCCCTTGACGCTCGTGCGTCGACGGCGTGCTCTTCTGCCACGCCAGCCCGCGCCGCGACGACGAGATGCTCACCCGGCTCTCGACGGCCGAGCGCTGGTCGGACGCGCTCGCAGGCGTCGGAGGCGCGTTGGTCGTCGCCGGACACACCCACCAGCAGGACGACCGCATGGTCGGCGGTGTCCGCTTCGTCAACGCCGGCAGCGTCGGGCTGCCCTACGAGGGCGACGGCGCTGCGCGCTGGCTGTGGATCGAGGACGGCGTCCCGACTGCGGCGCACCGCGTACGACGCGGCGCGGCCGCCGGCGCATCCTCGACGCCTCGCGGCCTGGCGGACGCGGTCGACGCCTGGCTGATCGAGCCCATGGAAGCAATCGCGGTGACGCGGATGCTCGAGGAGCGCGCCGGGTCGGGCTAGCGTCTGCTCGTAGCCCGCTTGGATCAAAGCCGGCGGGCGTCCGGCTCAGTTGGTGCAGCCGGGAGCCGAGCAATCCGCACGTCTCCTATCGCCCGAGCCCCAGACGCAAACCGGCGCAACGCGCACGATTCCGATCGCTTTCCCGTCGCCGCCGTCGCGACGAGTGCTCTAGCCGACGCTTGGATCATCGGGCCCCGGCTCGACGGGGACCACCAGCCGCGGCTCGAGCCTGGCTCGAGCGTCTCGTGTGTCGACGCACATTTGGCGACCAGGAGGTATCGAGGCGATACGCAGGACGTTCACCGCTTTCGTTCTCGCGGGGGCATCACGGCCACGACGTCGTGGCAACTTGTGTCCGGGAGGGGTCGCGTGCGAGGGTTGCGGCGACGACGCCAGCGTGACTGCTTTGCCCCCGTGAGCGAGCGCGTCACGGTCCGGTCGTGGTGGCTCGTAACACGCGAAACCACAAGCGAGCGTCCCCGGCTGGTCCACGGGGGCGCGAACCGGCGAGTTGGGCTCTCCCCAGAGTCCGCCACGGTCAAGCCCTATGCGTTCCACGATCTGGTGATGGTTCTCCCAGTTGTCGTAGGTCAGAAACGCTTGCCCCAAGCGGTAAGGCCCGCGCCCACGCCGAGTGTGCGCGAGGCAGCGTAAGCTGGCGCGGTCGCAAAGCGGCCGTCTCAGGAACAGGCTTGCCAGCCCCTGAACAGCGTGTCGTGATAGTAATAACCCTCGCCGGTTACGTAGATGCCCGGGTAGCTCAGTGGAGGCCTGTACCAACCGAGGATAGCAACAGTTGGGGTGGCAATATCAGCCAGTTCGGCCTCAGGTTCAGTCCCCTCGTTACTCGGAGGAAGCAACTCAGCTACGAGGTAGAGACTATCGGTAAGTAAAACGGACGGCGAACTTAGCGTGCCTGTTATGCCAAACGAACCTTCCGTCACTTGCCACCGACTGACCTCGATGCTCTCAAAGAGCAGGGCTCCCGACAAGACCGAGTACGGACTATTCGTGGTGAGATCTACCGTTACTTCGATAGGGATCACGTAGGACCCAATATGCATTTCGAAGCAGGCCATCGCGGTCTCGCCTTCGCCGGGCGCTCGGGCTGCCCTTTCGGACTCAGCGGTAAGGCCGAATGCGCCCTGAAGTTCGGCAGGAATGACCCAGTGGGCCATACCCTCGGCGGGAATTCCAAGCGCGCGCCGAATGTCTGCGGGCCCTCCCACTGGCTGTCGTGCCACACCAGCGCTTAGTCTTCTTCCCGCGGTATCAAAGGGTCGCGTCTGAACCGAGTGACCGATCGTCCATCTGAGTCTCCTTTCACGGCAAACGTACGGGTGCTAACCAGAACAGCCTCTTGCGATACCCGATAGGGTCACCGACGGTGTGGAATCTGAGGGCCAACCAGCGCCGGTCGGTCGGATATCGCGGGTAACAGCGTGACGTCAAGCGTCGGTATTGCGCTAGCAGTGTCGATGCCCGCCTCAGGTTGACGATCGCAAAGCGCAGTGTCTGAGTTCGGGAGAGCGGCGCCGGGTGGTCGTGTGGGTGGCGGTGATCTTCAGCGTGCCCGCACCGAGCGATGGACGCTCGGTTTCGTTGTTATGGCCTTGGAAGGCAAGCATGTGCGGCGCCGGTGTTGGGGAGGTTGGAGTGTTTTGATGCCAATCCTGGCGGGCTGTTGCGGTCTCGAGGGAGGAGCGGGCTCAGGTGGCTTTGAGCTTGAGCGTGTTCGGGCTGTGGTGTGGCGCAGGTCGGTCGCCTGACCGCGATATTCAGCATGCCCGCTCGCTTGTGTTTTGCTTTGTTGGCGAGGGCTGTACGGGCCCGGATCGCTGGTGCGGTGATCGCGATCTGGAGCCTGGTCGCGGCGTTTTTCAGCGTGACTGTCAGGATCCCGTGGCTGAGCCTTGTCGTGATCTTCTGGCGCCTCCCGGTCCTGTCTTTGGCGGTGATGTCGCGAGCGAGGCGCCTGCGGTGGTGGGAGAAAGTCAGGCCGCGCGGAAGGCCGATGGCGATCGTCTTGAGGGCTGGCGCGCCCGTTCCGGCGGCGATCGTGAAGCCGAGCCTCGGCCTGCGCTTCGCGATCCCGGTGAGCGACCCGCGCGAAATCGTCGGCTTCCCGGCTGGGGTGACCGGGTTCGAGGGTGAGGAAGGCGGCCCGGTTCCGGTTTCGTTGGTAGCCGTTACAGCGAACGTGTAGCGCCTCCCGTCCGTAAGCCCGCGAACGGTGATCGGGCTTCGCGTGCCTGAGGCGTGGGCGGCACCGGGCGTGGCCGTGGCTGTGAATCCACGGATCGTACCGTTCGCCGCGGGCACGCCGAAGCTGACGCTCGCCTGCCGGTCACCGGCCGTCGCTCTCACATCCGACGGAGCACCGGGTGGTCCGAGAACGGGCACCGGTCTTAGAATGGTGAGGCGGGTGGCGCCGTTGCTGGCGGTGTGGACCGCGTCACCGGAGTAGGCGCCGGTGACAGTCTGGATGCCGGTGGCGGCGGGCGTATAGGTGAGCTCGCAGACCGACTGGCCGGCGGTGGTCGCGGTGAGCGAGCAGCTCGCCGCCGGGGTGAACGCGCCGCCGGCGCTCGAACTGAAAGCGACGGTTCCGGTTGGCGCGGTTGGGCCCGGAGCGCCTGGGAACGGCCCGGTATCGGTGAGCGTCGCCGTGCAGCTCACCGTCGCCGGCGGGGTCACCGTCGCCGGCGCGCACGCGAGTGTCGTCGCGCTCGCGTGTGGCAGCGAGTCGACCGCCACCCCGAACGGAGCGTTGGCGCCGGTGATGAAGCTCTGATCACGCCGCTGCCGTCGAGGTTGGCGCGGCCGATCGTGTCGGTGCCGCCGTTCGCCCAGTAGACGTGCTGGCCGTCGACCGCGACGCCCTTTGGGGATTTGGCGCCGGTTATGAAGCTCTGGTCGACGCCCTGCCGTCGAGGTTCGCGCGGCCGATCGTATTGGTGCGTGAGTTTGTCCAGTAGACGTGCTGACCGTCGACGGCCACCCCGAGCGGGCGCCGTTGGCGCCGGTGATGAAGCTCTGATCGACGCCGGTCCCGTCGAGGTTGGCGCGGCCGATCGTGTTGCTGCCGTTGTTGACCCAGTAGATGTGTTGGGCGTCGACCGCGATTGCGGCCGGGCCGTTGGCGCCGGTGATCAAGGTCAGGTTGACGCCGGTGCCGTCGAAGTTGGCGCGGGCGATCGCGCCCGCGTCGCTCCTGGTCCAGTAGACGTATTGTCCGGCGACCGCCACCCCGAACTGGGAGCCGCTGTCTGTGATCACGCCCTGATCGACGTCGGTGCCGAACAGGTTGGCGCGGCCGATCGCGTCGTTATTGGCCCAGAAGAGGTACCGAGCATCGACGGCCAGCCCGGCCGGCTCGGTCGCGCCGGTGATAAAGCTCTGGTCGACGCCGGTGCCGTCGAGGTTGGCGCGGCCGATCGTGTTCGTGGGGACGTTGGTCCAGTAGATGAACGCTCCAGCGCTTGCTGGCACCGCCAAGGCGGCGAGCATCGCCACCAGGACGGCTAGGCGGACCGCCCGGAGGCGGTGGTTGGCTCGCTTCTCGGTCATCCTCGCCCGAACCCGCCGAACCACACGGCGAACCCGGATGAGCTGACGCGGAGGATCCGGACGGATGGCTGCTTGGTAGCTCCCTGTCGCTCTTGGAGTCATATCGTTTGCAGACGGCCGAGGCTCGTGGCGCTCACACCTTGAGGTTTTCCAGCGCGAGCTTGGTGGTGGTGTCGGCCGAGTCGGTGACCTTGACCAAGAAGCTCAGCTTCTTTACCCGCGTGTGCCTGATGTTGCGGACCAGGCGTCTGCTGACCGTGATCGCCGGGCTGGCGATTCTCACCCGGATGGCGGTTGCGGTGCTGGCGAGCCTGATCGTCAAATCGCGATGGCTGAGGCTGGTCGTGAACTTCAACCGCTTGGCGTGCAGGCGGTTGAGGGCGATGCCTTGCGCTAGCCGCTTGAGTTTGTGGGTGAAGCTGATCCCAGGCGGGAGGTCGACGACGATCGACTTGATCGGGTGGGCGCCGGCGATCAGCGTGAAGCTGATCTGTGGGTTGGCCGTGGCGATCCTCAACAACGAGACGTGAGACGCGGTCGGCTTGCCGGGCTTTTGCCCTGGGGGCGCGACCGTCGTAGGCGCGAGCACTTTGACGCCAGCGCTGGTCGCAGACTCGGTCACGCCCAGCAGGGGGTAGGTCACGGCTACGGTGCAAGCAAGTTGTCTGCCGACGTCACCGCTGGTGGGGGTGTAGGTCTGACTGGTCGCTCCCGCGATCGGTGTGCCGTTCAGAAGCCACTGCACGCCTGGAGGCTTACCGGTCGAGGCGTTTTGCACCGGCTGCTGCCCGGCCCAGTCAGCCCATAGTTCGCCCTGGCATACCTGCTTGGTTCCCTCCCTGGCTGACCCGGTCACGCTCGGTGGGTGGCGCAGCGCCGGCGACGCGCCGCTATCAACCCGGCCGATCTTGCCTCTGAGCTCGGTGAACCAGAGGTTGCCGTCTGGGCCTGCAGCGATCCCGGTCGGGACGCTGCCGGGCGTCGGGATCGATATCTCAGTGATCTGCCCCGCCGGGGTGATCCGCCCGATCTTGTCGCCGGCGTACTCGGTGAACCATAGGTTCCCATCCGCGCCCGCCGCGATCCCGAACGGCTCACCGCCGGCGGTCGGGACCGCGAACTCGGTGATCTGCCCCGCAGACGTGATCTTCCCGATCTTGTCGCCGCCGAACTCGGTGAACCACAGGTTCCCGTCCGCCCCCGCCGCGATCCCGAGAGGCTCACCGCCGGCGGTCGGGACCGCGAACTCGGTGATCTGACCCGTGGGCGTGATCTGCCCGATCTTGTCCGCGCCGCTTTCGGTGAACCAGAGGTTCCCATCCGACCCGGCCGTGATCCCAGACGGAAAGCCACCCGCGGTCGGGATCGAGAACTCGGTGATCGCCCTGCCGGGGTGATCCGCCCGATCTTGTCGCCGAATCTTCGGTGAACCACAGGTTTCCGTCCAACCCCGCCGCGATCCCGAGAGGTTCGCTGTCGGTGGTCGGGATCGAGAAATCGGTGATCTGCCCCGCGGGCGTGATCTGCCCGATCTTGTCGCCGGCGTTTGCCGTGAACCAGAGGTTGCCGTCGGGTCCGGCCGCGATCCCGGAAGGGAAGCCCTCGGCAGGCGGGATCGAGAACTCGGTGATCTGCCCCGTCGGTGTGATCCGCCCGATCCTGTTCGCCGTCTGCTCGGTAAACCACAGGTTGCCGTCCCCGCCCGCCGCGATCGCGAAGGGTTGACTGGCGGCGGTCGGGACCGTGAACTCGGTGATCTGCCCCACCGAATCAGCAACAGCCGCGCTGACTCCAAACGTCAACACGCACGCCAACCACCCACCCACCACGGCCAGGACAAGCGCGCGTGCGCTCACACTAGATCGCCCACCTGCCGGACATCGACGCCCTTCACGGCAATCAAAAGTCAACCGCCGACGCCTCACCCGCGTGTTGGCGCTGACAAGGGTGTGCGCGGGAATGGACCACGGCAATCGGTTCTCGACGCCCCGGATCGTCTGGCCTTCTGACACGGCCATAACGTACGAACGCGCCGGATCGCGCGCATCGGGAGCACTACCTATGTTGCGAGCATCCAGTCCCCATCTTGGGCCGGTCAGCCGAACTCCCGCCGCCTCAGCACCAGCCTCGCCTCCGGTGCGACATCGACCTTTCTCACGATTCCCGTGACGGGATACCGCACCATCCCCTCGACCACCACACCCCGGCGACACCCCGGCACGCTCGGCGATCAGACTCTCGACGAGAAGCGCGCTCGCCCTCGCATCGCGGTACACACACGCCCCTCTTCGTGGTTGAACCCGCGCGTCGGTGCTTGCACGTTCGGGGCTAGCCCCCGGGACGATCCAGGAGTCCAGACGAAGTCCGCCGCGCTTCTGGATCCACGAACAGGCAGAACTCTCGCGGCGGCTCTCGCCAGGCCGCGAAACTTCTGCTTACGGACAAACTCGACCACGCGATCCTCCGGCGCCAAGCGACCGCTCCGCACGCCGAGCAGCCATGTCCGATTTCAAAGCGCTCGAGTCCGGAGTTGCCTAACCGTGAGCATCCAGCCGCCTTCCGCCGCGTGATCGCTTTCGTCGTCCATTCGCGCACGGCCGGCGAGCGCTTCGGCGACGATACGCGGGCCGGATCGGAAGGACGGCCGGGGGTTCGGTGTCGGCACGGAACCCTTCAACCGTCAGTGCCCGGCCACCCACTGAGATTGAGCCTGGGGGCAAGCCGATGGACCTCAGGGGCGTAGATCGTTTGCCGGTCCAGTAGCAGTTCACGCAGGGCCATGATCTGATCCTCGTGGGGCACGATGAGATCCGTCGCAAGTGCCCAGGCACGCTGCATCCGAGGCTCGTCCCCTTCAAAGTACGCGATGTCTTGCGCCCAGCCGACGCGGCCCTCGGCCATTCCGGTATCTCCGATACCCCGCGCTTCTCGCTACGGCCCGGCCATCGAAACCACGTCGTGCTTGAGAACCCATTTGGGAGGTTCGGCTTGGTGAAGCCAAACACCTGGCCGCCGATGCCGCCACGCGACTTGATGGTCACGCCGTGAAAGCGCAGCCCGAGTAGAGAGGCCACGACCGCGTGGCCAGCCTCGTGGAGGGCCGTGTCTCCGCGCTCCAACTCGGCGAAAAATTTGTCAGTACGGAGTCCGTTTGGGATAAGCGGCATCGTGATGGGCCACCGGATGAGCCCAATCGTGGGGCTTGCTGGGAGCAGTATCCGCTCCAAGCGCTGCGCTCGAGCGAGAGACCCAGCTTGAAGCCGTGCGAGCTGCGCTCAGAAGCTGTTTCGCGAGCCGGCAGCACCGCTGCCGACGTCCACTTCGGACCCGATTGATGCCCGAAAGCGCCCGTCAGCCCGAAGGCTGGCTGTCCTCCCTTGCGGCGGATAACGCGAACATCGCCCGCGATCGCTTCGCTCGGCGGCGCTGTACTTCAGCCCACGAGTGCTTCGGCGAGAGGCTGTCGGAATATCGGGTCCGTCCGCCGGTTTTAAGACACTTCAGGGATGGCACGAGATTTCGTCCCGGTTGACCGTGGTCAGTTGTTGTTGATGCCGCCGTCGTTGGTCGAGTGGCTGCCTGAGGATCACCTGGTGTGGACGGTGCTCGGGGCCGTTGAGCTGATGGATCTGAGCCGTTTCAACGAGGCTATCGGCTGGGGGGCGCGGGCCGCCCGCCTTATGACCCGCAGATGCTGGTGGCCCTTTTGCTCTACGCGTATGCGCGCGGGAACCGGTCGTCGCGCGGGATCGAGCGGGCGTGTCAGGAGGACGTCGCGTTCAAGGTGATCACGAGCATGCGCACGCCGATCACTCGACGATCGCGGAGTTCCGCCGCCGCCATGAGGCCGAGATCGCGCGAGCTGTTCGACGACGTCCTCGGGCTGTGTCGGGAGGCGGGGTTGGTGTCGGTCGGGGTGATCACGATCGACGGGACGAAGATCAAAGCGAACGCGTCGATGGATCAGAACCGGTCCTACAGCGGGCTGGTCAAAGACATCCTGCGCGAAGCCGAAGAGACCGACCAGCGCGAGGACGAGCTCTACGGCGAGCGACGCGGCGATGAGCTGCCTGAGCAGCTGCGCAACCCCGACACCCGCCGCCAAGCATTGGCCGACGCCAAGCGCCGGCTGGCTGAGCGCAAGGGCCGCCCCGCAGATGACGAGGCCAAGCCCGAACCGGAGAAGCTGGAGATCGATCTGGAGGCGACGGTGCTGAGCCGTCCGGTTCTGCGCCGCGGCGGCCGGATCGAGTGGCTGCGGGTCGCACGCCGCGAGCTGGAAGCCCACCGCACCCGCCAAGGCGCGCCGGTTCCGCGCGATCGCGATGACCGGATGATCGAAGCGCTTGAGCGGCTGGAGGAGAACCACCGGGTCGACCTTGCCGCGGTTGAGACCTACGAACGCTGGCGGGTCACAGCGCGTGACACCAAGGGTCGGGTGCTGAAGGGCAACAGCAAACCGTTCGTCGCGCCGGAACTGCCCGAGGGCAAGATCAACCTGTCAGACCCCGACTCCAGGGTGATGCGCACCCAGGGCACCCCGCCCCGGCAGGCCTACAACGCCCAGGCCGCGGTCAATGACCGCCAGGTGATCCTCGCGGCGGAGATCACGAACGCCGCACCGGACTTCGGGCAGCTCGCGCCGATGTTCGAAGCGATGATGCGCGAGCTCTCAGAACAGGGCGTGACCGACACGCCGGAGGTGGTGCTCGCTGACGCCGGCTACTGGCATCACCCGCAGATGCAGACCATCACCGAGCAGGGGATCGAGGTGCTCGTCCCGCCCGACGGGAACCTGCGCGAGGGCAAACGCCGCGGCTGGGAGACCGGCGTCTACCAAGCCGATGCGCGACAAGCTGACCACCGACCGCGGCCGCGAGCTCTACGCGCAGCGGAAGATCACCATCGAGCCGGTGTTCGGCCAGATCAAATACAACCGGCACATCGACCGCTTCATGCGAAGAGGCCGCGCCGCCGCGCAGTCTGAGTGGCGGTTAGTCACAGCGACGCACAACCTGCTCAAGCTCCACAGCCACTGGACCATCAGCACCGCCTGACAGACCTCGGGGCGGCCATCGACCACGTTCTCCCCGGCCGCGGCCATCCGTTTTCCCCGCCGCCGACCACTTTCTCGCTCCTCCGCATTCTCCGACGGCCTCTCGACGGAGGCGATCGTCCGGCCTGCCGACGCGGGTGATCGCCTTACCGCGGATCGCTCGTCAGCTGCCGGAAGCTCCGATCAGAGGCGATCGTGGCGAAGACCGACACCCCGAGGCCAGCAGTTCGCGTCGAGCTGCGCGAATCAGTTCCTACGTCCGAAGGATCGGTCAGGTTCGGGATCAGTCGTCGTCGATGGCGAAGTCGTTGACGATGCGTATCTCGAGTCCCACGGTGGCCGCAATACGGTCCAGAAACTTCAGTGAGGTCAAGAACCACTCAGCACCCGTCCGCGTCCCGCGGACCCCCTGGTGGTCTGCGTCACGCAAGAACCCATGGAACTGCCTCTCCGCGTGAGACGATGCCTCGGCCGGGTAGATCCTCAGCAGCCATGGATCCTCTGGAAGCGATGTCACGCGAGCTTGACTATTGGCTCTGTAAAGAGCATCGACCGACGAGTGCCCGACCTTCAACAGCGTGCGGCCAGTCTTCCCGTCGAACGGGTGTCTGACGTAGTGAGGCAACGTGTAGACGTAAATGCCAGGGATATCCTCCGCCTCGGCTGCCTTACTCTTCTCGAGCGCTTCTTCCGATTCAGCCTCTGAGGCTTGTGAGTCATTGACGACCGTGTTGAGCAGCTGCTCCTGCTGTTCCAGCGCATGACGCAGTTCGTCGCTCAGGGGCTTCGTCTTTAGCCATTTCCTCACCCGGCCAGCAACGCCCCTCGCAACCGACGGGGAGGACGAAACCGTTCCATCTGAGAGCGCGTTGTGGAGGTTGATAAAGCTATAGACCGGCCCGACCGTAATGCCGTCTTCCTCCGCTATCTGCTGGGGGGTAAGCCCCCCATTAAGGCGCCGCCAGACGTCGCCCGCCGTGGTCTCGTCAGCCTCCCAAAGCTCCGAGACTTCGGACTCGCGGTCGAACCCTCCGAGGATGTAGTCCCCCGCTTCATCGGCCTCCGCATCAGCTTGCGGCTCACCGTGCCGACTGGGATCGTACGGCTCGTAGCGCCCCCAGCCGACCGACCAAAGGAGGGGTGACCGCCGACTGTAGACTGGATGGTTAAGTAACTTTTGCTGTTACCGACTGCGACAGCTATTTGGCTCCGTAGCGTGTTCGGCTGGACGCCCGAATGGTGCTCCGTGAACCAGCCGAGAATGTCTTGAGCTGTCATGGGGGCATCAAGTTCGCGTGCGGCGTCCTCGATTAGATCCCAAACTGGCAGTTGGTCGTCGCTAGGTCCCATGGATCAGCTGAAGCCTAAATCATGAGCGCGTGCAATGGGCCTTCTGCGCGCCGGACGTCGAGCCGGTCCGGCATGAGGGCTGACCAGCGAAATTGCGAGGTAACGCGCCGGCCGGCTCGGTCAAGGCGGGATCGCAACGGTCCCTCGGTGTAGATCTGAGCGAAAGGCTCCTACGGCGGCCGAGCATGCCCCGACGCTACCCGTTCCGGACGCCGCGCTTGGCCGCAAATCCGATCGTCAGTCCGAGCACCCGGCTCGCGATCGCGTCGCCGCGATTTCGCTCGTCCGCGCCCTCCGGCGCCGGGCGATCGCCAAAGCCGCGAAGGACGCGTCTGCACGGTCGCGGCGATGACCGCGTTCGCGACATACCAAAGGCCGAATGAGGCATCGACCCAATGGCAGGCTCGATACATCCCGGCGCCGCGTCCGGCGTTGCATACGCAGGGGTTTGGTCGCGAAGGCGTCGGCCGGGGCCCTGGATTCGGCGGCGACAGAGACTCAGGTGACGATCTCATTCGTCGGTCCGTAGCCGGCCGAGCTGCTTCTGCCTTGCCGATGTAGCGATGTATGCCGTGGGCCGAATCGGTCCATGGGCTGCGCGCGCCCCCGGGGGTGGCAGCGGTGGCGAGTCGGTCTCCTTATCCCACGCGTGGCCTGTGTCGCTCGCAACGCGTTGAGGCGGACGGCCACCCGACCCCAACCGCTCGCCTCGGTGCCGCCAAAAGCCGTCGTTTTCGAGCCCTGTTTGGTACTCCAGAGTGGTACTCCACTTCACCAATCTTGTGCGGATTCACGCTCCAGAAAATAGAAAAGGCCCGCAAATGCGGACCTTTTCGAAGTAGCGGGGGCAGGATTCGAACCTGCGACCTTCGGGTTATGAGCCCGACGAGCTACCAGACTGCTCCACCCCGCGGCGGAGAGCTAACTAATAGCACAATGGCAGCGGCGATCTCAACCCTGGTCAGCGCCGGATCGGGCGACCCGGACGGTGGTAGGTTGCGGCGACCGTGAGCGCGGGGCTCCCCCATGATCACTCCCTGCATCGGCTCGCAGCCGAGCACCGGCACACGGTTTGGGACAACGCGCTGGAGCCGGCGCTCGAGCTCGAGTCCGACAGCGTGATCGCGCTCGAGACGGCCGACTCGTCCGGCGGGCAGCTGACGAGGACGTCGACCGCTGCCGACGTCACGGCGATGGACATGGGCAACGTCAACCCGGTCACGGGTCCGGTCTACATCAAGGGTGCGGAGCCCGGCGACACGCTCCAGGTCGAGATTCTCGAGCTGGCGCCCAACGACTGGGGCTGGACCGCGATCATCCCCCACTTCGGGCTGCTGCAGGACGAGTTCCCCGACGCTTGGCTGAACATCAGCACGGTCGACGCGGCCACCGGAAGCGTGCACTTCGCCGAGGGCGTGACGCTGCCGCTCGCCCCATTCCCCGGGACGATCGGGGTCGCGCAGGCACAGCCGGGCCAACACAGCGTGCTGCCGCCGACCAAGTGGGGTGGCAACCTCGACATTCGCCACCTCACGCCGGGCACCACGCTGTACCTGCCGGTTGGCGTCACCGGGGCACTGTTCAGCGTCGGCGACACCCATGCCGCGATGGGCGACGGCGAGGTCTGCGGCACCGCGGTCGAGTCGGCGATGGAGATCACCGTCCGCCTGACCACGGTCAAGCACCGCACGATCGCATTCCCGCAGTACCGGATTCCACCCACGAATCGAACGCCGAGGTCCCCGAGCGCCCCCGCACAGACCGGGTACCACGTCTGCACCGGTGTCGATCCCGACCTGACGGAAGCTTCGCGCCAGGCGATCCGCGCGACGATCGAGCACATCGAGCAGACTCACGGGATCGAGCGGCAGACCGCGTACGCAATCGCGAGCGTCGCCGTCGACCTGCGGATCCACGAGCTCGTCGACGCGCCCAACTGGGTCGTCGGCGCGTTCTTGCCCGACGACATCTTCAGCGCGGACCGGCGCGCGCCGTAGCGGACCCTCCGCGCGAGCCGGGCCCACCGCGCGTAGCGGACCCTCCGCGCGCGCCGGGCCCGACCCGCGCAAACGGACCGCTCGCGCAAGCGCACTCCCGGCGCGAGCAATAGCGGACCGCTACAGAACTCGAGAGGACCAGAGCACGGCCGCGAGCACGACCGACAAGACCGAAACGACCAGCCCGATCAACCAACCCTTCGAGTTGCTCGAGGCCATGATTGCGGCGATCGCGACGCTGATGCCGACGATCCCGCAGGTAGCGACGATACGGACGAAGGTGCGCTCGAACAGGCCGCGCTGACTGCGCGCGGGCAGCATGTTCGGCGACTGGGTGCGTCCGCGACGGCCGGCGCGTGAGCCGACAGCCGGCTCGCGGGAAGACGGTTCCGGCTCGGGAGTGAGCGGCTCCCCGGCCGGAGCGCCGGCTGAACCGGTTGGGACCGGCTCCGTGCCGGCCTCGTCGACCCTGGGCTCGCTGATCCCGGGCTCGTTGACACCGGCCTCGTCGACCCCGGCCCGGTCGACCTCATCCGGTTCCTCGCCACGGCGCGAGACCAGCGGATCGTGCTCGTGCTCGGAACCCATCGTGGTGCTGTATATCACCGGGTACAGGACGCTCGAAACATGCGTGACGCAAAGCAACATCCCGACCACGCCGACCGCGCCCGTGCCCGCGCGCAGGCGCTCGACTCAGACGACCCGCTCGCGCCGTTCCTGACCCGCTTCGAGCCCGCCCCGGATGGCCTGATCTACCTCGATGGCAACTCGCTCGGCCGTCCGCCGACCCAGACCCGCGCCGAGCTGCAGCGGCTGATCGACGACGGCTGGGGCACACGGCTGATCCGAAGCTGGACCGAACGCTGGATGCAGCTGCCCCACCAGGTCGGCGATCGGCTCGGCGCAGCACCTGCTCGGCGCCGCCCCCGGGCAGACGCTGCTGGCCGACTCGACCTCGGTCTGCTTCTACAAGCTCGCGGCGGCGGCGCTCGCCGCGCGTCCGGGTCGGCACACGATCATCACCGATACCGACAACTTCCCGACCGACCGTTACATCGTCGACGGGCTCGCCGCCCAGCACGGCCACAGACTGCAGTGGGTCGAGTCCGATCCGCGCGGAGGCCCCGAGCCGGCCGAGGTCGAACGGGCGATCGGCACCGCGCCCGGGGACGATGTCGCCCTGATCACGTTCAGCCATGTCTCCTACCGCTCCGCACAGATCGCCGAGCTGGCAACGATCACCGAGCTCGCCCGCGACGCCGGCGCGCTGATGCTGTGGGACCTCAGCCACACGGCCGGCGCGCTGAACCCGGAGCTCGATGCCAACGATGTCGACCTCGCGGTCGGCTGCACCTACAAATACCTCAACGGCGGGCCGGGCGCACCCGCGTTCCTGTACGTCAACGAGCGCCTCCAGCAAGCGCTCGAGCCGCCGATCTGGGGCTGGCTGGGCCGCAGGGATCCGTTCGAGATGGGTCCCGGCTACGAGCCAGCCTCGGGGATCGCCCGCTTCACCACCGGCACCCCGCCGATCCTTGGCCTGACCGCGGCCGGCACCGGCATCGAGCTCTCGATCGAGGCCGGGATCGACGCGATCCGCGCCAAGTCCACGGCGCTCACCGAATACGCGATCGAGCTCGCCGACGCGGCGCTCACATCCCTCGGTGTCGCGATCGCCTCGCCGCGGCGATCCACGCGCCGTGGCGGTCACGTCGCGCTCGTCCACCCGCGAGCGCGCGCGCTCACCCAGGAGCTCGCGGAGGCCAACGTGATCGCGGACTTCCGGGCCCCCGACGTGATCCGCATCGGGCTCTCGCCGCTGACCACGACGTTCACCGACGTCCACGATGGCCTGAACACGCTGAAACGGCTCCTGACGGCCTAACCCTAACGCTCAACCTGAACTCGAGAAATGGCCCGCATCTTCGTCACTCGCCCGCTCCCCGGCCCGGCCCTGCAGCGGCTCGCCGACACCCACGAGACCGAGGTCTGGCCTGACCGGCTGCCGCCCTCCTACGAGCAGTTGACCGAACACGCGCAACGCGTCGACGGCCTGCTGACGACGCTCTCAGACCGGATCGACGGTCCGCTGATGGACGCCTGCCCGCATCTGCAGCGCGATCGCCAACTACGCGGTCGGCTATGACAACGTCGACATCGGCGCCGCGCAGGCGCACGAGATCGCGGTCGGCAACACACCTGACGTGCTCACCGACGCCACCGCAGACCTCGCCTTCACGCTGCTGCTCGCCGGCGCCCGCCGGCTGCTGGAGGCAGCCGCGACCGTGACCGACGGCGGCTGGGACACCTGGGATCCGCGCGGGCTGCTCGGCCATTCGGTCAACCGCAAGACACTCGGCATCATCGGCGCCGGGCGAATCGGCGAGGCGGTCGCGCGCCGTGCAGGCGGCTTCGAGATGGAGGTGCTGCGCGCCGGTCGCGCTGGGTCTGACCCTGAACAGGCCCGCGCACAGGGCCGGGTCCCGATCGACGAGCTGCTGCGGCGCTCGGACTTCATCTCGATGCACTGCCCGTTGACCGACGAGACGCGCCACCTGATCGACGGCGACGCGCTCGCGCAGATGAAGCCGACCGCGATCCTGGTCAACACCGCGCGTGGCCCGATCGTCGATCAGAAGGCGCTCGCGGCCGCGCTGCGCAGCGGCCAGATCGCCGGCGCGGCGCTCGATGTCACCGACCCCGAGCCGCTCGCGGCCGACGATCCACTGCTCCGAGCGCCGAACCTGATCGTCGTCCCGCACATCGGCTCGGCGACCCACGAGGCTCGCGAGCAGATGACAGAGTTGTCGGTGCAGAACCTGCTCGTGTTCTTCGACGGCCATCCGATGCCCAACCCCGTGACCCCTCGACCGGATCGATGAACGTCGCCGTCGTCGATATCGGCTCCAACTCCATCCGGCTGCTGATCGCTGCGCGCTCGAGATCGGACGCGGATGCGATCACCGAACTCGTGCGCGAGGCGAACGTGACCCGTCTCGGCCAGGGCGTCGACACCTCCGGCCGGCTCGCCGATGAGGCGATGCAGCGGACCTTCGCGGTGCTCGAGGCGTATGCCGAGCAGATCGCGGCGTACGACTGCGAGCGCCGGATCGCGGTGCTGACAAGCGCGGTTCGCGACTCCGCCAACGGGGCCGAGTTCGCCGACACCGTCAGGCACCGATACCGGCTCGAGCCGCACGTCCTGGCCGGCGAAGAGGAGGCGCGCCTGACCTACCTCGGCGCGACCAGCGGACGCGATCAGGCCGACCCGACGCCGACGCTCGTGCTCGATATCGGCGGCGGCTCGACCGAGATGATCGTCGGCGTCGGCACCGAGCTTCGCTTCCGAGTCTCGACCCAGGCCGGTGTCGTGCGCCAGACCGAGCGTCACCTGCACGATGACCCGCCGACCGACGCGCAGACCGGCGCGTTGAGCGAAGATGTCCGCGCGATCCTCGCCGAGCACGTCCCGACCGAGATCCGACAGGCCGTCGACAAGGGGATCGCGGTCGCCGGCACCGCCACCTCGCTGGCCGCGATCGCCCAGCAGCTCGACCCCTACGATCCGACCAGGGTCCACGGGTATCGACTGTCGACAGCCGAATGCGACCGGATCCTCGCCGAACTCAGCGCGATGCCGCTGGCGCGCCGCCGCGAGGTGCCCGGCCTGCACCCCGATCGGGCGCCGACGATCATCGCGGGCGTGTTGATCTTCCGCGAGGTCGTACGGCTGTTCGGCCTGGACGAGGTCGAGGTATCCGAGCACGACATCCTGCGCGGCGCGGTGCTCGGCCTGTCGTGATCAAGAAACGCCGCCGGGACCCAAACTTCGCTAACTCGACGGATTCCTACTTGCAGTTAACGTCGGGACACGCGATCATCTCCGTCTGAGCGGGCCGCAAGGATGCGTTCCCGCTCACACATAGGTCCGGGCGCGACCGCTACTGCGGTACTTCCCGCAGCCCGGACTCGCATCGGTCGGCTCGACCACTCCCCCTGCCGGTCGGGTGGGCCAACTGAAAACCGGAGGCCGCCCGTCGCTCGTTCGGCGGGCGGTTTCCGGCATCTAAGGGGCCGGCGACGGATCTCAGCCCGGCCGCGACGGAGGCGACGACTGCGCGGGCCGCGACGGAGGAGGAGGCGACGACGACGGCCGCGAGGGAGGCGACGCCCGCGCCGACGACGACGACGGCGGCCGCATCCGCAGCGAGTTGACGACCGCGCCGGAGAGAATGATCAGTGCCACCACGTAGAACCAGATCAGCACGATCACGATGAACACGACGACGTTCGTGCCGAAGTGCGAGATCGTGTTGAAGTGCGCCAGGTACAAGGGAAACCCGTAGTCGATCACGGCGATCGCGAGCGTCGCGCCGAGCGCTCCCGGCCAGACGGCGCGCCAAGGCACCCGGAAGTTCGGCACCCGGTAGTAGATCAGCAGCAGGCAGATGAACAGCAACGCCAGGCCGAACGCCAGCGAGCCGGCGTAGACGACGATCGCAACGTGCTCGAGGTCGAATGGCAGATGGCGCTCGCCGTTGCGCAGGATGCTCTGCGCGGTCGGGACCGCGACGGTCGCGATCATGAACAACAGCACCACGAACACCATCCCGAGCGCGAACCGCTTCTGCTTGAGCCACGAGCGCGAGGGGCATCCGTAGATTCGGCTGAAGGCGGTGTCGAGCGAGCCCCAGAACATCGAGCACAGCCACAGCGAACCGGCCAGCGCGAGGATTCCTGTGCCGGTGGTCGAGTGCTGGACCTCGCCGAGCACGTTCGAGAGGGTCGTCTCGGTCGCGCCGGGAAACAGGTGCTCGAGATCGCGCAGAACGCTCTCCTGAACCGCGTCGGAAGTCAGCACCTTGCCACCGATGAACAACCCGAGCAGCGCTACCGGAATGATCCCGTAGAGCATGTTGTAGGCCAGCATCGATGCCATGCCGGTCACGTTGGCCTCCCACGCGACGCGCCAGAAGCGTCGGACCGGCCGTGGGACGAAGCGGCTCAACGCGATGCTGATCGTCCGGGCGATCCAACCGTCATGTAACCCAAGTGTGTCAGCGCGAGCGGCCGCGCCGAGTCCCCCCGCCCGGCGACCGGCCGGTTTCAGCCCAATGGCACCAGCGAGCGCTAGTGGGCCTCCCGCAAAACTACGTGCCGAGCGAGGTGCGCAGCTCGGCGCCGGCGGCCAGCAGCACTCCGACGCCCGTGAACCAGCGCTCGCCGACGAAGATCACCGGCGACTCACGAACGCCAAGCCCGCGCAGCTTGCCGGCGATCTCGCGCAGCTCGTCGTCGCGCGACCGCTCGGTCGCCGCTTCCAGACACCCGTCCAGCGGTACGCCGGAGGCAGCTGCCGCCTCGGCGAGCGTCTCCGGGTCGTCAAGATCGAACCCGCCGCAGTACGCCAGTCGTCCGGCGGCAAGCGCGAAGCGGGCGCCGCCGCCGACCTCGCACGCGAACGCCGCCGCGCGCCGGGCCCGCGCACCCGCCGCCGCGAACGGCTCAGGCCAGACAAGCGGCACCCGCAGAGCCTCGGCGTGCAGCTCGGCGCGGGCGCGCAGCGCCTGCTGCTCGGGGGCGGTCGCAGGTTCGTCGGGAAGCGCCGATGCGTCGATCGCGACCCACTCGATCTGCCCCAGCGAGCGCTCGACCCGCTCGGCGGCGAGATACGTGAGCGGAGATGCCACGTCGAAGTAGTAGGCGGGTCGGGGCGCTCGCCTGCGCGCGTCGCGCGCGGCAGCGATCGAGGTAGATCAGGTCACCCATGACGAGTCATACGCCGGGCGCAGTCGAGTAGATCAGTGCGGTGCATGTCATCTGCAACGACACGGAGGGCGAGAACTGGCGCAAAATCGATCTGGACCGACCGAGCTTCCGTTATGCTGTTTAACGGTAAGAGGCCACTCCCGCTTCGACCGGCAGCGTGAGGAGTTCCGAATGCCGCACATCCCCCCCGCCAAGCGCCATCCCTACGACCAGTGGTCGCCGGACGCGCGCGCGCTCGATCTGGTCGGGGACAAATGGACGCTGCTGATCGTCCGTGACCTGATCTCGGGACCACGGCGCTTCGTCGAGCTGCAGCGGGTGCTGCCCGGGATCTCGACCGAGCAGCTGCGCTCCCGGCTGAACCGGATGGTCGCGGACGGGATGCTGACCCGCAAGCGCTATCGCGAGGTCCCGCCACGGGTCGACTACGAGCTGACCGACCGCGCCCGCGCGTTGGCGCCGGTGCTCGGCGAGCTTGCCAGGTGGGGCCATGACTGGGCATGGGGAACGCCGCGGCCGCTCGAGGCGGTCGACATCGGCGCGATCTTCCGGCTGCTTCCAGGCCTTCTGCCCGCCGGTGCGCAGCTCACCGGGCGCGTCGATCTGACCGTGATCGACGGACGCGACGGCGACGAGACCACGATCTACTCGATCGTGCTCGACGACGGGATCGTCCGGCTCTCAGAGCACGGCCCCGAGCAGGACGATCCGAGCGGACGCGCCGACGCCCAGGCGAGCGGGACCGCTTCGGCATGGATCAAGGCACTGGGCCCCGGTCCCGAGTTCGGTGCGCTCGAGCTGTCCGGTCGCCACGAGTTGGTCACGGTCATACTTCAGACGCTGTCGCCGGGCGAGCTGCGCGAGCCTGCTGCGGTCGCCGAACCGGCACGCGCCTGACCGCCACCGCCTGACCGCCACCGCCTGACCGCCACCGGCTGAGCGGCTCGCCTCGTCTCAGACGGGGGGAGCCGGTAGCGTCTGCACCACGCCCGGGTGGTGAAACTGGTCAGACACGGCCGCCTTAAGAGCGGCTGCCTAGCGGCATGAGGGTTCGAGTCCCTCCCCGGGTACCTCGACACCGCGCCCGCCGGCGCTGATCGCAGGCCCGGAGCGCCGGCCGGATCGGCGCCAAGCAACTCTTACGGTCCGCAACTTTTGCGTTGCTACGGTGTCGACAGGTCTGAGCAGGAGAGCTGCCGCACCCCCCGCGGCATCCGTCGGATCGCCGCGCAATGGAAGTCTCCGCCCTCAAATATCAAGGCCACGCCGGGATCGGTCTCCACAGCCGCTCGCCCCTGCTGCGACTGCAGTCAGACGAGCGCTTGATCACGCTGCTGCGACGGGGCAATACGTCGGCCTTCGAGGTGCTCCTGGCCCGCTACCAGAGCCGGCTGCTGGCCTTCTGCCGGCACCTGCTCGGCTCGCGCGAGGACGCCGAGGACGTGCTGCAGGAGGTGATGACCGCTGCCTTCAACGCGATCGTCTCCGACGACCGTCCGATCAACGTGCGCCCGTGGCTGTACCGGATCGCCCGTAACCGGTGTCTGAACCACCTGCGCCGAACGCAGGCGGTCGCGGTCGACACGATGGACTACCAGCTCGCCGAGCACGGCGCGACGACCGCGGACAAGGTCCACGAGCGCGAGGAGTTCCGGCTGCTGGTCGGCGACATCCACGACCTGCCCGAGACCCAGAAGACCGCGCTCGTGCTGCGCGAGATGGACGCGCTGTCCTACGAGCAGATTGCCGAGGCGATGGAGACGACGGTCTCGAGCGTGAAGTCGTTGCTGGTCCGCGCGCGACTGTCGCTGGCCGAGGCGGCCGAAGCGCGGGCGCTCTCCTGCGAGGAGGTCAGGATTCAGCTGGCCGAGGTCGCGGAGGGGCTGCTCAAGCGCCCGAGCCCGCTCGTCAAGCGCCACCTCAAGGGTTGCGATCGCTGCAGCGCATTTCGGACCCAGCTCAAGCACACCAACAAGGCGCTCGCAGCCCTGCTGCCGGTCGGCCCGCTGGTCATCGCACGGAAATTCGCGCTGCTGCACTTCGGTCACCACGCAACCACCGCCGGCTCCGCCAGCGCGAGCGCCGCGGGCGGCGCCACCGCGGCGGGCGGCGCGGGCGCCGGCGCGCTGGCGAGCGCGGGCGCGTTCTCGGGCAGCGGCGGCTTCATCTCAGCGGGACTCGGCGCGGTCGCGACGAAGGCCGCCGCCGGGCTCGCGGCCGCGGCGCTGGTTACCGCCGGTGCCGTCGAGGTCAACGACGCCGGCCATCACCACCATCATCCGGCGCCCACGGCCGGCGCCGTCGCGCAGGTCACGTCGACGCCGGTGGCGAGCACGACGCCGCCACCCGCGGCTCCGACGGCGCCCCGCGCCGAGCAACCCTCGACCGTGGTGACGCCGTCACACGCGCACCCCGCGCCCGCTGATAAGACCGACGTGGCCAAGCAGCTCACCGGGGCCGTCGGCGCGACCACGCCCGACCAGACGACCGCGACCAGCACCGTCCGCGACGACTCCGAGCACGCCGACAACCACAACGCCGGCCACGACCGACCCGGTGGCGACCACGGTCATCGAGCACACCGACGACCACCGCGCCCGGCCGCACCGTGACACAGACCTCGCCGTCGAGCGCCTCGAGCACGGCGACGACTGTCACCGCTCCGCCGGTCGTGCTGCCGCCGACCACCTCGACTCCGCCGACGATCACGACCCCGCCGGCCACGACCACCGAGCCGACCACAACGGCTCCGACGACCACCACCGCCCCGACGACCACCGCGCCGGCGCCCGGTTCGAGCTCGACGAGCGACACCAGCGCACCGCCGGCGCTGACGACGGGCGGCGTCACCGACCCGCTGTCCGGCGATCGGTGATCGAGTTCGACCAGTTCACGGCGGTCGACATGCGGGTCGGTCGCGTGACCGCCGTGGATGACTTCCCCGAGGCGCGCAAGCCCGCTTGGAAGTTGACGATCGACTTCGGTCCAGAGCTTGGCGTCAAGCGCTCTTCGGCGCAGATCACGCACTACACGCGCGAGCAACTGCTCGACACGCTCGTGGTCGCGGTCGTCAACTTCGCGCCACGACAGATCGGGCCGTTCATGTCCGAGGTACTCGTGCTCGGCGCGCTCGACGATGCGCGCGGGGTCGTGCTGCTGCGTCCCGACCGCGGTGCCGAGCCCGGCACGCGGATCGGCTGACCCGCCGGCTTACGGACCGGCCTTGGCGCCGATCGTGAGTGTGCCCCGTGGCGTGCCGTCGAGCACGACCGCGTAGGTCGCGTTGCCCAACGACGGCAGCTTGGTGGTGCTGGCACCGGTCGGCAGCGTCCGCGTGAACACGGTCTTGTCGCCGTGCCGCAGCGCGAGCTTGAGCGGGCCACCGGATGCGTTGGAAACCGACAGATAGACCGTCGCGTGGCCGCCGATCGCGACCGAAGGCGGCGTCAGCGTGCCGCCCGCACCGACGCGGAACTTGACGAGGAAATGCGGCGTCGACTCGGGCTGGTGAGTGTGCGTGTGGCTGGCGACGGTGTGCGTCGAGGTCGTCGAGCTCGTGCGTCGTGCTCGTGGTCGCGGCTGCGCGCCGCCGGAGCGGTGGTCGCGGTCGTCTGAGTGGCGGCGGCGGAGCTCGTCGTCGACCGTGTGCTGCTGGTGGTCGTCGTCGAGCTGGTCGTGTGGCCGCCCGAGCCGCACGCCGCGACGAGCAGCGCCGGCGCGAGCGCCGCGAGCAGGCGCCTGACCATCGGCTGAGCATAAGCGGTTAGATCCGAGCCGATGCGTACCGCGCTGGTCACGACCTACCCGAGCGACTACCGGCTACCGCTGTATCGCCGGCTGGCCGCAAGTCACGGCCTCGAGCTGCTCTGCTACGGGCGCGGCGGCCGCTACGCGCCGAGCTGGGCGGCGGACCTGGACGCCCAGCTGGCCCGCGTCGAGCTCCCCGCCCGTCGGCTCGATGGACCGCTGAGCGCGCTCAAGCTCGCCGGCTATGACGCGGTGATCGCGCCGTTCGCGGGCGGATCGATGCTGCCCGCGACGTATGCCGGGGCGCGCCGCGCCGACACCCCATTCGTCCTGTGGGCGTCGGTCTGGCACCAACCGCGCTCGCTGACGCACGCGCTGGCGCTACCAGTGACGCGCCACATCTACCGCCATGCCGATGCCGTGATCGCCTACGGCGAGCACGTCCGCCGTTTCGCCGGGCGCATCCGCGGCCACGACGACGACATCTTCGTCGCGCCGCAGGCGGTCGAGCGTGACCTGTTCGGCCGTGCAGGTCGCGGCCGACGAGATCGCCGCGTTTCGCGCCGAGCACCAGCTCGGTGACGGCCCACTGGTGCTGTACACGGGCCGGCTGGTAGCGGAGAAGGGATTGGATTTGCTCGCCCGGGCGTGGGAGCGCGCCGCGGGCCGGCACGCGCGCGCGACGCTGGTCATCGCGGGCGATGGCCCGTTGGCCGACACGCTCGCGCGGACGCCACAGACGCGGCTGCTCGGAGCGGTCGCGCGGGAGCGGCTGCCCGTTGCCTACGCGGCTGCGTCGTTCACGGTGGTCCCGTCGATTCCGACCCCCCGCTTCAAGGAGCCATGGGGCCTGGTCTGCAACGAGGCGTTCGAGCAGGGTCGGACGGTGATCGCCACGACCGCGGTCGGGGCGGTGGCCGGTGGCCTGGTCGCCGACGACCGAACCGGGCTCGTGATCGCGCCCGGCGACCCCGACGCGCTGGCGGACGCGATCGACCGGCTGCTGGCCGACGACGCCCTGCGCGTGCGCCTGGGCGACGCCGCGCGGGCCGCCGTACAGCCGTTCACCTACGAGGCGATGGCCGCCGGGATCGCGGCGGCGCTGGCGGCGGCCGGCGTCCGCGGAGCGCCTGACTAGAGCTATCGGTGGGAAGGCGGGGCCGCATGCGGCCCCGCTCCGGCGGTGCATGCACCGCCCGCTCGAACATTGTTGATTGCGTACACAGGGGGTGTACGCAGATCACAAAGCTCGCAGTCGGTTCGGGCGTTTGGTCTCAACCGCACCTGCGCGACACCTGGAAGCGCCCGGCCGATCCGCAGCGCTGAGGAGATCAAGGCGCGCTGGCGTCGCTGCTTTGTGCGCCCACTCCGAGGTGCGCGGCGGAACTTTGGCGCGAGCCTGCGAATAATTCTCACCTTCTCGCCATCGTTCGCGCTCGGGGCGCCGCGGTGCGCGCTCGGGGCGCCGCGGTGCGCGCTCGGGGGCCGCGGTGCGCGCTCGGGGCGCCGCGCGAGAACCGTTCGTCGGGACCAAGACCGCCGACAAGATCCTCGAATCAACCAAACGGCTACTGCCAACGAATCAGCTTGACAGCAGACTAGGCGCCCGGCTTGGGGGTCAGCGCGATCACCGGGATCTGCCGCTCGGTGTTCTTCTCGTAATCGGCGAACTGCGGCGCGCGCTGCGCCTGCTCGCGGAAGGCCTCGTCGCGCTCTGACCCGGTCAGCTCACTCGCGGTGACATCGAACGTCTCGGTCCCGACCTCGATCCGGGCGTCCGGGTTGGCCTTGAGGTTGTGGTACCACGCCGGGTTGGTCGGCGCGCCGCCCTTGGAGGCGAAGACTAGGTAGCGCCCGTCCTCACCGTGGTAGACGAGCGGCTGCACACGGGTCTGGCCGGACTTGGCGCCGGTGCTGTGCAGCAGCAGCAGGGTCATGCCGTCAAACATGCCGCCGACCACTCCCGCATTGCTGTGGAACTCGTCCATGATCTGGGTGTTGAAGTCGTCCATCGATGTCGACATCACAGGGCTCCTTGGCGGCGGTGGATTGAAGCTGGCGGGTGAGTCTATGGCGGGCTATTGCCCGACGGAGAACAGCGCCTCGAGGTCGTGGCGCGAGTAAGCCTCGAATGCGACCATCGTCTGGGTCCGGCGCACGCCGTCCAGCTGCGACAGCCGGCCGGTGACGACCTGCGCGAGCTGGTCGGGCTCGCGCAGCCGCAGAATTGCGACGAAGTCCCATTCGCCGGTGACCGAGTACGCCTCGGCCACCCCCTCGATGCCCGCCAGCTCACCGCCGAGCGTCCCGAGCTTTGATCCCTCGGCTTCGATCAGGACGATCGCGTGGGTCATGGCTGGTGCACGCCGCCCGGCTCGAGTACGACACAGGTCGCGTCGAGCGTGCGCTCGATGTCTGACTGGAACGCGCCGGCATCGGTCTCGATCAGCGGGAACGTGTCGTAGTGGCACGGAATGATCGTCTTGGCGCCAACGAAGTCCGCGGCGTCGACCGCGTCATGGCGGTCCATCGTGTAGTGACCGCCGATGCAGACGAGCGCGACGTCGATCTGCCGGCGCTTGCCGACGAGTTGCAGGTCGGAGAACAGCGCGGTGTCGCCGAGGTGGTAGACGACCGTGCCCTTGAAGTCGATCACGAGCCCGGCGGGGGTGTTGACGGTGCCCTTCGGGGTGGTCGAGGTGTGCCACGCCGGCACCAGCTTGACCGAACCCCAGTCGAACTGGACCGTGCCCCCGAGGTTCCCGTCGATGACGTCGACGCCGTCATCGCCCAGCTCCCCGGCGATCTCGACGATCGCGAGCGTCCTGGCGCCGGTCCGCGTCGCGATCGAGACGGTGTCACCGATGTGGTCGACGTGGCCGTGGGTCAGCAGGATCGTCGTCGGGTCGAGCTCGTCGGCCGACACCGCGGCCTTCGGATTGCCCGTCAGGAACGGGTCGATCAGCACCCTTGTGTCGCCGTCTGAGAGCTCGAAGCACGCGTGCCCGAGAAACCGTATGTCCATGGCTCTAGTCCTCCTGTGATGTGTTTCGATCGCCGTCGCCGTCGCCGAGCGCTCGCGCCAGCTCGAAGCCGACGGCGACGCCGACGAGCATTCCGAGCCGAGACTCCTCGGCGAGCATTGTCTGCACCGCGCGCATCCGCGCTTCGGGGTCCGGGTCGCCGGCGGCCTCGCGGACCGCCTGCTGATGACCCGAGTCAAACCAGCCACCGTCGGCCATCGCCGCCGCGAGGACGCGCTGCAGCGATGGCGCCGCCCGCATCACGAGCTCCTGCCCGGCACGCAGCGCCGCCGGGTCGGTCAGCTGCTCGATCGCGGCGTCCAGCTCCTCGTCTGTGTACGAACGCGGCGACACCGCGCCGACTATACGTCCCGCGACTCAGCGCGGAACCGCGCGCGCGAGCGGCAGCCCCGCGCCGAACCCGACGATCACGCCGACGAAGTCCGCGACCCAGCTCGCGTGCGGCGCCGCCAGCGGCATCAACAACACCGCCAGCGCGATCGCCGCCGTCCCGATCAGGTCACCGTCGACCTCGCGGCCCTCGGCCAGCGACAGCAGGTCGGGCACCGACCAGGCGCAGATCATCGCCAGCGCCGCGCCAGGCGCGCCGAGCACGACCGGCACCGGGTATGCCGCGGCGGTCGCGGCAAGCCCGCCGATCCCGCCGACGAGGAACAGCCCGAGCACGACCAGCGGCCCGTGGCGGCGCTCCAGCAACGAGCCATAGATCGCGATCGCGACCAGCGTCACGAACGCGTAGCCGGTGTTGTCGTAGGTGAACGCGGCCGTGAACAGCCGCCACCACTGCGTGCCCGGCTTGGAGTAGATGATCAGGTCAGACGCCGCTCCGCCGATACCGGTGCGCCACAGCACGCACCCGATCATCCCCAGCACCACCAGCGTGACCGTCGCGTACGGACGGCGATCGGGCGCGATCCCCGGGATCTCGTCGCGGCGCAGGCGGCCCAGTAGCGGCGTCGGCGCGCGCTTGCGCTTGGACTCGGTCGGGCGCTGGTCGCGGTCGAGCTTGGGCGCGCGCTTACGCAGCCGGTTGCCGCAGTACGGGCACTCGGTGATGTACGGGCTGACCTCTGATCCGCAGTTCTTGCAGACCACGAACAGGTCTTGGCCGCCGGTGCTCACGAAGCGATTGTAGAACCGGGCCGAGGCTCGGCCGTCGGATCTCGTGAGTGCTGGGGGCGCGCCGGCGCGGGTCCGGTGTCCGTCAGGCCCGAGTCGCCGCGACGATCTCGGACATCACCTCGTGCAGATCGTTGTTGGCCTCGTAGACGACCACCTGACGCGAGGCGCCGTTGCCGCGAGCGAGCAGGTCCTCGACCGCCTCGAGCTCGCCATCGCAGCCGAGATCCTGCGCGTGCCCCCGCATCCGGTCGATGATCCGCCGCGCCAGCGCCCGGGTCGCTATCCGGTCCGAGCTCGGCAGGTCGACGACCTCGCCCTCGAGCCCGTGCCGGGCCGCCAGCCACTTGTTCTCATCGAGCATCTCCCACGGATACTCCGACAGCTGCCGGCCCGATTCGAAGTGCTCGGCGAGTTCCTTGACCATCGCCTGCACGAGCGCGGCGAGCCCGAGCGAATGCTCGACATGCGTCTGGGAGTCCATCACCCGGATCTCGACCGTGCCGAACTTGGGGTGGGGTCTGATGTCGTGCCACAGGTACGTGTAGTCCTGGATCACGCCGGCGCGGACCATGAACTCGATCTGGCGCGCGTAGTCGTCCCAGTCGCGATACGTCGGCGGGATCCCGACCCGCGGGAACGCCCGGAAGATCGGCGTCCGGGTCGAGGCCAGGCCGGTCGCCGTCGCGCGCCAGAAGGGCGAGTTCGCCGACAGGCCGAGCAGCACCGGCAGATGGATCCGCATCCCGTTGGCGACGTGAATCGCCTTGTCGGGGTCATCGACGCCGACGTGGACGTGCATCCCGAAGATCAGCTCCTGGCGCGCGACGAACCGCAGCGCCGAGATCAGGTCGCGATAGCGCGGCCGCGCAACGATCCGCTGGTCCTCCCACATCGCGAACGGATGTGTGCCGGCCGAGCCGATCGCAAGCTCCTTGGACGCAGCGTTGGCGCACACCTGGCCGCGCAGCGCTCGCAACTGCTCACCGGCCTCCGGCACGGTCGCGCACGGGTCGGTGGAGATCTCGAGCACCGACTCCATCAGCTCGGGCTTGATCTCGCCCAGCGGCGCCGGTTCGAGCATCGCCTCGATCGCATTGACCAGGTCCAGCGACCGGCCATCGACGATCATCAACTCCTCCTCGATCCCGATCGAGTACGCGTGCCCTGAGAAGTGGTGGTCCATCGGTGCGCCGCAAGCCTACGCGGTGGCGGCGATTTCAGCGATGTCGGATGCGATCGTCCGGCCGCCGACGCGCGCGCCGGGCCCCGCCGGGCGCGGTCAGGGCCGTAAACTTCCTAGTCGCGACTCGCAACGACGACAAGGGCGGTCAACCAATGGCTCTCGGCTACGACGGCATGCTGTACATCCTCGCGTTCGACCACCGAGGCTCCTTCCAGAAGAAGATGTTCGGGATTCAGGGCGACCCGACGCCGGAGGAGACCGCAACGATCACCGACGCCAAGCACCTGATCTACGAGGGCATGGAGGTCGCCGTCTCCCGCGGCCTGGACGCCGCCGCCACCGGCGTGCTCGTCGACGAGCAGTTCGGTGGCGACATCCCGCAGTCGGCGCGGGCGGCGGGCCTCAAGCTCGCGATGCCGGTCGAGAAGTCCGGCCAGAACGAGTTCGACTTCCAGTACGGCGCCGAGTTCGGCGCCCACATCGAGAAGTTCAACCCGGATTTCTCCAAGGTGCTGGTCCGCTACAACCCTGACGATCCGGATGTCGAGATGAACCAGCGCCAGCTCGGCCGGCTCAAGGAGCTGGCGGACTGGCTGCACGCGCACGATCGCAAGTTCCTGTTCGAGCTGCTGGTCCCCGCAACCGACGCACAACTGCAACAGGTCGGCGGCGACGCCGGCCGCTACGACGCCGAGCTGCGCCCGGAGCTGATGCGCCGCACGATCGAGGAGACCCAGGACTTCGGCTGCGAGGTCGACGTCTGGAAGATCGAGGGCGTCGACGAAAGCTCCGATGCCGAGATGCTGGCCAAGCAGGCGCGCACCGGCACCGGGCGTGAGGGCGTCACCTGCGTGCTGCTCGGCCGCGGCGCCTCGACCGAGAAGGTCGAGCAGTGGCTGCAGGCGGCCTCCGTCGTCGACGGCTTCATCGGCTTCGCGATCGGCCGCTCGATCTGGTGGGACGCGCTCAAGGGCTTTCTCGCTGGCGACCTCGACCGCGACGCCGCGGCCTCCAAGATCGCCGACAGCTACCTGCATTTCGTCGACGTCTACAAGGGCCAGAAGGTCGCATAGCGCAGATCTCAGCGGCGGTGCACGAATCGTTGCGCCGCCGCGAACTGCAACGGATGGTGCGCGCGTTGGTAGGCTCGCCGCATGGCGATGCGGATGCGCCAAAGCCTCGCTCAGCTCGAGCAGGAATTCAGACACGAGACCGAGCTCGACCGAAACCGGCGCGAGTCGCTGCGGCGTCAGGCGGTCAAGCGGTCGCGTACGCGTACGCGCGATCGCAGGCGCGCCCGCAGCTCCGTCCGCTACTACGTGCTGGTGCTGACGCTGATCGCGACGGCGCTGATCGTCACCGCGGTGATGTTCGAGAGCCTGTACCTGCTGCTGCGCTGACCCGCCAGCCGGATCGCCGCAGCCGGGGCTTCAGCGTTTCGTGTGCCCGCCGACTTGCTGGCTGGCTGGCCAGCCAGTCCTCAACGGATGTCCGAGCGCGATCGTCACGGACGGATCAGACCATCCGATCCGGACCCAACGTCCGTACTAGCTCGCGTCCCCGAGTGTCCCCAGCGCCGCATCGACCTCGCGTCGACCGTTTTGGCTCGGGGAGCCTGGTTCGGGCTCGGGCGGCGCCGACTCCTGCTCGGCCTGGATCTCGAGGTAGACCTCTTTGCGGAAGACCGGAACGCTGCGGTCCGCCTGGATCCCGATACGGACTTTCTCGCCCATGATCGCGAGCACCGAAACCTCGATGTTGTCGCCGATCATGATGCTCTGGTTCGACTTGCGGGTCAGTACAAGCATTCAGCCTCCGTGCTCCCCACAGGTTGCGCTCTTCGGTGGGACCGACTGCGGCGACCACCGTGGGTGTGATCGCGTTTCGAGCATATCCCCTCACCAGTAAACGCCAGCGTTCAGTCGAGGCTCCGCAGCACAATCTCTGACCAACGTTCGTTGACCCGCTTGCGGCGAGCTGACCGGCCACGCGATCTGCGTGTGGGACTCGACGACTTTCGTTCGCGCGCGCGTGGACCTTTACCGCCAGCGCCTGTACTACTCTCCGGACCCGATGCCAAGACGCTCACTCAAACCTGAACTCAACAAGATCCGCGCCTGGGTACGCCAGGGCCGGACCGATGCATGGATCGCGCACCAGCTCGACGTGACGGTCCAGCAGATCGAAGCCTTCAAGCACGACCAGAAGCTCGATGCCGACGACGCCGACACCGACGGCGGCTCGACTCCGGATTTCGACGACGACCCGGACCTCCGCGCCGAGGACGATGCGATGATCGGCGCCGAGCTCGACGCGGCCGCCGCGGAGGCCGCCGAGTCCGAGGACGAGGACGAGGACGAGGACGAGGACGATGAGGCCGAGGAGAAGCCCCGCCGCCGGCGCAGCCGGCGTGGTGGCCGCAGTCGCCGCCGGCGCGGCTCGGGCGCGCTCGAGGCGACCTTCGACCACGGCGACGAGGGCTACGGCCTGTGGCTTGATCCCGCTGTCCAGGACGACCCGGTGTACGCCGAGCACTGGGCCGGCCACCGACCGGTCGAGGTCGCGATCGAGGAGGACCAGATCGTGATCCGTCGCGCCGCGGCCAGCTCCGACAACGGCGACAGCGACAGCGACAGCGACAGCGACAGCGATTGACCTCGTCGCCGCGGCACGACCGCGCCGGTCGCGATCCGTCCTACGAGGAGCTGATCGGGCTCTGGGAGGACGGTTGGCGTCGACTGCGCGAGGCCGAGCCGAGCGAGCGAGCGACGCTCGAGCGCGTCGTCGAGCAGGTCGAGACGGGGCTGCGGCGACGGCTCGGGGGGGCGTTCACCGTCACCGAGCTGGCACGGCTGTACCTGCGCGACGGAACCGACTGGTGTTTTCAGATCGCGGTGCAGAGCGCTCCGGCAGAGCCGGCCGCGTGGGACATGACGACCGTCGCCGGTTCCGCGTTCGCGCATTACGCCCGTGAGGCAATCGATTACACGACCGGGCGACGGACGGCCGACGAGCCGCCCGGATGATCAGTGCGACTGCCCGACGACCGCGTACGGTTGCTCGCCCGGGCGCACCATCCCCAGCCGGCGGGCCTGGGTCAGAATCGTCTGCAGATTGTTGAGCGACTGCTCACGTCGCTCGAAGTAGGCGTTCTGGCGCTCGAGGTGATCGACGATCGCTTGCTGGCGCGCTGATGCCCGTTGCGCCGAGAAGTAGCTGAGCCCATGCTCGACGTACAGCCCGATCACAACCGCGAGTACGACCAGCAGCGCGATCCGGCCGACACGTTCCCAGCGGACTCGCAGATGCGGCGAGCGGACCCGGACCCGCTGCGGCCGCTGTGTCCGCCGGACCTGAGCGCGGCGCCGGTCCTCTGCCGCCGCGCGGCGCGCGGCCGCGGTTCGCGGGGCCGCGGTCCCGGGTGGCGCCGATGCACGGGCGGTCTGGCTGCGGGCAGACGCGGAGTTCGCGGGCGGCATCCCTTGATGCGTTCGCCAGTGTCGCGCTGAGTCCTGCCGGTGCGACGTCGCGCCGCTTGGCGCTCGCCGTCAGCGCTCGGGCACCGCCGAGGCGGAACCGGACGTCAGGACCGAAATGCCGAACGGCCCGGGTACGCCGCGTCGGCTCCCAGCGCCTGCTCGATCCGCAGCAGCTGGTTGTACTTGGCGACGCGATCTGAGCGCGAGGGCGCGCCGGTCTTGATCTGACCACAGCCGGTAGCGACCGCAAGGTCGGCGATCGTCACGTCCTCGGTCTCGCCCGAGCGGTGCGACATGACCGCCGTATAGCCCGCCTCACGCGCCATCCTGATCGCCGCGAACGTCTCGGTCAGGGTGCCGATCTGGTTGACCTTGATCAGAATCGAGTTCGCCACCCCGGCATCGATGCCACGCTTGAGCCGCTGCGTGTTGGTTACGAACACATCGTCGCCGACGAGCTGCACGCGATCGCCGAGCCGGTCGGTCAGCTTTGCCCAGCCATCCCAATCCTCCTCGTCCATCCCGTCCTCGATCGAGACGATTGGGTATCGATCGCACAGCTCGGCCCAGTAGTCGGCGAGCGCGGGGGCGTCGAGCGTGCGGCCCTCGTGCTCGAGTACGTACCCGTCGTCGCCGTGCAGCTCCGAGACCGCTGGGTCGAGTGCGACCGCGACCTGCTCGCCGGGCACGTAGCCGGCGGCGCGGATCGCCGAGATCAGCAGCTCGAGCGCCTGTTCGTTCGATTCGAGGTCGGGCGCAAAGCCGCCCTCGTCGCCGACCGTGGTGCCGTAGCCACCCTCGTGCAGTGTCGCCTTGAGGTGGTGAAACACCTCGGCGCCGATCCGCAGCGCGTCGGAGAACGAGCGGCCGCCGACGGGGACGATCATGAACTCCTGGAAGTCAACCGCGTTGTCGGCGTGGGCGCCGCCGTTGAGGACGTTCATCATCGGCACCGGCAGGATGTGCGCGGACTCGCCACCGAGGTAGCGCCACAGTGGCAGTCGCTCCTCGGCCGCCGACGCGTGCGCGGCCGCGAGCGACACCGCGAGGATCGCGTTGGCCCCGAGCCGCGACTTGTTTGGAGTCCCGTCGAGCGAGATCAACATCCGGTCAAGCGACGACTGGCCGGCGGCGTCCTGGCCGCGGACCGCGGTCGCGATCTCGCCATTGACGTTGTCGACGGCCTGGGTGACGCCCTTGCCCATCCAGTCAGAGCCACCGTCGCGCAGCTCGGTCGCCTCGAACTCGCCGGTCGAGGCGCCGGACGGCACCGCGGCCCGGCCCCACGCGCCGGAGCGGACGCTGAGCTCGACCTCGACCGTCGGGTTCCCGCGGCTGTCGAGGATCTGGCGGGCGTGGACGTGCTCGATCTGACTCATTGCGAACTGGGATCTCCTTGATTCAGGCGGGCGCTGGCGTAGTACTGAAGCTGTTGCTCGGCCGGGAGATCGTCCCAGCTTTGCCCGTCGGATGCGGCCAACTCGGCCGCAGCGAGCACCCGCCCGCGGAACCTGTCAGAGGCTGCGCGCAGCGCCAACTCGGGATCGAGGTGCAGCTTGCGCGAGAGGTTCACGGTCGCGAACAGGACATCGCCGAGCTCGTGGAAGCGCTGGTCGCGACCATCGCGAGCGACCGCCAGCTCGAGCTCCGCGAGTTCGTCGGCCAGCGCGCCGAGTGGCCCCTCGACCCCCGGGAAGTCAAACCCGGTCGCGGCGACCCGCCGCTGCAGCTTGCGGGCGTGCAGCAGCGCGGGCAGGTTCTCGGGAACCTCGCCGAAGATCCCCGGCTCGCGCCCGGACTCGGTCGACTTGATCTGATCCCAGTTGCGCAGCACCTCGGCCGCGTCGGCCACCTCGGTCTCGCCGAACACGTGCGGGTGGCGGCGGATCAGCTTCTCGGTCACGTGGCGGGCCACCCCGGCCAGGTCGCCAGCGCCCCGCTCCTCGAGCAGCAGCGCCAGGAAGTGAACCTGGAACAGGACGTCGCCGAGCTCGTCGAGCAGCTTCGCATCGTCGCCGCGCTGCGCGGCGTCGGCAAGCTCGTAGGCCTCCTCGACCGTGTGCGGGACGATCGTGCGCTCATCCTGCTCGCGGTCCCACGGGCACTCCCGTCGCAGCCGATGGGTGACCTCGTCCAGGCGCCTGATCGCAGCCGCCGGGTCAGACTCCGGGGCGGCCTTGTCATCGGCCGCCATCGACTACTTGGACTTCTTGGAGTGCGAGCCGCTCTTGGTCTGAGACGACTTGGTCGGCGCCGTCTGAGTCGCGCCCGACGCTCCGCTGGTCGCGGTGGCACCGGACCCCGCGGACGCGGACGCGCTGGTCGTCTTGGGCTTGACGTAGTTCGAGCAGTACGCGACCGCCCACTTCTGCACACACACGGTCTGGCTCTTGAAGTCGTTCGACGCCTGGGTGTTGACCGCCTTGGCGGCCGCGCTCTGCTTCTGCGTCGTCAGCGTCTTGTGGATCGCCGGCGTCGCCTGCTTGAGCGTCTCCTGCGTGGCCGGGATCTTCTTGAGCACCTCGAACACGTAGTAGCCGAACTGGCCCTTGACCGGACCCTCGAGCTGGTTCGGCGATGCCGCGAACGCCGCCTTGGACAGCGCCGAGTCCTCCTCATTGGCGGTGATCCCGGACAGCAGGCCGCCGTTGTTCTTGGTGGTCGGGTCGATCGAGTACTTCTCGGCGACCGTGTCCCAGCTCTGTCCACTCTTCAGCGCCGCCTGCGCGGCCTTGGCGTTGGCCTGCGTCTTGGCGAGCACCATCCGCAGGTTGAGCTTCTCGGCCGAGCCGTAATCCGACGAATGCGCCTTGTAGTAGTTCGCGATCTCGGCGTCCGAGACCGTCGTCGAGTGGCGCGCCAGCAGCTTGTTGTAGAGCTTCGAGACGCGGATCCGGTAGGCAATGTCCTGATCGGTGTAGCCGCTGGACTTCAAGAACTCCTGGTACTGGGCGTCGGTCTTGAGCCCACTCTGCTTCTTGGCGGCGTCGATCGCCTGCTGCAGCTGCGACTTGGTCAGATGGATCCCGAGCTTGTGAGCGGCGCCCTGATACCAGTAGCTGGACACCAGGAACTGCATCACCTGCCCCTCGAGCGAGGTGAACAGGCTCTTGCAGTCGGCGCGGATCGTCTTGTCAGACGACTTGGCGAGCGTCGGGATGTCGGCGCGCACCTGAGCGATGCACTTGTTGAAGTTCGGCGGATCCGACGGCACGATCACCGGCTCGGCAGCGCCCTGCTGCGACGACTGGCCCTTCTCGTCGACGTACATCCAGTGAAGCAACGCCTTCTTGGAGATCGGGTGGCCGGCGACGACTGCGACGTCGTTGGGGCCGACCTTCGAATCCGTTGAGCTCGAGGAGCTGCCGCAGCCGCTCACCAGCAGTGCCGCGGCCACAAAAAAGGCGCTGAGCGCCGGGATGTACTTCCGAGTCGTCATCAAAACGCTGGCGATGGTAGCGGCCTTGAACGCCGCGACCGCCGATTTTCGCCAATGTCTTAGAAGGCTCTTAGCCGGTCACGCCGCGACCGCCGGCTCAGGCTCGGCCTCGCGAGTCACCGACAGCAGCACGTCGGCGGCCCGGACAATCGCCACAAAGCGCTGGGCCCCGTCCTTGGGCAGGCGCACCGACAGCTGTGAGCGGCCGGACTCGTACAGCGCCTCGGGGATCTGGGCGCGGATCGCCTTCGCCCGTGTCGAGTCCAACTCGATCGGCGTGACCGCCAGCCGGTCGCTGCGCACGGTCACCGCCTGCGCGCCCGCCTGGCCGAGCTTGATCCGCGCCTGCTGCAGCGCGATCAGGTTCTCGAGCGGCTCGGGCAGCTCGCCGAACCGGTCGGCCAGCTCGTCGCGCAGCGCCGCCAGGTCGGCCACCTCGCGCGCGCCGGCGATCCGGCGGTGGACGTCGACCTTGGCCTGCTCGTAGGGGATGTAGTCGGCCGGCACGTAGGCGTCGACCGACACGTCGAGCCGCACCGGCTCCCAGTCCTCGTCATCGGAGCCGTCGTCGCCGCCGGCCGCAGCGACCGCCTCGTCGAGCATCTGCATGTACAGCTCGAAGCCGAGCGCCGCGACGTGGCCGGACTGCTCGTCGCCCAGCAGGTTGCCGGCACCACGCAGCTCGAGGTCGCGCATCGCGACCTTGAAGCCGGCGCCGAGCTCGGTGTAGTCGCTGAGCGCACTCAGCCGCTGCGCCGCCTCGGGCGTCAGCGCCGCCGCGCTGGGATACAGCAGGTAGGCGTACGCGCGCTCCCGTGAGCGCCCCACCCGGCCGCGGATCTGGTAGAGCTGGCTGAGGCCGAACTGGTCGGAGCGCTCGACGATCAATGTGTTGGCCTGCGGGATGTCGATCCCCGACTCGATGATGCTGGTGCAGACCAGCACGTCGGCGTCGCCGCGCAGGAACTGCATCATCCGTTCCTCGAGCGCGCCCTCGTCCATCTGCCCGTGGGCGACCAGGAAGCGCATGCCGGGACACAGGCCGCGCAGGCGGACCGCGGTCTCGTCGATCGTCTCGACCCGGTTGTGCAGGAAGAACGCCTGCCCATGACGCTCCTTCTCGCGCAACAGCGCCCGCTTGACGAGCTCCTCGTCGTACTCGCCGACGAACGTCTTGACCGGACGCCGTCCCTCGGGCGGGGTCTCGATCACGCTGATGTCGCGCACGCCCGCCATCGACATCTGCAGCGTCCGTGGGATCGGCGTCGCGCTCATCGCGATCACGTCGACACGCAGCTTGAGCTGGCGCAGCAGCTCCTTCTGCTTGACCCCGAACCGCTGCTCCTCGTCGACGATCAGCAGCCCGAGGTCCTTGGGACGCACGTCGCGCGACAGCAGCCGGTGGGTGCCGATCAGGATGTCGACCTCACCCTTGGCAAAGCGGGCGATCGCGGCGCGCTGCTCGGACCCGGGCCGGAACCGACTGACGTGCTCGATCGTCACCGGGTAGTCGTTGAGCCGCTCGGTGAACGTGCCGTAGTGCTGTTGGGCGAGGATCGTGGTCGGCACCAGCAGCATCACCTGCTTGCCGTCCTGCACCGCCTTGAACGCGGCGCGTAGCGCGACCTCGGTCTTGCCGTAGCCGACATCGCCGCAGATCAGCCGGTCCATCGGCCGCGGGGTCTCCATGTCGGCCTTGACGAAATCGATCGCGTCGCGCTGGTCTGGGGTCTCGGCGTAGGGGAACTCGTCCTCGAACTGCCGCTGCCAGTCGGTGTCGGGCTCGAACGCGTGGCCCTCGCGGCGCTTGCGCTCGGCGTACAGGTTCAGCAGCTCGCCCGCCAGCTCCTGGGCTGCCCGCCGGGCACGGGACTTGACCTGGTCCCAGCGGTTGCCGCCGAGCTTGGACAGCGGCGGATGCGAGCCGCCCGCGCCAACGAAGCGGCTGATCTTGGCCAGCTGGTCGACCGGCACGAACACGCGATCCGAGCCCGCGTACTCGAGGTACAGGTAATCCCGCGTGATGTCGGCCACCGTCTTGGTGTCGAAGCCGGCGAAGCGAGCGATCCCGTGGTCCTCGTGGACGACGATGTCGCCGGTCCGCAGCTCGGCGAAGCTCCGCAGCACGCCGCGGCGCGACCGGGACCCACCCGCCCCACCGGTCCGCTCGGCCCGCCGACGCGCGAACAACCGGTGGTCGGGGATCACCGCGAGGTGGAACTGCGGGGCGATGAACCCCTGCTCGACCCGGGCCTGGGCCAGCGTGATCCGCCTGGGGGCGGCGTCCGCGGCCGCGCCGTCGCCGAGCCAGTCGACGTCAAGCCGGCCGAGGTTGTAGCCGAACCGCTCGCCCTCGCCGCGCCGGGCGAAGGTCACGACGGTCCGATAGCCGGACCGGGCGAGCTTCTCGAGCTCCGGTTCGGCCTCCTTGAGACCGCGCGCGGCGACGTCGGCGGCCTGGGCGCGGAACGCGTAGGCCTGGTCCTGATCGATGCTCGACAGCCGCACCTTGACCCGCGCAGCGAGCGCCGCGCTGACCTGCGCCGGGTCGACGTACAGGTGGCGGGCGTCCTCGTCGTGGATCGCTGCCGAGACGTCCTGCCAGTGATCGGCGAGCGCCGGCTCGAGGTCCTCGGCGCCCGCGATCGTGACCGAGGCCTGCTCGCCGATCAGGTCCAGCAGCGGATGGAAATTCTCGACGGGCAGCAGCTCGGCGATGTCCGGCCGGTCGGCGGGCTCCTCGAGCGCCGCGATCTCAGCCAGCTCGCGGTGTTCGGGGGCGAGCTCGGCCGCGGGCGCGACCTCGACGCACTCGGCATCTCCGAGCGAGCGCTGGGTGAAGGTCGAGAACCAACGCAGTGACTCGACCTCGTCGCCAAACAGATCGATCCGCACCGCCCGGTCCTCGGTCGCCGAGAACACGTCGAGCAGGCCACCCCGGACCGCGAACTGACCCCGATCCTCGACCTGGTCGACGCGCTCGTAGCCGGCCGACACCAGCTCCAGCGCGGTTTCCTCGAGGTCGATCAGATCGCCCTTGCGCAGCACGAACCCGTGCGGTCGCATCGTCCGGTCAGGAACCTTCTCGGTCAACGCGACCGCCGAGACGACCACCACGGGCGCCCCCTCGGTGTCGGCGGGCGTGTCGATCAGCGAATCGAGCGCCGCGATCCGCAGCCCGACCAGGTGCGGCGGCGGCGTCAGATGCGATTCGTAGGCGACTCCCCGGCTCGGGTAGTAGCGCACCGAGCGCGGCGCCAGCCAACTGCGAAGTCCGGCGGCGAGGTCGCGCGCGGCCCGGTCATCACCGGCGACGACGATCCCGGGGCGGTCCGGATCTCGGGCCAGCAGCGCAGCGATCAGATACGGACGCAGCGACAGCGACACGAACGCGTCGCCGCCGTCGACCGCGAGCGCATCCGTCTGCGGATCGTCGTAGGCGTGGGTGAGCAGCGAGGAGAGCATTGAGCGCTCCTCGGAGTCTAGGAATCGCGCAACCGCGAACGCGGCCTACGAATAGCCGTCCTGCAGCACTCGCTCGGCGGCCTCGACGGCGCGGTCGACGAGCGCCGCGACTTCGCCGGGCGGCTCCGAGAAGCGCCCCAGGACATAGGCCGCGACGCGATCCGGGTCGGTGGTCGGCGGCCGGTCGACGCCGGTGCGAACGCGGCCGAACTCGGTCGAGCCGAGTTCCGCCCGGATCGATTTGAGCCCGTTGTGGCCGGCGAGACCGCCACCGAGCCGGACCCGGATCTCGCCGAACGGGATATCGATCTCATCGTGCAGGACGAGCACGTGATCGAGCCGCGCGACGCCGAGCGCGCCGCGCGCCGGCCCGACCGAGCGGCCCGCGTCGTTCATGTACGTCTGCGGCATCAGCACCGACACCCGCAGCAACTGGTCGATCCCGGGCGTGCCGACCCGGCCCTCGGAGATCAGCCCCCGGAAGCGCTTGCGCGGACGCGACAGGTCCCAGCGCTCGATCAGACGCTCAGCGATCATGAAGCCGACGTTGTGCCGCGTGCGCGCATACTCGGGGCCGGGATTGCCCAGCCCGACGATCAGCCAGTCGGCGCACGGTCCGCGGCGACCGGGCCGTGGCATCCGGGACTACTCGGCGTCTGCGGCGCCGTCGCCCGAACCGGCGTCGTCGTCTTCGGCAGTGGCGCTCTCGCCCTCGCCGACGACCTCGGTCTCGGACTCGATTTCGTCCTCGTCCTCGGCCTGCAGCCGCGGCGGGCTCAGCGTCGCGACCACGGTCTCGAGATCGTCGAGCACGGTCAGCTCGGCCGACGGCCGCAGCGACTCGACGGTCAGCGTGTCGCCGATCTGCATTTCGGACACATCGTGCGTGACCGAGTCCGGGATGTCGGTCGGCAGCGCCTCGATCGTGAGCTCGCGCAGCGGCTGTTCGAGCACCCCGCCTTCCTTGGTGCCGGGCGAATCGTCGACGCCGGTCAACTCCAGCGCAACGGTCGCCTGGATCTTGACGTCGAGCCGCACCCGCAGCAGGTCGATGTGGACCATCGCGCCGGTCACCGGATGGCGGATCAGCTCCTTGACGACGACGGGCGTCGATCCGGCCCCCCCGACCGTCAGATCCATCACCGCGCCGGCGTCCGCCAGTGCATGGCGCAGCGTCCGCTCGGCGACCGCGAAGCTGATCGGGTCCTCGCCGCCGCCATAGACGATCCCTGGGATCTCGCCGGTCCGGCGCAGACGACGTGCCTCACGCGAGCCACCGGCCTCGCGCGGGGAAACCTGCAGAGCTGTCGACTGGTTCTGTGCCATCGGCGGCGACCGATGGTAGCGCCCGTGTGACGCTATCGCCGCGCGTCCGCGATCCTCGTGCTCGGCGTCAGGAGGTGAGCCGTGGCATCTGCCACGATCTCGCCGTGGCCGGATGGGCCCTGCGGTAAGCTCCGCTGATGACCGAAGGGGTCAAGCTGATCCTCTGGATAGCGGGGGTTCACATCCTGGGTCTTGCGTGCGTCGCAGTGCTGCTGCTGCCCGCTCTGCGTGACGATTCGGCGTCGCAGTGGGGCGGCGAGGGCGAGGACGACGGCTGGGGTCGCGGGCCGAAGCTGCCGCCGACCGAGCCGCAGCGACCGACCGGCGGCATCCCGCTGCCCGACTCCGTGCCCGCCGACGTGCGTCTGCGCGATCATGCACGGCTCGGCGACAAGCTGCCGTCGCGCGAGCGCCGTCCGGTGCGCGAGCCGGCGCGGCCCGAGCCGGCGCGCCAGCCGTAGCTCTCGCGGCTCAGGAATCCGACAGTTCCATGAAGCGCATCACCGACGCCGCTTGGTGATCGAGCCGGTCGGCGAGCGCAAGCGCGTGCTCGGCGGCCAGCTCCATGAACTCCTCGACGCAGCGCTCGGGATCGTCGGCGAGCGGATACACCCGCGCGAACTCCTGTTGAGCGCACGCGATCCCGATCGCCGGGCGTCCGTCGGCGAGCGTCCGCGCGCCGCAGACCGGCGTCACGACCAGCTGCGATTCGGTCGCGACCAACGCCGTCGGCAGAAACCGCGGCGCGGGGAGCGCGACTCCGAGCTTGGTCGAGTGGTCGACCGCGACCCCGGATCCGGCTAGTTCCGACAGCGGCTCACGCCAGACGTCGAGCACCGTGTCGGCACCGATCAGCGCGTCGCGGAGCGCAGTTGCCTGCTCGACGTACAGCGCCTCGGCCTCGGCGCGGTCCTCGGCGTCGGCGAGATCGAGGTCGCAAGGCACCCGCAGCAGCTCGCTGGCCGAAACGGTCGCGCCGGCGCCGCGGCTGCCCCAGGTCACGTATGTCTGCAGCGTGCCGAGATCCCGTCGGCCGTGGAAGATGACCGTCATCGAGTCGCTCAGCGGCAGCCCGCGCACGCGCAGCGAGACCGCGACCGCCGAAGAATCGTCGAGCAGCGCCGCGCGCAGCAGCTCCTCGGCTCCTGAACCGTCGTGAGGTTGACCGTGATCCGCCATGGCCGCTCCTTAAACAGATCGGAAACTTCAGCTTGCCTATTTACCCACCTGGAGCGGCGGCAGGCAACCGCCAGATGGAGCGTCGGGTGCGTTCGTGCATGGCCCGGCGGCGCATCGGACCAGACTCGGGGTCGGCGTCAGATCACTAGGCTGCAATCGATGAGGCTGTTCTACCTACCGTTCGGAATCATCGCCGGAATCCTCGGCTCGCGGCTCGGCCGCAAGGCGTTTGCGTCGATCTGGGGCCAGCTCGATGACGCCGCCCCGCCAAAACCGGGCACCGGCGAGGGCACCGCAGCCAAGGTGATCGCCGGGCAGGCGCTGCAGGCGGGCGTGATGGCGGCCAGCGCGGCGGCGGTCGAGCGCGTATTCGCGCGGATCTTCTACTACTTCATCGGAATCTGGCCCAAGAAGGCGCCAAAACCCGAGGACACGACGTCCTGAGCGGTGGTTTAGGTCGGCCGGGCTTGGCGTGCGTCGCCCCCACGGACGACGAAGCCGCGCTCGCGTAGCTGCGAGACCGCGTCCTCGAAGGCGCCAAAGTCGCGGGCGGTGAGCGCCTCGATCGGCCGCCCTGCCGGCCCGGCGGTGCGCACCCAGCGTCGTAGAGCCGCCGGCGACACCTGCTCGGCGGCTTCGTTGAGCAGCGCCAGCAGGATCGCGAGCTCCGGACGATGGTCGAGCTGGCCTGACAGCAGTGTCAGCGGATCGACCGCGAGCGTCTGGCAGAGCTCATCTTCGGAGAGTCCGAGCAGATCCATCAGCCGAACCGCCCGCTCGGAGTCAAGCGCGTCGTTCATCGTCGGCGACGAACGCTACCGCGCTGGACCGCTGCGGCGGCCACCGCGAGCCTACGCCCGTCAGGTGAGCCGAAGCCCGAGCACCCGCTCGATCCGGCGGATGGCGTTGGCACCGTCGAGCTCGATCGGGCGATGCGCGCCGATGCGCAGCGTGATCGGGGCGCAGGCGTCAGACAACGGATCTCGCCACGGTGCGTGGTCCTCGTATCGGAGCACGGCGAGCGTCTGACCGGCGCTGCCGGCCTTGAATCGGAGCACGATCGGCTGGGCCGGGGTCGGTTCGCCCGGGCAGGCCAGCACGCCCGGCTGCACGAGCTCCAGCCGGTTGACGATTGCCACCACCCGCCGCACCTTGGCCCGCCGGCTCACGGTCAGCTGTCCACCGTCGCTGGCGTCCGGCGCGAGGCTGTCGATCTGGATCGCCCGCGCCGCCGCCGGAATCCGCTCGCTGGCGAGCCGCGGCTTGATCCACTGGCTCTGGGACTCGGCCAACATCCCGGTCCGGCCCCGGCCCAGCCTCGTGACGGTGACGTCGAGCAACCGCTCGCCGAGCACCTCGCGCACCGGACGCCACTGGAACTCCAGCGACGTCGCTCGCGCCCCCGGCTGCGAGACGCCGCCGGTGCCGACGAGGTAGCCGCCCTTGGGTTGGTGGCGGCGGATCGCCGCCGTGACCGACGCCGGCGTGCCGGGCACGATCCACCAGACGTGGCGGCTGACCCGGTCGAGCTTGGCCTGCAGCGAGCCCGTCGACGCCAGCAGGTGGTGATCGCCGGCGGGCTCGGTCGCGGACCTGATCGCACCTGCGGGTAGCTTCAGCCGCGCGATCAGCGCCACCGCGTCATGCCGCGCGGCGGCGCGGTGGCGGGCGGCGACCGTACTCAGGTCAAGCCGCGCGTGGCGCTCCTGCGACCGCGGGTTTCGCGCGCCCGAGGCGACCTGCGCAAAGGTCGCCGCGGCGGCGATCGCGACCGCAGCCGAGGCGGCGACGACGAGCACGATCAAGACGACAAGCATCCGCAGCGATCGCATCTTCACCGACACTACGGACCACCGATCGTTCTGTCACGGGCTGACTGCGTCGTTGCCGCGATCGTCCGCGGCGGCGGCCGCGACGTGCGCTCAGAACAGCTGGTTCTCGCCGCCGAACACGCTCGAAACCGAGCCGTCGGTGAAGATCTGACGAATCGAGTTCGTCAGCAGGTCCGCACAGGAGAGCACGCGGACGTTGTCGGGCGCCCCGGGCGCAAGCGGAATCGTGTCGGTGACGACGACCTCCTGGAATCCCGCCGAGGCGAGGTTCGACCAGGCGTTACCGGAGAAGTTGCCGTGCGTCGCGGCCGCGTAGATCCGGCGGGCGCCCGCGTCACGGACCGCCTGCGCGGCGGCCGCGAGCGTGCCCGCGGTACCGATCATGTCGTCGACCAGCAGCGCGGTCTTGTTGACGACGTCGCCGATCACGTAGCTGATCTCGGCCACCTGCTGAGCGGGGCGCTCTTTGTTGAGGATCGCCAGATCGGCGCCGATCTTCGCCGCGAACTGCTTGTTGAGCTTCACCCGACCCGCGTCCGGGGCGACGATCACGAGATCCTCGAGATCGAGGTCGCCGAAATACTGGGTCAGCATCGCCAGCGCGGTCATGTGGTCGCACGGCTTCTGGAAGAACCCCTGGATCTGGCCGGAGTGCAGGTCCATTGTCAGGATCCGATCGATCCCGGCGGTCTCGAGCATCCTCGCGACCAGCCGCGCGCTGATCGGCTCCCGCGGCGCCGACTTCTTGTCCTGGCGCGAGTAGCCGTACCACGGAGTCACCGCGATCACCCGGTGAGCCGAGCCGCCGACGGCCGCATCGACCATCGCCAGCAGCTCAAACAGCGCGTCGTTGGCGCTCAGCCCGGCCGCGACATTCATGCACGTCGGCTGCACGATGAACACGTCGGCTCCGCGAACCGACTCCTCGTAACGGCAGTAGACCTCGCCGTTGGCGAACGTCCTGGTGTTCGCGTTTGACAGCGCGACCCCGAGCTTGTCGGCGATCTTCGCCGCCAGCTCCGGGTTTGCGCGCCCGCTCACCAGCATCAGCCGCTTGTCGTATTCCCGTCGCAAGACGGTTGTCGCGCTCGGGGTCGAAACGACCTCCATCTCGGCCGTGAGTGTACGACCGTCGGTGGACGAGCTCACGCCGACCCCCCCGAACCCTCGCCGCCCCCGCTCGGCGCTTTGCGCTCCCCGACCTGCGCCACCGAGACGCCGAGCCGGTAGGCGATCCATGCGTCGGTACGGCCCTCGCCGACCCACGCGCGGATCTGCTCGAGCTCGGGATCGGGCGGTGGCGGCGTCGGTGTCGGTGTCGGCTGCTCGCCGCCCGGATCGTCGGCGGCTGGATCATCGCCGACGTGCTGCGGAGCACCACCGGCGTTGCTCGTCGCGCCCGGGGGCGCTGCGGCCTCACCGGCCGCGGCCCGACGCGCGGTGTAGCCCTCAACGTTGCGCTGGGCGGAACGCGCGACCCCGGGCGAGCCGGCGAGCGCGCCGTCGGGCACGTCTGAGCCGACCACCGATCCGGCCGCCGTGTACGCGTCGTCGCCGATCGTCACCGGCGCCACCAGAACCGTGTCGACGCCGGTCTTGACCCGGCTGCCGACCCGCGTGCGGTGCTTGTGGGTGCCGTCGTAGTTGGCGGTGATCGTCGCGGCGCCGAGGTTCGTCCGCTCGCCGATCTCGGTATCGCCGATGTAGGACAGGTGCGGGATCTTCGTGCCGGCGCCGACGTCGGAGTTCTTGACTTCGACGAACGTGCCCACCTTCGCGCCCTCGCGCAGCACCGTCCCGGGACGCAGGTACGCGAACGGGCCGACCCTGACCTCGTCGCCGACCTCGGCACCGGTCAGGTACGAGTGCACCACCGTCGAGCGGTCGCCGACGGAGGTGTCGATCATCGTCGTGGCTGGCCCGATCGTCGACCCGGAGCCGACTCGGGTGGCGCCCCGCAGGCTCGAGCCCGGCTCGATCACCGTGTCCTGGCCGATCTGCACCGCGTGGTCGATCACAGTGGCGTCCGGGTTGACGATCGTCACCCCCGCCAGCATGTGCGCATGGTTGATCCGGCCCTGCGCAACGGCGGTCACCTCGGCGAGCTGCACACGGTTGTTGATCTGCAGCAGCTCCTCGGAGTCCGACAGTTCAAACGCGTCGACCGTTTGGCCATTCGCGCGCAGGATCGGCAGCACGTCGGGCAGGTAGTACTCGCCCTGGGCGTTATCGGCCCGGACCTGCGCCAGCGCCTCGTCGAGCGCCGCTCCGTCAAACGCGAACATTCCCGTATTGATCTCATCGATCTGGCGCTCGTGCTCGGTCGCGTCGCCATCGGCCTTGGTCTCCACGACCCGCTCCACCGTCCCGTCCGGCGCGCGGATCACGCGTCCGTACCCGGCCGGGTCCTCGAGCACGACGGTCACGATCGTCGCCGCCGACCGCGAACGCTCGTGCGCAGCGACCAGCGATCGCAGCGTCTCGGCCGCCAGCAGCGGCGCGTCACCGTTGACCACGACCACGGTCCGGCCGGGCTCGATCCAGCGAGCGGCCGCCTTGACCGCGTCGGCGGTCCCTCGCGGCGACGGCTGGACCGCGAGCTCGACGCCGTCGCGTGCGACCCCTTCGAGCCTGCGCTCGGGGGAATCGACGACCACGATCGCGCCGGCACCCGACTCCCGCGCCGCCTCGATCGGCCACTCGATGATCGGCCGGCCGCACAGCGGGTGCAACAACTTCTGAACCGAGGAGCGCATGCGCGTGCCCTGCCCGGCGGCCAGGATGACGACGACTGGCGCGGTCACGGTTCGATCCTATGCGATGGAGCGCGCCGGATTGACCTGCGGACGTATTCACGAGGACGGCCGAAGTCCGGATTTTGGGCGCTCATAGGCGCACCTCATCATCCGGACAGAACACTCGCGCGTCACTGATAGATTCGCCTCCGCAGTGCCCGGTGGGGGATAGTCCAACGGGCCAGGACGCCGGGTTTTGGTCCCGGAGATCGGGGTTCAAGTCCTCGTCCCCCAACATCGTCGCCGCGCCTACCCCAGCAGCTCCCGAAGCTCCGCGTCGGTTCTCGGATCGGCGCGCAGCGCGGCGATGTCGTCGGGGTGGCGCAGCCCACGCTCGGCCCGCAGCAGCCCGACCATCAGCTCGCGCCGCTGCACCACCTCGAACACGCCGGTCATCGCCCGGGCGCCACGCCACGGTTGCGCGGCGACCGATGCGAGCTCCGGGATCGGCTCGGCAAACGCGAGCAGGTACAGGGCACCGTCGAATACCGGCCCGATCGCGACCGCGCAGCTTGCCGCGAGATCCTGCAGTGCGTCAGTGCCGGTGTCCGCCTGCCACACCGGCAGCTCCGGCCAGATCACGATCGTCGGGCTGCCGTCCGCGTCGGCGATGACAAGCTCGAGCTCGGTGCCGGACTCGACGCTGCCGTCGGCCGTGGCGACCGTCTGCGCCCATTCGCGGGCGCGGCGCTCGAGCAACCCCTCCAGCTCGATCACGCGATCCTCCCCGCCGAGCACCGTCCCGAGCTCCTCGCGGCGCCGGCACGAGGTTCCGGCCGTCATCACGACGACGCGCGCCACGGGCGATGGCTCAGGCTCGCCGGCCGAGCCGGAGCATCGTCCCGGACGGCTCGACCGCTTGGCCATCGGCCTCGAGCTGCACAAGCGCCTGCGCGAGCACGCCCGCCAGCACCTCTGTGCTCGCGGCCATCAGCTCCGAGAGCGTCCGCACCGGCGTCGGCTCACCGGGGATCACCTCGTTGGCGTAGTCGGTGACGAACCCGATCAGCGCGTAGGGCAGCTCCAGCTCGCCGCACAGCACGGTCTCAGGCCCGGCGGTCTGGCTGACCGCGGTGACGCCGCATGCGGCCAGCGACGCGATCTCGCTCGGGGTGTTGAACCGCGGCCCATCGACGTGGCCGTAGGTGCCGCCGCTACGGGCGACGACGCCCGCTTGCGCGGCGCCGGCGAGCAGCGCCGTTCGCGCCGCCGGCGCGAACGGACCACCGTGCAGCACCCAGTGACCGCGATCATCGCCGCCTGGTTCGCTGAAGAATGTGCACAGTGAGCCGTCGGGCAAGCGGTTGGACGGAAAATGCAGGTCGTCGAAGACGACCAGCGAGCCGAGTGCCAGAGTCGGGTCGACCGCCCCGCAGGCGGTACAGGCCAGCACCGCGGTGGCATCGAGCGAGCGCAGCGCCCAGATGTTCGCCCGATGGGTGACCTGGTTGGACAGCCGCACATGCCCGTCGCCGTGGCGGGAGAGGTGAAGTACGTCGGCCCCCGCGAAGCGGCCGGCGGTCACGAGTGAGGCTCCGAACGGAGTGGTCACCGCCTCGGTCCGCGCCGGCTCAAATCCCGGCAGCGAGTGGGTCCCCGACCCGGTGATGATCGCGACCGGCATCGCGGCGCGATCCTAGCTGACCGAACCGGGCACATCGGTGGGGCGTTGCGCTAGGCCGGGCGAGCCGCTCGGCGGCTGCGCCGCTGCAGATCTCCGGAGCTCGACGCTCAGTGAGGAACGCGACCGCCGCCGGCGCCCGGCTCGGTCGCGGGGCCGCGCGGGCGCTGGATCCCGAGCACCCGCATCGCCTTGAGCCCGAGCGACAGCTTCTCGCGGCCGTCGGTCGAGGACACGTCGAGGCCGGTCAACTCGCGCACGCGCTCGAACCGGTAGCGGATCGTGTGGCGATGGGTGATCAGCCGACTCGCGGTCGCGTTGACGTTCGCGTCGCAATCCAGGAACGTCGCCAGCGTCCCCAGCAGGTCGGTCTCGTATTGCTCGTCGTAGGACACCAGCGGCCGCACCGTCTCGCGGTAGAAGCGCTTCAGCTCGGCCGGATCACGCATGTAGGGCAACAGCAGCTGGTAGGTGCCGGTCTCGTCGTAGGCGAGCTCGATCCGCTCGGAGTCGCCCTCGACGACATTGAGCGCGAGCAACGACTCGTCGAGTGCGCGCTGCAGGTCAAGCGGGTCCTCGACGCGCCGGCTGCGCCCGAGCCGATACGCGAACCCCGCGAGGCCGGCCTCGAGCTCGCGCAGGACCGCTGCGGCGACCCGTCGGCCGGTCTCGCCACCGCCGTCGGGGATCAGCAGCACGACCTCGTCCTCGCCGTCGGCCTGAGTTGCGATCACCCCCGAGGCGATCGAGCGGGCGCCCCGAGTGGCGACCGCGAGCAGCCGGCGGCGCCAGTCGTCCTCGGTCGGGTTTCGCGCGTGGGCGCGTACGACCGCGACGCTCGAACCCGAGCTGAGGTCGATGCCGAGTTCGTTGCCTCGGGCAAGCAGGTCCTCGCGATCGTCGATCCGACGAGCGAGCACCATCCGCTGGAACGTCGCCGCGGCCTCCTCGGAGGCGCGCTCGGGGGCGCGGACGCGCTCGACCTCGGAGGCGATCAGCGTCGTCACCAGGCGCAGCAGCGCGGTGTGGGAGTCACCGCTGTCGGCGCGGGTTCGCATCCGCAGCTGCCCAACCGGGGCATCGGCGACCTTCAGCTCGACCGACGTGATGTCCCCGGCGTCACGCATCAGCGAGCGCTCGTCGGCCGGTGAGCGGGCGGCGACCGCCAGGACCGATGCCGAGCGGTCGATCAGGATCAGGCTCGCGTCGAGCGCCCGCGCGGCCGCACGAAGGATTTCCGGCAGACCGGCGCCCGCTTCGACGGCGTCGGTGATCGCCGCGAACGCGGCCAGATCCGGCGTCCGCGTCTCGCCCCGCCCCGCGCTCTCGGTCACACGATTCACCTCAGAAGAACCGAGGCCACTCGTAAATGACCAACGCTCCGAGGAGCACACCGAGGCCCATGAACGCGGCCAACACGTAGAACGACAGGACGACCGCCGCGAGTCGCTGTGTGACCGTGCGGTAGGAGGTGATCGCGGGGCCGAGCAGCAGCGTGCAGAACGCGGTCAGCACGACCAGGCCGCATCCCGCGCCGACCAGGTATGTGATCGTCGTGTTGCTCATTCGGTGGCCGTCAATTGTGACGAACGGACCGGTCCGCTGCCGACGGCACCCGGGAAACGGTCGCTCAGTGCGGCCGCGCCGTCGCGGGCGCGGGCGACGCCGTCGCGCCCGACGAAGATACCGATCACGGTCGGGCCCGACCCGCAGACGAGCGCGTGGTCGGCGCCCGACTCGGTCGCCGCGGCCAGCGCGGCACCGACGGGAGCGGCGAGCGTCAGCGAGGCCGGCTGCAGATCGTTGACGATCAGATCCGAAGTCAGGTTTGCGGGCAGTGCAGCGACCAGCCGGTCATGAACGATGCGCAGCTCGTCGCGGGGACGCCGCAGACCGAGGCGGTCGGCCTCGCGGTAGACGTCCGCGGTCGACAGTGCGAAGCGCTGGGGCAGCACGAGCACGCCGTACGGCGCCAACGCCGCCAGCGGCTCGATCAGCTCACCGGCACCGGTGCCCAGCGACGGGCCTGGCTGCAGCTGGCCTGGGACATCGGCGCCGAGCGCGGCGGCGATCCGCCGCACCGCCGCGGTTTCGATCGACGCCAGTCCGGGCGCCAGGCGCAGGATCGCGGCCGCATCCGCCGAACCGCCGCCCATCCCGGCCGCGACCGGGATTCGCTTGTCGATCGTGACCTGCAGCGGGGGCGCCTCCCAGCCGGCGGCACGCAGGCCTCGCAACGCGTCGGCAACGAGGTTGGGACCCTCGACGCCGTCACAGGACACCCGGTCCGGGCCGGTCCCGGCTGACTCGACGACGAGCTCGTCGGACAAGCCAATCGAATCGAACAGCGTCACCAGCTCGTGACGTCCGTCGGCGCGGGTCGGGCCGAGGAACAGGCACAAGTTGATCTTCGCGTACGCGAACTCGCGGGCGAGCTCGCCGGTGCTACGGCTCACCGCGCCAGCTCCTCGGCAAGCGAGCGAAACTGCTGCGGCGACAGACGTTCGGCGCGGACGTCGACGCGGTGGCCGAGCGCGGTCAGCGCCGCGCGGACACGGTCGCGGTCGATCGCGAGCGTCGGGCCCGGGCTCCCGGGGCCAGACGAGTCGATCGCGAGTGCGCGGACCGCCGGATCGGCCGCGCCGGCCGCGAGCCCGAGCGACCCGACGAGCGTCTTGCGGCGGTGCGCGAACGCGGCGTGGACGAGCGCGGCGAGCGTCGGATCCGGCGCCGGGCCGGTGCGGCTCATGCCGAGCAGCACCGAGTCGACGTTCGGCACCGGCCGGAACACCTGCCGCGAGACCGGGCGCAGGATCCGAACCTCGCAGGCGAGCTGGGCGAGCACCGACGGGACCCCGTAGGCGGAGCTGCCGGGCGCTGCCGCAAACCGCTCGCCGACCTCGCGCTGGACCATCGCAACCCACTCGCCCAGCGATGGCAGCACCTCGATCGTTCGCAGCAGCACCGTCGCCGCGACCCCGTAGGGCAGGTTCGCCACGAGCTTGGTCGGCGCCGGCTTGCACGCGGTCAGGTCAAGCGCGAGCGCGTCGCCGAAGTGCAGCGCAACGTTCCGCGCACCGGCGACCGCCGCGGTCAGCCGGTCGCGCAGGCGCTCGTCGAGCTCGACGACGTGGACGAACCCGGCCGCGGCGACGAGCCGCTCGGTCAAGACGCCGGGGCCACCCCCGACCTCGAGCACGACGTCGTCGGAGTCCAAGCGAGCGAGCCGCTCGATCACGTCGAGCATGTTGCGGTCGACGAGGAAGTTCTGGCCGAGCTCACGCTGGCGCGCGGAGCGGGCCGGCGTTGCGGCCCGCGAGCGAGCGTCGGGCGCGTTCACGTCGGTTACCAGCCGAACACGGCCGCAGACGCCTGCTCGACGCCGCGCTCGAAGTCCGCGTACTCGACGCGTCGCTCCAACGCGATCGCCTCGGCGGTCAGCACGACGTTGGCCGGCTCGTTGGCGCGGCCCCGCCGCGGCTGGGGCGACAGGTACGGCGCATCGGTCTCGACCAGCAGCCGCGCCGCCGGGATGGCGACCGCGGCCAGCATCAGGCTGCTGTTCTTCGGATAGGTGCAGTTGCCCGCGAACGACAGCCACCAGTCGTCGTGGGCCAGACACTCCTGCACCCGCGTGCCCATCGAGAAGCAGTGCAGGATCACCCTCAGGCCGCCGGCGTGCTCGTTGAGCAGCGACAGCGTGTCGTCGTCGGCTTCGCGGGTGTGGATCACGAGCGGCTTGCGCAGCTCGCGGGCGAGCTCGATCTGCGCGACGAACGCGCGGCACTGATCCTCGGGCGTGGCCCCGGAGCGGTAGTAGTCAAGGCCGGTCTCGCCGATTGCGACGCAGCGCCGGTGGCCGGCCAGCGATCGCAGCTCGTCAAGATCGCCGTCGCCGAACCCGGTCGCCTGGTTGGGGTGTCGTCCGACCGCGGCGTACACCTGCTCGCAGCGCTCGGCCGCCGCCAGCGCCTCGCGGCAGCTCTCCGAATCGGTCCCGACGGTCACCATCCGAGTCACCCCCGCCGCCTCGGCATCGGCGATCAGCTGCTCGATCGGGGCCCTGCAGAGATGCAGGTGGGTGTGGCTATCGATCACGAGTGATCATCCTAGGTCCCTACATGAGCGCCTCCCGGCACCGCAGCTCGCTGACCGAAAGCCTGCTCAACGCGTCGAACTTCGACCGCCACGCGGTTTCGTGGTCGGCCGGTCTGATGGCCGCGATCCCCGTCGTCGCGGTGCTCGGGATCCCGATCGCGGCCGGCGACCCGATCGCTGGGGTGACGATGGCCTCCGGCGCGATGCTGGTCGGGATCGCGTGGCGCGTGCGCGGCGGACGTCCCCCGCTGGGCGCGATGGCGCTCGACTCGCTGTCGATGGCGGTCGTCACGTTCGCCGGCTGCGTCAGCGGCAGCGTGCTGTGGGCGCACCTGCTGGTGCTCTGCGTGATCTCGCTGCTGGCGGGGCTGCTGGTCGGGATTGGCAACCGCGGCGGCGTGATCGGCACCCAGGCGATCATCGCGGCGGTCGTGTTCGGGCGCTTCGCCGAGCCGGCGCACGACGCCGCGGGGATCGCCGGGCTGGTGATGGCCGGCGGCTTTGCCCAGGTGTTGTTTCAGGCGATCGTCAAGTGGCCGTCGCCGCTGCGGGTACAGCGACGGGCGACCGCGACGGCGTTCCGGGCGCTGTCGGCGCTCGCGGGCACCGCTGGGAGCCCGCCGAGCATGCCCGCGGCGAACGCGCTCGACGGCGCCCGTGAGGCGCTCGGAGCGCCGACGCTGCTCGGCGACGCCGCGCTCGTCGCGCTGCGCAGCCTGGTCGACGAGGGGCATCGCATGCGGACCGAGCTGGTCGCGATCACGACCTTGCGCGAGCGGCTGCCGACACACGACTCCGCCGCCGTGGCGACGGCCGACGTGCTGCACCGCATCGCGGTCACGCTCGAGCTCGCGGCCCGGGTGCTCGAGGGCGACCTTGGCCGTGCCGGCGAGCTGGCCGCGGCGACGGGCAGCGTCGACCGCCGGCTCGAGGACGCACGCGAGCGCGACGCGTTCGCCGCCGGAGCGCCCGCGGCCGGCCTGCAGCGTCGGCTCGCGGCACTCGCGGGCCAGCTGCGCGCAATCGACGCACTGGTCCTGTCGGCCGCCCATGGTGGCGGCCTGCGCAGCCGACGGCCGCATCGAGCAACCGGCGCGCCGGTGCGCGAGCTGCAGATGCAGCTATGGCAGCTGCGCAACGATCTGCGCTGGGAGTCGCCGGTCGGTCGCCACGCGCTGCGCCTGGCGATCGTCGTGCCGCTGGCGGTGCTCGTCGCGTCGGCGCTGCCGCTGCAGCGCGGCTACTGGATGGTCGTGTCCGCCGCCGCGGTGCTGCGGCCCGAGTACGGCGCGACCTTCACCCGTGGCGCCGAACGGGCGCTCGGGACCACGATCGGGGTCGCGCTCGCCGGCGCGATCGCGGTCGGGCTGCATCCCGGCGACGGCGCGACCGTCGCGCTCGTGGGGCTGTTCGCCTGGCTGGCGTACTCGACGTTCGCGGCGAGCTTCGCGGCCGGGTTCGGGTTCATCACCGCGCTGGTCGTATTCCTGCTCAACACGATCAGCCCGGACACGCTGGCGACGGCCGGGGCGCGACTGGTCGACACGCTCATCGGCTCGGCGTTCGGGCTCCTGGTGTTCGCGCTGTGGCCGAGCTGGTCGGCGGCGCCCGCGCGCGGGTCGCTCGGTGAACTGGTCGACGCGCAGCGGGCGTATCTGGCAACTGTGCTGGCCGCGTATGTGACCGCGACGCCGCCATCGGTCACCGAGCTGCGCAACCGCGCGCGACGGGTGCGCCTGGCGCGGCTCAACGCGCAGGCGACGGTCGCGCGCTCGCTGTCTGAGCCACGCGAGCGGCGGATCGACCCGCACCGGGCGCAGGGCGCGCTCGCGACCGTGCGGCGACTGACGCGTGCCACGCACATCCTGCGACTGGACGCCCTGGACCGCCCGCCGACCACTCCGGTGCCAGGGCTGGCGGCGCTTGCACGGCGGATCGACGCGCTGCTTGAGATCGTGCGCACGGCGCTTGCGACCAGTGAGGACCCGACGATCGGCGGGCTGCCCGATCTCCGCGGGCCCTACGACGCGCTGGCGCACGACGGCGCGATCGCCGAACCCGACCTGGTGCCCGAGCTCGACGAGATCGTCGACGCGGCCAACAGCCTCGCGGCGATCATCACGCGCGAATCAGACGCGAGTTGAGCTCAGCGTTTCGGGTACAGCGGCGCGAGTTGCGCCACCGGCCGCGCCAGCGTCCGCCGCGCGAACTGCGCCCCCGCCAGTGACAGGTCCGGCGACCCGAGCGCGTCGAGCAGCTTGCCGGCGCCTTCAGGCACGAACGGCGACAGCAGCACGCTCAGGACCCGTACCGCCTCGGCCAGCGATGCCAGCACCCGGTGCAGCTCGCCGCGGCTGGCGTGATCGCGCGCGAGCACCCACGGGGCCCGCTCCTCGACGTAGCGGTTGGCGCGGCGCACCCGCTGCCAGATCTGCTCGAGCGCGTCGGTGATCTCGGCAGCGTCGATCAGCTCGATCACCGCGCCGACCAGCCCCTCGAACTCGGCCGCGAGCCCCGGGTCGGTGTCGGCGGCGGGGATCTCGCCGTCGCAGTAACGGCGGATCATCGCGATCGTGCGGCTGCACAGGTTGCCGTACTCGTTGGCGAGCTCTGACTCGTAGCGTGCCCTCGCCGCGTCGAGCCCGACCGCACCGTCGGCGCCAAATGGGACGTCGCGCACGAGGTAATGGCGCAGCGCGTCGACGCCGAACGCGTCGAGCACCTCGGTCGGGTCGAGCACGTTGCCCAGCGACTTCGACATCTTGCGACCGTCGGCGCCGAGCAGGAAGCCGTGAACGAACACGTGCTCGGGCACCGGCAGCTGGGCGGCCATCAGGATCGCCGGCCAGAAGACCGTGTGGAACTTGAGGATGTCCTTGCCGATCACATGGAACGTCGCCGGCCAGAACCGTGGCCGCAGATCCTCACCCGGGCGCGCGTAGCCGAGCGCCGTGTAGTAGTTGAGCAGCGCGTCGAACCAGACGTAGAAGACGTGGTCGGGGTCCCATGGGACCGGTACGCCCCACTTCAGCCGCGCTCGCGAGAGCGAGATGTCCTGCAGGCCGGAGTCGATGAACGCGCGCGCCTCGTTGTAGCGCGCGACCGGCATCACGAACGAGCGGTGCTCGTCAAACAGGGTCTCCAGCCGATCCTGGAAGCGCGAGAGCTCAAAGAACCAGTTCTCCTCCTGCTCGCGCGTGAGCTCTGAGAAGTGGATCGGGCAGCGGTTACCGTCGAGGATCTCGTTCTCGACCTTGAAGTCGGCGCAGCGCGGGCAGTACCAGCCTTCGTAGATCCCCTTGTGGGTGTAGCCGTTGTCGTGGACGCGCTGCAGCACCTCCTGGACGAGCAGCGCGTGCTCGGAGTCGGTGGTGCGGATGAAGAAGTCGTTGGAGATGTTGAGGTCACGCGTCATCTGACGGAAGCGCGCGGCGTTCTGGTCGGCCAGCTGCTGTGGCTCCAGGCCCTGGTCCTTGGCGGCGTCGGCGACCGGCTCGCCGTGCTCGTCGGTGCCGGTCAGGAAGAACACGTCCGGGTCACGCTGGCGCATGTGCCGCGCGATCACGTCGGTGGCGATCGCCTCATAGGCGTGCCCGAGGTGCGGCGCGCCGTTGACGTACGAGATCGCGGTCGTGATGTAGAAGCTCATCGGAGGGCTGCAAGCCTAGTGGTCGCCAGTGTGGCGGGACGCCCGCGAGGTCGCGGGCGAGCTATACCTCAACTGATCGAATCCGCCACCCAGGAGCCGCATTGACGATGTCCGCCACCGCCACCGAAACCCGCTTGATCGACAACTACATTGCCGGTGCCTGGACGCCGGCGGGCGCCGCGACCGGCGAGCTCGACGTGGTCAACCCGTCGACCGGTCGCGCGCTGGCGCGGGTGCCGTTGTCCGGCCGGGCGGATCTGGACGCCGCGGTACAAGCCGCGCGGGAGGCGTTGCCCCAGTGGCGGGCGGTGTCGGCGATCGCCCGGGCGCGCAAGCTGTTTGAGCTGCGCGAACGGCTCACCGCGCGCTCGGAGGACCTGGCGCAGACGGTGACGCTCGAGATGGGCAAGACGATCGCTGACGCGCGCGCCGAGGTCGCGCGGATGATCGAGATGGTCGAGGCGGCATGTGCGCTGCCGACGACGATGCAGGGCCGGATCCTCGAGGACGTCAGCCGCAACATCGACGCCGAGACGATCCGCCAGCCGGTCGGCGTGTGCGCGGCGATCGTGCCGTTCAACTTCCCGGCGATGGTGCCGTTCTGGTTCTTGCCGTTCGCGATCGGCGCCGGTAACACGTTCGTGCTCAAGCCCTCCGAGCAGGTCCCGTTGACCCAGCAGATCGCGTTCGAGGAGCTGCACGCGCTGGGGCTGCCCGCCGGCGTCGTGAACCTCGTCAACGGCAGCCGCGAGATCGTCGAGGGAATCCTCGAGCACCCCGGGATCGACGCGGTCTCGTTCGTCGGCTCGGCGCCGGTCGCCAAGCTCGTCTACGAGGGCGCCGCGAAGTCCGGCAAGCGCGTGCAGGCACTCGGCGGCGCCAAGAACCACATGGTCGTGATGCCCGACGCCGTGATCGACAAGACCGTCGACGGGATCCTCGGGTCGGCGTTCGGCGCGGCCGGGCAGCGGTGCATGGCCGGCTCGGTCGTGGTCACCGTCGGCGACGCCCACCAGCAGCTGCTCGGACCGTTGACCGAGGCGACCGAGGCCCTGACCGTCGGTGACGGCGCTGATGAGAAATCCGACGTCGGCCCGGTGATCTCCTGCCAGGCGCGCGACCGGATCGCCGACTGGGTGCAGAACGGGATCGATGCCGGCGCCTCACTGGTCGTCGATGGCCGCGACGTCTCGGGGCTGAACCCCGACGGCGCGTTCCTGGCCCCGACGATCCTCGACGAGGTCACCCCGGAGATGGAGATCGCCCAGGAGGAGGTGTTCGGACCGGTGCTCTGCATCGTCCGCGCCGCCACGCTCGACGAAGCGATCGAGATCGTCAACTCCAGCCGCTTTGGCAACGGCACCTCGATCTTCACCGAGTCCGGGGCCTCGGTCCGCCACTACCGCCACCAGGTCGAGGCGGGGATGATCGGCGTCAACATCGGCGTCGCCGCCCCCGTCGCGTTCTTCCCGTTCACCGGCTGGAAGGACAGCTTCCTCGGCGACCTGCACGCCCACGGCACCGACGCGGTCGAGTTCTACACGCGCAAGAAGACCGTTACCAGCCGCTGGTTCTCATCCGGCCAGGGATCGGGCAGCTACTTCGTCGAACGCTGAGCCTGGCAACGGGTGCCGTTGGCCGGCGTGCTGCCGGTCAGCAGATACTTGACCCCGAGCGAGTCACACGGGCCACCGATCAAGAACTGCGAAGTGTGGCCCGTGATGCTCGCGGTCAGCAGCACCCCCGAGCGCAGCTCGTGGGCGAGGCTGACAGCGTCGCTGTAGGGCGTGACCGGGTCAAGCTTGTTGCCGATCACGAGAATCGGCGGGGCGCCGGCGGCAGTGACCGGCAGCCGCGGCGGATCGGGCTTGACCGGCCAGTCGCCGCAGACCGCGTTGTTGTACACGGTGAAGCGCCCGAACAGCGGCGCCGCAGTCACGAACCGGTGCTGCAGCTTGTCGGCCGCCGGGATGCCGTCGATCCCGCGGGCGTCGTCGCAGTTGATCGCGGTGTTGGCCGCCAGCTCGCTCGTATAGGTGCCGTTGTGATGACGTCCGACGTAGTCGTCGTAGGACTTCAGCAACGGCGCGCCGTTGCCCTTGACCGCGGCCGCGAGCGCCTTCGCGAGCTCGTCCTGGTCTGAGCCGTAGAGCTGGTTGGAGACGCCGAAGTAGAACTGGGTGGGGCCGACGGTGCGGGCGCCGACGTGTAGCGGATGGGCCTGGATCTTGCGGGCGAGCGCCGTGAACGCGGCAGCGGGATGACCGCCCGAGTGAAACGCGCACGAGCTCTGCTTGGCGCAGGTGGCGAGGAACTGGTTGGTCGCGGCGTCGAGCGAGCGGGCCTGGGTCAGCAGGAACTGCACCGCGGACTGGTTGGGGTCAGACACCCCGTCGAGCACCATCGCGCGGATGTGGCTCGGGAACATGTTGGCGTAGACGGCGCCGAGGTAGGTGCCGTACGAATAGCCGACGTACGTGATCCGCTGTTCGCCCAGCGCCCGGCGAATCTGGTCCATGTCGCGAGCGGTGTCGACCGTCGAGACGTTTCCGAGGATTGCCCCGACCTTGGCATGACAGTCGTGCCCGAATGCCCGGTTGGCCGCGCCAAGCGCGCTGCGCTGCGCTGCGGTTACCGGGGCCTGGTTGGCCTGCAGGTTGCGCCCCAGCGCCGTCCCACAGGCGATCGGATCTGATGCACCGACCCCGCGCGGATCCCAGCCGACGACGTCAAAGCGCTGGCGAATGCTGTTCGGGAAGCCGAGCCCGTAGAGCTTTGCGAACTGGACGCCCGAGGCGCCCGGCCCGCCCGGGTTGAGGAGGATCGTGCCGATCCGCCTGGACGGGTCCTTGGCGGGCAACCGGTACAGCGCGAGCGTGATCTGTGTGCCGTTGGGGTCGCTGTAGCGCAGCGGAACCCGCAGGGTCCCGCACTGCCCCCGCTTGCAGTGGCGCCAGTGGATCGCGGCGGCGGCGACCGAGCTGGTGGTCGCCGACGTGGTCGTCGACTTCGTAGTCGATGACGACGCTGTCGATGACGACTCTGTCGATGACGTCTTCGCGTGTCCACCGCAGCCCGCCGCCACGATGCACACCGCAGCCGCCGCGAGCGCCACCCGAACCCTGTTCACCGCCGGATCATAGGTAAACCCCGGTGACGTCGCACGCTACCGGGGCGTGAACGCGACCGGCAGCCGCAGCGGCCCGGTGTTGCCGCTCGGCGGCAGCGACTGCAGCTCGCCGTCGAGCTGCGGCGTCCCGAGCCGGCGGGCGAGCAGCGGCAGCGCCTCGCTCATGTCATTGCGCGCGACGAAGTGGCCGATGCAGTGGTGCACACCACCGCCGAAGCCGAAGTGGCGCGCTCGCTCGACGGTGATGTCGAACGGCGGTGGCTCGTAGCTGCGGGGGTCGGTCCCGGCGACCGACGACAGCAGGTGCAGCACCGTCCCGGCGCCGATCTCCACTCCCTCGAACTCGAAGTCCTCAAGGGCCTCGCGCGTGACCCAGGTGATCGTCGGGTTGACGCGCATCACCTCCTCGACCGCGGCGCCGCCAAGGTCGGGACGTCGCGCGAGCAGCTCCCACTGGTCGGGATGCTCGATGAACGTCTGCATCGCCAGCCCGAGCTGGCTGCGAGTCGTGTCGACACCCCCGAAGATCATCAGCACCGTCTGGACGCGCAGCTCATCCTCTGACAGCGGCGCCTGCACCAGCCGGGTCATGAAATCGTCGCGCGGGTCGCGGCGGCGATCGGCGATCACCTCGTCCGCGTACCCGTACAGGCCCTGAAGCGCCGCCTCGATTCGCGGCAGGTCACGCTTGAGGTTGACCCCGAGCGCGAGCCCGAGTGCGCTCGACCACTCGGCGATCGAGCGCCACTCCGACTCCGGCAGGCCGAGCAGGATCGCGATCACTCGGCTCGCGTACGGCTCGGCGAACTGTGAGACGAACTCGCAGCGGCGGTCCTCGACGAACGCCTCGATCAGTTCGGTACCAAGCGCCTGAAAGCGCGGCACCAGCGAACTGATCAGGCCGGGCGAGAACGCCGGTGTCAGCAGCCGCCGCAGCCGTTTGTGATCGGCGCCTTCGAGATTGAGCACGATCTTGTGCCACCACTGCGCCCACGGACCGTCGACGCCGTTGAGCGCCGGCCAGGTGTGGCTGCCCTGGCGCAGCCGCCGATCGCGCAGCAGCCGTCCGACCTCGTCGTAGCGCAGCACCGCGATGCCGTAGTTGGTGCGGGCATACCAACTGTGCTGCTGGGCCTCGCGCAGCCGCTCGGAGCGCACCGAGAAGCCGGGATCGCTCAGGTCGAAGTACGGGACGGCCATCAACGGGCCGACAGGCTGCGGCGGCCGAGCCCGGCGCCGAGCGACGCGTAGCGGCGGAACATGTGCTCGTCGGCCTGGGAGAGCACCTGATCGAGCGCGTCGGCGAAACGGCGGATCTCCGACTCGGGCGTGATCAGCGGCGGCAGCGCCTTGATCACGTTCATGTGGTGGCCGGCGACCTGGGTGAGGATCCGGTGCTCGTGAAACAGCGGCACGGTCACAAGCTGCGCGAACAGGCCCGGCTGGCGGCGCTCGATCGACTCCCAGACGCGTCGCGCGGCGCGGCCCGACGGCGGCCCGAGCTCGATCCCCCACATCAGGCCGAGCCCGCGGACGTCACGGACGATCTCGTAGCGGTCGATCAGCGGCCGCGTCAGCGAGCTCAACAGCTCGCCCAGCTCCGCCGCACGCGCGACCAGCCGCTCGGAGTCGAGCACGCCCAGCGTGGCGAGCGCCGCGGCCGCCGCCAGCTCGCCGTTGCCGAACGTTGAGCCGTGCACGACGCTTCGCTCCATCGAGTCAAACGTCTTGTCGAACACCGCACGGCTGGCGAGCATCGCGCCGATCGGCACGTACCCGCCCGACAGCGCCTTTGACAGCGTGATGATGTCGGGCCGGACTCCGGGCCAGTGCTCGAGCGCCAGAAACCTGCCGCTGCGGCCAAGCCCGGTCTGGACCTCGTCGACGATCAGCAGCGCTCCGGCCGCGTGACACAGCTCGCCCGCGGCGGCCAGATAGCCGTCCGGCGCGACGTACACGCCCTTGCCCTGGATCGGCTCGACGATCAGCGCTGCGACGTCGCCGCGCGCCAGCTCCACGTTGAGCGCATCGAGGTCGCCGAAGCCGATTTCCTGCGTGCCCGGCAGCAGCGGCTCGAAGCGCTCGCGGAACTCGGCGTTGCCGTTGACCGACAGCGACCCGATCGACAGCCCGTGAAACGCCCGCTCGCAGTACAGGACGCGCGGCCGCCCGGTCGCGGCCCGGCTGAGCTTGAGCGCCGCCTCGACCGCCTCGGTACCGGAACTGCACAGCACCGCGGCGTCGATCGGATCCGGCGCGCGGCCGACGAGCTGCTCGGCGAGCACCCCCGCGAGCGTCGTCACGCCGATCTGGGGCAGCGACGGCGGATCGGCCGCCATCACGCCGATCAGCTGATCGCGGATGAACGGATGGTTGCGCCCGAGCGCGAACACACCGTAGCCCGCGTACAGGTCGAGGTACTCGTCGCCCTCGGCGTCGATCAGGTAGGGCCCGCGGCCATGGACCCATTCGCGATCGAATCCGAGCGTTTGCACAACCCGGCCGAGCTGGCGGTTGAGATAGCGCTGGTTGAGCTCCATCGCCTCGCCGGCGCGCTCGCGCATCACCGCGGCCAGGTCCGGCAGCGGCCGGAGCTCGGCGTCGTCGGAGCTCATCAGGTTGAAATTAGTACGCGTGTCCAGCGGGCCCGGCCCCGATTCGGCACGCTCGTACCAGTTGAGCGCGCAACCTGTTTAGATGCTCCTAAGCTTCCTGCGAATCTGATGAGCGGCGCGATCGAAGAACCCCCCGGGCTGATCGCGAGCCCGGCGGCCGGCGCCGACGGGCTCGAGACCTTGGCGCGTGCGCGCTCCTACCTGCTGTCCTGCCAGCAGGAAGACGGCTGGTGGAAGGGTGAGCTCGAGACGAACGTGACGATGGATGCCGAGGACATTCTCCTGCGGGAGTTCCTCGGGATCCGCGAACCCGGCCCCAGCGAACGGTCCGCTGCCTGGATCCGCTCCCAGCAGCGCGCTGACGGCACCTGGTCGAACTTCGCCGGCGGTCCCGGCGACCTGTCGACGACGATCGAGGCCTACGTCGCACTCAAGCTCGCCGGCGACTTGATCGACGAGCCGCACATGCAGCAAGCCGCAGCCTGGGTGCGCGCGCAGGGTGGGCTGCAGCAGGCGCGGGTCTTCACCCACATCTGGATGGCGCTGTTCGGCGCCTGGGACTGGAAGCAGGTACCGGCGCTGCTGCCGGAGATGATCCTGCTGCCGGCCTGGTTTCCGCTCAACGCCTACGACTTCGCCTGCTGGGCACGCCAGACGGTGGTGGCACTGTCGGTTGTGCTGGCGCTGCGCCCGGTGCGCCCGCTGCCGTTCACGATCGACGAGCTGCACGGCTCACAGGCATGGTCGCCGCCGCACGGCTCGACGATCGCCGGCCGCGCGGTCGTCGCGCTGGACCGGGTGCTGCAGATCTACCAACGCCACCCGCTGCCGCCAGTGCGACGGTTGTCGCTGCGCCGGGCGCGGCGTTGGATCCTCGATCGCCAGGAGGCCGACGGCGGCTGGGGTGGCATCCAGCCGCCATGGGTCTACTCGCTGATCGCGCTGCACCTGCTCGGCGCCTCCAGCGAGGACGACGCGATCGCCCGAGGGTTGGCCGGGATGGAGGCGTTCACGATCGACTCCGGCGACGGCCTGCGACGGGTCGAGGCATGCCAGTCCCCGGTCTGGGATACGTGCCTGGCGTTGATCGCGTTGCACGATGCCGGTGTGCCGGATGACGACGACGCGGTGCAGCGGGCCGCCGATTGGATCGTGTCCGAACAGATCCGCGGTCGCGGCGACTGGGCGGTGCGGCGTCCGACGCTTGAGCCGGGCGGCTGGGCGTTCGAGTTTCACAACGTCAACTACCCCGACATCGACGACACCTCCGAGGTCGTGATGGCACTGCGGCCGCTGGCCGCGGGCAACGCCGATCCGGCCCGGGTGGCGGCGGCAATTGATCGCGGCGTCGCGTGGCTGGAGGGCATGCAGAGCTCGGACGGCGGCTGGGCGGCGTTCGACGTCGACAACACCCGCGCGATCGTCCGCGACCTGCCGTTCTGCGACTTCGGCGAGGTGATCGACCCGCCGAGCGCGGACGTGACTGCGCACGTCGTCGAGATGTACGCGGCGCTGCACCGCGTCGGCGAGCCGGCGCCGCAGCGCGGGGTCCACTGGCTGCTCTCACACCAGGAGCCGGACGGATCGTGGTTCGGGCGCTGGGGCGTCAACCACGTGTACGGCACCGGCGCCGCCGTGCCGGCGCTGATCGCGGCCGGCATCGACCCCGGCGACGAATCCATCCGCCGCGCGGTTGCGTGGCTTGAGCGGATCCAGAACGACGACGGCGGCTGGGGCGAGGACTGTCGTTCCTACGACGACCCCGCCTGGGTCGGGCGCGGCCCGAGCACGGCGTCGCAGACCGGATGGGCGCTGTTGGCGCTGCACGCGGCCGGCGAGACCGGGTCCGACACGGTCGGGCGCGGGATCGCGCACCTGAGCGCGACCCAGCGCCCGGACGGCGGCTGGGACGAGCAGCTGCACACCGGCACCGGGTTTCCGTCGTCCTTCTACATCAACTACCACCTCTACCGGGTCGTGTTCCCGTTGATGGCGCTCGGGAGATGCCTGCGGTGAGCACGGCTGCGCCTCCGACGGTCGCGGACCTGCCGGACCGCGACGGGCTGATGGCGCAGGCGGCGGTGGAGAACTTCACGGTCGCGAGTGCGCTCGTCGGTCACGAGTGCCAGCGCCATCTGCGAGCGATCTACGGGTTCGCCCGGCTCGTCGACGACGTCGGCGACGAGGCACCCGGCGACCGGTCGGCACTGCTCGGCGTCGTCGCCGCCGAGCTGCGGCGCGTCTACGACGGAGCGCCACAGCATCCGGTGATGGTCGAGCTGCAGCGGACGGTCAGCGCCTGCCGGCTGCCGACCGGCCCGTTCGAGCGCCTGATCGAGGCCAACCGGGTCGATCAGCTGACGACCCGCTACCAGACGTTTGAGCAGCTGCTCGGCTACTGCCAGCTGTCGGCGGCCCCGGTCGGGGAGCTCGTGCTGGGCGTGTTCGACGCCGCCACGCCGAACCGGATCGCGCTGTCTGACCGCGTCTGCGCCGCGTTGCAGATCGTCGAGCACCTGCAGGACATCGCCGAGGACCACGCCCGCGGCCGGGTCTACATGCCCGCCGAGGATCTGATCCGCTTCGGCTGCGACGATGTGGACTTGGCGGTCGAAGGGACAGGTCCCAAGCGCGCGCTGGTCGCCTTCGAAGCCGATCGCGCCCGCCGGCTGCTCGCAAGCGGCGCACCGCTGGCCCGGACGCTCGGCGTTCGGCCGCGGTTGGCGGTCGCGGGGTTCGTCGCCGGGGGACGCACGGCCCTCGACCAGCTGCAGTCCGACGGTCCGATCCGCCGCGGGCCGCGGTTCGCGGTTCGGTTTACCCGATCGGCGCTCGGCCGGTGACGGTTCCCGCGATCGAGATCGCGTACAGCTATCGCGCGTGCGAACAGATCACGCGCGAGCGAGCCGCGAACTTCTACTACGGGATCCGGCTGCTGCCGCGCGAGCGCCGCGACGCGATGTGCGCGGTATACGCGTTCGCGCGCCGAGTCGACGACATCGGCGACGAGCCGACCGGCGAGCCCGAGCGCAAGCTCGCGGAGCTGCGCTCGCAGCGGGCGATGGTCGCCACGCTCGACGACCGCCAAGACCAGCTCAGCGACCCGGTGCGAGTCGCGCTTGCGCACGCACGGCGCCACTACGCATTGCCGCTGGACGCGCTCGAGCTGCTGATCGAGGGGGTCGAGCTCGACGTGCACGGCATCAGTGAGTACGAGACGTTCGACCAGCTGGTCGGCTATTGCCGCCGGGTCGCGGGCACGATCGGCCGGCTGTGCGTCGCGATCTTCACCGACGGGAACGCGACCGCCGAGGACTTCCGGCTGGCCGACGACCTCGGCGTCGCGATGCAGCTGACGAACATCCTGCGCGACGTCCGCGAAGATGCGCTGCTCGGGCGGACCTATCTGCCGGCCGAGGACCTGCGCCGGTTCGGCTGCGAGGACCTGGCGGTGCTGGCGCGCGCGGCCGGTCCGGAGGCCGGACGATTGAACGGATCCGCGGACGCAGCGGTCGATCTGATCCGGTTCGAGGCCGATCGGGCCGCAGCGTGGTTTGCCCACGGGATGCGGCTGGAGGCGTCGCTGGACCGTCGCAGCGCCTCGTGCCTGGAGGCGATGACCGGCATCTACCGGACGATCCTCGAGCGGATCGTCGCCGACCCGGCGCAGGTGCTGCGCCATCGCGTGTCGCTGTCGCCGTGGGCGAAGGGCGCGGTCGCGGCTCGCAGCCTTGCGGGGGCCCGCGTCCGCCGCCCAGGGGCGGCGCCGTGACCGACCCGCGGGTGATCGTCGTCGGCGGCGGGCTGGCCGGAATTGCGGCCGCGCTCAGATGTGCCGGCTCGGGCGCCGAGGTGACCCTGCTCGAATCCCGCGGACGGCTCGGCGGCGCCGCCTACTCGTTCGGGCGCGACGGGCTGACGGCCGACAACGGCCAGCACGTGTTCCTGCGCTGCTGCCGCGATTACCAACAGCTCGTGCACGAGCTCGACGCCGACGACCTGGTGACGATGCAGTCGCGGCTGGAGATCGAGGTGCTGGCGCCCGGCGGCAGGCGCGGACGCCTGTCGCGCTCGGCGCTGCCGGCGCCGCTGCACCTCGCGGCAGCGCTCGCGCGCTACCCGTTCCTCGGGATCCGCCAACGCCTAGCGGTGACCGCGGCGATGGCCGCGCTGCGGTTCGTCGACCCCGACGACGCCGCCGCGGACCGGACCTCGTTCGCCGACTGGCTGCGCCGCCACGGCCAGGACCAGCGCTGTATCGAGGCGATCTGGGACCTGATCGTGCGCCCGACGATCAACCTCACCAGTGAGCAGGCGTCGCTCGCGCAGGCCGCGCTCGTGTTCAGGCTCGGGCTGCTCGAGCGTCGGGCGGCCGGCGACATCGGCCACGCCGCGGTGCCGCTGTCGCAGATCCACGACGTCGCCGGGCGGGCTGCGCTTGCTCGCGCCGGCGTTGACGTGCGCCTGCGTGCGACCGCGCGAGCGATCGTTGCGTGCGACGGTGGGTTCGAGCTGACGCTCGCCGACGACGCCGTGCTCCGCGCGGGCCAGGTGATCGTCTGCACACCGCCGCCGGGCGCGGCCGCGCTCGTGCCAGACGGCGCCGGCGTCGACCGCTCCGCCTGGCAGCGGCTGGGCGGCTCGCCGATCGTCAACCTGCATGTCGTCTACGACCGCCAGGTGCTGAGCGAGCCGTTTGCGGCGGCGATCGACAGCCCGGTCCAGTGGGTGTTCGACCGGACCGCCAGCGCCGGTCTGGCCGACGGCGGCCAGTATCTGGTGGTGACGCTGTCGGCGGCCGAGGACGAGCTCGGGGAGTCGGGCGAGCGGCTCCGCGACCGCTTCCTCCCCGCCCTGGCCGAGCTGTTGCCGGCCGCGCGCGCGGCGACCGTCCGCCGTTGGTTTGTCACCCGCGACCACGCCGCCACGTTCCGGGCGGCGCCCGGGCAACGAGCGTTGCGGCCCGGTCCGGTCACCGCGCTGCCGGGGCTGTATCTGGCGGGCGCGTGGACCGACACCGGCTGGCCGGCGACGATGGAGGGCGCGGTTCGCAGTGGGCGGGCCGCGGCGGCGCTGGCGCTCGCGCGAATGGGCAGTGATGCCGTCGCGTCAGAACGCGCTGTGGCGCGTGACACGGTGGCCGGCCCACACCGACAGTCGTCACCCGCGCCGCTGACCGTGCTGGCGCCGATGCGGCTCGAGGCCGCCGCGATCCGCCACGGCGCACCGTGGGCGACCGTGGCGCGGTCCGGGATCGGACCGCGGGCCGCCGGGCGCTATGCGCGCTCGCACGATCACGACGATGCGGCCGCCGTGATGATCGCCGGGCTGTGCGGCGCCGTCGACCCCTCGCTGCGACCTGGTGACGTCGTACTCGCCAGCGAGCTGCGCGGCCCGCGCGAATCCGATTCGTTTCACTGTGCCGATCCCTCGATCCTGGCCGGCGTCCTGCGACGCGGTGGCCTCCGGACCCGGGTCGGACCGATCGCCTCGGCGCGCGGGCTGGTGACCGGTGCACGCCGCCGGGCGCTGGCGCGGACAGGCGCGCTCGCGGCGGACACCGAGTCGGCGTGGCTGGCCCCGGCTGCGGGCGCTCGCCCGTTGTACGCGCTGCGGGTCGTGCTCGACACCCCCGGCCGGGAGCTGCGCAACCCGGTCGCGAGCGCTGCAGGCACCGCCACCGCGCTGCGGTCGCTGCGTCGGGCGGCCGCGCTGTTGTCGCAGTGGGCGCCGATGCTCGGCGATCGCGAGTTGCTGCTGGGACCGCCGTCGCAGGACACCTCCCACGCGGGCCAGAATCGCCAGACGGCGGTGCGAACGCTCGCCCAAAGCTGCGACCTGATGATCGTCGTCGGCTCTGAGAATTCGTCGGACTCACGGCGGCTGGTCGACGCCGCCCACCGGGGCGGCTGCCGCAGCCTGCTCGTATCCGACGCGTCGCAGCTGACCGCGGCGGCGCTGGCGGGGACTCGGCGGATCGGGATCACCGCCGGCCCCTTGGTCCCGGACGAACTCGTCAACCGGCTGATCGACGCGTTGCGGGGACTCGGCGCCGCTACCGTAGATGAGCAGACCGTGGCCGAAGAGAACCTGCACCTCAAGCTGCCCCCGGCAGTGATGCAAAGGACGGATCACTGATGCCAGTCTCATTTCGACAGGCGACCCGGATGGGCGCCTACCTGATGGAGCAGAAGCTCCGGCGACGCGACAAGTTCCCGCTGATCGTCGAGCTCGAGCCGCTGTTCCAGTGCAACCTCGCGTGCGCGGGCTGCGGCAAGATCCAGCATCCCGAGGCGACGCTGCGCCAGCGGATGCCGGTCGAGCAAGCGGTCGGCGCGGTGCAGGAGTGCGGCGCGCCGATGGTCTCGATCGCCGGCGGCGAGCCGCTGATCCATCCCGAGATCGACGAAATCGTGCGCCAACTGGTCGCGCGCAAGAAGTTCGTCTATCTGTGCACGAACGCGCTGCTGCTCGAGCGCAAGCTGGAGAACTTCGAGCCCTCTCCGTACTTCTCGTGGGCGGTTCACATGGACGGCCTGCGCGAGCGCCACGACGAGTCGGTCTGCCGCGACGGCGTGTTCGACAAGGCGGTGTCGGCGATCCGCGCCGCCAAGGCCGCCGGCTTCCGGGTGACGACGAACACGACCTTCTTCACGACCGACTCGCCCGAAACGGTCCGCTCGGTGCTCGACTTCCTCAACGACGACCTCGAGGTCGATCAGATGATGATCTCCCCGGCGTACGCGTATGAGAAGGCGCCCGATCAGGAGCACTTCCTCGGGGTCCGCCAGACCCGGGACCTGTTCCGGGCGGCATTCGCCGACGGCCGGCGCCGACGCTGGCGGCTCAATCACTCGCCGGTGTTCCTCGACTTCCTCGAAGGCAAGCTCGACCTGCAGTGCACCGCCTGGGGGATCCCGAGCTACTCGCTGTTCGGCTGGCAGCGTCCCTGCTACCTGATGGCCGACGGCTACACCTCGACCTACAAGGAACTGGTCGAGACGACCGACTGGGACAAGTACGGCCGCGGCCGCGATCCGCGCTGTGACAACTGCATGGCGCACTGTGGCTATGAGCCGACTGCGGTGTTGAAGGCGACCGCATCGATCAAGGAGTCGATGCGCGCCGTGCTGCAGGGCTGAGGCGGCCCGCCAGCCGCCAGGCGGCGCGTCAGCTGTCAGGCGGCGCGTGAGCCATCGGTCAGCGCGCGGTACAGGGCGTTGGCGCTGGTGCCGGTCAGCTCGGCGACAACCGATGCCGCCGCGCGTGGCTTGGCGCCCGCATCGATCAGCCGGCGCAGCGCCCGCAGCGGCTGCTCGAGGTCGGGCTCAGCAGGCGTCGCCGGCCCGAGCACGAGCACGATCTCACCCCGCGGCGGGCCGTCGGCGTAGCGCTCGGCGAGCTCTGCGGCGCTGCCGCGGACGACCTCCTCATGCAGCTTGGTGAGCTCGCGGCAGACCGCGACCTGGCGTCCGGGGTCTGACTGCGCAAGCAGCGTCAGCGTCGCCCCGACCCGCTGCGGGGACTCGAACGCGACGACGGTCTCGGGGCTGCTCAGCACGGACTGCAGCTCCGAGCGCTTGCGCGGCAGAAAGCCGACGAACCGCCAGCGCTCGGCGGGCAGCGCGCTGGCGACGAGCGCGCTCAGCGCCGCGCTCGGACCGGGCAGCACCTCAACGCCGAGCCCCGCCCCGACACACGCCCGCACGAGCACCAGCCCCGGATCGGACACCAGCGGCATCCCGGCGTCGGAGACGAGCGCGACGACGGCGCCCCGGCGCATCCGTTGCACCAGCTCGGCCGCCCGGGCTCGCTCGTTGTGCTCGTGATAGCTGACCAGCGTGGCGCTGACCCCGTAGCGGTCGAGCAGCACCCGGGTTCGCCGCGTGTCCTCGCAGGCGATGACGTCGGCCTCTCGCAGCGCCGCGAGCACCCGCAGCGTGATGTCCTCGAGGTTGCCGATCGGCGTCGGGCAGACGACCAGCCGGCCCCCGTCGTGCTCGCTCATGACGCGATCGCCGCCGTCTGCTCGAGCTCGTCGTAGGCGAGCGCGGCGGCGCCGACCATTCCCGCCTCGACCCCGAATCGGGTCGCGACGATCTGGGCCTGCCCGGCCAGAAACGGCAGCACTCGCTCGGCGACGACCGCGCGGGCCGGCGCCAGCAGCAGCTCGCCGGCGGTGATCACGCCGCCACCCACCGCGATCACCTGCGGGTTGAAGATGTTGATCAGGTTCGCGAGCACGATCCCGAGCCGTGAGCCAACCAACGAGATCGCCTCGATCGCGGCCGCATCGCCCGCCTGGGCCAGCTCGGTGATCACCGGGCCGGCCAGCGCCACGGGCAGCTCGCGCACCCGGGCCAGGCCGGATCGCGGCCGGATCGCGCTGAGCCGGACCGCCTCCTGGACGAGCGCGGTGCCCGACACGTACACCTCGGCGCAGCCGTGGTTGGGGCAATTGCCGTGACACGGCGGGCCGTCGAACTCGATCACCATGTGGCCGAGCTCGCCCGCCGCGCCGCTGGCGCCTCGGTACAACTCGTCGCGCAGGATCAGACCGCCGGCGATGCCGGTTCCGAGGGTCAGGACAATCGCCTCGCTGGCGCCCGCGCACGCGCCGGCCCGATGCTCGGCGAGCGCGGCGCAGTTGCCATCGTTGTCGACGAACACCGGCAACCCGAGCCGCTGCGACATCACCTCGCCGAACGGAATCTCGTGCAACAACGTATTCACGCCGACGACGGCGGTCGCGGCCGCGCGATCGATCAGCACCGGGATCCCGAATCCGACCGCCTGCACGGGACCGGCGGCGGCGATCGTCTGCGACACCACATCGGCCGTAACGTCAAGCAGGGCCTGCTGATCAAGCCCCACGACGGTGCGCTGCACCCGGTGGTGAACACCGAGCTCGGGGTCGATCGCACCCGCCAGCAACTTCGAGCCACCGAGGTCGACGCCGATGACGCGAGGCGCCGGCATGGCGTCACTATAGGCGCGCCAAGCACATCCTCTTATCCAGCCATTAGCAAGCGCCCTCTAGATTGCACGCACGATGTCAGAGGACCGACCGCAGCGGTCAGGTCGCTCCGGCCAGACGCAGGACCCACCGTCGTATCGGGTCTACCGATCGGGCAGCAGGGATCCGATCGCGGACCCCGGCGACCGGCGCGCGTCTGATCGGTACGGCCTGTCTGACCCCGACGAGGACCGCCCGGCACGCCGCGGCGGCCGCCCCTACACGCTGTATCGCTCGGCCCCGCGTGGGCTGATGGAGCGGCTGCGGGGCGAGGACGCGCCGGCCGAGCAGGTCGGCCGGGCCGAGCGCCGGTCGGGCTCTGGCGGACGCGGCGGCGCCGGCGGGGGGCGCAACGGCCGCGGCGGGCGAGCGGGCGATGACGGCGCTCGCAAGGTCCGCTGGTGGCGACGGCGCTGGACCCCGCTGCGGGTCCTGCGCTGGGTGGTCGGGATCGTGGTCTTGTGGCTGCTGCTGTCGTTTGTGCTGTTCATGATCTCGGCCTCGATCCAGAGTGGCGGCTCGGTTCCGGCCAACGCCAGGGCCGAGCTCAGCTCCGGGCCGAACATGGTCACCGGCACCAGCACCGTGCTCGTGCTCGGGCTCGACCAGCGGCCGAAGGGTTCCAAGGAGCCGGGCGCGTTCGCGGGCGGAATCCGCTCTGACTCGATCATGCTGTGGCGTATCGGCGGCGGCACCTCGCGCCGGCTGTCGATCCCACGCGACACCTGGGCCAACATCCCCGGCCACGGCCAGTCGAAGATCAACGCCGCCTACGCGTACGGAGGACCGGCGCTGACGATCAAGACGGTCGAGCAGCTCACGCACGTGAAGATCAACCACGTGATCATCGTCAACCTCGCGAACTTCCCGAAGTTCATCAACGCGATCGGTGGCGTCGACGTCCACACCGGCCGGATCTGCTCGAAGATCTCCGGCGGGGCCAAGCTCGGTGGCTGGACGCTGAACCTGAAGCCAGGCAGCCACCACCTCAACGGCACCCAGGCGCTGGTGCTCGCCCGGACGCGCGAGAACTCGTGTAACGCGGCGTCGACCGACCTCACCCGCGAGGCCTACCAGCAGCAGATCCTCAACGACATCAAGTCAAGACTGGTGTCGCCCTCGATCGTCCCGCGGCTGCCGTGGGCGGCGTGGAGCGCACCGACCGCGCTCGAGACCGACATGGGCGGCTTCACGCTGATGCAGCTGTTCTTCGCCTCGGAGATCGGCGGCTCGGCGCCGACCGACATCCTGCGGCCGACCCAGTACGCGGTCGAGGACGGTCAGGACGCGCTGGTGGCAACGCCGGCGGACGTGCGCCGCCACGTGCACAAGCTGATGACCGGCCACTGAGCCGCGCGACGGAGCCTGCTCAGATAGCGCCGGCCTGCGGCAGGTTCCAGTGCTGCCAAGCGGCCACCAGCCGCAGCACCAGGCAGGCGGTGCCGCCGATGAACATCATCCGCTCGCGCGGTTGGCCGGCGCGGATCCCGATCACCGTCACCGCCGCCCCAAGCAGGGCCGCCGAGGCGTAGACGCTGACCCGCAGGACCGCCGGGACGATGTTCAGCAGCACATCGCGGATCGCGCCGCCGCCGGTCGCGGTCAGCACGCCACAGATGATCGCGGTCAGCTCGTTGGGCCCGAACTCGAGCGCCTTGCTCGCCCCCGACACGGCGAACAGCGACAGGCCGCCGGCGTCCAGCACGATCAGCACCCAGTGCGGCACGGTCGCCAGCGGCGAGAAGATCGCAAACGCGACCAGCGCGCCGACGACCGCGGTGATCATGTAGCGCCGGTCGGCAAACGCCGCCGGCGGCACATCGCCGATCAGCAGGTCGCGGATGATGCCGCCACCCACGGCGGTGACGAACCCGAGCACCAGCACCCCGAACACGTCGAGATTGGCGTTGACCGCGGCGCTCCCGCCTTCCAACGCGAACACGAACGTGGCGACCAGATCGAAGCCGAGGATGACCTGGTCGGGCGGCGGCACCGTGCGCGAGCTCGACGCTGACATGCGCGACAGCTTCCCGGCACGCGCGGACGGAAGTCAGAGGGGCGCGACCCGGGGCCGCGGCAGCCCAGGTGCCACCCGCGGCGGCCCGTGTGCCACCCGCGGCGCCTCGGGCGCGAGGCGGCGGCGCGTGTGCCACCCGCGGCGGCTCGTGTGCCACCCGCGGCGCCTCGGGCGCGAGGCGGCGGCGCGTGTGCCACCCGCGGCGGCTCGCGCGCGAGGCGGCGGCGCGAGCGATCGGCCCGAGCGCGAACGATGGCGAGAAGGTGAGAATTATTCGCAGGCTTTCGCCAAAGTTCAGCCGCGCGCCCCTGGCGGCTGCTCACAGCGCTCGCCGCAGCGAGCACGATCACCCGAGCCCAACGCCAACGCCGGGCGGCCGACTACGAGTTGCCGGTGGAGGCCTTCGCCTCGGACTTCTTCGGCGCCGGCTTGTCCGACGACGACGACGACGAGGACGAGGACGAGGACGAGTCCGACGAGCTCTTGGACTCCTTGGCGTCCTTGGACGCTGACTTATCCGATGACGAGTCGCCCTTCTCGCTGGACCCGTTCTCCTTCATCTCTTTGGCCCGCTTGCGGGTGCCGTAGTCGGTGTTGTAGAAACCCGACCCCTTGAAATGCACCGCCGGCGCATGGAACACCCGCTGAGTGGAGGCGCCGCAGACCTCGCAGGCGTCCAGCGGATCGTCCGAGAACCGCTGCATCGCGTCGAACACGTGCCCCTTCGTACACCTGTACTCGTAGATCGGCATCGCTTTCGAAAGTATAGCTGCGGACCTTGGCACTCGCGCGCCCTGAGTGCCAAGCAACGGTGCCGCAAATCAAGCTGCTGCAATGGTCGTTGCACCGTCCATCGATCAGGAGCCAGAGCAGATGCCACAGCCACCGAAGATCGTGCAGCTCGACGAGTTCGAACCGGTTCAGGGGCCGGGAACGCTCACCTGGCTGCCGGTCCGCCAGACGCTCGGGCTCCAGGCATTCGGCACCAACGCCTACGTGGCCGGCGCCGTCGGTGACGACGTCGTCGAACCCCATGACGAGCTCCCCGAGGACGGCGAGGATGTAGCCGGGCACGAGGAGCTGTACTTCGTCGCGCGCGGTCATGCAACGTTCACGATCGACGACGTCGAACACGAGGTACCGGCCGGGACGTACGTGTTCATCCCCGACCCGGCCTCGCGCCGACACGCGATCGCGCGCGAGCCCGGCACGACCGTGCTCAGCTTCGGCGGACCGCCGACGTTCACGCCGTCCGCGTGGGAGTGGGCGTTTCTCGCGGCACCGCTGCTGCGCTCGGACCCCGGACGCGCCCGCGCACTGCTGAGCGAGGGTCTCGAGTGCCATCCAGACGCCGGCGACTTGCACTACAACCTCGCGTGCCTGGAGGCGATCGAGGGCGATCGCGACGAGGCCCTGCGCCAGCTCGAGCGCGCGTTTGCGGACCGGCCGGGCCTGCGCGAGTCAGCCGCCGGCGACGAGGACCTGGAGTCGCTGCGCGACGACGGGCGCTTTGAGGCGCTGATCGCCTCCGGCTGACGGCTCACTACCATCCCGGCGCGATGGCCGACGACAAGGTGACGATGGACAAGATCGTGTCGCTGTGCAAGCGACGCGGGTTCGTGTTTCAGAGTTCGGAGATCTACGGGGGGATCAGCTCCAGCTACGACTACGGCCACTACGGCGTGCTGCTCAAGAACAACGTCAAGGCGCAGTGGTGGCGCGCGATGCTGCAGGAGCGCGACGACGTGGTCGCGCTCGACTCCGCGATCATCCAGCACCCGCGCACGTGGGAGGCGTCGGGTCACCTGGCCGGGTTCACCGACCCGCTGGTCGACTGCCGAACCTGCAAGCTGCGCTTCCGCGCCGACCACCTCGACGTCTCGGCGTGCGGGCGCAAGCCGTCCAAGCACCCCGGTGAGACCGACCAGTGCGACCTCACCCCCGCCCGTGACTTCAACTTGATGTTCGAGACCACGATCGGGCCGGTCAAGGAGGAGGGCTCGATCGTCTACCTACGTCCGGAGACGGCGCAGGGGATCTTCCTGAACTTCCGCAACTACCTGCAGTTCAGCCGCAAGAAGCCGCCGTTCGGGATCGCCCAGATCGGCAAGTCGTTTCGCAACGAGATCACCCCCGGCAACTTCATCTTCCGCACCCGCGAGTTCGAGCAGATGGAGATGGAGTTCTTCGTCGCACCCGCCGACGCGCCGGCCTGGTACGAGCACTGGCTGAAGCAGCGCCACAACTGGTACCTCGAGCTCGGGATCCGCGCCGACCACCTGCGGCTGCGCGCCCACGACGCCGATGAGCTGAGCCACTACTCGAGCGGCACCTCCGACGTCGAGTACCTGTTCCCGATCGGATGGCAGGAGCTCGAGGGGGTCGCCAACCGGGGCAACTTCGACCTGTCGCGCCACGCCGAGTACTCCGGCCAGAAGCTCGAGTACGTCGACACCGCCTCGGGTGAGCGTTACGTCCCGCACGTGATCGAGCCGGCCGCCGGGGTCGACCGGTCGATGCTGGCGTTTCTGGTCGACGCCTACGACGAGGACGAGATCGAGGGCGACACGCGGACGGTGCTGCGGCTGCACCCGCAGCTGGCACCGGTGAAGGTGGCGGTGCTCCCGCTCGTGCGCAAGGACGGCCAGCCCGAGCTGGCCCAGGAGGTCTACCGCGAGCTGCGCGCGCGCATGCAGGCGGAGCTCGACGTGTCGGGCGCGATCGGCCGCCGCTACCGGCGCCAGGACGAGATCGGGACGCCGTGGGCGGTGACGATCGACCATCAGTCGCTGGAGGACCGGACGGTCACCGTGCGCGACCGCGACTCGCTCACGCAGGACCGGGTCGCGATCGACGACCTCGCCGCCGAGCTCGAGCGGCGCCTGCGCGCACCGTGGACGTCGCCGAAGCACGGCGAGGCCTGAACGGCCGTGGCGATCGCGACGCGCAGCGAGACGGTCCAGATGCCCGACGGGGGCGCGATGGACGCCCACGTCGCGGTCCCGGAGGCCGGCGGTGGCCCCGGCGTGCTTGTGCTGCAGGAGATCTTCGGGGTCGGCACCTACATCCGCGGCGCGACCGACCGCTTGGCGAAGCTCGGCTACGTCGCGCTGGCGCCGGACCTGTATCGCCGGATCCGGCCACGCGCCCAGTTCGGCAAGGGCGAGGCCGCCTTGAAGGAGGCGTTCGCGACGGTCCAGCAGCTCGACATCCCGGGCGCGATCGAGGACGCGGCGGTCGCCCTCGGCGCCTTGCGCGAGCTGCCCGAGGTACGCGGCGGCACGGGCGCGATGGGCTTCTGCCTCGGCGGCACGCTCGGCTTCGGAGTGGCGATCGCGGCCGATCCCGACGCACTGGTTGCCTACTACGGCTCTGGGATCCCGGAGATGCTCGACGACGCCGAGCAGGTCCAATGCCCGGTCCTGATGCATTTCGGAGCCCAGGATCCCTACATCCCGCTGGAGCAGTCAGAGCGCGTCGCCGCGCTGGCCGCCACGCGTCCCGGCTGGGAGGTCGAGATCCAGCCCGACGGCGGCCATGCCTTCGACAACTGGGACAACCCGCTGTTTCACCAGCCCGAGCCGGCCGCCCGCGCCTGGGACGTGACGCAGCGGTTCCTGGCGCAGACGCTGCCGACCTGAGCCGGGGTCAGCGCAATGTCGCGGTCGCGCGGACGACGAAGCCGCCGGGAACCGCGGTTGCGCCGACGGTGTCGACGCGGACGTCGGGGTCGCTGAACAGCGTGATGGTCGCGATCGGACCCAACGGCACGTCGGGCGACGCAACCAGCTTGCCGTCGGACACCCGCACCGATACGTCGACCGAGACCGGCGCGCCGAGCAACTGCGCCGTACCCCGCAGCGTCAACTGATCGCCCGAGCCGGCGACGGGCGTGACCGACTGCAGCAGCGGCAGCGTCCGCCGCAGGTCGGCGTCGGTGACGCGAGCGCCGGCGATCAACGTCGAGCCGTGCTTGACCAGGCGGACGTCACGGGCGATCAGCAGCCCGATGCGGGCGCGAGCGACCGTGGCATGCAGCGTGCCGACGTCGTGCAGGCGCCCGAACTCAGTGTCCACCGCTCCCGTACCAGCGCTGCGAAACGACGCGAGCTCGACCGACACGCTGTCGGCGTGCTGCCACAGCAGCTGGATCGCGGGAAACGCGCCGACCGAGACCGACTCGACCCGTCCGTAGGGATCGAGCTGTGAGCGCACGCGCTGAGCGGCGAGGCCAGGCAGCACCAGTTGCGCAACGGCGAGCAGGACGACCACGGCCAGCACGGCCCCGAGCACGATCAGTCGGCGCACCGCCGGATGTCAGCGGACCAGCGCGCGGGCTGCGCCGATCGCCTGCTCGAGCAGCGGCTCGAGCGACAACTCGGGCTCGGACAGGCGGCGGATCGCCATCCCGTCGGCGAGCCCGAACAGAAACCCGGCGAAATCGACCGGGTCGGCGCGCAGCTCGAATACACCGGCGGCGGCACCGGCACGCAATGCCTCGCCGAGCCGCTCGCGGGTCGCGCGCGCCAGCTGGCGCAGCTCGCTGGCGATCTCGGGGTTGCGCTGGCCGAGCATCAGCAGCTCGTAGAACGTTGCGAACGGACCAGCGGTCTCGCCGAGCGTCTCGCGAAACGCCCGCACGAGCCCATCGATCAGACCGTCGGCGTCGTCGGCACCCGCAACCGCCTGGTCGAGCAGCTCACCGCGTGCCTCGCATTCGACCGACACCAGCTCGAGCAGCAGCCGCTCCTTGGTCTGGAAGTAGTAGTGCAGCAGCCCGCGGGAAACGCCCGCCTCACGCGCGACGTGATCAAACGTCGAACCCGCGATCCCGCGAGTCGCCACGCTGGCACGCATCGCCGTGACGATCCTCGCCGCCTTATCGGAGCTGAGCTCCGCGCGCGCTTGGCGCTGGGTTATCGCCGCGGCCTCCATCGCCACCACAGTCTAGGAGCAGACACCTCCCGACCAGCCCAACAGGGCGCCCCGCCAGGGGGCGCCCCCCAAAAAGACGGCTTATGCCGCGCTGACCGGGCTGGCCGGGGGCTCAGACGGCGCCTGAGGCGCCGGTGGCGTGTACTGGAACTCCTCTTCTGATCCGAACAGGAGGTCGAGCAGTTTGTTGCGCAGGCTCTCAGACAGCGCGAGCACCAGCCCAATCGTCGCGACGATCAACAGCAGCTTGAGCATCCGATGCTTGCGCTTGGGCGCCGGAAACGCCCGGCCGTGCTTGGCGTCGACCTCGTTGAGCGCCAGCGCGATGTCACGCACCGAGCCAGCCGCTGACTGGACGGCGTCGTGCAGCCTTGAATCCTCGAGCACGGTCTTGTGCAGCGCGCCGTTGGCGCCGAGGCGGTCATACGCGCCCCTGCCGGACTCGATCACGTTGGCGACGTTGTCGCGCAGCTGTCCATCCTCGATCACGCGATGGAGGTACGGGTTGTCCTTGATCCTTGCGAGGTCGGCGACGGTGAACGGAACCGCCTGAGCGACCTTCGTGCCTGGTGATGCCATGTGTCTCCCTTGTGCGTGGCGGCAATCGCCCCCAGCATACGCGAGCCCGGCAAGAGGTCGACTCTTAGGCCAGCGTGTACGAGCGAGCGCGTCGGTTTTGCAACGCGGTCTCGAGCACCGCCGAGACGTCTGAGACGAACACGAACCGCAGCTGCGCGCGCAGGTGCTCGGGGATCTCGTCGATGTCGGGCGCGTTGAGCTCCGGAGCGATCACGGTCCTGATCCCGAACCGTTGCGCGGCGAGCGCCTTCTCCTTGAGCCCGCCGATCGGCAGCACCTGGCCGGTCAGCGTGATCTCACCCGTCATCGCCACGTCGGAGCGCACGGCTCGTCCCGACAGCAGCGAGACGAGCGCGGTCACGATCGTCACGCCGGCACTCGGACCGTCCTTCGGGATCGCGCCGGCGGGCACGTGGATGTGGATGTCGTGGTCGGCGAACCAGCCGCCGGGCAGGTCGGGGAGCAGACCCGCCGCGCTCGAGCGCACGAACGTCAGCGCCGCCTGCGCGGACTCGCGCATCACGTCGCCGATCTGGCCGGTGATCGTCAACCCTCCCTTGCCGGTCATCGCCGACGCCTCGACGAACAGCACATCGCCGCCGACCGGCGTCCACGCCAGGCCGGTCGCGACCCCCGGTCGCGAGGTCCGCCGGCGCGCCTCGGCTCCGAACGCCCGCCTGCCGAGCAGTTCGCGGACCCGCGGCTCGGTCACCGATAGCTTGCGGGTGACCGTCCGCTCGGCGACCTGACGCGCGACCTTGCGGACGATCGTGCCGATCTCGCGCTCGAGCTGGCGCACGCCCGCCTCGCGCGTGTAGCCGGAGATGATCGCTCGCAGGCCGGCGTCGGTGAACGAGATCCGTGCCGGGGTCAGTCCGTTTCGCTCGATCTGACGACCGACGAGATAGCGCTTGGCGATCTGCAGCTTCTCGTCCTCGGTATAGCCCGAGAGTTGGATCATCTCCATCCGATCGCGCAGCGGCCCCGGGATCGTGTCGAGGTTGTTGGCGGTCGTAACGAAGATCACGTTCGAGAGGTTGAACGGGAGATCGAGGTAGTGGTCGCGGAAGCTGTCGTTCTGCTCGGGATCGAGCACCTCGAGCATCGCCGATGCCGGGTCGCCACGAAAATCCGCGCCCATCTTGTCGATCTCGTCGATCATGAACAGCGGGTTGTTGGCGCCGGCGTCACGCAGCGCTCGGACGATCACCCCCGGCATGGCGCCGATGTAGGTGCGCCGATGGCCGCGGATCTCGGACTCGTCGCGAACGCCGCCGACGCTGATCCGCTCAAAGCGCCGCCCGAGCGCGCGGGCGATCGAGCGCCCGAGCGACGTCTTGCCGACCCCCGGTGGCCCGACGAACAGCAGGATCGAACCGCGCGCGTCGGGCTTGAGCGAGCGAACCGCGAGGAACTCGAGGATCCGGTCCTTGACCTTCTCGATGTCGTAGTGGTCGGCGTCGAGCACCTCGCGCGCGTGCCCGAGATCGAGGTCGTCCTCGGTCGAGCTGTTCCACGGCAGCGACGCGATCCACTCCAGGTAGGTACGCACGACCCCGTACTCGGCCATCGCCGGTTGCAGGCGCTCGAGCCGGCCGAGCTCGCGCTCGACCTGCTTTGAGACCTCCTCAGGCAGCTCCAGCGCCTCGAGTTGGTCGCGCAGCTCCTTGGCTTCGGCTGCCGCCTCGTCGCCTTCGCCCAGCTCGTCCTGGATCGCCTTCAGCTGCTGGCGCAGGAAGAACTCGCGCTGCCCCTTCTCCAGCTCGGACTGGACCTGCGACTGGATCTGGGAGCCGATCTCGACGACCTGGCGCTCGTTGGCGAGCACCTCCGAGAGCCGACGCAGCCGCTTGGAGACGTCGAGTTCTGACAGCAACGACTGCTTCTCCTCGGCCGGCAGCCGCAGCGCCCCGCAGAGCAGGTGCGAGAGCATCACCGGGTCCTCGATGTTGGAAGCCATCACCGCGAGCTCCTCCGGCAGGTGCGGAACCTGACCGGCGATCGCGCTGAAGTCGCGCTGTACGTTGCGCATCAGCGCGGTCAGCTGCGGACCTTCGGAGATCTCGTCGGCCAGCTCGGAGACCTCCGCGACGAGGTAGGGGTCGGCCGACAGCCACTGGTCGATGTGGACGCGCTGGCCGCCCTGCACGAGCACCCGCAGCGTGTCGTCGGGCAATCGCACCATCCGCGCGACCGTGCCGAGCACGCCGACGTCGTAGAGCTGGTCAGGACCGGGTGTCTCGACCTCGGCGGAGCGACCGGCGACGAGCACCAGCGAGCGATCGCCGCGCAGCACGTCGTTGATCAGGGCGATCGAGCGCTCCTGGCCGATGTTGAGCGGCACGACCAGCTCCGGGAACGTGACCGCATCGCGCAGCGGCAGCACCGCCAGCCGGCCGGGCAGCATGCGCGGCTGACCGATCGCGACATCCTCGCCCGGCTGCTGCCCGGCGACCGTGGCGATCTCGATCATCGGCCGCCCGTCTCGGTCCGTCCGGCCTCGCCGCGCTGGATCGGGACGTCCAGCGGCCGCGTCGAGCGCTGCACGAGCGGCAACTCGATCCGCAGCATCCCGTGCTCGTACCGCGCGGTCGCGGCATCGGAGCGGACCTCGGCGCCGAGCTCGACGATCCGCCGGAACACGCCCCGCTCAATCTCGACCTGCTGGTAGACCTCGCCCTCCGGGCTCGGGGACCGTCGCCGCCCCGCGAGGATCAGGCGGCGACCCTCGATCTGCAGCGCCAGGTCCGAGGACTCGACACCGGCCAGCTCCGCGGTCACGATCGCGCGCGGCGGGTCGGATGCGTAGGCGACATCGATCGGCGGCCAGTGCCCGGTTCGCCGGCGCGAGAGACCGGTCCGCTCAAACGCCTCACCGACCAGCTCGTCCATCTCTCGCCGCATTCGGTCGAAGCTGGCGAACAGGTCTCGCTCGGGCATCAGGCGGTCTGCGACGGAGCGTAATGGCCCTGCTGCACGGCGTAGACGGCACCCTCCTGGGCCAGCTCAACCGCGCCGCCGTAACCGGCGGCCGCCTCGGCTGCGACCCAGACGGGATCCAGCTCGTCGGAGTAGTGGGTCACGAGCAGCCGGTGCGCTCTGGCGGCGGCAGCGTGCTCGCCCGCCTGCCGAGGGGTGAGATGACCCGGGCCGGGTTCCAGGTCGGGCTCGGCCAGCGTGCCCTCGATCATCAACAGGTCGGTGTCGTGCGCGAACCTCACCAGCTCGTCGTTGGGCGCGCAGTCGGCACCGAACGTGAACCGCAGACCGTCGGCGGCGGTCAGCTGCACGGCGAACGTGCGGACGTAGTGCGGCACCTCGCACCAGCCCACCCGCACGCCCGCGATCGTCAGCTCGTCAGCCGGGTCGTATTCGATCACGTCAAACCACTCGTCGATCAGCTCGAGGCTGCCGCACGCCCCGGTCACGGCGCGCAGCGTCCGCCGGCCGTCGGGCGGCAGATACAGCACCCGCGGCCGCCCGGCTGTGGATAGTTGCCCGAGCCGGTCGGCGTTGGCGAGCCCGTAGCAGAGCGGGATCAGGTCGAGGAAGTGGTCGGCGTGCATGTGGGTGATCAGCACGTCGGAGACCGACCGGTAGTCGGCCACCGACCGGAGCTTGCCGAACACGCCGTTGCCGCAGTCGAGCACCAGCCGCAGCTGGTCGTGCTCAACGAGGTAGCCACTGCACGCGCCGCCCGCATCCTGCCACGATGGTGACTTCCCAAGCACGGTGACCTGCAACGTCGCGCTCCTCTCGGCTCGCCCTTCCGACACTCTAAATGCTCGCCTACGCAATGGCGTCCCACACGTTCGACGTCGTCGCGGTCGCGTTCGGCGGCCTGCTGATCGGCGGGGCGCTGATCTCGCGGCTGGCCGAGCGCACCGCGTTGTCGCCGGTGGCGGTGTTCGTGGTCGTCGGCTTCGTGCTCGGCCGTGGCGGCCTCGGGGTGATCAACCTGCAACGCGACTCGGGGCTGGTGACGGACCTGGCGACGGTCGCGCTGATCGTGATTCTGCTGCGCGATGGGCTCGAGGTCGATGGTGAACTGCTGCGCTCGCACTGGCATCTGCCGGTTCGCAAGCTCGCGGCGGCGATGCCGGTCACGGCGGCGCTGGTCGCGGTCGCGGTCAAACTGCTGATCGGCCTGTCCTGGACCGAGTCGTTCCTGGTCGGAGCGCTGCTGGCGCCGACCGACCCGGTGCTGAGCTCGAGCGTGGTCACCAACCCTCGGGTGCCGCTCGTGGTGCGTAACTCGCTCAACCTCGAGTCGGGGCTGAACGATGGTCTGGCGCTGCCGGCCGTGTTGGCGCTGACCGCCGTGCTGAGCCCGCATGCACACCTGGTGCTGTGGCAGTTCATCTGCGAGGACCTCGGCTTCGGATTCGGCGTCGGCCTTGCGGTCGGCTTCGCCGCGAGCCTCGCTCCGACGCAGCGGCTCGCACTCGAGCAGCAGTCGCTGTTCGCGCTCGGCGCCGCGTTCGTCGCCTACGGCGCCGCGGTGCTGCTGCCCAACGGCAACGGCCTGATCGCGGTGTTCGTCGCTGCGATCGTGCTCGGCATCCGCCGTCCGGACGCGTGCGAGGCGTTCGTGCACCAATCCGTCGACATCGTCGAGATCGTCAAGCTCGGCGTCTTCGCGGTGTTCGGGTCGCTGCTGACGTTCGACGGCCTGTGGCTCGAGGGGTGGGCCGGATTCGGGGTGGCGATACTGACGTTCGTCGTCGCCAGGCCGGTCGCGGTGATGGGATCGTTGGTGCGCACCGCCACGGACATCCCGACCCGAGCGTTCATGGCCTGGTTCGGGCCCAAGGGCGTCGCGACAATGACGTTCTCACTGCTGATCTCGGCGGCCAACCTGCCCCACGGGCAGACGATCTTCGAGCTCGTGGCACTGACCGTGGTGATGTCGGTGTTCATCCACGGTGCGAGCGACCGGCCCGGCTCGGAGTGGATGGCCAAGCACGCGGCCCGCGCGAATCCGGGCGCGGACCTGAGCGCGACCGAGACGGGCGCGCCGTCCTGAGCCTCGAGCCGGTGCGGTCGCTCAAGCGTGCAGCGCGACCTGCTCAGACGGCGACGGGAACGCCCACGCAACCTGCTGACGTCGCTCGGCGCCGAACACGAATCGCAACTGGCTGGGCGGTCGCAGGCCCTCGGGGCGGTCGGGGCGAAAGGTGCCGCACGGCCCGCTCAGCTGCACCGCACAGAGTCGGTTGCATCCGAAGAAGCAGTTCTCGCAGCTCGCCTGTTGGACCGTCCGCCCTCGTGCCATCGCTGACCAACTCCCCGACTCGTGCTCGATCCTGGACCGTCGCGGGGACCGCTGGCTCCATCCGCTGGCGAAGCTGCCTGACCAACCGCTACGAGGACTGCATCAAAGCGAACTCGGCGACTCCACGGACGCCCGTTTCCCGGAAAACGCAAGAACTTCACATCCGCGCAAAACCCGTCAAATTGCGGGATGTTCTCGGCGGCAGTCGCTATTTCGTAGGTTTATGGGGATGATTCGCGACACGGCAGCAGACCGATCGCTGAACGTGCTCGTGACGGGCGTCGGCGGCTACGTCGGCTCGCTCGTGGCAGCCTCGCTGATCCGCCGCGGACACCACGTGAGCGGGTTCTCGCGACGGCCCGACCGGGTCGCGCTGGAGGTCCCGGTGTTCGCGGGCGACGCGGTCACCGGCGACGGGCTCGATGCGGCGCTGGGCGGGGTCGAGGTCGCGTACTTCCTGATCCACTCGATGGAGCCCGCGCCCGGCGCCACGGATCGGTTCGCGCTGCGAGAGCGCAGCGCCGCCGAACGGTTCGCGGGCGCCGCCCAAAGGGCCGGTGTGCGGCGGATCGTCTACCTCGGCGGACCCGAGCCCGCCGATGGTCGCCGCTCGCCACATCTCGACAGCCGGCTCGAGGTCGAGCGGATCCTGCTCGACGCGGTACCGGGATCGGTCGCACTGCGCGCCTCGATCGTGATCGGCGCCCGCTCGCGCGCGTTCCGATTCCTGGTGCACCTGATCGAGCGGATGCCGGTGCTGATCCTGCCCGCCTGGCGCGACAACCGCGGGATGCCGATCGACGAGCGCGACATCGTCGCGGCGCTGGTCGCGGCCGCCGACGACCCCCACGCGGGAGGAAGCGTGATCGACGCTTGCGGGCCGGATCTCGTGAGCTACGGGCAGCTGATCCGGCGGATCGCCGATGCGATGCTCGTCGGGCGCCCGGCGATCGGCTCCGGCCGGCTGTCGGTGACGCCGATCGCGAGCCGAGTCGCCGCGATCATCGCCGACGAGCGGCCGGAGCTGATCGGCCCGCTGATGGAGAGCCTCGAAAGCGATCTGTTGCCGCGCCACCGAACCGCGGACGACGTGCTCGGGATCAGGCTGCACTCGCTCGACACCGCGATCGAGCACGCGCTCGCGGAGTGGGAGCGCAGCGAGTCACTTGCGGCGCGGTAGCCCGGGCGCAATCAAACACATGATCGTGCGCCGGTGAGACGCGATGCGTCCCAATCGGTCGAGCCACCGGCGGCCACCCGCGGCCCGCGCATTCAATCATCTGGTGGGTCTCCCGGAGACCCACTAGTGTCGCTTGCGCCATGAGCACGGTGCAGGCCGAAATCGACATCGACGTCCCGATCGAACGGGTGTGGGAGACGGTGATGGATCCCCAGCGGCTCGGCGATTGGGTGACGATCCACAAGTCGGTCGAGAACGTGTCACGCGTGCCGTTGCGCCGCGGCGCGACGATGGATCAGGCGATGTCTGTCGTGGGCATCACGTTTCACGTTCACTGGCGGTTGGTCGAGGTGACGCCGCCAACCGAGGCGCGGTGGGAGGGCGGCGGCCCGGCCCACTCCGACGCCGCGATCCATTACCTACTCGAACGCATGGACACCGGCGGCACCCGGTTTCGTTACACGAACGAGTTTCACCCTCCGGGTGGGCGATTGGGTAGCGTCGCGAGCCGGTTCATCGTCGGCGCCACCTCCGAGCGAGAGGCGACACGGTCACTGGCGCGACTGAAACAATTGCTCGAACAGCGCCCCTGAGTGCAATACTTTGTCTAATCGTGTTTGTCGTTTGTATCTTCAGGGCAAGAGCGTCTGAAACACTCACATTGAATCGGAGGTGACCGGTTGGCGGGTTTCGTTGATACGACCGTGGCCGAGATCGACAATCGTCTCGGCGAGTTGAAGGGCGAGGTGTCCAAGTTGGAAGCGGCACGGTCGGCACTGACCGGGGGCTCAGCGGCGGGGAGTTCAGCGACGGCCAGTCGTGGTCGTACCCGCAGTACCGGCGCCGGGCGCCGCGCACGGCGCGCAACCCGTTCGGCGAGTCCCAACGGCCGCCGAGGTGGCACCCGTGGGGAGCAAGCGCTCGAGCTTGTTCGACAACGCCCGGGGATCACGATCCCCGAGATCGCCGGAACGCTCGGGATCGAGCCGAACTACCTGTATCGCGTGATGCCGAACCTCGTCAAGGAGGGCCAGGTCAAGCGCGACGGCCAGGGCTGGCACCCGGCCGGCTGACACTCGGAGGTGACCGTTGCCAATCGGCGACGGTCAGGCGGTACAGAGCGCCGGCACTCGGCCGGCGCTCTGCATCAGCCGCGCAGCTCAGATCAGTCCGAGCTGCTTCACTGCCGCTGCCTCTTCGTTGAGCTCGGCAACGGTCGCATCGATCCGCCCGCGGGAGAACTCGCCGATCGACAGGCCCTCGACGACCCGGTACTCGCCGGCGTCGCAGGTGCACGGGTAACCGGCGAACACGCCCTCGCCGATCCCGTAGCTTCCGTCCGACGGGATCGCCATCGACACCCAGTCACCGTCAGGGGTCCCGAGCACCCAGTCATGGACGTGATCGATCGCAGCGTTGGCCGCCGAGGCGGCGCTCGACGCACCGCGGGCCTCGATGATCGCGGCGCCGCGCTTCTGGACGGTCGGGATGAAGTCGGTCTCGAGCCACGCCTGATCGGCGATCGCCTCGGTCGCATCGACGCCCTTGACCTTGGCGTTGAACACGTCCGGATACTGGGTCGCGGAGTGATTGCCCCAGATCGTCATGTTCGTGACCTCTGACACCTTCGCGCCAGTCTTGGTGGCGACCTGCGCGATCGCGCGGTTGTGGTCGAGCCGAACCATCGCCGTGAACCGCTCGCGCGGAATGTCAGACGCGTTGGAGGCAGCGATCAGGCAGTTCGTGTTGGCCGGGTTGCCGACGACCAGCACCCGGATGTCGGAGGCGGCGTGGGCATTCAGCGCCGCGCCCTGCGGTTTGAAGATGCCGCCGTTGGCCTCGAGCAGATCCGACCGCTCCATCCCCTTCGTGCGCGGCCGCGCGCCGACCAGCAGCGCGATCGAGGCACCGTCGAACGCCTGGTTTGGATCGTCATGGATGTCGATCGACGAAAGCAGCGGGAAGGCGCAATCGTCGAGCTCCATCGCGGTGCCCTCAGCAGCCTTAGCCGCGACCGGGATCTCCAGCAGGCTCAACGCTACCGGCGTATCGTCGCCGAGCAGCTGACCGGACGCGATCCGAAACAGCAGCGCGTAGCCGATCTGCCCGGCGGCGCCGCTAACGGCGACTTTAACTGGGGGCTTACTCATCTTTCAGCTCACTCTCTGGTTTGCGTTTGCGGGCGGGCGCGGCGCCCGGTTAGTCGCCGAGGTCGACTCCGTAGACATCTGAAAGCTTGGCCTTCAGGTAGCGCACGAACGGCGCCACGGAGATCGGTCCTCCGCCCTCTCGCTCCAACAAGTCTTCGGTTGCATACTTGGCCCCGTGACGGTGAACCCGCCGGCCCAGCCATTCGCGCAACGGGGTCAGCTCACCGGCGGCCAGCTGACCGTCAAGGCCGTCCAACTCGGCCCGCGCGCGCTCCCACAGCTGGCCGGCGATCAGGTTGCCGAGCGCGTAGGTCGGGAAATAGCCGAGCATCCCGCCCGACCAGTGCACGTCCTGCAGCACGCCGTCGGCGTCGTCGGTCACCTTCAGCCCGAAGTAGCGCTCGAAGCGCTCGTTCCACGCCTCGGGCAGGTCCGCGATCGCCAGCCGACCGTCGATCATCTCCTGCTCGAGCTCGAAGCGCAGGATGATGTGCAGGCCATACGTCGCCTCGTCGGCCTCAACCCGGATGAATGACGGCGCGACGCGGTTGACGGCGTGGTAAAGGCGGTCCGGGTCCAGGCCGCTCAGGGCCCCCCCGGCCAGCTCCCCGATCCGCGGGGCGAGGACCTCCGCGAACGGCCGGCTGCGGCCGACCATGTTCTCCCACAGCCGGCTCTGCGATTCATGCACGCCGAGTGACTGGGCGGTGCCGATCGGGGTGCGGCGAAGCTCACGGGCGATCTGCGCCTCATACAGGCCATGCCCGCACTCGTGCATCACCCCGAACAGCGCCATCGGCCAGTAGGCCTCATCCCAGCGAGTCGTGATCCGCACATCGCCGAGGCCGATCCGGATCGCGAACGGATGGACCGTGTCATCCAGACGCCAGCTGTGTTCGTCGAACCCCATCAGGCCGACAACCTCGAGCGCCAGCTTGCGCTGCTGTTCGATGGCGAATGGAACCGACAGTGGCTCGTCATCGACCGGCGTCGCCTCGCGCAGGCGCGCGATCATCGGTACCAGCTCCGCCTTGAGCTCGGCGAACAGTTCGGTCACGCGCGCGGTCCGGATCCCCGGCTCATAGTCGTCGATCAGCACGTCGTAGGCGCACTCGAAGTCGTCGTGGCCGAGGTGACACTCGACATAGCGGCGGTTCAGCTCGAGGAGCCGCTCCAGGTATGGGGCGAAGCTCTTGAAATCCGATGCCGCTCGCGCCGTGACCCACGCCTCCTGACCCTCGGAGGAGGCCCGGGCGAGCTCGGCCTCGAGCTCGGTCGGAACCCGCCTGGCCTTCGCCCAGCGGCGACGAGTGACGTCGATCAACCGGGCTTCGTCGCTGTCGGGACCGGCGCCGTTGAGCTCCGCCTCAGCCGCGTCGAGCAGCCGGCCGGTCTCGGCGTCGATGAACATTCCGTGACGCAGGGAGGCCAGCGTCGCCAGCACCTCCGCGCGCGATCCGCCACCGGCCGGAGGCATCTTCGTCTGCTGGTCCCAGAACGCGAGCTCCGCCGCGCCGTCGAGGTCGGCGACCGTTCCGAGCCTGTCCTTCAGCGCCTGGATTTGCGAGCTCATCTCACTCCTTTGCGGTTGCGCAGCGTGTCTCGCTGTCTATGCGACCATTGCAGGATGATGCGACGGTCGCACACGTACAGGCTGTTCAGTGTGTTCGGAATCCGCGTCGGGGCGGATCTGACCTGGTTCGTCGCGCTGTTTTTGCTGATCTACCTGCTGTCCGCCCCGTTCCAGGACACCTTGCACAGCTCGCAGGCGGTCGCCTATCTGACCACCGTGATCAGCGTGCTGCTGCTGTTCGTGTCGTTGATCGTGCACGAGCTCGGTCATGCGCTGGTGGCGCGGCGGCAGGGCATCGGAGTCGACGAGATCGATCTGTACCTGTTCGGGGGTCTGACGCGCATGAACCGCGACGCCGCCACTCCGGGAGAGGACTTCAAGGTCTCGGCGGCTGGGCCGGCGGCGACGCTCGGGGTGATCCTAGTCTGCATCGCGATCGACGTCGCAATCGTCGGTCCGCAGCGGCTCACGCACGCGATCTCGCTCGACTCCGACATCCAGATCACGCCGGTGCTGTTGTCGCTGAGCTGGCTGTTGCCGATGAACGTGCTGCTGCTCGTGTTCAACCTGATGCCGGCCTACCCGCTGGATGGCGGCCGGATCGCGCGCTCGATCATCTGGAAGCTGACCGGCTCAAAGCGCACCGGCACCGTGATCTCGGCGCGGATGGGCCAGGGGCTGTCGCTGCTGTTGGCCGGGCTCGGGCTGTGGCTGCTGGCGCAGGACGGCACGTTCGCCGGCCTGTGGGCGATGGCACTGGCGTTCATGACCTACCAGGCAGCGCGCTCGGCGGTCGCCCAGGCGGCGCTCGACGAACGGATCGAGGGCGTTCGGGTCAGCGACATCATGGACAGCCACCCGGTCGCGATCCCGATCGACACCGGGCTGCATCAGGCGCTCGAGGACTACTTCGACCGCTACCGCTGGTCGTGGTTCCCGGGCATCGACGAGGACGGGCGGTTCGCCGGGATCGTCGGCCAGGAGCGAGTCCAGGCGTCGATCGATCGCGGCGAGGGCTGGCTGACGGTCGCCTCGGTCGTCGATACCGAGCGTACCGGCGGCTGGCACGTCCGCCAGGATCGCCCGATCACCGATCTGATCGGGTCGGAGTCGCTGGGCCATCTCGGCGCGGTGATGGCGGTCGACGAGAACGGCGTGCTGCGTGGAGTCGTCACCGTCCAGCAGCTGCGCCGGGCGATGCAGTCGGCGCTTTCGGCGACCGCCTGAGTCGCCCTGGCGGGTGCCGGTGACGCCGCGCCCCGACGGGGCTGGGTCATATATTGGGGGCCGTGCCCTCACATGACGTGGTGATCATCGGTGCCGGGCTTGCCGGCCAGCGGGCCGCACTCGCGGCCGCCCAGGCGGGAGCGACCGTCGCAATCGTCTCCAAGGTCCACCCCGTTCGATCGCACTCGGTCGCCGCGGCGGGTGGCATCAACGCGGCGCTGAATCCCGAGGACACCTGGGAGTCGCACGCGTTTGACACGGTCAAGGGATCGGACTATCTCGGCGATCAGGACGCGATCGAGGTGATGTGCCGCGAGGCGCCCGACGAGATCCTCTGGCTCGAGCACGCCGGCGTCACGTTCCACCGCAACGACACCGGCCATCTCGGCACCCGCGCGTTCGGTGGCGCCTCGGCGGCGCGCACCTACTACGTCGCCGACATCACCGGCCACGCGATCCTGCACGTGCTCTACGAGCAGCTGATGAAGCACTCCCACCAGATCGATCGTTACGAGGAGTGGTTCACGACCGACCTGCTCCAGGACGAGGACGGCCGATGCGTCGGTGCGATCTGCCGCAACCTGCGCGACGGCGCGCTGCAGGTGTTCGACGCCAAGGCCGTGATCCTCGCCTGCGGCGGCGCCGGGCAGGCGTACAGGCCGACGACCAACGGGCTGATCGTGACCGGCGACGGGATCGCCCAGGCCTACCGGATCGGCGCCAAGCTGATGGACATGGAGATGATCCAGTACCACCCGACGACGCTGATCGGCAACGGCCTGCTGATCACCGAGGGTGCTCGGGGTGAGGGCGCGCAGCTGTTCAATGCCGAGGGCGAGCGGTTCATGGAGCGCTACGCGCCCAACAAGCTCGAGCTCGCCTCGCGCGACGTGGTCTCACGAGCCGAGCAGACCGAGATCAACGAGGGTCGCGGTTTTCCCGACGGCGGCGTCGCGCTCGACGTCACCAAGGTGCCGCGCCGCCGCACGCTCGAGGCGCTACGCGAGATCGTCAACATCGGCCGCGACTTCGCGGGCGTCGACATCACCCGCGAGCCGATCCACATCCAGCCTGGTCAGCACTACATCATGGGCGGCGTCAAGACCGACGTCGACGGTCAAACGACGATCGACGGCCTGTACGCAGCCGGCGAGGTCGCGTGCGTCTCGGTCCACGGCGGCAACCGGCTCGGTGCCAACTCGCTGTTGGACACGCTGATCTTCGGCCGTCGCTCGGGCGAGCACGCGGCCGAGTTGGCGATGCACATGAACATGCCGAAGACGCCGATCACGCGCCTGACCGATACCGAGCGGAGGATTCGCGACATCATCAACCGCCCGCAGGATGGCGGCCGCCGGGTATCGGCGGTCAAGGACGAGCTCGGTGAGACGATGAACATGTACGCCGCCGTGTTCCGCGACGAGCAGGGGCTCACCGCAGGCCTGGAGATCGTCCAGCGGCTCAAGCAGGAGGCCGCGACCGCGACGATCGACGACCGCGGCACGATCTTCAACCAGGACGTGATCGGCGCGCTCGAGCTCGGCTACATGCTCGATTGCGCCGAGGCGACGGTCGTCGGGGCGCTCGAACGCAAGGAGTCACGTGGCGCGCAGTCGCGCACCGACTATCCGGATCGCAACGATGACGAGTGGCTCAAGCACATCGACATCTCGCTCGACGGCGACGGCAACCCGGAGGTCAGCTACTCGCCGGTGACGATCACGCGGTGGCAGCCGATGGAACGGACCTACTAAGGGAGCGACCACTGTGCCCGAATACGTACTGAAGATCCGTCGCTTCGATCCCGACTCGGGACGCGCCGCCTATTGGGACTCGCACACGATCGAACTGGGAGCTCGCCAGTCGGTGCTCGACGCGATCCTCAAGGTCCGCAATGAGGTCGACGGTTCGGTCGGCATCCGCTGCTCCTGCCAGCAGGCGATCTGCGGCTCCTGCGGCGTGCGGATGAACGGCAAGCCGGGCCTGGCCTGCAACACCCACCTCGAGGAAGCCGCGGCCCGCAAGACCGACCAAGGCGACGGTCCGGAGGTGATCGAGGTCGAGCCGATGGGCAACATGCCCGTGATCCGCGACCTGATCGTGGACATGGACGCGGTCCATTGGAAGAAGGTCCAGCACGTCACGCCGTATCTGATCAACAAGCAGCCGGTGCCGGCGCGGGAGTACATCGTCCCGCACGACAACATGGTCGACATCACGCAGACGATGGCCTGCATCCAGTGCGGCGCCTGCGTCTCGGACTGCCTGTCGATGGAGATCGACCCGCTGTTCGCCGGTCCGGCCGCGCTCGCCAAGGCCTACCGGTTCGTCGGCGACCCGCGCGACGCCGAGCACAAACAGCGCCTCAAGCACCTATCCGAGGACGAGCACGGGATCTACGACTGCACACACTGCTTCAACTGCATCGACGCATGCCCCAAGGACGTCGCGCCGATGGATCAGATCATGCGGCTGCGACGCCGGGCTGGGACCGACGAACACATCGTCGACCGCAACAACGGCAACCGTCACGAGAAATCGTTCGTGTCGCTGGTGCGCGATTACGGGCTGCTGCACGAGGCCGAGCTGCTGCCGCGGTCGTTCGGCGGCGACTCGTGGTTCGGCAAATTTCACCCCCGTGCCGGCATCGTGCTGCTGAAGTCGCTGCCGTCGATCGTTCCGGCCGTGCTCAGGGGCAAGGTCAGCATCAAGACCGCGATCTTCGGCCACAAGATCTCCGACGCCGATCTGAAGTCGGTCAAGCGGATCTACAAGACGGTCGAGCAACGACCGCAGCGCAACGAGCTGAACCTGTACGTCACGGGCTACGAGGACGACGACGAGCCGGTCGCTGCCACCGCCGGGGCGACCACGGGATCCGGAGAGGCAACCTCGAGCGAAAGCGAGTCCGCATGAAGGTCGCCTACTGGCCCGGCTGCGTGAGCCGCGGCTTCACACCCGAACTGCACGGTTCGATGGCGAAGATCGCGCCGTTACTCGACCTCGAGTTGGTCGAGCTCGACCGCGCCGCGTGCTGCGGCGCCGGGGTCATCGCCGAGCACAACCAGGAGCTCGCCGACACACTCAACGCGCGCACGTTCGCGCTCGCCCAGCAGGTGCAGGGCGCCGAGCTGATGATGAACATCTGCTCGACCTGCCAGGGCGCGCAGGGCGAATGTCAGCAGCGCCTGGACGCCAACGGCGAATATCGCTCGCAGATCAACGCCAACCTCGCCGACGATGGCCTGTCCTACGAGAAGGGCCTGACGAACAAGAACCTGCTGTGGCTGCTGGTCGAGGAGATCGGGCTCGAGACGCTCCGTTCGAAGGTCAAGCGGCCGCTCAACGGCCTCAAGGTGGGGCCGTTCTACGGCTGCTACATCGTGCGTCCGACCGACCGGCTCGGGATCGACGAGGAGCATCCTCGAGATCGCTACATGCAGATGGTGATCGAGGCGCTCGGCGGCACCGTGATCGACTACGCGGGGATCTACAAGTGCTGCGGCTTTCCGATCATCACGATGAACATGGAGGCGTCGCTGAAGATGGCCGGGCGTCACCTCGGCGACGCGATCGACGCCGACGCCGATTGTCTCGTCGTCCCCTGCCCGCTGTGCCATCTGAACCTCGATCTGCAGCAGCCGGTGGCGGCGCGCGAGGTCGGTCGCGAGCTCGGCCTGCCGGTGCTGCACCTGCCGCAGCTGCTCGGGCTGGCGCTCGGCCTGGATCCCAAGGAGCTGGGGATGTCCAAGCACGTGGTCAAGCCGACGTCGGTGATCGACTGGTCGGCATCGGTCGTGGCCGGCGCGCCCGCCTGAGCGCGCTTGCCGGTCCGGCCCCGCGGTGGTAGCGTCGCCGCGGGCCGATGGTGGTTGCTGGCGCAATCAGGCGCTGTGCGGTGGCCGCGCTGGCAGCGGTCGCGCTGTTCGGCGGGCTCTCGGTGTCCGCACCCGGTCGCGCGTCGGCGAAGCTGAGATGGTCGGCGTCGGTGCCGATCGACCATCTCGGTGGTCGCGACCTCACGGCGGTCGACTGCTTGTCGGCGTCGCGCTGCATTGCGGTCGACATCCTCGGTGAGGAGGTCGACTTCAACCCGGCGTCGCCGGCGACCGCGAAGCTGATCCCGATCGCGCCGGGCCAGACGCCGTACGCACTGTCGTGCCCGACCGCCACCGAATGCGTCGCGGCCGGCGCCGACGGGGACGCGCTGATCTTCGCCCCCGGCGCCGCGGCGCCCGCGCAGATCCATTCGCTGGGAGCGCCGACGGACTTCGTCAGTGCGCTCGCGTGCCCGTCGGCGTCTGAGTGCGTGGGCGTGGAATACGGCGGCAAGGCGGTGGTGTTCGACCCCGGGTCAAGTGCCGCGGCGACGGCGACGACGATCGACGGCACCACCAATCTGTACGGGCTGACATGCCTCTCGGTCTCGTCCTGCGTCGCGGTCGACCAGAGCGGCAACGAGGTCGCGTTTGACCCGACGAACCTGGCGGGCGCCACGGTGAAGAAGATCGACACCGCGACGGTCCCGGTCCTGTACGCCGTCGCCTGCACGTCGTCGACGGTCTGCTGGGCGGTGGACCGTAACGGTCTGGCGCTGCAGTTCAACCCGACCACCGGCACGGCGACCGCCTACGCAGAGGACCTCGGCCACATCTCCCGGGCCGTCGCCTGCCAGACGACGGCCGGCCTCTGCACGATGAGCGATGACGACGGGAACACCGTGACGTTCGACTCGTCGTCGGGGACGAGGACGTCGACCTATGCCGACAGCGGCAGCTCGGCGCTCAACGCGGTCGCCTGTCCCCCGTCGAGCCCGGACTGCACCGCCGTCGGCCAAGACGGGATCGCGCTGACGTTCGTCGCAGGCACGCAGACAACCCCGGCGCCCAAGCCGGCCACGATCGACGGCGGCACGCAGCTCAACGGCCTGGCCTGCCCGAGCACCGCCAGCTGCACCGCGCTCGATGACGCCGGCACACAGGACACGTTCTCACCGACGACCGGCAAGGTCACGCGCACGCGCGCGGTCGATGCCGGACACGAGCCGTCGGCGCTTGTCTGCCTCAGCGCGACGCGCTGCCTCGCGGTCGACGGCGACGGGCGCCTGATCACGTTCAACCCGAGCTCCGCTGGGCCACCGACCCGGGTGCTGCTCGACACGACCGGCCTGGTGGGACTGGCCTGCCCGTCGTCGGGCGAATGCGTCGCGCTTGACGACAACAAGGCGGTGGCGAGGTTCAACCCCTCCACGCCGGGCACGCCCGTGTTTCACCCGCTCGGCGGCGGTGCCGACGAGCGCGGGCTGGGGTGCGCCAGCGCCTCGCTGTGCGTGGCCACCGAGACGACCGGGAACGTGCAGCTGTTCAACCCGGCCGCGCCGGGCACGCCGCCGGAGATCGAGCTCGACGCCGCCCACGACGACCTCCACGGGGTCGCCTGCCCGTCGGCCACGCAGTGCACGGTCGTGGGGGACAACGGCGTCGTCGCGACCTTCGATCCGGCCAAGCCTCCGGCCGCGCCGATCGCGGTCAAGCTCGATGGCTCGCACTCGCTGTTCGGGATCGCCTGCCCGACGACCACGATCTGCGTCGCCGGCGACAACGCGGGGCAGTCGCTGGAGCTGAATCCGGCTGCGCCGGCGGGCGCGGTGATCGAGCGTCGGACGGGCGTGCTGGCGCTCGGGGCCGTCGCCTGCCCGTCAGCGAGCCAGTGCACGATCGTCGACCAATCCGGGCGGGCGGTGACCGGCGTTGCCCCAGCCGGCGGCGGCGGGCCGACGCCCGCACCACGGCTTACGGTCACGCGCGTGCGTGTCCGCGGGAGCACCACCAAGATCACGCTGCGCTGTCAGGGCGCCCGCGGACGATGCGCCGGACGCGCCTACACGACGGTGCTCGAGACTCGCAGCGGCAAGCGGCTGCTTGGAGTCAGGCCGCACGCCACGACCGCGCGCCGGCGCGTCACGGTGACGCTCGGTTCACACCGCTTCCAGCTCGCCGCGGGCCACCGGTCAATGGTGCCGGTGACACTCAACCGCGCCGGTCACGTGCTGCTCAAGCATCGCGCGCGATTGCGCGTGACCCTGCATGTGAAGGCGACCGTCTCCGGCAAGTCACATCGGGTGAAGACCAAGACGATCACGCTCACCAGGCGCAGGCGCAAGCGCCGGCGCTGAGCCTCGCGGATCGGTCAGGCCACGACCGGCTGCTCGCGCCGAGACGACGGCACCCACCCGAACGCCGGCGCGATCTCACGCGCGATCGTCTCGAGCATGCGCGCGTTGTACTCGACTCCGAGCTGATTGGGCACGGTCAGCAACACCGTGTCGGCCGCCTGCACGGCCGCGTCGGCGGCCAGCTCAGCGGCGATCATGTCCGGCTCGCCGGTGTAACTGCGCCCGAAACGAGCGAACTCACCGCCCGGCAGATAGCCGAGCGTGTCACCGGACTCGTGGTGACGGCTGCGCCCGAAGTACGCGCGGTCCTCGTCTGAGACGATCGGGATCACGCTGCGGCTCACCGACACGCGCGGCTCGCGCTCGTGGCCGGCCTGCGCCCAGGCCGAGCGGTAGATCTGAATCTGCTCGGCCTGCAGCTCTGACAGCGGCACGCCGGTGTCCTCGGTCAGCAGCGTCGAGCTCTGCAGGTTGAACCCCTGCTCGGCGGCCCACTGCGCGGTGGCTCGGGTACCCGAGCCCCACCAGACGCGATCGACCAGGCCAGGCGACTGTGGCTGGACCGGCAGCATGCCGGTGGATCCGGTCATCTGCGGATCGGCTGCGACGACGCCCGCGCCGGTGATCCCCGCGCGAAACAGGGCGGCATGGGCACGCGCCATGTCGGCATCGGTGTGGCCTTCCGCCGGGACGTAGCCGAACGCCTGCGCGCCGTTGAGCGCCGGCTCTGGCGAACCGCGACTGATTCCGAGCTGCAGCCGGCCACCGGCGATCAGGTCGGCGGCGGCGGCGTCCTCGGCCATGTACAGCGGGTTCTCGTAGCGCATGTCGATCACCGCGGTGCCGATCTCGATCTGACTGGTGCGGGCGCCGATCGCGGCCAGCAGCGGGAACGGCGAGGCGAGCTGACGGGCGAAGTGGTGGACTCGCACGTAGGCGCCGTCGATTCCGATCCGCTCGGCGGCGACCGCCAGCTCGATCGTCTGGTTCAGCGCGTCGGCCGCGGTCGGCGTGCGCGAGCCGTTGACCGGCGCCCAATGGCCGAAGGAGAGAAATCCGATCCGTTTGTCGTGCATGGTCGCGACGATGCTAGCACCAGTAGTTGAGTACTCAACTTGTCTCAGCGGCGGCGTGTGACAACGTCACGGATGCTTGACATTCCCCGACACCGGGGTCAGGACCCGCTCGTCAGTTGCCGCGGGCGCGCCGCGGCTGCCCGTCTTCGGGCAACTCGTAGTAGCCGCCCGCCTGCTCGACCCAGATGTGCCCGACCGTCCGCAGCCCCGGATCGCCGTCGAGCGCGCCGGCGGTCACGGAGATCGTGTCGCGCTCGGGCGCATCCCAGAACAGCGACGAGCCGCATTCACCGCAGAATCCCCGTCGCGCGTGCAGCGCGCTGTCGGGGCTGTCGATCCAGCGCAGGCCGCGATCTTCGACGAACGTCACGGCGTCGCTGCCGACCGCGGTCATCGCGGCCGCGTGACCGCCCCAGCGACGGCACTCCAGACAGTGACACCAGAGCACGTCGCGCAGCGGACCGTGCAGCTCGTAGACGACCGCGCCGCACAGACAGCGGCCGGTGTGGCGCTCAGGTCCAGGCGTTGCCATAGCGCTCAGCGAATGTGAATTCGTCGACCGGCCGGCGCGAGAGCCGTTTCGGCCACGGCCCATCGCGATGGCCGACAGCGATGTGCGCGGCGACCGCGATCCCGTCGGGGATCGACAACAGCGCACAGACCTGCGGCTCGGCCGGGGCGAGCACCGTCGTCAGCGACGCGCCGAGCTGCTCGTGGCGCAGCGCCAGCAGCAGGTTCTGCACGAACGGGTAGATCGAGGCACCTGCGACGATGCTCGGCCGATCGAGCATCTGATCGGTCACCGCGACCGCGTCGAGCCGGATGCAGACGACCAGATGAACGGGTGCCCGGTCAAACGTCCGCGCATATTCATCAGCGCCACGGAGCATCTCGATCCGCCGGTCGCCGCCGGCATCGGGATTGCCGGCGTTCGCGGCGTCCAGTAGCGCCCGCCCACCGATCCTGACCATGTACTCGTCCCAGCACGGCTCGTACAGCTCACGCAGGCTGCGTGCGCAGCGACTGGTCGGTGACGACGATCACCCGCCACCCCTGGCGGTTACCGCCGCTCGGGGCGAACCGGGCGTTGTCGAGTGCGCGGCGCAGGGTCGCAGGATCAACCGACTCGTCGGTGAATCGCCGCGTCGACGGCGCACACCGCATCAGCTCGTACAGCGGTCCGCTCATCGCGCTCGCAACCCGGCGACGGGGCCGGTGAACAGAGCCGGCGGCGCAGCCAGGGTCCGCTCGGTCATCTCGCGCGGCGCCGGCCGCGCGATTCCGAACCCCTGCGCGTACCCGCAGCCGAGCTCGTCGACGATCGCCAGTTCGGCGGCGGACTCGATCCCTTCGGCGACAACTGACAGCTCGTAGGCCGCCGCCAGCCCGACGATCGCTGCCAGCACCGACCGCGCACGGGGATCGACCCCGAGCCCAACCGCGAACCGCCGGTCGACCTTGACCCCGCTGATCGGCAGCTCACCGAGCCGCGCCAGCGACGAGTGCCCGGTGCCGAAGTCGTCGATCAGCACCTGGACGCCAGCCGCGTTGAGCCGCTCGAGCGCCGCCAGTGCCGGCTCCAGCTCGCGCATCAGCGCCGACTCGGTGACCTCGACGATCATCTGCCCGGGGTCCAGCCCAGCTCCCTGCAGCGCCGACACGAAGTCCGAAGCGAACGTCGGGTGCGTGAGCTGCAGCGCCGAGACGTTGACCGCGACCTGGATCTCGGGCAACGATCGCGACCACTGGAGCGCCTGCGCCATCACCAGCTCGATGATCTGCTCGCCGAGCGACACGATCAGCCCGGTCTCTTCGGCGAGCGGGATGAACTCGTCGGGGCCGAGCAGGCCGCGGGTCGGGTGACGCCAGCGAACGAGCGCCTCGACGCCACTGAAGCGACGCTCGCGGAGCGCCAGGATCGGCTGGTAGTGCAGCTCGAGCTGGTCGCGCTCGGTTGCATGGCGCAGCTCGGCCTCGTCGCGCAGCCGCTGGCGCAGCCGCGTGCGCAGCCGTTCGTCGTAGACCTGGCGATGACCTGGGCCGAGGCCGCGCGCCGCGTACATCGCAGCATCGGCCGCCCGCACCAGCCCGTGCGCGTCCATCGACGTGTCGGCCAGTGCGATCCCCACACTCGCGCTCAGGAAGAACTCCGCGCCGTCGAGGCGGATCGGCGCCACGATCCGATCGCCGATCTGGTCGGCCAGCTGCTCGAGGCGGCGAACCCCGAGCCCGGTCGTCATCACCGTGAACTCGTCATCGCCGAGCCGCGACACCAGCCCTCGCTCGCCGACGACCGCGCGCAGCCGCTGCGCCAGTTCGAGCAGGATCTGCTCGCCGGCGAGCCGGCCGAGCGTGCCGTCGATCTGTTGGAAGCGGTCGATCTCCAGTGAGATCAGCCCGAGCCGGCCGCGGTTGCGGCGCAGGCGCTCGTTGACCAGCTCGAGGAACCGTGCCCGGTTCGGCAGCCCGGTCAGCGAATCGTTGTTGGCGGCCACCTGCAATGCAGCATGCACGCGGCTGCGCTCGATCGCCAGCGCGGCCAGATCGCCAACATTGGCAACGGCGCGCATCTCCGATCGAGACGGCCGGTGACGTTCGCTGTGGTAGACCGCGACCGTCCCGAGCACCTCGCCGTCGGCCTGTCGCAACGGCTGTGACCACACCGACGCAAGCCCGAACTGCCGGCCGATCTCGGCGAACGCGGCGGTCAGCGGATCGCTGAGGATGTCCTCGACGATCACGACCTCGCCGCGCGCGGCCGCGGTCCCGCATGCGGCCGCCCCTTCGGCGACCGGCAGCCCGTCGATCAGCTCGGCGTATGCGCGCGGCAATGACGGGCAGGCACCGTGACGCAGGACCCCGGCGGGGCGGTCGAGCAGCAGCACCGTGCAGTTCGCGTTCGGGCTCAGGCGTTCGACGTGCCGGCAGAGGCCCGCCAGCGTACGATCCAGCGGCTCGCCGAGCGCGATCCGGCGCAGCACCCGCCGCTGGTAGGTGAGCTCTTGGGCGGCCGGGCCGCGGCGCCGGGGCGCTGCCTGCTCAGGCATGGCAGCGGTCGCGGTCACCCGGATCGCATGCGCTGGCCCGTCCGGTGCTCGGTCTTGACACGATGCGAGACCCCTGTCTGGAGCAATATCACATCTCTGGACGTGCCGCGAAGGCGAGCACCCCGCCTGCCGGCCGATCGGGCCCCGGTTCAGCCGGTGGCGGCGGGCACCGGCGCGCCGACGAGCAGCTCCGCGATCTGGACCGCGTTCGTCGCTGCGCCCTTGCGCAGGTTGTCGGAGACGACCCACATGCTCAGCGCGCGTGGGTGCGACTCGTCGTCGCGCAGTCGTCCCACGAACACCTCGTCGCGACCCGCCGCAGTCAACGGCGATCCGACGGCGACAAGCTCGACGCCGGGCGCGGCCTCGAGCAACTCGCGCGCCTGCTTGACGCTGAGTGGCTCGCGCGTCTGGACGTTGACCGACTCCGAGTGCGAGGTCCGGACCGGCACCCGCACGCAGGTCACGGCGACGCCGATCTTGTCGTCCTCGAGGATCTTGCGCGTCTCGAACATCATCTTGCGTTCCTCGTCGGTGTGGTCGTCGCCGTCGACGAAGTTGCCCGCCGCCCCGATCACGTTGAACGCGATCTGCTCGGGGTAGATCGTGGGCGCGGGGACCGTCTCGCCGGCAATCGCCGCGCGCGTCTGCTCGTCGAGCTCATCGAGCGCCTGCTTGCCGGTTCCCGAGACCGACTGGTAGGTCGACACGACCAGCCGCTCGATCCCGACCGCGCGGTGGATCGGCGCGAGCGCCACCATCAGCTGCATCGTCGAACAGTTCGGGTTGGCGATCAGACCCCGGTGGCGGGCGATCGCGTGGGGGTTGACCTCGGAGACGACGAGCGGGATCTCGGGGTCCTTGCGGAAGGCCGAGGAGTTGTCGACGACGGTTGCGCCGGCCTCCACGAACCGGTGCGCCCACGCCCGCGAGGTGCCGGCGCCAGCGGAGAACAACGCGATCTCGATGCCGCTCAGGTCGGCGTCGTCGTCCAGGACCTGCACGGGGCGGCCGTCGATCTCGGCGCCGCGCGAACGCTCGGAGGCGAACAGGACGATCTCGTCGGCGGGGAATCCGCGCTCGGCGAGCACCTGGAGCATGGTGCCGCCGACGACTCCGGTGGCGCCGACCACCGCGACGCGGGTCACCGTGCACCCTCCTCAGGCTCGATCCCGCCCTCGCCGAGCTCGAACGCGGCGTGCAGCGCTCGCACCGCGTCCGGGACCTGCTCTGCACGAATCACGCACGAGATCTTGATCGGCGACGTCGAGATCATCTCGATGTTGATCCGGTGCTCACCGAGCGTCTTGAACACCTTCGCCGCGACTCCCGGGTGCGAGCGCATACCGGCGCCGATGATCGAGACCTTGCCGATCTCGCGGTCGGTGTCGATCGCCTTGCAGCCGAGCTCGGAGACGACCGGGCCCAGCGCGTGCTCGGCTGCTCGCAGGTCCTCGTAGCCGATCGTGAACGACACCTCGGCGTCGGAGCCGACGGTCCGCGGCTCGTTCTGGATGATCGTGTCGACGTTGCAGTTGGCGTCGGCCAGCGCGACGAAGATCGAGGCGGCCGCACCGGGGCGGTCGGGGACGCCGACCAGCGTGATCCGAGCCTCGTCGGTGGAGTGCGTGACGGCGGTGATCAACGGCTGTTCCATCGTCTGGTCCTCTCTGAGCACAACGGTACCTGGGCCCGGATCGAAGCTCGAACGGCAGTGGATCGTGACGCCGTGCGTGCGCGCGTACTCGACCGAGCGCAGCATCAGCACGCCGGCGCCCGACGAAGCCATCTCGAGCATCTCCTCGAAGCTCACGTGCGACAGCTTGCGCGCATCGGGGACAACCCGCGGGTCCGCGCTGTAGACGCCCGCCACGTCGGTGTAGATCTCGCAGACCTCGGCGCCGACGGCAGCGGCGACGGCGACCGCCGTGGTGTCCGAGCCGCCGCGGCCGAGCGTCGTCACGTCTCGCGCCGTCGAGACACCCTGAAAGCCGGCCACGAGCACGATCCGGTCCTCTTCGAGCCCCTCGCGGATGCGGTTGGCGCGCACATCGACGATCCGGGCCTTGGTGTGCGAGGTGTCGGTCACGATCCCGGCTTGCGACCCCGTCAGCGAGATCGCCCGATGGCCGAGGTCGTTGATCGCCATCGCGCACAGCGCGCAGCTGATCCGCTCGCCGGTGGACAGCAGCATGTCCATCTCCCGAGGATCGGGAACCGCTGAGACCTCCTCGGCCATCGCGATCAGATCGTCGGTCGTCTTGCCGCGCGCCGAAAGGACCGCGACGACCCGCTTACCCGACTCGCGTTGCGCGACGATCCGCTGCGCGGCGTGCTTGATCCGGTCGGCGTCAGCGACGCTCGTGCCGCCGAACTTCATCACGATCGTTTCGTGGCTGGTGGCGCTCATCGGCTCATCAGGGTACTCGCGAGCAGGGCCGCGCTTGGCGCCGTCGGCGAGCTCAGAGCACGTACGGGATCAGCATCTTGGTCCGCTCCCGGTAGGCCGGGTAGGTGTCCGGGAACAGGCGCGTGAGATTGCGATCCTCGACCGTGGCGCTATAGACGAAGTAGGCGCCGAGCGCCACCGCGGCGATCAGCACCGCCAGGTTCGTCGTCAGCGCGGTGCCGATCAGCGCCAGCAGCATGCCCGAATAGATCGGGTTTCGGACCAGCGCGTACGGGCCGGTGGTGATCAGCTCGGGGTCCTCTTTGACCGTCATCGGCATCCCCCAGTTGCGGCCCAGGTGCAGTCGTGCCCAGACCGCGAATCCGAGCCCGGCGACGATCACCGCCAGCCCGACCGCACCGACGACGACGCTGTGGACCTCGCCTACGCTCGGCTTCAGCACCCGCACGATCAGCACCACCGCCAGCGCGATCGTGAAACGGACCGCGACGTGCTGGCTGTTGCGGGTGCCGGGCTTCGCCGAGCCGGCAGCGAACACCCAGTAGGCGAGGAATGCGACCCAGAGCGCCGCTGTGGCGATCGCGAACACCCTCATCGGGGGCACCGGACGAGAGCGGCTGAGACGATCACCGGACGCTGCGGCTCAGACCGCTCGTCGTCCCGCGAACGCACGCCCGAGCGTCAGCTCGTCGGCGTACTCAAGGTCGGCGCCGACCGGCAACCCACTCGCCAGCCGCGTGACGCTGATCTCGGGGCGCTGCGCGCGCAGACCGGCGGCGATGTGCAACGCGGTCGCCTCGCCGGTCGTCGTCGGGTTGGTCGCGACCACGACCTCGCGAACGCTGCCCTCGGCGACGCGCTCGTACAACTCGGCGATCTTCAGATCCTCGGGGTCGATCCCGTCGATCGGCGACAGCGCACCGCCGAGCACGTGGTAGCGGCCACCGAACTCATGGGTGCGCTCGATCGAGATCACATCGGACGGCTCCTCGACAACGCAGATCAGCTCCACGTCACGGCGCTGGTCGGAGCAGATCCGGCAGCGCGGACCGTCGGCGAGGTTGAAGCAGACCTCGCACAGCCCGATCCGCTCCTTGACCTCCCGAATCGCGTCGGCCAGCGCCAGCGCGTCGTCGTCGTCGGCGCGCAGCAGATGAAACGCGAGCCGTTGCGCGGTCCGGCCGCCGATACCCGGCAGCTTCGACAGCTCGGTGATCAGTCGCTGGACGGGTGGGGCGAACGCTGACATCGACGTCGGGCCGAAGCTCAGAGCCCGGGCAGACCGAGCCCGCCGAGCCCGCCGGCGATCCCGCCCATCTTCGAGGCGGCGAGCTCCTGGGCGGAGCGCAAGCCCTCGTTGACGGCCGCCAACACCATGTCCTGCAGCAGCTCGACGTCCTCGGGATCGACCGCCTGGGGGTCGATCGTGATCGCCTTGACTTCGGCGTCGCCGGTGACCGTCACCTTGACCATGCCGCCGCCCGCTGACGCCTCGACGGTCTCGTCCTTGAGCGCCTCCTGTGCGGCCATCATGTCCTGCTGCATCTTCTGCGCCTGCTTGAGGAGCTGCTGCATGTTCGGCTGTCCTGGCTGGGGCATCTGCTGCTTCCTTTCGTCGCGATCACGACCGTGCGCGGCCGCTTACCCGTCCTGCGGGTCGTCGTCGAGCACCTGCGCGTCGAACTCGTCCATGAATCGTCGCACGAGCTCGTCACCGGAGACGCCGGCGCCCGCGGCCGCGTCCGGCCCGGGGTCGGGGTCGGGGTCGGGATCGGCCAGCTCGTAACGCAGCGCCAGCGCCGAGCCGACGACCGAGCGCAGCGCCTCGGCGGTCGCCCGCCGGTACTCATCCTGCTCGGCCTTTCGCTTCAGAAACGCGCTGTCGGATGGAAACGCGATCGTCACGTCGTGGCCGACCAGCGCCACCGGCCGCGCGCCGGTGAGCAGCGCCGCGAGCATCTCGTTGTCCTCGCGCACGATCTCGATCACGGCCGGCCAGCACGCGGTCACGGTCTCCAGCTGGGGCTCGCCGGTGCCGAATGCGGCCGCGGGAGGGCCCGGCTCGAGGTCCGGTGCCGGGTCGGGGTTGGGCGCTGGCTCGGGCGCCGGCTGCGCGAGTCCGGGCTCGGGCGTCGGCTGCGCGGGTTCCGGCTCGGGCGTCGCGGCGGGGTGAGTCGCCGCTGGCGCTTGCGGTCGGTGTCCGCCCGCGGCGCGCGGCTCCCCGCCGCGAGCCAACGCCGCCTCGAGCCGCTCGATCCTTCCGAGCAGCGCCGCGGTCGACGGGTCAACCTCGGGAGCGGCTGCCTTGACCAGCACGAGCTCGAGCTGGATCCGAGCCGAGCCGCCGTTCGCGGTCGCCTCCAGCGCCGTCGAGACGAGGTCCAGCAGCCGCACCACGTCGGTCTGGGCGAGCGCGTCGGCCTGCGCCGCCAGCCGCGTGTCGCGCTCGGGCGTCATCCGCAGTTCCTCGGGCACCTCGCCGAGCACCTCTACCGCCAACAGCTCGCGCCCGTGCGTCTCGAGGTCACGCAGCACCTGGCCCGGATCGCGGCCCGACGCGCTCAACCGCGCCGCGGCCCGCATCGCCGCCGCGCCGTTGCCGTCGACGATCGCATCGACCGCGTCGAACAGCTGCTCGGCGTCGGCGACGCCCAGGACGGCGAGCACATCGGCCGTCGTGATCGGGTCGGTACCGGCGTAGGTCAACAGTTGCTCGAGCGTGCCGAGCGCATCGCGGAAGCTGCCGGCGGCGTGGCGGGCGATCGTCGCGATCGCGGTCGGCTCGATCTGGATCTGCTCCGCTGTCGCCGCCCGGCTGATCACGCGCGCGACCTGCTCAACCGTCGGACGGCCGAAGTCAAATCGATGGCAGCGATCGACCACGGTCGGCAGCACCTTCTGGGCCTCGGTCGTCGCCAGCACGAAGATCGTCCGCGGCGGCGGCTCCTCGAGCGTCTTCAGAAACGCGTTCCACGCCTGCGGCGAGAGCATGTGCGCCTCGTCGAGGATGTAGACCTTGTGCTTGCCCGAGACCGGCGCGTAGGCCACCCGCTCGCGCAGATCGCGGATGTCGTCGACCGAGTTGTTCGACGCCGCGTCCATCTCGATCACGTCGAGCGAGGTCGCCCTGGCGATCGCGACGCACGACTCGCAGACTCCGCACGGCTCCACCGTCGGGCCGTTCTCGCAGTTCAGACAGGCGGCGAGAATCTTCGCCATGCTCGTCTTGCCGGTCCCGCGGGAGCCGACGAACAGGTAAGCGTGGTGGACGCGATCGCGACTGACCGCGTTGGTCAGCGTGCGCACCACCTGCTCTTGGCCGACGACGTCCGCGAACGTCCGCGGACGGTGGCGTCTGTAAAGCGAAGGACCGGTCGACACGGAAGCTTCGAGTCTAGTCTCGGAGCCGGCCCCATCTCGGCGCCCGCTCGCCCGGCAAAAAACGGACCGTGCACCCTCTGTCGAAGCCGTTCCCACGGACAGCGGCCGCCGCTCTGAGCTCCGGTCGGGCGAACCCGACGCGCCTGGAGGTGACCGCTTAAGGCTGCTTCCTTCCGGACCTGACCTGGTTCACAGCTCTCCATCGCGACGGGACCTGACCATCAACGCCTTGAGCGTGGCGCCGACCGAGGGCCTGAGCCCCTCGAGAGGGAATTCAGCCCCGCTAGAGCGGATTGCGAGTACAGGGCACCGCTATCACCCCGCCTAGCACGGTCCGAGCCGCATCCTAGCCGCTTGCGCCTGACCGAGTCCCAACGCGGCCGTGCTCGTCACCGCCGATCCGGACGTCGATTACGGTGCCGTGATCGCCCGGACGCCGCTGCTGGTCGACCTGCGCGGCCGCACCCGACGCTTGATCAGCAGTCGATCGTCCGCCTCGGGCGCGGGAGTCGATTGTCCGCCTCAGGCGCGGTGTCAGGCTAATTCGTTCGCCGTAGCGCTTGGCTGGTTCGAGGATCTGATCGGCGCTCTTGGTTTCGACGAACGGGTTAGGGGCTGTCGTTGCCGGTCTCGGTCCATGTGCGGATGTCGTTTTCAAGCGCGTGCACGGAGGGCGTGGGCTTGTTGGTGGTCAGCTCGGCACCCCAGCGCTCGGCGAGCTGGGCGGGATGAAGCGCAGCTGTGGACCCGGGGTGCGCAAGCAGCCAGCGCGGGAGGATCGCGGTCTTCGCCGCAGACCAGCGCTTGACGATCGCGCCCGGGTCCGGCGGGTAGAGAGCGGCGGCGGGCCGCGCCGGGTCCATGACCCGCGCGGGGGCGTCGAGCGCGAACAATGGCGAGAAGGTGAGAATTATTCGCAGGCTCGCGCCAAAGTTCCGCCGCGCAGCCGGGCGACGCGCGACGCGCGACGCGCGATACTAGTGCGCGCCAGGAGTAGCGTGCCGTAGGCGATGCCAGATCCGATTCGCGTCATCCTGAATGCGTACGAGTGGTGCCGCGACGCGCTGCGGCGGGCATTCCGGCGCCGCTGAGCCGCGCCGCGCTGCTCGCCGCTGGCACCACGTCGGACGGAGCCGGTCGGTTGCGCGGGCCGCGTCGGGATGGTTTGATGCGGATGATGGCCATGCGTCCACGGGGGGACGTGGGGTCGCGGACCGGGGAGATGGTCACGCGGCATCCCACGACCACGGCGATTCGTTCGCTGGCGATCGCGTGCGTGCTGATCGTGCTGGTGTGGGCGAGCGCCGCGCGCGCCGACGAGCGCATCTACTGGGCCAACACCGGCAACAACACGATCGCCTACGCGACGGTCGACGGGAACGGTGGCGGCCAGCTGAACACGACCGGCGCGACGATCTCGAAACCCGTTGGCGTCGTGCTCGACCCGAGCGCCGGCCGGATCTACTGGGCCAACTCCGGCGGCTCGACGATCGGCTGGGCCGCGCTCGATGGATCGGGCGGCGGCACGCTGAACACCACCGGCACCACCGTCAAGGACCCTTCTGCGCTGACCGTCGACCCGGCCGCGGGAGCGCTCTACTGGATCAACGCCAACGCCAACAACGTGATCGCCTACGCGTTTGAGAATGGCGACGGCGGAGGAACGATCGCCGTCCCGAATTCGACCAACGTGGACGGCGAGGAGACGGGCATGACGTTCGATCCGGTCAGCCAGCGCTTCTACTGGGTCAACCCCCAGACGAGCTACATCGGCTACGAGACGCTGGGCGGGGGCGCCGCCGACGCCGGCTCCGTGAGCAAAGGCACGGTCGCCACGCTCAACTATCCGTTTGCGATCGCCTACAACAACGGCGACGGCTTCGTCTACTGGACCAACGACAACGGCAAGATCGGCGGGGTCCGAGCCGACGCCCCGGGCGTCGGCAGCGAGGACCTCAACACCACCGGCGCGACGACGACATCGATCCCCGGAGGAGTGCCGGCTGAACCTGACCGGGATCGCGATCGACGAGCGTCACTTCCGGGTCTACTGGGGCCGGCTCGTGCAACGGCGGCACCGAACGAGATCTCCTACGCGCAGCTCGACAACAGCGGCGGCGCCGACGTCGACACGACCGGCGCCACGGTCTCCCAGCCCGGCGGGGTCGCGCTGCTCGACGTACCCGCGCCGGGACTGGCGCCGACGATCACCGGCAAGCCGGTCACCGGCTCGCGGCTGATCTGTGAACAGGGCAGCTGGCAGCCCGACGACACCGCCGCGTTCTACTGGCGCTCACCGAGCTCCGATGCCTACGCCTGGACCCTGAACGGCGTGCCGATCGATAACCAGACCAGCGCCTCGCTGACCCCCGTCAAGGCGGGGCTCTACGCCTGCACGATCACCGGCAGCAACGCTGCCGGCTCCGCAGCGAGTCCCAGCCAGCCCGTGCAGGTCACCAAGGCGAAGTCCGGGGGCGGCGGTTCCACCCACCCGCCGGCGCTCACGCTGGGCCGGGTCCATCAGACCCATCGCAGCTGGGCGACCCACCGCTACCGGGCAACGCCCCATCATCCGAAGCCGCCGCCGTACGGGACCACCTTCACCACCACCGTCAACCGTGCCGCGACGCTCCATTACTCGTTCACCGCGCTGCGGCCCGGTCGCCTCGTCAAGCATCGCTGTGTGAAGCTCGCCGCCCGGCACCCGCGAGCGCGCCACTGCACCCGCGCGGTCACGCTCGGCAAGATCATCCGTTCGGCCAACCGGGCGGGCACGGTCACGCTGCGGTTCAAGGGCCGGCTCGCGCACCACAGATTCGCCCCCGGCCGCTACCGGTTGACGATCACCGCCACCGCGTCCTCCGGCCCAACGCGCACGCGACGGATCTCGTTCGCGATCGTCGCGAGGTAGCCGACGCACGCGGCGGATGGACCGATCGCCGGAGGCGATGCGTAGAATCGCTCGTCGCAACGACCCGGGCGCGTAGCTCAGCGGGAGAGCGCTCGCTTCACACGCGAGAGGTCGCTGGTTCGAAACCAGCCGTGCCCACTAACGAAAGTCCTGGTAACAGGTTGTTTTTAGTCGGCCGGCGGGCGGGGGCGCGAAGGTCATCCGCGTTGAAATCGCGGCGCGGCGTTAATGACGGCGTTAATGGGTCGAAGACTCATCGTCGGTTCGAGCGTTCTCGCCGCCGTGGTAAAGCTCGTCGAGCGCCTGATCGAACTCGCCCTTCTCGACGCTGGATGAAGGACGAGCATCACCGCCAACGCTGCCGGTGATCTGGCGGCTTGGGAGTCGCTGCGCCGGCTCATCGGCGAACCGCATGAGCGTCCACACCGCCTGCTCGTCGACGTAGCGGCGGGTCGCGACTTGCTGGTAGACCGAGAAGGTGAACGATGGGCTCGTGTGCCCGATCTGGGAGGCGATCCACTTTGGATCACGGCCGACCACGGCCGCGAACGTGGCCCACGTGCGCCGGAGCGAAGGCCGCCATGAACCGCCCGCTCCCCAAGCCGAGACGTCCCGGGTAGCTGGGGGGCACGGATCTGGGCTGCCGGCCGCTGCGCTACCGAGCATTTGCCAACGCGGACATGATGTCCGAGCGGCACGGGGGCCGCCGACAAGCAGTCTCCCAATCATGCACCGTTGGCCGTGAGCCGGCCGGTCGCTGCTGGGCTGGCGGGCTCAGGGTCGGGGCGGTTTGTGGCGCTGAGTGGAAAGTTGCGCGCTTCTCAGACAGGTTTTGTCCGGTGCCGGTCATATTGGGGTTGTGAGCAGCCGCGCCGATCGGTTTGACGCGATCTATCGCGAGCACTATCGCGCGATCTACGCCTACGTTTATCGGCGGCTGTCGGCCGAGCTTGGGGAGACGGCCGATGTCGTGGCCGAGGTGTTCACGGTCGCGTGGAGGCGCGTGGATGACCTCCCCGTCGACGGGCACGAACTCCTGTGGCTGTATCGCGTCGCGCAGCGGTGCGTGCTCGCCGCCGAGCGTCAGACCCGCCGGCGAGGCCGGCTGCTCGGACGGTTGACCGGTGAGGTTAAGGTCCGATCGGCGACGAGCGCGACCAGCGCAGAGCTCGTGGATGTTCGTGACGCGATCTCGCGTCTGCGCGGTCAGGACCGCGAAGTGCTTTTGCTGGTGCTGTGGGACGGGTTGACGCACGCTGAGGCCGCGACGGTCCTTGACTGCTCGGTCAATGCGGTCGCGCAACGCCTCCATACCGCTCGCCAACGACTCGCCGCCGAGATTACGCCGGGCTCAGCGATCGCCGAAGCGACGATAAGGAAGTGACCCGCATGGACCTTGACCAGTTGATCCGCGAGGCCGACCCCGCACGCGAACTGCGGATCGACACGCCCGACCCGCGCCAGATCAGGACGCGGGCGGCGAATCGGCGCTCTGGGCGTCCGGGCGCTTCATCGCCGCGACGATCGTTCGGTCTGAGTGGCGTGCTGGCGCTCGCAGGATCGCTGCTTGCGGTCGCGGTCGTGGTCGGGGTGGTCGTGGTGGTCAGCGGCCGCCACGACGACCGGGTCGCCATCAACCATCCGACGGTCGGTTCTCCGAAGGCGCAGTCGCCCGCGCTGGGGATCTTGCAACGGTCCCAGACCGCGCGTGACCGCACGTTGCCGGCCGTGATCCGGCGTGCCGATCGGCTCGGGGGAGCCCGAAAGCAGGCGTCAGACGACCTTGCCGGCGTGATCCCGAGCACGATGCGCTACGCCCAGACGCTGGATGACGGCCAAGAGGTATTCCTCTCGCAGGCGCGTGCGCCGCACGGCGCTCAGACCGTGCTCGATCTGTTCGTGATCACACCCAACGGAGGCTTAGAGAATGGGCCGCCCGTCGTGAGCGCCTCCAATGGGCTCCCGCACCGGATCACGCGTAACCAGGGACCGGTCGCCGCTGGATGTACCACGAACGGGGGGCCCGATAATCCGATCCGCGCGATCACGGTATACGCGGTGGTGTCCAACGGTGTCGCCCGCGTCAGTTGGCGCTTCTCCGCTCAGGACACCGGCAGCGCGCCACGCACGATCTCCGTTCCGGTCCTCGGCAACACCGCCGTCGCCACGATCTACGGCATCGGCTCCTGCAACGGTCCAAGCTCAACGACCTCCTATGACAAGAACGGAAACGTGATCACCCGCACGCTGGGCCGAAACCTCCCGCAGTCAACCGGCGGGGCCCCACCGCCGATCTACCCAAAAAGCCAGCACGGCCAGACCTACGGCTCAGACTCCCGTGCGGCGACCCCGGCCGAGGAACCCCAACTGATCGCGGCGACCGGCAAGACCACCTCCGGGAAGATCATCTCCGGCTACGTCAGGCGATGGCAACTCAACCAGGGAAGCTGCGGCAACGTCAAGACGCCGGCAGCAGCGCTCCGGTGCCAAAGCCACGAGCGTTCGCGCCAAATCCCGCTGCTGGCCCGCAACGGCACAACCGTGCTCGGGCATTTCACCGTGGCCGGCGCATAGCCCAACCGGAACCCCGCCACGACGACCGACCGGCGGACGCGACCCTTGCGTCTGGATCACCGACCCCCGTTAGCTGTTCGGCTCAACCACCCAGACCTCTGATCAGCTCACGAATTTCACGTGTCCCAATGTCGCCAGCGGCCAGCGCAGCCGCTTACAGGCCAAGGCGAGCCGCAGCCAGCGCGACCGTGTCCGCAAGCGAACGTCGCGGCAGCGCCGGACGGGTGGCGTGTCGACGATAGGGTCCGCTTGCGGCCGATGACCGAGACCGAGTTCTAAACGTGACGGGCGGCTGTCGCCGCGATGCCGCGGTCAGGACCGTGATGACGATGTAGAAGATGTGCATGTCGCCTAGACACCCCCGCAGGTGAAAACCTGACATGGCCGGTCCTGTGCAACCGTGCGACCAACGAGCGCGGACGACCCGTCGCGACCGCGGGCCGATCGTCGAGGACTGGCGCCGATCGATACGAGCGTCTGCAACATGACAAGGCAGCGCTGAGGCGCTTTCACCAGACCGTTGGCAGCGGCCACTCAGACGTGATCTCGACGGCGATTTGACCAGCTCGAGACGATCGGAAATCCCGCTTTGCGGCGGCAGTCGCGCCGCCTCGACCGTGAGATCATCCGGCCCAAACAGCCGCTGTCGCAGCGGCAACCGGGCTCGCGCCCGCGCTGGCCTCAGCCGATGCGCGTGACCAGACGGCCAAGGACTCACACCGATACTCGGCATTTTCGATGACTCCGACACGTTCAAACGCTTTCTCTCACGCATAGCCGTGGTCAAGCCTTGCCAGCAGCACGTGCGTCTTTGACCTCGCCTCCGGTCAATACCAAGCTCGCGCAATCACGACCTGCGCGCCCGCGGATCCCCAGTCGAGCGCTCAGGTCGCTTTCCCGCCTGGTCGTTAGGTTGCGTCGATCAGGGCCTGGACGCCGTCGAGTATGCGGTCGAGGCCGAACTGGTACTCCTCCTGCTCGTCAAAGCCAGACGGGTTGTCGCCGATCTCCTCAGACCACGCGATCCGGTGCAGGCGCGGGTAGCTGGGTTGGTCGATGAGCTCGCGCAAGAGCGATTCGAACGTCCAGCTCGGGATGGGCGTGCCGCCGTCGGTCACGGCGGATGAGTGCTCCGCGGCACGGGCGGCGTCGTATGCCATGCGGGCTTCGCTGAGCGTGTAGGAGCTGATTAGGCCGATCACGCGGAGCTTGTCCGCGTCGGCGAGGCCGCTTGCATCGAGCGCCTCGAGTCCCTTCTCGACGAACGTCAGCGAGTTTGGCGCCATCGGAGGAGCTGCCATCGGCATCTGCGTGATCCAGGGATGTCGGTCGAGCACCTCTCGCTGGATGAGCGCCCAGTTTCGGAGCCTCGCTCGCCAGCCGTCTTCCTCCAGCGCGACCCCTTCGGCGCCCTCGGCGCTCGCATTCCACATCAGCTGCAGCAGTTCGTCCTTGCTGGTGACATGGCGGTACAGCGACATCGTGGTGAAGCCAAGCTCGTTTGCCACGCGCGCCATCGAGACGGCATCGAGTCCCTCCGCGTCAGCGATCGCCACGGCCGTCTCGACGATTGCGTCGACCGAGAGGCCGGGCTTGGGGCCGCGCGTGCCGCCGCCGCGGCGGCCCCACAGCAGGTCGAGGCCGGGCGGGAGGGGTGGCGTGTCGTCGGTTGGCATGGGCCCGATCCTTCGATCGCTTGAAATAACTGTGTGCGGAATATACAGTATGTGTATGACATACACAGTTATTACTCAAGACATCTGTAAATCATTTGGAGACCAGGTCGTGCTCGACCATGTCGATCTCTCGCTGGAGACCGGCTCCGTGCTTGCCCTGCTCGGCCCCAACGGCGCGGGCAAGACCACGATGGTGCGGATCCTCGCCACACTGGTCCGTCCCGATGCGGGCACGGCAACGATCGCCGGTCACGACCTGATCAGCGACCCGGTCGGCGTGAAGCGATCGATCAGCCTGACGGGGCAGTACGCGGCGATCGATGAGGTGCTCACCGGCCAGGAGAACCTCGAGATGATGGCCCAGCTGCTGCGCCTATCCCGGCGAGAGGCCCGGATCCGGGCTCAGGCGCTGCTCTCCGAGTTCGATCTCATCGACGCTCGCGACCGCCGCGTCAAGACCTACTCCGGTGGAATGAAGCGACGGCTGGACCTGGCGATCAGCATGATCAAGCGACCTCAGCTGCTGTTCCTCGACGAGCCCAGCACCGGACTCGACCCACGCAGCCGCGAACAGCTCTGGGGCGCGGTACGCCGGCTCGTCGCGCAGGGCGTCACCGTCCTGCTCACCACGCAATACCTCGATGAGGCAGATCAACTCGCCGACACCGTCGCGGTGCTCGATCACGGTCGCATCGTCGCCCGCGGTGCGCCCGAGGAGCTGAAATCCGGACTCGGTACGGAGATCGTGAGGCTCCAGTTCGCCGACCACACGAGCTACCGGGGTGCGCTCGGGCGTCTGCACCCGGCACGCACCGACGAGAGTTTGCGCACGGTCGACGTCGCCACGGACGGCACGGCCGACGAGGTCCTCAGGGTGCTCGGCGGACTCGAGGACGCCGCGAGATCCGCGGTCAAGGTCTCGACCTTCCGCCCGACCCTGGACGACGTCTTCATCGCGCTCACCAGCGACAGCCGCACGACTCACCCCCGATCAAAGGAGATCGTCCGATGACTCTGACCTACGCGCTGAAGGACTCACGCGTCATGATTGCCCGTAACGTCCGGCGGTCACTGCGCGATCCTGAGGCGTTCTTCACGGCCCTGATGCTCCCGGTCATCTTGATGCTGCTGTTCGTGTACGTGTTCGGCGGCGCGATGAGAACGAGCGGCAAGTACGTCGATTACGTCGTGCCCGGCCTGATCGTGCTGTGCGCCGGATTCGGTGCCGGCACGACCGCGGTCGCCGTCGCCACCGACATGACCAACGGAATCGTCGACCGGTTCAGGTCAATGCCGATCGCCGGCTCGTCGGTCCTCATCGGCCACGTCGTCACCAGCCTGGCCCGCAACGTCGTCGCCACCACGCTCGTGATCGCCGTCGGATTGGTCGTCGGTTGGCGCCCAACCGGCTCGGCGCTCGACTGGGTCGCCGCCGCGGCGATGATCGTCCTCCTGATCCTCGCCCTGTCCGGGCTCGCGGCTGGGGTGGGACTGCTCGCACGCACACCGGAGGCGGCCAGCTCGCTGTCGATCGTGCTCATGTTCCTGCCGTACGTCAGCACCGCGTTCGTCCCCGCACACACGATGCCCGCCGTGCTGCGTGCCGTCGCCCAGCGTCAGCCGTTCACACCGATCATCGAGACAATGCGCGGACTGTGGATGGGGCACACATCCACCGGCGCAAGCACAGTCCACGAGGCGGTCATCGCCATCGCCTGGTGCGTCTGTCTCCTCGTCCTCGCCGCCGTGGTCGCGTCACACCTGTTCCAACGCCGCACAGCCGCCTGAACGACCTCGGGCCCCAGAGGCTCACGGCTCTGCAGGTCGAGCGCCAAATCCGACGCCTGGCTCCACGCAAGGGGCCAGGCGTCCCGCTGCGGATCGCGGTCTTGAGAGCGTGACCCAACTCGACCGCATCACGACCGACCCAGCCATCTGCCACGGACAGCCGACGATCAGAGGGCTGCGCTACACGCCTGAGAGCGTGCTGGAGCTGCTCGCCGCCGGCATGACGGTCGACGAGGTCCTCGCCGACTATCCGGACCTGAGCGCGACGACATCCTGGCCGCGCTCGAGTTCGGTGCTCGCGCGGCGGGACGCCGCGGGGTGCCGCTGTCCGAGATCGTCGATGCCGGTGTCCCGCAAGGAGAGCCAGCCGAAGCGGATTCGCCCTGCTGGTCGGCGTCGCGATCTTGCGCCGCGACGGTGCGCGGTGGAGAATGGATGGCTGGACAAGAGGACTTTTGACGTGACCGTGAACAGCTCAGCGATCGTGGGGAGCGCGCTGTCGCCGGAGTTGCTTGAGCGCGGCGATCATCTGGCGGCTTTGCGCGATCTGCTGGCGGCGGTCGTGGACAGCCGGCAGGGGCGACTTGTGCTCATCCGCGGTGAGGCAGGCATCGGGAAGACCGCGCTCGTGCGCAGCTTCTGCGACGAGCAGCGGCCACCGACACGGACCCTACGGGGCGCGTGTGAGGGCCTGTTCACGCCGCGTGCACTCGCTCCGTTTGTCGATATGGCGCAGCTCAGCGGTGGCGAGCTCGAGGAACTCATGGATCGTGGCGGTCTTCCGCACGAGGTAGTGTCCGTGCTCGCACAACACGTGGCAAGACATGGGCCGACGGTGGTCGTGCTCGAGGATTTGCATTGGGCCGATGAGGCGACGCTCGATGTCCTTCGACTGCTTGGTCGTCGGATCGATGCGATTCGCGCCCTGGTGCTGGCGACCTTCCGCGACGACGAGCTTGGCGACTCCCACCCGTTGCGGATCGTGCTGGGGGAGCTCGTCCGGGCGCCGGGAGTCTCACATGTGGACATGCCGCGGTTGTCACCGGGCGCGGTCGCCGAGCTCGCCCGGCCGTATGGTGTCGACGCGGACGAGCTTTACCGCAGTACTGGCGGTAATCCGTTTTTCGTTTCTGAAGTATTGGCGGCGGGAACGAGCGAGATCCCGGCGAGTGTGCGCGATGCCGTGCTGGCACGCGCTGCTGGCTTGAGTAGTCCGGCCAGGGCGCTGCTCGAGGCGCTGTCGCTCGCGGCGCCGTCGACGGATGTCGGCGTGCTCCAATCGCTCGCCGATGATGCAGCGCAGTCGCTCGGTGAATGTATCGGCTCTGGGATCGTGTCCGCGACCGCTGGCGGTGTCGCGTTCCGGCACGAGTTGGCCCGCTTGGTGATCGAGGATGCGATGGCGCCAGATCGGCGGCTGGCGCTGCACGCACGGGCGCTGGAGGCACTGGCCGATGTCTCCAATCCCGCACTGCTCGCGCATCACGCGGAGGCCGTTGGCGACGCCGGCGCGGTCCTTCGCTTCGCGCCAGACGCGGCCGAGCGCGCGGCTGCGCTCGGCGCGCACCGCGAGAGCGCCGCCCAATACGGACGGGCGCTTCGCTTCTCCGACGCAGTCGCCCCTGAACGGCAGGCCGACCTGCTCGAGCGCCGCTCCCACGAGTGCATGCTCGCCGACCAGATCGAGGACAGCCTCAATGCCCTGCATAGCGCGATCGCTGTACGACGGGAACTGGGCGACGTGCGGTCGGAGGGAGAGGGGCTGCAACGCCTGTCAGAAGTGCTCTGGTGTCCAGGCCGCGTCGCCGAGGCGCGAGATGCCGCCCGAGAGGCGGTGACGGTGCTGGAGCGGCTCGCGCCGGGTGCCGAGCTGGCGATGGCGTACTGCCGGCTGGCGCAACTGTGTATGGATGCCGAGGACGTCGCTGGGACCGTCGCGTGGGGTACCCGGGCGCTTGAGCTTGCCGAAGCGCTCGGCGAGACGCAGATCGTCCTGCGCGCGCTTAACAACATTGGAACGGCCAGGTTCTTGAACGGCGAGGCCGCCGGCAGGGAGCAGCTCGAACGAAGTCTCGCCATCGCCACCAGCGCCGGGCTCGACGACGACGTCGCACGAGCGATGATGCACTTCGTGTGGATCGCCCGGCGGCGACGGATGTATCCGCTCGCCTCTGATTACCTGGGGCGGGCGCTGCCGTTCGCGACCGAGCGCGGGCTGGAGCTGTGGCGCGGTTACCTGCTGGGGTACCGAGCGCAGATCGAGCTCGACCTGGGGCGCTGGCAGGACGCGGTCGACACGGCGGCGCTCGTCCTGCGCGAACCGCGCCGGTCTCGGGTTCCCCGGATCGTCGCGCTTACGGTGGTCGGCCGAGTGCGCGCTCGCCGCGGGGATCCGGGCGTCTGGCCACTGTTGGATGAAGCTCTCGCGCTCGCGCAGCGCGGGGAGGAACTGCAGGCGAACGAGCCGGTGGCGGTAGCGCGCGCCGAGGCGGCCTGGCTCGAGGGCGATCAAGGCGGCGTGGAGCGGGCGACCGCCCCCACTCTGGCGCTCGCAACCCTCCGGCGGTCAGCCTGGGTCGTGTCGGAGCTCGCGTCGTGGCGAAGGCGCGCGGGGATCGTTGATGAGCTTCCTGATGGCGATACAACCGGCCCGTACGTGCACGAGATCGCTGCCGATTGGTCCGCAGCCGCCGCGCAATGGCAGGAGCTGGGGTGCTGCTACGAGGCGGCGCTGGCGTTGGCAGAAAGCGACGCCAAAGCGACCGCGCGCGAGGCGATCGGTCAGCTCGAGCAGCTTGGTGCCACGCCCGCCACCGCGATCGTCGCACGGCGACTGCGCGAACGAGGCGTGCGCGGCGTCCCCCGCGGACCGCGACGAGCAACGCGCGGGAACGCCGCCGGCCTGACCACACGCGAACTCGAGGTCTTGACGCTACTGACCGAGGGGCTTCGCAACAGGCAGATCGCCGACCGCCTCGTCGTGTCAATAAAGACGGTCGATCACCACGTCTCCGCGATCCTCCGCAAACTCGATGTCAGCACCCGCGGCGAAGCGAGCGCGCAGGCCGCCCGGCTCGGGCTCACCGCCCCAAAATAGGTAACGGCGGACCCTCCACCGGTTGGGTGTCTCACCCCGCTCACGACCCGGGTCCGGAGCCGATGTCGTATTGGACGCGCATGCCACCTCTTTCCACGGCAAGGGTCAAGGACCCGTTCGGTCCGTCTCGGCTTCAGCGTGGGTGGAGGTCGCCGAGAGCCCCGGTCTGGTGGTGTAGCGCAACCGCACTCGGCACGGCACGCGCCGACCGGCGCCAAACCCGCCTCGTGTTCGAACGCGAATCTCTTCGCGCACCCCGCGTGTCCTGCCTCTCGCGGATGCCAGGGCATTCGAGACTCGCGGTGGTGCATGCCAGATTCTGAGCGGCCGCTGTTAGCGGCCGGAAAGGCCGATCGACAGCGAACTGGCTGACGTGCTTCGAGCCGGTCGGCGCGACCCGCGACATCGCGAGATAATCGATAGATGGCACCGCTCGCGTCCTATGTGACGCGGCCGCTCAGCTCGGACACCTGGGACGATTTTGCCCGTCTGGTGGAGGCGAACAACGGGGTCTGGGGCGGCTGCTGGTGCATGGGTTTCCACCCGGAGGGCGTCGGCAAGAAGGGCCATACCGTCGCTGGGAACCGCCTGGCCAAGCAAGCCCACGTTCGCAACGGAACGGTCCACCAGATCCTCGTTTACGAGGATGATCAATGCGTCGGTTGGTGCCAGTACGGGTCGCCGGTGGAACTCCCGAACATCAATAACCCGAAAGCCTACGCAAAGGACCTGGAGAAGACGCCCGACTGGCGGATCGGTTGCATCTTTACCGGCAGCAGACACCGGCGCCGTGGGGTTGCGCGCGCGGCATTGGGCGCCGCGCTGGCCGCCATCGACGACGCTGGCGGTGGCCTCGTCGAGGCCTACCCCGAGCAGGTCGAGGGACGCTCCCCCCAGCGCGGTGCCTATTTCCATACGGGTCCCGCCGACCTGTTCGAGGAGTTCGGCTTCGAGCGGGACCGGAAGATCGCGAAGTGGCGGTGGGTGATGCGACTGCGAATCCGGGCTTGACCTGAGCGGTCGCGTGGGGCGCGAGACGCATGTCCCCGACCCGCGCGGCGGCCCGACCGAGCGCGAACGATGGCGAGAGGGTGCGAATAATTCGCAGGCTTTTGCCAAAGTTCCGGCGCGGGCGCGGGCGCGGCGCGCGGCCGCGCGGCGTCGGCGCGCAAGCAGCGACGCCAGCGCGCCTGCAGCCTCACGCCGAGATCCGCGCTAGTCGGCGCGCTCGGCGGACTCCTGTTCCTGCTCGTGTGCCGCGTCGCGGTGCTGCTCGGACTGACGCTCGAGCTTCTCGGCCTCGCCGGGATCGTCGGCGTCGTCGGCGAGCGTCGCCTTGCGGGCCCGCTGTCGGCGCTCCTGCCCGGCGCGCTCGGCATGCTCAGCCGCCGCACGGACGTCGTTGTCGACATCGTCGTCGTCGGTGTGATCGACCATCGTTGATCGCTACCCGTCGGCAGCGCCGCCGACACATGCGTGTCCGCCGCGCCTGCGCCACAGCGTCTGCGCCGCGTAGTCCTTCGCGGGCCCGCTGACGCGCCAGCGCTCGAGCAGGCGATCGGCGCCGATCACCTCGAACTGCAGCTCATACAGATCGGCGCCGCAATGGTGGACCGCGTCGCAGCGTCCGGCGCGTAGGTCGAGCTCGAAGAACGGACGACCGTCGGCGAAGCGGACATCGATCGTGCCGCCGTCGACCGCGATCAGCTGCAGCGCGCGGCGTGCGTGCGAGGCGCGAGCGCCGAACGTCAGCGTGCCGTCCTCCTCGTAGTGGCCGCGCCGGCCCACCGCCCGGCACCGCCCGTCGCCCTCGAAGCGGCCCGTCACACAGTTGCCGTGGTCGACGATCGTCCGCTGCAGCGACCACTCGCCGGCCAGGTACGCGAGCGGGTCGGATACCTCCATCTGTCCCATTCTCGCGCCGAATCGGCGCTGACCGCGTTGGCGTTGGTAGGGTCGGCGACCTCAGATGGCCAGCGACCACGTTCGTAGGGAGACGCAATGAACTCAACCGCCGCGACGCTGCACCGCCGCCAACCACTGGTCCTCGCCGACCTCGTCCCGGGCGCGCGTGTACGTGACGTGCTGCTCGTCGTCGGCGGCGCCACGCTGATCGGTCTGCTGGCTCAGATCTCGATCCACCTGTCGTTCACACCGGTGCCGATCACCGGCCAGACGCTCGGCGTGCTCGTCGTCGGCACCTCACTGGGCTGGCGGCGCGGCGGCGCGGCGCTCGCTCTCTACGCCGTCGCGGGGGTGATCGGTGTCCCGTGGTTCGCCTCCGGCGCCAGCGGCTACGTCGGTGCGTCGTTCGGCTACATCGTCGGTTTCATCGTCTGCGCGCTGGTCTGTGGCGTGCTCGCCGAACGCGGTGCGGACCGCTCGCTGCTGGGATCGGTCCCGGCGATGCTCGCCGGCGAGATCGTGATGTACACGATCGGCGTGGTGTGGCTGGGCATCGCCCTGCACGTCAGCGCAGGAACCGCGATCTCGCTCGGGCTGACGCCGTTCCTCGCCGGCGACGCGATCAAGATGGGCCTCGCGGCGCTGCTGCTGCCCGCGGCGTGGAAGCTCGCCGGACCACGATCGTCAACCAAGGAGCCCCGATGAAGCTCAGCGCACGCAATCAACTGCAGGGCACGGTCACCGAGATCCGCCGTGGCGAGGCGATCGCCAACGTCGTCGTCGACGTTGCGGGGCAGCGACTGGTCTCGTCGATCACGGTCGAGGCCGTCGAGGAGCTCGGCCTGCGGACCGGCAGCGAGGTGACGGTGATCGTCAAGGCCTCCGACGTGCTGTTGGCGGTCGCCGACTGATCGCAGTGGTCGACAGCCGACTGCGAACTTGGTGATCTGCGTACAACCCCTCTGTACGCAATCAACAAAGTTCGAGCGGGCGGTGCATGCACCGCCCGCCGATCGGCGCATGCGCCGATCGGAGCGGGGCCGCATGCGGCCCCGCTTTCCCACCGATCACTGATTGCGGCCGAGCAGCAGCGCGATCCCCTGGCCGCCGCCGATGCATAGCGTCACCAGTCCGAGCGCCGCGTCGCGACGATCCATCTCGTCGAGGATCTTGGTGGTGATCGCCGCCCCGGTCGCGCCGATCGGATGGCCGAGCGCGATCGCGCCGCCGTTCGGATTGACCTTGTCCTCGTCGAGTCCGAGGTCGTCGATGACGGCCAGCGCCTGTGCCGCGAACGCCTCGTTGAGCTCGATCACGTCGACGTCTTGCAGCGAGCGGCCGGCGCGCGCGAGCACCTTTTGCACCGCCGGCACCGGGCCGATCCCCATGATCGACGGATCGACCCCGCAACTGGCGTAGGCGAGGATCCGCGCCCGAACCGGCGCGCCGAGCTGCGCCGCGCGGTCGGCGCTCATCAGCACCAGTGCGGCGCCGGCGTCGTTCATCCCCGAGGCGTTACCGGCGGTGACGGTGCCGTCGGGCTTGAACGCCGGCTTCAGCCTCGCCATCGACTCCGGCGACGCGTCCTCGCGAATGTGCTCGTCCTGATCAAACGCGGTCGTCCCGCGCCGACTCGTGATCGGGACCTCGACGATCTGGTCCTCGAACCGGCCGCCGGCACGGGCGGCGGCAGCACGCTCGTGGGAGCGGACCGCGAACGCGTCCTGGCGCTCGCGCGAGATCGAGCCACGCTCGGCGAGATTCTCGGCCGTCACCCCCATCAGGATCGACTCGAACGGATCGGTCAGCGCGCCCATCACCGGATCGATGATTTCGGCCTCCCCCATCCGCGCACCCCACCGGGCCGCCGGCATCCAGTACGGACCGCGGCTCATCGATTCCGCCCCACCGGCCAGCGCGACCCGCGCCTCGCCGGTCTGGATCGCCTGCGCGGCCGACACGATCGACTGCACGCCGGTCCCGCACAGGCGGTTGACGGTGTACGCCGGAGTCTCCTTCGGAATCCCGGCCTTGATCCCCACCACCCGAGCCATGTAGGCGTCGGCCGGCTCGGTGTGGATCACGTTGCCGAAGACGACGTGCTCGACGTCGCCGGGCTCGATCTCGGCACGTTCGATCGCGGCGCGGGCGGCGATCGCGCCGAGCTCTGACGGCGGTACCGAGGACAGCCCCTTGCCATAGGAGCCGATCGCGGTGCGGGCGGCCGAGGTGATGACGACGTCGGTCATGAGGTCCTTTCTACGGGGCGGGCAGCGCTCGGACGGTACCAGTGGGTCTCCCGGCCACCCACTAGTTTCAAATCGTGCCCCTCGCCCAGTCCCGCCCCGCGGCGTCGGTCGCTCATCGACTGTCGCCCCAGCGCGCGGTGGCGATCGTGTACGTGGTTGCGCTGTTCATGGCCGGCATGGATATGCAGATCGTCAACGTCGCGTTGCCGACGCTCGCGCGGACGTTCGACGCGTCGCTGTCGGCGGTTCAGTGGACGGTGATCGCATACGTGCTGGCGCTCGCGGTCGTGATCCCGGCCTCGGGGTGGATCGGCGACCGGATCGGGACCAAGCGGACGTTCGTGTTCGCGCTGGCGCTGTTCACGGCAGCATCGGCGTTGTGTGGCGCCGCCGACAGCCTGCCCGAGCTCGTCGCGGCCCGGGCGTTGCAGGGAGTCGGCGGCGGGATGATGACGCCAACCGGCATCGCCATGCTGTACCGCGCGTACGGCCCGCGTCAGCGGGCGCGAGTCTCACGCACGCTGATCGTGCCGATCCTGATCGGACCGGCCGTCGCGCCGATCATCGGCGGGGTGCTGACCCAGAGCCTGTCGTGGCGCTGGGTGTTCCTGATCAACGTCCCGTTCGGCGTCGTGACGATCGTGTTCGCGTGCCTGTTCTTGCGTGAGCATCGCCAGTCACCCGAGGGCCGGCTCGACGTCTTCGGGATGATCAGCTCGGGACTGGGGCTGAGCCTGATCCTGTATGCGATCAGCGAGGGCCCGATCGTCGGATGGCGCGCGCCTGAGATTGTCGCGGCGGCGATCGGTGGCGTCGCGCTGCTGTGCATGTTCGCGCGTCGCTCGCTGCACCACCGCGATCCGATCCTCCGCTTGAGGCTGCTGCGTGAGCCACTGCTGCGCGCGACCAACATCGTCTTCACGCTGACGACCGGCGCATTCCTCGGCAGCCTCTACCTGACCCCGATCTTCCTGCAGGAGGCGCTGCACCAGACGCCAATCCAATCAGGCACGACCACATTCGTCGAGGCGGTCGGAGTCGGCGTCGGCGCACAGACGCTCGGGCGGCTGTACCCGCGCTTTGGCCCGCGCGTGATGGCGGGAGTCGGCGCCGCCGCACTGACGCTCTACATGACGCTGTTCCTGGCCGTGACGCCGGGCACCAACCAGTGGTTGATCCGGGCGCTGATGTTCTTCGGCGGCCTCGGGAACTGCTGCGTGTTCCTATCCGTGCAGACCGCGATGTTCACGCACATCTCCAAGGCCGACACCGGCCACGCGTCAGCGATCTACAACACCTTCCGGCAGTCGGCGATTGCGCTCAACACCGCGGTCCTGACGGCAGTCGTCGCCGGCGTCGGCGGCGGCACGCTGGCCGCGTTTCATGCGGCCTATCTGACCGGCGCGATCATCGCCGCGGTCGGCTGCGCGCTCGCCTGGACACTGATCAACACCGATGCCGCCCGCTCGACGATGCACCGCGGCGGCGAAGGCTCCGCGGTCAGCGATCACACCTGAGCCGCGAGTACCAGGTCGCACTCGACCGACAGCCGCGGCCCGCCCGTCGACGTCGGGACCGACGCCTCGAAACGCCGCATCAGCGACGGTTTGACTGCGAACACGGCATCGGAGTCCAGATACGCGCTGTCGGCGTCGAAGATGTGCGTCGTCAGGGTTCGGTAGCCGTCCGCGCGGACGATCATGTGGATATGGGCCGGTCGCCACGGGTGCCGGCCGCTGGCGGCGAGCATCAGTCCGACCGGGCCATCGTCGGGAATCGGGTATGGCAGCGGACGGACCGCGACGAACCCGAAACTGCCGTCCTCGCGGGTGCGAAAGCGGCCGCGGAGGTGGTCCTCCGGCGCCTCCGGGCGCTGGACCGCGTACAGGCGATCCGCGCCGTTCTGCCAGACATCGAGTTCGCCATCGGCGATCGCCTCGCCGTCGGTGCCGCGCAGGTGGCCGTACACCCAGACCGGCTCACCGGCGCCGTCCTCGCTCGCGATCGACTCGCCGTAGCCGCGCTGCGGCGAGCCGGCGACGTAGAACGGGCCGAGCACGGTCGACTCGGTGGCCGCCAATGCCACCGTCGGCGCCGCGGCATCGGGGCCGTCGGCAAGCGCGTCCACGAGCATCGACAGCCCGAGCGTGTCCGACCACAGCACGAACTCCTGGCGATGCGCGTCGGTGATTTCGCCGGTGCGAGTCAGTTCGGCGATCCCCCGCTGCAACTCCGGGCCGGTCAACCCGACCTCAGCGGAAAACGCGTGCAGGTGCCCGACGAGCGCCTGCAACAACTCGCGCAGCCGCTCGTCCGGACAGCCGTCAAAGCTGTGCAGCACCTGATCGGTGATCTGCGGGGCCGTGGTCCGAGAACGGTCGCCGGGCACGGACGCCGATCCTACGCCTCGGAGCCGCTCACACGCGGAAGCGTCTGCGATGATCGCTCCGATGCGCGTCCACCGCTGGATGTCGGTCGCATGCGCTTCGGTTGTCGGCGCGCTGGGGACGGCGGGATGCTCCGGAACCAGCATCCTGCCCGGCAGCGGGGGCGGTAACCCCACTGCGCTGGAGCGTGGGGTGGACGTGATCAAGGCCTGGTCTGAGGCGCTGCACGCAGGCCACGTCCGCGCGGCGGCGGGCTACTTCCAGATTCCGAGCGTGTTCGCCGACGGTCCTGACGGAGCGCTCGTACTGCGCAGCCGCGCCGACGCCGAGACGGCCAATCGTGAGCTGCCGTGCGGCGCCGTGTTCGTCTCGGCAGAGCAGCGCGGACGCTACATCGATGCGCTGTTCAAGCTGACCGAGCGGCCGGGTCCGGGCGGCGGCCATGCGGCCTGTGCCAGTCCGACGGGCTTGACCGCACGGGTCGATTTCATCATCGCGAGCGGCAAGATCACCCACTGGCTGCGCGCGCCCTCGCTCCCGGGCGACAACGGCACCACGACTCCGACCACGCCGACCGCTCCCGGGCATACCACGACGGTGCCGACCGTCCCCACGATCCCGACCACACCCGGCACCGGCACGCAGACCGCCCCCGGACCGACCGTTTAACCGCCGCCCGAGGACTACGCTGTCTCGGTGGCGCTGACCGATCCCTACCAAGTGCTCGGTGTCCCGCACTCGGCCACCGACGCCGAGATACGCGCCGCGTATCGGCGGCTCGTGCAACTGCATCACCCCGATCACAACGGCGGTTCGCCGGAGTCCGCGCGGCGGTTTGAGCAGGTGCAGGAAGCCTATGCGTTGATCCAGAAGCTCAAGCGTCCCGGCGCGCGATCGCGCCCGACCGCGACGAACGCCAAAGCGTCATCGACGCCACCGCCATCCGGCTCCGGCGATCCGGGGCTCGCGCAGCGCCTCGCCGACCTCGAACGCGACCTGGTCGCCCAGCGTCGGGCCAAACAGGAGGCAACCCGCCGCGCCGAGCAGGCGCGCGAACAGGCGCTGCGAGAGGCACGCCGCGCGACCGAGCACGACCGCCCGTCCGACGAAGAGCTCGGCTACGTCACCACCGACGACAGCTTCTCGGCGATCCTCGACGATGCCGCCGATGGCTGGGCCGAGCGCCGCCGAAGCGCCGGCGACGACGGCGCCGGCGGCTCAGAGCGCCGACACGGGGCCGCCAACGAACGGCTCGCCGACCTGTTCGACGATCTCGGCGCGCGGCTGCGCGGCGAGCGCCGCAAACGCCCGCCGAGCTGAGCGGTCACTCGTCGGCGATGATCGATCCCACCCGGTCACCAAGCCCCGGGTCGCGGCCACAGACGAACGTTGACCAGATGATCGCGACGATGATCACCCCGAGTGCGATCCACGGATAGAGGCTGAACGGCGCCGGCTGGCCGGGCTTGACGAGCTCATACAGCGGATAGCCAACGCAGAAGGCGCCGATCAGCGGCAGGATCAGGTGCTTGACCGGCCGTGCCGATCCATCGCCTATTCGAGCGCCTGCTTGATCTTTACCGCGGGCTGCGGATAGCGGAACTTACCGCTGGTCAGCTCGAGCACCTCGGCGCTCGCCGCAGACAACAACTGCAGCGCCGCCATCTCGTACAGGGCGCGGATCAATCGACCGTCGGTCGCGGGCAGCGCGATCGTGGTGACCGGGCTGTCGTCGGGCTCCGACGGCGCGGTGGTCAGCTGCGCGGCGACGCAGCCGATTCGGCGGACCTGATCGAGGATCACCGCGATCCCGTCGTCGGAAGCATCACCGACGATCACGATCCCTCGGCCGGGCTCCAGTGCCTCCATCGGTCCGTGCAGATAGGACCGTGCGTCAAACCAGGCCGTCGCCAGCCGCGGCGCCTCGCGGTAGAGCAAGGCGCCCTCGGCGGCTCCCGCTGCTGTGTCGGCGGTGCCGACGAAGTCGATCGCGGCCAGTTCGGCGAACCGCTTGGCCACATCGGCGACGGCGGCGACTCCTGATTGCAGCAGCTGCTCGAGCTCGCCCGGCACGACCGCCCACTCGCGCTCCAGTGCAGCCGTCACCTCCGGTCGCTCCCACGCGCTTGAGAGCAGCGCGAGCGCCTGTAGACCACCGGTGTAGCTCGTCGTGGCGGGTACCGAGTCCTCGTGCTGGGCACAGGCGACCGCGAGATCGGCGATCGTCGTCAGGGTGCCGTCGAGCTCGGCCGTCAGGGACACGACCGTGCCCTGGCCACGCTCGCGCAGTCGCTTGATCGCTTCGACGGTCTCCAGGCTCTCGCCGGACGCCGAGATCGTGATGTAGACGTCGGCGAGGTCGAAGTCGTCGTGCCACAGCTGGCCGGCCTCGACCGCGAACGCTCGCACACCCGCGCGCCAGAACTCGCGGACCGCGGCCAGCGCCGTGTAGTAACTGGCGCCGATCCCGACCAGCGCGACGACCGAATCGGGGGCGACTCGGTCACGCAGCTCGGCGGTCGCCCGCACGAGCTGGGCGCGATTTGCTTCGAGCATCGCCGGCTGCATTGCAATCGCGCGGCGGTACGGGATCTTCTTCACGTGCGGTTGCCTCCGTTGTTTGGATGAGCGGTCAGCCCCGCCGCGCCCAGCCGACCGAGCACGGGTCCGATCGGGTGATCGCGCGGCTCCCCGGCGACCAGCGCAGCCATGTCCTGGGCAAGATGTACGGCACCGATGACGGGCGGCTCGCGCAGCACGACGAGCTTGGATCCCGGGCTGATCTCGGCCAGCGAGCGGCGGACCGAGTCCTCCAGCCATGGTGCGTTGGAGATCACGCCGCCGGCAGCGACGACCGAATCGGCGGCGGCGCCGCGCTTGCGCAGCGAACCGACGAGCCCGGCGAGCGCCGCTCCATGCTCGGCGACGACTCGTGCCGTGAGCGACGACCCGGCAGCCAGTCCGTGCTCGATCAGATCGGGCGCCAGATGCGCCCACGCCGTCGGCGATCCGAAGTCGGCGAGCGTTGCCGGCAACTCCCGGATGTGATCGATCGCCAGCGACCGCAGCAGCAGGCCCTCGAGCGGGTCGTCGAGCTCGCCGCGGTCATACGCCTCGGCGACCTTGCGGGCCGCATCACGAAACAGCGCGGTGCCGCTGCCCTCGTCGCCGATGTAGCCGCCCCAGCCGCCGGCGATCATCAGCTCGCCGTCGGGGGCGTAGCCGATCGCGATCGAGCCGGTCCCCGAGATCAGACCGATGCCGGCGGCGGCGCGGACCGATGGCAGCAGCAGTTCGCCGTCGTTGAGCGCGAGCACCGGGACGGCGCCCAGCCGCGCTCGGAGCGCCTGCTCCAGTCGCGCACACTGGACCCGGTCGTTGCAGCCATGGGCGCCGACCGCCAGCGCAGCGATCGGCTGGTCTGACAACGACCGCACGAGCGCGGTGATTCCCTCGGCGACGCCGTCGAAGCCCTGGCGATGCCAGGCCCGGCTCGGGACGGTCCGCTCAGCCCCGGTCGACAGCACCGCCTGGGCCTTGCTGCCGCCGACGTCGACCCCGACGGTCAGCGGCGAACCGGCGCTCACGCGGTCACCGCGCTCACCGGATCGCCGCGCCGCTGTCGGGATCGAAGAACAGCAGTCGCCCCGGATCAGGGGCGAGGCGCACCGTGTCGCCGTGCTGGATCCTGGTCCGAGGGGCAAGCCGAGCGACGAACTTGTCACGGACCGACACCTCGGCGTCGGGCAGCTCCCGCTCGTCGTCGGTCGCGGCGACCTTCGGCTGGATCCGCTTGGCGTCGGCGCTGAAGTGCACGAGCAATTCGGATCCGAGCGCCTCGAGCAGATCGATATGACCCTCGATCGTGGGCGCGCTGTCGTCGGTGGCGACCTCGATGTCCTCAGGGCGCAGGCCGACCACCAGTTTGCGGCCGATGTACTGCTTCAGCGCGTCGGTCCAGGCCAACGACGATCCGACACGCAACGCATGCGAGCCGACCCGCAGCGACTCGCCGTCGGCAGACAGCTCGGCCTCAAACAGGTTCATCGCCGGCGATCCGATGAATCCGGCGACGGTCAGGTTGACGGGGTCGTCGTAGAGGACCTGGGGGACGTCGCACTGCTGCAGCTTTCCGGCGTCGAGCACCGCGACCCGGTCGCCCATCGTCATCGCCTCGGTCTGGTCGTGGGTGACGTACACGGTCGCCACCCCGACCCGGCGCTGGATCTGCAGGATCTCGGCTCGCATCTCGACTCGGAGCTTGGCGTCGAGGTTCGACAGCGGCTCGTCCATCAGGAACACGGACGCCTCGCGGACGATCGCGCGGCCCATCGCGACCCGCTGACGCTGGCCGCCGGAGAGCTCGCCCGGGCGGCGGTCGATCGTCTGCGACAACCCGAGGATCCGCGCCGCCTCGGCTACCTTCTCCGCGCGCTCGGACCTGGAGACTCGCCGCAGCCGCAACGGGAAGCCGATGTTCTCGCCGATCGTCATGTGCGGATACAGCGCGTAGTTCTGGAACACCATCGCGACGTCGCGCTCCTTGGGCGCGGCGGTCGTCATGTCCTGGTCGCCGATCAGCACGCGACCGTCGGTGACTCGTTCGAGCCCGGCGATCATCCGCATCAGGGTCGTCTTGCCGCAGCCGGATGGGCCGACCAGGACCATCAGCTCGCCGTCGGCGATCTCGAGGCTCACCTCCTCGACGGCCTTGACGCCGTTCGGGTAGACCTTCGTCACGTTCTGCAGGCTGATCGATGACACTTCGGATCCTCGTTGGTCGATGACGTGCGGCGCAACCGGTCCGGCTCAGCCGACCGTGCTCCCGGCGAACATTCCGCTGATGAAGCTCCGCTGCGAAAGTAGGTAGACGAGCACGACCGGCAGCGCCGCCAGCACCGCACCCGCGGCAAGTGCGCCGTAGTTGTTGAAGTGGGCGCCCTGGAAGTTCGACAGGCCCTCGGTGACGACGAACAGCGATGTCTTCGAGACCAGCACGAGCGGCAGCAGGAACGCGTTCCAGGTCCACAGGAACACGAGTGCGGCCATCGTCTTGATCGCCGGCATCACGTTCGGGAGCAGCACCAGCCGGAAGACGTCGAGGCGGCTGGCGCCGTCGAGGATCGCCGCTTCGGTCAGGGACTTCGGGACCGCAAGGAACGCGGCGTTCATCCAGAAGATGCCGAACGCGACCGACTGCGCCGCCTGGGGGACGATCAGCGCCCAGTAGGTGTTCAGCCAGCCGAGCGACTGCAGCTCGTAGAACCATGGCGTGACCAGCACCTCGACCGGCAGCATGAAGCCGAGGATCGCGACGAAGAACAGGAGCTTCGATCCCCGCGGCCGCAGCAGCGCCACCGCATAGGCGCCGACCACCGCGATGATCACGCTGCCGACCATCACCGACACGGTCATGATCGCCGTGTGCACCGTGTAATCGGAGAACCCGCCCTGGTTCCAGGCGTATTTGAACGACGACAGCGACAGCGCGTGAATGAAGCTGATGCCCGAGTTGTTGGCATGCACGTTGTCAAACGCAGTCGTCAGCAACACGACAATCGGGTACAGCGTGATGATCGCGATGACGATCAGGATCACCGACGAGACCATCCGCTCAGTGCGTGACAGCACGGGACCCGCTCCTTTCGTGTGTCGCGGCCGCCGTCGCCGGGCTCATGTGTCGACCTTCTTGCGCTCGAGCAGCGCCCGGATCCCGAACGTGAACACGAACGTCATCACGGCCATCGCGATCCCGAGTGCGCTCGCCGTGCCGACCTGGCCGAGCTGGAACGCGTCGCGGTAGACCAGCAGGCCCGGCACGGTCGTCGCCGTTCCCGGGCCACCGAGCGTCGCCTGGTAGATCAGCGTGAAGCTCTGCAGCGAGGCGACGACGGTGATCGTCAGCGCGACGCCGATCTCGCGGCGCATCATCGGCACCGTGATCAGGCAGAACTCCCTGACGATCCCGGCGCCGTCGACGCGTGCGGCGTCGTACAGCGACGGCGGGATCCGCTGCACACCCGACAGGAACAGCACGAAGCACAACCCGAAGTCCAGCCAGACGGCGATCAGCCCGACGGCCACCAGCGCCCACTGGAAGCTACCCAGCCACGGCGTACCGACCTTCGGCCCGAGCCCGAGCGTGTGCAGCAGACCGTTCAGCGTGCCGGTTCCCGACGGCGCCAGCAGCCACGTCCAGACGATCGCCACGACGACCGTGACCAACACCTGCGGAAGGAAGTAGATCACCCGCAGGCTGCCCATCCCGCGTTGCGGCATCCGGGCGATCAGCGCCGCCGCCATCAACCCGAGCGCGGTCGGGATCAACGCGTAGAAGCAGATCAGGATCCCGACGTGCTCGAGCGATTGGCGCTCGACCGTGTTGGTCCACAGCGCCGTGTAGTTCGAGAACCCGGCCGAGGTCGAGGGGCCGATCCCGTCCCAGTTCAGAAACGAATAGTCGACCGCCTCGACCAGCGGGTAGATGATGAACGCGCCGAGCAGGACGGCCGCCGGTGCGATCAGCAGCAATCCGACCCGGCGGTCGCCCTTCGTCTGCGCGGTCTCGTTGGCGCGCGCGCTCTTACGGCGCGCGCGCCAACGCGAGATCGGCCCCTGGGGGGCTGAAACGGCCTGCTCCACCTAGTGGCTCTGCCAGTACTGCTCGTAGTCGGACTGCAGCCCGCTGATCATCGACTTCGGCGACAGGCCGCCCGACTGGAGCTCCTGGACCGCCGCCATCTCCTGGTTGAGGAAGTTCGGCGTCGCGTAGTCGAGGAACGGCACCAGCTGGTTGGACTTGACCGCAGCCGACCAGCCGTTGGTCGCGGACTGGATCATCGCCGGATAGGTCTTCAGCACCGACTGCGACGGCGGCACGACCGGGACCTCACCCTCGTTCAGGTTGGCCTTCTGGATCTTCGGTCCGAGCAGGATGTTGATGAACGCCGCGGCGGCGTCCGGCTCGGTCCCCTTACTCGGGATCGAGTAGCCCTCGCCGGGACCGCCGGTGATCGACGGCGGCTCCCAGAAGCCGGCCTGGTTGTGCAGTCCCGACTGGACCGACGAGATGTACCACTCGCCCTCGATGAAGAACGCGGCCTTGCCGGAGGTGAAGTCGTTGAGCGCTGCCGTGTCCGACAGTCCGGCATAGCCGGGCGTCAGGTAGCCCTCTTTGCTCCAGTTCTGGAAGGTCGTCGCGGCCTTGATGTAGCCCGGCACGTTGATGCTCGGCTTTGAGCCGCTGTGGAACACGAAGTCGATGCTCGTCTTCGCCGGTGTGAAGGCGTCGGCCAGCGTGTAGAAGACGTGCACCGGCTGGTACGCGGTCGGCTGACCGCCGGCGTAGGCCATTGGCGTGATTCCGGCCTTCTTGACCAGCGGCAGGTCGGCGAAGAACTGGTTCCAGTTGGTCGGGACCTTCGCGCCCGCCTTCTTGAGCAGCGTCTTGTTGTAGAAGATGCCCAGCGGCGCGGCGCTCCACGGCACGCCGTAGACGTTGCCCTGGCCGAAGTTCTTGCCGTCGGACGAGAACGAGTTGTACTGCAGCGGGACCTTGCCGACGAGGCTGTCCCAGTGGTAGAGATTCATGTACGGCTTGAGGTTGAGCAGCAGGTTGTCGGAGACCAGTCGGCCCATGCTGCCGAAACCCTCGTTGGTTTCGGTCAGGTCAGGTGCGCTCGAGCCGTTGAGCGACAACGGCAGCGAATCGGTCTGCTCCTCGAGCGTCATCTCGCGGTTGGTGACGGTCCACTTCGGATACTTCTGCTCGAACTCCTTGATCGCGACCGGCACCAGGGTGTGGCCGCCCGGGTCATCGGCTTCGGTCTCCCAGTTCCACTGCGTCAGCGTGCCGCTCGAGGACGGGCTGGGCATCGCGGCCTTGGCCGTGCTGGTCTGGCTGCCGCCGCTGCTGCCGCCCTGGCCGCCGCAGCCGGCCAGCACGCCGGCGGCGAGGACGCCGGCAACGGTCAGCGTCGCCCAGCCCCGGGGGCGCCGGAGCCGAGGCGCGCGGTTCATCCGCTGCGCTGTTAGTCGACTGTCGGGACTCTGCCCCGACGACCGGGCGCGGTCTGTCTCGCCCGTGGTGAACCTGCTCATTGATGCCTCCTCAAAGCACGACCATGGCCGATGACAGCAGCTGTGTCACCGCGACACGACGATCCGTTCGCCGGGTGCGTCACCGTAAATCCACAGTGGCCCGGATGTCAACGGTCTGTGGCAAATATCGATGAACGCACTTGACACGATTGGGGACGCCGATCCTCAATTCACGCGGCGGCGGCATCATGCGCCGCGACCGCGTCGAGACCGACGCGCACGGCGTCGGCGATCTCGGTCAACTGCGCCGTGGTGATCGTCAGCGGCGGACCGATCGCGACCCCGGTCGCCTGTCCGCGGACCAGCACGCCGGCCTCACGGACCGCGTCGTAGAACGCGTGCGCCGCGTGCGGGTCGGCCGCCAGCGCGTCTGACAGGTCAACCGCGGCGGCGAGACCGACACCGCCACGCACGGCTCCGCAGGCGGGATGCTCGGCCAGCGGCGAAACGGCTGCCCAGAGATCGCCCTCGAGCTCGCGCCCGCGCGGCACGAGCTCCTCCCCCTCGAGCAGATCGAGGTTCGCCAGCGCCGCGGCGCAGCACGTCGGATGGCCGGCATAGGTCGCGCCGTGGCGCACCATCATCCGGCCCGGCTCCGACCAGAACGGCTCGGCGACCCGCCCCGAGGCGATCACCGCGCCGAGCGGCAGGTAGCCGCTCGTCAGGCCCTTGGCGGTGACGACGAGATCGGGCTCCATCCCCCAGCGCTCGTACCCCAGCCAGGTCCCGACCCGGCCGAATGCGCAGATCACCGAGTCGATCACGAGCAGCACGTCGTGGCGGTGACAGACCTCCGACAGCGCCTGCAGATACCCGTCGGGGACCGGGCGCACGCCACCCGCGCCGATCACCGGCTCGCAAAAGAACGCCGCAACGTTGTCCGGTCCGAGCCGCTCGATCTCGGCCTCGAGCAGCTCGAGTGAGTCAAACGGCACTTCGCTGACGCCGCCGGTCAGCGGCCCGAAGTCCGCCCGGATCGTCGGCAGGCCCGAGAGCGTCGTGCCGAACCCGTGGGTGCCGTGATAGCTGAAGCTGCGGTGGATCAGCTGGGTCTTGCCCGGCCGGCCCTGCAGCACCCAGTACATCCGCGCGAGCTTGGCGGCGGTCTCGATCCCGTCGCCGCCGCCGAGCGTCAGGAACACCCGCGCATCGTCCATGTCAGACAGCTCGACGAGCCGGTCACAGAGCGCATTCGCCGGCCCATTGGTGAGGTCGCCGAACGTCTGGTAGCACTCCAGCCGCTCCATCTGGGCCGCTACGGCATCGGCGATCTCTCGCCGGCCGTGGCCGACATGGCAGTACCAGAGGCCGGCCGCCGCGTCGATATATGCGCGGCCGCTGGGGTCGAACACGTACACGCCCTCGCCGCGCTCGATCTTGAATTCATGGTCGCGCACCTCCGCCATGTCGGCGAACGGATGCCAGAACGTGCTCATCTCTCAGACCTCCTTCGGGCTGGCTGGTAGCTCGGAGACCCCGAGCCAGCCGTCGCCCGCGAGGCTCGAGTTGCACCGCAGCGACAGATGCTCGTCATAGATGACGCGCTTGCCGCGCCGGGTCGGCAGGCGCCGATCGCGCAGCGCCCGCACAATCCGCTCGGGTTTGGCGGGCAACTCGGTGATCCACACCCCGACCGCGTCGTGGATCGCGTTGACGATCGCGGGCGACTGCGCGTTGGAGGCCATCTCGCCGATCGCCTTGGCGCCGAACGGTCCCTCCTGCGACGGGTTCTCGAGCACTCGGTCGACCATCGCCGGCAGCTCGGTCGGGGCGGGCATCAGGTAGCTGCCGAACTCGCCGCCGCGGTGCTCGACGCCCGGATAGTCCGGATAGGACTCCTCCAGCAGCGCCAGCCCGAGGCCCATCATCGCGCCGCCGTGGATCTGGCCCGCGACGATCGCGGGGTGGATCGCGCGCCCCACGTCGTAGACCTGGACCAGCCGCAGCACGCGGACCTCGCCGGTCTCGTCGTCGACCTCGACGTCGGCGACGCAGGCGCCGTAGGACAGCGCGTAGTGCGGCTCGCATTCGCCGGTGTCGGGATCGGGCGCGGAGAACGGCTTCATGTAGGTCGCCTGGCCGGTGATCATCCGCCCGTAGGTCCAGGTCGCGGCGAGCGCGATGTCCGAGATCGAGACCTTGCGATCGGGGGACCCCAGCGGCCACACGTAGCCCTCCTCGGTGGTCAGGTCGGCCGGGTCGACCTCCATCTGCTCGGAGGCGGCCTCCAGCAGTGACTCGCGCGTCTTCAGCGCCGCCAGCCGGATCGCGTTGCCGGCGACGAACGTCCCGCGCGAGGCGAACGTGCCGGTGCACAGCGGCGACGAGTCGGTGTTGGAGTTGTCCATCGTCACCCACTCGTACGGCACGCCGATCGCGTCGGCGGCGATCTGCGAGTGAACCGTCCGCGAGCCCTGACCCAGGTCGCATGTGCCCGAGAACACGTCGACGTGGCCGTCGGGCTTGAGCTTGATCCAGACCTGGCTCGGATCGCCCGCCTGATTCATCCCGGTCGGGTACTCGATCGCGGCGATCCCGGTGCCCCGGCGGATGCCCATCAGCGGACCACCTCCGGCGGGGCGACCGAGTCCTGCAGGTGCTCGGGCACCGACTCATCGGCGCGACGGTCATCGCTCATCGACGCATACGGCTCGGCGAGCATCACGCCGGCGGCGTCGGCCGCGCCGAGCAGCGTCGAGACCGCCGAGGGGTCCGGCAGCCGGATCCGAGTCGGGCTCAGGTCGCCGGTGCGGGTCGCGTTGCGCAGGCGCAACTCCCACGGGTCCATCCCGAGCTCCTTCGCGATCCGCTCCATGTGGGTCTCGATCGCAAATGATGCGGATGTCACGCCAAACCCGCGCATCGACGACGACGGCACCCGGTTGGTCCAGACGATGTAGGAGTTGAACGCGACGTTCGGGATCGTGTAGGCGCCGCCGAGATGGAACGTGTGCTTGTTGGTCCCGTAGGGCGAAAGGCGGTTGTAGGCACCGGCGTCGTGCAACGTCAGCGTGCGACGGCCCAACAGCCAGCCGTCGGACGTGACCGCGTCGGCGATCTCGATGTGCCAGCCGGCGCGGACCGACGAGCACAGCATCTCCTCCTCGCGCGTGAATGCGTATTTGACCGGCCGGCCGGTCTTCAGCGCAAGCAGCGCCGCGGTGCTCTCGCACGGCGTGTCGACCTTGCCGCCGAAGCCACCGCCGACCTGGCCTCCGACGAACTTCAGCCGGCCGAGCGGGACCTGCAGATGCTCGGCGACGATCCCCATCGAGTAGTACAGCGCCTGCGTCGTCGAGTGAATCGTGATCCGACCATCGGTCTCCGGGATCGCCACCGCCGCCTGGGTCTCGAGCGGCGCCTGCTCGATCGGGGCCGGTCGGTACACCCCCTCGACGATCAGGTCCGCCTGCTCGAACGCCCGCTCGACATCGCCGCGACGGACCCGCCGCTCGAAATACTTCTCGTAGTGGTAGCGGTTGCCCTCGTCGGTGATCTGGGGCTGGTCGGCGTCCAACGCCCGGCGAACATCGAGGAACGGCTCGCGCACGTCGAACCCGACCTCGATTGCCGCGGCACCCTCGCGCGCCGCGGCGAGCGTGTCGGCGGCGACGGCGGCGATCGGTTGACCGCGGTAGCGGACCTCGCCGTGGGCCAACAGCGGCTCGTCGGGCGCGATCCCGACCGACTCCAGCGGACCGACCAGCAGCCGCGGGACGTCGGCAGCGGTGATGATCGCGCGCACGCCCGGCATCGCCGCCGCCGGCGTCGTGTCCAGCCGCGTGATCGCCGCAAAGTGGTGGGGCGAGCGGAGCATCGCCACGTGCAGCATCCCCGGAGGACGTACGTCGTCGACGAAGGTCGCCCGGCCGATCACGTTCTTGACCCCGTCATAGCGGGGGACCGAGGCGCCGACCGCCTTCATCGGCCGGTGCCCGGCGCCGCTGCCTCGGCGACCGCTGCGACGATGTTGACGTAGCCGGTGCAGCGGCAGACGTGGCCCGACAGCGCCTCGGCGATCTGCTCCTCGGAGACCGGTCCGCCGGCGCGTTCGATCAGCGCGTGTGCCGCCAACAGCATGCCCGACGTGCAGTAGCCGCACTGACTTGCGTAGCCGTCGAGGAATGCTCGCTGGATCGGCGCCAGGTCATTCACGCTCCCGAGCCCTTCGGCGGTCGTGATCTCGGCGCCGTCGATCGCCGCCAGCGGCGTCAGGCAGGCACGCCGCGGCTCGCCGTCGATCAGGACCGTGCACGCGCCGCAGCCGCCGTGGCGACAGCCTGCCTTCGGGCTCATCACTGCGAGCTCCTCACGCAGCACGTCGAGCAGCGACGTCATCGGCTCCGAGCGCAGCCCGTCGTGCGCTGATCCGTTGACGGTCAGCTTCACGTCGAGTCGCCGATCTGCGCCAGGCATCGACGCACGAGCACCGGCACCATCTCACGGCGGTACCAATCGGACCCGAGCGCATCGGTCGCGATCGCGCCGCGATCGTCGTCAACCGGCGTCGGATCCTCCGGCGACCGCAGCCTCACGCCATGCGGACCGAGCCCGGTCGCCGCGAGCCGCAGCTGCCCGTCGCTACCGACCGCGGCAGACACGGCCAGCGCCGTGTAGCCGTGGCTGTGGGGTCGGCGCAACCGGGCGTGGGCGCCGCGCCGTGGTCGTTGCAGCGTGATCTCGAGCACCAGACGCGGTCCCGCGGGCCGGCTCAAGAACTGCTCGGCGTCGTCGCTGTGCTCGGTCTCGCCGTCGGTCCAGCGCACGGTTGCGCCCAACGCGATCAACGGTCCCTGCAGGTCGCCGCGGGGAGCGTCCGGGCCCGGCGGCGCGCAGAGGTTGCCGGCGATCGTCGCCTGCGCACGGATCTCAGCGTCGGCCACGCCCGCAAGCGCCGAGCGCAGCGGCTCCGGCATCTGGTGCAGCTCGGCCAACGGTGTCGTCGCGCCGATCCGGATCCGCTCGCCGTCACGCTGCACCCCGCCCATCCCGGCCGCCGTCAGCAGCAGCACCCGGGACGGCTGCAGCGTCCCGTCGGTCAACTGAGGCATCACGATCGTCGCGCCGCCGACGACGGTGATCTGCCCGCACTCGCGCAGCGCCTGCGCGGCAGCCTGCGGCGAGGTGGGCATCGTGACCTCGATCTGCCGTGGCACGACGGCTACACTAGGCATCGCCTCAAGCACCTGTCAAATGCGGGCTGCACATATCGAGGCTGTCAATCGGATCGATGCAGCGCATCGATAAATTTCCGTCCGATTGACACTCAGGTTCTCACTCGATTAGTCTCGCCCTCCGCGATGGCATTGGCTGACACTCAGAGTGACACTTGTGCGCTTGTCAAAGCAGGGTTGCTGCGCGATCGGGGGCTGATCGCCGGCGAGTGGGTGGAGGCGCGCAACGGCGCGCGCTTCGATGTCACCGACCCGGCGACCGGCGCCACGATCGGCTCGGTGCCACGGATGGGCGCCGCCGAAACCCGCGCGGCGATCGAGGCGGCCCGCGACGCGCTGCCGGCCTGGCGCGCGCTGCCTGCCGCCCAGCGCGCCCGGATCCTGCGCCGGTTCAGCGAGCTGATGGGCGAGCACGTCGAGCAACTGGCGCTGTTGATGACGCTCGAGCAGGGCAAGCCGCTGGCCGAGTCGCGCGCGGAGATCGCTTACGCAGCCTCGTTTTTTGAATGGTTCGGCGAGGAGGCAAAGCGCGTCTACGGCGACACGATCCCGTCGCCGAACCCTGACAACAGGATCGTCGTGCTCAAGCAGCCGGTCGGTGTCACCGCCGGCATCACCCCCTGGAACTTCCCGGCGGCGATGCCGGCCCGCAAGGCAGCGCCAGCGCTGGCGGCCGGCTGCACGATGGTGCTCAAGCCGGCCGAGCAGACGCCGCTGAGCGCACTTGCCGTCGCCGAGCTGGGCCTTCGCGCGGGCGTGCCGGCGGGCGTGCTCAACGTGGTCACCGGTGATGGCGAGGACGCGCCGGCGATCGGCGGCGAGCTGACCGGCAACCCGATCGTCCGCAAGCTCGGGTTCACCGGCTCGACCGAGATCGGCAAGCTGCTGATGCGCCAGGCCGCCGCCCAGGTCAAGAAGGTCTCGCTCGAGCTCGGCGGCAACGCCCCGTTCATCGTGTTCGACGATGCCGACCTGGACGCGGCCGTGGAGGGTGCGATCGTCGCCAAGTTCCGCAACTCCGGACAGGTATGCGTCGCCGCCAACCGGATCTTGGTGCAGGAGCCGGTCGTCGACGCGTTCGCGCGCAAGCTCGCGCAGGCCGCCGCCCGACTGGTCGTCGGTCGCGGCACCGACGCGGGCAGTCAGGTCGGCCCGCTGATCGATGAGCCGGCTCTGCGCAAGGTGCAGCGGCACGTCGAGGACGCGCAGTCGGGCGGCGCGGAGCTGTTGCTCGGCGGCTCGCCGCACGAGCTCGGCGGCACGTTCTATGAGCCGACCGTGCTGCGCGGCGCCACGCCCGAGATGCTGATGTCCAACGAGGAGACGTTCGGTCCCGTCGCCGCGATCCAGACGTTCGTGACCGAGCCGGAGGGCGTCGGGGTCGCCAACGACACTCCGTACGGGCTCAGCGGGTACTTCTACAGCCGTGACATCGGGCGGGTCTGGCGGGTCGCCGAGGCGCTCGAGACCGGGATCGTCGGGGTCAACACCGGACTGATCTCGACCGAGGTGGCGCCGTTCGGCGGCGTCAAGGAGTCCGGGATCGGGCGCGAGGGCTCCAAGTATGGGATCGATGACTGGCTCGAGGTCAAGTACGTCTGCCTCGGCGGCATCGGCGCCTGAGAGCGGGAGGAGACACGGTGATCGTCGAGGAGCGGATCTACACGCTGCATGCCGGCAAGGCGCCGGAGTACCTGCGGCTCTATGAGGCGGAAGGCCTCGAGATCCAGCGCTCGATCCTCGGACGCCTGGTCGGGTACTTCAATACCGAGTTTGGGCCGCTGAACCAGATCGTGCATCTGTGGGCCTACGAGGACCTCGCCGAGCGTGCCGAGCGACGGCGTCGGCTGCAGGCCGATCCCGGCTGGCGGGCATACGTTGCCAAGATCCGGCCGCTGATCGTGCAGCAGGAGAACAAGCTGCTGGTGCCCGCGCCGTTCTCGCCACCGATCGAGGTCTTCGAATGAGCTCGCTGCTGCAGTTGTTCCAGCACCGCCTCGCACCGGGTGAGACGATCCCGCTCGCCGCCGCACCGCGCGTGGTCTACTCGGTCAGCCGCAACGAGGCGCTGCTGAGCACGGGGCCGCTCACGCTCGGGGCCGACGACGGTGAGCACCTGCTGCGCTGGGAGCTCGGCGGCGAAACGCAGTTCGATTCACAGCTGTCGGCGACGCTCGCGCTTCCCGACACGGGGCCGCACCTGATCCGCTGTGATCGGGTCGAGCTGCCGGCCGGCGGGACGGCGTACCTGCACACCCATCGCGGGCCCGGGATTCGCTGCCTGGTGGACGGCCGCTTTCGCGTGCAGTCAAACGGCTTCGGCCAGACGATCGAGCGCTACGGCGCCTGGTTTGAGAACGGCGCCGATCCGGTCGAGGCCCACGCGGTCGGCGATGGCGCCGCCGCGTTCGTGCGCGTGATGGTGCTGCCGCCCGAGCTGCTCGGTCAATCGTCGCTGCGCTACGTGCGCGACGCCGATCGCGACAAGCCAAAGCCACAGCGGTATCAGGTGTTCGTCGACGAACCGCTCGAGCTGTGAGCAACGTGCGCGCAGGCGGCCGGATCCTGATCGATCAGCTCGTCGTCCACGGCACCGAGATGGTCTTCTGCGTGCCGGGTGAGAGCTACCTGGCCGCGCTCGACGCGCTGCACGACACGCCGCAACTGAGGCTGATCGTCGGTCGGATGGAGGCGAGCGCCGCGAACATGGCGTGCGCACACGGCCAGCTGACCGGCCAGCCGGGCGTGTTTTTCGCGACCCGTGGGCCGGGCGCGACCCAGGCTTCGGTCGCGGTGCACACGGCCCGGCAGGGCTCGATCCCGCTGATCGTGCTGGTCGGCCAGGTGCCGCGTGGGCATCGTGATCGCGAGGCGTTCCAGGAGGTCGATCTCGACGCGATGTTCGCGCCGCTGGCGAAGTGGACCGCGACGATCGACGATCCGGGGCGGATCCCCGAGTACCTCAGCCGCGCCTTCCGGGTCGCGACCGCCGGGCGCCCCGGGCCGGTTGTGCTGTCGCTGCCCGAGGACATGCTGACCGAGTCGGCCGATGTCGCCGACGCCGCGCCGCACCAGGTCGTGCAGCCGACCCCGACCGCGGGCGTCGTCGCGCGCGTGCGTGACATGGTGGCGCGGGCCCAACGACCGATGGTGGTGGTCGGCGGCGGCGGCTGGTCACACCGCGCGGCGACCGACGTGGCCGCGCTGTGTGAGGCGTGGGGCGTGCCGTTGACGACGGCCTTTCGCTGCCAGGACTACGTCGATAACGACTCGCCGGTGTACTGCGGAACGCTCGGGCTCGGGATTGACCCGCGGCTCGCGGCGCGCGTGCGCGAGTCCGATCTGCTGCTCGTCATCGGCGCCCGGCTCGACGAGCCGACCACCGGCGGCTATTCGCTGGTCCAAGCGCCGCGTCCACGTCAGGCGCTGATCCACGTGCATGCCGAGGCCGAGGAGCTCGGCCATGTGTTTGAGCCGACACTCGGGATCAACGCCGGCAGCGCCGAGTTCGTCGCGGCCGCCCGCGCGCTGGAGCCGCCGTCTCACCCGGGCCGCTGGTCGGACTGGCTCGCGGCCGCGGTTGCCGATCTGGCCGCGTTCAGAACGCCCAGCGAGCCCGTCGAGGGCGTCGACCTGGCGCGCGCCGTGGCCGGTCTGTGCGACGCGCTGGCGCCGGACACGATCGTCACCAACGGAGCGGGCAACTACACGCTCTGGGTCCACCGGTTCTGGCGCTTTCGGCAGTTCGGCACGCAGCTGGCGCCGGTCAGCGGCGCGATGGGATATGGCCTGCCGGCCGGCATCGCGGCAAAGCTCGCCCAGCCCGATCGCCCGGTCGTGTCATTCAGCGGCGACGGCTGCTTCATGATGTGTTGCCAGGAGCTCGCGACCGCGGTGCGGCACGACGCCAACGTCGTGTTCATCGTGATCGACAACGCCAGCTACGGCACGATTCGGATGCACCAGGAGCGGCGCTATCCGGGTCGCGAGGTCGGGACCAAGCTCGTGAACCCGGATTTCGTCGCGTTCGCGCACTCCTTCGGGTTGCAGGCAAGCTCGGTTTCGGATGCCGACGAGTTGGTCGCGGCGGTCCAGGCGGGCGTTGCAGCCGACCGGCCGTCGCTCGTGCACGTGCCGCTGTCGCCGGATCTGCTGACCCCGCCGCGGGCGGGCGATGTCGCTGCAGCGACGCGTCACGGCGCCGCCGGCTGAGCGGCGCTGCCTCCGCCGGTCGTGGCGGCTGGTAGCTTCGACGACCCCATGGACCTGCGGCAACTGCGTTGCTTTTACGCGGTGGCGCGCCACCGACACTTCACGCGCGCCAGCGAGGAGCTGGGGCTCTCGCAGTCGTCGGTCTCGCATCACATCCGGCAGCTCGAGCTGTCGCTCGGCGTCGAGCTGTTCGTCCGCACCAGCCGTGCGGTGCGCCTGACCCGCCCCGGTGAGGCGCTGCTACCGCGCGCAGAGCAGATCATCGGTCAGCTCGACGCGGCCGAGTCCGAGATGCGGCAGTTCACCGGGCTGATGCGCGGCCGGATGGTGCTCGGCACGATGCGGGCGCTGGGCCGGATCAGGCTGCCGGAGCTGTTGAAGTCGTTCAGCGAGCGCTACCCGGGGATCGACGTCGTGATGCGGGAGAGCACGACCGAGCGGATGCTCGAGATGCTGTCCGATGGCGAGCTCGACGCCGCCTTCATCGCGGCCTCCGAGCCACCGCCGACCGGGATCGTCAGTCGCGTGCTGCACGTCGAGGAGTACGCGCTCGTGGTCGGGCCAGACCATCCGCTCGCCGCCCGCGAGGAGGTCAAGCTCGCCGAGCTCGCCAATGACGAGTGGATCGTGTTCACGCGCGGGACGGGGATCGATACGACCCTGCGTGCTGCCTGCCGTGAGGCCGGCTTTGAGCCGCACGCGAAGTTCGAGAGTTCGATGCTGCAGACCGTGCGGTCGCTCGCGGCTGCCGGGCTCGGTGCGGCGATGCTGCCGAGCTCGTTCGCATCAGACGGCGATTCCGGCCGGATCCTGCGAATCGCCGAGCCGACCCCGATCCGACGTGTGGCGCTCGCCTGGCCCGACCGGCCGCTGCCGGCCGGCACTGCGTTCGTCCGCTACGTGCTGGCCGCGATCGGTGAGCCCGCGCCCGAGCCCGACTGAGCGCCCGGGCCCGACTGAGCGCCGCGCCCGACTGAGCGCCCGCGCCCGACTGAGCGCCCGAGCCCGACTGAGCCCCCGCGCCGATCACGGCCACGCGACGAACAGCGTCCCGACCACACGCCCGCGCAGCCCGAGCTGTTCGATCGCCTCGCGCACGCCCGGGTAGTCCGGATGGTCGTAGTCATCGAACACGAGCACGGCGCCGGGCGCGAGCGCTGGGCGCCAAACGGTGACCTCCGCGATCGTCGGCTCGCGGTCGTGCGAGCTGTCGATGTAGAGCAGGTCGACCGGCCTTACATCGCGCGGGCCATCGGCACCGGGCAGGTTGACCAGCCGGATGCGGTTGCGCACGCCGTCACCGACGAGTCCCAGGTAACGCTCCGGAGCCGGACGGAGGATCGGATCAAAGCTGGTGACAACGCGGCGTCGGTCGGCGAGTGCCAACGAGATCGCGGTCCAGCCGCTGGCGGTCCCGAGCTCGACGACGTACTCGCGGCCGCGCGCCAGGCTCAGCAGCGTCCGCAGATCCCGGGGCCGCGTTACCGACGTCAGGCTGAACATGTCACCGTCGTGGTGCGCCCGCCGGCGTGCCCGCGCCTGAAACCACCCCACCGCGGGCGGCAGCGCGCGCAGCTCGGCATGCCAGCGCAGCTCGACCCCCGGGTGGCGCATCGCCTTCGCGGCCACCATCGTCAGCGGGCCTCCCGGCGGATCCGGTTGCGTTGCGCGCGGGCGACGTACTCATCGACGCTGTGGCGCTGCTGGGACCACGGGTCCCCGCGATGGTGGTAGCCGTTGCGCTCCCAGAAACCGAGCTGATCGGCATCGAGCAGCTGCAGACGCCGGATCCACTTGGCGGACTTCCAGAAGTACAGATGCGGCACCAGCAGCCGGGCCGGGCCGCCGTGTTCGGCCTCCAGTGGCTGGTCGTCGGCCCGGTGGGCGATCAACGCCGGATGCTCCAGCACATCGGCGAGCGGCAGATTGGTCGTGTAGCCGCCGTAGCAGTGCGCCAGCAGATGAGTCGCCTGCTCGCGCGGCTCGGCGCGACCGATCAACTCGGCGACCGAGGCACCCTGCCAGCGCATGCCGAACTTCGACCAGCGGGTGACGCAGTGGATGTCGCCCTCCCAGCGCCCGCCCGCGAGCTCGATGAACGCTCGCCAGTCGAGCGAGTAGGGCCGCGTGACCGCGCCATCGATCGACAGCTGCCAGATGTCGGTGGCCACATCCGGGGTTTCCGCCTCGATGCTCAGCACCGGCCATTTCACCGTTGGCGACTGGCCGGGCGGCACGCGGTCGGGGTCGATTCCGAGCGATGCCGCGCGGCGGCGGCCGCGTTCTCCGAACTCGCGCGGGGTGATCGGCATCGCCTGATTGTGCCCACCGTGCGTGGCTATCTTCGCCTGAGGCACACGTCGACGAGCGCACAAGGAGGATCGGATGACGAGCATGCGAGCGGTGGTGGTCTCAGAGCCCGGGGCCGACTTCGAACTGGTGCAGCGCGAGATCCCTTCGCCGGGGCCTGAGGACGCGCTCGTGCGCGTGCACGCCTGCGGCGTCTGCCACAGCGACTCGATCGCGAAGCTGGGCCTCTATCCGGGCGCCCCGTACCCGCTGATCCCCGGCCACGAGATCGCCGGCGAGGTCGCCGCGCTCGGCGAGCGGGTGAAGGGCTGGAACGTCGGCCAGCGGGTCGGCGTCGGCTGGTTCGGCGGCAACTGCGGCCGCTGCGAGTGGTGTCGCCGGGGCTCCCTGCTGGACTGCGAGAACGGTGTGATCCCGGGGATCACCGGCGACGGCGGCTACGCCGACTATGTCGTCGTGCACGCCTCCGCGCTGGCGGCGATGCCCGATCAGCTGACGCCCGAGCAGGCCGCACCGCTGCTGTGCGCCGGGATCACCACCTTCAACGCGTTGCGCACCGCGGGTGCGCCCGGCGGCGGCCGTGTCGCGGTGCTCGGGATCGGCGGTCTCGGTCATCTGGGCGTCCAGTTCGCCGCAAGGCTCGGCTATGAGACGGTCGCGGTCGCGCGGGGCACCGACAAGGAACCGCTCGCGCGTGAGCTCGGCGCGCACCACTACGTCGACTCGACGGCCGACGACCCGGCAGCGGCGCTGCAGGCGCTGGGTGGCGTCGATCTGATCCTGGCGACCGTCACCAGCGCCGACGCGATGGCGGCACTGTTCGGCGGCCTGCGACCCGACGGCAAGCTACTGGTCATCGGCGCCGATGCCGAGCCGGTGCCGGTCCCCGCGATGGGGCTGATCGGCGGCTCCAAACAGATCGCCGGCCACGCCTCAGGCACCTCGATCGATTCCGAGGACACGTTGCGCTTCAGCGCGCTATGGGGCGTACGGCCGATGATCGAGACGATGCCGCTCGAGCGGGCTGCGGAGGCCTACGAGAAGATGATGCGCGGCGATGCCCGCTTTCGGATGGTGCTCACGATCTAAGCGCGCGCAGGACGTCTGCACTGACCCCGGGCGGGTCATCGTGGACGTCGTGCCAGGTGTAGCGCAGGACCACCCAGCCGTGGGAGCGCAGCAGCCGGTCGTTGGCGCGATCGCGGCGGATCTGCGCGGGTGAGTGGTGGTTGCCGGCACCGTCGAGCTCGACGATCACCCGGGCGTCGCGGTAGACGACGTCACAGAGCACGCCGTGGATTCGCTGATTGAGCGCGTCGGGCTTCGGTGTGTCGGTCCGCTCGCAGAACACGATCCACTCGTCCTCGTTCGGGCTCAGGGTGTGGGCAAAGCGCGGATCGTGCTCGATGATCGCCGCGCCGAGCCGCCCGCTGCCGTGGCGCCCGCGGCCGCGGATCGCCTGCAGCGCTTGGAGATCCAACTGGCCCTGGAAGTCCAGCCGCGCCAGGCCCTTGCGCACCAGCACCGGGTCCTCGCCGCGAGCGGCAGCGAGGTCGATCATCGTCTGGGCGGCCGAGGTCGTCGGGATCCCACGATGCGACACGCGGGCGAGCGAGCGGCGGCCGTGGACGACCACGGAGCCCGGCAGCGATCCCACCCGCCTCGGCGTCGACACGTGAATCTGCCACGGCGGATAGTCGATCAGCTCGAGCCAATGAGCCGCCGTGAGGTGGCTGAGCATCGCACCCGGGCCGGCGTACAGGATCGCCTCGAATAGGTCTGACTCGTACGTGCGGTCGGCGCTGCCCACCGCGAACACGCGGGGCCGCGTGCGGTGCAGGTAGGAGCTCAGCCGCCAGTGGCGGACCACATGCCCGACGATCCCCAGCTCGCGCAGTTGGGTGTCGGTGATCCGTCCGTGTTGGCGCGCGGCCAGCCGGCCCACGCGAACTTTGGCGCGAGCCTGAGAATTATTCGCACCCTCTCGCCATAGTTCGGTTCGCGCCATGGGTAGTAGAGCCACGAGCGCCCCGGATTTCGCCCCCCTGGCTGTGCGAGGGCTATCGGGGCAAGCCGGAGGAGACCGACGAGGCCTTCGGCCGCGGCTGGTTTCACTCGGCGACCTATGCCGGATCGACGCACAGGGGCGGGGCTCAACCGGCGGGGCTCAGCCGGCGGGGCTCAACCGGCGGGCCAACCCGGCGAGGGCTCAACCGGCGGCGCTCAACCGGCGGGCTCAACCGGCGGGGCTCAGCCGGCGGCGCTCAGCCCGCAGCGTGATCGGCCAGCGAGCCCTTGACCCGCCCGCCGCCCGGGACCGCCTGATAGACGACGATGTCGTCGGCGTCGAACAGCTCGGGGGCCTTCGCGAGAGCAGCCTGGACGTGGTCTGAGGCGAGGTGGGCGCGCAACTGCTCGATCGACTCCCGGCGCTCCACGAACGCGAGCCGGCGCGGGTCCTCGACACCGCGGTGCAGCGCGTAGAGGATGCAGCCGTCCTCGTCGTGGGTCGGCGCGACCAGCGCCTCGAACGCCTCCAACCCTTCCGCCTCCTTGCCTGGTTGGTGGTGAACGAGCCGACGACGACGATCTCTGCCATGAAACGCTCTCTCTCCTCGCTGGCAGTGCGCGCGAACGCTACCGCGTAGGCTGTGGCCGATGGCGGTCCGAGCGGTTGGAATCAACCACATCGCGTTCGAGGTGTCCGACCTCGACCGCACGCTGGCGTTCTATGAACGGTGGTTCGTGCTGACGCTGCGCGGCCGCGGGCGCCAGATGGCGTTCATCGACCTTGGCGATCAGTTCATCGCGCTGATGCAAGCCAGCGCCGACGGGCCCCACGTCGATCGCACTCGGCACCACGGAATCGTCGTCGACGACAAGGAGCAGTTGCGCGCCGAGCTGCGCGAGGCCGGCGTCGAAGTCGCTCCCTCGGGGTCCCTGCGGATCCACGATCCGGACGGCAACCAACTCGAGATCGTCGACTACCGCGACGTGCAGTTCTCAAAGACCCCGGCGGTACTGCGCGGGATGGGACTCGAGCAGCTGCAGAAGTCCGAGTCGGCACAGCGCGAGCTGGCCGACAAGGGCCTGCTCTGAGCGCGCTACGGTTCCGCGAGCGATGACCGAGCCGGCGTTTCGATTCGTCTGTGTGCCCGCCGCGCTCGTCGGCGTTGGTGGGCGGGACCCGATGTGGGCCCAGACGATGCTCGCCGACGGCGAGATCGCCCTGCTGGCCGACGATGGCGGGCTCAACGCGATCGACGCCGTCGCCCACAGCCTTGATCTGGTCAGCGTGCCGGTGATCCGCGGCGAGGACAGCTCGCGGCGCCAGCAGCAGACCGTGATCGAATACGCGGGCCCGTTGCCGCTGGTGTGGGTCGCGGCGGCGTTTGAGGACGACACGGTCGCCTGGGCCCGTGACCGCGGGCCGATGACATTGCTGGTGACGACCGCGCGGCCGTTGTCTGATGACGAGCGCCGCCGGATCGACCGGTTCGTGGCGACGCTCGGGCGTCAGAGCGAATAGCGCGCGACGGATCGCTCCACCGCGCGCTCGCTCTAGATCAGACCGGCGAGGACGGCCGCGCCAGGCCCTCGGCGAGATCGCCGAACCCGGGGGCGATGATCGCGCCGGGCTGGGCGATCAGCTCCTCGGCAACGAGTGCCTCGGTGGTGAGCAGCAGCGCCCCGACGGAGGCGGCGTGCTCGATCGACAGCCGCGTCACCCGCAGCGGATCGATCACGCCGTCCTCGAACAGATCGACGAAGTCACCGGTCAAGGCGTTGAGGCCATGCCCCTCGGGCATCGCTCGAACCTGGTCGATCACGGCATCGCCGTCGTAGCCCGCGTTGGTCGCGACCCAGTACAGCGGCTCCGACAGCACGTTCTGGATCACCTGCGCGCCACGCAGGTAGTCGCCCTCGAGCTTGATGTCGTCCAGGGCCGGCGCGGCGCGCAGCAGCGCGGTCCCGCCGCCCGCGACGATCCCCTCCTCGGCGGCCGCCCGGGTCGCCGCCAGCGAGCCCTCGGTCCGCCGGACCTTCTCCTTGAGCTCCGGCTCCGTGGCAGCGCCGACGCGAATCACGGCCAGCTTGGACGCGAGCCTGGCCAGGCGCTCCTGGAGCACCTCGATGTCGGTGTCCTGCGTGGCGCGACTGAGCTCGACGCGGATCTGGGCCAGGCGCGCATCGATGTCGTCCTGGGTGCCGACACCGTCGACGAGCACGGTCTCGTACTGGGTGATCACCGCGCGGCGCACCGTCCCGAAGTGCTCGGGCTTGACGTCCTCCAGGGTCAGGCCCTGCTCCTTGGAGATCACGGTCGCGCCGGTGAACGTCGCCAGATCGTGGAGATGCGCGATTCGCCGGTGCCCGAAACCTGGCGCCCGGACGGCCATCGACTGCCAGACCCCCATCCGGTTGTTGTTGACCAGCATCCCCATCGCGTCCCCGTCGACCTTCTCGGCAAGGATCAGCAGCGGCCGCTGCGGGCCTTGTTGAACCGCGCCCAGGATCGGCATCAGGTCCTGCGGCTTGGAGATCGGGAAGCTCGTCAGGAGGATCGCGGGGTTGTCGAAGACGGTCTCCATCCGCTCCCGGTCGGCGATCAGGTACTCGGAGAAGTGCCCGTTCTCGATCGTGATCCCCTCGACGTAGTCGACCTCGATGCCGGAAACGGGCTGTTCCTCGACGGTCACGACCCCCTCGGTGCCGACGCGATCGAGCGCGTCGGCGACGGCCTTGCCGATCCGTTCGTCCTCCTTGGCGGCGATCGTCGCGACGTGCACGAGATCGTCGTATCCCTTGACCTCCCGAGCGCTGCGCCGCAACTCGGCCACGACCACTTCGGTTGCGTCTTCAATACCGCGGCGCAGCAGCATCGGGTTCGCTCCCTCCGCGAGCGCCGCCATCCCCTCCCGGACGATCGCCTGCGCCAGCAGCGTCGCCGTCGTGGTGCCGTCACCGGTCACGTCCGAGGTCTTGTTGGCGACCTCGCGTACGAGCTGAGCGCCCATGTTCTTGAGCGGATTGGACAGCTCGATCTCACGTGCGATCGAGACGCCGTCGTTGGTGATCGTGGGCGCGCCGGTGAGGCGCTCGAGCACGACGTTGCGGCCCTTGGGGCCGAGCGTGACCTTGACCGTGTTGGCCAGCTCGTCGACGCCCTGCTGCAGGAGCGTTCGCGCCTCGTGGTTGAAGTAGAGGATCTTTCCCATCGTTGGGTATCTCCCTGGGTTTCAGGCTCAGGCGGGGATCAAGATGCCACGGCCCTGTAGCCGGCCACCGTCGAGATCCGCCATCGCATCGTTGATTGCATCGAGCGGGTAGGTCGACGTGTGCAGCGTCACCTTGCCCTCGGCGGTCAGGGTCATCAGCTCGGCCAGGTCGGCGTAGGTGCCGACGAGATTGCCGATGAACGAGATCTCACGACTGATCACGTCGATCGTCGGGATGTCGATGTTCTCCCCGTAGCCGATCACGTAGTAAAAGCCTCCGTCGCGCACCATGTTGATGCCGTCCTCGATCGCGCCCTTCTCGCCGACGAAGTCGATGATCGCCTCGGCGCCGAGGCCGTCGGTGATCTCCTTGACCTGATCGACGTGCTTCTGACCGTCGACCTTGATCGTCGTGTCGGCGCCGACCTCGCCGGCCAGCGCAAGCGCCTTCTCGGACGGATCGACGACGATGATCTCAGCCGAGGTCATCGCCTTCAGGCACTGGATCCCGATGTGACCGAGCCCGCCGGCTCCGATCACGACCGCCTTGGTCCCGGGCTGCAGCACCGGGATCGACTTCTTGACCGCGTGGATCGCGGTCAGCCCGGCATCGGCGAGCGCGGCGATGTCCTTGGGCTGCAGCGGATCGATCTTGATCACCGACCGCGCGCTGGTCTTCAAGAGCTCGGCGAAGCCGCCGTCGCGGTTGATCCCCGGAAACGATCCGTTGAGACAGTGCATATCGTCGCCGACGCGACAGGGCATGCACAGGCCGCAGGAGATGAACGGGTGCACGATCACCGTGTCGCCGACCTCGACGTTGGTCACGCCCGAGCCGAGCTCGTGGACCCAGCCGGCGTTCTCGTGGCCCGGGGTGTACGGCAGCGCGACACCGGACTTCTCGGCCCACTGGCCCTCCTGGATGTGCAGGTCGGTCCGGCACAGGCCAGCGGCCCCGATCTTGACGATCACGTCGAGCGGGCCATCGATCTTGGGCTCGTCGATGCTGTCGAGCTTGAGCGCATCGTGGTAGGCGTGCAGACGTGCGGCCTTCATTGTGGTGTCTCTCCTAGTCGTTCGTTGCGCGGCGGCGCGGGCCGCTCAGGATTCGGGCTCCAGCTGGTGGCGCCCCTGCAGCAGCGATCGGCAGATGCCGCCGTTGGCCTCGAGGCTTACTCGCACAAGCTGCGCGCCGCGAAGCCAGCGCTTGAGCTGGTCGGGGGCGATCGACTCGCCGTTCGGCGTGACGAACGCCGGCGCTCCGGCCGCGGCCGAGATGTCGAGCATCTGGCGCAACTCGAGCACGCGCGTGGCCTCGGGCGTGTCGGGTAGCTGCGCGACCGTCATCTGCACAAGCGAGTCGGCCGGCACGCCGCTGTTGATCAGCTCCTCGCAGATCTTTCCCTGGCGACCGATCAGCGCCTTGCGTGTGAACAGCTCGCGCAACGACTCGAGGTCGTCATCGTCGGTCTCACCCGGGAACGCGCCGGTGAAGCCGTCGCCCTGGTTCAGCGCGGTGTTGATCTCGTCGCCGGTGTAGTGATCCTCGAACCGGATCACCACGTTGCGGACGCCGTCGACGGCGCGCACGGCACGCCGCGAGTCGGCTCCCATCAGAAACGCGAAGTTCGGTGCGCACTGGGGGGTCGGCAGCCGAAGTGACAGTTCGACGTCGCCGTCGGGGCTGACGTCGCACGAGCCGATGAACCGCAACTGCGTGATCGGTTCGTCGAGCTCGGGGTCGTAGACCTGCCCGAGCGCGTCGATCACGCGATCACGCAGGTCGACGCCGACACGACTCTCGGCCTCTGCTGTCGCAGAGGCCGAGAGGCCACCCATCCGGCTGCTGGCCTCCTCGTGAATGGAGGCCGCGCGGTTCATACGCCAGCCGACTCCTCGACCAGCTGCGCATCGTCCTCCGCGCCGGCGCCGGCGACATCGAAGCCCTCGGGAACCTTGATGTCGTACAGCTTGGCGGCGTTGATCCCAAGGATCTTGCGCTTGGAGTCCTCGTTCACACGCGGGTAGTCGGAGTACTCGTCGTCCGGGTAATCCCAGTCGAGGAATCCCTCGATCTGCCACTTCGGCTCCCAGATGCCGTAATCGGAGCCGAACAGCATCTTGTCCTCGCCGACCCAGAACAGCAGCTCGCCCATCACCTTGGCGAAGAACCGCGGCCGTGCGTGCATCAAACCGCCGACGACGACCGACAGACCGGCGTAGACGTTGGGCTCCTGCGTCGCCATGAAGCAGAAGTCCTCGATCCGCGGCAGACCCACGTGCTCAACGATGAAGTTGAGGTCGGTGTTCTCGGTCGCCGCGATGTCGACGTCCTTGGGGTCGAACGCATCCTTGTCAAGCGGCCAGATCGTCGGCCCCTTATGGACGTGGATGTTCTTGATCCCGAGCTCGCGGCACTTCTCGAAGAACGGCTTGCAGTCGTCGTCGGCGAGCGTGTATCCACGCGAGCCGGCGTTCCACTCGGCCGTGTACAGCTTGACGCCCTTGAGGTTGTACTTCGCGGCGTCGGCCTCGAGCTCGCGCAGGCCCGCGTCGCCGTCACGCGGGTCCCAGCGGCCGTTGACGATCAGCTTGTCCGGGAACTTCTCCATCAGCGCGCCGTTCTGGGCGGCCGTGTTGAAGCCCTCGGAGTACCACTCCTTCAGATAGGTCGACTGGAAGATCCCGTAGTCGATCCCGATGCCGAACACGTCCTTCTCGAAGTCGTCATGTGTGTAGGACATGAACTTCTCGATCGGCCAGTGCGTCTCGGGCGGCCCCAGGCTCTGGTAGGCGTGGAAGCACTCGATCCAGCCCTTGGCGTACTGCTCGTGGCCCTTGACCCAGTTGTCCGGTCCAGCACTCCACATGTGGATGTGGCTGTCAACGATGAAGTACTGCTTTCCGTCCTTTTCGTACATCCGTTCCTCTCTCCTAGCTGACGGGCTTCAGGTCGAAGTCGATGTACTCGGCCGCGTCCTCGGGATTGGCGAACATGATGATCTTGTCGTCGAGAACGACCATTCGGCCGTAGTGCGTCGACATGATCTCCTCGAAATCATCATTCCCGAAATCATCCCACCCGAGCGCCTCGGCGCACTCTTCGTAGTTGATCTCGAACTGGCCTTCACCGTCGACCCGGATCATCGACGGCAGATCGGTGACGGTGACGCCGGACTTGTCGCGCATCACGTTCGCGACCACGTAGCCGACCTGATTGTTCATCAGGGTGACGCCGGCCATGTTGGACGCGGTGCTATTGACAGCGAAGCGATCAGCTCCAGTACTCATCTCAGGCCAGATCCTTTCCGTCGAGGTTGAGCTCGGTCAGTCGTTCGTCGAAGCGGTTGCGAGCGCGCTCCATGGACTCCTCGAAGCGAACCACCTTCTCGCCGGGCTGCGACCAGATCGGCTGCAGGTCACGCGCGGCCGCCAGGCTCTTCGGCGCCCACTCGTTCAGCCATCCCTGCATCGTGCGGCGGTTCTCCTCGCCGTGGGTGTCGTCGTCGGCCAGCAGCGAGAACAGCCGGCGTGAGACGCGCGCGTCGCGGGCCGTGTCGGACTCGCCGGCGCCCATCAGCGTCGGCGTCACGAAGTCGCCCTGTGGCGCCGCCGTCTGCATCACGAACTCGGAGCGGAACAGCTCGCCGACGAGCGGCTCGAACACGACCGAAGCCGCGAAGAACGCCTCGGCCCAGTCGCGGATGCCGGTGATCTCCTCGACGTTGCGCCGGACGCCCTGCCAGACCGGATCGGCGTTCCACGCCTCCTTGTGGGCCTCGCCGTCGAATCCCTCGATCTCCTCGGACAGCTCGAGGTTGTAGAGGATCATGTCCTGGCCGAAGCGCAGCTTGTGCGCGGAGGCGACCGCCAGCGCGTTGTTGATCATGTTCGTCGGGGCGTCGCGCTGGGCGGGCAGGTAGACGTGCATCCCGATCCCGTGCTCGACGTGGGCCCAGGCGCCGACGTGGCGCTGGACGACCGTGATCCAGCCCCGGTTCCAGTTCTGGAAGGCGCGCGCCGCGCGGGCGTTCTCCAGGTTCTGGTGGATCTGCCGCACGACGTTGGCGTTGTTGCGGTAGATCGTCTGCTCCCACTCCTCGTTGGGGTCGAGGAACGCGTGCCAGTTCGACGACTTGAGCGCCGTCCACTCCTGCGGGTAGCCGCCGGTCCCGTCGGCGAATCCGTAGACCCATCCCTGGAGCAGGTGGCGCTCGGGATCGGGCTGGATGTCGACGGTCACGTCCTCATAGACCGTCGCACGGCGCTTGGCCGGCGTGAAGTAGTTGTAGCTGCGGCTGGTCGAGGAGGGGAACTCCTTCGCCCCGGCCTCGGCGTCGGTAAACGTAGGCTTCGGGACGCTGCGCTCGACAACGGGAGGCGGAACCTCGTCGTCTTTTGACGGGGCAGGCGTTTCGGTTGCCATCAGTTGGTCTCTCCCTCTCCGCCTACTCAGCGGTGGTCGTGAACTTGTCGTAGTAGACCCGGTTCTCGGGCACGCCATTTGCATCCAGCATCGCGATGGCGGCGTCGACCATCGGTGGCGGACCACAGAGATAGGCGTCCATCTCGCCCAGCTCCTGCTCGGCTTCGGTGACCACATCCGTGATCAGCCCGCGAGCACCGTCCCACTCGACGTCCTCGTCGAGGTGCGAGAGCGCCGGCACGAACGTGAAGTTCGGAAGCTGCTGCTCCAACTCGGCAAGCTCCTCCAGGTGGAACAGATCCTGCTCGGTGCGAGCTCCGTAGTAGTAGATGGCCTTCCGATCGATCTTCTTCTCGACCATCGACCGCAGGAGCGACAGGATCGGCGCCATGCCCGCGCCGCCGCCGACGAACAGCAGCGGCCGCTCGGATTCACGCAAGGTGAAGACTCCGAATGGCCCCGTGACCTCTACCTCGTCGCCCTCGGACAGCTCACCGTCGGCGAGCAGCCCTGAGAACTTCCCGTCGGGGTACAGCTTGATCATAAACTCCAGGTCGCCGCCCGGGTAAGATTGGCCATGCTGAACGACCGGACGTCGTCGGTGCCGGGGATCGTGATGTCCGCGTACTGCCCGGACTTAAACTGGATCTGCTCGTCGCCGGACAGCACGAGCCGGCGGATATCGTGGGTCAGCTCCTCGATCTTGTCGATTCGCATCGTCACGGTCTGGAGGGCGACGCCGGAGCGCAGCACCTCTTCGTCGTAGTTGATCAGCTCGACCTCGAGGTCGGACTCGGCGTGGGCGCGGCACAGCAGCGTCCACCCCTCCTCCTTCTCGAAATCGTTGAGCGCGAAGGTCGAGTACTTCTCGAGATCGACCTCGCCGTCGAGCAGAAACGACTTGCACGCCGCGCACTGCCCTTCCTTGCAGCCGTGCATCAGCATCAGCCCCTGTCGGAACGCGCCGCGCAGGACGGTCTCGTCCTCGTCGACCTCGAACTCGATTCCGACCGGTTCCAATCTGACGTTGTAGGTCTGGCCCATGATCTCCCTGTCCGGACATCAGAGAGGCGGCCGGGGCGGGCACGAACGGCCCGCCCCGAACCGCCTCAACTGACAGTCAGGTCGTTACGCCGAAACGGGCTTCCGGCCGGCGGGACCGCCCTTCTTGTACTCGGCGATGTGGGCGTCGCGATCCTCCTTGGACATCTCGTTCAGGAGGACGTTGGGGCTGTTGAGCGTGATGCCCTTCACGTTGTCGAGCGTCCACATCTTCTTCGGATCGAGATCCAGATGCGGCTGCGGGGTCAGCGTGTGGTCGTCGTCGCGGACATAGCCCTGATCCTTCATCACCTCGGCGACGTCCCAGCCGTGATAACAGGTCTCCCACTCACGCTTGCCGGTGAGGCGACCCATGTTCGGGGTCGGGCGACCGTTGTACTCGGGACGGAACGCGACCGCGTCGGTCCAGTGGCACGTCTCCGAGCAGTACGTGCGGACCTGGCCGTCGACCTCGTCGACCACCGTGTCCTCGCGGATCAGGCACGGAACCATGCAGGTCCAGCAGCGGTGCGGATAGACGTAGTCGGTGTCCGCATCGAAGGCGATCGGGTTGTGCCCGTTCTTCTTCGACAGATCGCCGTAGCGCTCCCACCACTTACCGAACTTGTCGTACCAGCCCGGGTACTTGAACTCGAACCACTCGAAGTCCTTGTCGTCCATCCCGTCGATCCGCCAGTAGTTGGCGAACCAGCCGGTGGCGAAGAACTGCGCGACCTCGTGGATGTAGTGCTTGTTCCAGATCCGGTTCCACGCTTCCTCGATGAGGTCGTGCGGAATCACCAGACCGTACTTCTCAAGCGGCATCAGGTACGAGCGGTAGTAGTCGTCGTAGATCCAACGACGCCACGCCTCGGCGTAGCTCTCGCGGTCCTTACGACGGTCCTTGGTGCCGTACTCGATGAACGTGCCGATCGCGGCGTCCACGACCGCGTGGTTGTTCCACCACGCATAGCGGAGGTCACGCTCGAGCAGCTCCCGGTTGCGCTCGTCGGCAAGCGCCATCAGGATGATCGAATACCCGTTGCTGATGTGGCGCGACTCGTCGGACTGGACCGAGTGGAACACCGTCGGCAGCAGGTAGTCGCCGTTGGCCGCGGCCTCGCCCGGCATCGCGACGAAGAGGACGTTCGTGAACGCCGTCTCGGCAACGATGGTCAGGTAGATGTTCGCGGCCGTGATCGCATCACCGGTGATGAAGCCCTCACCGAACTGGCGGCCGATCGTGCCGGCGTAGCAGTTCTGGAAGGCCTTCGTGGTGATGTCGAACCCGGCGGGGTCGATGTAGTGGTTCATGTACAGGCGCTTCAGGTTCATCTGAATCGTCGAGTGGCGAACCTCGTCGATCATCTGAATCGCCAGCCCGTTGTGGACCTCGGGGTTCGGCACGGTGCCGATCGTCAGCGGCATCGCGCGGGCGGCCGAGATCTCCGGGAACGGGATGATGGAGAGGAACAGCTTCTGCCACTCCATCCAGCGCTCCTGGACCTGACGGAACATGTTTCCGCGGATCGCTCCGTCCATCGCTCCGAAGACGCGGTTGTCCTTCTCCTCCTCCATCGGGAAGTAGGACCGCAGGACCTGCTTGAGAGGATCCTTCTTCGGTGCTTTCTCGAATGTGTAGTCGGTCCCGTACTTCTCGACCGGAGTGACGTACTCCGGCTCCCAGGACAGCTCACGGATCTTGTTATGAGCCTTGGTGATGCTAGATCTGCTCACCTTCACTCCTTGATTTGGTTTCCCTCGTATGCCGGGCCGAAAATTCCGACACGGCCTCAACAATCCAGACTAAATCTCAGCCCCGCTGCAGACAAGAAGACCGCAATTTCTGCATCAGCTTGCAACTCTTGCGACATTCCCAGGCCGCGCCCGCCCCGCGTGCGCGACCTGCTTGCGCGCCGCCACGTGCGCCAACCCCTTGCGCTGCGCCCCGTGACGCCGGTTCGCAGAGCCGGCAGCCGTCGCGGCCCCGGCGACGTCGAGCACGATCTCGGCCAACCGCTCGCACTCGGCATCGAACACGTTGGCCGTGACCGATAGGCCGAGCACCGCCGCGAAACGGTGACGGTCGTCGAAGATCGGCGCCGCGACGCAGCAGAAGTTGGCGTCGAACTCCTCGCGGTCGACGGCGAACCCGTCCTGGCGCACCCGCTCGAGCTCGGCCGCGAGCTCCTGAGGCGAGGTGATCGTCTGCGGCGTGAACGACTTCAGCCCACGCGCGACGTAGCGCGACAACCCGTTGGAGTCCAGCAGCGCCAGCACCACCTTGCCCATCGCCAGCGCGTGCGCCTGGTCACGGATCTCGTTGCTGAGGCCGGGGATCCTCGGTACCCCCTGACGGCCGCGGAAGGTCGTGATCTCGATCCGACCGGCGCGAACGACACCGAGGTAGGAGCGCTTGCGCGTGCGCAGGAACAGCTCATCGACGGTGCCCGTGAGTCCCTCCGAGCAACTGCTCGACTCCTCGGCGACGGCGGTCAGCTCTTCAAGTCCGCGGGCGGGGCGATACAGCCCCTTGGACTCGTGGACCGCGAACCCCTCCTCGCACAGGCTCGTCAGCAGGTAGTAGGCGGTTGACGTGCTCTTGCCCAGCGCGGCGGCGACCTCGTCGGCGCGCACGCCCGTCGGCCGCTCGACCAGCAGCGCCAGCACCCTGAGTACCGATCGTGCGGTGCTCAGGCTTCGCGTCGATGCACTCGCTGGGGCCTTGACCAAGGCCCTGACCGTCTCGACCGTCAAACTGACGTTTCCTCTCCTCGACTTCGTCCGGCACTCGATCTGATGAGTGCCAACGATCACACTAACCCAGCGGACCCGGGGAGGGCGTTACACACCCGTTACACGGGCTGCGTGGACATGCCTGTGTCGCCCGATTCGCTGCGCAGCCGGGCGATCCGGGAGGCGGCGAGGCTCCGGCGTGGGTCCTGGAAGGCGAGGTTGGCCAGCAACCGCTGCCAGGCCGGCAGATCCTCGGCGCCCGACGGCGTCTGCAGCCATTCCCACAGCGCGTCGCGGTCGCCACCGCTCATCACCGATTGCCGTAACCAGCCCTCGAGCGCCTCGCGCTCGCGGACGACGCCGGGAGCGGTTGAGCGGGCGAGCAGCGGACCCGGGTAGCGGGCCGCCGCCTCGCGGACGTCGCCGCGATGCAGCAGACCCGCGATCTGGCTGACGTCGGAGCTGACCCCCGGACGCAGCCGGTAGTGCTCGGTGTCGATGCAATCGCCCAGCAGCTTGCGCAGGCGCGAGATCTCGACACGGATCGCCCCGGCGCGGTCAGAGCAGCCGTACACACCATGGCTGAGCTCCTCAGTGGAGAGACCGTCCGGGTTGGCGCTGAGCAGTGTCAGGATCTCCGCGTGGCGACCACGCAGCGCGACCGGTGCGCCGTCCAGCTCGGCCTCGCCGCGATCCCCGAGCAGCTTCAGATGCAGCCTCGTGCCCGACGCGGCGTTCGGGGTCTGCGGCGGCGCCAGCACCCGCACCATGAACGCGTCGCCATGACCGAGCGGCTCGACGGCGACGGTCACGCCCGCCGCGAGCTTGAGCGTGCCGCCCCCGTCCGGCGGTGTGATCCGCTCGGCGGCGACCCAGCCCATCGGCTGGCTTGCGATCACGCGCCCACTCGGGGCGATCAGCGCCCGCGGCTCGGTGCCGGTCAGCAGCCGGTCGCCGTAACGGGCCAGCATCCGCGCGTCGCGGTTGAGCATCTCGCAGCGCAACTGCGCCTCGACCGCCTGCGCGGTCGCGGTCGCGACCGCCATCGAATGCGGGTGCACGGTCCGCATCTGACCGGTCAGGTCGATCACGCCGATCAGCTTGCCGGTGTCGGGATCGTGCACCGGTGCGGCGGCGCAGGTCCACTCCTGGACGATCTCGTTGAAGTGCTCTGAAGCGAACACCTGGACGGCATGCTCGGCGGCGATCGCGGTCCCGATCGCGTTGGTCCCGGCACCCCCTCCGACCACAGCGCGCCCTCGGCGAAGTTCATCGAATCGGCGGCACGGAGCCTGACGGTCGCGTTGCCCTCGACCCACAGCAGTACGCCGTTGGCGTCGGAGACGACGATTAGGTGCTGGGACTCGTCGGCGGTCGCGGCCAGGCACGAGCGGATCAGCGGAGCCATCTCCGCCAGCGGGTGGATCTCCCACCGGGCCGACGTCTCGTCGGCGTCGGCGACCCAGGGCGCGACGCGTAGGCCGCTGGGATCGACACCGGCTGCGGCCGAGCGCTTCCATGACGCGGCGATCGGCGCCCGCACGGAGCTGTCCTGAGGAGTGGCCTCCTCGTCATCGTCGCCGCGCTCGCCGACGAATCGCTCCCACGCCCGCCGCAACTCACGCGCGCGGACGATCGGCGCCGTGGCGACATCGATAGCCAGCCACGGATTGGTCATCGCGACTCCGAGTCTACTCGCTGACCGAGCCCGTCCGGCCGCATCGCAGGTGGGCTCAGGCTGCCGCCTGCGAGGCGTGCGGAGGGTCCTGCGGCGTCGGAAACGAGCCGTCGATCAGCTCGATCCGGTAACCGTCCGGATCGCTCACGAAGCAGATCCGGTACTCGCTGCGGCCGCCGGGCGCATAGGGCGGCTTCTCGGGCTCGATCCCGGCCTGCTTGAGCCCCGCGAGCAGTCCGTCGAGATCCTCCACGACGAGCGCCAGGTGGTTGTAGCCCTCGCCCAGTTCATACGGCTCGTCTCGGCCGACGTTGACCGTCAACTCGAGCGTGTCGCCGTCGTCGGGCAACCCCATATAGATGTTGTAGGCCGAGTCGAAGTTGAGCTGACCGCGGCGCTCGAACCCGAGTCGCGCGTAGAACTCGGTTGATCGGTCCGGATCCTGGACACGAATGCAGGTATGGACGTATCGCGCGCTCATGGCAACGCACAGTAACCCACCGATCAGGCCCACTGGTGAACGCGTCTCAAACTGAGGCATCGCGCTATCGGCTGCTCGATCGGGCGCTGAGCGCCGGGCCGGCGCCCGACCCCGTGCTGCGGATCGGATCGTGGTGCGGAGCCGGGGCGCGCGAGCGGCGCGAGTCGGCCCGCGGCGTCGACGCACGTGGCGCCTATTTCTGATCTCGACCGACGTGATCTGGAGCCACCGCGGCGGCAGCCGCTGGCTGATATCGCACTATCTGCTCGTGCCCCGCGGCAACTGAAATCGCCTGCCGGGCCCGCCGGTGGCTCTCCCGCTAACGCGACCGGTGCACGACCATCGCCGAGCCGCCGAACAGCCGCACCGGCTCGGCGATCGCCTGCACGCGACCGGCGCCGAGCAACGACAGTGCGGTCGCGTCGCCCGGGTAATGGTCGAGCGGCAGCACCGGACCGGTCGCCGCCTGAAGCGCTCGCCGAAGCGGCGGCGGAGCATCCGCAGCGAGCCCGACTGTGCATAAACGCCGGCTCGGCCAGCGACGTGGCGACCGTTGGTCTGGCTGACGCGCGGCGCGGCGAGCGCCGCCGGCAGCGACATACCGAAGTCCAGTGGTTGACGATCGACTGCAGGATCGTCGTCGGGATCGTCGAACCGCCGGCCGCGCCGACCGCGAACACCGGACGCCCGTGATACAGCGCGATCGTCGGCCCGATGCTCGACCGCGGCTGCTTGCCGCCGGCCGGCAGATTCGGATCGGGCACGCTGTTCTTGATCGGGGCGAAGTCGAAGTCGGTCAGCTCGTCGTTGAGCAGGAAGCCGTAGCCGGGCACGGTCTCGCCGCTGCCGCCGAAGAAGTTGATCGTGTTCGTGTAGACGGCGATGTCGCCCTGCTTGTCGACCGCGACGATGTTGTTCGTGTGGTGGCGCTCGGGTGAGGCGCTGGTGGCCACCGCTCGCGACCGGCCGCACGCAGGCACGCGAACCGCCCGACAGCTTCCCAGGCGCGACCGGCGACTTCAGCGCGCGGTTCCCGACCAGGCAGCGTCGCGTCGCCGCAAACGATCGGCTCAGCAGCCGCCGCACCGGCACGTGGACGTAGCGGGGATCGCCGACATAGCGATCGCGGTCGGCGTACGCCAGCCGCGACGCCTCCAGGTAGTGAAACAGCGCGGTCGCACGCGGCTCGGTCGAAAGCCGGTAACCCGACAGGATGTTCAGCGCCTCGCCGACGGTCGAGCCACCGCTCGACGGCGGCGGCGTCGAGTCGATCCGCAGGCCCCGGTAGGAGACCGAGGTCGGCGCGCTTGACTCGCGCGACGATACGGCCCGCAGGTCACGCGTCGTCATGATCCCCGGCCTGGTCACGAGCTTCTGCTCCGGGAGTCAGCACCGGATGGTCGACGGCGGCGACGATCGCCCGGCCCAGCGGTCCGTCGTACAGATACGACGGACCGTGCTGCGGCGATCATCGAGTACGTTCGCGCGAGGTCGGGGTTGCGTAGCACGGTCCCGACCGGCAGCGGCCGGCCCGACGGTCAAGCACAGCGCACGGCTTGCCGGATAGGCGCGCAGCAGCTTCAGACCCGGAGCGCTCGAGTTGCACGAAGTCCCGGTCGACGCGAAAGCCGCGGCGCGCGATCCGGATCGCGGGGCTGCAGGTCGGCGCCGAACGGCCGCGCGCCGAAGCGCTTGACCGCCTTCGCCCAGGTCGCGACCATCGCCGGGACCCCGGTCGACAGCGGCTGCGACGACGCGTGCTGTAGTCCATCGGCTTGCCGCTGCGGGTTCACGAACAGCTTCTGCGTGCATGCCGCCGGACACGTCTCACGGCCGTCGATCGTCGTCACCCGGTGGGTTTGGCGTTGTAGACGATCATGAAGCCGCCGCCGCCCGGACCCGCCACGAACGGGATCGTGACGCCCATCGCGCTCGCGGTCGCGACGATCGCGTCGACGGCGTTGCCGCCGTGACGCAGCATCTCGATCCCGGCCTGGCTGGCGTCCGCGTCCATCGACGCAACCGCCCCGCCGGTGCCGGTCGCGAGCGGATGCTTGGGCGCGCTGATCGCACCGCTACGGGCGGACGCGTGCTCGGTCACCAGCAAAAACGACACGAGCACGGCCAGCACGGCCAGCCACCAGCGAGGGATCGAACGATGAGCCGGCATGTAGGTCACGGTTCCCCGGTCCGCGGCGGCGCAAACGAGCGTGCTCAGCGTCGCCGGCGAGGCCGCGGCACGAACCCGGAGGTCCGGCGCACATACTCGGCGTACTGCGGCCGGCGGTCGCCGATGTCACGCTCGAGCCGAGCCGCGCCCGACACGCGCACGAGCAACACGGTCATCACGATCGGACCGATCGCGGTCCACCAGACCCCGCTCGCGGTCAGCGCGACCAGCCACAGCCCCCACCACACGCAGCAGTCTCCGAAGTAGTTCGGATGCCGGGTGTAGCGCCACAAGCCCTCGTCCATCACCTGACCGGCGCTCGAGGGCCGTGCCCGAAATCGCCGCAACTGCTCGTCGCCGACGACTTCGAACACGAACCCGGTCGCCCACAGCGCCACGCCCGGGACGACCACCCAGCCCAGCCGGCCGCCCTGCTCGGCGGCAACCTGCAGCGGCAGCGAGACGACCAGCACCAGCAGACCCTGCAGGCCGAAGATCCAGACCAGGCTCCATGGCACGAACGCGCTGCCGCGCCGCTCGCGCATCGCCGCGTAGCGATGGTCCTCGGACGGGTCTGAGAGCTTGCGGGCCAGCAGGTGGAGCCCGAGCCGCAGCCCCCAGATCGCGGTCAGGATCAGCAGCAGCCAGCGTCGGCCCGGGCAGCCACCGCCGACGACCGCGCCCGTCGCCGCGACCAGCACGAACGCGGGACCCCATGCCGGGTCGATGATCGACACATCGCGCAGGCGGATGCTGAGCGCCCACAACGCCACCATCAACAGCGCGACGACTACGGCAGCGACCACGCTCACCCGGCCTGGTGGAGCAACCACGGTCGCGACGATCATCAGCGATCATCCTGCCCTGATGACGACCGAACCACCACCCAGCGCACTCGGCGACCTTCGAATCCTCGACTTCTCCCGGGTGCTCGCGGGCCCATTCGCGACGATGATGCTGGCCGATCTCGGCGCGGAGGTGATCAAGGTCGAGCGGCCGGGGATCGGCGACGAGACCCGCAGCTGGGGTCCGCCCAACGACGCGCATGGCAACGCGACCTACTTCCAGGCCGTCAACCGCAACAAGACGCAGCGTCGCGCTGGACCTCGCGTCCGATGCCGGCCGTGACCGGGCGCGGCAGCTGGCCGCCCGCGCCGACGTGATCGTCGAGAACTTCAGGCCGGACGTGATGGACAAGCTCGGGCCTCGGTTACGACGCGCTCTCGGCGGCCAATCCACGGCTGGTGTACTGCTCGATCACCGGCTTCGGCTCCGGCGACGGCGCGAAACTGCCCGGCTACGACCTGCTCGTGCAGGCGGTCGGCGGCCTGATGAGCATCACCGGCGCGCCTGACGGAGAGCCGCAGAAGGTCGGGGTCGCGGTCGTCGACGTGCTCGCGGGGCTGTTCGGCGCGGTCGGGATCCTCGCCGCGCTGCGCCACCGCGACGCGACCGGCGACGGTCAGCGGATCGAGGTCAACCTGTTCTCATCGCTGCTGGCCGCGCTGGTCAACCAGGGCTCGGCCTACACGATCGCCGGCGTGGTACCGGCCCGGATGGGCAACGCGCACCCGTCGATCAGCCCGTATGAGCTGTACCGCACCGGCGACGGCGAGCTGGTGCTCGCGGTCGGAAACGACCGACAGTTCCAAGCGCTGTGCGAGGTGCTGGGCGCGCCAGAGCTGGCGTCCGATGCCCGCTTTGACGGCAATCGCGCCCGCGTCGCCAATCGCGACGCGCTCAAGCAGGCGCTGCACGAGCGGCTGCAGTCAGCACCGGCCGCGCAATGGGCGCAGCGACTGACCGAGGTGCGCGTCCCCGCCGGGGTCGTCAACGACATCGCAGGCGCGTTCGAGCTGGCGACGGCGCTCGGACTGCAACCGATCGTCGAGGTGCCTGCCGGCGACGGCGAAACGGTCGCGCTGACGCGCAATCCGATCGCGCTGTCGCGGACGCCGGCCACCTACCGCAGCGCGCCGCCACCGCTTGGCGATTAATCGCCGAGCGCGTCCTCGATCGCCCGCACGAGCTTGGGATCGTCGGGCTTGACCTGGCTCTCCAGTAGTCGCAGCAGCCGACCGTCGGCCCCGACCAAGTACTTGCCGAAGTTCCACACCGGCGGCGCCGAGTTCGGCTGGGCGCCGAGATCTGCCCACAGCGGCGACGGCTGTGCCCGGACCGACATCCGTTCGGTCATCGGGAAGGTCACGCCATAGTTGCGCTGGCAGAACGAGCCGATCTCGGACGCGTCGTCGAACTCCTGGTCGTTGAAATCCGCAGACGGTGTACCGAGTATCTGCAGACCGCGGTCCGAATAGGCGTCGTAGAGCTTCTGCAGCCCCTCGAACTGTGGCGTCAGCCCACACTTGCTGGCGGTGTTGACGATCAGCGTCGGATGGCCGCGCAACGTCTCGAGATCGAGCTCACCACCCTCGAGCAGGGTGACCTTGTGGTCATACAGGTCGGTCGGCTGATCGAGCTTTGTGGTGCGCTTGGTGTACATCTTGGCGGTCTGAATCAGGCCCATGTACCCAAGCTTACGAACAGTCCGATGACTGCCCGCGTATAATCCCGAACCGGAGCTGGACCGCCGCTGGTGCTGCTGCATCCGCTCGGCGCCGACCGGCACGTGTGGGACCCGATCGTCGGCGCGCTCAGCGCCCGCCACGACGTGATCGCGGTCGACCTGCCGGGCTTCGGCGCATCGCCGCCGATCACCGACGCGACGCCGACGCCGCGCGCGCTGGCCGACGCGGTCGCCCGGCTGCTGGAGGGACTCGGGATCGACGCGCCCGCACGTGATCGGCAACTCGCTCGGCGGCTGGGTGGCGCTCGAGCTGGGACTCTCCGGCGTGGCCGGGGCGCGTCACCGCGATCGCACCCGCGGGCCTGTGGTCGGCGCCGCTGGCGCCGAAGGCGAGCACTCGCGCATCGGCTCGCGCGCGTGATGCTGCCGATCACGAGCGCGCTCGTGACAACCGCGCGCGGGCGCAGGCTGCTGCTATCGGGATCGGCCGCGCACCCCGAGCGGATCCCGCCGCGCGACGCCGCCCACCTGGTCGAGGCGTACGCGCGCGCCCCTGGATTCATCGCGGTCAACGACGCGATGCGCGCCGGGCGATTCGACGCACTCGAGCGCGTCAACTGTCCGGTGAGGCTCGTCTGGCCCGAGCACGACGGGCTCGTCAAGCGCCCGGCGTGGCTGCCCGCCCACGTCTCGAGTGTCACGCTCGCAGACGCCGGACACGTGCCGATGTGGGACGCTCCAACCCGACTGGTGGCGATGATCACCGACGGAGGTGACCGACGTGCTTGAACGGATCCAGTGCAACGGGACCGCGCCCGAGCGCGGCGAGCAGTACGGAACGCAGGCCGCCGCGCGGATCGCACGGTGCCTCGAGGTCTACCGCGAGGCGTTCGCGCATTACGCGGGTTGGGACTGGGCGCAGGTGCGTGAGCACGCGGCGCGCTTCCGCAAACCGATCGCGGCGTTTGACAGCGAATACCTGGCCGAGATCGATGGCATCGCCCGCGGAGCCGGGGTCGACGGCGACGACGTGCTGGCGCTCAACGTGCGGACCGAGGTGATGTTCGCGGCGATCGCCCGCGACGCAACGGGCGCCCAGCGGCTGCCCCCGGAGTGCAGCGCGATCACGGTAACGCCGGCGCGTGCCCGCGATCGGCGACTGTTGAGCGCCCAGAACTGGGATTGGCTGTCCGGCGCTGCCGACACGCTCGTGCTGCTCGAGGTAAGCCAGCCGGACCGGCCCGACTACGTGACGGTCGTCGAGGCCGGTCTGCTGGCAAAGGTCGGGCTCAACGCGGCTGGGATCGCGCTGACGACCAACGCGCTCGTGTGCGAGTCAGATCGCGGCGAGCCCGGTGTGCCGTACCACGTGCTGCTGCGCGCGATCCTCGACGCCGAGACCGCGAGCGACGCGCTGGTCTCACTCGCGCGTGCGCGCCGCGCGTCGTCGGGCAACTACATCGTCGCGCAGGACAGCGTCGTGCTCGACATCGAGGCGGCGCCCGGTGGGCTGGGACGCCTGTTCGTCGCCGAGCCCGAAGATGGGGTGCTGCTGCACACCAACCATTTCACGCACCCGCGCGCCGACGTCGTCGACGTCGCGTTCCAGGCGATGCCCGACAGCCCGTTCCGGCTGGCGAGGTTGCGCCAGCTCGTCACCGGGCGCTCCGAGCTGGACGTCGACAGCGTGCTCGCGATGCTGTCTGACCACGAGATGTTCCCGCTCGGCGTCTGCTGTCACCCCGACCCGCGATCCGCGCAGGGCCCCGCCTACCAGACGGTTGCGACCATCGCGATCGAGCCATCGACCGCGACCATCTGGATCGCCGACGGCACCCCGTGCGCGGCACCGCTGGAGCGGATCGACTACCGCGACCGGCTGATCAAGCGGTCGTCGCCGGCGGGTACGTTCGCGGCGCCCTGATCAGCCGCGCAGAGCCGCCTGCACGCGTTCGAGCTCGAGCGCCAGCGCACGCCCCTGGCGGTCGGTGTAGACCGGACCGGCTCCATCCGAGAGCGCCACCTGGAGCCGCGCGAGCCCGCCCACGTACACCGGGGTCTCGTCGCGCAACAGATCCACGAGGCGGGCGAACCGATCGCGGTTCGCCCGCACCGCGACCGGATGCGGACCGACCCGGACGCGGTGATGCTCGTCGGGGAAGTGCGCCAGCTGCTCGAGCGCGTCGGCCACCCGCCGACGCGAGGCGCGGGTGGTCAGCTCCGCCGCACGGGCGGCCCATTGCGGACATTCGGCCGGGTTGGCGCCGGCCGACAGCTCGCGATCGAGCACTCGATGGTGGATCCGCGCCGACAGACGCGCAGGCAGTCTCGGCTGGAACAGCTGTTCGGGGGTGATGGTCATGACGCCTCCATCCGTCGTGCCCTCGTTACCGTGCGCATACGATGGTGGCACTCGCCGACCGTCGGCACATCGGCAATTTGCCTGTTCTTACCCCTTAGGGCTCCGGGACCGACCACGCATCAGATCTGAAGCTGACCGTCGGAGCCGGCGCGATGCAGCCGGATCATCCGTTGGCCACCGGCGATCGGTGTGCGAAACGGCTGCTCGGAGACCGCCAGCTGTCGCGTGCTGGAGCCCAGCAGCATCCGCACGAGCGCGAGCGCCTGGATCTCGGGCTGCGGCGGCGAGGCGTACGAGGAGCCGCTGTGGCCGACCAGCCGCGGGTCGCACTGGTCGTCGACCTCGACGATGTAGAGCTGGCGTTCGGCCACGCTCCAGGTTGTACGCGACGGCGGCCGCACACGTCAGCTAGGCGGCGCTGCGCTGATCAGGCCGACGCAGGCACAGCGATGACGGGATCCCGACCAGCAGGCACACCGCGGCGCCGATCAGCAGCGCGTGATGGACCGATCGCCGCGGTCAGCGTGCCGGACAGCGCGACCCCGGCAAGACCGGCCCCGACCGCGGCGCCGAGCAGACCGCCCAACCGACAGCAACGCCGAGGTGCGGCCGTGCGACGCCTCCGGCGTGGCGTTCAGCGCCGCCCGGCTGACCGGCACGAACAGCATGCCGAGCCCGAGCCCGACCGGGATCAGCGGCAGGATCGTGATCAGCTCGTCAAGCGGCATGCCGCCGATCCCGAGCACGGCCAGCCCGACGCCGGTGCCGAGGAAGCCCAGCACGGCAGCCGGCACCTCGCCGCGGGTGTCGACCAGCTTGCCGGCCAGGGGCGCCGCGACGCCGACGAGCAGCGCGACCAGCACCAGCGCCGCCGACGCCCCGAGCGCCGAGAACCCGGCGACCCGCTGCAGGTACTGCTCGGCGATGTAGAACGCGCCGATCATCACGGCGAACGTGAGCGCCGCGATCAGCGTCGCGGCGACGACGATCCGGTTGACGGTCGGCGCCCGCGGGCGTCCTGGCGGCGACGGCCGTGCAGGACGCGCGGGCACCAGCAGCGCGATCGCGAGCGCGGCGGCGGCGCTCAGCGGGACCAGCGCCCACCAGTCGGCGCGCCACCCGAACGCCACCGTCAGCAGCCCGCCGAGCAGCGGGCCGAGCAGGTTCGACATCCCGGCGCTTGCGCCCCAGATGCCCGAGCGCCGCGCCGCGGCGCTGAGGCGGGAAAGCCCGACACGGCCCCGGCCAGTGCCGCTGGGCTGACGAGCCCGGCGCCGGCGCCCTGGACGACCCGCGCGCCGATCAGCTCGCGAAGCTCGGGGCCAGCGCGCCCGCCACCGCGCCGAGCGCGAACAGCGCCAGTCCGATCAGCGCCAGCCGCCGCGCGCCGAACCGGTCGACGAGCTCGCCGCCCGGAATCAGCATCAGCGCGTATGCCGCGAAGTAGGCGACTGAGCACGGCCGAGGTCGAGCTGCCCTTGACGCCGACAGCCCGTGCGCGACCGATGGCAGCGCGACCGTGATCAGCGTGCCGTCGAGCTGCAGCAGCGCCGCAGCCGCCGTGCACGCGGCCAGCCGCGTCCAGGCCGATCGGGGCACCGGCGGCCGGGCGTCGGCGACCGGCTGCGGGGCCTGGGCGGTCAGCGCTGGCGGACACGAAGGGCAGTATCGCGCGGTGTCCGGCGCGACCGCGCGACCGACCTCCCGGTCGAACCGCAAGATCTGCCGAGATCGATAAGAAGTTCACAACAACCGCCGCGAACGCTGCCGGTAATCGCCGGTCACAGGCGACTATCTTTCCGACCATGTCACCTCAAACGCGATCGGCGTTCTCTCCGCAGAACGCGGGCTACGGCTATTCCGGCCAGTCGCTGACCCGCGATCAGTCACGCGGCGTGTTCGGCCAGGTCATGGGCCTGGTCGCGGTCACGTTCGCTGTTCCTGGCGCTGGGCGCGCTATCTCGGCCGGAACATGAACGGCGGCGGCCTCATCTTCTTCCTCGGCTGCGTTCGCGCGCGCTGTTCGGCCTGCAGTTCGCGGTCGCGACGCGGGCGTGAGCAGCTCGCGATCGGGCTGCTGTTCGGTCGTCGGGCTGCTGCTCGGGCTGGCGATCTGCGCCGGTCTTCGTCTACTACGCCGAAGGCCGATCCCGGCGCGCTCTACCAGGCCGGCGCCTGCACCGCCGGGTTCGTCGCGCTGCTGGGCTCGCTTCGGCTACGCGACGCGAGACCGATCTGTCGCGCTTCTACCGGCTGTTCTTCTTCGCGCTGATCGCGCTGATCGTGTTCGGGCTGGTGCTGGTGTTCGTCAACATCCCGGGCGGCAACCTGATCTACTCGGTGCTCGGGCTGGTGATCTTCGGCGGGCTGACCGCGTTTGACTTCCAGCGGCTGCGCAACGCGGGGATGACCGATGGCGCCGCTGATCGCCGCCTCGATCTTCCTCGACGTCTTCAACATCTTCCTGTTCTTCCTGTCGATCTTCGGCGGCGGCGGTCGCCGCTAGCAGCCATCGAGCGCGGCCGGGCGGTGATGCACCGCGCCGGCGCCGGTCACTCGTCGGGCACGTAGTGGCGCTGGCCGGACAGGTCCTCCCAGACCCGCATCACCCGCCGGGTGCGGGGATCGCGAAACCGCTCGCCGGTCGGCTTCCAGCCCGGCCCGGGCGCGTCGGCGTCGCCGTGGCCGCCGAACCACGGCGCCTGGCGCGGCTCCGGATCGCCGGCAGTCGTGATTGCGGCAGATCCGTCGAACGCCGTCGGCGGCCTGCGCCCAGCTCGTCGGCGTCGGCGACCACCGCGACCCGCCGCTCGAGCTCGGGCAGCTCGATGTGCGTCGCGCGCTGCGTGCGCCGACAGCCGCGCGTACAGCTGCTCGCGATCGGCGTCGGTGAGCCGCACCGCGCGTCCCCGAGTCAGCCGCGGGCGCGCAGCTTGACGGCGGTGCCGTAGGCGAGGATCTCGGTCAGCCGTTGCCGACCTCGGAGGAGTCGAACCGGACGCCGACCAGCGCCGTCGGCCTCGATCAGGCGCGCGTTCTCGACCAGCCGGTCGAGCGCGTGCCGGCGCGAATCCTCCAGCAGCCGCGTCTACTGACCGACCTCGCCGCGCTTGAGCGACTTGAAGCCGGCGGCGACGCCTCCGACGAGCCCCATGCTGCGGACCACCAGCCCGTAGACGACGCCGAGGTTCTCGGTCACCTCGAACCCGGGCAGCTCGAACGTCGTCGATCATCGGCAGGCCCGACTGAAACCGTCGGCTGGTCGTCCTCCGCCATCGTTGCGGCAACGCTACCAGCGTCGAGCCGACAGGTCCGGCGATGTCGCCGCTGGGATAGGCGCTGTATTGCGATCGTTGTCCACACGGACAATGCTCGGCCGACGGCCATCACTGAGGATGGCGCGATGCCAATCCGATCATCATCTCCTACGACGGGACGTCGCAACGACGACGACGCGCTGATGCTCGGCCGGATGCTTGTCGGCCGCTCGGCGCGAGCCTGTCGCTCGCGTACGTGCGCCACTCACGCGAGTACGACCCCCGGCGCGAGGAGATCGGCGTTCACGACGCCGACCGCGGCTCGAGCAGGGCGCGCTGTGGCTCGGCGACGAGGCGATCAAGCGCCACGTCGTCGTCAACCCGTCGACCAGCGCCGGGCTCGCGGATCTTGGCGGAGGCCGAGAGCGCGACCGCGGTCGTGTTCGGCTCTGACTACCGGACCAGCCCCGGCCGCGTCGAGCCGGGCGGCGCGGCCCAGGGCCTGCTCGACGGCGGCACGGTCGCGGTCGGCGTCGCCGCCGCGGGACTGCGAACGCGCGACGACGCGACGCTGCGCACCGTCTCGTTCGCGTCCGAGGACTCCGGTGGGCACCGCCGCCGAGACCGCGCGGTCGATCGCGGCCGCCGCCGACGGCCAGATGCTCGCCGACGCGCACGAGGCCGACCTGATCGTCGTCGACTCGCGTGCGTCGGCGCCGTCGGCACGGTTGGGCTCGACGGGATCACGCGTGGTTGGCTGGATTCCGCGCGCGGCTCGGTGCTGGTGTTGCCGCACGGCGCGACGCTGTCGCCGCTGAGCGCGCTGAGCGCCGTCCCGACCCGGCCGGACTCGAGTTCCTAGACTGACGGCGATGCCCCTCCCCGAGGGCCACTGGCAGCAGCGCAAGCCGGCCCGAGGCGACCAGCCGCCGCGAGCGGTGGCTGATCGGAGGCGTGCTGGCGCTCACGGCGGTGTTCGCGGCGATCGTCGTGATCGTCGTTCACCAGCCACCAGCGCAAATCGCGCAACGGCTGCATCGACGTCAGCGCCGCGACCGTGATCGGCGGCTCGGACCTGTATCGCTGCGGTGCAGCCGCCCGCGAGCTGTGCACGTCGGCGACCGGCTCGGGCGCGCAGAACATCGCGTTTCGCCGAGCGCTCGCCGACGCGTGCCGCAAGGCCGGCCTGCCGGTGCCGCCCGTCGGACAGTCCTAAGACGCGCGCGCCAGCACGTTCTCGCGGCGGCTGTCGGCCACGTGCGCGACCGGCTTTATCCATATGTCCAGCGACCGATATCGATCGCTGGCCTTGAGGCTATGGCTGGGCCCGTCGTCGTTGAAGAGCCTGTCGGCTGTCAATTTGGGCCCGATGTCGGTCGCAGCCGCCGCTCGCGACCGTCGGGCCGGCGTCCACCACCTAACGAAGGAGTTGCATGCCTCTCGCAGCGCCAGCGTTGGCTGAACCCGGGAGATACCTCATGGCAGATGACGGCAGCGACGCTCGTCGGGCTCATGAGCGTCCCGGGACTCGTCGTCCTGTACGGCGGCGTGATGCAGAAGCGCTGGTCGATCAACAGCATGATGCTGACCTTTGCTGCCTTCTCGACTGGTGCTGATCATCTGGGTGCTGTACGCCTACAAGATGGGGTTCGGCGATCCGTTTCACGGGTTCTCGCATTCGGCGACCGGGTTCTTCGGGAACTTCATCGGCAAGCCAGGACCGGTCCTCGAGTCATAAGGACCTGCAGGGTCAGGCGAACATCCCACTGATCGGCAAGGACGCGTTCCCGCAAGCGTCGCTCGTGTACTTCCAGTTCGTGTTCGCCGGGATCACCCCGATCCTGATGCTCGGCTCGGTGCTCGGCCGGTTCAACTTCAAAGCGTGGATCCCGTTCGTGGTCCTGTGGATCACGTTCGTCTACTCGTCAACGCGTTCCTGATCTGGGGCGGCGGCTTCTTCGGTGCATCACGGCGCGTTGGACTTCTCGGGCGGGTACGTGATCCACCTCTCCGCCGGCGTCTCCGGGTTCGTCGCGGCAGCGGTGTCGGACCGAGGCTGCAGCGCGACCGCGAGGTCGACGCGCCCAACAACCTCGCGATGGTCGCGGTCGGCGCAGGCCTGCTGTGGCTCGGCTGGAACGGGTTCAACGGCGGCGACCCGTACGCCGCGAACATGTCGGCCGCGCCGCGATCCTGAACACCAACGTCTGCACGGCGGTGGCGTTCATGGTGTGGGTTGGCTGGGACTACCTGACCGGCCGCAAGCCGAGCATGATCGGCGGGGTCAACGGGATCATCGTCGGGTTGGTGGCGATCACCCCCGCAGCCGGTTATGTCAACGGCTGGGGCGCGATCGCGATCGGCGTGATCGCCTGCACGGTCGTGTACTTCGCGATGAACTACCTGAGCCGGATGCGGCCATTCCGCAACGTCGACGACACGCTCGGCGTGGTCTACACGCATGGCTTCGCGGGACTGCTCGGCGGCCTGCTGACCGGCGTCTTCGCCGACCCGAACATGGCGGTCTTCTACACGACCCCGCCAAGCACGGGTCCTGATCGCGACCGGCTCGGCGCCGGGCGTCGATCCACGGCAGCTTCACGCTGCTGAAGTGGCAGGTGTTCGCCGGTGCGTGGGTGATCTTCTGGTCGGCGCTGGCGACCTTCATCCTGCTCAAGATCGTCGGCGTGTTCATCCCGCTGCGGATGTCGGAGGAGGACATGGAGATCGGCGACGTCGCCGAGCACGGCCACGAGGTGTACCCGTCCGACATCCCCTCGCTGGGATACCCGAACGGGATTCCCGGGCCTCGCCAGCAGCCCGGAGTCGGCGACGACGCACGCGTGACCGGCGCACGGCCGACACATCCGAGCCGGCGCGGCGCAGATGCAGCGCGCCCGCGCCGGCTGAGCACAGCCGACACATCAGCGCAGGGCCGGGAGGCGGGAAGCGACGCCTCCCGGCCCACGCCGCTGACACTGGTCGCCGGGGCCGTCGCCGGAGGCGATCTGCGGTCGGTCGCGGCGGCCGATCGGCCGGCGGCGCTGTCGTGCCCGGTCGCGATCGCGATTCCGGCGCTCGGGAGCCCCGGTCCTGGCACCGGAGCAACCGCTCGCGGCGGGCGTCGCCGCCGGCGCTCGTCGCGCACGCCGGGGACATGATCGCCGAGCGACGCCGCACGTTGCCCGAGCCGATCGTCGACGCGGTCGCGGTCCAGATCGCCGAGCAGATCGTCGGCATCGTCGGGGCGGTCGATGTCGGCACCGCACGGCCGCGCCGGCGGCCGACCGGTCACGGCCGGCGAACGGCGCGCATGGCTGCAGGCGGCGGCCGCGGCCGCGTCCGTAACGGCGCTGATCCGGGAAGCTGCACGGCGCCGAGCCGGGCGGCTCCGCGGCCGACCTGCTGGCCGAGCTCGTCGGTCGGTCCGCCCGTCGACCTGCAGGCGTTTTTGGCCCGCGGCCGCCGGCTCGGAGTCGAGCTGACCGGCGGCGGGATCGCGATCAGTGCCCGCCGGCTGCCCGGCGACGGCGCGGGGGCCGAGCTGACGGTCGCAGACCGAGCGCTGGCGTTCGAGCTGCGCCACCGTGGCTCGGCGCTGGCCGACGCCACGGGGACGTGATCGGTTGATCGCGTTGGTGGCGGACGAGTCGGCCGAGCGGATGCTGTCTGAGCGGCTGCGCGAGCTCGGACTCGCGATCGCGGTATCGGCGCCACGGCGCGATCCGGCGCTGCTGCACGAGGCGCGTGCTGGAAGCCGAATTGCTTGGCGAGCTCGGGCTCGACCAGCACACCGCAGCCGGCCTGCGCGGAGACCTACCGACTGCTGATCGGGGTGCTGCTGCGCGACCGGGCAGAGCTCGAGCACCTGCACGACCGAACGGTGTGCGCCGCTGTCGGAGTACGACAGCGTCCACGACACCGAGCTGGTGGCGACGCTGCGGGCGTTCCTATCGCACGACGGCTCCACGACTGAGACCGCCGAGGCGATGGCGCTGCACCGCCACACGGTCGGCTATCGGCTCTCGCGGGTAGCACGAGGTTTCGGGACTGTCGCCCTACGAGTCCGACGGCCGCGAGCGTCTGAGCCTCGGGATCAAGGCTCAGCCAGATCCTCGAGGCCGAGCGCCGGCGCGCAGGATCGAGCCCGGCCCGGCAGCAACTTCCACTAATTCGGTAGATTTTGTCGCCATCGCGCCGACGCGGACCTACCTGATCTGCGCGACGCAGCGCAGCGGCTCGACGCTCCTGTGCGAGCTGCTCAAGCAGACCGGGGTCGCCGGCCGTCCCGAGGAGTACTTCGAGGCCCAGTTCGAGACCGGCGTGCCGCCGCACCCGCGCCGTTTCCTCGAGGGCCTGCCGATCGACCGGCGCCGGCGTGCGCGCCAACGTCTCCCCGCCCGACGCCCCGACGTACTCGTCGACTGCACGGGATCACCGAGCTACCGCGACCACCTGCGACCGCACGTTCGAGCTCGGCACCACCGACAACGGCGTGTTCGGCGCCAAGCTGATGTTCAACCAGGTGCCCGAGCTGACGCGCGCTGGCGGCAACGCTGCCCGAGTACGCCGGACCTCGAGCCGACCGCGTTGCTGCGGCACGCTGTTCGGCGAGCCCGAGCTGGTCTGGGTCTCTCGCGACGACAAGGTGCGACAGGCGGTCTCGATGTGGCAGGCCCTGCAGAGCCGGCGCTGGCGCGGCGAGCGCGCCGAGAGCGACGACACGGCCGACGGCGACGACGATGATCGCGACGCGGCCGATCTACTCGCTCGATGGCATCGACCACCTGGTCCAGCGCTTCGACGCCGACGACGACGGCTGGTCGGCTTCTTCGCCGCGGCGAGCGCCAGCCGCTGAGGATCTCCTACGACGGACCTCGCGGGCGACCGCGAGGCACCGTCCGGATGGTGCTCTCGCACATCGGGGTGCAGCCGCCGCCGGGCTGGAGCGCTCCCGAGCCGATTCGCCGGCAGGGCGACGCGACTCTCCGACGACTGGGTCGCCGCCTATTATCGCGACCGCCTGCAACGGACGGGCGAGGCGGACCGATGCAGCCAAACATCCTCTACCTGAACTCGCACGACACCGGCCGTTACGTGCAGCCGTACGGCAACGCGGTGCCGACGCCGAACATCCAGTGGCTGGCCGACCAGGGTGTGATGTTCCGCAACGCGTTCTGCGCCGCGCCGTCGTGCTCGGGCAGCCGCGCGGCGCTGCTGACCGGCAGCTACTGCCACAACAACGGGATGATCGGCCTCGCGCACCGCGGCTTCGCGCTCAACGATCACGCCCAGCACATCGTCGCGACGCTGCGCCGACGCCGGCTACCACACCGAGCTGATCGGCGAGCAGCACGTCTCGGCGACGCCCGACGCGCTCGGCTACGACGTCGTTCACGAGATCCCGACACGACCGTCAGCGCGGTCGCACCGGCCGCGATCGAGCGCTCGCCGGCGACATCCGCCACGACCGTTCTTCCTGTCGGTCGGGTTCTTCGAGACTCACCGCAGCTTCTTTGCGCCGAGCTCGGTGCGCGACCGCGTCTACTCGCTGCCGCCGCCGTTTCTGCCCGACACGCCGGAGATCCGCCAGGACATCGCCGCCTACAAGGCGAGCGCCCGCTCGCTCGATCACGGGATCGGCTCGGTGCTCAACACGCTGCACGAGACCGGCCTGGATCGCAACACACTGGTGATCTGCACGACCGACCACGGGCTCGCGTTCCCGACCGCCAAGGCGAGCCTGCTGGATCGCGGGATCGGCGTGATGATGATCATGCGCGGGCCGGGGATGCCGGCCGGAGTCGCCCACGACGAGCTGGTCTCGCAGATCGACCTGTTCCCGACCGTCTGCGAGCTCGCGGGCATCGATCCGCCAGACGTGGCTGCAGGGCCGGTCGCTGGTCGCCGCTGGTGTCGGGTACCGAGGCGCCGGGGACGCGGACCGAGATGTTCGCCGAGCTGACCTACCACGCCGCCTACGAGCCGCAGCGAGCGATCCGGACCGAGCGCTTCAAGTACGTGCGCCGCTTCGATGACTACCCGACGCCGGTCCTGGCCAACTGCGACGACAGCCCCTCCAAGCACGCCTACCTCGCGCGCGGCTGGGCGAAGCGACCGGTTCCGCGCGAGTCGCTGCACGACCTGTTCTTCAACCCTGGCGAGGGGCGGAGCCTGGTCGGCGACCCGACATATGAGCCGGTGCTCGCCGAGCTGCGCGACGCGGCTGCAGACGATGGATGCAGGAGACGGCGGACCCGCTGCTCGATGGGCCGGTTCCGGCGCCCGTCGGCGCGCAGATCAACGCCCAGGACCAGGTTTCGGCTGACGAACCGACGTTCACGGTCGACACGCCCGCGATGGCGACCCGGCCCGCTGCCTTAGCCCAGCACGAGCTCGGCCGCCGCCTGCAGCTGCGCCGCGCCACCGCCGACGATCAGCGTCGTAACCGGCGACTCGCGCCATTGCTCGAGCGTCGTCGCGGATCTTGGCCGGTGATCCGATCAGCGTCAGCTGCTCGAGCAACCGGCGCGGCAGCGCGGCGGCGGCCTCGTCCTTGTGGCCGTCGAGGTAGCAGCTCCTGGACGCGCTCGATCTCGCGCTCGTAGCCCATCCGGATCGGCACGTTGGCATGGAAGTTGGCGCCCTTGGCGCCCATCCCCCCGAAGTACAGGGCATAGAACGGGCGGACCGAGTCGATCGCGGCATCCTCATCGTCGGTCACGATCAACGTCACCTTGGCGACGACGTCGAAGCGGTCGGGCGTGCTGTGGGCGCCGGGGGCGCTCAACCCCCGGTCCAGCGCGTCGCGATAGTAATCGTCGTGCCCGGGGGAGTAGAACAGCGCCAGCCAACCCTCGCACAGCTCTCCAGCCAGCGAGATGTTGTTCGGGCCTTCGGCCGCCAGGTAGATCGGGATCTCGCGACCGCAACGGGTGGATGCTCGACTTCAGCGGCTTGCCGAGACCGGTACCGCCCGGATACGGAAGCGGGTAATGGGGGCCATCGTTGACGACCGGCCCCTCCCGCGCCCAGACCTTGCGCAGGATCTCGATGTACTCGCGCGTGCGCGCCAGTGGCTTGGCGAATGGCTGGCCGTACCAGCCCTCGACGACCTGCGGCCCCGAGACGCCGAGCCCGAGCACGCAGCCGGCCGCCGGACAGATGGTCAAGCGTCATCGCCGCCATCGCGGTCGCCGCCGGCGTCCGCGCGGAAATCTGCACGATCCCGGTGCCGAGCCCGATCGTGCTCGTCGCCGCGCCCCACCAAGCGAGCGGCAGCAGTGCGTCGGAGCCGTAAGCCTCGGCCGTCCAGACCGACGTGAACCCGAGCCGCTCGGCTTCGAGCATCGTCTCTGCATGCGCGTCGGCCGGCGGCCCGCCGGCCCAGTAACCGAGCGCCGAGCCCGAGCTTGAGGTCGGGTGCCATCTGACGGGAAGTTCTACCGGCCACGCCCGAGCAGGCGCCGTGCCAGAGCGAGCGCCGTGCCACCGGCCGTCGGCGCGGGTTTGCTGCTTGCGCCACTCGGCCTGGGTCGGCAGCCGGCCGGCGCGACGGGCGTTCAGCACGCACGCTGAGTGCGCGTGGCGCCGCCGCGAGCTATCGCCCTCCGGGGTGATCAGCATGTGCGGCTGCAGCGACGGCAACTGATTGCCGCACAGCGGGCAGCGGTATGTCGAGGGCTTGCGGTTGCTCGCGGGCCGGACCGTCCACCAGCGAGGCTTGCGGCTGCTTGGCCATCCGGTCGAGAGGATCGCAGGTGGCGTGCGTGACAATCGGACTTGCTGTCGGCGGGAGCGCAAACCCCCCGATCGGTGGCCGATGGGCCACTAGAATCCGTCCTGTCATGGCTGGCCAGCGAGCAGACGAACTACAGGGACTTTCGCGTTCGGAGGTGCTGCGCGCCTCGCCGCGGATGTTCGAATCCGACCTGCTCGACAAGCTCTCGCGGGTCCATCCCGCGGTGCCGCCGATCCTGTTCGTGCCCGTGATCGGCGTCCTGCTCGCGCTCGGCTTCGTGCACGGCGTCGGCGCGATGGCGATCGTCTGGGTGGTCGCCGGCTACGTGTTCTGGACCCTGACCGAGTACTGGCTGCACCGGATCGTGTTCCATTTCGAGCCCGACCACGGGCATCGGCGCCAAACTGCACTGGATCATCCACGGCGTCCACCACGACCACCCCAACGACCCGATGCGGCTGGTGATGCCGCCGTCGCTGAGCGTCCCGCTCGCGGCCCTGTTCGTGTGGGTGTTCTCGCTGGTGCTCGGCTCGCCGGCGTTCATGCCGTTCGGCGCCGGCTTCCTCGCGGGATACCTCGGCTACGACATGCTGCACTACCACGTGCATCACCACCGGCCGAAGACCGCGCTCGGACGCAGGCTGCGCGAGCTGCACATGCGCCACCACTTCCAGGACCACGACCGCGGCTACGGCGTCAGCGCTCCGTTCTGGGATCACGTGTTCGGCACCGCGCCGAAAAAGGCCTAGCGGGCGGGCGCCCGCCGATCTGGCAACATCGTCGCCGCAGGCCGTCCTCGCCCGGAGGCGACCGGTGCCGCTGTTCATGTCCTGTCGTCGTCAGTCTGCACGCGTCGCTGCGTGCCCACGGTGGATCCTGGTCGCGATCGCGATTCTCGTCGGCATGCTCACGGACGGCGCGGTAGCCGCGTCGGCCGACGTCCAAGCGACGGTCTCCTCGCGGGTCGTGCAGACGATCCCGGACGGATTTCTCGGCGTGTCGATGAGCGATGTCGAAATGCCGACCTATGCACGCGCGCCCGGGATCGCCCCGATGCTCGACCAGCTGCACCCATTCGGCCGATCGCTGTCGCTGAGGGTCGGCGGACAGACCGCCGACAACGCCGTCTGGAACGGTACGCAGTCGCTGGTCAACCCGCTCTACCTGTTTCCGAGCGAGTTCGTGATCACCCCGACGTGGATGCAGACGCTCGCGTCCTTGACCACCGCGACGCACGCGCATGTGATTCTCGGGCTCAACGCGACCGTGCACTCACCGCGCGCGGCGGCCGCGCTCGCCGGTGCCGCGCACGCGGTGCTGGGCGCGGCCCTGACCGGCCTGTCGATCGGCAACGAGCCCGACCTGTACGCCGGCGGCCTGGTCGGGACCCACAAAGACCCTCCGAACGAGCAATGGCTGTACTCGTACACGGCGGCCAAGTACGCACGTGAGTTCGGCGCCTACCGGCCGGCGGTGCGTGCGGCAGCTCCGGGCGTCGCGTTGCTCGGGCCCGAGACCGCGAACCCCTCGGTCTCCTGGGATAAGGCGCTGCTGCGCAGCCACGCGGGCGTCGACCAGCTGACCACCCACTCGTATTCGATGATCTCGTGCGTCGCGCCCACCAATCCTCGTTACCCGACGATCGCGAGGTTTCTCTCCGACACGCGGGTCCGTCAATGGGCGACGCGCATCAGGACGCTCGCCGGCTACGCCCACGACCATGGTCGACGCTTTCGGATCACGGAGTTTGGCTCCTCGGCGTGCGGCGGGCTGCCGGGTGTCAGCGAGTCGTTCGCGACAGGCCTGTGGGGACTCAACCAGCTGTTCGCGCTCGCCGCGGCCGGCGTCGACGGCGTCAACGTGCACATCCGCCCGGGCGGCCTGAACTCCGCCTTGACGCTCACCAGCACCGATGCGCTGCAGGCGATGCCGCTGTTCTACGGGCTCGCGACGTTCGCGCGAGCGGTTGGCCCGCATGCGCGCCTGCTGCAGGTCACAGCGCCGGCGTCTGACCATCTCAGCGAATGGGCGGTGCGTAGCACGCTCGGTCTGCGGGTGGTCCTGACCAACACCGGCGACCGCGCCACGACGGTCTCGCTGCGGATGCCCAGCTCGGGAGCGGTGACCGATCAGGCGCTCAGCGCGCGATCACCGTCGGCACCGCAGGCGACGCTCGCTGGTCAGACGCTCGGCGCTGGCGGCGAGTGGATCGGGGCCCGCAGTCGGCACACGCCCGAGGAGCGCGCCGGCCGCTGGCGGGTTGCGGTCCCGGCGCACACCGCGGTCCTCGTGGTCGCGCGCTGATCGTGCTTGCTGGTGAGGCGATCTTGGCGGCCGGCTCGCCGATAGGGCCTCCTGCACTGTCCGCCAGCGGCGCGCCACGCGCGTTCGTCGGCGCCAGCAGCGGCCCATAAGACTTCCCCGTTTCTAGCGTTCCGGGCCGGGTAGCGCTCGCCTCGGACCGCACCGAGAAGCGAGGTGAGGGTGGCCACAAACCACCGATATGTCATCGGGATCGATTTTGGGACGCTGTCAGGCCGCGCGGTCGTGGTCAGCGCAAGCGATGGCGAGGAGCGAGGAGCAGGAGAGTTCGCCTATCCGCATGGGGTGATGGATCGAGAGCTTGCGGAGACGGGCGAGAAGCTGCCGGCCGCGTGGGCTCTGCAGGACCCTCAGGATTATGTGGAGGTGCTCAAGCATGCCGTCCCGGACGCGATCGCGGACGCTGGGGTCGATCCGGCAAGCGTGGTCGGGGTTGGCATTGATTTCACGTCCTGCACGATCTTGCCCGCCACGGCCGACGGTAGGCCGCTGTGCCAGTTAGACGAGTACCGGGAGCGGCCGCACGCCTACGTGAAGCTGTGGAAGCATCACGCGGCCCAGCCGCACGCCGACCGAGTGACCGCGATCGCCGCTGAACGCGATGAGCCGTGGTTGGGCCGGTATGGCGGCCGGATCTCCTCGGAGTGGGCGTTCGCCAAGGCGCTGCAGATCCTGGAGGATGACCCCGACCTGTATGAGCGAATGGATCGTTGGATCGAGGCGTCAGACTGGATCGTCTGGCAGCTGTGCGGCAGCGAGGTCCGCAATGCCTGCGCCGCGGGATACAAGGCGATGTATCAGGAGGGCGAGTATCCGAGCACGGCCTACTTCGCTGCCCTGGACCAGCGGTTTGTCGACTTCGCGTCGGACAAACTCTCAGCGTCGCTATCGGAGCTCGGGGCCCGTGCCGGCTCGCTGACGTCTGAGGCGGCGCAGTGGACGGGGCTTTGCGAGGGGATCGCCGTGGCGGTGGGCAACGTCGATGCTCATGTCACGATCCCGGCGGCGCAAGCGATCGAGCCGGGACAGATGCTGGCGGTGATGGGCACCTCGACCTGTCACGTGATGGTGGGCGATCATCTGGCCGAGGTACCCGGGATGTGCGGAGCCGTCTACGGCGGCTTGATCCCCGATCGCTGGGGCTATGAGGCGGGACAGAGCGGTGTGGGTGACATCTTCGCGTGGTTCGTGGATCACGCGGTTCCGCCAGCGGTCCGCGAGCAGGCGCGTGAGCGGGGACTCGGGATTCACGAGCATCTCACCGCGCTTGCCGACGAGCAGGCCGTCGGCGAGCACGGGTTGGTCGCGTTGGATTGGTGGAGCGGCAACCGCTCCATCCTGGTCGACCACGAGCTCACCGGCGTGCTCGCGGGGCTCACCCTCTCCTCGCGCCCGCAGGATGTCTACCGGGCGTTGATCGAGTCGACGGCGTTCGGGACCCGCAAGATCGTCGAAGCGTTTGATCAGGCGGGCGTACCGGTGGAGCGGTTCGTCGCTGCGGGCGGCCTGCTTGACAACCCGGTGCTGATGCAGATCTACGCCGATGTGCTCAACCGGCCGATCAGCGTGCTGGATTCCGCCCAAGGCCCGGCGCTGGGATCCGCGCTGCATGCGGCGGTCGCGGCGGGGGTCCACGAGAACATCGAGGTGGCGGCGGCCAAGATGGGCAAGCGCAGAGACCGCGCCTATGTGCCCGACCACGGTCACGCTGAGGCCTATGACCGGCTCTACCGGGTGTACTCGCGACTGCACGACTGTTTCGGACGTGACGGCCGCGACGTGATGCATGAGCTGCAGACGATCCGCGAAGACGCCACCCGGAGGTGAGCAACGAGATGAACTCAGATGTCCAGTGTGCTCGCAAGCGCGTCGCCAAACTGCACGCGGAGCTGACCCGTAACGGCCTCGTGTCCTGGACGATGGGCAATATCTCCGAGCGGGTGGCCGACAGCGAGCTGTTGGTGATCAAGCCCAGCGGCGTCTCCTACGCCGACCTGACCGCCGCGTCGATGGTGGTGGTTGACCTCGACGGCAACATCGTCGACGGCGATCTGTCGCCGTCCAGTGACACCGACACCCACGCCTACATATACCGCTCGATGGACTGGGTCGGAGGCGTGGTCCATACCCACAGCCCCTACGCCACCGCCTGGGCGGCTCGAGGCGAGCCGATCCCGTGTGTGTTGACGGCGATCGCCGACGAGTTCGGCGGGGACATCCCGATCGGGCCGTTCGCGCGGATCGGTGGGGAGGAGATCGGGAAGGGGATTGTCGAGACGCTGCGAGACAGTCGCTCACGCGCGGTGCTAATGCGCAGCCACGGCGTGTTCACGATCGGCGACGACGCGCGAGACGCAGTCAAATCCGCGGTCATGTGCGAAGACGCCGCCCGCACGGTGCTGCTGGCCCGTTCGCTCGGCGACGTCGAACGGTTAGACGAAGACGACATCGAGGCGCTACACGACCGCTACCAGAACGTTTACGGCCAGAGCTGACAGACCCAAAATCGCCGCGGGAGGAGCGAGATGAGCGAGCAAACAGAACACGCATCGGGCAACGGCTCGAAATCCGGATCGGGATCGGGATCGGAGGAGCGGGGGTTCCGGCAAGCGTTTCGCTGGGACGTCATCCGTTCCACACCCCGCTACGCCTACCTGGTGGCCGGCGTGGCGGCGTTGGGAGGAGTCCTGTTCGGCTATGACATCGGCGTCATCTCAGGAGCCGAGAACCTGCTCAAATCGCACTGGGACCTCGGCGCCGGCAGCGAGGAACTTGCGGTGTCGGCGGTGCTCATCGGCGCGATCATCGGCGGGATCATCGGCGGCAAGCTGGCCGACAGCATCAGCCGGCGTTATGCGCTGATGGTGCTGGCTGCCGTCTATTCGGCCGGAGCGGTTGCCACGGCGCTGGCGCCCAGCTTGCTGCTCTTCGACGTGTTTCGGGTCATCGTCGGGATCGCCGTCGGCGCCTCGTCGATGATCGTCCCCACCTATATCGCCGAGCTGGCTCCCGTGGAGATCCGTGGCGGATTGGTAATCCTCCAGCAGCTCGCGATCTCCGGCGGGATCTTTCTCTCCTACGTCCTCGACTACGTCTTCTTCACGGCAGGTTGGGGATGGCGGCCGATGTTCGCCGCCGCCGTCATTCCCGGGATCGGACTTGCGGTCGGCATGGCCTTCATGTCTCACACGCCGCGGTGGCTGGCGATGCAGGGACGCTGGGACGAGGCCGAACAGGTCATGGAGCGCGTGAATCCTCATGCTAAGGAGCAGGAGATGGAGGCACTTCACGAGGACCTGCAGGAGACCGACCGCGCCTCGTTCAAAGAGCTCCTTGCACCCGGAATGCGCGGCGCGCTGGTCGCCGGCATCGGCCTGGCCATCCTGCAACAGTTCGTCGGTCCCAACACGGTCCTGTTCTACGGGCCCACGATCTTCGGCTACGCCGGCATCTCAGCTGGCTCAGACGGATTGGGCGCCGAGATCCTCGTCGGTGCCGTCCTGTTCATCTGCGTGCTGCCGACGATCGTGCTGGTCGATGTTGTCGGCCGTAAGAAGCTGTTCTACTTCGGGCTGACTGGGATGGGGAGCATGCTCGTGCTGCTCGGGCTGGCGTTCCACTTCGGCGCCGCGAGCTGGGGGCTCGGTGTGCTCGTGATCCTGCTGGTCTACATCGGCTGCTATTCGCTGAGCATCTCGCCGCTGTTCTGGCTGATGACCGCCGAGCTGTTCCCCAACCGGCTGCGCGGCTATGGCGCCAGTAGCGCCACCGTGGCCAACTGGTCCGCCAACCTGCTGATCACGCTCACCTTTCTCAGCGCCGTCGACGCGCTGGGCAAGGCCGTCGTGTTCTGGATCTACGCCGCGTTCGCCGCGGCCGGGATCGTGTTCGTTCGCTTCTGCGTCCCGGAGACCAAGGGCCAGGCGCTGGAGGACATCGACGAGTACTGGACCGAGGGCCACCAATGGCCCGATCACGCCTCCGAAGCTTCACCGACCGCGACGTGAACGCCGGCGCCTGACCAACGAGCACGCGCCGACCGACGGGCCGACGCGTATATAGGCCGCGGGCCTAACGACGCGCCGCCGGACGAGCCGGCCGCCGATAGGTTTCGCGTCGACCTGCACCTCCGACCCGGGAACGACGGATAGGGCCGCAAGCCGTCAGGTCTCAGGTCTCAGGTCTCAGGTCCGGGTGCCGGCGCGACGGGCGGCGTCGAGCGGGCGCGCGAGCGCCGTGATCAACCGGTATCTCCGTGTGGTCTGAAGCTGACGCAGCGAGCGGGTGGCCGCGGTCAGCGCCGCCTCGGCCTCAGCGCGCTCGCGATCGGCAATCTCCAGACGCTCGCGGAGCGTCCGATTGTGCTCGGCGGCGGCCGCAAGCCGACCCTGGGCGTGCCATTCCAGTCTGACCAGGCGGGCCAGCTCCTGGCCCGCCTCCAGCGGTTCGCCGCTGGGCGCGTCGAGCTGGCCGAGCAGCGCCAGCAGCGCCGTGACGTGATCGGAGATGCTGTGGTGCGCGTAGGCCAGCGCACGGTTGGTGGTGCCCATCGTCAGATCCCAGCCCCGCAGGTCGTCGATCAGCGAGGCGACGTCGTGTCCACGCCCGCGCCCCTGGCCGGCGAAGCCGCCGGCCTCCAGCGCTACGTAGTCGTCGGCCGTGACCCAGCCATCGGCGCCGGATGGCCCGTACACGTAGGCCGCGCGACCGCCGGCCATCGCCTCGATCACGCAGCGACCCGTGCCGAACACGATGTCGGCGGCGGCAATCGCATGCTCGGGGTGTGGCGTCGAGCTTCCGTGCAGCCCGACCGTCGCCAGCTCGACGTCACACTCGCGGCACGCGTCGCGCAGCAGCCGCGCGCGCTCCCCGCGCACGTAATTGCCGAGCGCCAATGCCTGCCGCGGCCGCTGATGCTCGATGCCGGGAATCGCGAAGCGCTTGAGCTCGACCGGCTGGTGCAGCCGGACGATCGGCACATCGAACGCCATCTGCTCGACGAACCTTCGCACGCGATCGTTGAGCACCACGACCGCCTGGCAGACGCCGTCGAGCTGGGGCGGGATCTGCAGCGCGAACCCGCGCGAATGGGCGGTGTACACGCAGACGCTGTCCGGATAGTGGGCCCGCAGCGCAAACGCGCTCGCCGCATCCTGGGCGAGGATCGCCTCGCAGCCGGCCGGGAGTCCGTCGAGGCTGTCCGTGACCTCGATCCCCTCGGCCCGGGCGACCACCGCCATCGCGCCAAGCTGGCCGGCGCAGATCACGACCTCATGTCCGAGGCAAGAGAGCTGACGCGCGACCGCCACCATATAGGTCTCGGTCCCGGCGAACGCGGCCAGCGAGGCGTAGCCGATGACGATTCGCACGACCGCGGCTCAGCTGCCGAGCAATGCCGGCGCGGGACGCTCGATCGTCACGTCGTCTCGTTCGAGCGCGAGCGTGACCAGGCGGTCGAGCATCTCCGGGTACGGCATCCCGACCGCCTTGAGCATCAGCGAGAACACGCTGGTCGGCTTCATGCCCGGCAGCGTGTTGACCTCGTTGACGAGCACGTCGTCGCCGTCGACGAAGAAGTCAACGCGTGCGAGACCGCGACAGTGAGTCAGGTGAAACACCTCCAGCGCGAGCTGGCGAACGCGCTCCTGGACATCGATCGGCATCCGCGCGGGCATCTTCAGCCTGATCGAACCTCGCGTCCGCTTGGTCTCCCAGTCACGCCAGCCCGCCTGGCTCGAGATCAGTTCGACCTCGCATGCCCATGACACCAGCGGGTCTCGGTTGCCGATCACCGAGCACTCGACCTCGATCCCTCCGGCGGCCGTTTCGACGATCGCGACCGAGTCATAGGCGAACGCGGCCTCGAGCGCGAAGCTCAACTCGTCGGCGGCCGCCACGCGGGTGACGCCGACCGAGGAGCCGCACCCCGACGGCTTGACGAACGCCGGCAGGCCCAGCGGCCGCATCCGAACCAGCACGCCGTCGGGATCGGTCACGAACTCGTCCCGGTGAACGACCTCGTAGCTGGCCTGTGGAAACCCCGCGTAGCTCAGCAGATCCTTGAACGCGCGTTTGTTGAGGCACAGTGCGGAGGCGAGCACGCCGGCGCCGACGTAGGGCACGTCGAGACACTCCAGCAGTCCCTGGACCGCCCCGTCCTCGCCGAGCGCCCCGGGCATCATCGGAAACACGACGTCCACGCCGTCAAGCCCATGCCCGGGCATCAACGCGACGGGCTCCCCGTCACGCCACCAGACCCGGTCGCGACCGAGCTCGATCACGACCGGTTCGTGACCTGCCTCCTTCAGACCCTCGAACACCGAGGCGGCCGAGATCAGTGAAGGCTCGCGCTCCGGGGACGGGCCCCCGCTGAGCACCGCCACCCGCAGGCCCGTCACGCCGCCGCCTGCTCGTGAGCTCGCGGGTGCCACACCAGCACCTGCCGGTCGTCGGCAAGCTGGGAATGGTGGACGAACCCGGCGTGTGTCAGAAGCCGCCAGGCGGAGACGTTGCCCGCTCGCACCTTGGCCGCCAGCGCGACGCCGTTGGTCGCGGCGCGCGCCTGCAAGCTCGCGAGCAACTTGGTGCCGAGCCGTCGGCCCCGCAGCTCCCGGCTGACCCCCATGATCACCTCCGCCATCGCTTGACCGGTGCGGACGTCGCGAGCCAGCACCGGTGTCACCTGTCGCGCCCACACCGCCGCGACCAGCTCGCCGTCACGCTCGCACCCGACCGCCAGCTCCTGGCCCCAATCGTCGATCCACCGCCGCACGTGCCGGCCCTCGCGATCTGAGGCCGTGACCGGCCAGCCACGCGGGAACGACGACATCACTGCGAACTTCAACAGCGCGTCAGCGTCACTGCATGTGAGACCTCGAATTGCGATGCCTACTCCCCCGGATGTTGATCACGCCACCGTGCGTGATCAAGAGAACGGCGTGGCGATTATCGTCAGCGTCCGCCCTCGTTGTCAACCCGTCGCCCATGGTCATCCCGACCGCACTCGGAGGTGTTTGCGGGCGATCCGAGCGGAGGGGGCGGGATTCGAACCCGCGGTCCGGTTGCCCGGACTCCGGTTTTCAAGACCGGTGCATTCGACCACTCTGCCACCCCTCCTGGGGCCCGGGCGATGGTACCGGCGTCGCTCGGCGCGCCGGGCGGACGCGGACGCCACCCGGCGGGGGCCTGCTCTAAGATCTCCGGCACCTCTCGGAGAGGTGGCCGAGTGGCTGAAGGCACTCGCCTGCTAAGCGAGTATGGGGGGAAACCTCTATCGCGGGTTCGAATCCCGCCCTCTCCGTTTCGACGGTCGCCCGCTACTTCGAGCGCGGTCGGCCGAAGGCGACGACGGCTCGGCGTCAGCCGGCCTGATCGGTGCTGACGATCAGCACGTTGCAGCGCGCCCGATGCGAGACCTTGTTGGGCACGTTGCCGAGCGCCAGCCGGCGCGCGCCGTGCATCCCCTTGCTGCCGACGACGATCATCGTCGCGCCGACTTCGTCGGCGACACCGAGTAGCGCGTCGACCGGGTCGCCCCGCATGCCGTGCCCGGTCACCGGCACCCCGGCGAGCCTGATCGCTGCCTCGGCCTCGGCCATCACCCCCTCCATCTCGAAGTCGGGCGCCGGCTGCCACACCTTCGCAGCCCCTTCAGGCGCCCCGGCGATCCGCACGCTCTTGGGGTCGATCGCGGTCACCACATGGACCTCCCCTTGCAGCGCCTGCGCCAGCCGAATCGCCTCGTCGACCGCCACCTTGGCCGTGTCCGACCCGTCCGTCCCCACCACAATCAAATCGCCCATCAGCGCCTGGCCTCCGTCGAGATACCGTTGCAGCCGTTAGACCCTACCCGCTTGGGCATCCTCGCGTCGACCGTCGGCAGCGACACGCCGAAGTGCCCGCCCCGCCGTCTGCCCGCCCCGCCGGTCCGGCGGTGGGACCCGGCTACACTTGGCGGCCTCGCGCCCGTAGCTCAGCTGGATAGAGCGTCGGTCTACGGAACCGAAGGTCGGGAGTTCGAATCTCTCCGGGCGCGCTACGAAAGCCCCGCACAGCGGGGCTTTTTGACGTCTCGAGCGGACCTGGAATGACCGGATATGTCCCGAATCTGTCCCGGACCAGACGTAGAATCGGCACGGGATGGGCAGCCGAGGTCAAGCCTCCGAGCGGACATGTCCTCCGCGTCGCGCGCAAGCGCGGGCCGGTCTGGTACGCCAAGTACCGGCTCCCAGATGGCCGCCAGGTGCAGAAGAAGCTCGGTCCGGCATGGACCGGCCGCGGTCGGCCTGCGACCGGCTACTTCACCAAGCGACTGGCCGAGGACTGGCTGCGCTCGACGCTCGAGCAGGCCCGTCGCGGGACGCTTGCCAGGACAGCTTCGCACCGGCGCGACGTTCGCCGACGCTGCCGCTGAGTTCCTCCGATACGCCGAGCACGATCGTGGCGTCAAGCCGTCGACACTCCGCGACTACCGCTCGAATCTCAACGCTCACCTGCTGCCCGCGTTCGGGGCGCTCGCCCTCGAGTCGATCACGCCACAGGCGATCGAGCGCTGGCGTGCCTCGCTGAGCGAGCTGTCGAGTCGCACCGCCAACAAGCTGTTGGTCGTCATGCACGGCGTTCTGAGGCGCGCACAGCATGTCTGGGACCTGCCCTCCAACCCTGTCGACCGGGTCGAGAGATACCGGCAGCGCTCGAGCGGTGACATCGACGTGTTGTCGCCCGAGGAGGTGATGGCGCTGGTGCGAGCAGCCAGCTCCGAGCAGGACGCTGCGATCTATCTGACCGCCGCGTTCACCGGCCTACGACGCGGCGAGCTGGTCGCGCTGCGCTGGCGCGACATTGATTTCGCGCGGTCGATGGTGCGCGTCCGCACCAGCTACGCCGGTGGGCAGCTGACGACGCCGAAGTCCGGCAAGGTCCGCTCGCTGCCTCTCGCGCCCGAGGTCGCACGAGCGCTTGCCCGGCTCAGCGAGCGCGAGGAATGGACCGACGACGACGACCTCGTCTTCGCCGGCCAAGCCGGCAGCTATCTGGACGGGTCGGCGCTCCGGCGGCGGTACACGGCCGCGCTTGCACGTGCCGGCTTGCGATCGTTGCGGTTCCACGACCTGCGCCACACGTTCGGGACACGGATGATCGCCGTCGTCGACATCCGGCGCCTGCAGGAGTGGATGGGACATGCAGACGTGCAGACGACGATGCGCTACCTGCATTACGCACCGCGCGCCGACGACGCGGCGCTGGTCGCCAAGGCGTTCGCGAGCGAGCTCGAGTCAGGCGCTTCCGTGCAAGCGCAGCCGTGATGCGCGCATCAGCTTCTTTCACGGCATCACGATCACGATGCACTGGAACGAGGGCTCGCACGCCCGCCCGCATTTCCACGCGCGCTCGAGCGGCGAGAAGGCCTCCGTCGCCCTCGACGGGACTCTGATCGCGGGCGCGCTCTCAGGCCGGCAAGCGGCTCTGATCCAGCGCTGGGCGACGCTGCACGGCGACGAGCTCGTGGCCAACTGGGAACACGCCCAGTGCTACGAGCCATTGGTGCCGATCGACCCGCTCCCCTAGCATCAGGGGTATGGAGAAGCTCGTCGACATCACCGCCGTCGAGATCATCGACGACTACCGGCTGCGACTCACCTTCGAGGACGGGGTCGTCGGTGATGTGAGCTTCGTCGACCGGGAGTGGCGCGGCGTGTTCGAGCCGTTCAAGGACCCCGCCGTGTTCGCCCAAGTCTTCGTCGACCACGAGCTCGGGACGATCGCCTGGCCGGGAGACCTCGACATGGCGCCCGAGCCGCTCTACGAGGCCGCGCGCAGACACCCTGTGACCCGCTCCGCTGCGCGTCGGTAAAGGCCCGAGCAGATACCCGCTCGACGCGCGCACAGGACGCGACGAGACTCCGGCCTGCGTCAAAAGGTCCCAAAACGTCCTCGGGACATTTCAGGACGAATACCTGCAAATCGGCGCCTTTTGGCGTGCGACGCGGTGCTTCCAGCGAACCCAGAAGACGCATGGGCGCGCCTTTTCAGCATCTTGGTGCGTACAGTCTGTGCGTTGCGTGCGTGCGTTGCGTGCGCTGTAGCGGGCAACATGCATCTCGGACTGATCGCCGGACTCGGCCTATGGATCGAGTTCCGGGTCCATCGGCGCCCGCCGAGGCGAAGCGACGGCCGGCTTCCCGGCGGGTGAGGGTCTGTTTGGGCCGCTCATCTCTGGGCCACGTTGAAGCTGAATCTGCCGACGAGCGTCGCTCCGACTTGCGGGGATGTGCCGAGCTGCATCGGTGGGCCGGGGTGGTGCGCCTGATAGGTGATCGAGCCGGTGTAGTGCCCGCTGCGGCGGGCGAGACGAAGAATTGCGTCGTGATGTGTTGGCCGGCAGTAACCGGGGCTTGGGAGACCAGGCCAAACCCGCCGCCGTTGTCCGGGTTGGTGTAGTGGAACTCGTAGTTGTTCTGGCGCTTGCCTGCGGCCAGGCGAGCTGTGAAGCTCACCTGCACGAGTTCGTGTTGGGGGATGCCCGCGGTTCTCATCTCTGCGGCCGGTGTCGCGGTGTTGCAGGGCGACCAGTCAGCTAGGGCTGTTCGCGGCTGGCAGTAGTGGCGGGCAGGGACAGTGCGAGCGGTCACGGTCGTCGCTACTTGGGTGCGCGCGACACCCGGGTTGACCGCCGGGCGGGCTGGGGGCAAGTGGCCGTGGGAGGCGATGATCTGCCCGTCGTGGTTATAGAGCGTGACCGCGGACTTCTGCTCGCAGTTGGCGAAGTGAGGAACGGTCGCGACGGCGGTGTTACCGCGGACCGGGACATCGAGGGTCAGCGGCTTGGTGACGGGCTGGGTTTGGCCGGCGAACTGCCAGCGGACTCGAGCGACCCCGTCGGGTTCGATGTTCCATTCGGTCAGGCCGTGGCCCGATCCGCTGTTGGTCATGTTGGTGGAGCAGCCTCCGCCGCGGAGCGCTTCGCGAAGCGCGATCCGGTTATCAGGCAACCCCATCCCCACACCGACAATCGGCTGCCCGTCGCGCCAGCTGCCATCCGCAGCGACGATCAACAACCGCAACATCGGCTGACGGACGTTGCTGCCATGCGCGAGCGCCAGGAACACCTCGCGCCCGTCGGGCAGCGTCTGGGTGTAGCGCATCGAGGACGGGATGATGCCGCTCAGCTCATCGATCGCCCGCTTGGGCAACCCGCCGAGACGTCCCGCGCGACGAACGACCGCCGGCAAGGTCCGATCCTTCGCGGTCTGGGGTCGCTGCAAGACCGCGAGCCTGGCCGACCCCGGGACGTCATACGGGGCCGTCACAGCATGCTCAGCGGTTGTGGACGCTCCGTGCTGTCCACCGGCCGCGAGCACCAACGCGACGACCACGATCACAACCAGCACCGAGGCCCACAGCGCCAGCCGACCCGCCGGCAGCAGCATGCTCGGCCGCCGGTCGTTTGCGCCGCTGCCTGTCTCGATGCGGCCGTGCGTGATCGGGTTGTGGTCGCCGGTGCCGACAGCCGCACCGGGCGCAGGCCTGTCCCGCCGACGCCTGCTGTGCGTTGGCTGCCGCAGCTCGCGCTGGACGCCTGCCAGCACGTCAGTGGCAGGCTCGATGGTGCTGGCCTCAGCCGCGAACGCCTCGCGCAGTTCGTCGATCAGCTGCTCATCGCTCAGCACAGGCGTCACCGATCCTTCTGGACCACAGATTCCGGGGTTTGGGCGGCCATCTCGACGCGAAGCGCCGCCAAGGCTCGGCTGGTGTGGGTCTTGACCGTCCCCGGCGACGCGCCGATCACCTCGGCCGTCTCAGCGACGGACAGCTCAGCGAAGAACCGCAACACCAAAACCTCGCGCTGGCGCTGCGAAAGCCGGCGAACCGCGGCCATCAAGGCGAACCGATCAACCAGCGAACCGGCAGGATCTGGCACTGGGTTGACGTGCTCGCCCAGGTCATCAAGCGGACGCTCGATGACCCTCCGGCGCAGCAGTCGACGACGATCATGCAGCAGATTGACCAGAACCCGACGCGCGTAGGCGTCCGGAGCCAGAGAGGCAACCTCCCACCGCCGCGCGGTCCTGATCAACACGACCTGCAACAGATCCTCGGCAAGCTCCCGATCGCCGGTCAACAAGAACGCGCTACGCAGCAGACGGGCAGAGCCACGCTCGACAAACGCCTCAAACTCACGATCCACCGCCACCTTGGACGGGAGTTTCGCCGAGCTCCCCACACCTTCATTAACTCCGCGTCGGCCTTCCCGGTTGACACGCCGACGATTCGCGATGTGCAATCCATGCTGCTACCAAGCTCAAGCAGACCAACCATCCAACGCTGGCGACCGACCGCCGCCTTGCGCAGATCCCGCACTGGGGCTCTCAGATTCCGTCAAGACCGCTCCACGCGCCAACCCTAAGACTGATGAGTCGCTGCCGCAGCCAGCGCTGGTGTCTTGATCAGAGGGGGCCCGCACAGCCGGAGGAGCCGCGGACCGAACTGCTGGGTGAGCCGGACGCGCTCGCGCTGGGAATCGTCGCTCGGCGGCTATCGCTGCTCAAGAGCCGCGACCGCATCGGCCGAAAACTCAAACACGAACGGCATCGCGGTCAACTCCCGCTCAGACACAACCCGGCCGTGCTGTGCGGCAAGCTCGATCAGAGGACCCCAGCTCAGCCGGGGCGGACGGTGCATTTCCGGATCCCGACCAAGCATCCCGTTGATCGCATCCTGCACGTCATGACGCTGAACGCGGTAGCCGGCCAGGACACGTCGACGTGCGTCGGGGTCCTTCGGCAGCGGCGGTCCGGCGTAGCGCTTGGTGATCGCCGCGATCCCGCGGCTCGGCCCGGCCGCGCCCATGTGCGCGGGCGTCGTCGCGATCCGGCTGCCGTCCGCGCTGACAGCAAACAGCGTCGCTTCAGCACTCCACTGCTCGCTTGTGATCGCGACCTCAACGACTGCGCCCACATGCTCGATCTCGAAGGCCATCTCGATCGCAGTATGCGCCCCCGAGTCCCGCGATTCCAGACGCCCTCCCATGAACGCCCGGGCCAGCAAGGAGTGCCGGCGCCGACGCTGGCGAGCCCGAAGCGGCAGCCGGCAAGTCCCGCGCTGGCACGGCGCGGTCGAGCAGCGTCGCAACGACCGCTGCTGGCGGCTCTGGCCTACTCGAAGCGGAAGCTGCCCCGGACGGGCACTCGCGGGCGTGCAGGCGTCTCGGTTCGTGAACGCAGGCATCTCAACCACGGCACCGGTGAGTGAAACCTGTCGCAGCAGCGGTGCGCCTAGTCGTTAAGGCTCGGACCACCCGAGGCCGCGAGCTCGTTCGACGATTTCCTCTGGGGTGTCGTCATCGAACGGAAACCCGGAATCGGCGTGCCATCGACCATGCTGACAGACGCAATCGACTTGATAGGCCTCGAACGGTGGCTGATCGTTGGTCAGCATCCAGACCGTGGCGTTGTCGCCCTCGCTCCGAGTTCCAACAATGTCACGAACCTGGCAGGAATGTCGGCGCTCGACGCCTCCTCCGGCGTCTCGTAGCCGCTCTCGTCGAAGCTGACCATCGACGCCAACCGTACGTGAGATCAGGCTCATCTACCCTGGACCTGATCGTGCGTCGGCAACATCGGCTGCACAATGATCTAGCAGCCGGGCCGAGAAGACTTCTCCATCGTCGCCGACCCGGCACTCTGGACGTCAGACCGCACAAGTGCGATTCGTAGGCAGCGACCGCACCATGTCGATCGGCCGGAGACGAGGGCGATGCGACGATTCCGCTCGTTAGGTAGCTGAGCGAGTTGCCGATCGCCTCGCCGCGAAGGCCATCGCTGGCTCGGCAGCCCGTCGACGAATTCGCTCGGCGACGTTTCAATCGCACACGTCAGACCGGCGCGGACTGGCACACGACGCCGGCGGCCGCTCCGCGACCGATCGTGTCACCGGGGGCCATGACGCGATCGTGGTCGGTGCGTCCGCCGAGGCCTTGGTCGCCTCGCCGACCCCGACCCACCTCCACGCCAGATATCCCTGGTTTGATCGCGAAGCGACGACCGGCAACCCACCGGCTTCAAGCGCGCCCGCACCCGGTACCGACGGCGGAGGCGCAGCTGCGCCGTCGGTGTCCCGAACCGTGTCCCGAACTCAGCAATTCTGAGCCGCCCAGACCGAACCGAAGACGATCCAGATCGCCCGTAGCCACCGCATTTCACCGGCAAATGACGAACTACGGAACCGAAGGTCGGGAGTTCGAATCTCTCCGGGCGCGCTACGAAAGCCCCGCACAGCGGGGCTTTTTGACGTCTCGAGCGCAGGCGCGGACCGGTCTGGTACGCCAAGTGCCGGCTCGAGTTGGAGCTCGTGTCTCGCAGACCGCGCGACTTACGGACCGGTCGATTGCGTTCGGTCGCGCGCCGACGTGTGATCACCAAGTTCCGGCGACGACAGATCGCCTGGCTCGTGCGACGATCTGTCACGGTGGAATCGGAGCCAGGACGGTGATCGATGCGACCGACCCGCGATTCGATGCCTGATCGCCGCCTGTGGGCGAGGACGACATGAGCTTGCACTCCGCCGCGGGACGGTGGCTGCTGGTCGTCGCGGTTCTAGGGTCCGGGATCGCGTTCCTGGATGCAACCGTCGTCAACGTCGCGCTGCCGGAGATCGGCCGTGACCTACACGCGTCGACGAGCACCCTGCAGTGGATTCTCAACGGCTATGCGTTGACGCTCGCCTCGCTGATCCTGCTCGGCGGGTCGCTTGGCGACCGCTATGGGCGTCGTCGCATCTTCGTGTGGGGCACCGGCGTGTTCACGATCGCATCGCTGCTGTGCGCGGTGGCCCCGAATGCCGAATTGCTGGTGGTGGCAAGGCTCGTGCAGGGAGTCGGCGGCGCGCTGCTCACGCCCGGCAGCCTGGCGATGGTCGAGTCGGGCTTTCGCCCGGAAGACCGCGCCCGAGCGATCGGCGCCTGGTCGGGGTTGGGCGGGGTGGCGGGCGCTCTGGGCCCGCTGGTCGGCGGGTTGCTGGTCGGCGCGGTGTCGTGGCGGGCGGTGTTCCTGATCAACGTTCCGCTCGGGATCTTCATCGTTGTCATGGCGCGGCGCCATGTGCCCGAGACCCGCGACCCGGCGGCCACCGGCCAACTTGACTTCCGCGGCGTGATCCTGGCTGCGGTCGGTTTGGCCGGGATCACCTACGCGTTGATCGAGGCTCCGGGTCAGGGCGCCTCGCCACCGGTGCTGGCGGCCGGGATCGGGGGGGTGACGGCGCTGATCGCATTCCTGCTCGCCGAGCGACGTGCTGCCAACCCGATGATGCCCCTCTCGATGTTCTCATCGCGGCAGTTCAGCGCCGCCAACGCGGTGACGTTCGTCGTGTTCGGGGCGTTCAGCGGCGTGTTCTTCCTGCTCGTCTCGTTCCTGCAGATCTCGCTCGGCTATTCGCCGCTTGAGGCCGGTGCCGCCACGCTACCGATCACGGCGCTGATGCTCGTGCTCTCCGCCCCCGCGGGAGGACTCGCCCAACGGATTGGGCCGAGGATCCCGTTGACCGTCGGGCCGCTGGTCGCCGCTGTGGGCCTGATCCTGATGTCGCAGATCCAGCCAGGTGACAGCTACCTGTCCGCCGTGTTCCCGGCGGTCGTGGTGTTCGGTCTGGGTCTGACGTTGGTGGTCGCGCCGGTCACGGCAACGGTGATGGCTGCCGCCGACGAGCGGCACTCGGGGATTGCGTCTGGGATCAACACCGCCGTGTCGCGTCTCGCCGGTCTGATCGTGGTCGCCGTCCTGCCCTTGGTCGCCGGGCTGACCGGGACCAGGTTCTACGAGCCGGCGGCGATGGATCACGGCTTCCGCGTCGCGATGCTCGCATGCGCCGGTCTATCGGCCGCTGGCGGAGTGCTGGCGTGGGCGGCGATCAGCGCCGAGGTCCTCGAGTCCGAACCCGCGCCCGGCGGAGACGCCCCCACCGGGGCGCTGCACGATTTCTCCTGCGCGGTCGCCGGGCCTCCGCTCAGACCTGGGCGCGAGGCGAACTGCCATCCGATCGTCGCCAACACGGCCACTGGGTGAGCCCGGCGGTGGGCGGACCCACGAACGGGCAGTCGTCTGCGCGAGCGGCTACCACCGCGCCGACTGAATAGACCGGTATTCGGTGACGATCTGTTATCTGACTCCTGGCCTCACTGCCGGCGCAGGATCGAGAGTCGGCGCGCAGCGAACGGTCGAGCTTGAGCGCACGCGCCGACGCGTTACGGCCCGCGGGGCGCATCGAATCTAGACCTACCGTACCTAGCCACTTCAGGGATCTTGTGAGCAATAGCGCCGCCCGGGAGGATCGTGGTGTGGATGGCGCCGGGCGGGCGGGCGGGCTGGAGTCAAGCGCAGCCAGCCAGATTCGCCTTGGCATGCAACCTGGGATAGGAGCGGGAACGAGGAGGTAGGCGATGAGGGTCGTGCGCGGATTCCCGGCAATGGTGGTCGCGTTCGTCGCGCTCGTCGTGGCGCTCGGCGGGGTCGCGGCGGGCCAGGGAGGCGGTGGCGGTGTCGGCGATAACGGCGTGATCCGCTCCTGCCTCGCCCAGAACGGCTCGCTGCGCGTGATCCGCACGGGCGAGAGCTGCCACGGCGGCGCGCGCCTGTTGCTGCTGCGCGCGGGCGGCGAGCTGCTCACCGAGAACTCCCCGGTTGCCTTCGCCTCGCGGACCGGTAAGCCCCGGCCGATCATCCGCAACCGGTGGGTCCCAGTCACGTCCAACCCGGTGGCCAAGGGCAGCTACGCGGTCAACGGCGCCGTCCGGATCGACCATCGCGGCCGGCTCGACCAGGCCGCGCGGATGCGATGCGGGCTGCGTCTCCCTAACGGCAGACTGATCCCCGCCTCTGTCTCTGCGGCGACCTTCGAGAAGGGCGACACCGGCGACACGGTGCTGCCGATCAGCGTCACGATCAATCGTACGCCGGCCGGCAGGCTGACGCTCGTCTGCAACGAGACCACTCGTGGCGGTCGCCGCGCGACGACCGGGGACACCGCGGGGCCCGGGTCGCCGGGAGTGCTCAGCGGCAACATCGTGCAGACACCGATCCACATTCCGGTAAACGCATGCGGCAACTCGGTCAACGTCGTCGGTGTTCTGAACCCGGGCTTTGGCAACACCTGCGTCAACGGCGGATAGGACTCTGCCCGCACCAGGCTCGGCCTCGGCCGCCACGACTGCGTCAGCAGCCGGAGTTGTTGACCGTGCCGCTGGGAAGCGTCGTATGGCAGAAGGTGGCGCCGCCGTAGTTGGCGCCGGTGTCCAGCGCGTCGTCGAGAGTGGCGCCGGTGAGGTTGGCGCCACCCAGATTCGCGCCGGGCATGTCGGCGAACGCGAGGCTGGCGTCCGTCAGGTTCGCGCCGGCAAGCGTCGCGATCTGTAGCCGCGCCTTGGCGAGATTGTCGAACGAAAGGTTCGCTCCGGCGAGGGTCGCGGCGTTGAGATTCGCGCCCGCGAAATTGGCATACATCAGCTGTGCCCCATGGAGGTCCGCGCCGTGCAGATCGGCGCCTTCACATTGCGTGTAGGGCTGCAGGATGCATCCGCCGATGACTGGTGCGGTGCCATCATCGATGAACAAGCTGGCGTGGGCAAAGCGCCGAGGCGGAGACGAGACTGCGTCCTTGGCGCGCGCCGTCAAGGACGGTGACCGGACCGTGGCTGGGTTGATCAACCTCGCGATGAACGAGATCGCGTGGCCACCTCGGATCGACCGGGGATGCCGGAGGCTGAGGATCACGGTACTGCCTGGACGGGCGGCTCCTTTCGAGTACACCAGCGCTGCGTTGGGCGGCTGAGAAGCGAACCCGAGCCCCTTCCAACCCGCCGGCAGCAGTCGCGATGGAAACGCGCCGCTGCGACGCACAGGCCGGTCGGAGAACCACACACCGCTCGGCTCCAGTGCCCGAAGCGTCAAGGTGAAGCGGCGCGCCGGCCGAGAAGCGAGCGTCCCGCGGCCGGCGTTGACGACATACAGAAGCGACACATGGCGCATCCGCGGCTTGGACGTCGCTGCTGCGACGGTGGGCAGCGCGACGAGCAGCGCGGTCACCACCACGACCAAGGCGAGCGTTCCCCGAGCACCCCATTCCCGCAAGCGACTCATTGACGCCGACGATTCTCCGCGATTCCGCTGGCCGGGTCAACCCCAGCGGGGATCCCTCGAGCGTCACCGATCTCAGCACCGTAGACATGCCGGATCAAGCAACCGGCTCACCAGCGCGGACGCTTGCTTTCAGTCGAGCAGCGCCTTGATGACGTCGCCAGAGTGCGTGAGCGGCAGGCGGTTGCCTTCCAACTCGATCCGATCGCCGGTTGCGCGGTCGATCAGCTCCAGCAGTCGCACGTTGACGCGCTGACGCACCTTCGCCTCGACCTGCGCGCGAGCGAGATTGAACAGCAGCGCTCGCGGCTCGGAGTGCCGCGTCGGCGCATCGAACCCGTACAGCCGCTCAGCAGAGACCGCAACAAGCATGCTGCCGGGCAGGCCGGAAGCATGATCGACAGCTCGCTGACCGGCCAGCGACCCCGCCCCAACGCCGATGCCGCCCGCCAGCGTGCCCCCGAGCAGCCCGCCCGCGTCACCACCGGCGACTCCTCCGGCGAACAACCCACCGGAGTGACCTCTCGGATTGAACTGCCCGACAGCTACGACCTCGTCCTCGATTCCCAGCTTCGCCAGCGCGCCCGCGATCAGCTCCACCATCGACGCTTCCGACATGCAGTACCCCCCGGGTTCAAACCCGCCTAGATGTGAACCCGATGGTACGCTGCGATCCCTCTCACTGGTGAGCAGGGGCGGCCTGCGACGGGGGCGTGGCGACGGGGGTGATAGGGCCCCCGCCGACGGTGCTGAGGAGCGCCAGCGCTTGGGCGTCGCGGCTGCCGGGAGCGGCGCTGACCAGATATAGGGTCAACCCCTCGGTACCGCTGATGGCGAACGTCTGGTAGCGGAGGCGAAGCGCGCCCAGAGCTGGATGGTGATAGGGCGGACCCTCGCCCGACAATCCGGGCTGGACGTCATGGCACGCCCATATTCGTCGAAAGTCGCTGCTCTTCAGCGACAGCTCGTCGACCAGGTTCTGCACGTAGGGATCGTCGGGATGGCCGGCGACGGTCGCGCGGAAGTAGGCGACGGCCTGGGTAAGCACAAACTCGACGTCGTCATAGCGCTCGCGGTCCTCGGGATCCAGAAACCACGAGCGCAGGAGGTTTGTGCCCGGTTCAGACAGGGGCGTAAGCGCGCGAGCCGCCGCGTTTGAGGCCAGCACGTCCAGCCGGCGGTCGTGGATGAAGGCCGGGGTAGCCGCCCAGGAGTCCAGCAGATCCTGCAGTTCTGACCCAACCGCCTGGTGTCCCGCCAGGTCAAGTCGCGCAACGTGGGGCGCCGCGCGGCCCAGCGAGAACAGGTGAGCGGTCGCGGCGTCGTCGAGCCGGAGCGCTCGCGCCAACGCCTCGAGCACCTGCTCTGATGGTCGGTGATCGCGGCCCTGCTCAAGGCGCATGTAGTAGCCGGCGCTGATGCGTGCGAGCATCGCGACCTCCTCTCGACGAAGTCCCGGCGCACGACGGTGGTCGCCGGCCACGAGGCCGACGTCTTCAGGTCTGACCCGTTCGCGCCGGGCCCGCAGGAACTGCGCCAACTGGTGAGGGCGATCCATTAGCTCAAGTTTAGGTAGACCTGACGTGCCTAGCAATGCAGGGGCGCCTGCAATGAGAGCGGCGGCGGGAAAGGTAGCCTTCTGATGCCTAGGCACACCGTGACTCTTGTGCCGGCCCCGGCCGTCCTACAAGATGCGGCACCTGATCATGACGGGAGCCCTGGGGGTAGCCAACAGGCGACTGACGGTCGCCGTCCTGCTGATGATCCTGGCGCTCGCCGGGACCGCCGTGTTCGCCTCGACGGCGCGGGCCGGCGGCGTGGACACCGGCGACGGCTCGCTCGACGGCGCCATCTACAACGCGACGCCGTACACGTGGACGCTGGTCAGTCAGCACGCTCCCGCGAAGTGCGTCACCACCAACGACGGAAGCTGCTATCTCAACCCGCCGGCGGCCACGGTCGCGGCGGGCGGCAGCTTCCTCTGGAAGATCGCGCCCAACGTGTACACCGAGTATTTCTTCAGCTGGAAGATCGGATATGACGCGTACTTCACCTACAAGACCACGCCGGCGAGTGGCCCGCCGGAGTACCTGACGGTCGCTCTCAGTCAGTGCTACTGCACCGGCGGCTACGGCAGTGGGCAACCGGCCCACCAGGCCTACATCACCTCCTCGCCCCCCAGCGCAGACTTCGATCCCGGGACCGGCGCCGGGTCGGCGGGGGCGGCGATCGGCAACCCGGAGGTGCAGGCCGCGGTGGCCACGCCGTACGCGTACGACACGACGCTTTCGCTCATCGGCGACCATACCTTCGATGCCTCAACCGCGCAGGGCCAGGCATTCGGGGATCTGCTGAACCAGCTGTGCTCGGGCGGGAGCGGCACCACCTGCTCGTTTGAGCAGAACGGGCCGACTGTCTATGGAGCCGGCACGACGACGAACACCGGCCTCGGGTACACGTGCACCCAGCCGGCAGGTGGGGGAGGCGGTTCCGGGAGTGATACCGGGTATGTCGCGGTCGGATATACGGCCGGCGAGTCGGCCACCCTGACGGTCGGCGGGAGCATCACCGTGGGCACGAAGTTCAACCTGTTCGACACGATCTCGGGCAGCATCTCGGTCACCGCCCAAGCGCAGCATCAGTGGACTGAGAGTAAGACGCTGACTCGAACCGCCTACGTGTACATCCCGGACTACAGCATCGGCAAGATCTTCGTCGCGCCGACGGTCGGCAAGGTGACCGGCACGCTGACGGCCACCACCGCCTCTTCGAAGTACACCATCACCAACTTCTCGGAGACCCGCGAGGGCGTCAGCAACGGCGGCGACACCACGAAGGCGGCGGATCCGACCAATCCGACCGACCCGAACGGCCTGCCGCAGTTCGAAGTGCTGACCAACACCTACCCGATGACCCCAGCCGAGAAGGCCCAGTTCTGTCCTGCCGGGCACCCGGCGGGCCTCGGCAGCGTCGCCACCCGCCCGGCCCCGACTCGGCTGGTACCGGCGCGCGGGGTGGCCAAGGTGCAGCTCGGCGAGAGTCAGCGCCGGGTGTTGCGCGCGCTGGGCCGGCCGCGTACCAGGCTGTTCTGGCCGTGGCCGTGTCGAGGGCTGCAGCGGGGTTGCGACGCGGTAGCGGCCGCCGGAGGGACGTGGATGTACCGCGGACTGTCGATCCGCTTCGCCGCCGACCGCTCCGTCGCCGGGCTGATCTACCGAGGTGACCGGCGGACGGCCCGGGGGCTCGGCGTGGGCTCCGGGTTGACCCTGGTCCGTGCCACCTATCCGAGCGCGTCCTGCAGCCCGCTGGTGGACGGTCAGCGCTACGCCAAGCGCGTCTTCTGCACGTTGGCCGGGCACATAGGCAGTGCCCAGGCAAAAACCGTGTTCCGCTTCGAGCGTCCGCGCGGACATTCGTTCGAGTGCGATCAGATCGCCATCTACCTCGTCGACCCGAAGGCCCAGGGAACCGCATGATCCGCGCACGGCTGATCCTCGTAGCAGCGGTGATCGCCGTGTTCGCGATCTCCGTGAGCGTCGCGACCGCGGCCCCGCCGAGCTCCGGTCATCTGGGGCGGGTTCCGAAGGGCCAGACCCCAACGCAGACGATCAACGCGCAGACCGATCCGGCGCAGGCGGCCCAGGCGCTGAACTCGGGGTGCGCGGACCTGTCGAACTGCAGCTGGCAGGATGACGGCACGATCACGTTCGGGTGGGGCCCGCCTCAGGTGCTCGGCGACGTGCTGTACAACTGCAGCCCGACCACGGAGGACGAGACGGGCACCGGCGTCACCGATACTCGGCAGGAGACCACCAGCCTGACGGAGTCCCTCTCAGTCGAGATCAGTCTCGGCTTCGCCGGATTTGCCCAGAGCAGCGCGAAGTTCGAGGCGTCGACGGGTCAGGAGCAGCAACAATCGACGAGCGCGACCACATCCACGGCGATCTTCGTGCCCCCGCTGGGTTGGGGCTACACGTCGACGATCGTGCAGTCGGCCAACGTCCCGGGCGACGCCTACATCACCAGCGGCATCAACCAGCTGATCAAGGTCACCGGTATCGATCTGACCTTCCCGGGCTACGAGGATCCCTCGCAGCCCGTGACCACCGCAGTCGGATACGGCCTCAACAAGGGGTACATGACCCCGGCCCAGGTCACCGCCCAGTGCGGCGGGGTGACCGCCGGCTTGGGCGCCACCCGACACGCGCTGGCGCCCAAGCCGGTCAAGCTGACCATTTGCAAACCCCGCGGCCGGTGCCGCATCAAGACATTCATGGGGTCACGGCCGCTCTATACCCGGCGCGGCCGCGTGACCCTGTCCTCGCACGGCCGCACGCGCGCCGCCGGCACCGTCCGCGACGGCCGGATCCGTCTGACCGCGCCCCACGCCCTACGTGCCGGCCGATATACGCTGCGGACCACTGAACATCTGGCGCCGTCCCCGTCCGTGCACAAGCACACGGTGCTGCGGACGACCGTGCACCTCAAGCTCGGCTGAGACTCGGGCGCCCTGCGCTGCCTGACGGCCGCTGCACGGTCCAAAGAACCGCCTGCGGCGCTACGGATTCTCCGCGACGGATCGATGCCGAAGCCGTCGGTCACCTCGAGCACGATCGTGGCGTCGAGCGCTCGACGCTCCGTGACTACCGCTTGATCTCAACGCGCACCCGCCGCCACTGTTCGGGCCCCGGCCGGTCGAGGCGATCACGCCATACGCAGTCGAACGCTGACGCGCCTCGCTGACCCAGCCCCCGCGAAGGTGTTTGGACTCGTTATCGTGCCGGCTTGGTTTGCGCGCTCTCGATCTGCTCCGGCGCCGACCGATCTGGATCGCCCCGGTGCTGATCGGCGTCGTTCTGATCGGATTGATGACGGTGCTCTACCTGGGCTCGGCGGTCGACCCGATCAGCCACCTGCACGGGCTGCCGGTCTCGCTGGTCCAGCAGGACCGCAGTGTCACCGCCGACGGCAAGCAGCAGGACTTCGGTGCCGACCTCGAGAAGGCGCTCCGTGGGTCGCCCGAGCTGTCGAGCAAGCTGTCGTTCCACGTCGAGTCGATGGCCGCAGCGGAAGACCGGATGAATCGGGGTGCCTCCTACGCGACGCTGGTCGTGCCGCCGCAGCTCACCGCCTCGTTGCTGGGCTTGGCCGGCGGCGACGGGACGGCCGGGACGCGCGCTGGCCTGCCGACCGTCCGCCTACTGACCAACCAGCGAGCCGGGACGACCGGTTCCAGCCTGGCGACCGGCGTGCTCAACCCGGCGCTGGCGGCGTTCTCCCAGCAGCTCGGCAAGCACCTGGTCGCCGCCGGCGGAGGCGCGACGAATCCTGCCGTGCGGGCGGCGCTGGCCGACCCCGTCCGGGTGCAAACAGTGATGTACCGCCCCCTATCGTCGAAGGCGGCGCTCGGCCTGAGCGCCTTCTACACCTCGCTGCTGATCCTGATGAGCGGCTTCATCGGCGCGACGATTGTCAACTCGTTTCTCGACGGCGCGCTCGGCTTCGCGCCGACCGAGCTCGGTTCGAAGTGGTCGATGGCGCGGCCGACCTTGATCAGCCGTTGGCAGACGCTGCTGGCCAAATGGGGCATGGCGCTGGTGTTGACGGGCCTCTTCACCGCGGTCTTCCTGCTGGTCGCCACCGGGATCCTCGGCATGGCCGCCCCCGACCCCCTGCTGCTCTGGGTCTACGGCTGGTTCGGGGCAGCAACCGTGGCGGTCGGAACACTCGCGCTGTTCGCCACGCTCGGCACGCCCGGTCAGCTGGTCGCTCTGCTGCTGTTCGTCTATTTGGGGCTCGCCTCGGCCGGAGGAACCGTGCCGATCCAGGCGCTCCCCGGCGTCTTTGCCGCCGTCAGTCACCTTGATCCGCTGCGCCAGATCCTCGGCGGCGTGCGCTCGATCCTGTACCTCGGCGCGCGCGCCGACGCGGGCCTCGCCGAGGGGGCCGTCGCGACCGCGGTCGGTCTGCTCTTCTGGATCGCGGTCGGCGCCTTCTTCACTCGCCGCTACGACCGCGAAGGCCGCAACCGCCTCGACCCCGAGCTGCTGGCCTACATCCACCAGAGCGCCGACAACTACAAGGACCGCGTTGGCTCGGCGCCGCCATCTGGCTCCGACGCGAATGCATGACCTGCGCCGCGCTGTCCTCGACAACCATTGGTTTGGCCCCCATAGCTCGTCGCTTCGAGCCCAGGCCACGATCCGACGACGTCGGACCGGCCGAATGGAGGATTGCAGCATCTATAGGTGCTTACCCCTCCATCCAGCGACGCGAGCGGTCGGCATTGGCAACTCGCCGGGCGCCGGGCCGGTGTGCTACTCACACGCAAGGCCGTCTCTGTCGCGGTCGAGTCGATCGTTTGCGCGATAGCCGCGGGTGCCCGCCCGGAGCGGCGCGAGGCCCGCCGCCCGGACGGCGTCGCAGTTGGCGAAGACGCGATCTTGACCGTTTGCGCCGTAGGGCTTATTCGTGAGCTTGACATGACCCGGGTGAGTGACCGGCAGAATCGTCGCTGGCGGCGAAAATCGCGTCTAGCGCTGCGAGGGGGCGACGATCTGTTCGGCGACCCAGTGGGCGACCTGATCTGGGTAGGGAGCGCCGAGGCTCAGCACGACGTGCGTAAAGCCGGCGGCGAGAGCCTGGTCCACGGTGTTCCGGGTACCCTCGGGGTCCTCGTAGTCGATGCGCACGCTCGTCGAGCGCGCGATCGATGCGGGGTCGCGGCCGATCTCCGCGCAGTAGCGATCCAGGAGATCGCTTCGGGCCTTGGCTTCCTCGATGCTGTATCCGGCGATGTTCCAGACGTCGGCGTGCTCAGCGACGACACGTAGCACCCGAGCCGTGCGCCCGGCGATGAGGATCGGCGGGTGAGGCTGCTGGACGGGCTTGGGGTTGGCGAACGCGCCGGTCAGGTGAATGTGGCGGCCGTCGAAGTCAAACGGCTCGGTCTCAGTCCACAGCCGCTTGATGACCGTGCACGCCTCCGCCAGGGCGTCAACCGAGTCGCGGAAGTCGAGGTAAGGCAGCCCGTGGGCGTCGTACTCGCGGCGGGCCTCGGGAATGCTCGTGCGCGAGCCCGCACCGATGCCGAACTCGAGGCGGCCGTCGGAGACGACATCGACCGTGGTGGCAATCTTGGCCAGCACCGCCGGCGGGCGAAACCGGTTGCTCGTGACAAGCAGACCAAGCCGCAGGCGGCTGGTCTGCGCGGCGAGTGCCGAGAGCAGCGTCCAGCCCTCGAAGATCGGGCCGAGGCGATCTGACGCGATCGGCATCAGATGGTCAAACAGCCAAGCGTGCTCGAGTTCCGGGACGGTGTCGGCCTCGCGCCACACCCGCAGGATGTCGGCGTAGTCGACCTGCTGAGGAGCGGTAGCGATTCCGAAGCTGACGTGTGGCATGCGGGTTCAATGGGTCTGCGGCGACCAGAGCCTAACGATCCACCGAGGCACGCCCCGGGCCAGGGTGGGACCCCGGGGCCGGTGCCCGGTCCTTTGACCGGTCCGCCTCCCCGGGGCCTCCCGGACCAGACGCGCGCGTGCGGCTGGGAGTTCACGCTAGCTGGATCGCGTGGTCAGCCCGACGGGCGTCGTCGCTGATCACCGCCACGCCGAGCAGCACGTAGCCAAGGCTGAGCACGGTGATCCCAAGCCACAGCAGTGACGTGAGCTGGATTGGGATCACGGCCAGGGACAGCAGCCCGCAGATCAGCGGCGCGTACCGGTGCCATGACCCCAAGGTCGACCGACGCAGGGTGGCGACCCCGACCGCGATCATCCCGCCAGCGAGCAGCAGCGTGGCGAGGCCGAATCCGGAGTCGACGATCGAGGGTCCGGTGTTCGAGGTGTGCTGATCGGCAAATGGCAGTTGCGCCCATTCGCACACGAACAGCAGCGCCAGACCGGCGATAACGCAGCACAGGCCGGTCCTTCCGATCCTGCTCTCACCCGCCAGACCGCCGCGCGCGAGGTATAGGACCCCGATGAGCATCACGAGATGACAGAGAACGGCGAACACGGTGAATGGAAGGAACGCGTCGTGGGAGAACGGGTAGCGGACCAGCTTGTCCGGCACGGAGCTGGTTCCTTGGACGACTGCGGACAGCAGAGCGCCGGCAATCGTGAGCAGTGCGCCGGCGATCAGGATGATGGCTCCACGCCGGCGGTATGTGATGGGTGAGTTATTCATGGTGCGGCAAGCTACGCCCGCGCGATCTTCATGAAATCCGGGCTCGCGCGGGACCTACGACGGCGTCAGCGCTGCTTGGTGGTCAGTGCTGGCACGTAGCCGGGCGTCCGCGCTGACGCGGTTGCCCGACCACCGGTGCTCGGAGACAATGGCGGCAATGTCCTCCCGCGCACGGTTCGGAGCGGCGGCGCTTTGGGCGATCACGGTTACCGCAGCGGTCGGCAGTGTCGTACTGCTGGCGATGAGCTGGGATCGCGCACTCACCGATGACGTGTTTTCAGGCTTCGGGGGCCTGTCGTTCGCAACCCTGTCGATCGCGTTCGCCAGCACCGGAGCGATCATCACCGCGCGAGTGGTCGACAACGCTGTGGGGCGGCTGTTCTTGCTGATCGGACTCCTGCTCGCAACCGGCCTGCTTGGCTACCAGTACGCCGCCTACGGGCTCACCCGCCCCGGTGGGGTGCCTGCAATGGCCACGGCAGCCTGGCTCAGCAACCCGGTGTCCCAGCCATCAGCGGCGCTGATCGGACTGTCGCTGATGTTGTTCCCTCACGGCCGGCTGGCATCGGCGCGATGGCGTGGAGCGGCGGGACTGTGCTGGCTGGCCGCCGCGCTGCTCTCGGTGCCGAGCATCCTGGAGCCGGGCTCGCTCCCAGCACCGTTCGCGTCACTGTCCAACCCATTGGACGTTGATGGGATCAGAGGGGCGACGATCGCGGCCGAGAACTTCGGCTGGGTGCTGGCGGTTCTCGGGATGGGGCTCGGTGCGGCGTCGCTGGCGCTGCGCCGGCGACGCTCGCGCGGTGACGTACGACAGCAGCTCAAGTTGGTGCTCGCCGTCGGCGCTGTCGTGGCGTTCGCGACGATGCTCGACATGCTGACCTGGTTTGCGTGGCCGCACGGCGGGCTCGCTGTGCGAATCGGGATCATCGGGGTGCTGCTGAGCGTGTTCGCGGTCGCAGTCGGGGTGGCGGTCACGCGCTACCGGCTCTATGACGTAGACGTCGCGATCGAACGCACGGTCGTCTACGGAGCGCTGACGTTCATGCTGGCGGGGGCATATGCGGTGACAGCGCTGGCGCTCGGCACCACCCTAGGCAGCGACTCTGACTGGGTCACCGCCGGTGCGACGCTGATCGTGGCGTTCGCGTTTCGCCCGCTGCGTTCCCGGCTCCAGGACCTCGTCGATCGCCGCTTCAGCCACGCGCGCTACGAGGCGATCCAGCGTGTCTCGGAGTTTCTCGAGCGGCTGCGCTCCGGGCGAGCAGCCCCAGAGGAGATCCAGCCGCTGCTGCGAGAGCTGCTGTCCGATCCCGACCTCGAGATGCGTTTCTTTCTGCCCGAAAGCGAGGTGTACGTCGACACCTCCGGCATGCAGGTGCACGACGATCCCGGCGACACCCGAGTACGGACGCCGGTGCTCCGCGCCGGTGTTCCGGTGGCGATGGTGTTGCACCGGCCAACCGGCCCGCAGCGTCCCGATCCGCTGGTGAGACTCGTCGAGACCGGCGGGCTCGCGATCGAGATCGCGCGGCTGCGAGTGGAGCTGCGACGGCAGCTCGCGGCGGTGCAGGCGTCACGGTCGCGGATCGTCGCGGCCGGGAACGCCGAACGGCGGCGGCTCGAACGCGACCTCCACGACGGGGCACAGCAACGGCTGGTCTCGATCGGGTTGCAACTTCGCCACGCTCAGCACCAGCTCGGCTCCGGGGAGCCGGGTCACGCCGATCAGACGATCGACCGTGCCGTAACCGAGCTCGCGGTCGCGATCGACGAGCTGCGCGAGTTGGCGCACGGACTTCCGCCGGCCCAGCTCGACGCAGGCCTGGATCCGGCGCTGCGGGAGTTGGCCGGACGCGCGCCACTGCCCGTTGAGGTGCACACAACCCCGGAGCGATACAGCGTCGGGGTCGAGGCGGCGGCCTACTTCATCGCGTGCGAGGGCCTCACCAACGCCATCAAGCACTCCCACGCGAGCACGGTCGTGATGAGCGCTCAGCGGCGCAACGGCCACCTGATCGTCCGGGTCACGGATGATGGCATCGGCGGCGTGGTCGAGAATCACGGCAGCGGCCTGCGCGGACTGCACGACCGGGTCGCGGCTCACGGCGGCAAACTGCACGTCGAAAGCGCTCCGGAGAGAGGCACAATCCTGACCGCGGAGCTGCCATGCGGGTCGTGATCGCCGAGGACCAGGTGCTGCTGCGCGAGGGGCTGGGGCGGCTGTTCGCCGACGGCGGACACGAGGTGGTAGCGACCCGAGGAGATGCGCGGGAGCTGATGGCGACAGTTGCAGGCCATCGCCCTGACCTGGTCGTGGTCGACATCAGAATGCCGCCGACCTTCACCGACGAGGGCGCTCGCGCCGCCTACGAGATCAAACGCAGCCATCCACAGGTCGGGGTGCTGGTGCTCTCCCAGCACATCGAAACCAGCCACACGATCGAGCTCGTGGCACTCGGCGGCTTCGGCTACCTCCTCAAGGACCGCGTGCTCGCCGTCCACGAGTTCCTCGATTCGGCCGAGCGTGTCGCCCGTGGCGGCTCGGCGCTAGATCCCCAGGTCGTCGGGCGCCTGCTCGGCCGCGGCCGCCACGCCGGCGCCCTAGCCGGCCTGTCAGACCGAGAGCGCGAAGTGCTTGAGCTGATGGCCGAGGGTCTAACCAACGCGGGTATCGCAGGGCGCCTCGTGGTCAGCGAGCGCACCGTCGAGACGCACGTCCGCAACGTGCTGACCAAGCTCGACATCCCCGACAGCCAGAACGGCCATCGCCGAGTACTGGCCGTGCTCGCCTACGTCAGCGAGATGCAGAAGGCGTGAGCATGAACGTGGACGCGCATGACCGTCGGCTCCGCAAGCCGCGCGCTCTGCCCTGCCGTTCTTCAGTAAGCATCCACGATTTCGAGGGGGCCGCCGCTCGGGTTTGGTCGTGAGCCCGCTGTCTGCGCCTGCGTGTCCCAATTCCCGGTCGCCGGGGCGTTGCATGCGCTCAAGATCCTTGTTGTGATTAGCGTCGGGCGGCCTCAGACTCTCGTGTCGTGCCCACGCTGAGCTTCGCCATCGTGGATGTCTTTGCGGTCGCGCCACTGGCGGGGAACCCGCTTGCGGTAATCCTGGACGGTGATCCGATCCCGGAGGCCGTGATGCCGCGCATCGCCCAGGAGTTCAATCAATCAGAGACGACGTTCGTGCTCTCTAGCGCCGAGCCGCGCGCGACATGGCGGCTGCGTTCGTTCACCGCGCGTGGGGACGAGGTTACGGGCGCTGGGCACAACGCGCTGGGAGCGTGGTGGTGGCTTGCGCAGTCCGGGCGCGTTGGAACCGGCGACTTCACCCAGGAGCTCGGCGGAGACCTGGGTGATCTCACGATTCGTCGTCACGCCGATGACACGCTGCAGGTCGCGATGCACCAGGGCCCGGGATCAACGGCCGGCGAGGTTGCGTCGTCCTCGCTGGCCGCGCCGCTCGGCCTCACGCCGGCACGGCTCACGCCGGAGCCCGCCAGGGTCGTCTCGACCGGCGCCGCGCATCTGCTCGTCGCCGCACGCGACCGCGCCGCGGTCCAAGCGGCACGCCCCGAGCCCTCGGCGCTCCTCGACGTTCTACGCAACGCCGGTGCCCAGGGCTGCTACCTGTATGCCACCGGCCCTGGCAACACCGCCCACGCGCGGTTCTTCAACCCGACCGTCGGGCTGTGGGAGGACGCCGCGACCGGCAGCGCCGCCGGCCCGCTCAGCTGGCTGCTGTGCGGCGGCAGATCGGGACGACTGACCGTCGAGCAGGGCGAACCGATTGGCAGGCCGAGCCGGATCGAACTGCGCGTCGACGACGGCCAGGTGACGCTGCTCGGCTCCGCGGCGTTGTTCGCCGAGGGCCGCATCCACATCCCCAAACCAGGAGACGCTCGATGAGCACGATCCAAGCAATCCCGTTCGCGCCCGACCGCTTCTCCGCATATGGATACTCGCCGGCGCTCGCGGTCGGCGACCTGCTGTTCGTCGCCGGTCAGTCCTCGATCAACGACGACGGGGTCACGGTCGGTGCCGGGGATTTCGAAGCGCAGGGTCATCAGACGTTTTCCAACCTCGCTCGCGTGCTCGCCGCCGGCGGCTGCACGCTCTCAGACGTCATCAAGGTCACGGTGTTCGTGACCGACATGTCACGGTTACCGACGATCGTCGCGCTACGACGCCAATACTTCACCGCGCCGTATCCGACCGACAGCCTCGTCGAAGTCTCTGCGCTCTCCCGGCCCGAGCTCCAGATCGAGATCGAGGCGATCGCAGTCCGGTGCCGAGCCGAAACATCGTCCAGGGTGGAGTCCTCTGGCGTCGCCCGCTGAGCCTGGGCATCCGGGGACTTCCCCAACCTCAGAACGATCAGTCATCTCGTCGGACCTGACGGCCCGGCCGGCGCCTCTCTGTCAGGTCTTCGGAGTTCGGTTACCACCTGGCCGCGTACACGAAGTCCGCGGCGGGGTGGCCGAGCCACTGCGTGATCTTCACCGCGAGGCTCATCGCGATCGCGAAGCGCGCCGTTCGCAGGCCGGTGAGCTGACTCGGCGTGCCGGCCAGCTCACCGGCGAGCGCGGGCCAGGTCAACTCGCGCTCGCGTCGGCGTTCGTCGAGCGCTTCGTACAGGCCGGGCTGGTCGCGACGGGCCGTCGCGTGAAGATGCCAGCGCAGCCGCCGGTCGCCGCCGGCGCGGGGCAGCGGTGCCCGTGTCGCCGGCGGGGCATCCTTGATGAAGTCCTCGGGGGCGCGCCCAAGCCAGCGCAGCATGAATAAGGCGTGCTGGCAGGAGGTGTCGCCGCGCTTGGGAATGTTCGTCAGCGTCGCTGTCGCGATCGGATGATCCCGGGGCCGGTGGTCGTTCAGCTCGGCCGACATCTCCCAGAGCTCGCGCGCCACTCCCGCCCAGGTCAGCTCGCGCTCGATGCGTTGTGCGTCGAGCGCTCGGTACAACGCGTTGGCGTCGAATCTACCGGCCATCATCGCGCACGGAGCCCTCGCCGATGTCCGCGCTGACAGCGCCGACCGCGGCCTGGCAATTATGGCCCGGGGCGTATGTCGGATTCCAAGGTGATGCGTGTCCGGTCGCCACGGAACAGGTCTCGGGAGTGCTCGAGCGCCCGGCCGTTGGCGGTGTAGGCAATTCGCTCGACGAGCATGACGGCGGCGCCGGGCTCGATGCCGAGCAGGATGGCATCGTGCTTGCCGGCGAGTGTCGACTCGAGCCGCTCGACGGCGCGCTTGGGGATCTCGTCGTAGCGTGCGCGGATGAGCTCGTAGAGCGACCCGTCCAGCGGCTGCTCGAGCAGTCCGGGGAACGCGTCGGCGGCAAACGCGGTGCGCTCGAGTGCAACTGGATCGCCGCTGGCGAAGCGAAGCCGCTCGATCGCGTAGACGCGCGGCCCGAGGAAGGCATCATCAGGAGCTGCATCGCGCTCCCGGGCGGCGAGGACTCGTGCCCCGGGCTCGCGCTGCAGGCCGCGCAGCTGGTCTGAGAGCGCTGAGGTACCCGCCAGCTCGAGCTTGGGTTCGGTGATGAACGTGCCGCCGTAGCGACCCCGCTTGCGCGTGAGGCGGCCGCGCTGCTCAAGCGCCGACAACGCTTGGCGAAGCGTCATCCGGCTGACGCCGAAGCGGGAGGCAAGCAGCCGCTCGGCCGGGAGGCTGTCCCCGACGGTCAGGTGCCCGGAGTCGATCGCCTCCTCAAGTGCCGCCACGATCTGCTCGTGCGCGGGTCGAGTTCCGGGCTTGACAGCCGACGCCGTGAGCGCCATCATGGTCTAGACCATAGCATAGGCGCGAATGGAGGACCGATGGGAGACCAACATCTGAGTTTCGAGCCCGCGCAACTGGTGCTGGAGTGGCGCGACGGTCACCGTGACGCATTGCCAGCTGTGTGGCTTCGCGACAATTGCCCATGCCCTGCTTGCCGCCATCAGAGCGGGCAGCGGCTGTTGGACACGCGCTCGCTGGCAGACGATCTCGCGATCGTTTCCGCCACCGCGAACGGCGTCATCGCCGTCTCGTTCTCCGACGGGCACCAGAGTCGGTTTGATGCGGGCTGGCTGCGGGCGAACTTCGGCCCGGCGGCTCCGCGGACACGCCGGCTCTGGGCAGCCGAGATCCAGAACGAGCTCCCAGCGCACCGCTACGAGGAGGTCTGCGGGGACGGTGAGGCGCTTCGTGCCTGGCTGGCTGATCTGGACCGGCTTGGCTTCGCCCTGCTGCTCGGAGGTCCGACCGAGCCAGGGACAGTCACTCGCGTCGCCGAGCGGTTTGGCTATGTGCGCGAGACCAACTATGGCCGCCTCTTTGACGTCAAGACGACCGTTGATCCCAACAATCTCGCCTACACCGGCCTTGGCCTGGGCGCGCATACCGACAACCCGTACCGTGATCCAACCCCAACGCTCCAGCTTTTGCACTGCCTGGCATCGAGCGCCGAAGGGGGCGCGAATACGGTCGTCGACGGTTTCCGCGTCGCCGCCGACCTCCCGTCAGAACAGTTCGAACTGCTCGCCAGCCATCAGATCCGCTTCCGCTTCGCCGATGCCGACGCCGAGCTTGAGGCCGAGCGGCCGGTGGTCTCGCTCGACCGTCACGGTGAGGTCCACGCCGTGCACTACAACACCCGTTCGACGGCACCGTTTCGGTTGCCGGCCCACGTCCTCACGCCCTACTACGAGGCCTACCAGCAGTTCGGCCGGATGCTCGAGAAGCCCGAGTATCGCGTGGAGTTCAAGCTCGAGCCCGGCGACCTGTTCGCCGTCGACAACCTCCGTGTGCTCCATGGACGGACCGCCTACTCGGCGCTGCACGGCGAGCGCCACCTCCAAGGCTGCTACGCCGACCGGGACGCGCTTCGCAGTCGCCTTGCCGTGCTGAGCCGATGAGCGCCGTCATCGACGAGATCTTCCGTGTCTTCCGCGAGCACGGCACCGGCGAGTACCTCGGCGAGCCGGTGTCGATGACCGAGCACATGCTCGAGTCGGCCTACGCGGCACAGCAGGACGGCGCGCCGCCGCGACTGGTCGCCGCCGCGCTCCTGCACGACTACGGACACTTCGTCCACAGGCTCCCCGAAGACGCCGCGGAACGCGGCATCGACACCCGCCACGAGGAAGTCGCGCACCAGTTCCTGACCCAGCATTTCGGCTGCGAGATCGCCGAGCCGATCCGCATGCACGTCGCAGCCAAACGCTACCTCTGCGCCGTCGACCCCGCCTACCTCGAGGAGCTCTCGCCCGCCTCAATCCACAGCTTGAACCTCCAGGGTGGCCCGTATTCCGCGAAGGAGGTGTCGGCGTTCGAGGCCTCTCCCTACGCCGACGACGCGGTCCGTCTGCGCCGCTACGACGACGCCGGCAAGGTTCCTGGGCTCGAAGTGCCAGACCTCGAGCACTACCGGCTGATACTCCAGGCAGCGCTTCGCCGATAGCGCGCGGCGGCCAGTCCAGGACGCGGGCTACAAACGGTTCTAGTCCGGTGGTTACACGCGGTGATCACGCCTCGATCAAGCTCGGATCGCGGAGTCGTTCGGATGGTCTGCCGGTCTCGGGGGCGAGCGGCTCGGCGCGATCAGCGCGGTGCGGCCCGGCGCCACGATCGCCGCTAGGAAGGCCTCGATGCCGTCGATCACGGCCTCGAAGCGGATCGAGGTGAGGAGGTCGAACGAGTGCTGGGCCCCGGGCAGCTCGACGTAGCCGACAGGGTCGGCAGAGGCGCTGCGGGCCTGGTCGGCGAGCGCGCGTGCGGTGTTTGCAGAGGTGAGCGTGTCCTGATCGCCATGAATGATCAGTAGCGGCGCGGAGCCGCGCTCGGCGTAGTCAAACGGCGAGGAGGGCAACGATTGGCGGCTCACCATCCCGCCGTAATAGCCGTAGAGCCCTACGACCACTGCTACGGACGTGTCGGCCTGTTCGAACCCCGGCTGGAAGGCGGGGTCGTTCGCGGTGAAGCCCGCCAGCGTCGCCAGTCGGGCGCCATATGAGCTTCCCACGAGCACGATCCGGTCGGGGTCACCCCCGTGCTCGCTCGCCCGTGCGCGAGCCCATGCGATCACTTTCTTGACGTCGACGAGCTCGTCGGGGAAGGTGGCGGCGGGCTGGAGTCGGTAGGTCGCGCTGATGCAGACCCAGCCCTGGCGGGCGAGCCGGAATAGCAGCCTCCGCGCGTAGAAGCTCTTGCGCCCCGGCGCGATTGAGAAGCCTCCGCCGTGTAGGTGGATCAGCACTGGCCCGCCGCTGGCGCCGACGCGGCGCTGGTACAGATCGAGGCGGTTGCGGCGGCCGGCATCGCCGTAGCTGAGGTTGGAGATGCGCGTCACACCCGGACGTAACACGGGCAGCGGCGCGAATAGGACTCGTCCCCAGGGCGGGTTTCGTGCGACCGGCTGGGCAGCTGCTGCGTGTCGCCACCGCGGCCCGATCGCATTGTCGAGCGCCTGCTCGATTGCGGGGGCTGCGCGCAGACTCCGTCGGATGAGAACCGGCGCGCCGGCGAACGACGCGGCGGCGAGACCGACCGCAGCCCAAACCCACGCGCCGTGGAAATCGTCCTGGGAGAGCGCCAGCAACGTCGAGGCGCCGATCCAATACAAGGCCAGGAACGGTGACTCGTTCGGGATCGCGCTGACGAGCCAGGTGAGTAGTCCCAGCAGACCCGAGCGAGCCGGGGGCCACAACGACACCGCCATACCGAGTGCCACCAGCCCTGCCGTAATCATGAAACCGATCGGCACGGTGCACCTCCAGACGCGTGATCCGCGAGGCGGAAGGTCTCAGGCCTGGCATCGGTCATCGATCTCCCGCTCCAGCGGCCGCCAGCGCTGCCGGGCGATCCACTGAGAGCCGATCTGTCGCCTCGTCGTGCACGACGATTCCGGCGTCCCGCAAGGGCGCCTCGACCTGATCGAGGCGCAGCAGGCTCTCGTAGTCAAGGACGCCGTTCGGTAGGTCGGCTGCGGGAAGGAGCGCCCGTGCGAGCGCCACGGTGCTTGCGGCTGAGGCCGCGTAGTCGCCGCGGCATCGCACCGTCCGCGCGGCGATCCGCTGTTCGCGCTCCAGCACGGCGATCCAATGGGCGACCGGCTCGCTACTGGCCGCGTCGTCGCCGGTCGGGGCGGCCCGCAGGATGGCGCGCGGCAGCCGAGTCATGATGCCCGCGCGATTGGCCGCCAGCAGCGCGCGGTGTGTCGAACGCTCAGCGATGCAGATGTAGGGGCTGACCGTGATGTCTGCGGCGAATGCCCCGAGCCAGCCGGCGTCAGGCTCGGCGAATCCCAGGCAGCGTCGGGGACCGAACGGCGCGGGCAGCGGGACCATCGTGGTGCGATGCTTGGCGTGTGCGGTCAGGCCGCGGTGAGCAAAGTCTCCGCCCGCTTGCCCGCTCGTGCCCTTGGCCGAGACGGTGAAGACCAGCTCCAGTTCATCGGCCTGAGGATGGGCGGTCATCAGGTCGGCTGCGACCAGGTTTGTCACCCCGGGAGCGATTCCGGCGTTCATCACCACGGTGCCTCGGGCGCGTGTCGTCCGCTGTCGCAGCTCGCGACCCGCGCGGGCGGGAAGCGCCGAGACGTTGATCAGGAGGCCACCCCGATCGAGCACCATCCGCTCCGCGGTGAGCCCAAGGTCGGGTACCGAGGTGACGATCAGGTCGGCCTCGCCGGCGGCCCGGGCGACGCTCTCAGGCTCGTCGAGATCGGCGTGGCGGAAGTCCTCATGGTCATCTGGGCGCCGGCCTCCGCGCAAGACCGACCAACCCGCCCGGCCAAACGCGTCGCTCAACAACGATCCCATCGTGCCCTGGGCACCGATGACCAGCACCTGAGGTGCGGACCCGACCAAGTGTTCTGACATCAGTGATTGCTCCTGCTCGAAATGACTTGCTGACATGAGGCAAGAGGCTTACAGTGCAAGTGGCCTGGGTCAATGACCAATCCGCCGCAAATATCGCAAACCAATCAGGGTAAAGACGCCGTGGTCGGGGTGCCGGACACCGCGTTTGCGCCGGATCTGCTGATCGGTATCGATCGTCGTCACCGTGACCTGAGAGCCCAGCTCGAGCGCGGTCTGCGCGACGCCATCCAGCAGGGCCGCCTGCCGGTCGGGACCGTGCTGCCCCCCTCGCGGACGCTCGCTCGCGAACTCGCGCTCGCCCGCTCGGTCGTCGTCGAGGCCTACAGCCAGCTCGCCGCGGAGGGATACCTGGACAGCCGGCAGGGATCGGCCACCCGGGTCCGGGCTCGCAGCGACCCGCCGCACCGTCTGGACACCTCCGGCGCCCAGATGGACAGCACGAGCGCCATCTTTCAAGCCAGCCTGCCTGACCAGGCAAGCTTCGACACCCCCGCGCAGCGACACGAGCCCGGCGGCATCCGTCTGACCAGCGGCGGCCTTCCCGACCCGGCGAGCTTCCCCCGGCGGGCGTGGCTTCGCCACTACCGCGCCGTGCTCAGCGACCAACCCGACGTCGCGTTTCGCTACCCGCAGCCCCAAGGCACCCTCGAGCTGCGCCAGGCGCTGACCGGCCATCTCGGGCGGGTCCGCGCAGTGCGCACCACCCCCGACCAGGTGCTCGTCTGCAGCGGCTTCGCCCAGGGGCTCTCGCTCGTGTGCGGCGTCCTGCGCAGCCGCGGGATCACCCACATAGCCGTCGAGGACCCATGCTTCTCCTATCACCGCCGCCTGATCAGAGCCGCCGGCCTGCAACCGGTTCCAGTGCCCGTCGATCAGGAGGGCCTCGACATCGGCCAGCTCAGCCACCGAGCGGTCGGCGCCGTCCTGCTCTCCCCCGCCCACAGCTACCCGACCGGCGCCGTCTTGTCGGCCGACCGCCGCGACCAACTACTTGACTGGGCCCGCTCCCGCGACGCGCTCATCATCGAGGACGACTACGACGCCGAATTTCGCTATGACCGCACCCCGATTGGCACCCTCCAGGGCCTCGCTCCCAACCATGTCATCTACGGGGCCAGCACCAGCAAGATCCTGACGCCCGCGCTCAGACTCGGCTGGCTCACCGCCCCCGAGCATCTCCTCGGCGACCTTCTCGCCGCCAAGGCCCTCCACGACCTCGGGACCGAGACCTTCGGACAGGTCACCCTCGCCCGCCTCATCGACAGCGGCGACCTGGGCCGCCATCTGCGTCGGATGCGCCCGATCTACCATGCCAGACGCGACGCGCTCGTCGACGCGATCACGACCCGCTTCTCCGCCGCCACCCCCACGGGCATCGCCGCCGGCCTGCACCTGTTCATCCGCCTTCCCGATGACTGCGACGAGGATGCCCTCATCCAAGCGGCGGACCGCCACGGGCTGCATCTCGAAGGCGCGGCACGACACTGGGCCGACCATCGAACCGCCCCACCGGCGCTCGTCATCGGATACGGCGCGCTGCACGAGACCACCGCCGCCCGCTGCGTCACCACCCTGGCCACCGCCTACGCGGAGGTCCGGCAGGCCCATGGCTAACGAAAGCCGCCCACGCACCAGCTCGGTCGAACTCCCATCGCGGTGTGCGAACCGGCAGGGCGAGGGCGACCGATACGCTGAGCGTCAGCGGCGCTCGACGCCGATCCACACGCCCGGACGTCGTTCGACGCGCTCGCCCACACCCACCGCAAGGAGTTCGCGCGGTGGGTGACCGAGGCCAAGCGCGAGGAGACTCGTGACCGGCGCATCGCCAAGACGTTGGAAGATGCTTCACGAGCGGAAGACCCGGAGCTAAAACCACCCGGCTCCCTGGTACAGCAGGACGATGTTGGTCAGTCCGCGAGCAGGGCGGCCAGGAGGGTTTGTGTGATCCAGACTCGGAACTCGGCGAGTGAGTAGCCGAGGCGATGCACAAGCAGGTCGTAGCTTTCGGGACTTGCCACGGTCCACGCCGTGTCGACAGCGGTCTTTGGGGTGAGGCCGTCGGCGAGCGCGCTGGTCGGGATGTCGGCGAGGATTCGGGAGAAGGTTCGATGACGCAGCATCTGGAGTTCGTCCCAGTCGGCGGCGATCTCGGCGTCGACAGCTGAGGCATCCCGATACAGCGTCCAACCGGCGGCGGCGCGTTCCGCTGTCTCAGTAACGAGGGCCGCCAGTTTGATCAGCCGATCCTGGGGTGATAAGCCCGTGAATCGCCGGGTGGCGTCCTCGGGTGATAGAAGGTTCCCGGCGAGCGCTTGTTCCATGTAGCCGCGTAGCAGCGCGCGTTTGCTTCCCCAGGCCAGATAGAGGGTCTGGACCGAGACTCCGGCCGCTGCGGCGAGTCGCGTGACGGTCGTGCCGGCGTAGCCGTGCGCCGGAAATTCTTCGGCTGCGGCCTGGAGCAGTCGCTTGCGGGTGTCGCGGCGCAGGGCGGGCACTCCGAGGGACGTGGCGATCTGCTGTCTGACCAGGAAGCCGACGACATTGCTCAGGTCATCGCTTGGGCCGCCGAGCAGCCGTGGTCCACCGGCCGCGTCGGGATGCTTGGCGTGTCCTACCTCGCGCTCTCCCAATACAAGGTCGCTGCCCTCAATCCGCCTGCTCTGAAGGCGATCTGCCCGTGGGAAGGGTTCACCGACGCGTACCGTGACTTCTTCACTCCTGGCGGAATTGTCGAGAGCGGGTTCGCTCGCGTCTGGCTGCTGTTGACCAACCGGTTGGCCCGCCTCAAGACCAACGTCGCCGCCGAGCGCCGCAAGCATCCCCTGCGCGACGCCTGGTGGGAGGCGCTGACTCCCGACCTGTCGAGGATCAGGGTCCCCATGCTGGTCTGCACCAGCTTCTCCGACGACAACCTTCACAGCGTCGGATCGATGCGCGCCTTCCAGCAGACCGCGTCGGCCGAGCTCCACGCCTACGCCCACCGCGGCCCCAAATGGGCCACCTTCTATGGCGAGCAGGCCCGCCAAGTCCAGCTCGCGTTCTTTGACCGGCATCTCCGCGAACGTGACGTCGCCCCGCTACCGCCGATGCGGCTGGAGATCCGCGACCGAGCTGACAGCGTCGTCGAGGTGCGCGACGAGCAGGAATGGCCACTAGCACGCACCAACTGGCGTCAGCTCTACCTGGGCGCGGGCGCCACGATGACCGCTCGCCCGGGCCCAGAGGGCAGCGTCACCTTCGACCTGCGACGTAACGCCGCCGCTTTTGAGTACCGGTTCGACGAGGACACCGAGCTCACCGGTCCCATGACCTTGAGACTCCAGGTAGCGGTCACCGGCACCGACGATCCCCGGCTCTTCGTCGGCGTCGAGAAGTGGTCCCACGGCGCCCCGGTCCCGTTCAACGGCTCCTACGGATACGGCCGCGATCTCGTCGCCCAAGGCCAGCTTCGTCTGGTGCTTCTCGAGCTCGACACCCTACGCAGCACCCCCCATCAGCCCGAACACACCTTCCGCACCCTGCAGCCGATTCACGACAACGAGCAGATCGAGGTCCTGATCCCCCTGAGCTCCTCCGCGACGCTGTTTCACGCCGGCGACAGTCTGCGTCTAATGATCGCCGGCCGATACCTGCAACCCCGCAACCCGCTCTTCGGCCACTTCCCGACCCACTACAACCCCAGCCCGAAGGGCCAGGCGACCATCCACTGGACGGCCGATCGCTCGTCAAGCCTCGAAATCCCAGTGATCCCACGCAACAACCAATCCTGACCGGCCGCCCAACCGCTCGCCTCGGCCGGCGCAGGTACCGTCCGGCCGGACTGTTGGTTCGGTCCGCCGCTTCCCGAAACAGAGGCTGCCGACCCAGTAGCCGCCCGGCGACATTTCGGGTGTCCGTGCTGACAGTGATGGCCACTCCTGTTTCAGCACAAAGCGGGACCGCCACCCCACCGGGGTTTGAGGACACTGCCCCGACCGTTCTTGATCTATCCAAGCAGCGGAGATGAGCTTTCGCCTTTGGCGCACGTGGTCGGCTCCGGGCCGGATGGGATCTGGTTGTCGGGGTCGTCCTGGTTGCTGCGGATCGAGATCGCTTCACAGCCGGGGCGACCCCGGCTCTCGGGCGAGAGTTCGAGCAGCAGCGCGAGGACATCGTCCCCGCGCCCGGCTTGGCGTGAAATCCGTTGACAACATGCGTGCTCATGATCGCGTCCTCGCTGCGGCGATCAGTAGGCGGGGGTGTTGCGGATCACGATCAGGCTGACGATCTTCCCGTCGCGGACGGTGAAGTAGTTGGTCAGGATCAGCTCGTCGGGGAGGTTGGTCTTGTCGAACTCGCCGTCGTACCGGCCGCGGACGATCGTCTCCCCGTAGTGCTCGACCACCTCGGTGACCTCCAGGGTGATCTTGTCGCCGACCATCTCCTTGGCGACCCAGCGGCGGATCGCGTCCGCGCCCCAGAACTCGCGGTGGGCGTCGTTGACGAATGCGTCATCAGCGAAGGTCGCAACGATGGCGTCTTCGTCCTGCGCATTGACGGCCGCGACGTGCTCGGCGACGATTCCGTCAAGGTCGGTGGTGATGCTCATGAGATTCCCCTTGGTTGTCGGTTCGAAGTGCCGCCAACGCGGCGACCCATCAAGGTTGCGGCCTCCAGTGACGGGAGAGTCAAGGACCAGCTTTCGCGTTGACCCTCCAGCAGCGGGAGAGTCGATACTCCTGGCATGAGACCCCGCGTCACGATCGGCGACTTCTCGCGCGCGTCGCAGCTGAGCGTCAAGACGCTGCGCCACTACCACGAGGTCGGGCTACTGGAGCCCAGCGAGGTGGACCCCGGCAACGGGTATCGCTACTACGCCGAGGATCAGATCCCGCTGGCGCAGGTCATCCGCCGCCTGCGGGGCCTGCAGATGCCCGTGGCGGAGGTCAAGTCGGTACTCGCCGCGCCCGACCTCGAGGCGCGTAACCGGCTGATCGCGGCGCATCTCGATCGTCTCGAGCGCGAGCTAGCCCGGACCCGGGCTGCCGTCCTTGAGCTACGCGGGTTGCTGGAGCGGCCGGTACTGCAACGCGCCGTGGAGCATCGGACCGTGCCGCCGACCGCCGCGATCGCGATCCAGGCAACGGTCGATCGAGAGGACCTGATCGCCTGGTGGCAGGGTGCGCTCGGGGAACTCCATGCGGTCCTCGGCGCGCAAGGCCTCAAGCCAACCGGGCCGCCCGCCGGCATTTACTCAAGTGAGATCTTCCAACACGGACGCGGCGACGCGACCGTGTTCATCCCCACCGCAGGAGCGGCTCGCGCGGTCGGCCGGGGCGAGCCGTTGGTCGTCGCGCCGGCCGAGCTCGCGATCATGCTCCATCGCGGCACGCTTGCTGACGCCGACCTCACATTCGGCGAACTTGGCGCCCATGTGATGCGGCACGAGATCAGCGTTGAGGGACCGTTGCGCGAGCAGTACTTGATCGGCTTCCTCGACACCGACGACCCCGACCAATGGGAGACCGAGATCGGATGGCCGATATTCCGATCCACTTCCTGAACTCCTGCGCGCGTGGCGTACGAGCGATCGGCGCAACGACTCGCGAGTCGTCTTGAGCACCGGGCCAAGAAAAGGAGCCGCCTAGTGGCCGGATCGGCGACATTGGAGTACCGGGCTGCGGCGCTGCAGTCTTCTCCTTTGACCCGAGTTTAGCAGTGAGACTGCTAACAATCGGGCCAACGGACGCTCGGTTTCCGCGCTCAGCAGGTGCGCGGCACCAGCGACGAGATGCCTGTGGCGCGAGCAAAGGGGGTCCCGACCCTGGTGGCTCGCGGGGGTCCGAGGCGCCGCGAGGGGAGGCGCTCCGGGGAGATCGCCGTCGCAGCTACCGACGGCTTGCGAACGGCGTGCGGGATGGATGGGATGACGACCTGAGGACGCGTGAACGCTCAAAGCTCGTCAGACAGACGCTCAAGCAGCGGGATGACGGCCGTGATCTGGCGCCGCTCGTCGGCATCGAACCCCTGTCTCAGCGCCCGCGTCATGTGCTCGCTGATCACGTGCTCGCGACTCGCCAGACTTGCCCGTCCAGCCTCGGTGATCGCCGTCACTACCCTCCTGCGGTCCTGTGGATCAGTGATACGAGCCACATAGCCGCGTTGCTCGAGAGCGCTGAGCGTGGATCCGATTGCCTGGGGCGTGACCCTCTCGAGCTCCGCCAGCGCCGTCGACGTAAGCGGACCCTTCCGCTCGAGGCTCGAAAGAAGCGCGATCTCGATGAACCCCGCCTCGCTGGCGGGATCGCCGGTTGCGTAGAGCTGGCGGATTCGTCGCGCGATCCGGCCAACGGCAAGCCGCAGGTCAAGCGCAGTTCGCGTGGTGCTGGTGGATCTTCTCGGCATGGCGCCAACCTAGCATGCCAAATGCGAGTTTCCAAACTTGACTTACCAAAACTAGATTTGGTATAACACTCCTGGCGACGTCCAGGGATTTTGATCGCGATATCAAGGAGCTGAAGATGTCTTCTGTCCGCCCCGATGTCCGCGCGTTCTTCGAGCATTACGAGCGCGCCGGGAAAGAACCCGGCGGCGGCGCGCTAACCCTCTGTTTCTGCGACGTCTTCATGAGCCTCGACCCGAACTCCGCGACCGCCCTGTCTCCGCAAATGCTGCTGGCAGCGCTTCCCCGCCGCAAAGCGCTCGTCCGCGCGAGTGGGAGCGACGGTCTGGAACTGGCGGACATCACCGAGACGCCGCTAGACGACGCACACACACTCGTCCAGACCGCGTGGAGGCTTAGGATGGGGAGTGAGTCAACTCCCAACGACACCACGTTGCTATCGACCTTCGTCCTGCGCAAGGAGAACGGAGCGTGGCGAATCGCGCTTTACCTGAATCATCAAGACATGCCCAAGCTTTTGGGTGATCTGGCGCACCGACGTGACCGTCTGGTGTCACACGAGCAGGTCTGCGCGGCCCGGCCACCGATCGGCGACTGAGCTGCGGAGTAGCGAACAGGCCAGGCACAGAGGGCGGCGTCGAGAGCGCTTTTGTAGCGAGTCGTGGCTGCGATGACGACTATCACGTTGCTGGGGAGGTCGGCGGGTTCAGGCTGCCGCTGGAAGGCTCACCGGGCGGGCGCGGTGGCTGCGAACCTGTAGCGAGATCGTGCGGGTGGTGACCTCGCCGAGGATCATCAGGATGAATGCGGCTGTGATCGCGTTGGGGCTGGTGATGTTTTGGTTGAGCATGAAGTTGTGGATCGCGGCCGGAAAGATGTGCTGCGCGCCATAGCCGAACGTGAGGCGAACGCCGACCGTGGCGATCCACAGCAGCGCGTAGGCCACGCCTGCGCGAGTGATGATCTCGCCACTCGCGGCGCGTGAGACCTTGATCGCGCGGATCGAGATTAGACCGAGGGCGACGCCGATCGCCGCGCCCGCCAGCTCCAGGTACAGGTCGTTGCCGCCGCTGGGAATCGTGTGCAGGTACAGCGCGACGGTGACGCCGGTGGCAATGATCGGGCGGACGATCCTGTGAAGCCCGAGCTTGCGGCTCCCAAGGTCGCTGAACAGGACCACGGCGAGGATCCCGAGGGCGAGAAGAACGTCGGTGAGAGTCATCTAACTTCCTTTCGGTCGTTGGCGTGATGACCGGGTAAGCATCGGACTCTTCGCGCTGGTTTGTCGTCGCCCGAGGGTCGCGAGTTTGGGTGCGACGTTCGGCTGATCGCGCAGGAGCCAGCATCAGGCTTCGCCGCGCGGAACCAGTCCGTGCTCGTAGGCGAGGATCACGAGTTGGACCCGGTCACGGACGCCGAGCTTCATCAGGATCCGCCTCACATGCGTCTTGATCGTCGCCTCGCTGAGGTACAGCCTGGCGCCGATCTCGGGGTTCGAGAGCCCTTCGACGACGAGGCCCATGACCTCACGTTCACGCTCCGTCAGCTCCTCGAGGCCCGGGGGCGGCCGATGTTTGCGACCTCGCCCCGAGCCACGAAGCGGTCGATCAGACGCCGCGTGACAGTCGGTGCGAGCAGCGCGTTGCCGGCCGCCACGGCGCGGACCGCGCTCACGATGTCGGCTGCGGTCGAGTCCTTGAGCAGAAATCCGCTCGCGCCGGCCTGTAGGGCAGCGACGACGTATTCATCGAGGTCGAAGGTGGTCAGCACGATCATCTCGCGGACCCTGTCCAGGAGGGTGAGCGGCCACGATCACGCGGGTCGCTTCCACACCGTCCATGTTTGGCATTCGGACGTCCATCATGATCACGTCGGGCTCCAGCCGCCTCGCGGCCGCCACGCCGGCCGCGCCGTCGTTGGCCTGGCCGACCACATCGATGTCGGGCTGGGCATCCAGCATCATCGCCAGTCCCTCGCGCAGCAGCTCCTGGTCGTCGACCAGCAGCACCCGGGTCGTCATGCGGAGCTCAGCGGTAGGTGAGCCAGCACCCGAAACCCGCCTGCTGGGGTGCCGCCGACGTCGAGATCGCCGCCGTAGACGGCGACCCGTTCGCGCATGCCGACAAGTCCGTGGCCGCCGCTCCCAGGCGAAGTCGCGCCCGGTCGCTCGCCGTTCTTGAGCGGTCCGTCGTCCGTGACCTCAACCTCGAGCGATTTCCTCGACCATGTGAGCCGCACCACCGCCCGGGTCGGGCCGGCATGCTTGAGCGTGTTCGTCAGCGCCTCCTGCACGATTCGGTACGCTGACACTTGGACACCCTCGCTGCCGCCGGCGGCTCACCGTTGAGCTTCAACTAAACACTGAGTCCCGTTTCGTTCATCTGATCCACCAGCCTGGCAATCCCGCGACCCCTGGCGGCGGCGCAAAGTCCGGATCGGTGCCGTCGCGTGCGCAGTACGCCCACTAATCGGCGCATCTCGGCGAAAGCCTGCCGCCCGGTGCGCTCGATCGTCCCCAGCACACGCTTCGCCGGCGCCTCGTCAAGGTCCGACGTGGCGCCCGCGCCTCCCGCCTGCATCACGATCACACCGAGTGCGTGGGCGACCACGTCGTGTAGCTCGCGGGCGATCCGGGCCCGCTCGTCAGCCACCGCCGCTCGAGCCCGGTCCGCTCGAGCCCGCTCCTCCTCCCGCTGACGCGACCACGACCAGTCCCCGCGCACCCAGGCCAGCGCACTCGCTGCAAACAGACCACCCGGATACCACGGATCATTCGGATGCGGCGCCAGACCCGCCATCACGCCGAGCTCAGCCGCCCAGATCAGCACCGGCCACAGCTCGCCCCGGTGCGCGCGCAGCGCGGCAAAGTTGTAGATCGCGAACACCACCGCGATCCACGCCAGGCCCGGGCGATACCCAACAAGCACGTTCGCAAGCTCCGCGCTCCCACTGACAACCAGCACCCACCCCGGCCACACGCGCCGCCAGGCCAGCGGCACCGTGATCGCGACCACCAACAACACGGCGAGCGCATCGGGCGAGCGATAGTCAACGTGCGAGCTACCCCCAACCCCCAACCCACCCAAACCAAGCGCCAGGGCGCCCGCCGCCACCACCAGATCCGCCTGACCGTGGCGGCGGGTCAAATGCGCCCACGTCGGCGAGCGCAGTATCCGGTTCACACCAGACCTTCTATCCATCAAGCCGAGCGGAGATTGAGATGCGATCTCGGCGCAGCACCAGAATCGTCGCGGCCGCCATCACCATTTCACCGCATACCCCGAACAACGTATGGGCCACCAGGCCCATAGGGATCGAACATCGACAGCGGCCCCGCGGCGGCCCTGGCCGCCTGACCAAGCATCACCAGCGCAAAGCCCGCCATCCAGCCAAACGCAACCCAGCGCGTCACATCCGGTACTCGCTCGGCCGGCACGTACCTCGCCGCCAAAGCACGCCTGGCCGCGCTCGACAGCGCCAAAGCGAGCACCGCCGACACCGGCACCAGCGCAGCCACCAGAGCAACCCCCGTGACGGCGCCCGCATTGCGGAACCCGCCGCCTGCACGCTCTGGATCTGAACCCCTATGCACCTGCATGACGTTTCCTCCTTGGAGAGATTCAACAGCAGGCGGATTGTCGCCATCCGAAAGGTCCACGACGTCGGCCAACAGTCGCCTCTCGCGCCATACCATCGGCTGACTGGCTCTCGAGACATCAGCGAGAGCGACGCTTCTCATGCGCGAGCGGCAGACCCGCGGGCCCGATCAGACCCATCGAACGGCCCAGCAGTAGCGCGCCCCCGGCGTCAACGGGCTGCTCATCCACGACGGAGCTGTGGTCTCGCCCGCCGCCGGCTTCCCCAGGATCAGAAACGCCTCGCTCGATCGCTACTTCTCTTGCTTGTTGTTGACGCATGAGACTCCAATTCGCTCTCCCGCCACAGTTCTTCGGACTCTCCCCCAAATGCTCCTGCAGGCGTGGAGGAGTGAGCTGGGCTGGCTTCGACGCGGCCACCGAAGCGTGGCCTCTCGTCCCGGCGGCCCAGGGGGAGCTCGCCTAGGCGGGTTGGCACGATCCCGCCACCCGGGCCCGCTCCTGCCGCTGTCCAGGCCGTCGGTTTGCGACGTCGTTAGGCATCGCGCCGTTCGTACTGATCGTGATAGCGCCACCACTCATACGGCGGCGTCTGCGGCCAACCCTCGGGGGAGTCCTCCCACTCCTCCTGACGTCCGTACGGGGTGAGGTCGAGAAACGTCCACAGGTCGCCGTGCTCGTCGCCGCGGGCGTCGACGAAGTACGAGCGGTAGATCCGATTCTGGTCGTCGCGCAGAAACACGTTGGTGCCATGCCACTCGGCGACACCGAAGTCCTCGGAGAAGTCGTCAAGCGTCGTGTACCAGGGAAAGCTCCAGCCCATCCGGTCGCGGTAGCGCTGCAGATGCTCCTGGGCGCCGCGGGAAACAGCGACGTAATTCGTGTCCCGCGAGCGCAGATGCTCGAGGTTGCCCAGCTGGTCGGCACCGAGCGAGCAGCCGATGCAGCCCCGCTCTGGGTAATTCGACATGTCGGGGTCCATAAAGAAGCGATACAGCACAAGTTGGCGGCGGCCGTCAAACAGATCAAGCAACGAAGCCGGGCCGTCGGGGCCTTCAAACCGGTACTCCTTCTCAACCGCGACCATCGGCATCCGTCGACGGGCCGCGGCCAACGCATCACGCGCGCGGGTGACCTCCTTCTCGTTGACGAGTAGTTCGGCGCGGGACGCTTCCCATTCCTCGGCGCTGACGATCGCGGGTGTCGGCGTGCTCATGAGATCAACTCCTTCGCTTGTCGCGGTGTAGCCCAGCGCGAGCAGATCGCCCTCGCTGCCGGACCGAGCTCCGGCGCGTCGGCCGGCCTCTGGTCATGGGACGAGATACCCACAATGACCGGGCGCGAGTCGCTGACTCATCGGTCGACACGATCAGAGCCGTCCCGCCTGACGAACGATCACCGAGCCCTGAAGCTCGACGATCGTGGAACAGCCCATCTTCGTTGCGCCAAAGGACTGGCGGCCGAACCCCGCGACCCAGCGAGGTTGCCGGCATCACGAATCTTCGACTGTCTCAGCCGGCGTAGGCGGCGCCGCGCAGGCTCCCGCTCCGAGCCGGCGAACGGACCAAGCGAAACCCGCCCGGTTGGCAGCTCCCTCGGCGACAGAGCGGCACTCTCTAGTCGTTGCGGTGCTGGGCGACCCACGGGCCGACGCCGCTAATCCGCTCGATGGCGTAGCGAACGATGTAGCCCGGTCCCTTCGCGCCCGGGAACTCGGTGTCGGGCGACGTATAGACCTTGGCGAGGCGGTTCAGCAGATCCCAGGCCTCGTCGCTGGGATCGACCGCGGCTCTGGCGTGCAGCACCGCATAAGGGTTCAGGAAAGCCTCGTGATCGCGCGGGCCGTCGAAGGAGAGCACGACGCGCGGGTCGCGTTCGATGTTGCGCAGCTTCTTGTGATGGCTCATGTGGCCGCTGACCAGCTGATCACCATCTAAGCCGATCCAGATGACCGTAACCTGGGGGCTGCCGTCCGGGTTGATCGTGCTGAGATGAGCCATCGGCCCGGACTCGATCAATCCTCGCAGTGGGTCTGGTAGGGAGCTCATGGCGGAAGTCTGACGCAGATGTGCAGCCCACCACGCGATCAGCGTCCGCTGAATGCCCTTCGCAGATCGAAGGGCATTTGCGCAGAAGTTCTGGCTGCGGCGAGCAGGAAGGCTCGCTTGGATCGCTAGATGCTGCTCCTGTTGAGCGCGGGTCGTAGCCCGAGCGGCCACCTTAGGGACCTGGTCTCGCGTGAGGTTGTCGGACATGAGCACAAGCAGGGCCCCAAGCTCGACCGCATCAGCGTTCGCATCAGGAGACGGTGCGGTCATCTGCCGCAGAGTAACCGGTCACCGGGAGCTCGAGCTGAGCATGGTGAGCTCCGCCGCAGGGGCCGCCGCCACCCAAGCGACAGGACAGGCCCCAGCAATCCCTCACATGGGTGCGCCGGCCCGCCTCTCAGGCGCGCCGGCCCTCGAGCGCGTGCAGCGCGAGCAGCGCGAAGATCCCGCCCTGCACCGGTCGGGCCTGGAAGCCGTGCAGCTGATCGCCCGAGATCGTGCTGTACAGATCGCAGAACGGAACGCGGTTCCGGGTCGTGTTCGCGTACCGGTACTCGCGCTCGATCAGCTCCTGCCCGATCGGGTGGCGATGCAGCCAGGCCGCCAGCCACATCTCCCAGTCGGTCTTGCCGTAGCGGTGCGGAGTCTGCAGCGGCAGCCCGAACCGGTTCGTTTTGGTCCGGTAGAACGCCGCCTGCTCGGCCGCGACCGAATCGGGCACGAGGCCGGTGCCGAGCAGTGCGTCGGGGTAGGCGTTGTAGATCGTTCCCCAGGCGCGGTTGCGCCTGCCCGGGCGGCGATAAGTGAGGCCGAGGTGGCTGTGCCCGGGCGCCTGCGCGTGTTTGAGCCAATAGGCGATGAACTGCCTGGCCTTGTTGCGGAAGTGGACCGCGTCCGCGTGCTCGCCGCACGCCTGGGCGATCTGACCCATCGCCGCGACCGCGACGATCCCCTTGAGCGCGAGGTTCACGCTGTGGGCGATCTTGCCGGCGAAGTCATCGGTCTGGTTCTGCAGACCGGGGTCCGGCAGGGTGGCCACGAGGTAGTCCGCCCACCGTTTCAGCGATCTGTAGTTCGCCTGTAGATAGACGAGAGCGGTGGTGCCCGGAGCGGCCCGCATGTAGGCGGCGGCCATGATGATCATGTTCCCCGACTCCTCGACGGGCATGTTCTCGCCGCCGTTGTGCGGATAGCCAGAGGCCATCGGGTAGGGGCCGAGATCGTGCGGGGCGAACCGTGCGGTCCACCGGCCGCTCGCCGGGTACCCGAAGATCGGTCTGAGGAGCAGCGACAGATACTGCGGATCCAGGTAGATCCACACCGGTGATGCGGGGAAGATCACGTCCACGGTCGAGGTGTCGCCGTCTGGAGGAGATCTCCTTCAGGAAGGCCCAGGGAGTGTTGTCCGGTCCCACCGCAAGCTCGGTGGCTCCGTAGGCCTGGCGCAGCGAGAGCACGCAGAGCGCCTCGTACTTGGCTCCGCCCGCCTTTCTGGCATCGGCGGACAGTTTGGCGTCGAGCGTGTTCGCTCGCTGCCGGGCGCCGGCGATGTCGGCGTGGAAGAACGCGAGCATCTGCCGCCAGTCCGAGAAGTACTCGGTCCAGAGCGGCTGCAGCGGCGTGCCCAGGTAGCGCACCAGCGGCGTGCGCGACCTGACCGAGCGAGAACTGCCGGGTCTGGGGCTGGCTGCCGACCTGCCCGAGGTCGAGCGCGAAGCCGAACGAGGGATAGCCGTCGCCGCCGATCGACGTGTAGGACGTGTCGTCCGTGTCGAGCAGCACGCCCTGGTCGACGAACTGCCTGCGGACGGTGCCCGCGGGACCGGACTGGTAGCTGAGGCCGGAGATCCGCGGGGTCGCCAGGATGATCGTTCCCCACTGCGCGCGGTTGTCGATCTCGGTGAGGATCTGCTGCTCGGCCAGTTGCATCGTCCACGCCTGGAGCGCGCCGCCGCTGTAGGCAACCGAGACCGGCGCCCACGTGAACTGCTGGCTCGGATCCCCCGACAGCCACTCGCCTGAGACGTCCAGGTAGAGGGAGACGTCATGGGACGCGCCATCGATGCTTCGCGCGGTGACGAGCACCCACGCCATTGGGATCGACTGGCGTTGCAAGTCGCCGGGCTCGATCGGGGAGAGGTACTCGAGCGCGATCTGCACGCCGCGGCTCTGCAACCGGAACACCGATCGGGTGGCGGTGAGCGTCAGGTGGGTCTGCTCCAGCGCGTCGCCGGCGTCGCCGATGCTCGGGTCGCCGGCGAACACGAAGTGAGGTGCCGTCGATCCGCGCGATCCCGGCCATCGCGGTGGTGTCCCCGTTCCAGAATGTCTGCCAGGTCCCCGGGGACACGGTCGAGCGTTGCCAGGTGCTCAGGTACGGTGAGCGCACGATCAGCGGCGCCGCCGGCGGCCGGATCGGTCTCGTCTTGAGCTCCGAGCGGGCCACCGCCGAGCCGGCCCCCGCCGTGGTGGCACGCGCCGTGGTGGCACGCGCCGCGGCGGTCCGCGCCGTGGCCAGGCCCCCGCCCAGCGCGGCCACGGCCGTACCGGAGACCTGCAGGAAGCCCCGGCGGTTGATCATGCAGCGGTCGATCATGCAGGGATCTTCCTCCGTATCCCCAGATCGCACTCGGCGACCCCGGATGCCGAGCTGACGTGGTGGTTTTCGCTAGTGGTCGTCGGCGCCGCGGCGATTCTCTGAGCGCCGGGCCAGGTGCACAGCTCCCGGGGGAGCCAGGACGGATCGGGATCGTGAGCAGGGCCGCTCATGTGAGAGGGGCGAACGTGCCGCGACTGGAGTTCGGGCGTGGAGCATCGGTTGGCTGGCGGTGAGGCCCAGTCGAGGCCGTCGTCGTGCGGAGTGGGGCCGTCGAGGCCCTGACGGTCATTCGTCGCCGCCCCGGCCTGCCGTTCTTGACGTCGCTTCGGTAGCCGGCGTACTCGTAGGACCGGGCCCTCGGATGACGTAAGGTGCCCGCCATGGCCTCTGGGGCCTACCTCCGCTACCCGACGATCCGAGGGGACCGCCTGGCCTTCGTCGCTGACGACGGTGTCTGGGTCGGGTCGGTCGCCGCGGGGACCGCGTGGCGGGTCGGCGCCGAACGGACGTTGATCCGGACCCCGAAGCTCTCGCCCGATGGCCAGCGGGTGGCGTGGTGCTCGGACGCCGCCGGTCACACGGAGGTGTGGGTCGCCGAGTTGGACGATGGCGAACCCCGGCGCCTGACGTGGTGGGGTGAGAGCACCACGCGGGTCCTGGGCTGGCGGGGCGACGGGGCCGTGGTCGCGGCCAGCGCCACCGGCCAGCCGTTCCCCTGGCTGACGTGGGCCTGGGCTGTGCCGCTCGGCGATGGCCAGCCGGAGCGGCTTGCCTTCGGCCCGGTGTCGGCCGTGTCGCAGGCACCCGACGGAGGGGTTGTTCTCGGTACCGATCAGAACCCGCGAGGTGCGAGCAGCTGGAAGCGCTACCGCGGCGGCACCGCCGGCAGGGCGTGGATCGACACCGAGGGAACCGGGCAATACCGGCGCTTCGCCGACGAGCTGGACGGTCAGATCGAGGATCCGCAGTGGTGGGACGGGCGGGTGGTGTTCCTCGCTGACCACGAGGGCTGGGGCAATGTGTATTCGCTGGCCCCAGACGGGACCGATCTCCGTCGACACAGCGACCACGGCGATGCCTATGCCCGCGACGCCGACGGCGACGGTAGCCGGCTTGTCTACGGCTGCTTCGGTGACCTCTGGATCCTCGATAGCCTCGCGGCCGATTCGGCGCCCCGGCGGCTTGAGCTGCGGCTGGGGTCGGCTCGCTATGGGCGAGTCCGATATGCGCTGCGGGCGGCCGAGGCGGTCGGCCGATTCACGCCGGACCGCAGCGGACGAGCCAGCGCCTTGGACGTCCGCGGCGCCGCTGTCTGGTGCACGCACCGTGATGGGCCGGCCCGGGTCCTATCGCCCGGGGGGCGTGTCCGGGCACGGTTTACGACACCGCTCGGCGATCAGCAGGTGATCTGGGTCACCGATGCCGGCGGTGAGGACGCCCTCGAGGTGGCTGCGGTCAGCGGAGGGTCCGGTGTCCGGCTGGCGCACGGTGAGCTTGGGCAGGTGACCGAGTTGGCTACCTCGCCCGATGGGGCGTGGGTGGCGACCGCCGGCGACGACGGGGCGGTGCGGGTCACCGATGTCGCCGCTGGCGAGACCCGTGAGCTTGATCGCTCGACGTTCGACATCGCCGGTGGTCTGTGCTTCTCGCCGGACTCCCGATGGCTGGCCTGGGCTGCGGCCGGTCCACTCGGCGACGAGGCCGGCGTTCGACAGATCAAGCTGGCCGAGGTCGCCAGCGGGGCGGTACATGAAGCGACGCCTCTGCGATTCCAGGATCGAGAGCCGGTCTTCACCGCTGACGGGCGGTACCTCGCGTTCCTGTCGTTGCGGACGTTCGACCCGGTGTATGACCAGCTGCGTTTCGATCTGTCGTTTCCCGCGGCCACCCGTCCGTATCTGCTGCGCCTCGCGGCGGCGACGCCCGGTCCGCTGTCACCGCAGCCAATGGGTCGTGCCTTGCCGTGGGGTCCGCCCGCGGCGGACGCGGACGCGGCCGCAGGCGCCGGCGCGGACTCCGCCACCGGCGAGCCGTCCGTGCAGGGTGCACGGTCTGAGCCCGACGATGTCGCCGATGTTCTCGTCGAGCCCGACGGGCTCGAGACCCGGCTGGTCGAGCTCCCCGTCGCTGCCGGTCGGCTGGTCGACCTGCGCGCGGTCGTGGGTGGGTTGGTGTGGCGGTCTCTTCCGGTGGCGGGCGAGCTCGGCGAGGACCGCGTCGAACCGTTTGGCGAGCCCGTCAAGGGCCGTCTTGAGCGCTTGGACTTCGCCACCGGCAAGGTCGAGACGCTGGCCGAAGCAGTCGACGGGGTGCAAGCTTCGGGCGACGGACGCACCCTGATCGTCCGCACGGACACCAAGCTGAACGTGCAGCCGTCCGACCGGGCGCGGAAGCAGGACGATGATGATCCCCCGGTCCGCTTTGAGATCGACCTCGAACGAATCCGGATTACCATCGACCCGGCCGACGAGTGGTTGCAGATGTACGAGGAAGCGGCACGGCTCATGCGCCGCCACTTCTGGGTGGAGGACATGGCTGGTGTCGACTGGGAGGCCGTCGTCGCCCGCTACCGCCCACTGGCCGACCGGGTGGCCACCCGCGACGAGCTGCACGACCTCATCTGGGAGCTTCACGGTGAACTGGGCGCCTCCCATGCGTACGTGCGGGCTGATCCTGTCGACGTGCCGCCATCGGAGCGGATGGGGCATCTCGGCGCCGACCTCCGCCGCGACGGCGACGGTCGGTGGCGGATCGCAGGTCTGCCGACGGCCGAGCCGTCAGTGCCGCGGTCTCGTAGCCCCCTCGAGCCGGTCGGCGCCCGGGTCGGCGACGCTGTGGAATCCATCGACGGCCGCCACGTCGACCCGGTCACCGGGCCGGCACCGCTCCTCGTCGGCAGCGGCGGCAAGGTGGTGGAGGTCGTTCTGCGCACCGAGGCAGGCGAACGCCGCGCCCAGGCCGTGACCCTGCTCTCCGACGAGCGCCCCCTGCGCTACCACGCCTGGGTGGCCGCCAACCGAGCCGAGGTGCGCGCCCGCACCGGCGGTCGGGTTGGCTACCTGCACGTGCCGGACATGATTTCGTCGGGCTGGGGCGAGCTGCATCGCGATCTGCGGATCGAGACCAGTCTCGACGGCCTGCTGTGCGACTTTCGCGGTAACCGCGGCGGACATGTCTCGCAGCTTGTCCTCGAGCGGCTCAGCGGTGTGGTCACCGCCTGGCAGAACCCTCGCCGGTTTGAGGCCTCTACTTATCCGAATGACGCGCCACGAGGTCCCATGGTCGCGCTCTGCAATCAGTACGCCGGCTCCGACGGTGACGCCGTCTCGATTGGCTTTCGCCAGCGAGACCTCGGGCCGCTTGTCGGGACCCGCACGTGGGGCGGGGTTATCGGCATCGACGGACGCTACCGCCTGGCAGACGGCACGCTGGTGACTCAGCCCGGGTATGCGTTCTGGTTCGAGGACGGTGCCGGCTGGACAGTGGAAAACTACGGGGTCGCCCCCGACGTCGAGGTCGAGATCACCCCGCAGGACTGGGCCGCCGGCCGCGACCCGCAGCTCGAGAAGGCCATCGAACTCGTCCTCGCCGCTCTCGACGAGCGCGGCCCCAAACGACCGCCCGGTCGCGACGACCGTCCCGACCGGTCTCTTCCCGTCCTGCCCTCCCGCCCCGGACCCGCCAGCCGGACAGCTCCGAACGAAGGCAGCGCGAACACGTAAACAAACGAGCGCGCCTCAGATGCCGCCATCGGCAGATCGATGCCGCAGAAACCGGCCCGGGACGAGGACGCTCAGCGCCGCGAACCCGGCAGCGCCAGGCCGCGCCGCGGCGAGTCGTCCCACGTCTGCCAAGGACCATCCGCCGCGCCAGGGCCGCGACCCCCGCCGCTCCCGCTCTACTCGCCACGCTGGCCAAACCGGCAGCCCCGACTTCACGCCCAGTGTGGCGACAATCCAGCAGTCTCGCTGGAGCCGCGATCGGCGCGTCCGGGGGCCGTTACCACTCGCCGCGTGCGCTCTTGGCGCGGGCAGCGGAGCGGCTGCTGCTGTCATTCGGACATGACCGGCTGCCATGATCACGCCGTGACGAGCTGTCAGCTCGGCACGCTTCTCACCTGTACCCGCCCTACCGCCGGCGTGATCGGCGCCGCAGAACGGAGCTTTGCGACATGGCCCTGTTTGTTCTCGTCCACGGCGGGTGGAGCGGCGCCCACGGGTTTCGCAAACTGCGGCCGTTGCTGCGTGGCGCCGGGCATGACGTCTTCACTCCGAGCCTGACGGGCATCGGTGAGCGCGCACATCTCACCAGCCCGAGCGTCAATCTCAGCACCCACATTCGCGACGTCGTGAACGTTGTGCTCTACGAGGACCTCAACGACATCACGCTCCTGGGGTTCTCCTACGGAGGCATGGTCATCACCGGCACTCTGGACCACATCGCCGCTCGGGTGCGCCACCTCGTCTACCTCGACGCCTTCGTGCCCGCTAGCGGCGATACGGTGTCTGGGCTCGCTGGGCGCGAAGCGATCCCGGCGATCACGCTCGATGCCGGCTGGCTGGTGCCACCGCCACCGCGGGAATTCGATGAACCCGAGGAAGCGGCTTGGCAGAACGCGCGGCGCACGCCACACCCGCTCGGTTGCTTTACCGACGCAGTTCATCTGGCTCAGCCCCTGGAGCGCTTCCCGTTCACCCGCACCTACATCAAAGCCACCGCGGAGAAGCCCGACGCCCCCGGCTCGGATGTCTTCTGGTCAGCCGCCGCGATGGCCAAGGCATCGCCCGCCTGGCGCTACCGCGAAATCGCGACCACCCACATGGTCGCCAGCAACCGCCCCGCCGACCTCGCTCGGCTCCTGCTCGAACTCGGCTGAGGCCTCTTCGCTTACCCATCGCCCGAGCGCTGGAGGATTTTCTGGCCGTCGGCCCGTTGCGATCTGGCGAGGAGTTGGTTGCGGTCGGGAGCGGGCTCAGAGTTGCATTGTCCCTCCGCGGGCATGCGCGCCCGCGCGATGCCGACGGCATCCCCGAGCTGGGAACGTCGAGCGCCAGGGACCGGCTCTGCAGGACGGCGTGTCGCCGTGCTGTGCAGGTCGGCCCTCCTTGAGCCGATGGTCGCGGCGCCGCGCTTGGACTGTCTGCGCTGGCCGTGGTCGGATCGATTGAGTCCGCCAACGACACGGAGAGCACGGCCGCGACGAGCGGCAGCATCCTGCCTCGTGTCAGGGTGACGCTGGCGGCAGGCACGCTCGCCAGAAGAGATCGCCATGGCCGAACCTGCTCAGTGCGCGGCGCCGGCGCGGAGGGTCGGCTCCGAAACAGCCGGTACCCGGGAGGCCTGCTTGCTCGTCCCGATCTCGAGCAGCTCGTCGATAAGGGCCAGAGCGGCCGTGTGCGAACGCTCGGTCGGCCTGACGATCGTGCGCACGGCGTGCGCACTGAGAACATCATGCGGCGGGCGCCGTGCCTGACAGATGGCCTGCAGCCATGACGGGAGCAGCGACCGAGTCCGCGGACCCCCGCGCATCTGCTGGACCCAGGTTGCCAGCCGGTCGGCTCGATCGAGCTCTACCGCCTTTTCTTCACGACTGCCGACAACGTGTGACGCATATGGGTAGAGGTCCTGACGCCGGTTGTCGTCGATCCAGTCGTTGTAGGCGCGCAGGAACGCCCCGATCACCGGACAGACAGATGCCGGATGGTCAGAGAACGGCTCTCCGGCCAGCATGGAGGACAGCTCCATCACGCACGCACCGTGCTTGGCAGACTCGTGCTTGCCCTTGCTTAGCTTGACTGTCTGGTGGCTCACTGAGGACATCTGTCCCTCCGATTCCGCTCCCGTGGGTCGCCGTCGTTTGCCGCGGCCGCTCGAAGCCTGGGTGGTTTGGGAGGCTTGCGATTGCATCCCATGTCGCGAACGCTGGCATCATCCGAATGGAATCAGCTGCGGCCGCGCTCGGCCAGACCGCCCTGGAACGTCTTCTTCATGCGGCCTGGCCTTTTTTAGAAGACGGATCAGCGACGCACGCCGGAGCGTCATCCGCCGGGTGATCTTTGAGCGGATCGCACCACTGCGATGGTTCAGGCACCCTGGACTTGTCCAGGTCGGCGAAGCCGCCAACGGCTCAGAGGCAATCGCCGCCGTCTGGTCGTCACCCCCAGACCTCGTCCTGATAGACATGCGTCTCCGCGATCGTGACACGGATGGATTCGACGTGGCGAGAATCCTGCGATCTGCCAGGTCCTCTCGTTCCGAGTCGCGGTCGCGCTCAGCCCGGGTCCGATCACCGCCGCGGTGCTGACGCTCGCGAGCCCAACCCGATCGGCTCGTCTAAGTGCCCCGCTGCGGATCAAGACCGGTCTCTCATAGACCAACGCCAGCGGCGCGCGTCGGACACAACTTCCTCACCAACGACGAGTCACCTCGGCGCACCCGGCACGTCGGCCGGCACTTCTCTCGCGGTCGCCGGTGCACACAAGCAGTAGTCGGCCCATCGTGACTCCCTCGGCGACTTAGGAGAAGCCCGCCGCGCGATCAGCGGAGCAGCTCTTGTAGCGCGAGCTCGACCGCCTCGGCGCGGTTGTGCGTGCCGTGGTCGGCGGCCATGAAGTGGTGGCCGATGGCGAGGGAGAAGGCGAGCACGGAGCGGGCCTCGACCTCGTCTGCGCTGGCGCAGAGATGTCTGAACAGCGCACGGAGGTACTCCATGCGTCGGTTGTCAACTCGGCGAAGGCGCTCGGCGACGGCGGCGTCGCGTCGTGACCAGTCGCGGATCGCGAGCTCCACCGGGAGTAACTGTTTGCTGAACGTGAGAGCGCCAGCGCGCCGGATTTTGCTCCGGGGGTCGCCGCCACGGCGTTCGACCTGCTCCAAGACTTCGTCGGTGGCCGCACGCTCCCAGGTGTCGAGGATCGACTCGAGCAACGCGCCGCGGTTTTCAAAGTGCCCATAGAACCCGCCGCGGGTCACGCCGAGCGACTTGGCGAGCGGCTCGATCCGGACGGCCGCCGGGCCGCCGCTGGCCAGCGCTCGCGCGCCCGCCTCGATCCAAGCCGCGCGGGGCGTCCGCGTGGGGGGCGCCATCAGCCGTCTATCGCAATCGCAGCGTGGTTGACAAGCCCATCGACGGGACGTACCGTACCGTATATATACATTACTGTACATATGGGAGTGCGTGATGCCAACACCAGAACGTCGTACACCGGTCGAACCCGCGGTGAGCCAGATTTCGCTCCCGAACGATGCGCGAGTGCTGAGCACCCTCTCTCGCATCGACTACCACGACGCCTTTCGGGTCAACAGCAGCGCTGAGCTCAGCGCCGAGCAATGGGCGCGCGCGGCGCTGGAGGACGCTTCACCGGCTGTACGCGCTCGCCTGCTGCTGGGATGGACAGCGCTCGGGCTCAGGCTCGGAGCGCCCTGGTCTGAGCAGCGCGTGCTCGGATGGAAGATCGAGCACAGCACCCCCAGTCACCTGCTGCTGACCGCGCGATCGTGGCTGGGACTGCGCGGCCAGCTGCTGTTCCACCGCGAGCCCCACGGGCTGCTGTTCGCCACCTTCATCCAACAAAGCAACCCGACGGCGCGAACCCTGTGGGCCGCGATCACGACCACCCATCAACACACCGTCCGCTCGCTGCTCACCCACGCTGCCCGCCGCCAGGCAGGCCGGTCCACCCCCACGGATGACCGCCAAGCACCCGCCCGCCGAGCGACGGGCTCCCGGCCCCGCGAGCGCTCGGCGTCCACCCCCGCAGCTGCGCGCCGCGCCTGACTGAGCGTCCCAGACAAGCATGCGCGCAGTGGCGTTATCACCTCGGCAATCAGCTGGCGAGCAGCGTTCGTGTTCCAAGCCGTGGTGGTCGCGACGATCATCGTGCTCGGTCGCCGCGTCGTCGATCCGGTCGCCCCAGATCCCAAGCGTCCGCTCGACGGGGTCGGAGCGACCCTGTCGGCGGTCGGAATGTTCTTTCTGGTGCTCGGGATCCTGCAGGCGGGGGTCGACAACACGCTGATGGTCGTGTTCCTGGCGCTTGGTGTCGCCTGCCTGACCGGGTTCATGTTCTTCATCCGCTCGCGCGAGCGGGCGGGCAAGGAGCCGCTGCTGTCGATTGAGCTGTTTCGCAACCGCACCTCGAAACTGGGCCTTGTCACCCAGAACCTGCAGTGGCTGCTCCTGATGGGGGTCTCGTTCGTCGTTTCGGTGTTCCTTCAGACCGAACGTCACTACTCGGCGATCAAGACCGGCGTGATCTTCACCGCCGCCACGCTCGGCGTCCTCGTTTCATCCCTTGCCGCCGAGCGAATGACCAAGCGACGCCTGCAGAAGAGGTTGATCGCGGCCGGCGTCTCCAACCTCGGCTCATCCTTCGGCACCGCGATCGCCGGCACGATCCTGGTCTCCAACCTTTCGAGGAACGGAACCTACGTCGCGGCGATGCTCGTCCTCGTCGTCGTCGCGTTCGCCGGCCTCGCGATCGCGACTCGCCTCCCCGCCAATCGCCTCCCAAGCGCCGACCCCAATGCCGCGCCCCCGGTCAGGACATCAGCTCCGCTCGACGGGGCCGTCTGACTCGCCGCTGGCGCCCGATGCGACGACCGCTGGCCGATCAGGTCGGCGCATCGCCCGCCGGAGCGACTGGCGCGTACTCTCAGCGTGAGGATGTCCCCCCGGCGGCTGGCATCGTCCCTCGTCTTGTTGGGAGCGATGCTCCTGATCGTTGGCTGCGGTGGCTCCGGATCGAGGTCAAGCCAGCGCGACAGCGTCAAGGCGTCAGTCTCGGCGAACGTGGCCGTCTCGAGCAGGCTGATCACGATCCTGCAGGACAACGCGATCCTCGCCTCGCCGACGACCGAGCTGCCGCTGGTTCGGGCGCTGGGCGCCACCACGGTGCGGGTGTTCGTGACGTGGTACTCGCTGGCCCCTGATCCCGCAGCCAAGCAGCCACCGGTGGGGTTTGACGGGTCAGACCCGAACGCGTACCCGCCGTCGAAGTGGCGGCCATATGACCAGCTTGTCGAGGACGCCCGGCAGGACGGGATCACGGTCGACTTCGAGCTCACGGGTGGCTCGCCGCGGTGGGCGTCGGGACCCAACCCGCCGCCGAGCTCGCCGGGCTACACCGACGATCGCCGCTACTACAGCTGGGAGCCGAACCCCGCGATGTACGGACCGTTCGTACATGCGGTCGCCGAGCGCTATGACGGGAGCTTCACGCCGACAGGCGCCGACGCGGCGCTGCCGCGGGTCCACTTCTGGTCATTTTGGAACGAGCCGAACTTCGGGCAGGACCTCGGCCCACAGGCCACCGACGGCTCGACGGTGTCGGCCTCCGCGCAGCGCTATCGCGCGCTGCTGGACGCGGCTTGGACGGCGGTCCAGCAGACCGGCCACGCCCAGGACACGACGTTGATCGGCGAGCTCGCCGCCAAGGGCTACGGGCTGCGGCCGGCGGGGCATCCGGGGCCGCTGCCGGGCAACACCGCCCAGACCCGGGCGCTGGACTTCGTCCGTTATGTCTACTGCTTGGACCCCGACTACCGGCCGCTGCGAGGCATCGCCGCGACCCAGATCGGCTGTCCTGCCGATGCCGCCGGCTCACGCCGGTTCCGTACGCAGAACCCGGCGCTGTTTGACGCCACCGGTTTCGCTGTCCACGCCTACGACTCCAAGCAGGCTCCCGACGCCAACCCGGCCACGATCAACGCCAACGACGCGACGCTTCCGGTACTCGGGCGGGTCGCAGCTGCGCTGGACCGGACGACCGGCGCCTACGGGTCAGCCAAGCACTTCCCGATCTACAACGACGAGTTCGGCTACATCACCTCCCCGCCACAGGAGCCCGGCTCGGGTGACCCGTCGCCGGCGCTGGCCGCCGTCGAGCTCAACCAAGCCGAATACCTCAGCTACAAGAACCCGCGGGTGGCCGCCTACTCCCAGTACCTGATCACAGACCCGGAGCCGGGTACCGGTCCGGGCTTCTCAAGCGGCCTGTACACGTCAAACGGCACGCCCAAGGCGACGCTGAGCGCGTTCCGGATGCCGCTCTGGCTGCCGCACACGACCGTGCGGCGCGGCGCGAGCACCGAGATCTGGGGCGGCGCACGGCCCGCGGTGTTCAGCGACCAGACCTCTCGGCTCGTGGAGATCCAGATGCAGAACGGCGTCAACGGCCCCTGGAAGACGATCACGACGGTCAGCGCCGCGCCGCAGACGGGGTACATCGACATCCACACCACGCTGCCCCACAGCGGCAACCTGCGCCTGGCCTACACCTATCCGAAGACCGGTTCGCTGCTGCCACCCGGCGTCGCGGGCACCACAATCGTCAGCCGGACGGTCAACGTGTCGGTCACGGGCGACTAGCGGTCGCGACACGATCGCGCCGTGAGGCCCGCTCCCGACGCCGACCACAACGCCAAGGCCGCCACACGCGCGTGCGCGCGGCGACGCCCCGGCACCAGCGCCCGTGGGAGGATGCGTTCGTGAGCCCCGAGGCGAGAATCGGCCCGGCGGCGTCTTCGGCGGACGTCGGTCCGATCGCAACACCGCTTGCCGAGTCGCGTTGGCCACCGGTGCTCGCGATGGCGGTCTTTCTCGTGATCAACATCGCTGCGCGCCTGTGGTTGCCGGCCGAGACTGCGGTTCATGTGCCGTGGCTGCTGCCGACGACCGAGGGGCTGATGCTGGTCGTGCTGCTCAGAAGCGAGCCGGCAAGTCTCGGTGAGCGTCGCCGGCTGCATCGGCTCGCGATCGCGCTGGCCTGCATCCTCGTCCTCGCCGCGCTGTGGGCGACCGGGCAGCTCGTCTCGGACCTGATCGACGGCACCGGGGTGACCAACTCGCCCGATCAGCTGCTGGTCAGCGGTGCCACGGTCTGGCTCGGAAACAACCTTGCGTTCGCGCTGCTGTACTGGCTGATGGATGGTGGCGGTCCCGCGGCGCGCGCCAAACAGCCGGGCGCGCGTGACTTCGCGTTCACGCAACAGCTCGCGCCCGAAGTTGCGGCCCCAGGTTGGAGACCGGTCTTCCTCGACTACCTCCACCTGGGCTTCACCAACGCGACGGCGTTCAGCCCGACCGATGTCGTGCCACTGACCCACCGCGCCAAGTACGCGATGCTCGTCCAGGCGACGGTCGCGCTTGCGCTGTTCGGCCTCGTCGTGGCGCGGGCCGTCAACGCGTTCAAATAGTGCCGCAGCGCGATCGCACGGCCGCTCGAGCGGCCCAGGGCAACGCCTCGGTCGCCCGGTGAGGGCGCCGCTCAGTCGCTGGGCGTCACGAGCCGTAACGCGGTTCTCGGTGCTGGGCCTGCGCGACCTGCGGTTCGTGTTCGGCTCGACGCTGGTCTCGAGCCTGGGTGATGGGATCGTTGGCGTCGCGCTCGCGTTCGCGGTGTTGGATCTCACGCACTCCGCGACCGACCTCGGGATCGTGATGGCAGCCCGGACAGTCACGATCGTCGTGGTCGGGTTGATCGGCGGCGTCGTCGCCGACCGGCTGAGCAGACGCACGGTGATGATCGCCGCCGACCTGGCGCGATTCGCAGGGCAGATCACGATCGGCGTGCTGCTCGTCAGCGGGCACGCGACCGTGCCCGAGATCGTCGTCTCGCAGATGCTGGTCGCCGCCGGCAACGCGTTCTATGAGCCGGCATCGATGGGAATGATCCAGGCGACCGCCAGCGAGCACATGCAGGAGGCAAACGCGCTCAAGACGATTGCGACCTCCGGCGCGACCATGATCGGACCCGCGATCGGTGGTGCGCTCGTGGCGACCGTGGGCGCCTCGTACGCACTGATGGCCGACGGCGGCACGTACCTGCTGAGCGCGCTGCTGCTGGCACAGGTCAGTCGCGCGGCGCACGCGCTCGCCGAACGTGACACCGAGGCGCCGACCTTCCTCGCCGACCTCCGCGGCGGCTTTCACGAGGTCGCCAGCCGCAGATGGCTGTGGGCGACGATCATCAACATGGCGATCGGCAACATGCTGCTGTCGTCCTGGCCGGTGCTGGCTCCGTTGATCTGCAAACAGGACTACTCCGGCGCACCGAGCTACGCACTGCTGAACATCGTCTGGGCGGTCGGCATGCTCGTCGGGGGGACCGCACTGCTGCGCTTCAAACCGCGCTACCTGCTGCGCGCCGCAATGCTCGCCTTCCTACCGGCGGTGCTGCCCGGGATCGCGCTCGGGCTGAAGGCGCCGATCTACATCGTCGCGTTGCTGCAGTTCTTCAACGGCATCGGCGTGACGATCGACAACGCGCTGTGGTGGACCGCCATGCAGCAACAGATCCCCAAGGACGCGATCTCACGCGTCAGCTCATTTGACTGGGTCGGGACGCTCGCGATCGCACCGATCGGCTACGCGCTCGCCGGGCCCCTCGCCAATGCGATCGGGACCTCCGCCGCGATCATCGCCTGCAGCGGCGCGGTGGCCGTCGTCACCGCATTGGCGTTGATGGTCAGAGACATCCGGATGCTGCAGCGCGCGTGAGCAACGAATCCGGCTGCTGATGCAGGCGCGCGAGCAGTGAGCCGCCGCCGACGGTGCCTGTTGGGATACATGGAGTCACGGGGGACCAATATCTCCCACCGGTTCCGTTCCAGTCGTGCCGAACGGCCACCAAGCGCGATCGCCGATCAGGTAGGTCAGCGACGGGACCAGCAGCGCCCTCACCACAAACGCGTCAATCAGCACCCCGAGCGAGACGGTCGCGCCGATCTGAACCAGCGGCTCCAGCGGCAGCAGTGTCAGTGACGCGAACGTGCCGGCGAGGATGATCCCGGCGCTGGTGACGACACCCCCGGTACTCGTCAACGCCCGCAGCGTTCCCTCACGCGTCCCCCACATGCGGGCCTCGTCGCGGACGCGGTCCATCAGGAAGATGTTGTAGTCGACCCCGAGCGCCACCAGGAAGATGAACGAGATCAGCTCGAGGTTGAACGCCAGGCCCTCGTGACCGAACAGGTGCGAGAACAGCAACGTCACCAGCCCGAGCGTCGCCGCGAACGAGGCGACCACGGTCGCGATCAGATACAGCGGCGCCGCGACCGCGATCAACAGCACGCACAGGATCACGAACACCACCGCCAGCACGAGCGGGATGATCAGCTTCGTGTCGTGTGCATTGGCGTGCTGGATCGCCAGGTTCTCGGCGGGCACCCCGCCCAGCAGCGCGCCCGGGTCGATCCGATGGACCGCTGCCTCGATCAGCGCAAAACGCGCCGACGCCCGCGCCGTGTACGGATTCGCGGTCGGGATCGCGACCACCATTTCGAGTCCGGCGCCGTGCTCCTGTGCGGGCACGGGCGCGGCCAGCTTGATCGACCGCATCCGGTTGAGTCGCTCGAGGACGGCGACGGCATACCTCGGCTGAACGAGCAGGATCAGCGGTCCGGACAGGCCCGCCGGGAAGTGACGATCGAGCAGCTTCGTACCGGCGCTGTAGTTGGTCACGCCGATCTGGCCCTGTCCGACGCCGATCGTTCCGTGCGAGAGCAGGTTGCCGCCGGCCAGCAACAGCAGCGCGACCAGGATCACGGTCACCAGCGCGGCCGCACGGCGACGCACCAACGCGGCGACGCGCGCCCAGACCAAACGGCGGCCGGCCGTTGCCGGCAAACGCCGCGGCCAGAACACGCTGGCGCCGAACACCGACAAGAGGGCCGGCATCAGCGTGAACGACGCCGCCAACATCACCGCGATCCCGATCGCGAGCACCGGACCCAGCCACCTCGTCGACTCGAGGTTGGCCAGCATCAGCACGAGCATCGCGCAGATCACGGTCGATCCCGAGGCGGCGATCGCGCGCGCGCTGGTGCGAACGCCTCGGCGCAGCGCCTCCAGCGTGGCCAGGCCGTCGCCCAGCGCCTCCTGATAGCGGTGCACGAGCAGCAGCGAGTAGTCGGTCCCGGCGCCGAACACCAACACCAACAACAGCAACGTTCCCTCGGTGTCGATCTTGATCAGGTGAGCGTCGGCGAGCAGGTAGACGATGCCCGACACGACGAAGTAGGCGGCGCCGACGACGATCAGCGGCAGCACCGTCAGCAGCGGCGCACGGTAGATCGCCAGCAGGAGTAACAGCACCAGCGCGACGGTCACGATCAGCAGCGTTGACCCCGCCCTGGCGGCGATCCGCTCGAGATCCGCGGCGAGCCCGGCCGGTCCGGTGATGTACGCGCGCAGGCCGGGGGGTGTCGTCGAGCGCAATACGCCGTCGATCCGTTTGACCGCGTCGGTCACCGCGTTACGCTGCGCGCCGTTGATCCCGAGCGCGACGATCGCCGCCTGACCGTCGGGCGATACCAGGCCGAGCCCGTGCGGCAGCAGGTCCCTGCCGGTCGTCGTCAGGGGATCGAACACCGGCGTGGCGCCGTCGAGGCCCAGTCGCTGGAGCCGGCTCCCAATCCGCCCGATCGCCGCTCGGTCGGCTTCGGTCAGCCCGCTGGGGCGATCGAACAGCACGAACAGCGGCACGTTGTCACCGCCGTGGAACTTGGACTTCAGCAGCGACACGACCTTGGTCGGCTGCGAATGAGCGGGCAGGAAGCTGGTCTGGCCGGCGACCGTGACGTCGCCGAGTCGCCCATGCATCGCCACCCCGACCGCGGCGATCGCGAGCCACACGGCGATCGTCACCCAGCGGCCGCGAGGTCCGGTGACCGCTTCTGCGACGGCCTCGAACGTGCGCGCGAGACGGCCGGCGGGCTCGTCTGTGGTCACTCCGCTGGTCGTCATCGCCGCACCGTGAGCACATCCTTCCAGCACGCGCGGCCGCCAACCGTCCCGGCGCGATCGGCGCAACCGGCCAGCGCTGACCCGAATGCAGGGGCGCCACCGACACTCGCCGCTCGTGGGAGGATGGCCGCGAGCGCGCCTGCGATCAACTCCAGGCGCCGCGGATCCGCAACCACAGGAGCCACAGGAGCCACAGGAGCCCGAATGTCGACCCCGACCATCACCTCCGCACCGATGCGCGACGGTGGGTCGTGACGCGGCTGACCCGTGACGGAGTCGCGCTCGGCTACGAGCAGGCGGGCACCGGCGAGCCGACACTCGTGCTCGTCCACGGGATCGCGTGCAACCGCGCGTTCATGGGACCGCAGCTGCGGCGATTTCAGTCCTCACACAAGGTGCTCGCGGTCGATCTGCGCGGCCACGGCGACAGCGACGCACCGCGGCAGCGGTACACGATCAGCGCGCTGGCCGACGACGTCGGCTGGCTGTGTGACCGGCTCGAGCTCTCGCGCCCGGTGGTGATCGGCCACAGCCTCGGCGGTTTGGTGGCGCTCGAGCTCGCAGCGAGGCGTCCGGAACTCGTCCGTGGCGCCGTGCTGATCGATTCGGTGCTGCTGCCCGGCGGTGGCAGGGAGCAGGCGGTCACCGAACTCGTCGCAGGCCTCCGCGGGCCTGACGGACAGACGACGCTGCGTTCATTGTTCGCTGGGTTCTTCGGCCCGCATGACGACCCTTCGCTGTGTGCGTGGATCCTCGAGCAGGCGGTGCGAACGCCCGGCCACGTGACGAGCTCGATCTGGGAGGAGTCGCTGCGCAGCTGGGACGACGGCGAGGCGCTGCGACGCTGCCGCACACCGCTGCTCTACTTGGACGCCGGAACGCCGAACGCGGACCTCGCGCGGGCGGTCAGCTTGAACCCCTCGATCACGATCGGCCGCACGATCGGCACCGGCCACTTCAGCCAGCTGTTCGGCCCCGGGCAGGTCGACGCGATGATCGAACGATTCGTGACGGTCGGCCTCGACCAATGACGCCGGGGTCAGTCGTCCGCTTCCCGCGCGCGCGCCGCGTAGCGCTCACGCAGACGCCGCTTGTCGTATTTGCCGACGCCGGTCCGGGGCAGATCGCTGACCACCTCGACCACGTCCGGTATCCACCACGACGCGACGCGCCCGCGGAGGAACGCCGCCAGCGACTCGGCGTCGAGCGGCGGCGACCCCCGGGCGACGATCACCGCCGCCGGCCGCTCGCCCCACTCGGGATCAGGAATCGCGATCACCGCGGCTTCGACGATGTCGGGGTGATCGAGCACCGCGCGTTCGAGTTCCAGCGAGGAGATCCATTCGCCACCCGACTTGATCAGGTCCTTGGTGCGGTCGACGATCTCCAGTGCGCCGCGCGACCCGATGCAGCCGACGTCGCCGGTGCGAAACCAGCCGTCGGCCGTGAAACGGGTCTCGTTGGAGTCGTCCTCGGGCGACAGGTAGCCACTCGTCACCCACGGCCCCCGGGCCTCGATCTCACCGCGGCTGACCCCATCCCACGGCGCGAGCGTCCCGTCCTCGGCACGTAGCCGCAGCTCGACGCCGGCCACGGCCGGGCCCCAGCGCTCGTCGTCGTGGCCGGGCCGAACGACGGTCGCGGTGCCGCTCGGCGACATCTCGGTCGCCCCCCAGCCGTGGAAGTAGGAGATCCCACGTGCGGTGTAGCGCTCGATCAGCGGCGCCGGCGACTCCGCCCCGCCCGACAGCACGCGGTTCAGCGACGACAGGTCTGCGGTCCCCGCCTCGAGCTCGTCGAGGAACCGAACCCAGATCGTCGGCACGCCCGCGGCGACCGTCACGCGCTCAGCCGCGACCAGTTCGGCACAGTGCTCGGCGCTCGTGTCGCGGCCGGGGAGCACGAGCTTGGTGGCGGCCAGCGCCGCGGTGTACGGCAGCCCCCAACAGTTGACGTGAAACATCGGCGTCAACGGGAGCAGCGTGTCGCGGCGCGAGATCGCGTGGGAGTCGACGCCCATCGACCCCAACGAGTGCAGCACGATCGAACGGTGCGAGTAGACGACCGCCTTGGGCCTGCCGGTCGTTCCGCTGGTGAAGCAGATCGACGCCGCCGCCGTCTCGGCGAGCTCGGCCGGTGGTTGCGGTCCTGCGTCGGACAGCAGTGCCTCGTAGCGAGGGCAGTCGGCAAACGGCGCCGCGACGTCGCCGCCGTCGTCGAGCACGACGATCCGCCCGGGGTCGATCTCGAGTTCGTCGTGCAGCGGCGCCAGCGTGGCGGTCAGCGACGCGTCGACGAACAGTGCTCGATCACCGGCGTGCGTGATCACGTAGCGGATGTCATCGGGCGCCAGCCGGACGTTGGCGGTGTGCAGCACGCGGCCGGCCGCGGGGACCCCGAGGTACAGCTCGAGGTGCCGACGCGTGTTCCACGCGAACGTCCCGACCGGTTCTCCGGGCGCGACACCGAGACGGTCCAGCAGCGATCCCAGCCGACGCGCGCGGGCGGCGGTCTGGCCCCAGCTGCCGCGGTGTACGCCACCCGGCTCGACCGACACCACCTCGACCTCGGAGCCGACGGTCTCGGCACGCCGCAACGCGAGCTCGACGGTCAGCCCCACCTGCTGCATCAGTCCCCGCACGCTGTGCGCTCCTCGTCGACCCCGGCGCGGTCAGGACGGGTCGCGCTGGTAGGTCTGCAGACCGGGCCGAATTGACTTGTCGTCAAGGAACTGCTGCATCCCGGCGGCACGGCCACCCTCCTGGTCGAGGAACTGCGACTGCTCGAGCTTGGCGTACAGGTAATCCTCGCCCGCATCCCAGCTCATCTCCAGACAGTGACGGAACCCGAGCTTGGCGGCGCGCAGCACGACCGGGTTCTTCGCCTTCAGCTCATCGGCAAGCGCCGTCACCGTGGCGCGCAGCTGGGTCAGCGGGACGGACTCGTTGACGAGTCCCATGTCCGCCGCCCGTTGTCCGCCGAATGTCCGGCCGGTCATGATGTAGAGCATCGCGTCGCGCGTGCCGATCGTCTCGGCCAGCGCGCGTGAGACGTTGCCTCCGGGCGGGATCCCCCAGTTGACCTCCGACAACCCGAACTTGGCCTCATCGGCTGCGATCGCCAGGTCGCACGCGATCATCGGTGTGAACGCGCCACCGAAGCACCAGCCGTTGACCATCGCGATCGTCGGCTTCGGGTAGGTCCGCAGCGTCCGCCACTGCCAGCCCATCGAGTCACGTCGCACCCGGCGCTGGACCCAATCGGGCTGCGCGTCGACGTCGCGAAAGTACTCCTTGAGGTCCATCCCCGCCGAGAACGCCTCACCCGCACCGGTCAGCACCAGCACCGCCGCCGCCGGTTGCGCATCGACCGCCTCGAGCACCTGCAGCATCTCGGCGTTGAGCGTCGGGTTCATCGCGTTGCGCTTGTCGGGGCGATTGAGCGTCACCCAGGCAATCCCGTCGGCGATCTCCAACTCGACACAGCTCCACCGCTTTGACTGATCCACCACAGCCTCCATTCACGTTCCGTGTACGTCTATATCAGGCTACCTTATTTTCGACTCGGCGGACCTGCGAGGCGGCCGCGCCCCGACGCGACGGTTCCCGGGCGGAGCGATCGGGCGCAAGCTGCTGGTAGCGTGGCGGCCGTGGCCGGGCAGCGCAGCGAGCAGAACCCGCGCGAGTCCTCCGAAGCCGAGGCGCCGCTGCTCTCGTACACGATCGGCCGACTTGACCGCGCGGTCAGGCAACGACTGCGGGAGATCCTCGAGCCGTTGCAGCTGAGCATCCCGGAGTTCACAACCCTGTCGGTGCTCAAACGCCGACCGGGCCTGTCCAACGCACAGCTCGCACGGCGAGCATTGATCGTTCCCCAGTCGATGATCCAGGTGATATCCGAATTGGAGTCGCGCCAACTCGTCCAACGCGCGCCGGACCCCGAGCACAACCGCATCCTGCGAACCCGGCTGACCGCCTCCGGGCGAGCGCTGATCGACGCCGCCGAGCGCGAGACGCGCGCGTTCGAGGCCGAACTGCTGGCGGTGTCGGGGGACGAGGCCGAGGTCGAGCACGTGGTCGCCGTGATGCACCGCTGGGTCGAGCAGATGCGCGACGCACGTCGCTGATGCAGTGCCGGCGGTCGATCCGACACGCTCGCGATCCGCACCCATGCTCCGATGCCGAGGAATGACACTGTCCGTTTGATGGGTACAGTCGCGCGCCGTGAAGGGAAAGCTGATCGACGGGCCTGCAGCGGGGCGCGTCATCGACGCCGGTGACCCTCCGGTCCGGCGCGCGGTGGTGCTGCTCGATCCCAGTGGGTTTGGCGAGCACGCGTACCGGTATTACCTCGAGAGCGTCGGGCCTCAGCACGCCGCCTACGTCTGCGCCGGCGAGGTGCAATGGCCGGCCGAGGCGCGCAGCCAGATCATCAAGCGGCTGTCAGACCAGCGAGCAGCGGTCGCCGACGCGGTCGCCCCCGGCGCAGCGCTGAACGGCGACTGAGGCCACCGTCAGCGCCGCGACGACGGCGGCGGCGACGAAAGCAGCGGCGCGACGAGGACGGCGGTGTGCGGCGGCGATCAGTCGGCCTCGCCCGACACCGGCTCGCGTCGCGCCCCGCCGCGCAGCCGCTCACCGGCACCCGAGGGAAACGCCAGACCGTCGCCGCGGGGATCAGCTCAGATCCGCTGCTAACAATTCCGGTCGTGCGCGTCGTGCTGCGACCCGAGCAACCGAGCGACCTGGCGCTGCTCACCGGCGGCGAGAGTCCGTTCGACGAGTTCGGACCAAAAGCGGTGCGCGCCGCGGTGCGGCCGTCGCAGCTCGAGAATGCCGGCGGGCTCGCGGTGGTGGACGACACGGGAACGCTGTCCGGGGACGTCTCCTGGCATTGGGTGCACTGGGGACCGACGGCCGGCTCGCGGTGCCCGAACATCGGGATCTGGTTGCGACCGACCGCACGCGGACGTGGCATCGGCGCGGCCGCCCAACGAACGCTGGCACAGCTGTTCTTCGCGCACACGACCGTCAACCGCGTGGAGGCGCACACCGACGTCGAGAACCTCGCCGAACAACGCGCGCTGGAGCGGGCCGGGTTCACCCGCGAGGGCCTGATCCGCGGGGCACAGTGGCGCGATGGTTCGTATCGAGACGGCTATCTGTACGCCGTCCTGCGCCACGAGCTGGCCGGCAGCGAGTCCGCAGCCGACAGCTGACGGGCACGGTGATGAGGCAATCGTCAGTCGTTGTCGTCGGCCGGCGGCGCCTGCGAACCCTCGGACAGCTCCTCCTCGGACCGTTCGCGCTCGCTCAGCTTGTCCTGCAGATATGCCGCCTTGTCGGCCCGTCGGCGATGCGCCGCGAGTTCGGCCTCGTTGGCCGCCTCCGCCATGCCCTCGCGCTCGAGGCGCTCGGTGGCCTGTTGCTGGCGCTTGAGCTCCTCCGCCGAGGCATCGTCGTCCATCGCTGGACGATAACGCGGCTTGATGTCAACGGTTGAGCAACTGCGCCTGGAGTTCACGCAATTCCGGAGATGGCGCCGCCCCGAGATCGTCGAGCAGGCGTCGGCGAAGCTCCTCGTAGACCCGGAGCGCCTCGGCCCGGTTTCCGCGTGCCGCGAGGATCTCCATCAACAACGCGTAACCGCGCTCCCGGTATGGAGCGAGCGTGATCAGCTCGCGCGCGGTGCGCTCGCCGGATGCCAGCTCGGAGCCGCCGATCCCGAGCGCAACCGCGGCATAGCATTCCAACGAGGCGACATGGATCTCCCCTACCCGCCGGCGGCATCGATCGGCCCAGGGAAGGTCCTCATCGGCCAAAAGGCCGCGGCGGGCGGTGAACATCGCGACCAGCGACGGACACATCCCAGGCTCGCTGTGTCTCCCCTACCAGGAGCTGGTCGAGGGCGCGACCGGGCTGTGGGCTGCGCCGGGCGCGGTGCGGCGCCTCGCCGACGCCGCCGGCATCGACCTCGACCAGCCGCCGACGGAGCTGATTGCCACCTGCGGCAGCGGCGTGTCGGCGACGGTCGCCCTGTTTTCGCTGCAGCGGATAGGGATCGATTGCGAAGGGGTGTATGACGGATCGTTCAACGAGTGGAGCGCCGATCCGGCGCGGCCGATCGCCTACGGCCTGCCGGCATGACGTGCTGCTACCTGGTGCACGGCGCCTGGCACGACGATACGTGCTGGGGGCCGCTGGTGGCGACGCTCCACTGAGCGAGGTGCGCAACGGTCGGATCGATCGTCGCGGATAAGGTTCGCGCAATCCGTTGGTTCGAAAGGAGCTCTCGTGTCGGCATTCTCGATGGTCAATCTGCTGGAGGTCGAGGACTCGGTCGGCGATCGCGCGCCGGAGCTCGAGGGCCGGTTCGCCCGCAAGCATCTGGACTCCCGTGACCTCGGCGTCAGTCTGTTTCGATACGCGCCGAACTTCCGTAGCCCGATGGCTCATAGCCACCGCGAGCAGGAGGAGGCCTACGTCGTCGTGTCGGGGTCCGGGCGGGTGCTGCTCGATGATCAGGTCCGCGAGCTCGGGCCGTGGGATGTCGTGCGGGTGGCGCCCGAGGTCGTGCGCGCGTTCGAGGCCGGGCCGGATGGGCTCGAACTGATCGCGATCGGCGGCCCGAAGCCGCCGGACGGCGACGGCGTGGTCGCGACCGCCACCTGGCCGGGGGCCGACTGACCCCGGCGCGCGCGATGAGCGCGGACCCAGCGGCGTCGTTCCTGTACGACTTCAACTCGCCGTATGCGTACCTCGCCGCCTCGCGGATCGATGCGACGCTGCCCGAGCCGCCGCGATGGCAGCCGATCGCGTTTGCCTTCATCCTGCGCGCGCACGATCGCTCGCCCTGGTCGTTTGACGAGCGCTCGCGCGCGATCGGGGTCGCCGAGTGCGAACGGCGCGCGGAGCACTATCGCCTGCCGCCGATCCGCTGGCCACCGGGATGGCCGGTGCGCAGCTACGGGTTGATCTCGCTGCGCGCCGCGCTGGTCGCCGACGAGCACGGGCTGCTGCGGCGGTTCAGCGCCGCAGCGTTCGCCCGCAACTTCGTCAGCGGGCTGGGACTGACGACGGTCGACGATCTGGGAGCGGTCGCCGCGGAGGTCGGGTTGGATCCCGGCACCGCCGCGCTCGGCGTCGAAGAGCCCCGGATCAAACAGCGCCTGGTCGATGCGACCGAGTCCGCGCTCGCGGCGGGCGTGGTCGGCGTGCCGACCGTGCTCGTCGGCGATCGGCCGTTCTGGGGCGACGACCAGCTCGAGGCTGCCGCCGCGGCGCTTGCGGGCGACGACTGACCGGTCGATCGGCCCGGACCGCTCGCGGCGCGCATCCGGCCCGTCCACCGATCGGGGGACGGCGATCTCCCCCGGGCGATCGGCGCTTCGGGCGACTGTCGAGATCCCGGTTTCGAGCGACGCTTGTGGTGTCGGTAGCAACCGACACCAAGCTCAAGGAACGGAGAACACGATGAATCTGCCCCGCATCAACTGGACCAAGATCGCCGAGAGCCTCGCGGCCGCCGATCCCTACGCGGCGGTGCTGATGGCCGACGGGTCGATCCAGACCCAGGACGGTCATATGCTCGTCGCGCCGCGTGGCACCGCCGAGATGGTCGAGCGTCAGGCGCGTTATGAGCAGTGGTGCCGGCGAGCGGGCCGCGCGGTCCATCCGACGCCCGCGATGGGGTAACACGGTGTGGCCCGGGTTAAATGAGAACGCCCCGGTACCGGCGGGATATGAGGCCGGACTCGGGGCGCGCTCGAGGGAGGAGAGGTACTGCGCCGCAAATGATGCACTCGGCCTCCTGAGAAGTCAAAGATGGATTCCTGCAGTCACCGATAGGCTCCGCTTCTAGGTCCGACGGATCGGTCGTCGGCTGTCAGGCGCCTCCGCGAGGGCCGCGAGCCGCGCTCGTTCTTCAGAACACGACCGAGCTCGCGTATCCGGCCTGGCGTGCCTGCGCGCCGCTGACGATCTCGCGCCCGAACGGGGTCAGGCTGATCCCGATCAGCTTGAAGTTGCCCAAGCCCAGCGGAATCCCGATGATCGTCACGCACAGCGCGATCCCCGTGAGCAGGTGCATCAGCGCCAGCCACCACCCGCACAGCAGGATCCAGATCACGTTGCCGATCATCGAACCGGCCCCGGCTGTCGGCTTCTTCACCACCGCCCGGCCGAACGGCCACAGCGAGAACACCCCGATCCGCAGCGAGGCGATCCCGAACGGGATCGTGATGATCAGGACGAAGCAGATCAGGGCGGCGAACAGGTAGCCGATAAACAGCCACAGCCCTGAGAACACGAACCAGATGACGTTGCCGATCAGCCGCATCGCGCCAGCGTACTCGTCGGCACCGGACGCGGGCCGCGGACGCCGGCCACGGTAACGCCGGCCGCGGTACGCCGGCCACGGTAACGCCGGCCACGGTAACGCCGGCCACGGTGACGCCGGCCACGGTACGCGGGCCACGGTACGATCACGAGCGGCGTCGACGAAGCTGCAAAGATCGTCGCGACCTGCCGCCGACACCGAGGGCCGCCGATGCCTGACGTCCACCCACAGCCGCGCCGCCGTCGGATCCGCTCCTGGTTGATGGACGTCGACGGCGTGCTCGTCCGCGAGCAGCAGGCGGTCGCCGGCGCCGCCGCGTTCCTCGGACGACTGCGCGAGCTCGAACTGCCGTTCCTGCTGTTGACCAATAACTCGATGTACACGCGGCGGGACCTGACCGCGCGCCTACGGGCGAGCGGGATCGACGTCCCCGAGGAGGCCGTCTGGACGTCGGCGCTGGCGACGGCACGGTTCCTGTCCGATCAGCGACCGGGCGGCACCGCGTACGTGATCGGTGAGGCCGGCCTCAGCACCGCCCTGCACGGAGCGGGCTACACGATGACCGACCGTCAGCCCGATTACGTCGTGCTCGGCGAGACGCGGACCTACAGCTTCGAGCGGATCACCAAGGCGGTGCAGCTGATTGTCGCCGGCTCGCGATTCATCGCGACCAACCCCGACCACACCGGTCCGAGCCCGGACGGCCCGTTGCCCGCGACCGGCTCGGTTGCGGCGATGATCAGCCGCGCGTCTGGCGTCGAGCCCTACTTCGTGGGCAAGCCGAACCCATTGATGATGCGCTCCGCGCTCAACGCGCTTGACGCGCACTCCGAGTCGACGGCGATGATCGGCGATCGGATGGACACCGACATCATCGCCGGGCTCGAGGCGGGAGTCGAGACGATCCTGGTACTCAGCGGACTGACCAGCTCGACCGAGGAGGTCGAGCGCTATCCATACCGGCCGTCACGAGTGATCGACTCGGTCGCCGATCTCATCGACGAGCTCGACTGACCGCCGCAGCCCGGGCGGGCCTGAGCGCTCAACGGCTGGCGAACCCGGTGCGCCACAGCGCCAGCACCGCCGCGCGACTCTGAGCGCGCTGCTCGTAGGCACGCAGTACAAGCCGCACCCGATCGACGGCGCGCCCGCCGTCGTGACGGGCGACCGACGCGATCGCCGCGCCCGGATGGTGCGCGAGCCTCGCCCGGCGGCGAATCGGCGTGTCGCTTGATCGGGCCTCGGGCTCTGGCACCGGACTGGACGGTACCGGCTGAGCCGGTCGGCCACGCCCGCCGCTCGCTGCCGCAGAGCGCCACCGCTACAGCAGGTGCGCGGCGCGCGCCTGCTCGATCGCGTGCTGCTCGTGCTCGCGCAGCGGGAGCGCTCGAACCTGACGCGAGTCGCTGATCCACGGGTCGATCACGCCGGTTCGGATCCCGGACAGCTGCTCGACAATCGCCAGTCCGCAGTACGGCACGTACGTGCTCGAGTAGCCACCCTCGTGGCAGAGCACGAGCCGGCCGTCGCACAGCTCGGCGGCGGCCGACATCAGCCGCTCGGTCATCAGCGCGAAGCACTCGCTGGTCAGGTTCATGCGCCCGAGCGGGTCGCCGAGCGACGCATCGAGGCCGTTGGCGACGACGATGAACTGTGGCTCGAAGCGCTGCAGCGCCGGCGCCACGACCCGTTCGAGCGTCGCCAGGTACGCCGCCCGGCCCGAGCCGGCCGGCAGCGGCACGTTGATGTTCGCGCCGGCACCGGGCCCGTCCGACGGGCCGGTCTGCTCGACGAGCCCGGAGCCCGCCGGAAACAGGTCCTCCTGATGGACCGAGATCGTCAACACCGAGCCGTCCGACCAGAAGGAGTCCTGGGTGCCGTTGCCGTGGTGCACGTCCCAGTCGACGACCGCGACGCGCTCCAGCCCGTGGACGCGACGAAGCCGCAGCACGCTCAGGGCAACGTTCGAGAACAGGCAGTAGCCACAGCCGCCGCCGGGACCGGCGTGATGACCCGGCGGGCGCACGAGCGCGTAGGCGTTGTCGACGGTCCCGGCGATCACCGCGTCGATCGCTTCCAGACAACCGCCGGCGGCGAGCGCCGCGATCTCGTAGCTCCAGCGGCCGAACGGCGTAAACCCGCCGGCGTCACCACCGCCCGCCAGGCTCTCGACGCGAACACGCTCGACGTATTCGCGGTCGTGCAGCATGCACAGCTCGTCTCCGGTAGCTGCTCGGGCCGGGACATCGATCAGGCCGGCGAGCAACCCGCGAGGCCTCGACCAGGTTGCGCAGGCGCCGCTTGGTGGTGCCGCTCTCGAGGCTCGGCTCGGGCTCGAACAGCGTCTCGTGCGCCAGCGTGTCGACGAGACCGCGGGCGTCGTGCCACGCGTAGCGCTCGTGCCACACCCAGCCGGTGCTCATCGTCGGCGACCGTCGCGCGTCGGGGTCACAGATCCAGCGCGGCGGCCAGCTCTGTCCACTGGCGCCGGGGGACGCCCTTGACGCCGACCACCTGCAGGCAGACGTGATCGGCGCCGGCATCCAGATGCCGGTGCGCCGCAGCCGCAATCTCGGCGCCGCTGCCGTGCGGGACAAGCTCGTCGATCAGCGAATCGGAGCCACCGTCGGCGAAATCGGCCTCGGCGAACCCGTGTCGCAGCAGGTTGTTGGTGTAGTTGGTCAGCGACAGATACATCTCGGCGTAGCCACGCGCGGCGGCGCGGGCACGGTCGGCGTCCTCGTCGACCACGCAGGCGAGCGACGGCGCGATCAGCGGCCCGTCGCCGAGCGTGTCCCGCGCGGCCCGGGTGTGCGCGACGGGCACGAAGTACGGGTGCGTTCCCAGCGACCGCTCGGCACTGAGCTGCAGCATCTTCGGGCCGAGCGCCGCGATGCAGCGATGCTCGGGCGCCACCGGGGTCGGCGCCGCATCGAGCTGATCGAGGTAGCTGCGCATCACCGCCAGCGGCCGCTGGTACTCGGCGGTCGCCTCGCGGTGACCGATCCCGATACCGAGCAGGAATCGATCGCCGTAATCGTGAAGCAGCTTGGCGGTCTGCTCGGCGGCCGTGTCGGCCGCGGTCGACCAGACGTTGACGATCCCGGTCGCCGCGATCAGGCGCTCGGTCGCTGCAAGCACTGGCTCGAGCACCTGCGGATCCGGGGACCCGCCGCGCCAGAGCACCGGGAACCCGAGCTCCTCCGCCAGCGTCGCGGCTTCGGTCAGGTCATCGGCCGGCAGCAGGCGAGCGGTACTGAAGACTCCAAAGCGGCTGAGATCCATGCAACAGCCATAGCACAGCCGAGCGCGACCGCAGTCACGAGCCGCGAAGTATCGACAGCTTGATCGCGGCCGCCATCGCCGCCTGCCCGGCGTCGTTGGGATGCAGTCCGTCCCCGGAGTCGTAGGCGGGGTTCAGCCAGCTGGGATGGGCCGGATCGCGCAGCGCGCGATCGAAGTCGATCACGCCGTCAAACGCATGGCTGGTCCGGATCCAGTGATCGATCCGCCGACGCTCGGACTCGATCGTCGGGCTCCAGTACGGATAGCGGCCGAACGGCGCGATCGTCGCCCCGATCGCCCGCAGGTGGTCGGCATGGATCCGCCGGATCGCGGTCCGGTAGTCCGCGATCATGCCCGCGGCCGAGATCCGGGCGTGGGCCAAGCAGCGTGACGACGGCTCGTGCGGTTGCGTGATGTCGTTGACGCCGAGCGCGACGATCACGTCGCGGACGCCGGGCTGCGCGAGCGCGTCGCGCTGCATGCGCTGCAACCCGCTCTGTCCGAAGCACGGGCTGGATTCGTGCAGGTTGTTGCCCGAGATGCCCGCGTTGAGCACGGCCAGGGGCGGGCTCGTATGGGCGGCCTGGAGCCTGTCGGCGAGCAGATCGACCCAACCGTCGTTGGCATTCGGGGTGGAGTCATAGCCGGCCGTGATCGAGTCGCCGAGCGCGACGATCGCGCCCGCGCCGCGGGCCTGTGGGATCACGTCGACACCATCGAGCCAGTACCACGCCGGACTCGCGGTCGGGAAGCTCGCGGCCGTCCGCGCCGCGGCCACGTCGCCGCGGCCGGACACGAAGTTGGTGTGGTTGAGGCTGCCGGTGATCGTCGCGATCCCGGTCGCGGTCGGCGCGTAGATGCTGACCGCGAGATTCTGGCGCGGGTGGACCCGCAGCGCGATCGGGTCCGAGCTGCGCTCGGCGCCGGCCGGGACGGTGACGCTTGGGCGTCCGCCGAAGCGGACGCGACGGGTGGTGCCGGCGAGCGTCGCCGGCCTGGCCGAGGCCGTCGTGAGCGCCACGCGGACGTCGGTGAAGGTGGCCGGGCGCGAACCAAACACGTTCGACAGGCGAATCCGGACGCGGTTGCCACCGAGCGTGAGGTGAACGACATCGCGAACGGTCCGCCCGCCGACGCCGCCCGCCAGGTACGGGATTCCCCCGCCAACCGGTCCCGGGCGCAGCGGCGGCGCGCTCCATGAGGCGACCCAGCGGCCGGTGTCGACCGCCGGCGTGTGCGCTGGCGCGGCGGGGACCTGGCGCGCGGGCGCGACCTGCGCCGCGGGAGCGGTCGGCGTCCCGCGGTCGGTCGCCGAGCGCAGTGTGATCGCGGCGATCACCCCACAGATCGCGCCGACCGCCAGCAGGATCGCGGCCCGCGTACGCATCGTTCGGACTGTACGGACGGCGGCGACCGGCCGGGCGCATTGGGAGAAATTGGCCCGTAGCGGATCCATTCATCCCAACAGCGGTCCGGGGCGCGGGCGTCAGCGGTCCGGGCGCGTGCGCGTCAGCGGTCGGGGGCGCGGGCGCGTCAGCGGTCCGGGCGCGTGCGCGTCAGCGGTCGGGGGCGCGTCAGCGGTCCGGGCGCGGGCGTGTCAGCGGTCGGGGCCGCGGACGACGTTGCGCAGCGGCTCGCCGGCGACGAACCGCGCCAGCTGTTCGCCCGCCAGTTCGGCCGACCGCCGGCTGCCGAGCGCTGAGCCGCCCGCGAAGTGCGGCGTGATGCAGAGCGTGCCGGCAGCCGTCCAGAGCGGGTCGTCGGCCGGCAGCGGCTCGGGGTCGGTGACGTCGAGCACGACCCGCATCCGACCGCTGATCGCCTCGGCCGCCAGCGCCTCGCGGTCGACGACCGGGCCCCGGCCGGCGTTGATCAGCAGCGCGCCGTCGCGCATCGCGGCCAGCTCCGCGGCGCCGATCAGCCCGCGGGTCGCGTCGGTCAGCGGTGCAAGCACGACGACCGCGTCGGCCAGCCCAAGCAGCGTCGGCAGCTCATCGATCCCGTGCAGGTCGTCGCGAGCACGGGAGACGACGCCGATCACCTGGGTGTCGAACGGCTCCAGCAGCGACGCGACGCGGTGCCCGATCGAGCCCATGCCGACGATCAGCACCGTCTGACCGCCAAGGTCGCTGAGCATCGTGTCGGGCTCCCACTCGCGGCGGTGCGCGAACTCGAGCAGCCGCGTGGTGGTGCCGAGCAGCGCGCCGACGACCCATTCCGCGACCGGGCCGTCGCGCGCGCCTCGGGCGCTGCAGAGCGTCGCCTGAACCGGCACCAGCGGCTCCAGCCAGTCGACACCGGCCGACAGCGACTGCACGACCGACAGCCGCTCGAGCCCGGGCAGCGCCCGCAGCACCGACTCGTACTCATGCGTGGGGACAAGGAAATCGAGCGTGTCGAGCGCCGGCTCGGACTCGAGCGCCGCGAGCTCGACCGACCGAGCGCGCTCGCGGACGGCAGGCAATGCCCACTCGGGAACGGCGGCCCTGATCATCGCCCTACAGCCCTTCCAGGAGTGCGTTGAAGGTCGCGCTCGGCCGCAGCGCCGCGGTCACCCGCGCGGGATCCGGGTGGTAGTAGCCGCCGACTTCGACCGGCGAGCCCTGGACCTCGTCGAGCTCGGCGACGATCGTCTGCTCGGCCTCGGCCAGTCGTTGCGCGAGCGTCGCGAACCGCTGCGCGAGCTCGGCGTCCTGCGACTGCTCGGCGAGCGCGGTGGCCCAGTACAGCGCGAGGTAGAAATGGCTGCCGCGATTGTCGAGCTCATGCACCCGCCGAGACGGCGAGCGTCGCTGCTCGAGCACGCTCCCGGTCGCCCGATCGAGCGTCTCGCCGAGCAGTCGCGCCCGCGGGTTGTCGGTCCTGTCCGCGAGCATCTCGAGCGACACCGCAAGCGCGAGGAACTCGCCGAGCGAGTCCCAGCGCAGGTGGTTCTCGCGCTCGAACTGCTGGACGTGCTTGGGCGCTGAGCCGCCGGCGCCGGTCTCGAACAGGCCGCCACCGTTCATCAGCGGCACGATCGACAGCATCTTCGCGCTGGTGCCGAGCTCGAGGATCGGAAACAGGTCGGTCAGGTAGTCGCGCAGCACGTTGCCCGTGACCGAGATCGTGTCCTCGCCGGCGCGGGCACGGGCGAGCGTGAAGCGGGTCGCCTCGGCGACCGGCAGAACCTCCAGCGTCGAGGCCGTCGGTATCGAGCCGCTCGAGTTCGGCGCGCACCGTGACCAGCACCTGTGCGTCGTGCGCGCGGGTCTGATCGAGCCAGAACACGGCCGGGTCGCCGGTCGCCTGGGCCCGACGGACCGCGAGCTCGACCCAATCGACGATCGCGGCATGCTTGGTCTGACAGGCGCGCCAGATATCGCCTGGCTGCGACCTCGTGCTCGAGCAACGTCGTCGCCGTCCTCGTCGACGATCCGGACGGTGCCCGCGGTGGCGATCTGGAATGTCTTGTCGTGCGAGCCGTACTCCTCGGCCTTCTGGGCCATCAGCCCGACGTTCGGCGTGGTGCCCATCGTCGCCGGATCGAACGCGCCGTTGCGACGGCAGTCCTCGACGGTCTCCGCGTACAGCGTCGGCGTAGGAGTGGTCGGGGATCACGAACAGCGTGTCCTGCTGGACCCCATCGGGATTCCACATCTGGCCCGAGGCACGGATCGCGGCCGGCATCGAGGCATCGATGATCACGTCGGATGGCACGTGCAGGTTCGTGATCCCGCGGTCGGAGTCGACCATGGCCAGTGCCGGACCGGACTTGTAGCGCGGCGTCGATCGCTTCGCCGGACCGCCACGCCCTGCCCATCGGGCAGTCGCTCAAGCCCGCCGAGGATCGCCCCGAGTCCGTCGTCGGCGCTCAGCCCGGCGGCCGTCAGCGCCTCGCCGTGGCGCTCGAACACGTCGGCGAAATAGGCGCGCACGGCATGGCCGAAGATGATCGGGTCCGAGACCTTCATCATCGTCGCCTTGAGGTGGACGGAGAACAGGATCCCGTCGCGCTGCGCCGCGGCGATCTGCTCGGCGAGGAATGCGTCGAGCGCAGCGCGCGCGCATCACCGCCGCGTCGACGACCTCGCCGGCGAGGACCGCGAACTCGGGCTTCGAGCACGGTGACCTCGCCACCGGCAGTCGACGTGCTCGATGCGGACCGTGGTGTCGGCCTCGATCGTGACCGAGCGCTCGGTACTGCGAAAGTCGCCGTCGGCCATCGTCACGACGGTCGAGCTTCGAAGCCGGCGACCACGCGCCCATCGAGTGGGGATGGTTGCGGGCGTAGGCCTTGACCGACGCGGGTGCGCGGCGGTCGGAGTTGCCCTCGCGCAGGACCGGGTTGACGGCCGAGCCCTTGACCCGGTCATAGCGGGCGCGGATCTCGCGCTGTCGTCGCCGGTCGGCTCGTCGGGGTAATCGGGGATCGCAAAGCCGGCTGCCTGCAGCTCGGCGATCGCGGTCTTCAGCTGCGGCACCGAGGCCGAGATGTTCGGCAACTTGATGATGTTCGCCCCGGGCGTTGTCGCGAGCTGGCCGAGCTCGGCGAGAGCGTCCGCCACCCTCTGATCGGCCGCCAGCCGATCCGGAAACTGGGCGAGGATGCGACCGGAAAGCGAGATGTCGCGGAGCTCGAGCTCCACCCCGGCGACACTCGCGAACGCCTGCACGATCGGCAGCAGCGATCGGGTCGCCAGCGCGGGCGCCTCGTCGGTGTGGGTGTAGACGATCTTCATGGCATGCAAGCTACCGTCACCGCAGATCGGCGAGCGGGATCCGCCGGATCGAGCATGACGCGGCCTGCGCGGCCTAGGTCGCCGCACGACGCCGATCGCCGTCTACGCTGCGGGTCGTGCCCCGCTTCTCCGAGGTCCTGCAACGCTCCGAGGTGCTGCTCACCGACGGCGCCTGCGCGACCAACTTCCAGACGATGGGGTTCGAGCCCGGCGTCGCACCCGAAGAATGGGTGTTCGACCATCCCGATCGCGTGACCGAACTGCATCGACGCTTCGCCGAGGCCGGTTCGCAGCTGGTGCTGACCTGCAGCTTCGGCGGCTCCGCGATCCGGCTCCTGGACGGACCGCTCGCCGGCCGCGCCGCCGTGCTCAACCGGCGTGCCGCCGAGCTGGCGCGCGATGCGGTCGGCGACGGCGTGCTGGTCGCGGGCTCAATCGGACCCTCGGGTCAGCTCCCCGAGCCGCTTGGCCCGCTCGGCCGCGAGGCGGCGCTTGAAGCATTCGCCGAGCAGGCGCGCGCGCTCGTCGCCGGTGGGGTCGATCTGATCGTGCTCGAGACGTTCTTCGCGATCGAGGAGGCGCTGTGGGCGCACGAGGCGGTCCGCACGGTGACCGAGCTGCCGCTGGCGATGTCGTTCAGCTTCGACCAGGGAACGCGGACGATGATGGGGCTGAGCGCCGCCGATGTCGTCGAGCAGACGGCCTCGCTGGGACTCGCCGCGCTCGGCGCCAACTGCGGGCGATCGCTCGAGGACACCAGCGAGCTGACCGACCAGTTCGCTGCCGCCGAACCGTCGGTCCCGCTGTGGATCAAGCCCAACGCCGGCGTCCCGCAGATCGTCGCCGACGCCGTCGTCTACCCCGAGGATCCCGCCTCGTTCACGCGCAAGGTGGCGGCGCTGGCCGATCGCGGCGCCCGTCTGGTCGGCGGCTGCTGCGGTTCGACCCCGGAACACATCGCCTCGCTGCGAGCGGCGCTCGACCGTCGCGCGGCGGCCTGAGAGGATCGGCCGCGATGGCCGGCGAGATCCAGATCACGCTCTACACCGACCCCGCGTGCCCGTTCGCATTCTCGGCCGAGCCGGTCCGGCTCGCGCTGCGCTGGCGCTACGGCGACGGGCTGCAGTGGCGGCTGCGGATGATCGTGCTGACGCTCGAGCCGGGCGAGGATCAGAAGCTCGCGGAGGGCGCCCCCGGGCTGCAGCGCCGGTATGGGATGCCGATTGCTCCGCGCCCCTATCCCCGTCCGTTCAGCTCTGAGCCGGCCTGCCGGGCGGTCGTCGCGGTCCGCGAGTTCGCCGGCGAGGACGCCGCTGAAGCGCTGCTGCGCGGACTGCGCGTCCGGACGATGGCGGGCGGCCTGCTCGACGACGAGCACCTGATCCGGGCCGCGGCGACCGAGGCCGGCGTCTACCCCACCGATCTGCGCGGGTGGGTCGCCGATCCGCGCACCGCCGCCGCGCTGCAACGCGACATCGACGCGGCGCGTGACCCGTCGCCGCCGGCGCGGGCGCTGGGCCACAAGCTCGGCGGCCCCCGCTCGCAGCGCCGCTACACCGCGCCGAGCTACGAGCTGATCCGGCGAGATCGCTCGATCAGCATCCCCGGGTTCAATTCCGCCGGCGTCTACGAGGTCGCGATCGCCAACCTCGCGCCCGAACTGCCGCGGCGCGAGCCACCCACCGACGTCGAGCAGCTGTTGCGTTGGGCTACCCACCCGCTGGCGACAGCTGAGGTCGTCGAGCTGATGGAACTACCGGAGCAGCGCGTCCGCGACGAGCTCGCGCAGGCGGCGACGCCGCATCCGGCCGGAGCCGAGCTGTACTGGAGCCTGGGCGGCATCGCTGCACTCGAGCGTGCCGGCGGGATCCGCTCCTGAGCGGGCCTCCCCGACCTCGATCGTCCTGGCGAATCGACTGATTCTTGAACGATTCCAGTATCGAAGCGGCGAAGGTGATGGACCTCGATCGGTTCGACCTCAAGTAGTCGGCCCCGGCCGGGTGGCTGCGCGCGACGTGACGCGCAGCCACCCTCCGGATTCACCAGCCGGCGGGAACGCCGGTGATGATCGGCGCCATGATCGGGGAGCCGATCCCGGTCGCCTCGTCGTAGTTGCGGGTGGTCGGGAACAGGCCGTTGTTGGTCGCGACCTGCCCGGCACCGGTGATGTCATGGAAGTACCGGTACCGCAGCCGTGTGTTCAGCAACGTGTAGAACAGCCAGTTCGCGAGCCCCGTTCGGTGGCCCGTGTAGCTGTCGCGGTCGGCGATGATCGCCGCCACGAACGGCGATGCCAGCGATGTCCCGCCGATCCCGAACCATCCGGGCGGCGTCTGCGCGCCGCTGAACGTCGCGCAGACGCTGTACGGCGTTGCGGCGCTGCCGGTGCAGTACTCCGCGTACGGGGTGAACTCGTCGGCGTTGATCGACACATCGGGCAGCTCGCGGCAGGGTGTGCCGTTCGCGGCCAGCGAACACTGCGTCGTTCCGTTGCCGTACGTTGTGTTGGGGTTGTTGACGCCCGGGCCCTGCTGGTACCACGGCCGCCCCCAGTATTGGCTGGAGCCGCCGCCGCCCGCGCCCGTCTGCTCACACCACCACAGCCCGCTGGCGGGTGTCGAGAGATCGCCGTTGTTCGCGCACAGGTTGTCGACGTTCCAGACCGACTCGCCGGCACGCGGGTAGGAGGGGTGCGGGTTCGTTCCCGGGTTGTAGTTGGCCAGCGACGTTCCACCGACACTGGTGATCCACGGCTCGCCACCCGGATCCATGACGTTCTGGATCGTCGTGCCGTCGGACCGGATGCAATCAAACGCACCGGTGTCACCCGCGGCGGCGAACAGCGACTGTCCCTGCAGCGCCATCTGCTCGAACACGAGGTTCTCGGCCTGGACATACGCCGGGGTTACGTCGTTCTCGCACACGCCCCAGCTCGAGCTGATCGTATCGGCGGTGTCCTGGTTGGCGATCGCCGTGTACTCGTCCAATTCGGTCTGCCCGGTGAAGTCGTTGGGCGCGTTGTAGACGAGCACGTTGCGGTTGGCCGGCGCGATCGCCAGCGACATCTGGATGTCGGCGTCGACCTCGATGTCGCCGGCGTAGCCGTTGTACTCCGGCGGGCAGGTGTCGCCGACCGGGCACTGCGGGTCCAGCGGGCCGCCGTCGACGTCGATGTCGACCAGCGACGGGTTGTAGCGCTTGCCGTAGAACTGGTGGGCCCAGGTGTCGATGTCGGACTGCTGGTAGGCCGACAACTCAAACAGCGCAACGTTGCTCCCGCGGCCCTTGACGCGCCGGCCGCCGTACGGTGCGCCATACAGCGAATTGTCCTGGCTCGGAGACAGTCCCTGGCAGCCGGGTCCGGCGCCGTATCCGAACGGCAGCGGTGCACCATTGACGTAGGTGTCGAACAACTGCTCGGCGGTTGGATAGGGGGTCTCACAGCTCGAGCCGCCAGACGAATGGCCGTTGCTGCGCTGCACGCCCTTAGCCCGGATCGCGTCGGAATGCATCCGGATCGTGTTCGTCAGTCCAACCACACCGAGCACGCCATGCCCGACCGTTGCGGGCAGGTGCACCGCGCGCGTGTTGGCGAAGTAGTGGACGTGACGCGAGCCGACGAAGGTCCGCAGTTCGGTTCCGAACGTCGCGGAGACCCGCGCGCTGGAGCCGCTCGCGTTGACCATGAACGGCGACTTGCTGGCGTGCACGGTCAGACCACGGTGGCGCAGGTAGCGCACGACCGCTGCCCGCTGGGCCGAGGTCGGTCCGTAGCGAGCGACGAACTGGCCGCGATGCAGCCAGTGAGGATCGCGCCGGTCGGCGCGGCTGTAGATCGCCGCGGCCTGGCGATGGAGCGCGGCCGCGTGACTGGGCTTGAGCACGACCGCGACCGACATCGCGGGTGCGCGGTAATGACCGATGATCCGGTCGGTCGACCGTTGGACGCTGCCCGGCACCGCGATCATCCGCACGCGGCTGGGCTTGTTCTTGACCGCGGCCGCGCCGGCGACCGACGTCAGCGCGGCGCCAACCGCGAGCGTCGTGGCGAGCGCCAGCACGAGCCGTGTCGTGACGTGGCGCACCGAAAACCTAAGCAAAGAAAACCTCCCCACTGAATTTCCAGAATCCCCGCGCGGCATCTTTGTCCACCGTCAGGTCCGTGTCAAATGAGAAGACTCAACTAGCTGCGGACGGCGCAACGACGCAATAATCGACCGCGTCACAACGCCGGGTCTCGCGCACGTATTCAGCCACGAACCCGGGCCAGTTGTTGACGATTCGGCCGTCGCGATCGCTTCGGTACCAGCTGTTACATCCGGTCCAGACCGTCCCGCGCAGACGGTCCTGCAGCTGGTCGGTGGAGCGGTGCTCGACATCTGCTCGGACGTCCAGCGCCCGGTGCGGGCCGATCAGCGCCAGCGCCGTCGAGACATACCGGATCTGGGCCTCGAGCATCGTGATGATCGAGCCCGCACCCAGGTTCGTGTTGGGCCCGTACAGCAGGAACATGTTCGGGTAGCCGGCGACCGAGATCCCACGGTGGGCCCGGGCGCCTCCGCGCCAGCGTTGCTGCAGCTCGATCCCGTCGGCCCCGACGACCCGCAGCGGCGCGACGAAGTCCTGTGACCGAAAGCCGGTCGCGTAGATGATCGTGTCGACCTCGCGCTCGCCCCCGCCGGCGGTCACGACACCGTGCTCGCTGATCCGCTGCACCGGCTCGGTGATCAGCCGTACGTTGGGCCGCCGCAGCGCCGGCAGATAGTCAGAACTGAACAGGATCCGCTTGCAGCCGAACGGGTGATCGGGCCAGACCTGCCGACGCAGTGTCCGATCGCCGCGCAGCTGCGTCCGCATGAACGACAACGACCACGCTCGCATCAGCGCGTTGGCGATCGATGAGCGAATGAACCCGAGCGTGATCCACTCCATCACCCCGCACATCCCGTAACGGCGCAACCGCTGTAGCCCCGGCACGGCGCCCAGCAGCGCGCGAACCGGGGCCGGGTACGGGTCGTTGCGACGGGGCAGCAGATACGGCGCGGTCCGTTGATAGACGTCGAGCTGGCCGACCTGGCCGACGATCGCCGGAATCAGCTGGATCGCCGACGCGCCGGTGCCGATCACCGCCACCCGACTGCCGCGGAGGTCGTCGGAGTGGTCCCAGCGCGCCGAGTGAAACGCACGACCGGTGAAGCGCTCGGAGCCGGGAATCGAGGGCAGCGCCGGCCCGCTGAGCTGACCGCAGCCGAGCACCAGCACGTCGGCCTCGTCCCAGTCGCTCCCGGATCGGCGTTCGATCCGCAGCCGCCAGCGCAGCGTCGTCGGGTCCCAGCGCGCCTCGCTCACCTCGGCCCCGAAGCGGGCATGCGCGAGCACGCCGGTATCGGCGGCGACCGACCGCAGATACTGCTGGATCTCCGGCTGGGGCGAGCACGGCCGCGTCCAATCGCGCCGCTGCGCCCAGGAGTAGGAGTAGACGTACGACGGCACGTCGCAGGCCGCCCCGGGATACGTGTTGTGCTGCCATACCCCACCGACGTCGTCAGATCGCTCGTAGATCACGTACTCGTCGCCGGTGCGCTCCAGCGCCGCCCCCATCCCGATGCCGCTGAACCCCGCCCCGACGATCGCGACCCGCATCTCGATGTCAGCGTACCGACCGCCAGTCCGGGCTTACCATTGACGGCGATGGAAGCGCGGATCGTCTACGTCTCTCGGCTCACTCGGTTGCCGCTGCTCGGAGCCGACGGCTCGGAGATCGGCCGCGTCAACGACGCGGTCATCGACCGTGGCTCGAAGCCGCCGCGGGTCAACGGGTTCGTGATCGCGATGCAGCGTCGCCGCGTGTTCGTCGGCGTCGGCCGGATCGGTGAAATCGGCTCCGACGGCGCCCGGTTGCGACGCGGGTCGGTCAACACGCGGCCGTTTCAGCTGCGCGAAGGCGAGCTGCTGCTGGCCGGCGAGGTTATCGGCACCCGGTTCAAGCGCGGGCGGGTCGTCGACGTCGGGCTCACGCCGTCGCCCGACGACCACGGCTGGGAGGTCGCGACGGTGGCGCTGGCGGGCGGGCGCCGGGTGCCGCGGCTGCGGCGTTCGCCAGACGTGCTCGATTGGTCGGAGGCCGGCGAGCTGTTCGCTTCCGAACGGCCGGTCGACCGCCAGGCGGCCGACCTCGGCAACCTGCACCCCGCCGAGATGGCCGATGCGCTGCGCAAGCTGCCGCTCAGCCGCCGGCGGGTGCTTGCCCGAGCGCTCGAGGACGAGCGCTTCGCCGACCTGCTGGAGGAGCTCTCCGAGGAGGACCAGGTGCGACTCGTCGAGGGGCTCGACCTCGAACATCTGGCCCGGGTGCTCGACGAGATGGACGCCGACGATGCGGCCGACCTGCTCGGTGAGTTCACGCCGGGCCGCCAGGCCGAGCTGCTGCAGGCGATGGACCCCGAGGAGGCCGAGCCAGTTCGGCGGTTGCTCAGCTATCTGCCCGACACCGCCGGCGGGCTGATGACGCCCGAGCCGGTGATCCTGGCGCCCGACGCGACCGTCGCCGAGGCACTGGCGCGGATCCGTGATCACCATCTTCCGGTTCCGCTCGCGTCCGCGGTGTTCATCTGCCGGCCGCCGCTGGAGACACCGACGGGCCGTTACCTCGGCAACGTCGGCTTTCAGCGATTGCTGCGTGAGGCGCCGTCCAAGCCGCTGCACCGCTGCGTCGACGAAGACGCCGAGCCGGTTGAACCGAGCTGCCCCGAGCGCGAGGTTGCCGCTCAGCTGGCGGCCTACGACACGGTCTCGCTGGCGGTTGTCGACGGGCTCGGGCGGTTGCTCGGGGCGATCACGATCGACGACGTGCTCGACACCGTGCTGCCCGATGACTGGCGGCTGGCGCTGTCGGAGCACACCGAACACGCCGGGCACAGCTGATGGCGCGCGAGGACACGCTCTCAAAGCCCAAGGGCAGCGCCGGCGGCCCGGCCTATGACCCCGACGAGTTCGGCCGGCTGGCCGAACGGTTGGCGCGCTTCTTCGGTACTCCGCGCTACATCATCGGCCAGACGGTGATCGTGATCATCTGGATCGTCCTGAACGTCGCGTTCGCGGTGCTGCGGTTCGACGCCTACCCGTTCATCCTGCTCAACCTCGCGTTCTCGACCCAGGCGGCCTACGCGGCGCCGCTGATCCTGCTCGCTCAGAACCGCCAGGCCGACCGTGACAAGGACGAGGTCGAGCGCGACCGCGAGATGAACGCCCGATCGCTGGCGGAAACCGAATACCTGGCTCGCGAGATCGCCGCGGTCCGGCTCGCGGTCGACCAGAAGGCCGATCGCCCTGACATCGTCGAGCCGCTGGAGCGACTCGAGGCGCTGCTGGAGCGAATCGTGCCCCCCGTCGCCGCGGCGGACGCCGAGCGCGACGAGCTCGAATAGCCGAGCTCAGGCCGGATACGGCGCCGCGTCGGCCGGCGTTCGAACCGCCTGCTCGATCCGTCCGCCGATGTCGGCGTCGATCTTCTTCCAGTACTCAAACGCGCGCTCGAGGACGCCGTCGGAGACATCCTTGAGCAAGTGTCCGGAGACGTTGCTGACGAGCCGCTCGCGAGCGGCGTCGTCCAACACCTCACGCACCAACGTGCCGGGCTGACCCCAGTCGTCGTCCTCGGCGTGCTGCACGTACCCGGCACGGACCATCTCGCCACCGGCCGCCCACAGCCCGGCATCGTCGGTCGCCGACGGATCCGCGGCTGGACCGCCGTACGAGTTCGGCGCATAGACCGGATCGGCGGCGTTGACGGTTCGCATCGCGCCGTCCTTGCTGTAGCTGTGCACCGGCACGTGCGGAGTGTTGACCGGGATCTGCTTGTAGTTGACGCCGAGCCGGGCGCGATGTGCGTCGGCATAGGAGAACCCACGGGCGAGCAGCATCCGGTCCGGGCTCAGACCGATCCCGCGAACCAGGTTGTTGGGCTCGAACGCCGCCTGCTCCATCTCGGTGTGGAAGTCGGTCAGGTTGCGGTTCAGCGTCATCGTCCCGACCCGGACCAGCGGATAGTCGCCGTGGGGCCAGACCTTCGTCAGGTCAAAGGGGTTGAACCGGTACCCGTCGGCCTCCGCGAACGGCATGATCTGCATGTACAGCGTCCACGTCGGGAACTCGCGCTCGCGGATCGCTTCGAACAGATCCTGGCGGTGATAGTCAGGATCCCAGCCGGCGTGTTGGTCGGCCTCGTCCTGCGTCAGGCACTTGACTCCCTGGTCGGTCTTGAAGTGGTACTTGACCCAGAACTTGTCGCCGGCGGCGTTGACCCACATATAGGTGTGGCTGGAGTAGCCGTTCATGTGGCGCCAGGTCTTGGGCACGCCGCGGTCGCCCATCAGCCACGTGACCTGATGCGCGGATTCGGGCGACAGCGTCCAGAAGTCCCACTGCATGTCGTGGTCGCGCAGGCCGTTGTCGGCGCGACGCTTCTGGCTGCGGATGAAATGCTGGAACTTCATCGGGTCCTTGACGAAGAAGACCGGCGTGTTGTTGCCGACCATGTCGTAGTTGCCCTCGGCCGTATAGAACTTCAACGCGAAGCCACGGGGGTCGCGCCAGGTGTCCGGACTGCCGCTCTCGCCCGCGACGGTCGAGAACCGAGCGAGCATCTCGGTCTTGACGCCGGGCTGGAACAACGCCGCGCAGGTGTACGCACTGACGTCCTCGGTTGTCTCAAAGGTGCCGAACGCGCCCGATCCCTTCGCGTGCGGTTGACGCTCCGGGATGCGCTCCCGGTTGAAGTTCGCCATCTGCTCGATCAGATACTGATCCTGGAGCAGGATCGGCCCATCGGGGCCGACGGTCAGCGAATGCTCATCCGATACGACGGGGCTGCCGCCATCGGTGGTCGTGCGCGGTACCTCACTCATGGTTTCGGCAGCTCCTTTGTCCAGGGGTTCATGGCCCTCTCAGACTGGGCTACCCACGACGTCCATGCGCAAACGCACCAGGGTTGTTCACCTCGGCTTCACAGCGACGGGCGGGCGCGAGGTATATGTTGCTCGCGTGCTCGGTCTCCCCGATCGCATCGAGGGCCTGCTGTTCGATCTCGACGGCGTGCTGACGCAGACCGCGAAGGTCCACTTCAAGGCCTGGAAGCAGACCTTCGACGCGTATCTGAAGCAGCGCGACGGCGACGGCTTCGATCCGTTCACGCAGGACGACTACAACGAGTACGTCGATGGGATGCCGCGCTATGACGGCGTCAGGACGTTCTTGGACTCACGCCGGATCGAACTGCCGCAGGGCAGCCCCGACGATCCGTCCGACGCGCACACGATCGACGGGATCGGCAACCGCAAGAACGAGCTCGTGCTGCAGCTGATCAAGACCGATGGGGTGCAGGCCTACGACGGCTCCGTCGCCTACGTGCGCCGGGCACGTGAGGCGGGCCTGCCGTGTGCGGTCGTGTCCGCGAGCGCGAACTGCAAGGACGTGCTCGAGTCCGCCGGAATCGCCGGCTACTTCGACGCGCGGATCGACGGGATCGTCGCAACCCGCGAGCACCTGCGCGGAAAGCCACACCCCGACACCTTCCTGGCCGGCGCCAGAGCGCTCGACATCCTCCCCGCCAACGCCACCGTGTTCGAGGACGCGACCGCCGGCGTTCAGGCCGGCCACGACGGCAAGTTCGGGTTCGTCGTCGGCGTCGACCGGGTCGACCACGCCGCAGCGCTCAAGCAGCACGGTGCCGACGTCGTCGTCACGGATCTCTCGGAGCTGCTGAACCAGTGATCGAGCACCCGTCGTACCCGGTCGAGCCCTGGACGGTCCGCGAGACCGAACTGCACCTCGATAAGCTCGCCCAGTCCGAGTCGGTGTTCGCGCTGTCCAACGGACACATCGGTCTGCGCGGCAACCTCGACGAGGGCGAGCCCTATGGGCTCCCCGGCACCTATCTGGCGGGCCTGTTCGAGACCCGCCCGCTGCCGTACGCCGAGGCCGGCTACGGCTATCCCGAAGACGGCCAGTCGGTCGTCAACGTCACCAACGGCAAGCTGCTGCGGCTGCTGGTCGAGGACGAGCCGTTCGACATCCGCTATGGCGTCGTCGACAGTCACGAGCGTGTGCTCGATCTCCGCGCGGGGGTGCTGCGCCGGTCGGTGGTATGGACCTCGCCGACCGGCCGACAGGTGCGGATCAGCTCGACCCGGTTGGTCTCGTTCACCCAGCGCGCGGTGGCCTTGATCGAGTACGAGGTCGAGGCGGTCGACGGCGAGTTTCCGGTTGTACTGCAGTCCGAACTGGTCGCCAACGAGACGATGCCGGTCGCCTCCAGGGACCCGCGCGCGGCGGCAGCGCTGGCCGAGCCGCTCGTTTCCGAGGACTACGACGGAACCGGCACCCGCGCGGTGCTCGTGCACCGCACCCGTCAAAGCGGCCTGCGGATGGCGGCGGCGATCGATCACCTGATCGACGGGCCCGACGGTACCGCGACCCATCTCGGCGTCTATGCCGACGTCGCACGGATGGAGATCGTCGCGAACCTCGCACCCGGCAAGCCGCTGCGGGTCATCAAGGCGATCGCCTACGGCTGGTCGGGCACGCGCTCGGGCCCGGCGCTGCGCGACCAGGTTGCAGCAGCGCTGGCCGCGGCGCAGCACACCGGCTTCGAGGGTCTGCTGGCCGACCAGCGCGCCTATCTGGACGAATACTGGGATCGGGCCGATGTCGAGATCGAAGGCGACGCCGAACTGCAGCAGGCCGTCCGCTTCGCGCTGTGGCATACGCTGCAGGCCGGTGCGCGCGGCGAGCAGCGCGCGATCGCGGCCAAGGGGTTGACGGGACCCGGCTATGACGGTCACACGTTCTGGGACACCGAGATGTTCGTGTTGCCAGTACTGACCTACACGGCCCCGCATGCCGCCGCGGACGCGCTGCGCTGGCGCTACGAGACGCTCGGGCTCGCTCGCGAGCGCGCCCGCGACCTTGGTCTGAAGGGGGCGGCGTTCCCGTGGCGCACGATCCAGGGGCAGGAGTGCTCGGGCTATTGGCCGGCCGGTACCGCCGCGTTTCACATCAACGCCGATATCGCGCGGGCGGTGACTCGCTATCGGTGGGCGACCGACGACGAGGAGTTTGAGCGCACGACCGGCGCCGAGCTGCTGGTCGAGACCGCGCGGCTGTGGCGCTCGCTCGGCCATCACGATGCGGCCGGCAAGTTCCGGATCGACGGAGTTACGGGCCCGGACGAGTACTCGGCGGTCGCCGACAACAACATCTTCACGAACCTGATGGCACAGCAGAACCTCAACGCGGCGGCGGAGATCGTCGAGCGCAGTCCGCAGCTCGCGTCCGAGCTCGGGATCGACGCCGAGGAGGCCGCCGGCTGGCGCGATGCCGCCGCCCGGATGACGATCCCCTACAACGAGCTGCTCGAGGTCCACGAGCAGGCCGAAGGGTTCACCTCACACGAACTATGGGACTTCGGGTCCTGCCCCGAGCATCCGTACCCGCTGCTGCTGCACTACCCCTACTTCGACCTGTACCGCAAGCAGGTCGTCAAGCAGGCCGATCTGGTGCTCGCGCTGTACGAATGCGGGCACGCGTTCACCGACTCCGAGAAGGGGCGCGACTTCGAGTACTACGAGCGGCTCTGCGTACGCGACTCGTCACTGTCTGCCTGTTGTCAGTCGATCGTCGCGGCCGAGGTCGGCCACATGGACCTTGCCTACGACTATTTCGCGGAAGCGGCGTTGATGGACCTTGAGGATCTCGAGCACAACACCCGTGACGGTGTCCACATCGCCTCGTTGGCGGGCACTTGGCTTGTAGCCGTCGCGGGCTTTGGCGGGATGCGCGACCACTTCGGCAAGCTCACCTTCCGACCGCGCCTGCCCGACGCGTTGACGCGCCTACAGTTCCGGTTGATGTTTCGGGGACGGGCGCTGCAGGTCGAGGTCGATTCCGAGCACGCCCGCTACCGGCTGCGGTCCGGCGAGCCGCTGAGCTTCGAGCACCACGGCACCGAGCACACGCTCACCGGCGACGAGGATCTCGAGCTTGAGATCCCGAAGCTGCGACCGCGCGGCAACCCCACGCAGCCGCCCGGCCGCGAGCCCGCGCGCAGGCGGCCGAACCCGAGGTTCGCGTAGTCCTGGCGGGCGCGGGGTAGCGTCGCGGCCATGAGTCAGCAACTGAACGTCGGCGAACTGCGATTGCGCAGCCCGTCGGTCGCCTACCACAAGCGCATCCCCGAGCGACACACGGCCGATGGCGACGACGTCGCCCCCGCACTCCAGTGGAGCGGCGTGCCGACCGGCACCGAGGCCTTCGCGATCATCTGTCACGACCCCGACGCGCCGCTCGTCGACGGCTTCACGCACTGGGTGGCGTACGGCATTGACGGCGACGCGACCGAGCTGCCCGAGGGTGGTGGCGAGGCGACGCTCGGCCTCAACTCCACGGGTGACGCCGCCTACATGGGGCCGGCACCGCCACCGGACCACGGCAACCACCACTACTACTTCTGGATCTACGCGCTCGATCAGCCGCTCGATCTGCCTGCCGGCCTGACCCGTCGCCGGTTGCTGGAGGAGATCGAGGATCACGTGATCGAGCAGGCGCGCCTGGTCGGCACCTACTCGCGCTGAGCGCTGCCGGGTCGCCGGCAGTCGCCGGCTCAAGTGAGCAGATGCACGATCGCCGCGACCCCGATGACCACGATCACGGCACGTAGCGCCTGCGGTGGCAGCCGCCGCCCGATGTGGGCTCCGAGATAGCCACCGATCATCGCGCCGGCCGCGATCAGGCCGGCGGCACCCCACGCAACATGGGCCGCGAACACGAACACGAGCCCGGATACGAGGTTCGCGGTTCCCACCAAGACCACCTTGAGCGCGTTCAGGCGAGTCAGCGAGTCGTCGATCGAGAGCGACAGGATCGACAACGCCAGGATCCCCTGCGCGGCGCCGAAATAGCCCCCGTAGATGGCGGCCGCGAACACGCCGGCAATCGCGAACGGCCCGGCGCGCGCGCCGGTCGCCCCGCCGCGGCTGGCCAGCCAACGCGAAATCCGCGGCTGCAGCACGATCAGCACCAGCGCGAGCGCGATGAACACCGGCACGATCGCCTCAAACGCCGACGACGGCAGCGTCAACAGCAACGCCGCTCCGATTGCCGCGCCCGTGATCGAGGTGCAGATCAGCGGCAGCGCCCGCGCCCGCTGACCGTCGAGCTCACGGCGATAGCCGACCGCGCCGGCGGCGCTGCCCGGCACCAGGCCGACCGAGTTGGAGACGTTGGCGACGACCGGCGGGTATCCGAACGCGAGCAGCACCGGAAACGTGACCAACGTGCCCGAGCCGACGACCGAGTTGATCGTTCCGGCGACCACGCCGGCGGCGAAGATCGCGATCGCCTCGAGGACGCTCATGCCACTTGTCGGCCTCGGCCGCCGACCGCCTCGAGCGCCGGCCTCAGCCGCGCGTCCGCAGCGGCGCCAGGGCGCCGTGGAGCTCGAGCAGCTCGCCGAGCATCGCCGACGCTGCCTGCTCCATCACCTCGTTGGCGGCCAGCCGGCCGTCGTCTGCCAGCAGGCTCGCGACGAATGGGATGTTGACCGCGGTCTGAGTCGTGACCAGCTGCACCGCCCCGGTGACCTGCTTGAGCTGCTGAACGGCACGGGTTCCGGCCGCGACGCCGCCGTAGGAGACGAAACCCAGCGGCTTGTGACGCCACTCGTGGTTGAGATAGTCCAACGCGTTCTTGAGCGCCGCCGGGTAGCCGTAGTTGTACTCGGCGGTGACGATCACGACCGCGTCCGCGCCGTCGACGATCCGGCTCCACGCGAACGTGTGGTCGTGTGTGTACTGGCGCAGCCGCGGGTGCTTGGGCTCGTCGAGCAGGGGCAGCGCGAGCTTGGCGAGATCGACCAGCTCGGTCTCGAACCTGCCGTCGTCATCAGCGTGCTCAGTGAACCAGGTGGCGACCGGCAGGCCGACCCGGCCAGGACGAGTGCTCGCGAGAATGATCAGCAGCTTCGGCTTCACGGCGATTCCTTGCGGGTCGAGGGAGACGCTCAGCTGTCCAGCCGAAGCGGCAGCCCGAACTGCGGCAACAGCTCGGTGTCCAGGAAATTGTGGATCGTCGCGATCCGGCCGTGACGCAGTTCGAGGACCTGGAGTGCGAACGCGTCCCAGCCACCGGCCGGATCGATCCGGTAGCTGCCGAACGCGGGGCATCCGTTGGCCCGGGTCGCCCGCAGCCGTGCGCCGCGACAGTCGCTGCCGGGGCCGAGCATCCAACGGCCGATCTCCTCGGCGCCCTCGATCCACAGCTCGAACGGGGGCATGGCCGAGACCGCGTCCTCGCGCAGCAACCCGACCAGCGCCTCGATGTCGTAGCGCTCGAACGTGTCGACGTAGCGGGCGAGCAGCTCGCGGTCGTCGTCGTCGAGCTCGCCTTCGTGCGGGGTCGGCTCGCGCGCGCCAAGCGCGGCGCGGGCGCGCTGCAGCGCGCTGTTGACCGAGGCGACGCTCGAGTCCAGCAGCTGCGCGACCTCTGCGGCCGACAGGTGCAGAACGTCGCGGCCGATCAGTACCGCCCGTTGTCTGGGGGGCAGTGTCTGCAGCGCCGCCACGAACGCAAGCCGGACCGTGTCGCGCTGGGCGGCCAGCTCGGCCGGGTCGCCGGCGCCCGGCAGCACCCTGGCATCGGCGACCGGCTGGACCCAGCGGTACTCGGGCAGCTCCGTCAGCACCGCGGTCTCGCACGTCGACGACGGCACCAGATCCATCGGGCGAGCGCGTCGCTGCGGTCGCTGCGGCATGTCGAGACAGACGTTGGTGGCGATCTTGTAAAGCCAGGTCTTCAGCGTCGAGCGGTGCGCGAAGCGATCGCGGGCGCGCCAGGCGCGCAGGAACGTCTCCTGAACCGCGTCCTCGGCCTCGGACCCCGCCCCGAGCATTCGGTAGCAGTAGCCGGTCAGCTCACGCCGATGCAGATCCATCTCGATCGCGAAATCGTCGGAGTCGAGCGTGGCGGTCGCGCCCATGAGGCCACATGCTAGTCGCGACGCGCGCGGGCGCTCGGCGCGCATCGCACGGTCCGCCGCAGGTATCGTCCGAGTTGCGTGGGCGCCACCGGCACACCTCCGATCCCGGCCGTAGCCGAGCTGCGCACGTGGGACTCGGGGCGCCTGGTGGCGGTCGAGCCGTTGGCGGCCGAACACGAGGCGGGGCTCGCGCAGGCAGCGACCGATCCGGCGATGTTTCGCTGGATGCCGGCCGACATGGCCTCCTCCCGCGATGCGCTGCGCGAGTGGCTCGCGACCCGCCTGCAGGCCGCTCGCGAGCAGCGCGAGGCGCCGCACGTGATCCTCGCGGCGGACGATCGCCGGGTGCTCGGCTCCTCGACCTTCCTCGAACCGCGGCTCGAGCATCTGCGCGTCGAGATCGGTTGGAGCTGGGTAACGCCGAGCGCATGGGGCACCGGTGTCAACGTCGAGACCAAGCTGCTGTTGATGACGCATGCGTTCGAGACGGTCGGGGTGCGGCGCGTCGAGTTCAAGACCGATGCCCGAAACGAGCGCTCGCGCGGCGCGCTGCTTGCGGCCGGTACCCAGTTCGAGGGGATCTTCCGCAAACACATGGTGCTGCCCGGCGGCGGCGTCCGGGACTCTGCCTACTACTCGGTGATCGATGACGAGTGGCCCGACGTCAAGCAGCATCTGCGCCAGCGCCTGGCCGCGCTGACCGACGACGCGTGAGCGCTACATATTGCGCCGGTACTCGCCGCCGACCTCGTACAGCGCCTGCGAGATCTGGCCCAGCGACGCTACCTTGACCGCTTGCAGCAGCGCCTCGAACACGTTGTCGCGGGCGCGCGCGGTCTCCTGTAGATCTGCCAGCGCCCGCGGCGTGCGGTCGGCGGCCCGGGCCTGGAATGCGCTCACGCTTTCGATCTGGGCGCGCTTCTCGGTCTCGGTTGAGCGCATCAGCTGCAGCTCGTCGATCTGCTCGCCGACGCCGTCGGCGGCGAGGAACGTGTTGACCCCGATCAACGGCAGCTCACCGGTGTGCTTGAGCTGCTCGTAATGGAGGCTCTCCTCCTGGATCTTCGATCGCTGGTACATCGTGTCCATCGCGCCGAGCACGCCGCCGCGCTCGGAGATCCGGTCGAACTCCTCGTAGACCGCCCCCTCGACCAGGTCGGTCAGCTGCTCGATCACGAACGACCCCTGCCACGGGTTCTCGCAGAAGTTCAACCCGAGCTCCCGGTTGATGATCAGCTGGATCGCGACCGCGCGCCGGACCGACTGCTCGGTCGGCGTCGTGATCGCCTCGTCGAAGGCGTTCGTGTGCAGGCTGTTGCAGTTGTCGAAGATCGCGTACAGCGCCTGCAGCGTGGTGCGGATGTCGTTGAAGCTGATCTCCTGGGCATGCAACGACCGGCCCGAAGTCTGAATGTGGTACTTGAGCATCTGGCTGCGCGGCGACGCGCCGTACCGCTCACGCATCGCGCGCGCCCAGATCCGTCGCGCGACGCGGCCGATCACCGCGTATTCCGGGTCCATCCCGTTGGAGAAGAAGAAGCTCAGGTTCGGCGCGAACGCGTCGATCTCCATCCCGCGGGCCAGGTAGTACTCGACGATCGTGAAGCCGTTGGCGAGCGTGAACGCGAGCTGCGAGATCGGGTTGGCCCCGGCCTCGGCGATGTGGTAGCCGCTGATCGACACCGAGTAGAAGTTGCGGACCTGGTGGTCTGAGAAGTACTGCTGGACGTCGCCCATCATCTTCAGCGCGAACTCGGTCGAGAAGATGCAGGTGTTCTGGGCCTGATCCTCCTTGAGGATGTCCGCCTGGACGGTGCCGCGCACCCTCCGCAGCGTGTCGGCCTTGATCTGCTCGTAGACCTCAGGCTCGACGACCATCTCGCCCGACGCGCCCAGCAGCCCCAGCCCGAGCCCCTGGTTGCCCTCGGGCAGCTCGCCGGCGTAGGCCGGCCGGCCGCCGTGCTGGTCGAAGAACGTATCCAGCTTGCGCTGGGCCTCGTCCCAACCACCGGTCTCACGCAGGTGGCGCTCGACCTGCTGGTCGATCGCGGCGTTCATGAAGAACGCCAGGATGATCGGCGCCGGGCCATTGATCGTCATCGACACCGAGGTCGTCGTCGCGCACAGGTCAAAGCCCGAGTACAGCTTCTTGGCGTCATCGACGGTCGCGATCGACACACCGGAGTTACCAACCTTGCCGTAGATGTCAGGCCGCGGCGCGGGGTCCTCGCCATACAGCGTGACCGAGTCAAAGGCGGTCGACAGCCGCGCCGCCGGCTGCCCCGAGGACAGGTAGTGAAAGCGCCGGTTGGTGCGCTCCGGCGTGCCCTCGCCGGCAAACATCCGAGTCGGGTCCTCCCCCGCCCGGCGGTAGGGGAACACGCCGCCGGTGTATGGGTAAGCGCCCGGCAGGTTCTCCTTGAGCGCGAACCGCAGCCGATCGCCCCAGCCGTCCAGCCGTGGCGGAGCCAGCTTCGGGATCTGCTGCCCCGACAGCGAGGTCTTGTAGTTGTCGCCGGTGATCTCGCGGTCACGAACCGTGTAGCTGTAGGTCTCGCTGGTGATCCGCTCCAGCTGCGCATCCCAGCCGCGCAGCAGCTCGAGCGCTTCTGACCCGACCGCCTCCAGCGCCTCGTTGTAGTGCTCGCGCAGCGGCGCCATCACAGCGTTCTCGCCGTCCTGCAGGTCCGACGTGTCGTAGGGCTGCAGCGACTCGGGCAGCTTGACGTCGCCGAGCGCGCGCAGCGCCTCGTAGCAGTGCTGGGCGGTCGCGGCGTCTCCGGCGCGGCGCTCGACCCGCTCGTTGATCGCCCGCCCCTGCTCGGCGATCTCGGACAGGTAGCGCACGCGGCCGCTCGGAATCAGCACGTTGCCGAGCGGCTCGTGGGTCTCGAGCTCGAGCTGCGGGTTCCAGCGCCCGCCATCGGCGCCCGGCAGCTCGCCGAGCCTCCGGCAGAGGTTTGCGAACACCCACCAGACGCCGGGATCGTCGAACTGGCTGGCGATCGTCGGGTACACCGGCACCTGCTCGTCTGAGAGCTCGAACGCAACCCGATTGCGGCGCCACTGCTTGCGAACGTCGCGCAGCGCGTCGAGCGCGCCGCGCTTGTCGAACTTGTTGATCACGACCAGCTCGGCCAGATCCAGCATGTCGATCTTCTCCAGCTGGGTGGCGGCGCCGAATTCGCTCGTCATCACGTACACCGGCAGATCGACGAGGTCGACGATCTCCGAGTCCGACTGGCCGATGCCGGCGGTCTCGACGACGACCAGGTCAAACCCGGCGGTGCGCAGGAACGCGAGCGCGTCGGCGAGCATCGCGCTGGTCGCCGAGTTGCGCCGCCGGGTCGCCATCGAGCGCATGAAGATGCGCTCGTCGCGTAAGGCGTTGAAACGAATCCGGTCCCCGAGCAACGCGCCGCCGGTCCGCCGACGAGTCGGATCGACGGCCAGCACCGCGACCCGCAACTGCTCAAACCGGCGCGAGAACCTGCTCAGCAGCTCGTCGGTGACGGTGCTCTTGCCGGCACCGCCGGTGCCGGTCACCCCGACCACCGGCGCCCGCTGCGAGGCGGCCGCCCAGGATTCGCGCAACCGCTGCAGCTCGGCCGAGTCGATCGTCTCGTCCTCGAGCGCCGACAGCACCCTCGCGATCGTCAGGTCGTCGGCCGCCTCACCCGGCTCGGGGATCCGCGGCTCGGGCCCCGGAAGCTCCCGCTGCTCGGACGTCCGGCGCACGAGGTCGTCGATCATCCCGCCGAGACCGAGCGACATTCCGTCATTGGGGTGATAGATGCGTTCGACGCCGTAGCGCTCGAGCTCGGCGATCTCGGCCGGCGTGATCGTGCCGCCGCCACCTCCGAACACGCGGATGTGCTCGGCGCCGCGCTCGCGCAGCAGGTCGATCACGTAGGAGAAGTATTCGAGGTGACCACCCTGGTAAGAGCTGATCGCGATGCCGTCGACGTCCTCCTGGATCGCCGCCCGCACCACGTCGGCGACGCTGCGGTTGTGCCCGAGATGCACGACCTCGGCGCCGCGGTCCTGGATCAGCCGGCGCATCACGTTGATCGCGGCGTCGTGCCCGTCGAACAGCGACGCGACCGTTACGAACCGCAGCGGCACCTCGCCGGTGCGCTCGTTGCTCTGCCCATCCTCGCGCGACGCCGTCTCGGTGATCACGTCTCCTCCGATCCGCTGTGTGACCCGGCGAACGCCGGCTCGCCGGGCGGGGACGGGTCGAGCAGCTCGGCCATTTGCCACTTCAGTCCGTCGTGTAGTCGACGCAGCTGCGCCGGGGCCGGTGGCGACACCAGCCAGGTGTAGACGATCCCGATGATCGCCGCGCAGAACTGCTCGGCGACCAACGGCACGTCGAGCTCCGCGCGCACGCTGCCGGCAGCGATTCCCTCGCGGATCCACTGCTCGACGTCGCGCTGGCGACGCTCGTGGGCGCCGCTGATCACTTCCCGCAACGCTGGGTCGGGACCGACCGACTCGAACCACAAGACGTAGAACGCCCGGATCCGGTCCGAGGACTCGAGCAGGAACCGGCAGTGCGCGTCGACCGCGGCTCCGATCGTCTCAAGCCCGCAGGTACCGGCGACCGCGGCCTGCAGCTCGGCCAGCCACTGCTCCCCGATCGTCCGGATCAAGAACGACCACAGCCCCTCCTTGGAGCCGAACCGGTACGAGGCCAGCCCACGGCTGTAGCCGGCGCGCAGACCGACGTCCTTGAGCGTCGTGGCGGCCGCGCCTCGCTCGCAGATCAACGCCACCGCAGCGTCCGCCATCCGCGCGTCCGACAGCGCCGAGCGCTGCGGTTGGGTGAGGCCGGTCGTGCTGTCCGCGGCGGTCGCCATCGCTCACATGGTACTTGCTTGTGACAAACAAGTATCTACCGGGCTCTATTCGGCGCGGGCGATCGACGCGTCGGTGACCATCGGCATCGTCAGCCGAGCGCCGTGTCGCTCGATCGTCTCGCCGACCGCCTCGAGCAGCGCCGCCCGCGCCGGCTCGATCAACAGCCGTACCTCGGACATCGTCGAAAGCAGCTCGACGTACTCCGTCGCGGTGTAGTCGATCGACCACGCGTAGCAGCGCCGCCCCGGCTCGGTGAGGCCGTCGGTCGCCGCGACCGCTCGCTCCCAGGCGTCGCCGCCGTGGGGGGCGTGGTTGTCGGGATGCATCGGGCCGTCGGGCGGTAGTTGTGGCACCGTGCGCCGATAGGCGTCCGACAGGGCGCGCCGCAGCGCGCTGTCGCCCCATGCCGGCCGATTCCAGAACGCGACCAGATGCCCACCGGGCGACAGCGCCGCGCGAGCGTGCGCGTATCCACGCTCCTGGTCGACCCAGTGCCACGCCTGACCTGCGTAGACGAGCGGAAACGTGCGGCCCTGCGGCCGCCATCGCTCGAAGTCGGCGACCACGTACTCGACACCACCAAGCGACTCGGTCGCGGCCCGAGCAACGCTCGCCATCTCCGCGCTCGGCTCGATCGCGAGCACCGAGATGCCGCGGGCGCCGACCAGCCGCGTCGCCTTGCCGGTCCCGGCTCCGACCTCCAGCGCCCGGGCGCTCGTCGCCGGCGAACGTGACCAGGTCGTCGATCAACGCCGGCGGGTAACCGGGCCGCGCTGCGGTCATACAGCTCCGCGACCTCGCCGAACACCAGCCGCCGTGGCCGCTGGTCGGGTCCCGGCTCAGGCATCTCACACGCGGGTTCGGTCATCGTGCACGAGCGTATTGACACAACGCGGGCCCGACCGCGACGGCCGCCTCTGCCGAAGCGGTCGGTACCCTGAGCGTTGCTGATGCATGACGTTGCGCCCAGCGGCGCGCGCGGCGGCCCGGCCGGCCGCCGCCGTGTGTGCGCCGCCCGCGGTCGCATCCGCGACCGCCGAACCGCTGCGCTGAACCGAGCGCCGCGCGCGGCTGCGCGGCTGCTCGCCGTGTTCTCGACGGCGGTCGCCGCCGCGATCCTGTTCGCCGGCGCTGCAACCGCCGCCGCCGCGCCGACCGGCCCGGTCGTCCGGCTCACGGGCGCGATCACACCCGCGCTCGCGACGGCGGCCCGCGACCGCGGGACGGCGCTCGCGCCGCGGCGACAGCTGCAGTTGACGGTCACGCTGCAACCTCGTGACCCCGCGGCCCTGGCGGCGTACGCGAGCGCGGTCTCGACCCCCGGCTCCGCGGCCTATCGCCACTATCTGACGCCGGCACGGTTCGGTCGTCGGTTCGGCGCAGACGCCGCCCAGCTGCGCCGCGTCAGGGCCGCGTTCGCGCAGCGCGGCCTGAGGCTCGGCGCACTCAGCGCCGGCCGGCTCTCGATCCCGCTGCGAGCACGCGCAGCGACGATCGAACGCGGGCTCGACGTGCAGTTGCGCACGCCTGCAGCAGCGCGGCCGCGAGACGATCGTCGCGCCACCCGCGCGCCGGCACTCGCCGCGGGTGCCGCGGGCGACGTGCAGTCGATCGTCGGGCTTGGACTCGAGCGCGAGCCCGCGACCGCTGATCACCCGTCCGCGCCGGCTCGGCCCGCTGCGCAAGCCGCCGACGGTCGACGCCGCGGCCACCGATGCGACCGCCCCGGCTAGCGTCGCGGGGCGCTCGGGTCCGAAGCCCTGCTCGGCCGCGAGCGTCGCCGGCGGCAACCTCGGTGGCTACACCGACAACCAGCTGGCCTCCGCATACGGATTCGACGGCCTCTACAGGGCCGACGACACGGGCGTCGGGACGACAATCGCGGTCTACGAGCTCCAGCCCGACGATCCCGTCCGACATCGCCGCCTACGCGGCCTGCTACGGGATCCACCCGAATATCTCCTACGTCCGCGTCGACGGCGGCGCGGGCCACGGCGCCGGCAGCGACGAGGCCGCGTTCGACATCGAGAACGTGATCGGGTTCGCGCCGGGCGCGAAGGTGCTCGTCTACCAGGGCCCGAGCTCGCAGTTCGACCGCCCCGGGATCCGGCCCGTACGACACGTTCGCGAAGATCGTCAACCAGGACCGCGCCCAGGTCGTCTCGGCCTCGTGGGGTCGCTGTGAAGCGCAGCTCGGCCGGGCCAACGCCCGCGCCGAGAACACCCTGTTCGACGCAAGCGGCGGTGCAGGGTCAGTCGATCGTTGCCGCCGACGGCGACAACGGCGCGCAGGACTGTCACATTCCCGCCGCGGCCCGGCTACCACCGGCTGACGCGTCGACGATCCCGCCTCGCAGCCATATGTGACCGGCGTCGGCGGCACCACCCTGCAGGGACTCGGCCCGCCGCTGTATCAGACCGCCTGGAACAGCAAGCACGACTCGGCCGGGTCTCCGTCGGACATGGCCGCCTCGACCGGCGGCGGCGTCTCCTCGATCTGGCCGATGCCGCCCGCGCAGGCACAGGCCAGCGAAATCGCTGGGCGTCAAGCGCTCGGCCGCGACTGGCCACGCACTGCGGCCGCTCGCGTGGGTACTGCCGCGAGGTCCCGGACGTCTCGATCGACGCCGACCCGAGCACCGGCTATGTCATGTACTTGAACGGCGCACGATAAGGTCGCCAAGGAAACCTCGGGCTGGCAGGTACTCGGCGGCACCAGCGGCGGCGCTCCCGTCTGGGCCGCGTTGTTGGCGCTGGCGGACTCCTCCACCGCGTGTCGCCACCAACCGATCGGCTACGCCGACCCGGCGCTGTACCGCGCTGCGAGCACCGCCTACGCGCAAGGACTTCCAAGACGTCACGCAGGGCGACAATGACTTCGCGTCAGCGACCAGGGGTTTTTGGCGCCAAGCGCGGATATGACCCCGTGACCGGGCTCGGAACGCCGAACGCCACCCCACTGGTCGCGTCGCTGTGCTCGCGCACGCTCGCGGCTCGCGCGGGTCTCGGCCAGCACACCCCGATCCACAAGCAGGTCTCGCTGCGACTGCACGCGACCGACCCGCGTGGCGGACGGTTGCGGTGGTCGGCAAGGGCCTGCCGCCCGGACTGCGCTGATCCCGGTCGAGCGGCCGGATCGCCGGCCGCCCCAGCCGCTCCGGCCGCTACGTCGTTCACGCGATCGTGCGAGATCGCCAGTGGGCGACGGCGACGACCACGTTCACGCTGGACGATCACGAAGGGCACCGCATGACCTTGCTGCAGGGCACATCCGAGGGGGATGTCGACGCGCCGATCGAGCGCTGCTGGGAGGTCGTCGAGGCGATCGAGCCGCGCGCCGGAATGGCAGCGGGGAATGGAATCGGTACAGGTGATCGAGCGCGACGACGCACGGCCGAGCGTCGATCTGCGAGATCGTCGTCGATGCGCAGTTCACGAAGCTCCGAGCTGCGCATGCCGTTCAGCTACGACGCGACCACGCCGGCTCGAGTTCGCACGGCTTGGACTCGGCCGCGTCGACCACCTCGAGGGCTCGTGGGAGTTGTCGGAGGCTGGGTCCGGATCGGACCCACGTGCGGTACACGCTGGCGGTCGACCCGGGCAACGTCGGCCTGATGGCGCGCCCGCTGGACGAGCGCTGCGGCCGATCGTGGTCGGCCAGCGGCCGCGCGGAGCTCGCGGCCGAAGTCAGCACGGCGGGCCGCGGCCGGCTGACGGCCGTCGCTCACAGCTCGGAGCGGTCGTCGAACCGCTTGGCGACGTCGCTCGAGCATCTGGATCATCGAGCGCGCCGCCGGCGCGATCCCGCCGCCGGCGACGGTCGCGACCGTCACCTGCCGGATCGGGCCGCCGTCGCGCAGCTCGCGGACCGACGACGCCCGGATGGACGCGGTTGAGCGCCAGCCGCGGGATCAGCGCCACCCCGACCCCGGCGGCGACCAGCCCCTGGACCGTGTCGAAGTCGTCTGACTCGAACGCGACCGATCGGCTCGAACCCGGCGCGCAGGCAGGTCGCGACGACGTGCTGGGCGTACGGGCTCGAGGCCGACGTCTGCACCCACTGCTCGTCGCGCAGGTCGGTCAGCACCAACTGCGCCTGCGCCGCCAGCGGGTGCTCGGCCGGCAAGCGCCACCCGGATCGGGTCCTCGAGCAGCCGCGACCGAGCGCAGCCCCGCGCCCAGCCGGCGCCGGCGCGGCCGCGTGCCCGGGAACTCGTAGAGCAGCGCCAGGTCGAGCTCGCCGCGCGCAGCCGGGGCATCGATCTGCTCGGGCTCGCCGTCCTCGAGCGTCAGCACGACGTCCGGATGCGAGCGGCGAAACCGCGCCACCGCCGGCGGCATCAGGCGTCGCGCCGCCCGACGGGAACGACCCGACCCGCAGGCGCCCGGACCGCACGCCCATCACCGCCGCGATGTCGGCCTCGGCCTCGCGGACCTGCTCGAAGATCCGCTCGGCGTGCGAGACGAGCGCCGCGCCGGCCGGGGTCGGGGTGACGCCGCGGCGGCCGCGCACGACCAGCGGCGCGCCGGTCTCGGCCTCGAGCCGCGCGATCGACTGCGAGACCGCCGACTGGGTGTACGACAGCGACTCCGCCGCCGCCGAGAACGACCCCAGGCCGACGACCTCGCACAGGACCTGGAGCCGCGCCAAGTTCAGCATTAGCAAATCTTATACTGCGGATGAACAACGTTATTAGAACTAATGGCAGGCGCCTGCGATATTCGCCGGCGAACCTCACGCAGGACCATCTCTGCCATGAGGGAGAAGAGCGCCATGGCCCCACACGCGATCATCTCCTACGACGACACGCCCAACGACCACGACGCGCTGATGCTCGGTCGCGTGCTGCGCGATGCCGGCACGAAGCTGTCGCTGGCCTACGTCCGACACGCCCATCAGGCACGCGCCGAGCAGGAGCAGCTGGCCGAGTCCGAAGCCGAAGCGCTGCTGGTCCGCGGCAGCCGACTGGCTCGAGGACCACTACGCCGACCGTCACGTCGTGTCAGCGCCGTCAACCGGCGAAGGGCCTCGGCTGGCTTGCCGGCCAGCTCGACGGCGACCTGATCGTGTTCGGCTCCGAGTACCGCACCCGCCCCGGCCACGTTGCGGTCGGCCGCTCGGCGCAGACGCTGCTGAGAACGGTCCGGTCGCGCTCGCGTTCGCCCCCGCCGGCTACGCCGACGCCCCCGACCATGAGATCGAGACGATCGGGATCCTCAGCCGGACCGCCGACGAGGCCGCGATCGAGACCGCGTATTCGCTGGCGGAGCGGCTCGGCGCTCGAGTCGTCGACACCGACCGCGACGTCGATCTGGTGATCGTCGGCTCACGGCGCGAGGCCCGTGACGGCACGTGATGATCACCAGCGCCGCCGAGAACGCGCTCGAGGACGTCACCGCGCCGGTGCTGATCGTCGCCCGCGGCGTGGCGCTGCATTTCGACACGCTCGTCACCGCCTGAGCCTGACCGCTTGAGCCGCGCCGCCTAGATCGCCGCGGGGCCGGCGGCGTGCGGCTGGCGCTTCGCGGTGGCTCGCAGTCGGTCCGCGGATCGCGGTGGCCCACAGCCGGTCGGCGGATGCGATGGTCCGCAGCCGGTCGGCGGATGGCGATGGTCCGCAGCCGGTCCGCGGATCGCGATGGTCCGCAGCCGGTCCGCGGATCGCGATGCTGCGCGGTGCTCGCGATCGCGTGACCGACCGCGGCGGGCGCTGGCTCGGCTGGACTGACGCGTGAGACGGGACCCTCGAGACGCTCGCGCTCCCCTCCGCGCGTGATATATCGCCCTTCGCTCGCCGCCGACCGCATGCAAAGGGATCTTCCGGACAGCTGGCGTCGCCGATCGCCCTTTGCCCCGCAGGCCGACCAGGCAAAGGGTGATATATCACCCCGCCCGACGGGCCGCTCCAACGGGCCGGCGGGCGGGCGGGGCTGTGGTCTGACCCGCGGGGCCGTTCGCCCGTGGCCTGACCCGCGGGCCGTTCGCCGTGGCCTGACCCGCGGGGCCGTTCGCCCGTGGCCTGACCCGCGGGGCCGTTTGCCCGTGGTCTGCCCCGCGGGGCCGTTCGCCCGTGGCCTGACCCGCGGGCCGTTCGCCTGAGGCCCGACCGGCCGCCCCGGCTTTGACCGCGGCGCGCGCCTCGACCGGGTCACCGTCGCGGCTCTATCGTGCGCCGCCGTGCGCACGCTGATCGTCTCCGACCTGCATCTCGGGCTGCGCAGTGGGATCGACGTGCTGCGCCAGCCGCTCCCGCGCGAGCGCCTGCTCGACGCACTTGACCAGATCGACCGGCTGGTGCTGCTCGGCGACGTGCTCGAGCTCGGCCGACGACGCCCGGCGCCGGCCGCCGACCCGGTGCTGCGCCAGCTCGGCGCCCGGCTCGGCCCCGAGCGCGAGGTCGTGATCGTGCCCGGCAACCACGACCGCGGCCTGGTTCGCGCCTGGGCGCGGTCGCGCGGCGGGCGGCTCGGGAGTGCCGACGAGGTCGACCCGGCGAGCAGCTCGGCGCTCGCGACCGTCGCCGGCTGGCTGTCGCCGGCGCAGGTCCGCGTGTCCTACCCCGGCGTCTGGCTCGACGATCGGGTGTGGGCGACCCACGGGCACTACCTCAACCGGCACCTGATCCCCGAGACCAGCTTCGGGCTGCCGCGACGGCCGCTGCGCACCGGCGGCCGGCAGCGGCGCCCGTCGGCCGCGATCGACTACGAACGGGGCTGGCGGCGACGCGGCTCGCGCAGGCGGGGTGGGCGCGACGGGCTCGCCGAGCGGATCCTCGACCGGCCGCTGGCCACCGCGCTCGAGAGCGCGGCTGGGATGACGCGCATGGGAGCGATCCGGCGCGTGCCGCGACTGATGATGCGCGCGAACCTCGCGCCCGTCACGGCACGGCTGATCGACGTGCAGATGCGCCTCGCCGCGATGCCGGCGATGGCGGAGGTCGCGCGCCGGCTCGAGCTCGAAGCCGACTGGATCGTGTTCGGACACGCTCACCGGCTGGGTCCACGCGACGAACCCGCGTGGCAGCCATGGGCCGACGGCCCGCGGCTGGTGAACACCGGTGCGTGGGTGTTTGAGCCGATGCTGCTTGACGGCGCCTCGCCACCGCATCCGTACTGGCCGGGGGGCGCGGTGCTGCTCGAACCCGGCGCCGCGCCCCGGCCGATCGGGCTGCTCGACGACCTCCGGCGCGAGCAGCTGACGGCCGACCCGAGTGGCGCTCAGCGGAGGATCAGGTGGCTGTCGCCGAACTCATGCCAGAGGTATCCGCGGCACAGCGCCTCGGCGTAGGAGCGCGCGAGCAGCGTCTGACCGCCGATCGCCTCGAGCATCATCAGGTGCGAGGCCTCAGGCTCGTGCCAACCGGTGATCATCCCGTCGACGGCGCCGGACGGGTCGGTCGGGCTCGATCACGAGCTTCGTCCAGCCGTTCGCCGGCGCGCACCTCGCCGCCGCCGTCGACGACCGTCTCGAGCGCGCGGACGACGGTCGTGCCGACCGCGATCACCCGCCCGCCGGCGGCCCGGGTGGCAGCGATCGCGCGCGCGGTGTGCTCGGGGACGTCGTAGCGCTCGGCGAAGGGCGGTTCGTGACGCTCGGGCGAGGAGACGCCCGTGTGCAGACAGATCGGCGCGACCGCGATCCCGCGTGCGACCAGCGCGGTGATCAACTCGGTCGTGAACGGGCGACCGGCGCTCGGCATCTCGGCGCTGCCCGGAGTGATCGCGTAGACGTTCTGGTAGGCGCTCAGCGACCAGCGCTGCGCGACGTAGCCGTAGCGGATCGGCTCGCCGAGGCGCCACAGCAACTCCGGCACTGTCTCGTCGTCGTCGGAGTACAGCCGGGCGAGCAGCAAGCGCCCGCTCGTCGCATATGGGGCGACCAGCTCCAGTCGCGCGCCGCGACCGTCGATCGGACCGAGCTCGATCGACTCGCCGGCCAGTCCGGCGGCCGGCGTCGCGCCGTCGGCGCTGCGCAGCTCGACCACCCACCAGCGCTGATCGAGGTCAGGCACCGGCGTCGAGAAGCTGACCCGCAGACGGATCGTCGCGACGCCCCGGCGCGCCGCCCGGAGACGGAGGCGGGCAGCGTCGCCGAGACGTTGACGACCAGCAGATCGTTGCGCGTCGAGCAGCTCCGGGAGCTCGTCGAAGCGGGCGTTGGCGAGGTGTCGGCACGGCGATCGGCGACCATCAGCCGAACGCCGTCGCGCCGCAGGCCGCGCTGTTCGGCGGGCGTGGTCGCCTCGAGACTCGGTCGGCAGCTCGAACGCCGGCGCAGCTCATCCAGGGCCATCAGACCGGCTCCACCGCGGGCGCCAGCTCGCGCGCCAGAGTAGCGGCCGCTCGGCGCGCTGCCGTCGATCAGTGCCAGCAGGCCCGGAACGCTGTCCTCCGGCGGCGGTCGGTCGGAGATGTCCTCGCCGGCGAACGCCTGCTGGTGCATCCGGGTGCGCATGTCGCCGGGGTCGACCGCGTAGACGCGCAGGCTTGGCTGCTCGGCGGCGAACACCGCGGTCAGCTGATCCAGCGCCGCCTTCGAAGAGCCGTACCCGCCCCAGCCCGGATACGGCTCGACCGCCGCATCGGAGCTGATGTTGATCACGGCCGCGCCGTCCGCGCAGCGACGGCAGCGCCAGCTGGATCAGCGCCAGTGGTGCGAGCACGTTGACCGCGTAGACGTCGGCGCAGCTCCGCGATCGGGTAGTTCGAGCAGCTCGCGGCTGGGGCGCATGCTGGTCGGCGCTCGGACGCCTTCAGCAGCGAGGCGTTGTTGACGAGCGCCCGATGCGGTGCGGGCGCGCGATCGAGCAGCCCTCGCGATGCTCGGGGTCCGCGACGTCCCCGGCGACCGCGATCACCTCGGTACGCTCGGCCAGCTCCGCGGCCGCGACCGCCCGCAGCTCAGCGCTCGCCGCGCGCGTCGATCACAAGCGTCCAGCCGCGCTCGGCAAGCGCGCGAGCGAGCGCCAGACCGAGTCCGCGCGAGGCTCCGGTGATGATGTGCAGTCGGCATGAACGCGACGCTACGCCTGACCGGGTCCCGTGTTTCCACGGGCAATTGGTCCTAGGACCCGTCAGCTGGCGACACCGGCGCGCACCGCAAGCAGCGCCGCTTGGGTTCGGTCCGAGACGCCGAGCTTGGCGAGCACGTTGCCGACGTGGGCCTTGACCGTCTTCTCGGCGATACCGAGCTCGAGCGCGATTCGCTTGTTCGAGCGGCCGGCGGCGATCAGGGACAGCACCTCGCGCTCGCGCCGCGTCAGCGACTCGATCGCCCGGCCGCGTCGGCGCTGTCGGGGTGCTCGGAGGCGGCCGACGAGAGCGTCTGCAGCAGTCGCGCCGCGACCGCTTCGTCGATCGTCGCGCGCTCGCCGCCCGCGCCGCGCACCGCGCGCGCCAGCTCGGCGGGCTCGACGTCCTTGAGCAGGTAGCCGGCGGCGCCCGCGCGGATCGCCGGCAGGATCCTGCTCGTCGTCGAGAAAGCTGGTCAGCACGATCACATGGCTACGCGAGCCACGAGCGTGCAGCTCGTGCATCGTCTGCACCCCGTCGAGCACCGGCATCACCAGGTCCATCAGGATCACGTCGGGCTCGACAGCCTGCTCGGCTCGCCAGCGCCGCGCGGCCGTCGGCCGCCTCGCCGACGACCTCGATCCCGTCCTGCAGTGAAAGGAACGTGCGTAGGCCCTCGCGGACGACCGCGTGGTCGTCGACGATCAGCACCCGAGATCGGCATCGGCGTCATCCGCCATCGCGGCCGGTGTCGCCGGTGTCGCCGGTGTCGCCGGCAGGCTCAACGTGACGGTCGTCCCGCGCGCCGGCCGCCGAGCGGACGGTCAATTCGCCACCGAGCTCCCGCGCACGCTCCTCCATCGAGGTCAGGCCGAGCCGTCGAGACCGCAGCGACGGTCGAGCGGATCGAACCCGATGCCGTCGTCGGCGATCGTCAGCAGCGGCGCAGTCCGACGAGCGGACAGCGTCACGGTCACGTGCCGAGCGGCGGCGTGCCGGACGGCATTGTGCAACGCCTCTTCGGCGATCCGCAGCACATCTGCGTCGCGATCGGCGCCGACCTCGGGCGCCGCCGGGTCGACCCGCAGATCGATCTCGACCGCGTGTACCCGGCGCAGCATCTCGATCTCCTTGGCGAGCGCGCCTGCCAACCCGTCGCGCGCCAGGTCAGCGGGGCGCAGCTCCATGATCAGCGCCCGCAGCTCGGCCAGCGACTCGCGCGTCAGCTCGCGGACGCGCTGCAACTGCACGGCCGCCGGCATCCGGGTCACGCGCCAGCAACGTGGTGGCCGTCTCGGCGGCGAGGTTGAGGCTGAACAGCTTCTGGCTGACGACGTCGTGCAGCTCGAGTGCGAGCCGGTTGCGCTCCGACAGGATCGACAACTCGCGGCTGCGTTCGTACAGCCGGGCGTTCGTGATCGCGATCGCGGCATGTGCGGCGAGCAGCTCGATCAGCTCCCGGTCTGCCTCGCCAAAGCGATGGCCGTCGAGCTTCTCGGTCAGATAGAACGCGCCGATCACCTGGCCCGCGGCGGCGATCGGGACGCCGAGAAACGATCGCATGTCGGGGTGCTCGCGAGGCCACCAGCCGCTTGAAACCGGGGATCGTCGTGAATGTCGTCGGTCAGATACGGCTCACGCGTCTGCAGCATCGCGCCGAGCATCCCGTGGGTGCGCGGCAACGGCCCCATCGACGCGACCAGCTCGTCGCTCATCCCGGAGACGAGAAAAGTGCGAAAGCCACCGACGTCGTCGGGGATCCCGAGTGCCGCGTAGCGCGCCCCGGCGAGCTCACGGGCGGAGTCGACCAGCCTCTGCAGCACCTCGTCGACCGACAGCTGGCGGCGACCGCCAGCACCGCGTCCGACACCGCCCGGAGCGCCGGGCTGATCGGCTCCTGCATGGCCGCAGACGATAGCCTCGGGGCGAGCATGCCGAGGCTCTGGTACTGGACCACCGTGCTGATCTTCGTGTTCGTGATCGCCGGGATCGTGATCGCGATCACGAGGCTCGTCTGAGCGAGGCCGCTGCGCCGACCGGTCCCCGCCGGCGGGACGGGTCGGGCAGGCGCCGGTGTTGATCGTCAGCGCCGGTGGCGCCGCGCTCAGTGCGCGCCGCCGGTGACCGGGCCGCCGCCGGCGCCGCGGGCCGACCGTGCCGTCGCCGCGCCCGGATCGACGAGACCGTAGCCGTAGCGGGTGTTGGGGCCCTTGACGCCGAGCGGAAGCCGCGTCGCGGTCCGTTCGAGCCGCGTCAGCAATCGCGCCGGCTTCGGCTCGGGGCCGAGCACGCGGCTGGCGATCACCAGCGCGGCCGTCGCCGACACATCGGGGGCGGCCATCGAGGTCCCGATGTAGTAGCCGGGGTAGCCGAACCGGGCGAAGCTGCCGCCGTGCCCATCAAACGGTGGGTCGGTCAGGGTCATCTGGTACACGGGCGGAAGCGATCGGTTCGGGTGACACGCAGGATCGCTGGGCAGGACCGCGTCGTCACCGCCACCCGGGGCGACCAGGTCAAGCGTCACCCCGCCGTTGGAGTACGCCGCCTCACAGCCGTCGCGAGTTGTCGCACCGACGGAGATCACGCTCGCCAACCGAGCCGGGAATGCGACCTTCGTGGCCTCGTCGTTCCCGGCTGCCGCGACGACGGTGACCCGATGGCGGACTGCATATTCGACCGCGCGTGCGACCAATGGGATCTGCGACGCGGCATGGACTCGTGCCGGGGGAAACTCGAGGCTCAGGTTGATCACGCGCGCGCCGTGATCGACCGCGTACCGGATCCCCTCGGCGATCGTCGACTCGGCACCCTCGCCGCTGGCGTCGAGCACCCGCACCGGGAGGATCGAAGCGCCGTACGCCAGCCCGGTGAGGCCGATCCCGTTGTTGGTTCGCTCGGCGATCGCGCTCGCCACGAACGTGCCGTGACCGTTGCGATCGAGCGGATAGCGATTGTGTGCGATGAAGTCGTGGGGCGCAACGATCCGCGCGCCGCGGAGATCGGGCGAGATCCGGAATCGGCCCCAGTTGCGATACGCGACGCCGGTATCGAGCACCGCCACCCTCACCCCCTTGCCGCCCGCTCGGTGATCGGCGAGCAGGTTCGACCAGGCCCGCGGCGCGTTGACCCCGACTCCACGCAGCAGGTTCCACTGCATCTTCTCCCAGCCGCGCCGGTGTTGCGAACGACCCGGGTCGTTCGGGTAAAAGGCCCCGGCCATGTGCGCGATGTAGTCCGGGTAGGCATAGGCCACACCCGGTCGCTGCCGCAGTCGCCGCAGCGCGTCCGTCACCGACTGATCTCGGCCGAGCCGCTTGACGACCGTCCGGACCGTTGCACGCGCGCCGGCCACGCCGCGAGCCGCCGGATCGACGCGCGGCTCTGCTCGCAGGCCGACGATCACGCGATGCGGCAGCCATGCCGCGGCCCGCGCCGCCGGCGCCGTCGCAAGCGCGGCCGCGCCGATCGCGATGGCCGCGACGGCGGCGATGAGCCGAACTGCGGATCGGCCTCTGAGAGACGGGCGCTGATTCACGTGAGATGGCACCGCACGGGAACCCGGCCGATGTCACGGCCGGACCCCGCCTGGATTAACTCCGCGGTGATGACAAAGTTGCCCGCGTGAGCTTGACCGATCCGTCCGAGCGCCGCGCCGACTGCTTCAGCGACGACGACGAGCGGTTCATGCGACTCGCGCTCGCCCAGGCGCAGGCGGCGATCGAACACGATGACACCCCGGTCGGCGCGGTCGTGGTCCGCGGCAGTCAGCTACTTGCCGCCGCCCACAACGAGCGCGAACTGCGCGCCGACCCGACCGCGCACGCCGAGACGCTCGCGTTGCGCGACGCCGCCCGGCGGCTGGGTAGCTGGCGGGTGCTTGACGCGACGCTGTACGTCACGCTCGAGCCGTGTGCGATGTGCGCGGGCGCGATTGTGCTGGCGCGGGTGCCTCGGGTCGTGTTCGGAGCCGCCGACCCGAAGGCGGGCGCGGCCGGCAGCGTGCTCGACGTGCTCGCCCACCCGAGCCTCAACCACCGTCCGGTCGTGCAGTCCGGTCTGCTCGCCGGTCAATGCGGCGATCTGCTGCGCTCGTTCTTCGCCGCCAGGCGCTGATCACCGACGGCGTTGGCCGAGTGCGCCCGCTACCTTTGTACGCCCACCCGGAGAGGTGGCAGAGCGGTTGAATGCGCCGGTCTCGAAAACCGGTATGGGCGGTTTCGTCCATCGGGGGTTCGAATCCCCCCCTCTCCGTCTTCGTTCGCCGGACTCGCGCGATTGCGTGGGACTCAGCTCCCGCCGAGGCCGGTCTGGACGGCGTCGGCTCAACCGACGAAACGGCGTAGCCGGCAACAAGGCGCACTCTCGCTGGTCGCACTGTGGTCACCGTGGCGGGTCTGGCGAGAAGGTGTAGCTGGTGTGTGGTGGGACGAACGGGCCGATCTCGAGGACGATTTCGGCGTGGGAGGTGATCGGGATGCGTCCCGGTGGCCCGAGCACGCGTCGCCCGTTGACGTAGCAGCGGACCGTCTTGCCTGGTGGGGCGACGAAGCTGGCGAGCTGTGTGCGAGACACCGTCAGCCCCCAGGCGTCAAACAGCGTGGCCAGGGTGGCATGGGCGGTGGGCGACGTGAGCGTGACGCCGGTGGGCGCAAGCGTGACCAGCTGGGTGTAGCAGCGGGCGGCGGTGATCTGTCCGTCGAGGGTGTGAGCTCCGTGTACGCCGATGCCTGCGGGGATGATCACGACGCGGTTGCGGGCGAAGATCTCGATGTGGGCAGCGACGCGGGGTCCGAGCCGCCGTCGGCATCGCCCCGGGCCCGCGCCGGTGGCCGGGGGTTGGAACCGTGGGCCGGCACCGATCGGGCGTGCCTGGCGGTCCAGGCGGCGGATACTCGCAGAAAGCCGATGATCGCTGCCGCAGCCGGCGATCGTGAGCGTGGCCGCGACAGCCAGCGGGAGTGCTCGCGCGACGGATTTAGGCGACGGGAGCCTGCTTGGGCGGCGAGGGCGGTCGGTAGTCGGTTGCAGGTCTGTTGCCTGCTGTTGGCTCGTTGCGTTCGGGGACGGTGAGTGACCAGACGGTGGCGAGCAGCCCCACTGCGGTGGCCAGGCAGGTCACGACAGCGATCCGGCAGATCGTCGCGGGAAGCGCAAGGAGCACGTAGCCGCGCCACAGGACGGTGATCGCGCCCACGCCGCGAAACAGGGCCGCGAAGCCGATCAGAAAGAACAGGGTGAGCTCACGGTGGCGGCGCCGCAGGTTCAACGCTGCCCATGCGGCGAACGCGAGCTCGACTCCGAGCTCGATGAGCCGGGAGGGCGCGAGCCCGGGGCGGCCGTGCAGTCCGGCGGCAACCGAGGCGATCACGAACGCCGGCAGTGCCGTCCAGCTGAGGATCCGGGCAATTCGCCGGTCAAGCTGGCGGTTACCGAGTCGCAGGATCGCAGGCATGCCGAGCAGGACGACCGCGATTGGCCACCACCACCCGGCGCTAGGCGCGGGAGCGCGGTCCAGGATGCCGGTGATCTGGGCGCGGTGGCCGTTGATGCGCAGCGGGATCGTCCACGCCCCGAGATCGCGCGCCCCCGGAGTGACAAGTGTGGTCGCGAGCGCGTGCAGGCGACCGTCGTGCCATTCGTAGCTGTCGCCGCTGGTGGCTTTGTACCAGTGGGGGCGGGTGGTTGCGCTCAGCGTGGTTGGTGGGATCTCGGATGGGGTCTGGTTGAGGTAGTACATCGCCGAGTTGTGGTTGACCTCAACCCCGGCGGAGGTAAAGCGCACGTACGGCGAGCCCTGGTAGTCAAGGACGGTGACCTGCCGCGGCCCGGTGACGTGCATCCAGAGGCGCAGGTCACCGTCAACGACGCGGACCTGCACGCCTGCGGGTGTGGCTTTGACGAGCGCGAGGTAGCTGCTGGCAGCGGGGTTGAGCGGTCCGTGAGCCTGCGCGACGGCGGGCAGCAGAGCGCCGATCACCGCCACCACGCCAACCAGCGCGGTGAGTACTTTCGCGACCGTGCTGGGGGTCCGGTGGGTGGCGGTGTGGTAGACGGTGTAGCGATGACGGGCCTGCGCCGAGTTCGTTGGTTGGCGACGATCCTGGCGCTGGGCTGCGTCACGAGCGGTGTTCTGGCAGCCGGGCACGTGAGCTGCGCGCGAGCCGACGGCGATCCCGCGAGCGATGTGCTCGTTGACAGCTCGGTGTTTTTGGCTTCTGACAGTGGGGCGTCGCCCCAGCAAAAGGCGCAGCTGCAGGCCCAGCTGCGCGCCGCGGTCCAGCAGGGCCACCCGTTGCGGGTGGCGGTGATCGCCTCGAGCTCGGATCTGGGGTCGATCGGCGCGCTGTGGCGCCAGCCGCAGACTTACTCGCAGTTTCTCGGACGTGAGCTGTCGCTGATCTACCACGGCGAACTGCTGGTGGTCATGCCCAACGGGTTTGGTGTCTCGCGCGATGGCCGCCCGATCCGCAGCGCGTTGCAGGGGCTGGCGCCGCGCCGCGGGGAGCTGGCGACGGCGACCGCGCAGGCGATCACGCGGTTGACGGGCACCCCGGCGGGCAGCGCCGCTCCGGTAGCGGTCGTCGCGACGAGCTCGTCGACGTCGGGGCTTGGGTGGTGGCTGGCGACCGGGGTCGGCGTCCTGTTGATCGCCGCGGCGTGGCTGGTGAGCCTGCGGGTCGCTCCGCTGCGTCGGCGACGGCATCCTGGGGTTCCGGGCGCTCACGGTTAGGCGCCGATCATCGGAAACGAGCGATCGGCCCGGGCGGGCACGATGTAGTTGCCGCGCTTGAGCACGAAGATGAACTCGTTGATCCCATTGTTGACGGTGTCGGTGATCGCCGGGTTCTGCAGCTGCGCGGAGGTCTGGTTCATCGCGGTGCGGGTGGCGACAAAGTCGGCGATCGCCTGTTGCAGCGCGACGAAGTGCAGGCCCGCCTGACCGAAGTCGGTCGTGTTGAAGTCGCGGCGCAGGATGATCGGCTTGCCGTGACGCCGCGCGCGAGCGGACGCCTGAGCGTGGCCGATGACGCCGTAGCGGCGGATCGCTTGGCCGATCTGCTGCGGGTCACCGGGAGCGTCGGTGGTCACCCGTGTGACTTGTTGCGGGGTGACCTGCGGCGCGTACATCCGCGCGACCCGTTGGGCGTCGGTGAGGTCGCCGTACCAGGAGTCCAGGCGCAGGCGCATGTAGCTGACGTGCATCGTGGTGCCCTGCAAAAACGGGCCGGTGGTGATGGTGACCGCGTCCTCGGTGGCCTGGTTTCGTTTGAGGTTTGACCGAAATCCCATGTACAGCGGTGCACTCGGCGGGACCGGATGGTTGGTCGGAATGCCGCCGACGTTCTGATGGGCGGCCGGCAGCCCGGCTCCGACAAACCCGGTGCGCGTCTGGCGCCAGGTCAACACCGGCGCCAGGTCAAGCGCCCCGTCAGCGTCCGGCAGGGAAGCGCGACCGGTCAGTGCGTGCTCGACGTCAAGCAGTCGCTGCTGGTGATTGCTGGCGAGGTGCACGACAAGGTCGTAGTCGTCGATTCTCGGCAGCTCGAAATCAGACAACGCGGTCGCAGGCGGGATCGGCGAGGCGCGGCGAAGCGCACGACGAAAATACGACGGGCCCCAGCCGACGACGAACAGCAGCCCTTCGGGACCCCACCGAAATCGTCGCTCGAGCGTTCGCAGCGCAGCTTCTAGCCGGGTGGCGTGAGCGAGCCCGGGGCGGCCGTTGACATCAAAGAACAAGAGCCGGTCAAAGCGCGGCGCGATCGGGTTTCCGTCCACGTCGCGGGCGAGGGTCCGCTGCCAGGCATGCTGGCGCGCCGGCAGCCCGGCGGGCTGGGCGCCGAGCGCCACCGGCGTGAGTGCGCGGTCAGTCGGACTGGCGCGGGCTTGAAGCTCGATCGCGGCCGCGGCACCGCCGGCGGCGAGCGCCGCGCCGCCGGCCAGAAACCGGCGGCGAGTGACCACACGCCCGGGGTGGTTGTCGGGATTGGTCATCGCCGCGTCTTGTGCAGCTCGCCGGCGCCTGCGGCGACCACCAACACCGCGACCAATCCGGCGAGCCGGATCTCGGCGATCGTGGCCGCAACGACCCCAAGCGCGCGCATCGCGGCTACTCGCCGCAAGCTTTTGGCGCGCCGCGCGCCGCTGCACGCGGGACGTATCGCTGGCGTGATGCCGCTCACGCCCCGGGTTTCCAATTGAACGCGAAGTTGACCCGGTGGGGTTTGAGCCACACGTTCTTGTACTCGATGTGGCGGGCGGCGATGGGCGGGCTGATCAGCAGGCTCAGCTGATAGCGCCCGGCGCCTGGCAACGTGACGTTGTTGCCGTAGTGAGGGCCCATGTACTCCGACAGCATCGGCCACTGGCGCTCATCAAACACGACCTTGCCGGCCTTACGGATCGTCGCCCACACACTGGCGTACGGGATCGGGTAGTTCGTGCGCGCGTCATCGAGCGTGACCATCAGGTGAAAGCTGGTGTGCTTGGGCGGCACCACCATCCGCTCTTTGGTTCCGTTGAAGATCACGAACGGCACCGCGGTCATCGCCCGCGCTTGGATTTTCATGTGCTGCCAGTCCGCGACCCCGAGCGTTTGGGTCGGGATCGGCTTGATCCCGTTGACCGGCTTGGCAGAGCCGCCCATCGACATGCCGGCCATCGCCGAGCTGCTCGTGGTGGCGGTGGTCAACGCCGACCCAGCCACAGATTGGCTGGAGCTCGTCAGTCCGGCAGAACTGCCGCACGCAGCCAGCGCCAGGCAGCAGCCGGCGGCGATCGCGATCCCCCGCCCGCGATCAACACAACGGGCGAGGTGCATCAGCAACGCGATCTCCTTCGGGACGAAGTGGTGCGACCACGTGATCGGGCGCATGTTCTAGGCCTCGACGGCGGCGGGTGGCCGCGGTTGATCCGTTAGCGCCGGCGTCGCGCGACGGGTGGGTTCGACCAGCGGGAACATCGCGGCGGCGAGCAGCACGAACAGCGGGGCGGCGTTGGGATCGGTCGCGCCGCCGGCGAAGATTCCGCCCAGACCCTGGGGGATCACCCAGTAGGCGAGGCTCAGGATGATCGAGACCCACAGCCACGCACGCGGCTGCCAGCCCGCGGTCACCGCGATCGCGATCGTGAGACTAAGCGCGCCAAGCACCAGCGCGATCACCAGTCCATCTCCGCCGGCCGCAGACGCGAGGCTGCGCTGCAGGTGATCGAGCGGACCAATTCCAGTGGGGATCGACGTGAGCATGTCGCGGGTCGCATTGGCACTGCTGCTCGACGCCAGCAGCCACAGGTAGGCCATCAGCGACCACAACACGCACCACAGCGTCTTGGCGCCGCGGATCCCGACCAGACCCCCCGGGCGTCCGTTGGGCCAGCAGATCAACCCGACCAGTGCGTACATCAGCACTCCGCCGGGCGCGCCGGTCAGAGGCTGGGCCATGTTCATAAACAGCATCCCGAAGGCCTCCCCGAACCACCACACGGTCAACACCCAGACAAATGAGCCGGCGAGCGCCGGCTTGACCAGCGGGCGGTACAGCAGCCCAAGGCCGATCAGCACCTGGGTAAGCGCGAACAGCGTGTTGAACACCGTCAGGTCGCCGTTGGCCAAGCGAGCGCCCCAGTTGATCGAGTCCGCCAGCCAGCCAGGCTGGCCCTGAGCGCCGCCTGCCAAGACCTGCACAAACCCGCGCGAATACATAAACGACTGAAACTGCAGGCCGCCGTCAAGCAGCCAGATCAGACCAAGCACGGTCTGCACCCGCCGCGGGGCGTCAGACCAAAAGTAGGCACGCAACCAGCCGCCGAGGCGGCCGTCAACGCGCTCGCCAGCCGATCGGCGGGCCGCGGATGCGGTCATCGGTACGTCTCCTTCGAACGAGGGTGATCAGAACGAGGCGACGAGCTCGTCGCCGGCCTGACCCGAGGCGGACCGCGGTTAGACCACCCTCCACGCCACGGCGCGCGCAGCGCCAAGCGCGCCTGCGGCACACGCACCCGCGGCGCGGGCGCTGTGCCCCAGCTCACCGACGGGCGCGAGCGTCGCCGCGCGACCGTCGCGACGATCCAGCGCGCGCCGTGAAAAACGACGGCAAGCAACAAGCCGATTCCGGCGGCGACCGGGATCGCCCACCAGCCCCCATCCCCGAACGCGGCGGGCAGCCCGCTGGGATGCCCAGCCGCAAACCAGCCCTCAAGCGTTTCTTGACAAAAGAAGATGAGGATCAGCGCCGCGGCGCACGTCGCCCACGCCGCCGCGAACGACAGCGAGAACTCCCGCGGTGAGGAGCGCCGCGCGTACGCCCGACCAAGCCGGCCCAAAAAGCTGCCAACCGCCAGCCCGATCAGCAACACCAGCCACGGGACCAGCGAGTGCAGATAAGAGTGGCCGGTCGCGTGAAGCTCGGCGCCGGCGCGCGATCCATACGCCAGCTCGTAGCGCAACTGATGAACCGCGAACGCCGCGGGCGGCAACAACGCCACCCGCGCGGGCCCCAAAACACGTCGGCCGCATAGCCGCATCAGCATCTCGATCCTAGATCACCCCTCCGCGCGCGGTCGCAGCGCAGCTGAAGTGCTCGGCCTGCGGACCGGACAGCCGGGAAGTGTCGCAAGTCAGCCGCCGCTGCGAGATCCGTACCTTCTGGGCTGCTACGTAGCCTGCGACGACGGCGCGTCGAGCCCGCTCGTGGCTCTACCAGCTCGAAGTCCGCGGCGTACCTGGCTGGCGGTCCGGCAAACCCGTTCGTGCTCGAAGACGAGTCTGAACGCAGTGGCCGTTCGCTATTCCTCGACCGACGAGATCTCGTTCAGTCGGCGACGGTCGACGTCGTAGACGAAGCCGCGGACTTCGCCTCGGTGCAGGTCTGGATTCTGTGTTCCCGAAGATGTTGCGCGGGAGTCCGACGTGCGGGCAGGCAGCCTAGTGGCGCTGGAGGCGGCGGGATCGGCCGTATCGAGGCCAGCTTGGTGATGGCCTAGGTTCTGTAGATGGCCGATCGTCTGCCGGAGCTGGTCACGGGTCCCGAGGGATTTGTGCTGCGCCGCTGGCTGAGAGCCGACGCCGAGGCGCTCGGAGACGCGATCCACGAGAGCATCGATCAGCTGCGACCGTGGATGCCGTGGGCCGCTGACGAACCCTTGTCAGTCGCGGAGCGTCGCGCGCTGATCGACGAGTGGGACCGCAACTGGGATTCCGGTGGAGACGAGGTGCTGGGGGTATTCGTCGACGGCTCGGTGGCGGGCGGATGCGGGCTGCACCACCGGGTCGGCCCCGGCGGCCTGGAGATCGGCTACTGGACTCACAGCTCGTTCCTGCGCACCGGAATCGCGACCCGCGCCGCGCGCCTGCTGACCGACGCGGCGTTCGCGCGTGCGGACATCACCCGCGTCGAGATCCATCACGACAAGGCCAACGTGGCCAGCGCCGGTATCCCCCGCAAGCTCGGCTTTACGCTCGTGCGCGAGGTCCACGATCCGGTGACCGCTCCGGCCGAAACCGGCCTCTCGTGCGAATGGCAGCTGACACGGGAGGCGTGGGCCACCACGCAGCCACGGCTCTCACCGGACGCCTGACACTTGGCCCTGAGGGCTTGGACGACGGCACTATCCAACAAGACGAAGGCGGAGCAGATGATCGAACAGCTCAGTGACATGCCCCCGAACACCGTCGGCTTCCGCGCCTCCGGCAAGCTGAGCCGCGACGACTATCGCAACGTGCTCGAGCCGGTGCTACGCGCCGCCGCCGAGACCGGCGAGATCCGGATGCTGTTCGAGCTGACCGACTTCCATGGTCTCCAGTCCGGGGCATGGTTCGACGACATCAAGACCGGCATTGGCCTCGGCTTTGGCCATCACTCAGCCTGGAAGCGGTCCGCGATCGTCACCGACATCGCCTGGGTGGCCAAGGCCTACGAGCTGTTCAGTGGGATCATCCCGGGCGAGGTCAAGGTCTACGAGCTGCACCAGTTCCAACAGGCACGTAGCTGGGCCGCGGGCTGAGCCGCCCGGTTGGGCACCAGCACGAAGCGCCGCAGGCGTTCGTGGCCACTTCGCCACGTGCTACGGCGCTCCGACCGCTGCTCAGCAGTTCGCCCAGGCGCTCGGGCCGACTGACTTCATGATCCGCTCGGCGACCGCGGTCTGCTCGGCCGGCGAGGCATCCTGGGGCAGCCCAGTTCCCCCGTAGGCCGCCCAGGTGCTGGGCATGATCTGATAGCGGCCGCCCGCGCCGCTGGCCGGGTTGACCGCGCTCCAGTCACCGCCCGACTCGGGCTGCCAGGTGCACGTCGGGAGATCCCCAGCACCGGCCGCACTCGAGCTCGAGGCGCTCGTGTCGGAGGACGACACAGGCGCCGTCGCGGCGAGCATCCTCGTCAACGCGTCCTGATAGCGGACGAGTTCGGTGTGAGTCGGGCGACGCGTCTTCCCGTCGCGCTCGAGCACGCCGCGGCGCACGATGTCGCGTCCCGGAGCACGGCTACCGAGCGCGCCAACGACTTCGGCACGGAGGTGGTTGGCATGACGGGTCAACGATTCAGCGTTGGCGACGCCAGGGACCGCCAGGACGCGCCCTCACAGGCCGCGTACGGTGTCAGCCGCAGGTAGCTGCGTCGGCAACTGGCCGGGTCACTCACCAGGCGGACGGAAGACGATCGCCATTGGCACGCCGTTGGCGGCGCACACGATCGTCGGCCCGTTGTGCTGCGCGGTGCAGTTCATCAACAGTTGCGGCTGCCCGGGCGGCGAAACCCCGATCGACTCGGGCGTGTTGAACACGGTGGAGCCCTCGTTGTGCAGCAGCTCCTGAACCTGAAGTTCGGTCGCGCGCAGAAACGCGCAACCGTGCGCGCGCGGCGTCACCGCGCCGGCGTCGTCTGCGCCTACCGACGGGCAGGCGGTCCAGCCGCTGGGCAGCGTCGTCGCTGACACCCCCAGCGCAATCGTCGCGGTGCCGTCAGCCTCACCGATCGTCGTTGCGTCGCCGCTGCCGGCAGATGGATGGCCGGCCGAGCCGAGATGGCCTCTATGGGTTGTCGTGTGACTGCCGGCGCCGCACCCGGTTACGGTGAACGCGATCACCGCCGCCAGCGCCCAAGCCCGCCGCTCCCGCCTCCCTGGGAACATGGCCGAGCATCGTAACCCGCACCCTGGTCGGATGCCAGAAACGCGACCGCTGACCCCGGTCCACACTCCTCCCGCCGAGTGCTGCCGCCCTGCCCGGATTGGGGCTTACAAGCGCGACACGAGTTCGGTGACGATCTCCGCTGCGGACTGCGGTCGGTTGACGAGCGCGACGCTCTGTCCGGCCCACAGCGACATTGGCTCGATCTCGCCCGTCGTGCCGACCATCGGCGGCGCGGGTTCATAACGAACGATCGGCTCGCCTGAACCGAAATGTGCGATCACCTCGCCCTCATGGGGCCGGCTGCCCGGTGCCGGCCGACCCGCCGCCTCCCACATCTCGGCGGTCGAGTTGTGGATGGCACGGTGCGAAGCGTTCGGCCACCCGACCTCATAGAGGTTGGGATACCACTCCGCATCGGTCTCGGTCGCCGCGATCAGGCGCCGGCGATACTCCTCGTGAATCGGCATCTCCTCGGCGAGCAGGAACCGGGTGCCGAGCAGGGCCGCCTGCGCGCCGAGCGCGAGCACGGCCGCGACCCCTCGAGCGTCGCCGATCCCACCCGCCGCAATCACCGGTACCGGTGCCACTGCGTCGACGACCGCCGGCACCAGCGGGAGCGTCGCCACGCCACTCCAGACATGCCCGCCGGCCTCCCAACCCTGGGCAATGACGACGTCGGCTCCGCACCCGACTGCGCGGCGCGCCTGTTCAACGCTGCCGACCGTATGCAGGACAAGCCCGCCGGCGTCATGCACCGCGTCGACGTACCCCTCAGGATCGCCCCAGAACAGCGACACGATCCGCAGACCCGCCGCAAGCGCCTGGTCGATGCGATGGTGCTGATCGAAGGCGAGCACGAAGTTGCCGGCAAAGGGACGGTCGGTGAGCGCCGACGTGTCACGGACCACCTGCCCGGCATCATCGGCCCACCCCAGCCCCACGGTGCCGAGCCCGCCCGCACTGGAGACCGCAGCGGGTAGGCGGGGATCCCCGGATAGCGGTGCCTCGACGATCGGGTGTTCAATCCCCAGCAACTCGCACACGGGTGTGTGAGCACTCATCGGGATGACCCCTTTCTGGCGCCGACGGCGCCGGTCGAAATAGGCTCACCATGGACCTGAAGGGTGAGATTGCGCTTCGCGAACACTAGCTAGTTGTGGTGATCAGACCGCACCGACCAGTGACCGAGCCTGTGCTGGTGTGACCACGAGATCGTGAAGGTCGCCGGCTAGCTCGAGTCGACCCGACTGCCGCACCCCGCCGACCTTGACCGGCTCAAAGCCGGCGGTTCGGATCAGCCGCTCGACTTGCTCAGCCGCACGGTCATCGTCGGTCGCGTAGAACAGCACCGCAGGCTCAGGTGACCGGTTGGCGGCCGACTGCAGGAGATCGCTCGCCATCGTCCCAAACGCCATCACCAACCGTGCCCCCGCCGGCAGCCACTCGGTCACGACCTCGCCGGAGGCTTGCGCTTGCGGCAGCAGACGTGAGACGTTGCCCTGCGCGTCGACACCGACCGGGTTGCTCGCGACGACCACGAGCTTGTCGGCCAGCGCGTCGGCGATCTCGTCGATCACGCCCTTCAGCACGACGAACCGCAGCGCCAACACGACCGCCGCGGCGCCGTCCAACGCGTCGCGGTTGTCGACGGCCGCAACCGCAGCGTGACCGATCTCCGCAGCCAACGTTCGTGCCGAGTCGGTGTCGGCGCTGGCGAGCCGCAGGGTCTCCCCGCCGAAGGCAAGCTCGCTAGCGATCACCGATCCGAGCCCTCCGGTGCCGATGATCGCGGTGGTCATGGCCGAGACCGGTTGCGAGGTGGTCCTCCGCCGCTCACGAGATTCGCACGGTCTGTTCGGCGAACGTATTCGATGGCCAGTCAGCGGGCGACCAGTCATTCTCCGGGTCGGTGGTCTGCCCCACCTCGATCAAATGACCGTCGGGGTCACGGACATAGCAACGGATCTCGTACTGATGCTGCTTCGGCGGTGTCAGGAAATCAGCTCCCCTGGCGCTCCATTCCGCGTACACGGCCTGGATGTCTTTGACTCGGATGTTGAGGAAGCTGCTGACCTGATCGGGGTGGCCCGGTGTCTTCAAGGTGACCGATGGCTTGTCGTCGGTCGGGCCTCCGCCACCGTTGATGATGATCCAGCTATTGGACAGGGCGACATAGGTCAGCCCTCCGGGACCGGAGAAAACGACCCTGCCCCCGAGCACCTCGGTGTAGAAGCGCCGCGAGCGCTCGACATCGTCGGAGACGATGAAGTGGGCCAGCACGATTCCCTCTGGGCGGGGTGGGAGCTCGGCCATCTGGTACCTCCACTGGTTGGGTGCTGCAACAAAGGTGAGCGCAGCCACGTGTCGTACGGCCGCAGCCTTATGACTCGAGCACGCAGGGCCCCGACAAGCGTCCCAGATCTCACTCAACTCGCGGCTTTATTTCCGGTGAACACACCCCAGCGAAGACGGTCAACGGTGGTTGTGACCGGTGGCGCGGAGAACGCCGGCGCGACAGTCAGGGAGAATGGGTGTTGTCACTCTCTCGACAAAGGAGCAGGTCATGCGCACCGACATCGTCCCCGGCGGGACCTTCCCCGACTACGAGCTGCCCGATCACGAGAGCGTCTCGCGCAAGCTCAGCGAGATCCAGGGCGACGACCCGCTGATCCTCACGCTGGCGCGAGGGCAGTACTGCCCCAAGGAGCACCAGCAGCACCTGGAGCTCGCCGCCAACTACCCCAAGCTTGCGGTCGCCTACACCAAGATCGCCACGATCTCGACCGACACCCACCACTCAAGCCAGGAATTCCGCGCCTCCGTTGGCGCCCAGTGGCCATTTCTCGCCGACCCAGAACGGACCGTCCAGAAGGATCTCGAGATCCAGGAGTACACCGACCCCGAGCACGACCCGATGGTCCCCCACACGCTGGTGCTCGAGCCGGGACTGGTCATCTACAGCATCTACAACGGCTACTGGTTCTGGGGACGTCCCTCGTTCGTGGATCTGTGGCACGACCTCCGAGCGGTCACCAGCAAGATCCGCCCCGATTGGGACCTCAGCACGCCTGGGCTGCGTGAAGCATGGGACGCCGGCGACTACTCGTCGTTTCACGGGTGGAACAAGCGCGTCCCCCAATCGGTTCCGACGTCATACGATTCTTGACAGCGCGCTCGCCGCACCCGGTCGCTGCGGTCGCAGCCGGTTCACTTGCGGCAAGCCACGGGTCAGCAGATCAAGGCCGCGTGCAGCTCGCCGAGCTCATGCGCCAGCGCCCGACCACCGCGGTCGGTGTACACGGGGCCGTCCGCGTCTGACAACACCAGCCGCAGTCGTGCCAGGGCATCAACACGAAGGGGCTTGTCACGGCGCAGCAGCCGGGCGAGCTCGCGCAGCTCGTCGCGGTTGGCGCGTGCCGCCTCGGCGCTGCGCTCATCCCGCAGCCAGCGCTCGACCTCCTGATAACCGGCCAGTTGGTCGATCACCCGCGCCGTGTGCTCACGTCCCGGGCCGCCTGTCAGCGTGGCTGCCCGTGCGGCCCAGCGCGGGCAGTCGGCGGGGTCGGCGCCTGCCGCCAGCTCCTGGTCCAGCGATCGATGCCAGATTCGGGCCGCGAGCCGATCACGCAGCGACGGTCGCTCGAGCACCTGGGTATCGACGATCGCGTAGCTCATGGCGGTCAGCTCCCTTCGGTAGTGCTTCGTCGTTGGTCCACGACTTGCACTTTCGACTAAGCGCCGCGGGCGCACATCGGCAACTCGCAGCGAGCCGTCGCTCGTCAAACCTTAGGCGGATGCGCCTGACGCCTCAGTCTCAGCGGTCGGTCGCGGCGAGCAACCCGGGAGCGTCGATCGTCAGGACGTCAGCGCCGCGTCGGTGAGCGCGTCGATCGCGGCCAGCGGCGCGGCGACCGCGTCGGGGATCGCGTAGCGCGCGGCCAGCGCGGGCGGACTCAGATACGAGACCCGTGTCTGGCCGTCGTCGTCCCAGATGACCAGCTTCAGCGGCAGATCGAGCGCGGCAAGCGGGACGGCGTCCATCGCCGGTGTGCCGGCCGCCGGATTGCCGAACATGACGAGCACGGTGTCGCGCAGCTCGAGACCCGCGTCGCGGGCCGCGGCGCGCTGGTCAATCGTCGCGAAGATCGTGATCCCGCGCTCGGTCAATAACGACGTCAGCCGGGCGACCGTCTCGGCAACCGTCCAACTGCTGTCCTTGGTGGTGATCTCATCCACCGCTCAGCCGCCGACCGTGATTGCCAAGACCATTACCGAACCGTACCCGGAACCGTCGCGGGGGCGCGACCTCGCCGGCTGGGTCCAAAGCCGCAGGCCTGCGGCAGCCGCTGCAACCAATAAGCTGGCCCGATGCCCTCAGACGAGCAGATCTCCGCCCAGATCGAGCGGCTCGAGTCAGAGCGCGACGCGATCCACAAGCGAGAAACGGGCGAGGACCCGTCCCGCGCGCAGGATGTCGACCGGCTCGAGCAGATCCGCGTCGACCTCGACCAGCTGTGGGACCTGCTGCGCCAGCGGCGAGCACTGCGCGAGGCCGGCGAGGATCCGGACGGCGCGCACCAGCGGGCCGCAGCGGTCGTCGAACGCTACTGGCAGTGATCGGCGGGGCGTGATCGCCCGGCCGCGGACATCAGACGGTCTGCGATCCACCCCGCCGCGCGTCCCATCTGCAAGGATCCTCGTGCGCGCCGTCACCGGTACGGATGAGCAACGCACGACCAAGCGGGGGGTCGATGCCACACGGACTTGAGCAGGCGATCAGAGGCCACGTGTTCAAACGTGGGCAGCCGGGCTTTGCCCGGGCGGCGCACGTGTTCAACACCCGTTTCGACGATGTCCTGCCCGATGCGGTCGCGCGGCCGGTCGACGGGGTCGACGTCCGCGATGCGATCCGCTTCTGCACCGCGCACGGGGTCTCGGTGCGAGCGCGGTCCGGCGGCCACAGCTACGCCGGATACTCGACCGCCGATCACGGTGTCGTACTCGATCTGCGCAGGCTCAACACGATCCGGATCGACCACCAGACCGGCACGGTCGCGATCGGCGCAGGCACCCAGCTGATCGATGTCTACGCGGAGCTGGCGGCGGCGAACGTCACGATCCCCGGCGGTTCGTGCCCGTCGGTCGGGATCGCCGGGGTGACGCTCGGCGGCGGCTTCGGTCTCGCGTCGCGGCGCTTCGGGCTGACGATCGACAGCCTCACCGAGGCACGGATCGTGACCGCAGATGGCCAGTTACGCAGCATCGACGAGAGCTCTGACCCTGACCTGCTGTGGGCGCTGAAGGGTGGCGGCGGCGGCAATTTCGGGATCGTCACAGAGTTCGTGTTCAAGACCCACCCGCTGCCCGCGACGTCCACCTATTTCGAGGTCGAGTGGCCGTGGGCGTCGGCCACAGCGGCGATCGAGGCGTGGCAGTCCTGGGCGCCGCACGCGACCGAGAACGTGACCTCGATCCTGCATCTGGAATCGGCGGGCCCGCGGATCTTCGCCAACGGTCAGCACCTCGGGCCCCACAGCGAGGTACCGGCGGTGGTGGCGCCGCTGATGAGCGTCGCGGGAGCGAGCCTCGCGACCAATGTCGAGAAGTCCTACCTGCAGATCCAGCTGTTGCTGGCCGACTGTGACGGCCGCACCGTCGCCGCCTGTCACACCGTCGGGGCGGCCCCGCACGGCGTGATGCCGCGTGAGGCGTTCAACGCCAAGTCCGACTACGTGACGCATCCGCTACCGGCTGCCGGGCGCGCCGCGATGGTCACCGCGGCTGAGCACGCCGGCGACGGCGCGCTGCTCTGCGATGCCTACGGTGGTGCGATCGAGCGGATCGGCGCGACCGAGACCGCGTTCGCGCACCGCGATCCGCTGTTCTGCATCCAGTACTACGGCGACGGAGCGACCGGCGCCTGGATCGATCAGGCCGCGAGCAAGCTACATCCGTTCGTCTCCGGGATGGCCTACCAGAACTACATCGATCCGACCCTTTCGGGCTGGGAGCACGCCTACTACGGGCACAACCTGACGCGGCTGCAGCAGACGCGGCTGCGGATCGACCCCCACCACTACTTCAACTTCCCGCAGGCGATCGGCCGCTGACGTTTCGGTTGCGCCGCCGGGTCAGGGCACGGCGGGCGGCCGCCCTACGGCGAATCGGGAGCCGGCTCGGGCGGGCTGGGATCGGGTCCGGGCGCCGGCGGCACCTGCGGTCCGGGCGGGGCCGGCTGGGGCGTCGGGTCGGGAGCCGGCATCGGTGGAGCCGGATCGGGATCGATCGGGGTTGGCGTTTCGCTTGGCTGGGGAACGACCATGATCAGTCTCCAAACGGCCCGGGGACGTTCTGAAGACGGACGAACGGGCTCATCAACCATTGGACGTGACTGCGGCGATCTCACCTCGTTCGCCCCTCTTCCTAACTTCGCTACCCGCGGGACCGTTGCGCAAACGGCCGGCCGGCCTACCGATCCGGTTGCAGCGGCCCCAACACGACCAGCGATCGGGGGCCAACGGTCACCTGCTCTGAGGCGAGCACCCGCGGCTGCAGGACCGTCTCGTCGGTCGTGTCGAGCAGGACCGCGGGCAACGGTTCGCGCATCAGCTCGGGCAGCGTGAACTGCAGCGGCTCCCACCAGGCGTTGATCAGGACCCCGGCGCGACCCTGTGCGTTGCCAAGGCCAACCGCTCGGGCGTATGGCTGCTGCCAATCCGGCGGCGTCATGAACTGCCCGTCGGGAGCGAACCAGACGATCTCGCCAGCCCGTCGTGAAGCGCCCGCTCGCGAGCAGCGGGCTGCGGCGACGGAGGCCAATCAGCGTGGCGACGAACGTGCTCAGATCAGCGTCGGTTCCGCGCAGCGACCAGTCGGTCCAGCTGATCTCCGATGTCCTGGCAGTAGGCGTTGTTGTTGCCCTGCTGGGTGCGACCGAGCTCATCGCCGCCGAGCAACAGCGGCACGCCCTCCGACAGCATCAGGGTCGCCAGCAGGTTGCGGCGCTGACGCGCGCGCAGCGCGTTGATCTGCCGATCGTCGGTCGGCCCCTCCGCGCCGCAGTTCCAGCTGCGGTTGTCGTCGGTGCCGTCGCGATTGTCCTCGCCGTTGGCCTCGTTGTGCTTGGCGTCGTAGCTGACGAGATCGGCGAGCGTGAAGCCGTCGTGAACGGTGACGAGGTTGATCGAGGCGGTCGGCCGACGACCGTGACCGTAGAGATCGGCCGACCCGGTCACGCGGGTCGCGAAATCGCCGAGCGTCGACTCGGTGCCGCGCCAGAAGTCGCGCGCGGTGTCCCGATAGCGGCCGTTCCACTCGCTCCAACCGGGCGGGAAGTCACCGACCTCGTAGCCGCCGGCGCCGATGTCCCACGGCTCGGCGATCAGCTTCACCTCCGCCAGCACCGGATCCTGGCCGACGGCCTCCAGAAACGCCGAGTGCGTGTCGAACGTCGTCGGCGCCGCGTCCGAGCGCCGCGGCCAGATCGAAACGGAACCCGTCGACGTGCATCTCCTGCACCCAGTAGCGCAGCGAGTCCATGATCAGACGCAGCGTCTGCGGGTTGTGGGAGTCCAGCGTGTTGCCGATGCCGGTGTCGTCGACGTAACTGACTGCGGTCATCTTCGAGTCGGTAGTACGCGACGTTGTCCAGCCCGCGGAAGCACAAGGTCGGTCCGTCCTGCGCACCCTCGGCGGTGTGGTTGTAGACGACATCGAGGATCACCTGCAGTCCCGCCTCGTGCAGGCCGTAGACCATCGCCTTGAAGTCCTCGACCTGGCCGCCGCCGTCGTCCGCGCAGCCGTATTCGTTATGGGGCGCGAAGTAGCCGATCGACTGGTACCCCCAGTAGTTGCGCAGCCCGCGCGCCAGCAGGAACCGGTCGTGGACGAACTGATGCACGGGCAGCAGTTCGACCGCGGTCACGCCGAGCGAGCGCAGATGCTCGGTCACGGCCGGGTGGGCAAGGCCCCGATAGGTCCCGCGCAGTTCCGCGGGCACCTCCGGATGCAGCATGCGTGTGGCCCTTGACGTGCAGCTCGTAGATCACCGAGTCGGCCAGCGATGTGTCGGGCCGCCGCTCGCCGCTCCAATCGAACTGGCTGGCGTAGACGACCGAGCGCGGCATGAACGGAGCCGAGTCGACGTCGTTGTCGCCACCGAGCGCCTCGTTCCAACCGCACCGCACCGGAGATCGCGCGGGCGTAGGGATCCAGCAACAGTTTCGCCGGGTTACAACGCGCACCCGAACCCGGGTCATACGGGCCATGAACCCGGAATCCGTAGCGCGACGCCCGGCCGACACCCCGTCGACGCGGCCACGCCAGATGAAGCCCTTCGTCGAGTTCCAACGGCACGCCGGGTCTCGGCGCCGCCGTCGTCAAACAGGCACAGCTCGACGCGCCTCGGCGACGCTCGAGAACACCGCGAACGAGACGCCGGCCGCGTCGCACGCGCGCGCCGAGCGCCGGGCGTCATCGCCGCGCTCCCGGTCGGCTCGACAGACGGATCACGAGGTCGGCAACCAGCCCGGTCCACCCGGTCTGGTGCGAAGCGCCGAGCCCGCGGCCGTCGTCGCCGTGGAAGTACTCGTGGAAGAGCAGGCCCTCCGGCCAGCTCGGGTCCGGCGCCTGGCGACCGGCGAACACCGGCGCGCACCGCCGTCGTCCCCGGGCAGGAAGATCGACAGCAGCCGCCGGCGCAGGTCCGAGGCGATCCAGGCGAGCGTGCGCTGCGTCGCCCGAGCCGTGCGGGTACTCGACCGTCAACCCGTCGCCGTAGCGCTCGCGCATAGCGGTCGAGCGCCGCGATCACGAGGAAGTTGACGGGGAACCAGATCGGGCCGCGCCAGTTGGAGTTGCCGCCGAACAGCGACGTCGTCGACTCCGCCGGCTCGTAGTCGACGGTCGCGATCACGTGCCCGTCCTGCCACAGCTCGAATGGCTGGTCGCGGTAGGCGGCCGACAGCGAGCGCAGCCCGTGCGCGCGAGAGGAACTCGCCCTCGTCGGCGAGCCGCTCGCAGGATCCGCGGCAGCCGGTCAGAGCCGACCAGCGACATCATCGTCACCGGATTCTCGGCGTCGCGGATCTGGCACGCGCGGCGCGTACTCAGGGTGCAGCTCGCAGGAACTTCGTCACGCGCGCGGCGAACTCCGGCAGCTGCTCGCCAATCGCGATGCTCGACGTCGCCACCGCGCACATCGGCAGCAGCCCGGTCATCGACCGCGACCCGCACCGGCCACGCGGTGCCGTCGGAGCTGCGGCGCACCTGGTCGTAGTAGAAGCCGTCGGCCTCGTCCCACAATCCCCGGTCGTTGATCGCCGTCGGCGATCAGCAGAAAGTGCTCGAAGAACTTGACCGCGACGTCCTCGTAGGCGCGGATCGCGCGCGGCCAGCACGAGCGCGATCTCGAGCATGCTCAGGCAGTAGAGCGCCATCCAGCCGGTCCCGTCGGCCTGCTCGAGCTCCAGCCCGGGCGGCTGCGGCGCGGAACGGTCGAATGGACCGACGTTGTCCATCCCGAGAAAGCCGCCACCGAACAGGTGGTCGCCTTCGGGGTCCTTGACGTTGGCCCACCAGGTGAAGCCGAGCAGCAGCTTGTGGAACATCCGCGCCAGCCAGACGTGATCGGTGCCGCCGTCGTTGCGGAACACGGCCAGCGCCGCGAGCGCGTGCACCGGCGGGTTGACGTCGCCGAAGTCCCACTCGTAAGCCGGCAGCTGGCCGTTCGGGTTCATGTACCACTCGCGCGTGATCAGGCGCAGCTGCTCCTTGGCGAACTCCGGGTCGACGTGGCTCAGCGTGACGCAGTGAAAGGCCAGATCCCAGGCCGCGTACCACGGGTACTCCCACTTGTCGGGCATCGAGATCACGTCCCGGTTGTCGACGTGCGTCCAGCTGCTGTTGCGGCCCGTGCCGCCGGCTCGCCGGCGGTGGCGGCTGCGTCGGGTCACCGTCCAGCCAGCGCTGCACGTCGTAGCGGTAGAACTGCTTGCACCACAGCATCCCGGCGAACGCCTGGCGCATCACCCGACGCTCGTCGTCGGTCGCGGCGGGGGCGATCGAGCCGTAGAAGGCGTCCGCCTCGGCGGCGCGGGCCGTCGCGATCGTGGCGTGCTGGTCGCCGACCGCGCCGGCGCGCGGGGCCAGCCGCAGCCGCACCTCGGCGGTTTCGCCCGGCCCGACCGTCAGCGCGTAGCGCAGCGCCGCCTTGGTTCCGGTCTGCGCCGGGTTGACGGTCGCCGCGCCGGACACGACGTGATCGCTGATCCCGTCCTTCGGGTACGCCGGCCCGGCTGGCTCCACAGCCGTTCGGTGTTGGTCTCGTTGTCGCAGAACAGCGGCTCCGGTTCGCCGTCGCCGGCGAGCACGAGCGTGCCGAGCTGCGCGTCCTCGGCCTGCAGCTGAGCGGCACCCGGAGTGGTGATCGACGGCTTGACCGTGCTCGAAGTCCCATGACCAGCGGTTGCGGAACCACAGCGTCGGCAGCAGCTGCAGCGTCGCGCGCTGCGCGCCGGCGTTGCGGACGCTGACGCAGCACGCAGATGTCGCTCGGGGTCGGCCTTGGCGTAGTCGACCGTCGATGTCCCACCAGCCGTGCGCGAACACGCCGGTGTCGAGCAGCTCGTACTCGGGCTCGTTCACGGCTGCGACGCGCGTTCTGACCTCGATCAGGTCCTGCGTAGGGGAACGCGGCCTGGGGATAGGCGTAGCGCCAGCGCATCCACGAGTGGCTCGGCGTGCAGTCCAGGTACCACCAGTACTCCTTGGCGTCCTCGCCGTGGTTGCCCTGCGAGCCGGTGAGCCCGAAGATCCGCTCCTTGAGGATCGGGTCCTCGCCGTTCCAGAACGCGAACCCGAGGCACAGCAGCTGCTCGGTCGTCGCAGATCGCGCCGAGCCCATCCTCGCTCCAGCGATACGCGCGCGAGCGCGCGTGGTCGTGCGGAAACGAGGTCCATGCCTCGCCGTCGGCGCTGTAGTCCTCGCGGACCGTTCCCCATGCGCGCTCGGACACGTAGGGCCCCCAACGGCGCCACGCCGGGTCCGCGAGCCGCCCCTGTTCGATGTTCCGGTCGTTCATGGCGGCGATCGTAAACACGGGCAGGCGGGACCGACAGGGCGTTCACACGCTGATTACACGTGGGAGAACCGAACCCGATCGGGGTAGCAGGCATCACATGCCTGAGCACGCATTTGGATCCGGCCGGCCGTTCTCGCTCGGCGTCGAAGAGGAGCTGTTCGTGGTTGACCCGGTCACCGGGCGCCAAGCGAACTCGTCGGCGGCGGTGATCGAGCGACTCAAGCCGGTCCGCGGTGATGTCACCCCGGTCGGCGGTGACGTCACCCAAGAGCTGCACGCCTGCGAGGTCGAGCTGATCTCCGAGGTCCATCGCACGGTCGGCGAGGCCGTCGGCGCCCTGCGCGCGATGCGGGCTGCGGTGACCGCCACCGGCGCCGGGCTGCTGGGAGCCGGCACGCACCCATCGGCACTCGAGGGAGACGCCGATATCACTGACAAGCGACGCTACGAACGGATCCAGTTTCTGCTCGGCGATGCCGCGGTGACGCCGGTCGCCGGGCTGCACGTGCACGTCGGGATGCCCGACCCGGACACCGCGATTCGCGTCTTCAACGCGCTTCGCGAGCACTTGCCGCTGTTGCAGGCGCTCGCCGCCAACTCGCCGTTCCGCCACGGGCGCGACACCGGCTTGGCATCGGCGCGCGAGATCACGATGCGCGGCTGGCCCCGGTCGGGGGTGCCGCGCGCGCTACGCGACTTCGACGATTTCGGCGAGCTCTCCGAGCTGCTCTGCGCGGCCGCCGACGTCGAGGACTACACGTGGTTCTGGTGGAGCTTGCGACCGCACCCGCGGCTCGGAACCGTCGAGGTCCGCGCGTTTGACGTCCAGGCGTCGCTCGCCGACGCGGCCGCGATCATCGCGCTGACACATTGTCTGGCGCGAGCCGCGGCCGAGCGACCCGACGCTCCCGGGCAGGCGCCGGAGCTGATCGAAGAGGGGATGTTCCGCGCTGCGCGGTTCGGCACCGGCGCGAGCCTGCCGGGCGCCGACGGTCGCCTGCGCCCGGTCGCGGAGCTGCTCAGCGATGCGCTCGCCGTCGCGCAGCCACACGCCGCCGAACTCGACTGCGAATCGGAGCTTGAGACGCTGCCCGCGCTGCTTGGGCGCGGCGGCGGCGCCGGGCGCCAGCGACGGATGTACGAGATCGCCGGCATGGACACCTTGCTGCGCGAGCTGACCGAGCTGACCGGCACGCGCGCCTGACGAGTCCCACGCGCGGCCGCGCCGGTTGGACGTGCGGCAATAGAATGCCGCGACCGCATCCGAACCGAGTGCACTGAGTGAGGGGACACCGATGCCTGACGACGCCCGCAGCCTGAACGGGATCTCGGCGCTGCGCGGATTCTTTCGGACCAATCAGACGCCGATCTACTTCGTCTCGCCGGTCGCATTCAACCTGCTCGGCATCGACCGCTGGGTGCGCAAGTTCGAGTACGTCAACTATTTCGACTCGTTCGACGGCGGCCACCCACGGGTGTTCGTGCCCGAACGAACGCCGCACGCCCAGTTCAGCTCGATCGAGGACGTCTGCAACTACCTGTTGACCCATCGCGAGGTGCGCGACTACGTCAAGCGCCGGCGGACCGCCGCGATCCCGGACGGCAAGGCCGTGTTCGTGTTCTTCGACGAGGAGACCGAGGGGCTGGCAGCGAGCCTCGACCTCGCGGTTGCGCTGCCGTCCGACGAGCTGCGCCACCGGCTTGACTCGAAGATCGTCACCACCCAGCTCGGTGACGAGGCCGGCGTGCCGAGCGTGCCGAACGTGCTCGGACACGCCTCGACCTATGAGCAGTTGACCGTGCTCTCCGAGCAATCCGGGCTCGGCTCAGACCTCGTCGTGCAGACGCCGTACGGCGACTCGGGCAAGACGACGTTCTTCATCCGCGGCGAGGCCGACTGGAACGCCGACGCCGACCAGATGGCCGACCAGGAGCTGAAGGTGATGCGCAGGATCGAGCCGCGAGCGGTCGCGATCGAGGCCTGCATCACCCGCCACGGCACCGTCATCGGGCCGCTGATGACCGACCTCATCGGGCACCCGGAGCTGACGCCGTACCGCGGCGGGTGGTGCGGCAACGACATCCACCCGGAGGCGCTGTCGGCGGGCAACCGCGAGCAGGCGCTGGAGTACACCCGTCGCCTTGGTGACCGACTCGCACGCGAGGGCTACCGCGGGCAGCTCGAGGTCGACTACCTGGTCGACGCGGGCACCGATGAGCTGTACCTCGGCGAGATCAACCCACGGTTGAGCGGGATCAGCTCGATGACGAACGTGTCGGCGAGCGCATATGCCGACATGCCGCTGTTTCTGTTCCACCTCGCCGAGTACCTGGACCTCGACTACGAGATCGACACCGACGACCTCCGGCGCCGGTGGGCCTCCGATCATCTCACCGACATCTGGGGGCAGATCATCCTCAAGGAGCCAGACGATGGGATCGAGTTGCTGCGCGAGGCGCCGCGGACCGGTATCTGGCAACTGCAGGACGACGGCTCGATCCGGTTCGTCCGTGCCGGCCTGGATTGGCACAGCCTCGGTGACGAGTCCGAGGGATTCTGGTTGCGGATCCTCGGCCCCGGCGACTACCGCTATCACGGCGCCGATCTCGGGATGCTCGTGACCCGAGCCCGCATGCAGGGCGACGATGGCCGGCTGACCGAGCAGGCACTGTCGTGGATCCGGGCGATCCGTTCAGGCTTCGTCGGCAGCCCACTGGCCGACGACGAGGCGCCGCCGCCCGATTACGGCGTGCTCGCCTTCAAGGCCGAATAACGCGTGGCCGCCGACGAGCGCGACGACCGCGAGTGGGTTTGATCGCTCGCGCTGTTGATCGCGCGATGGTGCGGCCTCTCACGGAACTGACCTGTGCCGGCGATAGCGTCTGCGTGAAGCATGTGGACCGCCGACGAACATGAGCTGCAGCTGCTGCCGCAGCGGGGCGAGGACGGCGCCGACCAGGCGCGCCTGCGCTTCGAGACGCTGCTGGTGCCCGAGCCGGGTGAGACCTGGCTGGCCTCATTTGTGGCGATGTGGCCCGCCTACCGGCGCTGGTATCTGAAGGAGGGCGAAGCGGCCCGACCCGACCTCGAGACCTGCCGGGCGATGCTCGATCACTGGATGCCCGAGCTCCTGCCGACGTTCGAGCGACTGGTGGCGCTGACCGGCGGCGATCCGCTCGCGGCACGGTTTCTGTCGATGTACCGGCCGCCCGGCTTCGTCGTCGGCTGCTCGCAGGCGGCGTTCGACGGCGACGGCGGACCCGTGCTTGTGCGCAACTACGACTATCCGCCGTCCCGCGCCGAGGGGATCATCATCTCGAGCGCGTGGACCGGTCGCCGGGTGATCGGGATGAGCGATTGCCTGTGGGGGCTGCTCGACGGCGTCAACGACGCCGGCCTGGCCGCCTCGCTGACGTTCGGAGGACGCCCGGTCGTCGGCGATGGGTTCGGCATCCCGCTGGTGATGCGCTATGTGCTCGAGGTCTGCGAGGACGTCACCGAGGCATGCCGGGTGCTGGCCAGGATCCCCGTGCACGCCGCGCAGAACGTGACCGTGCTCGACCGCTCCGGTGACTTCGCGACCGTTCGACTGAGCCCCGACCGCGAGCCGGAGGTGCTCACCGTGCCGGTCGCCACCAACCATCAGCATCGCGGCGACTGGCCGACGTACGCGGCCGAGGTGCAGACCTACGAGCGCGAGCGCCGCCTGTTGGAGCTGTTGCGCCGACCCAAGATGGACCGCGACCGGCTCGTCGACGCGTTCCTGGCGCCACCGTTGTTTCGTCGCCGCCCGCGCAACACGACGCTGTACACGGCCGTGTACGAGCCGGCGCGTGGACGCGCCGAGTACGTATGGCCGCAGCGGCGGATCGCCGAGACGTTTGAACGGTTCGAGGTGCAGTCGCACCTGCAGTCCTACCCGCCGGCCGACCCCGAGGACGAGCCCGCGACGCAGCTGGTGGCATCCGACACATAGGATCCGGCGCCATCATGGCCGCGGCACATCCGCTGGATCCACTCTCGGCTGCGGAGATCCGCGCCGCCGCGGCCGCCGTTCGCCGCGAGCATCTGACCGGTGACGGCTGGCGCTTTTCGACGATCGACCTGCACGAGCCCGATAAGCGCACGCTCGGCGGCGCCGAGGCACCGCCGCGGGTTGCCGACATCGTCTGCTGGAATCGCGCTGACGGCCGGGCCTTCAGGGGCACGGTGTCGCTGGACCGCGATCAGGTCACGTCGTGGACGGAACTTGCGCCGGGCGAGCATCCGTCGATGACCGTCGCCGACTACCACGAGTGCGATGTTGCGTTGCGCAAGCATCCGCAGATGATCGAAGCGCTGCGGCGCCGCGGCGTGACCGACATGGACCTGGTGCTGATCGACGTCTGGGCTTACGGCGCGGCGGTCGCGCCACCCCAGTACGCGGGCCGGCGAATCGGGTGGGCCGATGTCTGGCACCGCTGCACGCCGGACGGTAACCCGTACGCGAACGCACTTGCCGGCTTGCATCCGGTCGTCGACCTCAACACGATGGAGCTGCTCGAGCTCGAGGACGAGTTGCCCGAGCACACGCCGAAGACGATGGGTGAGTACGCGCCGCAGCTGGTGCCGGGCCAGACACTGCGCGCCGACGTCACGCCGCTGGCGATCACCCAGCCGGACGGTCCGTCGTTCTCGTTGGACGGCCACGAGCTTCGCTGGCAGAAGTGGTCGATGCGGATCGGCTTCAACTACCGCGAGGGACTCGTGCTGCACACGGTCGGCTACGAGGACGCCGGGCGAGTACGGCCGATCGCACACCGGTTGTCGTTTGCCGAGATGGTGGTCCCCTACCGCGACCCCACCCCCGACCACTACCGTCGCACGGCGTTCGACATCGGCGAGTGGGGCCTCGGCCATATGACGACATCGCTGTCGCTCGGCTGTGACTGCCTCGGCGAGATCGCCTATCTCGACGCCACCCTGTTCGACGCGATCGGCGAGCCGGTGCAGATCCAGAACGCCGTCTGCATCCACGAGGAGGACGACGGCGTCCTGTTCAAGCACGTCGACGACGTCACCGGCGCCGACACCCGCCGCTCGCGACGCGCTCGTGATCTCGTTCCACGCAACCGTCGCCAATTACGAGTACCTCGTCTACTGGCGCTTTCACCAGGACGGATCGATCCAATGCGAAGTGCGCGCCACCGGGATCATGATCACCACCCCGTATGCGGGCACCGAGCCGCCGCCGTACGGGACAAAGGTCGACACCGATACCTACGCCCCGTTTCACCAGCACTTCATCATCGCTCGGCTCGATCTTGACGTCGACGGCGCCGAACACAACACGGTCGTCTGCACCGAGGTCGAACCGCTGCCGGTGTCCGACTCCAACCCCCACGGGCTGGCGCTGGTCCAGCGCGCACACGCGCTGCAGTACGAGTCCGAGGGCGCCCAGGACTACGACTGGCACCGCCAGCGCGCTTGGAAGGTGGTCAACGCGTCGGTCGACAACCGACTCGGCACGCCCGTCTCGTTCAAGCTCGAGCCGGGCGCGGCGGTCCCGGCGCTGTTGCCGACCGACTCGCCCGTGCTGCAGCGCGCGCGAGCGATCGAGCACGACCTCTGGGTGACCCCGTACGCGCCGGACGAGCGCTGGCCCTGCGGCGAGTTCCCGAACCTGTCGCTCGACGACAAGGGGCTGCCGGCCTGGACCGCGCGCAATCGACCGATCGACGACACCGACGTGGTGCTCTGGTATGTGTTCGGGATCAATCACATCACCCGCCCCGAGGACTGGCCGGTGATGCCCGTCGACATCGTCTCGTTCTGGCTGAAGCCGATCGGGTTCTTTGACCGTAACCCGGCGTTGGACGTACCACCGCAGCCGGGCCACCACGGCTAGCGTCGCGCGTCGCCTGGGCGAATTGGATCCGCAGAGGACCAATATCGCCCAACCACCGTGCCCGCCTCGGTTACGCTGATCGCTCCGGTCCTCAGGCGGCGCCCCGGGCCGATGCGCCGCGCCGGCGATGAATCGTTCTGCCAGGTGGGAGGGTCCAACCCGCTAGAACGACGAAAGGAAGCGAATGAGACTCTTCAATCGCACCAACGATCCCGACAGCGACCGGTGGCGTGAGCAGTTGTCCCCCGAGCAGTACAAGGTCCTGCGTGAGCAGGGGACCGAGCGGCCGTTCAGCGGCGAGTACGTCCACACCAAGGACGACGGCGTCTATCGCTGTGCGGCGTGCGGCAGCGAGCTGTTCTCCTCGGACACGAAGTTCGACTCCGGCACCGGCTGGCCGAGCTTCACCGACCCGGCGGTCGCCACGAACGTCAAGCTGCACGAGGACAACAGCCTGTTCATGCGCCGTACGGAGGTGACCTGCGCCAAGTGCGGAGGCCATCTCGGGCACGTCTTCCCGGACGGGCCCAATGGTTGTGACCGCTACTGCATCAACTCGGTCGCGCTCGAGCTCGACCGCAACGAGTCCTAGTGGGCCTCCCCCCAGCTCGCTGACGTCATGACCCCGGAGCCAGAATCGAACCACGATCGCTCCGGGGTGCTCGGCCGGATCCGCTTCGCGCGCGAGCACCGCCTCACGACCGCGCGGATGTCGGAGTACATCGACGGCGAGTTGGCGACCTCCCGACGGGCTCGGGCCACTCGTCATCTGTCGCAGTGCGCTCGCTGCCGGGAGCTGGAGGCGTCGCTGCGGCGATTGGTGACGGCGCTCGCCGACGCCGCCGTGGTCGATGCCCGCGAGCCGGCGCCGGAGATCTCCGCCGCGGTCCTCGCACGGCTGTCGTCGGAGTAGACGGCGGTGGAGCGCGAGGAGGCGCGGTTACTGCAACGGGCCCAGGCCGGAGACCAGGCGGCGTTCGGCAGCCTCGTCGAGCTGCACTCCGACCGCGTGTACCGGGCGTTGCGACGGTTCGGGCTCGATTCCGACGAGGCCGGCGAGGTCGCCCAAGAGGTGTTCCTCCGCGCCTGGCGCGGGCTGTCCCGGTTTGAGGGACGCGCGATGCTGTCGACCTGGCTGTACCGGATCGCGTTCAACGAGGCCCAGCGCCGGCTCGGCCGCCGCCGTCCCGCACCCGTGACGGCCGTCGATCCCGACGGCGCCGACCCGGTCGCCGCGCTGGCCGACACACCGGACCACGAGCCCGACGCGCGGGCGCTGGAGCACGAGCTCGGCGAGACGGTCGATGCCGCGCTCGCGCAGATCCCGCCGGAGCTACGGGCGGCCGTGATCCTCCGCGATCTGCAGGGGCTCACGACCGCCGACGCGGCAGCGGCCGCCGGTGTCGGCGAGGCGGCTTTCAAGAGCCGCCTGCACCGAGGCCGGATGGCGCTGCGCCCACTGCTGGCGCCCTACGTCGACGCTAGATCCTGACCCCGCGGGTGGCACCGCGACGCTCGAAGTAGCGCTGGTGGTACTCCTCGGCGTCATAGAACTCACCGGCGTCGGTGAGCTCGGTGACGATCGGATGCACCAGCGCCTCCTGCTCGTGCGCGCGCGAGGCGATCGCGGCGCGCCGCTGTCCCTCGTCTGCGACGAAGATCGCCGATCGATACTGGTCGCCGACATCCCATCCCTGCCGGTTGGGCGTGGTCGGATCGTGCATCCGCCAGAACGCCGCGAGCAACTGCTCGTAGCTGATCCGCTCGGGGTCAAACGTCACCCGGACCGCCTCGGCGTGGCCGGTGCGGTGGCCGCAGACCTGCTCGTAGCTCGGGTTCGGGACCGTGCCGCCGGTGTAGCCGACGCGGGTATCGACGACCCCTTCGAGGTCGCGGAAGCATGCCTCCACACCCCAGAAGCATCCCGCCGCAAAGGTCGCATGGCTCGTCATCTCGTATGTGGCTCCTTGTCTCGGTTACGGACCGATAGACCCGCCCGGAGCCCGAAACGGTTCAGCCCGCCGGCGCCGCACGTTCGTGGTCGAACCCGACGTAGTTTTCGGCCAGCGACCTCGCCGCCGCGCGCGACTCGCATACGTAGCGCAGCTGCGAGCGAGCCAGCTCGGCGCCATATGCGTCATCGCTCGGATCGACGTGCAGCATCGAGGTCATCCACCACGAGAAGTGCTGCGCCCGCCACACTCGCCGCAGGCAGCGGTCGGAATACTCATCCAGCCCGGACATGTCGGCGGCGGCGTACACGGCCGCCAGCGCATCGGCGAGCACGGCCACATCCGCGACCGCCAGGTTCAGTCCCTTCGCGCCGGTTGGCGGCACGATATGGGCCGCGTCGCCGGCCAGCAGCAGCCTCCCGCGGCGCATCGGCGCGGCCACGAAGCTGCGCATCGGTGTCACCGACTTCTCGCGGATCGGGCCGGACCGCAGCTCGAACCGCTCCGCGCGCAGGCGGATGCGGAGCTCCTCCCAGATCCGATCGTCGCTCCACGCGTCCAGGTCCTCGTCCGGCGCCACCTGCAGGTACAGGCGGCTGACGGTCGGCGAGCGCATGCTGTGCAACGCAAATCCACGCTCGTGGCGGGCATAGATCAGCTCGTCAGTCGACGGTGGCACATCGGCCAGAATCCCCAACCACGCGAACGGGTAGACCCGCTCCCACGTCCGGAGCTCGGCGCCGAGCAGCGACCGGCAGACGCCATGAAAGCCGTCACAACCGGCGACGAAGTCGGCGCGCAGCACCTGCTCGCCGCCGTCGGCCGACCGGTATCTGACCGACGGACTGCTCCCGTCGATCCCGTCGACCGTCACCTCGTCGGCCTCGAACACCAGCGGCCGATCGGACGCCAAGCGTGCCTCGATCAGGTCTTTGACGACCTCGGTCTGACCGTAGATCGTCACCGACCGCCCGCCGGTCAGCTGATCCATCGCGATGTGATGGCTTTCGCCGTCAAAGTGGAGATGGATGCCGCCATGGACCATTCCCTCAGACACCATCCGCTCGCCGACGTCCGCCTCGATCAGCAGCTCCCGGGTCGTGTGCTCGAGCACCCCCGCTCGGATCCGCGCCTCGCAGTACTCACGCGAACGCCGCTCGACGATCACCGCCTCGATCCCGGCACGCTCGAGCAGCCGTCCGAGCAGCAGGCCCGCGGGGCCGGCACCGACGATCGCGACCTGCGTCCGCCGCTCAGGCACGAGCGTTGCCCGCCAGCGTCGACAGTGCTGCGTCCGCCGCCTCGCGGTAGCGGGCTCGACGGACCGCAGCTTGACCTGCTCGTAGCCGCGGATCAGATCGGCGAGCCCCGCGACATCTCGGCGACCGCATCGACGTTGTCGGCGGTCAGCAGCGCCAGCGCCCGCCGGGTGAGCGCCCGATGCTCGTCGACCAGCGCTCGCTCGAGCCGGCGCAGCTCGGTGCGCGCCGAACGGATCCAGCGCGCGTGCCGCGCAGCCGGCGGCCGGCGCGCAGGCGGCGAACAGCGGTTCGGCGACCGCTGCGGCGACGCCGAGCTTGCGCTCGCAGCCCGAGCGCGCGCAGCAGCGGCGGGTGCAGCATCACCTCGACGCTCGGCGCCCGGGCCCGAACTGGCGTCCCGGCGGGCCCGCTCGACCGCGTCGCAGGTGCAGCCGCGCGACCTCGTACTCGTCCTTGTAGGCCATCAGCTTGTGCAGCGAACGGGCGTAGGCCTCGGTGACCGGCGTCGCGGCTCGGCGCGCCGGCTCGCCGCTCGGCGCGCGAGCACCTCCAGCGACGTCGTCGACGATAGCGCCGGGCGTAGGCCGCATCCTGATAGGCGCAGAGGTCGGCGGCGCGGTCGCGCCAGCAGCTGCCGCAAGCCGATCGTCGGCGATGATCGCCGCTCGAGCCGCCGCGAGACCGACCGCGGTAGACGCAATCGGCGCCGGGACGGATCGATCGTCGGTCGGCGTCGCGCCGGCGTCGGCGGCCTGCGCGAGCGCGCCCGCCGGGTCGGCCGCGACCGCCCGCCCCCACGCGAACGCGGCCAGGTTGACGCTCGACCGCCGCCCCGTTGAGCTCGATCGCGCGCTCGATCGCCGTCGCCGTCGAGCGGCAGGCAGCCGTGCTGGTAGGCGGCGCCGAGCATGCATCACGTTGGCCGGCATGTGATCGCCGAACAGCGACTCGGCGAGCGTGCCCGCGTCGACGAACAGCGCCTCGTCGGCGACCGTCGCCGAGCTGCACCCGCGCGACGCAGTCGGCCAGCGGCAGCGCGGGCTGCGTCGGCGTCGGCGACCATCGCCGCGGTCGCCGTCTCGTGCATGTTGACGACCGCGACCGTCCGCTGCGGGATCAAGCGTGCGCAGCGTCTCGGGCGCGACCGCGCCGAGCAGCTCGAGCCCGAGCAGCACGTCGACCTCGCCGCCGGCCGCGCGCGGCGCGCCGCCGTCTGGTTCGGCCGGACCGAGCCGCACGTCGGAGACGACCGGACCCCCCTTCTGCGCCAGGCCGGTCTGATCCAGGCCGGCCGACCAGCGGCCCTGCAACAGCGCCGCCATCTGCAGGACCTGCGAGACGGTGACGACGCCGGTGCCGCCGACCCCCGGCATCCGGATCACGACCGTGCTGTTCGTCGGCGAACCGGCTCACCGGCTCGGGCAGCGGTCCGGCGCGGCAGCGGCGGCGGCGCGGAGCGCGGCGTCGCCGCTCGGGCACCGCCGGCCGTGGACGACACGAAGCTCGGGCAGTCGCCGTCCAGGCAGGCCAGGTCCTGGGTGCAGGAGGACTGGTGGATCCGCGTCTTGCGCCCGTACTCGGTCGTCGACCGGGACGACCGACAGGCAGCTCGACTTGTCGCCGCAGTCGCCGCAGCCCTCGCAGACGCGCTCGTTGATCCACACGCGCTGCGGCCGGCGTCGGCAGCTTGCCCGCGCTTGCGCAGCCGCCGCTCCTCGGTCGCGCAGCGGTCGGTGTGGATCAGCACGGTCACGCCGTCGACGCCGCTCGAGCTCGGCCAGCGCCGTCCTGCAGCTGCGCGCGGTCGCGCACCGAGGCGCCGTCGGCGCCAGCGCCGCGCCGTCGAACGACGCGACGTCCTCGGTCGTGACGATCACCCGCCTGACGCCCTCGGTGCGCAGCCAGTGCGTGAGCTCGGGAACGCCCATCCGTCCGGGCGCCGCCTGACCGCCGGTCATCGCGATCGCGTCGTTGTACAGCAGCCGGAACGTGATCTGGCTGCCGGCCGCGACCGCGGCTCGGATCGCCAGCGAGCCGGAGTGATGAAAGGTGCCGTCGCCCATGTTCTGGACGTAGTGGCGGTCGCAGGTGAACGGCGCCATCCCGAGCCACTGCGCGCCCTCGCCGCCCATCTGCGGCGCCCCGAGGATCTGGCCGCGGCGGCCCGGGCGGTCGAGCCAGATCAGCGCGTGGCAGCCGATCCCGGCGCCGACGAGCTGGTCGGCCGGTGTCCGGGTCGAGAGGTTGTGCGGGCAGCCCGAGCAGAAGAACGGCGTCCGCGCGATCGGCAGCGGCGCCGGGCCTGCGGCGTCGGTCGCCGCGTCCGCGCGCCGCGCGTCGCGCCGCGGCCGCGCGTCGTCCGGCAGCCGGTCGCCGAACACACGCGCCAGCGCCCGCGCCACCTGGTCGGCGTCGACGCGTCCCCGCCAGCGCGATCAGCTCGCGGCCGTCGGCGTCGCGCTTGCCGAGCACCGCGCGGCGGCGTCGCGCGGCGCCGTACAGCAGGTCGCGCAGCTGGCGCTCGACGAACGGCCGCTTGTCCTCGATCACGATCAGCTCGTCGACGCCGGCCGCGAACGCGCGGACGTCGTCGTCGTGCAGCGGCCAGACGAGGCCGAGCTTGACGAGCCGGATCCCGAGCTCGCTCCAGCTCGTCGTCGCCGATCCCGAGCTGGGAGAGCGCGCGGCGCAGCGTCGCGAACGCCGGCACCGGGCGCGACCAGCGCGGTCCGCGGCCGAGTCGGGCTCGAACACGATTCGGTTGAGCCCGTGCCGGCGACCGTAGTCGCGCGCGAGCTCGAGCCGGCCGCGACATCAGATCGTGCTCGGCGGCGACCGAGCTCGAGCCCGATCAGCACCGGCGGGCCGCCGCGGCTCTCGGCCGGCGGCAGCGGGATCCCGAGCTGCGCCGGGTCGGTCAGCTGCACGACCGCCGACGCATCGGCGACGTCGGAGACGATCTTCATCGCCGTCCACAGCCCCGCCGCGCGCGACATCGCGACCGCGTGCAGCCCGAGCCCGACGATCTCGCCGACGCGTCGCCGGCGCCAGCAGCGGCAGCATCAGGCTCTCGGCCATCAGCTCGCAGGAGCTCGGCAGCGTCGAGGACTTGCACATCGGGTCATCGCCGATCAGCGCGACCGCGCCGCCGAGGTGGCGCGGTGCCCGAGACGTTGCCGTGACGGATCGCGTCGGCGGCCCGATCGAGCCCGGGCGCCTTGCCGTACCAGAACCCGGTCACGCCGTCGCGCGTCGCGACCGGGCAGCTCGCCGACCAGCTGGGTGCCGGCGACGGCGGTCGCCGCCAGCTCCTCGTTGACCGCCGGCTCGAACTCGACCCCGAGCGGCTCCAAGAACCGGCTCGCGCGCGCGATCTCCCGGTCCAACCCGCCGAGCGGCGAGCCCGGGTAGCCGCTGACGTACATGCCCGTGTTCAGCCCGCGGGCGGCGTCCAGCCGCCGCTGCTCGATCAACAGCCGCACGAGCGCCTGGATGCCGCCGAGCAGTGCCGGCCCCGACCGGGCGGTGTAGCGGTCGTCCAGCTGCGCGTCGCTCAGCACCGGCGGCGAAGTCACGCTCATCGGCCCATTGTCTCGCGCCGGTCGGGGTATCGTCGCTTGCGTCGATGGCCGCCTCGGATCCGACCCGGACCCGAACCTACAGCTGGCCCGACCCGGCGGCGGTGAAACGCGCCGTCGACGGCCTCAGCGGGCTTGAGCTGATCCGCAAGTTGGCCTCCGGGGAGCTGCCGCCGCCGCCGATCATCGCGATGCTCGAAGGGTCGATCGTCGAGGCCGAGCGTGGGCGCGTCGTGTTCACGCTGACTCCCGACCGAGTGGATGTTCAACCCGATCGGGTCCGTCCACGGCGGGATCGCCGCGACGATGCTCGACTCGTGCATGGGCTGCGCGGTGCACACCGTGCTGGCGGCCGGCATGCGGCTACACGACCGGCGATCTGCACATCCGCTACCTGCGGGCGATGACCGCCGAGACCGGCCGGTGCTCGCAGGGCAAGGTCGTGCACGCCGGCCGCCGACAGGCGACGGCCGAGGGGCGCCTGTACGTGCAGAGCACCGGCAAGCTGATCGCGACCGGCGACACCGCCTGCGTGATCCTGTAGCTGCGCGCGACGGCCGACCACGCGCCGACCCGCGCCGACCCGCGGGCATACACTGCCGCCGTGCCCGTCAGCCGACGCCGACCAGGAGCCTGACCGATGCCCGAACGCAGCGCACATCGTGACCGGAGCAACCCGCGGGATCGGCCGCGCGATCGCGGATCGCGCTCGCGAGGACGGCTACTCGCTGACGATCACCGGCCGACGCCCCGACGGCGTCGAGCAGGCGGCGTCGCGAGCTGCAGCGCGGCCGGCGCCGACGTCCACGGGATCGCGCTCAACCACTCCGACCCCGACGCGCCGGCCGAGATCGTCAGCGCGCCACGCCGAGCGGTTCGGGCGACTCGACGTGCTCGTCAACAACGCCGGCGTCGGCATCGGCGCCGCGGCCGACGAGCACCAGACGAAGTTCGTCGACCTGCAGCTGCGACGTCAACCTCCGCGCGATCGTCCTGTTCTACCGCGAGGCGATCCCGCTGCTGAAGGCGTCCGCGGAGCGAGACCGGGCAGTCGCATGTGATCAACCTGTCGTCGATCAGCGGCAAGAGCGGACAGCCGTGGCTGTCGGTCTACTCGGCGACCAAGGCCGCCGTCGTCGGCTACACCGAGGCGATGAGCAAGGAGCTGGCGTCGGCGAAGATCAAGTCGACCGCGCTCTGCCCAGGGTTCGTCGACACCGACATGACCGAGTTCGTCAAGCAGCAGATCCCGGCCGAGCAGATGATCCGCCCGCAGGACATCGCCGAGGGGGTCCGCTTTCGTGCTGCGGCTGTCGCGCGGCTGCACGATCCCCGAGATCGTGTTCATGCGGCCGGGCGAGTCCGGCGGGCTGGTCTGAGCCTGGAAGGAGGATCGCCGACGATGGCGATGGACTGCACGTACCGGCTGCGGATCCCGCACGTGGCGGGCCAGCTGGCCAAGGTCGCGACCCGGATCTGGAGTACGGCGGCCTGATCGGCGACGTCTCGACGATCGCGATCGCGCGCCACGAGGCGATCCGCGAGATCACGATCGAGCTGCGCGACAAGGAGCACGCCGACGCGCTCGCGATCGGCCTCGGCGACCTCGAGGGCGTCACCGTCGTCTGGTTCCACGACCGCGCGTTCATCGCCCACGACGGCGGCAAGATCAAGATGGTCGGCCGCTATCCGATCAACACCAACCAGGACGTCCGCGACGTGTACACCCCGGGGTGGCGCGGGTGGCGACCGCGATCGCCGAGTTCCCGCAGCTCGCCGGACGGTTCACGATGATCGGCCGCTCGGTCGCGATCTGCACGAACGGCACACGCGTGCTCGGGCTCGGCGACATCGGGCCGGTGCCGGCGATGCCGGTGATGGAGGGCAAGGCGCTGTTCTACGCCCAGCTCGTCGACATCACCGCGGTCCCGATCCTGATCGACACCAAGGACGTCGACGAGTTCGTCGAGACCGTCGTGCGGATCGCGCCCGGGCTTCGGCGGCATCCATCTGGAGGACATCTCGACGCCCGGCCTGCTTCGAGATCGAGCGGCGGCTGATCGAGGCAGCTGCCGGTGCCGGTCATGCACGACGACGTGCACGGCACCGCGGTGGTGACGATGGCGGCCGCGATCGCGGCCTGCCGTCAGGTCGGGATCCAGCTCGATCAGGCGGTCGTCGGACAGATCGGGCTCGGTGCGGCGGGGTTCGGGATCGCCGCGCTGATCCACGACGCCGGCGTGCGCGTGCTCGCCTCCGATCCCAACCCGGCGGCGCAGGCGATGGCCGCCGTCGCACGGGATCGAGATCGTCGATTACGAAACGGTGATGCGCGAGGCCGACGTCGTCGTCGCGACCAGCGGCGTGCCCGGCCTGATCACGCCGGCAGATGGTCCGCCCCGGTCAGGTGATCCTGGCGCTGACCAACCCGGTCCCCGAGATCGAGCCCGACGTCGCGCTTGCGGCCGGCGCCGCGTTCGCCGCCGACGGCACCAGCGTCAACAACGTGCTCGGCTACCCGGGGATCTTCCGCGGCGCGCTGCTGGCCGGCGCCTCGGCGATCAACATGGAGATGAAGCGCGCCGCCGCGTGGGCGCTGGCCGGGACTGACGGTCGAGGCCGAGCTGGTCCCGGAGGTACTTGACCGCCACGTGCACGAGACCGTCGCCGCCGCCGTGCGCCAGGCCGCGATCGACTCGGGCGTCGCCGACCCGAGCCGGATCATGCCGGTGCTGTGAGCGCTGTCGTCGCGCCTGACCGCGCGAGCCGCCGGTCAGGCGCCGACCGTCGGTCATCCACTCGCCGACGCCGAACTGCAGCCGCGACAGCAGCCGCTGCAGCGTCCAGCGCTCCGCCGCGTCGAGCCCGGTCAGCATCTCCTGCTCGACGACCTCGACCGCTCGGTCGACCTCGCGCAGCGTCCGCTCGCCCTCGTCCGACAGCTGCACGATCGCGCGCCGGCGATCGGCGCGATCGCGGCGGCGCACGACAAGCTCTGCGTCCTCAAGGTCGTTGAGCAGGCAGACCATGCTCGACGCGTCGAGCCGCAGCCGATCGGCGAGCAGCTGCTGCGGGGTCGGGCCGTGGCCGCGCAGGTAGCGAGAGCGCGATCACGTCACGCTGGCTCAGTCCGAGCGGCAGTGAGAACCTGTTCGAAGCCGCTGTCGGACGACGCGCGCGATCCGCGCGATCAGCACGGACGCCTGTGCCGGCACCGGTGCCGTGCCAGCTCCGCCCCGGAGGAGATCGCCATCGGAGTTAGTTTAGCGGTGGTATATCCTTAGTGGAAGCTAGATCATTGGGACTTATCAAACTCTTCTTGGCTTCAGGCCACCGTGTCAACGAGGAGGTGCCATGCAGCACCCGGTCCCTCAGTCCTATTACTCGCCGTACCGTCACGGCACTGGCCGCCTTCGGCGCCGCGTTCGCGCTGGTCACGACCGGCGCGGCGGCATCGCGGATCAGCGTCAAGGTTCACTTCCCCAACCATCAACCCGGTGCTGAACGACCCTGGGTGATCACCTGGACCGCAACGCAGCGGCCATCGCCAGCTGAGCGGGTTCTGACCGATACGAGTTCTACATCGGCAACCGTGCGTCGGGCAGCCCGGTGAGAACGGCGAACGGGCGTCACGTTCAGCCACGGGCACGGCCGCGACACGCTGAAGTTCCCGCGCCGCCGCCGTCGGCCACCAGCTGACGCTGAGTGATCGTCGACAAGCCCGGTGCCGGGACGGTCGGCTCCCCTGGGTGCTGACGACCAAGAAGTAGGACCGATGCCCGGAGCCCGCGTCGTCGTCGAGCACGTCAGCCGCCGCTACGGCGACGCGGGTGTGCTCGACGACGTCGGGTTCGTGGCTCGCGCCCGGCGAGCTGGTGGCGCTGTCGGGCCGCTCGGGCTCGGGCAAGACGACGCTGCTGCAGTTGATCGGCAGCCTCGACAAGCCGACCTCCGGCAGCATCCGTGTCGACGACATCGAGGTCGAGCAGCTGCACAACCCCGCGCGCTACCGCCGCGAGGTCGTCGGCTTCGTGTTTCAGCTGCATCACCTGCTGCCGTCACTCAGCGCCCAGCAGAACATCGAGCTGCCGCTGGTCGCCGGCGGCGTCGGCCGCATCGAGCGCGCGCAGCGGGCGCGCGAGCTGCTGGAGGAGGTCGGCCTCGGCGACCGCGCCAAAGCGCTGCCCTCCGATCTCTCCGGCGGCGAGCGTCAGCGGATTGCGATCGCGCGAGCGCTCGCCGGCCGGCCGCGGCTGATCCTCGCCGACGAGCCGACCGGGCTCGCTTGACTCGACCTCCGCGCGCAATGTCTGGGAGCTGCTCAACTCGGTCCGTGAGACGCGCGGGACGACCGTGATCGTCGCCTCGCACGACCCATCGCTGGCCGAGCACGCCGACCGCGCGCTGCACATCGCCGACGGTCGCATGGTCAGCGCCGCCGAGCGGAGGCCCAGCGAGCCACTCGCGGTACGCGACGCGGTTTAGATGACCTCGCTGCGTCCAAACGCTCTCGTCGATCCGCCACCGGCCGGGGCGCACGTTCCTGACCGCGCTCGGTACCGCGCTCGGGATCGCAACGATCGTCGCCCTGCTGGCGGTCGGCGCCGGCGCGCAGCGCAGCGCCGGGCAGTTCTTTCACCTCGGCGCCTCAGACCTCGGCCTGTTCCAGCGGATGCGGCCGACCCGACCACCTCGGTGCTGCCGCAGAGCATGATCACGCAGCTGCGACAGCACACCCGGGGTCCAGTCGGCGACGGGCTTCGTGCTGCTCGTCAGCCGACGTCCCAAAGCAGCCCGGATGTGGTCGTGTTCGGCTCGACGCCGTCCAACTTCGAGGTCAACCGGATGGTGTTCTCGGCCGGCCACATGTTCACGGGCAACGCACGAGGCGGTGATCGGCAACGAGACCGCCAAGCAGATGCACCTCGGCGTCGGCGACACGCTCGCACGTCAAGGGCCACAAGCTGAAGATCGTCGGCATCTACCACCTCGGCGTCGCCTTCCAGGACACCGGCGCGTTCATCCCGCTGCCGGTCGCGCAGTCGATCGCCGGCCGCCAGAGCGAGGTCACGACGATCCCGATCGAGCTGTCGGTCGGCACCCGTCCGGCGACGATGAAACAGCTGCTGGCCAAGCGCTACCCGGGGTCTCGATCATCGCCGACGGCGAGGAGTCGATCCGGCTCGGCGCCAACGGCGACCTCGTCTCCAAGGCCGCGCTGGTGATCGCCGTGCTCGCGCTGGTGATCGGCGGGATCGGCGTGATGAACACCGAACTGATGGCGGTGATCGAGCGCCGCTCGGAGTTCGCGATCCTGTCGGCCGTCGGCTGGAGCGGGCGCCAGATCGCCTGGCGGGTCCTGATCGAGGGGATCGTGACGACCTTCCTCGGCGCGATCCTCGGGCTGCTGCTCGGCGTGATCGGCGCCCACTACCTGGTCAAGATCCTCGGCGCCTCGGAGTTCGTGACGCCCCACATCACGCCGTGGGCGCTCGGGCGGGCACTGTTGATCGGTGTCCTGATCGGCGTGCTCGGCGGCCTGTACCCGGCCTGGCGAGCCGCGCACGTGTCACCGGCGCGAGTGCTCGCGCAGCACTGAACCGGCCCCGGGGATCGCGGCTCGACGTCGCCGGGATCGTCCACTTCCGGCAAGTCGCCTGCGGCGCTGTACATTGTGCGCCTTGTTGACGCGCGCCAGGATCACGTCCGTCTGTCTGGTCGCCGCCGCCGCGGCGCTGATCGCCGGCTGCGGAAGCCCGAAGAAGACCTCGACACAGACGGCCGCCGCGTCGGCGTCGGCGTGCATGCCGGCCAAGCTCAAGACGCATACGCACGGGACGCTGACCGTCGCGACCGACTCGCCCGCGTACCCGCCGTACTTCGAGCACAACAACCCGTCCAACGGCAAGGGCTTCGAGAGCGCGGTCGCCTACGCGGTCGCCGCCAAGCTCGGCTACCAGCCAGCCAGGTCAAGTGGGTCGTCGAGCCGTTCGATGCGTCGTACGCGCCGGGCCCGAAGTCGTTCGACTTCGACATCAACGAGATCTCGATCACGCCCACCGCGCGCGAAGGTCGTGACGTTCTCGACCCCGTACTACACCAACCCGCAGGGGATCATCGTCGCCGCCGACTCGCCGTACGCGCACGCCAAGACGCTGGCCGCCCTCAAGAGCGCGAACATCGGCGTGCAGATCGGGACGACCAGCCTGACGGCGGTCACCCAGCGGATCAAGCCGACCCACCAGCCGCAGGTGTTCAACACCTCCAACGATGTCGTGGAGGCGTTCAAGATCGGGCGTGTCAACGCGATCGTCGTCGATCTGGCGACCGCGTTCGACCTGACCTCGACGAGCTGCCGCACACCACGATCGCCGGTCAGTTCAGCGCCCCGGGCGGCGACAACTGGGGGCTGCTGATGAGCAAGGGCTCGCCGCTGACGACGTGTGTCGACCGCGCCGTCAACACGCTGCGCGCAGACGGGACGCTGGCGCAGCTGGACAAGCGCTGGATCGCCGCGGCGAACAGCGTGCCGGTGCTGCATTAGCCCGGGCCGAACGCGTCCGCCGAGCCACCGTGTCCGCCGCCGACCAGCCGCTGACCACCAAGCAGGACCGCGAGCGCATCGCACCGCCGTCGGCGCCGCCGCTCGATCGCGATCTCGACCGTCTCGACGGTGATCGTGCTCGGCGGGCTGGCGGCGCTGATCCTGACCAGCCCCGGTTGGCACAGCGTCCAAGGCGACGTTCCTCTCGTGGACCTGGTTCAAACGCTCGATCGGCCCGATCGCCCGCGGCTTCTGGCTCGACGTCAAGCTGTTCTGAGTCGTCGAGATCGTGGTGCTGATCCTCGGCCTCGTGATCGCGCTGATCCGCACGGTCCGCTCATCGGCGCTGGTGCCGCTGAAGCTGATCGCGATCGTCTGGGCCGACCTGTGGCCGCGGCGTGCCGACGATCATGGTCGTGTACATGGTCGGCTTCGGCATCCCGGCGCTCGAGCTGACCGGATTTCCCGACGAGCGCCACCGTGCTCGGCTGGGATCGCGCTGTCGCTGTCGCTACTCGGCGTACGTCTCGGAGGTCTACCGCGCGGGGATCCTGTCGGTCCACCCCAGCCAGAGGCCGGCGGCGCTGGCGCTCGGCCTGACCCGGTCGCAGGCGCTGCGCCACGTGGTCCTGCCGCAGGCGATCCGCCGCGTGGTGCCGCCGCTGCTCAACGACTTCATCTCGCTGCAGAAGGACGTCGCGCTGGTCTCGATGCTCGGCGGGATCCCCGGAGGCGTTCCGCGAGGCCCAGATCTACGCAGGCATGTCGTTCAACTTCACGCCGCTGGTCGCCGCCGCGCTGCTGTACCTGTGCGTGACGATCCCGCTGACGCGGTTCGTCGACCGCCTGCAGCTGCGCCAGCTGCGCGAGCAGGGCGGCGCGCTGGCGATGGGACCGCATTGACCGCGGTCCTGCAGCTGCGCGGCGTCACCAAGTCCTACGGGGAGCACCAGGTGCTGCGCGGGATCGACCTCGAGCTGCACGAGCATCAGGCGGTCGCGCTGATCGGCGGCTCGGGCTCGGGCAAGTCGACGATGCTGCGCTGCATCGACCTGCTGGAGGAGATCGACGACGGCGACATCTTCCTCGACGGCGAGCCGATCACGGTGCCCGGGTCTGAATCCCGTCCCGATCCGCCGACGGCTCGGGCTGGTGTTCCAGGCGTTCAACCTGTTCCCGCACCGAACCGTGCTCGACAACGTCATGATCGGGGCGGTCCGCGCCCAGCGAATGCCCGCCGACGAGGCACGCGAGCGGGGTGCGCAGATGCTCGAGCGGTTCGGCCTCGGCGACCGCGGCGGCGACTACCCCGACCGGCTCTCCGGCGGCCAGCAGCAGCGGGTCGCGATCGCGCGGGCGCTGATGACACAGCCCCGGGCGCTGCTGCTCGACGAGGTCACCTCGGCGCTCGACCCCGAGCTCGTCGGCGAGGTGCTGGCGGTGATCCGCGAGCTCAAGCAGGAGGGGATGACGATGCTGATCGCCACCCACGAGATGAGCTTCGCGCGCGAGGTCGCCGACCAGGTCTGCTACCTGCAGGACGGCCGGATCGTCGAGCGCGGCGATGCCCGAGCAGATCTTCACCGATCCCGTCGCACGCCGACACCAAGCGGTTCCTGGCGCGGCTGCTGGAGGCCAATCGGCTCTGAAGCCGACGACGCGCCGAACGGCGGCTGTCAGTGCGTCGGAAACCAGCGATCCGTGCGCCAGGTCCGCTGCGCCAGGCGCTTGCGAACCTCGGCGACGTAGGACGCGCTGGTGCCCAGGTGCCAGCGGCCCGATGCCCACTCCCCAACGCTGCCCCACAGGTCGCCTGCCTTGTAGGGCCGAGCGTGCGGGACCGTGTTGAGCCAGCCGTCGCGGCCGTTGTAGAGCCCACGCAGATAGGCGCCGTAGTAGTCGGCGTTGAACGCCGTCGAATCGGCGATTATCGGGTAGCAGCAGTGATACGGGACCCTGATCTGAAACAGCCCGAAGGCGCTGCCTGCGTTGCCGACGGTCGACATGTTCCACCATGACTCGACCGTCGCCACGGCCCGCAGCAGGTTCGGGGCAAAGCCCCACTTGCGCGCCGCCCACTGGATGATCTCGTCGGTCGTGCCCGTGTAGTGGCCGTTCACCGCGCGCCCGTACGGGATCGGGTCATGGGCGTGGAAATAGGCGAGATCGGTACGCGTCGGCATCCGCTGATTGTCGAGGCGGTTGTTGGGCCGCGGCTCCCAGCGGGAGCGATGAACGAGCCCAGCCGCCTTGGCATCGCTCAACGGCCCTGCGCCGATGCCGCGTAGCACCAGCCGCTGCGCGCTCGCGGCCGACGCGACCACGGTGCAGGCCAGCAGCGCGATCAGCGCGCCCGTGACCAGGCGTCTAGGAGACATCGGCTCCGGTGAGCGTCCCGGCCCGCTCGCGGGCGGCGAGCGCAACGGCCTCTTGGCGCGAGTTGGCGCCCAGCTTTCGCATCAAGTTCTTGATGTGACTTCGAACCGTATCGGTGGAGACGACGAGGCCCTCGGCGATCTGGGCCGTGGACCAGCCGAGGCAGAGATAGTCGAGCACCTCCCACTCGCGCTGGGTGAGGCCGCTGCGCACCGGCCGGATCCCAATTCCGTCGTCGGGGAGGCGACGAAGCTCCAACACGATCTTCGCGACAAGCCTGCGCGAGCAGGCGACCTCGCCGTCGAGCGCACGCAGCAGCGTCCAGCCGAGCTTCGCGGCCGGGATCTCGTCGCGGACCAGGAAGCCGGCCGCTCCCCGTCGCAACGCGAGCACACCCAGTTCCGTGTCGGCGGTGGGCACCAACAGGATCACCCGCGTGTCAGTCAACTGGGCTTGGATGCGCTTCAGCGCCTCGATACCGTCGATCCCGCCCATCGACGCGTCGAACACGATCAGATCGGGCTTGTAATGCAGGGCCAGGTCCACGGCATGGCGGCCGTCGGCCTCCGACGCGATCACCGTCAGGCCGGCATCGCGCATCGCCCGACCAATCGAGTCGCGGGCCGCGTCGTCGCCGACCACGATCGCCCTGGCGCGGAGCGCCGGCCCCGGACTGAGGTTCGTTCGCGCCACCGTGTCGGTCGCCTATCGGTGCCGCGTCCAGCGGGTTCTCGGCCGGCCGGTGCTGAGGGCGACGAGCCGTACTCGCGCCGCCGACCCGATCGGTTCACTGCACGTTTGCCGCACGCCTGCCTCTGGTCTGCCCTGACCCCGCACCCCGGCCCCCCGCTCGTCAGTGAATCCCGCGTTCCCAAAGCACATGATAATCGGATCGGGACGGTCACCGAGGCACACCGTCGCGGTCGTCAATCGGCGCGTGCGGGCCACCGGCTCGCGCAACCACGCCGTCATCTGTCGTCGATCGGCGGTCGTAGCCCTACGATGTCCGTGATGCCGTGCCGAACTCGCATGGGGCGATGCGTTGTCGCGATCGTCTGCGCCGCGCTGGTCGGCGCGCTCGCGGTCGGGCTGCTGCACGCTCCGCGGGCCAACGCGGGCGCGCATCCGGGCGCTTTGGCGACGGGTCAGGCGACCGCGCGTGACGCCGCCGCGGTGCTCGGCCCGCGCGGGTCACGTGGTCCACGCGGCCGAGGTGGATATCGCGGTCCGCGCGGCTTCACCGGCGCGACCGGAGGCGACGGAATGTTTGACAACACGGTCACGATCAACTGGCAGAACGGCCGCGCGGCGACCGGTGACTCGGCCGACTTCGCGATCCCTGGGATCGGCGAGGGTGAACTGGTGTGCTCGCGCCGCACGCAGTGGCTGCGCGTGTTTCCGATCAACCAGGGTGACGAGGTGACGATGTGGCTCGTTCGCCAGCAGGACGGCAAGCCACCTACCGTGCGGACCGACCGCCACAACCAGTACACCGGCGCGGATTTCAACGAGGGCTTGAACCGCTACCGCGGCCAACGAGTGACGACCGGCTCGTTTGCCGGCCTGATCAGCTCCCGCGGCCCGTGGACGAGTCCGGGCGGGCCGGGACCACCGCCGACCAGCTTCCACGTGTCCTTCAACTGGAACTTCACCAATCGGGCGAGCGCTCGCTGTTACGTGGCCGCTCAATTCATCACGGGGACCTAATGCTCTATCTGGCTCATTCACCGACAGTCGATCGGCGCCCCGCGGCGCCCGGGCGTCCGCGGTGATGCGCGCCGCTCGCCCGCTGCTCGCGGTCGGCGTCGCCGTCGTCGCCGCCGTCGTCGTCGTGCTCGGCGCATCGACCGGTCGCCACCGTGACGGCGCCGCGGGCACCGCGACCGTCCAGCGCAGCGCGGTCAACGTCCTGCGCGGACCACGAGGTCCGCGAGGTCGGCGCGGGCCGCGTGGCCCGCGGGGTGCTGCCGGCCGCCGCGGCACGCCGGGCTCAGACCACGTGGTCAACCTCACGGTCAACTGGCGCGGCGATGCCGCGGCGCCGGGCCGGGACACCGACTCGGTGGTGATCCGCGGGATCGGGACACTGAAGGCGGTCTGCACCCCGCAGGCGCAGACCCTGACGCTGACACCCGCCCGCGGCGACGTCCGCACGACCGCGAACGTCAGCGACTTCGAGGGCAGCGTTGCGACCAACGAGCAGCCGTACTCAGAAGGTGGGACGCCGCTTCAGATCGGCAGCCCGAGTCAGCCGGGCGGCAAGCTGCCACCCAACGGCATGATCTTCGCGACCTTGAGCATCGAGCCGATCTCCGGCAACGGCGGTCCGAGCGCGTCGCCCGCGACGGTGACGCTGTCGTCCGAGTACAAGGTGAACGACCCGGACGCCACCGGTGACTTCTGCTTCATCGCGGCCCAGGTGGTCACAAGCAGCTGATATGGGGAAAGCGGGGCCGCATGCGGCCCCGGCTCCGATCGGCGCATGCGCCGATCGGCGGGCGGTGCATGCACCGCCCGCTGCAACTTTGTTGATTGCGTACACAGGGGGTGTACGCAGATCACAAAGTTCGCAGTCGACAGGTGGATCAGCCGCGTCCGCCGGCGGGCGCCACTCGGCGCGCGCGGCGGAACTTTGGCGATCGCCTGCGAATAATTCGCACCTTCTCGCCATCGTTCGCGCTCGAGCCGCCCGGCCACGCGAACTTTGGCGCGCGCCTGAGAATGAATCGCACCCTCGCGCCATCGTTTGCGCTCGGGCCGCCCTTCGCGCTCGGAGGGCCGGGCCTCGCCCGATGACTCGCCGACGCGGGCGGGCGCGCTACCCGCCGGACTGGGGCGCGATCGTCGGCGCGCTGGTCTCGGGCGTGGTCGAGCTCGTCGCAGACGCGCTCGACGAACCGCTCGCTGCGGAGGACCCTGAGGGGGTGACGGTCGGCTGCGCGCTGGAGTCGGCGTTCTCCGCGGCCTGCTGGTTCTGATCAGCCGACTGCTTGGCGGCCGCCTGCTGCTGTGCCTTGGCCGCCTGCTGGCGCTGGGCCTCGGCAGCCTTTTGCTCGGCCTTGCGCTGGGCCGCTGCCCGCTGGGCCGGTGATGGATAGACGATCACCGGAGCGGTGTTCGGACGCTTGATCCAGGCCTGCTGGCTCGAGATCTCGCTGTTGGTCATCGGCACCAGGCCCGCCTGCGCCGCGAGCGTCTGGGCGTGTGCGAGGTAGGTGGTGAGGAACTGCTGGACCGCCGAACGGTGCAGGCCGGCGAGGCTGACCGTGATCAGAAACTGGTCGGCAAGCGGATAGGTCCCAGAGGTGATCGTCTCCTGGGAGGGATAGATGCAGTTGTGCACCGCCGGCGGCGTGACACTCGTCGAGGAGTCGATCTCGAGCGGTCGCAGCTGGTCCTCGTAGAACTCACCGTAGTCAAACGAGACGTAGCCGAGCTCGCCCGAGGTCGCCTGCAGCTGCGCCGCGGCGGCGCGGGTCTGGTGATAAAAGCGGATCGCGCGCTTCAGATCGCCCTGCAGCGCCTGCAGCTGCGCAGTGGCGGTCGCCAGCGCCGTCTCGTACACGTCCAGCTGCCCGTCGGAGTCGCTGGAGTCGCGGGCAACCCGGGCCTGCAGCTTGTTCACGTAGGCGCTCTTCTGGGCGATCGCGGCATGCAGCGCCGCGAGGTCATGGGCGGCCTGCGGCTCGAGCGCCGCGTCTCGCTGGACCGCGGACGAACCAACGATCTGCGTCCTCACCGCATCGTCGGTCTTGTGCGCACGATAGTCGCTTCGCAGCAGTGCCAGCGATGGCGGATCGACACCGAGCGCGTCGCGGCCGAACAGGTCGAACCCATCGCTGCCGGGGCCGAGCCCGGTCGTCTTGAGCGGCAGGTCGTAGCCGCCGAGCTGGCGCCAGTTGCTGACCGCCGAGCCGGCGCGGAAGGCGTCCTGCACCTGACCGAGCGTGAGGCAGTCGACGCCGACGTCGGACCCGCCGCGCGTCACCATCACGATGCCGTCGGCAGCCACCGCGAACTGGACCGGTCGAACGCCGTGGGCGGTGCACCCGTCCCACTCGTCCGGGGTGATCGCGCTGGTCGAATCGACCGCGTCGATCGTCCCCTTGCAAAGCTCGTCGAAGGCGGTCGCGGTTCCCTGATCGCGCACGTTGACGGTCACCCCGGATGGCATCTTGGCGACGACCGCGTGGGTGAGCGAGCCGCTGGTCTGACCGTCGACGCCAACAACACCCGCCGGGCGCGCCGGCAGGTGCGCGGCGGCGTGGTTCGCGGTCGTCTTGACGGTCTGCGCCGCGATCGTCCCCGTTTCGGTCACCGCATCGCCCTGCTTGACGCCGCCCAGCGACACGCCACAGCCGCAGACCAGCGCCATCAGCGCCATCGCAGCCGCACCGACCAAGATCCGCCGCATCATCCCTCGCCTCCGACCTCGGCGCCCTGCGCACCGTTGAGCTGCGCCGCGGACTCGTCGTTGGTGCCCGCCGGATACTCGTGCCGCGGCGGTAGCGCGACGACATCGAAGTCCTTGAGCGTGATCGACCGCAACTCGTTGCCGACCACCGAGCTGCCCGACACATCGCGCTGGGCGTAGAGCGTCGGCACGACCGAGCGATCGACGACGATCGCGCCGTAGCGGACGAGCGCGGCGACAATCGCGTCCGCGATCCGCGGGTTGGCGCCATGGGGAAGGTGACCGGTGAGCCGCACGTTCGGCTTGAGCCGGATCCGCGCTCCCTCCGGCAGCGACTTGACCGGGCCGTCGCCGTCGGTCGTCGACGCGGGCGCGACGAACGAGCCCTCTGCGGCGCCGGGGACCGCGATCGCCAGCGCGTGATTGATCTGCCCGCTGTGCAGGTCCGCGAGCGTGATCTCGCCGGCGAACAGCGGCAGCCCGGACCCGCGCGCGCTGACCTGGTAGGGCTCCTGATAGCCGGGGCCGTCAATGCTCCACTTCTTGACGTACGCGTATGAGATCGCGCCGTTGGCCTGCCGTCGTGCGCGCCAGAAGTCATACGCGGTCGCACTCGCGCCGTCGACGACGGTGAACCACCCGTCGTAGCGCGGATCGGGATTGACGTCTGTCGGGATCGACAGCGTCGTCAGTTTGCCGGCGTCCGGCCCGCATTGCACCTGGCGACAGAACACGTGGGTCGGCTTGCCGTCCTGGGTGCTGACGATCGGGTCTGTCCAGGCGCACGTATTGATCGTCAGCCCGGTCTTGACCGGCCGGTAGGTCGCGTCGATCCCCCGTTGTCCTGCCTGCTCGAGCGGGACCAATCGCTGGTCGGCCAGACGCAGCAGCCGCGCCGATCCCGAGGCATTCGGGAGATTGGCGACCTGCTGATTCCACGGGCTCGATGCCGAGAAGAACCGCGGGAACGTCGTGCCGGTCTCGCTGGCCGGCGCCGGGCTCGAGATCGTTTGACCGGTCGTCGGGTTGGTCGGATCGCAGACCCCACCGACCGCAGCGGGCGCCAGCGAGCCGCGACTGTCGGCGGTCGTGGCCGTTTGCCCGGAGCTCGCGGTGGTGTTGGTGGTACTCACTTCCGAGGCGGTGCCGCAGCCGGCCAGCAGCACGAGCGCGAGTAGCGCGCCGACAGCTGCCCAACGCGGACGAGAGCTGATCGAAGCGTTCATTGGCTGCGCTCGGTCGGTCCGACGCGGGCCACGCGAACCAGCGTGTAGCGCCCGGGGCTGGTGGTGAACACCGGCGTCAGGTATGGCTCGTCGGCCCCCGATGCGGCGGACGGGTAGCGCTGGCGGATCAGGTCGTTGTGCGCCTGGTTGTTGATCAGCAGGTACTGGACGCGCCCGTAGGGATCGTCGCGCACCGAACGCCAGACCTGATCACCCTCGTCGATCCGGTTGAAGATCGTCCCCGGTCGCCCGCTGAGCAGGATCACGCCGAACGTCTGCGCATTGTCGGCGAGCACCGAACGGTTTCCGCTGTGAACGTGGGAGTTCAGATATGCCGCCATCTCCTGCTCGGAATCGACCCCGACCCGGTACCCGCCCTTCGACGTGGTGCCGGTCTGATTGCCGCCCTCTGACAGCGCCCTGGTGAATGCCTGTTCGAGGTTCTGATACGGGTAGGTCTGCATCTGATGCCATACCAGCGGGATCGAGATCGCCAGCGTCGCCCCGATCGCCAGCAGCACCAGCCACCGCCACGAGCCGGCGCTGCGATAGACCCAGGCCGCGCAGATCAGGCCGACGATCATCAACGTGACACTGTTGCCGAGCAGCAGCCCGCCGAGGCTGTCGGCGATAAACGCGCCGGCGCCGAACACGATCACGTTGAACACGAGCAGGCCGACGAGCGCGAGCGCCATCACGCTGCGTTTGGTGACGAACACGAGTACCAGCAACCCGATCGCGACGAGCACGATCGGCGTCACGCTGGTGAGGATCGTTCCGGTGGTGCTGGCGACGTTCGAGAACGTCGGCTGGAGGTGCTGGCTGGCGTAGTCGGAGTTGACCCCGAGCGTCGTCGAGTCCTTCAGCCAGCCAAACGCGCTGCCGACGATCAACAGGTTGAACATCGTCCATACGGCCAACGCGTAGACGACCGGCGCCAGCAACCCCGACACCCACCCCTCGACCTCGTCGGTGGAGGCGCGCCGGCGGTGCAGGACCGCCACGACCATCAACGCGAGCACGATCGCAACCGCACCCAGCATGTAGTTGGTCAACACCAGCAGGCCGAGGCTGATCCCCGAGCCGACCAGGGCCCGAGCGTGGCCGTCCAGATACCAATAGATGAAGCCTGAGATCGCCAGCGCCAAGAAGCAGCCCGAGACCACCGCGCTCATGCCGTTGGACGCGTAGAACGCCCACAGCGGGTTGGCTCCGAACAGCGCGAGCACGGCCAGTCGCCCGAGCAACGGCATCTCGCAGCGCGCGAGCACGCTGTTGAGCACGACGATCGTCGCGCCCGCGAACACGGCCGACGTCAGCGCGAGCCCGATCAGCGAGGTGGCGAGCGGCTTGATCAGCGCTGCCGGGAGGAACACCAGCGTCGTCAGCGGCGGGTAGTCGAACCCGACCGCGGCGAGCTTCGGTGGAGCGTTCCACCAGACCATGTACGCCCGTGACAGATGGTCCATCGCGTCGAACACGATCACGCGGTTGACGCCGATCACATGCACGCCGAGGACTGCGTAGAACGCGGTGAACAGCGCGAACAGCAGCAGCGACTCGAGCCGGCCGGGACCGCGTCGGGTCGCGCGCGTGCGCGCCTCCTCGGCGACCTCGGCCGACGGCGGCGTCAGTGGTAGTGGGGTGGTCAGCCCGGTGTCTGGGGTCTGGATTGACATCTCGTATGAAGCTCAGTCGATCGCTACTGGTCGAGCCCGTGCTCGGTCTTCTCCCAGTAGAACGGGTTGGTGAACAGCTGGATGAAGCCCTTCCAGGCGGCGACCGACATCAGACCCCAGTAGATGGGCGTGACGAGCGCGTATTTGACCAGCGAGAATAGCCGCGCTCGAGCGCGCCGGCGACGTTGAGGTACATGAACGCGAAGTTGCCGATGAACAGCTGCGTCGCCGCCAGGTAGAACACGACACCCGGGAACACCTCATGGATCAGGTCTGCCTGGGTGACGAGGAAGACGGTCGTCAACAGCCAGAAGATCGGGTTCAGCAGGAAGATGAACGTCCCGCCGATGATCAGCTGAAACGACACGAAGCTCTTGAAGCCGAGCTCGCGGCAGAGCCGGAACGGATGGCGCATGTGGACGAGCCAGGTCTGGATGTAGCCCTTGATCCAGCGCGAGCGCTGACGGATCCAGTTCTCGACCTCCGAGTTCGCCTCCTCGAGGTCGTCGAGTCGATGATCACCGTCTCGTAGCCCGCCTTGTGCAGCCGGATCCCGAGGTCGGCGTCCTCGGTGACGTTGAACGGGTCCCAGGCGCCAAGCTCAACCAAGCGCTGCGTGATGAAGTGGTTCGAGGTCCCGCCGAGTGGGATCGGCACGCCCGCCTTGTCAAGCCCGGGCAGCAGCAGGTCGAACCACATCGAGTACTCCGCCGCGAACCAGCGCGTGAGCAGGTTCTGGTTCTGGTTGAAGTAGTTGAGCTTGCCCTGGATGCAGGTGACCGACTCGGGCAGCTTGCGGAACGCGACCACGGCCCGCTTGAGCTGGTCGGGCTCGGGCCGGTCCTCGGCGTCGTAGATGACCACGTACTCGCCCTCGGCCTGCAGCAGGCCGTAGTTGCATGCCTTCGGTTTGGTCTTGGGCTGCGCGTCCGGGACGATGACGAGCTTGAAGTGCGGCGGCAGGTCCAACTCGCGGATCGCGTCGATCGTCTCGTCGTCGTCCTCCTCGCACAGCAGCCGGACGTCGAGCTTGGTCTTGGGATAGTTGAGTCCGCTGACGCCGCTGACCAGCTTCGGGATCACCGCCGCCTCCTTGAAGAGCGGCACGAGGATCGTGTAGACCGGCAGCGTCCGCTCGTCGAGCGCTTCGAGCTCCTCGTCGGTGACGTCGATCTCGCCCTGGTACCCGAGCGATGTGTAGACGAGCTTGAGCTTGTACAGCGACGCGAACGTGTAGAAGATGCTCGCGATCGAGACAAGGATGATCAGCGTCAGAATCGGGAACGCGACCAGGCATCCGACGATCACGACCGCGACCCCGATCATCACGTTGCGCTGCGCCGCCGTGATCACGCGGCTGGCGCAATCCTCGGGCGATTGGCGCAGCAGCGCGGTCGTCGCGGCCTCGGTGTAGACGTCGGCGTTGATCCGCCGCAGCAGCTCGTCGATATCGTTGCGCGGCGCCATCAGCGGACGCAGCGTCAGCGGGGTGTAGCTCTGCAGCGTCGCGCGCGTCTCCTCGTCGAGCGCTCGGTCGCTGACGATGTAGACGGCGCGGGCGTCGGCGGCAAGCGGCACGCAGCGCAACTTGCGCGCGACGGGCTCGGGAATGATCGCGAGCGCGTCCGGATCCGGCTCGTACTCGGACAGCTTGGCGACCGGCAGCTCGAGCTGCTGGGCGATCACCTCGGTCATCGTCTCCTCGTCGACGACCCCTTGGTGGACGAGGATCGAGCCGAGCGGGCTGGCGGTCCGCTGCTGCTCGGCGAGCGCCGACTCCACCTCCTCTGAGGTGGCGAGTCCGCGTGAGACGAGGATTCGCCCCAGTCGCCAAGGCACGTCGACGCCGAGCTCAGCGAGTTCGAGCTCCTCACGCGTGTCGGACGCGGCGACTGCGACCTCGCCGCCTTCGTCGCGCAGCCGGTTCGCGGCGATCACAGGCGCCGACTGGAGCTCGTCGCTGTCCTCGCCACCGAACACACGACTGGTCGCACGGGCGATCTGATCTGCGGGCGCCAGCACAAAGCGGACCTCGCGACCCGTGATCGCGCCCGCGATGTCGCGGACCACGGGCTGCACGAGACCAGCGGTCGCGACCGTCAGCACGCCCCCGGCGAACGCGACCGGCAGGATCCCGAACTGACGGCAGATGTGCGCGGACAACAGTTGCGCCGCCAGCTCATTGACGGGCTGGTACTCGACCCCGGGCTGGCCCTCAGGCTCGAGCGCGATCAGGTCGATCCCGAGCTCGTCGGCGAAGCGGCCGTAGTCGAGCGGCGCCGGCGACGCGTTGGTCATCGTGCTGATCTCCACGGCAGCCCACGCGCCGGCTGCGTGGTACGCGTCACCGCCAGCGTCTGTTCGTCGGTTGCCGACCCCCCGGTGACGATCGTCACCCGCCCCGGGATCCGTGCCGAGATCAGTGCAACGCGCCCAGCTTCTGACACGGCGACCTCTGCGGCGGCCAGCGTGGCCGCCCGATCGCGCCGCCGGGTTGAAGCCCGATCGGCTCCGGTGCAGTCATGCACGCGCCACATCAGACACGCCCCTCCCCGACGGCAGCTCGGCAAGTTCGCCCATCGGACTCGGCTGCGGCGTGGTCTCACCGACCGCGGCGAGCGACACCTTGAACTCTTCGATCAGCTCAACCGGCGACGGGTCCAGCCCGGCGAGTACGGCGAGGTAGAGGGACACGAGATCCCCGAGTAACACGAGCGAGAGGACGCGTTCCAATGCCGACTCGCCGACACTCTGCACTCGATAGCAGGCAGCGGCGCGCGGCTGCACGAGCTCATGGGTGAGCTCGATCCGATCGCGCAACCGCGGGTGCAGCGAGGCGTCGTCGAGGAACACCGCGCTGAAGCGGCCAAGCTCAGTGGCACGCTGCCAGCCGACGATCTCGTTGTGATCGAGCTCGGGGAGCTGGTGCGCCGAGCACGGCATCTTCGCGTTCTCGTTGATCTGGGTCTTCCAGCGGTAGGCGATTGCCTCCGTGATCCCGGCGCCGGCGATTTGCGGCACGGTCCCGTGCAGCCCGTGAGCCAGTTGCTTGGCGACCGACTGCTCGGGGGCATCGGGCCCCCACGCCGCCGCCAGCGCCGCGGCATGCCCCGCGGCGTCCTCGAGCGCAGGCTCGCAGGACTCGCATACGCCGACCGCCGCTCCCACCTCGAGCGCGACGATCAGGGCATAGGCAACCGCCGCTCGGGGCTGCAGGCCGGCGGGCAGCTCGATCGTCTCGGTGCCGTCAGCGCGAGCGAGCTCGGCCAGCTTGCCACCGGTCGTGGCGGCGATCCGGCGCAGGCCGGCCGCCTGTTGGTAGACCGCGAGCGTCTCCTCGGTGTTGCCCGAATAGCTGGCGCACAGCACCACCGCGTCCGCGGGCACCCACGACGGCAGCTCGTAGCCGCGGACGACGACGATCTGACTGCGCGCGTCGGCACCGATCACACCGCGTGCCAGATCCGCTCCGATCGCCGAGCCGCCCATGCCGGCGACGATCAGGCAGCTCGCCGGCCCGCGATCCTGCAGCCGGGCTGCTCGGACTCGGGCCAGCGCCGCGCGCAGATGCTCGGGCAGGGCGGTGATGTCCTGGGCCTGGCGGGCCTCGTCGACGGCCATGATCTGATCGATTGAGAGGTTGGTCATCTGGTTCACACCTTGATCGCGTGATCGGGCAACTCGACCTTTGGAAAGATGCGCGCTCCGGCGCCGAGCACGTTTGCGGCGCCGAGCTTGACGTCCTCGCCGAGGACGACCCCGTCGGCGAGCTCGCAGTCGGCTCCGATCACGGCTCGACGGCCGATGATCGATGAGTGCACACGGGTGCGAGGACCGATCGTGCAACCGTCGAGCAACACCGAATTCTCGACGTGCGCGCCATCGCCGATCGTGACGCTGGCGCCAAGCACGGTCCGGGCACCGACGGTCGCCGCGGTCGAGACGTCACACCCGACGCCGACCGCTACCGGCCCGGCCTGCGGCCGCTTGCCGGGTTCGGTGCGTACGGTGCCCTCGAGGATGTCGAAGGTCGCTTGCAGGTAACGCTCGGGGGTGCCGATGTCGAGCCAGTAACCCGACGCCTCGTAGCCGTACAGTCCGGCGCCGACGAGCTTGGGGAACACGTCGCGCTCGATCGAGATCGTCTCGCCGGCCGGCGCCATCACGTCGAGCACCTCGCGGTCGAGGATGTAGGCACCGGCGCTGACCAGGTTCGTGTCGATCTCGTCGGCCGAGGGCTTTTCGAGGAACTCGCGCACCGACAGGTCGGAGTTGCGGCGCACGAGCCCATACGCCGTCGGGTCCTCGACGCCGATCAGCGCCAGCGTCGCGCTCGCGCCCGTCCGCTCGTGCTGGGCCAGCTGCGCGGTCAGATCGATGTCGGTCAGGACATCGCCGTTGAGCATGAAGAAGCGGTCGTCGAGCAGCTCCTCGGAGTAGCGCAGCGCGCCACCGGTGCCGAGCGGGCGTGGTTCCTCGACGTAGCGGATTCGCACACCGAGGTCACCGCCGTCACCGAGCACCTCTTTGACCTCGTCTGACATGAAGCCGCACAGCAGGATCACGTCGTCGACTCCATGCCCGCGCAGCCACTGCAGCATGTACACGATGAACGGACGATCGACGAGCGGAACCACCGGTTTGGGGATCGTGGAAGTCAGCGGCCGTAGCCGGGTGCCCTCTCCGCCCGCCAAGATCAGCGCCTGCATCATTACCCCCTAGGCACTTGTGTTGTGATCATCGTGTCCTGCCGACACCCGCGCGCTGGCCGTGGCCGGGGCCGCCGCCTTGGCCCGCCGCTTCTTGGCGACACGGGCTCGGTCGCCGAAGATCATCACCCCGTACAACAACGCCAGCACCGCAAACGGGGCGAACAGAAACGACACGAAGAAGGCCGCAAACGCTCCGACGACGAGCAGCGCCGTCAGGAAAGGCAGGAGTCGCGACATGCTCAGCCGGCGCTCAGTCGCAGCGCCAGATCGGCGTCCGACACAGATTCGATCTCGAACGCAAACGGCAATGCCCGCGCAAACTCCGACACCAGTTCACACTCGGTCTCCAAACGCAACTCGATCTGCACGTTGTGATCGGTGAACCCAGTCAGCGACACGCTCTCGACGGCCTCGATGCTCACCAGTGCGTCCTCGAGCATCCGGATCGCGCCGAGATCCCGCACCGGGCCCGCGATCACGCTCACGTCACCGGAGAACAGCCGGTGATCGTGAGTCGCCGCCGTCTCTGAAGCCTCACCCTGCGGCCCGTCGTCCCCGTCGAGCGCCGCGATCGCATCGTCAGAGGGGATCTCCAGCGCGGCGAGGGCCTGACCGTAAGTGGCCAGGATCTCCTGTGTGGTGACTCGCAGGCGATCACGTACGGCGAGCAGTTCGCGGATCTCAGTCTTCACCTGATCGGCCCGCTCGTGCACGCGGGCGAGGATGCGCGCCGCCTCCTCCTCGGCCCGTGCGAGCGTTACGACCGCCGCCTCGGTCCGTTGGGATGACGGGCCGGGTGACGTTGCGCGCTGGACGGTCGCCGGATTGGGGCCGCCATTGTTCTGTACCGACGGAGCTGGTGAAGATGCAACCGGAGCTTCAGACACGGATGCCACTGTCGGCACCGACGTCGCCGGAGCCGCCGGCGCCCTCGGAGCCGAAGCCGGCCGAGATGACACAAGCGGAATCGACGCCGGCACGTCGGCCGCCGTCGACACCTCGGAATCGCGCTCGACCGCGTCTGCGTCCTCACCGACGTCGGTATCCGGCTTGTGCACCAGTCCGCGCGCAAGCTCATCGAGCCGGCGGTCCAACTGCATCAAGCCGGACCGCACCTCGGCAAGGTCAACCACGGCCGTAGCGTCCTGACTATCAGTCACCCCGAAATCACCCCGAATCACCAAATTTCACGAGAAGTCCCTATGACACACACCAACCCAGTCACAACTGAACTTCGCGAGGACTATCGGAATCACCCGTAAAGGACCCTGTGGAGATTTCTCACCTCCACCCTCGCGAGGACGCCCCATTACGCCCAATCGCGTAATGAATGGTGAGGTTTGGCTCGTGTTCGGAGGGGTTACGAGCGGACTGACCGGCGGCTGTCGCCGCGGCCAAGGCGCAACGGATCTTGCAGTCAGGCGCGGTTTGCGGCGTCAGGTGCTAGCGGGCCTCCCGCAAACGTTGCACCCGCAACGTCCCCGGGGGACCCACTAGAGCGCGGCTTGAAGGTCGGCGACGAGGTCGTCCGGATCCTCGATCCCGCACGACAGGCGCACGAGGTCTGCCGGGACGGCGGCGGCCGACCCCTCGACCGACTGATGTGTCATCGCCTGCGGCACCTCGATCAACGACTCGACGCCGCCAAGTGACTCGGCCAGCGTGAACAGCTCGGTTCGCGATGCGATCCCGGTCGCGTCCGGATGCCGGAACGACACCATGCCGCTGAATCCGGGCCAACGTACGTCGCTCACGGCTGGGGCTTGACGCAGGAACGTCGAGACCGCCTCGGCGCTGCGCGCGTGCGCGTCCATCCGCAGCTGCAAGGTCCGCAGACCGCGGTGCACGAGGAAACAGTCAAACGGCCCCGGGACCGCCCCGACCGCGTTCTGAATGAAGCGCAGCCGTTCGTACCACTCTGGCGAGCGCGTCACGACGACGCCGCCGACGACGTCGGAATGACCGCCCAGGTACTTCGTCGTCGAGTGCACGACAAAGTCGGCTCCGAGCTCGAGCGGCCGCTGGTTGACCGGCGTCGCGAAGGTGTTGTCCACCGCAACGAGCGCGTCCGCGCTGCGGGCGACGACGCCCGCGATGTCGACCACGTTGAGCAGCGGATTGGTCGGCGTCTCGACCCAGATCAGCCGGGTCTGCGGCGCCCGCACGGCCGCGGCGACCGCGTCGAGATCGGTCTGCGCGACGAGGTCGTGCTCGAGGCCCCAGCGGCGCATCACCTTGTCGACCAAGCGGAAGGTGCCGCCGTACAGGTCGCCGGGCATCACGACGTGCGCGCCGGCCTCGCAGGTCACCGTGATCAGTGCGTGCTCGGCCGCCAGCCCCGACGAGAACGCCACCGCCATCCCGCCCTCGAGCTCACCGAGCGCCTGCTCGAGCGCCGCGCGCGTCGGGTTGGCCGAGCGCGAGTAGTCGTAGTCGGCGACGAACTCGCCCGGCGCGTCCTGCGCGTACGTCGAGGTCTGATGGATCGCCGGGATCACCGACCGAAACGACGGGTCCGGAGTCAGTCCGGCGTGGACCGCGCGGGTGCCGAACCCGAGCCGGCGATCGCTCATGAGGCGAGCGCCTCCAGCAGGTCCGTCCGGGTCACCAGGCCGTCGGCGCGGCCGTCCTCGACGACGAGCAGCGCCTGCTGATCGCCCGAGAGGACGTCGATCGCTTCCCGGACCGGGTCCTCGGCGTCGACCGAGGGGAACGGCGCTTCCATCACGGCCGAGATCTCGGCGTCGAGCAGGCCCGGGTCCGAGGCGGCGTGACGCAGGAGCCCGCGCTCGCCGATCGCGCCGACGACGTGGCCCTGATCGTCGGCGGAGACGACCGGCAGCTGCGACACCCGGTACTCGTGCAGCAGCGCGACCGCCTCGCGCACCTTGTAGTGGGGCTGGACGGTGACCAGCGACGGGAACTCGCCGGCCGCGCGCTTGCGCCGCAGCACGTCGCCGACCGTCAGGTGGGCGTCTCGGGCCAGGAAGCCGTACTGGCGCATCCAGGCGTCCGAGAAGATCTTGGAGAGGTAGGAGCGGCCCCCGTCAGGGAGGATCACGACCACCATCGCGTCCGGGTCGCCGAGCTCGGCACCGACCTGGAGCGCGGCGTGCAACGCCAGCCCGCAGGAGCCGCCGGCGAGGATCCCCTCGGTCTGCGCGAGCCGGCGCGCCGTCAAGAACGAGTCGCGATCGGACACCGTCACCCAACGGTCGATCGAGGCCGGGTCGAATGTCTGCGGCCAGAAGTCCTCGCCGACGCCCTCCACCAGGTACGGGCGAACGTTCTCCTCGCCGCCGGAGTAAATCGAGCCCTCCGGGTCGGCGCCGACCACGACCAGTTCGGGATTGCGCTCACGGAGGTAACGGACGGTTCCCGATGCCGTCCCGCCCGTGCCGACCCCGACCACGAGGTGGCTGATCCGACCCGCCGTCTGCTCCCACAGCTCAGGGCCGGTGGTGTCGTAGTGGGCCTGCGGATTGGCCGCGTTGGCGTACTGGTTGGGCTGGAAGGCGCCCGGGATCTCCTGCGTCAGCCGATCGGCCACGCGGTAGTAGGAGCGCGGCGAATCCGGCGGCACGTCGGTCGGCGCGACCACCACCTCGGCCCCGTAGGCGCGCAGCAGATCGATCTTCTCGCGCGACATCTTGTCGGGCATCACCGCCATCACCCGGTAGCCCTTCAGTCGCGCCGCGATCGCGAGGCCGGTGCCGGTGTTGCCGCTCGTCGGCTCGACGATCGTGCCGCCGGGCTTGAGCTTGCCGTCGCGCTCGGCCGCCTCGATCATCGCGATCGCGACCCGGTCCTTGATCGAGCCGCCGGGATTGAACACCTCGAGCTTGGCGACCAATTGGCAGCGCAGGCCCGCCCCGATCCGCGACAGCCGCACCAGCGGGGTGTCGCCGATCGTGTCGAGGATCGAGTCGTGGATTCGATCGTGCCCACTCGCTGCGGTCATCGTCTCTCCTGCTCGTCGGGGACCTCGACCTCGGCCCAGAGACTCGGGAGGTTGACGACGATTCCCTCCTGGGTGGAGCGGGCGAGCACGACCACCGCGGGCTGGTCATGCGGGTTCTCCTCGCGATGCGGCACCCACGGCGGCACGAACACATAGTCGCCGGGGCCGGTCCGAATCCGGGTCTCGTGCGCCGTTGCGGAGAAACACGAACTCCGGATGCCCCGAGACGACGTAGATGCCGGTCTCGGCCTCCCCGTGATGGTGGTCGCCGGAGTTCATCGCGGGCCCGACGTGGTTCTCCCCCATCCAGATCCTGCGGGTCCCGCCGTGACGGGCCGAGAGCGCCTCGAAGCGGCGCATCCCGGGCGTCTGCGCGGTGTCGGCATCGAGCTCGCCAGCCGCGGTGTGGTGCAGCGGGCGGTGCCATGCGCTGTTCGGGGAACGGTCGTCACCGATGTCGGCCACGATCGCAAGGCTAACCCCTTCGCCGCCGACCCAATAGGATCGCGCGGTGCCGCTCGATCCCGATGTCGCCGCGCATCTGGAGACGATCGCGCAGCTACGGGCAGCCCGGTCCGCCGAGCCCGAGATCGCGATCATGCGCCGGGAGTACGACGAGTCGTCGCCGATTCTGTTCGGGCCCTCGCCGCCGGTCGCGAGCGTGATCGACGATCTCGCCGATCACGTTCCGGTGCGGATCTATCGGCCGAGCGGGTCCGAGCGAACCGCGCTCGTGTTCCTGCACGGTGGCGGCTGGGTCGTCGGGGGCCTGGAGTCTCACGCTCCCGTGTGCCGGGCGCTGGCCAGCCGCTCCGGTGCGGCGGTGGTTGCCGTCGACTACCGGCTTGCGCCCGAGCACCGCTTTCCGGCGGCCGTCGACGATGCGTGGACCGCGCTGCGCTGGACGGCGCGGCGGTTCGACCGAATCGCGGTCGGCGGCGACAGCGCCGGCGGCAATCTGTCCGCGGTCATCGCCCGCCGCGCCCGGGACGCGGACCTGGCGCTGGCGCTGCAGGTGCTGGTCTACCCGGCGACCGATCACGGCTGCAGCTGGCCGTCGTATCGCCAGAACGCGAGCGGGCCGGCGTTTCACACGGCCGAGATGGAGTGGTTCTGGCGGCAGTACCTGACAGATCCGGCGCGCGGCGCTGAACCCGATTGCTCACCGCTGCGCGCGGCGGACCTGTCGGGGCTGGCGCCGGCGCTGGTGCTGACCGCCGAGTATGACCCGCTGCGCGACGAGGGCGAGGCCTATGCCGAGGCCCTGCGAGCGGCCGGGGTCGCGGTCGAGCTCGAGCGCTACGACGGGCTGATCCATGGCTTTCTGCGGATGCCTGCGGTGATCGGCCGCGCCGACGGGGCGTTGACGCTGATCGCCGATGCGGTCGCCGGCGCGCTGGCCGGCGACGGCGCCCGGTAGCGTGCCGGCGGTATGCGGCGCGGTGCCAGCCGTCTGACCGGGCTCGGAACGACGATTTTCACCGAGATGACCGCGCTGGCGGTGCGGACCGGTGCGATCAATCTCGGCCAGGGCTTCCCGGACACCGACGGGCCTGACGCGGTGATCGACGGTGCGGTGCAGGCGCTGCGCGCCGGCGCCAACCAGTATGCGCCGCTTCCCGGTGTGCCGGAGCTGCGCGAGGCGATCTTCGAGCATCAGCGCCGCTGGTACGGGCTCGAGCCCGAGGACCTGCTGGTCACGTTCGGTGCGACCGAGGCGATCGCCGCCGCGATCCTCGGCCTGTGCGACCCCGGGGACGAGGTGGTCGTGATCGAGCCGTACTACGACTCGTACCCGGCGGTGATCGCGTTCGCCGGCGCGCAGCGGCGAACGGTGACGCTGCGCCCACCCGACTTCCGCCTGGACGCCGACGAGCTACACGCGGCGGTCGGTCCCCGGACCCGCGTGCTGATGCTCAACACCCCGCATAACCCGACCGGTCGGGTGCTGTCGGTGCCGGAACTGCGCGCGGTCGCGGACGTGTGCGTGGCGCACGACCTCGTCTGCATCTCCGACGAGGTCTACGAGCACCTCGTCTATGACGGCCAACACGTGCCGCCGGCGACGCTCGCGGGCATGGCCGAGCGAACCCTGACGATCTCCAGCGTCGGCAAGTCGTTCTCGGTCACGGGTTGGAAGACGGGCTGGTGCTCGGGGCCGGCCGAGCTCGTCGCCGCTACGCGCACGGCCAAGCAGTTTCTGACGTTCGCGGGCGGCACGCCGCTGCAGCACGGCGCCGCCGCCGCGCTGGCACTGCCGCCGTCGGTGCTGTACGAGCTGCGCGATTCACTGGCGCGCAAACGCGACCTGCTCTCCGAGGGGCTCGCCGAGGCCGGCCTGCGGCCGCTGGCGTCGGCCGCGACCTACTTCGTCAACGCCGATGTCGGTGAGGACGCGATCGAGTTCTGCCGGGCGCTGCCGCAACGCGCGGGTGTGGTGGCGATCCCGACCGGCGTGTTCTATGACGACAAGCAGGCGGCACCGACGCTCGTCCGCTTTGCGTTCTGCAAGCGCGACGAGGTGATCGCCGAGGCCGCACAGCGGCTCGCGGCGTTGCGCTGAGCGAGTCGTCGGCCGATCGGCGATGAACCTTCCGGATCGGCGCCGGCAGCTGACATATTCGATCCAGGGCCGCCGTCGAGCGGTCGCTATGCCACCGCGTAGCCAAGCGCCGCGATCGGCCAGCCGAGGAGGAGCGCCATGGACCTGAGAACCGTTAATCGAACGATCGCGCGCGCCGGATCAATGCGAGCGATCGGCGTGATCGGGCTGGCCTGCGCGGCGCTCGCCGTCGGCGCACCGGCCGCGTCGGCCGCGGCCGGCACGCGGGCGGCCGGGGCAGGACCGACGCTGACCTTCTACTTCGGGCTCAAGCGCCCGGAGCGAAGCGCGATTGCGGCGTTCCTGCGCGTGCAGCAGCCGGGCGCGAGGACGTACCGTCGCTTCGAGACCGAGGCCGAGATCTCGCGACGCTTCGGCGCGACCCCCGCGACGCGCAGCGCGTTTCTCGCGGGGATCCGTCGGCTCGGGCTGCGGGCGTCGGTCGATCGCAGCGGCGTGTTCGCGCGGGTGTTCGGGACCCAGGCACAGCTGCAGCGCGCGTTCAAGGTGACGATCGTTCGACAGGGCGATGAGAGCGCATGGAGCTGGTCGGCCAAGGGGCCGCTGACGCTGCCGGCCGCGATCAAACCGCTCGTCCGGGACGTGCTGCCGATCACCGAGCTGGCGGCGGGGACGACCGCGACGAGCACGCGCGCCTCCACGCCATCGCTCTATGCGCCGCTGACCACCCAATCGACCGCCCCCCGCAACGAGGGCGCCTGGACCCGCGGCTGCGCCGCCGCGCGAAAGCTCGGCGGGTACGCCTATAGCCAGATCCGCGGCGCCTACGGGCTCGCCCAGGTCGGATTCGGACGCGGCGGATCCGTGGCGATCCTCAACGACGGCGAGCAGGTCGACCGACCCGACGTCAGCAGCCTCGCCGACTGCTTTCACTATCCGGCCGACCGCGTGCGGTCGCTGAGAACCGAAGGCCAGACGAGCCGCTTTCCGCCCGCCAGCGTCGAGCCGCCGATCGACCTCGCGCTCGTGCGCGGGATCGCGCCGCAGGCATCGGTACTGCAGACCGCCGTCTGGGACAGCCCGTCGCTGTGGTTCTTGGGGCCGGCCAAGCTACTCGGTCTGCGTCGACTGCCCGATGCCCTGAGCATCTCCTACGGCTATTGCGATTGGCAGGCGGTCGCGACCCCGATGCTGCGGGCCGGCAGCCGGCTGCTGAACGCGATGTTCGTGCGTCTCGGGCTGGCGGGCGTCGGCGTGTTCGGCGCGGCCGGGGACGCGGGCTCGAGCTGCAACGGAATCCCGCAGCCCGGCACCGCGTGGCCGGCGAACTCGCCGTACGCAACCAGCGTCGGAGGCAGCCGACTGGTCCTGGACCGCGCCAACCACCGTGTCGACGAGGTCGTCTGGAACGACCAGCGCTGGCTCACGCCGGCGGGGGGCGGCGGGGTGACGGGCGGGGGTGTGACCAGGTTCTATCGACGCCCCGCCTACCAGCGCGCGATCCGCGTCGCCGGCGACCGTCGCGCGACCCCGGACATCGTCGCGAGCGCCTCGCGGCTGCCCGGGGTCCCGATCGTGGCCAACGGCGGCTGGTACCTGGGACAGGGCACGAGCGCGGCAGCGCCGCTGGCGGCAGCCGCGTTCACCGCGATCAGCGCCCGCCTGCAGGCGCACGGCCAGCCGCCACTCGGTCCGGTCAATGGGCTCCTGTACTGGCTGTATCGCCATCACCGTGGCGCGCTCTACGACATCGTGTCTGGCAACAACAAGCTCAACTCCGCGGTGAAGGTCCCAGGTCACAGCGCCCATCGGGGTTACGACCTCGCCAGCGGGCTTGGCGTACCGAGGTTCAACCGGGTGGCGACGCTGGTGCCGGCACCGGGCCACTGACCGCGCCAGCGCGCGGCCCGTCGTCCGCCTGCGACGGCGATACTGCGGCGCGTGACCTCGTCCTCTCTGTTCCCGGCACTGACCGATCCGGCGTCCGCCGGACGCACGGCGCTGTCATTTCCGGACCGGTCGCTGACCTACGCGCAGCTGCGCGCCGCCGGCGGCGCGGTCGCGACGGCGATCGCCGGCCTGCAGCGGGTGGCGGTCGTCGCCGAGAACCGGCTCGAGACGTGCGTGGCCGTGATCGGCGCGCTGGAGGCCGGAGTGCCGCTGGTGCCGCTGAACCCGAAGTCGGGCGCCAGCGAACTGCGCCATGTGATTGCCGACGCGGCGCCGCAGGCGGTTCTGACCGCACCCGGGACCAAGCCGCCCGAGGCATTGCGCACGTTGCCGGCGATCCAGGTTGACGCGACCGCCGCGTCGGACAGCGACAGCGACAGCGACGGCGACCGCGACCGAGACGAGCGCGACGCAGACGCCGAGCGCCGGCTTGACCCCGAGACGACCGCGCTGATCGTCTACACGTCGGGCACGACCGGCGCCCCCAAGGGCGCGCTGATCCCACGCCGAGCGATCGCCTCAAACCTGGATGCGCTCGCCGAGATCTGGGCCTGGACCAACGCCGACGTGGTCACGCACGCGCTGCCGCTGTTCCATGTGCACGGGCTCGTGATCGGGATCCTCGGGCCGATTCGGCGTGGCGGGCAGGCGCTGCACCTCGGCCGCTTCGATCCGGACGCGGTCACAGCCGCGCTGACCGGCGCCGCCACGATGCTGTTCGGCGTGCCGACGATGTATCGCCGATTGGCCGAGACCGCCGAAGGCGATCGCGAGCTCGCCGCAGCGCTGGCCGGCGCGCGAGTGCTCGTGTCGGGTTCCGCGGCGCTGCCGGCGGCCGAGCACGATCGGTTGCGACGGCTCACCGGGCGCGCTGTGCTCGAGCGCTACGGGATGACCGAGACGTTGATGAACACGGGAATCCGCGTCGATGGCCGCCGCGCGCCGGGAACGGTCGGCCCGCCGTTGCCGGGTGTCGAGCTGCGACTGGTCGACGATGACGGCGCGCTGCTGCCCGACGACGAGCCCGAGACGATCGGCGAGGTCCAGGTGCGTGGTCCGAACGTGTTCGCGGGCTACCTCAACCGTGACGACGCGACCGCCATGGCGTTCACCGACGACGGCTGGTTTGCCACCGGCGACATGGCGACCCGTTTAGCCGACGGCTACATCCGGCTGGTGGGCCGGCGCGCGACCGACCTGATCAAGTCGGGTGGCTACAAGATCGGCGCCGGCGAGATCGAGGGATCACTCTGCGAGCATCCGGCGATCGCCGACGCCGCCGTCACCGGCGAACCCGATGACGACCTCGGAGAGCGGATCGTCGCATGGGTCGTGACCGCCGAGCCGGCCCCAGAGCCACGCGAGCGGCTGCGCGGCGAGCTGATCGACCACGTCGCCGGGCAGCTGGCACCGCACAAGCGCCCGCGGGTCGTGCACTTCCTGCCGGAGCTGCCGCGCAACGACCTCGGCAAGATCCAAAAGCAGCGGCTACGGCCGCCCGACTGAGCGATCAGCCGGCGGCGCCGGCGACGAACCGCTCGCGCAGCGCGGTCTTGCGGAACTTGCCGGTTGCGGTCCGCGGGATCTCGTCGACGAACTCGATGCGGTCGGGCAGTTGCCACTTGGCGTACTGGCCGGCGAGGTGCTCGCGCAGCTCGTCGGGCTCAGCGCTCTGACCCTCGCGCAAGACCACTGCGGCCAACGGCCGCTCGCCCCAACGCTCATCGGGCACAGCGATCACGGCGGCCTCCGCGACCGCGGGATGGGCCATCAAGAGGTTCTCGAGATCGACCGACGAGATCCACTCGCCGCCGGATTTGACGAGGTCCTTCGATCGATCACAGATCTTCAGGCAACCGCCCGGATTGATCGTGACGACGTCGCCGGTTGCAAACCAACCATCGTCGGTGAACTTCTCCTGGCCCTGATCGCGGTGGTAGGCGCGGGCGACCCACGGGCCCCGGACCTCGAGCTCGCCCATCTCCTGGTCGTCCCACGCGACCAGCTCGCCGTCGTCGTTGCGGGCCCGGATCTCGACGAACGGCGACGCGGTCCCCTGCCGGGCGCGGTAGCGGTAGCGCTCTGACTCGGGCGCGTCATCGAGCGCCGCGGGCAGCCGTGCGACGCTGCCCAGCGGCGAGGTCTCGGTCATTCCCCACGCGTGCACGATCGTCAGCCCATGGCCGTCGAACCCCTCGAGCATCGATTGCGGCGCTGCCGAGCCGCCGACGACCAGGTGATCGAGCGCGCGCAGATCCCAGCGGTCGGGCTCAGCATCCAGCGCCGCCAGCACCGCCATCCACACGGTCGGCACGCCGGCCGTGATCGTGACCTGCTCATCGGCGAGCAGATCGAGCACGCTGACCGCGTCGAGCTTGGGGCCGGGCAGCACCAGCTTGGAGCCGATCAGCGCGGCCGTGTAGATGATCCCCCACGCGTTGGCGTGGAACATCGGCACGACCGGCAGCAGCGTGTCGCGGCGCGAGACCGCCTTGACGTCGGGCAGGGCCGCGACCAATGAGTGCAGAACCATCGACCGGTGCGAGTAAACGACCCCCTTCGGCCGCCCTGTCGTCCCCGACGTGTAACACATCGCCGCCGCTCGTCGCTCGTCATCGTCGGGCCATTGCATCGGCTCGGCATCGGCGATCAGCTGCTCGTAATCCAGGTAGCCGTCGGGCAGCGCGGCGTCGGTCTGGCGCACGACGATCACCTGCTCGAACGCGCGCGCGGAGCGGAAGCCGTCGAACGCCCCCAACAGCGACTCGTCGATCACGATCGCCTTGTCGCAGGCGTCGTTGACGATGAAACCGAGCTCGTCCCGATGCAGCCGTGGGTTGAGCGTGTGCAGGACCGCGCCCATACACGGGACCGCGAGGTACAGCTCGAGATGCTCGGGCTGATTCCACAGCAGCGTCGCGACCGGGTCGCCGTCGCCGATCCCGAGCCGCGACAGCGCCGTCCCGAGCCGGCGCGCGCGGTGCGCGCTGGCGCCCATCGTCGTGCGGCCGACGGAGCCGTCCGGTCGCCGGAACACGACCTCGCGGTCCGCTGAGAACTGCTCGGCCCGCCTGACCAGGTTGGTCAGCGACAGCTGGTAGTCGTCCATCATCAGCGCTTCGCGCATTCCCTCTCCCGTCGGTCTCGCCTCGATGCTCCCGGAGCGCAAGCGTACGGGACGCACGGCCACTCGCTATACGATCCGTCGGCGTCGGTCGTGCAGCACAGTCCAGAGGAGCGACGATGGCATACGAGGTTTCAAGCGAGTACCTGGAACGCTACGGCGACCTGCTCGTCAACTACGCGCTCGGCGGCGGCGCGGGGATCAATCCGGGCGACTCCGTCTGCGTGATGGGACCGGAGACCGCCAAACCGCTGTACGCCGAGATCTGCCGCGCGGTCTGGCGGGCCGGCGGCAACGTCGTGCACGACTATCGGCCGGACGCCGACGGCCAGATCAACCTGTCGCACGATTTCTTCGATTTGGCCAGCGACCAGCAGCTGTCGTGGTTCGCCACCGACCTCTGGCGCGGCTGGGTCGACCAGGTGGACCATCTCGCGTACATCCTCTGCGAGACCGACCTGCGGGCGCTCGCCGACGTCGATCCTGCCAAGCAGATGGCCCGCCAGAGCGCGTTGGCGCCGTTGGTCGAGTGGCAGGACACCAAGGAGAACGAAGGTAGGTTCAGCTGGACGATCGGACTGTTCCCGACCGAGGCGATGGCCGGCGAGGCGGGATTGGCACTACCGGAGTACTGGGCCGAGGTGGTCAAGGCATGCTTCCTCGACAGCGCCGACCCCAAGCAGCGCTGGCGCGAGGTGATGGACCGGATCGACGAGATCACCAGCGGTCTCAACTCGTTGCCGATCGATCGCCTGCATGTCCACGGGCCCGACGCCGACCTCTGGCTGACGCTGGGCGACCATCGGCGCTGGGTCGGCGGCGGCGGACGCAACATCCCGAGCTTCGAGTGCTACACGAGCCCGGACTGGCGCGGGACCGAGGGCTGGATCCGCTTCTCGGAGCCGCTGTACACGCACGGGTCGCTGATCACCGGCGTCAGGCTCGAGTTCGCCGACGGCCGGGTCACGCAGGCGACCGCCACCGGCCACGAGGCGCTGCTGCAGCAGATGGTGGCGACCGAGGGTGCCGACCGCGTCGGCGAGTACTCGCTGACCGACGCTCGGCTGTCGCCGATCACGAAGTTCATGGCCAACACGCTGTACGACGAGAACGTCGGCGGGCCGTACGGCAATACCCACCTGGCGATTGGCCGCGCGATCCACGACTGCTACGACGGCGATCCCGCGGCGATGTCCAGGGACGACTGGGAGGCGCTCGGCTTCAACGACTCGGTCGTCCATACCGACATCGTCTCGACCGCCGACCGTGAGGTCACGGCGACGCTGCGCGATGGATCGAGCCGGACGATCTACGCGGGCGGCCAGTTCCAGCTGTCCTAGTGTCGCGCTAGTGGGCCTCCGCAAACGCTGCACCCGAAACGTCGGCCCCGGATGACCCCGGAGATCGACCGCTACACCGACGCGATGGCCGAGCTGGCCGTCCGCTTCGGCGCCAACGTCCAGCCGGGCCAGATCGTGGCGATCAGCGCCGAGCCCGGCAAGGAGGAGATCGTCCGGGCGATCGCCGAGCACGCCTACCGCGCGGGCGCGAAGTTCGTCGACCTGAGCGTGTTCGACATGCATCTCAAGCGCGCGCGTGCGCTGTATGGCCGGCGCGCGGATCTCGGCTACGTGCCGCCGTGGCTCGGCGAGCGGATGCTCGCGCTCGGCGACCTCCGGGCCGCGCGGATCTCACTCTCCGGACCGTCGGCGCCGCGCGCGCTCGACGATGTCGATGCCGAGCTGATCGGGCTCGACATGCTGCCTCGGGTCGCTGAGTCGATGACGATCATCAACGATCGCACGACGAACTGGTCGATCGTGCCCGCGCCGACCCAGGCGTGGGCACTGATGGTCCACCCCCGGCTCGAGCCGGAGGCCGCCCTCGAGCGGCTCTGGGCGGAGGTCGCGCATGTCTGCCGGCTCGACGAGCCCGACCCGATCGATGCCTGGTCGCGGCGCCTGGACGAGCTCATGCGAATCTCGACCGCGCTGACCGACCTGCGGCTCGACGCCGTGCGACTGCGAGGTCCGGGGACCGATCTGACCGTCGGACTGATGCCGTCGAGCCGGTGGCTGGCGGCCGATTCCGAGACCGTGGGAGGGATCCGGCATCGTCCGAACCTGCCGACCGAGGAGGTGTTCACCACACCCGATCCCGAGCGGGCCGACGGTGTCGTGACCGCGACCAAGCCGCTGTTCGTGGCCGGCACCACGGTCACCGGCCTGCGGGTCGCGTTCGAGCACGGCCGCGTCCGCTCGATCGAGGCCGACAGCGGGGCTGAGGTACTGCGCGCCTTGACCGCCCGCGACGACGGCGCGAGCCGACTCGGCGAGCTCGCACTGGTCGACGGCAAGGGGCGGATCGGGCCGCTCGGCACGGTCTTCTACGACACGCTGCTCGATGAGAACGCCGCCTCGCACATCGCGCTCGGCGCGGGCTACCAGGCGGCGATCGCAGCCGACGTGGACCGGCCCCGGGTCAACGTCTCGGCGATCCACGTTGACTTCATGATCGGTTCACGCCAGATCTCGGTCGACGGCCTGCGGCCCGACGGGACCGTCGTGCCGATGCTGCGCGATCACGCCTGGCAGCTCTGAATCGTTGCGTCCCGGGGGCGTTCATCCGTGAACTGGTGGTCCTCCCGCTAGCCTGTCCGCTGCTCCCGGAGAGGTGCCGGAGCGGCTGAACGGGCGCGACTGGAAATCGCGTAACGGGGGTCAACCTCGTTCGGGGGTTCGAATCCCCCCCTCTCCGCTGGCGCAGCGTCGTAAATCTGCGCAATTTCCGTCGATTCGTCACGTTGCAACGAATCGACTCAAGTACTGCCTCGCGCGAGGCGCTCGACGTGCCATAATCTCTGGGCCAGCGGCGGATCGCATGGGGCAGCGCCGCTAGACCTTCACACAGAACCGGATGCCAAGACCAGCGCTTAGAGTCGTCGACGGCGGGATCGATCCCGCCGTCGAATGGGGCTGGTTCTGTGGCTTCTGCGCCTCGCCGAGCCCCGGCAACACGCCGCCGGCCCCATCGGGCCGCGTCTGCGCTTCGTGCGGGCTCGGAATGTTGCTCGAAACCCGTGCCGATGCGGTGCCCGGTCCCGATGACGCGTTCGTCGTGGTCGATGCACGGCTGCTGATCCAGGCGGTCTCTCGCGAGGCCCAGCGCCTGTTGGCGATCAGCGAAGAGGACGCAATCGACACGCCGGTGTCCGAGCTGCTGATCTGCGCCGATGCCGAGTCGCCGAACCGAACCGGGTTCGCCGCGGCGATCGCGGACGCCGCTCAGGGACGCGAGCCGGAGACAGCCCGCAGCTTCGTCCGCCCGTGGAACACCTTCGGCGTCCGGATGCGCGCCAAGATCGCGATGTGCGGCCCGCCCCGGGCGGCGTTGATCGTGTTCGGCGACGACCGCCCGCGGACGCCCCGCGCTCGCAGCAGCAAGGTTGTGCCGCTGCGAGCGATCCGCTAGCGGGCGACGCTAGCTGCCGGCCGGCGTGAGCAGCTCGGGCGCACCGAACGGCGTCAGCGCTGCGGGCAGCCGCACCGAGCCGTCGTCGCGCTGTCCGTTCTCGAGCAGCGCGATGATCGTCCGCCCAACCGCAACGGCGGTCCCGTTCAGCGTCGCGACGTGCGCGGGGCGGCCGCCCGCCTGCGCGCGGTAGCGCACGTCCAGTCGACGCGCCTGGAAGTCGGTCGTGTTCGAGCAGGACGTCAGCTCGCGATAACGCCCCTGCCCCGGCAGCCATGCCTCGAGGTCGTACTTCATCGCGGCCGAGGCGCCGAGGTCGTCGACCGCGATCGCAACCACTCGGTACGGAAGCTCGAGATCGGCCATGATCGACTCCTCGATCGCCAGCAGCCGCCGATGCTCGTCCACCGCTTGGTCGGGCTCGCAGAACGCGAACATCTCGACCTTGTCGAACTGGTGAACGCGAAAGATCCCACGGGTGTCCTTGCCGGCGGCACCCGCCTCGCGCCGAAAGCAGCTCGAGAAGCCGGCGTAGCGCAGCGGCAGCTGCTCGGCGTTCAGGATCTCGTCGGCATGTAGCGAAGCGAGCGCGACCTCCGAGGTCCCGACCAGATACAGGTCGTCGGCTGGCAGGTGGTAGATCTGCTGCTCGGTGTCGGGCAGGTAGCCGGTCCCGAACAGCGCCTGCTCGCGGACCAGCACCGGCGGGATCACCGGCTCAAACCCCTCGCCGACGAGCTTTCGCAACGCATAGCTGACGAGCGCCAGCTCGACCAGCACCAGCTCGCCTCGTAGATACGCAAACCGCGAACCGGACAGCCGCGCGCCCCGTTCCATGTCGATCCGCGACCCGGCCAGCTCGAGGTGGTCACGCCCGGTCTTGGATGCGTCGCCCACCTCGCGCAGCACCGTGTCCTGCGCGGGCGCGTCGTCCTGGGGCAGGTTGGGCAGCGCCCGCAGCGCCTGATCGCGCTCGACCCGCAGCTGCGTCTCGGCGTCTGACAGCGCCCGGCCGCGGGCGGCGAGCGCGGCGAGTTGCTCACGCTGCCCCGGGGTCGGGGCGCCTCGCAGCGCCTTGCTGGCGGCGTTCTGCTCGGAGCGCAGCTGCTCGAGCTCGGTCGTGGTCGCCCGCCAGCGCTCGTCGCGCTCGAGCACGGTATCGACCGCCGTGGCAATCTCCGGCGAACGCCGCGCCAGCGCCGCGCGCACGGCGTCGGGATCTGAACGAATCAGCCTGATGTCCAACATCGTGTGCCGGACTCTAAGAGGAGTGCTTCTTGGCGGCGCGATGCTCGCGGACCTCGGCGAGCTTCTTGGAGCCCTTGCCGAGCTTCACCGACGAGGCCGTCGACGAGCTCGCGCCCGTCACACCGAAGCCGGCCGGCACGCTGCCGACCGGGAGCTGATCGCAGTTCTTCTGACCGACCTGGCTGGGCGCCTTCGCCCCGGCATAGGTCGCGACGAACTTGGCGACGTCCACGGCGTCCGCGCCGACCACCACGTTCTGCGGCATGTAGGCGCCGGAGAAACCGCCATTGACGATCGCGTACAGAACACGGGTGACCCCGAGCCCGGACGCGGTCCGCTCACAGCGGACGTCGAAGTTCGGCCCGCTGATCGCGGACGCGGTACGGATGTTCGGCGCCGAGCCGTGGGTTCCCGCCGCGTACAGCGTGTGGCAGCCGGCGCAGCGCTCGGAGAACAGCACCGCGCCGTGGTACAGCTGCGGATCGCTGCGGGGCACGCTGATCCGCTGGGTCCCGCATCCGGAGATCGAGAGCACCGCCGCCAGCGCAGCCGGAACGACGAGCAACTTGGACCACTTCCGCATCGGGGCGACATCATAATGAGCTTGTTCGTGTCACGGTGTCGCTGCAGTGCGGTGCTCGCCGCGGCCCTCGTCACGGGCGTGCTCGCGACGGGCTGCGGAGCCGCCCGCCACGTGTCTCACAACGGCACGCTCGACGTGTCGGTGAGCGAGTGGCGCGTGACGCCCGGCGAGGTCGACGCGCAGCCGGGATCGATGCTGATCCTCGTCCGCAACACGGGCCGGCTGGCGCACAATCTGGTGCTGTCGCGCGACGGCGTGCGGGTCGCGGCGACCCCGCCGATCCTTCCCGGTCAGACCGCGGACCTGTCGGCGACCGTCCAGCGCGGCAACTACCAGCTGTACTCGTCGATGGTCGACGACCAGGCGACGGGCGTGTCCGGCAGCCTGCACGTCGGCTGAGCTGTGCCGGGTGCGGACCCGGAGCGGTCATCGCGGCGGACGGCGAACGCCGGGCTTCGTCAGAGGACGAAAAGGAGCCGCGTCGCGCATGGCGAACAAGACTGCAGTCCCCGGCGCCGGCTGTGCGACGCTCGCCCACGCAGCACACAACGCGATCGTCCTCCTACGGCGGCAACCAGAGGTGTCGGCGCTGGGGATCACTTTCCCCCGGCGCGCGCGAGCACCAGGGTATCTCAAACGAGGTGCCGCTCGGCCTGATTGAAGCGGCGACGAACCGCTTGCAACGCAGATTGCGGCGCGAACCCGCGAACCCGTGACTCCCCGCGTCGCCAGTGGGCCTCCCGCTATCCCGTCCCGGCCGCCCGCGCGAGCAGCACCGTCATCACGATCGCCGCGAGCACCATCACCCCGAGCTCGCGCTGGACGATCGTCATCACGATCAGCCGCTGCTCGGCGGGCTCCAACGACCGCAGCTGCTCGGCCGACTCATATCCCCGTCCATCCATCACCATCGACGCCGCCGCGATCCGCAACTGCTCGGCGACGAACGAGACCGCGATCGGCACGAGCCCGTAGATCAAATGCAGCTCGGACACGTGGCGACCGGTCGCGATCCAGATCCCGCCGAGCACCGCCTCGATCACGATCGCCGCCTGGCCGCCCCGCAACAGCCACCAGAACACGCGGCTCTGGTAGCTGCGGTGCCAGCACCAGATCCCCCAGACCGCGGCGGCGCCGGTCAGACCGAGGGCAAGCGAGCCGATGACGATGTGGAGGATCTGCACGCACTGACGATGGTGGCGCACCGCGCGGGCGACCGCCGCACCCGATCGGCGGGCTCGCTGTTTGCCGCATTCCGCACAAGTAACAACGTGTTACAAAGCCATCTTTAGGAGTGGTATAAGACAGTTGTGCTTCAGAGCTACCTGCCGGCGGTTGTCTTTCTGATCCTCGGCGCAGCCGTCGGCGGCCTGTTCGGTTCCCTGAATCTGCTCACCGGCCAGCGCAATCGGCGCCGCGAGGTCTCCAAGCACACCCCGTACGAATGCGGCCTGCCGTCGGAGATCCAGCGCGGCTTCAGGTTCGGGATCAGCTTCTACCTGATCGCGATGTTGTTCATCCTGTTCGACATCGAGGTGATCTTCATCTACCCGATCGCCGTGCAGCTGCGGGCGTTCGGGACGTTCGCGCTGACCGAGACGATCGTGTTCGTGATCCTGCTGATGATCGCGTTCGGCTACGTCTGGCGACGGGGAGCACTCGAATGGAAATAAGGCGCGAGCCGATCGGCAATCCGAGCGATTTTCGTGTCCGCCAGCTACAGGCGCGAGACATGCTGCGCGGCGACCTCGACGACGAGGCACTCGAGAGCTACGTCGAGCAGGCCGTGATGACCACGACCGTCGACAAGGCGGTGTCCTGGGCGCAGGGCAACTCGATCTATCCGATGACGTTCGGACTGGCCTGCTGCGCGATCGAGATGATGTCGATCGTCGCCGCCCGGGTCGACATCGCCCGGTTCGGTTGGGAGGCATTTCGCGCCTCCCCGCGCCAGGCCGACCTGCTGATCCTGTCGGGTCGCGTGTCGGTCAAGATGGCGCCGGTGATTCGCCGCATCTACGACCAGATGCTCGAGCCGAAGTGGGCCATCTCGATGGGCGCCTGCTGCTCGTCGATGGGTGTTTTCAACAACTACGCGCTGGTGCCGTCGGACAAGTTCATGCCGATCGACATCCACGTGCCCGGCTGCCCACCGCGGCCGGAGGCGCTGATGCATGGGATCCTGCGCCTGCGCGACAAGATCCAGGGGCACCCGCCCGACGGCTGGCGCCAGCGTTACGACGCGGTCGGCACCGAGGAGGTGCTGACGCCCGAGCAGCAGCGCAGCTCCGATCAGGACGCCGCGATCAATGTGTTTCCGGGAGGGGACACGGCTGGTGCCTGACGCAACCGGCCTCGAGCTCACCGCCCACGAGCTGCGCGAGTCGGACAGCGCCTCGATCCTCGGCACCGAATTTCGCGCGCAACCGCGCGGTGCTGTTGTCCAGCCCGCCGCACGTGCCCGCGATCCTGCAGCAGCTGCACGATCGCGGCTACACGTTTCTGGCCAGCCTGCATGGGGTCGACTACTACCCCGAGGAGCCGCGCCTGGGCGTGCTCTATGAGCTGATGAACATGTACGAGGTCGACCGGATCACGGTCAAGGCACGGGTCTCGATCGAGGATCCGCGGATCCCGACCGTCACCGGGGTGCACCCCGGCGCCGAGTTCCCCGAGCGCGAGGTGTACGACATGTTCGGGGTCGTGTTCGAGGGGCATCCGGACATGCGCCGGATCCTGATGCCGGAGGACTTCGAGGGGTTTCCCCAGCGTCGCGACTTCCCGGTCGGCGGCGAGCCGGTGCTGTTCACCTACAACGAAGAGACCGGCTACGGGAAGTATCAATGAGCACGCTTGACGCCTCCACCTACCGCCAGCGCGAGGAGTCGATCACCTACCAGGCCGAGTCGGCCGGGATGGGCGAGGTCCACGAGCTGCTGACGCTCAACATCGGTCCCCACCACCCGGCGACCCATGGGGTGCTGCGGCTGCTGACCACGATGGAAGGCGAGGTGATCCGCGACGTCAAGCCGATCATCGGCTACGTCCACACGGGGATCGAGAAGACCGCCGAGCAGAAGTCCTACTGGAAGGTGATCCCCGTCATCGAGCGGATGGACTACCTGTCCTACTACTTCAACGCGATGGCGTTCTGCGGCGCGGTTGAGGACCTGCTCGAGGTCGAGGTGCCCGAGCGCGCCCAGTACCTGCGGGTGATCCATCTGGAGCTCGACCGGATCATGTCCCACATGGTCTGGCTCGGCACCAGCGCGCTGGACCTCGGCGCGATCTCGATGTTCTGGTACTGCTTCCGCGAGCGCGAGACGATCCTCGACCTGTTCGAGATGTCCTCGGGCCAACGGATGCACACCCGCTATTTCCAGGTCGGCGGCGTGATCGAGGACATTCCGAGCGGATTCGCCGCCAAGGTCAAGCAGTTCTGCGCCGCGATGCCGACCCGCGCCGACCAGTACGCCGATCTGCTCGAGAAGAACCAGATCGTGCTCGAGCGTCTGCGCGGCACCTGCGTGCTGCCGGTCGAGGAGTTGCTCAAGCTCGGCGTCACCGGTCCGCTGCTGCGCTCCGCCGGCAACCCGTGGGACCTGCGCAAGGCGGCGCCGTACTCCAGCTACGACAAGTTCGACTTCAAGATCCCGGTCGGGACCGTCGGCGACAACTACGACCGCTATCGGGTCCGTCATGCCGAGATCTATGAGTCGGTGAAGATCATCGAGCAGGCGCTCGAGGGGTTGCCCGACGGGCCGTTCATCACGCCCGATCGCAAGGTCTCGCTGCCGCCGCGCCACGAGCTGGCGACCAGCATGGAAGCGCTGATTCACCACTTCAAGCTCGTCACCGAGGGCTTTCGGGTGCCCCCCGGCGAGGCCTACTACGCGATCGAGGGCCCGCGCGGCGAGCTCGGCTGCTTTGTCCGCTCCGACGGATCCGGCAAGCCGGCCCGGGTGCACATGCGCGACCCCAGCTTCGTCCATCTGCAGGCGCTCGCGCCGATGGTCAAGGACGCCTATCTGGCCGACATGATCGCGACGCTGGCGATGCTCGACCCGATCCTCGGAGGGATCGACCGATGAGCTTCGACCAGCGCCCGATGTCGATTCCGCGCTATCGCCACGGCAGCCGCGTGCCCGGCTGGGACGACGCCGTTGATCTGACCAAGCCGCCCGCCACGGTTCCAGATCCGGCGTCCACCGAGGTGCCCGAGGAGTTGCGGGCCGCGGTCGAGGCGGCGATGGCGAAGTACCCCGACAAGCGCTCGGCGGCGATCCCGGCGCTGCATGCGGCTCAGGGCATGTACGGCTGGTGCTCGCCGGAGGGGATCGACCAGGTGGCAGCGGTGATGGAGCTGACGCCCGCGTATCTGACCGCGGTCGCGACCTTCTACGACATGCTCGAAACCGAGCCGCGACCGGTCCACGACGACGTCTACGTGTGCACCAACATCTCGTGCTCGCTGCTCGGCGCCGACGAATTCTTCGACGCGATGACCAAGGCCGCCGAGCACGACGAGACGATCCACGTGACCTCGTTCGAGTGCCTCGGCGCCTGCGATATCGCGCCGATGGCGTCTGTCAACGGCGAGTACATCGGCCCGCTGGCCGACGATGACGCTGCGCGGATCGTCGAGGACCTGCGCGCTGGACGCGAGGTGATCCCGGAGAAGAACCTGCGCGTCCGCGCCTGCCAGGACCCCAACTCACATCCCGAAGGCCACAACGGCAACGCCCCCTCCGGCGGGAGTCAGTGATGCCCAAGCTGCTGCTGTTTCACAACATCGACGAGCCCGGGCTCGACACGCTGGCGGTGTACGAGCGCCGCGGTGGCTACGAGTCGCTCAAGCAGGCGTTGAAGATGTCGCGCGAGGACGTGCTCGCGCAGCTGATGGACTCGGGCATCCGCGGCCGCGGCGGCGCCGGCTTCCCGACCGGACGCAAGATCTCGTTTCTGCCCAAGGGCGACATGCAGAAGTACCTGGTCTGCAACGCCGACGAGTCCGAGCCGGGCACCTTCAAGGACCGCGAGCTGATGCAGAAGAGCCCGCACATGCTCGTCGAGGGCGTGATGATCGCCGCCTACGCCGGCAACATCTCCAAGGCGTTCATCTACATCCGCGGCGAGTACCAGTTGCAGGCCGATCGGGTCGAGCAGGCGATCGCCGACGCGTTCGCGGCAGGGTACGTCGGCGACGACATCCTCGGCTCCGGCGTGTCGATCTCCCTGGTCCTGCACCGGGGCGCCGGCGCCTACATCTGCGGCGAGGAGACGGGGCTGCTGGACTCGCTGGAGGGTAAGCGCGGCAACCCGCGGCTGAAGCCGCCGTTCCCGGCGCTCGAGGGCCTGTACGACGGACCGACGCTGATCAACAACGTCGAGACGCTGGCGACGGTCCCGCACATCATCAAGATGGGCGGGGCCGAGTACGCCAAGCTCGGGACCGAGGGCTCGACCGGCACCAAGCTGGTGTCGATCTCCGGCGACGTCAAGCGACCGGGGAACTACGAGATCGAGCTCGGCATCCCGAGCCGCGAGATCATCTACGACCTCGCGGGCGGCCCACCGAGCGGTAAGCCGGTCAAGTTCTGGTTTCCCGGCGGCTCGAGCTCTCCGGTGCTGACCGGTGATGACCTCGATGTTCCCTACGACTTCGACTCGATGGCGAAGGCCGGGACGATGCTCGGCTCCGGCGCGATCATCGTCGCCGACTCCAGCCGCCGCGTGCTCGACACCGCGCTGAAGGTCGCGAAGTTCTACGCCCACGAGTCCTGCGGAAAGTGCGTTCCGTGCCGCGAGGGCACGAACTGGACCCACAAGATGCTGCAGCGCATCTACACCGGCGAGGCGACGCCGATGGATCTCGACCTGATGGCGTCGGTCCAGGAGCAGATCATCGGCAACTGCCTGTGCGTGCTCGGCGACGCGATGGCGATGCCGATCGGCTCGATGGTGCAGAAGTTCCGCTCAGAGCTCGAGGCCGAGATCGAGGCGGCACGCGTCGCCAACGACGGCGCGGCCTACGAGGACGTCGTGCCGATGGGGGTCGCCGACGAGATGGCCGGCCCGCTTCCCGTCCACTAGCACCCACCAGCAACTCGACACCGACTAGGTTCAACCGCTTCACTCTCGATCTGCGCCATGCCCCGCCCGGAACAGAAGACCATTCAGCTGACGATCGACGGCCGCGAGGTCGAAGCGGTCGAGAACGCGATGCTGGTCGATGCCGCCAAGCAGGGCGACGTCGAGATCCCGTACTTCTGCTACGAGCCGAAGCTCGGCAAGCCGGTCGGCGCTTGCCGGATGTGCCTGGTCGAGATCGAGGGGATCCCGAAGCTGCAGACCGCCTGCTCGACCCCGGTCAAGGACGGGATGGTCGTCCACACCCAGACCGACCGGGTCAAGCACGCGCAGAACGCGGTCGTCGAGTTCCTGCTGGTCAACCATCCGCTCGACTGCCCGGTCTGCGACAAGGGCGGCGAGTGCCCGCTGCAGGACATCACCTTCGGCTGGGGACTCGGACGCAGTCGGATGATCGAGCCCAAGCGCCACTTCGAGAAGCCGCTGGCACTGTCGCCGCTGGTCGCGATCGATCGCGAGCGCTGCATCCTGTGCTACCGCTGCGTGCGCTTCAGCCAGGAGGTCGCCGAGGACTACCAGCTGATCTTCACCGAGCGCGGCGCAGACACATACGTCGGCACCCACGACGGCCACCCGTACGTCGCCCCGTTCTCCGGCAACATCGTCGAGCTGTGCCCGGTCGGCGCGTTGACGAGCCAGCCATACCGATTCCGCGCGCGCCCGTGGGACATCGAGCAGGGCTCGGGCATCTGCACGCTGTGCCCGTCCCAGTGCAACGTCACCTTCACCGTGCGCGACGAGCGGGTCGAGCGCGTGCTCGCGCGCGACTACATCGGCAACGAGGGCGTCGACGACGGCTGGCTGTGCGACAAGGGCCGCTTCGCCTACCAGGCGATCCACGTCGACGACCGGATCACGCGGCCGCTCGTGCGCGACGCGGGCGTGCTGCGCGAGGTCTCCTGGGAGCGCGCCTACGAGACCGCCGCGGTGCTGGCCAAGCACAAGGGCAGGATCGGCGCGCTGGTCGGCGGCCAGGCCTCCAACGAGGAGGGCTTCCTGCTGGCGCGGCTGCTGCGCGACGGCCTCGACAGCCACGACATCGACTCACGCACCGCGGGCACCGGCTCCCCGATCGGCGCCGGCCTCGCCAAGGCGCTCGCGACGCCGGCGCTGCAGGCCACGGTGCCCGACATCGAGTTCGCCCACACCGTGCTGGTGATCGGCACCGAGCTGCGCGACGACGCGCCGATCCTCGACCTGCGCGTCCGGAAGGGCGTGCGCCGCAACGGTGTCAAGCTGATCGTCGCCAGCGCCCGCCCGAGCGCGCTGGACCCCAACGCCGCGGTCGTCGCTCGCTTTGCGCCGGGTGACGACGACGAGCTGATCGACGCGCTGCACCGCGGCCTGGACGGCGAACCCGGCCTCGGTCGGACCGTCGACGAGCTGGTCGCGCAGCTGCGCGACGGCGGTGAGGACGTCGTGATCGTCTACGGCGAGCGGATCGGCGCGAATGCGGCGGCGGGCCTCCTGCGGCTCGCACAGCGTCTGGGACTCGACCACGCGGGCGCGGGACTGCTCGCGATCCCGGCCGGGGCCAACGGCCGCGGGCTGCGCGAGGCCGGTTGCGTGCCGGATGCGCTGCCCGGCTACACCGCCAGCGCCGTGCCGGGCCGGAGCACCGCCGAGATTGCCGACGCGCTCAGCCACGGCCAGCTGACGGCGCTGTACCTGCTGCACGCCGACCCGATCCGCGAGCAGCCCGATCGCGAGCGCTGGGAGCGCGCGATGCACTCCGCCGCGGTCGTGATCGCGCACGCATCGGTCCTGACCGACGGGCTGCGCGAGCACGCGACCGTGATCTTCCCCGCCGAGTCCCACGCCGAGAAGGACGGGACGGTCACACATCCGGACGGGCGCCTGCAGCGGCTGCGGATCGCGATCGCGCGCCCCGGCGAGGTTCGTGCCGGTTGGAGCGTGCTGGCCGAGCTCGCCCGCCGCTGCGGTACCGAGCTCGGCGTCGACACCGCCAAGCGGGCGTTTGCGCAGCTGGTCGCGGTCGTGCCCCAATACGGCGGGCTGTCGCTGGACGAGATCCCCGGTCACGGAATCCGCTGGCCCGAGTCCGCGTTGGCCGACGTCTCCTGGAGCGACGAGGACTCCGCTCGAGACAGCGCTGCGCCGGCCCGGGACGGTGGCGATCAGAGCTCCCCGCGCCAGCGCCCCAGCGAGGACCAGCTCACGCTGGGTACCTACCGCTCGATCTGGGCCGCGCCCGAAGTCGAGATCTCACCATCGCTGCAGTACCTGGTCGCCGAGCAGTTGGTCGAGCTCTCGCCGCCGGACGCATCGCGTTACGCGATCGACGACGGCGAGCGGATCGTGGTCTCCCAGAACGGCACCCGCCTGGCCGGGCGCGCGCACATCCGCACCGGCGTGCCGGAGGGATCGGCGTTCCTCGCCGACGGGATCGCCAGCGAGTCCGCCAACCGGCTGACCGAACCGCTGATCACCGTCCAGAGCGCGCGCGCCTACGAGGCCGAGCAGGAGCGGCTCGCGCGCGAGACCGAGGAGGCCGCCGCGACCAACGCCGAGACCGCACAGGAGGCACAGGCGTGATCGCGCTCGCCGACGTCAACCTGGTCGAGCCCTGGTGGGTGCAGATCGTCAAGTCGCTGGTGATCTTCGGCGTGATCTTCGCGGTCCTGCCGATCCTGATCATCTACGAGCGCAAGCTGCTCGGCCGCTTCCAGGGTCGCTACGGTCCCAACCGCGTCGGGCCCTTTGGCCTGATGCAGCCGCTCGCCGAGATCGTCAAGTTCGCCGTCAAGGAGCCGTTCAAACCGACCACCGCGGTTGGCTGGATGTTCCGAATCGCGCCGATGATCGCGATCCTGACGGCGGTCACCTCGCTCGCGATCGTGCCGTTCGGCGACGTCGTCAACATCGCCGGACAGGACGTCGGGCTGTACGGGATCGATGTCTCGATCGGCCCGCTGTTCGTGTTCGCGTTCAGCGGCATCTCGTTCTACGGGATCATGCTCGGCGGCTGGGCATCCGGCTCGAAGTATTCGTTTCTGGGCGCGATGCGCGGCGCCGCACAGCTGATCTCCTACGAGGTCTCGCAGGGCTTGGCGCTCGTCGGCGTGCTGATCACCGCCGGCACCCTGTCGCTGACCGGGATCGTCCACGCGCAGGCCGGGATGTGGTACTTCATCCCGCAGCTGGCGGGCTTCTTGATCTTCTTGACCGCCTCGTTCGCCGAGACCAACCGCGCCCCGTTCGATCTCGTCGAGGCCGATGCCGAGCTCGTCGGCGGATACTTCACCGAGTACGGCGGGACCGCGTTCGTCGCCTACCTGTTCGCCGAGTACACGAACATGATCGTCGTCTCCGGGCTGACCGTGACGATGTTCCTCGGCGGCTGGCTGATGCCGTTCGGGATTCACCCGCCCGCGTGGGTCGATCCGTTCGTGGTGCTCGCCAAGATGCTGATCGTGCTGACCCTGTTCATCTGGGTGCGAGCGACGCTGCCGCGACTGCGCTACGACCAGCTGATGTCGTTCGGCTGGAAGATCCTGCTGCCGCTGGCCACCCTCAACCTGCTGGTCACGGCGGTCATCGTCGTCCATTGATCGAGCTCGGCTCCCCTCCAACCCGCCACTGACCGAGAATCGGCCCGCCTCCCACACCGACTGGATCCCCTTTCACGCCATGAGCCCATACGACCCCCAATCAGACGTCGTCGAGGTACTGCGCGCGCCGAGCGCCAGCCCGGTGCTTGGCGCCTATCGCGTGTTCGGCGAGACGCTGCGCGGGCTGAAGACCACGTTCGCGCGGATCGTCGAGGGACCGCACACGATCCAGTACCCCGAGGAGAAGACGCCGGTCTACCCACGCTTCCGCGGCCGCCACAAGCTGCATCGCTTCGAGTCATCCGATCCCGCCAACCCGGGACTGGAAAAGTGCGTCGGCTGCTCGCTGTGTGCGGCCGCCTGCCCCGCCGACTGCATCCGCGTCGTCGCCGCCGAGAACACGCCCGAGCACCGGGTCTCGGCCGGCGAGCGCTTCGCCGCCGTGTACGAGATCAACCTCAGCCGGTGCATCTTCTGCGGCTATTGCGAGATCGCCTGTCCGTTCGACGCGATCACGATGGGTCACGACTACGAGATGTCTGACTACACCCGCTCGGATTTGATCTTCACCAAGGAGATGCTGCTCGCCGAGCCGATCGAGCGCACGCCATTGCGCCGGGAAGGCGAGTAACAAAGTGGCCGCTGGCGCCCACACGCTCGGCTTCGAGGCCCGCTTGGCGGGGAGCGGCCGCTAGCGATGTCCGCAGTGATCTTCTTCATCGCGGCGATCGGCGCGATCGCCGGTGCGTTCGGCGTCGTGATGGTCCGCAACCCGTTCTACTGCGTGCTCGCGCTGGTCGGACACCTCGTCTGCCTGGCAGCGCTGTTCCTGCTGCTCGGCGCTCAGTTCGTCGCCGCCGCGCAGGTGATCGTCTACGCCGGCGCGGTGATGGTGCTGTACGTGTTCGTCGTCGCCTACATCGGTGAGAAGGACGAGCCGCTGCACCGGCCGGGCGGCCTGCTGCGCGTGCTGTCGCCGCTGTTCGGGTTCGCGCTCGCGGTCGAGCTGTGCATCGCCGTGCTCGGGACCGCGCTCGCCGGAATCAACACCAAGGGCACGCACCTGACCGCCGGCTACGGCTCGCCTGAGCAGATCGGCCAGTCGTTCTTGACCCGTTACCTGCTGGCGTTCGAGCTCGCCTCGCTGCTGCTGCTGGTCGCGGCCGTCGGCGCGGTGGTGCTCGCCCGGCGCCGTCGCGGGCTCGACGATGCCGTCGACGAGCCCCTGCGCGTGATCCGTCGCCCCGCGTTCACCGGCACGATGGCCGAGTCGGGGGGTCTGCCCGTCGGACACATCCCGGAGGCGAGCGAGGTCACGATCGAGCTGCCGGCCGGGGTCGGTGCCTCGGCTGGGTCCTCGGGTGACCGCGGTACCCAGGCGGGCGAGCCGGAAGGCGGCGCGTCGTGAACATCGCCTGGTACCTGGTCGTCTCGGTGATCATCTTCTGCATCGGCGCGGGCGGTGTGCTGGTACGCCCGAACCCGATGGTGATCCTGCTGTGCCTGGAGCTGATGCTCAACGCCGGCAACCTGGCGCTGGTCGCGTTCGCGCGGATGTGGGGCGGCGACGACGGCCAGATCTTCGCGCTGATCGTGCTGGTCGTGGCCGCGTGTGAGGTCACCGTCGGGCTCGGTCTGATCGTCGCGCTGTACCGACGCCAGCTGCCGGTCGACGTCGACGAGCTGTCTGAGTTGCGCGGATGAGATCCCCCGCCCCCGCGATCGCGTTTACGTCGCCCACCCCCGCCAGCCGATGACGACCACCACCTACGGATGGCTGATTCTGCTGTTCCCGCTGCTCGGCACGATCGTGATCGGGCTCGGGTACCGGGTGCTCGGGCGCTGGTCGGGCTGGATCGCGACGGTGGCGATCGCGCTCGCGTTCGCAGCGGCGATCGGCGCGTTCGTGTCGCTGCTGGGCCATGCGACCAGCGACCGTGAGCTGACCAGCTCGTTGTGGAACTACGACGTCTCGGTCGGCGTCAACGCCAAGCTGCAGATCCTCGTCGACCCGCTGTCGGTGTTCATGTGCCTGGTCGTGTCGGGCGTCTCGACGCTGATCCATATGTACTCGATCGGCTACATCCGCTCCGATCGCGGCGAGAGCCGGTACTTCTCGTATCTCAACTACTTCGTGTTCTCGATGCTGTTGCTGGTGCTCGCCGGCAACTTCCTGATCCTGATCATCGGCTGGGCGTTCGTCGGCGCCGCCTCATATCTGCTGATCTCGTTCTGGTACCGGCGCACGACCGCCACGTCAGCCGGGATCAAGGCGTTCGTGATCAACGTGCTCGGCGACGTCGGGCTCGTGCTCGGGACGTTCTTCATCTTCCGCCACACGCACACGCTGTCGTTCACGGGTACGTTCGCGGCGGCCCCGCACGTGTTCGGCCACAACTCGACCGACCTCGTCGCCGGCTGCCTGCTGTTGCTGGTCGGTGCGTTCGCGAAGTCCGCCCAGGTGCCGTTGCACACCTGGCTCCCGGACGCGATGGAGGGGCCGACCCCGGTCTCGGCGCTGATCCACGCCGCGACGATGGTGACCGCCGGCGTGTACCTGATCGCGCGGATGCATCCGCTGTTCGAGATCGCCACCACCGCGGCCGACGTCGGCGCGATCGTCGGCTGCCTGACGCTGCTGATCGCCGCCACGATCGCGATCGTCCAGACCGACCTCAAGCGCGTGATCGCCTACTCGACGATGTCCCAGATCGGCTACATGATCATGGGCGTCTCGTCCGGCGCCTACGTCGGCGGCATGTTCCATCTGATGACGCACGCATTCTTCAAGGCGCTGCTGTTCATGGGCGCCGGCTCGCTGATCTCGGCGATGGGCGGCGAGCAGTCGCTGGACAAGATGTCGGGCTTCCGCAAGGCGATGCCGTTCACGTTCGCCTGCTTCATCTTCGGTGGCCTGGCGCTCTCGGGCTTCCCGCCGTTCTCGGGCTGGTTCTCCAAGGACGACATCCTCGCCTACCTCAACAACCGCGGCGGCTTCTACCTCGTGTTGGGGATCCTCGGCTACGCCGGCGCGCTGCTGACCGGGATCTACACGTTCCGGATGATCTTCCGAGCGTTCTTCGGCGACCCGTGTAAGGAGGCGGCCGAACTCGAGCAAGGTCACCTGCATCACGCCGAGTCCGGGTTCAACCCCTCAAACCATGAGCTCGAAGACACCGACGTCGGCTTCCCCGGCACCGATCACAACATCGCCGAGCGCAACTGGACGATGAAGGTCCCGATGACGATCCTCGCGGTGCTGGCACTGATCGGCGGCTTCGTCCAGGTCCCGGGCCTCGATGACCTGATCACGAAGTTCCTGCGCCCGACGTTCGCGACCTCGGCGCTGTTCGATCTCGAGCCGAGCACCGGCGCCGCCTGGCTGGGGCTGATCATCGGCGCGGTGATCGCCGTCGTCGGCATCTCGATCGCGTTCTTGATCTACATGCGACAGCCGGGCGCGTCGGCGCGGCTGCAGCAGCGGCTGCCCGCGCTCCACACGTTTCTCTACAACAAGTGGTACTTCGACGAGCTGATCGACCTGCTCGTCGTCCGCCCGACGGAGTTGAGCGGCCGGTTCGCGCGCACGGCGCTCGACGGCGGCCTGATCGCGGGCGGGATCACCGGCTCCGGCACCGGGATCGTGCGCGCCGCCTCGGCGGCGGTCCGTCGCGCCCAGACCGGCTTTCTGCGCTACTACGTGGCGCTGATGATCGTCGGCATCGGCGCCGTCGCCCTCTACTTCCTGATCGCCTCGACATGACGCTGAGCATCCTCATCTGGCTGCCGCTCGCCGTCGGCGTGGTGCTCGCGCTGACACCCGCGCGGCTCGCCCGCGCGCTCGCGGTGGCCGGCGCGCTGGCGACGCTCGCCGTCGCGATCTCGTTCGTCGCGCGCTTTGACACCGGCCGTTCCGGGCTGCAGTTCGTCACCGACAGGGTCTGGATCTCGGCGCTCGGAATCCATTACAAGCTCGGCCTCGACGGGCTCAACGTGTTGCTGATCCTGATCGCCACGATCGTGTTCGCCGGGGGGATCGTGTACGCGGCCGGCCAGGACTGGGACCGGCCGAGGATCTTCTACTTCAACTTCGCACTGGCGGAGTCGGCGGTGCTCGGCGCGTTGTGCGCACAGGACCTGGCGCTGTTCGTCGTGTTCTTTGACCTGATGCTGATCCCGTTCTACTTCCTGTCGGGCATCTGGGGTGGCGAGGATCGGATCCGCGCCACCACCAAGCTCGTGATCTACACGCTGATCGGCTCGTTCCTGATGCTCGTCGGCGCGGTCGCGACCGGCGTGCTCGCCGCTTCAGATCACCACACACCGATCACGTTCGCGATCTCCCAGCTGCAGGCACTGCCGCTGTCGCACGGCGAGCAGATGTGGATCTTCGGCTGCTTCGCGGTCGCGTTCCTGGTCAAGATGCCGCTGGTCCCGCTGCACGGCTGGCTCCCCGACGGGTACAAGGCGATGCCGATCCCGGCGGTCGCGGTGTTCTCCGGAATCCTCTCAAAGGTCGCCGCCTACGGCTTCCTGCGGATCGTGCTGCCACTGTTCCCGTACGCGTCGCAGCAGTTCCAGACGTTGATGCTGATCATTGCGGTGGTGTCGATCCTGTGGGCGACGGTGATCGCGATGACGACCCCGGACGCACGGATGGTCGTCGCCTACTCGTCGGTCGCGCAACTCGGGTTCATCACGCTCGGGATCTTCACGCTGACGCCGCAGGGCGCCCAGGGCGCGCTGATCCAGATGGCCAACCACGCGATCGTGACCGTGCCGCTGTTCTTCATCGTCGCGGCCGCGGCGATGCGCGCGGGCGGCTCCGAGAAGCTCGCCGACATGGGCGGGATCGCGTTCCGCGCGCCGGTGCTGGCGACGCTGGCGCTGATCCTCACGCTGGCGAACCTGGCGATGCCGGGCTCCTCGAACTTCGTCGGCGAGTTCAACATCCTGCTCGGCACGTTCGATTCAAAGCTGCCGCTGGCGCTGATCGCCTCGCTCGGCGTGCTCGGCGCTGCCGCCTATGCGCTGCGTCTCTACATCCGCGCGATGCACAACCGCGTCGGGGCGAAGGTCACGTCGTTTGAGATCCGCCGCTGGGAGGCGGTCGCGATCGTGCCGATGGTCCTGCTGATCCTGGTGTTCGCGTTCTATCCACAGTTCGCGTTGCGCCGGTCAGAGCCGACCGTGACCCGGACGGTGGCGCTCGCTCACGCGAACGGGTCATCGTCGCCGCGCCGGCAGTACACCTACGCGATGACGAGCACCAAATGAGCGCTGCGCTGACAATCGCCGCCGTCGCCCACGTTCTGCACGGCCCGCACATCGACTGGGGCTCGTTCATGCCGTTCGTGATCCTCGGCGGCGGCGCGCTGGTCGTGCTGATCGTCGGGCTGCTCGGCGGTAGCAGCGCCGAGGGTGTCCGCGGGCGCGTCGTGCCGGTGGTCGCGATCGTCGCGTTGGCGGCGACGATCGTGCTCGAGATCAGCCGCCTGCACCATCAGACGTCGATCATCTCCCAGGCGCTGCGCGTCGACGACCTGTCGGTGATCCTCGACATCCTCTTCTGCGTGTCCGCGATCGCAGCGGTGCTGCTGTCGATCCGCGGGCCGGCCGCCGCGACCGCAGGCCACGGCGAGTACTACGCGCTGATGTTATTCAGCGTGCTCGGGATGGCGGTGCTGGTCTCGGCCGACAACATCGTGACGCTGTTCCTCGGATTCGAGCTGCTGTCGATCCCGCTGTACATCCTGTGCGCATCGGAGTACCGGCGCGAGGGATCGCTGGAGTCGGGTCTGAAGTACCTCGTGATCGGCTCGGTCGGGTCGGCGACGTTGCTGTACGGGCTGGCGCTGATCTACGGCTCGACCGGATCGACCCAGTTCGAGGGGATCGCCGCGCAGATTCACGGCGGCCATCTCGCCCACGGCGTGTACGGCGACCCGATGTTCCTCACGGGACTCGGACTGGTGCTGGTCGGGTTCGCGTTCAAGGCTTCGGTGGCGCCGTTTCACCAGTGGACGCCGGACGTCTACGAGGGCGCCCCCACCCCGATCACCGCGTTCATGGCGACCGCGACCAAGGCCGCCGCGCTCGGCATCCTGATCCGCTTCTTCGATGTCGCCGTGATCGGTGCCCACCACAAATGGGCACCTGCGGTCGCAGCGATCGCGGCGATCACGATCATCGTCGGCAACGTCGGCGCGCTGAGCCAGACCTCGGTCAAGCGGATCCTCGGCTACTCGAGCGTCGGTCAGGCCGGCTACATGCTCGCCGGGATCGTTGTCGGTACCCGACTCGGGGTCGAGGCGACCGTGCTGTACCTGTGCTTCTACCTGATGATGAACATGCCCGCGTTCGCCGTGATCGTCGCCAACCAGGCCGCCCGTTCCGACGGCGACGACCTGTCCGGGCTGGCCGGGCTCGGCGCCCGCAATTCGTGGCTCGCCTGGCCGCTGACGATCTCGATGCTCGCACTCGCCGGGATCCCGGGAACCGTCGGCTTCATCGGCAAGTTCCGGCTGATCGAAGCGCTCGTCGACGGCCACTACACCTGGCTCGCGATCGTGCTCGTGATCGGCTCGATGATCTCACTCGGCTACTACCTGCGCGTGATCGCCGCGGTCTGGATGCGCGCAGAGACCCCCAGCCCCGGGCCCGGCTTCGCGTCGCGGTTGGCGTTGGGCGCCGGGCGCGGCCCGGGCGGACTGGCGCCGGTCGCCGGCGGCTCGCCCGACGCCGACGCGCAGCTGCCGGTCGGTTCGCTGCCGCCGATCGCGGGCGGCTCGCCCGAGGCGGACGCCAAGTCCGAGGCATACCCCGAGGTCGTGTTCGTGGCGGTCGTGTTCGCCGCCGCGACGATCGTGTTCGGCGTGTTCCCCGAGCCGATCTTCAATTTCGTCGCCCATGCCGGGCGCGCGCTGGGCTTGACCTGAGCCCTACGCTCGGGCTGATGGTGCCCGATTGGATCCCGCGGTCGCTCGTCTACGCGACCGATATCGATGTCCTCGCGATCGACCACGCGGTCACGCGCCGGGATGGCTACCTGGCGGTCCGCTCGCCGAGCAACCCGACCTTCTGGTTCGGCAACCTGCTGCTGTTCGACGAGCCGCCCGCAGCCGGCGACGGCCAGCACTGGGAACGACTGTTCGAACGAGAGTTCGCCAACGAGCCACGCGTCCGCCACCACACGTTCGGATGGGACCGGACCGACGGCGCCCGCGGCGCGGCCGACGACGAGTTCGTCGCGCGCGGCTACACGCTCGAGCGGCTCGTCGGCCTGCTTGCGTCGCCGGACGCGCTCGCGCGCCATCCGCGTGCGAACCCGTCGGTGACCGTCAGGCCGCTGGATCCGGCGCCCGGCGCCGACGAGCCGCTGTGGGCGGCGGTCGTCGAGCTGCAGGTCGTAGACCGCGACGAGCGGTCGACCGAGCATGAGCACCGCAGCTTCTGTCGCGCACGTCAACGGGAGTTGCGGGAGCTGTTCGCGACGGGCCGCGGCGCCTGGTACGTGGCCCTGACCGGTGCGGGCGAGCGCGATTGGGATCGGGCCCCGACCGACGTGGTCGGCAGCTGCGGAATCGTCGCGACCGGCGATCGCGGGCGCTTTCAGGCGGTCGGAACCGCGGCCCCGCATCGTCGCCGGGGGATCTGCTCGCGGCTGGTCGCCGACGCCGCCGCGCACGCGGCCACCGCCTACGGGCTGCGGACGCTCGTGATCGCCGCCGATCTCGACTACCACGCACTCGGGCTCTACGAATCGCTCGGCTTTGAGCGGCGCGAGCAGGTGTGCGCGGTCTGCCGGCCGCCGGGGGTCGCCGCCGGCGACTGAAACGAGCGGGCTCGCTTCACGCGAGCCGGGACGCCGGTCAGCGCACGTTCGCGTAGCGGCGATTGACCGCCCAACACGCGATCACAAACAGCCCGGCGGCGTACAGGAACGCAACCACGATCGGCCAGGTCGTGCCGCCGGCGCCTCCGGTGGCCGAGTTGAGCAGCCGCTGCGCGCCCCAGAACGGCAGGAACTTCGCGACCGGGTTGGAGACCGACAGGGTCAGCTGCACGCCGACGACGCCGATCAGGATCAGCACCGACTCGAGCTCTGAGGGCACCAGCGCGCCGACCGCCAGGCCGAACGGGACCGCGCACAGCGTCACCAGGAAGACGCCGCACAGCAGCTCGCCCGGATCACCCGGGTGCGAGCCGAGCACGATCACGCCGCTGAATACGAGCGCGACCAGCGCGCCCAGCGCCTCGAGCAGCAGCAAGCGCCCGATCATCAGCTCCCGCGGTCGGTAGCCCGAGAGCACCAGCCGACTGTCGAGCCGCCGCGAGCTCATCACGCAGAAGATCGCCGCACCCGAGATCGAGAACGCCATCGCGATCCCCCCGAGCACCGGCGCATAGGAGCTGTTGGAGGTCGACGCCGCATAGAACGCGAGCGGCAGCAGCGTCAGCAGCCCCAGCGCGGTGCGGCGGCGGGTGAGCTCGCGGCCGGCCATCTCGGCGGGCAGCAGCACGTGCTCGGCCCAGTGGCGACGCGCCGGCGAGCGTGCGCCCGCGGCGGCAGACAGGTCGCTCACGCGGGGCTCTCGTCGTGGACCGGCGTCAACGTCACGACGCGGTCGACGAGATCGAGTTCGGTCAGCATGTGGGTGACCACGATCACCCCGATTCCCTGCCGGCTCCAGCGCGTCACGTGGTCCCAGAAGTTCATGTAGGAGCCGTGGTCAAAGCCCTGGTAGGGCTCGTCGAGCAGCAGCAGGCGGGCGCCGCCGAGCAGCGCGAGCGTCAGGTTCAGCTTCTGCTGACAGCCGCCGGAGAGATGCCGGATCTGGGCACCGTGGTCAACGCCGGGAAACCCGAACTCGGCCAGCAGCTCACGGCCGCGGGCGACCCCATCGCTACGCGTCAGCCCCATCGCCGGGCTGAACAGGGCAAGATGCTCATCCGGGGTCAGCAGCTCGTGCAGCCCCGGGATCTGCGGGCAGTAACCGACCCGGCCGTCGATCTGCAGGGTGCCCGCCTGCGGGGCCAGCAGCCGCGCGCAGATTCGCATCAGGGTCGTCTTGCCGGCCCCGTTCTCGCCCACGATTGCGACCCGCTCGCCGGCCGCGACCGTCAACGACAGGTTCTCGAGCACCTTGCGCTCGCCGAAGCTGTGGCACAGCCCGGTCGCGCGCAGCACCGGCGTCGCGATCTCGTCGCCCGCCACCGAGCCGACCGACGGTTCGTCGATCTGGCTCGCGCGTTGCTCGTGGCTGGTGCCGGCCGCCGGCATCACCAACGTGTATACGGTCCCGAGATGAGAGAAAACTAAGCGAGCGCGGCGTCGACGGCAACCGGCGCGTCGCTGCCCGGTCCGGATCCGCCGGCCCGACTGTCGATCCCGAACCGCAGCACGCCGTCGTCGACGCGGTGGCGGCGCAGCGCCAGCCGATCGAGCGTGTAGTTCTGACGTACACGCCAGGGCGGCGCCGCGCCCTGGGCGGGGAACTCGGCCAGTGATCGCTGCACGTAACCGGAGCTGAGATCCAGCAGCGGCCGGCGCTCGGCGCCCGGCGCCGGCTCGGCCGGCGCGCACCGGCGGTACCCGTGCGAGCGCATGTGCTCGAGCACGCGCGTCACGAACGTGCAGGTGAGGTCTGCCCGCAGCGTCCACGACGCGTTCGTGTAGCCCATCACGAACGCGAAGTTGGGCACGCCGGCGAGCATCGAGCCCATATACACGAGCGCGTCGGAGGTGGACATCTCGCGCTCGTCGACCTGCAGCTGCATGCCACCGAGCGCCTGCAAGCGCAGGCCGGTCGCGGTGATGATCAGCTCGGCTCCGAGTGTCGCGCCCGACGCCAGCTCGATGCCGTCTTCGGTGAGCCGCTCGATCGTGTCGGTCACGATCGACGCGCGGCCGTCTGACAGCACCTCGAACAGGTCCCCGTCGGGACACACGCACAGGCGCTGGTCCCACGGGTCGTAGCTGGGGTTGAAGTGGGTGCCGACGTCGAACCCGGCGGGCAGCGCCGCCGCGGCGCCGCGCCTCAGCAGCGCCTTCATGATCTGCGGCCGGCGGCGGCTGAGCTGGAAGCTGAGCGTCTGCAGGCCGACGTTCTTGGTGCGCACGAACCGGTACGTGGCGGTCTCGGGCAGCCACCGCCGCGCGCGGTCGGCGAGCCCATCGCGGGCGGGCAACGAGACCACATAGGAGGGCGAGCGCTGCAGCATCGTCACATGTGCGGCGCGCTGCGCGAGCGCCGGGACGAGCGTGATCGCGGTCGCGCCGGAGCCGATCACGACAACTCGCTTGTCGTCGTAGTCGAGTCCTTCGGGCCACGTCTGCGGGTGGACGATCTGACCGCCGAACCGATCGGCGCCCGGCAGCGCGGGCGCATAGCCGCCGTCGTAGTCGTAGTAGCCGCAGCAGGCCAGCAGGAACGAGCAGCTCAGCTGCTCGACAGCACCGGCGCCACGCTGCACGTCGACGGTCCACAGCGACCGCTGCGACGACCATCGCGCGGCGATCGCGCGGCGGTCGTAGCGGATCCGCTCCGAAACGCCGTACTGCTCCGCGGTCTCCCGCAGGTAGCGCAGAATCGACGGGCCGTCGGCGATTGCCTGCGGGTCGCGCCACGGCGCGAACGAGTAGCCGAGCGTGTGCATGTCGGAGTCTGAGCGGATCCCGGGGTACCGGAACAGGTCCCAGGTCCCGCCGCTGGCGTCGCGTGCCTCGAGTAGCGCGAAGCTGCGCTGCGGCTGGTCCCGGCGCAGGTGGCAGGCGGCCCCGATCCCGGACAGGCCAGCGCCGATGATCAGCACGTCGAGGTGCTCTGCGGAGGCGGTACGCACGTGTATCAGGAGGCAGAGTATCGGCACGGCAACAGCCGGGCACGCCGCTACGATCAGCCGCCCGTGCGCTATCCGGTCGAGAGCTTCACCGCTGCCGAACGCGAGCTGCTGGCCCCCCATTGCTCCAACCTCGATGGGCCCGTGTTCGCGCTGATCAACCTGCCCGAGACGGTCAAGGGCGCCCTGTTCGCCCGCTACTCGCGCCATCCGGGGACGCTGCGGCGGCTGCTGCTGGACGAGTTCGCCGACGACCTGCGCGCGCCGGACGCGATCGCCGCGGCGGCCGCCGACAGCGAGGGCGCAGGACGCGCGACCCAGCTGTACGAGCGAATCTTCCTCGGCTACGGCGACGACTCGGTCGCCCAGCTCGGCGGCGCCCACCTCGCTTGCGAGTGGGTTTCGAACGTGCTCACGAAGCTGCTGCAGCGCCCGCGCCTGGCGGCCTACCTGGAGCAGTCCACGCGCTATATCGCCTACGACGCGCCGATGCCGGCGTCAGCCGGTGAGCGTCCGCGTCATCGCTATTACACCGATCCTGAGCTCGGCCCCGACTACGAGCGCGCGATGGACGAGCTGTTTGCGATCTATGCGGCGGCGATCCCGGTCCTCACCGACTGGGCCGGGCGCGAGTTCCCCCGCCGCGACGACGAGTCGGCGAGCGCTCATCAGCGCGCGGTCACGGCCAAGGCGCTTGATCTCCTGCGTGGCCTGCTGCCGGCGGCGTCGCTCTCGCACATGGGGATCTTCGCCTCCGGCCAGAGCTATGAGCAGCTGATCCTGCACCTGCTCGCGCATCCGCTACCCGAGGCGCGTAGCTATGGCGAGATGATCCTGGCCGAGGTGCAGGCCGTGATTCCGAGCTTCGTCGCACGGGTGCCGCGGCCTGACCGCGGCGGCGAGTGGATCGACTATCTGCGCCAGCGGGCCGCAGCCGGAGAGCGCTGGGCAGCACGGCTCGATCTTGGTCCCGACCGCGACCACGGTGATCTGGGGCCGTCGGTCAGGCTGACGCACGTCGACGGCAGCGAGGAGGACCTGTTGTGCGCGCTGCTGTTTGAGTCCGCCGGCGTCGACGATGCCACCGCGCGCGGCGCGGTCGCGGCGCTCGCGGCCGACGAGCGCGGGCGGATGCTGTCAGAGCTCGTCGGCGAGCGCGCAAATCGCCGCCATCGGCCCGGCCGCGGCTTTGAGACGTTGCGCTATCGGTTTGAGATCGTCGCCGACTACGGGGCGTTCCGCGATCTGCAGCGCCACCGGATGCTCACCGTGCAATGGCAGCGGCTGACACCCGATCTCGGCGCCGGGGTCCCCGGCCAGATCGACCTTGCCGGCGCGGGCGACGAGTACCGGCGCGCGCTCGAGCTGTCACGCGAGGCGTACGCCCGGCTGCTCGACCGAGGACTGCACAGCGCCGCTCCGTACGCGTTGTGCCTCGGTTACCGGCTGCGGTTCGTGCTCGACCTCAACGCGCGCGAGGCGATGCAGCTGATCGAGCTGCGATCGGGGCGTGAGGGTCATCCGAGCTATCGCGCGGTCGCCCACGAGATGCTCGCGCAGATCGCCAAGGTGCATCCGGCGGTGGCGGCCACCTTCACCCACGTCGACCGCGACACCGAGCCACGCCTGGAGCGCATCCTGTCCGAGATGCGCAACCAGGCGCGGCCCGCGTCGGTTGGCTGAAAGCGCTCAGCTGTCGGCCGCCTGCTCCTCCTTGATCTTGCCCTCCAGCTGAGCCATCACGTCCGGGTCGCGCAGGGTCGTGACATCGCCCAGCGCCTTGCCGTCGGCGATGTCGCGCAGCAGCCGGCGCATGATCTTCCCCGAGCGGGTCTTGGGGAGATCGTCGGCCCAGATGATCCGCCTCGGCCGGGCGAACTTGCCGATCCGGTCGGCCACGCGGTCGCGGATCTCCTGCACCAGCTCGTCGGTGCCTTCGAGGTCGCCCTCGAGCGTCACGAACGCGCAGATCGCCTGACCGGTGTCCTCGTCGGCTTGGCCGATCACGGCCGACTCGGCCACCTTGCCGTGCGACACGATCGCGGACTCGACCTCGGCCGTCGAGAGCCGGTGGCCGGAAACGTTGACCACGTCGTCGATCCGGCCGATCACCCAGAAATAACCGTCCTTGTCCTTGCGCGCCGCATCGCCGACCAGGTACGTGTCCTTGCCGAACTTCTCAAAGTAGGTCTCGATGTAGCGGTCGTCCTCCTTGTAGAGGGTGCGCAGCATCGACGGCCACGGGCGCGTCAGTACCAGCAGTCCCTGACCCTCGTCGATCGGCTCGCCCTCGCGCTCGTCGACGACCTCGGCCGCGATCCCGGGGAACGGACGGGTCGCCGAGCCCGGCTTGGTCGAGACGATCCCCGGCAGCGGCGTGATCATGATCGCTCCGGTCTCGGTCTGCCACCACGTGTCAACGATCGGGCAGCGCTCACCGCCGACCACCTTGTAGTACCAGAGCCATGCCTTCGGGTTGATCGGCTCACCGACCGAGCCGAGCAGGCGCAGCTTGCCGAGATCGAACTTCTCGACGTGCTCGACGCCCCACTTCATGCACGCCCGGATCGCGGTCGGGGCGGTGTAGAACAGCGTCACCCCGTAGCGCTCGCACAGCTCCCACCAGATCCCCTTGTGGGGATAGTCCGGAGCGCCCTCATACATCACCGAGGTCGCACCGTTGCAGAGCGGCCCGTAGACGATGTAGGAGTGTCCGGTGACCCAGCCGACGTCGGCCGAGCACCAGTAGACGTCCTCCTCCTCGTGCAGGTCGAACACGAGTCGGTGAGTGGCGCTGACGCCGGTCAGATAGCCGCCCGTCGTATGCAGAATCCCCTTCGGCTTGGCGGTCGACCCCGAGGTGTAGAGGATGAACAGCGGATGCTCGGCGTCCAGCTCGGCGGCCGGGCACTCCGCTTCGGCGGCGTCGCAGATCTCGTCGAACCAGTGATCACGGCCGTCCTGCATCTCGCAATCGGCGCCGGTCGAGCGCACGACCACGATGTGCTGCAGCGTCTCGAGCCCGCCCATCGCCGCATCGACCTGCTGCTTGATCGGCGCCGTCTTGCCCTTGCGCCGCGCGCCGTCGACGGTGATCAGTGCCTTGGCCTCGGAGAACTCCATCCGCTCCTTGACCGAGTCGACCGAGAAGCCGCCGAACACGACGTTGTGGATCGCTCCGATCCGCGCGCACGCGAGCATCGCGACCGCGACTTCGGGGATCATCGGGAGAAAGATCCCGACGACGTCTCCCTGCTCGATCCCGAGATCCTTCAGCGCGTTGGCGAACCGCTGCGTGTCGCGGTGCAGGTCGGCATAGGTGACGTCGCGCTCCTCGCCTTCCTCACCGCGCCAGTGGTAGGCCACCCGATCGCCGTTGCCGGCTTCCACATGGCGGTCCAGGCAGTTGTAGGAGGCGTTGATCTTGCCGTCCTCAAACCACTTGTAGAACGGCGGGTTGGAGTCGTTGAGATCCTCGGTCGGCTCCTGAAACCAGGCCAGCTTCGAGGCCTGCTTGACCCACCAGCCCTTCCAATCGGCCTCGGCCTCCTCGTAGACCTTCGGGTCCGACAGCAGGGCGTGCTGGACGAACTGTTCGGGAGCATCGAACCGCTCGATTCCGAGCATCTCTTCGAGCTGTGCCTCGAGCGTCGGGTCGTCCGTCGGTGCCGTGTCAGTCATACGTCTCCCTCTCGATGAACACGGATCGCTGCGCCGCCGTTGTCGGGCCGGCGCAGCGTCCGTCTGGCCCTCTCAGTGCACTGGAGGTCGGTCCCGTAGGTTCATACCCACCTCGAAGGCGAGGTATGTGCGTGATCGGCCACCGGCTAGTTGTACCTCAGTCTCCCCGAGCCAGCGGGAACACCGGAAGCACCGTCCGGCCCCAGGTGTCGTTGAGCACCCCGGCGAACGAGGCGTACCAGGCGACGATCGCCGTCGCGAGCCCGACGTAGCCGCCGAGCTTGATCGTGCCGTTCGTGGTCGAGAGTCCCCCCGCCAGTGCGGAATTACCGATCCCGAGCAAGATGAACGTGATCGTCAGCAACAGGAAGACGGCGAACACCGCTCCGGTCGTGCGCAGCGACGCGACCGTCATGTAGGCGGTGAAGATCGCCCACGCCCACAGGTACAGACCGATCGCCGAGAAGATCTCGGTCTTCGGCAGCGCCGACGCGGTCACGTGCAGCAGCAGGTAGAACGACACCCAGAACATCCCGAACGAACAGAACGCGGTGGCGCCGAACGTGTTGCCGTTGCGGAACTCCCACAGCCCGGCGGTGAACTGAGCGATGCCGCCGTACGCGAGCGCCATCCCCGCCACGATTCCTGCCGCGGTCGCGACTCCACCGCCGACCAGGTTGGCGTTGATCATGCTGAGAATGAACGTCGTCGTCGCGAATGCCGCCAGTCCTAGCGGCGCGGGATCTGCGACCGCCGGCGTTGTCGCTGTTGGCGCAGGGGCGGTCTCGTCGCCCGGTGCACTACTGCCTTCCATGTGGGTCTCCCTCGCTCGTTGAATCGAGGCCGCCACTGTTTCACCGGGACGCGCGGCACGCAACCGATCTACGGAGATCAGGTGTTTCAGAGCACAATCGGACCACGCTGCATGCGCCGGCTGCACGCTAAGTTGCGAGATCGGCACCACTGGGCACCGATCGGCGCGGTCAGGTCCGGCGCTTGCGCTTGCGCTTCGGGGTCGAGGCGCGGGTCCGTTGGGGCGTCGCCTCGGAGTCGATCACGGGACCGTCGGCCGCCGGCACCGGAGCGCCGCCCCGGCGCTTGGCGCGGGACGCCTCGGCGGCGGCGGCACGTTGGGCGCGCATCTCGTTCGACGACGGCCATGGCTCGGCCTTGCCGCTGCGCCATGCCGGTGGCACGCCGGCGCCGGTCCAACGGCCCGAGAACAGGTATCCGAGCGCCAGCATCCATCCCATCTGCACGATCGGCACGGCCAAGACCGGGAAGATGATCAGCACCCCGGCGAAGATCCCGGCGTACCCGAGCGGTCGCGGCAACAACCCGACCCGCATCGCCTGCAACGCGATCAGGACGACCGCGATCGCCAGCAGCAGCGCCCCGAGCTGGGATCCGATCTGCAGCACCAACAGGCCGGTGGCACCCGTCAGCCGCGTCGCCTCGTCGTAGGTCTGCGTGCCGGTCGAAACGAACTCGTTCACCTTCGCGTGAAGCACGATCGGATTAATCACCGCGCAGAGTCCCGCGAGCGCCCCGCCCGCGATCGCGAGCCCCGGCACGAAGCGCAGTGCCTCCGGCCGGCGCGCCTTCGAGCAGCGGTGCAGGAACAGCAGCGTCAACACGAGCGCGACGTCGAACGCCGCGTTCACGAGGCCGGCGATCAGGTCCAGCCAGCCTCGCTTGTGATCGGTGATCAGCCCGAGCGTCAGCTCGTTGACCTTGGCGTGCGGTCCGATCAGGCCGACGATCGCGGCCACCATCACGAGCACCCCACCGACAACCGCGATCACCGCCTGGCGGTTGCGGACGCGGCCCTCGTACTCGAGCTGGGCTTCGACGGTCATCGGCGGCGGCCAATCCTAGTGGGTCTCGTGAGGCCGGGATCGCCGTCCGCAGCGCGGATCACCTGTTCTGGATGAGGCGGATCCGCCGACCCGGCGGATAGCCTTGCGCGAGGATGGATCAGGGGTCGCCGCCAGAGGACGGACAGTCGACACCTGAGCCTGCGCCCGAGCCGCCGTCCGCTCCGGAGCAATCCCCGCCAGCGCAGCACGACGAGACCCCGACCGTCGGGCGCGACGAGACGCCGACCGTCAGCCAAGGTGAGCCGTCGTCGGGAGCCGACGACGAGGCTCCGACGGTGGTGGCGGACGACTCGTCCGCGAGCACTGAGGCGGGGGCGGGGGGAGGATCCGGCGCACCGAGCGCCGGCAAGCGCCGCGCGAACGGTCATCCCGGGATCTGGCCGCGGGTGCTGATCACGCTCGCCGCCGTGATCCTGATGGTGTCGATGCTGACGACATGGGCGCGCAGCCAGCTGCTCGACACGGGGGGTTGGACACAGACGAGTGTCCGGCTGCTGCGCAACGAGAACATCAGAACGGAGCTGTCCAGCGAGCTGTCGACGAAGCTGCTGGACACGGTCGACGTCGAGCAGCTGGCGAAGGACAGGCTTCCCAAGCAGCTGCAGCCGATCGCGCCGCTGCTGAGCAGCGCGGCCGCCAATATCGTGCCGCAGGCGATCGACCGGCTGCTGCAGACGCCTCAGGTGGAGGCCATCTGGGCGGAGGTCAACCGTCGCGCCCACCACCGGCTGATACAGGTGCTCGACGGCGGCACCGCGCTGGTGCACACCAACGGCGGCGTCGTCTCAATCGATCTGCACGAGCTGCTCAATCGGCTCGGCGAGCAGCTCGGCGTCGGCGCGGTCGGCGACAAACTGCCCAACGACAAGCGCGAGCTCGTGCTGCTGCGCTCGGATCAGCTGAAGCTCGGTCAGCAGGGGCTGAAGGCCGCCAAGATCCTGGCGTTCGTACTGCCGGCGCTGGCAATCGCGCTCTTCCTGCTGGCGCTGTGGCTGGCCGAGGGAGCTCGCCGGCGACTGCTGCTCGAGGCCGGCGTCGCGATGGTCGTAGCCGCGCTGGCATCGCTGCTGCTGCGGCGTTGGGTCGAGTCCTATGTCGTCGACGGCTTGGTCAAGCAGGAGAGCGTCAAGCCGGCCGTCAGCGATGCGCTGTCGATCACGACCGCGGGCTGGCGCGCCGAGGGCCTGTGGATCCTGATCAACGGCTTGCTCGTCATTCTGCTGGCGCTGTTCGCCGGACCGACACGGATCGCGCGGCGGCTGCGCCAGCCGTTGGCCGGGCCGATCGAGCGCTATCCGATCTGGTTCGCGGCCGGCGCCGCGGTCCTGGTGCTGCTGTTCGCGACGCTCGGGCCGGCCCACACCCCGGGCCAGGCGATTCCGCTGCTGGTGGAGTTGGTGCTGGTGGTGCTCGGCGTGCTCGCGCTGCGACGGCAGATGATCGAGGAGTCCACGGCCTCCCCGCCCGAGCCGGCGATCGAGTCGACGACCGCCGGCTGAGCGGGCGCGTCAGCCGATCAGCTTGGCCTTCGCGGCGGCGAACTCCTCGTCGCTGAGCACGCCCGAGCTGCGCAGCGCGCCAAGCCGCTCCAGCTGCGAGGTCAGATCATCGCCGGCGGGCGCAGCAGCCGGAGCCGCCGCTGGTGGCGCCTGCTGCTCCTGCTCAGCGGCGTAACGGTCCTCGCTCTTGCGCGCTCGGTGGTCAGAGACTGCGCCGGCGGTCCCGACGACGACCGCGGTCCGCGCCGCGGTGCCGATCAGCCCAGGCCGCCCCCTCCGTCGCATCATGGGCATCTGTTCGTTCCTCTCGTGTCGATCTGTCTGGAATCAGGCGCCGGCGGCAGCGTCGAGCTCTGCCAGCGCCGCCACTTCGTTGACGACTTCGGCCGGGATTCGCTCGGTGGCGAGCACGGTGGCGCCCGCGTCGAACACCGCTCCGACCACTCGGCGGGCCCAGGTGTGCTCGATCGCGAGCACGAGCGTCGTGCCCGAGTCCGGCAGCCCGCCCGCGAGCTGCGCAACGTCCTCGTCGCCGATCAGGCCCTGCGCCGACAGCTGGATGTCCTTCAGCTCGAGCTGATCGCCGATCACGTCGAGCTCGAGGAGCTCGAGCCCGCCATCGGTCTGCTTGCGGATCACGGTCAGATCCAGCAGCGTGACAGCGCCACCTTCGAGCACGTCAAGCACCGCAGTTCGAAAGCTCTCCGGAACGCGCTCCTCCGGGAAGCTGATCATGAACAACTCGACGGGACCGAACAAATCAGTGGGCATCGCTCGTCTCCTGGTTGGTGGCCGATCGTATCTGACCAGATCACGCCCGTCGGACCTCATCCAATTGAGGTGATCGCCCCCGCGACGGGCGTCGGGTCGCGCGGGCTACGCTGGCTTGAAGCGAACCTACCCGAGCCCGAGAGCCATGCGGCTACCATTGGTCAGATGGAAGGAAGTGGCTTCGGTGGCATGTTCGGCGATCCCGACGATCTGCAGCGACGCCTCGGCGAATTCGCCGAGCAGATGCAGGGCGCTCAGCGGCTCGCCTGGGCCGACAACGCGATCAAGCTCGCCGTCGATCTGACGATGGCGGCGATCAACCGCGTCAACATCCAGGGGACGACCGAGCAGCAGACCGAGCAGTTGCGCTCGGTGATGGCCGTCATCTTCCCCGAGGCCGTCACGCTCGTGCGCGAGGCGCGCGAGGGCCTGCAGTAACCGGCTCGATCCGGACTCGCCACGTCATGCAACGCACGTCGACGTCCCGTCACTCTGCGCGCGCGACCATCGCGGTCGTGGCGCTGTTCGTGCTCACGAGCATGCTCGTCGCCTGCGGCGGCTCGAGCAGCAACTCGACGACGACCGCCGCCAAGCACCGGCACAAGCACGCGGCGAGCAAGAGCGCCACGGTCTCGACCGAGACCACCGCGCCGGGGACAAGCACGACCGCGACCACGACCGCGACGAGCACCGCACCGGCGAGCACCACACCGGCGGCGACCTCTGGCAACGCGGCGACCACGCCCGCGCAGACCCAGCCCCAGAGCCAGCCTCAGACCAGCCAGACGTGCACCGCGGGGCCGGACTGCACCCCGTCCGGGACCCCGTCAGCTCCGGGCAGCTCGAGCCCAGTCAACGGGTCGTGCCCGGCGGGAACGGTCTACGTGCCCGGCCAGGACAACGGGCCGGCGCTGTGCGTGCCGACCGGCACCGACACCACCCAGGCGCGCTCAGGCGCCGATGGCGGTGCCGGCGCGGGCGCCACGACCACGCCGTAGCAGCGACAACGCGACCTCAGCCCGCCGGTCGCCGCGTCGCGTCAGTCGCCGGCGTCGAGCGCCGCGAGCACCAGTTGGTCGTGCTCCCCGGGCTTGACCTTGCGCAACACCTGCTCGATCGTGCCGTCCGGTCCGATCACGAACGTGGTCCGCTCGTTGCCCATGTACTCGCGGCCGTACATCGATTTCTTGACCCATACCCCGTAGGACTCGGCGACCGCGTGATCGCCGTCGCCGAGCAGTGGGAACCCGAGCCCGTACTTCTGATCGAACTTGGCGATCTTCTTCGGCTCGTCGGGCGAGACCCCGAGCACGACCGCGTCGGCCTGCTCGTAGTCGGCGCGATGGTCGCGAACGCCACACGCTTGCGTTGTGCACCCGGGAGTGTCGGCCTTCGGGTAGAAATACAAGACCACCCGGTGGCCGCGAAACCGCGAAAGCGTCACCGGATCGCCGTTCTGATCGGGAAGCGTGAAGTCTGGTGCCTGGTCTCCGGGGTTGAGCATCCAGCGAGCCTATCGCCCGCTGCGCCGGCGCCCTACCCGCGAGCCTGCGCCACCTCGACGCCGTCGACCGCGACCTTGTAGTCGCTCTGACGAAAGCCCGCGACCCAGCGCGGCCGGACCCGCGTCACCGCGACGCCATGCCCGTCGACCTGGCAGCTCCAGGTGTTGGTCGTCCGCAGGCGGAAGTGCGATTTCGGATTAAGTGGATTCTGCAGCGGGACGGTCTTCCCGCTCGAGCGCACCTCCGCCGACCCGGTCGCCTGGTTGAATTCGAACTCGGCCGGATCTCCGGCCACGTCAAACGAGAGCACCATCGCAAGTCCTCCACGCGCCCCGCGCGCATCGTCGTTCCCCTGCCATTCCGGTCGCGCCTGGACCGGTTCGGCGCGATTTGTATCAGAGCCGCAAGCGCGCCCTGCACGCGTCATTTCAGTAGTCGCGAAAGCCGGCGATCCTTGAGCACCTTGCCGTCCGTCTGACAGGTCGGGCAGTAGCACATCACGTAGTCCTCATAGAAGACGGCCTCGATCGCGGTGCCGCACCGCGGGCACGGTTCCCCGTTGCGACGATGGACGCGCAGCGGCATCGGCAACTTGTCCGGGATCGGCAGCTCAAGCTGCTGTTCGTAGTGATCAAGCGCGCGCCCGAGCTGTCCGACAATCGCATCGCGCAGTCCCAGCGCCTCATCGTCTGACAGTTCGGAGCCGCGCTTGAACGGCGACAGCTTGGCGGCATGCAGAATCTCGTCGACCCACGAACGGCCGATCCCGGCGATCACTCGCTGGTCGCGCAGCAAGCCGTGCAGCGGCCGCGCGGCGTCCAACAGCGGCTTCAGTGGCGGCGGGTCGGGATACGCCTCGGGTCCGAGCGTCTGCAGCGTGTCCTCGGCGGCGAGACCCTCGTCGGTCAGCAGCTTGACCCAGGCGGCCTGCTTGGTCCCGAACTCGCGCAGGCGCAGCTCCCGTCCATCGTCGAGGCGCAGCAGCAGCCGCGAGGTCCGGTCGCGCAGCGACGCGCGCGCGTCGAACAGCTGCAGCCGACCGGCCGACATCAGGTGAATCAGCAGGTGCAGGTCGCCGGACAGGTCGATCACGAACAACTTGCCGCGGCGGCCGACGCGGATCACGGTCGCGCCCTCGATCGCGCTCAGCGGCGGGTCGAAGGTGCGCAGCGCGTTGATGCCGGGGGTCGAGCGCTGACTCGATCGTGGCGCCCTCGATCGCGCGGCCGATCAGGCGAGCTGTGATCTCGACCTCGGGCAGCTCCGGCATCGTTCTTCGAGCGTACTCACGCAGCCCCTGGCGAATCATTCGGGCGGCTTCAGCCGCTCTTTACGGATCCGAATAAGACTGCCGTCCATGAGCGAACTACTTGCAATCTTCGGACCCACCGATACCGATTCCGAGCTGTTGACCGAGATCGAGCGGCTCCAGCCGCGACGCGTCACGGTGCTGATCGAGGGTGCCGACAGCGACTGGGCGACCGACGACAGCTACCTCGGCGAGGCGCTGCGCGACCGGATGGCCGCGCTGATCGCGCTGATCGAGCGGCGCACCGGCGCGACCGTGACTGGCGTCGCGGGCGAGCGCGAGCAGCTCGACGGCTGGCGCTTTGACCGCGAGGTCGGCGCGCGGCTCCCGCTCGCGGCCTGAGCGCCGCCGCGGCCTGACGCGCAGGCCCACCCGCGAGCGCGGTGGGTAGTCTGCCCGGACCGATGCCGGTTGCCCTCGCCCCCGACGACGTCGTCGCAACGCGCGAGCTGGCGCGCGCGAACGAGCGCGAGCCGTTGCTCGTGATCGAGCCTTTGCGAGCGTTCCTGGCCGAGCACGGGCTGCCGGCGCCGAGCGACCTCGACGCCGAGCCGATCGGCGACGGCCACTCGAACGTCACATTCGCGATGTCGACCGGCGTCGTCCTGCGGCGCCCGCCGCGCGGCCCGCTGCCCCCCTCCGCACACGACGTGCTGCGCGAGGCCCGGCTGCTGACGGCGCTGCAGGCGACCGACGTCCGCACCCCGGAGATCCTCGCCGTCTGCGAGGACGCCTCGGTGATCGGCGCCCCGTTCTATGTGATGGAGCTGATCGACGGCGACGTGATCACCGACCAGGTGCCCGCCGCGCTCGATCACCCGGCCCAGCATCGCGTGATCGCCGACGAGCTGATCGATGCGCTGGTGCAGCTGCACGACGCCGACTTCACGCGCTTGGGTCTCGAGACGTTCGGGCGTCCGACCGGGTATCTCGAGCGTCAGCTGCGGCGATTCGGCGGGCTCTGGGAACACAACCGCACCCGCGAGCTGCCCGAGGTCGCGCAGGTCGGCAGCTGGCTGGCCGAGCACCTGCCAGAGTCGCCGCCTGCCACGATCGTGCATGGCGACTACCGCCTCGGCAACACGATCTACGCCGCCGGCGCGCCGGCGCGGCTGGCCGCGATCCTCGACTGGGAGATGGCGACGATCGGTGACCCGCTGGCGGACGTCGGCTACCTGATGACGCATTGGGTGCAGCCCGGCGACGCACCGCTGACATTCCGGCTGCAGAGCGTCAGCACCGAGCCGGGGTTCCCCACGCGAGCCGAGCTGATCGACCGCTACGAGCAACGCTCGGGGCGCCGCGTCGGCAATCTCGCCTGGTACGTGACGCTGGCGACCTGGAAGGCGGTCGTATTCATGGAGGGCAACTACAAGCGGGCGCTTGCCGGCTCGACCGACGATCCGTACCTCAAGACCTTCGGCGACGGCGTCGTCGAAGCTCGCCCGGCGGGCGCTCGAGATCACCCGCACCGGCTTTCGGTAGCGATGACCGGATCGGCCGAGACCGCCCCGCGCGGTCTGATCGTCGACTGGGGCGGCGTGATGACCTCGAACATCTTTCGGTCGTTCGCCGGGTTCTGCGAGCGCGAAGGGATCGCGGCCGACGCGGTCGTCACCCGGTTGGCGTCAGACCCAGATGCCCGCCGGCTGCTGGTCGAACTCGAGACCGGGGCGATCGACGACGACCAGTTCGAGCCTCGACTGGCGCAGCTGCTCGGCGTACGGCGTGACGGTCTGATCGACCGGCTGTTTACGACCGTCGCGGACGACCCGATGATGCAACGGGCCGTCACCCGGGCGCGAGCGGCCGACGTGCGGACCGGCCTGATCTCCAATTCCTGGGGGCTCAAGCGATATGACCGCGCGCGGTTGGCGGAGCTGTTTGACGGGGTCGTGCTGTCCGGCGAGGTCGGGATCCGCAAACCCTCGAGCCGGATCTATGAGCTCGGCGCCGCGGCAATCGGTCTTGCGCCGAGCGCGTGCGTGTTCGTCGATGATCTGACGATGAACCTGCAGCCGGCCGCCGCGCTCGGGATGGCGACCGTGCATCACACCGACCCCGAGCAGACGATCGCGCAGCTCGAGGAATTGCTGTCGACGCCGCTGCGATGAGGCGTGCGCCGCGCGGTGGCGGCGCCGTTGGCGTGCTGCGCGCTGTTGGCCGCCGGCTGCGGCTCGAGCTCGCTGTCGAGCTCTCAGCTGCGGCACAAGGCGGCCCGGATCTGCTCGACCGCGCAGCACTCGACCGACTCGATCGCCGCGCCCAAGAGCCCCGAACAGACCCAGCGGTTCCTCGCGCGCGGGGTCGCGGCGCTCGCGCCCGCCGTCGCGGCGCTGCACCGGCTTGACCCGCCCGGCGAACTGGGCGAGCGTTACGAGCAGGCGCTGCACGCGTCCGACCGCGAGCTCTCGGGCCTACGCGCGGCGCTCGGCGGTCTGAAGGCCGGCAACGATCCCGCGGTGGCGATCAGGACGCTGCAGAGCCAGCTGGGGCCGGCCGAGGATCGCGCCGGGCACGCCTGGCGCGAGGTCGGCGTCGGCGCCTGCGCGACCGTGATGGGCTGAGGGACGAGGTCAAGGATCGGGTGAAGCTGTCGACGCTGAGCCTCTCGGGCGGCCAGCAGCAGCGCCTGTGCATCGCGCGCGCAAATCGCGGTCGAGCCCGACGGTCGCCCTGCGCCGGCGACCCGACTCCGAACTTTGTGATCTGCGTACAACCCCTCTGTACGCAATCAACAAAATTCAAGCGCGTAGCCCGCGGGGCGGGCCTCCGACAGGCTCGTCAGTCGTCGCCGACGCGCGGCGAGATCAGCACCGGTCGACCGCTGCGGGTCAGCACCGCATGCGAGACCGAGCCCAGCAGCGCGGTCTTCAGCGTCCCGCGGCCACGGGTGCCGCAGACGATCAGGCGCGCGTCGATCTCGTCGGCGACCTCGATGATCTTGCTCCAGGCGGCGCCATTGGCCCGCTCGACCCGGATCGTCGCCGTGTGCCCGCGTTCGCGTGCCAGCCTCGCCGCCTCCTCGGCGGCGTCCCTTGCCGCCTGCTCCTCGGCGTCATCGACCTCGGTCTCATCGTCGAGCGCGAACACGCCGAAGCTACCCGCCTCGGCGAGCTTCGTGACCAGCGGCTGCCAGACCGTCAAGACGACGACCTCGGTGGGCGCCAACAAGCCATCGAGCGCCTCGAGGCTGTGCAGCGAGTGCTTGGAGCCGTCGTGGCAGACGAGCGTCGGCTTGGTCGAATCCTCTGTCATGGCCGCCAACCTAGCAGCGCTCGGCGGCTGTTATCCCGGCATCGGCATCTGAGCCAGCAGTGGGCTGTCCACACTGCCAGCGCAACGACGCGCCGGTGAGTCCTCAGCCTGAAGTTGAGGCTCAGAATCTGTTCGGGGCAGGCGGCGCAGCTGCGCCCCGGGCTGCCGCCGCGCCGCCGAGGTTTCAGTCGCGCTCGCCGCGCCCGTACAGCAACTTGAACAGGCGCCGCAGACCGCTGGTCGCGCGGCGGCTGTACGGGAACATCCAGGGATCGCGCTTGGGAGCGAAGCGGGTCACCATCAACGACTGCGTCTTGCAGTACTTGCGAATCCCGCCCGAGCCGTGCCGGGTGCCGACCCCGGAGCTCTTCCAGCCACCCATCGGCAGATTCAGCGCCAGGTAGTTGCTCTGCGCGTCGTTGACGCAGACCGCGCCGGCCTCGATCCGCCGCGCCAGCGCCTCGCCGCGTTCGAGGTCCCGCGTCCAGACGCTCGCCTGCAGGCCGTAGTCGGAGTCGTTGGCAAGACGGACCCCCTCCTCGGCGCTCGCGACCTTCATGATCGGCAGCGTCGGGCCGAACGTCTCCTCCCGCATGATCCGCATCGTGTGGTCGACGTCGACCAGGACCGTGGGCTCGTAGAAGCGGCCGCGCTCGGCGTGACCGGCACCGCCCGTCAGCACCCGCGCGCCCTTGTCGACCGCATCGGCGACGTGCGCCTGGACGATGTCGAGCTGCGGAGCGAAGATCACGGCGCCGACGTCGACCGTGCCCGCCCCGGTCGGTGCGCCCTGACGCAACCCGCGAACGGTCTCGGTCACCTTTGCGACGAACTCGTCGTAGACCGGCTCCTCGACGTAGCAGCGCTCGACCGAAATGCACACCTGGCCGGCGTTGTTCATCGAGTAGAACGAGGCCGCGTTGGCCGCGCGGTCGATGTCAGCATCTGCGCACACGACCATCGGATCCTTGCCACCGAGCTCCAGGTAGCAGGGGATCAGGCGTCGCGCGGCGGCCTCCATCACCTTCGTACCGGTCCGGCTCGAACCGGTGAACATCACGCAGTCGACCTGATCGATCAATGCCGCACCGGTGGTCCCGTCGCCGGTCGCGACCGCGAACACGTCGTCGGGAAGGCCGCACTGGCGCATCATCTCGGCCATCAGCACCGAGCTCAGCGGCGTCACCTCCGATGGCTTGAGGATCACCGCGTTGCCCGCCATCAGCGCCGGAATGCAGTCGCCGAAGGAATTCGCGATCGGGAAGTTCCACGGACCGATCACGCCGACCAGCCCATACGGCTGGTAGCGCAGCACCAGCTTCTTGCCGGCCACCAGCGGGTTGTTCCACGACGGCAGGCGCTCGTCGGCGAGGTATCCAGCGCCGTGCTTGGCCCAGAATCCGAGCGCGACCGAGGTGTAGCCGAGGTCAGCCAGCTGCGCGTCCTCGTGCGTCTTGCCGGTCTCGGAGACAACCGTCTCGATCACCTGATCGGCGTTGTCGAGGATCCACTTCTGGGCGCGCCGCATCACCCGCGCCCGTCCCTCGAACCCGATCGCCGCCCACTGGGGCTGGGCCTCGCGGGCAGCGGCGGCGAGCCGCGCGAGCTCGGCCGCGCCGAGCACCGGCACCGTCGACACCAGCGCACCGGTGGCCGGGTTCTCCACAGCGATCGTCTCGCCCGCCGCCCCGTTGGCGGATGTCCCGGGCTGATCGTGCAGTTCGGTCATCGTCTCAGTCCCACTCGATCGACTCGATCGCCGGCGGCTCGAGCGGCTTGTCACCCGCGCCGGTCGGCGTCTGCTCGATCGCGTCGATCACGTCGATGCCGCCGGTCACCTCGCCGAACACCGTGTGCTTGCCGTCCAGCCACTCCGCCTTCTCGGTGGTGACGATGAAGAACTGCGACCCGTTCGTGTTCGGGCCGGCGTTCGCCATCGCGAGCGCGCCGCGGACGACCTTGTGGTCGTTGATCTCGTCCTCGAACGTGTATCCGGGGCCGCCGTAGCCGGTGCCCTCGGGGCAGCCGCTCTGGATCATGAAGTCGGGGATCACGCGGTGAAAGATGATCCCGTCATAGAAGCCATCGGACGACAGCTTGCGGAAATTCTCGACCGTCTTCGGGGCGTCGTCGTCGAACAGCTCGAACTCGATCGTGCCCGCGGTGGTGTTCATCTTGAGCTTGCTCATCCCCGTCACAGTAGCCGTCAGCCGACGATCCGCACCGCGTCGATCGCCGTCGTGACCGACGTGGTCGGCAGCGCCCCGGTGTTGGCCTGAGCCGAGCAGGAGACCGTCGCGGTGCTCGCCGAGCCCTGCAACTGCAGCGGGATCGACTGGTACTGCGCGATCGTCGACGCGCCGGTGTTGACGCTGGCGTCCCGGGTCTGGCTGGCTGAGCCGACGGTCAGCGTGCAGCTGACCGTGATCCGCTGCGCGCTGCCTGAGCCCGTGACCGAGATCGTCGGGTTGGCGAGCGCCTGGTAGGCACCCGCCGGCAGCGTCAACGACGAGATCGTCGTCGGCGAGCCGGCGACGTTCACGCTCGCGGTATTGCTGGTCGTCTGCAGCCCGGCGGGCAGCGCCGCGTTACAGCTCACCTTGCCGTCCCGTGCGACGGTGCCGATCGCGGTGCCGGTCGCGCACTTGCCGCCGACGCGCTCCTGAATCTGGCTGAGGTTCGCGCGGACCTTGCCGACCGTATTCGGCAGGATCTTTTTGTAGGTCACCGAGTTCTTGGACAGCTTCGAGTTGGTGACCGCGCCGTTGCGCAACTGCACGGTTCCGACGCTGTTGCTCGGCAGGCTCGTGGCCGCATAGCCAACGCCGCCGAGCGACACAAACAACGCCGCGCACGCGACGATCAGCGCTGCCGACGGGCGTCGGCGCATGAGTGGGGGCAATCGCAACTGAAACGACCTCCCGAGAGGTTCGTGGTTGACCCGCCGCGTCACGGGCCCTGACAACCGTTCTGAACACGACCGCCCGGAGTCAGTTGCGCAACCGCAGCCCAGGGTTGACGCCGAGCTGACAGCGAGCCGCGGCCGGGTCGGCGCGGTGGCGACTCAGACTCGGGCGAGCTCGAAGCGCAGCACGTGCCCGCGGACCTCGGTCCCGCCGGCCTGGCTGATCACCCGCTCCGCGTCGGCGGCGGGCACCTCGACGAACGCGAACCGCTGCAGCATCCGCACGTTGGAGACGGCCTCGCCGTCCAGCGAGCTGGCGGACGTGATCGCGCGGATGATGTCCGACGGCTCGATCCCCGCGGCGAGCCCGCCGGAGACGATCAGCTTCGCGTTCGGTCCGGCGCCGTTGGTCGACACGTGCGGCTTGGAGTGCCGGCGCGGCGGCGGTGTCGCCGGCGTCGGCGCGACGTGGGCGTCCTTGACCCACGGCGACAGCTTGACCCCGGCGTGGTTCTCGATCGCTTGGATGTCGCGCTGCTGACGCGGCTCGTAGAACGTGATCGCGCGTCCCGAACGCCCGACTCGGCCGGTCCGACCGATCCGGTGCACATACACGTCGGGCGAGATCGGCACGTCGTAGTTGATCACGTGCGAGATCCCGGAGATGTCCAGGCCGCGCGCGGCGACGTCGGTCGCGACCAGCAGCGGGACGGCGCCGCTCTTGAAGGAGATCATCACGCCGTCGCGGGCGCCCTGGGTCATGTCGCCGTGCAGCGCACGGACGTTCATGCCCCGGTCGCGCAGCGTCCGGAACAGCTGGTCGCAGCGAATCTTGGTGCGCACGAACACGAGCGCCTGATCGGGACGCTCGGCCTCGAGCACGCGGACCAGCGCCTCGGTCTTCTCACGAGCGGGGACCTCGAGCGCGAACTGCTCGACGGTGTCGACGGTCAACGTCGGGTTCTTGACCTTGATCGTCACCGGGTCGTATAGGTACTGGTCGGCGAGGCGGCGGATCTCGGGCGGCATCGTCGCCGAGAACAGCGCCGTCTGCCGGCTGGACGGGGTCAGCGCGAGGATCTTCTCGACGTCCTCCAGAAAGCCGAGGTCGAGCATCTCGTCGGCCTCGTCGAGCACCACGAACCGGCAGGCGTGCAGGACCAGTGAATGGCGGCCGATCAGGTCCTTGACCCGTCCGACGGTCCCGACCACGATCTGGCCGCCGGCGCGCAGCTGCGCCTGCTGGGACCGGATCGGGGCGCCGCCGAACACGGCGACCACGTCGACGCCCTTGCTCTTGCCGTAGGCGCGCAGCGCCTGCGTCACCTGGATGCAGAGCTCTCGGGTCGGCGTCAGCACCAGCCCTTGGACGTCTCCGTCGTCGGCGTCGGCGTACTGGAGCATCGGCAGCCCGAACGCGGCGGTCTTGCCCGAGCCGGTCTGGGCCTGTCCGATCACGTCCAAGCCCTCCAGCAGCGACGGGATCGCCTGCTCCTGGATCGGGCTGGGGGCCTCATAGCCGACGTCGATCAACGCCTGCAGCAGGTCGGGCTCGAGCCCGAGATCGGCGAACGCGGTCATCACGCTTGACGATAGACGGCGAGGCCGGGTTCGCGCCGCGCGCATCGGTCTGCTGCTGATATCGTTAGGGACCGAATCATTTGGCACCTAAGCTTTGGAGCGACGTATGAGCACGACAGCCGCGAACCCCGATCGAATCGACGCCTATGTCTGGCGGATCAGCGCGGTCGTGGTGCTTGGCTCGATCATGTCGATCCTCGACACGACGATCGTCAACGTCGCGCTTGACACGCTGCATACGGATCTGGGCACGTCGCTCGACGGTATTCAGTGGGTCGCGACCGCGTATCTGCTTGCGCTGGCGGCGGTGATCCCGGTCTCGGGCTGGGCGGCGCGACGGTTCGGCGCCAAGCCGATCTACCTGCTCTCACTGGTGTTGTTCACGCTGGGGTCGGCGTTGTGCGGCATCGCCTCCTCCGCCTCTGAGCTGATCCTGTTCCGAGTACTTCAGGGGATCGGCGGCGGCATGACCCTGCCGGTCGGTCAGATGATGATGGCCGAGGCCGCGGGACCCTCGCGGATGGGCCGGGTGATGAGCCTGATCGCGGTGCCGGCGATGCTCGCACCGATCCTCGGACCGACGATCGGTGGGCTGATCATCGACGACGTGCACCTGTTCGGGGTCGTCAGCTGGCACTGGCTCTTCTTCGTCAACGTGCCGATCGGGATCGTCGCGGTGCTCGCCGGGATCCGTGTGCTGCCAACCGTCGCGCGCCAGACGACCGAGAGCCTCGACTACATCGGACTCGCGCTGATGGCGATCGGGGTTCCGGCCGTCGTCTACGGCTTGGCCGAGGTCGGCGAGACCGGCTCGCTCACCTCGCCGAAGGTGATCGTGCCGATCGTCGTCGGGCTCACGCTCGTCGGCGCCTTCGCGCTGCACGCGCTGCATGCCCGCCGACCGCTGCTGAACGTCCGCCTGTACCGCAAGCCGACGTTCTCGACCGCCGCGGTCACGATGTTCTTCGTCGCTGCGGCGCTGTTCGGCGGGATGATCCTGCTGCCGCTGTACTGGCAGACGATCCGTCACGAGTCGGTCGTCGTGACCGGTCTTCTGACCGCACCCCAGGGCCTCGGCGCCGCGCTCGTGATGCCGCTTGCCGGCCGGCTCACCGACCGCTTCGGAGGCGGGCCGCTGACCGTGTTCGGGGTCGCGCTGACGACCGCGGCGACGATTCCGTTTGCGCTGATCGGCCCCCACACCTCGATCGCCGAGCTGTGCGTGATGATGCTGGTCCGTGGGTTCGGGATCGGCTTCGCGTTCATGCCGGCGATGTCGGCCGCGTTCGCCTCGCTGTCTCGGTCGCAACTGTCGGACGCGACGCCGCAGCTCAACGTGCTGCAGCGGGTCGGCGGCTCGATCGGGGTCGCGTTGCTGACCGTGGTGCTGCAGCGATCGCTTGCCGACGCGCACACGTTGCAGAGCGCCGCCGCCAGCTATGGGACAGCGTTCTGGTTTGCGGCGGGGATGACCGCGATCGCGCTGATCCCATCGATTCTGTTGCTGCGGGCCGAGCGAGCGGTACGCCGCGCCGCGAAAGTGCCAGAGATTCACGACGAGGCGATCGCGGAGGCGCTCACCGCATGAGCGCCCCGTCCTCCACCGCTGCGGCCACCGAGCGTCACGCCACGGCCGTCCTCGGGGTCTCGTTCAAGCAGATGATGGCGGCGGTCCGCCGGCTACGCGGCCGCGAGACCCATTCGCGCGATCGGATCTCCAACGCGCAGTTCCAGCTGCTGTCCGGGCTGCGCGAGCATCAGCGACTGTCCAGCGGCGAACTGGCGCATCTCGCCGGCCTGTCGGCCGCCAGCACGACGCAGATGCTCGACGCGCTCGAGGCAGACGGCCTGGTCGTGCGCGAGCGCTGCGCCGAGGACCGGCGCAAGGTGCTGACCTCCCTGACCGACCACGGGCACGAGCTGGTGGCCGAGCGCCAGGCTCGGTTTGCGCCGATGTGGCGCGACGCGCTCGCCGAGTTCTCCGACGAGGAGCTTGGCACCGCCAGCGCCGTGATGGACCGCGTCACCGGGCTGTTTGACCGGCTCGCGGCCGGCGACGGCGAGCGCTGAGACGCCGCCGGGGCAGCCCGGGTCGGCCGAGACCGGCGCCGGGTCAGCCCGGGTCAGCGACCGCGGCATCCGCGCCCGCGTCGGCGTCGGCGTCGGCGTCGGAGCCGAACGTCCCCCGGAACAGGTCCTCGCCGAAGCTGGTCTTGAGCGGCCGACCGGGCCGCAGCGCAAACGGGCGCTGTCCGCCCTCGCCGCGCTCGGCCCGCAGGAACACGGTCCGCTCCCGATCGGACTCGTGCAGCCGCTGCGCCGCGTCGTACAGGTGCGTCACGAACGCGATGCTGCTGCCTCGATCGAGCAGCGCTCGCACGACCTCGACCGCGATCTCCGAACCTTCGAGCTCGTTGGTCGCCGCAAACGACTCGTTTGACAACAGCAGGTCACGATCGCCGATCGCGCTCACCACGCCGCTCATTCGGGCCAGCTCCTCGTCGAGCTTGCCACCGGTCAGCGACGGGTCCTCCTCGCGCTTGTAGTGGGTGAAGACAGCGCCGACGACGGTCGCCGCGAACGCCTCGGCGGCGACGAACATGCCCGCCTGCATCATCAGCTGGGCCAGCCCGAGGCTGCGCAGAAATGTCGACTTGCCACCCTGGTTGGCGCCGGTCACGACGATCAGCGGCCGCCCGTCGGCCTCGAGGTCGTTGCCCTGGACTCGGTCGGGCACCAGCAGCGACAGGCAGGGGTCATACAGCTGGCGCGCGTGACGAACGACCGCGCCGGCGGGATGCGGTTCGGGCACCGCCAGCGGCTCGCCCTTGGCCTGCAGCTGCTGATGCAGGTTCACGCACCCGACGTAGAAGCCGAGCTCGGCGCGCAATGCGACAAAGAAGGCGGTGATGTGATCGGTCGACTGTCCGACGGCGTCGGCCACGATCGTCACCAGGCGATCGCGCAGCGCGCCGAGCTGCTGGCCGCCCGCCTCGTCGCGCGGCGGGATTCGGTAGCTGAACGAGGGGCGCGGGACCGACGGCGGGATCAGTCGCAGGAGCCCGCGGCCCCGGCGGGGCGCGCCCAGCTGGTACTCGATGCCCTGTCCCTGGGCGCCGAGCCGGGCGGTGGCGAGCACGCCATCGTCGAAGCGCAGCTGCCGTAGGTGGGCGGCGACCTCCTCAAACCAGTCGTCGTCGAGCTCTCGCCGCAACGTCGCGAAGAACGTCTGAAATCCCTGCGAACCCACGTCGTCCGCATTGGCTTCGGCGATCTCCCGCAGCCGCCGGAGGATCACGACGTATTGCTCGAGCACCGCGATCGATCGGCGCACGAGTGCCTCGCCACGACGAGAGAACATGCTGCGTCGGATCTCGCGGTCGGCCGCCAGCCCCTGCTCGGCGAGCCCGTACAGCTCGCGGGTCAGCGTTGGCTGGGCGAGGCAGTCGGCCAGCACCGCCTGGCGATAGATGATCTCGCCCGGGTCGTCCAGCGGTGCCAGCAGCGTCGATCGGACCGAGCCGTAGACGACCTTGTCTCCGTCGGCCATCGCCGCCCACAGCGTCTCGAGCCCGAGGTCTGCGACCAGGTCATCCTCGCCGACCCGCGCCGTGTGTTGCGCAGCGGGTTCGCGGTCGGCGAACATCAGCCGCGCCCTCACGGGCGCCCGTCCCGCATCAGTCGTTCATAAGTGAGCCCGTGCTTCTTGGCGATCGCGCGCGCGTACGCGCGTCCATCCGCGGCGCGCCGGGTCACCCGATAGGTGCGGATCGCCGGATCGCTGGGGTCGACCTCGCTGACCATGCTGACGGTCGCGTCGTCAAACGTCGCCAGCTCGTCGAGGAACGTGACCGCCACGCACAGCGCGTCGAGCGCACGGACTCGCAAGAGAATCTCGCGGCTGAGTGCCAGCGCGTCGTACGCCGTCGTCGAGTTGAACATCTCGTTGAGCACGAACAGGCTCCGCGGTGTCGCGAGCGCGAGCGCGTCGCGGATCCGGTGCAGCTCGTCCTGGAGCTTGCCCTCCAGCGAGCTCGGGTCCTCGCGACGCTCAAACCGGGTGAAGATCCGGTCACAGACGAACAAGCGGGCGTCGCGGCCGGCGACCGGGCAGCCGAGCCGCGCGAGATAGTGCAGCTGACCGACGGTCCGCGCCATCGTCGTCTTGCCGCCGCTGTTGGGGCCGGTGATCACCAGCAGCCGCTCGCCGGCGTCGAGTGTGAGGTCGTTGACGACGACCGGCTCGCCGGCGGCGACCCGCTGGGCGGCGAGCGCGAGGTCGAAGGTGTCGAGCACCTGCTCGGCCTTGTCCTCGCTTGACACCCGCGGGCTCGAGAGGCTCAGCCCGGCGTCGCGCAACGGCCGCACGTACTCGCGATAGCCGAGGTAGAACTGCAGCTCGCGATCGACGACCCGTACTACGTCGTCGAGATAGCCGGCGTGACGCGCGCAGAACGCGTCGAGCCGGCCGAACAGCTCGGGGAAGACCTTCGCGACCAGGTGCAGCACACCCACCGCCGCGTAGGGCTCCCGATCCGCCGCGGCCGCCGCGGACTCGTCGGCGTCGTGCTGGCGAAAGCGCTCGAACGTCGTGGCGACCTGTTCTGAATAGTCGGCCTGCTGCTGATAGGGGCCGACGCTGATCCGCGCGCCCTTGACCATCAACGAATAACGCACGTCGTCGAGCTCGCGCGCCAGGCCGGTCGCCTGCTCGCGCAATCCGGTGAACGGTTCGCCGGCGACGTAGGCGCCGAGGTGGTCGCGCAGGCTGGCGAGCGCTCGCGCGCTCAGCTCGAGCTGGTCGAGTCCGGCCGCGAGTCGCGCCACCGCCTCGCAGTAGCCGATCGCCGCGCCGAGGAACACGCGAGCCCGGTGATAGTGGGAGAAGTCGCGCTGGTCGTCGCGCAGCGACCGTCGCTGTGCTTCGTGGCGAGCGACGATCCCCTCATCCGCGAACCTGGAGACCAGCTCGAGCACCTCGGGTCGCTCGAGCTCGGCGAACACCTGCTGGCGGTAACGGATTGTCTCGACGTCGTCCAGCGGGAAGTGAAGCAGCGGCTCGAGGCGATATCGAGCCCGCGGCGCGACGATCGCGGCCACCACTCGATCGAGGTTGAGGTCCTGAAAGCACGCGGGCTGCTCGGCGCCGGCGGTCGCCTCGTCGGCGTCGATTCCGTCGAACAGCAGACTGCGGAATGTCACAGGTTGCGAGCTCCGATCCGACTCCGGTAGAGGCCATCAGCGCCCGTTCGGCGCGGTCGTCGGCGAGCCTCATCGCCCGTGGCCGACCGAGCATACCCGGCCGATTGCGCCGCGGCGGCCGCACGCGAAACAGGATGTGGTCGGAGAACCGACGGCGCTTGACCGGCGGCGACGCGGACGCCGCCAACCCCCGTGCTACGTTGGCCTCAAGGGTCAGAACAGACCAAGCAGCAGCACTGGAGGATCGACGGATGTCGACTGGCAAGCATTTGCGGTCATTGGCGGAGATGCCACGACGGGACCTCGCCCGGCTCGCCGGGATCGGTGTGCTCGTCATCTACGTGATCCTGTTCATCGCGCTGAACACGACGAGGATCGCGATCAACTTCGTGTTCTTCAACCTGCGCGTGCCGCAGCTGATCGCGCTGCTGCTCGCGGTCGGGATCGGCGTCGCCGCGGGCTGGCTGCTGCGCGGCCGCCGGGGCAGCTCGCACCCGCCCCGCTGAGCGTCGCCGGGCAGCGCGCACCCGCCCCGCTGCGCGATCGCCAGTGACGCGCGTCGTTTGTTCGGTGACACAAAGAGGCGTCGCTGGGGGCGGCTGCCAAGGACGCAGAATCCGTGGTGTGGCCGTAGCCACACGAGGATTCGAGGACACCGGCAGACGCCGCCAGAGATGCCTCGACTGTCAACGAACTAGCGACGCGCGACGCTACCCGCCGCCCGTACGGCGCCGCGCGCCAGCGCGTCGAGCAGGTCCGCCTCGACCAGCATCGGCTCGCGTCTGAGCAGCACCGGGTCGTAGCGGACGACCTCGATCCCGAGCGCCCGCAGGGTGACCTCGTTGCGCATGTCCCGACGACGTTGGGTCGGCGTCCGGTGGTTGGCGTCGCCGTCAAGCTCGACCACCAGCGAGTGCTGGGGGAAGTAGGCGTCGACGGTCACGCCCGCGACCTTGCAATTGCACAGCGGCACCGGCATACCGGTGCGCTCGCAGAACACGAGGAAGTCCGCCTCGAGGCCGCCGTTGGTGTCCGCCAGCCGTGGTTCGTAGCGGTCGAGCGCGACGTTCAGCCGTGCGGACCCGGGCCGGCCATGGCGGCACACCGCGCGCAGCGCTCCTAACTCCAGCATCCCCACCGCGTACTCGCTGCGCGCCAGCGCCTTGCGCACCAGCGTCAGGTCAGGCGTGCACGCCGCCAGCCCGAGCATCGTCTCGGCGAACGACGTCACGGGCATCCGCCGGACCAGCACTCGCTCGCGTTCGGGACGCCTGCCGTGGACCAGGATCCCCGGCCGCGAGGCCAGCTGGCGCGCGGTGCTGACGTGGATCGTGCGCCCCGGGAACTCCACGAGCCCGCGCCACCACGCGGCGGTCAGGTGACTCAGCGCTGCGCCCGGGCCGGCGTACAGCACGGCCGCCCAGAGATCGGCCTCGTTGCTCCGCGCTTCGTGTCCAACCGCGTAGACGCCGGGCAACCGGTCGTGCAGGTACCCCGCGCGCACCCAGTTGCGCACGTTCGTCCGGCCGATCCCGAGCCGCCGCAACTGAAACCCCGCAACCGTCCCCGCCTGCCCACTCGCCAGCTGTCCAACTCGAACTTTGTGATCTGCGTACAACCCCTCTGTACGCAAATCACAACGTTCACTCATGCACCCAGTCTCGACCAGCCAGGCGCAACGAAACAAGACCGAACCGTCACAACTACGTCACACCGCCGCCGTAGCTGAAGCCGCCGGATCGCTAGTCGTCCCCCCGGCCGAGCGTCGCATTCGGTTCCGATCCCGCCGGCGTGACGCTCCGCGCGAGCGGCTGGCGCTCTCGCACGATCACGCAGTAGTACCGCGTGGCGGCGCCGTTGCCGACGCAGACGCGATAGATCGAGCCCTCCTCGATCACCAGCGTGTCGGTGTGATCGGCCCGCGCCCGGAACACGGCCGGCGCATGGTCGCCGATGTAGGCGGCGGCGCGGACGATCGCGTCGTGCATTGCCGCGGAGTCGTGCTCGATCGTCGAGCGTTTCGCCAACCCGACGCCGACAAACCCGACCGTCACCAACAGCACGCAGCAGGTACCCGCGTAGTTGCGCGCGATCGCGACCGGGAGATCCGGCCGGACGCGGCGCAGCAGCGAACCCGCGACCGGCGCCAACACGACCACCGCGATCAGATTGAGCACAAGCCCGACGACGATCCCCGCGAGCACGCTCTGTGCCGGCGGGTTGATCGGCAGCGCATGCCCGATCACACCGTCGACGACGGCGAGCACGACGAACGCCGGCCACATCCAGGCACCTCGCCAGCGCCAGCGCGCGCGGGCGATCCAGGCTCCGTCCATCCCGCAAGCGTACGGCCGGCCGGTAACCTCTCTCACACCCGAACGGGCGCCCGCGGGAGACCCCCGGACCGGCGCTTTGAAACCAGGTCGCACCGCGGAGATCCCGCCGCGACCGATCACGCAGAGGGAGACAACTGCACAGATGGCGACACAGACCGTGACGCCGGCCTCCGCGCCCACCGACCCACCGGTCGCGGAGCCCGAGCACCTCACCACGGCAGGACCGGATCGAGCTGCTGCGGGCGATGCTCCAGATGCGCGGCATCGAGCAGCGCGCGATGAGCCTCTACCGCCAGGGCAAGGTACCCGGCTCGTTCTACGACGGCTACGGCCAGGAGGCGGTGTCGGCCGGCGCCGCGTTCGCGATGGGTCCGCGACGACCGGCTCTGCATCCTGCACCGCGACCTCGCCGCCCATCTAATCCGTGGCGTCGAGCCCGCCCGCATCTTCGCCCAGTACATGGGGCGGGCCGACGGCATCACCGCCGGCCGCGACGGCAACGTCCATTTCGGCGATCGCAAGCAAGGGCTGCGTCGGGATGGTCTCGATGCTCCCCGACATGATGCTGGTCGCGGCCGGAATGGCGATGGCGTTCAAGCTGCGTGGCGAACGTCGCTGCGCGCTGACCTGGTTCGGCGACGGCTCGACCTCGCGCGGTGACTTTCACGAAGCGATGAACTGGGCCGGCGTGCAGAAGCTCCCGGTCGTGTTCGTGCTCGAGAACAACCAGTACGCGTACTCGACGCCGCTCGACAAGCAGTTCGCGGTCGACCCCGTCCAGCGCGCCGACCGCATATGGCTTCGAGGGCGTCTCGATCGACGGCAACGACGTCGAGGCGATGTTCGAGGCGACCCGCGCCGCGCGCGAGCGCGCGCTCGACGGCGGCGGCCCGACGCTGATCGAGGCGTTGACGATGCGGATGCACGGCCACGCCGCCCACGACGACATGAAGTACGTGCCCACCGAGCAGGTCGAGGAGTGGAAGCAGCGCGACCCGATCGACCGCCAGAGCAACCGCCTGTCGCAGCTCGGCGTCGATGTCGACGCGCTCGGCGCCGAGGTCGCCGAGCAGCTCGACGCGGCCGTCCAGGAGGCGCTCGCCGGGCCGATGCCATCCCCGGAGGACGTGCTCGACGGCGTCTTCTGCGACGGCGAGCCCGAGCCGCTCGGCGACGGCCATGCTCCGTGGAGCGGGTTCGCGGTAAAGGCGGGTGCCTGATGCCGACGATGACCTACCTACAGGCGATCTCGAGCGCGTTGCGTGACGAGTTGCGCGCCGACGAGCGGGTACTGCTGATGGGCGAGGACATCGGCGTCTTCGGCGGCGCCTTCAAGGTCACCGACGGACTGCACGAGGAGTTCGGCGCCGACCGCGTGATGGACACGCCGCTGGCCGAGTCGGCGATCATCGGCACCGCGGTCGGCGCAGCCGTCGTCGGCATGCGACCGGTCTGCGAGATGCAGTTCTCGGACTTCGTCTCCTGCGGCTTTGACCAGCTCGTCAACGTCGCCGGCCGGATGCACTACCGCCAGGGCCTGGCGGTCCCGATCGTGGTGCGACTGCCGTCCGGTGGTGGCTTCTCCGGCGGTCCGTTTCATTCCCAGAACCCCGAGGCGCTGTTCATGCACTCGCCGGGGATCAAGGTCGTCGCGCCGTCGACCGCGGAGGATGCCAAGGGGCTGCTGCACGCCGCGATCCACGATCCCAACCCGGTCTGCTTCATGGAGCACAAGCACCTCTACCGCCGCGTCAAGGGCGATGTCCCCGAGGGGGTGTTCGAGACGCCGTTCACGGCCCGGGTCGCGCGGCCGGGCTAGGACCTGGTCGTGATCACCTACGGCGCGATGGTCGACGTCGCGCTGCAGGCGACCGAGGATCTCGAGGCGCCAGCATCGAGGTGCTCGACCTGCGCTCGCTGGTGCCGCTGGACCACGAGGCGATCCTCGACTCGGTCGCCCGCTGCTCAAAGGTCGTGATCGTCGACGAGGCGAACATGACCTGCGCCGCCGGCGCCCAGGTGGCCGCCTTGATCGCCGAGCACGGCTTCGAGCACCTCGACGGACCGGTCGTCCGCGTGGCGACGCCCGACGTGCCGATCCCGTTTTCCCCACCGCTGGAGCAGGCCGTCCTGCCCGGTATCGAGCGTGTGAAGGAGGCGTGTCGTGAGCTCCTCGCGTACTGAGACGATTCCCACCCCCCGCCCCCAGACCACCAGTGTCGTGAGCTCCTCGCCTACCGAGACTGAGACCACCCTCGTCGACGTCACCATGCCCCAGATGGGCGTGTCGGTCGCCGAGGGCACGATCGTCGCCTGGCGGATCGGGTCGGCGACGCGATCGAGGCCGAGCAGACGATCGTCGAGATCTCCACCGACAAGATCGACTCCGAGGTCCCGTCGCCCGTCTCCGGCGTGTTGGCCGAGATCCTCGTCGAGCCCGACCAGACCGTCGAGGTCGGCACGGTGCTCGGCCGGATCGCGACCGGCGACGGCGCCGCGGCGGCCCCGGCCCCCGAGCCGACCCCGGCCCCGGCGCGCCGCGACGGGCGTCACTACTCACCGGTCGTCCAGCGGATCGCCGCCGAGCACGACATCGATCTCGCGTCGGTGACCGGCACCGGGCGCAATGGCCGGGTACGCAAGCAGGACGTGCTGGCGCTCGTCAACGGCAACGGTGCCGCTGCCGATCCGCCGATGCACATCGAGAGCCCGTACCGGCCCGACCCCGAGCTTCCCTCCCGCTCGCGCACTCCGGTTGTCACCGGCTCGAGCGAGGGCCTGTCGCGGATGCGCCGCACGATCGGCCAGCGGATGAAGCAGTCGCTGGACACCGCGGCGACCTGCACCACCTGGATCGAGGTCGACATGTCCGGCGTCGAGGCGGCGCGCGCCCGGATCAGGGTGACCGCGCTGGCCTACGTCGCCCGCGCGACGGTGCAGACGCTGCGGGAGTTCCCGGCGCTGAACGCGTGGCTCAGCGGCGAGGAATACGCGCGCGTCGAGGACGTCAACCTCGGGATCGCCGTGTCGCTGGGCGAGGACGGCCTGATCGTGCCGGTGATCCACCGCGCCCAGGAGCTGTCGGTGGAGGGCCTGGCGACGCGGATCAAGGAGCTCGCCAAGCGGGCTCGTGCGCGCGAGCTGACCGCCGACGAGGTGCTCGGCGGCACGTTCACGATCACCGCGCCGGGCCAGTACGGATCGATCATGGCGACGCCGGTGATCAACCAACCCCAGGTCGGCGATTCTCGACTTCGAGGCGGTCGTCAAACGCCCGGTGGTGATCGAAGCCGCCGACGGAACCAACAACGACTCGATCGGGATTCGCCCGATGACGATCCTCGGGATGTCGTGGGATCACCGTGCGCTCGACGGCGCGCTGTCGGCGCAGTTCCTAGCGGCGCTGCGCGACAAGCTGCAGGCGGTCCGGTGAGCACCGATGATCGCCATCAGGAGCTGTGGGTGTGTCGACTCGGCACGGTCGACTACCTGCACGCACTGGAGTTGCAGGAACGGATCCGCAGCGCGCGTCAGCAGCGGCGTGGTGCCCGACACGATGCTGCTGCTCGAGCACCCGCGGGTCTACACCCGCGGGCGCCGCTCGGCCCCGGGCGAGCTGTCGCTGTCAGATGACTTCTACCGATCGCAGGGGATCGAGATCGTCGAGGTCAACCGCGGTGGCAAGATCACCTACCACGGCCCCGGGCAGCTCGTCGGCTATCCGATCGTGGCCGTCGACGACGTCGTCGAGTACGTGCGCACACTTGAGCGGGCGCTGGTCGCCGCGCTCGCCGCGGTGGGCGTAGCGGCCCGCGCGCGGCCCGAGGACGGCCCCGACTTCACCGGCGTCTGGATACAGAACCGGAAGATCGCCTCGATCGGCGTTCATGTGCAGCGCGGCGTTACCACCCACGGCTTCGCGATCAACCTCGACAACGATCTGACGCCGTTTCAGTGGGTGGTCGCCTGCGGGCTGCCGGACGTGACGATGACCTCGCTCGCGCTGGAGACCGGCCGCGACGACTCGCTGCTTGCCGTTCTTCTCCCCGCTTGCCGCGTCGGCACTGGCGCGCCCAGCTCGGCCGCAGGGAGCGTCTGGATCTCGCGTGCGGAGCTCGACGATGCGCTGCTCGACGATGCTCGACTGACGTTAATCAGCGATCGGTAGGCTTAGGGCGATGGCCGATCAGCTTCACCAAACTCGATCACGCGCCAATCCCGGCGGGATCGGCGACGTGCTGACGGTGCTCGGGGTCGGTCCCGACGAGGTGAGCCCTACCGCGGCCGCAAGCCGCCGTGGTTCAAGGTGCCGGCGCCCGGTGGCGCTCGCTACCGCGAACTGCAGGGCATGATCGAGTCTGAGCAGCTGCACACGGTCTGCCAGGAGGCCGCCTGCCCGAACATCGGCGAGTGCTGGCAGCGCGGGCACCGCCACGTTCATGATCCTCGGCGACACCTGCACGCGGCGCTGCGGCTTCTGCAACGTCAAGACCGGCAAGCCGACCTGGGATGACCCGCTCGAGCCGGCTCGCGTCGCCCGCTCGGTGGCCAAGATGGGCCTGCGTCACGCGGTCATCACGAGCGTCGATCGCGACGACCTGCCCGACTACGGCGCATCGGCGTTCGTCGGCGTGATCCGCCAGATCCGCCGCCAGTCGCCGCTGACCAAGGTCGAGGTGCTGACGCCGGATTTCCGCGGCTCCGAGATGCCGCTGGCGAAGGTGGTCGCCGAGCGACCCGGACGTGTTCAACCACAACGTCGAGGTCGTGCCGCGGCTGTACCCGGTCGCCCGTCGCGGGTCGACCTGGGAGCGCTCGAAGCGGGTCCTGCGCAACGCCAAGGAGTACGGCGGCGACGAGGTGACGACCAAGTCAGGGTTGATGGTCGGGCTCGGCGAGAGCTTTGAAGAGATGGTCGACGCGCTTGGCCAGCTGCGTGACAACCACGTCCAGGTGCTGACCGTCGGCCAGTACCTGCGCCCGACCGAGCGCCATCTGCCGATCGTCCGCTACTGGCATCCCGACGAGTTCGCCGAGCTGGAGGTGGCGGCGTACGAGCTCGGCTTCGAGCACGTCGCCGCGGGACCGCTGGTGCGCTCGAGCTATCACGCCGACCAACACATCGCCCAGTCCGAGCCCGGCGTCGGGCCGCTGCGGGAGGCGATCTCAGCATGACCCCGCGTCGCCGTCGCCTGCTGCTGATCGCGCTCGCGGTGCTGGTGGTCGCGCTGATCGCGGCGCCCGCGGCGCTGGCGAGCGCCGGCGGCGGCTCGAGCGGCTTCAGCGATGGCGGCGGTGGTGGCGGCGGAGGCGGCAACGGCTTCGCGCTGTACATCATCATCGACCTGCTGATGCACATCGCGGTGCTCGGCCACGGGCTCGGGGCGTTGTTCCTGATCGCCGCGGCGCTGCTGTACCTGTTCATCAAGAAGGTGCTGCCGAGGCTGATCGACTGGTGGGCGCAGCAGCGAGCCCAATCGGGGTCCCGAAACCGGCGCCCCTCCCAGCGCGAGCGCCGGGTGCAGCTCGCCGCGGCGGAGGCCGGAGACGAGGACCCGGCATACGCCGCCGACGCGATCGTGCAGAGCGCGACGGAGCTGTTTGAACAGATCCAGGTCGCGTGGGACAACTGCGATCGAGACACCCTGTCGCAGCTGGCGTCGCCGGAGCTGATGGTCGAGTGGAACCGCCGGATGGATGACTTCGACCGCCGCGGCTGGCGCAACCACGTGCAGCTGCTGGGGCACCCGTCGGTCGAGCTGGTCGGGCTCACGCGCACCGGCGACGCCGCCACCGACAGCGTCGTGGTGCGGGTCGACGCGCGGATGAAGGACTACGTCGTGACCCGCTCGGGCCGCCATCTGAAGCGCACCGGCCGGCTCGGCGAGACGACTCGGATCCGCGAGTACTGGACGCTGCAGCGTCCGCACGACCGCTGGATCCTCGGCTCGATCGAGCAGAGCCTCGAGGGCAAGCACGCACTCGATGAGCAGATCGTCGCGACCGCCTGGGGCGATGAACGAGGCCTGCGCGACCAGGCGGTCGTCGAGGGCGCGGTCGCCAACGCGGTCCCGGCCGACACCAAGATCGCCGAGGTCGCCGACCTCCAGTACGAGGGCGATGCGCATGCCGCAGCGCTCGACCTGAGCCTCGCCGACGGCCGCTTCGCGCCCGACGTGCTCGAGGTCGCCGCCCGCCGCGCGGTCACCGGCTGGGCCCGGGCGATCGACGGCGACGACCGGGCGCTGGAGGCGGTCGCCACCCCGGAGGCGGCCCGCGAGCTGCTCTACGCCGGCGACAACAGCGGCCGCATTCGCGTGGTCGTCCGCGGGCCGGAGGTCAACCGCATCCGGGTCGTCGCGCTGGATGCCGCGCGCCGAGCCGGCGACGATGACGATCGAGGTCGACCTGTCGGGCCACCGCTACATCGAGAACCGCGACACGGCGGCGGTGCTGGCCGGCAGCCGCACCCGCAAGACGAGCTTCACCGAGCGCTGGACGCTCAGCCTGACCGACGATTCCGAGCAGCCGTGGCGGATCACGTCGGTCGCCTCGCCCGTTCAGGCCTGACCCCGCGCTCGGGCTGACAGCCGATGCTGCGGATCGGGCTGCTGGTGCTCACGGTTGTGCTCACCGGCCTGATCGCCGCCGCGACCGTGCTCGACATGATCCACCACGGGATTTCATGGCTGGATCTGATGGCGCTGGTGGTCGTGCTGCTGTTCGCGACCGGGATCTGCGGCGCGCTGTGGGAGATGGGCCGGCGTTAGCGCTAGATCGGGCGCGCGAGGTAGGTCACGTGCCTGGGAGGTTCGAGCGCCAACCGCACCGGAGCGTCGAGCACGACGAACCCGCGCTCGAGGTAGAACCGGCGGGTCGCGCCAGCGGCCGGCTCGACCAAACGCACCCGAATGAACAGCGCGCCGCCCGCCGCCGCCCATTCGCGCACCGCCGCGACGAGATCTGAACCGGCACCGAGCCCGCGCGCCGGCGGTGCCACCCACGGCCCCCACAACTGCGCGACCCCGCCGGCGCGGTCCTGCCAGCGGCCGCCGGCGATCCCGACCACGCGCTCGTCGACGACCGCGAGGAACATCGCGCCCGCCGCGTCGCTGCGAATTGTCGTGATCGACGGCACTGCAATCTAAAACCGTGGCGAATTCACCCCGTGGGTCAGGGCGTGTTTGCCATCGCTTCGGGGCTCAGCCGCGCAGCGCCACCTCGAGCGGCGCGAAGCTGCTGGCCCGCCACAGCTCCTGCACGCGGCCGCGCACGTCGTCGCCGGCGACGTCGCCCGAGGCCAGCGCCTCGGTGCCGAACCGCTCGACGTTGAACGACGCCAGCGCGGTGCCGTACGCCATCGCGGTGCTGAGCACGTCGCGGTCAAGCGGCCGCCCGATCTGGCTCGCGATCAGTCCGACGAACCCGCCCGCGAACGTGTCGCCGGCGCCGGTCGGGTCGACGACCCGCTCCAGCGGATAGGCCGGCAACGAGAAGAATTCGTCCTCGGTGATCAGGATCGCCCCGTACTCACCCTGTTTGGCGACGACGATTGTCGGACCCATCGTCAGCACCTGACGGGCGGCCGCGACGGTCGTCGCAGCGCCGGTCAACTGGCGTAGTTCCTCATCGTTGAGGATCAGGCAGTCGACCCGGCCGATCATCCGCTCAAGCTCATCACGGGCGATGTCGATCCAGAGATTCATCGAGTCCATTGCCACGAACTGCGCCGCCTCGCACTGCTCGCGAACCCGCAGCTGCAGTCCCGGCTGGATGTTCGCGAGAAACAGCACGTCGGCCGCGCGCGAATGCTCTGACAGCTTCGGCTCGAAGTGCTCGAACACGTTCAGCTGCGTGTCGAGCGTGTCGCGCGTGTTCATGTCGGCGTGGTAGCGACCCTGCCAGAAGAAGGTCTTGCCGCCGGCGACCCGCTCGACATCGTCGACGTTGGCCCCGCGAGTCCGCAGCACCGCCATCTCGGACTCCCCGAAGTCGTCTCCGACCGGGCCGACGAGGTTGACGTCGGCCAGCATCGAGGCCGCCAGCGCGAAATGCGACGCCGCCCCGCCGAGCATCCGCTCGCGCTCTCCGAATGGTGTCTGGACCGCATCGAACGCGATCGAGCCGACGACGGTGATCGACATCGCGGGCGCAGGTTACGCGATCGGCGGATCGAACCTCGCGGCGCGCGGTGCTATCAACCGCGAGGTGGCGCTACGAGTGATGCCGATCGTCGGCAGCGAGGTGAGCATCGACCACCTCGGCTCGGTCGAGCACGCGGTGGTCGCCGCGGTCGACCCCGACGCGCGGTCGGTGCAGGTCACGACCGAGCACGGCCGGAGACTCACGTTCGTGCTCAACCGCGCGACCGCGACGTTCACCACCGACGGCGGCCAGACCGGCGCCCGGCTGCGCTTCGAACCGACTCGCGATTGACCGGCGCGCGCCGCCGGCCGGCGCGGCTCAGCCGGCGGCGGCGATCCGCCCGAACGCCTCGAACATCGGCCGCGCCGCGGCCACCTGGCCGACCAGCAGCTCGCGGCTGCGGGCGCGAAACTGCTGCAGGTCGTGGCCGGCGGCGATCACGTCGGCCGCCTCGGCCGGGTCAGACAGCCAGCCGTCGACCAGCATCGCCTCGGTCAGCTCGAGATGTGGCTGGCTGCCCCAGGCGCGCTCGCCGATCCGAAACAGCGCCGCTCCCGGACCGTCGGAGCGGCCGAGCAGCACGCCGTCATCGGGCAGCTTGACGACGTCCTCGTGCCACTTGAGCACTGGCAGCCGTCGCGGCAGCCCGCCGAACACCGGGTCATCTGCCGCCTCGTCGAGCACGACCAGATCCGGCCAGCCGGCGTACATGCGGCCGGTATTGACGACCTCGCCGCCCGCCGCGACCGCCAGCAGCTGCGCGCCGAGGCACATGCCGAGCACCGGAACGCCACGATCGAGCGCCGCCCGCATCAGCGCGACCTCGGAGGCGAGAAACGGATGCTCGCGGGCGCCGATCGCGCTCTCGCGCCCGCCGAGCGCGACGATTCCGGCGATCTCGCCGATCTCGGGCAGCGACTCCTCGGCGACGAGGTTACGGGTGATCACCTCGCAACCGGCGTCGTGCAACGCCTCCGCGACGAGGCCGTCTTCACGGTCGCCGAGGTGGGTGACGATCAGAGCAGGCTTCACGCCCGCCAGCTATAGCATCCGTCCCGCCTACCGGCGCGCCCGTCGCCCCGCAAAGCGCGACACTACGCGCCATGAGCACGACCACGCAGATTTCACGCGTCGGGGTCATCGGCGCCGGCTTTATGGGCTCGGGCATCGCCGAGACGTGCGCCGTCGCCGGCCTCGACGTCACCGCCTTCGAGCCCGAGCAAGCGCCACTGGACCGATCGCGCGGACGCCTGCAGCAGTCGATCGGCCGCGCGGTCTCACGCGGCAAGCTGTCGGGCGAAGACGCCGAGGCGGTAGTCGGCCGGATCGCCTACACGACCGAGCTGACCGATCTCGACGGCGTCGATGCGGTGATCGAGGCGGTCGTCGAGGATCCGCGGGTCAAGGGCAAGCTGTTCGCAACGCTCGACGAGCGTCTGCCGGATGCGCAGTTTCTGGCGTCGAACACCTCCTCGATTCCGATCGCCGAGGTCGCGGCCTGGACGACGCGACCCGAACGGGTGCTCGGACTGCACTTCTTCTCCCCGGTGCCGGTGATGAAGCTGGTCGAGGTCGTGGTCGCGCTCGACACCGCGGACGGCGTCGTGTCAACCGCGGAGTCGTTTGCCACATCGATCGGCAAGCAGCCGATCCGGACCAAGGACCGCTCGGGCTTCATCGTCAACATGCTGCTGGTCCCGTACCTGATGGCGGCGGTGCGGATGTTCGAGGACGGCTTCGCCGCCCGGGAGGACATCGACGAGGGCATGCGGCTCGGCTGCGGTCACCCGATGGGTCCGTTGACGCTGTGTGACTTCATCGGTCTCGATGTGCTCTATGCCGTCTGTGACTCGCTCTACGAGGAGTTCAAGCGGCCTGAGTACGCGCCCCCACCACTGCTCAAGCGGATGGTCGTGTCCGGTCACCATGGCCGCAAAGCCGGGCGCGGGTTTTATGAATACGACTGACACGCGCGCCGCCGCTGTAGGACCGAAGGTTGAACTGGGCGCTTCGCCGAAGGCCGTTTGCGCCAAACCATCCCGGCCGCCGGATAACGTGTGCCTGGGTGCGTAACGGACTGTATGAACCGGCCGAGCATCGGCCACTGGATGGGGCTTCATGGAGCGACGGCGCCGCGCACGCCGCGATCGCCGAGATCGTTGCCGACGTGCTCGCCGCCTACCGGGGTCCCGCCCAGCTGTGGCCGAACGCGCCCGACGATCTCGAAGGTCTGCCGGACGTGCCGATGCGCAACGTCTACATGGGTGCCGCGGGGGTCGCGTGGGCGATCGATCTGCTCGCGCAGGACGAACTCTGCGAGCGGCCACCGTGGCTGGCCGAGCTCGCCCGTGGGCTCGGCGACGGCTACCGCAAGGCGCCCGAGCTCACCGAGATCGAGCCGCCGCCCGCGGCCTCGCTGCTGTTCGGCGAGAGCGGCATCCTGCTCGCCGCGGAGGCGATTCTGCGCGACGGCAGTCAGGGCGACGCGCTGCACGCCTGCGTGCAGCGCAACGCTCGCTCGCCGGCGCTCGAGCTGTGCTGGGGTTCACCGGGCACGCTGATCGCCGCACTGCAGCTGTGGCGTCAGACGGCAGAGCCCCGCTGGCGAGAGGTCTGGATGGACTCGGCCGCATGGCTGATTGACCAGTGGCGCGACGACGTCTGGGTCCAGGACCTGTATGGCGATCAGAGCCGCTACACGGGCGCCGGACACGGCTTCGCCGGTAACGCGTTCGCGCTGCTGGCGGGCCGTGATCTGCTCGGGGACGCCGGCGATCAGGTGACCAACCGCGTGGTCACCCAGATGCGCAAGCTCGCGGTCTCCAAGGACCGCCAGACCCAATGGCCGCCGTTGGCCGGGATCAAGGACGGTCGCCGTCCGGTGCAGTGGTGTCACGGCTCGCCCGGGTTCGTCACCTCGCTGGCACCGGTGCTGCCCGCCGATCCCGAGACCGAGCGGCTGCTGGCCGCCGGCGGCGAGCTGACCTGGCGCGCCGGGCCGCTGAGCAAGAGCGCGGGCCTGTGCCACGGCACCTCGGGCAACGCGTTCGCGCTGCTGGCGTTGTGGACCCGCACCGACGGCGAGCTGTGGTTCGAGCGGGCCAGGTCGTTCGCGATGGACGCGGTCGCCGACATCCGCCGGCGGCGTCAGCAGAACGGCACCGGCCGCTACACGCTGTTCACCGGCGATCTCGGAGTCGCGCTGCTGCTGCGCGCGCTGCTGGTCGCCGACCCCACGTTCCCGTTCATCGAAGCGGCGTTCTGACTGGTTGATCGGTGGCGGCGAGCAGTTCGGGCAATCGGCGCATGTCGTCGAACACGACGGCTCCGCCGGCCTGCAGCCGCTCGCGCGCGACCATCCCGCCGGCGTAGGCGAACACGGTCATGCCGGCCGCCCGTCCGGCCTGCACGCCCGCGGGACTGTCCTCGACCACCGCGCAGCGCTCGGGGGCGGCGCCACAGCGCTTGGCGGCCAGCAGGAACAGGTCCGGGGCCGGCTTGCCGTGAGTCACCTGCACGGCACTGAACACGCGGTCGCCGAACGCACCGGCGAGCCGGCACAGCGCCAGCTTGCGTTCGATCGATTCCGGCCGCCCGCTCGAGGCGACGCAGATCGGGACCGTCAACCGCGCCAGCGCATCGACGATCCCCGGGATCGGCGTCAGCCGCATGTCGAGCAGCTCGTCGTAGCGGTCGTTCCAGTGACGCACCCAGTCGTCGGGCAGTTCGCGCTCGGCGAGCTCGACGATCATCGCCTCCACGTCGGTGTTCGAGCGACCGAGGAATCGGTCGATGATCTCGCCGCGTGCCAACGGGATCCCGAACTCGGCGAGCATCTCGACGTCGAGCTCGAGCGCGATCGTCTCGGAGTCGACCAGGACGCCGTCGCAGTCGAAGATCACCAGATCGAACACGACGAGCACGGTAGCCCAAGGAAGTCGCGTATCGTCGGGGCGATGGAGATCGTGATCGCTGGCGGACACGGGCAGATCGCGCTCGAGACCGAGCGGCGGCTGACCGACGCGGGCGACACCGTGCGGGCGCTGATCCGCAATCCGGCGCACAGTGCCGACGTGCAGGCGGCGGGCGCACAGCCGGTCGTCGCCGACCTCGAGCAGCTCGACGCCGAGCAGCTCGCGCCGCTGCTGCACGGTGCCGACGCGGTCGTGTTCGCGGCCGGCGCGGGCCCCGGATCGGGACCGGCCCGCAAGTGGACGGTCGACCACGACGGCGCGGTCAAGCTGATCGACGGCTGCAAGCGTGCCGGTGTCGGACGCTACGTGATGGTCTCGGCCCGGGGCGCGGACCCCGAGGCCCCCGACGACGGAGGGTTTCAAACCTACCTGCGCGCGAAGGGTCAGGCCGACGCCGAGCTAGCCGCCAGCGGTCTCGACTACACGATCATCCGCCCGGTCGGGCTGACCGACGAGCCGGCCACGGACGCGGTCAGCACCGATCCCGAGCCGGGCGTCGAGACGATCCCGCGCGCCGACGTCGCGGCCGCGATCGGCGTCGTCTTGCAGCGCCCGGACACGGCCGGATTGACGTTCGTGCTGCGCTCGGGCTCGCAGACGGTGGCGGCGTCGATCGATCGCGCTGACGCGGTGAGCGCCAGCACGTGCCGGGCCGACGCTGACCCGGGAACTGGTCGCCGCGCGGGCGCGGGCACTCGCCGAGCACGGCTACGAGCTGTGGCTGGCCTCAAACGCGACGGTGATCGAGAAGCTCGACCTCAACCCCTGCGGCGTGCCGATCACCGCCGCTGGACTTCCTCGGCCCCTACGACCACAGCTGGAAGCTCGAGGACCTGATGCGCGTCTACAACGTGCTCAACGCGACCGCGTTCGGACCGAAGGGGATCCCGTTGCCCGAACTGGGTGATGATCGATCTCGGGCTGCTGCCGTCGGCGTTCCTGCTGGTGACGCTGCCGCGCGAGCGAGCCGCCGCGCAGATCACCGACGAGCGGCGCCCCGAAGCCGAGCGCGCGCGGATCGCCGAGGTACTGCCGGCGGTGCTCGACGAGGCCGAACGGCTCGGCTATGACGGCCCGATCCCGGTCGCCGGCTACTGCGCAGCGCCGACGCCGGCGCGGGGCGCCTGGGTCGGCTGGTCGCTGTGCTCGGCGATCCCGGGCCTCGGCACGGTCGCCAAGGGCCTGGCGCTGCGAGGCCTACCGCGCGACGACGCTGGCCGGGCGTCACCCAGTTCTACGACCGGGCGCTGCGGGTGCACCGCAAGTTCGGGCCGATGGAGATGCTCGCCGCGGTGCTCGACCTGCACCCGGTCAAGCACACGATGGCCTACCGCACCGAGGTGTTCGGCTCCGGCGAGGGCGCCGATCACCGCCGAGCGACTCGTACGCTGATGCTCGACGCCCGCGATCTCGACGCCCAGTGGGAGCTGCAGCGGCGGATCGACGCGGGCACGAAGCCGGTTCTTCATCCTGTCCCCCGGCCTGGTCGATGACCGGGTCCCGATCCTGGAGATAGCCACAGACAATGCCGGGACGTAACTTCGTGCTCGCCTTCTCCGGCGGCCTTGACACCTCCTACGGGCTCGCCGTGCTCGTCGACCGCGGCGAGCGGGTCACGACCGTGACCGTCAACACCGGCGGCTTTGACGACGACCGAGCTGGCCGACGATCGAGACGCGCGCACGGGAGCTCGGGGCGGCCGACCACGTCGTCGTCGACGGCCGCGCAGCGCCTGTATGACCAGTTCGTCTCCTACATCCTCAAGGCCAACTACCTGCGCAACGGCGTCTACCCGTCGTGCGTCGGCGTCGAGCGGATGCTGCAGGCCGAGGAGGTCACGCGGGTCGCGCTGCGAGCGCGGCGCCGACGCGATCGCGCACGGATCGACCGGCGCGGGCAACGACCACGTCCGCTTCGACGCGGTCACCAAGGCGATGGCGCCCGGGTCTGGAGATCGTCGGGCTGATCCGCGACGAGGCCCACACCCGCGAGGAGGAGCGCGACTTCCTGCGCGACCGCGGTCACCCGGTCTCGGAGATCACCGCCGAGTACTCGTTCAACGTCGGGATCCTCGGCACGACGATCGGCGGCGGCGAGACCTACGGCTCGTGGGAGTACCTGCCCGAGGAGGCGTGGCCGACGACGAACTCGATCGCCGACGCGCCCGACGAGCCGGCCGAGCTGCTGATCGGGTTCGAGCCGGGCCTGCCGACCGGCTACGAGCTGGTCAGCGGGCCCGGCGCCTGACGTCGGCGACACGGCGATCGGCAACCCCGGCTACGACACGCTCGCGGCGCTGAACCGGATCGGCGCCGAGCACGGCGTCGGGCGCGGGATCCACACCGGCCAGACGATCATGGGGATCCTCGGCCGGCTCGGGTTCGAGGCGCCCGGGATGCTGACGCTGATCGCGGCGCATCGCGAGCTCGAGCGGCTGGTGCTGACCAACGCCCAGCAGACCGCGAAGGCGACGCTCGGCACGACGTTCGGCGACATGCTGCACGAGGGCCGCTACTACGACCCGCTGCTTGACGACATCCGGGCGCTGCTGGACTCCGCGTCGCAGCGCGTCAGCGGCGAGGTCCGGATCCGGCTGCATAAGGGCAACATCGTCGCGCTCGGCTGCCGCAGCCCGTACAGCCTGCTCGACGCCGGCCGGGCGCTCGGCTCCACCTACGGGCACGGCTCGACGCTGTGGACCGGCGAGGAGGCGCGCGCGTTCGCGCACATCTACGCGACCGCGGGAGTGCTCGCGCGCTCGCGCGGGTGAGGTCGCTCGAGGGCGCGCCTGCGGGGCCTCGCCGGCGGCGCGTATTCGAGGGCGCGCCTGCGGGCCCTCGCCGGCGGCGCGTGTGCGTGCCCTCGCGGGCGGGCGGGAATGTGGCTTCGCCGACGGCGCCCATGCGCCCTCATGCGGCGCATCGCTCTGCCGACGCCTCGCGGCAGGCGCAGCGGCTCGGGCGCACCCACCCGTCGCCGTGGACCGATAACGCGGCGCCCAACGGCCCCCCGGCGCCCGAAACCCGGTGATATATCGCCCTTTGCCCCACCCCGGTCGGGCGCAAAGGGATGTTGAGGACTTACAGCGTCCTGGATCGCCGTTTGCCCCAATGGCCGGGCGAGCAAACGGCGATATATCACGCGGCGTCGCGGAACCGCGGGCCTGGCCCCGGTGCGCGGCTCGGCGCCCCACAGGCCCGGCCCCGGTGCGCGGCTCGCCCCCGGGGCCGCGCACCGGTGCGCGGCTCGGCTCCCCACGCGCCGGCCCCCGTGCGCGGCTCGGGCCCCCACGCGCGCGACCACGGGTGCGCGGGTGGCGCTGCCCGGGGTGCGGGGGTGCCGCCCGGGGTGCGGGGGTGCGGCCGGCGGCGCTGCCCGGTCACCGCTGCCCGGGGGTGCTGCCCGGGGGTGCTGCCCGGGGGCGCGAGGGTGCTGCCCGGGGGCGGGGGCGTGCTGCCCGGGGGCGCTGCGCGGAGGCGCCACCGGGACTAGCCGCCTGCGGACGCCCCGCCGCCCGGGGCCCCGCCGCCCGGGGCTCACGCCGCCCGGCGCACGCGGGCCCACCACCCCCGCTCAAGCGCTGCCGGCGAGCTCGACGATCCGAGTCAGCAGCGCCTCGAGCGCGTCTAGCTCGGCGACCGTGATCGACTCGGTGAACTGGTGCGGGCCCGAGCCGCCGCTGGCCAGCGCAACGACGTCGGTCGACGCCGCCAGGTAGTTGGCCTCGAGCGTCGCGTGGGCCTCGGTCGTGGCGAACGTCACGCCGCTGACCTCGCTCAGCGGCCGCGCGGGCGAGCGCCAGCGCCCGCGAGTCGCCGGTGCCGGGGAACGGCGGCACCGTCGCGCTCGCGGTCGAGCCAGCTGGTAGTCGGCGCCGCGCTCGGCGCAGACTCGCGCCGCGACCGCCTCCAGCGCCGACCCGCGTCTGATCGAGCTCGGTGTCGCTGTAGCCGCGCAGCTCGCCGCGCAACAGCACCAGATCCGGAACCGAGTTGGTCGGGGACGCGTCGAGTGCGGCTCGAACCGCCCTCCCCGCCGCCGGCCGAGCGCCGCTCCGAGCCGGTCGATCACCGCCCCGCCGACGATCGCGGCGATCGACGCGCTGCCGCCGCCCGGGCTGCCGGCCCAGCGGCATCGCCGCGACGATCTCGCCCGCCACCGCGATCGCGTTACGCCGGCCTCGGGGTTGGCGGCGGCATGCGCGGCACGACCACGGACCTCGATCGTGAACGCCTGTTGGCCGAGCGCGCGCGTGATCACCGTGCCGATCGGCTGGCTGCCGTCGACGCTGAACGCGCAGTCGACCTCGGCACCGCCCAGGTCGAGCAGGCCGGCACCCATCTGGCCGGCTCTCCTCGCGGCACGTGAACGCGGCGATCACGCGTCGGTCGCGCGGCCGCCGGCATCGACCGCGGCGACCGCGCACACGCGCATCACGGCCGCGACCGCCGACTTGTTGTCGGCTCCGAGGATCGTCTCGCCGGCCGAGCGGATCACCCCGTCGTCAGCCGAGCCGCGGCGCGATCGGCTCGGCGCCGGTCTCGACCGTGTCCATGTGCGCAACGAACAGCAGCGTCGGCGCGGTCGGAGCGCCGGCGACGGTCGCGATCAGGTTGCCGGCTGTCAGAGCCGTTGACGGCTCCCGCGTCGTCGAACCGGCTCGGCACGCCGGCATCCGCCAGCCACCCGGCGATCGCCTCCCCGACCGCGCGCTCACGACCGCTCGGCGACGGGATCGCGACAAGCGCACAGAACAGCTGCGCGATCGATCCGTCACGCGGCAGCACGAGCCGCGCCGAGCTCTGACAGCAGCTGCTCGGAGGTCATCACCTCGGAGAACATCGGGTAGTTGAACGACAGCGCGGCCTGCTGCTCCTCGGCCGAGGTTGCGGCGACGCAATCGGACAGGGTGATCACGTGAAAGCCCTTCTCGTAGCCGGTTCGCATCGTCGATTCGACACAGCAGTTCGTCAGAAACCCGCCAAGCGCGATCGTGGTGATTCCTCGCGCGCGCAGAATGAAGTCGAGGTTCGTGGTCGCGAACGCATCAAGCCCGCGCTTGCCCTCGACGACGATGTCGCCCGGCTGCGGCGCCAGCTTGGAGACGATCTCGGCGCCCCACTCGCCTTGAACGAACGCGGTCGAGTCGACGACACCCTTGAGGATCCCGTAGGGGTGCGGCGAGATCTCCCCGTAGCCCGCCTTGAACGTGATCGGCGCGTGCACGATCGTCGCGCCCGCCGCCCGCGCCGCCTGCACCAGCGCCGCGGTGTTGTCGAGCATGCCTGTCTGCTCCATCACATCCTTGACCGCGCCATGCAGCGCGCCGCCGTCCGAGGTGAAGTCGTTCTGGTACTCGATCAGCACCAGGGCTGTACGGGTCGGGTCCGCCGGCATCTCGCTCTCCTTGACCTGGGTGGCTTGGGGTGAGCTCGAACTCTATGCCAGCCAGTCGGGGGTCGGGGGCCGGCGGGGGACGTCAGCTTCGGTACTGCTTGACGTAGTCCTCGAAGTCAAACCCGCGCAGGAACGTCGCCGCGGCCGTCGCCCCCGACTGCAACAGCGCGTCGCGTTGCTCGGCAGCGATGTCGAACTCGGTCGTCTTGACCCCGAGCGTCGGAATCGGGATCGTCCGCGCGAAGTTCTCGTCCTCGACGTAGAACCGGTCGTGGGCCTGCATGGTCGTGTCCACGAGTGACTTCAGGTAGCCCACCAGCGAGCTCGTCGCGTCACGGTCGGCATCGGTCGGCGGTGCGGCGACCAGCGGGTCACGTTGGCCGGGCGCGACCAGCAACAGCCCGAGGGTCGGAAACGCCGGCCGGGTGCCGGGCGGCGCGTCGAACAGCCACACCGGGAAGTTCGACAGCAGCCCACCGTCGACCATCACGTGCTCGCGCTCGTCCTTGGTCCTCAGCACCGGCTCAAAGAAGAACGGGATCGACATGCTCATCCTGACCGCGTCGGCGATCGGCAGCTGGTCGGGTTCGATCCCGATCCGCTCGGCGTCGCGTGGCAGCACGAGCATGCTCTGGTCGGTGAGATCGGAGGTGATCACCTGCAGGCGGTAGCGCCGGTTCTCGGCGGCGGCCTGGTCGTCGCGCAGGTCGGCGAACGTGTGCTTGCCCTTGGCCGCGAGCATCCGGCGGATCCAGTCCAGGAAGTAGTCGCCGCTGTGCACGCCACGGCGGTCGAGCACGTCGATCGCGTCGCCTGCGCCGCCCATCCAGCGAAAGCGGGGTCGATCGGCGAAGCGCGGGAAGTCCATCCCGATCACCGCGCGCCGCAGTTCCTCGCCGCGATATCCGGCCGCGACCAGCGCCGCCGTGATTGCACCGGCGGATGTGCCCGCGACGCACTGCGGCTGATAGCCGCGCCCGTCGAGCTCGAGCATCGCGCCCGCCAGCCCGATGCCCTTGACTCCTCCGCCCTCGAACACCAGGTCGACCCGCGGTTCGACTGGCGGCTGCGAGGGGGCAGACTCGCCGATTGTCATCGTTTCTCTCCGATCCGAAGCTCTGTCAGCACAGAATGGTGAACGACGGCGCTGATACGTGTCAGCCGCGCCGCGCGGCGCTGACCAGGTCCGCCAACCCCCGCTCGATCCCGTCACACAGCAGCTGCAGGTCGGCGGTCGTGTCGTAGTCGCCGCTGATCCCGAAGCTGAGCCGGCCGTCATAGGAGAAGATCGCGACCGCGAGCCGGACGTTGGCGAACAGCGGGATGTAGGGAAATGCCTCCAGCATCCTGCGTCCGCTCGCGTACAGCGGGAACTGCGGTCCGGGAACGTTGGTCGTGCCGGTGTTGACGCTGCGCTGCGGCAGCCGGCCGGCGACCCGCGCCCCGAGCATCAGCAGCAGCGGAGGCGCAAACCCCGAGAGCGACGTCAGCACCTCGCCCGCGACCGCCTGGCTTGACTCCTTGAGGTCGGCCATCTGCTCGGCGACCGACAGCAGCCGCTCGACGGGATCGTCGATCTCGATCGGCAGCTCCGCGAACATCGCCGAGACGCGGTTGTTATAGGTGCCGCGCTCGTCCGGGGCGCGAACCGAAACCGGTACAAGGCTGCGCAGCGGTCGGTCGACGCGCTCGCCGCGGGCGACCAGCAGATCCCTGAAGCCCTGAGAGATCGCCGCCAGCACGACGTCGTTGACGGTCCCGCCGAGCCCGCTGCGGATCGTCCGTACGTCGGCGAGCGTGCCGCGGGCCGATCCCCAGCGGCGGTGCGGCCCGAGCGGGCCGTTGAGCGAGGACTGCGGCGGTCGCCGCGCCAGGCTCGACGACGCGGCGAGCCCGCGGACGGCCGCGCCGGTGGCTGCCAGCAACCGGCGCGGATCGCGGACTGTCGCGAGCGCCGTACCGGCGATTCGCAGCGGCAGCCGCACGCCGCCGGCGAGCGCCTCGGCCAGCAGCTGTGCTTCGGTTGGGTACGGACCGGACGCCCAGGCCGAAGCTTGATCCGGTTGCGCCGGCTCCGGGGTAGCGTCGAGCAGGACCGTCATCAGATCGGTCGAGGCGATCCCGTCGACCATGCAGTGATGGACCTTCGACACCAGCGCCCAACGCCCGTCGCCGAGCCCCTCGACCATCCACATCTCCCACAGCGGCTTGTCCGGATCGAGGTTCTGCGACATCACCCGTCCGACCAGCGCCCGCAGCTGCTGATCGGAGCCGGGCGAGGGCAGCGCCGTACGCCGGACGTGATAGCCGAGGTTGAAGTACGGGTCGTCGACCCACACCGGGCTGCCGAGCCCGAGCGGAACGGTTCGCACCACCTGGCGGTAACGGGGCACGAGATCGAGCCGGGCCGCGACGTGGTCCTCGAAGCGGCCGTCGGGCGGCGGCGGTCCGTCGAAGATCGACACGCCGCCGACATGCATCGGGCTGGCGTCCGTCTCGAGGTGCAGGAACGACGCGTCCTGGGCGCTCATCCGATCCATCGATGCTCCCTCGCTCGCGGCGCTCGTCAGCCGATCCGGCGGATCGGGTCGCCGTCGCGCCAGGCGGCGATGTCCTGCACCACCTGCCGGTACATGTCGCGCATCGACCCCTCCGACACGTAGCCGAGATGGGGCAGCAGCACCGCGTTGTCGAGCGTGGTCAGGACGTGTCCGGCCGGCAGCGGCTCGGTCTCGTAGACGTCGAGCCCGGCGCCGGCGATGGTGCCGTCGCGCAGCGCGCCGACCAGCGCCTGTTCGTCGACGATCGGACCGCGGCTGGTGTTGATCAGCACCGCCGTCGGGCGCATCTGCGCCAGCTCGGCCGCGCCGAACAGGCCGCGGGTCCGATCCGACAGGACGAGGTGGATCGACAGCACGTCGGCGCGAGCGAGCAGCGCTTCCTTGGACACCGGCTGCGCCCCGACCAGCTCGGCACGCTCGGCGGTCAGGTTCTGACTCCAGGCGATCACGTCCATCCCGAATGCGCGCGCCGGTTCGACCATCGCTGCGCCGAGATGACCGAGGCCGGCAAGACCAAGCGTCGCGCCGCCGAGGTTCGCCGGGAGGTCGGTCTGCCAGTGTCCGGCACGGAGCGCGCGGTCCTCGATCAGGACCCGTTTGAGCAGCGCGAAGATCAGCGCCCATGCGACCTCGACGGTGCTCGGAACGCCGCCCGCATGGGCCGCCGAGATCCGCTCGGTGCCGCACACGACGACACCGCGCCGGTGCAGATGCGCGATGTCGAGCGAGGCGTTGCGCATCCCGGTCGTGACCACCAGCGCCAGACGGCCGAGCTGCGACAGGACCGGCTCATCCAGGCGCGTGCGCTCGCGCATCAACACCAGCACCTCGTATCCGTCGAGTCTGCGCGCGAGCTCCTCGCGCGGGATCGGTTCGTGCACGAAGTCGACCTCGATCTCCGGGCCGAGCGAGCGCCAGTCGGCGAACTCGCCGGCACGACGCTGGTAGTCGTCGAGGACCGCGACCCTGGTCACGCCCCGAATTGTCCCAAGCGCCGACATCGGCCGCTCGGCGGCGTGAGGGCTGCGCGATACTCCCGACCGTGAGCGAGCGCAACGTCCTCGGCGAGCCGCTTCAGGAGTGCGGCACCGATCCGATCACCGGCTTCTATCGCGACGGTTGTTGTCGTACGGGTGCGGCGGATCTCGGCAGTCACACGATCTGCGCGGTCGTCACCGCCGAGTTCCTCGAGCACCAGCGGTCGATCGGCAACGACCTCGTGACGCCGATGCCGATGTTCGACTTCCCAGGGCTGACGCCGGGTGACCGCTGGTGCGTGACCGCGGTCAACTGGCTGCGCGCGCACGACGACGGCGCCGCCGCATTCGTCGTGCTCGCCTCGACCAACGAGCAGGCGCTCGAGCTGGTGCCGCTCCAGATCCTGCGCGAGCACGCGGTCGACGTGCCGGCGGATCCCGGTCAGCTGTCCTGAGCGCTACCACGGACCGCTGCCAGCTCCGGATCTGCGCCGGTCGCGAACAGGACCGAGCACGCGATCAAGCGGTGAGCGCAACCCGACGGTTGCGTATAGTCTCGCCACGATGAGTGTGCAACGAACCATCCAAGCGCTCTACGAGTCATTCAACGCGCGTGACGCCGATGCGGTCCTCGCCCGCATGACCGACGATGTGCAGTGGCCGAATGCATGGGAGGGCGGCCGCGTCCAGGGGACCGCGGCGGTCCGCGATTACTGGTCGCGGCAGTGGGCCGAGATCGACCCCCAGGTGACACCGGGCTCGATCACGACCCGGCCCGACGGCGCGATTGCCGTCGAGGTCCGTCAACTCGTGCGTGACCGCGACGGGACCGTGCTGTCCGACAGCACCGTCACGCACGTGTACCGGTTCCGCGACGAGCTGATCGAGCGGATGGACGTCGAGGAGCCGACGTAGCCGCGCTCAGGCCGCGTGCAGGGCGCCGCCGTCGATCGCCAGCGCCGAGCCGGTGATGAACGCGGCTCGCTCCGAGCACAAGAAGGCGGCCGCCCAGGCCATCTCCTCGGGTCGGCCGATCCGGCCCGCGGGGATCCGTTGAGCGCCCTCGCGCTCGGCCTCCTCCAGCGACCCGTACAACGACGCCAGCCGCTGCGTCGCGATGCTGCCGGTCAGCAGTGTGTTGACCGTGATCCCGTCCGGGGCGAGCTCGCGTGCCAGCGTCTTGTATGCGGCGAGCGTCGCCGAGCGTTCGGCGTTGGACAGCATCAGCCCCGCGATCGGCTCACGCACCGACAGCGACGAGATCCCGACGATCCGCCCCCAACCGCGCTCGCGCATCCCGGGCACGACCAGCCGCGCGAGCGTGATCGGCGCCATCACCAGCGTGCGGTGCGCGTGCTCCCACTGTTCGTCGGAGAACCCCAGTGGATCCGGGTTGGCGGGCGGGCCGCCGGTGTTGGTGACGAGGATCTCGATCTCGCCGACCTGATCGCGCACCCGCTGCACGAGCGCGACCGCGCCATCGAGGTCGGAGCTGTCCCACCCGTAGCCGGCGCGGGCACCGATCTGGTCGGCGACGCCCGCGGTCCGGTCCGGGTCACGGGCGGTGATCACGACCTCGGCGCCCTCGGCGATCAGCGCCTCGCGCGATCGCACGACCGATCCCCTGGCTGGCGCCGCCGACGAGCGCGACGCGTCCCTCGATTCCAAGCTCCATGTCCGGAGTATCGCGCGCGGCTACCCTGACGCGGATGCGCAACGGGCAGATCTCCTTCTGGCATCGGCAGATCGGCGTCGCCGCGCCACGGGCGCCACTGGACGGCGATCGGACCGCCGATGTGGCGATCGTGGGCGGCGGCTACACGGGCCTGTGGACGGCGTACTACCTGAAGCGGGCCAAGCCCGAGCTGGAGATCGTTGTGCTCGAGCGGGAGTTCTGTGGGTTCGGCGCGTCCGGTCGCAACGGCGGCTGGGTGTCCTCGGCGTTCGCCGGCTCACGGGCGAAGATGGCGCGAGACCCACGGTCGCGACGCCGTCGTCGCGCTGCAGCGCGAGCTGCAGACCTCGATCGACGAGGTGCTCGCGGTCGCCGAGCGCGAACGGATCGACGCCGATCTGATCAAACCCGGGATGCTCCGCGTTGCGCGCGGACCGGCGCAGCTCTCGCGCCTGCGCAGGCAGGTCGCCGAGGACCGCCAGTGGGGCCTGCGCGAATCCGACGTCGCGCTGCTGGACGGCGACGAGACCGAGCGCAGGATCCACGTCGAGGGAGCGATCGGCGTCGGAGTTCACCCCGCACTGCGCGCGCTCGCATCCGGCCAAGCTCGTCACCGGCCTCGCGCGCGCCGTGCGAGGCGCTCGGCGTCACGCTGTACGAGGACACGACCGTGACCGACGTGCAACCGGGCGTCGCGAGCACCGATCGCGGCGAGGTTCGCGCCGCGCACGGTGCTGACCTGCCTGGAGGGATTCACCTCGTCACTGCCGTCGCAGCGGCGGGCGATGCTGCCGCTGAACTCGGCGATGATCGTCACCGACCCGCTGCCCGAGCGAGTGTCGAACGAGATCGGCTGGAGCGGCTGCGAGCTGGTCGGCGACGGCGCCCACGCCTACATGTACGCGCAGCGCACGGCCGACGGCCGGATCGCGCTCGGCGGCCGCGGCGTGCCCTACCGATTCGGCTCACGGACCGACAACTGGGGCCAGACCCAGCAGCGGACGGTCGACGAACTCAGCGTGATCCTGCACTCGATGTTCCCCCAGACGGTCGGCATCGGGATCGATCAAGCCTGGTGCGGCGTGCTCGGCGTCCGTCGCGACTGGACTCCGGCGATCGGCTATGACCCGGCCAGCGGCCTCGGCGGCGCGGGCGGCTACGTCGGCAACGGCGTCACCCTCACCAACCTCGCGGGTCGCACGCTGCGCGACCTGGTGCTCGGCGAGTCGACCTCGCTGACCGGTCTCCCGTTCGTCAACCACCACGGCCGCAACTGGGAGCCCGAACCGCTGCGCTTTGCCGGCACCCAGCTCGTCTACGGCCTGTACCGCGCCGCCGACCGGCACGAGGCGAGAGCCGACAAGCCGGGCGATTCACCGCTGGCGCGGGCCGCCGACCTGATCTCCGGCCGCTAACAAAAACAGACCGGCCCCCCGAAGGGGCCGGTCTTCACAGAATCTGTATACGGCCCCCGCGATCCTTCACGGGACCTTGACGTTGGGCGAACGACGATCTCCAGCATGGACATCGTCGCCATCGTTATCGGGCTGATCGCATTCGCGCTGCTGCTCGCCCTGGTCGAGGGAATCGATCGCATATGAGCAGCTGGATGATCCGCGCCGTGATCTGTCGTCCGAGCCTGGATGGCGAGGGATCACGATGAGCGCGGGCGATCTGTTCGGGTTGATCGTCTCAGCGCTCGTCTGCCTGTTCCTGCTCTACGCGCTGCTGCGCGGGGAACGGTTCTAGCGGGTCTCCCGTGACGTTTCTCGGCTGGCTCACGATCTTCGGCTTCGCGATCATCCTGACCGCGTTCGCACTGCCGCTGGGCAGTTACATGGCCGCCGTCTACGAGGGCCGACGCACCTGGCTGGATCCGGTGCTCGGCCCGGTCGAGCGCGGTCTCTACCGGGTCATCCGCGTCGACCCGGGCGAGCAGCAGGACTGGAAGCAGTACGCCAAGAGCCTGTTGCTGTTCTCCCTCGCCGGCTGGCTGCTGCTGTATTTCATCCTGCGCACGCAGACGCTGTGGGACTTCACCGGGCTGAACCCGCTGCATTTCCACTCGGCGCCGTGGAACGTGACGTTCAACACGACCTCGTCGTTCGTCACCAACACGAACTGGCAGTACTACGCCGGCGAGACGACGCTGAGCTACTTCAGCCAGATGGCCGGGCTGACCGTCCAGAACTTCGCCTCGGCCGCGGTCGGGATCTGGTCGCGATCGCCCTGATCCGCGGCATCGTCGGCCGCAGCGGCAACGTCGCTGGGGAACTTCTGGCAGGACCTGATCCGCACCTGCCTGTACGTCCTGCTGCCGCTCTCGATCGTCACCGCGATCGTGCTGATCAGCCAGGGCGTGATCCAGAACCTCACCGCCTTCGTGCACGCGACGGGCCTGACCAGCGGCGGCGCGCAGACGATCGCGACTGGGCCCGGTCGCCTCGCAAGAGGCGATCAAGCTGCTCGGCACCAACGGTGGCGGCTTCTTCAACGTCAACTCCGCACACCCGTTCGAGAACCCGACCGGCTTCACGAACCTGTTCGAGATGTTGCTGGTGCTGCTGATCCCGGCGTCGCTCGTGTTCGCCTACGGGCGGATGTGCGGCGCCCGCCGCCAGGGCTACGCGATCTACTCGACGATGATGGTGATGTTCCTCGGCGCGGCGATCGTCTGCTACATCGCCGAGGCCCACGGCTCGCCCGCGCAGCACGCCGCCGGCCTGCACACCGGCGTGATCCACGGCTCCGGCGGCGGCAACCTGGAGGGCAAGGAGCAGCGGTTCGGGATCGCCGGCTCGGCGCTGTTCGACGTCGTCACGACCGTCACCTCGTGCGGCGCGGTCAACAGCGGCGCTCGAATCGTTCACCGGCATCGGCGGCGCGATCCCGTTCGCGAACCTGTCGGCGTCCGAGGTGATCTTCGGCGGCGTCGGCACCGGCCTGTACTCGATCCTGATGTACGTCCTGCTCGCCGTGTTCATCGGCGGGCTGATGGTCGGCCGGACGCCCGAGTACCTCGGCAAGAAGATCGAGGCGCGGGAGATCAAGCTGGTCGTGCTCGGGCTGCTGTTCACGCCGCTGGCGGCACTGTTCTCGACCGCGCTGGCGACCGCCTCGGCCGCCGGTCGCGCGTCGATCTCCTCGGTCGGGGCCGGGCCACAGGGCTTCTCGGAGACGATCTACGCCTACCTCAGCCAGGCCAACAACAACGGCTCGGCGTTCGCCGGCTACACCGGCTTCATCCAGCCGAACGCCGGCAACCTCGGATCTCATGGCGTCACGTTCGCCGATCTCGTCGGCGGCTTCACGATGCTGTTCGCGCGGCTACGGGCCGATCCTGTTCGCGCTCGCGATCGCCGGCTCGCTGGCCGGCAAGCGGGTGTCGCCGCCCGGCCTCGGAACGATGCGGACCGACAACCCGACGTTCGTCGTGCTGCTGATCGGCGTGATCGTGCTCGTCGGCGCGCTCACCTTCTTCCCCGCCCTGCTGCTCGGACCGATCGTCCAGGGCCTGACCGGACACCTCTACTCGATGACCGACGATCAAACGCACTCTCCCGGCAGTCGTCTCGATGCTCGCGCTGACGCTGACGCTCGGGCTCGCTGTACCCGCTGCTGATCACGGGCATCGGCAGGCTCGCCTTCCCGGGCAACTCCGACGGCCAGCTGATCCATCTCGACGGCAAGCTGGTCGGCTCCAAGCTGATCGGCCAGCAGTTCACCAACGTCGTCTACAAGGCCGACGGCAAGCCGAAGCTCGACTCCGACGGCAACCCGGTGACGGTGCCCGAATCCGCGCTACTTCCAGTCGCGGCCGTCGGGCACGGTCCCGGCCTACAACGCCGCCGCCTCGACGTTCGCCAACCTCGGCCCCAACGACGTGGCGACCAAGCAGGCGATCGAAGCCAACGTCGCCGCCTATCTCAAGCTCAACGACCAAGTACGACCCGGGCCTGACCGTCTCGAAGGTCCCGGTCGACGCTGTCGACACGAGCGCGTCGGGACTCGATCCCGGACATCTCGCCGGCCAACGCCTGGATCCAGGCGCACCGGATCGCCGCGGTGCGCCATCTGTCGCTGGCCACCGTCGACGGCCTGATCTCGAAGTACACCGGCGGTCGCGGGCCTCGGCTTCTCCGGCGAACCGTCGGTCAACGTGCTCGAGCTCAACCTGGCGCTCAACCGCATCCCCAGCAAAGGAACCGCATGACCGCGACCGCGACCGCGACCCCGCCGGCGTCCACCGACCCGCCGACCCAGCGACGGCGAAGCGTCGCTGTTCGCGGGCGAGATCGCCCGGCATGCCCTGATCGACAGCTTCGTCAAGCTCGACCCGCGCGTCCAGGTGCGCAACCCGGTGATGTTCGTGGTCGAGCTCGGCGCCGCGATCTGCTCGGCGATCTGGATCATCCAGGTGTTCGGCGGCCATTTCCTGGCCGGCGGACAGCCGGCCTGGTACACGGTCACGATCGCCGTCTGGCTGTGGCTGACGGTCGTGTTCGCGAACCTCGCCGAGGCGTTCGCCGAGGGTCGCGGCCGCGCCCAGGCCGACACGCTTGCGCTCGATGCGCACACGAGACCGTCGCGCGGCTGCGCGACGGCACCGACGAAGGCCGCCGCCGAGCTGCATCAAGGGCGACGTCGTGGTCGTCAGCGCGGGCGAGCTGATCCCCGGCGACGGCACCGTGATCGAGGGGATCGCTTCGGTCGACGAGTCGGCGATCACCGGCGAGTCGGCGCCGGTGATCCGCGAGTCCGGCGGCGACCGCTCGGCCGTCACCGGCGGCACCCGGGTGCTGTCAGACGAGATCATCGTCGAGATCACGCAGGAGCCCGGTCAGTCGTTCATGGATCGGATGATCGCGCTGGTCGAGGGCGCCGAGCGGCGCAAGACGCCGAACGAGATCGCGCTCAACATCCTGCTGTCGGGGCTGACGCTGATCTTCATGATCGTCGTCGCGACGCTGCGTCCGTTCGGCCTGTTCGCGCACACCTCGATCTCCGACGTGACGCTGATCTCGCTGCTGGTGGCGCTGATCCCGACGACGATCGGGGCGCTGCTGTCGGCGATCGGGATCGCGGGCATGGACCGGCTCGTGCGCCGCAACGTGCTGGCGCTGTCGGGCCGCGCGGTCGAGGCGTCGGGCGACGTCGACGTGCTGCTGCTCGACAAGACCGGCACGATCACGATCGGCAACCGGCTCGCGTCCGAGTTCATCCCGATGCCGGGCGTGTCCGGAGTCCGAGCTGGCCGAGGTCGCGCAGCTGTCCTCGCTGGCCGACGAGACCCCGGAGGGCCGCTCGATCGTGGTGCTCGCCAAGCAGTACGGGATCCGCGAGCACGAGATGCACGGGCTCAACGCCGAGTTCGTCCCGTTCACCGCGCAGACGCGGATGAGCGGCGTCGATCTCGACGGCCACCAGCTGCGCAAGGGCGCCGGCGACGCGATCATCGCGTTCATCGAAGTCGAGGGCGGCCAGGCCCCGAAGGAGCTGCGCGCCGAGCTGGACCGGATCGGCCGCGAGGGCGGCACGCCGCTGGCGGTCGCCCGCGACAGCCAGGTGCTCGGCGTGATCTACCTCAAGGACACGATCAAGGAGGGCATGCGCCAGCGCTTTGACCAGCTGCGCGCGATGGGCATCCGGACGGTGATGATCACCGGCGACAACCGCTCACCGCCGCCAAGATCGCCGAGGAGTCCGGCGTCGATGACTTCCTCGCCGAGGCGACGCCGGAGCGCAAGCTCGAGCTGATCCGCTCCGAGCAGGCCAACGGGCGGATGGTCGCGATGACCGGCGACGGCACCAACGACGCTCCGGCGCTCGCCCAGGCCGACGTCGGCGTCGCGATGAACTCCGGCACGCAGGCCGCCCGCGAGGCCGGGAACATGGTCGACCTCGACTCCAATCCGACGAAGCTGATCGAGATCGTCGAGGTCGGCAAGCAGCTGCTGATCACCCGCGGCGCGCTGACGACGTTCTCGATCGCCAACGACGTCGCCAAGTACTTCGCGATCCTGCCCGCGATCTTCCTGTTCACCTGGTCGACCGTCGGCGGGACACGAAGGGTCCGCTGCACGGTCCTGAACGTGATGGACCTCGGCACCCAGCGCTCGGCGGTGATCTCCGCGGTCATCTTCAACGCGATCGTGATCCCGCTGCTGATCCCGATCTCGCTCAAGGGCGTCCGCTACAAGCCGGTCGGTGCCTCGGCGCTGCTGCGGCGCAACCTGCTGATCTACGGGCTCGGCGGCCTGATCTCGCCGTTCATCGGGATCAAGCTGATCGACCTCGTCGTGCACGGAGTTCTGGGAGCATGAACCGGCGACCTCGACCAGCCATGCACTGGCATCTGCGCGGCGTTCGCAAGCGCGGCGCCCCGGCCGGCTGGCGTCGCTGCGCGCGAGGCTGCGTCATGGAGTCGCTCGATCGCGAGCTCGCCCGCGGGATCGCGCCGTGGCGCAGCCCCGCGCACGCCGCCCGGGCGCTGCAGCTGACGAGCGCGCGCCGCCGCGAGACCTATGCGCCAGGCGTCTCGAGCGGGTGCTCGCCGAGACCGAGCGACCGGTCGCGCGGCTATCGGCTCGCTGCAGCGGCGTCGTGACGCCCGACCCGGCCCGTGATCCTCTGCGCGCCGACGATCTGGGAGATCGTCGCGACGCTGCGCGAGCCGGCGCCGGTCAGCGCCGAGGGGATGGCACGGCTGCGATCGCTGCTGTGCGACGGCGCCGGGCCGCTGTACTGCGCCGACGGCGATCAGTTGCGCCAGGCGCTGGAGCACATCTCCCGCTGGCTGCCGGTCGCGACCTGAACGTGGGTGATGGTGACCGCCGCCGTCGCGCGTGACCTCGGCGAGATCGAGCGCTCCCGCGGTCGCTACAAGATCTTTCTCGGGATGGCGGCCGGGGTCGGCAAGACCTACCGGATGCTGCAGGAGGGCCAGGCCGCCGCCGAGGACGGCCGCGACGTCGCGATCGGCTACCTCGAGCCGCACGGCCGCGTGGAGACGCTCGTGGCAGGCCGAGGGCCTGGAGGTGATCCCGCGCCGGACGGTCCGCTACCGCGACGTGACGATGGCGGAGATGGACCTGCCCGGAGTGCTACGACGGCGCGCCGGAGCTGTGCCTGATCGACGAGCTCGCGCACACCAACGCGCCCGGGCTCGAGCACCGCAAGCGCTATGAGGACATCGCCGATGTGCTCGCCGCCGGGATCGACGTCTACAGCACGGTCAACGTCCAACATCTGGAGTCGCTCAACGACCAGGTCGCCGAGCTGACCGAGATCCGCGTGCGCGAGACCGTGCCGGACTCGATCCTCGCGTCGGCCGACGACGTCGTGTTGATCGACATCACGCCCGATTCGCTGATCGAGCGGCTGCGCGCCGGCAAGGTCTACCCGCCCGGAGCGCGTCCAATCGGCGCTGCAGAACTTCTTCAAGATCGAGAACCTGACCGCGCTGCGCGAAGTGTCGCTGCGCCAGGTCGCCGAGGAGATCGAGGCCAAGCGGCTGCCGCCGCCGGCGCCCGCCGCGCCGGTGGGCCCAGCACCCGGCGTGGCGCAGGTCGCGACGACGAGCGGCTGCTCGACACGCGACGCCCCGAGCGCGATCGGCGAGCGGCTGCTGGCGCTGTCACGCCCGCAGCCGGCGTCGCAGCGAGTCGTGCGCCGGGCCTGGCGTTCGGCGCAGCGGCTCGGCGCCGAGCTCGACCTGCTGTGGGTCGACGCGGCGCGAGCAGCGCGGCGAGGAAGTCGAGCAGCTCGCAGGCGCTGCGACGACTGGCCGGCGTGCTCGGCGCGCACCTGCTGATCGAACAGCGGCTCCGACCTCGCCGAGGTCGCCGCCCGGGTCGCGCGCGAGCGCGGCACGACCTATGTGCTGATGGGCAGGCCGAGCCCGCGCGGGGCGCTGCGGCGCCTGACCTCGCCGGCGCTGCCGGTCAGCTGATGAACATGCTTCCCGGCGTCGATCTGCGGATCGTCGCCGACCGCAGTCAACGTCAGGAGCGTTGAGCACATGACCACCGTCTGGATCATCCTCATCGTCGCCGCGCTCGCGTTCGCGCTGGTCGCGATCATCGGCGTGCGGCCGCCGGGCGGACGGTCCCAGCCGGGCTCGGATCGCCGGCAGCCCGGATCGCAAGCGGCCCCGCGCGAATCCTGTTCCCGTTCGTCGCCTCGGCGCTGTCCTCGCGCGCTCTGGAGGCGGCGTTGCGGCTCGCCGCCGCGGAGGGCGCGACGCTGGTGCCGGTATTCCTGGCGCGCGTGCCGATGAACCTGCCGCTGCAGGCGCCGCTGCCCAAGCAGTCGGCGATCGGCATTGATGCTGCCGGAGGCGATCGAGCAGCGCGCCGCCGCCTACAAGGTGCAGGTCGACGCCCGGGTGCAGCGCGGCCGCGACAACCGCCATGCGCTGCGGCAGGCGATCAGCGGCTGCGCATATGACCGGCTCGTGCTCGCCGCGGCGATAGGTGGCGGGCCGGGATTCGACGCCGGCGACATCGCCTGGCTGCTGCAGCATGCCCCCGGCGAGATCCTCGTCCTGCGAGCGGCCGACGTCGACCACCTGGCGCAGTCGCCCGAGCCGATCGAGCCCGACGAGCTGACCACCGCCTCCACCCGGCCGACCGGCCGAATCCCGCGGCGCGGCGAACGCGTGCTGGCGGCGAACTGACCGCTGGCGGCCGGCTGGGGCCGCTCGACGCGCCGAGCTCGGGCCGGTGTGGGAAGTTGTCACCCCTATGGCAGGACAACCTCGCACCGACCCGGACCATCGCAGCGGCTCGGAGGATCGCAGCGCTCGGAATCGCAGCCACTCGGAGGATCGCAGCCGCCCGGAGATCGCAGCGCTCGGACGTTCGCGGCGGCCCGGACGTTCGCGGCGAACCGGGCGATCGCAGCGGCCTGGGCTGGCGGCTGGCGACCGACGACGACGTGCCGGCGCTCGTCGAGCTGATCCGAGCGGCGTACCGCGGGCCGGCAAGCTACGAGCGCTGGACCAGCGAGGAGCACCTCGTGCGCGGCACTCGGACCGATGCGGGCGTGGTCCGGCGGCTGATCGAGCGGCACAACTGCGAGCTGCTGGTCGTCGACGGCCCCGACGGCCGGCCAACCGCCTGCTGCCGACTGGACGACCGCGGCGACGGGCTGGCGTCGTTTGGCATGTTCGCGGTGCGAGCCGGCCGCGCAGGGCGCCGGCGTCGGCCGCCGACTGGTGGGCTGGGCGCAGCAGGCCGCGGTCGAGCTGTTCGGCGCGCGGATGCTCGAGCTCGAAGTGCTCGCACAGCAGACCTTGCTGCGCGCCTGGTACGAGCGGCTCGGGTTCGTCGCCACCGGCGAGATCCGGCCGTTCCCGGCCGACTCGGTGTTCGCGATCCCGATCGGCGACGACCTGCGCCTGGTCGTGATGACCAAGCGGCTGAGCTGAGGACGGCCCGCGTTCGGGCCACACGTACGCTTTGCGGGCATGGGCAAGCCCGCGCTGACGGCGCTCCGGGCGATCGTCGGCGACGAGCACGTGCTGGTCGACGCCGATCTCCGCGCCGGCTATGAGATCGACTGGACCCGCCGCTGGCACGGCACCGCGCTCGCCGTCGTGCGCCCGGCCGGCACCGAGCAGGTCGCGGCGGTCGTGCGCGCCTGCGCCGAGCATCGCGTCGCGGTCGTCGCGCAGGGCGGCAACACCGGCCTGGTCGGCGGCGCGGTCCCCGACGAGCATCGGCCGGCGATCGTGCTGTCGACGCGTCGGCTCGATGCGATCGGCGAGATCGACCGCGCCACCCGGCTGGTGCGCTGTGGCGCCGGGGTCACGCTCGCCCGACTCCAGCAGACCGCGGCCGCAGCCGGCCGGCAGGCCGGCCTGGACCTCGCCGCCCGCGACTCGGCGACCGTCGGCGGGCTCGCTGCCTGTAACGCCGGCGGCCTGCAGGCCGTCCGGCACGGAACCGCCCGGCGGCGGATCGCCGGCCTGCGGGCGGCGCTGGCGGACGGCACCGTGCTCGACCGCATGTCGGGGCTGCGCAAGGACACCGCCGGCTATGACCTGGCGGCGCTACTGATCGGTTCCGAGGGAACACTCGGCGTGATCACCGAGCTGCTCTGGAGGACCGTGGCGCGGCCCGCCGAGCGTGCGCTGGCGCTGGTCGCGGTCGACTCGCCCGCGGCTGCCGTCGAGACCGCTCGGGCGCTGCTCAGCGAGCTGCCGGCGCTGGAGCTGCTGGAGCTGATGGACGAGGCCTGCGTGCGGCTCTCACTCGAGCACCTGTCGGCGCCGCCGCCGGTCGCGCTCACTCCGGCATGGCTGCTGGTCGGCGTCGCCGGCGATGGGGACGTCCAGGACGAACTGGCGGGCGCGTTGCATGAGTCAGGGCTCAGCGAGCGCACGGTGGTTGCGGTCGACGCGACCCGGCGGGCGCGACTGATGGCGATCCGCGAGTCGATCACCGATGCGCTGGCGGCCGCCGGCGTCCCCCACAAGCTCGACGTCGGCGTCCCGCTCGCCCAGCTCGAACGGTTCCTGCGCCGGCTGCCGGCGGCGGTGCAGGCCGCCGCGCCCGAGGCCCGCACGTTCGTCTACGGCCATCTCGGCGACGGCAACCTGCATGTCAACGTGCTCGGCCCCGCGCCCGACGACGAGTCTGCCGATGTGGCCGTGCTGCGTCTCGCCGCCGCCAGCGGCGGCACGATCGCCGCCGAGCACGGCGTCGGGCATCACAAGTCGCAATACCTCTCGCTGATCCGCTCTCCGGGCGAGCTGGCGGCGATGCGGGCCGTCAAACGGGCGCTTGACCCGGGCGGAATCCTCAACCCGGGTGTCGTCCTGCCCGAAGCGTGACGCCCGCGTTCACCCGTCGCGCTCGACGGTTCTGAACCCGTCCAGCCGCGGTTGATCCTCGCCGAGCTCGAACTCCGCCGCCAACGCGCCCGCTTCAAACTCCGACAGCGCTCGCTCGCAGGCGGCGACGGCGGCCTCGGCCTGCGCACGCCCGGGAGCGTCGAAGTAGTCGCGGGCGGTGATCCCCGCCAGCCACTTGCGATGTCTCGCGAGGTCGGTGTCGGATTCCTCGAGCTCGGGATACGTGAGTCGCCCGCGGGTCCGCTCGTAGGCCAGCTCCTCGTGAAACTGGCCGGTGCGCTCGACGACCTCGTGGTACTCGTCGCTGCGTTCGCGCTGAAACCGCTCGACCAGTTCATGCTCCTGCTCGGCGTCGACGAAGCGGATCGTCAGCACCTTGCCATGGCCGCCACGATCGCGCACGCGCTCAAGCAGCGCAGCGGCCGCAGCCACGGTCTCGGGCAATAACGGCAGCACGCAGACCGACTGGTGCAGGTAGTGCGCGCCGAGGCGGCGCAGCCTGCGCCACACATAGACGCGTAGTGCCGAGGCCTCGGCGCTCTCGCCCGAGCGGGGCGTCGAGATCGTGATCAGCAGCCAGTCACGCGGCGGGCCCGGCATCTGCCGGCACGGTAACAGGGGTGGGTTGCGCGCCCGGCCCGGCGTGAACCCGTTGACCGCGACGAACTTTGCCCCGGCACCGGGCGAATCGCGGCGATTTGGTGGGGACTATCCCCACCAAATCGCCAGTATTCAGGATCAAGGCGAACCGCCCGGCGAGGCGATCCGGGTCCGCCCCATCCGCGCGCGTGCCCGGTTGCGAATAGGCTGCGACCGATGGACCAGCGCGTGGCGATCGTGACCGGCGCCGCGCGCGGGATCGGCGCGGCGACGACCGCACGACTGGCCGCTCCAGGGCTTGACCGTGATCGCCGTCGACGTTGGCCGCGACGACAGGCGGCTGCCCTACCCGCTGGGCACCGCCGAGCAGTTGCAGCAGGTCGCCGCGCAGCGGCCGAACGTCACCGCGGTTGTCGCCGACGCCGCCGACCCGGACGCGATCCAGTCGGTCGTCGACGACACCGTCGCCGGCCACGGCGGCCTCGACGTGTTCATTGCCGCGGCCGGTGTGATCGCCGGCGGCGTACCTCAGTGGGAGCTCGACGCCGCCGCCGAGCAGGCGCTGCTCGAGGTCTGCCTGGCATGGTGTGCTGCACGCGTCGCGGGCGGCGGTCCCAGCCATGCTCAAGCGACCGCAACCGCGCTGCGGCAGGTTCCTCGCGGTCAGCTCGACGGCAGCCACGCGGGGTCTGCCGATGCTCGCCGCCTACTGCGCCGCGAAGGCGGGCGTCGGCGGGTTGATCCGGGCGCTCGGGGCCGAGCTGCGAGGCACCGGCGTGACGGCCAATGCGGTCTGCCCGGGTTCGACCCGCACTGCGATCCTCGACGAGTCGGCGCGGCTCTACGACCTACCCGGCGCGGACAGCTTCGCGGCACAGCAGCCGCTCGAGCGGCTGCTCGAAGCCAGATGAGGTCGCGGCGCTGCTGCAGTGGCTCGCTGGTCCCGACGCCGACGCGATGACCGGTGCGATGATCCCGATCGACGGTGGCCTCTCGATCTGACGGCGGCGTCACCGACCACACCCCGAGGAGAGGGAACAGACGTGAAGAGCAAGGCAGCAGTGCTGACCGAGGTCAACAAGCCGTGGGAGATCCTCGAGGTCGACGTTCGCGACCCGCGCGCGGGCGAGGTGCTGATCCGCTACACCGCTGCGGGCCTGTGCCACTCCGACATGCACCTGATGACCGGCGATCTGCCGGTGCCGTTGCCGTACATCGGCGGCCACGAGGGCGCCGGCGTGATCGAGATCGGTCGGACCCGGCGTCACCAAGGTCACCACCGGCGATCACGTTGTCTGCGCGTTCATCCCGTCCTGCGGGCACTGCCGCTGGTGCTCGACCGGCCGCCAGAGTCTGTGCGACATGGGCGCGACGATCCTCGCCGGCCACATGCCCGACGGCAGCTACATGTTCTCGATCGACGGCGTCGACGCCGGCGCGATGTGCATGCTCGGCACGTTCTCGCAGTACGCGACGATCTCCGAGGCGTCGGTCGTCAAGGTCGATGACGACCTGCCGCTCGAGGTCGCGGTCCTGTGCGGCTGCGGCGTGCCGACCGGCTGGGGCTCGGCGGTCAACACCGGCAACGTGCAGATCGGCGACACGGTCGTGATCTACGGCGTCGGCGGGATCGGCGCCAACGCCGTGCAGGGCGCCGCGCACGCCGGCGCGACCCGGATCATCGCCTGTGACCCGCAGGCGTTCAAGCGCGAGTTCGCCCAGGAACTGGGCGCCACGCACACCGCCGCCGACGCGCGAGGAGGCTCAGGAGCTGGCCTCCCAGAACCCGGCCGGCGGCGCCGACGTCGCGATCGTGACCGTCGACGTCGTCTCGCCCGAGGTCGTCCAGGCGGCGGTCGCGGCGGTCCGCAAGAACGGCAGCATCGTGCTGACCGGGCTCGCCAACCCCGAGGCGTTGACCGTGCAGTTGTCGGGAACCGACCTGACGCTCAACCGCAAGCACGTGCTCGGCTCGTTGTTCGGCGACTGCAACCCGGCGTACGACATCAAGCGGATGCTCGAGCTCTACCGGGCCGGAAAGCTCAAGCTCGACGAGCTCGTCACCAAGCAGTACTCGCTCGATCAGATCAACGACGGCTACGCCGACCTCGAGGCGGGCAAGAACATCCGCGGGGTCGTGATCCACGACGGCTGACGCAGCGCCCGAGCCGGCCGATGCTCGACCGCTGGCGCCGACGACCGTGGTCGCGGCCTTCGCCGCGAGGCGGAGATCCTCGACGGTCGCGCTGCGCGCCGGCTGCCACGTCGTGCTCGACGGACCACCGGGGACCGGCAAGTCGACGCTGCTGCGGGCGATCGCGGCCGCCAGCGGCCGTGGCGTGCAGTTCGTCGAGGGCAACGCCGAGCTGACGCCTGCGCGCCTGATCGGCCACCACGATCCGGCGCTGGTGCTCGACGGCGGTTACACGCCGCAGGCGTGGACCGACGGGCCGCTGGCGACCGCGATGCGCGCCGGCGAGCTGTTGTACCTCGAGGAGCTCAACCGGATCCCCGAGGAGACGCTGAACGTGCTGATCACCGCGATGGCCGAGCGCGAAATCGCGATCCCGCGTGTCGGTCGGGTCGCGGCCGCCGACGGGTTCGTGCTGGTCGCGGCGATGAACCCGTTCGACGCGGTCGGGACCGCGCGCGTCAGCCAGGCGATCGCCGATCGCATGTGCCGGGTCGCGATCGGCTACCTCGACGCCGAATCCGAGCGCGAGGTCGTCCGCAACCAGACCGGGGTCGACGGCCCGGTCGTCGGGCTCGCCGTCGCGGTCGCCCGCGCCAGCCGCTCGCATCCGGCGGTCCGTATGGGCACTTCCGTGCGCGGCGCGATCGACATGGTGAAGCTCGCCGACGGCCTGGCGAGCACCCGCGAAACGCGAGCCGTTGCAGCGCGAGCTGCTGCTCGACGCCGCGATCGCGGCGATGTCCGGACGGGTTCGGGTCCACGAGGACCAGCCCCGCCGGGCCGAGGAGGTGATCACCGAACTGCTCGACGCCGCGCTGGACGCATCAGATGGCGATCGGGCAGCCAGACCGCGGCCTGAGCCCGCCGCCGCGCCTGCCCGAACCGGCCGACGACCGCCGGCGGGGCGCCGCGCGCCCCCGACCCCCGCCCGAGACGCGCAAGCAGATCGACGACGCCGGGCGCCGCACGCTCAGCCGCGATCAGCTCAACGCGCAGCATCGAGGCTTCGCGACGATCTCACCGCGGGTCGGGATGATCGACGCGGCCGCGCTGGACGCCGAACTGCGCTCAGACCCCGACCGCACGGTCGCGCTGCTGGCCGATATGGCGATCGCCACCGATCGGGCGCTGCGCGCCGACGCCCGCCGTCTGGCGGCGAGGTTGCTGCCGCCGTTGAGCCGAGTCGGCAGCCCCGAACCGCCGGGGAACCCGGCGGATCGTCTCGCGCCCCGGCGCGACCGCCGGCGATCTCGACCTCGAGCGCACGCTCGAACGCTCCGACGGACGGCGCCCGGACCGGCCCGAGCGGATCGTCGCCCGGACCTGGAGCGCGGCTCCGCGGTCGGTCTGCCTGCTGGTCGATCGCTCCGGCTCGATGACGGGACGGGCGGTGGCGCTCGCGGCTGTCGCGGCAGCGGCGGTTGTGCAGGCCGCCGGCCGAGCGTCTGCGCACCGGCGTGATCGCGTTCGCGGCCGAGCCCCTGGTGCTGCGCGATCTCAGTTCGGAGGTCCGTCTGCGACCGGGTCGTCGACGACCTGCTGTCGCTGCGCGGTCACGGCGTGACCGATCTCGGGCGCGCGCTGCGGGCGGCCTCGGCGCAGCTGGAACAGGCGCCGCCGGGCGCACGCAACGCGATCCTGATGTCGGACTGCCTGCACACGCGCGGAGACGATCCACTGGCGGCGGCCGGCGCGCTCGACACGCTGCACGTTTTGTGTACGAGCGCCGAAGCGCAAGCGACCCAGGCCGGCGTGGCGCTTGCCCGCCGAGGGCGGGGTCGCTGGCTGCCTGCAACGGATCTTGCGCAGCTGAGCGACTCACTCCGCACACTTATGTGCTGAAACAGCGCCGAAAGCGATGCAAAATCCGCGCGCCTTATGGCGTTCAGATCCAACGTCGCCGAATCCGGTGCCATCAGATAAGTGAGCGCGCCGAACGGCTAGCGGGCGAGTCGTTGTAAAAGGGGATCGGTGGCATTGATGCCAGGGAGTCGAGCTGTGACCGAGGCGACGCGAGCGCTGTCGGCCGACGTCCTCGGCCACGCACTGGAACTCGCGCGCGTCGGTGTCGTCGTGACGGATGCCGGCGGCGTGATCACGGCGGCGAGCCCGCGGATGTCGGAACTGCTCGGGCGTTCCGATCTCGTCGGGCTGCGTGCCGAGCTGCTCGGACTCGGCGACCGGGGCCAGCGCGAACGGCGGCTGCGGCGGCCCGACGGCAGCGAGCGGTGGATCCGAATCGAGCGCGAACCGTTGCCCGGCGCGTCCCCGGGGCACCTGATCACGGTCGCGCAGCACAACGGTGCTGCGGATGACGCCCGCCTCGACGATTTCGCCGGGTTCGCGCGGCTGGGGGTCTGCCGATTGGACCTCAGGCGCGGGACGATCGCCGAGGCCAACGAGGCGTTGGCGACGATCTACGGCTACGAGCCCGCGGAGCTGATCGGAGCGCCATGGCGGCAGCTGGCCGGCCCCGAGCAGCGCGGCGACACGCCGTTGACCGGGTTCGACGAGCTCGCGCGACTGATCGCCGCAGGCGAACTGCGCACCGGCGAAGCCGAGCGCGTCGTGACCCGGAGAGACGGGCGCGCACTACACGTGCGGGGGGCATTCGCGGTCACCCCCGACTCGGGTCGACCGCGGTACGTGACGGTCGTGGTTCAGGACGTCACCGAACTGCGGGCCGAGGAGGATCGACTCCGCCACCAGGCGCTGCACGACGCGCTCACCGGTTTGGCCAACCGCGCGCGCTTTCACGAGCTGATCGAGGAGGCGGCGGCCTGCTCCGAGTCCGAGCGCGACATGTTCGCGGTGTTGTTCGTCGACCTCGACCATCAGTTCAGGCTGGTCAACGACGCGCTCGGCCATCAGGCAGGCGACGAGCTCTTGCGCGCGGTTGCGCACCGGCTCAACGAAGCGGTGTTCGAGCCGGAGACGGTGACTCGCTTCGGCGGCGACGAGTTCGTCGTGTTCTGCCGTGACATCTGCCGCCCCAGCGATGCCGAGGAGGTCGGGCAGCGGTTGCTGCAGTCACTACGGATGCCGTTCACGGTCTCCGGCCGCCACGTGCACGTGACCGCCAGCATCGGGATCTCGGTCTCGGCGACGCCGGATGCCGAGCGGATGCTGCGCGAGGCCGACGCGGCGATGTACCGTGCCAAGGCGCTCGGCTCCGACCGGCTGGCGGTGTTCGATCCTTCGCTGGCCGAACGATTCAGCCGTGAGCTGCGGCTCGCCGCGCAGATCCACGAGGCGCTGTCCGACGAGCAGTTCGTGCTCGAATACCAGCCGATCGTCGAGCTGTCGACCGGCAGCATCTCGGGGTTGGAGGCACTGCTGCGTTGGGAGCACCCGAGCGAGGGCCGGCTCGGCCCGTCCGAGTTCGTGCCGATCGCCGAGCGGACCGGGATGATCGCGTCGCTGGGCAGATGGATCCTGCGACGCGCGTGTGACGACGCCCGCCGCTGGCTGGTGTCGCACCCGGACGTCTCGGTGCACGTCAACGTATCGCCGTCGCAGTTGACGGAGTCGCTGCCGGCCGAGGTGTCTGACGCGCTGAGCAGCTCCGGCATCGCCCCCGAGCGGCTCGTGATCGAGGTGACCGAGGGCGCGATGATCCCCGATCCGAGCGAGACCGACATCCCGAGTGCGCTGCGACAGTTGGGCGTGGCGATCGCGCTCGACGATTTCGGCACCGGGTACTCGTGCCTGGCGTTCCTGGATCGGCTGCCGCTCGATGAGCTCAAGGTCGACCGTGAGTTCGTCGCGCGCCTGGGCGACGGCGGTTCCGGCGCGGCGATGGTCACGACGATCCTGCAGCTGGCGCAGACGTTCGGCTTGCGCGCTGTCGCCGAGGGAATCGAGAGCCGCGCCCAGCTCGACCTGCTGCGCAGACTCGGCTGCGAGCTCGGCCAGGGGTTCTACTTCAGCCGGCCGGTCTCGACCGAGCGGATCGCGGAGCTGCTCGAGCACCCTTCCTGGACCGTTTGACGCATCGCCCCGGCCAGCTGGCGTTGACGGCCGATTCACCGCGTATATTCGCGCCGTGATCAAGATCGGTACGAGCGTGGCCGTCGCGTCGGCCAACGCCGCTGCCGAACCGCGTCGGCGCTGGCCGCGTCGTTCGCTGCCGGTGTTGGTGGCGTTCGGCGTGTCGGTGGCGCTGGCGCTGGGCGGGTGCGGATCGAGCTCCGGGAGCGGGTCGGGGTCAGGTGGCGGCTCGGGGTCCGGTGGCGGCTCGGGCGGCTCGTCGAGCTCGAGCACGGCGGCGAAGGTGCTGGCGCCGGCGACGAAGACCTCATGCGTACGCGTCAACTACATCGGTGATTCCACCTCCGATGGCGAGGCCAACCCCGAATACGTGCCGGACAAGGCGCTGCGTGCGCCCACCCAGCTCAAGCGGGTCGGGGTCACGCACGTTCATATGCAGGTCTCCGGCGCGCGCTCGATCGTCGAGACCTTCGAGAATTTCCCCAACGCCGCGACCGTCGCCAGAGGCGACATCCAGGGCGGCTATCACGGCTGCTGGATCATGGCGATGGGCACCAATGACACCGCCGACATCGCGGCCGGCTCGACCGTCGGGATGAACGCGCGGATCCACGAGATCATGTCGATCGTTCGGGGTCAGCCGGTGATGTGGATCAACGTGCTCACGATTGCGGGCTCACCTGAGTACTACGGGGAGTCCGGGATGGCGAAATGGGATCGGACCTTGCTCGCCGCCTGCCGGCGCTATCCGAACATGCGCGTGCTCGACTGGGCCGCGCTGGCCAAGCACAAGTGGTTCATCCCCGACGGCGTCCACTACACGACGCTCGGCTACGAGCACCGGACGAAGATCATCGCCCACGGGCTTGTCAGAGCATTTCCGCTGAACCGGCCGGCGCCCAGCAACTGCCTCGTCCGCTGAGACGCGGAACGCCACTAGAGTCGGGATCGTGCGCGTTCCAATCACGCTGGATCTCCACCTCCCGAACTTCAACTACCCGGGCGTCGGCCCCGACGCGGTCTTCGAAAAGCTCGTCGAGATCGCCGAGACCGCCGAACGCAGCGGCTTCAGCTCCGTCTCGCTGATGGACCACCTGCATCAGATCGGGCCCGTCGGCCCACCGGCGAACTGGATGTTCGAGGGCAACACGATGCTCGCTGCGCTCGCCGCTCGCAGCTCGAAGCTGACGCTCGGCACGCTCGTCGGCGGCGTCACCTACCGCAACCCAGCGCTGCTGGCCAAGATCACGACGACGCTCGACGTGATCTCCGGTGGTCGTGCCTGGTTCGGGATCGGCGCCGCCTGGTTCGAAGACGAGCATCGCGCCTACGGCTTCGAGTTCCCCTCGCTCGGCCGGCGCTTTGAGTACCTCGAGGAGTGCCTGCAGATCGTCCGCGCGATGTTCACCCAGGAGCGGACGAGCTTCGACGGCGAGTACTTCCAGGTACGCGAGGCTTACAACAACCCGAAGCCGATCCGTGGCGACATCCCGATCCTGATCGGCGGCTCGGGCGAGCGCAAGACGCTGAGGATGGTCGCCCAGTACGCCGACGGCTGCAATCTGTTCGCCGGTGACGCCGATCGGGCGCGGCACCTGCTCGGCGTGCTCGAGGGCCACTGCGAGCGGGTCGGCCGCGATTCGTCACAGATCACCAAGACCGCGATGGGCAACTACGTGATCGCCGACACCAAGCAGGCCGCCGAGGCCAAGCTGCGCGGCTTCGTCGAGCAGGGGCTGATGCCGCCCCACCGCGCCGAGGCGACGATGGCGGTCGATGCCAACACCGCCGCCGAGCACGCGAACTCGCTCAAGCAGGCGGGGATCGAGGGCATGACGATGTCGATCCCGGACGTCTACGACCCCGAGACCGTCGCGCTCTACGGCGAGGTGTTCGGGGCCGTGTTCAACGACTGACACCGCCGCTGCCGACGCTCATCCGCCGGCGATCGCCGGCTGCGAGCGACGCGGCGAAAGCCGCCGCGCGGGCCCGGCGAACTGCGTCGGCCGCTCGGCCACGGCAACGTCGGAGGCGGGGACGAGCATCTGGCCATCGGGCGAGTAGATCGATCCGTCCGGCATGAACACCGGCCCGAACGGGTTCATCGGGGCGAGCGACTCGGCGAGCTTTGTCCAGTTGATCGACATTGTGGTCTCCTTTGGCTTGATCGCCGGCAACTGCCGACAACCACAGCCTCCCGCGGATCGACCACCACCACAGTCGGCCACAACGACGATCGCTCGGATGACATGCGTGTCCACCGATCAGGGGACCGCGCGCCGTATCATCCGCCGCACCGTGACCCGCGGGAGCATCTGATCGGATGGCCGAGCCAAGGGTGACCGTCGTCGTCGTCGACGACCATCCGTTCTTTCGCGACGGCGTCACCCGCGGGCTCTCGCGTGACCCACGGCTGGAGGTCGTCGGCGAGGCCGCGACCGGCACTGAGGCATTGGAGCTGATCGGCTCAATCCGCCCCCAGGTCGCGCTTGTCGACTATCAGCTGCCGGATCTCGACGGCGTCGCGATCACCCATGCGCTGCGGCGTGACGGGGTCCCGACCCGGGTGCTGCTCGTCTCCGCGGTGACCGATGGGGCGGTCGTGTTTCGCGCGCTGGAGGAGGGCGCCGCCGGCTACATGTCCAAGGAGGCGCCGCGCTCGGAGTTGATCGACGCCGTTCTGAAGGTCTCACGTGGCGACACCGTGATCCCGCCCGAGCTGACCGACGGGCTGGCAGCCCAGATTCGGCTGCGCGCAGATTCGGCGGCTCCCGCGCTGACCCCGCGCGAGCTCGAGGTCTTGCGTGGGTTCGCACGCGGGCAGTCGATCCCGCAGCTGGCGGCCGAGTTGTACGTCGCGCCGAGCACCGTCAAGACGCACACGCAGCGGCTGTACGAGAAGCTCGAGGTTTCCGACCGCGCGGCCGCGGTCGCCGCTGCGATGCGCCTCGGACTGTTGGAGTAACGGGCGACTTGGGCCCGTCCCCGGCACCGGACCAACGGGGCCTGCAGCTCGCGGACCTGCGCGACGACGCGCGCCTGTTCCGGATCCTGCTCGAGCACGCGCTGCTCGGCGTCCGGGTGCAGGTGCTGCTGCGTTTCGCGCTCGCCGCGTTCGTGCTGGCGGTCGTGATCGCGGTCCCCCCCGCCAACGATCAGGTCGCCTGCTTGGTCGTCGCCGGCGTCTACGCGGTCTGGACGGTGGCGATTTCCTGGGTGGCCGCCCGCGGCGGCGAGCGGATCGTGCGGATGATCTGGCTGGCGCTGTTCGTCGACGTGCTGGCGCTGGTCGTGCTGTGCGTGCTGGCGCGCCGCTCGGAGCAGAGCTGGACGACCGACGTGCTTGTCTACGGCTTCTTCCTGATTCCGATGCTCGCCACCACGCAGCTGCGGCCAGGCGTCGGGGCGGCCTTGGCGCTGCCGACGGTCGGGGCGTATCTGGGATCGCTGATCGCGGCGCGGCACGCCAACAACGAGCCGTGGGCGGCGATCATCTGCTCGACCGGGGTGCTCGCCGCATTGTGCGCCGCGGGCGTCGCGCTGTCCTGGGTGCAGCGCTCGCGGGTGCTGACGATCGCGGGGCTGATACGTGACCGCGGGCGCCTATCGGCTGAGCTGGCCGAAGTCGAGACGACCGCGCGGCGTGAGCTGGCCGACGAGCTGCACGACGGCGCTCTGCAGTACGTGCTCGCCGCCCGTCAGGACCTCGAGGACGCGCGCGCCGACGGCGAGCAGGAGTCATTCGCTCGCATCGCTCACGCCTTGCAGGAGTCCAGCGCGCTGCTGCGATCGAAGGTCAGCCAACTGCATCCGTCGGTGCTGGAGAGCACGGGTCTGGGGGCTGCGCTGCAGGATCTCGGCGAGAGTGCTGCGGCGCGTGGTCAGCTCGCGGTCGAGTTCGATGCCTCAGGCTGGGACGACGACCGACACGGACCTGCTGACGAGATCGCGTATGCCGCCGCCCGCGAGCTGTTGACCAACATCGTCAAGCACGCCGCCGCCAGGACCGTCTGGCTCACCCTGCACGCGCGCGACGGCCGCATCGGCCTGACGATCGCCGATGACGGGCACGGGTTCGACCAACGGCTCGCCGAGCGTCGTCTCGCCGAGGGGCATATCGGGCTGGTCTCGCAGCGGATCAGGATCGAGTCGGCCGGCGGCTCGCTGACGATTCGCTCGACCGCCGACGGCACGATCGCCGAGCTTGAGCTGCCCGCGAGCGCGCTTGAGCTTGCGCCCGAGAGCGCCTGAGCAGCGGCCACGGTTCTCGGGGAATTCTCGGGCTGCTCTGCGACGACGCTTCGCCTGCCCCGCGAGCCTCTGACAGATGGCGCTCCAGACCCCGCTGCCCACACTGATCGCGCCGGTCACCGACGACCACCGGCTCCGCTCGCCGGCCGCCGATCGGCTCGACGTCGAGATCGTCGTTCCGGTCCCACCGCAGCCGCGCGCTGATCAGCGGCGCAGCGTCGCGACCAGCGACCGCGGATCGAGCAGCAGATCGAGCGCGTCGGTGATGCTCGCGCAGACCACATCGGCGCAGCGCAGCGTCGCGAGGCTCGCTCCCTCGGGGCCGATCACGACGATGCCGAGCGCGGCCGCCCGCAGCATCTGCTCATCGTTGGCGCCGTTGCCGATCGCCGCGCACCGCTCGGCGCTGAGCTCGTCGACCGTCGTGAGCTTGTCGATGCCGGTCTGCACCCGTCGGCCCTCAACGCCGAGCGACGTAGTCAACTGATCGAGCGTCCCGAAGGTGTCGGCCGACAGGATGCGCAGCTCGAGCCGCTCGCGCAGCCGCGCGAGCCGATCCGCGACACCGTCGATCAAGTCGCCGCGGTCGGTCAGGGTTCCGTTCTGGTCGAGCAGCAGGTAGGTGAGCGCGAGTGACTCGCGGCCGGGGATCTCGATTGTCAGCGCCATCGCGTCAGAACCTCCGGCAGATCGTGCCAGAGCCGGCCGGTCCGCGCCCGGGCGTGCAGCAGGTTCGGTATCGTTGCCGCCGTCAGATGGAGTTCTGACGAGAGTTCCCCGCGGCGATCGCGCCGTCGGCGAGAACTCCGAACCGCCCGCCGTTGACAAGGGCTGATGGCTCCTTTCGCAGACGCACTGACTACCGACGCGAAAGGAGCCGCTGGCGGCCATGCCAGTCCTTGCCGCTGGATCATCCATCGTGATGAACGTCCCGCCACGGCGCCGACCTGATCGTCAGCGACGGCACCGGATGACCGACCGCGCCGGAGCGCGGCGGCCGCAGTCGGTGCGATCGCCGCGGTGACCGATGGGACACTACGACCGTCAGGAGCTCGCGGCGATCTTCGCGGGCGGAGCGATCGGCGCCGTCGTGCGGGTCTGGCTGGCGCGGCAGTTCGCGGCCGCGGACGACGCCTGGCCGTGGGCAATCTTCGCGATCAACATCACCGGCTCGTTTGCGCTCGCTTACTTCGCAACGCGGCTGCAGGAGCGCCTACCGCAATCGACGTACCGCCGGCCGCTGCTCGGCACCGGCTTCTGCGGCGCGTACACGACGTTCTCGACGATGCAGGTCGAGATCCTGTTGATGATCGAGTCCGACCGCTACGGCCTTGCTGTGAGCTACGCGGTGGCGAGCATCGTCGCCGGGCTGGCTGCCGTCTGGCTGGCCACCCAGCTCGTTCGACGGGCCCGGTTGCAATGACCTTGTGGCTCTGGATCGCGGTCGTGTTCGTCGGTGGCGGCGGGGCGGTCGCGCGGTTCATGCTCGACGCGCTGATCGGCCAGCGTGCGGGACGCGACTTTCCGCTTGGAACGCTGGTGATCAACGTCTCGGGATCGTTCGTGTTGGGGCTGCTGACCGGGATCGGCGTCGGCGGCGATGAGCTACTGATCGGCGGCACCGCGACGATCGGATCGTTCACGACGTTCTCGACCTGGATGCTCGAGAGCTACCGGCTGGCCGAGGATGGCGAGGATCGGCCGGCACTGGTCAACCTCGGCGGCAGCCTGCTGCTCGGATTCGGCGCGGCGCTGCTCGGTCGCGCGGTCGGGGTGGCGCTGTGAACGACGACTGCCTGAAGCTGACGACGTATTTCGGCGAACGCGATCGCACCGAGCATGGGCTTGTCTCCGACGAGCTGATGAATGTCTACGGCGGCCATCGCCTGCAGGCGAGCATCCTCCTGCGTGGCGCCGAGGGGTTCGGCCGTCTGCAGCACCTGCACAGCGATCGGCTGTTGAGCCTGTCGGAGGACCTGCCGGTCGTCTCAATCGCGATCGACGAGCGTCACCGGATCGAGCGGCTGCTGGAGTCGCTGATGCAGGTCAAGCGCAAGGGCTTGATCACGCTTGAACGCGCGCGGCTGCTGTCGGGCGAGATCGGGCCGATCGCGCTGCCCGAGCAACTCGGCGAAGCGACGAAGCTGACCGCATACATCGGTCGCCAGGACCGCGTCGATCGCGCGCCGGCGCACGTGGCCGTGTGCGAGCTGCTGCATCGACGCGGCATCGACGGCGCCAGCGTGCTGATCGGCGTCGACGGGACCCGCCGGGGCGACCGCGCCCGGGCGCGGTTCTTCGGACGCAACGCGAACGTGCCGATGATGGTGATCGCCGTCGGCTCGGGTGAGCGGATCGCGACCGTGCTGCCCGAGCTCGGCCAGCTGCTGCCCGAGCCGCTGATCACGCTCGAGCGCGTCCGCGTCTGCAAGCGCGACGGTGAGCTGCTGTCAGAGCCCCACGAGCTGCCCGGCACCGACGAGCGCGGGCTCGCGCTGTGGCAGAAGCTGATGGTCTACACCTCCCACAGCGCCAGCCGTGACGGCCATCCGCTGCACCTGGCGATCGTCCGGCGGTTACGCGAGCAGGGCGCCGCCGGCGCCACCTGCCTGCGCGGGATCTGGGGCTTTCACGGCGACCACGCCCCCCACGGCGACCGCTTTGTGCAGATCCGCCGCCACGTCCCGGTCTGCACGATCGTGATCGACACGCCCGAGCGGATCGCTCGTTCGTTTGCGGCGATCGATGAGCTGACGTCCGAGCACGGGCTGGTCACGAGCGAGATGGTCCCGGCCGTGACCGCGCTGGCCGAGAACCAGCGCCGCGGCGGTCTGCGGCTTGCCGACCTCGATTTCTGAGCAGCGCAACGAGCGTCTTGACCCGGCTCAGCTCGGGCCGGCTCCGACGCTGGGCGACCCCCGGGCGCACGGCCTGAAGACGCCCAGATCGGCGCTGGGCTAGGCCAGCGCCGAGGCCGCCGACTCGGCGGCGAGCGCCGCGTCGAATCCGTCCAGCAGCCGCTGCGCGGTGGCGACGGTCGCGTTGAACCCCATCAGGCCCAGTCGCCAGATCGGGGGGGCGTCCGGACCGAGCCCGCCGCCGATCTCGATGCCGTGCTCGACCAGCATCCGTCCCTGCACCGCCGGGCCGTCGACGCCGTCGGGCACCATCACCGCGGTCAGCGGTGCGAGCTGATGCTCGGGCTCCGCCAGCAGCCCGAAGCCGCGCTCGCGCAGCTGCTGCTGCAGGAACCGGCCGGCTTCGTCGTGGCGCGCCCACCGCGCCTGCAGACCCTCGGCCGCCACCGCGCGCAGGGCCGCGTGCAGGGCGTAGATGTGCAGGATCGGCGCGGTGTGGTGGTACGCCGCGGGCCGCGTGACCCAGAAGCGTTCCAGCGCCAGTAGATCGAGCGAGAACGGGACCGGCGCCGACCGCGTCCGGATCCGCTCGATCGCGCGCTCGGAGGCCGCGATCGGCGACATCCCCGGTGGTGCGCCGAGACACTTCTGCGTGCACGAGTAGGCGTAGTCGATCCCCCAGTCATCGAACTCGAGCTCGACCCCGCCCAGCGAGGTCACGCAATCGGCCATCAACAGCACGTCACGGCCGCGCAGCAGTGTCCCGAGTTCGCGCAGCGGATGCTCGACGCCGGTCGAGGTCTCGGCGTGAACGACCGCGAGCAGCCGCGCCTCGGGATGACGTTCGAGCGTCTCGAGCAGCCGATCGTTGGGCACGTGGCGGCCGAACTGCTCACGAACCTCGACGACCTCGGCGCCGCAGCGCCTGGCGATCTCCGCGATCCGGGCGCCGAAGAAGCCGTTGATCGCGATGATTGCCGTGTCGCCGGGCTCGAGCAGATTGGCGAGCCCGGCCTCCATGCCCGAGGTTCCGGTCGCCTGCAACGGGATCACCAGGCCCGCGTCGTCGGCGCGATACGCGCCGCGCAGCATCGAGACGACCTCGGACATGATCTGATGCATGTCGGGATCGAGATGGCCCAGCATCGGGCGCTGCATCGCGGCCAGCGTCTCCGGTGAGACGTTGCTGGGGCCGGGTCCGCACAGCAGGCGGGTCGGCGGGTCGAGAACGGGCGGAAGCGAGGTCATCGCCGGAGGGTAATCCAGCGCCGGTTGCCGCGACACCAACAGATTCCGTGACAAGACGATGGCTTGGCTCGATATATCGAGTCCGCCCACTGCGTCGTAAAAATTTCCACTGATCGGTTGCGAGAAGCGACCAGGGTCGCTCTACTGCGACGATGACCTCGAATTCGATTCGCCGATGAGCCCCGCCCGTAGCCGTCTGCATCGCAGTGAGCTGGCCGTGCCCGGCTCAAACGTGCGGATGCTCGAGAAGGCGCCCGACCTCGGCGCCGACATCGTGATGCTCGACCTCGAGGACGCGGTCGCGCCCGACGACAAGCCCCAGGCGCGGGTCAACATCATCGAAGCGCTCAACGAACTCGACTGGTCGCGCTGCTCGGTGTCGCTGCGGATCAACGGGCTCGACACCCACTACTGCTACCGCGACGTGGTCGACGTGGTCGAGCAGGCGGGTCGTCAGATCGACACGATCATGATCCCGAAGGCTTCGTGCGAGGGCGACGTCCATCTGGTCGCGACGCTGCTGACCCAGATCGAGGACGCGATGCGCTTCGAGCGCCGGATCGGGATCGCGGTGCTGATCGAGACTGCGCCGGGCATGTCGCGCTGCGACGAGATCGCCGCTGCCTGCCCGGCCCGGATGGAGGCGATGGTGTTCGGCGTCGCCGACTACGCCGCGTCACTGCAGAGCCACACCACCTCGATCGGCGGCGCCAACCCCGATTACGCCGTGCTGACCGACGCCGAGGGCGGCGGCCCGCGCGAGCATCATTGGGGTGACCAGTGGCACTACGCGCTGTCGCGAATCGCGATCGCGTGCCGTGCCAATGGGCTGCGTCCGATCGACGGCCCGTTCGGCGACTTCTCCGATCCCGATGGCTATCTCGCGTCGGCGCGCCGCGCCGCCGTGCTCGGCTTCGAGGGCAAGTGGGCGATCCATCCGTCGCAGATCGAGCTCGCCAACCAGGTGTTCACGCCGAACGACGAGCTCGTCAACAAGACGCACCGGATCATCGCGGCGATGAAGGAGGCGGCCGCAAACGGCGCCGGAGCCGTGTCGCTCGACGGACGCCTGATCGACGCCGCCTCGATCCGGATGGCGGAGACGTTGCTGGCCAAGCTCGAGCAGATCGAGGCGCGCGACCAGCCCGAAACCGACCGCCGGTTGTCACACGCCGCACTGCGCTAACGCTCGCGCGCGGGGTTCGCCGGCGTCGGCGTTGGGCTCGCTGCGGCGACCGCTGCGGATCTCGGCGTGAGCGTGGCGACGGCCTCGGCAGCTATCGGTGGGAAAGCGGGGCCGCATGCGGCCCCGCTCCGATCGGCGCATGCGCCGATCGGCGGGCGGTGCATGCACCGCCCGCTCGAACATTGTTGATCGCGTACAGAGGGGGTGTACGCAGATCACAAAGTTCGGACCGGCGCCGCCGCCCCCGGCAGCGGACGGTTACCATCGATCCGATGGTTCGTCCGATCGTGCTGGGCGTCGTCGGCGACTCCGGGGCCGGCAAGACGACCGTCACGCGCGGACTTGCGCGGGTGATGGGCGAACAGGTGGTCGCGCTGTCAGGCGACGACTACCACCGCTTTGACCGGGCCGAGCGCCGCCAGCGCGCGATCACGCCGCTGCACCCGGACGCCAATCACCTCGACATCCTCACCCAGGATCTGATGATCCTGCGCCGCGGCGGCGCGATCCTGAAGCCGGTCTACGACCATCGCGACGGCACCCTCGGGAGACCGACGCATGTCCGCTCGCAGCCGTTCTTGATCGTCGAGGGGCTGCTCAACTACCACACCGAGACGCTGCGAAGCGCACACGACGTGCGAGTGTTCCTGGCGCCCGCCGAGGAGCTCCGCCGCGCGTGGAAGCTCAAGCGCGACTGTGCCCGGCGCCGCTACACGACCGACGATGTGCTGCGCGAACTCGACCGCCGCGAGCGCGATTGCGCCACCTACATCCGTCCCCAGCAGGCCTATGCCGACATCGTCGTCTCGTTCAGGCGCAGCGAGCTCGGCGATCCGGCGCGACTCGACGCCGACGTGCTGTTGCGCGAGACGCTGCCCCATCCCGACCTCTCGCCGCTGCTCGAGACCGACAGCGTCACCGGCGGTCCGACGCTCGCGCGACTCGATCACGACATGCTGCTGCGGATCCCCGGCGACATCGCGCCCGAGCGTGCGGCCGAGATCGAGGAGGCGGTGTGGGATCGAATGAGCTTTGCGAATCATCTCCGGGCTCGTCGGCTCGGAGAGTTCACGGTCGGCACCGACCTGTTGCGCTCCGAGTCGCTCGCGCTGGTGCAGGTGTTGATCCTGTATCACCTCGTGTGGGCTCGCGCGACGCTCGCCACCGGCGGCGAGCAGGCCCGGACCGAGCAGCAGCACGCCCCGCTCGGACACGCCTAGTGTCGCGCGTCGCTGATTCGCTGACAGTCAAGGCGCCTCACTAGATGGCCGTCACGGTCACGCAGCTGGTCGCGTTCTTGACGGTCGCGCGGCGCGGGTCGGTGACCGCGGCGGCGAAGGAGCTGGTCGTCACCCAGCCGTCGGTGTCGGCCGCGATCACGGCCCTGCAACGGGAGCTCGGTGTGACGCTGATGGAACGTGACGGTCGCAACCTGCGCCCGACCGCGGCCGGCGAGGCGTACGTTCCGTACGCGGCCCACGTGCTCGGTCTGCTCGAGCGCGGTGCGCGGATGGCCCGTGAGGCGGCCGAGGGTGCCGACCACACGCTGCGGATCGGCGCGGTGACGACCGCGGGCGAGCACCTCGTCGCGCCGCTGCTGCGCTCGTTCCGCGAGGCTCATCCGGACCTCGAGGTGACGCTGCTGGTCGCCAACCGCGGCGAGATCCTGCAACGGCTGCTCGACCACCACGTCGACGTCGCGATCACCGGCCGGATCCCGCCCGAGCTCCCGCTCGTGACGCGGCCGTTCGCACCGAACGAGTTCGTGCTGATCACCGCCCCATCGGATCCACTCGCCGGCGCGCGCGGGGTCCCGCTGGCGGACGTCGCGCAGCGGGCATGGCTGATGCGCGAACCGGGTTCCGGGACCCGCACGATGTGCGAGGAGTACCTCGCCGGACACGGTCTCGCACCGCGGATCCTGACCCTCGGTTCCAATGGCGCGATCCGGCAGGCAGTGTCGCTCGGACTCGGCGTCGCGCTGCAGTCCCAGTGCGCGGTCGCGCTCGAACTCGAGCTCGGGATGCTGGCGGCGATCCACCCTCGTGAGCGGCTGCCGGTTCGGGCGTGGCACATCACCCACTCAGACGTCGGGCCCGACAGCGGCCCGGTTGCGGCATTTGCCCGGTTCGTCGACTCGCCGGCGGCGCAGCGCGCCGTGAGCCGGCCGACGACCGCTCGCACGGGCGCCCGCCGCTCGTCGCCGCGCTGAGCGCAAGCGGCGCGTAGGCACGGGCGCCCGGCGATGGCACCCAGTCACCGATCGGCCGTCTACTCTTCTGCCACTCCCAACGACGACCGGAAGGACCGGATGATCGACGAGCTGCGCCAGCGCATCACCGACCGCATCGCAGAGGGCGAGCACGAGCTCGTCGCCCTTCGTCGCGCGCTCGCTGCGCTCGATGATCGCCGGGCGGTTCCCGCGGCCGAGTCTGCCTCACCCGCGAGGACACGGCGATCTGCGTCACATGGGTCCGCGCGCCGGTCCGCCAGGCGGCGCGGCGGCGCGACGGCGACGCCCGCTCCTGCTCCCACCCCGGCGCCGGCACCGGAGCGCCGCAGCCGACGACGGCGCTCCGCGCGAGTCGCGCTCGACGCCGATCAGCTGCTTGGGCTGGTGACCGCCGACGGCGTTGTCTCGTCCGAGCTCGCCGCCGAGACCAACGCCCCGCAGGACCGCGTCGTGACGATGCTCAAGCAGCTCGAGACCGACGGCAAGGTCCGCCGCAGCGGCCGGCGTCGCGCCACACGCTGGCATCTGGTGACCGACGAGGACCGCGTCGCCGCACGGGTCGCGGAGCTGAACGCATCCCGGGCGGGCTAAGGCGCAGCGGTCACGTATCGGCCGCCAGCCGCAGCTCAACGCCGGCCATCACGCCCGCTCCGAGCAGCAGTCCAGCGGCCGCCACGTAGCAGGTGAACAGGATCCCGGTGAGCACCAGGAACACGCCGACGGGCGTGCGGCTGGCGGCGTAGCGCAGGTAGTAGCCCGCGACGATCGGCGTCAGCTGCAGGATCACCGCGGCGACGGCGCCGCCGGTCAGCGCCGCGCGCCGTGACACGGCTCCGGTCGCGAGCGTCCAGTAGGTCCCGGCGCAGAGCAGCACGGTGCAGGTGATCGCGACGATCGGGACGACGACCCGCGTCAGCGTCGGCGGCAGCCCCAGCTGGCGCACCACGCCGGTGCCGGCGGAGCCCGCGAGCACCATCAACACGATCAACAGCGCGAGCGCGCCGGCCACGCCGATGTTGCGCAGCTTGCCCAGCACGATCCCATGCTCGGGGATCTCGAGCAGGCGCGTCAACGCCCGCGCCAGCACCCCGACCGCACCCGAGCCGGTCCACAGCATCCCGATGACCGCGGCGACGAGCAACAGCGGCGAATCGTGCTTGGTGCGCAGGATCACCTCGCTGATCTCGGCGTGGGCGTCGGCCGGCAGCACGTTCGCGATCCGCCGCGACAGCCGCTCGGCCTGGTCGGCGTCTCCGAGCAGCAGCGTCGCCAGCGCCGTCAACCCCAGCGCGAGCGGCACCAGCGAGGTGACCAAGAACCACGAGAGCGCGGGGATCTCATCCGCGAGACCCGTTGTCCACGGGGCCGCGACCGCCCGCCACAGGCGCTCTCGAAGCGATCCGCCGGCCACCGGCGATGAGCCTACCTGCCGGTCGCCTCGGTCGACGCCGACGACCGAGGCTATGCCGACTTGGCCTCGCGCTCGCGCAGCTCGATCCGCCTGATCTTGCCGGTCAGCGTCTTCGGCAGATCGGAGACGAACTCGAGCTTGCGCGGGTACGCATAGGCCGAGAGCGTGTCCCGCACGTGCGCCTTGATCGCCTCGGCGAGCTCGTCGGAGGGCTCGTAGCCGTCGGCGGCGATCACGAACGCCTTGACCACATACCCGCGGCGTTCGTCGGGCGAGGCGACCACCGCGGCCTCGGCGACGGCGGGGTGCTCCAGGCACGCGGACTCCACCTCGAACGGACCGATCCGGTAGCCGGCGGAGATGATCACGTCGTCGGCACGGCCCTCGTACCAGAAGTAGCCGTCCTCGTCCTGACGCGCGGCGTCGTTGGTGTGAAACCAGTCGCCTCCGAAGACGCGCTCGGAGTCCGCGGGGCGATTCCAGTACCCCAGCGGATAGTGGGGATTGGTGCGCGCCTTCAGGCAGATCTCGCCCCGCTCGCCGGTCGGGACGGGTTGTTCGTCCTCGTCGAGGATCGCCACCTCCCAGCCCGGCAGCGGCCGACCCATCGATCCCTCGCGGACCTCCATGAACGGAAAGTTCCCGCACAGCGGATAGGACTCCGAGAGACCGTAGAAGTCCAGCACGGTGACGCCGTACTGGTCACGGAACCACTTGATCGCCTCCGGGTTGAGCGGCTCGCCGGCGGCACACACGATCCGAAACCGGCACGGGTAACGGGTGCTGGCATCCGCGATCCCCATCATCGACCTGATCGCCGTCGGCGTACCGAACACGTTGGTGACCTCGTGTCTGGACAGAAACGAGAGCTGCTTGTGAGGATCGAAGCCCCCCTCGCGCTGGTAGACGCACTGGACCGCGCCGTAGCGCCAGGGACCGATCAGCGGACAGATGCCCGCGGCCCAGGCCCACTCCCCCATCCCGTGAAAGCGCTCGCCGTCTGAGACGTCGTGGCAGTAGACAAACTCCTCGTGCGCAAGCAGGTACCGGTGCGCGTGCAGGATCCCCTTGGCCAGGCCGGTGGTGCCGCTCGTGTAATACAGCTGCGCCGGATCCTCGGACAGCGTGTCCGCGCACTGAAACTCGGTCGAGGCCGCGGCGAGCAGTTCGTCGTCGAGGATGATCACCTGCTCAACCATCGAGCGCTCGATCCGATCGGCGTTGGCCGCGTTGGTGACCAGCACCTTGGACTCCGAGTCGCTGACACGGTGGCGGATCCCGTCGTCGCCGTAGAGGATCGAGAGAGACAACAGGATCGCCCCGGTCTTCCAGGTGCCGAAGAACGCGGCCGCGGTCTCCGGGGTCGGCGGCAACAGCATCGCGACCCGGTCGCCCTTGGACACGCCGTGCTGCACCAGCACGTTGGCAAACTGGTTGGAGAGGTCCTGCAGCTCGCCCCAGCTCAGCTCGCGAACGTTGCCCGAGAAGTCCTCATGGACCATCGCGAGCTTCTCACGCGGATGTCGGTCACAAACGTCCGCGGCGATGTTGTAGCGCTCGGGCACCTCCCACCGGTGCTCGTCGACCGCCTGCTGGTATCGCACCACGCCCCTCCAGACTCGAGTTCAGGCCTATCGTGCCAGAACCGGTGACCGATGTGATCCCGTCGCCGTGGCGGCAATCTTGATAATCTTCATCATATTCGTGCAGTTGATTGCCGCCCACCGTGGTGACTTCGATGAACGCCTCCGCTCGTTTCGCCGCCGCCGGCTCACCAGGTCCCGACGCCCGTCGATGCCGGTCCGGATTCGACCGCCGGTCCGCTGAGATGACCGCCTCCGAACCTGCGCTGGCCGAACTTGCGGACGCGGTCACACGTGTGCCCTTGGTCGACGGCAGCACCACCCGATTCGTGAACTTCGACTACGCCGCGAGCGCCCCGCCACTGGCCGGCGTCCACCGAGCGGTGTCCGCCGCGATGGCGCATTACGCGAGCATCCACCGCGGGCAGAGCTATCTCTCGCGCGTCAGCACTGCCGCCTACGAGCATGCCCGCGCGGTCGTCGCGCAACAGACCGGCGCGCGCAGCGACGACGTCGTCGTGTTCACGCGCAACACGACCGACGGGCTCTGCCTGTTGGCCAGCGCGGTGCCGGGACGGGTACTGCACTTCGACATCGAGCACCACGCGAACCTGTTGCCGTGGCGTCAGGGGCAGTGGTCGGCGATCCACGCCCGCGAGGACCTCGGCTCGAGCCTCGCCGTGCTCGAGCGCGAGCTCGCACTGCGGCCCACGGCGCTGGTGGCGGTCACCGGCGCCTCGAACGTCACCGGAGAATGCCCGCCGCTGGCGCTGTTGGCCGAGCTGGTCCACCGTCACGGCGCTCGGCTCGCGGTCGACGGCGCTCAGCTGGCCCCGCACCGCCCGATCGATCTCGCGACCACCGGGATCGACTACCTCGCCTGCTCGGGGCACAAGCTGTACGCGCCATACGGTGGCGGCGCGCTGATCGGTCGACGCGATTGGCTCGACGCGGCGCCGCCACACCAACCCGGCGGCGGCGCGGTCGTCAGCGTCTCGATCGACGAGGTGCGCTACAAGCCCAGCCCCGCCCGCCACGAGGGCGGCACCCCGAACCTGGTCGGCGCGGTGTCGCTCGGAGCCGCCTTCGAGACGCTCGCCGAGATCGGCTTTGACCGCGTCCGCGAGCACGAGCAGTCGCTCTACGAGGAGTTGCTGGCGGGCCTGCGGCGGCTCGGGATCGAGGTGCTGCGGATCTGGCCCGAGCACGACGACCTCGTCGCCGTGGCGAGCTTCAACCTACCGGGCTATCCGGCCGACCTGGTCGCCGCGTATCTGTCCGCCGAGCACGGGATCGGCGTGCGCGGTGGCAAGTTCTGCGCGCATCCGCTGCTGGCCCGGTTCGGTCTGTCTGAGGTGGGAGCGGTGCGTGCGAGCATCGGGCTCGGCACGAGCGGCGATGACGTGGAGGCGCTGTTGGACGCGCTCGAGCGATTGCTCGACGAGGGGCCGCGCTGGAGTTATCGCGCCGTCGACGGCTATCTCGAGCCGACGCCCGATCCGCGGCCCTCGGTCGATGACGCGTTCGCGAGCATGTCCGGAGGCTGAGCGCTTCCCGCCGCAGCCGCCCGGACGGGTGAGCGCTTCCCGCCCGCAACCGCCCGGACGGGTGAGCGCTTCCCGCCCCAACCGCCCGGACGGGTGAGCGCTTCCCGCCCCAACCGCCCGGACGGGTGAGCGCTTCCCGCCCCAACCGCCCGGACGGGTGAGCGCTTCCCGCCGCAACCGCCCGGACGGGTGAGCTGCTTCCCGCCGCAGCCGCCCGGACGGGTGATATATCGCCACTTGCCCCACGGGACCTCGGAGCAAAGGGCGATTGGCGACGCCAGCGGTCCTCAAGATCCCTTTGCACCCGGTCGCGCCCGAGCAACGGGCGTTACGCGACATGCCGCGAGCTGCTGGTCGGCCAGGTCGCCGGCGCTCACGACTGACCCGTCCGGGGCGGTCACAACTGACCCGTCCGGGGCGGTCACAACTGACCCGTCCGGGGCGGTCACAACTGACCCGTCCGGGGCGGTCACACCCGACCCAGACGCGTACCCGGCGCCGCAGCCGTCAGACGAGCTCAGCGCCCGAGCCAGACCGCCGTGTCGGGCGGCAGCGAGCCGTCGTCGTGCAGCGGCCCGCTGGCCAGCAGCACGCGCGCGCCCGCCGGCAGCGCCAGCCGCTCGGCGCAGACGTTGACCAGGCACTCAAACCCGGGCTCGCGCGCGAACCCGAGCGCGCCCTCGCCGGGCTCTGACCACCGCAGCTCACCGTCGCCCAGCGCCGGATGCTCGTGCCGGATCCGCAGCGCGGTCCGGTACAGCTCGAGCATCGAACTCGGATCGCCGGTCTCGGCCTCGACGGTGAACGCGCTCCACGAGCTCGGCTGGGGCAGCCACGGAACCGTGCCCGCGGGGCCGAAGCCGAACGGAGGCGCGGTCCCCGACCACGGGATCGGGACCCGGCAGCCGTCGCGGCCGCGCTGGGTGTGGCCAGAACGCTCCCAGGTGGGATCGCGCAGTGCCTCGTCGGGGAGGTCCTCGACCTCGGCGAGGCCGAGCTCCCCACCCAGGTAGAGGTAGGCGCCGCCCGGCAGCGCCAGCATCAGCAGCGCCGCCGCCCGGGCGCGGCGACGGCCGAGGGCGAAGTCAGCCGGCAGGTGCAGCGCGTCCTGGAGATGCCGGATCTCGCGCACGTCCTGGGGCCGCGCGTAGCGCGACACCTCGCGCAGGGTGTCGTGGTTGGAGAGCACCCACGTCGCCGGCGCGCCGACGCAGCGGTGGGCCGCCAGCGCGCTGCGGATCTCACTGACCAACCGATCGGCGTCCCAGGCGGCGAGCAGGAAGTCGAAGTTGAACGCGGTGGAGAGCTCATCGGGTCGGACGTAGAGCGCCAAGCGCTCGGCGTTTCCCACCCACGCCTCGGCGACGAACACCTTCGGCGGGTCGTACGTGTCCGCCAGCCGCCGCCAGCGCCGATAGATCTCGTGCACTCCGTCGCGGTCCCAGTGCGGGTGATCGACGACCTCGCCGGGGGGCGGCGGCCACGGGAGATCGCCGACGTCGGGCAGCCCCTCGGCCTTGACCAACCCATGCGCGACGTCGATCCGGAATCCGTCGGCGCCGCGGTCAAACCAGAACCGCATCGTCTCGTCGAAGTCCTCGACCACATCCTCGTTTGACCAGTTGAGGTCCGGCTGTTGGGGAGCGAACAGGTGCAGGTACCACTCGCCAGGTCGACCGTCGGCCTCGGTCACCTGGGTCCAGGCGAGCCCCCCGAAGTTGCTCTGCCAGTCGTTGGGTGGCAGCGCGCCGTCGCGACCGCGGCCCGGGCGGAAGATGAAGCGATCGCGCTCGGGCGATCCCGGCGGGGCGGCGAGCGCCGCCGCGAACCACGGGTGCTCGCTGGAGAAGTGGTTGGGGACGATGTCGAGCAGGACGCGCAGACCGAGCTCGTGCGCCTCGGCGATCATCGCCTCAGCGTCGGCGAGCGTGCCGAACACCGGCTCGATCGCCCGCGGATCGCTGACGTCGTAGCCGGCGTCGAACATCGGCGACGGATACCAGGGGTTGATCCAGACCGCGTCGACGCCCAGCTCGGTCAGGTACCCGAGCCGAGCGCGGATCCCGCGGATATCGCCGATGCCGTCGCCGTCGGAGTCAGCGAAGCTGCGGATGTAGATCTGGTAGATCACGGCGCCGCGCCACCAATGCTCGCGCGCGGTCATCTGCCCGTCCCGATCACGGTCGTCGCCGACAGCGGCAGCCGGGCACTGGCGCCGCCGGCGCACAGCCGCACCGGTCCCGGGGCCAGCGCCCAGCGTCCGGTGTCGACGTCCCAGTGCTGCAGCGAACGCTCCGCGACGACCAGCCTGACCGCGACCCGCTCGCCCGGGGCCGCCTGCACCGCCGCGAAGCCGACCAGCCAGTGCGTCGGCTCGGCGGGTCGCGCGGCGTACAGCTGCACCACCTCGCGACCCGAGCGGGGGCCGTCGTTGCGAACCGTGACGGTCACCGCCAGCTCGCCGGCGAGATGCCCGGCCGGCGCCGTGATCGCTTCGTACACCCAGTCGGTGTAGCCCAGGCCATGGCCGAACGGGTAGCGAAGCCCGGGCCGATCCGCCGCCATTCCCCGATAGCCGACGGAGCGGCCCTCGCGGTACTCCAGCCGGCCGTCGACCGGACACAGCGCGCGCGGGTCTCCCTCATCCGAGGGCCAGCTGCAGGCCAGACGCCCGCCCGGTTCGCGCTGGCCGAGCAGCACGTCGGCGAGCGAGTGGCCGAACTCCTGGCCGGCGAATCCCGCCAGCAGCACCGCGGCCGCCCGGTCGGCCCATGGCAACAGGACCGGGCCGCCGCTGGTGACGACCACCACGGTCCGGGGATTGGCGGTCAACGCCCGTTGGACGAGCTCGTCCTGGCGGCCGGGCAACGCCAGCGAGTCACGGTCGCACCCCTCGGTCTCGAACTCGCTGCCGGTGCCGACCACCACCACCGCGGCGTCGGCGCTCGCCGCCAGCGCCTCGGCCCGCCGCAGCGCGCGCTCGTCATCGTCGTGTGGCGGGCGCAGGTTCAGCTGGAAGGCCAGCCCGACGTCACCCAGCGCGCCGGCCGCGGACCCGACCTCGTGGGCGAGCACCAACTCGACCCGCTCGCCCGCCCGCAGCGCTAGGTCGCAGGCGAACTGCGGCGGGTGCGTCAGCCCCTCGATCGGATCGCTGCCGGCCGCCAGCCACAGCCGGTCGTCGTACCGGACCGCCCCGCCGACGGTCAATCGGTAGCGACCGATGCCCGAGCCACCGACTGCGTAGACCCCGCCCTCGGTGGCGCACAGCGTCGCGTGGACCTCGATCCACGCCAGCGAGCCGTCGTGGCGCAGCGACCGCGACCAGTGAAACGCGCCCTCGCGACGGTGCTCGGTGGCCAGCACGTGTCCGTCGACGTCCAGGAACCGCACCTCGATCCCCCCACCGCCGTCGACGGACCCGATCCACGGCCCGGTCGCGACCGGGAGCCGGGCGGAGATCGACGGGCCGGGCGCGTACTCGACGGCCGCCGACGACAGCGCCGCCCGCAGGCCGGCCAGCGGCGAGATCTCGTATTCGGTGAACACGGTCGCCGAGCCGCCCCCGCGCGCGACGGTGTCGGCGAGCTCCCCGATCACCGCCAAGCGCTCGATCGCCGACGCCCGCAACGGCAGCAGCCGGTCGCGGTTGGCCGCCAGCACGAAGCCCGCGGCGGCCGCCTCCCGCAACGTCGCGCCGACCTCCGACGCGGAGGCGCCGGGGCGCTCGTCGCTCGCCGCGGCGTCGAGCGCGCCGACCCGGGCGGCCAGACGCAGCACGCGAGTGACCTTCTCGTCGACGGTCGCCCGCTCGACCTTGCCGTCGTCGACCGCGGCCGCGAGCGCCTCGCCCCACGGCCCGTCCGGGCCGGGCATCACCAGGTCCAGCGCGGCCCGCGCCGTCGGCACCGTGGTGCGTGCGGCAAACCAGTCAGACACGACGACGCCATCGAAACCGAGCTCATCGCACAGGAGCTCGCGCAACAGCGGCGATTCGGTCATCGACTCGCCGTTGACGCGGTTGTAGGCGGCCATCACCAGCCAGACCCCGGCGCGGACGGCCTGCTCGAACGGCGCCAGGTAGACCTCGCGCAGCGTGCGCTCGTCGACGCGGGCGTCGACCGTCATCCGCTCGGTCTCGCTGTCGTTGGCGATGAAGTGCTTCGCGGTCGCCGCCACCCCCTCGGCCTGCACGCCCTCGATCAACGCCGCCCCGAGCTTCGCGGTCAGCAACGGGTCCTCGCTGAAGCTCTCGAAGTCGCGCCCGCCATACGGGCTTCGTTGCAGGTTGAGCGTCGGCGCGAGTACGACGTCGACGCCCTTGCGCCGGGCTTCGCCGGCGAGCAACCGGCCGATCCGGCGCAGCAGCGCCGGATCCCACGAGGCGCCGAGTGCCGCCGGCGCCGGCAGGCTGGCCGATGGGTCACGCTCGTCCCAACGTTCGCCGCGGACACCCGCAGGACCGTCAGAGACGACGATCCGGCGCAGCCCGACCGCGGGCTCGGGCTTCAGCGACCACATGTCACCGCCGGTCAACAGATGCAGACGCGCTCGTAGATCGAGCGCCGCCAAGCGCCCGGCGAGCGCTCGCTCGTCGATCCGACCTGGCTGATCCGCAAGCGTCACCGAGCAGCGTTCTAGCCCCGCCGACGCCCGCTCGCCAGCGGCGTTCGGTCATCACGAACATCGCGGCGGAGCTCAGGTCGTACGCCGCTGCACCACGCACAGCGGGAGCGCCTCGTGCCGCGGCGCCCGCCCGGGATCGCGCAGGGCCTCGAGCAGCAGCGTGACCCCTAACCGGCCACTCTCCTGCAGCGGCTGACGCACGGTCGTGAGCTCGAGCACCTCGGCGACGTCGAGATCATCGAAGCCGATCACCGCCAGCTCCTCGGGTACCCGCACGCCGAGCCGGCGCGCAGCCTGCACGACGCCCACCGCCTGCCAGTCGGAGGCGGCGAAGATCGCCGTCGGAGGATCCGCCAGCGCGAGCAACGCCTCGGTCGCGGCGGCGGCCTGAACGCGGTCGGGCTCGCCGAGCGCCACCAGCTGCTCGTCGTCGGCCAGGCCCGCACGCTGCAGCGCCCGGCGCATCCCGAGGCGCCGGTCCTCGCTGGAGCGAAAGCCCTGCGGAAGCGGGTGATCGCCGATGAAGCCGATCCGCCGATGGCCGCGATCGATCAGGTGCTCGGCCGCCAGCTCGCCGCCCCGGACGTCGTCGATGTAGACGCTGGCGAGCATCGGATGCACGGCATCGACGAGCGCGACCGCGAGTCGTTCGGAGCGCAACTGCTCGATCTCGTCGTCGGTCAAGGCCAGCGACATGAACAGCAGGCCGTCGACTCGATCGCCTCGGGCAAACGCGCGAAACGAATCCATCCGCTGGCGCACCGTCGTGGCGTCGAACAGCAGCAGGTCGTACTCGCCTTCCTGCGCGAGGCGCTGTACCGCACCGCGCAGGCGGGCATGCAGCGAGTCCGAGACCACGAACGGCGAAACGACCCCGATCGTCTGGCTGCGCCCGAGTGAGAGGCTCCTCGCCGTCTCGCTGGGCTGATAGCCGAGCTCGTCGATCGTGCGGCGAACCCGCCGGCGAGTCTCGTCGCTGACCAGCGGGCTGTCGTTGAGCACGCGCGAGACCGTGCCGACGCCCACGTCCGCATGCCGGGCGACATCGCGAATGGTCGGACCTCGGGCTCGCTTGTGCATCTGGGCGGCCGCCGGACGATGCGGACCCCGTCCCTGCGCCCCGATTCAACTCTACCTTCACGATTCGGGGGTTGACATCCGCCGCCATCCGGTGCAAGAGTGTTGAACCGGTTCCATCCGGTCGGCGACGGCGTTACTGCCGGGACCTACCGGGTAGGCAGGAACAAACCGGAGAGGAGGAGGACAAGGCATGTCACGTACATGCTCGAGCGCCCGTGCCCCGGGTGCCGTTTCAGGGACCGCGCTCGCGGGCCAAGCGCTCGTTGATCTCGTATCGCTGCCCGATCACCGGGTCGCCGAGCGTCTCGGAGACGGGGCGCACAGTGTGGCCGGCACGCTGGGCGGCGCTGGGTTGGCGCCGGTCAACATCGAACGTCCGTCCAAGCACTGGCTCGGTCGTGTGCTGCGCGCGGCGCGCCTCGACGCGGGCGGCGATGGGCGCTTCGCTGCGCTGATGCCCGAGCTTGCGAGCACGTTCGAGGGTCGCTAGCGATGCTCGGAACCTTGATCCGGGCCGGCGACGTGCTCGATCTGTTCACGCTCGCGGAGCCCGAATGGGGTGTGACCGCGACCGCACAGCGACTCGGGATCGGTAAGTCGCTCGCACATGAGGCGCTCGCGACGCTGACCGAGATCGGGCTGCTGGAGCGAGTCGGCCATGGCCGCTACCGGCTCGGCTGGCGAACGGTGTCGCTGGCGTCGGTGCAGATGCGCACCAACGCGCTCAACGTCTGCGCCCGGCCGATCGTGCGCGATCTCGCCGAGAGCAAGCGAATGACGGTCAACGTCGCCGCCTGGGAGCGCGGCCGGATCATCTGCGTGCACCGGCGCAACGGTGGGCTGCCGACGGCCGCCGGGCCGCGGCCGGGCGCGACCGCGGCGCCGGACGACAGCGCGATCGCTCGGGTGCTGATGGCCGCACGGCCCGAGAGCGAGATCCGCACGCTGTGGAGCAACGGCGCGCTGCAGACCACCCAAGCGACGATCGAGCCGCTGATCACCGAGCTCGCTCGGATCCGGCGCAACGGCTGGGCCCACGACGGTGGGCCAAGGCCGGGCACCGTGGCGGCGCCGATCCGCGACCACGACGGCCGGGTCATGGCGGCGATCAGCCTGCTCCCGGCCACCCCGAGCGGCCCCGCCGACGAGCGCCACGCGCCGGTGGCGGTGGCGGCCGCGGCGCGGATCTCCGAGGCGATCCGCGATACCGCAGCGACCCTGCTCGAGCCGGCGGTGACCGGTTGACGGCGATCCCGCCGGCCTCGGAAGGCTCGCCGCCGCGGCCGCTTCCCGCGACTTTTCGTCATAGCCGAACGTGGCTTTTGTTGCATGCTCGACGGCGGTTCAATGGGCGCGCTCACGCGGCCCGAAAGGAACCGATGGATCGATGCAGCGCCACCACGACGCGCCGTGCCCCCAACGGCGGCCTCAGTCAGCCGCCGTGCCATCCCGTTCGTCCATCACGTCAGGAGAGTGAAGTCCGTCATGTCTGAACTGACCCCCAGCGCGCGGGGTCGCATCGGACGCCGCGTGCTAGCCAGCGGCGTCGCGGCGATCGCCGCGCTCGGTATCGCCGCCTGTGGCTCGTCGTCGGGAGGCTCCGGCGGCAACACCGCGACCAACGCCCCGCCGCAGACCTCCAACAACGTCGCCAAGGCCCCCGGCAACCCCACCAAGGGCACGATCAACTGGTGGGCCAGCCCGATCTCGACCAGCGGGCCCGATGTCCGCAAGGTGTGGATCTCCGCCTTCGAGAAGGCCTACCCGGGCATCAAGGTCAAGCTGATCTCGGCCCCGACCGACACCGACACCAACCGTGCGACGCTCACCACGCAGATTTCCGGCGGCGCCGGCCCCGACGTGTTCATGGGCGACGTGATCTGGCCCGCGCAGTTCGGCGCCCACCAGCTCGCGGTACCGCTGTCGAAGTACCTGCCGAGCAGCTACTTCACGCGGTTTGCCTCCGGCCTGGTCCAGGGCGCGACCTACAAGGGCCAGGTATACGGCGCGCCGCTGTTTGAGGACCAGGGCTTCCTGTACTACCGCAAGGACCTGCTGGCCAAGGACCACATGAAGGTCCCGACCAACTGGGAGCAGTTGATGTCGGACTCCAAGGAGATGCAGAGCAAGAAACAGGTCCAGTACGGCTACGTGTTCCAGGGTGCCGACTACGAGGGCGCGACCTGTAACTTCATGGAGTTCCTCGGCGACGCCGGCGGTGAGGTGCTCAACGCCGACGGCAACAAGTCGCTGATCGCGAGCAACGACGGCGCGCTGAAGGCGCTGACGTTCATGCGCTCGCTGGTCAGCTCGGGCGTCAGCCCGAGCGCGGTCTCGACGTTCCAGGAGCCGCAGGCGCTGAGCGTGTTCACCAACGGCAACGCCGCATTCCTGCGCAACTGGGACTACGCCTACGCGGCGTCGCAGGCCAGCGGCTCGAAGGTCATCGGCAAGGTCGGCGTCGCTCCGATGCCGACGTTCGCCGGCAAGACAGCCCCCGGCTACTCGAACATCGGCGGGTGGAACCTGTACATCAACCCGCACTCGCAAGAACATCGCCGCCGACCTCACGTTCATCAAGTGGATGACGAGCGAAGAGGCCCAGAAGATCCAGGCGACGAAGTTCTCGCAGATCCCGACGATCAACTCGGTCCGGACCGATCCCGCCGTGGTCAAGTCCAACGCCGTTCTGGGGATCGTGCCCAAGACCAAGCTGATCCCGCGCCCGGCGCAGACGCCGAACTACCCGCAGGTCAGCCAGGCGATCTATCAGAACGTGAGCTCGGTGCTGGCGGGTCAGACGTCGCCGGCAGCCGCGGTCAAGAGCATGGACTCGTCGATCAGTACCGCGGTGTCCGGAGGAGGCCTGTAGGCACACCAACCGTGTCGCCCGCGGGAGCCACGTCCTCCTCCGCTTCCGCGGGCGGCCAACCAGTTTCTGGAGCGCAAACGAACAATGGCTAGCGCAATCGCCGTGCCGCCGAGCGAGGGCGGTTCCGGCACCACGACCGCCACGGTGGTCGGCCGTCCCGATCAACATCGCCGCAAGATGGCGCGCCTGGGCTGGATGTTCTCCGCCCCGGCGCTGCTGTTCATCGGGATCGTCACCCTGTTCCCGATCGGCTTCTCGGTGCTGCTCAGCTTCGAGAACGTCAACGTCACTCGGGTCCGGATTCCAGCTCAACGGCCTGACCACCGCGAACTACTCGCTGGTGCTGGGCAACTCGACCTGGCACTACGCGCTGCTGTTCACGGTCGGGTACACGCTGGTGACGGTGTTGTTCGAGCTCGTGCTGGGGACGATGATCGCACTCGTGCTCGAACGGCTGATCGCCGGGCGCGGCTGGATGATGGCCCTGCTGCTGATCCCCTGGTCGCTGGTCACGGTGATCTCGGCCGAGCTCTGGTACTACATCTACGACCCCACCTACGGGATCGCGAGCTCGATCCTGTCGACGCTGGGCTTCGGCAACGTCGTGATCCTCGGCTCCAACCTCGGAGCGATCATCGGGATGATGTGTCGCCGACATCTGGAAGACGACGCCGTTCGTGGCGATCATCGTCCTGGCCGGACTGGTGATGCTGCCGCAGGACGTCTACGAGGCCGCCGATGTCGACGGCGCCACCGGCTGGACGACGTTCTGGAAGATCACGTTCCCGTTGCTGCGCCCGACGCTGGCGCTGGCGGTGCTGTTCCGGGTGCTGCAGGCGTTCGGCCTGTTCGACCTGCCGTTCGTGCTCACCCAGGGCGGCCCCGGGCACGCCACGACGTCGCTGGCGGTGCTCGGCTACCAGGCGATGTTCCAGGACCTGAAGTTCGGCCCGGGCGCCGCCGTCGCGACGACCACCGCGCTGCTCGTCGTGATCGGCTGCTTCGCGTTCCTGAAGGTGTTCAGAGCTCAAGTCGGGGAGGAGGGAGCCTGATGCGCAACCGCCCACGTCACGGCTGGCGCCGCTACATCAACGGCGTCTCGATCTCGACGACGATCACGGTGATCTTCGTCACGCTGCCGCTGTACTGGATGATCTCGTCCAGCTTCAAGGGCACCGCCGGCATCGGTCAGGCTTCGTTCTTCCCCCACGACGTCACCACCCAGAACTACCACACGGCGTTCAGCGACTACACGTTCGGCCGCTACATCCTCAACTCGGCGCTGATCGCCGTGATCTCGACCGCGGTCGTGCTGTGCCTGGCAACGATGGCCGGGTACGCGCTCGGGCGGCTGCCGATGCGCGGCAAGCTGCCGATCATGGTCGCGCTGCTGATGATCTCGGTGTTCCCGGCGATCGCGGTGATCGCGCCGCTGTTCCTGCTGATGAAGACGATCGGCTGGCTGAACAGCTACCAGGCGCTGATCGTCCCGTACGTCGCGTTCAACCTTCCGTTCGCGATCTGGATCATGCGCAACTACATGCTCGGGATCCCCAAGGAGATGGAGGAGACCGGGCGGATCGACGGCGCCGGGCCGTTTCGGACGCTGTGGTCGATCGTGCTGCCGCAGGCCAAGCCAGGTCTGTTCACCGCAGGGATCTTCTGTTTCACGGCGTGCTGGACCGAGTTCCTGATGGCGCTGTCGTTCAACAGCGAGAACAACTTCCGAACGATCCCGGTCGGGATCGCCCTGTTCGGATCGCAGTTCACGATCCCGTTCGGCACGATCTTCGCGGCCAGCACCGTGGCTGCGGTGCCGATCGCGATCCTCGTGTTGACCTTCCGCCGCTCGGTGGTCTCCGGGCTGACCGCCGGCGCGGTCAAGGGATGAGGATGGCCACCGACCCGAACCCCAACCCGACCCCGATGGAGCGAGATCGCCATGTCAACCGTTGAGCTGGAGCAGGTCAAGAAGGTCTACCCCAACGGCTTCGAGGCCGTCCCGGGGATCGACCTCGGCGTCGCCGAGGGCGAGCTGATGGTGCTGGTCGGGCCATCGGGGTGTGGCAAGACGACCGTGCTGCGGATGATCGCCGGCCTCGAGGACATCTCCGGCGGCGTGCTGCGGATCGGCGACAAGGTCGTCAATGAGCTCGGCCCGCGCGAGCGCGACATCGCGATGGTGTTCCAGAACTACGCGCTGTATCCGCACATGACCGTCGCCGACAACATCGGCTTCGCGCTCAAGCTGCAGAAGCTCCCCAAGGACGAAGTCAGTAGCAAGGTCAACGAGGCGGCTCGGATCCTCGGGCTGACGCAATGGCTGGAGCGTAAGCCGGCGGAACTGTCCGGCGGCCAACGCCAGCGGGTGGCGATGGGCCGCGCGATCGTGCGCAACCCCACCGTGTTCCTGATGGACGAGCCGCTGTCCAACCTCGACGCGAAGCTGCGCGTGCAGATGCGCGCCGAGGTGTCACAGATCCAGCGCCAGGTCGGCGTCGCGACCGTGTACGTCACCCACGACCAGACCGAGGCGATGACGATGGGCGACCGGGTGGCGGTGATGCGCTCCGGCCTGCTGCAGCAATGCGACACGCCGCAGACGCTGTACGACCACCCCGACAACGTGTTCGTGGCCGCGTTCATCGGCTCGCCGGCGATGAACCTATTCGAGGCGACGGTCACCGACGGCCGGATCAAGCTCGGCTCGCAGGAGATCGCGCTCGATGACGCGATTCGCACCACCCACCCCGGCCTGAGTTCCTACGGCAGCAACCAGATCGTGGTCGGGATCCGCCCCGAGAGCCTGCCGGCCGCCAACGGCGACACGGGCGCCACGCTCGACGCCGACGTGACCCTGGTCGAGGCGCTCGGCTCCGAACTGCAGGTGCATTTCACGATCGACGCCAAGCGGGTGCAGGCGGAGGGGACCGAGGAGGACGACGAGATGACCGCGGGCGGCGCCGGGGTGGCCCGGGTCGGGCCGCACACACCGGCGAAACCGGGCGAGCGGATGCGGTTCGCGGTCGACCGCGCGGCGATGCACTTCTTCGACGCCGACACCGGTGCGGTGATCAGGGAGTGACAGCCGAGCGCGGTGCGCGCGCCGCGGGTCCGCCGGCCGGCGGCGCGCGGGGCCGCGTCGCGCTCGTGACCGGAGCGAGCCGGCGCGGGGCGATCGGGGCGGCGATCGCGCGGCGGCTGACCGACGATGGTCTCGCCGTGCTGGTCCACGGCTACGAGCCGTTCGACGCCTCGTTTCACCGAGTCCCGGACCCCGGCGGGACCGAGGCGCTTGCCACCGAACTGGTCGCGGCGGGCGCGCGAGCGCGTGCGGTGTCCGCCGACCTCGCCGACCCTGACGCGCCCGACCGGCTGGTCGCCGACGCACTCGCCGCGTTCGGGTGCCTCGACGTCGTGGTCGCCGCACACGCTCGCTCCTCCGACCACGCGCTCGGCGACCTGACCGCCGCGGAGCTCGATCTCACCTGGGCGGTCAATACCCGCGCGACGCTGCTGCTGGTGCAGGCGATGGCGCGGGCCAGGCCGCGGTCCGACGGCGGCCGCGTGGTGCTGTTCACCTCCGGGCAGTACCACGCCGCGATGCCGCAGGAGCTGCCGTACATCGCATCCAAGGGCGCGCTGCATCAGCTGACCGGCTCGCTGGCGGTGGCTCTGATGGCCGATGGGATCACGGTCAACTGCATCGACCCGGGCCCGACCGACACCGCCTATGCCGACGAGCACCTATACGCCGCGGTCGCCGCCGCCAGCCCTGGCGGCCGCTGGGGGTCGCCCGACGACCAGGCGCGATTGGTCGGCTGGCTGGTCTCCGACGAGGCGGGCTGGGTGACCGGCCAGGTGATCGGATCCGACGGCGGCTGGTCGGTCCGCCCGCGATGATGCGCCCGCGGTTTCTAACGTAGCTGCGACCGTGCGGATCACGCTCGCCCCCGCTGCCATCACGTCGGTCGATCTGCTCAGCCTGCCGTGGACCGAGCCGCTGCTGGAGTGGCGCTCAGAACGGCTCGTCACCCCCCGCCACGAGGGGTTGCACCGTCACGTCGTGCGGTTCATCGAGGACGGTCCGCACATCCTCGCGGTCAAGGAGCTGCCGGCGGCGCTGGCGACCCGCGAGTATCGGGTGCTGTTGCACGTCGCCGAGCTCGGGATCGCGTGCGTCCCCGTCCAGGGGGTGGTGACCGATCGCGAACCGGGCCTGGAGGCGGTGCTGGTGACGCGCTACCTGGAGTACTCGTCGACCTACCGCGCGCTGTTTTCCGAACCCCATGGGCTGCATTCGCGCGCGCAACTGGTCGACGCGCTCGTGCAGCTCCTGGCGCGACTGCACCTCGGGGGCGTGTACTGGGGTGATTGCTCGCTGTCGAACACCCTGTTCAGGCTCGATGCGGGCGAGCTCGCGGCCTACATGGTCGACGCCGAGACGGCCGAGACCCACGACACCTTGTCCGACGGCCAGCGGCGCACCGACGTCGAGACCGCCGTCAACAACGTCGCCGGCGAGCTGATGGACCTGCAGGCCGGCGGCCTGCTCAATCCCGATGTCGAGCCGCTGCAGATCGTCGAGCGGATGCAGTGCAGCTACGAGGGGCTGTGGCAGGAGCTGACCGGCGAGTGGCTGGTCGGAGTCGGCGAGGTCTCCCATCAGCTCGCCAAGCGCGTCGAGCGCCTGTCCGAGCTCGGGTTCGACCTCGACGAGGTCGAGATCGCGGACGCCGAGGCGGGCCAGGTGCGCCTGCGGGTCGCCACCCGCGTGTCCGAGCCCGGAGATCACCGCAACCGGCTCTACCAGCAGACCGGGCTCGTTGCCGAGGAGAACCAGGCGCGGCGGCTGCTCAACGACATCGCCTCGTTTCAGGCGATGCTCGAGCGCGATAGCCAGCGCTCGGTGTCGCCGATGGTCGCCGCCAGTCGCTGGTTGAAGGAGATCTATGAGCCGGTCGTCGCCAGCATCCCCCCCGGGCTCGACGACAAGCTCGACCCCGTCGAGGTGTTCCACGAGGTGCTCGAGCACCGCTGGTTCCTGTCAGAGCGCGCGGGCCACGACGTCGGGACCGCGGCGGCGACTGACTCGTTCGTGAGCGAGATTCTGCCGTCGGTGCCCGACGACCTCACGTCCGGGGCACTTCACGAGCCCGCCTGAGCCGCGCTCAGCGCGGACGCAAGCCGTCGATCAGCACGTCGATCAGCTCGGCGAGCCCCGCGGTCGGGCTGACCTTGGTCGAGCGCACGATGCTCGCGTCGGTGAAGCGCAGGATCACGGCGAAGATCGCCTCGGCGACCAGTGCCGCGTTGACCTCGCGAAACGCGCCGGCCTCGATCGCGTCGTCGATCAGCAGCTCCAGCACCTGCATTCCCTCGGAGATCTTGCTGTCGAACAGGATCCGCGAGGGCGTGTGCCCGCGCACCGCCTCGAGGAAGCTCGGTCCGAGCTCGGCGAAGTCCAGCGCCCCGCTGAGCAGCATCCCCCGGATCCGGCCGACCGGGTCCTCGGCCGCAGCGATCGCGTCGGCGCCGCGGCGCATCATCCGGCGCATCATCCCGTCGAGCGTCAGCAGCAGCAGGTCCTCCTTGCTCGGTGCGAGCTCGTACAGCGTGCTGCGCGAGCACGACGCCTCGGTCGCCAGTTCGCCCATCCGCACCCCCCGCACCCCGTCGCGCCGGAACACGCGCTCGACCACATCGAGGATCTCCCGCTGTCGCGGCGAGAACTCTCGTCGGCCACTCCCGAAGGCATCGGTGCCGATCGCGCCGTCGGTGGGCATCGCGGCTCGGACTGTAGCCGACGACCGACAATCACTGTAATTTATTCTTGACTGTGGTACTGATGATCGAGTACGCTCCCAGCAGCGAAGTTGAGATGACGCAGACCAGCGGACGGATAGGGGGCCGCCTGAACGTAGGGGCGCGCACGCACGTGCAAGATGCACGTCGCGGCATCGTTCATGCGCTCCGTCCGCTGCTGCGTATCTCGTTCGCGGTGGCGCTGATGCTGATGGTGTGCACGGCGGCGCAGGCGCGACCGATCGCGGGACGCGCGCAGCGTTTGACCTACGGCACCGGGCAGACTGCCCACCCCTACATCGTCTACACCCCGCGCGGCTTCACCCGCCACACGCGGATGCCGCTGCTGGTGATGCTGCACGGCTGCCAGACGACCGCCTATGACCAGATGCGCGCGAGCCTCTACAACCCGCTCGCCAACCACCACGGGTTCGTCGTCGTCTACCCGGACACCGACGCCCTCGAGAACGCCCAGCCGGGCGTGCTCACCCGCTGCTGGCAGTGGCTCAATCCGGTCGACCTGCGTCGCGGTCAGGGCGACGGCGCGGCGGTCGCCGCGATCACGCGCGCGGTGATCAAGCGCTGGCACATCGATCGCCAACGCGTCTACCTGACGGGGATCTCGGCCGGCGCGTTCCTGACCGCCGACATCGCCGCCGAGTACCCGGACCTGTACGCCGCGGCCGGACAGAACGCCGGCGGCGCCTACGACGACGCGACCTGCCTGCTCGGGCACGTCACGCCGCTGACGGCCGCCGCCAGTGCCCAGCTCGCATTCGCGGAGATGGGCCGCCGCGCCCGGGTCGTGCCGCGGCTGATGATCGGCGGCGACGCCGACCAGGCGGTGCCACCAGGGTGTGCGGACAAGGCGCTGGCGCAGGGGCTGCGCACCGACAACCTCGTCGTCAGCCACCACCAGACCCGCCCGATCAAGCTCACGCCGGCCTCGGTGCGCACCGCGAAGGCCCGTGGCGGCGACTCCTACACGGTCAGTGACTACCGCGACGGGCACGGCTGCCTGGTCGGACAGCGCTACCTCGTGCATGGCATGGGCCACTTCTGGTCGGGCGGCTCGAGCAACCCGAAGTGGGCCAACTTCACCGACCCCAAGGGTCCGAGCGCAGCGGTGGCATCGTGGCGGTTCTTCTCGCAGTTCACGCTGGCGAACACGCGCTGGCCATGCCGGCCGGGCTCGCACGCCGGGGATGCCCACCGGCACCCTGGTCGCTGACCGTCCACCGGCGTCGGTCGTCGCGACGATCCGAACCGGAGCAGGCGATCCGTCCAGCTGGCCCGACACGGTCGGGGGCGTTTCAGTTAGGGTGACCCGCTCCGGGGGTAGACGGGCGCAGGTCCCACAACTGGAGGTGTGATGAGATCGTCTGGAGTTCCCCGGAAGGCGCTGATCGCTGCCGTGCTCGGCTGCGTCGCGCTGTTGGCCGGTGCGGCCACAGCCACCGCGGCCCGGAGCCGACACCCGCTACGCGGCAGCATTCCGCGCTGGCTGCCGCAGGCTCACAAGCTGTCAGCAACGCCGTCGCGTGAGCAGGTCAGCTTCGGCGTACTGCTGAAGATGCGCAATGAGAGCGCGGCCGTCGCTCAGCTGAAGGCGCTGTCTGAGCCGTCCAGCTCGAGCTACGGCAAGTGGCTGTCCAACAAGCAGTTCGACGCGAGCTACGCGCCGACCGGCGCAGCCGTCGCCAGCGTCAAGGCGTGGCTTCGCCTGCACGGCATGAAGGTCACCGACACGTTCCGCAGCGGCATGTACGTCGAGGCCAGCGGCTCGGCCGCACAGGTCGAGAAGACGTTCGGGACCACGCTCAACAACTATCGCTACCACGGCAAGACCGTCCGCTCCAACGCGACCGCGCTGTCGTTGCCGGCCGGGACCTCGGCGGCGGTCAGCGGCGCGATCGCCGGTGTGATCGGGATCGACGAGGGAGCCACGCTCAAGCAGCCGGCCGACACCGAGCCCGGGCCGCCCACCGGCGCCCGCTACGGGGTGCAGCCGTGCTCGAAGTACTACGGGCAGAAGCTCGCGCGCAAGCTGCCGACCGCGTACGGCGAAACGCAACCGTACGCGGTCTGTGGCTACGTTCCGCAGCAGTACCAGTCGGCGTACGGCGAGAGCGGGCTGCTGGCCTCCCGGCGTCAGCGGGCGTGGCGTCACGGTGGCGATCACCGACGCCTACGCGGCGCCGACGATCTACCAGGACGCCCAGCACTACAACGCCGTGCATGGACAGCCGCTGTTCCGACCGGGGCAGTTCAAGCAGATCACGCCCGGTCCGAACGGGTATGACGACGTCGCCGCCTGCGGCGGCAACGGCTGGTACGGCGAGGAGACGCTCGACGTCGAGGCCGTGCACGCGATGGCGCCCGGCGCAAAGATCGTCTATGTGGGCGCGCCGGACTGCGAGAGCGGGCTGGACAACGCGTGGGCGAGCGCGATCGACGATCACGTCGCCGACGTGATCACGAACTCGTGGACCGATGGGGGCGTCGACACCGTCGCCGAGCTCGGCGCCGACTACGTCGAGTTCTACGACCAGTTCTCGCTCGAGGCGGCGCTGACCGGGATCACGGTCAACTTCTCCGCCGGCGATGACGGCGACAACACGGTCGGCGGTACCGACCTGTCCTCGAAGTCTGTCGAGTTCCCCGCCGACGTGCCGTGGGTGACGGGCGTCGGTGGCACCAGCGTCGAGATCGGTCGTCGTGGCCAGTGGCTGAACGAGTACGGCTGGCAGAACGCGTACTCGCAGCTGACCGACGGTGCCTGGACCCCGACCCCACCCGGGACCTACTCGTCCGGCGGTGGTGGCGGCACCAGCCAACTGTTCACGCAGCCGTTCTACCAGGTCGGCAACGTCCCGACCAACATCTCGGAGTATTGGGGCTCGACGCCGATGCGGGCGGTGCCCGACATCGCGATGCCGGGCGATCCCAACACCGGCTTCGAGGTCGGTGAGACGCAGACGTTCCCGAACGGGACCTACTGGGACCAGTACCGGATCGGCGGCACCAGCCTGTCGTCACCGCTACTGGCGGGGGTCGTCGCGGTGGCCGACCAGTTGCACCATCGGTCGCTGGGGTTCGTCAACCCGCTGTACTACCACCTGCTGGGCACCAATGCCCTGCATGACATCGTGGCGCCGACCTCGCCGCAGGCGCAGGTCCGCACCAACTACGCCAACAACCTCGACAACAGCGAGGGCAAGACGTACGAGCTGCAGACGCTCGATGTCCAGAGCACCACGCTGCACGACACTCCCGGCTACGACGACGAGACCGGAGTGGGCACCCCAGACGGGCCTGCCTTCTTCTTCGGGCTCGGCGCTCGCTGACGGTTGCCCTCGGTGCCGCCCCGCCATCGGTGGGGCGGCACCAGCGGCACCGGCCGGCGGCCGGCGGCCGGCGGCCGGCTCAGGCGAGCCGCTGTGCGACTAGCTCGCGGGCGGCGTGATGGGCCTGCGATGACCCGGTTACAGCCTCCAAGAACGGCGCGCGCTTGAGCGCGTAGAGCGTCGTGTCCGTGACCGCGGTGACGGTCGCGGTGCGCATGCCGTCGTGCAGCAGCGCGATCTCGCCAAAGCCGTCGCCGGCGCCGAGCGAGTTCACCTGAGATCCCGCGCTGGAGACCTCGAGCTGCCCGTCGATGACCAGGAAATAGTCGTCGCCCGGCTCGCCTTCGCGGATCACGATCTCGCCGGCCGCGGCAGCGGTTTGCGTCATCGCTCGCGCGAGATCCTCGAGCACCGGGGGGCCGAGCATTTCGAACAGCGCGTGCCCACGCAGCATCGCGAGCTCGGCATCCAGCGGTCGCGACGCCTGCTCGATCCTGCGCAACATCGGCGTCGTCAGCAGCGGCACGATCACCAGCAGGCCACCGACGACGATGAGCGCTCCTCGCGCACCGACAAGCGCGACCAGCAGCGGCACCGACAGCGACCCGATCGCCAGGCCCAGCATCTCGAGCCCCTCCAGCGCGCTGAACACGCCGCCATGCAAGGCCGGCGGAACCGTGCGATGCAGGACGGTCCGGCCGCCGACGTCGAGCACGGTCCGCGCCGCGCCGGCGAGCGCCAGCAGGGCAAACGCAGCACCGACGGCCGGCCAGGCGCCGATCGCCGCGAACGCGACGCCCCACGCCAGCCCGGCCGCCAGCAGCGGACCTGCCAACCGGTGGCGACCGACCAGCATCAGCGCGACCGCCGCGCCGAGCAGCCCGCCGGCTCCGAAGACCGCACCGAGATAACCGGCGCCGCCTGAGCCGAGCCCGAGCACGAGCGCGGCAAGCACCACCTCGAGCACGTCCAGGGCACCGAGCACCGCATACTCGGCGGTCAGCATCGCCAGCGCCGGCGGTGCCCCGGGCGCGCAACGGATCGCGGCCAACAGTGAGCCCTCGCCCTCCGGTTCGTGATCGAGCTCGCCGGCGTCGCCCAGTCGGCGCAACGGTGCGACAACCACCGCCGAGGCCGCGACGACCACCGCGAACAGGGTCAGCGCCCATCCCGGGCCGGCACTGACGAGCATCACGCTGGCGATCGCCGGGCCGATCAGCAGGGTGGAGTTATCCACCCAGCCCGTGACCACGTTCGCGGCGGTCAGCTGCGCCGGAGTCTGCACCAGCGCCGGCAACAGCGCGCCCTGCGCCGGACGCGTCAGCGTCACCGCGGAGGCCGCCACGACCGCACCGGCGTAGACGACGATCGATGGGGCGCCGGCGAGCATCAGCGCCGCGGTCAGCGCCAGCGACAGGGTCTGCGCGAGATAGCTGCCGCACAGCGTCGCCGCCGCGCCGCGAGCCTGGATCAGACGCGCGGTCAGTGGCGCGACCAACGCCGCCGGCAGTAGCTGGATGGCCGCGATCACGCCCGCGCCGGTCGTGCCGCTGCGCCGGAAGGCGTACACCAGCACCACCACCCAGACGCCGTACTCGCCGATCCCGAAGCCGAGGAACGCGAGCGCCACCCGTCGCAGCCGGGGGCTCGCGAGCGCGCGGCGCAAGACGGCCAGACGATGTCCCATGCCCCAGTCCCCGGATCGGCAGTTTCCGGTGACCCTATGGTCGCCGGCGGCTCACCCTACCGCGTCGGGCGCGGAGGTGGCGCGAGTGTCAGTTCGTGGCCGAGTGGGCTTTGACCAAGCGCTCGGCCTGGTCGAAGGCGACGTTTGCCTGCTCGGGCGGCATGTGCAGCGCGAACACCTGCGCTTTGGTGGCTTCCTTCTGTTGGGCCTCGACGGCGGCCTTGGTGCCGTCTGAGCCGATCTTCACCCCAAAGTAAGCGCCGACCGTCGAGCCGATGACCCCGATCGCCGCCGTCGCGATCGACCCTCCGGTGGTATCGGTTTTGACGAGCAGTGACACGACCACGACGACGATCAGCGCGATCAGTCCGGCGGTCAGCGCAAGGAGACCGCCGATCACTCGCAGTTGCTCGGTCCTCGACGTCGTTTCGGTTTTGGCCTGGTCCTCCGATCCGGAGTTGTCACCCTGCGCGGCGTGCATGACCCCGGTGTCATCGTCATCGGACGGCGTGGCATCTGTGCTTGACATCACGTGACCGTATCCGGATCCGCATGACCGGGTCAAGCGGCGGTCACCGCTCTGCATCAAGCCGCACATTGGCCTGACGCCCCCAGCGACCGGCATCCGATCGAGCGACGGAATTAGGCTACCCTAATAGGCAATGAGCACTACCAGCACCGAAAGCCCGCGGCCGGGTGGCCGCCGAGCCCCCCGCGTCGTCGAGGTCATCGAGGCCGCGACGTTGACGCCGCGCATGCGGCGGATCGTGTTCGGGGGGGCCGGCCTGCACGGATTCGCAGCCGGCGAGTTCACCGACCACTACGTCAAGCTGCAGTTCCCGCCCGCGGCCGCGGATTATGCCGCCCCGTTCGATCAGGAGCAGATCCGCTCAAGCCGCCCACGGGAGCAGTGGCCGCGCACGCGGACCTACTCGGTTCGGGCGTGGGATCAAACCGAGCAGCGGCTGACGATCGACTTTGTGGTGCATGGCGATGACGGCGTCGCGGGCCCGTGGGCTCAGCGCGCCAAGCCGGGCGACCGCTTGCAGTTCCAGGGGCCGGGCGGGGCCTATACGCCCGATCCCGGAGCGCCCGCGTATCTGATGGTCGGCGACCCGAGCGTGATTCCGGCGATCTCGGCGTCGCTTGAGCGGATTCCGGCCGGCCGTACGGTCGACGTGCTCGTGCAGGTCGCCGACGCCGCCGACCAGATGCAGCTGACGTCGCCGGGCGAGCTGCGGCTGCGCTGGTTGTCCGAGCCCGGTGAGGACGTGCTCGTCAATGCTGTCCGCGAGCTCGAGTTGCCCGCTGGCACCGAAGCGTTCGTGCACGGAGAGGCGTCGTCGGTGCGAGCGCTGCGCCGTCATTTGATCGTCGAGCGCGAGCTCGCACGCGAGGCGCTGTCGGTCTCCGGCTACTGGAAGCGATCGCGCACCGAGGAGGGTTGGCGCGAGGACAAGGCCGAGTGGAAGCAGCTCGTCGCGGCCGACGAGGCCGCCGCAGCCATCCGAGCCTGACCCTACGAGCTCGGCCGCGGCGTCCCCCACGCGGCGCGCAGCACGCGCAGCGCGTTGGCGCTGCAAATCTTCTCCGCGTCGTCGTCGCCGTAGCGCTCTCGTAACGCTGCCTGCAGCGCCCCCATCCGGCCCATGTGCTCAAGTCCCGGTAACGCCGGCTTGATGTAGCCGTCGAGATCGGAGCCGATGCCGATGTGGTCGTAGCTGCCGGTCACCGAGTGGATCCTGTCGATGTGCCGACAGAGCGCGTCGACCGATCCCTCGAACGTGTCACGAACGCCGTCGAGACCGCTGGTCATGTAGTGCTTGCAGAGGATGCATCCGAGCACCCCGCCGCGCTCGGCGACGGCGGTGATCGTGGCCTCGTCGAACGAATACTCGAGCCCACCGAAGCGATACGCCATGTGGGTCGCGATCACGGGGATCCGCCGCTCGGGATCACGCGCGTCGAGCTGGGCGAACACGTCGGCGATCGACGCCGCCCGCATGTGGGTCAGGTCGATCAGGATCCCGTGATCGACCAGCGCGTCGACAACCTCGTGTCCGAGCGCGGTCAGACCTTCGCCCTGGCGCTGCGGAAATACCCGGTTGTAGAGCCAGTCGGGCAGGAACGGCAGCGCCGGCGCGTTGGTCGCGACGTCACGAAAGAACAGGTGCGCGACGGTCACGTACGCGACCCCGAGCCGCGCCAGCTCCGCGACATTGCGCCGGATCTCGTCGCGACCCGAGCCGAGCGCGAAGCCGCCCTCGATCGCGTGGATCACGATCGGGACGCCGCCTGAAAGCGCCCGGTCGAGCTCGTCGGTGTTGTGCGCGACCGCCACCTCGCCGGCGTGAGTCCGGACGTGATCCTCGACGGTGCGTCGCTGATCGACGATGTCGTCGAAATAGCTCTGTCGCGGCGGCGCACCGTACGGCTCGCCAAGGTCCATCTCGTCAAACGGCTGGTAGAGCACCGACATCGTCACCCCGACCTCGCCGTCGCGCATCAACGCCTCGGTCACGCTCGGCTCGTCGCCCGGTCCCTGGTAGTTGGCAAACCTTGAGATCAGACCGACGATCCGGCTTTGCCACCGCTGCCGCCACCAGCTGCGCGCCCGCTCGTGGGTCCGCTGCTGCTCGTCGGTGAGCAGGTGCATCGGATAGTGGGCGTGCAGATCGACGAGCATCGCGCGCTCAACCGCCCTGCCTCGCCGCTGCGCCCGCCAGCCGCACCAGCGGATCCGGCGCCACCGCCGACCCGTCCGGACCCGTGCGCGGCTGCCCGAGCTCGGTGAAGAACTGGATCGTCGCCGCATCGCCGACGATGTCGACCACCGCGTAGCCGCCGTAGCTCCACGTATCGTCGCCGACCGTGTAGGTGTCGGTGTTCTGCCAGCGCAGGTATCGCTGGTCGACAGCCTGCGCTGGGGGCTCGACGGCCGGTCCCGAGACGAGGTTCGGCACGCCTCCGTGTCCCGCGATCGCCGTGTACTGCGCAAAGTCGTGGTAATCGCGCCAGCTGACCCCGGCCTCATAGACCGCGCCGCGATGCTCGTGGCCCCAGATCCAACCCTCGATCCGGCGTCCGTCGAGCGCCTGTCCGACGAGCTGGGCGAGGTCGCTGGTGACCGCCTCCCAGGCGCTGAACGGCTGATGGTGGGTGAGCAGGATCGTGCCGGAGCGCGGCTCATCGGCGAGCAGCCGCGAGAACCATTCGATTTGCCCTCCGGCCAGCGACGGCTTATCCGGGTCCGTGTATGAGTCGTCGAGGCCGACGAACCTCCAGTGGTCGTTGCCGAGGCAGAAGTAGCTGCACCCTTTCTGCGCGGCGAATCGCTGGTCCTCGAGCAGCACGTCGAAGTAGCCATGGCCACCGGAGTAGTAGTCGTGGTTTCCGGGGATCGACCACGAGCCTCCACGGGCCGGCGCAGGCACGGGCCACAGTGGCAAGAACAGTTGCCGGTACTCGCCACGGGTGCCCGAGTAGTACGTGTCACCGAGGTGGATCACATGGCAGTCGATGCCCGCGGGGGTGGTGTCGAGCACGGCCGTGATCGAGCGCGTGACGTTGCGCGCCTGCGGCAGCCCGGTCGCCCAGTCACCGACGATCACGACCCGCGCGGGATCGCCGAGCGGCACGGTCGGCGGCTTTGCGTCGGCAAACCGGTGCTTGCTGCGGGTCAGCTCCGTCTCCAGCTGCAACAGCTTCGGCTCGATCCAGCGAATGTCACACGGACCGAAGCGCCGCAGCCGGTCTTTGATCTCCTCGATCCAGCGAGCTAGCCCGTGCACCCGCTCGGGCAGTTCCCCGGCCTCGATCGCCTGAGCCTCGAAGCAGTCGGCGACCACGCTCTGAAACTGGCTGAGGGCGGCGCGCGGATGCAGAAACACCGTCGCCGGCGGACGACTGTGATCACCCGGGACCCGAACCGTCGTCGCGGCTGGGGTCTCGGCTCTCAACTGCGGTGAAGTGAGCTCTGCCCGCAGGCGCGCGTAGGCCTCGCCGGGTAGCCGCACGTGCGCCGGGCGGGCGTCACGCTGGCGCTCGAGATCGTCCAGCTTGGCCAGCAGCCGGTCGGGGTCGAGCACGGGATCCAGAAGATGGTCAGCCATACCCCAGTCCGCTCACGATGATCGCGCTTTGCCGCAACCCGGTCAAGCTGTCGACCGCGGAATCGATCAGGATCGAAGAAGCCAAGCGCGCCCGCCGGCCATAGCCTCCGCTATCACCACGCAACCCCCGCCAAAGGAGCACGCATGAAGGTCATGACATGCAGGCAGTTGGGCGGTCCCTGCGAGCACGAGCTTGCGGGCGAAACCGCCGATGACGTGATCAAGGCGCAGGATCGCCATCTCAACGACGCCGTCGCCGACGGTGACACGGCGCACGAGGCCGCATTGAAGGACATGAAGGGACGGTGGAAGCGGCCGATCTCGGGGATGGGCTGGTATCGGCAGGTCAAACGTGACTTTGCCGCGCTTGCGGAAGCCTGACCACGTCGTTGACCGTGGCTCGCCAGGCGCCGGCATGAGCGCGCGTTCGCCCTCTGGGACCGCGCTCGCGCCGGCAGCCGCCGTGCGAGCTCAGCTCACGGTCAGATCAAGCGCACGCGGAGGCTCGATCGACCCCGACAGGTACGCGCGCGCGACCATCGCCTGAAACGAATACACGTCGGCCTCGCGGTAGTCGAACGGGCCCGGTACGTAGCCACGGCTGGCGAGCCCTCGCTGTACCGCCTCGCATGCCGTGAAGTCCTGGCGGTTGGTGATGTCCCAGAAGTCAACCGCATAGGCGGGGTCAAACCCAGGCTGGTCGCTCGCCTCGGGCGCGAACAGCCAGGCGCACTCGACCCAGGTCTGGCCCGGGCTGATTGGATACAGCCGGTGGGTCATCACGTAGTCGGGATGCGGGCTGATCAGCAGGTTCGGAAACAGCGCGTAGTAGAAGATCTGCCGTGCCTGCTCGTCGCTGAGCGCGGGCAGCCGCGCGCCGCGGCTGGCGCCGTCGAGCGACATCGTCTCTGCGCCCGCGCGCAGCTCCATCGGCCCGCCCAGCCAGACCCCCGAGTGCTCGAGCAGGTCGCCGCTGTCGGGCGGCGAGACGCGACACAGCTCCGGATGAATGCTCGGGCAGTGGTAGCACTCGAGGTAGTTCTCGACGATCAGCTTCCAGTTGGCCTGCACCACGTACTCGTGGCTGGCCTTCACCACGAGCCGCTCGATCTCCCAGTCGCGCAGGTGTCCGTCGAGCCCGCCGAGGACCTCGTCGAGCTCCGGCGCGTCACCGGAGAGGTTCGCGAAGATCCAACCGTCCCACTCGCGTACCGCGACGGGCAGCAGACCGAACTCGGCGGGGTCAAAACCGGGCACGTCCGAGAACCGTGTCGCCTGCCGCAGCGTGCCGTCGAGGTTGTAGGCCCACGAGTGGTAGGGGCAGGCGATCGCCCGGCGCTTACGGCACTCGCCGTCGGCCAGCAGCTCATGTCCTCGATGGCGGCAGGTGTTGTAAAACGCGCGCAGCTCGCCGTCCTCGCCACGCGCGAGCAGGACCCCCTCGCCGCCGACGCGAATCGCCCGCTGCGATTTGGGCTCGGGCACCAGCTCCGACCTGCCGACGCACGCCCAGGTGCCGTCAAAGAACCGCTCGCGCTCCCAGGCAAGCACCGCGTCTGATCTGTAGGCGCTGGCGGGCAACGTCCGGGCAAGACCGAACTCGTCGGTCAGAACGGCGGCGAGATCCTCCTCGGGCAACGGAGCTACTGCGATCATCACGACTCCTTCGCGGGTCGGCGAGCTGGAGCCATCACGGTAGCTGGACCGCGGCAACCGCGGGCACCGACGCCGGCCCGGCCGCGCCGTGGGCCGCCCCGACGGGCCCGCGGGATGACCTGGTACCAGGGTTGCGATGACGACGACCGGCCCGGGCGATCGCGCCCTCGGTGCGGCGCGGAGAGCGGCTGCGCATAGGGTCCACGATTCGCGCGGCGGCCCGAGCGCGAACGATGGCGAGAAGGTGAGAATTATTCGCAGGTTTTCGCCAAAGTTCCGCCGCGAGACGGTCGCGGACTCCAACCATTCGATCATCGCTGGCGAGCGACGGCGCGGATCGCCTCCAAGAACGGCCGGTCGGACTCACGCATGCCCGATGGCAGTTCGTTCAGCGGCCGCAACGACGGGTGCGCTGGGTCCTGTCCGGCCATCCACGCCGACCACGCATCGTGGACATCCTCGATCGCCACCCGATCGCCCTTGCTCAGCGTCAGCACCGCGTAGATCCGAAACAGCTGATCGACGTTCCCGTCGGGGATCAGATCCGGCGCGACACCGGCGCGGATCGCGTCGGCGAGGTCGTCGATGTAGCTCAACTGGTCGCCTGTCGAATCAGCTCGACGACGTAGATCGCGGCGAACGCGAATGGCACCAGACGCTCGATCGTTCCCAGCTCGAGGTAACGGATGCGCCAGCGCGTCTCGCCCGCGGCTCGCGCGGCGTGCAGCGCCGCCCACTCGTCGGTGAAGATCCTGACGGGCAGTTGCTGCTCGAGCTGGTTGATCACCGCGAACTTGGCGGCGCTGAGCTGCCGGTAGCTGCGCAGTTGGGCCCACCAGACGAGCGCGAACACGATCCCTGCCGCCGCGACGTACCACCGTAGATCCTGGGCTCCGAGCAGCGCCGCCAGCGCGGTGTTGACGGTCAGAAAGAACGTGTTCGCCGCGCCCCGACGAGCCGAGAGCCGATCGGACATCTCGACCGCCAGCTTGTAGAGCTCGAGCACCGCTGGGTCAGACGCCGGCGAACCGCCGGGCTTGTGCTCAGGGCTGATCACTGGTCCCCCGGTCACACGCCCTCGGCTTCACGTCATGCGCTCGCGATTGCGTGCCGCGGCTCGATCCCATCGCCCCGCCATGCTCTCAGACCGACGCCGGACTCCGGCTCGGCGTCGGCGCCGACGGGCGCGCGTCCGGCATCGCTGCTCGGGCCGGGGCCATGTCGCTGTTCGCCGGGAGCTCTCCAGCGACCGCACGCAGCGCCGCGGCATAGGTCCATTCCGTGCGCTGGCGCGCGGTGATCGCCCGCCACCGCCCGTCGGAGCGGTCCATCGCGAGCACCTGACCAGGATCGCAGCCAAGCTCGGAGGCGGCCGGCCAGGCAGCGGTCTCGCTGGCAAACCGTCGCCAGCGCTCGCGCAGCCGTTCTGCCGCCACCGGCACGACGACCACGATCCACCGCGTCCGGAAGGGTTCGGCGCTCAGGTGTCCGAGCTCCCATACCAGCCCAGGGCTCGGAGCACCGGGCGGCGCGCCGATCACGACCATCACCGAACGCTCGATCCAGTGATCAAGCGCGGAGTGCCAGTCATCGGCGGCAATCGTCTCGCGAGCCGCGCCGAGCGGAGCCAAGCTCGTGCCCGGCCGGTTGACGGCGACCACCGGGCCGATCGCCGACAGATGCCGGACGATGATCTCCTCGAAGGAGTCAAACCGACCGGGGCTGAGCCGGTCGACCAGAGATGCGCGTCCCAGCGTCGCGGAACGCATCCGCAGCGCGTCGTCGCCGAACGAGCGCAGATACAGAACCGGTGGCCGCGGATCGCGTCGGATCGCCGCATCGGCGGCGAGCGCCGACAGCCGCCTGGCACGCCGGTGGGCGACGCCTGCGACCGCGACAAAACAAGCCGCCGCGATCAGATAGGCCTGTGAATCCGGAGCGCCCGAGGAGCCCAGCGTGCCGGCCAACAACGAGGCGCACGCGAGCACTGCGGTCACGATCGCGACCACGAACAGGACCGTCGCGGAGAGCGGACGTTGCCCGGTGATCATCCACAGCCCGCCGCTGCGACGGATGCGCCGGCGGCGGTACAGCGCGGCGGCCAAGGCGATCGCGAGTCCACAGGACCAGAGGATCACCCTGGTCGTCAGCGGGTTGGGCCGAAATCCGCTCAGGGTCACCCCGAAGGCGATCAGTGACGCCGCGAATTGAGCCAGCGCGACCCGTTTGAGCGCGCGGGCATCGGCGGTCACGTCGAGCACCGAGCCGCGATCGGGCGCCACCGCGGCTTCGCCCGCCGTGGTGGCGCGCCGCCGGCGGCTCCAGCGCGCCCGCGCCAGCGGATCGCGCAGGTACGCCCAGATCGACAACACCAGCAGGTACCCGACGATCGCCCCGACCGCTGCACTGACCACTCCACCGGCACCGACGGCGACGGGCTCACCGGCGTGGTACCGCGCGGACTCGTGGCGTAACTCCCTCGCCGATAGCACGGCGCTGAGCGCGACAAGCGTGCGGTCGGGGAACCAGCTGGGTGCGATCACGATCACCGTGAACACCATCGACCCGCGCGCAAACCCGATCGCGACACCCTTCTGTTTGCGGGCCGGGGAGTCCCACGCGCCGCCGACGCCACCCGCGACGGTCGGCGCGTTGAACGTCGACAGCCCGTGCTTGTGGTAGCTGCGCCTCGCGCCCTGAATCGCCTCGGCCGCATTCATCGTGTTGTAGAGATCCACCACCGCGATACGGATCTCAACCCCGTTGTGTGCCGCCCAGGCTCTGACCAGGCCCGGACCGAGGTCCTTGACGCTCGCCGGATTGCCACCGAGGGCCCTCGCCGTCGTGCGGCTCACCGGTCCGGACTGCATCGGGTTCTGCGCGAACCCAGGCGGCAGATCCGCCGTGGTCAACAGCAACGATCCGAACGGCGGTGCGCCTTGCAAGGCGGCCTCGCCGATCTCGGCGACCCCGATCAGGAAAACCACCACCGTCGCCAGCGCGACCACCCACGCGCGTGCGCTGCGCAGCGCACGCTTCGATCGCGGTGCCGGCTCGGCCGTCAGCCGGGGTGGCGCGTCACGCGCCGCGCGGGCTCTCCACCGACTCCTCATGGCTCACAGAGGCGCGCCGCCGGACCGTGATACGCCAGACCTATGGCGAGCTCTCGTCGAGCAGCAGCCGGGCGTTGATCGTCGGATTGCCCGCCTGTGAGAGCGGGAAGTGCCCGATCTCCTCCTGGCCGGCGACGTCGATGACGACCGACAGCTTGCGGCCTTCAAGCTCGTTTTGAGGGATCCGGAAGTCAAGATTGACCAACGCCTGGTCGCGACAGGTCGCGCAATCCCGGGGTCGCTTGGGCTGAAAGAACGCCCGTCGCGTGAGCGGCTGCCCATCGGCCAGCAATGTGACCCGAAACGTCCCGGGAATGTTCAAGCGGTTGATGCCCTTGACTCGCACGGACACCGGAGCGGACCCGTCGATCGTGAACGGACGGGCCGCCTCGACGCTTCCCAGCTTGTTCTCGACCTGGGCGGCCGCCCCCGGTTTGATCGGGAGCCTGTCATAGGCCACCCCCAGCGTGATCGACTCATCGGCGGTCATCGTCAACGGCGGCAGCGCATTGACGGGGGGCGACAGCCAACTGGCGTCATCGGTCGTGGACGCAAACCCGGCGAGCGTGGTGGCACCGACGATCGTCTGCCAACCCATCCACAAGCGGTCGATGTTGGTGTGAAAGAACCAGAAGACCGGGTCGTAGGAGGCGATGTTCTGATCCTGCATGGTCGGGCCGATCGAGTCGTGCCCGCCGTCGTGAGCCTGGATTGAGAAATCCTGATAGCCGTTGGTGTCCGAAGCGCCCCACCGCCCCTGCTGCAGCGACGTGTCGATGTCATCGATCACGCCGTTGAGCTGCATGTTGCGCAGAATCTCCGCGGGGGCAAAGCGCGTCGTCTTCAACGGCGGCCGGTAGGCGGGATCGCTTACCGGAGGAGACGCGCCGGCGCCCGGATCAACCATCAGCGTGTAGGAGTCAAACGGAGGCCGTTGGAGTACATCCGGGAGCGAGGTGGTGAAGTCCCAATAGGCCAAGGTGACGTTCTCGCACCCGGGCACCGCCCGCAGCTCGTCTTCGAACTGGTTGAGATAGATCCGATGCCAGGGGTTGAACGGGTCGACATGATGCGCGCACCATTGCCGGGGGAGCCCGTGCACGCCCGCGAGCGCCACGTAGCTGTTGGGCTGCGAGGGGTCGCGCTCCATCAGCCCCCGGAACGCCGTGCCCAGCAGCTCGAGCTCATCGGGGCTCAGCGCGGTGACGTCCTTGCGCACGCGGGCCTCGACCTGGTCTGCCATGGGCTCAGCAGCAGCGCCGGCGGCCGGCGTTCCGAGTGGACAGCCGTCCCTGATCCAGTTCTCGAACGTCTCGGACTGCGCGACGCTCCACGGCTGGCCAGGCGGCATCGGACCGTGCGGCGGCTTGGTCTCGAAGTAGATCTGCACCGCCCTGCGTTTGACATCGTCATATGTGCCCAGCGCAATGCCCAGCCCCGCCATATGCGCGACATCCTGCGGGCGGAAATAGAAGCGAATGTCCTGCATGTAGGTCGGGTGATCAACGACCCCGCCGATGGTCGACATCTCGGCCCCTCTCTGTCCCGTATTCGAGTCACTCGACACGCGGAGATTTCCCCGGTTTGCCGGACGGTCCGGCGCCGATGCGAGTTGCGAGAGCGTAGCGTTTGCGCTCTCTCACCGCCAGTCCAGGCACGTTGGTGCAAACGGGTGTTTGTCCTGTCGGTGTTCAGTGCCGCGTCGGTTTGGCGTGCAATCCCGGTCCAATCCCGTCGGCAATCCGATTGGAGTCGACGGGCCCTCGATCAGCGCGACGTGTGGTACGGAACTCGGCCGTCGCTGTCAACGATCCTGAGCGGCAGGCTGCGACAGCTCGCGGGAGACCGATGTAGCGACGCGCACCAGCGTCCGGCCAAGCTCGCGCAGCCGCCGTCGCGAGAGCCGCTGCGACGGTCCCCAGACGTCGATCGCCGCGATCAGGCGTCCGGTGTGCGGATCGAGCACCGGCGCGCACACCGCGCTGGTCAGCTCGTCGTGCTCACCGGCAGTGATCCCGAAGCCGTCACGGCGGATCGTCAAGAGCTCGGCGTCAAGCCGTTCGTAGCTGGTGATCGTGTGCTTCGTGAAGCGCGCCAGCTCGGCGCCGAGCAGGCCGCGGCGCTCGGAATCGCTGAGCCGGGAGAGGAAGACCTTGCCCGACGCCGTCGCGTGCAGCGGGCCCGACTGCCCGACCCAACGCGGGATCGACGTCCCCTTACCGGGCTGCACGTGCTCGATGTAGGTAAATCCGAGGTGCGTGGGCAGGCCGAGCGAGACCTGCTCGCCGACCTCATCGGCGAGCTCCTGTAGCGCCGTGTGCGCGATCCGGATGATCATGCCGGGATCCGCCGCGGCGCCGAGCCGCGCCAGGCGCAGGCCAAGTCCGTAGCGCTGGGTCTCGGGATCGCGCTCGACCAGATCGTTGTGCTCGAGCGCGACCAGGATCCGCCACGCGGTGGTCCGGTTCAGACCGCACACCGACGCCAGCTCCTGTGCGTTGAGCAGGCGCGGGCGCTGGACGATCGCGTCGAGCAGCGCGACCGCACGGTCGATCACCTGGATGCCTCCGGAAGCCGGGCCGACATCCCCCCACTCTGCGACGGCGCCATCGGCGACAGGCTAGTGGGCCTCCCACTGATCGTGCCAGTCCGCTTGACACCGGATCATCCCGGCACTACGGTTCCGATATCGCAACGGTTAGTTCACAATGCGCACATAACGCGGAGGCGGACGCGGGTCGAGCCGGTCGCCCCGAGGCGCGCGCCGCGTCGGTCGCCCGGTCCTGCCTGCTGGATTGGCTCGGCGTCACGATCCGCGGTGCGGCGGAGCCGGTCGCGGTCAGCGCGCGGCTCGCGGCCGATCGCTGGGGCCCGACCTACGGCGAGGCGACGGTGATCGGCACCGCGGTCAAGGCCGGGGCCGCAGACGCGGCGATGCTCAACGGCGTCGCCGGCCATGCGCTGGACTACGACGACACCAGTGTCGCCGCCCTGTCGGGCCACCCATCGGCGCCGTTGTGGCCCGCGCTGTTGGCGGTCGCGGAGCTGCGGGGGCTCAGCGGTTCGCGGTTGCTGGACGGATTTTGCAGCGGCGCCGAGACCGGAGCGCTGCTGGGGGCCCGCTGTAACCCGTCCCACTACGAGGCTGGCTGGCACGCGACGGCGACGCTCGGCACGTGCGCCGCCGCGGCCGCGTGCGCCACGCTGCTCGGACTCGACGAGCACGCTCGCGCGCGCGCAATCGCGCTGGCATCGACACAGGCCGCCGGCGTTCGCGCCGCGTTCGGCACCCCGGCCAAGTCGCTGCAGGTCGGCCAGGCGGCCGCCAACGGCATGCGCTGCGCGCTGCTCGTCGAGGCGGGCGTCGACGTCGACGCCGGGCTGCTCGAGGCATCGCATGGGTTTATGGCCCTGCACCACGCCGGCCGTCGGCGAACTTGCACCGGACCCGATCGAATCGATCAGGTTCAAGCGCCACGCCGGTTGCCACAGCACGCACGCGGCGATCGAAGCCGCACTCGACGCCGCCGGCGGTCGGTGTGACCGAGCGCACCCGCCGCGCCAGATCGAAATCGAGGTCTCCCCCGAGCTGCGGGGGGTCTGCGATATCGGCGACCCTGCCACCGGCTTGGAGGCGAAGTTCAGCCTGCGCGCGACGGTCGCGCTGGCACTGTCCGGTGCCGACACGGCGGAACCGGACACGTTCACCGATCAGCGACTGACCGACCCGCTGTATCGAATGCTGCTGGATCGCATCGATGTCCGTTTTGACCCGCGCCTGACCGACTACCAGGCGCGCGTCGAGCGTGGTCGCTGCCCAGGGCCAAGCCGACAGCGCGTTCTCGGACGTCGGCCTCGCGCCGGCGCCCGCGGCCGAGGATCGCTGGCTGCGATCCAAGTACCACCGCCTCGCCGGCCCCGTGATCGGCGCCGATCGCGCGAACGCGCTCGAGCACCTCGTCGACGAGGTGCAGCGGCTCGGCAGCGTCCGTCCACTGCTGACGTCTTGCGCGGTGCACAGTTGAGCGCGCTCGCCGGGTTGCGGGTCCTCGAGCTCGGCGAGGGGATCGCCGGCGCGTTCGCGGCGCGGCTGCTGGGCGATCATGGCGCCGACGTCGTCAAGCTCAGGGAGTCGGCGTTCACGGCCAGCCCGGACGACCCACTGTTTCAGTATCTGCACTGGAACAAGCGGTTCGTTGAACCCGGCGTCGCGCCAGAGCGCGAGCGGCTGATCACGACCGCCGATGTGGTGATCTGCAGCGGTATCGGCCAGGGCGAGCCCCTGCGCGAGCTCAACCAGCGGGCGGTACTGACGTTGATCTCGCCGTTCGGCCAGACCGGCCCCTATCGCGACTACGCCGCGACCGACCTTGTGCTTCAAGCGATGAGCGGCCTGATGGCGATCAGCGGCTGCAGCGGTCGCGAACCGCTGCGCCACGGGCTCCGGACGAGTTACTACCTCGCGGGGCTCAACGCCGCCTATGCAACGCTCGCCGGTGTGCTCGCGGCCCGTCGCACGGGTGCCGGCGTGACGATCGATCTGGCGATCCGCGACTGCCTCAGCTCGGAGCTGGTGATGAATCACGCGCTGCACGTCTTCACCGGCGTCGTGCAGGGTCCCCCGCCGGCGGCGAACGACCCGTTCGACGGGCATCCGACCGCGACCGGCGACGGCTTCGTCTCGCTGCAGACCAGCGCCCGCCAGGGCCCGGTCGAGATCGCGGAACTGCTCAACGAGCCTGCGCTCGCCGAGCTCCGGTTCGCGACCGCCGACGCCAGGGCCGAGTCCGGATCCGAGCTGCGCGAGATCCTCGACGATCGGCTCTCCGGCGAACGGGCGCTGACGGTGTTCCTGCAAGCCTCGCAGCGGGGGCTGTTGAGCGGCGCGGTGCAGCATGCCGACGATCTGCTGTCGTGTCCGCAGCTCGAGCACCGCGGACTGTTCACGACGGTGCCGCACAGATCGGCGAACGGCGGCGCGCTGCGACTGCCGCTGACACTCGCGCAGATGTCGCGGACACCGAGCACGATGCGCGCGCCGGCGCCAACGCAGGTGGCCGGCGCGCTGACCTGGATCGCGCCGCGCGGCGTCGACGAGTGCGGCGCGTCCACGCAGCCGGCCGGCGAGTCGTCGCTCGCGGGCGATCGATCGCCGGTGACCAAGCCCCTGGCCGGAATCCGAGTACTCGATCTGTCGGTGATCTTCGCGGCGCCATACATGGCGGCACTGCTGTCTGACCTCGGCGCCGAGGTGATCAAGATCGAGTCGCCGCGCCGGATCGACCAGACGCGCACCGACTGGGGCGGCTACTTCGACAACCGGCCCGGAAGCGAGCCATGGAATCGCAGCGGCACCTTCCAGGCCGTCAATCGCGGTAAACGCTCGTTCGCGGTCGACCTCGCGACCGATGCCGGCCGGGAACTGTTCGCCGAGCTCGTGGCGTGCAGCGACGTCGTGCTCGAGAACCTTTCGCGCGGCGCGGCCGACAAGCTCGGCGTCACCTACGAGCAGTACCGCGCGGCCAACCCGGGCCTCGTGATGCTGTCGAACACCGGCTACGGGGCGACCGGTCCGTGGTCGCAGTTCAAGGCCCAGGGCACGACGCTCGAGGCGACGATGGGGCTGATGGCGGTGACCGGCTACGAAGACGGGCCGCCGGCGCGGGCAGGCCAGTCGGTCCCGGATTTCATCGCCTGCTGGGCCGGCTTGACCGCGCTGCTCACAGCGCTCGTGCACCGCGACCGGACAGGTGAGGGACAGTGGATCGATCTCGGCATGTACCAGCTCGGTCCGGCGGTCATCCCCGAAGCGCTGATCGCCGCGCAGACCGGGGCGCCGATGCCCGCGCGCGGACCGGCCGGCGACCTCGACGCCGTCGCCTCACGGCTGGTCTGTGCCCGCGACGGGTGGATCGCGGTCGCGGCGCAGGACCAGACACGGCTCACGGCGCTGCAGCAGCTGCTCGGTGACGAGAACCTCGAGGAGTGGGCCGCCGCCCGCGATGCGCGCGATGCCACCGCCGAGCTGCAGCAAGGCGGGATCGCCGCGGGCCCGGTACTCGACGCGGCGTCGCTGCTGCAAGACCCACAGCTGGCACAGCGGGGGTTCTTCGAACAGGTCGCGATCGACCAGCTCGGCGACCAGCGTCCGCTGATCGGCCGGCCGTACACATGGACCTCGAACCGCACTCGGGTCGAGATCGACGGCGGCGCCCCCTCGTTCGGCGCCGACAACGACTACGTGCTCCGCGAACTGCTCGGGCTCGACGAGCGGCGCGTGCGACGGCTGCGCGCCGATCGGATCGTCGTCGATCGGCCGCTGGACCCGCCGCGGGCGACGCCAATGCGCCCGCAGCCGCAAGCGACCATGCCACCCGTCGGCGAGCCCCAGCCCGCATGAACCGCCCGAGCGTCCACATCACCGAGGAGTGCCTGCGCGAGGGGATGCAGATCGAGTCGGCGCAGATCAGTGTCGACGACAAGGTCCGACTGCTTGACGCGCTCTCGAGGACGGGGTTGCGGCACATCGTCGTCGGCTCGTTCGTCAGCCCGCGCTACACGCCGCAGATGGCGGAGATCGACGAGCTCGTACAGCGGTTCACACCGGCGCCGGGGGTGCGCTACAGCGCGCTCGCGCTCAACCGTCGCGGGCACGACCGGATCGCGCAGTTCAAACCGCCGCTGTCGGACACGGGCGAGCCGCCGATGACCTTGTGTCACCTGTGTGACACGTTCGTTCGTCGCAACGCCAATCAGAGCACCGAGCAGGAGATCGCCGCCTGGCCGGCGATCGTCTCCGATGCCGCGACTACCGGCGCGACCCGCGCGGGAATCGGCGTCAACGCGGTCTTCGGATCCAACTTCGAGGGCGCGATCGACCCCGCTCGCGGTTTCGCGCTGCTGGCCGGACAGCACCGGCAATGGTCGGCCGCCAACATCGGCGTCGACACCGTCTGGCTCGGGGACCCGATGGGCTGGTGCACGCCCGACCGCACCCGCGAGCTGATCGCCGGCGTACGCGAACGCTGGCCCGCGATCACCCACTTCTACCTACACCTGCACGATGCCCGTGGGCTCGCGCTCGCCTCCAGCTACGCCGCCGTCGACGCGCTCGGCGAGGGCGACGATCTACACCTCGACAGCACCGCGGGCGGGATCGGTGGTTGCCCGTACTGCGGCAATGGGCGGGCTACCGGGCTGGCCGCCACCGAGGATCTCGTCAATCTGCTCGAGCAGATGGGGATCGACACGGGCGTCGACCTGGCGCGGCTGATCGAAGCCGTGTGGCTGCTGGAGCAGATCATCGGGCGCCCGACGTTTGGGCGGGTCTCGAAGGCCGGGCCACCGCCTGCCCTCGATCAGCTTTACGACCCGAACCTGCCGGTGATCGAGACGTTCGAGGAGGCACGTCACTTCGCCTCGGGGGTGCGGGTCACCGATCGCGGCAAACGCCCGTGGCGAGAACCGATTCCGGCCCCGACCCAGCGACAGGAGACCTCGCAGTGACCACGATCAGCCAGAGCGTCCGCTACACCGCGCCGGATGGCGCCTTCACATTGCCGCCGGAATTGCAGGAGCTGAAACTGCTCGCACGCGAGATCGTCGACCGCGAGTGCATTCCGCTCGAGGGAGAGTTCCTCGCCGACCAGTGTCCCGACGGGCAGGGCGTCAACCATGGCCAGTACGAGATCGACGGATCGCTGCCCGCGGGGACCTGGGATCGCCTGCGCGCGATCTCCGAGCAGTCCGGCCTATACCGCGCGTGTCTGCCCGAGGAGATCGGGGGCATGGGTTTCGGCGTGCTCGGAGCGGTCGTGCTGGCCGAGGAGATCAATCGCAGCATCGTCGAGCTGCCGACCGCACTGCTGCCGCCGGTCTTGCTCGAATGCAATCCCGAGCAGACCGAGCGCTACCTCGAGCCGATCATCGACCGTCGCTCGGCGGTCGCATTCGCGCAGACCGAGCCCGACGCCGGCTCGGATCCGGGCAACGGGATGCGTACCCGAGCCCGACCGGACGGTGACGGATGGATCCTCAACGGCGTCAAGACGTTCATCACCGACGCCGACCACGCGACGACGATCATGACGCTGGCGGTGACCGACGAGAGCAAGCGCCAGCGTGGCGGGATCACGATGTTCCTCGTCGATCGCGATTCGCCCGGAGTCAGCGTGGCGCCGATCAAGACCTGGCTGGCGGCGCGTCCGCACCAGTTCACGGTGTTCTACGACGACGTTCACGTGCCGGCCTCAGACGTGCTCGGCGAGGTCGGAGGCGGGTTCTCCCTCGGACAGCAGTGGCTGGCGATCTCTGACCGGCTGACTCGCGGCTCACTCGCGGCCGGGATCCTCAGCCGCGGGCTCGAGCTGGCGCGCGAGTGGGTACAGAACCGGGTGACGTTCGGCGCGCCGCTGGCCGATCGCCAGGCGATCCAATGGATGCTCGTCGACGTGCTCGTCGATCTCAAATGCATCCGCGCTGCCGCTTACGAATGTGCCGCGCGCGCGGACGCGGGCGAGGATGTGCGCGCCTATGCGGCGCTGGCGAAGTTCGTCGGCGCCAACTGGGGGCACCGCTCAGTCGATCGACTGATGCAGATCTTCGGCGGGATTGGTGAATCCGGTGAGCACCCGCTGCCCCACTGGTACCGGCTGCTGCGCCACGGGCGGATCGGCGGCGGCACCGACGAGATCCAGCGGATGCTGATGGCGCGAGCGATCCTCAAGCAGGGGCCGAAGCTGTGGCAGGCATGAGCGACGATCACCCCGATTCGGTCCTCACGGACGAGATCCGGGCGCTGGTCGGGGTCACCGGCCCGCTGATCACCGCGCCGACCGCGTTGTCCGCCGACACCGTCCGCCGGTTCGCGCAGGCCGCGATGGAGAGCGACCCGATTCACAGCAACCCCGACGCGGCACGCGCCCGGGGATACGACGGGCTCGTCGCCCCGCCGCTGTACCCCCTGCATGCCTTCCCGCGAGCGTTCGCAACGCCGGACCCGCTTGACGCGCTCGCTGAGGACCCGGAATGGGACGGCATCGAGCTCGTCGAGGACGGGCTGCCGGCACTGAAGCTCGCGCTCGAACGCCGGCTCAACGGCGGGGTCCGCGCCGAGATCTTCAGGCTCGCGTGCGTCGGCGACACGCTCACGAGCCGCTCGCGCTACGCCGAGATCTCCGAACGGTCCGGACGTAGCGGTCCGATGGTGTTCGTCGTCGTGCGCACCGACTACGCGACGACGACGGGCAGTGAGCTGGTGCGCGTGCACACGACGATGATCGCGAGGTAGTCGATGTCGGACCGCAGGACGTTCGAAAGCGTCGCGATCGGAGATCCGCTGACCCCGCGGCGCGTCGGGCCGCTGACGCCGGTCCACCTGATGCGCTTCTCGGCCGCGATCGAGAACTGGCACCGGATCCACTACGACGAGCGGTTCGCGCAACAGCACGACGGACTTCCGGGACTGTTGGTCTCAGGCTCTTACAAGCAACACCTCGCGGCTCAGATGGTCCGCGCCTGGGCAGGCCCGGCCGCCACGCTCACCGGCATCGAGATCCAGTTTCGGGAGATGAACGTCGTCGGTGAGACGCTGACCGCGTGGGGCACCGTCACCGACGTCACGCCTGCGGATGACTGCGGTCTGGTGGCGTGCGAGATCGGCATCCGCAACGAGCACGGGCTCGAGAGCAGCCCCGGCAGCGCGACGGTGCGGCTCGGGCTCGCGTCGGCTCCGACCGGGTCCACGGTCCGGTGAGCGCGATCACCGGCGGCAGGGCGGTGGCCGAGGCACTGCGCCGACACGGCGTGGAGCTGATCTGGGGCATTCCGGGCACCCACAACCTCGAGATCTACGCGCACCTCGAGTCGGTCCGGATCCGGCATGTGCTCACCCGCCACGAGCAGGGCGCCGCGTTCGCCGCCGACGGCTACGCCCGCGCCAGCGGGCGGGTCGGCGTCTGCGTGACAACCTCCGGTCCGGCCGTGCTCAACGCCGCGACGGCGTTGGCGCAAGCGTGGTCAGACTCGGTTCCGGTTCTGCTCGTGTCCGCCGGGATGCCGCTGGAGCACCCGGGCCGCGGCAATGGATATCTGCACGAGGCCAAGGACCTGCACGGGGCGATGCAGTCGATTGTCGCCTACAGCCATCGGGTCACGACCGTCGCCGAAATCCCGGTCGCGATCGCGCAGGCGTTCGCGTCGATGCGCACCGGACGTCCGCGTCCAATCCACATCGAGATCCCGTTGGACCTGCTCGAGCGGCGCGCCGAGGTGGCCGCGGTCGAGCCGATCCTCCCGGCGACCGCCGCCCCGCCCGTTGCGGCGCTGGATGCGGCCGCTGACCTCCTCGCCGGCGCTCGGCGTCCGATGGTCATCGCCGGCGGCGGCGCGATCGCCGCAAGCGTCGAACTGCAGCAGCTCGCCGAACGGTTGGGCTCGCCGGTGGTCACGACGTTCAATGGCAAGGGCGCGATCGACTCAGACCACCGGCTCGCGATGGGGACCGGGCTGCATCGTGACGTCGTGCGAGCGCTCGCCGAAGACAGCGATGTCGTGCTCGTCGTCGGCTCAGAGCTCGCTCCGGCCGACCTCTGGAACGGGCCGCTGGAGCTGGACGGGCGGGTCGTGCGAGTCGACATCGATCCCGACCAGGCGGTCGCGAACGCGGTCCCCGCGCTGGCGGTGATCGGCGACGCCGCAGTCTCGCTGGAGGCACTGATACAGCGACTGCCCCAGCACCGCGCGGGTCCAGACAGCTCCGAGCGCAGTGCGCGCTGGCGGTCGCGGTTCGAGCAGGAGGCGGCGGGCGAGGCGGAGCGCTGGGACGAGCTGCTGGCGCCGATCACCTGGGCGCTGGGCGACGACGGAGTGCTGGTCGGCGACAGCGCGACCGTCTGTTACTACGGCGCGGGCCCAAGGCTGCCGGCGCACGGGCCGCGCAGCTTCCTGTATCCGACCGGCTTCGGCACGCTTGGCTATGGCCTGCCCGCCGGAATCGGCGCCAAGCTCGCGCGGGCTTCGGCTCCGGTGATCGTGCTGATCGGCGACGGCGGCATCATGTTCACGCTCGCCGAGCTGGCGACGGCCGCCGAGCTCGGGATCGGGCTGCCGATCGTGGTGATGGACAACGGCGGCTTCGGAGAGATCCGGGATGAGATGGTGGCTCGCGGCGACGCGCCGACCGCGGTCAGCTTCCGTTCGCCGGATTTCGTCACCCTCGCGCAGTCGCTGGGATGTCATGGAACCCGGGCGCGGCGCCCCGCGGAGCTCGCGTCCGCGCTGGAGCGCGGCCTGAGCGCCGACCGGCCGACCGTGATCCACGTGATCGAGCCTGCGCCTCGCGCGTGAGCACCAGCTCGCGGGGTTGATGCTCGGGCGTCAGCCGACGGTCGTCGCCTCACGCCGCTGGCGGGCGGTCAGCCGCTCGGCGATCCGATGGGCCGACGCGGCCTGCTGGTCATCGAGCCCGAGCTCGACGCTGAGCCCGTCGATCAGTAGCGGGAGCATCCGCTCCTCCGCCAGCGAGCCGAGCAGCGTACGGATCGCCGCGCCGTCGATCATCGCAATGATCCGGTCGGCGACGTCCCTGACCGTCCCGCGGACCTGGAACTGCCCGCTTGAGATGCCGTCGGCCAACGCCGTCTGAAACGGCAGTGCAAAGCTCTGGTAGATCGGCACGACCTCTGCCCGGGTCTGCGGCTCGCGGCGGGCTGTGGCCCAGAAGTCCAGCCAGAACCCCCAGCCGCCGAACGGCGTCGCCGCCGACGCCGAGCCGGCGGGGGTGCACAGCCAAACGGACTCGACCAGACGCTCCAGCGGCGGAGCCTCGGAGCCGACGACGTTGCGCCAGGTCGCCGAGACCCGTTCGGACTCGTACCGAAACACCTCGGCGAGCAGTCCATCTCGGTGGCGGAAATGATGCTGGATCGAGCCCAGGCTGACGCCGGCCGTCTCGGCCACATCCGCCATCCGGACGGCATCGACTCCCTGCTCGACGACCATCTTCAGCGTCACGTCCAGGATCAGACGGCGCCGATCCGCGCTTGTCGCGGCAGACATGCCGGGATCATAGCCCGATTAAGAATAATATTTATTGTTCTACTTCCAATAATGTGTATTATTGGCTCGCACACACGAGCGAGAGGAGCCGTGATGGCCAGCGATACGGGCCTGATCAGCGTCGTCACGACGGACATCGACAAGCACGTCGAGCACGAGTTCAACGCGTGGTACGAGCGGCACATCCGCGAGGTGGTCGGGGTCGCCGGCTGGATTCGCGCGCGTCGGTACCGCTGCCTGGACGGCGAGCCCCGGTACATGGCGATCTACGACATCGACAGCCACGCCAATGCCGCAATCGGCCCCTATGCCGACTGGCCGTCGATCATGCAGGAGATCCAGCAGGCGGGCTACGAGGAGTTCTGGCCACGACTGGAGAGCTACAAGGCCCGCAACTACGAGCTGATCTCGAACGTCAGTGTGGCCGACGCGGTTCCGCGGTCCGAGCGCAGGAGCACATCCGTATGAGCACATCGCGTCGACCCGCGTCCTGGGGCGCGGGTGAAACCCGCCGCGGCTTTCTGGCCAAGGGGCTCGGCCTCTCGGTTGCGGCTACCGGAGCCGGCGCGCTGCTGGCGGCCTGTGGCGACACGACGCCCGGTGCCGCGACCGCCAGCGACGGCAAGCTGACCGGCGCGGGCGGCATCCCGCTGGCCCGGACCGACACCACGGTGACGCTGCCGATCTACTCCGATAACAAGCCGATCGCATCCGGGCTAAAGCCAGAGCATGGCACGCTCAGCCTGTTCAACTGGGCCAGTTACATCAACCCCAAGGTCACGAAGGCCTTTGGCGAGAAGTACGGGGTAAACGTCACCGTCACCAACTTCGAGAACATGGAGGAGGCGATCGGCAAGCTCTCCACCGGTGAGGTCAACTTTGACGTGTTCTTTCCCACGGTCGACTATCTGGACCGGCTCGTCGCGGGCAAGCTGCTCCAGCCGCTCAACTACTCCTACATCCCGAGCTTGCACACGAACATCTGGCCGTCACTGGTCGATCCGTTCTATGACCACGGTCCGCGCTACACGGTCCCTTACACCGTCTACACGACCGGAATCGCGTGGCGAACCGACAAGGTCCACAAGACCCCGGCCCAGTACTCCAATCCATACGACATGCTGTGGAATGCGGGCTACGCCAAGGGGCGCGTGGGGATCATCGATGACCAGCGTCAGGCATTGGGGATGGCGCTGCTGCGGCGTGGCATCACCGACATCAACACCGGCGACCCCAAGCTGATCGATCAAGCTGGAAAGGATCTCCAGGCGCTCAGCAAGACGACCAACGTGCGGGTGAACCAGACCGACTACACGGATATCCCTTCGGGCACCGAATGGATTGCGCAGGCGTTCTCCGGCGACATGGTGTCCGCGCAGTACTACCTGCCGAAGGGTACCCCGCCGAGCGTGATCGGCTACTACTACCCGCCGGGCGGCGGCTCCGTCGGTTCGGACACGATCGCCGTGCTGCGCGGCTCCAAGAACCCGGTGCTCGCGCACCTGTTCATCAACTTCATGCTCGATCCGAGCAACGCGCTGACGAACATGGGATACGTCGGATATCAGCCGCCGCAGAACGGATTGACCGCGCAGAAGCTGATCTCGGAGGGGTATGTCCCTTCCGCACTTCGCTCGACCGTCGTGACACCCGCACAGATCGAGCACGGCTACCGCGTGCTGACGCTGACCCCGGACGTCTCGGCGCTGTGGGAGAACGCATGGTCTCAGTTCATGGCCGGCGTCTGAGTCTCCGACACGGACCGCGGACGCGCCGCCGCGGCGGGATCTATCCCCGGTGGTACTGGCCGGCGTTCTCGCTCCCGGGAGTGCTTTGGCTGATCCTGTTGGTGGTCGTCCCGTTCTATACGACATGGGCCGTCGCGGTCGGCAGCGTCGATCCGATCTTTCAAAACCCGGTGCCCGCGTTCAACCCGGTGCACTGGAACTTCGGCTACCTCAACGAGGTCGTCGATGAACTGCGGCCGGGTCAGGTGTTCTGGACGGTCGCGATCCGCACGGTCGAATACGTCGCGGTCGCAGTCGCCGGATGTCTGGTGATCGGCTACCCCGTCGCGTACTACATCGCGCGGCGCGCCGGTCGCGCCAAGCCAATACTGCTGGTGGGATTGATCATTCCGTTCTTCGTCAGCTATCTGATGCGGATGCTCGCCTGGATCGGCCTGCTGATGCCCGACGGCTACGTCAACAAGGTCCTGATCTGGACCGGTTTGGAAAGTCACGGCCGCAACTGGCTGGCGGGCCAACCGTCCACGGTGATGATCGCGCTGATCTACGGCTACGTGCCGTACATGATCATCCCGCTGTTCGCCGCGCTGGATCGGATCGATGAACGCCTACTGGAGGCGGCTCGGGACCTGGGCGCGACCCGTCGACAGGCGTTCATGCGGGTCACGCTGCCGCTCAGCAAACAGGGGATCCTCGCCGGCGCGGTGCTGGTCGCGCTGCCGATGTTCGGCGACTTCTACACCAACGATCTGATCTCCGGCTCTCCGCAGACGAGCATGATCGGTAACCAGATCAACCTCTACTACCAGGGCGGGGTGCAGCCGACGCTCGGCGCAGCACTAGTGATCCTGCTGTCGATCTTCCTCGCGCTGCTGATGTGTTACTACGTGTACACGGTCGCACGCGCGTCGCGCGAGGCGGCATATGTCTGAGCTGGCAACCGCCCAACCTCGCGGTGTGCGTTCGCGGCCGCGCTCGAGGCCGCTGCGGTGGCTGTCGAACCCATGGGGCAAGACGCGGTTTCTCGCCGTGTTCGGGTGGGGCTACATGCTCTGGGCGATCGCCCCGGTTGTGATCGCGATGCAGTTCGCGTTTAACAACGGTCGCTCGCGCAGCGTCTGGCAGGGCTTCTCGCTGCGCTGGTTCTGGGGTGACCCGACCCTGTCGGTGTTCCACAACCCCGAACTGATCGGCGCGCTCGAGCAGAGCCTCAAGCTCGCCGCGCTCGACATGCTGATCGCGGTCCCGTTGGGAGTGCTGTTGGCGATCGGGCTGACCCGGTGGCGCGACGGACTGTCCAAACCGGCCAACCTGCTGATGCTGTTCCCGCTGATCACACCGGAGCTCGTGCTCGCGACCTCGCTGCTGCTCGTGTTCACGCACGTGTTCACATTCATCAAGCTCGGGACCGGCGCGGAGATACTGGGACAGGTCACATTCTCGCTGTCCTATGTGGTGATCATCGTCCGCGGCCGGCTGCTCTCGATCGGGCCAGAGCTCGAGGAGGCCGCGGTCGATCTCGGCGCTCGTCCGTTACAGGCGCTGCGATTGGTCCTGCTGCCGCTGCTGTACCCGGCGATCTTCGCGAGCACGATGATCGTGTTCGCCCTGTCGATCGACGATTTCGTCGTCACGGACTACATGTCCGCGGGGGCGTCGACGCAGACGATTCCGATCGAGATCTACTCCAACGCCCGCAGCGCCCCCACGCCGGCCCTGAACGCGCTCGCCACGTTGATGGTCCTGTTCACCCTGGTCGCGCTGGCGCTCGCGTTCGCCTTCTATCGGATGCTGACCCGTCACGAGCGGGGCGCGTCCGGCGAGGCGGTGCTGTCAAACCTCGTCACGACTGGCGCATGAGCTCAACCACCACATCAGACCACGCCGACCACTTCGGCCACCGCGACGGGGTCGGCGCGATCTCGCTGATCTCACTGACGAAACACTTCGGCGAAACACTCGTCGTCGACGGGATCCACGTGCAGGTCGGCGCCGGCGAGTTCTTCTCGCTGCTTGGCCCGTCTGGCTGCGGCAAGACGACGACGCTGCGGATGATCGGCGGCTTCGAGCGCCCCAGCTCCGGACAGATCATGCTCGACGGCCAGGACGTCGCCGACGTCCCCGCCTACCGCCGCGACGTCCACACGGTGTTCCAGAGCTACGCGCTGTTTCCGCACCTGAGCGTCGAGGACAACATCGCCTTTGGGCTGCGTCGACAGGGCGTCTCGAAGGCCGAATCACGACGGCGGGTGCGGGACGCGCTCGCGCTCGTGCAACTGGAGCAACTCGGCAAGCGCCGGCCCAGTCAGCTGTCCGGGGGCCAGCAGCAACGGGTCGCGCTGGCGCGGGCGCTCGTCATGCGCCCGGCTGTGCTGTTGCTCGATGAGCCGCTCGGGGCGCTCGACGCCCAGATCCGGAAGGCGCTGCAGATCGAGCTCAAGGCGATCCAGCGGGAGGTCGGGATCACCTTCGTGTACGTCACGCACGATCAGGAGGAGGCACTGACCATGTCGGATCGGATCGCGGTCATGAACCGCGGGCGGATCGACCAGATCGGCTCACCGCGCGATGTCTACGAAGCCCCAGCGACAGCGTTCGTCGCCGAGTTCCTCGGCGTCTCGAACCTGATGACTGGCGTCGCGGCCGCCAGCGGCAGCGATGGCTGCTCCGTTCGAATCGGTGACTTCGAGCTCCAGGCCGCGCGTGGCGACCTCACGCACAGCGGCGAGTGCAAGGTCGTGATCAGACCCGAGCGCGTGATGCTCGAGCCGTACGGCACCGCGGGCACCAACCGGCTGGTGGCGATGGTCGAGCAGACCATCTACGTCGGTTCCCAGCTGCAGGTGGTCGTCCGACTGCCACACGGCGAGCGACTACAGGCGATGGTCCCAAACGATGGACGCGAACTGAGCTTCGATCAGGGCACGCCGGTCAGCGTCCTTTTGCCGTCGCCAGCGCTGCGGGTGATGGCCCCGACCGAGAGTTAGCGTGGGCGCCCCGGCCGATGTCACGCTGCGGCATTGGATCGACGGCGCGCACGCTCCGTCGCGCGGCGGCGAGTTCGTCGAGGTGCACAGCCCGGTCGACGGTCGTCTGGTCGCGCGCACACCGATTGCCGACGACGATCACGTCGCCGCTGCCGTAGCGTCCGCGGCCCACGCCCAGCCGGCGTGGCGCGCGCTGGCGCCGGCGGCGCGTTCCGAGCAACTGCTGCGTGCCCAGGCGGCGCTGCGCGACGACGTCGAGCGGCTCGTGGCGCTCGAACGAGCCGAGACCGGCAAGCCCGAGTCGTTGGCACTCGAGGAGATGCTCGCAAGCGCCGAGTACTTCGGCTTCTACGCCGCGGTCGCGCGCACGCTCGGGGGCGACACGTTTGACGTCGGCGGCGATCGGCACGTGTACACGGTTGACGAGCCGTTCGGCGTGGTTGCGGTGATCACCCCGTGGAACTACTCGGTCAACCAGGCCGCCCGCAGCATCGCACCCGCGCTCGCCGCGGGCAATGCGGTCGTACTCAAGCCATCGGAGTGGACCTCCGCTGCCACCGTCGCGATGGCCGAAACGCTCGGGCGTGCTGGGCTCGCCCCCGGGCTGCTCAACGTCATCTGCGGCGATGGCCGCAGAACCGGTGCCGCGCTCGTCGTCCACCCGCAGGTGCGTCGGGTGAGCTTCACCGGCTCGGTCGTCGCCGGCCGCCGCGTCGCGGCGCTTGCCGCGCAGCGACTGATCCCCTGCACGCTCGAACTCGGCGGCAAGTCGCCGCTGATCGTGTTCGCCGACGCCGAGCTCGACCGTGCCGCCGAGGTCGCGGTCTCAGAGCTGCTGTACAACACCGGCCAGACCTGCTCGGCACCGGGTCGACTGCTGATCCAGGAGACCGTCCACGAGGCGATGGTCGCGCGGATCCTCGCCGCCATCGAACGTGCCGATGTCGAGCACGGACCGATCATCACCGCCGGGCAGTTCACCCGCATCCGGCAACTGCTCGCGACCACCGCCGCCGAGGGCGGCGTCGCTGCGGTCGGCGGCTCGGTCGACCCCGATCTGAACGGCGGCCGTTTCCTAGGCCCTGCCGTCTACCCCGGTGTCGACCCCAAGCTGACGATCGCGCGCGAGGAGGTGTTCGGTCCGGTTCTGGTCACGATCCCGTTCGACGACGAGCGGCGGGCAATCGAACTGGCCAACGACAGCCCGTACGGACTTGCCGCCGGCGTCTGGACCCACGATCTCAGCCGCGCGCTGCGCGTCGCCGGCGCGCTGCAGGCCGGACAGGTCTACATCAACGGCTGGGGAGCACCCATCGAGGCACCGTTCGGCGGGGTCAAGGACAGTGGGTACGGGCGCGAGAAGGGTCAGCAGGCGGTGCGTGAGTACACCCAGACCAAGACCGTCTGCGTGTCGATCGAGCGGCCGTCGTAGGTCGGCGCCTTCAACCACGAGCCCATGCCGATCGCTGGCTGCGCAACCGGCTCAGCTGACGGATCGGAAAATCACAAGCAGGGCATCGGAAAGCTGATTGGACGGCCGCCTGCGCAGCGTGCAAGCTGATGCGGGCAACCAAACGGTCCAAGTTGGTCGATCCCGGAGCGGGGTTTCAGATGCCGTGCGAATCGATAGAGGTGCTCGTTGTCGGCGGCGGCCAGGCGGGTCTGGCGATGAGCGAGCACCTCAGCGCGGCCGACGTGCCACATCTCGTCCTCGAGCGTGATCGGATCGCGGAGCGGTGGCGCACGGCGCGGTGGGACTCGCTGGTCGCCAACGGTCCGGCCTGGCATGACCGCTTCCCCACGCTGGAGTTCGACATCGGTCCGGATCAGTTTGCCTCCAAGGACCAGGTGGCGGACTACCTCGTGGCATACGCGGAGAAGGTCGCCGCCCCGGTCCGATCCGGAGTCGAGGTCACCGCGGCGCGGAGGCACGCCGGTCGTCCGGGCTTCCATGTCGAGACGACCGAAGGGGCGATCGACGCCCGGTACCTGGTCGCCGCGACCGGACCCTTCCAACGCCCGGTGATTCCGCCGATCGTCGCTCACGACGCATCCCCGGTACAGATCCACTCGAGCTCGTATCGCAACCCGGATCAGCTACCCAACGGCGCCGTCCTGGTCATCGGGGCGGGGTCCTCCGGGGTGCAGATCGCGGACGAGCTGCTGCGCGCTGGACGGCGCGTATACCTCTCCGTAGGTGCCCACGACCGCCCGCCGAGGCGCTACCGCGGGCGTGACTTCGTCTGGTGGCTGGGCGTCCTGGGTAAGTGGGATGCGCTGACGCCACCGCAGGGCGCCGCCCATGTCACGATCGCCGTCAGCGGAGCGCACGGCGGCGAGACGGTCGACTTCCGCGCCCTCGATGCACGGGGTATGACCCTCGTCGGGCTCACCGAGTCCTACCGGCAAGGGACCCTTCGGTTCGCACCCGACCTCGCGTCGAACATCGCCGCGGGCGACGCCAATTATCTCTCGCTGCTGCGCGAGGCCGACGCGTATGTCGCCCGCATGGGCCTCGATCTGCCAGAAGAACCCGAAGCCCACGAACTCGCGCCGCTGCCCCAATCCGCCACCGCACCCGTTCGCGAGCTCAACCTTGCCGGCGCCGGCGTGACCTCGATCATCTGGGCCACCGGCTTCGCCGTCGACTTCGGCTGGCTCCAGGTCGACGCGTTCGATGCCAACGGGCGACCGAACCACCACCGCGGCGTGTCCTCCGAGCCGGGGGTCTACTTCCTCGGCCTGCCCTGGCTCTCACGACGAGGATCGTCGTTCATCTGGGGCGTCTGGCATGACGCGAGGTACCTCGCCGATCAGATCGCGATCCAGCGCGGCTATCTCGCCTATGACAACACCGTCGCCGCCGCGACGGCGGGCTGCTGTCGGTGATGGCCCGGGCGTCGCGATCCGGTGCCGGAGCGAGTGGCGCGCTCACCAGGTCGTTCCGAACAGGACCGTGATTGCAACCGCCATCAGCGCCATCGCAACCAGACAAGGCCGAAGGCGCGTGATCGGCGTGGCCGCCGCCGCCGCGCACGCCAGTGGCACGTAGGGGAGCCAGATTCGCTCGGTCTCGGCCTTGGTGAAGCCCGCGGCCGCGCTGATCACGACGATCACCGCGAGCCCGATCGCAGCCGGCTCGCCGCGTTGCAACGAGCGCAGCGCGAGCCACGCGATCGGCGGGCCGAGCAAGACGATCCATGCCGCCGGCGAGCCGAACAGCCAGAACGCGTAGGGACGCTGCGCGGCGGCGCCCTTCCCATAGGCGTGATGGAGCGCGCGGATGATCGCGATCGGGTCATAACCCCAGACTGCGGCGAGCACGAGCGTCACCGCGAGGATCCCGGCCGCGCACCCGACAGCGAGCCGGAACGCCCGGCCGCGGCCGTCGCGAACGTAGACGACGATCACCGCCCATGCCGGGATCGCGAGCAGCACCCATGAGAAGAACGCGGCGACTCCGGCCGCGCCGCAGCCGAGCGCCACCACCCGACCGCGTCGCGAGACCAGCGGCCAGGCGATCGCCGCGGCGATCGCGGCGAACACGAAATCGAACGATGTAACGCCGTAGACCAGCACGCAGGGCGAGAACGCCGCGAACGTCGCGGCAATTCGACCGCGGCGCTCCCCATCCACGAGCGCGCCACCCACGGCGCCGCTGGTGGTCCCGCCCGAGCCGGCCCGGGAGCCGAGCGATCGGCCGAGAGCATAGGTCAGCGGGGTCACCAGCGACCCAACGATGATGCATGCCGCAGCGAGTCGCCCGGGCGTCGTCAGCCCGAGCAGGTGCATCGCCACCAGCGGTCCGGGCGGGTTGCCCTTGGTGTGCGTTGGCAGGTACGGCAGCAGCGCGGCGAAGTGCCCGACGTAATACGAAACTCCCCGGTGCAGCGCCGGCAGCGCGGGCAGGTACTCGAACTTGGCCTCGAACGCTCCGTGCGGACCGAGGTCGAACACATGCGACCAGCCGGCAGTGCCCAGACGCGCGGCTCCGACCGACAGCCCGACGGCGAGCGTCGCGAGGTAGCCGAGCGTCGCGAACGTCGCGCCCGAGCGCACCCGTTCGATCGCCCACGGCGCAGCGCAAGCGCATCCGGTCGCCACGACCACGGCGATCGCCGCCGGCCACCGCAGATCGGGCGTCCAGCTCATCAAGAACGGCGGCAGCGGTGTGCCGAGCTCATATCCCCGGCGGAAGTGGTTGGTCAGGCCGGCCGCGACGATCAGGGCCACGATCGCCACAAGCGCGCCCGGTGCCGCACGCCGGACGAGCTGGCCCAGCTGCCGTGGCTGACTAGTCGCCCGACTGCTCATCGGCCGCTGGCGTGATCCGGGGACGGCTGCGGATCACACGCCCCGCGTAGACCAGCGCCGAGAACAGGAATAGTCCGGCGCAGATCAGCAACCAGTTGCGGGTGTAACCAGCCAGCGCGTGGCCCGTGTCATGCTGGTAGTTCTTGGACGCGTAGCCGAGGATCAGCGGGAAGTAGACCAGCAGCAGGATCCCCGAGACGACCAGCGGGACACGCAGATAGTTCAACGGTGATGGTCGCCGAGTCACGCCGTCCGGGGCGTCGCCGATCCGGGCGCTGGGTGCTCCGACGGTCACGATCAGCCCGCGGTCGATCGCCGAGTACAGCGGCAGCAGCACCAGGTCGTGCAGCAGCGCCGCACCGAGGAACCAGGCGATCCAGTTGACCGCGAAGCCTGCGCGGAGGATCTGGCTGATCGCCCAGCCGGCGATGAAGAACACGCCGATATGGGCGAGCAGATGCAATGGGTTGGATCCATAGACGCGACGAAAATCCACCATCAGGTCTCCAGGAACCGCATCGAGCCGAGCCACTTGGTGCAGTGCACGCCGGGAAGCGCGGGGATGATCACCCGCGCCGGATAGCCATGGTCCAGCGACAGGTCGACACCGTTGACGCACAGCGCCACCAGCGACCGGTGGTCCTGGATCTGGGATGCCGGATAGGCCGTGTGGGTGTAAGGCCCCTTGGGTTGGATCGAGTGGACCTCGAGGATCGCGTCCGGTGAGGCGCCGACGAGCGCCGCCAGGTCCCGCAGCCGGACCCCGGTCCAGCGCTGCGTCGTCGACCACCCTTCGACGCATGCGATCGGCAGCTCGTAGGTCTGCTGGGTCATCGCCATCAACTGCTGGCGGCTGAGTTTCACGGTCCGTGCGCCGGCGACGGTCAACCGCCAGCCGGGATCGCTGGCCAGCTCGGTGACCCCGACCGAGTCGGCGGTCTTGTTGACCTGAAAGTCGTTGGGCCCGGTGCCCCACACGCGGCCCCGCGGCGCCAGCAGCGCGATCCGGCGCAGCGGGCCGCCGGCCGATTCGCCGAGGTTGGCGATCAGCAGCGCCAGCGAGCCGGCGCCGACCAAGCCCAGCAGGCCGCGGCGGCTGATCGTCGCCGACGCGGGTGATGACGCGACCAGCCCGCCCGGCTGATAGGGCTCAGACCGGGTGCGCGCGAGATCGGCCTTCAACGGTCGCAGCACCCCTTGGTCGCGGTACGCGCGCCTGACCGTCGGCAGCTTCGTGCAGAAGTGCAGCGCCAGCGCCGAGATGAAGATCCAGGCGCCGTAGTAGTGAGCGCGGACAAACCCGAAGTGCCACGGGTAGAACACCTGGATGTTGAGCACACCGGTCGCGAACTCGAACAGCCCGGAGCCGACCAGCAGCAGGACCGCGAGCCGCTCGATCGACTGGGCGGGCTTGCCAACCGGAGGCCAGGCGAACAGGCGCGGGATCACCGACCACAGCTTCGCCAGCAGCACCGGAATCGCGATCAGCCCAACCGTGATGTGCGCACCCTGGCTGAGCGCGTACGCCCACGCCGGCGCGCCCGACGGCAACGAGATCAGCGGCCCGATGTCGCCACGCGGCCCGACGGTCGCGTTGTAACCGTGCACCACGTCCGGTTGATAGGCGGAGTGCGAGATCAAGCCGGTGATCGCGACCACGACGATCATCACCAGCAGGATCGAGCCCAGCACCGCGGTCAGCCACGGTCCGCGGAGCGGACTGCGCCAGAACCCTGAACGAAACGGGCCGGGCGGCGGTCCCGGCAACGGCGGCGGCTTGATCGCGGGCAGACGCGGCAACCGCGGCGTCTTCACGCGACCGACCGCAGCACGGCGCTCATGTCACGAACCGCGCGCAGGCTGCCGCCGACGCTGCCCGAGACTTTCGATTTGCCGCCCGTCCGCGGGCCGTAGCCGACGGGAAGTTCGCCGATCCGCCAGCCGGCGGCCGCCGCGCGCAGCACCATCTCCAGCGGCCACCCGAACGCGCGATCGCGCAGGTCGAGCGCCAGCAGCGATTCGCGCGCCGCACAGCGCATCGGCCCGAGGTCGCTGAGCCGGACTCCGGCGCGGCGCCGCAGCTGCATGGCCAACGCGCGGTTGGCCAGCCGCGCATGCACGGGCCAGGCGCCGGGCCGCGGGCGGCGCGTACCCAGGCACAGATCGAGCTCGCCCGCCGCGACCGGATCGACGACGGCCGGCAGCTCGGCCGGATCCAGCGACCCATCGCAGTCCATGAAGCACACCAGGTCACTCTCGGCCGCAACCAGCCCGGCCCAGCAGGCGGCCCCGAACCCGCGCTGGGGTTCCGATATGACTCGCGCGCCGAGGCGGCGGGCGACGCTGGCCGACCCGTCGGTGGAGCCGTTGTCGACGACCAGCGGCTCGAATCCGGCGGGGAACGCCGCCAGGACTCCAGGCAGCGCCTCGGCCTCGTCCAGGACGGGAAGAATCACCTCCGGCACGCATCCGACCGTACGCGCCAATTCCTTACAAATCACGAAACAGTGCGGCGATTCACCCCCTCAGGGCCCGCGCGGTTGTCAAAGTTGGGGCATGCGGATCCTCGTCACCGGAGGCGCGGGCTTCATCGGCTCGCAGATCGTCGATCGGCTCGTCGACGACGGCCACGAGGTCCGCGTGCTTGACCTGCTGCTGGGGTCCGTGCACACCGGCGTGCCGGACTATCTGAATCCGGCCGCGGAGTTCGTCCACGGCGATGTCGGCGATCCGGCGACGGTCCGCGACGCGCTTGTCGGGGTCGATGCGGTGAGCCATCAAGCGGCGATGGTCGGGCTCGGGCTCGACCTCGCAGACGCGCCCGACTACGTGCGCCATAACGACCTCGGCACCGCCGTCCTGCTGCGGGAGCTGGCGGCTCGGCGTTTCGCCGGCCGGCTGACACTGGCCAGCAGCATGGTCGTCTATGGCGAAGGTCGATACGTTTGCCCGGCGCACGGCGACGTGACACCCGGCCCGCGCGAGATCGAGGATCTTGACGCCGGCCGGTTCGAGCCCGGATGCCCCCGCTGCGCTGCGGCACTCGCGCCGGCATCGATCGACGAGCACGGGCGCCTGGATCCACGCAACGTATACGCCGCGACCAAGCTGCACCAGGAGCATCTGTGCTTCGCGTTCGCGCGGGAAACGGGCGTGTCGGTTGTCGCGCTGCGCTACCACAACGTCTACGGCCCGCGGATGCCGCGTGACACGCCATACGCCGGAGTCGCGTCGATCTTCGCCAGCTCGCTGGCGGCCGGGCAGGCACCACGGGTATTCGAGGACGGTGGTCAACTTCGTGACTTCGTCCACGTCCGCGACGTCGCACGGGCCAACGTCGTCGCGCTGACGGCCCCCGACGCCACCGCGGGTGCCTACAACGTAGCCAGCGGCACCCCACGGTCGGTCCTGGCGATGGCCACGGCGCTGGCGGCAGCGCACGGCGAGCACGCTCCCGCCCCGATCGTCACCGGCCAATACCGCCTCGGCGACGTCCGCCACGTGTTCGCGTCACCCGCCCGCGCCCGTGACGCACTCGGATTCAACGCGCGGGAGGCTTTCACCGCCGGAATGGCGGAGTTCGCCCACTCGCCACTACGAGCAGCGGCGTGAACGACATCGCCCTGCTGGTGATCGCCAAGGACCCACGTCCGGGGCGGTGTAAGACCCGCCTATGCCCTCCGTGCCGGCCCGAGCAGGCGGCACGGCTGGCCGCGGCGGCATTGAGCGACACGCTCGACGTGGTCCAGGCGACCGGGGCCGGCCGACGGGTGCTCGTGCTCGACGGCGACGGTGACCGCTGGCGTCGACCGGGCTTGGAGATCATCCCCCAGCGCGGTGACGGGCTGGCGCAGCGACTCGCCAACGCGTTTACCGACGTCGGTCAGTCGGCGCTGCTGGTCGGTATGGACACGCCGCAGCTAACCGCCGGACTGCTGGCCGACGGGATCGCGGCGCTGGCATGCCACGACGCCGTGCTCGGCCCCGCACTCGACGGCGGCTACTGGAGCATCGGCTTACGTTCGCCCAACGCGAGCGTGTTCGCCGGCGTGCCGATGAGCAGCGCGCGGACGCTCGCCTCCCAGCGCCGGCGCCTGACCCAACTCGGGTTGTCCAGCTACGAACAGCCGGCGTTACGGGACGTCGACACGATCGCCGACGCCCGCGCCGTCGCCGAGCAGGCGCCCGGCGCACGCTTTGCCCGCACCTTGGCAACGCTGTGGTGACATCGGCGCTCGGCGTCTACGGGGCCGCGCTCGCCGACGCCGGCTCGGCCGCCCCCACCCTGCGCTTCGAGGACGGCGGCGTGCGCCCGTTGGAGATCGCGCGCTGGGTCAGCGGCGCCGACGCGGTCGACGAGCAGGCGCTCGCCGCGCTGGACGGGCCGGTCCTCGATGTTGGCTGCGGCCCTGGTCGTCATCTGCATGCGCTCGCGCGTCGTGGCGTGTTCGGGCTCGGCGTCGACCTCTGCCCGGCGGCCGTCGAGCTCGCGCGCGGACGCGGTGCCAATGCGATTGTCGGCTCGATCTTCGGCGATGTACCGCATGCCGGACGGTGGGCCAGCGCGCTGCTGCTCGACGGCAACATCGGAATCGGCGGCCGCCCGGCGCGGCTGCTGCAGCGAATCGTCTCGCTGTTGGCGCCAGACGGCGCGATCCTGGTCGAGCTGGCGCCGCCCGAGACCGACACGGTCGAGACGCTGGTTCGGATCGAGACCGCCTCCGCGATCAGCGAATGGTTCGCCTGGGCCGAGGTCTCGGCCGCATCAATCGGCGAGCTCGCTGAGCGGGCCGGTGTCGGCGTGTCCGACGTCTGGTTGCACCACGACCGCTGGTTCGCGCTCGTCGTCGCGTCCGGGACGGCCCGGCCTCGTGGCGATGTACGGTGATCGGGTGGAGCGAGTTTGGGACTACCCACGGCCACCCGCCGTCAGGCCCTGTGACCGTCGCGTCCGGATCGAATGGGCGGGCGAGGTGCTGGCTGACTCGACGCATGCGCTGCGGGTGCTCGAGACCAGTCACCCCCCGACGATCTACATCCCGCCCGCAGACGTGCGCCACAGCCTATTGACCGCGAGCGATGCCGGTCTGACCTGGTGCGAGTTCAAGGGCGAAGCGCGGTACCTGGACGCGCTCGTCGCGGGCCGACGGGCGCGGGCCGTCGCCTGGAGCTACCCGGCCCCGACCGCGGGGTATGAGGCGTTGCGCGACCACGTCGCGTTCTATCCCGGGCGCGTGGACGCCGCGTGGCTTGATCACGAACGCGTGCAGGCGCAGCCGGGCGACTTTTACGGGGGATGGATCACCGACGATCTGGTCGGCCCATTCAAAGGGCCGCCGGGGACCCGCGGCTGGTAAGCGGTCCCAACTGGCCCGCTCGACATCTTCATCGGCGGTTGGAGGATTACAGCATCTATAGGTGCGTAAGCCGCCACTCACCCATCCAGTAGTCGCCAAGCGTCACGGATTTCCGCAGCCGGGCAGGGCGAGCTGCGCGTCGTGCGCTAGCGGACGCCCCAGGCGAGCCGGTCGGCCGGCTGCGTGCCGTTCCCGCCGTTGAAGACACGGCGCTTCGCGGAGCCGTTGGCGTTCATCACCCAGATCGAGCCCTGGCCCTTCAACTGGGGGTCGCCGCAGTCACCAGTGCACTGCATGTAGGCGATCTTCTTGGCGTCCGGCGAGTACACCGCGCTGGTGATGAACGTATGCGCACCGCGGACGTTTGTCAGCACGCGGAGACGAGTGCCGTTCGGGTTCATGGAGACGATCGTGCCCTGACCGCGAAGCGCGAGGATCCTGCGGCCGTTGGGTGACCATGAGGGACTGGAGAACTTTCCGCGAAGGCGGGCGGTGATGTTCCTCGTCCGCTTGCCGTTGCGAACGAACACGGCCGATTTCGCGATCCCCTGGCCGTTCTTGCCGTAGGTCACTCGGTAGTAGGCCAACCGTCCGCCGGTCGGGGCGAATGCCGGGGTACCGAGTCCCTGGTTGCTGTTCGCGCGTCCGATCACCTTCCGGTGGCGGCCGTTGGTGTTCATCGTGGCGATCGCCGAGCCCCCGTTTCTGGGGTACTGGAGTACTGCCAGCGTCGAGCCCGACCGGTTGACCGACGGCCACACGTGAGTCGGCGCCGAGGCACTGTCGGCAAGTTTCCGGCCCGTTCCGTTGGCGTTCATCCGGTAGATGTGGGCGGGATTGTTCGTCCCGCGGTCAAGGCTGTCGAAGTAAATGCGGCGCCCCTTCGCGGTGAAGTCCGGATCCTCGTTCCAGACCTTCCCGGTCGTCGAGGTCAACTCCTTGAGTCCCTTACCAGCGGCCGACATTCGGTAGATCTGCACCGTCCCGTCGGTCTGGTTGAGGGCATCGAACGCGATCGGCCCGTTGCGTCCGGGGAACGTGCCCGCGGCCGCGGTCGAGCCGACCGTCATCACGGCGGCGGCTGCGATAGCCGCCAGCGATACGCGCGCCCCGGTTCTCACCGCCGGGAATCTCTACCTTGATCCGCGGCGAGTGTCAAGTGCTTCGGTCCAGGGCGAAGACGACTACCGCCGTCACCGCCAGCGCCGCACTGGCGAGCAACCGCGCCCGGCGCGGTCGTCGCGCGAGCTTCTCGCCGGTCATCAGCAGCGTCAGCGGCGCCATCCAGACCGCCATCGCGCCGGGAAGGACGAACATCGCGCCCATCACCGGCCAGCAGCTGCGCAGGCAGGCCCAGCCGTTGAGCGCCCCGAAGCGGATCACGCTGCGGTCCGCCGCGCCTCCCTCGGGGCGCAGCGGAACGCTGCGATGGCAGTCGCGCAGCGCTCGCCTGGCGAACGGCGTCAGCTGCCAGACCGACGCGAGCGCAAGCGTGCCCGCGGCGACGAACCGCCCGCTCAGGGCAAGCTCCTGCGCCACGGTCAGCGCCGCGACAGCAAACCCGATCCAGACGGCGAGATAGATCACGGCGAACAGCGACATCGCGCGGCCGCGACGCCACCTGAACGAATGGCGGGCGACATACCACAGGGGCGACAGCGCGCCGGGCAGCATCATCGCGACCAACATCAGTGTCGCGATCGGCAACGCATCGGTCACCGTCACCGTTCCCGTCGAGCTCGCCCCGGTCATCGCCATTCCCTCGCCCATCGCCATCCCGTGGCTGATCGTCATGCCCGGTCGGCTCGCACCGGATGCGCTGAGCACGACGATCGCGATCCAGGCGGCGGCGATCGCGAGCACGAACGGGGCGGTCGTCCGCAGCTGCGGGCCGGGCGGCGACAGCCGACGGCGAAGTCCGCCGGCGGCGGCGAGCGCCGACATCAGGCGTAGTAGAGGCTGAGGCTGCCGATCGTGACCGGCGGCCCGGGCTCGGATTCGGCCGGCGCTTCCCCGTCCGGCGCGATCAGCCCCAGCGGTACGAACGTGACCGTCACCGATTGGTCGTTCCACTGTCCGGCGGCGCGCTCGTCGGCGGCGAGCTCGCTGAGGTCGAACGTCGCGCTGAGCCCATGCGGCTGCTCGTCGGCACGAGGCTCGAGTGCTCGCTGGATGCCGAAGAACGAGAGCGTCCCGACGTGATGGGCGGCCGCCTGCTCATCGCTGGCGCCCGCCGGCAGATTCACGTAGACCGCGTAGACGGCGCCGGGGCGGCCGTCGGCTCGGATGTTGTCGGCCTCGAGCATCACCCGCGACGGTCCCTCAGCGGCGGCGCTCGCGTCATGGACGGCCTGCTGATTGAGCGGCACCTCGACCGAGGTCGTGGCGCCGGACAGTTGCACCTCCGCGACGGCGGTGCCGACCAGCTCCGGTTCGCGGTCAAGCGCCTCGGACATCTCCGATCGGACCGACGACGACGAGCTCGCCGGAGTGGGTGGCTGCGGCTGGTTCACGAACTGGTCATAGGTGTAGTGGAGGTCGCCGATCGTGTCCAGCGCATCGGCAGCCCGGTGCGACACCTGCTGGCCGTGCTCATCAAAGAACGAGAAGGCGTGGTTGAGCCAGGTCGGATCGGTCGGGTTGGCGTGACCGCTCCGGACCCAGACCGCCCACAGTCGGTCGATGTTCGTGTGATGCAGCCAGAAGATCGGATCCTGCGCCGCCTGGTCGGGGTCGTTCATCCAGCCGCTGGCCCCGCCGACCTGACCGTGGACGGCGTTGTGCGGGAGGTTCTCCAGCTGACCGGTCGGACCGTTGAAGTGCTGGAACAGCACGGGCGTACGGCCGCCACCGAACTCCGCGCGACCACGGAACGAGGGCCGTGACAGCGCCTGGCTGGAGGTCGTCACCTGTGGCGGTAGCGCGTGCCCGGCATTGATCCCGGGTGCGCGCTGCGAGACGAACAGAGGGTTGCTGTGACCGCCCCGTGTTGGTGTCCGAAACGCGGGTGGGATCGCCGCGCCGGCGCCACCCAGCTCGTAGTTCCAGTACGGCAGGGCCCAATCCGCCGAACCGCCGCCCGCGACCACCGCCGCGCGGACGATCCGCTCGAAGTAGTAGACGAACATCCGATGCCACGAGACGAAGAACCAGGTCGCGTGCTGGCACTGGTTCTGGCCGGCGCGCGGGTGGTTGACGAGCGTCCCGTGGATTGCGGCCTGGAACGTCCAGCTCGTCGGGTCCGACGCGTGACGTGCCTGCATCACGCCGACGGCATGGGCGTAGGCATCAAGCGTCGTGTCACCCGGCGCGAGGCTGTTCACCTCGCGACGGACGTGGGTGCTCGGACTCATCTGCGGTTCCCCTCCCTGCCGCGGCCCCCTGCGGTATCGAACTCCATGATCGAGCTGACGCGGATGATCACATAGACGCTCCACTCGGGTCAAGCGAGTCGCCGTCGAAGCGGCGCGGCCGGCCCGCGAGCGTGGTCGGACAGAACCGCTGGCTCCAGATGCGTGGGCCGTGTAATGATCAATCGGCGGCGTCGTCGCCCGGGGGGTGCCGCATCGGTCTGGTCGCCTTGGTGAGGAATGTCGTGATGGCTGTAGATCGTTCAGGGATCGTCGCCGCTCCCTGAAACAAACACCGCTGCGTCGGTAAACGACCTCGCCGGGGGAACCGGACAGCTGACTGCGCGCGCTCCGCGGACCGGTAAACGGGCACCTGATGCAATGGGCTTGAGCTTCGATACCGGTGAGAAGCTCCTGTCGGAGTTGGTCAGGGGTGGCGATAGCCCGGGCCTATCGCATGGTCGCGATTGTCTATTTGACTCCGAGCCTCGAGTGAGGATCATTCTCAACAATGTCGATCAGCTTTACTCAGTTCGGACTCGGGACTTGCCGACGATGTTCGTGCCGACCGAAGACGCACCGGCGACACCGCGAAAGCTGACGCGTGCGGCCGGCGCTGGCGTCCGGCCCTCTTGAACGGGCTCGTGGGATCGCGGCACGGCCGGGTGCTGAAGCCGACGCGTGCGCACCGGTGGTCGCCTACTTGCAGCTCACCCATTAATTGACTCGCCAAAAGGAGAACCATGTCGACAACGACGAGCACCCCCGTGATCCGGCCCGGCTCGGATGAGCTGACGGAACTGTTGGCCCGCATCAGCGCGGGCGCAGAGGAGCGCGAGCGCGATCTCAAGCCTCCGTTCGAGCCGATCGGCTGGATCAAGGAGGCAGGGCTCGGTCGGCTGCGCATCCCGGTCCAAGAAGGCGGCGGTGGTGCCTCCCTGCGCGAGTTGTTCGCGACGTTGATCGCGTTGGCAGAGGCTGACTCCAACGTCGCTCATATTCTGCGAACGCACTACTGGTTTGTGGAGCAGCAGCTCGTGAGCGCCGACCCGAGCGCGCGGGAACGCGGGATCGCTCTCCTGAACTCGGGCGCGCTGGTGGGCAACGGGTTCAGCGAGCAGAGCAAACGACCTGTCGGTCTGTACTTCGACACTGCGTTCACACCGGACCCCAGCGGCGGGTATCGCCTCAACGGGGCGAAGTACTACTCGACCGGCACCCTCTATTCCGACTACACCCAGATCTGGGCAGCCGCGCCAGACGGCCGCATCGCCGGCGCGGTGATTCCGATCGATCGCGACGGCGTGACGATTGAGGACGATTGGGACGGCTTCGGGCAGCGTCTGACCGGCACCGGAACGACCCGGCTGTCGGATGTCCATGTTGCCGAGGACGAATACTTTGACCTTGGCGAGCCCGACGGGGATCAGCCGCCCACGTACAACGGCGCGTTCCTGCAGCTGTACCTGCAGGCTGTGACCGCGGGGGCTCTGCGAAGCGTTCGCAACGATGCCGTGGCGCTTGCCAAGCGCCGGGCACGCAACTTCAGTCACGCCGCGGTCCCGCAGTCGCCAAGCGACGACCGGCAGGTGCTTCAAGTCGTCGGAGAGATCGCGGCAAATGCGTTCGCGGCTGAGGCAATCGTGCTTGTCGCGGCCGAGCGTCTCCAGCACGCCTATGACTCCGTTGTCGACGGCGCCCCGACACCCGAGGCCGCTGAGGCGGCACAGCTGGCGGCAGCCGAGGCCAAGGTCGCCGTCGATAGCTTCTCCTACGCCACCGCAGCAAAGCTGTTCGACGTTGGTGGCGCCTCGGCGACGCAGTCGATCTACAACCTCGACCGACATTGGCGAAACGTCCGCACCATCTCCACGCATAACCCGACGTTCCTGAAGGCGTCGGCGATCGGCGACAACATCGCCAACGGTGTGTCGTTCCCGGCGAACGCCTACTTCTAACCGCGACCCAAAAGCAAACGGACTGAGGAGCCCCCCATGTCTTCGGTTGGATTACTGTTCGTCGGTGCAGTTCTGTTCATGAACGGCCTGCTGTTCCTCGGCAAGGCCGACGCCAAGGGAGTGGCCGTCTTCAACCTCTTCGTCGGCGGTCTGCAAACCGCAATTCCGTTCTATCTGATCGCCACCGCGAAGACGCCGGATGACATTCTGGCAGCGGCGGGTATCTTCCTCTTCGGATTCACCTACCTCTATGTCGGGATCGTCACCCTGGCCGGTTTCAAATCTGACGGCATCGGGTGGTACTCGCTGTGGGTCGCCGCGCTTGCGACCGGGTTCGGCCTCACCGAGATCCTCAGGTTCAGTGACACTCCGACCGGGCTGCTGTGGCTGCAGTGGGCGGTGTTGTGGGGAGTGTTCTTCATCGTGCTCGCCCTCGGCGTGACGCGTCTGACCGTGCCGGCCGGATGGCTGACATTGATTCTGTCGCTGACCACGTGCACGATCCCCGGGTTTCTCCTGCTGCTCGGCGACTGGGGCAAAGTTCCCACGTGGGCGGTGCTCGCCTCGATCGTCGCGACCGGGATCGTGGTCGTTCCCCTGTCGTTGCGCGCACTGGCCGAGCCCGAGTTGCGTTCGGCTCCAAGCGATCCGAGTGTCGTGGTTTCAGGTTGATCGACACCGCTGATGGGAGCTGCCCAACGGGCTGCGGGGGACGAGCTCCGCAGCCCGCTCGGTGCCCGAATCCGTGGTCAGAGGATCCCGGCCGGCTCGGCGCCTGCAGCGCCTCCCCGCCTGGTCGGCGGGCACATCGGTGGGCGCTAGCGGCGCGCCGCGGAAACCGGTTCGGGCTGTGATGCGGCGCTGGCACCGGCGTGCTCGATGAAGAGTCGGTGCATGTCGCGAGCCGACCGGCCCGATGCGGCCGTACTGCGCCGTCGCCGGAGCACGAGCCCAATCGTGGCCTCGGGATCCTCCTCGAGCGGGCGGCAGGTGATGAAGCCCCCCCGCTCGAGCGGGTCGCCGATCACGCTGAACTCGGGCAGCAGCGTGACCCCGAGTCCCTCGGCAACCATCAGCTTGCCCATCTCGGCGCCATCGGTCGAGTAGGCAACCCGCGGGGTGCGCTCCCCGAGCAGTCGGTGCAGGTAACGGTGCATCAGATACCCCGTCCGCATCACGATCAACGGCGTCCGGAGCAGATCGTCGACGCCGACGGCCTCGTTCTGGGCAAGCGGATCGTCGGGACGCAGGCACGCCACCGGACGACCGGTGAGCAGAGGCCTCGAGTCGAACTCCGGCGGCGCGTCGTCGCCGGCGAGCGCTGTGATCAGGCCGAGGTCGAACCATCCCGCGCGTAGGCCACGGTGGATCTCCTCCTCCTGGGCGCCGACGACCTCGACCTGTGTGTTCGGATGGGCTTCGCGGAACCGCTCGATCACCGGGGTGAGCACCGGCACGGTCCCGGCGTTGACCGTCGCCACCCGCACCATCCGGCTGGCGTGGTGCTGGGAACCGGCGGCGTGCCGCAGCCCGTCGACCGCATCGATCACGCCGAACACGTGCGAGAGCAGGTCACGTCCGTCGGCGCTCAGGCTGGCCCCGGAGCGATCCCGTTCGAAGATGTCGACGCCGAGCTCGCGCTCGAGGTTGCGCACGGTCTCCGACAGCGCCGGCTGTGAGATGTGCAGCTCCTCGGCGGCGCGCCGAAACGAGCCGAGGCGGGCGACGGCAGCGACGTATTCGAGTTGTTCGGTGCGCACGGGCGGTTCCTCGCTCAGCGTAGGATAGTTTCTCTATAGAGTTTGTAGGAAATCCCTATCAGCGGCTTCGTGAACGCCTATTTGACCCGGTCGGTCCCGATCCCCATCCTGAGGTCGCATGACGCTCACACTGCACTGGTTCCTGCCGACCAACGGCGACTCACGCTCGGACCTCAGCCTCGGCAACGCCGTCGGCGCCGAGGGCAGCCGGGTGCGCGACGGCTCCGACCGAGCGGGCCCCTGACATCGGGTACATCGGCCAGATCGCGCGGTCGGCCGAGCAGCTGGGCTTCGATGCCGCCCTGTGTCCCACGAGCAGCTGGTGCGACGACGGTTGGATCATGGCGGCCGCGCTGAGCCAGGCGACCGAGCGGTTCCGGTTCCTCGTCGCGCTGCGTCCCGGTCTGACGTCCCCGACGCTCGCCGCGCACATGGCCGCGACCTTCCAGCGCGTCTCCGGTGGTCGGCTGCTGCTCAACGTCGTCACCGGCGGCGATGACGCCGAGCAGCGCCGCTTCGGCGATCACCTGGGCAAGGAGCAGCGCTACGACCGCTGCAGCGAGTACCTGGAGACCTTCCGAGCGCTGTGGGAGGGCGAGTCCGTGGACTTCCACGGCCGGCACTATCAACTCGACGACGCCCAGATCGTCACCGATCCGATCTGGCCGGAGCTGTACTTCGGCGGCTCGTCGCCGCCCGCCCTCGAGGTCGCGGCTGCGCACGCCGACGTCTACCTCACCTGGGGCGAGCCGCCCGCCGCGGTCGCCGACAAGCTCGCGCGCGTCGACGCGATCGCGCAGGCACGCGGCCGGGAGCTGCGCTACGGAATCCGGTTGCACGTGATCTCGCGCGACACCAGCGACGAGGCATGGGCCAAGGCCGATCAGCTGCTGGCCGGGCTGAGCGCCGAGCAGATCGATCGCGCGCAGGAGATCCAGCGCGCCTCACAGTCCGAAGGCCAGCGGCGGATGACCGAGCTGCACGGCGGACGTACCGACTCGCTGGAGATCTCCCCGAACCTGTGGGCGGGCGTCGGCCTGGTCCGTGGCGGCGCCGGGACGGCGCTGGTCGGCAGCCACGAGGAGGTCGCCGACCGCATTGCCGAGTACCACGACCTCGGGATCGACGAGTTCATCCTCTCGGGCTATCCGCACCTCGAGGAGGCATATCGAGTGGGCGAGGGCGTGATGCCCGCGCTGCGACGGCGTGGCCTGCTGGCCGATTCATCTTCTGACCTGACACCTCTGGAGGCGTGACCCGCCATGACGACCGACATCACCAATGATCCGCTCCGTTTCGCCTACTGGGTCCCGAACGTCTCGGGCGGCCTGGTCACGAGCACGATCGAACAGCGCACCGACTGGTCATTTGACTACAACCGCACTCTGGCCCGGCTCGCCGAGCGGGCCGGCTTCGAGTACGCGCTCAGCCAGGTGCGCTACACCGCCAGCTACGGCGCCGAGTACCAGCACGAATCCACGAGCTTCAGCCTGGCGCTGCTGATCGCGACCGAGCGCCTGAAGCTGATCGCCGCGGTCCATCCCGGGCTCTGGCAGCCCGGCGTGCTGGCCAAGTGGGTGGCGACCGCCGACCATCTGTCCGGCGGACGGGTCGCGGTCAACGTCGTCTCGGGCTGGTTCGCCGACGAGTTCCGCCAGCTCGGCGAGCCGTGGCTCGAGCACGACGAGCGTTACCGCCGCAGCGCCGAGTTCATGCAGGCGCTGCGCGCGATCTGGACCGAGGACCCAGCCAATCTCGCCGGCGACTTCTACCGGATCCGGGACTTCAGCCTCAAGCCCAAGCCGCTGTCGTGGCCCGGCCGGCCGCACCCCGAGATCTTCCAGGGCGGCAACTCGACCGCGGCGCGGCGCAACGGCGGCCGCTACGCGGACTGGTACTTCTCCAACGGCAAGGACTTCGACGGCGTCCGCGAGCAGCTCGGCGATCTGCAGGCGATCGCCGCCGAGGCCGGCCGTGACGACGGGCCGCGCTTCGGGCTCAACGGGTTCGTGATCGTCCGCGACACCGAGCGCGAGGCGCGGGAGACCCTGCGCGAGATCGTCGCCAAGGCCCACGTCGAGGCCGTCGCAGGATTCGGGGCTGCGGTCAAGCAGGCCGGGCAGTCCACCCAGGACAAGAAGGGCATGTGGGCCGACTCGAGCTTCGAGGACCTCGTGCAGTACAACGATGGCTTCCGCACGCAGCTGATCGGCACCCCCGAGCAGGTCGCCGAGCGAATCATCGAGTACCGCAAACTCGGAGTCGACCTGATCCTCACCGCGTTCCTGCACTTCCACGAGGAGGTCGAGCGCTTCGGCCGCGACGTGATGCCGATCGTTCGCGAGCTCGAGATCGAGAACGGGCTCGATCCCGCCGCCGTCCCGGATCCGGCCGCCGGACTGTCCGAGCTGGGCCCGGCGGTCACGGTGGCCGGGTGACCACGATGGCCGTCGCCGAGCAACGGACGGTCAGCAGCTCCGCGGAGGCGCTCGCCGCCGCCGACAGCTTCGCCGAGTCGCTGCGCGACTCCGTGATCGAGCGCGACCGCAGCGGCGAGCTGCCCGTCGCCGAGCTCGAGCGCTTCGACGCCTCCGGGCTGGCCGCGATCACCGTGCCCGCGCGCGATGGCGGACCAGACCTGCCGATGACGACGCTGGCGGAGGTCATCCGGCGCATCGCCGCCGTCGATCCGGCGGTGGCGCAAGCGCCCCAGGGCCACTACCTGATGGTCGACGTGGTCGCGCTATGGGGCGACGACGATCAGCGGGCGCTGTTCTCCGAGGTGCTGGCGGGGGGCCGGTTCGGCAACACGCTCGCCGAGCGCGGGGGCACCCACGCCCAGGACCTCAAGACCCGGGTGACCCGCGACGGCGGGCGCCTGCGGCTCGACGGCCGCAAGTACTACTGCACGGGGGCGCTCACCTCACGATGGCTCGCCGCCTCGGCGCTCGACGACGATCACCGGCTGGTGCTCGCCTTCGTGCCGCGGGACGCCGGCGGCGTCACGCTCGACCACGACTGGAACGTCATGGGCCAGCGGGCCACGGTCAGCGGCGGCGCGACCTACGAGGGCGTGGAGGTCGACCCCGGGCGGCTGCTCGACTACGCCAGCGCGTTCGAGGTGCCCCAGCAGATCGGCGCCCGCGCGCAGCTCGTGCACGCCGCGATCGAGGTGGGGATCGCCGGCGGTGCGCTCCGCGACGCGCGCTGGTTCATCACCGAGAAGGGGCGTCCGTTCTTCGAGGCCGTCCGCGCCAGGTGGACCGAGACCGCGGGCGGCGACCCGCATGTGATCCGGCGCTTCGGCCGCCTCGCCACGCAGGTCCGCGCCGCCGAGATGCTGCTGGCGGACGCGGCCGCCGTCCAGGACGAGATCGGGCGCCGGCCCGCCGACGCCGAGGCGGCCGCGCGCGGGTCGATCGCGATCGCCCAGGCGAAGGCGTTCGCCTCGGAGGTCGCCGTTCAGGTCGCCTCAGATCTGTTCTCGCTGACCGGCGCGTCGGCCGCCGACGAGAAGTACGACCTCGGCCGCCACTGGCGCAACGCCCGGACTCACTCCAGCCACGACCCGGTCGACTGGAAATACCACCACGCCGGCAATTGGCTGCTCAACGGCGTCGTGCCCCCAAACCACGGGCAGATCTGATGCCCGCGGCAATCGACCGGCCACTGGCGGACCGAGCGGGGGCGGACACCTCGGACCCGAGCCCGACGGTCTCGGCCGCCGAGCTGCGCCATGCGCTCGGCCATCTCCCGACTGGGGTCACGGTCGTGACATCGCTGCAGGCTGACGGCAGGCCAACCGGCACGACCGTCAGCGCGGTCTGCTCGGTGTCGGCGGAGCCGGCGCTTCTGCTTGTGTGCCTGGCGCGGGGCAGCGCGACGCTGCAGGCGATTCGTGGACATCGCGAGTTCGCGGTCAACGTCTTGGCCGGTGGCCAGCACGGGCTGTCGGGCAATTTCGCCCGTTCGGGGACGGCGGCGAGCTGGAACGGCGTCGAGCACCGGCCACTGAAGACGGGCTTGCCGCGGTTGGACGGCACGCTCGCGGCATTCGACTGTGTGGTGCATGAGTTGGTGGAGGGTGGCGACCACGAGGTCGTGATCGGACGTGTCCGGCACGCGCATGTCGCCGAGAGCGCCGATCCGCCGCTGGTGCATTGGCGCGGCGGCTACGTACGGCTGGCGGGACGATGAGCACGCCGCGGTCGCTGACACCCGCGATCCGCGCGTTCGGCGAGGGCGAGCCGGTACTGCTCGCCGGCGCCGACGGCGCCGGCGCGCTCGTGGCCGTCGCCGGGGCGCGCGTCACCGGGCCGGCGCTGACGACCGTCGCCGAGCTCGGCGGCGACCTCGTGATGCTGGCCGTCGGACCGCAGCATGCGGGGCGGCTCGGTCTCCTGGAGCTCCCGCGGACCACTCGCGAGCGAGACGGGATCGTTCCGACGATGTCGATCGATGCCGCGGCTCGGCTCGGCGATGCCGGCTCGCCGGGCGGCCGGGCGCACACGATTCGGGTTGCCTCCGATCCCGCCTGCACCTCGGAGGCGCTGTCCTCGCCCGGGCACGTCCACACCGCGATCGCCGCGGGCGACACGGATGCGGCAGCGGGGCTGTCGCTGGAGCTCGCGCTCCTGGCCGGCTGCCCGGCGGCGGTCGTGCTGTCCTCGGTGGTGGACGCCCGGGGCGATCGGCTGACACTCGCCGAGGCCGCCGAGCTACCGGGGCCGGCGGGGCTCATAGCCGCGCCGGCTGCTGCCTTGCGGTCGTGCGCGATCGTGCGGCAGCTCGAGCACTCCGCGGTGCGGTGCTCGCTGCCGACCCGGATCGGGTCGTTTCGCGCGGTGGCGCTGGTCGGACCGAGCGGCGGCGAGACGGCGCTCGCGCTGGTCCACGGCGAACCGCAGCTCGATCCCTCGAACGTGATCGTCCACACGCACATCGCCTGCATGCTCGGCGACACCTTCGGTTCGACGCTGTGCGGCTGCCGCACCCGCCTCGAGCAGGCCGCGCACGAGATCGTCGCGGCCGGCACCGGCGTCATCGTCTATGTCAGGCCGAGCTCGTCAAACCCGTTCGGCTGTCCCGCCGGACGACAGCCCGACCGCACTCTGACGCGCCGCGCGCTGGCCGCCGCGGGCGTGCGCGCCGATCAGATGGCGGCCTGAGACGGGCGGCGCCCCGGACCGACGGTGCCGCGGTGATCGGCAACCGGCCGGGCGTCTCGCGAGGTCAGCTCGTCTCGCTCTCGGTTCTACGACCGTGCTCCTGCCGGACACCCAGCAGTCGACGCGGTCCTGCCCGAGCGGCGACAGACGCGCGTGGTCAATCGGGCTTGTGGGCCACGAACGTCATTGCGTAATCGACCGACACCGTGATCCGCTCATACCCGAGCGTCTGTAGCCGCGTCAGCAACGTCCCGGGGTCGACCGGGTTGTAGACGTCGCCCTCATGGAATGCGTGCAGTTCGACACTGTGCACGCTGTCTGAGCCGACGAGCACTCCGCCCGGGCGCAGAACACGCAGGAGCTCGGCGAGCAAACGGTTCTGATCGACGGTGGTCGGAAGGTGGTGAAGCATCGTGAACGAGCCTGCGCAGTCAAACGAGTCCTCTGGGAAGTTCAGTCTGGTCGCGTCCTGGTTGACAACCTCGACGTTGGTGTTCGCAAAGCGCTCGGCCAGCCGACGCACCGCTTCTGGCTCAAGCTCAACTGCCACCAATCGACGGACCCGGTGTCGCAGCCAGTCGGTGCTCGCCCCGGGGCCAGGACCGACCTCGATCATCTCCTCGCCGAGGGATCGGTCGCCGATCACGGCGGCCAGCACCTCGTTTTGCAGGTACTCAGCCCACTCGGGGCTGGAGCAGACCTGAGCATGCTGTTCGTTCATGACGCCGAAGCTACGCCCACAGCGCCGCGTACACAACAGCGTAACCTCCCAAAGAATGTCGCGAAATAGACAGAGGCCCGCGATCCTGGTGACCGACGTCCCGATGATGACCGGGGCGGTGTTCGACCGCCACTGCCATCCCGTCCACCAGCTGGCGTGGACCGACGCGGGCGTGCTCGAGGTCGTCACTGACGACGGTGTCTGGGTCCTGCCACCGACGCGTGCGCTCTGGCTGCCGGCGAACCTGCCACACCAAACATCGGCCAACGCGGCGACCCTGCTGCGGGGCATCTACCTCGACCCCGGCCGCTGTCCGATCAAATGGCGACGCGCCCGCGCCGTCGCGGTCAACGAACTGCTGGCCGCGCTGCTTCGCTACCTCAGCACCGAACTGACACCAACGAGCCGATCGCGGGCCGAGGCGCTCGTACCCGACCTACTGCAGCCGCTGGACACCATCAGCATCCGTGTGGCGATCCCGACTGACGATCGTGCCCGCGAGGTCGCCGAGGCGCTGCTCGCCGATCCCGCTGATCCTCGCACCCTCACTCAATGGGGCCGTGCCGTCGGCGCCAGCGCACGCACGCTGACCCGCGGCTTTCACGACGGCACTGGGGTGTCCTTCAACCGCTGGCGGACCTCCGCCCGGATCCGCGCGGCGCTGCCGCTGCTCGCCACCGGAACACCGATCAGCCAGGTCGCGACAGCCGTCGGATACGAGACCGCGAGCGCGTTCGTCGCGGCGTTTCGCAGAGAAGTCGGCACTACCCCGGGCGCATACTTCAGTTCACGCGGATCGCCCCGCGATCGCGAGCTTGCCAGCGCCCGCGACACGCAGGTCCGTGCTGACCTCGTTTAGTTGGGCAGCTATCTCTGGGGAAAGCGGGGCCGCATGCGGCCCCGCTCCGATCGGCGCATGCGCCGATCGGCGGGCGGTGCATGCACCGCCCGCTCAAACGGGAACTTTGGCGATCGCCTGCGAATTATTCGCACCTTCTCGCCATCGTTCGCGCTCGGGCCGCCGCGGTTGGCACCCCGGCTCGTCGAGACCAAGACCGCCGACGAGATCCTCGAATCAACCAAACGCCACAGCGAACGAATCAGCGCCGGCTACGAGCCCCAGACCTCGTCGGCGACGTTCACGATCAGCTCGAGTTTGGCGAACTGCTCGTCGATCGTCAGCCGGTTGCCTTCCTCGGTGGAGGAGAAGCCGCACTGCGGCGACAAGCAGAGCTGTTCGATGTCGACGTACGCCGCCGCCTGCTCGATCCGGCGCTTGAGCGCGTCGGCGTCCTCGAGCTCGCCGCGCTTGGTGGTCACGAGCCCGAGCACGACCTGCTTGCCCTTGGGCGCGAACCGCAGCGGCTCGAACCCGCCCGAGCGCTCGTCGTCGTACTCCATGAAGTAGCCGTCGACGTTCAGCTCGCCGAACAGCGCCTCGGCGACATGCTCGTAGCCGCCCTCGGCCGCCCACATCGACTGGTTGTTGCCACGGCACATATGCGTGGTCACGACCAGATCATCGGGCTTGTCCGCCAGCGCATCGTTGATGTGGCGGATGTACTGCTCGTGGATGTGGTCGGGGTCGCCGCCGATCCGGGCGATGTGCTCGCGCTGAGCCGGGTCGTTGACGTAGGCGAGGCTCGTGTCGTCGAGCTGCAGGTAGCGACAGCCGAGCCCGTAGACGCCCATCAGCTGTCTCGCGTAGGCGTCCGCCAGGTCGCTCCAGAACGCATCGATCTCCGGGTACACGTCGCGGTCGATGGCGGAGTCGCCACCGCGGTAGTGGACCATGCTCGGCGACGGGATCGTCAGCTTCGGCGTCTGCTCGGGGGCGGCGTGGTCACGTAGGAACGTGAATGCGTCAGCGAAGATCGTCCGCGGCAACGTGACCTGGCCGATCTCCATCGCGGGCGGGGAGTAGTCGTACTCATCGCCCCCGGCGCCGCGGAACTGAACGTGCAGGCTCTCGCCCTCGACCTGGCGCACACCCCCCAACGCGTAGATGAAGTCCATGTGCCACGAGGTGCGCCGCAGCTCCCCGTCGGTCACGGTCTGAAGGCCGACCGCACGCTGACGTTCGATGATCGTCGCGATCGCGGCGTCCTCGACCGAGCGAAGCTCGGCGTCGTCGATCGTGCCCGCGCGGTGATCGGCTCGGGCCCGCGTCAGCTCCGGTGGGCGCAGCAGGCTGCCGACATGGTCGGCGCGGAACGGGGGTTCATTACGGATCGACATATCGAACCTGGATAGCAAAGCCCGGCCCGGCGCGTCGTCGCAGCACCGTGATACTGCCGACGTGCATCAGCTGCGAGCAGCGGCGCTGACGGCCGCTGAGGGTTCAGTCAGGTAGCCATGCTCGTCCGCGTCGATGTGCGCGGCAAGCCGGCTTGCGAGCGCCATGATCGTGAGCGAGGGGTTGACCGACAGCGTGCGCGGAATGGCAGCGCCATCGCCGACAAACAGCCGGCGCACGTCATGGCTCTCCCCGTGGGAGTCGAGTACCGAGCGCTCAGGGTCCGAGCCCATCCGGCAGCTCCCCTGTACGTGCGTGCTCAGCAACCCGGTGTGGTAGAGACGCTTGGCGCCTGACGCTCGGAGAACGTCGTGCGCGAACTCGAGCGAGCGGTCAATTCGTTCCTGCTCACGAGCGTTGAACGCGAACGAGTAGCGGTCGCGACCGTGCTCGTCGACCCACGCGGTGCCGCTGTTCTCGTCGTTGACGAGGGTCAGCAGCCCGGTGATGTAGCGGTAGTGGCGAACCGCCTGCACGAGCTCATCGCCCCACAGCGGCACCCCGTGCTCGTCGCACAGCGCGGTCGCGAACCCGATCGGGTCCTGCACGGTCGCGGCCTCGACCACGAAGCCGCCGTCCTCATCACGCTGAAACCGCATGCAGTGGGCGCTGATCGGATACACCATGTGAGCGTCCTGGAGCTCGTCGAACAGGCCCTCGACCAAGCGCGCAACGTGAAACCCGAGGTTGCGCCCGATCAGGCGGCTGCTGGGCGAATCGGCGGCCGCCTGACGCACGCCCGAGCGCAGCAGCAGCCCGGGGGTCGCGAGCGCGCCCGCCGCGACGATCACCACATCCGCGTCGACCGTGCGGCGGTCGCCGTGCGCGTCGAGGTACTCGACGCCGGTCGCCTCGGGGCCCCGGTCCCGTTGTTCGATCAGCACCCTGCGCACCTCGCAGTCTGCACGCAGCTCCAAGCCGCCGTGCACGACCGCCGGCTGGATATAGGCGTTCAACGACGACTTGCCGGCGTTCGTCGGGCAGCCCTGCAGGCACGATCCGCACCGCATGCAGTTGGCGTCGGTATAGGACATCACCGGCTCCAGCTGCGCCCCGAGTGCCGTGAAACCCGGCTCGACCGTCCGCACGCACCGCTGCCAGTCGCTGCGTTCGCGAACCGCCAGCCGTTGCTCGACGCGCTCGAGGTAGGGCAGCAGGTCCGGCTCCGCAAACGGCTCGCCGCGATCGTTGATGAGCCCGGCCGCGGCGTCCCACTTCTCGTAATCCTGCTCGCCTGGGCGCAGCGCCACTTTGGTATTGATCGTGGTCGTGCCGCCGACGCAACGGCCGCGGAACATCACCAGCGGCGGCTGGTCGGGGGTCGGCGGTTGCGCGAATGCCGCCGGCCACCACAGCTCGTGGGTCGCGTGGGCCTCCCAGCGCATGTGATCGGCGGCCGATCTGTGGGGCCCGCACTCGAGTAACAGCACGTTACGCCCGGTCTCGGCGAGCTCGGCGGCGACGACGCCGCCGCCCGCCCCGGAGCCGACGACGACGATCTCGTAGCGCTCGTTCACCCCCGGACCCCCAGGTACGACCAGTCCTTGTCGAGCCGGACAGCCAGCGGCGGCGCGAATCCGATCTCCGACCAGGCGCCCGGGCCGGGCGCGCCGGGGGCGACGAAGTCGCTGTAGAACGCCTCGCAGGCGAGCGCGCGGAGGAGCATGAACTCGGGCGTGAACGCATGCTGCGCCAACGCGTCGCAGCCGCCACCGGCGTACGGCTCGAGCACGCCGATCGCCGCGAGCGCGGCCGCCCGGTCATCGTCTGGCATCCGCGCCAGCAGTGCGTCGACATAGACCTCGGGCCAGACCCGGGCCGAGCCCGGCACGAGCAGCTCGCACAGTGACCGCGCGACGGTCGCCTGGTGATCGTCGAGAACCTGCATTGTCGTCGGCCGAGCGTAGGGCGGCGCTCGCCGCCGCGGCAAGCCCGCGGACCGCGCTGTGCACGCGTTGCCGCCTCAGTTTGCGCTGGCGATCATGCGATCCGACGCCAAGGCCAGCACGATTCACCCAGACGAACATGACGATCTGGCAACGGGCTAAGGTCCCCGAAGTGGAAGACGACGTGGTCTGCACGGGCCGGTTCTACGACCTCCTCGAACAGATGCCGGATCGCGCCGATGAGTGAGGCCCCGTCGATGCGCGCCCAAGAGCTTTTGCGCGGCGCCTACGACACCCACGTCCACGTCGCGCCCGATGTCGTGCCGCGCAAGATCGACGACGTCTCACTGGCGCGAGAGCTCGAGCGGCTCGGGATGGCCGGCGTCGTGCTCAAGTCCCACTACGGCAGCACCGCCGAGCGTGCGGCCGTCGTGCGCGCAGCGGTCCCGGGTGTGCAGACGCTGGGCGCGATCGCACTCAACCGCGCGGTCGGCGGAATCAATCCGCTGGCGGTCGAAATCGCCGCGCGCGAGGGCGCGCGCACCGTGTGGATGCCGACGGTCGACGCGGTCAACGAGGCGAAGGAGCGCGAGGCACCGCCCGGGGCCAAGGTCCCGGTGTGGGTTCGGCTCCAGCTCGAACTGCGCGAGCGGGGGCTTGAGATCGAGCCCGTGGCGGTAGTCGACGCCGGCGGCCGCGTGCTGCCCGAGACCCGCGAAGTGCTGGCGCTGATCGCGCGCCACGGGATGCTGCTTGCCACCGGCCACCTCGGCCGCGAGGAGATCTTCGCGGTGGTCGATGCGGCGCTTGAGGAGGGAGTCAGCGAGATCGTCGTCACCCACCCCGATTTCCCTTCGCAGAACCTCTCGATCGACGACCAACAGGCGCTCGCGCAGCGCGGCGCCGTGCTCGAGCGCTGCTTCACGACGCCGCACACCGGCAAGATCAGCTGGGAGCAGTGGATCGACGCGATCCGCGCGACCGGAGCGGCGAGCTCGGTCCTGTCGACCGATCTCGGTCAGGTGTTCAATCCTCCGGTACAGGACGGGATGGGACTGATGGTCGAACGGCTGCTCGCGGCAGGGTTCAGCGACGACGAGCTGCACGCGATGGCGGTTGTGAACTCGCGACGAATCGCCGGAGCGGAGCCCTGGTGAGCACGCGGCGGATGCTCGTGATCGGCGCCCACTCGGCCGATTTCGTCTGGCGCGCAGGCGGCGCGGTCGCGGTCTGCACCGCCGGGGGCGGGGTTGCGCGCGTGATCGCGCTGTCCTACGGAGAGCGGGGCGAGTCCGGCGAGCTGTGGAAGCAGGAGGACCAGACAGTCGAGCGCGTCAAGCAGATCCGCCACGGCGAGGCAGAGCGCGCGGCGGCGGCGCTCGGGGCAGACTTTCGCTGCCTCGACCTCGGCGACTACCCGCTCGAGATCAACCGCGACGAGCTCGTCGCGATCTCGGACGAGATTCGCTCCTTCGCGCCCGAGGTGCTGATCACCCACACCGACACGGATCCGTTCAACCCGGATCATCCGGTCGCCTACGAGGCCGTCCAGCGCGCTCGCGGGCTCGCCGCCGGGGCCGGCATCGCCAGCGCGTTTGAGACCGTCAAGCCACCCGCGTTGTTCCTGTTCGAGCCCCATCAGCCGGAGCTGTGCAACTTCACGCCGACCACGTTCGTCGACATCACGGCGGTGATCGACCGCAAGCTCGCCGCGATGGCGGAGATGAAAGCCCAGCAGTATCTCCAGACCTACTACGCGCAGCGGGCCGAGCAGCGGGGCAACCACGCACGGCGCGCCTCTGGCGACGGCGCGATCCGCCATGCCGAGGCGTTCCAGCGCGTGATCCCACAGGTGGTGAGCGCGCTGTGACCCCCCCGTACGACGAGCTCGCCGGGCTGGGCTCGGCAACCGTGTACGAGGCCGGTGGGCGTCGCGGTTACATCGATGCCGACCTCGTCCAGGTGCTGCCGGGCTCGCGCGCCGCCGGCCCGGCGAGGACCGTGCGCTGCGGCCAGGACGACAACCTGATGGTGCACGCCGCGATGGCGTCGTTGCAGGCCGGAGAGGTGCTCGTGCTGACGATGCCGATTGCCCGGCCGGTAGCGCTGCTCGGCGACCTGCTGGCGACACAGGCCAAGGCGCACGGCGCGGTGGCCGTGTTGGTCGACGCCGCGGTCAGGGATCGCGAGGAGCTGGGCGAGCTCGGACTGCCGGTGTGGACCCGCTGGGTCAGGATCAGCGGCGCGGGCAAGGCGCTGCCGGGCTCGATCGGCGAGCCGGTATGCGTCGGCGGCGCGACGATCCGACATGGGGACGTGCTCGTGCTCGACGCCGACGGCGTGGCCGTCATCGAGCACGAGCGGGTCGACGATGTGCTGGCCGCTTCGCGCACGCGGGCCGAGGCCGAGCGGGTCAAGCGCGCGAAACTCGAGCAGGGCGCGCTGTCGTTCGAGCTCGACCGCTTGCGCGAACGGCTCGAAGCGATCGAGGACACGTGAGCGGATGACCGAGCCGCTTCACGATCTCGCGCATATCGGCCACGCCGAACTGCTGACGCCACTGCCCGGGGACAGCCTGCGGTTCTTCGTCGAGCTGTTCGGGATGGAAGTCGAGCACCGGGATGGCGGCTCGGTCTACCTGCGCGGCTGGGGCGACTACCAGCGCTACAGCCTGAAGCTGACCGAGTCACAGCTACCCGGCCTCGGTCACATCGCGATGCGTGCCTGGAGTCAGCCTGCGCTCGAGCGCCGCGTCGCCGCGATCGAGCGCAGCGGGCGCGGGATTGGGTGGATCGATGGAGATTTCGGCCACGGCCCCGCCTACCAGTTCACCGATCCCGACGGCCACCCGATGGAGCTCTACTACGAGACCGAGCGCTACCAGGCGCCGGAGGGACTGCGGCCGGCGCTGAAGAACGTTCCACAGCGATACATCGGCCGCGGCGCAGCGGTCAAGCGCCTCGACCACGTGAACCTGCTCGCCGCGGATGTTGGCGACAACCGCCGCTTCGCCGCAGAGCAGCTCGGCTTCCGCCTCTATGAGCAGATCATCAACGACGACGGCACCGAGATCGGCGCCTGGATGAGCCTCACGATCGCCGCCCACGAGCTGATCTACGTAGCCGACCAAGCGGGGGCGAGCGGGCGGCTGCACCACTTCGCGTTCTTCGTCGACACCCGCGAAGAGCTGCTGCGCGCCGCCGACCTGTTTCTCGACGCCGAGGTTCCGATCGAGGCCGCGCCGTCGAAGCACGCAGTCGCGCAGGGGATGTTCCTGTACGTGTACGAGCCGGGCGGTAACCGCGTCGAGGTGACGACCGGCACGCACTTCATCTATGACCCCGCGTATCAGCCGGTGGTCTGGACCCAGGCCGAACGAGCCCGCGGACAGGCCTGGGGGGTCAAGACGATCGAGACCTTCCACAGCTACGGCACCCCGGATCTCCGCGGCACCGGAATCGGGCCCCCGATTCCGCCGACGAGCCAGATCCCGCAGCTGGGGTCATCGACGCCAGCTGAGTCAGATACTTAACCCGCCGTCCACGACCAGCTGCGTCCCGGTCATGAACCTGCTCTCGTCGCTGGCGAGGAACACGACTGCGGCGGCGATCTCGTCGGGCGAGGCGTGCCGAGCGAGCGGGATCATCTGCTCGAACACCTTCGCTGACTCCTGCTTCGACGCCCCGATCGCCTCCACCTCGATCGCGCTCTGGAACTCGTTGTCGGTCGGGCCCGGGTGCAGCGAGTTGACGCGGATCCCACGCGAAGCCATCTCCTTCGCGGCCGTCCGGGCGAGACCGACGACGGCGTGCTTGGAGGTTGCATAGGCGGCGATCCCGCGGTCTGAGGTCAGGCCGACGACGCTCGAGTTGATGATCAGACTGCCGCCGTCCGCCATCGCCGCGAGCGCGTGCTTGGCGACCAGAAAGCTACCGATCACGTTGACCGCGATCACTCGCTCGAACACCTCGACCGGGTAGTCGGAGACCGGCGCCACGACCCCGAACACGCCCGCGTTCGCGAACGCGATGTCGAGTCGCCCGAACGCCCGCACCGTTGCTCGGACCGCTGCCCGCACCTGCTCGGAGTCGGTCACGTCGGTCGCGCACCAGACCACGTCGTCGGAGTCAGACGAGGCGCAAGCGCGCACCAGCGCCTTCTCGCTGAGATCGGCGAGCATCACCTTCGCCCCCTCGGCCACGAACGCGCTCGCGGTCGCGAGCCCGATGCTGCCGGCGCCGCCGGTGATCAGCGCGACCTTCCCAGATAGTCGCCCGGTCATCCCAACCGCCTCAGACCACCCCGACCGCGGCATCCGCGCCGGTCGCCGCTGCGATCAGATCCGACGCGCGCTCGGCGATCATGATCGTCGGGGCGTTCGTGTTACCGCGCGTGATCCGCGGCATCACCGATGCGTCGACCACCCGCAGGCCCTCGAACCCGTACACACGCAGATCCGTGTCGACCACCGACCCGATCGCGCAGGTTGAGGTCGGGTGGTAGACGCTTTGCGATGCCCGCTCGACGAACGCCTGCAGATCGTCGTCCGAGCCAGACGCCGGGACGCTGAACGGAGCGCGCTCCACCGCCCGCAGCGCCGGCTGCGAAGCGATCTGGAGCGCCATCCGCATCCCGTCGAGCATGCTGCGCCGATCCTCGTCAGTGGTCAGGAAATTGCACAGGACGCGCGGCTTTGAGTCCGGCAGCGGCGCGCGCAGCATCACCCGCCCGCGGCTCGTCGGATGGATCACGACCGGGCCGAAGCAGTAGCCATGATCGGACGGCGCGGTCAGCCCCTGATCGAAGAACAGCGACGGGGCGAAGTGGAACTGGACATCCGGCGCCGGTAGCCCCGGGCGAGTGCGGAAGAAGCCCGCCGCCTCGGGGATGTTGGAGGTCAGCGGTCCGCGCCCCTCGGCTTGCAGCAGCGCCGTGTTCTCGGGCGTCGCCGACATGAACAGCGATGGCTCGTCGGTCAGGTAGTTGAGCTGCGCCATGCAGTGGTCCTGGAGGTTGTGCCCGACCGGCAGCGACTCGCGGACCTCGATTCCGAACGGCGCGAGCTGGTCCTCGGGACCGATTCCCGACAGCATCAGGAGCACCGGCGACTGGTAGGTGCCGGCCGACAGGATCACCTCGCGCTCCGCGCGCACCGTGAGCAGCTGACCGTTAGACGACACCTGAACGCCGACGGCGCGGGTGCCCTCGAACACGATCCGCAGCGCCATCGTGCGCGGCATCACGCGCAAATTGGATCGCTGCTGTGCCGGTCGTAACCAGGCATCGGCGGTGCTTTCGCGCCAGCCGCCGCGCTGGGTCAGCTGGAAGCGGCCGACGCCCTCCTGACGCGCGCCGTTGAAATCCGGGTTGTGCTCATGCCCGGCCGCCCGCGCGGCCTCGAGCATCGTGTCGACGAGCGGGTGCATCGAGCGACTGTCGGCCACCTGCATCGGACCGCCGCTGCCGTGGAACGTGTCCTCGCCGCGCTCGTTGTCCTCCGAGCGCTTGAAATAGGGCAGCACCTCGTCGTAGCCCCAGCCCTCGGCGCCGCCGGCTTTCCAGCCGTCGTAGTCGGCCCGGTTGCCACGGATGTAGATCATCGCGTTGATCGAGGAGCAGCCGCCGAGCATCCGCCCGCGCGGCAGGTACAGCCGGCGATCGCCGAGCCCGGGCTCCGGCTCGCCGAGCAGGTCCCAGTCCAAGCTCGACTTGAACAACGCCGGGAATGCCGCCGGCACGTGGATCTCCGGCTGGCTGTCCTCGCCACCGGCCTCGAGCAGCGCGACCGACACGTCGGGATCCTCGGTCAGGCGCGACGCGAGCACGCACCCAGCCGAACCTGCGCCGACGACGACGTAGTCGAATGTCTCATCCATTGCGGATCACCACCTTCATCACCGCCGTCGGGTTGCCGATCGCGAACCGCAGCGCATCCGATGTCTGCGTGAGCGTGAACTCGTGGCTGATCAGGCGCCCGATGCCGTCGCCGTTGCGCTCGACGACCGCGACCGCCTCGGCGAAGTCATCGGCGTCGGCGCAGCTGACGCCGAGCACGTCGATCTCCTTCTCGGTCAGGCTTCCGATCCGCAGCGGCACCTCGGCCGTCGACATGCCGACCTGGATCGCGCGTCCGGCCGAGGCGACCATGTCGACCATCGCGCGGATCGCGGCCGGCACCCCGGTCGCGTCAATCACGGCCGGGGGGCCGTCCGGGCCGGCCCAGTCGCGCGCGGCGACCACCACCTCATCGGCGGTCGTCCACCGCAGCGTCTGCGCGCCGAGCGCGCGGCCGACCCCGAGCCGTGACTCCTGCAGGTCGATCATCAGCACCTCGGCCGCGAGCTCGCGGGCGACGAGTGACACGCACTGCCCGATCGGGCCGGCCCCGAGCACCACGACCCGCTCGCCGCCCTCGATCCGCCCGCGCCGGACGGCCCGGACGGCGATTGAAACCGGCTCGGCCATCGCCGCGACGCCGCCGTCGGAGGCATCGATCGGGAACACCTGCTCCTGGCCGATGATCAGACCCTCCTGCAGGCCGCCGTCGACGTGGATCCCGATCAGCTCGAAGTTGTCGCAGGCGTTCGGGCGCCCGACCCGGCACGGGTAGCACTGCCCGCACGCGCGCAGCGGCCACAGCGCGACCCGCTGGCCGACCTCCAGCCCGGCGCGGCAGTCGCGTCCGAGCGCCGCGATCGTGGCCGCGACCTCGTGGCCCTGCACGCGCGGGAACTGCGAACCCCCGGCGGCGTCGGACAGCTCGCCGGTGAAGAAGTGATAGTCCGAGCCGCAGATCCCGACCGCCTCGGGTGCGACCAGCACCTCGCCGGGACCGGGGTCAGGGGGATCGGGACGGTCGACGACCGCGATCGAGCCGACCCGCTCGGTGACGGCGGCTTGCACCGGCCGTCAGCCCCAGACTTCCGCCGCGGTCTCGACGATCAGCTCGAGCTTGGCGACCTGCTCCTCGTAGCTCAGCGCGTTGCCCTCGACCGTCGACGAGAAACCACATTGCGGCGACAGGCACAGCTGCTCGATCGAAACGTACCGTGACGCCTCCTCGATCCGGCGCATGAGCTCGTCCTTGGACTCGAGCTCGCCGCGCTTGGTCGTCACCAGGCCGAGCACGACCATCTTGCCCTTGGGCACGAACCGCAGCGGCTCAAACCCGCCCGAGCGGGCGTCGTCGTACTCGAGGAAGAAGCCGTCGACGTCGAGCTCCCCGAACAGCGCCTCGGCGACGAAGTCATAACCGCCCTCGGCCACCCACGAGGAGCGGAAGTTGCCGCGGCACAGGTGCGTCGTGACCGCCAGCCCGGCCGGGCGGTCCGGCGAGCGCGTTGTTGATCGTTGCGCATGTAGGTCTCGTGCAGGTGCTCGGCGTCCTCGCCCTTGCCCGCCAGCTCGGCTCGCTGGGCCGGATCGTTGAGGTAGGCGAGGCTCGTGTCGTCGAACTGCAGGTACCGTGCAGCCGAGCTCGTGCACGGCGCGGACCTGGTCGGCGTAGGCGCCCGCTCAGGTCGGCCCAGAACTGGTCGATGTCCGGCGTAGACGTTCGGGTCGAGCGCCGCTGCGCCGCCGCGGTAGTGGACCATGCTCGGCGACGGGATCGTCAGCTTCGGCGTGACCCCGGGCCGCACGACGCCCTTCAGGAACTCGAAGTCCTCGGCGAAGATCGTCTGCTCGAGGCGCACCCGGTCGCCGACGTGGATCGCGGCCGGCGTGAACTCGATTTCGCCGTCGGCGTTGCGGAAATGGACCGTGATGTCGCCCGGCGCCTTCTCGCACGCCGCCCAGCTGGTAGATGAAGTCCATGTGCCAGGAAGCACGCCGGAATTCCCCGTCGGTCGCGCTCTGCAGCCCGACGTCGCGCTGCATCTGCACGACCTCGCGGATCGCGTCATCCTCGATCGCGCGCAGCTGCTCGGCGGAGATCTGGCCGGCGGCGAACTGTTCGCGGGCTGCCAGCAGCTTCTGCGGCCGCAGCAGGCTGCCCACGTGGTCGGCGCGGAAGGGTGGAACCGTGCGGCGCCCGGCGGTCGCGCCGGCGCTCGCTGTCTGTGCGTCAGTCATCTGCACCTTCCTTCGTCGTAGGAGCCGTGACGTTGATCTCGACGCGCGTCCCGTCGGGGTCATCGAAGAACAGCTGGCGCGGGCCACCGCCCGGCACGTCGTTGCGGATCGGCTGCACCCCGAGCCCCGCGAGGCGCCGCTCCAGCGCGTCGTAGTCGCCGGCGCTGAACGCGATGTGGTCCACCGGGCCACGCCCGTCGGCCGCGCGCGGGACGTCGAGGCCGAGCGTGCGCGCGTGCGCGCGGTAGGAGTCACGATCGGCGATGTGCAGGCACGGGCGGACGCCGGCATACAGCCAGTAGCCGTCGAACTGCAACGGCGGCCGGTCGCCGGCCCGGAGGCCGAGCGCGCGCTCGTAGAACTCGCGGGCGCCGTCGATGTCGGCGCTCAGCACGAGCACGTGCTCGAGCTCGCAGACGCCCGGGCCGGCGCTCATTCTCTGGCCGGCAGCGGCTGGGCCGTCGAGGCGGCCCCGTTTCCACGCGCGCGCAGCAGGTAGGCGGAGTGCAGCAGCTTCGAGTTCTCGCGCAGCTCCTGCGCGTTGCCCGAGTACTGGATCCGCCCGCCCTCCATCACGTACGCGCGGTTGGCCAGCCCGAGCGCGAGCGACGCGAACTGCTCGATCAAGAGGACGCCGATGCCGGACTCGGCGACGCCCCGGATCGTCGGGATCAGTCGCTGGACGACGACCGGCGCCAGCCCGAGCGAGAGCTCGTCGATGATCACGAACCGCGGCTCGGACACGAGCGCCTGCGCGAGCACGAGCATCTGCTGCTCGCCGCCCGACAGCGACCGCGCCTGCGCGCGCAACCGCTTCTCCAGCTCCGGGAACAGCTCCAGCGCCCGCGCGCGGCCGGCCTTTGCCTGCGCGGACGACAGCGAGTAGGTCGCGACGCTGAGGTTGTCCTGGACGGTCAGGTCCGGGAGCAGCCGTCGTCCTTCGGGCACGATCGCCAGCCCGGCGCGGCGGATCCGCTCCGGCCGGCGGCCGGCCAGCTCCCGATCGCCGAGCTTGACCGAGCCCGCCTTGAGCGCCAGCACGCCGCCGATCGCCAGCACCATGCTCGACTTGCCGGCGCCGTTGGGTCCGAGCAGCGCCGTCACCTCTCCCGGCGGCACCTCGATCGAGACGTCGCGGACGACGTCACGGTTCCCGCGCGCGACGACCAGCCCGTCGAGGGTCAGCGCGTCACTCATCGACCGCCTGGTTTCCGAGGTAGGCGCGAACCACGTTCTCGTCGCGGAGCACCTCGGCCGTCTGTCCCGAGGCGATCAGCTTGCCGAAGTCGAGCACCGCGGTGACCGAGCAGCACGAGGAGACGAGGCTCATATCGTGATCGACGAGGATCACGACCGCGTCGCTGTGCTCGGGGATCCGCTTGATCACGTCCCCCAGGTGCGCCGTCTCCTCCTCGGGCAGGCCGGCGGCCGGCTCGTCGAGCAGCACCACGCGCGGACTGACCGACGAGCGCGCGGGCGACCTCGACCAGCCGGCGATCGCGCGCTCCGAGCGTCCCGACCCGTTCCTGCGGGTCGGTCTCGAGCCCGACGAACGAGATCGTTGTAGAGCACGTCCTCGCGGCGCGAGCTCGAGGGCGCCTTCGAGTGCTCGTGGGCGAGCGCGACGTTGTCGTAGACCGACAGCTCCTCGATCGCCTGCTCGGTCTGGAACGTGCGCCGGATCCCCCAGCGCGCGCGACGGAAGTGGGCCATCTTGAGCAGGTCGTCGCCGAACGCGGTCACGCTCCCGGAGGCCGGCTTGACGAACCCGCTGAGCACGTTGAAGAAGGTCGTCTTGCCGGCGCCGTTGGGCCCGATCAGGCCACAGGTCCCCTTCTCGAACGTGACGGTCATCGCATCAAGTGGCGTGACGCCGCCGAACCGGACGGTGAGGTCGGAGACCTCGATCACGAGCTCTCTCCCGGCTCCGCGGGCCGCTGACGGCGCACCGCCACCGAGTCTTCGAATGCCCCGCCCGAGCCGGCGGATGTCCTTCGGCACCTGGTCGATGAGTCCCGCGGGCGCGGTCGTCAGCACCTGGAGCACCCCGACCCCGAACAGGATCAGCAGCCAGTCGGATGAGACCCCCCAGCTGTTGAGCAGCGCCGGCAGCAGCTGCATCAGCAACCCCGCGATGATCGCCCCCCAGAGGCTGAAGATGCCGCCCATCAGGACGACCGCGAGGATCGTGATCGAGTCCTGCGTCTGGAAGCTGATCGAGTACAGGAACTGATTGGCGCCCGCGAGCAGCGCACCGGCGACGCCGGTGATGAACGAGGCGAGCGCGAACGCCCACATCTTGTAGACCGTGGTGTTGATCCCGGCCGCCAGCGCGGCCGATTCGCTCTGCCGAATCGCCGCCCAGGCCCGTCCCGGCCGCGAGCGGACGTGCGCCAGCACCAGTAAGAACGCGAGCGCGGCGAAGATCACCGAGTAGCGGTAGAAGGCCGTGTCCGACTGCGCGATGCCCGGGCGGCGGATCGCCGGCAGGTGCAGGAGGCTGCCGTTGTATCCGGAGAAGCCGTGGCCGCCGTTGGGGAAGTTGATCGTCGCCAGCGCGACCGTGATCGCGCCGGCCAGCATCAACGTGATCAGCGCCAGGTACATGCCGCTCATCCGCAGCGCCGGCAGACCGACGAGGCCACCCAGCACCATCGTGATCAGCCCCGAGATCAGCAGCACGACCTCGAACGGCAGCGAGGTGGCGAACAGCAGCCTGGCTGCCACCCAGGCGCCCATCGCCAGCACGGCAGCCTGGCCGAGCGAGACCAGCCCCACCCGACCCACGAGCACGTTGAGGCCGAGCGCGACGATCGCGTAGATCGCGACCTGGGTCCCGGCGTCGACGTAGTACAGGCTGACGATCGCCGGGATCGCGAACAGCACCAACAGCAGCAGTCCGAGGATCACCGCCGGTCTGACCAGCGACCGCGGCTGCAGACGGCCCGGTGACAGCGAGGACCGTTCGGCGCTCCCGACGCCCGTCGCGCGCCATCGCGTCTAGATCCCCGTCCGGGAGATCGAGATCACGCGCTTTCGGTTGGCGACCAGGAGCGCGATCGCGGCGAGCACGAACGGCGCCAAGTCGTGGTAGTTGGAGAAGCCCTGATTCGGGCTCGCCTCGATCGCCGCATCGACGACGCCGATCACGAGCGCCGCGATGAACGTGATCACGATCGACCGCAGCTGCGCGATCAGCGCCGCCGCGAGCGAGGAGATCACCAGGAATGTCAGCGTCGTCGCGTCGAGCGCGACGAGGTCGGCGAGCACCACTCCGGCGAGACCGGCGAGCACGCCGCAGCCGAGCCACGCGGACGCCTCGACGCGCCGGACCGGCACTCCGAGCGTCGCCGTGATCTCCCGGTCGTTGGCCATCGCCCGCATCGTCGTGCCGAGCTTGGTGAACCGCAGAAACGCTCCGGTTCCGACCGTGATCGCGATCCCGGCCGCGAGCGAGATGACCTGGGTCGTGGTCACCTCGATTTCGCCGACCGTGAACCCGTGGTTGTCGGTCGGCAGCAGGATCGCGCGCGACGCGCCGCCGCTCGACGTCCACAGCAGGTCCATCGCGCCGAGCAGGATCAGCGTCAGGCCGAGCGTGGCCGTCGCCTTGACGAGCGGCTCACGCGCGGCCAGAGCCGAGCCGAACACCATCCCGTAGGCGAGCGTGATCAGCGCGGACAGCACCACCGCGACGAGATACGCGAGCCAGATGTTCCAGTGCGACTGCGTCAGCTGCCAGGCGACCAGGGCGCCGAAGGCACCGACCGCTCCGAACGCGAGATACAGCACTCCCGTCGCCCGGTACAGGACCACCATCCCGACGCCCGACAGGGCGTACACGGCACCGAGCGCCAGCCCGGTGATGAGGAACGGCTGAAAGTCCTGCCAACTCGGGAACAGCGAGCCCACGAGAAGCATGGTCGGATTACCTTAGACGCCCTGGTCGCTGATTTCGACTGGGTTTACCTCCTACGGGCTGGACGGGTAATTGACCCCGCCGGCCGTCGCGACCTTTCTGTACTGAGCGATCTGCGGGTCGGCGGCCGAGATCGCCGTGCACCCCTGGGCCGTGACCATCTTCCCGTTATCGGGCGTGACCGTGTAGTCGGCGTTGTTCGGGATGTGGAGCGCCAGGTGGCCGTACACCCACGGCTGGCAGAGCATCTCGGACTTGACGTCCTTGATCCCGACGATCGCCTTGTTGACGCTCGCGATCGTGTACGGCGGCTTGACCTTGTCGAGCGCCTGGACGAGGAACTTGGCCAGGAGGAAGCCGAACTGGCTGAACGAGCCGATGCCGCCGGCGACGTTCTGGCCGTACTTGGCGAGAATCGCCTTGTAGAGCTCGATCTCCGGCCCGCTGTGGTCATCGGCGTCGACCGCCTCGGCGTTGACGAACAGCTTCTTGTTCCACTTCGGTCCCAGCGCCTTGGCCAGGAAGTCGGTGTCGCACGGCGTCGAGCAGCCCCATGACTTGACGCGGTCCTCGAGGCCGAGCTTCTGCGCGGCCTGCAGGATCACGAGCGCCTCGGGCGGGGTGAAGTTGAGGATCACCGACCCGTCGGAGCCGGCCTCGTCGACGAGCTTGAGCGCGACCGAGTTGGCGTCCGAGATCGGCACGTTCTCGGTCAGCTCCGTGATCGGCACCCCGGAGGCCTTCGCGATCGCCGCGGGACCCGCGGCGATGTAGCCGGTGCCCGGGACGTTTGACTGCACGAACACGATCTTCTTGGCCTTGACCGTGTTGATCGCGTACTGGACGGCGCCGTCCGAGCTGTAGCGCGGCCCCATGTTGACCGCGGAGCTGTTCGGGGTCGACCAGCACTCGGGCGAGATCCCCGCGTCCATCTCATAGATCCCAAGCTGCTTCCAGTAGGAGGCGTCGAGCGTGCACTCGAGCAGGTCAAACACGCCGTCGATCGCGACCACGTGGTCGGACTGGATCAGCTTGTGCGCGGCCGCGGTGATCTGGGCCGGCTGCGTCTGGTCGAGCTGGACGAACAGCTTCAGCGGGTGGCCGTTGACGCCGCCGTTGGCGTTGACGCAGTTGAAGTAGGCCGTGATGTAGTTCGGCCCGTCCGTGAAGTCCGTACCCGGCTGGTGGGTGTCGATCGTGCCGATGTTGATCGGGCTTCCGGTCGCCTTGACGCCGGGCTTCGGACCGCACGACGAGGTGTCGGTCGAAGCCGAAGCCGCCGCGGCGCTCGAGCTGCTCGCCGGTCGCCGACGCGGCCGCCGGGGCTCGCGCTGCTGGAACTGTTGCTGCTGCTGCTCCCGCAACCTGCCAGCGCGATCAGCGCACAGTGTCGCCAACAGCGCCATGCCCACCCGCAACCGCGACACGACGTTGATGGTGCTCACCACTCTCTCCTCCTCCTCGAGTGTGAACCCGCCCCGGGTCGCCGAGGTCGGCGCATACTAGTTCGGACGCTCGGCTGCATGCAACTACGCCCTAACACGTCCTCATGAATCGTTTGCACGGCCCATTCAGGCTGTTCTGCATGCAGGACCAGCGATGGGCATAGACTGCGCCGCTTCGACGGAGAACCGCATGCGGGCCGGCGCGGCTCCGATCGAGCCGGTGATCAGTTGTCCAGGCCAGCGAACCGCACCCAGATCACAAGCGCGCTTCTGCGCCTGCGCGAGCTGATCTTCAGCGGCGCGTTCGCGGCCGGCGAGCGGATGTCCGAGCTGCCGCTGGTGGAGCGGCTCGGCGTCTCGCGGACGCCGCTGCGGCTCGCGCTGGCCGAGCTCGAGCACGAAGGCCTGCTGCGCGGACTGGCCGGCGGCGGCTACGTCGTGAGGGAGTTCACGATGGACGACATCCGCGATGCGATCGGGCTCCGCGGCGTGCTCGAGGGCACCGCGGCGCGCTTCGCGGTCGAACGCGGCGCCGCCCGCCGGGACCTGAAGACGCTGCGCACGCTCAACGATTCGATCGAGGAGCTCGTCCACCGGGCCGACTACGAGTCGTTCGAGCGCTACGTCGACCTCAACGAGCGGTTCCACGCGCGGCTGCTGAAGATGGCCCGCAGCCCGATGCTCGAGCGCACGCTGGCGAGTATCGTGTCGCTGCCGTTCGCCGGCCCGAGCGCGGCGTTCGTGATCTCCGAGGCGGAGCTCCCCGAGTCGCGCGAGATCCTCGTGATCGCCCACCGCCATCACTTCAACCTGATCGAGTCGATCGAGCGCGGCGAGGGCGCCCGCGCCGAGAGCCTCGCTCGCGAGCACGCGCAGCTGGCGTTGACGAACCTCGAGATCGCGCTGCGCCACCGCGAAGTGCTCGAGCGGATGCCGGGCGCATCGCTGCTCACGCTGCCGCAGGCGGGCGAGTAAGCCACGGCTCGCCGGCCGCTCATCGCGCGCCGATCCGGTCCGGCGTCGGCGGCGGCAGCTCGGGCTTGTCCCACTCGATCGCGCTGACCGCGGCGGCGTACACCTGCTCGGCGCCCGGGCGGTGCGCGTCCTCGAGCGGCGGGCTCACGGGAACGGGCGTGAACGGCGCGCCGACTCGTTCGATCGGCGCCTCGAGGCACTCGAACGCCACGCTCTGCACGCGCGCGCACAGCTCGGCGCCGAAGCCGCCGACGGTGACCGCCTCGTGCGCGATCACGGCGCGGCCGGTGCGCCGAACCGACTCGCCGATCGTGTCGATGTCGAGCGGCTGCAGCGTCCGCGGGTCGATCACCTCTGACTCGATCCCCTCGCCGGCGAGCCGCTGGCCGCGTCGAGCGACTCGCCGACCATCCGCGAGGTCGCGACGATCGTCAGATCTCGCCCGCGCGCGCACGATCTGCGCCGCGCCGAGCGCGATCGGCTCCGGCGACTCGGGGCACCGGCTCGCGACGGAAGTAGAGCGCCTTGTGCTCGACGAACACGACCGGGTTCGGATCCGCGATCGCGCTCGCCAGCAGCCCGGCCGCGTCGGCCGCGCAGCTCGGCATCACGACCTTCAGCCCCGGCACGTGCGTGAGCCATGCTTCGAGGCTCTGCGAGTGCTGCGCGCCCGCGCGGCTGCCGCTGCCCCCCTGCGTGCGCAGCACCAGCGGCACGGTCAGCTGGCCGCCGGACATGAAGTGCGCCTTCGCGGCCTGGTTGACGAGCTGGTCGAGCGCCAGCGTCAGGAAGTCGATGTACATGATCTCGATCACCGGCCGCAGCCCGGCCTGCGCGGCGCCGATCGCGACCCCGCACACCGCGCCCTCGCTGATCGGCGTGTCGAGCACGCGCTCGCGCCCGAACTCCTCGGCGAGCCCGGCGGTCGCCGTGTACGGGCCGCCCTCGGCGACATCCTCGCCGAGCACGATCACGCGCTCGTCGGCTCGCATCGCGCGCGCCAGCGCCGCGTTGATCGCCTTGACGAACGTCGTCTGGATGCTCGGTCACCGCGCGTACACCAGCTCGGCCGGACAGCTCGGGTTCGGGGAATGGGCTCGCGCGCGCGAACTGCACCGCTTCGCTCGACCGCCGCGCGCGCCGCAGCTCGAGCGCGTCGACGCCGGCCGGATCGATCCAGCCCGCGGCGAGCGCGCGCCCGGCAGACGCGCGATCGGGTCAGCGGCGCGCCACTGCTCCTCGGCCACCGGGTCGCGGTAGCGCTCGGCGTCGCCCTCGTAGTGGCCCCGGCGACGGTGGGTCAGGCACTCGAGCAACAGCGGACCGCGCCCGCTCGCGCGCGACCGCGAGGAACTCGCCGAACGCCTCCCAGACCGCGCCGGGTCGCCGCCGTCGACGGTCTGGCGCTCGAACCCGTATGGCGCCACGACGTCGCTGACGCGCTCGATCGGCGTGTGCGCCGAGCGCGGCGTGAACTCGGCGAAGCCGTTGTTCTCGCACACCAGGATCACCGGCAGCTGCCACAGCGCCGCGAGGTTCACCGACTCGTGGAAGTAGCCGGCCTGGACGGCGCCGTCGCCGAACAGCACGACCGTCACCTGGTCTGAGCCACGCAGCCGCGCCGCGAGCGCGTTGCCGAGCGCGAGCGGGATGTTGCCGCCGACGACGCCGGTCGCGCCCGAGCAGGCCGTGCTCGGCGTCGACCAGGTGCATCGAGCCGCCGAGCCCGCGGCAGAGGCCGTCGGCCCGACCCATCAGCTCGGCCATCACCCGCTCAAGCGGCGCGCCCTTGGCGATCGCGTGCCCGTGCGCGCGGTGCCCGGAGTAGACGGCGTCGTCGTCGCGCAGCTGGCAGCAGACCCCGGCGGCGACGCCCTCGCCGCCGATGCTCAGGTGGATCAGCCCGTGGACCCGCCGCGAGCGCGCTGAGCCGCGCGACCCGCTCCTCGAAGCATCGGATCCGGCACATCGTCTCGAGCAGAGCGAGCGCCGAGCTGGCGTCCAGCGCAGGCACGCCGAGCTCAGGCCGTGACCGCGGCGGAGCCGAGCACCTGACGCACGGCGCTCGAGATCTTGACTCGTCGGGGAGCAGGTACGCCTCCATCGGCTCGCTGTACGGGATCGTCGCGTCGAGCGCGGTCACCTGCTTGATCGGCGCCTTCAGCGCCGAGAAGCCGTACTCGGCGACGTCGGCCGCGATCAGCGCCGAGACCGAGCCGTAGCGCGTCGCCTGGTCGACGAGCACGAGCCGTCCGGTCTTCTGCACCGAGCTCAGGATCGTCTCGAGATCGAGCGGGACGAGCGTGCGGGGATCGATCACCTCGGCCTCGATGCCCTCCCCAGCCAGCGACTCGGCCGCCGCCAGCGCCTTGCCGACGGTCCAGCCGGTCGCGACGATCGTCACGTCGCCACCCGCCCGACGGACGTCGGCCTGCCCGAACGGGACCAGGTACTCACCGTCGGGAACCTCGCCGGGCTCGAGCGTCAGCAGGTAGTGATGGAAGAAGCAGACCGGATTGTCGTCGCGGATCGCGGTCGCCATCAGCCCCTTGGCGTCGGCCGCCGTCGCCGGGAGCGCGACCTTCAGCCCCGGCACGCCGACGAACATGCCGTAGATCGAGCCCGTGTGCTGGCCGGCCCAGCCGGCCGTGAACCCGTACCCGGCCTTCAGCACCAGCGGCACCGTGACCTGGCCACCGCTCATGTAGCGAAACCGTGGCGCCTCGTTGACGACCTGGTTCATCGCCACGAGCATGAACTCGGCCATGTACAGCTCGACCACCGGCCGCAAGCCGGCGAGCGCCGCGCCGACGGCCATCCCGATCTCGGCCGTCTCCGAGATCGGCGTGACGCGCACGCGGTCGTGCCCGAACGCCTTGACGAACTCGTCGTCCTCGGTCGTGGCGAGGTTCTGCCCGAAGTACACGACCCGCTCGTCCCGGGCCATCTCGAGGTGGATCGCCTCGTTGATCGCGGCGATGTAGGGGAGTCTCGTGTGCCATCTCGTGCCTCCTTTACGCGTAGACGTGGTCGAGGGCTCGGGCGGCCTCCGGGAACGGGCTGTCGAGCCCGAACCGCACCGCCGCCTCCATCTCGTCGCGGACCTCGCCCGCGATCCGGTCGGCCGCCTCGGAGCTCGAGCGTGCCGTCGGTCACGAGCCGGGCGCGGAAGCGCGGCAGCGGGTCGCCGCGCAGGGCCGCCTCGTACTCCTCGCGGGCTCCGAACACCTCGATCGCCTCGTGTTCGGGGAAGTGCAGCGGCACGCCCGGCGGGGCGATGATGTTGCCGTGGGCGCTCAGCCGGTAGATCTTGGACTCGACCAGCGTCGGCCCCTCGCCCGAGCGGGCGCGCGCGACCGCCGCGCCGACCGTCGTCGTAGACCGCCACCGGGTCGCCGCCGTCGACCGTCACTCCGGGCATCGAGAACGCCTTCGCCTTGACCGCCAGCGGCTCGCCCGCGGCGGCGTTGGCGTCCTCCTGCTCGACCCGGGTGACGACGTTGTAGGAGTTGTTCTCCATCACGTAGACGATCGGCAGCTTCCACACCGAGGCGACGTTGAGCGACTCCGCGAACGCGCCCTGCTTCGAGGCGCCGTCGCCGAAGAAGCTGAGCACGACCTGGTTGCGCTTGCGGATCTGCGCCGCGTAGGCGGCGCCGGTCGCCTGCGGGATCCCCTGGCCGACGATCCCCGAGGTGCCGAGGAACCCGCGCGCCGGATCGAGCAGGTGCATCGAGCCGCCGTAGCCGCCGCACAGACCGTCGGTGCGACCGTAGATCTCGGCCATCATCGCCCGCGGGTCGGTGCCGAGCACGAGCGGGTAGCCGTGGCAGCGGTAGGTCGTCAGCAGCTGATCGGTCGTCTCTCAAGCGTCGACAGCGCGCCGACGATCGACGCCTCGGCGCCGTCGGCCAGGTGCGTGTGCCCGCGGATCACGCCCGGGTGCTCGGTGAACGTCCGCTTGACCCGCTCCTCGAACTCGCGGATCCGCAGCATCTGCGCGTACATCCAGATCAGCCTGTCGCCGTCGGGCTCGGTCATCTCTCTCTCCTCACGCGACGCCCGCGCGAAACTGCGCGAGCGTCGTCTCATAAGCGCGCCGGAACTCCTCCTCGATCGGCAGGCTGCGCAGCTCCGCCGACAGCACCTCGACGCCCCACGGCCCCGGGTATCCGAGATCCTGCAGCGCCTGCGACGTAACCGGGGATGTCGAACTCGCCCTCGCCCGGCAGCCGCCGGTGGTTGATCGTCTCGTCGATCGGGTCCTCCATCGTCTCCTGCTGCCCGTCCGACAGCTCGACCCAGACGAGCTGCTCGAGCGGGATCCGCTCGCAGGTCGCCGGGTGAGATCCCGAGCTTGCCCATGTGCCAGGTGTCGATCGCGAGGCCTCCGTTGCGCGGCGCCCGCGCCCACCGCCAGCTCGACCGCCGCCTCGAGCGTGTTCACGTTGACGTCGAACGGCATCGACTCGTAGGCGACCTTCGCGTCCGTGTGCTCGGCCGCGTCGCGGCACAGCGCGGCGAACTCCTCGGTCAGCCGGCCGAGCTCGCACGGCGTGCCGGGGATGTTGCCGACCTTGATGTGGTGGGCGTCGAACGCCGCGGCGGTGTCGAACAGCTGCCGGCGCAGCCTGTCGGACTCGGCGCGAGCCGGCTCGCCCGGATCGACGAAGAAGTCGGCCAGGAACTCGACCTCCAGGTACTCCAGGCCGGCGTCGTCGAAGATCGCTCGCATCTCGCGCAGCGTCCGCGTCTGCAGCTGATGCTCGACGTCGGCGTGCCACAGGCCGATACCCCGGAACCCGCCGTGGCGGCCTCCGCGCAGCGGTCCGACCAGTCGAACAGGCTCCACTCGCGTCCATAGTGAACGTCGACCGGACCGGACACGGTCCAGTACAGAGCCATCAGCTCGGTCACGTGACGGACGCTACCGCCGGCCCCGAGCGGCGGCCAGCCATCCAGTGCAGGCGTTCTTGCCGATCAGCGCTCGGGTCTCTGGGGGCCGTGAGTCAGCCGGTTAGCCTGACGGATCGAGCGTGAACGTTTCCTCGCGATTCGACGTGACCGGGATTCGGCGTGGTCGTCACCGGAGGCGCCAGCGGTCTCGGGTTGGCCTACGGAGAGGTGCTCGCCGCTCACGGCGCGCGGGTGACGCTGATCGACGTCGACGCCGATCGAGTTGTCGAGCAGGCGTCACGGCTCGCGGGAGAGGGGCTCGACGTACGGGCCGCGGTCGCTGACGTGACCGAGCACGACGCCCTCGATCGCGCGGTCGACGAAGCGGCGGCGCTCTACGGCCGGCTCGACGTCGCGTTTGCGAACGCGGGCATCGATCCCGGCGTCGGGTTCGTCGGCGCGTGGGCGGGCGGCGAGCGGCCGCGCGTGCCGGACGGCGAGCTCGAGCGCTACAGCGACGAGCGCTGGAACCGCGTGATCGACATCAACCTCAACGGGATCTTCGCGACCGCGCGCGCGGCCGCGCGCCACATGCGCCCGCGCCGGTTCGGCCGGATCATCGTCACGACCTCGCTCGCCGCAACCCGGGTGGAGCCCGCGATCGGCTCCGCCTACATGGCGGCGAAGGCCGGCGCGCGGCACCTGATGCACTCGATCGCGCTCGAGCTCGCCGCATACGGCATCACCGTCAACGCGATCGCACCGGGATTCTTCGTCACCAACATCGGCGGCGGCCACGCGCACGACCCAGGCCTGCAGGCGGCACTGGCGAAGGAGATCCCGATGCATCGCGTCGGCCAGCCGGACGAGATCAAGGCGCTCGCCCTGTTTCTCGCCTCGCCGGCGTCCGCGTACATCACCGGACAGGAGATCGTGATCGACGGCGGCTGGGGCCTCGGCGTCGCCGACTGAGACGGGCCGGCCTGCCGGACCATCCGGGTTCGTCTCGCACCGAGCGACGCCTCGGACCATGCAGCCCTCGGGCCGTCGTGGCCTCAGCTCGCGGACCAGCCGATTCCCACGGTCCGTAGACTCGCCGCGTCTCGCGGCACCCGCCGGGCCGACTCGATCACCGAGCGCTTGACCAAGGGCCGGCCAGCGGTCGCTAGCCGGCCGCCAGCCAGCCGATCGAGCGCCGCCACCAGCTCGTCGGTGCGCGAGATCCAGGGCGCGTGATCGGTGTCGATCTCGATCACCGGATCGCAGCCCGCCGCCTCGAACATCCGCCGCTGCATCGCCGGCGGGATCGCCCGGTCCCGCAGGCACGTGATGTACGCGCGCCCGAGCGCGGCGAACGCTGCGGCGGGCGGGTCGCCGAGCGACACCGGCTGGCCGAACGGGACCACCGGCTGGCCGCCGAGCTGCGCGACGCCCCACGCGGCCTGCTCGTCGTCGCAGCAGCCGAACAGCGCCCCGCGCGCGGCGGCGGCGCGGCATCGTCGCGACCGGCGGATCGCCGTCGATCACGAGATTCGCCTGCACCTGGTCGTCGGCGGCCTCCGGGTACGCGGTCAGGTCCAGCAGGCTCTGGCCGTCGCCGGGCAGGAACGCGGCGACGTAGATCAGCGAGCGGATCTGCTCGGGGCTGCGCGCCGCCGCCTGCGTGATCACCATGCCGCCCATGCTGTGGCCGGCCAGCACCGCCGGCGGCCCCGCCGCCAGGACCTCGCACACGCGCTCGGCGTAGGCGTCGAGCGTGATCTCGGCGACCGGCGTGCGGTCCTCGCCGGAGCCCGGCAGGTCGAGCGTGTCGACCGTGTGTCCCGCCGCGCGCAGCCCCGGCAGCACCGGCTCCCAGCACCACGCGCCGGCGAACGCCCCATGCACCAGCACGATCCGAGCCATCTCAACCCTCCTGCTCGTCGTTGTCACCACCAGCTTGCTGCGCACGCCGCTCCGCTCGGCGAGCAGATCTCGAATTGAGCGTCCGCACGCAAGCGGGCCTGCGCTGAGCGTGCAAGCGGGTTGACCCGGGGGCCGTGGTTGGCGTATAAGCGCTGCAGCGCGATCTGACCGCGTCCCTCGGCGACCCACAGCGCGACGGAGGTTCGTATGGCAAGCACCGCCGGCGCTCAGCGCCTTCCCGAGCCCGTTCTCGATCGAGACGCCGCCGGGCTGCGAGGGCTGGGAGGAGATGTACCCCTACTACGCGCTGCTTCGACGAGCGCCGGCGCGAGAGCGACGAGAACCGTTTCTGGTTCTGGAACTCGATGCACTTCCCGGTCGCCGATGCCGGCGTTCGACGTGATCTGCATCGACTCCCCCTACCAGGCGGTCGGCTCGTGGCAGAACCGCGTGTTCGCGGTGCCGCCGGCGATGGGGATCGACTACCGGATCGTCAACGGCTACGTCTACATCTCCGGCAACCCGGTGACCGACCCGGCGAAGATCGCCGAGCGGGCCGGGTTCTTCGAGCGACGGGCCGGCTACTACTACGAGCAACTGGACCGAGCTGTACGGCAAGTGGAAGGCGAAGATGGAGGCGCTGATCGCCGAGCTGGGCGAGCTGCAGGTGCCCGAGCTGCCGGAGTACGAGCCCGACGAGGTGGCGTTCGGCGACGACCGCAACACGGCCTTCTACGAGGTGCTCACGCCTACGGCCGCGTGCTGCGGCTCGGCGATCTGATGTGGCAGCACCACTTCGAGTTCCTGCTGCTCGGCTACGGCGCCTACGCGACGTTCGCGGACTTCTGCAAGGGCCAGCTGCCCGACATCCCCGACCAGCACATCGCGCAGATGGTCGCCGGCATCGACGTGCTGCTGTTCCGCCCCGACGCCGAGCTGCGCCGGCTCGCGCAGCTGGCGCTCGACACCGGGGTCGACGGCGCGTTCGTCGGCCGGCCGTTCGCCGGCCGAGATCGACGCCGAGCTGGCGCGCAGCGAAGCCGGCCGCGCGTGGCTGGCGGAGCTCGAGCAGGTCAAGGACCCGTGGTTCAACATGGCCACCGGCGACGGCCTCTACCACTACTACCGCAGCTGGCTCGACGACCCGCGGATCCCGTACGCGTCGCTCAGCGGGCACATCGACGCGCTGCGCGCGGGCGGCGCAGCTCGAGCGCCCGACCGAGGAGATCGCGCGCGAGCGCGAGCGGCTCGCCGACGAGTACCGCGCGCTGCTCGACGAGGACGCGCGCCAGCCGTTCACCGAGCTGCTGGCGCTGTCACGCACCGTGTTCCCGTACGTCGAGGAGCACAAGTTCTACTGCGACTACTGGTTCTTGACGCGGTGGTGGAACAAGATCCGCGAGTTCGGCGCGCTGCTGGCCGAGCACGGCTTCCTCGAGGACGGCGAGGACCTCTTCCAGCCTGACCCGCCACGAGGTCGCCTCGGCGCTCGACGAGCTGGCGCTGACCTGGGCCACCGGCGGCGTCGCGCTCGGACCCGAGCACTGGCCGCCGATCGTCGCGCGCCGCAAGCAGCTGCTCGAGCGGCTCAACCAGTGGACGCCGCCGCCGGCGCTCGGCGTGACGCCGGACGCGATCACCGATCCGATGACGATCATGCTCTGGGGCGTGACGACCGAGCGCGTGCAGGAGTGGGCGCGCCAGCACGACGGCGGCGCCGAGCTGAACGGCGCGGCCGCGGCGCCGGGCGTGGTCGAGGGGATCGCGCGGGTGATCGCGCTCGGTCGACGAGCTCGCGGACATGCAGGACGGCGAGATCCTCGTCTGCGGCAGCACCTCGCCGGCGTGGGCGCCGATCTTCCCGAAGATCAGAGCGACCGTCACCGACGTCGGCGGCGTGATGTCGCACGCCGCGATCGTGTGCCGCGAGTACGGCCTGCCGGCGGTCGTCGGCACCGGCCGCGCGACCTCGCAGATCCACACCGGCCAGACGATCCGCGTCGACGGTTCGGCCGGAGTCGTCACGATCCTCGACGGATGAGCGGCTATGACCCGCACGCTGTCGCGGAGCTGCCGTCGCGCCGACGAGCCGCGCGTTCGGCGGCAAGAGCGCGGGGCTCGGCGAGCTGCTGGCGGCCGGGCTCCGGGTGCCGGCGGGGTTCGCGCTGCGCCGTGCTCGGCGTACCGGGCTGGCCAGGCGGGATCGCCGCCGATGCCCGAGCGTCGTGCGAGCGGAGATCGCGCGCCGAGTACGCCGAGCTCGGCGAGACGGTCGGCGTGCCGTCGCCGCCGGTCGCGGTCCGCTCGAGCGCGGTCGGCGAGGACAGCGCGGAGGCGACGTTCGCCGGCCAGCAGGAGACCGTCCTGTGGGTGCGCGGGGCCGACGCGGTGTGCGATGCCGTGCGCGACTGCTGGGCGAGCCTGTACAGCCCGACGGCGGTCGCCTACCGCGCCCGGCTCGGCGCTCGCACGCGCGACCCGACGATGGGCGTGACCGTGCAGGCGATGGTCGACGCGAGCGTCGCCGGCGTGCTGTTCACGTGCAACCCGCTCAGCGGCGATCCGAGCATCGTCGCGATCAACGCGAGCTGGGGACTCGGCGTGGCGGTCGTCGGCGGCGAGGTGACGCCGGACGACTACCTCGTCAGCAAGGTCACCGGCGAGGTCGTGCGCGAGCGTCTGGGCACGAAGGCGGTCGAGTACGTGCGCGACCCGAGCGGGCACGGGACGGTGCGGCTCGAGGTGGCACCGGAGCGACGCGCGGCCCGCTGCCTCGACGAGGCCGCGATCGCGGAGCTGGTCGACGTCGCGCGCGCGATCGAGCGCCACTTCGGCGCCCCGCAGGACATCGAGTGGGCGATCGCGGCGGCCGACGGGCTGTTCGTGCTCCAGTCCCGGCCGGTGACGGCGCTGCCCGAGCGCCGAGCGAGCCGCGGAGCCGGCGTCCGCGCTGTCGCTGGTGATGAGGACGTTCGGAGCCGCGGGAGTGAGCGACGATGCCGCTGAGCGACGACGACGTCCGCGAGATCCTGCGGATCGTCGACTCTCGCCGCTGCGCGAGATCCGCGTGGAGACCGACGGGTTCTCGCTGCACGTGGTCAAGGATGGCGGCGGGCGAGCCCGAGCCGCCGAGCCCGAACCCGAGGCCGGCGCCCGAGCCCGAGCCCCCGGCGCCGCGCCGCGCCGAGCCGGACGCTGGTCACGATCGAGGCCCCGATGCTCGGGATCTTCTACGCCGCCGACGGCCCCGGCGAGCGTCCGTTCGTCGAGGTCGGAAGCCGCGTCAGGAGCGATACGACCGTCGGCATCATCGAGGTGATGAAGATGATGAACTCGGTCCCGGCCGGGCGTCACGGCACGATCGTCGAGGTCTGCGCCGAGAACGCGGCGCTGGTCGAGGAGGGCGAGCGCGCTGTTCCGGGTGGACCCGTCGTGAACGGCGAGCCGACGTGACGACCGCCTGATCGAGTTCGTCGACACGACGACGCGCGACGGCAACCAGAGCCTGTGGAGCGCGACCGGGCTGACGACGCCCGACGTGCTGGCGATCGCGCCGGCGCTCGACCGGGTCGGCTACCACGCGCTCGACTTCACCTCGAGCACGCACATGGCGGTCTCGGTGCGCTTCCATCGCGAGGATCCGTGGGAGCGGATCCGGCTGGTCAGCGAGGCGATGCCGGAGACGCCGCTGGGGATGATCACGACCGGGATGCGGTTCATCTCCTGGGTGCCGGCCGCCGAGGACGTGATGCGGCTGTCGTACTGCGCTCGCGGTCCGCAACGGCCTGCGCCGGCTGCAGATCGCCGACCCGTCGAACGACCCCGCTCGCCTCGACGGCTCGCCGCGATGGCCCGCGCCGAGGGCTTCGAGGAGGTCGTGATCGGGCTCACGTACTCGATCAGCGACGTGCACACGCACGCCTACTACGCCGAGCGCGCGGCCGCCCTGGCCGACTGCGTCGAGATGGATCGCCTGTACCTGAAGGACCCCGGCGGCCTGCTGACCCCGGACGCGGTCCGCGAGCTGGCGCCGCATTTCATCGCCGCCGCGCCGGGACGGCCGGCGACCGCGCACGATCGAGCTGCACAGCCACTGCACGATCGGGCTCGCGCCGCTCGTCTACGTCGAGGGCGTCCGCGCCGGCTTTCGAGGTCGTGCACACCGCGTCGGGCCCGCTGTCGCGCGGGACCTCGCAGCCGGAGGTGCTCAGCACCGCGCGCAACCTCGAGGCGGCCGGCTTCTCGCACCCGCTCGATCTCGAGGCGCAGACGACCGTCACCGCGCACTTCGAGCGGCTGGCGGCGCGCAAGGGCCTGCCGGCCGGCACGCCGCAGGAGTTCGACGCCGCCTACTACCGCCACCAGCTCCCGGGCGGGATGGTCACGACCACGCGCCGGATGCTCGAGGAGCTGCGCCGGCCCGAGCTGTTCGACGCGGTGCTCGACGAGGTCGGCCGCGTCCGCGCCGAGATGGGCTACCCGATCCTGGTCACGCCGGTGTCGCAGCTGATCGCGAGCCAGGCGACTCGCAACGTGATCGACTGCGAGCGCTGGAGCGACGGTCTCGGACGAGACCGTGCGCTACTTCCTCGGTCACTACGGCGAGTCGCCGGCGCCGGTCGACCCGCGGATCGCCGACCGCGTGCTGGCGCGCCCGCAGGCCGCCGACGCTGCGCGATCTCGAGCCGCTCAGCCTCGACGGCGCACGCCAGCGGTTCGGCGCGCGGATCTCCGACGAGGAGCTGCTGCTGCGGCTGACGATGCCCGCCGAGCAGGTCGACGCGATGGTCGCCGCGCGCGGGCGACCGCGCGCCGCGCCGCGCGCGCCGCGGCACGGCGCACGCGCCCCGCTCGTGACGCTGCTGCGCGGAGCTCGCCGAGCGCCCCGTCGATCTCCGAGCTCACGGTGCGCCAAGGACGGCGACACCGTGGTCTGGCGCCGTGCCGGCTGAGCCGCGCGCGCGGCCTGCGTCTCGACCGCGTCCGCGGGTTCGTGTTCGACGTCGACGGGACGCTCGTCCACCGCGGGCCCGACGGCCGCGCCCGGCCGCAGCCCGGCGCCGTCGACGTGCTCGAGCGGATCCGCGCCTCGGGCCGCCCGCTGGTGCTGTTCACGAACGGCAGCCACGTCGGCGCCGAGACGATCGCGCGGGGGCTGCGCGAGGACGGGCTCCCGGTGGCCGACGACGAGCTGCTGACGCCGGTCGAGAGCGCGATCACGTACCTGCGCCGCCGCCACCGCGACCAGCCCGCGCTGCTGTTCTGCTCGGCGGTGATCCGCGAGCGGATCGCGGCCGCGGGGATTGCGCTCGCCGGCGAGCACGACGAGCCGGGGGTCGTGTTCGTCGCCCACGTCGACGAGTGCGAGCTGGCCGCGATCGAGCGCGCGGCCGACGCGGTGTGGAAGGGCGCGGCGCTGCTGACGGGCAGCTACGTGCGCGCCTACGCCGGCGCCAACGGGCCGATCATCAGCCGCGGGGCGATGGTCACCGCCGCGATCGCCAAGGGCGGCGGCGCCCGCCGAAGATCGTCGGCAAGCCGTCGCGCGCCGCCGTGGCCGAGATCAGCGCTCGCCTCGGCCTGCCGCGAACGAGCTCGCCGTGATCGGCGACGATCTCGGCATGGACATCGCGCTCGGGCGCCTCGGCGGCTCGCGCACGGTGCTCGTGCGCAGCGGCATCAGCGGCGCGATCGAGCTCGACCGGGTGCCCGCAGACCGGCGGCCCGACGCGGTCGCTCGACGGCGTCGCGGACCTGAAGGCATGGCTCTGAAACCGGTCAAACTCGACGGTGCTCGCCGCTCGGCATGCTTGAGGCGAGCGCCTCGTGGCGGACCTCGCTCGGGGTCGCGCCGAACTCGCGCTTGAACACGCGTGAGAAGTGAGCCGCGTCGCAGAAGCCCCAGCGGAACGCGATGTCCGTGACCGAGCCCCCGTTGCGCTGGCGCAGGTCCTCGAGGCAGCGCGCGAGGCGCTCGTTGCGGACCAGCGCCGCGACCGACGCGTCGGCGTCCTCGAACAGCGCGTGCAGCGCGCGGACCGAGATCGAGAACGCCCGCGCGATCGACACCGGCCCGAGCCCCGGCTCCTGCAGATGCGCGCGCACGTAGCGGCGGATCTCGGCTCTGAGCGCGGTGCGCTCGGCCGCGCGGCCGGTCGGCAGCCCCGGTTCGACGGCGGCCCGCAGCAACTCGAGCGCCGCCGTGGCGGCGGCGGCGCTGGCCGCCGGCTCGAGTGCCGCCAGCTCGAGCGCGAGCGCGTTCATGTAGCGCACGAGCAGGCGCGCCGGTCCCGAGCCGTCGAGCGGCGGCAGCGCGTCGCACTCGGCGAGCCGGGGACAGACCGCGAGCGCGCGGGCGCGAGGGAACATCAGCGTCCGCTTGTAGAACGGTTCGACGATCTCGACCTCGGTCGGCGCCAGCCCGTCCCACAGCACCACCTGGCCGGGGGTCAGCATCAGCTCGCGGCCCCCCTCGCGCACGCGCTCGACGCCCTTCCAGACGAACTGGAAGCCGAGGATGTGCTCGTGCGGGGCGGCACCGTCCGCTCCGATCAGGGCCGCGCTGCGGCGCCCACGAAACTGCGAGGCGGCGCAATCGACCAGCATCAGGTCGTCGATCGGATGTCTGCTGACGACGCCCGCGAACCTCGTCGGCGTCGCGTGCGTGGGGTGATGTCGAACGCCAGGTGCGTCGTCGCCAGGATCTCCGACCAGGACTCCAGGCGCCGTGAGACGCTGCCGCCGCTGACCGACCACCGCTCTGGCTCGCTGATCTGGGACCGGGCGATCACTGCTGTCATCGGGATACCTCCATCTCCATCTCGGTCGCCAGCGCGACGAACGCGTCGAGCGCGGCCGGCTGCGCGAGCGAGCCGCGGCTGGCCACCTGCTCGGGCGCCTCGCCGCGGAGGATCCGCTTGACCGGGGCCTCGAGCTTCTTGCCGGTCAGCGTGCGCGGGATCGCGGGCACGGCGAGGATCCGGTCGGGCACGTGCCGCGGCGACAGCTCGGCGCGGAGCTGGCCGGCGATCCGCGCGCGCAGCGCGTCGTCGACCGCGACCCCGTCGCCGGAACGACGAACAGCAGCAGCTCGCCGGCGCCACCGCCCGGATCCTCGAGGTGGACCACGAGCGCGTCGAGCACCTCCGGCAGCTCCTCGACCACGGCGTAGAACTCTCCCGTGCCGAGCCGCACGCCGCCGCGGTTGAGCGTCGCGTCCGAGCGACCCGTGAGCACGCAGCTGCCGCGGTCGGTGAACATGATCCAGTCGCCCTGGCGCCAGACGCCCGGGTACAGGTCGAAGTACGCGCGGCGATAGCGCTCACCGTCCGCGTCGCCCCACAGCGCGACCGGCATCGACGGCATCGGCGAGGTGATCACCAGCTCGCCGAGCTCGCCGACCAGCTCGTTGCCGCCGGGGTCGAATGCGTGCGCGTCGACGCCGAGGCAGCGACCCGAGATCTCTCCCTCGTACACGGGCTGCGCGAACGAGCCCTGCACGATTCCGGTGCAGACGTCGGTGCCGCCCGAGCCGTTGATCAGCACGGCGCCCGGCGGCAGCTGCTCGAACGCGTACCGGTAGCCCTCGGCCGGCAATGGCGACCCGGCCGTGCACAGCGACACGGATCGAGCTCAGGTCGAGCTCGCGGCCGGGCGCCAGCCCGGCCTTGCGGCAGGCCATCAGGTAGGGCGGGCTGACACCCATCACGGTCGGGCGCAGCTGCTCGGCGAGCCGCCACTGCTCGAGCAGGTCCGGCCACGCGGGGTCCCCGTCGAGCATCACGATCGAGGAGCGCAGCAGCAGCGCCGAGACGAGCGCGTTCCACATCATCCACGCGGTCGTCGTAAACCACTGCAACCGGCCACCGGGCTTCAGGTCCCAGCCGAGCCCCTGGTTCTTGTGGTGCTCGAGCAGCTGTCCGCCGTGGCCGTGGACGATCGCCTTCGGCAGGCCGGTCGTGCCCGAGGAGAACAGCACGTACAGCGGATGGTCGAACGCGACCGGCTCGAACTCGAGCGGCGCCGGCTCGGCGCGCAGCTCCTCCCAGCCGACCGTGTCCGGGAGCTCGGCGTCACCGTAGGGGACCGAGACGACGTGCTCAAGGCTCGTCAGCCGCGCGCGGATCGCCTGCACCTCGGCGCGGCGGTCGACGTAACGGTCGCGGTAGCCGTAGCCGCCCACCGCGAGCAGCACGCGCGGCTCGATCTGCGCGAAGCGGTCGGTCACGCTGCGCGCGCCGAACTCGGGCGCGCACGCCGCCCAGATCGCGCCGAGGCTGGCGGTGGCGATGAACGCGATCAGCGTCTCGGGGATGTTCGGCAGGTACGCGGCGACGCGGTCGCCGGGGCCGACGCCGAGCCGCTGCAAGCCGGCGCGCACGCGCCGCGGCCTGCTCGCGCAGCTCGCCGAACGTCAGCTCGATCGGCGGCCGTGTCTGCGAGTGCGCGACCACGGCGATTCGGTCGCGGTCGTCGTCGGCCCCGATCAGGTGCTCGGCGTAGTTCAGCCGCGCGCCGGGAAACCAGCGCGCCCCGGGCATCGTGCGCTGCGGCAGGACGCGCTCGTACGGCGCCCTGAACCGGATCGCGAAGAACTCCGCGATCGAGCCCCAGAAGCCCTCGAGGTCCGAGACCGACCAGCGCCACAGCTCGTCGTAGGAGCCGAACTCACGGCCGCGCTCGGTCGCCAGCCAGCTCATGAAGCGGCCGATCTCGGTCGTGTCTCGCAGGTCCGCGGGCGGCGACCAGAGGACGTCCCCGATCACTTCGCCCGCTCCAGCTTGAACAGTCGCGCGGCGTTCTCCTTCAGCACCAGCGGCCGGACCTCGTCCTTGATCGGCAGTCGCTCGAACTCCGACAGCCAGCGGTCGGGAGTGATCAGCGGGAAATCGGACCCGAACAGCATCTTGCGCTTGAGCTGCGTGTTCGTGTACCGGATCAGGTTCTCAGGGAAGTACTTCGGCGCCCAGCCGCTGAGATCGATGTACACGTTCGGCTTGTGCACGGCGATCGCCAGCGCCTCGTCCTGCCACGGGAACGAGGGATGCGCGAGGATGATCTCGAGCTCCGGGAAGTCGGCCGCGACGTCGTCGACGAGCATCGGGTTCGAGTACTTCAGCTTGACGCCGCCGCCGCCCGGCATCCCGGCGCCGATGCCGGTCGTGCCCGAGTGAAACAGCGCGATCAGGCCGGCCTCCGCGATCACCTCGTACAGCGGGTAGTGCTCGCGGTCGTTGGGCCAGAACGCCTGCGTGTTGGGGTGGAACTTGAATCCCCGCACACCCGCCTGCGACCAGCTCGCGGGCCTGCCGCACGCCGAGCTTGCCCTTGTGCGGGTCGATGCTCGCGAACGGGATCAGCACGTCGGGGTTGGCGCGCGCGGCCGCCAGCACGTCGTCGTTGCCGATCCGCGGGCGGCCCATGCCGGCCTCGTCGTCGACTGTGAAGATCACCGCCAGCATCCGCCGCTCGCGGTAGTAGTCGGCGACCTCCTGGGCGGTCGGCTGCGGCGGATGGCCGCCGAAGTACGCCGCGGCCGCCTCCAGGACCTCGAGCGTCACCGGATCCTGTGGCTGACCCGGGAGCCGCTCGGCGTGCGTGTGCACGTCGATCGCGACGATCTCGTCGAGGTCGATCGCCCGCTTGTCATTCCGCCACCGCCACCTCGATCAGCAGCGGCTGCGCGCGCGCCGCCGGGTCGGCCAACGCCTCGTCGAGCGCGCTCAGCAGTTGCTCGTGGGTCTGCACGCGGGTCGCGGCGCAGCCGAAGCAGCGCGCGATCCCGGCGATCTCGACCCCCGGGAACGCCGGCCACGGGCCGGCGCCGCCACGGGCCTGCGCCTGCGCGTCCATCACCCCGTAGCCGCCGTTCGCCATCACGACCATCAGCACGCCGACCTCGTAGCGGGCGGCGCTCCACAGCGCCTGGATCGCGAACAGCGCCGAGCCGTCGCCGAGCACCGCCACGACGGGGCGGTCGGGCAGGCCCATCCGCAGCCCGATCGCGCCCGAGATGCCGAAGCCGAGACCGCCGTTGGCGCAGCTGACGAAGCCGAGCGGTGCCCGCGCGCGGATCCACTGGTGGAGCTCGGGCTTGGCCGAGGGCGACTCCTCGAGCAGCACGACGTCCGCGGGCAGCCGATCGGCGAGCGCGGCGAGCACGTGAGCGGACCGCAGCGGCTCCCCCGGCTCGGGCGGTGGCGGTGCGCGGGCGGGCGCTCGATCGGCGCCGGCGCCGGCCCGTCGCGCTGACCGCACTGCTCGGCCAGCGCCGCGCAAGCGGCCGCGACCGGCGCCACGACCGCCAGCTCGCACGGGCTGCGGTGGGCCTCGGCAGGATCGGCGGTGATCACCGCCACGCGGGTGCCCGGCGTCACCGGAGGCTCCGGCTGCTCGAACAGGTACAGCCGAAACGCGTTGGTCCCGACCACGAGCACGACGTCGTGCGGCGCCAGCGCCTCGCGCATCAGCCGCCGGCGCCAGTGCAGGTGCCCGGCGAACAGCGCGTGGTCCTGCGGGAACCCGGCGCGCGCGCCGAACGGCTCCTGCCACACGGGGCAATTGAGGCGCTCGGCCAGCGCCACCAGCGCGCCCCACCCCTCCGGGCTGTCAGCGCCCGCGCCGACGACGATCGCGGGGTTCTCGGCCCCTGCGACGAGCTCGACGAGGTCGTGGAGCTCGGTCGACGAGATCGAGGTGGCCCTGACGACGTGCGCCGGAGCATTCGCCGCGAGCTCGTCGGCCGGCTGCTCCCAATCGCTCATCGGCACGACCACGAGCGCGGGACCGGCGGCCGCCTTCGCCTCGTGGTACGCGCGCGCGATCGTGCCCGGGACGTCCTGGGCGCGGATCGGCGTTTGCACCCACACCGGGTATTCGCCGGCGAGCCGCTCGAGCGCGCGCCCGGTCAGGAACGGCTCGAACGCGATCTGCCGACGGTCCTGCTGGCCGACGACGACGACCAGCGGGGCGCGGGTGTCGCGCGCGTTGGCGATCGCGTTGATCGCGTTGCCGAGACCTGGAGCCGTATGGAGGTTGACGAACGACGGTTCTCCCGTGGCGATCGCGTAGCCGCTCGCGATCCCGACCGCCGAGCCTTCGTGCAGCGCGAGCACGAACTCGATGTCGGCCGGCAGGTCGGTCAGAAACGAGACCTCGGTCGAGCCCGGGTTGCCGAAGATCGTCGTCATCCCGAAGCGGCGCATCACCTCGAAGGTGGCGTCGCGGACGGTCCAGGTCGCTCCGGTCCTGCCCAGCCCTGGATCGCCTCGTGCGGTCGCCGTGACGGTCGCGAGCGTGTCCGTCATTGCACCATTCGATCACATCACGGACCCGATGTGTGGCATTTGTTCGGAGGTCGGCATAGTGTTCGCATCCCGGACATGACCGAGCCGCCCCGCAGCGCCGATTTCGTCCAGTCGCTCGAGCGCGGGCTGGCGGTGATCCGCGCGTTCGACAGCGAGCGGCCGGAGCTCACGCTCAGCGATGTCGCGCGCGCCACAGGTTTTACGCGCGCGACCGCGCGCCGGTTCCTGTTGACCCTCTCAGAGCTCGGCTACGTGAGCGCCACCGACGGTCGCTTCTCGCTCAGCCCACGGGTGCTCGAGCTCGGCTATTCGTACCTGTCGAGCCTCGGCCTGCCGGAGCTCGCGCCGCCGCACATGGAGCGCCTGGTGGCGCAGGTGAACGAGTCCTCCTCGATCTCCGTGCTCGACGACACCGAGATCGTCTACGTGGTGCGGGTGCCGACCCGGCGGATCATGAGCATCACGCTGTCGGTCGGCACGCGGCTGCCCGCCTACTGCACTTCAATGGGTCGCGTATTGCTCGCCGGCCTGCCCGAGCCCGCGCTCGAGCGGCTGCTGGCGCGGATCGAGCTGCGCCCGCTGACCCCGCGTACGATCACCGACGCCGGCGCGCTGCGCCAGCTGCTCGTCCGCGTCCGCCGGCAGGGATACGCGCTCACCGATCAGGAGCTCGAGAAGGGCCTGCGCTCGATCGCGGTGCCGATCCGGGACAGCGCCGGCACGGTTGCGGCAGCACTGAACGTATCCGTCCACGCGAGCCGCGCCTCGGGCGCGGCGCTGCGCCGCGACGTGCTGCCGCTGGCGCTCGAGACGGCCGCCGCGATCGAGGCCGATGTCCGCGGCGCGGGCGCGACGCCGCCAGACCGTTCCCGGTCCGCACGCAGCCACCTGGCCGGCGACGCTGATCTCCCCGAGCGACCGCGAACTTTGTGATCTGCGTACAGCCCCTCTGTACGCAATCAACAAAGTTCGGCGTCGATCGTTCAGCGACCGGCGTCGGGCACTGTGGACGTAGCGGTCACCTGCTCACCAACTCGCGCAGGGTCGCGAGCTCCTGTTCGCTTGGACGCTCGGTGGTGACGAGCTCGTCGGCGGTCTTCAACTCCCACCCGGTCGCGCCGCGGACCTGCTCGGCGGTCACGCCCGCGTGCACGCGCGTCAGGACCAGCTCTTTGGTCTCCGGACCTGGCTCGAGCACGCCGAGATCGGTGATCACGGCGGTCGGTCCGGCGCCGCGGAAGCCGAGCCGCTGACGCGACCGCGCCCCGCCCGGCCCGTCGCCGTGTCCCACCGTGGTGCAGAAATCGAGCTGCTCGACGAACGTGCGGAGGCTGTGGGGCACGATCACGACCACCTCGCCGCAGCTCGCCGCGATCTCAGGTGCGCCACCGGCCCCCGGCAATCGCGTCCGGGGATGGTCATATTCGCCGATCACGGTCGAGTTGAGGTTCGCGTAGCGGTCGACCTGCGCGGCGCCGAGGAACGCGACGTCGACCCGCCCCGCCCCGATCCAGTAGTTGAACATCTCCGGCACGCTGACCACGAAGTCGGCCGTTTCAGCGAGCTCGCCGTCGCCGATCGAGAGCGGGACGCGCACCGGCTTGGCGCCGATCGTGCCCGATTCGTAGACCAGCACCAGCTCGGGGTTGTGGACCGCGCGCGCGAGGATCGCGGCGGTGCTCGGCCGTCCGACGCCGATGAACACGCTGCCGGCGTCACGTAGCCACCGGGCCGCGACGATCGTCTGGATCTCGGCGGCGGTCGGATCGGCGATCGCGCTCATCGGTGCCCCGGCTCCACGAGCACGTGGTCGTCCATCCACGCGACGAACGCGTCGCGGTCACGGCTGAGCTCGTCCCAGAACCTGTAGAAGTCGTTGTCGCGCTTGGTGATCCCGAGGCTGTAGGAGGGTCGCGATCCCCCTGGCGCCTGCGCCACCGCGTCGATCACCCAGCCCGGCAAGACGATCGCGCCTGGGCGCGGCTCGAGCTGCTCGACGATCCGCTCGACCGTGACCAGCGAGCGCTCCGCCGCCAGCACGGCCTCCTTCTGCACTCCGGGGATGCCCCACAGCTGCACGTTGCCATGCCGGTCCGCCTCCTGAGCATGGATGATCGCGACATCCGGCGCCAGCGCCGGCACCGCGACCAGCTGCTCGCCGCTGAACGGGCACCTGATCGGCGCGACCTGCGTGCGCTCCATCAGGTCCGTGCCGACGTATCCGCGCATCACCGCGAACGGCAGCTTCGCGGCGCCCGCGACGTAGCGGTTGGCCATTCCGGCGTGGCTGTGCTCCTCGATCTCGACCGCCCGTGGCCAGTCGTGCTCGATCGCATCACGAAAACGGTGCAGCGATCCGACGCCGGGATTGCCGCCATAGGAAAACACGAGCCGTCGCGCGGCGCCCATCCCGATCAACTGGTCGTAGAGCAGATCCGGCGTCATCCTGATCAACTCCAGCTCACGCCGTCCCTGGCGCAGCAGCTCATGACCCGCCGCGAACGGGATCAGATGGGTGAAGCCCTCGAGCGCGATCGAGTCTCCATCGCTGACGAGAGCGGCAACCGCGTCCGCTAACGACATCAGCTCTGCCATCAGTCGAGCCCTACGCTCAGATCGGGTATTGGCGGGCCAGATCCTGCACCGTGATCCAGCGCAGCTCGGTGAACTCCTCGAGCGCCGCGCGACCGCCGAAGCGGCCGAAGCCACTCGCCTTGACGCCACCGAACGGCATCTGCGGCTCGTCCTGGACCGTGGTGTCGTTGATGTGGCAGATCCCGCTCTCGATCCGCTGTGCCAGCTCGAGCGCGAATGGCACGTTCGCTGAGAACACCGCCGCCGACAGCCCGTACTCGGTGTCGTTCGCGACCCGCACCGCCTCGTCGGGACCGTCGACCGAGATGATCGATGCGAGCGGTCCGAACGACTCCTCGGAGTAGACCCGCATGTCGCGCGTCACGCCGCTGATCACCGTCGGCGGGAACAGGGCGCCGTCGGGCTCGCCGCCGCTCAGGGTCTGTGCGCCCTTCGCGACCGCGTCGCGCACGAGCTCCGTAACGCGCTCGACCGCGGCCCCGTTGACCAGCGGCCCGATGTGCGTGGTCGGCTCACGCGGATCGCCGACGTTGAGCGCCCGGGCCTTGTCGGCGAGCTTCTCGGCCAGCGCGTCGGCGACCGAGCGGTCGGCGACGATCCGCTCAGTCGACATGCAGATCTGACCCTGGTGGAAGAACGCTCCGAAGCTCGCCGCCGCCGCCGCGCGATCCAGATCCGCGTCGCCGAGCACGATCATCGGCGCCTTGCCGCCAAGCTCGAGCAGCACCCGCTTCAGATGCCGTCCAGCGTTCTCGGCGATGATCCGCCCAACGCGGGTCGAGCCGGTGAAGTTGATCCGCCGCGTGGCGGGGTGGGCGATCAGCTCGTCGACCACGTCCGCCGCGTCCTCCGGGGCGTTCGTGACGAGGTTGATGACGCCGGGCGGCAGGCCCGCGTCCTCGAGCGCATGTACCACGGCGGCGTGCGTCCGCGGGCAGATCTCCGATGCCTTCAGCACGACCGTGTTCGCGTACGCGAGCGGGGTCGCGACCGATCGAGTGGCAAGGATCACGGGAGCGTTCCACGGGGCGATCGCGACCACGACGCCGGCCGGCGCCCTGACGCCCATCGCAAGCTTGCCGGGCACGTCGGAGGGGATCACGTCGCCGATGAGCCCGTACGCCTGGGCGGCGGCTTCACGCAGCATCGCGGCGGCCAGATCACAGTTGAACATGCCCCAGCCGAACACGCCACCGGTCTCCTCGGTCACGATGCCCGCGATCTCGGGAGCGCGTTCGAGCAGCAGCTCGGCCGCCTTCAGCAAGATCGCGCGCCGCTCTCCGGGCGCGCTCCGCGACCATTCGCCGAACGCGGCCTGCGCGGCGTCCACCGCCGCATGCGCGTCCTCCCGTCCCGCGGCCGCAGCGGCCCCGACCCGCGTGCCGTCGTACGGGAAGCGCTGCTCGTAGCTGCCTCCTGATCCGGCATCCGTCCAGTTCCCGCCGATCAGGAGTTGCTGCCGCGCCAGGTCTACCGTCGCCATCTCCGCTCTCCTTCGTTCTCAGCGTCTCCCGACCGCAGATCCAGCGGCGAGCTCGCCGCCCACATTAGCCCAGTGGACACGGCGGTTGACACGACCGCCATCGGGCCCTCGAACGCCTGCACTGGCAGACAACGATCCGCGCTCTGAGGGGCATGCCCGGAATGCAGCCCAGTCGTCGACGAGGTCGACACGCGGGATCGATCTGAAGGCTCTCGCGATCCTCCGGACCGTTTTGGTCCGGCTCCGCGCGTTAGCTCGACGCGACGCGGTTCAAGACCTCGAGCGCCTCGAGCGGGAGGCGCAGATCGCCGGTGGCGATGTTTTCGGCCAAGTGCGCGGGATCCGAGGTACCGGTGATCAGCAACGTGTCCTCGTATTCGGCAAGCAGCCACGCGAGACCGACCTGTGCGGGGGTCGCCCCGAGCTCGGCGGCGACGGCCTGCACGGTTGGATCGTCGGTGACCTTCGGCCGGCCGGACATGGCGGACCCCAGCGGGAAATACGGCACCCATGCGATGCCGTTCTGACGACAAGCCTCTCGCACCGGGGCGGTGCCGCGCTCGAGCAGGTTGTACAGGTTCTGGACGCAGACGATGCCGGCTGGCAGGGCATGCTCGAGCTGCTGCGCCGATACGTTGGACAGCCCGATGGCGCCAATCGTGCCCGCGTCGCGCAGCGCTCCGAGCTCGGCCAGCTGCCGGTCGATATCGACCACCTGGTCGCCCGCGGCGCGGATGCCCGGCGCGTGGTCCAGGCGGCGCAGGTTCACGACGTCGAGGTGGTCCGTCCCGAGCGTGGCGAGGTTGTCCTCGACTTGGCGCCTGAGCTCCTGCGGCTTTTGTCCGGGCACGAGATCTCCTGCTGCGTTGCGCGCGGCGCCTACCTTGGTCGCGAGAACGACGCGGTCTCGCCGCGCGCCCAATGCCTCGCTGATCAGCTCGTTGCAATTCCCGTAGAACGCAGCGGTGTCGAAGTGGTCGATCCCGGCGTCGGTGGCCGCCGTCAGGATCGCCAGGGCGGTCTGCCGGTCGGGCGCCCGGCGTTCCAGCTGCATGACCCCGAAGCCGATGCGCGCCACGGTGCTCTCTCCAAGTCGGGCGGTGCCGCCTGGGGCCGGTGTCTGGGAATCGGTTTCAAGCATGCGTGGCCCCTCCGTTCGGTGCTGCCCCTCTGTCGAGGCTCGATCGCCGGGGATGTCAAAACGGAGGTACCTCCGCTATGGCTCGAGCGTATCATGAAACGGAGGGTCCTCCATTTATGTCCGTCTCGGAAAGCCCACAACCAAAGCGACGTCGGCGCGCCGATGCCGAGCGCAACCGCCTGCACCTGCTCGAGATCGCCCGCGCGGCGTTTGCCTCGGGCGAGGCAACGGTCTCACTGGAACGCATCGCCCGTGACGCCGGTGTCGGCATCGGCACGCTCTACCGGCACTTCCCCACCCGTGAAGCGCTCGTCGAGGCGCTCTATCGCCAGGAACTGGATGCGCTATGCGCAGGCCCGGCGGAGCTGCTGCGGACCCTCACGCCCGAACTGGCGCTGCGGGCCTGGATGGACCGGTTTCGCGGCTACGTCATCGCCAAGCGTGAGATGGCCGAGACGCTGCGGGCGGTCTTCGCCTCGGGCGCGTTCACCGTCACGGGCATCCGCGAGGAGTTGTCCGCCGCGGTGCGACAGATTCTTATTGCCGGTGCCGCAGATCACAGCCTGCGCCCCGACGTCCATGCCGAGGACGTCGTCGCCTCGGTCGTCGGGATGTGCACGGCGACGTCGCTGGCCGGCGGCCACGAGCAGCTCGACCGGATGCTCGACCTGTTGGTGGACGCGGTGCGCGCCTAGTGTCGCGCGTCGTTGGTTCGTTGACACAAAGAGGCGTCGCTGGGGGTGGCTGCCAAGGACGCAGAATCCGTGGTGTGGCCGTAGCCACACGAGGATTCGAGGACACCGGCAGACGCCGCCAGAGATGCCTCGACTGTCAACGAATGAGCGACGCGGGACACTAGCTCCGGATCGCCGGAAAGCGCCCGCGCAGGATTCGGAAGGAGACTTCCGTTCTCAAGGTGGCACTCGTTGCCCCGGGGTGTTCAGGAGCCCACCGTCGCACAGATCGCGACGATGTCGAACAGATTCGGGGTGGCGCTGTTGTTGTTGACGATGGCCTCCCATTTGTCCTCGTTCGGGATCGGATAGGAGCTGTTGACGTTGACGCTTGTCGAGACACCGCCCGCGATCGCGACGCCACCGCTGATCACCGTGGTCTGCGCCGGGCAGTCCGCGCTGTTGCTCGTTTGGGTTCCCGCCGGAGCGGCGATCTCTGGGTTGACGACCACCTTGTAGTTGCTGATGCCGGGCGTGCCGCGCTGGCCCTGAGGACCCTGAGGACCCTGAGGACCGGTCATGCCCGTTGCACCTCGCGCCCCGGTGGCGCCACGGGGCAGCTGGCGCCGCCTGAAATCAGCCGCCAGCAGCGTCCCGTTCTTGATCTTCTCGGTGGTGACGGCGTTGGCCTTGAGCTGCCGGTTACCGACGCTGTTCTTCGGGATCACGACGGCGGCGTAGGACACGCCGCCGAGCGCGAGGAACACCGCGGCGGTGGCCATCACGTTGGCGTAGGTCAAGTGACGGCGCAGACGATTAGCCATGAGTCCTCCGGATGGTTGGAACGGCTCTGCTGAGAACCGACCCAGATCCTCGAGTCTGGTGGAGGGTTACGCGTAGCAGTACGGGTCGAGCACCCGCACCTCGGTGATCTGGTCGACCGGCAGCTCGTTGCGCGCTGCGGTCTCGCGGACGGCTTCTGGAGTTTGCGCGTCGTAGACATGCGCTTGTCAGCGCTGACGTCGGCATCTTCTCAGCGGTAGACGCCCGGCGCAACGACGCCCGCGTAGTAGAGGAAGTGCGCGCGCGTGTAGGCGCGGTTTCCGGTGATGTTGGTGTCGACGTTCGGCCCGAGCCGTAGGTCGGTGCCGAGGAACGGCTGGAATCGGGGGAACGCGCTCAGGTAGCTGGTGGGGTCCGCGCGCAGGAGCCCGATCAGCGTCTCGGTGACGATCCGTCCGCCGACGGGCCCGAGGTGGATTCCCCCCTCGATCGCCTTGGCTTCGGCGAGGATGTAGTACCACAGCGGCGTGCTGGTGGCGAATGACGCGTACACCCCCGCGAGGTCCGAGAGGTCGCTGGTACTGAGCGTCGGCACCTTCATCGCGGCCGCGATCGCCTGGCCCGAGGCAAGCCCCCAGGTGAGCTGGCGCAACAGGTTGCGTTGCGGCAGAACGGTGGGACTTGTCTGGGTATGCGGGGCGATCGCGGGCAGCGGCAGGGTGAACAGCACGCTGGAGATCGTGGTGTCGATCTTCTTGTTGTTCTTGACTTGCCCGTCCCCGAAGTCAAAGAACGTCTGCCAGCCGATGTAGCGTCGCCCGCCGGGGTAGCCGCCCAGCAGATCGTCGCGGTCGCTGGTGATCGGCCCGGTGCCCGGCAAGCTCGGGTCGAACACCAGTCCGAAGAACGGATCCGCGGTCGGGCTTGGGCTGTCGCCTGTACCACTGGTGAAGTTCGCCCTGTAGGAGGGGCGGACCATGCTGTGCCCGAACCGGTAGCAGGCCGCCCCGAACTCGATCGGCATGAACGCGTCGCGCGGCGGCGGCGTATAGAAACGGCTGCCGTTCTGGAGCACATCGTCGACGATCGCCTGGCCGGCGATCTGCGGCAGGTGCTCGTTGACCAACAGCCACTGGTAGTGCCACAACGTCACCTGGCGCGCGATCAGGAACCTGACGTACGGGTTGGATGGTTCGCCCGCGCGGGCGGTCGGGAAGTGACGGACGTCGAATTCCGACAGATCGTCGAGCACGCGGTTGTAGAAGAGGATGTGGGCGCAGTGAAGTCCCGCGATCATGACGTTCTCGTCCTCACGCGGGTCGCCCAACAGCGCGCTGTAGCTGCCGTCGCCGTTGGCGAGCCTCGGGACGTCCTCGTGCGCTGCGTCGTCAGGAGCAGGGCCAACCAGCGATCCGATCTTCAGCTTCGGGCCGGCCTTGCCGTCGGGGACGGTGACGTACAGGTCCGGGCGCAGGCCCGGGCCCCCGCCGAACACGCTGTCGAGGTCGAGCACGGGAGTGCGCGTGTTCGGCGAGGTCAACGGGTTCTGCGGCACCCCCAGCTGCGAGGTCTGATCGAACGTGATGTCGTGATCGATGAACTGCCCCACGAATGTCGACCCCGCCGTCATCGTCGGGTTGTCCGGATTGGTCCCGTACGGATCGGTCGAGGTCGGATTGCCGTTGACGCTCGGATCGACGATCAGGTTCTTCGGTCCCGCCGCGAGGTCATCCTGCGCGTCGAGCACGCCGCCCTGCTGCCCGACCTCGAGCAGCGCTGCCCGAACCGTGTCGTTCGCCTCGGCGAACGGCGGTAGATCCGCGAAGATGCGGCCGAAATCGATACTCGAGGCTGGCGCGCCGCCGCTGCCGTGCCGGTGGTGGCCCGGCGATGGCGGGGGCGGCGCCGCCAACGCCGCAGGCGCCGCGCCGACCGAGCCGGCCACCAAACCCGCCCCGGCGGCCGCCGCGCCCGTCAGGAACTCTCGCCGCGACGGAACCGGATATCTCGTGCCTGCGCTCATGCCTGTCCTCACTCTCTTGGCGCTCACTCGCAGACCTCGCGGTGCAATGATCTGCCGTACCGCCAACGTAGGAGGACGACGCCGAAAGGGCATCGGGAGGACCACCTAGGTTGGGGGGTGGGGATACCCATCTTGGGATGGCTTGACGGGCAGATCGCGGCGTTGGACGATGTGTCGGTGGGCGACGCGGCGCGGGACCCGATTACCCTTGCCGGCCACGGGGGCTTGCTGGAGCGCGACGCGGCGCTGGAGGCGCTCGAGGCGTCGTGGGCGGATGTCGTCGATGGCCGCGGCCGGCTGGTGCTCGTGATGGGTGAGGCCGGAATTGGGAAGACCGCGCTGGTGCGCGAGTTCTGTCATCACCAGCGACCAGAGCGGCGCGTGTTGTGGGGTGCGTGCGATGGACTGCGCACCCCACGTCCGTTCGCACCGTTCGTCGATATCGCCGCAACCGCCAGTGACGGATTCGCCGAGACGATCGCGCGAGGGGAACACCCCGCACGATGCTTTGCCGCCGTGATCGACGAGCTCGCGGTCACTGCACCTGCGATCCTCGTGATCGAAGATCTGCACTGGGCGGACGAGGCGACCCTCGATGTGATGACGATGCTCGGGCGCCGTGCTGAGAGCCTGTCCGCGCTGGTGATCGCGACCTACCGAGACGATGAGCTCGCGGCGGACCACCCGCTGCGCTGGGTGCTCGGTGAGCTGCGGATCGGACACGGTGTGCGACGCGTGGCGCTTTCGCCGCTCTCGCTGGAAGCTGTCCAGGCGCTGGCGGCGCCGGCGGGCGCGGGAGGGGCTGATATGTATCGCGTGACCGGGGGCAACCCGTTCTTCGTCACCGAGGTTCTCGCGACAGCGGGGGAGCGCGTTCCCCCGACCGTCCGGGACGCAGTGCTCGCTCGGGCGGGACGCTTGTCCAGCCCGGCGCGGAGGCTGCTCGAAGCGACCGCCGTGGTCCCCGGAATCATCGAACTCTGGCTCCTGGAGGCGGTGGCGCCCGAGCTGGCCGAGCGGCTCGAGGAGTGCGTAGCATCGGGAATGCTCGTTGCGGGCCGGGCCGACGTTGGCTTCCGGCACGAGCTCGCTCGCGTCGCGGTCGAGGAGTCGATTCCGCCCGACCGCCGAGTTGCCCTGCATCGCGCCGTCGTCGCAGCGCTGGAAGCTCGCCAAGGCGAGCGCATGGACTGCGCGCGTCTGGCCAATCACGCCGAAGCTGCCGGCGATCGTGCGGCGACACTTCGGTGGGCGCCCCGCGCGGCTGAGGAGGCGGCTCGCGGAGGCGCACATCGCGAGGCGGCCGCGCAGTACGCCAGAGCGCTCAGGTTCGCAGACACGTCGGCCGTCGATCGGCGGGCGGAGCTGCTGCAGCGTCGCGTGGACGAGTGTTGGATGACCGATCAGTTCGCTGAGGCGATCGAGGCGCAAGAGCAAGCGCTCGAATGCCGCCGGCAGCTTGGCGACCAGCTGGGCGAGGGAGACGCGCTGCGGACGCTCTCACGGCTGATGTTCTTCGTCGCGCGGGTCCGGGAGGGCGAGGCGCTGGCGTTGGAGGCGGTGCAGCTGCTCGAGCGATTGCCCGAAGGGCGCGAACTGGCGATGGCGCATGGCAACGTCTCGCAGCGCCGGATGGTGGTCGAGGACCTCGGAGCGGCGATCGCGGCCGGCGACCGCGCGCTACAGCTCGCGCGGCGACTCGACGACACCGAGGCGACGGTGTACGCGCTCTCGAACATCGGTGCGGCGGAGTTGCAAGCCGAGATCGAGGACGGCCTGGCCAAGCTAGAGGAGGCGCTCGCGCTCGCGCTGGAGCACGACCTTCACGATTACGCCGGAAGGGCGTACTTCAACATCGTTCGGTGCGCCGCGACGCAACGGCGGTTCGATCTCGCCGATGCGTACCTTGGGCCCGGCCTGGGGTATTGCCGTGAGCGGGGGCTCGACACCTGGAGGCTGTACCTGCTCGGCGCGCGTGCGCGGTTAGAGCTGGACCGCGGCCGCTGGGATCACGCCACCGAGTCGGCCACGCTGGTCCTGCGCGACCCCCGTAGCGCCCCCGCGCCACGCGGCATGGCTCTGACCGCCCTGGGACTCGTCAGGGCCCGCCGCGGCGACCCTGACGCCACCGCACCACTGTCCGAGGAGCAGCTGCTCGCATGGCCCACCGGCGAACTGTTCCGGTTCGCACCGGTGGCGGCGGCGAGAGGCGAGGCGGCCTGGCTCGCGCGCGAGACGGCTGCCGTGGGGCCGGAGACGGACGCCGCGCTCTCACTGGCGCTGCGACGTCAGGCACCCTGGGTGGTCGGAGAGCTGGCGTGCTGGCGGTGGCGCGCCGGACTGCGCGACCGGCTACCACCGGGGGCCGCGGCAGAGCCGTACGCGTTGTCGCTGGCGGGGGAGCCAGCGCAGGCAGCCAAGCTCTGGTCCGAGCTCGGTTGCCCGTACGAAGCGGCGATGGCGCTGGCGGACGCCAACGCAGAAGCGCTGCTGCGCCGGGCGCACGACGAGTTGCAGGCACTCGGCGCGCGCCCGGCCGCTGCGATCGTGGCTCGCCGGCTGCGCGAGCGTGGCGTGCGCGGTGTACGTCGCGGCCCGCGCGCGCACACGCGCGATAATCCCGCCGGCCTCACCGCGCGCGAGCTCGAGGTGCTGGCACTGCTGGCCAAGGGGCTGCGGAATACGGCGATCGCGACACAGCTGGTGATCTCCGAAAAGACGGTCGATCATCACGTCTCGGCGATCCTGCGCAAGCTGAACGTCCGCACACGCGGCGAGGCGGCCGCCGAGGCGACGCGGCTGCGCCTGACCGCCCCAAGATAGGTAGCGCCGGCTACCAACATAGGTGCTCCTCCCGATGCGCCTTGATCACGGCGTTCGTAGGTTCGCTGTCTGTGACAGGCAACCGATCAGGAGGACTCACATGCCTCGATATGTGGTGCAACGCAGCTTCCCCGACGGACTCCAGATTCCGGACGGAAACGGCGGCTCGGCGCTGTGCCAGACGCTCGTCGAGCGAAACGCCGAGGAAGGCGTCTCGTGGGTGCACTCGTACGTGAGCGCCGACAAATGCACGACGTTCTGCATCTACGACGCGCCAACGCCAGAGGCGATTCGCAAGACCGCCGCTCGCAACGAACTGCCGGTCGACCAGATCACCCAGGTCCGGGTGCTCGACCCCTACTTCTACGTCTGAGCCCCGACGCCAGACACGCCACGACAGGCAAGGAGAAACCCATGCGTTCTATCCGAATCGCACTCGTCACCGTCGCGATCGCGACGACAGCGTCGCTGTCGGTCACCGCCCTTGCATCCGCCGGCGCACACACGGCGCGCGCACGGACCCACGTCGCCCACGCGACATCTGCAGCGAAGCTCACCGCCGACATCGCGGCCGCCCGACTGGCCACCGCCAAGTACGCAACCAGCCTGGCCGCGGCCAAGGCCGCCGGCTACCAGATCCTCACTCGCATGATCCCCTCGATGGGATACCACTTCCTCAACCCCAAGGTGAAGCGGTTCGACGTCCGCAAGCCGCCGATCCTCGTGTACGAGCACCGCGGCCACGCCTGGGAGCTCGGCGCGCTCGAGTGGGTGTTCACCTCCAAGCCCGCCAAGCCACCGCTTCCCGGGGCGCGTTACGGCACGTTCCCAGCCGCCTGCCAGTATGTGGACGGAACGTTTGTGCCTGAGAGCGCGCAGTCGATGTGCCCCGCCAGGAGCCCCCAGACCGGTGCCGCGTTCAACTTCTGGCACCCGCGTCTGATCACCCTGCACTTCTGGATCTGGTATCCGAACCCGTCCGGGATCTACATGGGGATGAACCCGATGGTCAGCCCGTTCAACGGCCACTGACAGACAAGCGCTGCAGCAGACGGCCGGGCCAGCACCGGAACCGGGTTCGTGACCGCATAGGCCCACGGGCAACGGTCGAAACGAGCCCTCTTGGGCGAAGGCGATCGTCCACTGCGGTCGCCGGTGCTGGCCGGCTCGGGCAAGCCCTCCGTCGCCAATCCGATCGCGTAGGCCGAGGCGGTCGCGGGATGAACCCGATCATGGGGACAGCAGACCGAAGCGCAGGATTCACGCTGCGGGTGATCCACTGGCTCGATGGTCGGAGACGCTGCGTGGAGTCCCGACGCGTCCGGAGGCGATGAAACGATTGGTTCATGCAAGCTGCGGGACCGGACACTCCTGGCTCAGATCGCCGATCACCGGTCACGAACGAAATCGCTGACCGTCAGCTCGAGGCGGCAAAGAAGGAGAATACCTGCGGCTCGGAGTCGAGCAGGTTCTCATGGCTTCGCTACACGCTCGGTATCCCCGGTGCCGTCCTCGCCGTCGCGGCGGGGTCAACGGCACTCGCGAGCACCTCCTCATGGGTCACTGCGACATTGGCTTTTTTGTCTGCAGGTTTCGCCGCAGCGCATACCCTCGCCAACCCGGATGTCCGCCGAACGAAGTATGCGCTGCTGCGAGCCGACTATGCCGACCTCGCACGACGCGCGCACCGATCACTGATCGCGTCGACGACGATGACGTCCGACGAGCAGCTCGCTGGTCTAGATGAGCTGAACACGCGCATGCATCAACTCGACCGCAGCTTCGCCGATACGGGTGTGGGACAAGGGTGACGTTCGCATGTCTGGCCTTCGCGTACGACGGTGATGTACTGACGGCGGCGGCGCACCCCATCTGCACGGTCGACCCCTACTTGGCTCGCAGCTGACTGCGATGCGTGCCTGATGGACGAGTACCTCGCGGTCAACCGCGCCAACTGGGATGAACGAGCCCCGGCGCACGCGACGTCGCCGGACTACGCGGTGGACCGGTTCATCGCCGATCCGACGTTCCTCTCAGGGGTCGTGCGGTTTGATCTGGGTCAGCTCGGAGACATCAACGGCCTGACAGCAGTTCATCTGCAATGCCACATCGGCACGGACACGGTCTCGCTGGCTCGCCTCGGCGCCCGAATGACCGGGCTTGACTTCTCAGCGCCCTCGCTACAAGAAGCCAGACGCCTGGCCGAGCAGACAGCCGCCTCGGTCCGCTTCGTCGAAGCTGACGTCTACAGCGCGCTCGAGGTGCTTGACCCGGAGTCGTTTGACCTGGTCTACACGGGCATTGGCGCGTTGTGCTGGCTTCCGGACATCGCACGCTGGGCTCAGACAGTTGCTGGACTGTTGCGCCCGGGCGGCCGGCTGTTTGTCCGCGAGATGCATCCGATGCTGGGGACCATCGATGACTCACACGCCGATTTGATCGTCGTCGACCACCCGTACTTCGAACGAGCCGAACCGATGGTGTTTGACGACGGCGGCACCTACGTCCAGACCGATACCAAGTTCACCGCGACGCAGACTCACGAGTGGAGCCACGGCCTCGGGCAGACCATCTCGGCGCTGCTCGCTTCCGGGATGCAGCTGACCGGGCTCGTCGAGCACGACAGCGTGCCGTGGCAGGCGCTGCCGGGCCACATGACCCAGGACCAGCTCGGAGAATGGCGCCTGACCGATCGGCCGTGGCGACTGGCGGCGAGCTTCACGCTGCAAGCCCGTCGTCGCTGACCGACACTCCTGCAATCGCCAACTGGCGCAGGAGTCCGCTCGGCGCTGGGCGCGGCGGTCGAGTTGGCCGGAGTCTCGTCTTTGCGGAAGGGGTTGAATGATGCTTCGGCTCGGCCGGCGCGCCTCAAGCAGAAGTGCGTCGAGCGGATGAGGGAGCACTCGCTCGACGGGGAGTGCGTTCGCCTGTGAGACTCGGCGTGATGGTGAAAGAGTTCGACGCTGAGCTTCAGCAGGGCCAGAACCCGGGTGCGTGGACGTGCGTGGTCGTCGACGACGTGGCCGAGCTCTTCGGCACGCGCGGGCTCGTGAAGATCCGTGGTGTGATCAACGGCCACCCGTTTGACGGGGCGCTGATGGCCCAGGGCGACGGCACGCACAGGCTGCCGATCAAGGCGAAGCTCCGCAAGGCGATCGGCAAGGAGGCGGGCGACACGGTCCGTGTCCGCATCGACGAGCGGACCGGCTAAATCCGGCCGGGGGGTCAGATCGCCGCCGGCCGCGTCACGAGACGGTCAACTCCACGCTGGACCACGAGCCCCGTCAGGATTTGCCGTACACGCACGGCTGCCGATAGGCGACCAGCGCCGCGCTCGAGGCGTCACGCGCGCATGATCCCGACGTCCTGGTGGTCAGCTGTTACTCGAGTTGCCGCTAGTCGTGGAGGTCCCGGTGGAGGTCCCGGTGTTGCCGGCTCCGGGGCCGGGCGTGGGCCGGACCGGCACGCTGCAGGTCCAGACCTTGCCGGCCGGCGTCTGCCAGTTGACGCTCGGGGCCGGGCCCCGGCCGCCGCTGGTGGTCGCGGTCCCGCTGTTGCCGGCGGTCACGGTGTTGTCGCTGTTGTTGGCGTTGTCCGCAGGACCTGGGGCGGGGGTAAGCGAGGGAGCAGGGGCGGGGGTGAGCGCCAGCATCTTGCCGGCGGGGATCTTGCGGTCGATGGTCCAATACGCTTTGGTGAAGTGGCGGTTGGGTGCCGGGTCCCCTTGCTGGGTTATCGGTAGGTCACCACAGCGGACCGGAGCCTGCGGTAGCACCGTCGCCCTGATCCCGAGTTGGTGCAGCTTTGCGTTCGCGCCGGCGATCCCGCTGGACCGTTTGACCCAGACGGTGACAGTGCCGTCAGGGTGGCGGGTCACCGCAAACGCGGGCGAAGCGCTCGCGGCGCCGAGCGCCAGCGCGACGGCGGTTCCCACCCCGGCCAAACCAAGAATGCCGGCGGCGGCGAGAATGCGCGGCGCGAGCCGACGGTGCCGGGTTGGCGGTCGACCGGCCGGCTCCAGGTCGGGGTCGTGCTGGCGCTCGACCTCACGCCACAGGTGATCTTCGAACTTACTCATCTCTGCGCTCCTTTTCCTTTCGTAGTCGCGCCCGCGCCCGCGACAGGCGCATGCGCAGCACGCCCCGGGGCACGCGGAGCGCTGCCGCGGCTTCCTTCGGTGTCAACCCGTCGAGGTCGACCAGCTCGATCGCGGCGCGCTCGATCGCGGACAGTCGCGAGCAACGATCGATCAACTCCCGCCCGGCGCGTTGGGCGTCGATCTTGTCGGCCAACTCGTCGATCTCATCGACCGGCAGATCTCCCATGCCGGCCAGCCGCACGACCGCCTGTCGACCATTGGCGGTCTGCGCGCAATGTTGGGCGTAGACGTGGGCGGCGATCCCGAACAGCCAGGCGCGCGCGCTGCCTCGGCTTGGATCGAAGCCCCCAAACGAGCCGGCCGCTCGTACGATCGTCTCTGAGGTCAGATCGGCCACCGTCTGCGGATCGGTGCTACGCCGAGCGAAATACGCCGTCAGAAGACCGACGTTGGCGCGATAAATCGACTCGAACTCGGCGAGCGTCGACCCGGACGAGCCCCCTCCCATCGTGACCTCCACGTCGATCATGCTGTCCATACCTATTAGTTGGCGAATTCGCGGTCGCTGTCACATCGGCCACCGCGACCCCGCGACGGCCGGCCCATCCCGCGACGAGCATCCGCTGGTCACATGAGCCAAGCATGGACTCAGCCTGGGCCGGGTGCTCGCGCCTTGAGACGGCTCGAAATTCGTGGATGGGGAAGCGTGGCTCTGCGTGATGCCGGGGGATGCGCCGGGAGTCGTGCCGTGGTGGGCTTCGAGTTCGTGGGCGAGATCGGTAACGCTTGTGGTCGTGGGCCGCAACTAGAGCTATGACCGACCTTGCTAGCCGTCGTCGTGATGGTGCGTCGTCGGCGATGGGGGAGTTCGAGCGGCTGTACCGCGACAACGTGTCGGTGATCAGCGCCTTCTTTGAGCGGCGCTGTCGCGACCCGCAGGAGGTTGCCGATCTGACCTCGGAGACGTTTGTCGAAGCGATCCGCTCGTTCGCGGGCTTTGACCCGCGGCGGGGAACGGCGCGGGCCTGGCTGTTCGGGATCGCGCGCCACCGCTACGCCCGGCACTGCGAGCGCTCGGCGCATGGCAGGGCGCTTACCGAACGCGTGCGGGGGGTTCATCCGTTGGCCGATGATGTCCGTGAGGAGATCGAGTCGCGCATCGATGCGCAACGCGCCGGGCGGCTGGTGATGGCGCGCTATGCGCGCCTGAGCGAGCTTGACCGAGCGGTGCTTGAGCTGGTCGATCTCGCTGGACTGACCCCGAGCGAGGCCGCGACAGTCCTCGGGATCGCCCCAACCACTGTTCGCGTGCGCCTGTTTCGCGCTCGCGGTCGCTTGCGAAAGGAGCTCACCAATGACGAGCCGCTATGAGGATGCCCTGTGGGATGAGATCGTCGATGAACACTACGATGAGCTCGCTGATCTGCGACTGCCCCCGCCGGCGCCCCGCCGGCGCCCCAAGGCACTTGTGGGTGCGACGGTGCTCAGCGCCGCGGGAGCCGGGGTCGCGGTGATCGTGATCTCAGCGTCTTCGACAACGGCGCCGGCCTACGCGGTCACCCGCAACCCCAATGGGTCGGTGTCGGTGACGCTGCGCCGGCTGTCGGCGATCGCTGACGTCAACGCTCGGCTGAAGGCGCTTGGGGTCCGGGCGGTCGTCACGCGAACCGGGAGCGAATGCTCATCGGTGCCCACCAAGATCGTCCGCGTGTCACCGGTCCGCGTCTCACCATCGACAGCGCCAGGCGGCTTGTCGTCCTCTCAGCAGGTGACCGTCCCGGGGTCCAGCTCCGCGCGCCCGGGCGCGGTGCACGTTCTCATCGCCTTACGAAGCGCCGGTGGACGTATCACCCTCGTCCAGGGGCAGAGCAACGCGCCGGTGCCCACCTGTGTCCGTGAGCTCCGGATCTTCGCGGGCGGACAGGTCACGATCGACCGCGCCGGCGCGCCTGCATCCTCTGGCCCCGTTCAGACCCCGGCCCCCGGAACCTCCAACGGATCGGGCACAGGCACGAGCGCCAACGGTTCAACGACCGGCGCCCGGACCGCGACCACGTCCTGACGCGACGAGACTCCTGCAAGCCATGTGTGCGTCCGATGCCGTGACCGTGCATACATCCTCAACGCGGTCTGCTTCTGGGTCCTCGCCGGACCGGGCGCAAGATCGTCGCCCTCGCTTCTGAGCTTCGAATACCCGCAGCAGAAGCGCACGGCACGCTCCCACCATCCAGTCAGATGGCGACCGGATGGTAGGATGGCTCTAGATGAGCGAAGCCGACCGGAGCGAGAAGATCACGATCAACCTTGGATTGATCGATCTGGGCCAGATCGACCTGCTCGTGAGCGAGGGTTTCTTCACTAACCGCACGGACTTCATCCGTACTGCCATCCGGCGCCAGCTGGAAAACCGGGCCGGGGCGGTCGAGACAACGGTGGCGCGTCGAGAGCTGGTTCTCGGCATCGAGCACTACAGCCGCGACTCGCTGGAACGGCTCCGGGATGCTGGCGAGATGGTGCAGCTGCGCGTGCTGGGGTTGGCGACCATCGCCGACGACGTTTCGCCCGAGCTCGCTTGCGAGACGATCGCGAAGGTTGAAGTTCTGGGCGCTTTTCGAGCGACCCGGGCGGTGAAGGCGGCGCTCGCAGCGCGCACCGCATGATCACGACCGTTTGGCGCGATTTGCCAGGGCCGCGAGGCGCTTCGCTCAGCCGCCTCACACCTACGAGAGAGGACGTTGTGGACACCAAGATGAACGAAGCGTTACGGCTCACGAGGGCCGGACGACTATCTGAGGCCACCGAGCTGCTGCAACGACGTCTCGCGGGCGCGGGTGGTGCCGCGCCGGTTGGCTCGACCGCCACGCGGTCGCGCCGCGCGCTCGATCGGCACGTGAGTCCGAACCTTGAGGCTGAGCTGTCAGGCCTGTCAGACACCGGTCATGAAGTAAGGGCGCGCGGAAGCGCATCGGCGTCTCGTCATAGTCCGACGGCTCGAGCAACCCAGGCCGACGATCGGTTTCGTCAGCTGACGCACTCTCAGCGTGCGGGAACTCGCGATTACTACGTGTACACGCCGACCAACTACGCCGGGCGCCCGCTTCCGATGGTGGTCATGCTTCACGGCGGCAAGCAGGACGCGTTGGATTTTGCGGCCGGGACCCAGATGAACGAGCTCGCCGAGCAGCATTCGTTCCTCGTCGTCTACCCCGAGCAGTCACACAAGGCCAATCAGGGTCGCTACTGGAACTGGTTTCGTCCCACGGACCAGCGGGCTGGTGCGGGTGAGCCCGCCATCATCGCCGGCATCACTCACGAGGTGATGCACAACCTTGCCGTCGATCCAGCCCGCGTCTACGTCGCGGGGCTCTCGGCCGGGGGAGCGATGGCCGCGATCATGGCCGCCACCTACCCGAGCCTGTACGCGGCTGTCGGAGTGCACTCCGGGATCGCGTATGGCGCCGCACACGATGTCGGCTCAGCGTTCACCGCGATGCGAACCGGAGGCGCCCCGGCGGCCGCCAGCGGGGTGCCGCTGATCGCCATCCACGGTGATCGTGACACGGTCGTGGCTCCGGTCAACGCCGAGAAACTGATCGCTGCTCGGCTTGCGGTTGGCGACGTCACAAGCCGCCACGGGCCGACCACGGTCCGCGGCGACAGCGGACAGGACTACATTCGTACAGAGCACCGCAACGTCGACGGCCGAACCGTCGCAAAGTCGTTGATCGTCCCAGGGGGAGGGCATGCCTGGTACGGCGGCAGCTCGTTCGGTTCCTACACCGACTCGCGAGCGCCGGATTCGTCGGCTGAGATGATCCACTTCTTCCTCGAGCGCCCAACGGCCTGAAGTACATGTCTCGAACAACACGGCCGGTCTGGCCCCCGGTCGCGCCGCCATCCAAGTCAGATCGGCTCCGATGATCGTGCTATGAACGTAGAACGGATTGCGCTACGTTGAGCATCGTGGCTCGCTCAATCCATGTTCGTCTCGATGACGCCTCCGCAGCGGCGCTTGAGATCGTGCGCGCAACCGAGACAACCGAATCAGAAGCCGTCCGCACAGCCTTACGCGAAGCAGCCGCGCGGCGACGCGCTCGATCGGCCATCGCCGGCGAGGTCGCCGCCCTTGCCAGTGATGAACGAGATCGCGGCGAAATGCGGACGATCCGCGAGCAGATGAGCGAAATCGCGCCAGAGCCACCAGATTGAGGTGGTCCGCGGCGAGATCTTTCGCCTGCCGGCACCGCGCCGCGCCCGCGGGCACGAGCAGCGAGGAGCACGCTACGGCGTCGTGGTCCAAGCCGACGAATTTCTTGGTCTCTCAACGGTGATCGTTGCTCCCACATCCGCAAGTGCACGCGCCGCGAGCTTCAGACCGCCGGTCACGATCGACAACACCGAGACTCGCATCCTGGTCGAACAGATCGCCGTCGTCGACCCCGAACGCCTCGGCACCAGCGCCGGCAGGCTTGATGTAACCGAGCTACGCGCAGTCGACGATGCGCTCGGCCTGATCCTCGGGATCTGACGCCAGCCAGTGCCGCTCCTTCGTCGCCGCATCGGCTGCGGGTGTGCGGCTCTCGCGTTGGTCAGCCGTGACGCTCAAGCGGAAGTCGTCCGGCGTTGATGAGCGCCCGTCTGGTAGCACGTGACCATCGCCCTCGGTGATCACAGCCCGGCGGAAAACACCGCGCCGGTCACGATCAAGGGCGTCTGCCTCGACATGGAGCGCCGAGTGTTGCTGTGCCGCAACCATCGGTCGGAATGGGAACTGCCCGGTGGACGCCCGCAGATCGGCGAGTCGTTCGCCGCGTGCCTGGTACGCGAGATCGCAGAAGAGACCGGCCTGACGGCGACCGTCCACGCGCTGATCTGCGCCTACCCCTACGAGGCGCTCGCGAGCCGTTGGGTCAACGTGATCGTCTACGGCGATGGCGCTGGTGGTCTCGTTATTGGTCTGGTCGAAGCGGAAGCTGCTTCGCCGGCGACTCGCGACCTTCAGGCGCTTCGACATTCGTGAGTCGGGAAACCACGGGCGGCCAGGCGGTAGCTTGGCGGGGGTGGCGTGCGGCGCCTACACGTTTGGTGACTCATCGCTCGCCGCGAGACGACTTGCGCTGCTGGCGCAGCTGTTCCGGCCGGCAACCGCGCGGTTGCTTGCCGGTCTGCGCTGTCAGCGGCCCCAGCTCGTCGTGGATCTGGGATGCGGACCGGGGTACACAACCGCGCTCGCAGACGAACTGTTAGCGCCGAGGCGGATGCTCGCCATCGACTCCTCCCAAGCGTTCGTCAAGCAAGCCGCACGGCGGGTCGGGTCTCCGAACGAGGTGCTGTGTGGCGACGTGCTTGATCTCCCGGGCCAGGTGCAAGCAGCGGATCTGATCTTCGCCCGGTTCCTGCTGACGCATTTGGCCGCACCGGTCAGGGCGATCGAGCATTGGATCGGTCGCCTCTCGCCGCGTGGGGTGGTCGCCGTCCAGGAGGTGGAGTCGATCGCCACCGACGCGCCCGCGCTGATCAGCTACCTGGCGCTGCAACGGCGGATGCTCGCAGCCAACGGCCAGCGGCTTGACATCGGTCCGGTGCTCGCTGAGGCCGGGTGGGCGCCGTCGGCGGTCCTGCGAAACGACGTTGTCCGCGTGACCCCGTCGGTCTCAGCGGCGGCTCAGATGTTCGCGATGAACTTCGCCAGTTGGCGAACCCAACCGATCGTCGCGAGGTTGGCAAGCGAGCGAGAGCTCAACGAGATCGAGAACAGCCTCGCTGCGCTCTCAGCAGACCATGGCGCTGACACTTCGATTACCTGGCAGCTCCGCGAGGTGGTCGTCGGCGCCCGCGTCACCGTAAAAACGGCATAGGTGCTCGGTCGGCAGGCCCGAGGCGGCGGTTAGACTCGAGTGCCTGCGGGGCCATAGCTCAGCTGGGAGAGCGCCTGCTTTGCAAGCAGGAGGTCACCGGTTCGATCCCGGTTGGCTCCACTAGGGAAGTACCTGGGTCATCAGCGCGCCCGACCTGGTGCGGGCGAGCGCGCGCAGCTCTCGCTCGATCCCCGACAGCTGGATCTCGAGCATGTCGGTGATCTCCAGCGCCACCCGTCATGCGGCGCTGTCTCCGAGGTCGTCGGAGCGGCCGGCTTCGATCCGGGACCATTGGGCGTAGGGGCGCCCGTTCGTGCGATAGGCCAGGTTTTCCCGTGCTTGGGGCCAGCCGGCCGGGGAGTCCTCCCAGGGCTCCTGCCGCCCGTACACGGTCAGGTCCAGCAGCCCATAGCTGTTGTCCAGCGCCTCGTCGCCGCGGCCGTTGGTCCAGTAGGTCTCGAACACCCGGCCGCCGTCCTGCACGTAGCACACCACGTGAAATTTCCCGATCTGACGGCCGATCAGCAGCATGTCCAGCGACTGCTGGGCCGAGTACCAGGGCACATCCCAGCCCATGAAGTCGCGGTAGCGGACGCTCTCCTCGTAGGGACCCTGGCAGAGCGTGGCGTAGGTGACGTTGCGGGAATGCATGATCGACAGCTCCCGAACCTGCCCGTTGTAGAACGTGCAGCCCTCGCACTGGTCCTCCGCGGGCTGACCGTCAAACCACATGTGGTAGTAGGCGATCAGCTGACGACGACCCTCGAACACGTCCAGCAGCGTCACAGGGCCGTGCGCACCGATCAGCGGCGTCGCCGCGTCAACCTCGACCATCGGCAGCCGGCGGCGGGCCGCGGCGATCGCGTCGCCTTCGTGCGTGTGCGCCTTCTCTCGGACCCGTAGCGCATCGAGCTCGGCTTGAAACGTCGCCCGCTGCACGACGGCCGGGACCGCTCCGTCGTTGCTGTTGGTGCTCTGCTGCCGGGGATCCTCGCTGCTCATGGTCACTTCCTTCGCTCGGATGTGTGGTTGCGGTGGCCCAAGTTCATCTTCATCGGTCCTGATTCCTCAGCGCTCATGGTGTGGGTCTTCCGCAGGCTCATGCCCTTATTCATGTCGTGCATGCCCATAGCTCGCATGCCTGCTTCGCTTGAGCGCTTCCGGGCTGGGTGAGGCCCGGGACGCTCGCCGGTGCGGCGGCGACCCAGATCCCGACGACCACGAACGTGATCGCGAACCCCCGCGAGAGCTGCTCGCCGAACGGGAGCACCTTCTCCGCGAAGATCAGCCCGGCCACCACCATCATCCATGTGAGGCTCATCAGTGCTCCGGAGACCAGCACTGGCGCAGGCAGCGGCGCTTGAGCGGGCTGAGCTGGTAGAGCCCGGCGGCGACGATGGCCGCCCCAGCGATCACCGGCCCCTGCGCGTGCCACGAGATCGCGTGAATGTGCGCCGATTGGATCGCGCGGAAGATTCCGTACGCCGGCAGGCCATAGGCGGTCCACGCGGCCAAATATGCGCTGATGAACATCCAGGTGAGGACGAAGCTTCGGCCGCTCCGCTGATGCTCGGCGCTGACGCCGGCGAAGACGAGTGTCGACGGCATGACCGACGGGAGCATCATCGCCGCCATTCTGGCTTCTCCTTTGGCTCGCGGTCGCCCATATATAGTTAGCATAATGGCTAACGATGTGTTCAGCGCCCTCGCCCACCCACTCCGACGCGAGATCGTCGAACGCCTCAGCGCAGGACCTGCGACAGTCGGGGAGGTGACCCACGACTTCGCGGTCTCGAAGCCGACGATCTCACGTCACCTGAGGACGCTGGAGCAGGCGGGTGTCGTCAGCCGCGTGATCGACGGCCGAAGCCACCGACTCGCGCTGCGGCCCGAGGCGCTTGCCGAGGCCTCGGATTGGATAGACAGCCAGCGGGCGCGCTGGGAGCGCCTCTTCGATGTCGTCGGCGAGTACCTAGAGGAAAGGGAGGAGCGACGGTGACCGAGGAATCTGGCCGCGCGGTGCGGATCGAGCGGAGCTTCGACGCTCCGGCCGAGGACGTCTTTGACGCCTGGACCAGCCCCGAGGTGATGCAGCGCTGGTTTCACTGCGCCCCGGACTGGGACACGCCGGAGGCCGAGGTCGATCTACGGGTGGGCGGAAAGGTCGAGGTGGTGATGCGCAAGCCGGACGGCTCAACCGTGCACGCGCAGGGCCACTACACACTGATCGACCGCCCGCACCGGCTGGTGATGACTTGGACCTTCGACGACGATCCCTCAAACGAGCAGCGGATCGAGCTCTCCTTCTCGGAGTCCGAGGGCTCCACCACGGTCCTGATGGTCAACAGCGACATCTCGACCGACGGGCGCCGCGACGCCCAGGACGAAGGCTGGCACGGATGCTTCGACGAGCTCGAGCGGATCTTGGCCGGGTGATTCGACGACCGCGGGATCGGATGGAGACCGAATTCGAGCTGGAGAAGCGGAGCATGCGCGGACGATCTGCCTGACGGGAAGCATCAGCCCGAGAGCGTCAACCCGTCGTCCGGCGCGACGTATCGCGTGAGCGTGCCGGACATGTTTGTGGGTATGGTCTCCGCCCGATTCGTGGCCTCGTCGACGAAGTCGATGCAGCCTTCGAGGACGCCAGCTCAGCGAACGACGGAGCGATGATAGGTTTGACGACGGCGAGTTCGTTGTTCACGCACAGCATGAGGGCTGCGCTGGCGTCCACGTCGAGTGTCATACATCGACATCGCGCAGGGCTTGATTTCCCGCAGCAGCTTGCAGGCGCTGCTTGACAGCGCCCCAAGACCAATGCGCTCACTATTCGGGCGCCGATCTTCGCGAGCGTGATCGGCAAACAAACAGAGGCTCCGCACCCCGCAGCGCACGGCCGGCGACACGGGCCCGCGAATCAGACTCGCCGGCAAGACCAGGCGCCGCGCGCTTAGGCGACTCCAAACCGGAAAGCTGATCCGTGTCGGCGCTCGCTGCGTCGGGGGATACGACTTAGGTCTATTGGCAGGGTCGCCGTGGACTCGTACCGTTGGCCGCATGCGTCCCAGCCGAGACGTGCGCCATGCTCGCCAGGGCGCGTGTCGAAGCACGCCGAGTTGCGCGCTTGGCGCCCGGTGGGTGTTGACCACGTGTCGAAGCCGGACTGGGCCGCGAGCGCATCACCCAGCAGGGGGACCAAAGCGCGATCCCGGCTTGGCAACCGCAATGTTGTCCAATTGAAGCCGACGGCTCGTCGCAGGTGCGTGATGGGGATAGGATCGCGGCGACATGTGGGGTCCGCGTCGTTATCGTCGAGACCTCCCGGAGGCGGCGTCTGCGATTCGCAGCCTTCGTCTGGCCCTGATCCTGATTGGTGTGACGGCGGCCGTGCTGGCCGGCGTGGAGATCGTGCTGCTTATCGAGGGGCCCGTCGGGCCGGTCTGGGCCCTGGTGTTGTATGCGGCGGTCGGCCTGGAGTTCGTGGTGGTTGGTCTGTACGCCTGGTGGCGGCGGCCCGGCAACCGCACCGGGGCCCTGCTGTGGCTGGGTGGGCTCGTCCTCCTGGTCTCGGCTTTGCTCAATACGGGTTCCTCCGCCTTGGTCGCGGTCGGGCTGGTGTTCGAGGCGGCGCCGATCGCCGTGCTGGTGCACATCCTGCTGACGTTTCCGTCGGGGCGACTGACCGGCCGCCCGGCTCGCGCGCTGGTCGCGGCGGTATACGTGATCGCGATCGGTTTGCAGGCGCCGCGGTACCTGTTCTCAGGCGATGCTGGCGTGTTGGCGATTGCGCACGAGCCCGGTTTAGCGCACATGGGAGTGGTCGTTCAGGTCAGCGCGGGCGCGGTGGTGCTTATCATCACCGCGGTATTGCTGACTTTGCGCCTGCGGGCAGCGGCGGGCGCGCAGCGCCTGGTGCTGGCGCTCGTGTACGGCTACGGGATCTTCGCGGTCCTGTTACTCGAGGCTGCTGCCAACGTGCTGCCGCGCTTGTTCGGGTTCGCGCCGCTTACGGTCTTTGTCCTACAGCTCTTGGCCGCCGCCGGGGTTCCAATCGTGTTCGCGTTGGGAGCCGTGGGAGGCGAATTCACGCCGACTCGAGAGCTCGAGGAGCTCGGTGTGTGGCTCGGGGCTGACAGCACCGGTCGTCCGGATCTGCGCGAGGCGCTCGCGAACATGCTCGGCGATCCGTCGCTCGAGCTGCTGTTCTGGCTACCCGACATTGGATGCTACGTCAATTCCAACAGCGCACGCCGCGAGCTGCCGACAGTCGGCTCCGGGCGGGCCGCGGTCGAGGTCGAGGCCAGCGGCCACCGTGTAGGCGCGATCGAGTACGACGCGCTGCTGATCCCAGACCAAGAGCTCGTCCGCTCGGCAGGGCGGGTGACCGCGCTCGTGCTCGAGCGCGAGCAGCTCACCGCCGAGTTGCTGGCGAGCCACGACGCGCTGGAAGAGTCGCGGGCGCGGATCGTCGAGACGGCTGATCGTGAGCGGCGGCGTATCGCGCGTGATTTGCACGACGGTCTGCAGTCGCGGCTGGTCATGCTGGCGATGAGGGCAGGACGCATCGAGTCGGACGCACCATCTAAGAGCATCAGCCATGATGCGGCCGAGCTCCGGCACGGACTGGAGGCTGCCAATGACGAGCTACGTCGCCTGGTCCGGGGCGTGATGCCACCGCTCCTGATCGAGCGCGGGCTCTACGCGGCAACCGAGGATCTGGTCGACCGACTGCTGATGCCGACGCGCCTAGAGTTCGACGATCCAAACAGCAAGCTCCCGCGGCCGGTTGAGAGCGCCGGTTACTTCGTGGTCGTCGAGGCGCTGACGAACGCCGTCAAGCACTCCGACGCGCGCGAGCTTGTCGTCCGACTTGCCCGCACCGCAGATCGACTGACGATCGAGGTGCGCGATGACGGCGTGGGCGGCGCTCGGGTCGGGGCCGGCACCGGCCTGCGCGGCGTCGCAGATCGCCTCGATGTGCTTGGAGGACGCCTGTTCGTGGACAGTCCGCCCGGCGGGGGGACAGTGGTCGCGGCGGAGGTTCCGTGCGCGTCGTGATCGGCGAGGATGAGGCCCTGTTGCGCCAGGGCCTGGTCCTGGTCCTGCGGGACGCTGGCGTCGATGTCGCCGGCGTCGCGTCTGATGCCCCCGGGCTGATCCGGAAGGTCGCGGGGCACGATCCAGATCTGGTGATCTCCGACATCCGGATGCCACCCGGCAACACCGACGACGGACTCCGCGCCGCGCTTGAAATCCGCGCGCAGAAGCCGACGAGGCCGATCATGATCCTCTCCCAGTACGTCAATCGCCGCTATGCACTCGAGCTGATCGGCGACAACGCCGCCGGCGTCGGCTACCTACTCAAGCAACGAATCGCCGACAGCGACTCGTTCTGCAGCGCCGTGCGCCGCGTGGCGGCCGGCGAAACCGTACTCGATCCCGAGGTCATCTCAACGATGGTCGCGCGCGCGCGCTCCCAACACGACGCCGTCGACCAACTGACGCCCCGTCAGACCGAAGTTCTCCAGCTCGTCGCCGAGGGCCGCAGCAACGCTGCAATCGCCCGCCGGCTTGTGATCTCCGAGAAAGCTGTCGTACAGCATGTCTCGCACATCTACAGCCAGTTAGGGCTCACGCCGAACGAGGACGACCACCGTCGCGTGCTGGCCGTCGCACGATATCTCGCGCGCTGAGATCCGGCAGCTGTCACCGCGCAACTGCCAAGTAAAGAGCGATCCTGCGGCGAAGTTGACCGCCGCAGGATCGCGCTCCCGCCACAGCCGTGCTGTTTAACGCGACTCTGGCCCGGCTACCGCCGTTCTAGCGGGGAAAGACTCGGAAGACCACGTCCACGCCCTTGAGGGCGTCCTTGTCTCTAAGGTGCCCCACACAGCCAACGTAGGGTGTACACACGAAGTTGGGCGCGACTCTCTCAGCGGCACACCCATAGACGGCGCGGGACTGGGAGACGCCGCTAATTGAGCAGGAGGCATTGAGACCGCCCGTAGGCGTTAGAGCGGCGTAGTACGCCAAGAAATGCACCTTCTCGCCGTTGGGCGTCACGTAGTCGACCTGCATCGCCTCAACTCCAAAGTGGCTACCCACACACCAAGGGCTAATGGTGTGGGCTGGAACCTCCGCCGGTGGTTCGGGCTTGAAGAAGCCGGTGCCGGGGCCGTGCTCAACGAGCGTGCGCTTCAGATGTGTACCGGTCTCGTTGATTACGACCCCTGGGATGCCGGTGTGACCGAATGTACTGCATTCGACTGCCGCCGCCTTGGCCTTATGTCCCGCCTTCGGGGTCGCAGCGTCACTCCAAGGGGCGGCCAATAGCCCAACGCCGATCAGGGCGCATGCCCCGCTCACCCCAACCACGGCGTTTATTGGGTGGCGAAACCACCCACGATGCCGCTTGATCACAGTCCGACCCGTACATCCGGTGATGGACCTCTTTGACATGAACTCTCCTCCGATCTCTCGACATGACCAGCGCCGATCTGAACAGCAGAAGCGACGACCAAACGCTAGTGTGGAATAACCTGTGTCGCAATAGACCTAGGTCGAGTATCAACACGCGGTGTAGATCCATTCACCGCACTTTCGGATATGCCTAACCTTGGTGCGGCACGCCACTTCGACGACCTGTGTGCCCGCTTCCGGCGATACCTCCCATCCATCGCGGCAGACATATCTTTTGGCGCCGCGAGCCGGTCGCTGTCACGAGACCGGCGCGGGCAGCGTGGAGGTCCGCTGCCTCGCCCACCTCCGCACCCCGCCGCGCGCGGGACCGTTCTACCAGCGCGATCGCCAACCGTTTTGACCCGACCTTCGGCAAGCCACTGGCCGGCGAGCCAATTGTCCTACCACCAGCTCCCGGCGATCAGTTCCCTAACGTATAGATGACCCGCACCCCAACTACGGAAGGCAGACAAATGTCAATCACGACCCGCAGACAGGTGAGACGCACCGGGAAAGGCATAGGGGCATTGGCGACCCTGCTGGCGTGCGCCGTCGCGGGAGCGCTACTTATCCAGACTGGGGTGGCGAGCGCAGCGGAGTCGTCGGTCGTGGCGCCTTCAGGCGTCACTACGCGGATCGCGTGGAAGGAGTGCGGGAAGCGGTTGCAGTGCGCGCGGGTGCAGGTTCCGCTGGATTGGGCTCGGCCGGGCTTGGGCACAATCTCGCTGGCGGTGGCTCGTTACTTGGCGAGCCGGCCGGGCCAGCGGATCGGGTCGCTGTTCGTCAATTTCGGCGGTCCCGGCGTGGCGGGGGTACCGATTGTGAAGGCCGGCGGGGCCGTCCTGGACAGGCTCGGTCATGGGCGGTTTGATGTCGTTGGTTGGGATCCGCGCGGCACCGGCGCGAGCACGCACGTTCGGTGTTTCGCGAGCACCCACGCCGAGGCCAGGTTCTGGGGGCCCGGGTGGTCGGTCCCGACCACGAGGCCAGAGTCAGTGCGCTACCTGCCAAAGGCGCTGGCGTTCGTAAAGCGCTGTGTCGCGCTCAGCCGCCGTCTGCTGGCGCACGACTCGACCGCCGACACGGCCCGCGATCTTGACTATCTACGCCAGCTCGTGGGCGACCGCAAGCTGAACTACCGAGGCGTGTCATACGGCACCTTCATCGGCGAGACCTACGCGAACATGTTCCCGCGGCGGGTGCGCGCGATGGTGCTGGACGGCGCCGTTGATCCGGTCCCGTTCACGACCTCCGCGCAGGCGTTTATTGCCAGCGGTGAGGCTGACCTTGATCGGGTGTTCGCCAGGCTGCAGTCGTTATGTCAGTCCGCGGGGCCGGCGCGTTGTGCGCTGGCGGGCCACGGGTCGGTCAAAGCGCGAGTCAGCGGGCTGCTGGCGCGGCTGCGCCACGGGCCGATCCCGGCGCCGTCAGCGCCTGCCCCGCATCGGCTCAGCTATGGCGATCTGTTGCTTTACGTGTTCCCGAACCTCGGCGAGCCGGCGAGCTGGCCACAGATCGCGGCCGGGCTCGAGCAGGCCGCCAGTGGCAACGGATCAGCCATCGAGACGGCGCTACACCAAGCAAGGCCGCTGTATCAGTCGATGCTGAATTCAGGGACGGCGCTGCAGTGCGCAGACAAGCCGCGGCCGCGGCTGGGCCCGCAGGCGTGGGCGAGCATCATCGGCCGGCTGACGCGGGTCAGCCCTTTTTCGGCGGTGCCCGGCTGGTGGTTCGCGGTGCCGTGCGCCGGTTGGCCGCTGGTGAACGCTGACCGCTACAGCGGACCGTGGAACCGGTCGACCCCCAACCCGGTCCTGGTGATCGGCACTCGGTATGACCCACAAACCGCGTACGCCGGCGCCCGCCGAGTTGCGCGCCTGCTCGGCAACGCCAAGCTGCTGACCCTCGACGGCTACGGCCACACCAGCGGCCAAGACCCCAGCGTGTGCATCGATCACGCGGTTAGCGCGTATCTGATCCGGCCCGCCACCGCACGCCGGCAAATATGCCACGCCGATCGACAGCCGTTTGACCCGGACTTCGGGAAACCGCTCCCCAATCCACCGATCCAGTGACCGCTGCGCGCGGTTCGATCCCGGTTGGCTCCATTCGAAGGAAGTGCTGCAAATCGGGCGGTTTTTGCGTCGTCGTCGACAGGAAGGTGGACCGAGTCCACGGAGCAAGGCGGCGTGGCGGGGGCATCAGGTCGACACACGCCGGACAGCCAGATCGGGAGGATTCAACTCGAAGAGGCCACCGGGGACCAGCGCGAGCATCCCGGCGCCGTGAGTGAGGTGGATCAGGTTGAACATGGCCAGGACCGTGCCGACCAAGAACACCGGGTAGCCGATCAAGCCGAGCATGGATACGTTCCGCGGCACGAGCCACGACGTCCACAGTGCAGAGGACAGGATGAGCCCAGCTGCGCGGGAGACGGCATAGACCGGAAGCACGGAAGCGTTCCACTGTGCGCGGCTCGTCAGGAACTATCCGCCGATTGCCACGATGGTCAAGCACTCGACCGCCCTCAAGATCAAGGCCTGCGAACGAAGGCGTGTGTGTGGCGTCGAGACACTGCGCATAGCCAGGCCGTTCGTCACGACCGCTAGGCCGGTGCAGGCGAGAAGGAGGACGCCGGCGACGCGGGTGCCGTCGCGGGACGTCCCGCTCGAGAAGTGCGAATGGATGAGCGCGCTACCGATGGCGAAGGTGAAGGTCGCCACTAAGAAGCAGAGTCCAACGGGCACGGCCGTCTCCTCGTGGACGTCTTCATCAGTCCTCCAGCGGGTACGGAGCTGGCTGCGGGATGCGGGTTGTCGACTAGCTGAGCGCTGCGGCCTTCATGGTTCATCCGGTGATCGAGCCTTAGGTTGTAAGTAGCAACCGGCGAGATGCGGCTGGCGCTGCCGACTTGCTCGGTCGGCAGCTCCAGTCTGTGTTCGAGTGGATGGTGGTGGCCGCTGCGTGGTCTGTTGGTGGTTTGTCGGGATGGTTGCGTCAGACGAGGTCGCGGCTACGCAGGCGCCAGGCGGCTGCCGCGAAGATCGTGAGTGTCCAGGCGACCATGACCCCGAGCGCGGGCCCGGGCGACAGCATCCCGTGGGTGCCGCCGAGGACGCCGCTCGGAGCGCCGGCGAGCGGGAGGAGGCGACCGACTTTCGGGACCGCCGAGAAGACTGCTGGCTCAATCGCCGCGGCGACGATGATGAGCCCGACGACGGTGACGATCTGGTTGCGTATCAGCGCGCCGACGCAGACGCCGAGGGGGCCGAGCAGGGCAGCGACGGCCAGGTTTCGCCAGAGCACGTCGGTGATGCCGCCGGCGCCCAGCGTTGCTAGCCCGCGGCCTGATAGGACCAGCTCGCCGACGATGATGGTCGGCACCGTCACGATGATCGCGAGGGCGATGCCGGCCACGGAGTAGGAGATCGCCTTGGCGGCCAGAAGCCGCACTCGGTTGGGGGCGGCGAGCACGGAGCCTGTGATCGTGCGATGACGCCACTCGCCCGTCATCGCGATCGCACCGAGTATCACGATGATGTAGGTGATCGCGCTGTTGGTGAACAGCGCGTGCGGTTTGGTTTCCTTCCCTAGGGCCGCGCCGAGGACGACGAGGGTCAGCGACAGCGCCGCGGCGCTGGCGACGACCGCGGCGAAGGTGCGGGTGGTGCGGAGCTTGAGCAGCTCGGCTCGCAGGAGCGCGGTCATGACTGCACGCCAGTGAGGGCGATGAACGCTTCTTCGAGGGAGCGCGTTCGGGGTGCCAGGCCAAGCACGGACAGCTGCTCGTCGCCGGCGATTTCGCCGACCTCTTCCGGGGTGGCGCCGGAGACGTTGAGCACGTCACCGTCGCGGTCGACGCGGTGACCGCGACGCTCGAGCGCGCGGGTCAACCGGACCGGGTCCTGTGCGCGGACCGTGGTCGCGGGGCCGTCGTCGCCGCCGAGCACCTGCTCCAGGGGCCCGTGGGCGCGCAGCTCGCCGTCGGCGATCACGACGACGTCGTCGACAGACTGAGCGACCTCAGCCAGGACGTGGCTGGAGATGAGCACCGCGCGCCCGTCTGCCGCCTGTTCGCGCATCAGACCGCGCAGCCAGATGATCCCGGGCGGGTCCAGGCCGTTGTTCGGCTCGTCGAGGATCAGGACTTGCGGGTCGCCGAGCAGGGCTGCGGCGATCGCCAGCCGCTGACGCATGCCCATCGAGTAGCCCTTCACACGCCGGTCGGCGGCGTCGCTGAGCCCGACCGCGGACAGGACCTCCTCGACGCGGTGGGGGGGATGGTTTCCCGTGATGGCCAGGATCCGCAGGTGGTTTCGTGCGCTGCGACCCGGATGGAAGGAGGCGTCCTCGAGCACCGCCCCCACACGGGCGCTGGGCTCGTCGAGCTCGTCGTAGCGCAGACCGCCGAACGTGGCGGCCCCCGACGACGGCTGCACCAGCCCGAGCAGCGCACGCAACGTCGTGCTCTTCCCGGCCCCGTTCGGTCCGAGGAACCCCGTGACGCGACCGGGCTCGATGTCGAACGAGAGGTGATTGACGGCGGCGACGGCGCCGAAGTGCTTGGAGAGATCGCGAATCTCGACGGGGGCCATCGGCCCTCCGATCCGACGGCGACCGCGGCCAGGCCCGGGCTCTTTGGCTTTCCGAGCCGGGAGAACTTCTTCAAGTACGGCGTGTGGTGCGCTCATCACTGCTCCTCAGGTTGGTGAAGTTGCCTGGGGATCAGTCTGGGACCGCCGCCTGCGCCTGTCATCGCCCGCAGGGCGCGTCTGCGCTCCTCCTCAGCGCAGATCTTTGCCGCTGGCGCCTCTGTCAAAGGACAGAGACGCGTTTACGCGCCGGGCGTGACCAGCCCGCTCTCGTACGCCAGGACGACGGCCTGCACGCGGTCACGGAGCCCGAGCTTGGCGAGCAGGCTGGAGACGTGGGTCTTGATCGTGCCCTCGCTGACGAACAGCTCGGCGGCCAGCTCGGCGTTGCTCTTACCGTGCGCCAGCATCGTCAGCACCTCGCGCTCGCGCTGCGTCAACGCGTCCAGCCGCGTGCCGAGCTCGGGCCTGACCGGCCGGCGTGCGAACTGCTCGATGATGCGCCGCGTGACCGACGGGGCGAGCAGCGCCTCGCCGGCAGTCACGACATGCACCGCGTGCAGCAGCTCCTCGGGTGGGGCGTTCTTGAGCAAAAAGCCGCTGGCGCCCGACCGCAGCGCCTCGAACATGTACTCGTCACGCTCAAACGTGGTGAGGATCACCACACGACTGTGCAGCTCGCCGTCTTCGGTAATCCGCCGCGTGGCCTTCGAGTCCGTCACCGTCGGGCATCTGGATGTCCATCAACACGATGTCGGGCCCCAAGCGCCGGGTGCTGGCCATGGCCTGCTCGCCGTTCGCCGCCTCGCCGACAACCTCGATCTCGGGATCGGACTCGAGGATCATCCGAAAGCCGGCGCGAACCATCGCCTGGTCATCGGCCAACAGCACACGGATGCTCACAGCGCACCGTCCGAGGTCGGCAGCTTGACGCGCACGTCGAACCCGCCGCCGGATGCCGGCCCCGCCGTCAGTTGGCCGCCGTGCAGGGCGGCACGCTCGCGCATGCCGATCAACCCCAGGCCGCCCGGGCTCGTCCCTGATAGCGCCGTCGCGCCGCGGCCGTCGTCGATGATCTCGACCTCGAGCTCGTCGGGCCAGTACCGCACGCGCACGTCGGCGCGCGACGCCGCCGCGTGCTTGAGGGTGTTCGTCAGCGCTTCCTGCACGATGCGGTACGCCGACACGCCGACCATCGGCGGCAACGAGCGTTCCTCCCCTTCGATGCTGACCGCGACAGCGAGCCCGGACTCACTCATGCTCGCCGCCAGCCGCGGAAGCTGGCTCAGGCCAGGGCGCGGAGCCAGCAGATCGTCCTCGTCGCCGGCCTGCCGCAGGAATCCGAGCAGGCGGTGCAACTCCCCCACCGCCTGTCGGCTCGAGACCTCGATCGCGGTCAGCGCCTCCTTCGCCTTGACACGGTCACGGTCGATCACGACCCGGGCGGCGCCGGCCTGGACGCCCATCATGCTCACGTGGTGGGCGACGACGTCATGCAGCTCCCGCGCGATCCGCACGCGCTCCTCCAACACGGCGTGCTCGGCCCGTGTCGCACGTGACTCCGCCACCTCGGCCTGCTCGGCCCGCGCGCGGACGGCAAAGCCTGCAACCCAGGCGACGGCGAAGTCGACGGGAATGAAGACGAGCTCGTAGACCGAGTGCCCGGGGATCTTGTAGACGACGGTCGCCGTAGCGCCGACGACGATCGCCAGCCCGAGGCCAGCCCGCCGAACGTCCCGAACGTTCCCAAGCAGGAATGCGACCGCCAGCTGCATCAGGAAGAGGGACTCGGGGTACGGGATCAGCAGCGGTTCGACGAACGAGATTCCCACGGCCAAAAGCCAGTACGCCGCCGGTCCGGCAAACGGAAACCATCGCCGCGCGAACACCGGTAGCACCAGAATCGCGAGCGCGGGAACGCAGAACCACAGCGTCGTTGTCGGAGCTCCGGACGAGCCACGTCCGAGCACCACGTCAAGCATCGCCACGACCGCCAGCAGCGCGATCAGCAGATCGAACCAGTACGTGCGGGCGAGATGTTCGCCTCGGCTCACGCATCGAACGTACTCCACCGGTCGCGGACCGCCTCCCACCAGGTCAGACCCCGGGATCCCTCTCAAGTACTACCCAGCTTGGAACCGGCCGTCTGGGGACGACGCCGCGCCGGCGACACCTCGCCCAAACGGCGTCCACACGCTCGCGGACGACGCCCAAGGAGGCCTGGTCCGACGGCTGGGCGATCCAGCTCAGCCCGAGCCCGTGGCGGTGCGGTCGTGCCGGAAGCGACCGATATAAGTGCCGCGATCGCAGAAGCCGCGAGGCGGGGTCAGTCGCCCAGCGCCAACTCGATTCCGCGGCTGGCGAGGTCGGGGACGCCGCCACCGTCGACGCGGACGACGTCGGGTCGGCCGGCACGGCGCAGCAGGCTGGCCGCGAAGGCCGCGCGAACGCCACCGGCGCAGGCGACGGCGGTCATCCGGCCGTCGGCGGCCGCGAGGTCCGCGTCGAGCTCGCGCAGGCGATGCAGCGGCAGGTGCTGTGAGCCGTCGACGTGACCCGCGATCCACTCGGACTGTTCGCGGACGTCGATCAGGTCGACGCCGTCCTCGGCCAGTCCGAGCACGAGGTGATCGAGATCCCAGGCGGAGGCCTCGGCGATCGTCAGACCCGCCTGCGTCCAAGCGGTGAGGTCCGCGACCGCGGCGCCGGTCAGATCCCAGAAGCCGACCGCCTGCAGACGGGCCGCGGTCACGCGGATCGCCTCGGCATCGGCGGCGACGATCAGCAGCGACTGCTCGGGATCGAGCGCCCAGCCGGCGCGGGTGCCGAAGCCGGCCGACGCGATCGGCAGGTTGATCGCTCCCGGCAGATGGCCGTCGTCGAACTCCGCGGGCGAGCGGCTGTCGAGCACCGTCGCACCGGCAGCCATCGACTCGGCGAGCGCGCCGGCAGCCAGCATCGTGGGCTCGGCCGGGAGCGCCCCATCGGTGCGGCGGTTGAGGTTGACGATCCGGTCGACGTTCGGCGGCCGCGTCGGCAGGCTGGCGGTCAGGCCATCGACGAACGTCGAACGGTCCGTGGACAACAGCGGGTTGTGCAGCCGCTCGTAGCCGACGGTCGAGCTCGTCTTCATGCTCAACCCGGCGCCGCCGCATAGCGAACCGCCGACGTGCGCAGGCCAAACCTCGACGTGGTCGCCGAGCCCGAGCAATTCCTGCAAGGTTCCGTGCAGCGCGGTCGCGCCCTCGGCCGCCTCGTAGGCGAGGTCCGGACGGGCGACGTCACCGATCAGCAGCGTGTCGCCGGTCAACAGCAGCCACGCGTCCTCGCCCCGGGTGCGATCAGTGATCGCGAACGACAGGTGCTCGGGACGGTGGCCGGGGGTGGCGATCGCGCGGATCACGACCGAGCCGAGCGCGATCTCGTCGCCGGCCCGGATCAGATCGGGCGCCGGCGTGTCATCCGTCGCCGGCCGACGTGACTGCGCGCCGGTCGCGCGGATCAGCGCGGGTCGACCGGAGACATGATCCGCGTGCTCGTGCGTGTCGATCACGTGAGTGATCTCGAGTCCCTCGGCGGCCGCGGTCTCGAGGTACACGTCGATCTCCCAGCGGGGATCGATGACGGCAGCTTGCCCGGCGTCGCCGACGATGTAGGAGGCGCAGCCGAGGTCGCGATACAGCACTTGACGAAAGAACAAACCACCCTCCTTGGCGCAATCTCAACAGGGCGACTGTACTTGGTATAGACGACGTCCCCGAGGTCCGTCAATGGGGCAAAAAGCGCCTGTATTTGATGGGATTAGGCGATCGACGGCGGACGGACGCGGCGCTCGTGGCGTGCGCGTGGACGCCGGTGCCCGCGGGCACCGAAGGCCGTGTCAGCCGTCGAAGTCGAAGTCGCGCGGCGGCCGCTGCTCGAACCAGAGCTTGTCGTGGTCCGTCGTCTCGTCCTGAAGGAACTCGGGCGTCTCCTCGAGCACGTCCTCCTCGGCGCCGGAATCCGCCGCGGCGTCGGCATCGGGCTCGGCGGGCTCGGGCTGCGCCGGTGCTGCTGCCGAACGTCGCCGTCCACGGGGTCGCTCGGTGGCGTGCACCTGGGTCGGCTCGTCCTCGGGCGCACGAGCCTCGGGCTCGGACTGGTCGACATCGGGCTCGTCGTCGACCTGGTCGTCCGCTTCGCTGCGGCGTCCACGCAGACCGAACCTCGCGGCCAGTCCGCGGGGCTGGTCGTCGTCATCGCCGTGGCCGGATCCCGAACGGCGAGAGCGCGACCGGGACGCCGGCTCAGGGTCTGGCTCGGGCTCGGCGTCGTGGTCAGCGGAGGGGGCGGCGAAGTCGTCGCCGTAGGCCCAGTCGTCGGCGTCCTGGTCATAGGCCAGTGGCGCGCCATCGGCGTCGGCCCCGTTCTGCTCGCCGTCGAAGACCTCGTCGACCGCCTGCGCGCTGTCGCCGCCGTCCCGCTTGCGACGGACGGGTCCGAGCGCCTCGCGCTCGGCACGCTCAAGCTCGGCCGGATCGGCGCCGTGGCGCCGTCTTCAGATCGAGGTGGTCTCGGATTGCGTCGTCAAGAAGACCCATGGTCAAACCGTACTCCCCGTACGCAAACGATAGCGGTGGTCCCGGACCGCGTCTCGACGGACGTTCGTGCATCGTGCGGGAAGATTCCCCCGCACGTTGCGGCCTGACGACGGCGGCCCCGATTCACGGCGTTCGCCATCGATCGCCTAGACTCAGGCCGGCCCGGCGGGCACGACCGCCAGACGGGGCTATAGCTCAGTTGGGAGAGCGCCTGGATCGCACCCAGGAGGTCGCCGGTTCGAGTCCGGCTAGCTCCACTTTCGAGCCGGCGGCGTGTTGCGAAGTTGAGCGACCTACCCGCGATCGGCTGATCCCAGGACCTAGGACCAATTGCCGATGGAACCGGGGCCGAGCGCGGCCTACGGTGAGCCTGCACCGACACAAGGAGCAGAGCAGATGAATTCGGCAAGCGAGCAGATCACAGAAGCGGCCACCGCCTGGCCCGGCGTGACGGCCGGTATCGGGCGCCGTGGCGAATGGTCGTTCAAGCTCGGCAGGCGGGAGATCGGGCATCTCCACGGCGACCACGCGGCACATTTCTCGTTCCCGAAACAGACCTGGGCGGAGCTGGTCGAACAAGGACGGATCACCGAACACCCGGTGTTCCCGGGCCGGGCCGGTCCGGGCGCGCGCAGGATCGTCAGCGACGCCGACGTGCGCGACGTGATCGAGCTGTTGCGCCTCAACTACGAGCGGGCCGCTGCGGCGACGCCGGCCGCTGCACACGCGACATAGCGTCCTGCCTATGGCGGTAGGTTTGCCTGCTTCCGATCGAGTTGATCGCTGATCAGCGCGAGCAGTTGGAGCGTCGGCGGATGCCCCGGTTCGCGGCCGAACTTTGGCGAGAACCTGCGAATTATTCGCAGGTTCTCGCCATCGTTCGCGCTCAGGCCGAGCCGTCCGCTGCCCGCGGCACGGGCCAGCAGCCGCGGGTACTCGTCCGCCGAGCCACCACAGCGCGTGACGGCGCAGCTCAGCGGCCGAGCGCGACTCGCGGCGTTCGCGTCGTCGGAGCCGTCATCGCAGAGGATCATCGGTCGCTTCCCTTGATCGCGGGTCAGCTGCCCTCAATCTTCCATGAGACGCCGTCGGCACGAACTCGCGCTGATCGTGTCGCAGCGGACTCGTTTCGGACCGCCCAATGCGCCGTCGGGTCTACGATCGGTGCGTCCGGGCCGACACCGAGCGAGGAGCGTTGAGATGGCCGAGAAGATGCGGGCGATCGGGTCGCCGACGGCGCTGCCGGTGAGCGACGCCGACTGCCTGCTCGACGTCGAGCTGCCGGTGCCGCAGCTACGTCCCCGCGACCTGCTCGTGCGGGTGCAGGCGGTGTCGGTCAACCCGGTCGATGTGAAACTCCGGGCCGTCCTGCCCACGAGCGACGCCCCGACCGTGCTCGGCTTCGATGCCGCCGGCGTGGTCGAGGCAGTCGGGCCCGACGTGACCACGCTGGGGGTCGGCGACGAGGTCTACTACGCCGGTGACGTCACCCGCCAGGGCGCCAACGCCGAGCTGCAGGCGGTCGACGAGCGGATCGTCGCCGAACGGCCCGGGACGCTCAGCTTCGCTGACGCCGCGGCGTTGCCACTCACCTCGATCACCGCCTGGGAGTGCCTGTTTGACCGGCTGGCGCTGAGCGAGGAGAGCTCCGGCACGCTGCTGGTGATGCCCGCAGCCGGCGGCGTCGGCTCGATCATGGTGCAGCTCGCCAAGCTGCTGACCGGGGTGCGGGTGCTGGGGAGCGCGTCGCGGGCGGCGTCGCGCGACTGGGTCGCGGGGCTCGGCGCCGACGGCGTGGTCGACCACCACGACCTCGTCAACGAGTGTGCGCGCGCCGCACCGGACGGGCTCGAGTACCTGTTCACCGCCCACAGCAGCGGCAACGTGGAGTCGTTCGCCGCGATCATGGCCCCGTTCGGCCGGATCGTTGCGATCGATGACCCGGAGGGGCTCGACCTGCTGGCGCTCAAGACGAAGTCGATCGCCTGGCTGTGGGAGCTGATGTTCACCCGGTCGATGTTCGAGACGCCGGACATGATCGAGCAAAAGCACCTGCTTGCCCGCTTCGCCGCGCTGATCGACGACGGTCGGATCCGCCCGACCGCGACCGAGTACATCGCCGACTTCTCCGCGGCCGGCCTGCGCCGCGCGCACGCGCTGGTCGAGTCCGGTCGGATGATCGGCAAGGTCGTCGTGCACCGGTAAATCGCTAGATGCAGTTCGGCGGCGCGCATGCGCGCCGCCGCGGTTGGTCGCATGCGACCAACCGGGCCGGGCCGCATGCGGCCCGGCCTTCCCCTTATGACGCTGGTTTCGTCAGCGCTGCGGCATTGCGAGCGGTGCTCGAGACCTGGACGACCTGCAAGCCGTCGCTGACCGGCCGGCTCGCGAACGGCGCGCTGGACGCGTCGCCGAGCTCGCCCTCGGAGTTCTCGCCCCACGCCCACAGCTCGCCCGAGTGCGCGATCGCGTAGTCCGAGGCACCGCCGGAGCTGACCGCGACAAACCGGGCGCGGGGCGGCTCGTTCAACCGCACCGGTCGTACGTGGATCGCGGCGCCGCCGTCGCCGAGCTGGCCGCTCGCGTTCGTGCCCCAGACCCAGGTCTGGCCGTTGGCGAGGATCGCGATCGTCTGTCCGTTTGAGGCAAAGCTGCCGCCCTCGAACACGTGGCGCGCCCGGCCCGGCAGCGGCACGCGCACCGCGGTCGCGCGACCGACGGTGCTGCCGTCGCCGAGCTGCCCGCCAGAGCCCAGGCCCCAGTTGTAGTAGGCCCCGTCGGCCAGCAGCGCGCCGGCGTTGCCGAACGCCGAGGTCAGCGCGAGCACTCGACCCGGCGCCAAGCCCGTGACCGCCACCGGCGTGCCGCTGTCGGCGAGCCGGCCGCTGGTGCCGTCACCGAGCTGTCCGTGGTCTGATAGTCCGCAGCTGACGACCCGGCCCGCGGCGTCGTAGATCGCATGGCGCCAGGCACCGGCCGCCAGCGTCACGTCTGACAGCGGCACCCGCACCGGCAGGTCGGTGTCGGCGCCGACCGGCTGACAGAACTCGCGCGACTGATCGTTGCCCCACGCCCAGACCGTCCCGTTCACGCCGATCGCGATCGCGCCGTTGTACGGCATCGGGTTGGCGAGCTTGGCGATCCGCACACCCGCGGGCAGCCGCACTCGGACCGCACGGCGGGTCAGCGCCGGCTTGGTCCCGTCCCCGAGCTCGCCTTGGGAGCCCGCGCCCCAGGCGTACACCGCGCCGCGCGCCGTCAGCGCGTAGCCGTCGGAGTTGGAGGTCGCCACCTGGGTGACGGTTCCCTGGATCCCGCGGACCGCCGTCGGCGTGCGGTAGATCGGTCCGATCCCAAGGATCGCGCGGCGGTCGCGGTGGGGCCGATATTCCGCGATCCGGTGGCGCCAGATCCGGCTACTGCCGGCGCGGCCGAACGGGCGCCCGGGGTTGGGCAGCGCGCCCCCGATCCGCCCCCACTGGTATACGGTGCCGGGCGTCGGGTCGAGATCCCGGGTCATGATCACCCGCGGCGACGCCGCCGAGGACCCACATCCGGCCAGTACCGCCGCCACCACTGCGATCCCGAACAGCGATCGTGTCTGCATGAGCTCCCTTTCGCCCGACCCAGGTTGGGCGGCAAGGTAGGTCGCTCAGATCAGCGTTCGCTAAGCGCCGCGTGAGAGCCGCCGCAAACGGACGCGACCCTCACACAATGTCAATCTCGGCTCAGGCGGCGGTGGGCGCGGCGGACAACTGCGGCCCGAGCGCGGCCAGCCGCTTGGCGGCGGCGACGATCGCGTCGGAGTCGATCCCGCAGTCGTGCAGCAGCTCGGCGCCCTTGCCCGACCCCGGCAGGTGCGTGACCGCGAGCTTGACCACGCGCGGGCGCTCGTCGGTGTCGGCGAACGCACTCAGCACCGCGTCGCCGATGCCGCCCTCGGGCCAGTGATCCTCGACCGTCGACGAGCCGCCCGCCGGTGGCGGCGCTGGCCGCCGGCAGCGTCTCGGTGTCGACCGGCTTGACCGAGTAGAGGTCGATCACGCGGGCGTTGATCCCCGTCGGCGGCGAGCGCGTCGGCGGCCTTGATCGCCTCGTGCAAGGTGACGCCGGCGCCGATCAGCGTGACCTGGTCGTCGGCCGACTCGCGCACGACCTTGGCGCCGCCGATCGCGAAACGCCTCGTCCGGGCCGTAGATCGTGTCCAGCCCCGAGCGGGTCGAGCGCAGGTAGGAGATCCCGTCGTGGTCGGCCATCGCCTCGACCAGCTTGACGGTCTGGTTGGGATCGACGGGTACAGCACGACCGAGCTCGCCGAGCGCGCGGAACTCGGCGAGATCCTCGAGCGCCATCTGCGACGGGCCGTCCTCGCCGATCGAGACGCCGGCGTGCGAGCCGTTGATGCACAGCTTCGCCTGCGAGATCACGGCCATCCGCACGAAGTCATACGCGCGCGACAGGAACGCCGCGAACGTCGCCGCGAACGGCGTCCAACCGCGGACCTGGAAGCCGACCGCGCCGGCCATCAGCATCTGCTCGGCGATGTAGACCTCGAAGTAGCGCTCGGGGTGTGCTTGAGCACCTCCTCGAGGTGGGTCGAGTTGCCGACCTCGCCGTCGAGCGCGACGACGTCGCCGCGACGGCTGCATCACCGCCGCCAGGCCCTGCGCCGAACGCCGAGCCGGGTCGGGACCTTGTCGCCGCCGACCTCGTAGCTGGGCAGCGGCACCGACGGATCTGAGTCGAACCGTGCGGCGGTCCCGGTCGACTCCGGCTTGGCGACGTCGACGTGGACCGGGCCGACGTTGCCGAGCTCCTCGATCGCCTTCTCCGGGTCCTTCAGCGGCTGGCCGTGCTTGCCCTCCATGTTGGCGGTCTCGCGACGCGCCGTAGCCCTTGATCGTGCGCGCGACGATCATCGTCGGCCGGTCGGCGGTCGCCTCGGCCTCGGAGAACGCGCGGTCGATCGCGGCGATGTCGTGGCCGTCGATCTCGATCGCGTTCCAGCCCGAGGCCTCGGGCGCGGTCGGCGTAGGAGCTCAGATCCCAGCCGTGCATCGTCTCGCCGCGCTGGCCGAGGCGGTTGACGTCGACGATCGTGACGAGGTTGTCCAGGCCCTCCTTGCCGGCGTGCTCGACCGCCTCCCAGATCGATCCCTCGGCCATCTCGGAGTCGCCGCACAGCGTGAACACCCGGTACGGCAGCCGGTCCAGGTCACGCGCGCACAGCGCGATCGCCGGCCGCGATCGGCATTCCCTGTCCGAGCGAGCCGGTGGCGACGTCGATCCACGGGATCAGCGGCGTCGGGTGGCCCTCCAGCCGCGAGCCGAACTGGCGGAAGGTGAGCAGCTCCTCGTCGGTGATCGCGCCGGCGGCGGCGAACATCGCGTAGACCAGCGGCGAGGCGTGGCCCTTGGAGAAGATCAGGTGATCGTTGTTGGGGTTCTTCGGCTCGTCGTAGTCGTAGTGCAGGTGGCGGGCCATCAGCACGGCCATCAGGTCGGCGGCCGACATCGACGAGGTCGGGTGCCCGGAGTTGGCGGCGGCGGCGGCGCGGATCGAATCGATGCGCAGGCGCTGGGCGAGCTGGTGGATCTCTTCGTTGGTCATCGTGCCTACCTCTGTGCCGGTTTTCGGGTCTCAGGCACGGTCGCGCTCGGCGCCGATCGCGTGCGCGAACGCATGACTGATACCAGCTATCGGCCGCCAGTAACAGACGACTCCGGTGTCTGGACCTGTCGAGTACCGGTGAAGGCGTACGATTGACACGATGACCACGCTCGGGCTTGATACTGCTGGTCATCGGAGCGCTGGTGGCGGTTGTCGAAGCGCACTATCCGACGCATGGGATCGCGGGGGCCGCTCGGGGTCGCGGTGATGGCGATCGGTGCGGTGCTGGCGATCTCGGGACTCGGCGCCGGCGTGATCCTCGGGCTGCTCGGCGGGCTCGCGCTGGCGGGCGCCGGCGGGACGGCGATCGCACTGACGGTCAAGCACGGCGCCGGCGGTTCGGCGGCGGCGGGTGCGCGGCGGCGCCGAGGGGCTGATCGGCCAGATCGGAGTGGTCCGCAGCTGGACCGAGCCGACCGGGAGCGTCTCGCTGCACGGCGCCGTGTGGCAGGCGCGTCGGTCCCCGGGCGTCGACGAGGACTCAGAGCCCGAGCTGCAACAGCGGCGACCGAGTCGTGGTCGAACGGCTCAGCGGACTGACGCTGTCGGTGCGTCCGGCCGAGGATTGGGAGCTTGTGTAATGCGTGCGGCCACGGGTAAGGGGTCTGATGGTCGTCGCGATCGTCATCGTCGTCGTCGTGCTGCTGGTGCTCGGCGACGGCCGCGCTGGCGAGCTCGGTCAGGGTGCTGCGCGAGTACGAGCGCGGCGTCGTGTTCCGGCTCGGACGGCTGATGGACCAGCGCGGACCGGGGCTGCAGCTGCTGATCCCGTCGATCGACCGGATGGTCCGGATCAGCCTGCGAACGGTGACGCTGACCGTGCCGCCGCAGGAGATCATCACCCGCGACAACGTCCCGGCGCGGGTGACCGCGGTCGCCTACTACCGCGTGATCGACCCGTCCAAGGCGGTCACCGAGGTCGAGGACTTCCAGGCCGCGACGCTGCAGATCGCGCAGACGACGCTGCGCTCGATGCTGGGCGTCGCCGACCTCGACACGCTGCTGTCCAACCGCGAGCACCTCAACGAGTCGCTGCAGGAGGTGATCGACGCCCAGACCGAGCCGTGGGGGATCAAGGTCACGAGCGTCGAGATCAAGGACGTCGAGATCCCCGAGCGGATGCAGCACGCGATCGCGCGACAGGCCGAGGCCGAGCGCGAGCGCCGCGCGAAGATCATCAACGCCGAGGGCGAGTTCCAGGCGGCGGCCAAGCTCGCCGACGCCGCCGACGTGATCGGCCGCAACCCGGTGACGCTGCAGCTGCGCTACCTGCAGACGCTGCGGGAGATCGGCGCCAACCAGAACTCGACGGTCGTGTTCCCGATGCCGATCGATCTGATCAAGCCGATGGTCAACCTGCTCGGCGGCCAGGCCGCTGGTAATGACGGCGCTGCGCAGAGCACCGACGCGGAGCTCGACGCGGGCGACGACGCCGGCAGCAGCGAGCCGGCGCCGGGCGAGCTGCCCGCCGCCCCGGACGAGCTGCCGGCACCGGAGTCGGCCCCGGTGCCGCAGGGCGTCACCAGATCAGCGCCCGAATCCGATCGGGATCGATGATCCGCGTGCGGCCGCGTTCGAGCGCGATCGAGCCGCGGGCCACCTCCTCGCGCAGCACCCGGTTGACGGTCGAGCGCGAGGTCCCCGCCAGCTCGGCAAGCTCCTCCTGGCGCAGCGGCACGACCGTCTCGCCGTTGCTCGGCTGGTAGAGCCCGGCGATCTCCAGCAGGCGCTTGCGCACCCGCGACTCCGCCGGCAGGAACAGCGCGTCGAGCAGCAACTCGGTCAGCCGCGCGACCTGGGCCGAGAGCAGCGCCACGAGCACCTCAGCGACCTCGGGGCGCTCGGCCCGCAGCCGCTGGAAATCGGACTGGTAGATCGACAGCGTCGTCGTCGGCTCGATCGCGACGACCGTCGCGGTCCGCCGAGCGCCGCCGGACAGCAGCGCCAGCTCCCCGAACGCGTCGCCGGGTCCGAGCAGTGACAACGTCGCCCGCCGGCCGTGACGGGTCGCGGCCCTGACCGCCACCCGACCGCGCTCGATCAGGTGCAGGCAGTCGCCGGGATCGGCCTCATGGAAGATCACCTCGTCGCGCTCGAAGCTGCGCCGCCGTGCGAGCGCCAGGGCCCGCGAGAGATCCTGGTCGGGCATGCCCTCCAGCAGCCTCCACCGCATCTCTGCGAGTGTGGCGCATCTCCTTGCGCCACAGGCGGCGCAATGGTCCGCACGCTGACCGCCCCGGCGCGCCGCGTTATGTCGCGAACACGACACAGCGAAGGTCGCGCGCGCGCACGACACGCCGCCGCAGCGGCCATACAGTCGCCTCGCACACCGACCTCCTCCCAACGTCCAACGGACCGCGACGATGCGCCGGACGATTGCTGGGGGGTGACGGACGGTCCATCGAAGCAGCGAGGGATGAGGTCGGATCCGACCCGGAGAACAACCCGGGTGCGCACGCGGGGGCAATTCGGGCCGTCGTCATGCTCAGGGGGGCGTGGCGACGGTCCTCGGGTCGCGGACGCGGTGACGTGGCCCGGTAGCGAGTCAGGGCCGCAGCCGGTACCCGCGCGACTGGGTCGCGCCGTACAACGACTGCGGGACTGTCTGCAGCTTGACCGGGATCCGTGTCGTGTGCGCCGCCGGACTCGGCGCGCAGCGCAGCGCGCGAAGCGTGAGCTGCAGCGTCTGGTCGGTGCGGCGGGTCCGTCCCCTGACGTAGCCGAGCGTCGTCGACTCCTGCCCGTGACACGGGAACGCCCAGGCGTAGGGCACGGTCAGCCCGGCCGCGAACCGCGTGGGCTGAATGCAGGTGATCGCGAGCGCCAGCCCATGGCCACGGATCTGCGCGTAGCTCGGGATCCCGCCGCGCACCCGTGCGCGACACGGGGTTGGGCTGAACACGTACTGCACCGGCACCGCGTCGGTGCGGCCGAACACATCGACGGTCCGGACCCGCAGGCGGTACACGCCGGTCAGCCGCAGCCGCGGCGATCTGCACGAGCCCCACGGCCCCGGGGTCGCCGCCGGCGCCGACAACGTGCATTCAGGCTTGATCGGCAGCGGATTGCGGTCGGGATCGTCGATCACGAACACCGGGCGCTCGAACGATTGCGCACCGCTGTAGCGCTCATTGGCCTCGAGAGGGACCTGCAGCGTCGTGTGCGGCGGCTCGGCGTAAGTGTCGAACACCATCTCCTCGTAGGACGAGCCCTGTTCGGGCACGGCGTAATCGACGTAGAACAGGTTGTCGCCATCGGCGACCGAGGCGGTGTAGGTCCAGCACTGGTAGGTGGGGCAGCCGACGGTCTGGCGCGTGCCGCACGGACCGTCGGCATCGAAGTTCATGTGGCACTGGATCGTCGTGCCCGCGACCTTGACCTCGATCTTGAACACCGGCGCGCGGGCACCGCTGAGGATCCCGGCGTCGCGCGTGACGGCGCCGTCCAACGTGACCTTCACGACCCAGTCCGATTGGGTGACATCGGCCGCCGCCGCACTGGCCCACCCAGCACAGATGATCGCCACCAGCGCCGCCGTCAGCAGCGCGCACCAGCTTCGGCTTCTCGACATTCCCCCGGTTCCCCTGACCTCGCCCGATCCTGCGCTGCGGACACTATCGGTCGGCGGATTTGCCGGCCACCGTCGCATTTAGAGGCTGGGCTGGCACGCGACCGGGCGACGGCTTCTAACCTGACCCGGCGGCATGGCAGTCCGATCTGACATCCGCAACCTCGCGATCATCGCCCACGTCGACCACGGCAAGACGACGCTGGTCGACGCGCTGCTGTGGCAGTCCGGCGCGTTTCGCTCCAACCAATCCGTCAACGAGCGGGTGATGGACTCGATGGACCTCGAGCGCGAGAAGGGGATCACGATCCTCGCCAAGAACACCGCCGTCCGCTACGGCGACGTCAAGCTCAACATCGTCGACACCCCCGGCCACGCCGACTTCGGCGGCGAGGTCGAACGCGGGCTGACGATGGTCGACGGCGTGCTGCTGCTGGTCGACGCCTCCGAGGGGCCGCTGCCGCAGACCCGGTTCGTGCTGCGCAAGGCGCTGGAGGCGCGGCTGCCGGTGATCCTCGTGATCAACAAGATCGACCGGCCGGACGCGCGGATCGACGAGGTCGTCGACGAGGTCTACGAGCTGTTCCTCGACCTCGACGCCGACGAGTCCCAGATCGAGTTCCCGATCGTCTACACCAACGCCAGGGCCGGCACCGCCACGCTCGACCCGGCGCAGCCCGGGCACTCGATCTGCAGCCGCTGCTCGACCTGCTCGTCGAGCACGTGCCGGCGCCCGAGTACGACGCCGAGCTGCCGCTGCAGGCGCACGTCACCAACCTCGACGCCTCGCCCTACGTCGGCCGGATCGCGATCTGCCGCGTCCACAACGGCACGATCCGCCGCGGCGAGACGGTCGCCTGGTGCCGTCACGACGGCTCGATCGAGCGCGTGCGTGTATCCGAGCTGTACGTGACCGAGGCGCTCGAACGCGTCGACGCCGACCGGCGGCCGGCGCCGGCGAGATCATCTCGGTCGCCGGTATCCCCGAGATCACGATCGGCGACACGCTGGCCGACGCCGCCGACCCCCGGCCGCTGCCGGTGATCACCGTCGACGAGCCGTCGCTGTCGGTCACGATCGGGATCAACACCAGCCCGCTGGCCGGGCAGGACGGCACCTTCCTGACCGCCAGCCAGGTCAAGGCACGGCTCGAGCGTGAGCTGATCGGCAACGTCTCGCTGCGGATCTCCGAGACCGAGCGGCCCGACACCTGGGAGGTCCAGGGGCGCGGAGAGCTGGCGCTGGCGATCCTGGTCGAGCTGATGCGCCGCGAGGGCTTCGAGCTGACCGTCGGCAAGCCGCAGGTGGTCACGCGCGAGATCGACGGGCACGACCTGCGAGCCGGTCGAGCGGATGAGCGTCGACATTCCCGACGACTACGTCGGCGTCGTCACCCAGCTGCTGGCGCTGCGCAAGGGGCGGATGGAGCAGATGATCAACCACGGCACCGGCTGGGTGCGGATGGAGTACCTCGTTCCGGCCCGCGGGATGATCGGCTTTCGGACCGAGTTCCTCACCGAGACGCGCGGCACCGGGATCGTGCACCACGTGTTCGATCGCTGGGAGCCGTGGCACGGCGAGCTGCGCACGCGGCCGACCGGCTCGCTGGTCGCCGACCGCCGCGGCGCCGTGGCGGCGTTCGCGCTGTTCAGCCTGCAGGAGCGCGGCACGCTGTTCGTCGAGCCCGGCGACGAGGTCTACGAGGGCATGATCGTCGGCGAGAACTCGCGCGCCGAGGACCTCGACGTCAACGCGGTCAAGGAGAAGCACCTGACCAACATGCGCATGTCGACCGCCGACGAGCTGGTGCGGCTGGTGCCCAAGCGCGAGCTGTCGCTCGACCAGGCGATGGAGTTCCTGCGCGCCGACGAGTGCGTCGAGGTGACGCCGCACGCGATCCGGCTGCGCAAGATGGCGCTCGACAAGATCGACCGCGTCAAGCTCGCGCGCCGGGCGCGGTCGACCGAGGCGTCAGCTGCCGGCTGACCGGCGCAGCTCGTCGGCGACTGCGTCCCAGACCTCCCGCGAGTAGCCCATCCCGATGTGCGAGACGTCGACCTCGAGCTGGATCGCGGCCGGGTCCAGGCACGACTGCCAGTTGACGATCTCGTCCGAGCGCGAGTAGATCGAGATGAACGCGACCTCGTCGGGAAACGGCCCGTGCGCGGCCGCGCGGGTACGAGCGCAGCACTTGCCGCCGATGCAACCGAAGCTGAACAGGCCCGGGACCCCGAGCGAGCCGAGCGTGCCGACAGTCAGGATCGAAGCCCACACGTGGGGCTTGACCGCCAGCTGATCGCGCAGCGGTGAACCGAGCGTGACGAGCGTCTCGATCAGGTCCGGTCGCAATACCGCCAACGCCCGCCCGATCATCCCGCCGCGGCTCTGGCCGACCAACAGCGCCCGCTTGCCGGTCCGCTCGACCGCCTGCTCGAGCCGCTGCTCGAGATCGATCACGGTCGGCTCCATGCAGCGCGTGTTCCAGCTGATCCCCGAGCGAGCCAGCGCAAAGCCGCCGCTGCGCAGCCAGATCGCCATCCGCGTCAAGGTCTGGTCGCCGGCCATGAAGCCCGGGACGAGCATCACCGGCCTACCCTCGCCATCGGGCGGCTGCGGCCAGTACTCGGAATCCCAGGTCGACAGCCACTCGGCCACGACCCGCGGCCCGGGCGGCGAAAGCGGCACCCCGAGCCGCGGAATCCCGATCCCGTCGGCGATCATGCCCGGATCCTATTGCCGCCGGCGGCCGCTCGGTCCCTACCGGTCGACGTGCCGGCCGACCACGGTCGTGGCGGGAGCCGCCGACGTCCGCCGCGCGCGCGCCCGTTGCGAGCTTGCGCGCGCCAACTCGCCGAGCGAGATCGCGGCGGCAACGATCATCGGCGGAGCCATCGGGACCGTGTAGCGACCCGAGTAGGTACCGGTCGCCACCGACGCGATGATCAGTGACAGACCGCCGACACCGAACAGCCACAAGGCCGCTCGGGCTCGGCGGGTGCCGACGATCGCCCCGAGCGCGAGCAGCACGGTGCAGACGAACAGCATCGTCGCGCCGAACCTGGTGACGTGCTCGAACGCCGCCAGGATCTCCAGCCCGGGGTGCCAGGGATGCACCGAGAACGGCGCGTAGAAGCGGGCCAGATCACGGTGGATCGCGTCGACGAAGTATGGGTTTGCATACGTGAACTGCAGCTGCGGATCAAGCCCATCCGAGGTCGCCCGCAGCCGCGCCGGCAACGTGCTCGGCACCCAGTAGGCGCGCAGATACGACCATGCGGTCTGCAGTGCGTCCCCCGGCTGCGCCGCCAGCGCCCGCTTTGCCCAGGCCCCCACGAGCGCGTCGTGCGATCCGAACGCGCCGAACCGCCGGATGGCTGGTGAGCCGGCGCCGAATTCGTAGACGTAGGCGCTCGGCCGCTGCTCGGGAGCTGTCGTCTGGCACAGCGCTCGAGTTCCCGCGGGCGGATCAAAGCGCGAGCAGTCGGCGAACTGAGCGACCCGCCCGTAGAGGTACCAGCCCGGCGACGGGGCGATCCCGAACCGCTGGCCGAACGCGGCGTTGGCAGACGCGAACCCCAGCAGCAGCACCACCACGGTGGCCACCAGCAGCGCGGCAGCGCGCACGTTGGTCCGCCACGCGCGCCAGGCGCCCGGTTCCCAGCACAGCACCGCGATCGCGATGACCGGCACCAGCGGCAGCGTCGCCGAGCGGATCATCACCCCGGCTGCGAGCGCCGTGCCCGATCCCAGCGCCCAGAGCCAGCCGCTGCGTCCGCCCGGTCGCTCGCAGCAGCGCACCGTCGCGTACAGCGCCAGCACGATCGTCAGCACCGCCCAGCTCTCGGACATGATCGAGTGCTCGAGGAAGATCAGGTCGGGGTCGAGCGTCATCAGCGCGAGCACCAGCAGCGCCGCCCAGCGCGAAACGCACACGCGCCTCGCAGCCCGCCACAGGACCACCGCCGAGACAAGCCCGATGACGTGCTGGAGTCCGACCGTGAACGCGACCCGGCGGCTGAGGTGACCGAGCGCGGCGACGATCAGCCCATAACCGGCCGGATGCTGGGGATCGAGAAACGGGTTGGACGCGAACCGCTGATAGCCGTCGTCGAGTGTTGGCGTCACCGGCCACCAGCTGACGATCGCCAGCAGCCGCAGCACGAGCCCGAGCGCGAGGATTCCCACCACCGTCCAGCCGTAGGCATCGGACGGCAGTCGCAGCGTCCGACGCGGCCGCGGGATCGATGCCGCTCGCTCGCCGCTCAACGGAGCGGTCACGGTGCCGGAGCCGATCCGCAATCATGCCCCGCATGCGTCCGCGCCCACTCTCGCTGCTGGCCGCCCTGGGCGCGCTGCTCGTCGCCGCCTGGTTCGCGCTCGGCGGCTACCAGGCGCACGAGCTCGATCAGGTCACCAACCTGGTCAACGCCCGGCCCCGGCTGACCGCGGCGCAGACCCGCAGCGCGCTGTCGCAGCTGCGCAGTGCAGCGCTGCTCAACCCCAACCGCGAGGTCCTGCTGCTGCGTGCGCGGGTGTACGGCCACAGCGGCGAACCTGCCAAGGCACGGCGGATCGCCGAGTCGGCCGTCGCCGCCGAGCCGCGCAACGTCGAGGCGTGGTACGTGCTGGCGACCGTCGCGCACGGCCGTCGGCTCACGAGCGCACTGCATCACGTCGCGGTGCTGGCACCCTCGCGGCCGCGCTGAGCACGGCGGCGGATCGGGCGCTGCGGGATCGCGCGTGCCGGGGAGACGACAGCTGTCGTGCGCAGCCGACGACGCTCGTGCAGCGCGTGTCCAAGCAGCGGCACGGCGCTCGACAGCGCGCGCAGATGAGACGCGAGCCGTCGCTCGCGCCAGGCGTGATAGCCCCATCCGAGCTGGCGGTAGACGACCAGGGGCAACCAGCCGAGCGGGAATGCCTTGACGACGAGCAAGACCGTGTTGCGCGTCACCAGCCGTTGGTGGCCGCCCGCCAGTCGCGACGACGAACTCTCGCCGGCGTGCCGCGCGACAGCCGGCTCATAGCGACAACCCCACCCGGCCAGTCGCAGCCGCAGCGCCAGGTCGACGTCCTCGAGGTAGGCGAAGTAGCGCTCGTCGAAGCCGCCGACCGCGAGCATCGCGTCGCGGCGGTACAGCGCCGCGCCGGCGCACGCGCCGAACAGTTCGCCGGGCTCGTTGAAGCGGCCGTCGTCGCGCTCGAAGCGCCCGCGCTGCTCGCAGGCGCCGTCGCGCCGAAGGATGTCGCCCGCGTCGTACAGCGTCGCCGGGTCCGCCAACGACACCATCTTGCAGGCGACCGACGCCGCCCGCGGCTGCGCGGACACGGCAGCCACCATCCGCCGCAGCCAGTCGGGCGCAAGCTCGACGTCGGTGTTGATCAGCGCCACGAGCTCGCCCCGCGCGGCGTCGATGCCGCGATTGACCGCGGCTGCGAAGCCGCTGTTGTAGCCGACCGCGATCACCTGCGTGTCGGGATGCTCGGATGCCAGCCACGCCAGCGAATCGTCCGCGGAGCCGTTGTCGACGACGATCAGCTCGTCAGGCGCGAGCGACTGCGCCCGCAGCGAGCGCAGGCAGCCGGGCAGCCAGCGCCGGCCGTTCCAGTTCGGGATCACGACCGAGACCGTCGGTCCGGGGGCGTCGGCGCTCATCGCCCGCCACGCAGCGCCTCGATCACGCGCGCCACGAGCTCGTCGTAAAACGAATCGTTCCAGTCGCGGCTCCAGCGCGTCTCGGATCCCGCGACCCGCCGGCGCAGATCTCCGGCGGCGGCGCCGGCGTCGACCAGGGCGGTGGCGAGCGCATCGACCGTCGGCTCGGGCGCAATCAGGTTGCCCGAGATCGCCGCCAGCTTCTCGGCGGTCTTGTTCTCGAACGTGTTGGTCACGGTCAGCATCCCGGCCGATGCCATCTCGATCGGCACCAGGCTCGGATGCGGCGTGTACATCAGCGCCAGGCCGACGTCGTGGGCGCGCAGCAGCTCGCCGTAGGCGGCCTGGTCGGAGCGCTCCAGCAGCGTCATCCGGGCGCCCGCACCGAGCTCGACCGTGCGGGCTCGCTGCACGGTTCCGATCCCGTGCAACTCCCAACCATCGGCGAACGCGCCCAGCGCCAGCGCCTGCGAGAGCGCCAGCACGCCAAGCTCGAACATGTTGCGCGCGGCGTGCGGTTCGGGCCGCGCGTAGAACAGCAGCCGTCGCGGCCCGGGCCGGTCGAGCTCGGCGACGGTCGGCGGCGCCACCGCCGTGATCGCGTTCTCAAACGAGGCAGAGTCGCGGTCGCCGCGGGCGATGTCGTCGGCGAACACGCCGATCCGGTGGTGACGGAAGTAGTCGCGCAACAGCTCGGAGGAGAACAGTCCGAAGTGCGGGAAGCGGTAGGACTGCTCGGCCAGCGCGGCGTAGGTCCCCATCGCGAAGGTGAACGGCTCGTACTCCTGGATCAGGTAGACGAAGCGTCCGGTCTGCAGCCGGGCGGCAGCATCGTGCGCGATGTGGGCGGTCCACCAGGTGGTGGCGATGAACGCATCCCGCTCGGAGACCTCGAGCTCGTCGGCCTCACGGCCGAACGCGACCTCGACGCGATCGAGCAACCCGTCCAGGCCGCTGAACCCCTCGACCGTGCGCCGCCAGTCCGGCGGCAGCGGCCCGACCGGATCGACGGTGACGATTCGGACCCGCTCGCCGGCCTGCTGCAGTCGCGCAGCGAGGTTGAACTTGCCGATGTAGCCGCCGAAGAAGTGGCGCAGATCGATCGTCGGGATCAGCAGGTTGACCCGCGCCGGGGCCCGCTCGGAGACGCGGAAGCGCAGCGGCTCGATCTTGTCCGCGATCGCCTGCGCCGGCGGCGGCCGTTGACGGCGGCCGGGTTCCATGATCAGCGTCGGCGGCGGTAGCGCGTCGAGTCGGAACCGCGACTGCGGGCGGTCACGCGCGCTCGCGCCGACCAGGCGGCGCCAGATCAGCGCATGAGCGAGCATCCACTCCGCGCCGAGCGTCTCCGGCCGTCCGACCAGCTCGCGCGCACCGCGGACCACGAGCCGAGCGATCGCGGCGGGATTACGCTCGGCGGCGACGAACGATTCGAGCTCACGGCGCTTGGCCGGGTCCATCCGCTCGCCGCAGCGAATCAGCAGCACGGTCGCGAACTGCGCCAGCCGGCAGACGTCGACGAAATAGTGAAGCCGCCACAGCCCGACCCGCTCGCGCAACGGCCGCCGCTGGCGCAGTCGCTGTGTCAGCGACGTCATCTGGTTGGCGGCCGCGTGCCCGAGCGACGCCTCGCCGTGCTGGACGTAGTCGTACAACGGCCGGTCGACGTAGTCGATCGCGCCGCGGGCGAGGGCGACCAGCCCAAGCCAGTGGTCGTGGAAATGCGCGAACTGGGCCGGCGGGAACGGAAGCGCGTCGTCGAGCAGCTCGCGACGCAGCAGCGAGGCGGCACCGGTCACCGAGTTGGCGACGAGCAGCGACAGCAGGTCGTTGTGGTTGTTGCGCCGAGCGCCCCACCAGCTGTCGGCGATCGGCTGCCCGGCGCGCGAGACGAGCCGGGCGTCGCTGTAGACGAGCTGAGCATCGCCGAGCGCCGCCGCGAGCGTCGCCAGCTTGTCCGGGTCCCAGCGGTCGTCCTGGTCGGCGAGCGCGACCAGCTCGGCGTCGGGTCCGACCAGCGAGAGCGCCCGCTCGAAGTTGCGATAGAAGCCCTGACGCCGCGGCGAGCGCGACACGACGAACCGCTCGTCGCCGTCGATCAGCCGCATCAGCGTTTCGGTGCCACGAGCGCTCGAGCAGTCGTCGGAGATCACACAGCGCCAGTTGCGGTGCGTCTGGGCTCGGATCGAGTCCAGTTGATCTGCGAGCAGATCGGCGGGCGGGTCGTAGGTCGCCATGCAGATCGCGATCCGAGGCTGGGCCGCAACCTGCGAACCCCAGTCGAGCGCGAGCGGCCGCGGCGGCTCGACGATCGTCGTCGTCACCAGCTCGGCGCTCGCCACGCCGCCGTCGGCAAGCCGCGCCCGCAGTCCGATCGTCAGACGCCCGCCGGGCCTGGGCGCAAGCCGGACGAGCCCCCAGAAGCCGCTGGCGTAACTGCGGAACTCGGGGTCCTGGGAGGCGTCCGGGTCCCGCGCACCGGCCGTGATCGTGCTCGGCTCGATCTGCGGATGCAGCGCCCGCAGCGGGTCCAGGCGTGGCATCCCGTGCGCCATCACCGGCTGCTCGACGTCATCGACGACGAACGACAGCGCTCGGATCGCCGCCCGCGGGTGAAAGCACCAGCCGCACAAGAACAGCGCGGTGCCGGTGCCGATCCGGACCTCGTCGGGCACCGAGCACTCGAGCGTCAGCATCAGCTCGGAGGGCTCCATGCAGCGGGTAGCGTAACTTCCTGGACCGCGGTGGAGTCTGCGACCACAAGATGGGGCTCGATTGGCCGGCAACGCGTGGGGATCGATCAAGCCGCGCCGTGGCTGTTCGGCGTCGCGCTCGCGATCGGCGCCGGGCTGATCGTGCATCTGACCCGTGGCACGACGTTCGCCGCCGACGAGTGGATCTGGATCCTCGAGCGGCGAGCGTTCTCGGCGCACGTGTTCCTGGCACCCCACAACGGGCACTTCTCGCTGATCCCACTGATCATCTACAAGCTCTGGTTCAAGCTCTGGGGGATGCGCACGTACGTCCCGTACCGGGCGCTGATCGTGGTCGGCCAGCTCGTCGTCTCGACACTCGTGTTCATCTACGTCCGCCGGCGCGCGGGCGGGCTCGCGGCGCTGCTCGGCGGTTGCCTGATCCTGTTTTTCGGACCGGGCTGGGACGACGTCCTGTGGCCGTTTCAGATCGCATGGATGATCTCGGTCGCGACCGGGATCGGTGCGCTGCTGATGCTCGAGCGCGGCGACCGGCGCGGTGACATCGCGGCCTGCTTGCTGGTCGGCTGCACGCTGGCGTCCAGTGGCGTCGGGATCGCGATCACGGCCGGGATCGCGGTCGAGCTGCTCGTGCGGCCCGACCGGCGGCGGCGGGCGTGGGTGATCGCGCTCCCGCTCGTGTTGTTCGCGATCTGGTGGATCGGCTATCAGAACACGCACTCATCACTGTCGGCGGTGCTGCATGTCCCATCGGTTGTCGCGAACTTCCTGTCGGGCACGGCCGCTGGCATGTTCGGACTGGCCGGGACGGTGCCGCCTGCAACCAGCGGCACGATCTTGAACTTCGGGCCGCCGCTGGCGATCGCGCTGGTCGTCGCGATCGGCTGGCGGCTGCGCGTGACCGGTGCGCCATCACCGCGGGGGCTGGCCCTGATCGCGATCGTGTTGGCGTTCGGCGCGCTCGTCGGGCTCAGCCGAGTCGACCTCTCCAAGGGATATGAGAGCCGCTACCTGTACGTCGGGGCGGTATTCACCGTGCTGCTGCTCGCGGAGGTGTTCGCGCGGATGCCGCTGCGCGGCTGGATCGCGTGGGTGATCGCCGCGGTCGCGCTCGCGGCGATCGTCTCCAACGTCGGCACGCTGCGGCTGGGTGGTGCGTACTTCCGCGACCAGGCACAACAGGCGCGGGCGGATCTAGCGGCGTTGCAGACGGCGAGGCCGATCGTCCGATCCAACTACGTCGCCGATCAGTTCCCCGGCTGGCCGCTGGTGCTCGTCCGGGCCGGACCGTACTTCGCGGCCGCGCACGCGCTCGGCAGCCCGGCGGCTACCCCGGCGCAGGTGGCGTCCTATCCGCAATCCGATCGGATCCGGTTCGACCGCGAGCTGATCGGGGCCGAACGGATCGCGCTGGCCCCGGCGAACGGGGCAGCGCCGGTCGGTGGTGGCCGGTTGAGGATCGACGGGTATGTCGGCGGCAGCGTGCGGCAGATTGGATCGTGCGTGCGCTTCATCCCGTTCACGGTCGGGCCGCTTCACTTCGTGTGGGTGACCGTCCCGCCCGGAGGGCTGCGCATCGGCAGCCGTGCGGTGCCGGCGTCGATCGCGGTCCGCCGGCTGGCGACCGTGTTCACACCGATTGGGACAGTGAGCGGCGCCGGTGAGTTGCACCCGCGGCACGACACGCTGTCGACACCATGGGTCGCGCAGATCAGCGCCACCGGACCGTCGGAGACCTGCGGCCTTGGCTGAGCGGCGACCGTGGCGGCGGGGGCGCGGCGACCCCGAGACCCAAGCGATCTGGCGCGCGCTGCGCGACCGCCATCCGCGCCTGCGCGAGGCGCTGATCGCCGACGCGATCGTCACCGCCGGTTTCCGCGGTGAGCGCAGCGAGTTTCGCTCGCCGCTGGACACGGCGATCCAGATCGTGCGGCTGGCGTGGATGGCGGATGCGTTCGCCGGCCAGGCGCTGTATCGATGCAAGGCGCGCCTGCAGGCGCTCGGGGTGCCACTGCTGCCGCGGCTCGCCCATCACTTCGCGATGGCCACCGCCCAGATCTCGATCGGCGATCCGGTCGTGGTGTCGCCAGGCGTCTACATCGTCCACGGTCAGATCGTCGTTGACGGGTTGGTTGAGATCGGTCCGCGGACGACGATCGCGCCGTTCGTGACGATCGGGCTGCGGGCAGGCGACGTGCGCGGACCGACGATCGGTGCTGACGTCAGCATCGGCACCGGCGCCAAGCTGATCGGACCAGTCACGGTCGGCGACGGCGCACAGATCGGCGCCAACGCCGTCGTGGTGGGCGATGTGACTCCCGGAACGACCGTCGCCGGGGCTCCCGCGCGACCGTTGCGGTGACCGGAAGCCGTCACCGGGCCGGTTGGTAGCGTTACCGCGATGCGGGGACTGTTCGGACGACGCAAGCACAGCGATCCCGGGGCCACGGCGGTAGCGGTGGCGCAGCCGCCCGCGCCCGACAACCCGGTTGCCGCGCCGCCGCCACCCGGCTACGACGGCAGCGACGAGCAGCTCGAGGCCGAGATCCGCCGACGCAGCGCCCAACCGGCACTCGACAACCGGCTCGCAGATCAGCGGGAGCTGCTGCGGCTGCGCAACGAGCTGGGGATCAGGCGCCTGCAGGATGTGTCGAGCGCTGCCGCGTTCCCCGACGCGGTGTCCACCTCGCTGCCGGCAGAGGGCGATGGGCTGCCGGAGTTCAGCCGTGACGAGCTGACGCCTGAGCTGCTGCGCGCGGCGATCCTGCGCGACGGCTGCCTGCTCGTGCGCGGGCTCGTCGATCGCGACGACGCCGTGTGGTTCGCCGAGCAGATCGATCGCTCGTTCGCCGAGCGCGATCGCCACGACGACGGCGGCCGCCACGACCCGCAGCTCTACGACGAGTTCACGCCGGACCCGCGCTACGGCGAGGAGTTGGCGCGGCCGTGGATCAAGGAGGGCGGCGGTGTGCTGGCGGTCGACTCGCCGCTGCTGAACTTCAAGATGATGCAGTTGTTCGACGACGCCGGTTTGCGCGAGCTTGTGCACGGATACCTGGGCGAGCCACCACTGATCACCGCCCAGAAGACGACGCTGCGCAAGGCGCAGCCGTCGGTCCCGGGCGCCTGGCACCAGGACGGCAAGTTCATGGGCCCGGTGCGGGCGCTGAACCTGTGGTTGTCGCTGTCGCGCTGCGGCGATGAGGCCCCCGGCCTTGACATCGTGCCGCGCCGGATCGACGAGTTCGTCACGACCCAGACCGATGAGGCGCTGCTGGACTATGCAATCTCGCAGCGGATGGCCGAGGCCGCGGCAGCGACGCGCGGCAAGGCGATCCTGCGGCCGATCTTTGACCCGGGCGACGCGCTGCTGTTCGACGACGTGTTCCTGCACAAGACGGGCTCTGACCCGAGCATGCCCAAGCCGCGCTACGCGATTGAGAACTGGTTCTTCGGCGGCTCTGGCTTTCCGCAGGAGTACGCGCCGATCGCGGTCTGAGTGGTCGCTGCCGGGGCGTCAACCGCAGCGGACGGGCTCGAGCTCGAGCCGTTCGACAACCCGGCGCACCCGATGGCGCCGTGGTTCGCCCAGGCGCGACGCGAGCGACGGGCTCACCGCGAGCTCGCCGCCCGGCGGACCCCCCGCCGACGCGCGATCGTCACGATGGTCCACAACGAGCCGGTGTTCCTGCCGATCTGGCTGCGCTACTACTCGCGGTTCTTCGCGCCCGACGACATCTACGTGCTCGACAACGACACGACCGACGGCTCCAGCGACCGGACCGGTTTCGTGCGGATCCCGGCGACGCACGACACCGTCGACCACACCTGGATGGTGCACCGGATCGAGCAGCTGCAGCATGAGCTGCTGCAGCGCTACGAGCTCGTCGTGGTCACCGACGTCGACGAGATCATCGCGCCGGTGCCGACGCTCGGCACGCTCGGCACCTACCTGGACCAGTTCGACGAGGAGTGGGTCAACTGCCTGGGCTATGAGCTGTTGCACCAACCCGATCGCGAGCCGCCGCTGGATCCGGATCGCCCGATCTTCCAGCAGCGGCACTGGTGGTTTCACAACGGTGCCTACGACAAGGCGGCGGTCGCGACGGCGCCGATGCGCTGGCGGCCGGGCTTTCATGGACGTGCCGACTTCCAATACCGCCTGGAGCCCGATCTGCGGCTGATCCACCTGCACCGGATGGACTATCGCCTCTGCATCGAGCGCCACCGCGTCCGCGACCGCAAGCCGTGGGCGACCGCCGACGCCGAGCAGCGCTGGGCGGTGCACAACCAGATCGTCGACGAGGCGGCGTTCGCGCAGTGGTTCTCGTATGACTCGTGCTTTGCGGGGTTCGAGATCGCTCTCGAGGAGGTGCCGCCGCCATGGCGCAGCCTGCTGTGAGCGCGCGCCGGCTCGCGCGGCGCGCCCGCCAGCTACGCGACGAGCTGCTCTATCCCGAGGCCCGCGACGCCACCGAGCAATGGCAGCGGATCGCGCTCAACCGCGCGGTCGATGACTACCTGCGCAGGCTCGGGCCGGCGGCGCTCGATGCGGCCGAGGTCTCCGGCGACGGCCGCGCCGGGCTCGGCTGGCGCAGCTTCACCAGCCTCGACTACCCGGCGTTTGACGTGTGCGCGCCGACCGGCGACGAGGGCACGTTCGATGTCGTCATCTGCGAGCAGGTGATCGAGCACGTGATCGATCCGTTCGCGGCGGTCCGCACGTTGCGCGGGCTGACGCGGCCCGGCGGGTACTTGGTCGTCTCGACGCCGTTCCTGGTCCGGATCCACGAGCTGCCGCAGTACGGGATGCGCGACTACTGGCGCTTTACCCCGAACGGGATGCGGCTGCTGCTGGCCGGCGCGGGCCTTGACGTGCAGGAGATCGGCTCGTGGGGCAACCGGCGTGTCGTCGCCGGCAACTTCGACCGCTGGCCGGCGCTGCGCCGCTGGCACGCGCTCGGCAACGAGCCCGAGCTGCCGGTCCAGGTGTGGGGCTTTGCTACCAACCCCCGATGAGATGAGCGCGACCCCGATCGACGATCCGGCGCTGGACGCCGGCGTGCAGACGCGCAAGACCCGTGCCCGGTTGCTGGAGGGCCCGGTCGTGATCGAGGTCCGCAACGTCGAGAAGACGTTCCGGATCCCGGAGCACAAGGTCGACTCGCTCAAGGAGCGGGCGGTGCGGCCGTTCACGCGGGCCGACTACCGCAAGCTGCGCGCGCTTCGCGATGTCTCGTTCGACGTGCACCGGGGCGAGTTCTTCGGAATCGTCGGCCGCAACGGCTCGGGCAAGAGCACGCTGCTGAAGATCATGGCCAGCGTCTACCGGGCCGATGCCGGACGGGTCCGGATCGCCGGCCGGGTGGCGCCGTTCATCGAGCTCGGCGTCGGCTTCAACCCGGAGATGACCGCGCGCGAGAACGTGACCCTCAACGGCGTGCTGTTCGGCCGCAGCCGCCGAGAGTCCCAGCGGATGCTCGACTCCGTACTCGAGTTCGCCGAGCTGCAGGAGTTCCTCGAGCTGAAGATCAAGAACTACTCGTCGGGGATGATGGTCCGGCTGGCGTTCGCGATCATGGTGCAGGCCGATGCCGACGTGATGCTGATCGACGAGGTGCTGGCGGTCGGCGACGCGGCGTTCGGCCAAAAGTGCATGGACGTCTTCTACGAGCGCCGCGCGGCCGGCAAGACGATCGTGCTCGTCACCCACGACATGACGACCGTCCAGGACCTGTGCGACCGCGCGGTCGTGATCCACGACGGCGAGATGCAGTTCTGCGGCGACGCCGAACCGGCGGCGATCCGCTACTTCCGGCTGAACTTCGCCCCCGAGCAGGCCGGTGAGGCGACCTTGCCGCCGCCCGAACGGCCGGTCGCGCTGGAGTTCAACGCGCGGCTCGAGCACGCCCACCTGCTCGACGAGGCCGGCGTCGCGGTCGCGAACCTGCAGCAGGGCGCCCCGATCGCGCTCAACGCGGCGATGGTCGCCACCCGCGAGCTGACCGATCCAATCTTCGTGTTTCACGTACGCAACGTCGACGGCGTGGTCGTGTTCGCGTTCACCCGCACGCTCGATGGCGTCGTCGGCGAGGGCGAGAAGATCGACTTCTCGGGGAGGATCGAGAACCAGCTGGTCCCGGGCAGCTACACGCTCGAGTGCTGGATCCGCCAGGACCGGCAGACCGGTGACATGGCGCTGCAGCCGATGCGCCTGCTCAAGTTCGTCGTGTTCGGGACCGCGCCGCGCCACGGACTGGTGACCGTCGACGCCGAGATGACGATGCGGGTGCAGCGCCGATGAGCGTCGCGGCACCGACCACCGCGGCCGAGCCCGAACCCGAGCTGCGCGACGTGCCCGGGCCGTCGGCGCTCGGCGGCGGCGTGCGGCGCTCGGCGGAGCTGCTGCAGATCATCGCGGTCAACTCCTTCAAGCAGACGTACTTCGGCACGGTGCTCGGCTACGTGTGGTCGCTGGCACGCCCGCTGCTGCTGTTCGCGGTGCTCGTGACGGTGTTCACGAAGGTGTTCCACATCGCCCAGGTGCCGCACTATCCGGTCTTCCTGCTGATGAACATCGTGATCTTCGGGTTCTTCCAGGAGGCGACGATGATCGCCGTCGGCTCGGTCGTCGCGCAGGAGTCGATCGTTCGTAAGACCCAGTTCCCACGGCTCGTGATTCCGCTTGCGGTGGTGTTGACGGCGATGTTCAACCTCGGGTTGAACCTCGTCGTCGTATTCGCGTTCATGCTCGGCTTCGGCGTGCCGCCACGCTTGACGTGGCTGCTGTTTCCACTGCTGATGGTGCCGCTGGTGATGATCACGGTCGCGGCCAGCATGATCCTGTCGTCGCTGTATCCACGGTTCCGCGACGTCGCGATCATCTGGTCGGTGTTCGCGACGGCGCTGTTCTATGTGACGCCGGTCCTGTACGGAGTCGACTCACTGTCGGCTCACCACACGCTCAAGCGGCTGATCCTGGCCAACCCACTGGCGCCGATCTTCGAGCTCGCGCGCAAATGGGTGATCCAGCCCGATGCCCCGGGTCCGCTACAGGCGGCCGGTGGCTGGGCCGGACTGATTCCGTGCGTGCTCGTGTTCGTCGTGCTGTGCATCGCCGCCGTCTGGATCTTCAACCGCGAGGCGCCTCGGATCGCCGAGCAGCTGTAGCGCTCCTCGCCCAAATCGACTGGAGAATCGTTGCCAGAGCCCACCCGCTTTGATCCGTACCTGCACGACCCGCTTCACTGGGGCGCGTCGATGGCGCACCACGCCGAGCTGATGCTCGGCTGCCTGGAGGCGGCGGGTGTCAAGTCGGTGCTCGAGGTCGGCGCCTACGCCGGTGACCTGACCCGCGTGTTGGTCGACTGGGCGCAGCGCAACGGAGCGAGCGTGCAGGCGGTCGATCCGGCGCCCCAGCCCGGGCTCGTCGAGCTCGCCGAGCGTCACTCGGAGCTGGAGCTGATCCGGCGCACCAGTCTCGAGGCGCTGCCCGAGCTGGCTGCCGACGCGATCGTGATCGATGGCGACCACAACTACTACACGGTCTCGCAGGAGCTGCGGCTGATCGCCGAGCGCAGCGGCGACGGACCGCTGCCGTTGCTGTTCTTCCACGACGTCTGCTGGCCGCACGGGCGCCGCGACGACTACTTCGAGATCGACCTGGTCCCGCCCGCATACCGGCAGCTGCCGCTCGTCGGCGACGGACGCGGGATCGCCCCCGAGGACCCAGGCACCCGCGACGACGGCCTGCCCTATCCGCGCTCGGCGGCACACGAGGGCGGCGAGCGCAACGGGGTGCTGACCGCGGTCAGGGACTTCGTCAACGCGCACGACGGGGTGCGGCTCGCGGTCGTACCGGCCTTCTTCGGCTTCGGTGTCGCGTGGCAGCGCGACGCTCCGTGGGCCGACGCGGTCGCCGGGCTGCTCGGGCCGTGGGATCAGGCGCCGCTGGTCGCCGCGCTCGAGGCCAATCGCGTTGGGCACGTCGCCGCCGAGCACGCGCTGCGGGTTGAGATCTGGAAACTGCGCGAGCGGCGCACGGCCGAGGAGGCGGTGTTGCGGCGAATGCTCGAGTCGCGAGCGTTCGAGCTGGCCGAGGCGCTCTCGCGGCTGCGGGTGCGACTCGGGATCGCGCCGGGCCAATCGATCGTCTCGCGCAGGCAGATTCGCCGCGCGCTGGGCGAGTCGGAGTAGCGGCGCCGTCGATCAGAGCGTCGGGCGGCGGCTGGGCGCCTGCACCCGACGACCCCACTGCACCCGACGCAGGCGATTGATCTCGCGCAGCGGCCGGGTCGCGCGCCAGGACAGCGAGCCGGCGGCCTCGTCGACCGTCCGCTGAAGCTCGGCGACGTGCGCGTCGATCGCCAGCCGCCGCGCGTAGCTGACCGAACGGGCGGCCTCGGCCTGCGCCTCCGCCCGCCGTGCCCGCAGCCGCTGCTCCTCCTCGCTGCCCGGCGCACCGATCTCCCACGGCGATCGTCCCTCCCACTTGGCGGCGAGCTCCATGTGCGCCTCGAGCCAGGTGTCCCACTCCTCGATCAGCTCGAGCGAGCGGTGGATGATCACGCGCGTGTCGAGCGTCGTCACCTTGCGGCCGGCGGCGCGTACCCGCAGGCAGTAGTCGAGGTCGTGGCCGTGCCCGAAGCGCAGCGCTTCGTCGAACCGAACGTTGCGCACCGCCCACGGCGAGAGCGCCATCATGCAGGCGTCGATCGTGTCGACGATCCGCGGCGCCGGTTCGGGACTCAGCCATGGGTACGCGGGCTGTTCGCCGCCGCCGTGGTCGATGTAGCGCAGGCGCACGTCGCCGACCGACGTCCGCCCCTCCCACCAGGCGATCGAGCGCACGCCGGATGCGCCGGCGACCCCTGCGACGGCGACCTGCGGATCGGCGAACGCGGCACGGAGCTTGTCGCCGAGCGAGGGGTCGTCGAGCTGCGTGAACGTGTGGACCAGCACCAGCGCCTCGAGGTCGTCTCGCTGGGCGGCGGCGTCGAGCAGCAGGTTGAGGCTCCGTCCGGCCGTCCCGACCCACGAGAATGCCAGCACCTGCGAGTCCGATTCCGCGGCGAGCTCGATCCCGGGCTGGGCGTACTCGACATACGGATCTGGGTCCGGAATCGCGATCCCGAAGGCGATCACGGCGGCGGGCCTCCGGGCTGTGCGCCGGTGCGATAACGACGCCAGTTGGGCCGTGCCCGAAAGGCCTCTCGCACCTCTCGGATCTGGCGCAGCGGCCGCGTGATCCGCCAGGAGATCGAGCTCTGCATCGCCTGCAGCGCCCGCTCGAGCTCGCGCAGCTGAGCCTCGAGCAGCAGCTCGTTGGCGTGGTCGACCAACAGCGCGGCGTCGCGCACCGCCTCGCCCCGACGCGCGCGCTGCAACCATGTGCCCGAGGCGCTGCCGACTCCGGGCATCCGCCCATCCCACTTGTCGGCAACCGCGACATGGGCCTGGACCCACTCCTCGGGGTCAGAGAACGGCATCAACGAGTGGCTGTGGATCGCGCGGAAGTCGGCGCTGATCACCTTGCGCCCCGTCTCGCGGACCTGCAGGCAGAAATCGAAGTCATAGCCGTGCAACTCGCCGAGCGATTCGTCGAAGCGGACGTTGCGAACGACCCATGGCGACAGCACCATCAGAAAGCCGTCGACCGAGTCGACCTCACCGATCCGCGCGTACGGAGGGGCCTCGCTCCAATCCCACGAGAACGCGGGCAGATCGCCGCCGCCGTGCTCGGGATAGCGGTGCAGGAACGACGCCTGGGAGACCGATCCCTCCCACCACGCGATCGACCGGATCCCGACCGCCCCGACACAACCGATCACCCCGACCGCCGGATCGGCGAGCACCCGGCGAACCGTCTGGCAGAAGTCCGGGCTGACGATCTCGGTGTCCTGATGCAGCAACACCAGCGCCTCGAGCGCCTCGCATTCGGCGGCGCGCTCGAGCACCGCGTTGTAGCTGGCGAAGATCGGACCGACCGACGGCAGCGCGAACAGCTCCGAGTCGGCTTCGGCGACCCGGGCGATGCCCGGCTCCGCGCACGCTCGGTACACGTCGGGCTTGGTGATCGAAGACCCGAAGGCGATCATCGCGGGGTGCTCACCGCGGCCATGTTATTGGCGTCGATGATTGACACCGACGGGGCACAGAGCGCGGCAAGCAGCCCCGCCATCGCGAACGCGATCAGCGAGACCGCGGGCATCTGCCAGTCCCAATCGATCAGCGAATGCGCAAACCACGCGACCAGCACCGCGATCGGTGCCGCGGCCGCGGCGCGGTCCAGCGACAGCGCCCGGCGCGCTGTCAGTCCCGCGCCGACGAACAGCGTGATCAACAGCCCCAACCCGATCAACCCGAGCTCGGCCATCGTCTGCAGCGGTAGCGAGTGCGCGTCCTGCGCAAAGCCGTTGCTGCCGCGATGCTGCAGCCAGTAGACCGACCAACCGCCGGCGCCGACGCCCCGGATCGGCTCCGCGTCGAACGCGTGCAGCGCCACCCGCCAATAGGCGTAGCGGCTGCTCTGCAGCGTCGTCAGCCTTCCGGCGCCGCCGCCGAGCTGGGCGGTCGAGCGCTCGGCCGACCCGGCAGCGATCGCAACCCCCATCAGCACCACGACCACGGCGCACGCGACCGCCGCCCCGTATCGCGGCAACGCCAGCTCGCCGGGGCGCTCCCGCGCGACCACTCGCAGCTGCACCAGCGCCGCTCCCAACGCCAGCACGACCAGCGCGGCGAACACGATCGCACCCTGGGTCTCGGCCGTCGAGCGCGGACCAGCGAGCGCTGTGACGGTGTGAAACGGCGCGGTCACGATCGCCCCGAGCGCCGCCGCGATCAGCGCCACGACGGCGCCGGCGAGCTGCTCGCGGCGGCGGCAGAAGACGACCAGCATCAACATCCCGATCGCGTACTCGAACAGCGAACCGCGCGAAAATGTCATGTAGAGACCGGAGCCGAGCACTACCGACACGGCTGCGGCGAGCGCGCGGACCGGCCTGCGCCGATCGGGATCGCCACACAGCCGGGCGCAGAGGATCAGGCCGATCGCCGCCAGCTCCCCCATCGCGTTCCAATACGTCAGCGGTTGCTCGAGCCGACCGTAGGCGATCCCGGTGGCAGAGAAATGCAGCAACCCCGGCAGCAACCGCTCCGAGATGCCGTACCCGATCACGACCGCGGTCCCGAGCGCCAGCACGGGCACGGCCGCCGCCCGAGCGCGAGGGTCGCGAAACACGATCGCCGATGCCAACAGCGCGCCCGCATACAGCGCCGCGAGCTGCCCGGCCGACCAGGCGTTGCCGGCGATCGGTGCCCAGATCGCCGAGATCAACGACCACGCGGCCAGGCCGCCGACCCCGGCCAGCATGACGATCGCGCCGCGATGCAAGGCCAGCGGCCGCGGTACCAGCACCAGCGCCAACGCGACCAACGCCCAGGTGATCGCCCCGGCCCAATTGCGGGCCGATGGAAAGTAACCACCGGTGAGAAACGCCAGCGCGGTCGGCCCGGCCAGCAGCGTCGCCGCGACGACGGCGAAGGCGACACGCCGCACCTCAGCCCTGCGGGTCGGTGACCGCGCGCTGGATCGGCGCGACCGAGACCGTCTGCTCCGTCAGCGCGCGCGATGCCAGCGTGACGGGGACGTTCGCGGTGAAGCGGCGCATGCCCACGGGCGAGCGTCGCAGCGCGCAGTCGTCGAGCGGTCGCTGGGCGATTGCGGCCTGGATCTGGGCCGAGATCGCCGCTCGAAATCGTTCGCGCGAGAAGCGCTCGGCCTGTGATCGGCACGCGGACGGATCGATCGCGCCGTCGTCGAACTCGAACACCGCGCGGGCGAGCTCGTCGGGACCGCCGGACCAGAAGCATCCGGTCCGCCCGTCGATCACCGTCTCGAGCGTGCCGCCCGCTTCGCGCGCGATCACGGGCCGACCGGCGGCCTGAGCCTCGACCGCCGCAATCCCAAACTCCTCGACGGCGGTCACGATCAACGCCCGCGCGCTCTGCAGGGTCAGCTCGACGGTCGAGTCCGAGACGCGACCGAGCAGCTGCACGGTCGGGCCGGCGAGCCGCTGCAGCCGCCGCGCGGCGGGGCCGTCGCCGATGATCACGAGTGGGCGTCGCAGCCGGTTGAACGCCTCGATCGCGACATCGATCTGCTTGTGCGACATCAGTTCCGAGACGATCGCGTAGTGCTCGCCGACCGTTCCGGGCGAGAACCGGTCGGTGTCGATCGGCGGGTGCACGATCTCGGAGTCGCGGCCGAAATACTCGCGGATCCGGTGCTGCGTGACGGCCGAATTGGCGACGTAGCGGGTCGGCCGCTGAGCGACCGCGCGATCCCAGCGCCGCCAGCGCTCGAACAGCTGGCGCAGCGCCACCCGGGAGACCGGATCGCGCTGTGCGAGGGTCGCGTCGCGCTCGCTCCACGCGTACCGGAACGGGTTGTGGCAGTAGCTCAGATGTACCGCGCGCTCGCCGCACCGCACCGCGTGGGCCCACGCCGACGAGCTCGAGACGACGAGGTCGTAGCCCGACAGGTCCAGCGACTCGATCGCCGCCGGATACAGCGGCAGCAGCATCCGGAAATTCCGCGCCGAAGGTCGCAGCCGCTGCAGGAACGAGCTGTGGACGACGCGATGCGCGAACCGTCCCTCAGTCCCCTTCTCGTCGTAGACGGCGGTGAAGATGTCACCCTGCGGCCAGATCTCGCAGAGCTCTTCGAACACTCGCTCCGCTCCCCGAACGTCGAGCAGGAAGTCATGGACCAACGCCACCCGTGGAATTTCCGTCTCATCCGTGAACATCAAGGTGTCCTCGCGAGTGTAGGCGTGGGGGGCGCGCGGCGCGCTCGCCCCCGGGCACGACCGAGCCGTCAGCCTACATGCGCGTAACTCCAAGGGCATCACCGCTGTACCTGCTGGTCAGCTACTCCGGGGCGTTCGGCGGCGCCGAACGGGTGCTGGTCGATGTCGCCACCGGCCTCGTGGGCGAGGTCTGCGTCGCGTGCCCGGAGGGACCGCTGGCCGATCGCGGTCGCGCCGCGGGCCTGCGCGTGCTGGCGCTGCGCGCCCGGTCGCTGCGGCTGCGCGGGGCGGGCCGGGCACCGGCGCGGCTGGTCACCCGGGCGCGGGCGAGCGCCGAACTGGCCGGACATGCTGCCCAGCTCGCCCGGCTGCTCGACGGGCTCGCGCCCGACGTGCTCGTGCTCTGGGGTATGCGGTCTGCGCTGGCGTGGCCGGCGGTGGCGAGGTCACCGGCCGGCCGGGCGTTCGCCGGCCGGGTCGTATTCGCCCATCACGACCTGCTGCCGCCGGGTCGCGTGATCGCGCGCCTCGTCCACGCCGCCGCCACCAGCGCGGACGTGGTCGTCGCCAACTCCGACACGGTCGCCGCGGATCTCCGGCCGGTGGGGCGAGCTGGGTGCGCGGTTGACGGTCGTGTACCCCGGGGTCGAGGTGCCGGCGCAGCCGCCGCCGTGGCCGCCGGGGGCGCCGGTGGTGGTCGTGGTCGGGGCGCTGGTGGCGTTCAAGCGGATCGAGCTGGCGCTCGAGGCGGTTGCGCTGGCGCGGATCGCGGTTCCCTCGCTGCAGCTGCGGATCGTCGGAGACGCGCTCGACGAGCACGGGGCGGCGTTGTCACGCCGGCTGCGGGCGCGCGCCGCGCAGCCGGACCTGGCGGGCGCGGTCCGGTTCACCGGCCCAGTCGACGACGTCGGCCCCGAGCTGGGGCGAGCGAGCTGCCTGCTGCATTGCGCCGACCGAGAGCCGTTCGGGCTGGTCGTCGCCGAGGCGCTCGCGCACGGCCGTCCGGTGGTCGTCCCAGACACCGGCGGCGCCGCCGAGATCGCCGACCTCGAATGCGCAGTGCTGTACCGGGCCGGCAATGCCGACGCCGCGGCGGCGGGCGTCGTATCGCTCGTTGCCGACGGCGAGCGAGCTCAAGCGCTCGGCGCGGCCGGGCGGGCGCGGGTCACGCAGCGGTTCGGCCGCGAACGGATGCGCCGCGAGTTCGCGCGCGTGCTGACGCCGCCCACGCGCGCGGCACCGGCGACGGACGCGCCGTTGGCGCTCGTCACCGTCAGCTTCAACTCCGCGCGGCCGCTGCTCGCGCTGCTCGACTCGGTCGCGCGCCACCTTCCCGGCGTGCGCGTGATCGTCGTCGACTGCGGCTCGGTCGATGACAGCGCCGCCGTCGCCGAGGCCCATCCGGTCGCGGTGTCGGTCGCGGCCGGGTCAAACCTCGGCTTCGGCCGCGGCTCCAACCTCGGGCTCACGCACGTCAGCGAGCCGGTCACGGTGTTTGTCAACCCCGACGTCGAACTGCTCGACGACTCGCTGCGGTCGCTGGCGGCGGCCGCGTTGGCGCCGGGGTTCGAGCGGCGACTGCTCGCACCGCTGGTCCTGTCGTCCGACGGGTCGCGACAGGACACCGTCCATCCGCGGCCGGGCGCCGCCGCCGAGCTGGCGCGACTCGCGCTGCCGCCGCGGCTGGTGCCGGGGCCGCTGGGGGCGGCGCTGGCGCCATGGCGCTCGCGGCGGCCGACGCGCGGTCGGCTGGGCGGTCGGCTGCGCGCTCGCGGCGAGAACCGAGACGTTGCGGGCGCTCGGGCCGTTCTCGGATCGATCTTCATCTACGGCGAGGACCTCGAGCTGGGCCTGCGCGCGGCCGGTGCGGGCGTGGAGACCTGGTTCTGGCCGGCGGCGCGGGTGCTGCATCACCGCGCCCACGCCACCGCAGCGGCCTACGGAGGCGAGCCGTTCGAGGTGCTCGCACGGGCTCGCCATCGCGCGATCGCGATGACCTTGGGCGAGCACGCCGCGTGCGCGGACGACCGCCGGCAGGCGGCGCTGTTCGGATCACGGGCGCTGATCAAGCGAGCACTCGGACGCGACCCGGCCGTGAGCTCGCGCAGCTGCGAGCCGTCCGACGGCGCTGAGGGATCCGGGTCGTCGGGGCTGGGGTCCCGGACGCCGCTTCGTCGGAGCTGGCGTCCCGGACGCCGCTCGTCTCGGCTGCGGTCCCGGACGCCGCTTCGTCTCGGCTGCGGTCCCGGACGCCGGTCAGGCGCGGCCGGCGCGTCGGCGGATCACAGGCCGCCACCGATCAGCACGAGGCCGAACCCGACCGCCTCGCCGACCGCATAGCCGGTCCGCGGCAGGCCGTCACCCGTGGCCGTGGTCGTCGTCGAACTCGAACCGGCAGCGGCGGTCGCGGTCGGATCAGCGGTCGACGCCTCGGTCGCCACGGGGGTCGTGCTGGTCGCGGGAGCTGCCGAGGTCGTCGTCGCGGGCGGCGCGGAGCTGGTCGAGCTCGAGCCGCTGCCCCCGCCTCCGAACGGATTCGTGTACTGGTTGTCTCCCGGCCGATCCCCGCTAGCGCGACCGCCGGCACCGCCAGCGCAACGCCCCCAGTACGACCAGCAGAGATGGCGAGATGTCGTGCGTCTCGCATCGGCGCAGTATGGCAATCGACCCCCGGCGTGTCGTCCGCTCGGGGTCGCTGACGGTCGCCGGGTGGCATCGTCTGCGGTTGCGAGCGGCCTCGCGGGCGAGCCCGGTCACGCCTTTCACGGGGTCGCGCAAATCCGCTGTTTTGCAGGATTTCTTGCAGGAGAGGTCAGTACGGCGATCGACGCGACGGGCCGTGTTAGGGTGCTCGTCGCCGTGACCTGAGATCGCCGTTACGATCGCTCCCAGGCACGGCTTGCCGCCATGTCATCGTCCCCCCGCTCGTCACTGGATCCTGCGCGCCGCTGATCGCCTGGCGGTCGCGCGCTCGCCGCGGTCTGCTGGGCGCTGGCGTCGTCGAGCTCGGCGGACGTCTCCAGTCAGCTCGACGCCGCCAAGACGCGGCCAGCCAGCTGCAGGCGCAGATCGCCGACGACTCGGCGCAGATCGCGAAGACCGACGGCGGGTTGCAGTCCGCGCAGGCGCGCCTGGACGAGGTCCAATCGGATCTGGACCAGCGCGTCGACCGCCTCAAGTCGGTGCAGAACCAGCTGCTGAGCGCGCCGCGACCACCTGGTCGACGTCGAGAACCATCTGCAAGCTCGCGACCAAGGCGCTGGCCGCCAACCTCGTCGCCGGCTACGAGAGCCAGCCGCCCTCGCTGGTTTCGGTCGTGCTCTCCTCGCACGGCTTCGACCAGCTGCTGAACCAGATCAACTTCGCCGGCAAGGTCGCCAAGCAGAACGCTGACGTCGTCGATCAGACCCGGATCGCGCGGCGCGAGGTCTCGGCGGAGGCCAAGCGGCTGGAGACGCTCGAGCAGCGTGACCGGACGCTCGCCAAGCAGGTCCTCGCCGAGCGCAACCAGGCCGCCGCGCTGCAGCTCGGCGCTCAAGCAGCAGCAGATCAAGGAGATCGCCGCGCGCGCCAAGGCCCACGGCCGCTACGCCACCGTCGAGGCCCAGGTCAGCAGCCTGCAGAAGAAGCTCAACGCCGAGGAGGCCGCCGCCGCGACGCGCCGCCGGCGAGAGCGCCGCGACCGGCAACGCCAGCGTCAACGGGATCACGCTTGACACCAACGGCATGGTCCAGCCGCCCGCCGGCGCGCCCGAGTGCGGTCCGGGAGATGATCGCCGCCGGCAACGCGATCGCGACCCTCCCCTACATCTACGGCGGCGGTCACGCGTCCTTCCAAGCCGACGGCTACGACTGCTCGGGCTCGGTCAGCTACGTGCTGGCGGCCGCCGGCCTGGTCGACCTCGCCGATGGTCTCGGGTCAGTTCGACGAGCTGGGGCGATGCCCGGCCCCGGCAAGTGGGTCACGATCTACTCGAACGCCGGCCACGTCTGGATGACGATCGCCGGCTGGCGCTTCGACACCGTCGCCCAGGCCGAGGACGGCGGACCCGCTGGGCGCGCGGCGGCGGCGAGTTCGCCGGCTTCGACGTCGAGCCACCCGGCCGGCCTGTAAGCCGGAACGCTCCGAAGCCCGCCGCCCCCCGCATCGCGGATGCTGGGCACTTCAGCCGAACGTATGGCTCGTTCGACAATCGCCCAGCTCGCGGTCGGAGCTCGGACCCGGACCCGAATCGCCCGCGCCCGCCCGGCCGGGCTCGGACGGCCTCGGCCGGGCGCGCGGGTTTGCCGCCCGTCCGGTTCGCCGAATGCGCTCGCGACGACGGCGGGCACGGTGGGCGGCGCACGCAGTCGGCGTTAGTGGCGATCTCAGGCTCGACGCGCTTCGCCGGCCGCCGCCAGGATCGCCGACGCCTTGCCCTTGAGGTCGTACATCGTCACGGTCTGGCCGTCGACGCGTGATCGTCACCTTGCGGCCGACCTTCTCGGCGATCGCGAACGCCTTCGCCGAGCCGGTCCGGCCGTCGGCGAAGCCGATCCCGGCGCCCGACGGCATCGCGCCGCCACTGGAACCCGAGACGGAGACGTCCCGGATCCACCGCCGGTGACCGAGCCCGAACCCGACTCGTGGTGCCGCCGAACAGGCCGCGCGACGCCTGACGACGAGGGCCGCGACCCGAGGCCGCCCGCCGCACCAGCCGCACCGGCCGCACCGGCCGCGCCGGCCGGACGCGCCGAGTCGCACCGGCGAAACCCCGCCGCCAAAGCCGCCGCCCGTGTCGGCCACGATCCACCGCAGCCGGCCGTCGCGGACCTCCATCGCCAGCCACGACGCGCTGACCGAGCTCTCGCACGCCGGAGAAGCCGCCGATCCCGGCCACGTTGTCTCGCCGGCGACGATCGCCGCGGCGGCGCTGCTCTGGCTCTCGACCGCGACCGTGCCGCCGCCGTGGGACGCGGCGTAGCGCGAGGCCGCCCGCAGCGTCGAGGAGTCGCCGCCGAACATGCCGCCGCCCGCTGGGCACGCCGCCGGCGCCGCGGCGCACCGCCGCTGCCAGCCGACCGAGCCACCGCCGGACGCGCCACCGGCGCTGGCGCCCGAGCGGCCTGCCGCGCGCCCGCCGAACGCCGCGCGCCACGGCCAGCCGCCAGCGAACCCACCGCGAGCGCCGCCGCGGCCGCCAAAGCCGCCCGGACCACCGCCGAAGCCGCCGGCCGAGGCCGGCCCGCCGGCCGGGAAGGTCGAGCTGGTGGCGTGACCGAGCGTGTCGACCGCCCAGGCCGCCGGGCGCCGCCAGCAGCGCCGCCAGCGCGACCGCCACGACCACCGCCCGCACGCGAGCCGGGAACGGCGACCACGAGCAGCGCCAGCGACCGCCAGCGCGCAGACGACGATCACCAGCGGCGTCGCCCACGACGACCGAGCCGCCGTGCCTGCCCGAGCACGACCAGCTCGGTGACCGCGCCGCCGGCGATCGCCAGCGCGCCGAACGCACGCGCGCGACCGGCTCCGGGCCGCAGCGCCTCGCCGACCCCGGCGCCGATCAGCATCGCCGTCCACGGGGCCAGGAACGAGACGTAGTACGGGTGCACGATCCCCGACGCGACGCTGAACACGACCGCGCTGACGGCGAACGCGCCGCCGACCGCGATCAGCCAGCCGGTGCGCGCGTCGCCGCGGCGCAGCCGGGTCAGCACGACCAGCCCGACGCCGGCCACGATCGCGAACCCGATCAGCCAGCCGGCCTGGCCGCCGAGCGCCGAGTCCAGCAATCGGAACGCGCCGGTCGCGCCGGCCGAGAACCCGCCACCACCGCCGCCGCCGCCGCCGTCGACGGCGCGCCGGCCTGCCCGGTGACCCGGCCGACGCCGTTGTAGCTGACGATCAGCGACCAGACCGAGTTGTCCGACGTGCCGGAGATCCACGGCCGGTCGGCGGCCGGAGTCAGCGTCACCAGCAGCGGCCACGCGAGCCCGACGACCGTCATCGCCAGCCCGCCCCACAGCAGCCGCCGCACCCGGACCCAGCGCCGACGCGCACCGGCGCGGCCCACAGCCACGCGAGCGCGATCCCCGGGCACGACGAACAGCGCGACCGACATCTTCGCCTCGAACCCGAGCCCGACGCAGACGCCCGCTCCAGACCAGCCAGCGCGTACGGCCGTCCTCCAAGCGCGCGCACGCGAACCACAGCGCCGCGACGCAGCACAGGATCAGCGCCTGATCGGGGTTGTTGTGGCGTGAGATCGCGACCGTCATCGGCGTCAGCGCCAGCGCCAGCGCCCGCCGCGAACCCGGCGGCCCGCCCGAACCGGCGCCGGACGAGGTCGTAGGTGAGCCCGACCGCGGCGACGCCCATCAGCGCCTGCGGCACGAGGATCGACAGCGAATGCCAGCCGAACACCCGGACCGACAGCGCCTGGATCCAGAACGCCAGCGGCGGCTTGTCGACGGTCATCAGGCCGGAGCGGTCCAGCGACGCGAACAGGAAGTCGTGCCAGCTGGAGGCCATCGAGCGCACCGCGCCGGCGTAGAACGTGTTCGCCCAGTCGTTGCGCGACAGGCCCCACAGGTTCAGCGACGGCCGCGACCCCGAGCGCGAGCAGCAGCTCGGGCCGTGCCCAGACCGCGCGCGCCAGCGCGCGCGCGCGGGCGGATCCGCCTGCGCCAGCGCGCGCGGCCGCGCCGCGCCGCACCCATCGATCGAGCCGCTGGTCACGGCTGCCCGGGGACGTGGTGGCTCTCGGCGTACACGCCCGCGGCGACAGACGCAGGCCGGCGGCGACCGCGGCCAGGCCGGAGATGAGGCGGACTGAGGGTGCGCATGTCGTGACTGCTCCTGACGGGTCGGGTCAGCAGAGGCGACTGCACGACAGCATCCAGCCGCCGGCGAACAACGCCCGAAGCTCCACGCTGAGAGAACGCTGGGAATGCGCCGACCGCAGCGGGTTCAGTCGCGGTCGGCAAGCGCTGACCGCCGAGCGCCGCCATCGCCGCCGATCACGAACGTCGCGCAGACCATCACGACAAGACTGTCGGCCCCGACCGCGGCGATCGCGCCGATCAGCCGCGAGCACGCAGATCGCGATCACCGGGGCGCGCGCCGGGCACCGCTGCCCGATCGCCGACTTGAACAGCGCCAGGCCGGCGAGGAACAGCGCCGGCCCGCCGAGCATCGTCAGCGCCGAGAACGCCGACGAGGCGCCTCGTCGGGGTTGTCGATCGTCAGACTGGATCGCGACCGCGACGACGATCACGCCGGCGACCATCATCGCGTGGGCGTAGGCGTAGCCGGTCCGCCCGACGCGGGCCGCGATCGCCGCGGTCGACGAGCATCACCTCCGCGCCGCGCTCGGCGTACCGCAGGAAGTACGATCGCCCACAGACACGCGCAGATCAGGAAGCCGACGACGAACGCGGCGTCGACGCTCGGCGAGCCATGCTGTCCGGAGAACGTCAGCCCGACCCGCAGCACCGACTCGCCGAGCGCGATCATCAGCACGAGCTGGCAGCGCTCGGCGAGATGGCCGCCGGCCAGCGTCCAGTCCTCGATCGGCGTCGCGCCCGACGCCCGGCAGCCAGAAAGCCGTGGACCGGCGCCGCCAGGTCGACCGCGAGCGCGCACCAGCCACAGCCACCAGCCGCAGATCACGGTGCACGAACGCGCCGACGATCCAGATCACGCCCGCGATCACGACCACGCCAGCAGCTGCGGTAGTTGCGACGCATTCGGTCGTCGTGCCGGTGAACGCCCAGACCATGAACCCCGAGCGGACCACCTGGAGCGCGACGTAGGCGAACGCGAACGGCAGCCCGCGTGCCGTCGAACGCGTCCGGGATCGCGGCCGACATCACCAGGCTGATCGCCATCAGCACGATCATCAGCACCGCCCCCGGGATGCTCTCCGGGTCCAGCCAGTTGGTCGCCCAGGCCGTGTAGTTCCACGCCCACCAGACCGCGCCGAACATGATCAGCGCCTCGAGCGCGCCGCGCGAACGTCGGGTGCCGTGAACAGGAAATCCGACAGCTGCGTGATCGCGAACACGTAGACGAGGTCGAAGAACAGCTCCATGTTCGTGACCGCGCGGCGCCGGCATCGTCCGAGCGCGCGCGTAGTGCGGTCCTACCTCATCGCGCGCCTAGAGTACGGGTGACCCCTGCTGAAAATCAGGAGTCGCAACGGAACATGTCTGCCCACCAACGCCAACAGCTTTGACGCCCGGGCCGCGCTGCACGGTCGGGGACGCGTCGTACGAGATCTACCGGCTCGACGCGCTGCAGTCGAAGTTCGACATCGCCAGGCTGCCGTTCTCGCTGAAGATCCTGCTGGAGAACCTGCTGCGCAACGAGGACGGCGAGGCGATCCGCGCGGCCGACATCGAGGCGCTGGCCAGCTGGGACGCGAACGCGGAGCCGTCGCGAGGAGATCGCGTTCACCCCCGCCCGCGTCGTGATGCAGGACTTCACCGGCGTCCCGGCGATCGTCGACCTGGCGGCGATGCGCGACGCGATGGCCGAGCTCGGCGGCGACCCCGAGAAGATCAACCCGCTGGTCCCCGCCGAGCTGGTGATCGACCACTCCGTGCAGGTCGACGCGTTCGGCACCGCCGCAGGCGTTCGCGCACAACGCCGAGCTCGAGTTCGAGCGCAACCAGGAGCGCTACGCGTTCCTGCGCTGGGGACAGGGCGCGTTTCGGAACTTCGCGGTGGTCCCGCCGGACACCGGGATCGTGCACCAGGTCAACCTCGAGTACCTGGCCCGCGTCGTGTTCGTCGACGATCGGTCACGGCGCCAGGCCTACCCCGACACGCTCGTCGGCACCGACTCGCACACGACGATGATCAACGGGCTCGGCGTGCTCGGCTGGGGCGTCGGCGGGATCGAGGCCGAGGCGGCGATGCTCGGCCAGCCGATGTCGATGCTGATCCCGCAGGTGCTCGGCTTCAAGCTGACCGGCGAGCTGCCGCAGGGCGCGACCGCGACCGACCTGGTGCTGACCGTCACCGAGATGCTGCGCGAACGCGGCGTCGTCGGCAAGTTCGTCGAGTTTCACGGCGCCGGGCTGGCGCGGGCTGCCGCTGGCCGACCGCGCGACGATCGGCAACATGTCGCCGGAGTTCGGCTCGACCTGCGCGATCTTCCCGATCGACGCCGAGACGCTGCGGTACCTGGAGTTCTCCGGCCGTCCGGCGGACCAGATCGCGCTGGTCGAGGCGTACGCCAAGGAGCAGGGTCTGTGGCACGACGAGCACTCCGAGGAGCCGACGTTCTCCGACAGATCGAGCTTGACCTCGCCGACGTCGTCCCGTCGATCGCCGGCCCCAAGCGCCCGCAGGACCGCGTCTCGCTGACCGAGTCCAAGGCGAGCGTTCCGGATGGCGCTCGAGGGCCTGCTGCCCGACGACGACGACGACGGACGAGGAGGACGAGGCGCTGGCAGAGACCTTCCCGGCCAGTCGACCCGCCCGCGACCAACGGCAGCCGCGGTCGACGGCCAGGCGCCGCACGGCGAGACCGGCGGCGTGCAGGTCGCCGACCGCCGCTCGCGACTGACCGACCGGTGACGCTCGCCGACGGCACCGAGACACGACGCTTGACCACGGCCACGTCGTGATCGCCGCGATCACGAGCTGCACGAACACCTCGAACCCGTCGGTGATGCTCGGCGCCGGGACTCCTCGCGCGCAACGCCGTCCAGCGGGGTCTGAAGGTCAAGCCGTGGGTCAAGACCTCGCTGGCCCCGGGCTCCAAGGTCGTCACCGAGTACCTGGAGCGGGCCGGTCTCGACGAATACCTCGACGAGCTCGGCTTCAACCTCGTCGGCTATGGGTGCACGACCTGCATCGGCAACTCCGGGCCGCTGCCGACCGAGATCTCCGACGTCGTCGGCGCCGAGGATCTGGCGGTCGTCTCGGTGCTGTCGGGCAACCGCAACTTCGAGGGCCGGATCAACCCCGACGTGAAGATGAACTACCTCGCGTCGCCGCCGCTGTGCGTCGCCTACGCGCTCGCCGGGACGATGGACATCGACCTCTACGACGAGCCGCTCGGCACCGACACGCACGGCGAGCCGTCTACCTCAAGGACATCTGGCCCGACGAGGCGGAGGTCGCCCAGCACGGTCGAGGAGGCCGTCCAGTCCGACATGTTCCGCAAGTCCTACGGCGAGGTGTTCGACGGCGACGAGCGCTGGAACACGCTCGAGGTCCCGACCGGAGACCGGTTCGCCTGGGATCGAGCGCTCGACCTACGTGCGCCGGCCGCCGTTCTTCGATGACCTGCCGACCGAGCCCGAGCCGCTGACCGACATCACCGACGCGCGCGTGCTCGCACGCCTCGGCGACAGCGTCACCACCGACCACATCTCGCCCGCCGGCTCGATCAAGCGCGACGGCCCGGCCGCCCAGTACCTCAACGAGAACCACGTCGAGACGCGGGACTTCAACTCGTTCGGATCCCGGCGCGGCAACCACGAGGTGATGATGCGCGGCACGTTCGCGAACATCCGCCTGCGCAACCAGCTGCTGCCGCGGCTCCGAGGGCGGTGTCACCAAGTACCTTGGCACCAGACGCCGAGCGGCGAGGAGATGTCGATCTACGACGCCGCGATGAAGTACATCGACGCCGGCGTGCCGCTGGTCATCCTCGCCGGCAAGGAGTACGGCTCCGGCAGCTCGCGCGACTGGGCCGCGAAGGGCACCCGGCTGCTCGGCGTCCGCGCCGTGATCGCCGAATCGTTCGAGCGGATCCACCGCTCCAACCTGGTCGGGATGGGCGTCCTGCCGCTGCAGTTCGCCGACGGCGCGTCGGCCGAGTCGCTGGGGCTGACCGGCGACGAGCGATTCACGATCACCGGCATCGCCGACACCGACGAGGTCCCGCGCACGCTGACCGTCCACGCCGACGACAAGCAGTTCGAGGTGACCGTCCGGATCGACACCCCGAAGGAACAGATCTACTACCGCCACGGCGGGATCCTCCAGTACGTGCTGCGCCAGCTGCTCGCGCAGCTAGCCTGCTCGGCTCGAGATGACGACCCCCGAGCTGCTCGACAAGCTGCTGCGCGCGGCCGGCCCGTCCGGCCACGAGACGGCGCCCGCGAAGGTCTGGCGTGACGCCGCCGGCGCGTTCTCCGACGACGTCCGGGCCGATCGCGTCGGCTCGTCGGCCGTTCGGGTTCCGCCGGCATCGGCGCGCCCGGTCGCCGACGCTCGCGGTGATCGGCCACATCGACGAGATCGGCGTGCACGTCACCCACATCGAGGACTCGGGGTTCCTGCGATTCGGCGAGGTCGGCGGTTGGGATCCGATCCAGCTCGATCGGCCAGCGGATCGTGCTGACCACCCGCGACGGCGAGCTGCGCGGTGTGATCGGCCGCAAGCCGATCCACCTGATCCGCGGCGACGAGCGCGACAAGGCCCCGAAGACCAAGGACCTGCACATCGACATCGGCGCCACCGACGGCGACGAGGCGCGGACGATGGTCCGGATCGGCGACGTCGGCGTGATCGACGCCGCGCCGTTGGCGCTGCGCTAACGACCGGATCGTGTCGCGCTCGCTGGATAACCGGATCGGCGCCTACGTGGCCGCCGAGACCGCGCGGCTGGTCGCGGACGCCGGCGGCGCGCCCGGCGACGTGTTCGGGCTCGCCGTCGCGCAGGAGGAGACGACGTTCGCCGGCGCGCGCACGAGCGCGTTCGGCCTGCAGCCGGACGTCGCGGTCGTCGTCGACGTCACCCACGCGACCGACCAGCCCGGGGTCGAGCTCGGTCAAGACACCAAGCACGAGCTCGGCTCCGGTCCGGTGATCGCGCGCGGCACTGTCGCTGCATCCGGCGGTCACCGACCTGCTGATCGACGACCGCCGAGCAGGAGGGGATTCCCGCACACGGTCGAGTCGTTCGGCCGCGGCGACCGGCACCGACGCCGACGCCGTCCACGCCACCGCGAACCGGCGTCCCGACGGCGGTCGTCTCGATCCCGCTGCGCTACATGCACTCCCCGGTCGAGCTGGTCGCGCTGTCCGACGTCGAGGCGACCGTGCGGCTGCTGGCGGCGTTCGCGCAGCGGCTGGCGCCCGACTTCGTGCTCGAGCGCTGAGCCCGGAGGCCGATCCGGTGACGGGCGGGCGGACGCTGCTGCTGTTCGACGTCGACGGGACGCTCGTGGCCGGGGCAGCGCGGGCGCACGCGCAGGCGCTGCGGGCGGCGCTGCACGAGGTCCACGGGATCGACGCCGAGGCGGTGCGCTCGACGGTCTCGCCGGCGGGGCGGACCGACGGCGAGATCGCGCGGCTGCTGTTGCTGGCGGCGGGCGTCTCGGCACTCCGGATCGACGAACGCGCCGACGATGTCCGCGCCGCCTGCTGCGAGCAGTACGCGCGGATCTGTCCGCCGGACCTGTCCGACACGGTGATCCCCGGAATCGCCGAGCTGCTGACAGAGCTTCAGGGGCGCGAGGACGTGCCGCTCTCGCTCGTCACCGGCAACTACGAGCCGGTCGGGCGGCTGAAGCTCGGACGGGCGGGGCTCGGCCACTTCTTCGCGGCCGGACAGGGCGGATTCGGCTCAGACGCCGAGGACCGCGCGATGCTGCCGGCGATCGCCCGCCGGCGTGCCGGCGCCGACGGCGTCGCGTTCGCGCGCGAGCACACGATCGTGATCGGCGACACCCCGCGTGACATCTACTGCGCGCGCGCCGATGGCGTCCGCTGTCTCGCGGTCACGACCGGACCCTACGACGCCGAGCAACTGCTTGATGCCGACGGGGTCGCGCGCGACAGCAATGAACTACGAGCGCTGCTGACCGCCGCGTTCGGCTGAGCCGCCGCGGCCGCGAAGCCGGCATACATCGCCGCCAGCGTCCGGCGCACCAGCTCGTGGTCCTCGGCGAGCGGAAGCGGCGCCGCCAGCCGGTGCAGCGCAAACCCGTCCGCGACCGCGACGAACGCCTTCGCGGCCAAGCGGGGCGAGCGGATCCCGAGCGCACGCAGGCGATCGGCCGCGACCTGCTCGAAGCCGGCCATCGCGGTGCTGACCGCGACCCGTAGCTCGGGGTTACGGGCCGCCTCGAGGTACACCTCGTACTGCGCGAGGCCGTGGCGGTTGGCACCGCGAACCAGCGCGGTCGCGACCCGCTCGGCGACCAGGCCGGGATCGTCGAGACCACGCAGTGCGACGTCGAACATCGTCGTCAGCTGCTCGACGCGATCGGTTGCGGACTTGCGCAGCGCCGCCTCGACCAGTTCGTTGACGGTCTTGAAGTAGTAGCCGGCAGAGGCCGGCGGCAGCCCGGCGCGCGCCGACACGGCTCGGTGCGTGACCGCCTTCGGCCCGCCTTCGGAGATCAGCTCGATCGTCGCGCTGATGATCACCTCCCGACGTCTGCGGCTGCGCTGCTGCGCCTCGCCATGGCCTGCCGACATCGACACCGCCTTGCTCGAATTCGTCCCGACCAGGCTATCGCCGCGCACGCGGGCGCCCCTTACCATTGCGCCGATGAACACCTCGAGAGCGATCCGGCTGGTGATCGTGGCGGTCGCGGTGCTGACCTCGGCCGTGCCGCCGGCGATCGCCGCCGGACGGACACATCCACCGCGGGCGGGGGTCTACGCCACCTACTACGGCTGGTTTGACAACACGCCGCCGGGGTGCGCGACCGCCTACTCCGGCTGTGCCGGCGGCACCGGCACCTACGCCAACCCGATCACGTTCGCCTCAGACCGGGCCGAGTTCCCGGTCGGGACCGTGCTCTATGACTCGCACTTCCACAAGTACCTGCGGATGGGCGACGACTGCCAGGAGTGCGACCTGGACTGGTCGGGCCACGGTCCCGACGGCGGGCCGCGGCTGCATCACATCGACGTCTGGGTCGGCGGTCGCGGCGGCAACGCGTTCGATGCGATCGACTGCGAGGACGCGCTCACACGCAGCCGCCCCGACGGCGCCCCGCTGTTGACCTCGTTCGTAGTCGACCCGCGACGCGGCCTGCCGGTCAGCGCACAGCCGCTGTTTACCGCGCGCAGCGGCCGCTGCTTCGGCGGCGCGCGGTCGCAGACGACCACCGGTCACTACCGCAACCTTTCCACCGGCAGGTGCCTGGCCGACGCCGCCGGGCGCACCCCGACGCCGGCCAGCACCGAACGCTGCCGGCGTGGGCGGGCGCAGCGGGTCGCTTACGACGGCGCGTTCTTGGAGGATCGGGGCCGTTGTTTGCGCACGACCGGCGCTATCGGCCGGGCGCTTGATTGGACCCGCTGCGACGGCGACGCCGGCGAGCAATGGGAGATCAACCCGAACGGCACGATCACCTGGGTCCAGTACACGCGTTGCCTGGCCGACGAGGGCGGTCGGGTGGTGCTTGCGGCGTGCTCGCGCGGCCCCGCCCAGCGCTGGAGCCAGAGCGGGGACTGAGCCGCGCCGGCGCGGGCGTCAGTGACGGACGAGCCGCTTGTAGGTGATCCGGTGCGGCCGGTCGGCGGCGGCGCCGAGCTGCTCGTGGCGCCACTGCTCGTAAGCCTCGAAGTTGCCCTCGAACCAGCGGACCTGCGAATCACCTTCGAACGCGAGCACGTGCGTCGCGACCCGGTCCAAAAACCAGCGATCGTGGGAGACGACGATCGCGCAGCCGGCGAACGCCAGCAGCGCCTCCTCGAGCGCACGCAGCGTGTCGGTGTCGAGATCGTTGGTCGGCTCGTCGAGCAGCAACAGGTTGCCGCCGGAGCGCAGCAGCTTGGCGAGATGTAGGCGATTGCGCTCGCCGCCCGAAAGCTTGCCGACCTTCTTCTGCTGGTCGGTGCCCTTGAAGTTGAAGCCGCCGACGTAGGCGCGGCTGGCGATCGAACGGTCTCCGAGCGAGATCTCGTCCAGGCCGCCGGAGATCTCCTCCCAGACGGTCTTGTCGGGATCGAGCTCGGCGCGCGATTGGTCCACATAGGCCAGCTGCACCGTCTCCCCGATCCTGAGCGTGCCCGAGTCCGGCTGCTCGGCGCCGGTCAGCATCCGCAGCAGCGTCGTCTTGCCGGCGCCGTTGGGGCCGATCACGCCAACGATTCCGGCCGGCGGCAGCGTGAACGACAGATCGTCGATCAGCAGCCGCTCGCCGTAACCCTTGCGCAGCTTGTCGGCCTCGATCACGACGCCGCCGAGGCGAGGACCGGCGGGGATGTGGATCTGGACCTGGTCGAGCTTGACGTTGCGGTCCTGGGCGAGCAGCGCTTCGTAGGCGTTCAGACGGGCGCGGGGCTTGGTCTGGCGCGCCGAGGCGTTCATCCGCACCCACTCGAGCTCCTGCTTGATCGTCCGCTGGCGGCTTGACTCCTGGCGCTCCTCCTGCTCGAGGCGCTTGCGCTTGCGCTCCAGCCAGCCCGAGTAGTTGCCCTCGTACGGGATGCCGTGGCCACGGTCGAGCTCCAGGATCCAGCCGGCGACGTTGTCGAGGAAGTAGCGATCGTGGGTGATCGCGACCACCGTGCCCTTGTACTCCTGCAGATGCTGCTCGAGCCACCCGACCGACTCGGCGTCGAGGTGGTTGGTCGGCTCGTCGAGCAGCAGCAGATCGGGCTGGCGCAGCAGCAGCCGGCAGAGCGCGACGCGACGGCGTTCGCCGCCGGACAGCACCGTCACGTCGGCGTCGGCCGGTGGGCAGCGCAGCGCGTCCATCGCGTACTCGAGCGTCGTGTCGAGGTTCCAGGCGTCGACCGCGTCGATCTGCTCCTGCACGCGCGAGAACTCGTCCGCGGTCTCGTCGGAGTAATTCATCGACAGTTCGTTGAAGCGGTCCAGCAGCGCCCGGATCTCGGACACGCCGTCCTCGACGTTGCCCTTGACGTCCTTGGCGGGATCGAGCTCGGGCTCCTGCTCGAGCATGCCGACCGTCGCGTTCATCCCGAGCTGCGCCTCGCCGTCAAACTCGGTGTCGAGCCCGGCCATGATCCGCAGCAGCGTCGACTTGCCGGCGCCGTTGTAGCCGAGCACGCCGATCTTGGCGCCCGGGTAGAACGACAGCGAGATATCCGAAAGCACCTGTTTGTCGGGCGGATAGCGCCGCGACAGCTTGTGCATCGTGTAGACGTACTGGCTCGACACTGGCCAGAGGATAGGAGGGCCAGTGACGGTCGCCGAGATCGCGATCCTGATCGCGGCGCGAGCGGCTCTGTCAAGATGGCTCGCGCGTTCGCCCACGTGCAACGAAGGAGTGCTCGATGCTGGGCAGGATCCTCGTCCTGGCGCTCGCGGCGGCGGTCTACCCGCAGCTGCTGGCGATCGTGGTCGTGATCCTCACGCGGGCCAACCCGCTGGCCCTGCTGTGGGGCTGCTACGCCGGCTGCCTGCTCGTCAGCCTCGGCTCGAGCGCCGCGATCCTGCTCGTGTTCGGCGACCGAGGCTCGATCGCCGGGACCAACTCGAGTCATCTCGGACCTGCCGCGTATCTCGTGCTCGGCGCGATCGCCCTGGCACTGGCGACGATGCTGGCGACGGCTCGCGGCCGGGCACTGCTGGCGCGCCAGCGGCCCGCGAGGCTGCGCGGCGCACGCGACGGCGACGGCGACGGCGACGGCGACGGCGACGGCGAGTGGCACTGCGAGGGTCGGCTCGATGCCCGTAGCCGGTCGGCCGGCGGCCCGCGGCCGACTCGGCTCGGCGAGTCCCGCCGGACTCTGGGATCGCGCCCACACGGCGCTCGGACGGGGCTCGCTCGCTGTCGCGCTGCTCGTCGGCGGGCTGCTGGCGATTCCCGGGCCGTTCGATCTGCTGGCGCTCGGTCGGCTGGCGCGCGACGGCGACGGCTTCATCACCGGACTGCTCGTGATGTTCGGCTTCGCAGTGGTCAAGTTCGCCGCGATCGAGCTGCCGATCGCCGCGTACACGTTGGACGGGCGACGAACCGCTGCGCGGGTCGCTCGCTTCTCGGAGTGGATGCGCGCCAACAGACTCGCCGGGATCGCGGCGATCATCGCCCTGCTCGGGCTGCTGCTGGTCGCCCGAGGCGTATCGGCGCTGGCGTAGTTCGCGATCGGCGCTTCGCCGTCGGCGCCAGGTCGGCACTATTCGTGCGTGCGCGACGACGATCACAACCGGCAGATCAACCGCGCGTTCTCCGCGCAGGCCGAGTCCTTCAGCGCCAGCGTCGCCGCCAATGCCGCGGCGCCGCTGGACGCGCTGCTCGAGCTCGCGGCACCCCGGACCGGCGAGCGATGGCTCGAGGCCGCCTGCGGACCCGGCATCGTCAGCCGGCGACTGGCGCCGCTGGTCGGTTGCGTCGAAGGGATCGACCTGACGCCGGCGATGATCGAGCTGGCGCGTCGCGAGGCCGAGGCGGCGGGCGTCGCCAATCTCCGGTTCACGGTCAGCGACGCGACCGCCAGCGGGCAAGCCGACGCCAGTTTCGACGGCGCCGTCACGCGCTTTTCGGTACATCACGTGGCCGTACCGGTCCGGCTGGTCGGCGAACTGGCCCGTGTCGTGAGGCCCGGGGGTCGCGTCGTTGTGCTCGACCATGTCGCCGACGACGACGCGAGCGCACGAGCGTTCGCCCAGGAGATCGAGCGGCTGCGCGACCCGTCGCACTGGGCGAACCTGACCGAGGCCGAACTGCGCGGGCTCGGCGCGGCGGTAGGGCTCGAACTCGAGCAGCAGCGATCGCTGCCCCTGACCCTCGATTTCGAGGACTGGCTGCGTCGCGGCAGCTCCGAGCAGGCCGCGCACGAACTCGTCAGGCGAGCGGTGGCGCAGCGTCCCGGCGGAACCGACTGCTTCGCGATCCGGGGTGATCGCGACCGGCGAACGCTGACGCTGCGGCTGTGGCTTGGACGCTGGCGGCGTCCGTAGCGCCGTCGGCCTTCTCAGGCGCGCATCAACAGCAGCGCGTCATCGCGCGCGAGCTCGCGGCGCAGGCGCTCCAGCGCCCGCGCCCGAGTCGGTCCGATCGAGCCGATCGGGATCTGCAGCGCCGGCCGAGATCTCCTCGTATGACGGGGTCGGCTCGGCCATCAGCATTCGCAGCAGCGCGCGATCGCCATCGCGAAGCCGGCTAAAGCACCGCCACAGCGCCGCGTCCCGGTCGAGGGACTCAAGCTCCGCGCCCGAGTCGCAGTCGATCGCGGCCTCGGGCAGCTCGTCGTCGTAGGGAGCCGTGGTGTTTGACTGCCCGAGCACCCGCAGGCACTCGCGCCGCGCGGTGGTCGCCAGCCAGGCGCCGATCCGAGCGGGCTCGGTGATCCGATCGAGATTGGCAAGCAGTGCCGCCCAGGTCGTCTGGGCGACATCACTGGCGTCGGCGTCGCTCAGTCGATGCGAGCGCGCAACCGCCCAGATCATCGGCCCGAAGCGATCGACCAGCGCGCCCCATGCTCGCTCGTCTCCGGCGCCTGCCGCGACCAGCAGCACCGGCAGCTCTGCCCCAGCGACGCCACGATCTGGACTGGACTGGACCTTGCCGCTCACCGCTGATCTCCCCGGATGCGTGTCACAGCAGTGACAGCTTCCCGGTCTGACGTTGCAGATCGGATGCGATCCGGTTGCGATCGTGTCCATCGACCGCTGCGCCCGCTTCGAGGTGACCAGACGCACGGGGTGCGATCGACATCAAGTTACAATTGCGACGTGGGGACCTCGCTGCGGATCGCGCTGTGCGGCGGTCTGCAGGTGGAGCGCGACGGGACCAGGATCGAGCGCGCGCTGGCGGGGCGCCAGGGGCGCGAGGTGTTCGCGTACCTGACGCTCAATCGCCGTCGGCCCGTCAGTCGCGATGAGGTGGCCGCGATGCTCTGGCCCGAGCGGGCACCGCGGTCGCCCGAGGCGGCGCTGAACACGATCCTGGCGCGGCTGCGGCGCGTGCTCGGCCAGTCCGCGCTCGGCGCACGCGGGCAGCTGACGCTGGCGCTGCACGCAGATAGCTGGATCGACATCGAGGCAGCTGCCGACGGCGCCGCGCGCGCCGCCGAGCTGCTGCAACGATCAGATCCCGGCGGTGCCAGGGTCCAGGCGGTCGCTGCGCTTGAGCTGATCGCGGGGCCGCTGCTGCCAGAACTCGGCCACGCCTGGGTCGCCCAGTGGCGCTCTGACGTCGGCGATCTCTCGGCGCGACTGATGGGGATGATGGTTACCGCGGGAATCGCGCTCGGCGGCGACGACCTGCAGGACGCAGTGCGCTGGTCAGAACGGCTGATCGAGCGGGAGCCGTTTCGCGAGAGCGCCTACGCGATGCTGATGGAGGTCCACGCCAGGCGCGGCGATGTGGCCGAGGCGCTGATCGTCTACGAGCGACTGCGGAGGCTGCTGCGCGCAGAGCTCGGCGTGCCTCCGTCGGCGGCGGTCGCGGGGTTGCACCAGCGCCTGCTCGACCAGGCGCACGTCCATCAGCCCCGCGACGTGCCCGAACCGCTCGGACCGGCGAACGCCGCGCGCGTGTCGATCGAGCTGCCGCCGCTGATCGCCCGCCGTGCGACAGCGCCGATCGTCGGGCGCGCGAGCGAGCGCGAGCTGCTGCTGCGCGCGTGCTCGGACGGCGGTGAGCAACCCAGCGTGGCGACCGTCGCCGGCGAGCCGGGCATCGGCAAGTCGACGCTGATCGCCTCCGTCGCCCGCGAACTGCACGAGCACGGCGCGATCGTGCTCTACGGACGGGCCGAGGAGGACCCGATCCTGCCCTACGCAGCGCTCACCCAGGCGGCTCGTCACTACGTCCGGCAACTGCCCGCGCTGGTCGCCGACGAGGAGCTGCGACCCCATCTGGTCGAGTTGCGCTGGCTGATCCCGGAGCTCGCGCAGCTACCGCCGGGCCCGGACCGCGCCAATGACGATCCACGAACCGACCGGCTACGCCTCTACCGGGCGACCGCGGCAGTGATCGCGCACGCCGCCTCGCAGCGCAGCGTGCTGATCGCGCTCGACGACCTGCAATGGGCCGACACCGACACGATCGCGATCACTCGTCAGCTGCTCGACGAGACGTTCGCGCATCCGGTCGAGTTGCTGCTCAGCTACCGGACCGGGGAGGTCGCCGACGAGCATCCGCTCACAAGGATGCTCGCGATTATCCGTCGCGACCAGGCGATCACGCAGCTGACGCTCGGTGGCCTGGATCACGGCGCGATCGCTGAGATGATCGGCGAGCAGGTCGCCGATCCGGCGTTGGTCGATCGACTGCACGATCACACCGCGGGCAACCCGTTCTTCATCGAGGAGGTCGTGCGTACGCTCGACGAGCTGGGCACGGCGATCGAGCTCGATCCCAGGCGCGCGGCCGGTAGCGTGCCGCTGCTGCCCGAGGGTGTCCAGGCCGTGATCCAGGACCGGCTCGGGCGACTGCCGCCGGCGACCCGCGACGCGCTTGTCACGGCCGCGGTGCTCGGCGCCGAGTTCAGCCTGGAGCTGCTGGAGGCCGTCAACGACGAGGGCGACCCGGGCGCGGCGATCGATCAGGCGGTGATCAGCGGGCTGGTGGTCACCGACGACCGCTCCGACAACCTTTACCGGTTCTGCCACGCGCTCGGGCGCGAGGCGATCTACCGCGGCATCGGCGCCGGACGGCGTGCGCAGCTGCACCTGCAGACCGCGCGGGCACTCGAGCGACGGCGCCGCTGGCAGGCCGTCGAGCCGGCCGAGATCGCCCACCACCTCGCTGCTTCAGGACGACCGAGCCAGACCGTGGAGGCAATCGGCTATCTGCGCGAGGCCGCCGACCGGGCACTGGAGTCACACGCGTACGGGCGGGCGATCGAGCACCTGCAGGTCGCGATCGCGCTGCTCGAGCGCGACCGCCCCGACGACGCCGCGCAGCTGTGTGCGCTGCTGCTGGCGCTGGGCAAGGTTTCATGGCAAGCCGCCGATCCCGCGGCGCGCAAGGTCTACCTGCGAGCGGTCTCGGTCGCACGCGGCCTCGGCCAGCCCAACCAGCTGGCCGAGGCGGCGCTCGGGATCGGCGGGCGCTTCTACGGCACCGACTACCCCGATGTGCCATACATCGAGCTGCTCGATCAGACGCTCGAGGTCGTCGGTGATCGCGATCGCGCGCTGCGCGCCCGGATGCTGGGGCGGCTCGCCGAGCACCTGATGCTCGCCGACCACGCCCGGGCGGTGGCGCTATCGGACCTGGCGCTGCAGGACGCGCGCGAGCTCGGCGATCCGGCGCTGCTGATCTCGACCCTGCTCAGCCGCCACGCGGCTCTGCTCGCGCCCCAGCATCACCACGAGCGACGGACGCTGGCCGAGGAACTGCTCGCGCTGTGCGCCGAGCACGGCGAGTCCGAGCTCGAACCGCTCGGGCTGCACTGGTTGATGTACGACCTGCTCGAGGGTGGCGAGCTCGACGCCGCCGCCCAGACCGAGCAGCGGCTGCGGCGCTTGGCCGAGCAGCTCGGGCAGCCTCTGTATCGGCACTCGGCGCTCGTCTGGATGCGGGTGCTCGCGCAGATCGCGGGTGACTTCGAGCGCTGCGAGCAGCTCGAGCACGAGGCGTTGAACCTCGCCCAGGCAGCGCAGGGCGAGGCGGCGAAGATCTACCACATCGGCCAGCGGATGTCGATCGCGCGCGACCGAGGCGGCGCGCGAGCGACTGCTGACGACCAGCCGCCGCTGGCCGGCGGAGGGCAACCGCTTCTGGTTGGCGGCGCGCTGGCTGCTCGAGCTCGAGTGTGGTGAGCTCGTGCCCGACCCCGAGCGCGACGAGGTCGTCGCCGAGATCTCGACGTTGCCGCAGAACATCTTCTGGCTGCCGACGATCGCGTGGCTGTCGGAGGTGACCGCTGCGGCTGGCTCCGAGGCGCAGGCGAGCGCTCTCTATGACCTGCTGATCGAGTTCGACGGACTCTGGATCCAGCTCGTGTTCGCGGGCACGTTCGGGTCGGTCGCGCGGCCGCTCGGACTGCTGGCGGGCCGGATCGGGCGCCCCGACCTCGCCGCCGCGCACCTGCGCGACGCAATCGGTCGTCATGCGGCGGTGCACGCCCCGGCACTCGAGGCACGTGCTCGCGGCGACCTCGCGCTGGCGATCGCCGAAGGCAGAGCCGCGGGGACGCCCGACGAGGCGCAGTCGCTGCTCGCCGACGCCCGTGAGCTGGCCGCAACCTGCGGCGCCGGCAATCTGCTCGCGCGGCTGGCGCGAATCGATCTCGGCGTGGATGTTCGTGGGGTGGCGCCACCCGGCTGAGCGGCGTCTCAGAAACCCCGCGTGGGCGCTGGAGGCGGGCGGTGGCCGCCGGAGCTGGTGCCGTTCTCGAGCCCGGGCTCGAGCGTCGACAGTACGAACGCGGCGAGGATCTGCTCGCGCAACCGGGCGGGTGGCGCGTCGCACTGCTGGGCGCTCTCCCGCAGCGCGTGGAGCAGACGCTCGTCTGAGTCGGCTCGATCTGACCGCATCACAACGTGGAGGGACGAGCGGCCGTCCTGATACGAAAACTTTTTCGGCGTTTCTGTATCACCGCACCCGGCCGGCTCTCTATTGGGCATGCGCTTGAGCTTGCACACGACGCCGCCGCGGGACAGAACGTCCGGGCACACATGGCGAAGTGGGGGCCAGCGGGAATCGCGTCAGATCCGGGGGGACTGAGCGGTAAGGGGGCAAACGGCTCCGCGGCCTCGGACACCGGGGAGCCGACACCGAGAGAAGTGAACTCGTCAGGCGCCGCTTGGGGGAGTGGTGCCTGACGAGCCTCGGTTAGCGGCGCCGGCTCAGATGCCGGCGGCGTCGCGTAGTTGGTTGGCTTTGTCGGTTCGTTCCCAGGTGAAGTCTGGGTCATCACGACCGAAATGGCCGTAGGCGGCGGTCTTTTGATAGATCGGGCGATGCAGGTCCAGGTAGGCACGAAACGCGCCCGGGCGCAGATCGAAATGCTCGTTGATCAACTGCAGAATCCGGCCGCGGCCGAGCTTCTCAGTCCCGAACGTCTCGACCATCACACTGACCGGCCGCGCGACCCCGATCGCGTAGGCGACCTGCACCTCGGCGCGGTCAGCCAACCCCGCCGCGACCACGTTCTTCGCGACATACCGCGCCGCGTACGCGGCCGAGCGATCAACCTTCGAGGGATCCTTGCCCGAGAACGCCCCGCCGCCATGACGAGCCATCCCCCCATAGGTATCCACGATGATCTTGCGGCCCGTCAACCCACAATCGCCCATCGGACCACCGATCACAAACCGGCCCGTCGGGTTCACCAAAAACCCGCGGCGCAACCGATCGACGTCATATAACTCGCCCGGCAGCTCGGGCACCACCACCTGTTCCCAAAGATCATCACGAATCCCGTGCTCGGCACCCTCAGCATGCTGAGAAGAGATCAACAACTTCTCGATCGCTACCGGCCGACCATCGACATACCGAACACTCACCTGCGTCTTGCCGTCAGGACGCAAATACGACAGCGCCCCCGACTTACGAACCGCCGCCAGCCGATACGCCAACCGATGCGCCAACGCGATCGGCAACGGCATCAACTCCGGCGTCTCGTTACTCGCATACCCGAACATCATCCCCTGATCGCCCGCGCCCGCGACATCCAACTCATCATCGGCGCTTGACCCCATCCGGCGCTCAAACGCCGCATCAACCCCCCGGGCGATATCCGCCGACTGCTTATCGATCGTGTTGATCACCGCGCACGTCTTGTAATCAAACCCGAACGCCGCGTCGGTATAACCGATCTGCTGAACCGTGCGCCGCGCGATCTCCTGAATATCAACATACGTCTCGGTCGTGATCTCACCCGACACCACCACCAACCCCGTATTCACCAACGTCTCACACGCCACCCGACCCAACGGATCATCGGCCATCACCGCATCAAGCACCCCATCAGAAATCTGATCGGCAACCTTGTCCGGATGCCCCTCAGTCACCGACTCCGAAGTAAACAAAAACTCGTTCTCAGAAAAGCTCATCAGACCTAGGTGCCCTCACAATGAGTTGTCAACGACCCGCGGACTGTAGCCGAGCCGTGATGCCGTGTACTAACGTGGCGCTGGCCGGGGAGGCGGTGCCGCGGGCCGCGTCGATGAGATGTCACGATCGGTTCGCCCATCCCTGCTCGTGTTCGTCGCCCGCGCCGCGATCGCCGTCGCGCTGCTCGGGCTCGGGCCGCTGACGTTGGTCGCCGTCTCGCGCGCCGCGACGTCATCGCCCGCTGGCGTCACCTATGGCCTCGGCGACGCGGCTGGCCGGTTCGCCGCCTGCAGCACCACCGCTGTCGCCTGCTGTGACGCGGACCCGGGAAGCTGCCCACCGGGCTCGGTCAGCGGCTACTGGGACGATCCGTGGTTCAGAGCATTGACCTCGGGCCACAGCCTGCACCGGATCAGCGAGGTGCGGCTGTTCGTCTCGATCGATGCCGTCAGCCGAGTTCAACGGCTCGACGAGCGCGCCCGGCTGCGTCGCGTCGCGGGTCCTGCGCCGACCGTGGACCGATACGGCCGGTCGCCCGCATGCCGCCGGACAGAGCCTGCGGGATCTGCTCGCCGGGCTCGTGCATGGCGCACGCGGACGGGCTGGCGCCGGTCGTCTCGATCAGCGGCTACCCGACCCCGACCGCGCGGCCGTCGTTTGACTCCGCCGCACCCGACCCGACCACCGACAGCGGCTACTGGGACTACCGCTGCGGCCTCGAGGGGATCCTCAGCGCGGTCTCACGGCTGCCCGCCGACGACCAGCCGCATGTGTGGGAGGCGTTCAACGAGCCCGACATGGTTGGGCTGTATCGCGCCGATGACAACGGCCAGACGGTGAGCGCCAGCGAGCCGAGCGCTACCGCCGACGGCGCGCCGAGCGCTACCGCCGACAGCGCGCCGAGCGCCACCGCCGACAGCGCGCCCGACGGTCAGACGGCCGTGTGCACACCGAGCGCGGCCGGCTCGGGCGACGGCGCCGCCAAGGCAGCGTGCGACTACCTGCTCGCCGCTCGAGTGATCCACCAGTTCGCGGGCCACGCCGACGACACCGTGCTGGCGGGCGTGTTCAGCCGACTGTCGCCCACGTATCTGGCGCAGTACATCGCCCAGCTCTCACGCGCGTTGCCGCCGGGCGAGTTTCCGAGCAACTGGGCGGCACACGACTACCGCGGCGTGACCCGCGGCTATCAGGGCGCGTCACTCGCCGGGCTGCAGGCATTTGATCGGGCCCTGGCCGCCGACAGCGGCGGCCGCGCCGAGGCGCTGTGGATCACCGAGACCGGGATGCTGCTGAGCTCGCGCAGCAGGTCCGGCGGCTGTCCGGCGGCCGGCACCGATCCGGCCGGGACGCTCGGCGCCTGCATCAACGGCAACGGACCGGCCCAGGCCGCCGACATCATCTCGTTCTTTGCGCTCGCGCGGGCCGGTAGCGCGGTCCCGATCACGCACGTGTTCTGGTACCAGTGGCAGGGCGAACCCGACTGGGACTCCGGGATCACCGATGCCACCGGCGCGCCGCGACCGATCTGGTGCGCGTTCTTCGGCTCCGGCGACTGCGGCGCGGACGCGGACGCGTCCTGACCGGGGACGCTGGCAGCGATCAGCTTTCTGGCTGCCAGCCGCTGAGCACCCACAGCCCGTCGTTGATCCTGGTCGCCGTGGCGAGCGCCAGGTGCCACGCCGGCGCCAGCCCCCGGTACGCGGAGCCGGCGGCCGCGGTCGTGCGCTCGCGGGTCACGACCGCGTAGGTATGCGGCTCACCGGCGATCGGCGCGATCGCCTCGACCACGCCGGTGTTGGCGATCTGCCCCTGCTGCAGCGTGTGGTCGGCCGCGGCGCCGGCCGCCGCCGCGGTCACCGCCGACCTCGCCTGACCGACGCTGACGGCCGCCAGCGATCGCAGCCGCGCCGAGACGTCGTCCGCGTCCCAGTTGATGTAGCGCTCGGCGAATGTCTCGACGGCCGCGACCGGACTGCGCCAGGCTCCGGCCACCCGTACCAAGCCGGTCGGGGTCGGCAGCTCATGGGTTGCATCGGCCCGTGGGATCGCAGCCCGTCGGCCGGGCACGGTCGCGGTGGTGCGAGCGGGCCGCGTCGAGCCGCCGCGGGCGCCGGCGAGCGAGCACCCGGTCAGCGCTGCGCAGATCAGCAGTGCCGCCGCGGCGCGACGGCCGATGTCGGCGGCGGCGCGGACGCCCGCGGCCGCCCGAACGCCGGCGGCCGCCCGAACGCCCGCGGCCCGAGCCTGGCCGGCGGCGTGAACCGCGCCGGCGCTCACAGCCCCGCCGGGTGACGCACGACAAACCCTTCGGACTCCCGGACCAGCGGATGCCAGCCGATCCCGGCGCTGCCGTCCCCGGGACCAGCGGCATTGTGGGTGTCCCAGCGCAACCCGGCGACGTACATGAAGATGTGGTCGGCCGAGGCGTAGATCGTCACCCACCTGCCCGGGCCGGGCCGCGCCCCAGGTCTCGAAGTACCCCGACGCCGCGTCGAACTCGACCGGCAGCAGCCGCCCGCCGTAGAGCAGATGCTCGACGCTCGACGAGCAGTCATAGGACGGCGCGACCTCGCTCAGCGGCAGTCCATGGCCGCCGCCGTAGACGTACGGCTTACCGACGATCTGGTTGCCGGCGGCGATGATCCCCTTGACCGCCGCAGGCGCGCCCGCCGGCGCTGCCGCGCGTCCGTCGCCCAGCAGCCGAGCACGCGGTCCGGGCGTCAGCGGGACCGTCCCGGCTCCGACCGGCTCGCATCGTCGAGCCGCTTGCGACCCGGCCGGCGACGTCGGTCGTCGCCGGCGTCTGCGCCAGCGCGTTGCCGGCGCCGGTCGCCGGCAACCTGCTGGACCCGGACCGGCCCGGCCCAGTCGTCGTCGGCGGCACCCGGGATCCGCAGCGCCTCGGCGAACTCGAACCACAGATCGATCGTCACGCGGCAGCCCATCGATCGGCGGGCCGCCGAATCCGATATCGCGCTTGTAAGCGATCACCGAATGCCCGCCCTAGGTGATCCGCAGCGGCGTCTCGTACGGCAGACCGCCGAGCGCGTCGCGGTCTGGAACGTGTAGCCGCCAAGCTCGGCGTAGCTGTCGGGATGCTGGTAGAGGTTGACGCCGCTTGAGCCGACCGAGCCGCTGACCGAATCGCCCGGGCCGCCGTACAGGGTCGCCGCGACACGCGCCCCGCTGCCGGGCGCGAGCAGCGAGATCGAACCGGCGGCGCCCCCGGTCGCGGGCGTGCAGGCCGAGGCTCGCCGACGGCGCGCCGAACAGGCTCGCCAGCAACACCACGCCGATCGTCGCCACCATCGCCGAGCGCCGCGGCGCAGCCGACGATCAGCTCCACGACACAGCCGCCGCTCGGTCGGCTGTGCAGCGCACCCATACCGATCGACGGTACGCCGTTGCACATCCATTGAGACTAATTGAGACTAATCTGCTACATCCGACTCGCCACCGGCCGATTCATCCGCAGGTGCCTACCTGGGGACGCCCGTGCCGCTAACGTGAAACCCGTTCATGCCTCGGATCCTGGACGTCGAAGCAGCGCTGCTGCTGCTCGAGATCGAGCCGCCGTTCGACCAACGCGCGGTGCAGCTCGCGCGGCGGCGGATGGCCAAGCGCTGGCACCCCGACATCGCGCCGCCGGGGCGCCGCCACGAGCATCAGCGCCACCTGCAGGCGATCAACGAGGCCGCCGATGAGCTCGAGCGACTCGCCGAGACCTCGCGCGGGCGGCACCGTCAGCCGCAACGCCGTCCGCGCGTCGGCGGCGGCGACGCAAGTCGCGCCCGAGAGGACGCCGGCCGCCGCGCCTACGAGAACGAGCAGCGCGAACGCGACCACTGCCGCGGAGCGCGCCAAGCACGACCCGTTCGGCTCACGCGTCCCCGATCACTCGGTCGTCCATCGCTACGCGCGGTGCATCTCCTACCCGGAGTGGGGCGTCGGCACCGTCACCGGCATCTACTTCTCCGGCGACGAGGAGTCCTCGCAGCAGTGGGCGCGGGTGTCGTTCGCGGTCGGGCGTGCGGACGATCCCCGCCGGATCGCTGCAGTTCGTCGACTTCTCCAAGCCCGACGCGGCGGCCGATCGGGTCGAGCGGTTCATGACCGCCGCCCAGCATGCGCTGGCCGAGGGCAACGCCGAGCTGGCAGCGCAACGGCTTGTCTATGCGCGTGACGCCGAGCCCGACAACCCGGCCGTGCTGCGGCTGCTGACCGCCGCCTTCTGGCAGGCGGGCAACCTGCCCGCGGCCGGGCCGCACCGTGCGCGACTGGGCCCGGGTCGAGACCGACCGGCCGACCCCGGAGCGCTACGCGTCGCGGATCTACGAGGACATGGGCGCCGTCGACCTCGCCGCCGACGCGGCGCTGCGCGCGGCCGAACGGGCGCCGGGCGACGCGTCGGCGTGGGAGCGGCTCGGCCGGCTGCGGCTGCGGCTCGGCGATCGGCCGGCCGCGATCTCGGCGCTCGAGCGCGCGCGACTGATCGGCCCGACGCTCGAGGGCCTGCTCGATCTGGCGCTCGCCCACCACCTCGCCGGCGACGTCGGCGCCGAGGTCTCGATCGCCGCGGCGGCGACCCAGATCGCACCGCGACTCGCGTCGGGCGTGGTCGACCTACGCGCACGCGCTGGCGCGCACCGACCGGCTGCCGGAGTGTCGAGCACGCGTGCCACGAGGCGCTGGCGCTCGGCGAGGACCCCGAGGTCGCCGATCTGCTGGCGCGGATCCAGGCATCCGGCCCGCGCGAGCTGTCTGAGCCCAGCGCCGCCTGACCAAGCGTCCGGCCCGCGCGCCGCCTGCCGTCGCGACCGCAGCTACAGCCGGCCGGCGTTCATGACGACGCGACCGAGCCCTCGCGCCCGCACACCGGGCAGGTCTCGCCGGTCGCCAGCGCTCGGCCCTGGCACGCGGGGCAGTCGGCCAGCTCCTCGAGCACGCCGAGCAGTTCGCCGATCCGGCAGACGAGCAGCCGCTCCTCGTCGATCTCGACCCAGGCGCCGGCCGAGGCCGGGAACACGACGTGGTCGCCGGGCTTGACCGGCATCTTGACGCCGACGTGGTCCCACCAGTCCAGGCCGGGCCCGACCGCGAGCACGATCCCCTGCTGCGGCGGCGGCTCGTCGGAGCCGGCCGGGACCAGCAGGCCGGAGCGCCGGACCCGGTCGGGGTCCAGTTCCTTGATCACGATCCGGTCGAACATGGGTCGCAGCTGATGGCGCATCGCTACCGCGCGATGATAGGAGGGGCCGCTAACGCTGCGGACACCGAGCAACGCAGTCGGTCCGCGACTAACCTAGGCTCCCGCGCGATGCGCCTGATCGTCGCCAATTGCTCGATCGACTACACCGGCCGGCTGACGACCCACCTGCCCGGTCGACCCGGCTGCTGATGGTCAAGGCCGACGGCACGTTCCTGGTGCTGGTCCGACCACGGCAGCCAGAGCGTCAAGCCGCTGAACTGGATGACGCCGCCGACGGTGATCGAGGAGCGTCCGATCCGCCGAGCCGCCGACCGCGCTGATCGTGCGCAAGCACGCGGGCGGCTCCGAGGACGGCTCGAGATCGAGCTGCACGAGGTGCTGTCGGACGTCACCCACGAGATGGGCTCACCCGACGAGGACGTCGCGCTCGCCAAGGACGGCGTCGAGGCCCATCTGCAGGAGCTGCTGGCCGAGCAGCCGCACTGGTGCGGCGACGGGCTTCCGGCTGGTGCGCCGAGAGTGGCCGACCGACATCGGCCCGGTCGACCTGATGTGCCGCGACGCCGAGGACAACTGGATCGCGGTCGAGATCAAGCGCGTCGCCGGGATCGACGCGGTCGAGCAGCTGACCCGCTACCTCGAGCGACTCCGGCTCGACCCGCAGTTCGACGCAGCATCCGCGGCGTGCTCGCCGCGCAGGCGATCAGGCCACAGGCGCGGGTGCTGGCCGAGTCACGCGGGATCCGCTGCGTCGAGGTCGACCTGGCGGTGCTGCGAGGCGAGCGCGAGCCCGATCTGAAACTGTTCTCGCTATGAGCGAGACATCTGAGGTCCTCACCGAGCGCCGCGACGAGGTGCTCGTGATCACGATCAACCGCCCTGAGCAGCGCAACGCGGTCAACGCCGCCGTGGCCGAAGGGATCGGCCAGGCGCTCGACGAGCTCGACGCCGACGGCGAGCTCGCCGATCGGCATCCTGACCGGCGCCGGCAAGGGGTTCTGCGCGGGCATGGACCTGAAGGCGTTCGTCGACCGGCGAGCGTCCGTGGTACTGCCGACCGCGGCTTCGCCGGGATCACGCAGCGCTCGGCCGACAAGCCGCTGATCGCGGCGGTCGAGGGGTTCGCGGTCGCGGGCGGGCTCGAGGTCGCGATCGCCTGCGATCTGATCGTCGCCGCCAAGGGCGCGAAGCTCGGGATCCCCGAGGTCAAGCGCTCGCTGGTCGCCGCCGGCGGCGGCCTGTTGCGGCTGCCGCGGCTGCTGCCGCGCGCGGTCGCGTTCGAGATGGCGCTGACCGGCGACCCGATCCTGGCCGAGCGTGCCTACGAGCTGGGGATGGTCAACCGGCTGACCGAGCCCGGTGAGGCGCTCGCCGCGGCGCTCGAGCTGGCCGCGGCGATCACGCCGAACGCGCCGCTCGGGCTGGCCGGCTCCAAGCGGATCCTGAACGAGTCGCTGGATTGGCCGGCCGCCGAGTTCTTCGAGCGCCAGCAGGCGATCTCGGGGCCGATCTTCGACTCCGAGGACGCCAAGGAGGGCGCGACCGCGTTCGCCGAGAAGCGCGCGCCGGTCTGGAAGGGCCGCTGACGCTCGCGACTGGAGGAATACAGCACCTATAGGTGCGTAACCCTCCATCGCTCACGCCGAGGCAGCGCCCCACGCGGTCGCAACCAGCCGCCGCGGACCGCCGTGGTCGCGGTGCTCACACAGATAGATCCCTTGCCAGGTCCCGAGCGCGAGCCGGCCGCGCGAGACCGGCAGCGTCAGTGACGGGCCGAGCAGCGCCGCCTTGATGTGGGCGGGCATGTCGTCGGCGCCCTCGAGCGTGTGCGTCCAGTACGAGGCGCCGTTCGGGAACCGCCTGGTTGAACCACGTCTCGAAGTCACGCCGCACGTCGGGCGAGGCGTTCTCGTGACAGCGCCAGCGACGCCGACGTGTGCTGGATCAGCAGGTGCAGCATGCCGGCGGCCATCGACTCCAAGCTCGGGCAGCGCAGCGCAGCACCTCGCCGGTGACCAGGTGAAAGCCGCGCGGACCGGGGATCGAGCGTGATCGCGCGCTGGATCCAGAGCGTGCCGCCGCCGGAGCTCACCACGGCACCCGGGCGACCCGCATATCGACCCGTTCGCCGCGGAACGGCACGCCCTCGGCAACCAGCAACCGGCGCTGGCGGCGGCCCTTGGCCAGCGAGCCGTCGGCGCGAACGATCCGATGCCACGGCAGCTCGTCGTCGCCGTGTCGCAGACAGGACCGCCCCGGCGACGCGCGGCGCCCCCGGCGAGACGTCGCCGTAGGTGCGCACGATAGCCCGCCGGAACCGCGCGCACGCGTTCGAGGATCTCCGCGGCGCGCCGATCCCTGGAGCTCACGGCACGAGCACGATCTTGCCCAAGCGTGTGACCCTGCTCGAGCTCGGCGTAGGCCTCGCGCACCCGCTCGAGCGGATAGGTCGCCGCGATCGGCACCTCGAGCGTCCCGCTCGGCGACTCGGCCGGCCAGCTCGGCCGAGCGTCGACGCGCCCGCTCCGGCGGCGCTGCCGTCGCCCTTGACGCCGTGCTTGGAGACCGCCTCGAAGTCCGCGATCGTGTCGATCCGGTCGGCCGCGACGCCGAGCGCCAGCGCCAGCTCGACGTAGCCGCCGCCGACGAGATCGATGAACGCGTCGACGCCGATCCGGCGCGGCGGCGCGGATCCGATCCTCGACGCCGTCGCCGTAGAGCACCGGCACGACTCGTGCGAACGCAGCCAGCTCGTGCTTGGACTCGCCCGCGATCCCGATCACGGTCGCGCCGCGCCTCGCCGCGCAGCTGCACCGCGAACACGCCGACGCCGCCGGCGGCGCCCGCGACGACGACCGTGTCGCCGTCCGACAGCGACACCGCCCGGAACCGCCGCCCAGGCGGTGCACGCCCGCGACGTGCAGCGAGCCCGCGACCTCCCACGGCACCGTCGGCGGCCGCGGCGTCAGGTGCTCGGCCGGCGACGACCACCAGCTCCGCCTGGGCTGTGCGGTTGTCGGTGTAGCCGATCACCTCGTCGCCGACGCCCGACCGCCGTCACGTCGACGCCGACGCCCTCGACGACGCCCGCCAGATCCGAGCCCTCGCCCGACGGGAACGTCGCCGGAAACCGCGAGTCCAACGCCCCCTCGCGGATCTTGGCCTCGCCCGGGTTGATCGAGCGCGGCCTTGACCCGCACCAGCACCTCGCCCGGTCCTGGCACCGGATCGGGACGTCGACGACCTGCAACACGTCGACGGCCGCCGTACTGATCGAACCGCACCGCTCGTGACATGACCAGCCGCTCCCGTCTCGCTCGCGTTCAGGGCTCCTGCAGCGAGCCTTATCCCGGCAAGATTTGTTGCAACGGCGATCTGACGCATGCGCGCTGGCACGCTCGACTGGTATGTTCGCCGCGGTCGCGCGTTCCCGCCGCTCATGCGGGGTTTTCCACCGACAGCGCGACGGTTGCCGCCATGCCTTCGCACGACCCTCTCCCGTGGGCGTCGCACGCCCCTGCTCGCCGCCGCGCTCGCGGCCGTCGCTCGCGGTCGCGCGCTGGCCGCTTCGACATCCGACACGCGGCGCCGCCGCCCCGAGCGTCGGCCAGCTCCAGTCCCAGCTCGGCGCCCAGCAGAGCCGGCAGCAGCACCTGTCGTCGAGCATCGGCTCGCTGAACCAGCTGATCGACAGCTCGACGCCCAGATCTCGCTGGTCCAGCAGTCGCGAGCAGGCGGTCGCCGACGAGCTCGCCGAGCGACCGCGCGAAGCTCACAGCCGTCCACCAGCAGCTGGTCGCCGAGCGGGCGCGTGCTGGTCAAGCTCGAGCAGGCCAAGCTCGCCGCCGCGCCGGGCGCTGCTGGCCAAGCAACTCGTCTCGCGGCTACGAGGCCAACCAGCCGACGCTGGTCTCGATCGTGCTCAGCTCCAACGGCTTTCAGGACCTGCTCAACCAGCTCAACTTCCTCGGCCGGGCCGAGCACGAGCAGAAGACGCTGATCAGCATCGCACGACCGCGGCCAAGCAGCGGGCGACGCAGGCCGCGCGCCGGCTTGCCCGGCTGCAGCGACCGACCGTCAGATCACGCACGACGCCGTGCTCCGGCAGCGGGCGCTGGTCGGGATGAACGAGCTGCTGCAGTCCAAGCAGTCGGCGCTCGCCAAGGCGCGCGCCGCGCAGTCGGCGGCGCTGCAAGCGAGCCGAGCGCGCAGCCGAGGCGCTGCAGCCACCAGATCTCCAAGGTCAAGGCCCAGCAGGCGGCGGCCGCCGCGGCCGCCGCCAAGGCGTCGGCGCAGGCCGCCGCCGACACCGCGCGCCGCGCCGACCGGACCGGCGCTCGGCGCCGACAGCGGCTGGGCGATCCCGTGGGCGATCGTCGACTGCGAGTCGGGCGGCCAGAACTTCCCTCCCAACAGCGCCGGCGCCTCGGGCTACTACCAGATCATTCCGAGCACCTGGCAGGAGTACGGCGGCACCGGCCCGGCCGCCTACCTGACGTCGAAGGCCGAGCAGAGCGCGGTCGCCAAGCGGATCTGGGACGGAGCCGGACCGGGCGCCTGGGACTGCGCCAGCATCGTCGGCATCATCGTGATCGCGACGGGTATCGTCGGCCGCTGCCTGAGCACCACCGTCCAGACCCCGACCGACGCGCCGGGATCCACGACCGGCCGGCCGGACCGCGCTGTGCTGCTGCGCGGGCGCGCTCGCTGGTGCTCGCGCTCGCGCTGCGCGTCGCCTTCGTCGAGACGACCTCGTTTCACGTCGATCGACGACGCCAGCACCTACAACCGGCTCGGAGCCCTGATCGCCCAGCTCGGCGACTACAAGCCCGAGCACCGGATTTGACTCCGGCGCCGGCGGAACGCACGGGCCGACCGCCTACTTCCCGCCCGCGTACCCCTACTTCGTCGCGCTCGTCGACCTCGTCGACGGCCACCGGCCGGGCGGCAAGCGGCGTGCTCGGCATCGGCTCGGGGGCGCGGTGCTCGGCACGATCGCGGTCGGGCTGCTGGGGCTGGTCGCGCTGGAGGCGTTCGGCGCGCGGCATCGCGCTGGCGGCGATGGCGCTCGCCGCCGTCTACCCGGTGTTCATCGAGCTGGCGGGCGACGCTCGTCGCCGAGAACCTGCTCGTCGTGTTCATGCTCGCCGTCGGTCTGGACGGCGCTGCGGCGGCCCGGCGCTCACCCGACGGCCGCTGCGCGTGGATCGCGGCGACCGGCGTGCTCGCCGGGCTGGCGACGCTGAGCCCACGAGAACGCGGTCGTGTTCGTGATCCCGCTGGCCGTCGCCGCCGCGGCGGCCGCCGGACAGCACCCGGCGCCGCCGCCTGCTCGGCGCGCTGACGCTGCTGGTTGCGACGGCCGCGATGATCGCGCCCGTGGACGATCCGCAACGCGGTCGAGCTGCACCACTTCATCCCGGTCGCCGACGAGACCGGGATCACGCTGCGCGGGACCTACAACGCAGCGTCGGCGAACTTCGCGCCGCTCCCCTACAAGTGGCGCTTCTACTGGTCGATCCCGCAGGACGCCGCGCGTCAAGCAACGCGCCTTCGACGAGAAGGAGGTGCCGCTCTCTGGCCAGCTCGAGTCACCGCGCGCTGCGACTACATCGGCCGCCACCCGACGCGCGCCGCTGACGGTCGCCTGGTCGAACCTGCGGCGGATGTTCGAGCTGCGCGGCAGCTACGCCTGGCACCAGTCGGCGCACGCGATCGGGCTGCACGAATCGCGACGCCCAGGTCGGCGTGATCGCGTTCTGGGTGCTGGCCGCGCTGGCGATCGCCGGCGCTGTTCACGCACGCCGCGCGACGCGCGCCGCCATGGCTGTGGTCGCTGCCGATCCTGTACGCGCTGACGATCGTGTTCGTCAACGTCGAGACGCCCCGCTTCCGCGAGCCGATCGACCCGTTCCTGCTGCTGCTGGCCGCCTGCGCGGTCAGCACGCGCCGCCGGCTACGTCAGATCGCGGATCCGGTTGAGCGCGTCGAGCCCGGCGACCTTGTAGGCCTCGGCCAGCGTCGGGTAGTTGAACACGGTCGAGACGAGGAAGTCGAGCCCGTTCTCGCGGTCCATCAGCGCCTGGCCGATGTGGACCAGGTCGGTCGCCTGGGCGCCGATCACGTGGACGCCGAGCAGCCGCCGGTCCTCGGGCGAGACGAGGATCTTCAGCAGCCCGTCCTCCTCGCGCATCATCATCGCCTTGGCCAGCTCACGCCACCAGGCGACGCCGACGACGTACGGGACCGCCGCCTGCGGTCAGCTCCTCCTCGGTGCGCCCGACGAACGAGATCTCGGGGATCGAGTAGATCCCGGTCGGGACCAGCTCGGGCAGGTGGGTGACGGGCTCGCCGAACGCCGCCAGCGACGCGATCCGCCCCTGCTCCATGCTGGTCGCGGCCAGCCCCGGCGGCCCGGCGACGTCGCCGACGGCGAAGATGTGCGCGACCGCGGTGCGGTACTCGGCGTCGACGTCGATCCGCCCGCGCTTGTCGGCACTCGAGCCCGGCGTCCTCGAGCGCCAGCCGAGTCGGTCGCGCCCTGGCGGCCGGTCGCGTACAGCAGCGTGTGCGGTGGCGATCTGCTTGCCGGAGCGCATGTAGCAGACGACCCGATCCTGCTTGCGCTCGACGCCGACGACCTCCTCGCCGAACCGGAAGGTCATGTTGCGCCGCCGCAGCAGGTACTGCAGCGCGACCGCGATATCGCGGTCGACGTAGGGCAGCAGCCGCTCGCGGGCGTCGACCAGCGTCACGCGGACGCCCATCGCCGCGAACATCGACGCGTACTCGACGCCGATCACGCCGCCGCCGACGATCGTCATCGTCTTGCAGTACGGAGTAGTCGAGCGCGAGCACGCCGTCGGAGTCGATCACGCGCCGGTCGTCGAAGTCGACGCCGCTCGGCCGCGCTGGCTTGGTGCCGACCGCGATCACGACGTTCTCGGCGGTGACCGACATCTCGCCGCCGTCCTCATCCATGTCGGTGATCCGGATCGTGTGCGGATCCTCGAACGCTGGCGTCGCCCATCAGCAGGCCGACGTTGTTGCGGCGGAACTGCTCGCGCACGACCGCCGTCTCGGACGCGACCACGCGGGCGACGCGGTCGTGCAGCATCGTCGACCGCGGCGTGCTCCTGGCGCTCGGGGTGCAGCGGATCGGGCAGGTCGGCGCCGCGGCCGGCAAGATCCTCGAGGATCGCCTGGCGCAGCGTCTTTGACGGGATCGTGCCCGAGTGGATCGAGACGCCGCCGATCCGGTTGCGGCGCTCGATCACGCCGACGCGCTTGCCGAGCTTGGCCGCCTGGATCGCGGCGCGCTGGCCGCCGGGACCCGAGCCGATGACGAGCAGATCGAGATCCATGGCCGTCCGGATCTATATCAGTCAATCGCGGCCAGGCCTATGTCCATCTGGAGCTCGCGTGGAGCCGAGCCCGACCTCACTCCTGGGCGGTGCGCCAGTCCGGCGTCGTCGGCGTCCGCCCGAGCTGACGCGAGGTGAGGTTCAGCGTGTCCAGGTGCGCGAGCGCCTCGCCGGAGCCGACCGCCACGCAGGTCAGCGGCGACTCGGCGTGGAAGACCGGCATCCCGGTGTCGTCGGCGATCATCTCGGCGAAGCCGCGGATCAGCGTGCCGCCGCCGGCGAGCAGGATCCCGTCGCTTGCGAGATGTCGGCCGACAGCTCCGGCGGCGTCTGCTCCAGCGTGTCGCGAATCGCCTGCAGGATCTCGCGCAGCGGCCCTGAGATCGCCTCGCGGATCTCCTCGGAATGCAGCGTGACCGCCGTCGGCAGGCCGGTGACCAGGTGACGGCCGCGGACGCGGAAGGTGAGCTCCTCCTGCCAGCGGCAGGGCCGACCCGATCTCGATCTTGATCTGCTCGGCCGAGCGCGAGCCGATCGCGAGCTGGTAGACGTTGCGGATGTAGTGCGAGATCGCCTCGTCCATCTCGTAGCCGCCGACGCGGACCGAGCGGAACACCACGATCCCGCCGAGCGAGATCACCGCCATCTCGCGAGGTGCCGCCGCCGACGTCGACGACCAGCCGGCCGACCGGCTCCTCGATCGGCAGCCCGGCTCCGATCGCCGCGGCGATCGGCTCCTCGATCAGGTGCACCTGCCGGGCGCCCGCCGCCAGCGAGGCCTCCTCGACCGCGCGCTTCTCGACCTCGGTGACCCCGGACGGCGCGCAGACGATCAGCCGCGGGTGGGCGGTGCGGCGGTCGATCACCTTGCGGATGAAGTAGCGCAGCATCTCCTCGGTCACCTCGAAGTCGGCGATCACGCCGTGGCGCAGCGGCCGGGTGGCCGAGATCGACGCCGGGCGTGCGACCGATCATCCGCTCGGCCTCGGCGCCGACCGCATGCACCTCGCCGGTGCGCGAGGTCGGATGCGACGACCGACGGCTCGGACACGACGATCCCCTTGCCGCCGACGTATACGAGCGTGTTCGCCGTGCCGAGATCGATCGCCATGTCGTGCACGCCGAGGCTGCGGTATCAGCGTCCGTCGGGAGTTGTCGCGACGGGAACCGTCTCTGCGCAGTCTGATACCGAGACGGTACCCGACTGGCGAGACCCCGACGCCAGCTGCTGCAATCGCGCGTGCGCGGCGCGTGCCACCCTGCAGACGACGTGTACGAGACGCGACCAACCACGCCGCCACGGCGGGCTGATGGCGTTGTTGCTGGCGCTCGGGCTGGTGCTGACGCTCGGCGCGTCGGTCGCGATCTGGCTCGATCGCCAGGCGCTTGTCGGATCGCGGTTGGACCGACACCAGCGGCCAGCTGCTGCGCGATCCGACGATTCGCACGCGCGGTCGCCGATGAGATCGTCACGCAGCTGTTCGCCAGCGCAACGTCGACCTGGAGTCGCGCCTGCATTCGAGCGTCGGCCCGCTCGCGTCGCCCGCCGGCCGCGAGCTGCACACGCCGCCGGCCAGGCCGCCGTCACGTCGCTCGGCACCAAGCCGGTGCAGCAGGCGTGGCGGTGCGCCAACAGCCAGGCCCATCGCCAACTGGTCGCCGACATCGAGCACGACCGCAACCGCGACGTCTACGCTACAGCTGACGCCGATCGTCAACCGGGCCTCCTGCGCCAGCTGCGCCGCAGCGAGCCGATCAAGGCGCTGCCGGTCGGTCGGCGGGCTGCTCGACGGGTTCAGATCGGCGACGCCGGGCAGAGTCACGGTCCTGCGCGCCGACCAGGTTCGCCGGGTCCGCGTCGCGATCAACACGATCCGCAACCTGGTGCTGGTGCTGTCGCTGCTGGCCGGGATCTGCTTCGTGCTCGCGATCGCGGTCGCGACCGGACGTCGTCTTCGTGCGCTCGCCTACGTCGGCGGCTGTCTGGCCGCCTGCGGCGGGCTCCTGCTGCGGTCTGCGCGCGCTCGCTCGGACCCGCGCTCGCCGACGCGCTCGTCCCGGACGCATCGTCGCTGGAACCGCGCGGCCGTCCGTGCGACCTGGCTGGTCGGCACCACACAACTGCGGACCTGCGGCGATCATGCTGCTGGTCGTCGGCGGCGTGCTGCTGATCGGCGGCGCCGGGCGGCCGTGATCAAGCACACGCCGGGCACCGTCGCGCCGGCCTGGGGCCCGTGAGCCGCGCGCTCAGCGGTCGCCCGGCGAGCTTGCGCGGAAACTGCGAGGCACGCTTGGACACGTCGAGCGCGAGCTCGATGATCCGCCGCTGCTCGGTGGCGTGGGCGATCGGGTAGCCCTCGCCGGAGGCGGCGCGCTCGGGACGGCCGATGTAGCCGAAGTGCAGGTGCTCGGGCAGGATCTGCAGCAGCCGGGGCGACATGAACGCGCGCGCGCCCATGTTGCGCGGCTCCTCCTGGACCCAGAGACCTCGTCGAGGTTCGGATAGGACTCGATCAGGCTCAGCAGCTCACCCTGCGGGAACGGGTACAGCAGCTCGACGCGGCCGATCGCGACCTCGGGGCTGCTCTCGCGCTTGGGCGAGCGCCAGCAGGTCGTAGTAGACCTTGCCGCTGCAGAGCACCAGCCGCGTGACCTGCTCTGGGTCGACGGTCGTGTCGGCCAGTACCGGGCTGGAAGCGGCCCTCGGCGAGTCCTCGGAGGCCGGCTGGCCGCCAGCGGCAGCCGCAGCAGCCCCTTCGGCGTCATGCAGACCAGCGGCCGCTGCTTGGCGATCCGCGCCTGGCGGCGCAGCAGATGGAAGTACTGAGCCGGCGTCGTCGGGTTGGCGACCCGGATGTCGCCCTCGGCGGCGAGCTGCAGGAAGCGCTCCAGGCGGGCCGAGGAGTGCTCGGGGCCCGACCCCTCGTAGGCGTGCGGCAGCAGCAGCGTCAGCCGGCTCGTCTGACCCCACTTGGCCAGACCCGAGATGATGAACTGATCGATGATCACCTGGGCGCCGTTGACGAAGTCGCCGAACTGGGCCTCCCACAGCACGAGCGTCTCCGGTCCCTCCTGCGAGTAGCCGTACTCAAAGCCGACGCAGGCGGTCTCCGACAGCGGGCTGTTGTGCAGCTCCATCGGCGCCAGCGCCCCGGGCAGATGCTGGATCGCCGAGTGCTCCTGACCGGTCTTCGGATCGTGCAGCACCAGGTGGCGCTGGCTGAAGGTGCCGCGCTCGGAGTCCTGGCCGGTCATCCGGATCGGGACGCCCTCGGTCAGCAGCGAGCGCGAACGCGAGCGCCTCGGCGTGGGCCCAGAAGACCGCCGGGCTTGTCGGCGTCCTCGGCCAGCGCGTCCCGGCGCTGCTGCAGCTGCTTGACGAGCTTCGGGTGCACGGTGAACCCGTCCGGGCACCGACAGCAGCTCCTCGTTGAGCACCTGCAGCTGGTCAAGCGAGACCGCGGTCGTGACCTCGGGCGACGGCGTGCGATCGAGCTGGTACTCGCCGGTCGCGTGCTCGACGTCGTCCTTGGCGGCTCGATCCGCGCCTTGAGCTCGTCATGGGCGTCGGCCAGGCGTGACCAGACCGCGTCGGTCATCTCGGTCGACTCGTCCTCGGTGACGACCCCATCCTCGATCAGCTGCCTGGCGAACAGCTCGCGCACCGGCGGGTGCTTGGTGATCGCCTGGTACATCTCGGGCTGCGTGTAGGCGGGCTCGTCGGCCTCGTTGTGGCCGAAGCGCCGGTAGCCGATCAGGTCGATCAGCACGTCGTGGCCGAACTCCTGGCGGAACGCGAACGCGAGCCGCACGGCGCTGATGCACGCCGCGACGTCGTCGGCGTTGACGTGGATGATCGGCACGTCGAAGCCCTTGGCCAGGTCCGAGGCCATCGTCGTCGAGCGGGCGTCGTCGGGGTCGGTCGTGAAGCCGACCTGGTTGTTCTGGATGATGTGGACGGTGCCGCCGACCGTGTAGCCGTCGAGCGCCTGCAGGTTCAGCGTCTCGGCGACGACGCCCTGGCCGGGGAACGCGGCGTCGCCGTGCAGGATGATCGGGATCGCGGCGTTCGTGTCCTGATGGGCGTGCGGACCCTGGCGCGTGGTCTGCGCGGCGCGCGTGGCGCCGGCGGCGACCGGGGCGACGAACTCCAGGTGCGACGGGTTGGACTCCAGGCGCACGATCACCGACTCGCCGTCGGCGACCTGGTAGGAGCCCTCGGCGCCGTGGTGGTACTTGACGTCGCCGGTGCCGCCCTGGGGCAGCGTCGTGATCGGCTCGAGCGTCTTTGAGCCCTCGAACTCGGCGAAGATCGACTCGTACGGGCGCCCGAGGTTGTGCGCGAGCACGTTCAGCCGGCCCCGGTGGGCCATCCCGATCACGACCTCGCGGGCGCCGCGGGTCGCCGACAGCTGGATCAGCTCGTCGATCATCGGCACGGTCATGTCGAGGCCCTCGACCGAGAACTGCTTCTGCCCGAGGTACGCCTTGTGCATGAACCGCTCGAACGCGTCGACCTCGGTCAGCCGTCGCAGCAGACGCCGTTGACTCGTCGTTGGTCAGCGGCTCGGCGGAACGTGCCCGACTCGATCGCCTCGCGCAGCCACAGCCGCTGGCGGTTGGAGGCGATGTGCTCGATCTCGTAGGCGATCGTCCCGCAGTAGGTCTCACGCAGGTGCGGCAGCGCCTCGGCGAGCGTCGCGCCGGGCACGTACAACGCGCAGGATCTTGGCCGGGATCCGCGCCATCAGCTCCGGCGTGAGCCCGAGCGGGCCGGGATCCAGCGACGGATCGGACTCGGGCTCGCGGCCGAGCGGGTCCAGGTGCGCGGCGAGGTGGCCGTGGGTCCGCATGCGCCTTGCAGCAGCGAGGTCGCCGCCTGGACGGCCTGCAGCAGCTCCTCGTCCACGGGAGCTGTCGGCCCGGACGCGGTGTTGCTTGCGCGGCGTGGGCGGCCGCGGCGTCCGCGACCGAGTAGCGCGGCGCGGGCGGCTCGGGCAGCGCCGGCACTCCACGCCGAGGTCCGCGAAGACCCGCTCGTAGAAGCTCGTCCTCGCCCTGCAGCAGCGCCTCGATCCGCTGCAGGAAGCGACCGGACTCGGCGCCCTGGATGATCCGGTGGTCGTAGGTCGAGGTCATCGACATGACCTTCTCGGCGCCGATCAGCTGACCGATCCGCTCCAGACCGACCGGATACGCGATCGAGCCGGTGGCGACGATCGTGCCCTGGCCGACCATCAGCCGCGGCACCGACGCGACCGTGCCGATCCCGCCGGGGTTGGTCAGCGTCATGTTGCCGCCGGCCAGATCGTCGGCGGTCAGCGTGTTGGTCCGCGCCTTGTCGACGAGCGCGTTGTAGGCGTCGAGGAACTCGGTGAAGCTCAGCCGCCCGGCGTCGCGGATCACCGGCACCATCAGCGTGCGGCCGCCGTCCTTGCGCTCGACGTCGACGGCGAGGCCGAGGTTGACCGCGCCGTCGTCGACGCGATGCGGCTTGCCGTCGACCTCGGCGAAGTGGTGGGCCATGACCGGCATCTCGTCGGTCGCCACGCGCGCGATCGCGTACGCGATCAGGTGCGTGAACGAGACCTTGCGACCGGCGGCCTTGAGCTGCTTGCGGCGGGCGTCGAGCGTCGTGACCGTGAGCGTCCGGAACGAGGTCGCGGTCGGGATCGAGCGGCTCTCGTCCATGTAGCGCGCGAGCGCGGCGCCCGCGCCCTTGATCAGCGTCGAGCCGGCTGGTGATCGTCGGCGACCGCCGTTGGCGGCGCCGTGCCGGCGGCCAGCACGTCGGCCTTCGTGATCCGGCCGCCGCGGGCGGAGCCGGTGACGTTGGCGAGGTCGACGCCCTCGGCGGCGGCGACGCGGCGGGCGACCGGGGACGCGTTGGCGTCGGTCGAGGCCGGCGTCGGTCGCGGCCGGGCCGCTGTCAGTCGCGGCGCCGGCGCCGTTGCCGGCTTCGGGTCGACGGCGCGGCGCGGCCGCCCGACGCCGAGCGCTCATCCGACCGATCACCTGGCCGACGTTGACCGTCTCGCCCTCGCTCGGCGAGGATCTCGGTGATCGTCCCGGTTGCGGGGGCCGGCAGCTCCATGTCGACCTTGTCGGTCGAGATCTCGACCACGGTATCGCCGTCGGAGACCTCGTCGCCGACCTTCACCGACCACTCGAGGATCGTCCCCTCGGTGACCGACTCGCCGCCGGTCGGGGTGACGATCTCGACGAGCCGCTCGCTCAGCGCCGGTCTGCATCAGCCGGCGGCGTGTCGGTCGTGCCGTGTCCGTCGGCGTCGGCTTGGCGCACCGTCGGCCGCTGGAGCCGTTGTCGTTGCCGTCGCCGGGCGCGATCTCGGCGAGCACGCCGCCGACGGCGACGGTGTCTCCCTCGGCGGCGACGATCTTGACGACCGTGCCGGCGACCGGAGAGGGACCTCGGCGTCGACCTTGTCGGTCGAGATCTCGACCATCGTCTCGTCCGCGGCGACGATGTCGCCCTCCGCCTTGTGCCATTCGAGGACGGTGCCCTCGGCCACGGAGTCGCCCATGGCGGGCATCACGACCTCGACAGTGCTGGTTTCGAACCGACATCCTGGCGGATCCTCACTCTACCGCGCGCGTCGTCGCGGCGGCGGGCGCCGCCGCCCGCGCGTCACGTCGCTGCTGCAACGACGAACCCGATCGTCCCGGCGAACGGCCCGAGACCGCCGAGCACCGCGACCGTCACCGCCAGCCAGAACGGGATGATCCGCGCCCGGGCGGCGGCGATGCAGACCAGCGACATCGCGATCCACAGCACCCCGTGGGCGAGCCCCAGCCAGAACGTCTCCGGCTGCGGTTTGCCGAGCGCGAACGCGCACACGAGCAGCGCCGTGTAGACCGCGGAATGCATGAACGACGCGATCTCCAGGCGCCCGAACGTCACCGGTCCGAGCGTCGCGGCGGTGCGGCCGTCGTCGCCATCGACCTACGCGGCGTCGCGCAACAGCTCGGCCGTGAGCCGCAGCGGCGCGTCGGCCTGCTCGGGCCAGCGGGTCGACGTCGGCCGGCCACCACGCGTAGTCGTCGTGCTCGGCATCGGGGGTGACCGTCGCGCCCTCGGGCAGCCACGCCTGACCGATCAGCATCGTGATCCCGGTGCTGTGCTTGACCAGCGCCTCGACCGTCAACGCGCTCCGGGCACGACCGACCACTCCTCGCGCAGCTCGCGCACGAGCGTCTCGGCCGGATTCTCGTCGACCTCGACCGAGCCGGCCGCGCCGAGCGCCCAGCGCGCCGACCAGGTCGCCAGCCACTCGGCGCGGCGGCCCGCGAGCCAGCGGCCGTCGGCCGAGCGCACGACGCACAGCGCCGACAGGCTCTGCATCGCGTCGGTCGGCCAGCAGCCGCAGCGCCCAGCGGACCGGCTCGCACTCCAGCCGCAGCCGGCCGTCGACCACCTCGAAGTCGCGCAGCCGCGCCGCCAGCCCGTCGTGGCTCGGCGAGCCACGGTCGCGCAGGCGCTCGAGCGCCAGGTCGGCCGCCTCGATCACGTCCTGGGCCGGGCTCGAACGGCTCGGGCCGCCAGCTCACCTCGATCTCGGACGGCTGCCAGGGCCCGCGGGCGAGGATGCCGGTGGCGCATGTGCTCATCGGCCATACCGTATCCCGCTCGCCCGGGCGCGGCTCGCCGTGCCCGGCGGTCGCCGGCGGATCCGGCCGTGCGAAATGGTCGGTCCGGGCCCCACCGATTGGCCGCCGCCGACCGGTATCGTGGAGCGGCGATGGCAACTCGATCGGTCCACCGGATCACCGACGAGGCGCAGCTGCGGGAGCTGATCGGCGGTCAGCCCACCGAGACCGTCGCTGGCCAAGATCGCCGATCGCCTGACCGAGGTCACGCGACGGTTCATCGACGCCTCGCCGTTTGTCTGCGTCGCGACCGCTCGGCCGACGGCGGTCTCGACGTCTCGCCGAAGGGCGATCCGCGCCGGCTTCGTACGCGTGCTCGACGAGCGCACGCTGCTGTTGCCCGACCGGCCCGGCAACAGCTGATCGCGACACGTTCACGCAACCTGATGAGCGACGAGCGGATCGCGCTGCTGTTCCTGATCCCCGGCGTCGGCGACACGTTCCGCGTCAACGGCCGCGCGATCATCACCGACGACCGCGAGCTGCTCGAGCCCTGCGCGGTCAACGGCAAGGTCCCCGCGCGTCGGCTCGCTGATCACGATCGAGGAGGCGTACAGCCACTGCCCGAAGGCAATCATCCGCTCGACCTGTGGAATCCCGAGCGCCACGTCGAGCGCTCGGCGCTGCCGACGAGGGCGAGGTCGTTCGCTCGCTGCACGAGACGTTCGACGCCGACGGCTATGACCGCGAGCGCGCCGGTCGCTACGCCCGCGGCGAAGGCCTGTACTGAGTTTCGCTGAGTTGGAGTGCGACGGCCGCTGACGCTCGCGATTGGAGGAAAACAGCACCTATAGGTGCATAACTCTCCAAACATACGACGAGACCGAGCGCTCAGCCGGCGACGATCCGGTTGAACCGGCGCAGCGCCAGCGGGACGCAGATGGCGAGCAGGATCAGGCACCAGCCGACCATCGCCAGCTCCGGATGATCCAGCTGCCAGGAGCCGCTCGAGTGAAACGCCGGCGTGGTCAGCGTGCGCACGGTGGCGACCAGCGCCGAGATCGGGTCCCACTCGGCGATCGCGCGCGGCACCGCGTCCATGCCGGAGATCGCGACGAACGTGCCGGCCATGAACGTCAGCGGCAGGATCACGATGAACCCCATCCCCTGCACGGCATCGGGCGAGCGGACGAGCATCCCGAACAGGACGCCGCACCAGGTGAAGGCGAAGATCCCGAGCAGCATCAGACCCGCCAGCTCGAACCCGCCCGCGACCGTCAGGTGCGGGTCCCAGCCGAGCGCCAGGCCGAAGCCGACGGTGATCACCAGCCCGAGCAGCTGCTCGCAGACACTGGCCCATCACCTGGCCGGTGATGATCGACAGCCGGTTGATCGGCATCGAGCGGAAGCGGTCGATCACGCCCTCGGTCATGTCCGTGGCGGTCGCGGTGCCGGCGCCGATCACGCCGAAGGCGAGCGACTGGCCGATGATCCCCGGGAACAGGATAGTTCTTGTAGCTGATCCCCGGCACGTGAATCGCCGAGCCGAACACGTACAGGAACAGCAGGATGAAGATCACCGGCTGGATCGTCACGTCGAGCAGGCGCTCGGGAACGCGCGGGATCGCGCGCAGGCTGCGGCCGGTCAGCAGCGCCGTGTCACGCACGAAGCGAACCGGCCCGCCAACCGGCGAGCGTGACCGCGGGGTCGGAGCGGCGATCGTGCTCATGCCGCCACCTCCTCGTCGTTCGGATCGTTGCTCTGATTCCGCTGTCGTCGGGCTCACTGGGTGGCGGTGTGGCCGGTGAGCGCCAGGAACGCGTCGTCGAGCGTCGGGCGGCGCAGCGCGATCTCGTCGACGGCGATCGCCCGCCTGCTGGACCGCCTCGGCGACGCGCGCCAGATCGGCCACCTCGTCGGGCGCGGCGACCGAGATCGTCCGCAGCTCGGCCACCGGCGTGGTCTCGAAGCGATCGCCGAGCACGCGCTGCAGCTCCGCGAACGCCTCGCGCGTCGGCGGCGACGACGTCGACCCGCTGCTCGCCCGACGCGTGACTTCAGCTCGGCCGGCGTGCCGGCCGCGACCTCGCGGCCGCGGTCGATCAACACCACCCGGTCGGCGACCGCGTCGGCCTCGTCCAGGTACTGGGTCGTCAGCAGCAGCGTCACGCCCTCGGCGACGAGCTCACGGATCGTCGTCCAGACGACCTGGCGGCTGCGGGGGTCCAGCCCGGTCGTCGGCTCGTCGAGCACGAGCACGTGCGGCCGGTCGATCAGGCCGGCGGCGAGGTCGATCCGGCGCCGCTCGCCGCCCGAGAGGTTCTTCACCAGCCGGTCGCGGAACGGCTCGGCGTCGAAGCGGGCTCGAGCAGCTCGTCGGCCACGCGCCGGGCCTCGCGCGAGGCCGCGGCCGCGCAGCCGCGCCATCAGCACGAGGTTCTCGCGAGCGGTCAGGTGCTTGTCGAGCGCGGCGAACTGGCCGGTCAACGAGATCCGCTCGCGCACGCGGGCGGCATCCGCGACGACGTCGAATCCGGCCACCCGGGCGTGGCCGCCGTCGGGCGCGATCAGCGTCGCGAGCATCCGCACGGTCGTCGTCTTGCCGGCGCCGTTGGGCCCCAGCAGCGACACGACCGTGCCCGTCATCGACACGCAGATCAAGCGAATCGACGGCGACGAACTCGCCGAATCGCTTGGTCAGGCCCTCAGTTTGTATCGCTATATCGGTCATGGTCCGTAAAAATACAGAGACTGAAGAAATACCGCAAGTGAAAATTCTCCTGGTAGGCTTGGCTCGGTAGTCGCCTGACGCGATCACTGAGGACCGCAGACAAGCCCGAAACTCAGCGATGGACAGCGAAATCCGCCCGGTCGGGACTCGGCGAACACCCCGGCGACGAACTGCTCGCCGAGCCGCACGGCGACGAGATCCTCGACCGCTCTGATCGGCGAGGAGATGGGCGAGGAGATCGCGGCGACGATGCGCCGGCGCGCGGCGTGCGAGGAGGCGCGATACCGGCGCGAGCACCCGGACGAGGGGCTGCGCGAGCGCAAGCGCACGGCTGACCCGCCAGACGATCTCCGACGCCGCCACGACGATGTTCGCGACGCGCGGCTTCGACAACGTCACCGTCTCCGAGGTGGCCGCGCGCGTCGGGGTCTCGGAGAAGACGATCTACAACTACTTCCCGACCAAGGAATCGATGGTGCTCGACACCGCCGACGACGTCGCTCGCCGAGATGGCGCGACGCGCTGCGCGAGCGCCGGCCCGGACGAGTCGCTGACCGAGGCGGTGCTGCGCGCGCTCGAGAGCCGACATGCGCCGGTTCGACGAGGTCTCCGACGAGCTGCTCGCGTTCCTACCGATGTTCGTGACGATGATCGAGACGACGGCGGCGCTGCGGGCGGCGTGGCTGGAGTCTGTACGACCGGCTCGCCGAGGTCGTGCGCTGAGGAGCTCGCGGTCGCAGGCCGGCGTCGACCCGCGCGACCCCGAGGTCGGCGTCGCCGGGCGCGCGCTGGTCGGGCTCGTGCAGGTCGCGTTCGAATCGCGGGTCCGCTGGATCCAGGAGGGCCTGCGCGGCGAGGCACTGCGGTCGGCGGTGAGCTCGGACGTCAACCGCGCCGCGCGGCTGCTGGAGACCGGCCTGTGGTCGTTCGAGCTGCTGACCCGCGGCGCCCGCGCGGCCAACCAGGCGCGGGAGCTCGCCCAGGCCGCCGAGCAGGCTCGCGCCCAGGTGGTTTCGGCGCTGCGCCAGGCGCGTGAGACCTGGGCCCAGGTCCGACGTGAGCACGCGGGCACGGCGGGCACTGGCCCGGCCAGCGCCACGACCGCGACGCCGAAGGATCAGCTGCGCGGCCGCCGAACGCCAACGCGCGGCAGCGGGCGGCGCACAGGCCGCAGCAGCGCCGAGCGCAGCGCGCGGCGGCGACGCCCAGCGGCGCAGCGCGCGACTCGCCGGACGACTCGACGTCGAGCCCGGACCGAGCTGACGAGCGGGACTTCGACGCGTGACGGCCGCATCGATCCGCGCGAGGCTGATCGACTCGCAGCAGGCCGCGGCCGGCCGCCGAGGTTCTGGCAGCCTCTGTCGGCGATGTCGCTCAGGATCGCGGTGCTCGGGCCCGGCGGGGTCGGCGGCTTCGTCGCCGGCGCCCTGTCTGCACGCCGGCTCCGACGTCACGCTGATCGCCCGTCCGGAGACGGCGGCGGCGATCGCGGCGGCGGGCTGCACGTGACCAGCGCGCTGCTGGGCGAGTTCGACGCGCCGGTGCCGGTCGTCGAGAACTCGGCGATCGGCCGTCGACTGCCTGATCGTCGCCACCAAGGCGGCCGGGCTCGACGACGCGCTGGACCGCGTGGCGGCGGACGCGCCGGCGCTCGTGCTGCCGCTGCTCAACGGCGTCGAGCACCTGGCGACGCTGCGCGCGCGCTTCGGAGCCGAGCGGGTCGTCGCCGCGGTGATCCGGATCGAGTCCGACCGCCCGCGCCCGGGCGTGATCGTCCAGTCCAGCCCCGGCGCCCGGATCGACATCGCCGGCCCGCCGCCGCCCGGCACCGAGCCGATCGTCGACTGCGCTGGCGGAGGAGCTGCGCGCGGCCGGGCTCGAGGTCCGCCTCGGGGCGCCGGAGCCCGACGTGATGTGGTCAAAGCTCGCGCGGCTGTGCCCGCTGGCGCTGACGACGACCGCGTCGGACCGTCCGCTCGGGTTCGTGCGCGACCGACCCGCGCTGGCGCTCGGCGCTCGACGAACGCGGTCGACCGAGACGGTCGCGGTCGCCGTCGCCGAGGGCGCCGCAGCTCGACGCCGCCGACACGATCGCCGAGCTCGACGGCGCCCATCCGGAGCTCGGTTCCTCGATGCAGCGCGATGTCCGCGCCGGCCGCGCGCCCGAACTCGACGCGATCGCCGGCGCGGTGCTGCGCGCGGGCGCGCGGCACGAGCTGCGCTGCCCGACGGTCCAGTGGCTCGCCGAGCAGGTCGCGCTGCGCGCCGCATCTGACCAGTCCAGCGGGGCAGGCAAGATGGGGTGGTGGGGTGGGAGGTGAGCCCTTCTGAATCAGTGGGGTGGGCGGTGAGCCCGAACCGCATCAGACCGGCGGGCGGACCGGCTCGGGCATGCGAGTCGCCCACGTAGACCGGCTCGGCGATCTCCTGCGTCCCGACCGCCTCGACGACCTCTTCCTCCTCGATCTCGCCGGCACCGTCGTGCTGGCCGTCGCACAGGACCCGGAAGTTGCCGGTGACGCCGCCGTCGGCCTGCAGCACGATCCCGGGGAGGATCTCCTCGCCCTCCTCGAGGTCGAGCCGCTCGATGTCGAAATGCGCCATCCCGATCCCCCAGCTGTTGTGGTCGGGGTTCTCGCGATCGTGAGACGCGACGCCCTGGGCGAAGCGCTCCAGCAGCTTGCCCATCTTGGCGGTGTCGACCATCGTCATATCCTTGCAGACACCGGCTCGTCGCCGGCCGTCGGCTCAGCCGCGCGCTCGATCAGCTCGACCCGGTAGCCGTCCGGGTCACGCACGAAGCAGATCCGGCTGCCGCTGCCGACCATGTACGGCGGCCGCTCGGGCTCGATCCCCTGCCCGCCCAGCTCGGACAGCGTCCAGTCCAGATCGGCGGTCGTGATCGCGATGTGGCCGTAGCCGGTGCCGATCTCGTACGGGCTCGGTGCGACCGATGTTGTACGTCAGCTCCAGCCGCGGCTCGTCGCCGTCCTCCGGCAGGTTCATGAACACGTTGACGGCCTCGTCACGGATCGGCGCGCGCCGGATCTCGTTGAAGCCGAGCGCCTCGTAGAACGCGACCGAACGGTCGATCTCGAGGATGCGGTAGCAGGTGTGAATCAGGCTCATATCTCTCGGGAGGCTACCCCGCTAGGCTGATTTTCATGATCGTCGAACGGTCGATGAGCGACGGGTTTCTGACCAACAACTACGTCGTCGCCGACGAGCTCGGCGGCCACGCGGTGATGATCGACGCGGGCGGCCCGGTCGAGCCGCTGTTCGAGTTTCTGCGCCGCGGTCAGCTGACGCTGACCCACGTGCTGCTCACCCACCACCACTCCGATCATGTCGTCGACGCTCGACTTGGTGCGCGGCCGCGCATCCCGAGGTCCCGATCCTGATCCACCAGCTCGAGCGCTCGCTCGTGCCGCAGGCGACGGGCACGATGGCGCCGGGCGAGACGATCACCTCGGGCGCGCTGACGATCGAGCCGATCCACACCCCCGGCCACACCGCCGGGATGCTGTCGCTGCTGATCGACGGCACCGACGTGTTCACCGGCGACACGCTGTTCAAGGGCTCGGTCGGCGGCGTCCGCGCGCCGGGCTCGACCGTCCTACGCCGATCTGAAGTCGTCGATCATGGACAAGCTGCTGACGCTGCCGGCGCAGACCCGCGTCCACCCTGGCCACACCGACCCGACGACCGTCGCCGACGAGCTTGAGCACAACCGGTTCGTCCGGATCTGGCGCGGCCTGGACCCCGAGGGCACCGACAGCTGCATCGCGCTCGGCGAGCCGGCGACGCTGATCCTGCTCGGCGACGACTACGACGGCGGGCACAAGGCGTGGGTCCGCTGGCCCGACGGGTCCGACGACATCGTCCCGGGCTCACGCGTCGAGACCGAGGCTGACGGCTGCCACCCGTCGGTTCGGCGTCAGCGCGCGCGCAGACGCCGACACGGTCGACTCCTAGACTCGGACACGTGCCCAAGGACAAGATCCCGACCTCTCGCGTAGGGCGAACGGCGAAGATCGGGGGGTTGGCCGCGGGTCAGGCGATTCGCCAGGCCGGCACCCACGCCGCCAACATCGCGCGCGAGCGACGAGGGCAAGTCGGCCGCGCTCGAGCGCCGGCACATCGAGGCCGCCGAGCAGATCGTCGAGGCGCTGGGAACGATGAAGGGCGCCGCGATGAAGGTCGGGCAGGTGATGTCGTTCCTCGACGTCGGGCTCGTGCCCGAGGAGTACCGCGAGGAGTTCCAGCACAAGCTCGCGGCGCTCCGCGACGCCGCGCCGACGGTCACCTTCAAGGACATGGGCAAGGTGATCGAGCAGGAGCTCGGCGAGCGCGCTCAAGGACGTGTTCGAGGAGTTCGACACCGAGCCGATCGCGGCGGCGTCGATCGGGCAGGTCTATCGCGCGCGGCTGCTCGACGGCCGCGAGGTGGCGGTCAAGGTCCAGTACCCGGGCGTCGCCGCGGCGGTCCGCGCCGACATGCAGAACCTCGGCCTGATCCTCCGGCTGGCCAAGCGGATCGCGCCGGGACTCGATCCGAAGGCGATCGGCGAGGAGATCCGCTCGCGGATCGGCGAGGAGCTCGACTACGAGCTCGAGGCCCAGAACCAGCGAACGCTCGTCCCGGATCTATCCGCGGCCACCCGTTCATCGTGATCCCGGACGTGATCACGTCGCTGTCACACGAGCGGGTGATGGTCTCGGAGTACGTCCACGGGACCGGCTTCGAGGAGCTCAAGCACCGCGGCCAGGCCGAGCGCGATCGCATCGGCGAGATCATCTTCCGCTTCTACTTCGGCTGCCTGTACCGCCACGGGCAGTTCTCCGGCGACCCGCACCCCGGCAACTCGATGCTGCTCGACGATGGCCGGATGGCGTTCCTGGACTTCGGGCTGTTCAAGCGGATGCCGCCGGGCGCGGTCGAGCTCGAGATCGACGTCGCCCGCGCGATCATCGAGGGCGACACCGACACGATCATGCGGCTCGGGACCGAGGTCGGGTTCTTCTCCGATCCCGACAAGTTCAACCCCGACCGTGTGCTCGCCCATTTCCGCGCGGCGACCTCGTGGTACACGTGCGACCGCGAGGTCACGCTGACGCCCGAGTACGCCACCCAGGTGATGATCGACATGAGCGACCCGCGCTCGGAGTACTTCGGCTATCTGCGCCAGGAGTCGGCGCCGCCCGATCACATCTTCGGGCGGCGGATGGAGGTGCTGACGCTGGCGGTGATCGCCCAGCTGCACGCGACCGGCAACTTCCACCGGATCGCGCGCGAGTGGTTCTACGACGATCCGCCGGCGACCGAGCTGGGCGCGCCGAGGCCGCGTTCTGGCAGCGGGCCGTCGCCTGAGCGACGACCGCGGCCGGGGTCGATCGGCGTCGATCGGCGCCGGGGTCTGGATCAGGCGGTGATCGGCGCCTGCGGGCTGCGCGACGACGCGTGCTGCGTTGCGGGCATCTCGACCGCCAGGTCGGCCGGCAGCTCGGGGAGCTGCTCGCCCAGCCGGCGACCCGCTCGCCGCGGCGGCGCGGACGCCAGACGCGGGAGTACTCGGCAGCCAGGTAGGAGCCGACGACCAGCAGCAGCGCGATGAACTGCCCGGCGAACGTCTCCCAGTTGGGGAACATGCTCAGCCAGGTGCCCATCCAGCCGGGGATGTGCAGCCAGCCGATCGTGGTCGTGCCGATCCAGCCGGCGAGCTGCATCTCGTTGACCTCCTCGCCGACCTGGACGAGCAGCACCAGCAGCAGCATCACGCCGGTGATGATCAGCAGCCTGCGGTAGGGCAGACGCGCATGCAGGGTGAACGTCAGCACCCCGACGGCGGCGGTGAACAGCAGCCCGATCACGACGCCCTCGAGCACCACGCCGGAGCCATAGATCTCGCGCAGTGCCTGCAGGAAGATCACGATCTCGAACGCCTCGCGGTAGACCGAGGTGAAGCCCAGCAGCGCCAGTCCGAGCAGCATCCGCCGCTGGTTGGTCTCGGCGTCGGCGCCGAGCAGGCCCCGGCGGCGCTTGTGGTGATGCGAGATCCAGCCGGTCCAGTAGACCTTGTGAAAGAACCAGTTCATCACCACCAGCAGCACGATCAGCGCCGGGATCCCAGTCGCCGCCTGGATCGTGTACTCGCTGCCGTGGAACTGGCCGATGAACCAGATCACCGCGAACCAGGTGCCGACGCCGGCGATCAGCGCCAGCGACGAGCCCGTCGCGACCGGCCGCCGATAGACCTTGTTGGCACCCAGGAAGCTGGCGGTGATCGCCGCGAGCACGAGGATCGTCTCGAGGCCCTCGCGGAACACGAGGATCGCCGAGTCGATCACGACGGTCGTGCGGCCGAGCTGCTGCGCGCCGTCGGTCGGATCCGGCGTCCCGCCCGACGCGTGCCAGCTGAACACGACGATCAGCACCGCCGCGATCAGCACGACCGCGGTCCAGATGTAGAAGCTGCGCCGACTGCAGAGCGCCCGCCCGCCCGCGGCGCGCTTGACTGAGCTGTGTTTTGCACTAGACCCTCTGGTCGCCAGATTCACACTGCGAGCGCCGATCTGGCTGGCGCGGGCCCAATGTATCACGAATTAGGGGTCCCTAATAAGGTTGCCCTAATCTCCACCGCCCTGCTCTCTGAACGTGCTGCGAGACCTGATCTCCACCGGCGACGCGGTGGGCGATCCGGAGCTCGTCGGCGCTTGGCCGAGCTTCGCGGCCGGCTGACGCACACGATCGCCGCCGCGGTCGTCGACCTCGACTCCCGGCCGGCGTGCAGCTGGGCACGGCTGACGACCAACAAGCCGCGGTCGAGGTCCGAGCCCGACGCAAGGTCGACGCCGACCCGAGATTCGAGCTCGGCTCGGTCACCAAGGGCCTGACCGGCATGCTGCTCGCCGACGCGATCGAGCGCGGCGAACTGGCGCTTGACAGCACCGCCGGCGAGATCCTCGCGCGCCGGCCCGTGCTGGCCGAACGCACCGCCGGGCCGCTGCACGAGCTCACGCTGCGCGAGCTGTGCACGCACACCTCGGGGCTGCCGCGGCTCCGCACCGATGCCGGGGCGGCTGGCGCGGTTCGCGCTGCTCGGGACTCGACCCCTACCGCGGCCGCTCGGCGGAGGCGGTGCTGCTGGCCGCCGCGCACCAGCGGTTACGCGGCCGCGGCAGCTATCGCTACTCGAACCTCGGTGGCGCGGTCGCCGGTCAGCTGCTGGCGATCGCGGCAGGCGACGATTTCGGCGTGCTGCTGCACGATCGGATCTTCGCGCCGCTGCAGATGGACTCCGCGACGGTCGGGCCAAGGGCGGAACGGCCGCGTGGGGTCGCACGCAACCGGGCTCGGTCGCCAGCCGTGGGCGCTGGACGGTTACGCCCCGGCCGGCGGCGTGATCTCGACGATCGAAGACGTCGCGACGCTGACGGCGGCGCTGGTCGACGGCTCGGCGCCGGGGATCGGTCGCTGGCGCCGCTGGACGACGTCGCCCCGTCCGCGCCCGGGCCGCGAGGCCGGGATCTTCTGGGTCGATCGAGCCGCTGACCGCGCGACCGCGCCGACGGCGGACCCTCGGCACCGTGCTGACTGGCACAACGGCCAGACCGGCGGCTACTCGGCGTTCGTGGGGATCGTGCGCGATCAACGGCGTGGGGTCGCAGTGCTCGCCGATATCGCCCGCGCGCCCGAGCAGCGCGCGGATCGCGCTGGCAGCTGCTGCAGCTAGCTCAGCCGGCCGCCGTCGCGTCAGCGCCCGCGCCGTCGACACGCTCGCGCATCGCGGCAAAGTGCCGGCGAGCCTCGTCGAGATCGGGCTCGACCCGCGGTCAGCTCGGCGACCTCGATCGCGCCCAGCGGCCGGATCGGCCGACCGGTCGACATCGCCAGCACCTGGCTGCGACAGGCGAGCTCGAGTGTGTAGAGGTCCAGGTACGCGGACTCGACGGTCTCACCGACGACCACCGCGCCGTGGCCGCGCAGCATCAACACGTCCTTGTCGCCGAGCGCCGCCGCGATCCGCTCGCCCTGACCGTCGGCGCCGCCGATCAGGTCGTAGCGGTCGTTGTGGGCGACCCGGCCGGCGAAGCCGACCGACATCTGCGAGGCGGGCACGAGCTCTGGCTCGTCGAGCAGCGACAGCGCGGTCGCGTACGGCGGATGGACGTGCAGCACGCAGCGGGCGTCGGCGCGCCGCTCGTGCAGCGGGCGGTGGATTCGGTAGCCGATCTCAAACTGCCCGCCCCGTAACCTCGATCCAGCCCGTCCTGCGCCAGCACCAGCGACTCGCCGTCGACCAGCGACCAGTGGCGATCGGCAGGGGTGATCAGCATCCGGGTCGCGTCGAGCATCAACGAGAAGTGGTTCCAGGTGCCCTCGGCGAGGCCGTCGAAGGCGGCGATCCGGTGCGCGGCGGCGAGCAGCTCGCGCGCCTGGGCCTCGTCTCGATCGGTCGCTTGCACCGCGCTTACCGCGATCAGACGGTCTGGACCTGAAACAGGCTGGTCGTGCCCGGGCTGCCCGACGGCAGCCCGGCGGTGATCCCGACCCGCTGACCGGGCTTGACCCAGCCCAGCTCGACGACCCGCCGCGCGGCGTCGGCGATCAGCTCCTCGGTCACCTCGTGGCGGCGCATCCACGCCGCCTCGACCCCCCACATCAGGCTGCAGCGGCGAAGCGTCTCGTGACCGGGCGACAGGCAGTAGATCGGGATCTCGGGTCGGTGGGCGGAGATCAGCCGCGCCGAGCGTCCCGACAGGGTCGGCACGACCAGCGCCGCGAGATCGAGCTGCCGGGCGGCCGCGCAGGCGCTGTAGGCGATCGTGTAGGCGGGATCACGGGTGCCGCGGAAGACGCGCTCCTCGTTCCAGCGCTCGTAGGGCAGCGATGCCTCGGTGTACTCGGCGATCGAGGCCATCATCGCGACCGCCTCGACCGGGTAGGAGCCGACCGCGGTCTCCTGCGAGAGCATCACCGCGTCGGTCCCGTCGAGGATCGCGTTGGCGACGTCGGTCGCCTCGGCTCGGGTCGGCCGCGACGAGTTGACCATCGAGTCGAGCATCTGGGTGGCGGTGATCGACGGCCGCGCGAGCTGGCCGGCGATGCGCAGCAGCCGCTTCTGGACGATCGGGACCTGCCTCGATCGGCAGCTCGATCCCGAGGTCGCCGCGGGCGACCATCACCGTGTCGGCGGCGCGGATGATCGCCTCGGCGTCGTCCACCGCCTGCGGCTTCTCGATCTTGGCGACGAGCGGCAGCCGCGTGTGGCTCGCGCACGGTCTCGACGTCCTCGGCCGAGCGCACGAACGACAGCGCCACCATGTCGACGCCGATCGACTCGCCGAAGCGCAGCATGTCGAGGTCCTCCTCGGGGACCGCCGCCAGACCGCGGGTCGATCCCGGGATGTTGAGCCCCTGGCGGGTCGCGACCGAGCCGCCGACCTCGACGATCGTCTCGACCTCGGCAGCCGGCGATGTCGACCTCGCCGACGCGCAGCCGGATCGCACCGTCGGCCAGGTAGATCACGTCGTCGGGATCGACCGCCTCGGCCAGCCCGCGCCACGAGACCGACATCCGCGTCTCGTCGCCGAGCTCGGTCGAGCCGCACAACAGCCGCAGCCGCTCGCCGGGCTTGAGCTCGACGATGTCGTCGCGCAACGCCCCGATCCGCAGCTTCGGCCCGGGCAGGTCCTGGAGGATCGCGACCTGTCGACCGACCCGGTTGGCCGCCGCGCGGACCCGCTCGGCGTTCTCGGCGTGCAGCTCGCGGCTGCCGTGGGAGAAGTTGAACCGGGCGACGTCCATCCCGGCCTCGATCAGCCGCACCAGCGTCTCCGGATCGCTGTGACGCGGGTCCGATCGTGGCGACGATCTTGGTGCGGCGGCGAGCCATGACGAGCTCGCAACTTAGCTGAGCGCGCATGGACGAATACGTGAACGTTCGCACGAGACCGCCGACCGTCACCCGACGAGCCGCCGTCGACTGACCACCGGCTCGCCGTCGGCGCTCAGCCGGCCGCCCTGCGCAGATCGCAGATCAGGTCCCAGTGCAGCGCCGAGACGTTCGCGCCGCCGGTCTCCGGGTAGGAGCGACCGAGCGCCAGATGGACGGTGCCGGCCATCTTCTCGTCGAGCAGGGTGTTGCCGGTCGGGCGGTCGATCCCGGTGTTGGTGCCGATCCCGAGCTCGCCGAGAAAGCGCGCGCCGGCGTCGGTCGCAAGCGCCGCGTCGAGCTAGCTCCTGGCCCTGCTCGGCGGTCGCATCGACGACCTCGCCGTCGCGGAACCTGAGCGTCACCCCGGACACGGTTCGTCCCCGCGGGCTCGGCACGCGTGAAGTGGATCGTCCCGTTCGCCGAGCGCTCGTGCGGGCCGGTGAAGACCTCGCCCGACGGCATGTTGCGCCGGCCGTCGGAGTTGATCCAGGTGCGGCCGCCGACGTCGAGCGTCAGGTCGGTGCCGTCGGCCTCGATCCGGATCGAGTCGGGCGCCGGTCAGCCGCGTCACGAGTCGCGCCTGGCGCCCGGACAGCTCCCGCCAGGCAGCGACCGGATCGGCACGATCGAGGAACAGCGCACCGGCGACGAACGCCGCGTATTCGCGTTCGTTCATCCCGGCCTGCTGCGCGAGCGCCGGCGTCGGCCAGATCGTGCCGCACCAGCGCCGCGCGAGCCGGGCCTCCTGCACCGGCGCCCGCGCCGACGCGGCGCGCTGGATCAGCGCCGGGTCGATGCCGGCCAGCGCCGCGGTGTTGCGCGGGCGCCTCGATCCCCAGCAGCGAGTCGACCGACTCGACCTCGGCGAGCTCCAGCGGCGCGAAGCTGTCGAGGTGGCGGTCTCGAGCGTGGCGGTAGAACTCGGCCTCGAGCGCCGGCAGCGCCGTGCGCAGCAGCGGCCACGCGTCGCGGTCGAGGATCGCGGCGTGCAGTCGCGTCAGCAGCGGCTCGGCGAGTGTCGTCGAGCTGACCATCACCTGCTGCCCGGGCGTCGACCTCCAGGCACCAATCGCACAGCAGCGCGGCGAACGCCTCGGGCTCGAGTTGTCGGCGGTCGCCGGGAGTGTCGCGCTCATGGCGCCCGCAGCTCAGGAAAGTGCTCGTCGAGATGCTCGCGCAGCGACTCGCGCACGAACGCCCGCTCGGCCTCGATGGCCATCCGGTAGCGGCCCAGCAGCTCGCGCTGGCGGGTGATCGGCACGCCCGTGATCGTCCACGACACCGCAAGCCGCTCGAACAGCAGCTCGGTCGCGCGCGCGAGCGCGTCCTCACGATGCAGGCCGCCGGCGAGCGTGTCGGCGTACTCGCGGCGCGCGCCGGGGCCAGCGCGCCGCGCAGCATCAGCACGTTGCCGTCGGCGTCGACGTATTCGCTGGTCGGCGCGACGAGCTTGATGCGCTGCCGGCTGCGCTTGCCCATGGTCGTCAGGGCGTCGCCGAGGCGGCGGTAGCAACTGGGCGACGACGTCGCCGGTGACCGGGTCGCAATGACCGGCCCAGACGATCGCCGGCTCGAGCTCGGCCAGCTTCGCGATCGAGGCGGCCGCCTGCTCGGTGCTCTGATCGAATGCCGGGTGCGGGATCCGCGGCGTCGGCCGGTTGCGTTTCCCGGTCTGGATGTCGAGCGTGTACACCGTGTCGGACACGAGCGCCAGCCGATCGGACTCGCGCAGCAAGCCGATCAGACCGGGCGCGTGGCCGGGCAGCTCGATCACCCGAAAGTCCGCGATCGCATCGCCTTCGGCGATGGTGCCGGCGATCGTGACCGCTCCGCCGTCCCACAGCGGCAGCATCTTGGCGTAGAACGGACGCGCGTAGGGGCGCAGCTTGCCGAGGTCGAAGTATGGCCGCGACGAGGCGTCGGACTCGGCCGCGGCCCGCTCGGCCTCGATGGCAGTAGACCGGCGCGTCAAGCGCCGGCGCCGCACCCCGATGATCGGGATCGGCGTGCCCGAGCACGACTCGCTTGATCCCGCCCATCCGCGCCGCGGCGGCCAGGATCGCGGGGGCCATACCGTCGATTCCGGCGTCGAACACGGTGACGCCGTCTGACTCCTCGATCAGGTAGACGTTCATCGTCCGCAGCGGAAACCCACCACGAATCACCCACACGCCATCGGCGATCCGCTCGGGCGCAGCGGCGTGCACGCCGGTCTGCGCGCGCGTGCGGACGTTGAACAGGCTCGCCATCCGCGCCTGGGCGGGCGAGCCGTTGGGCGGTAGCAGCCCGAGTTGGCGGGCGACATCGCCGGAGTCGATGTAGGCATCGTTGTGGACGATCAGATCGTCTGCGACGGTGACCACGTCGCACCCCTCCAGCGATATCGGGCGGTGGTTGGGCGCAAAGCCGAAGTAGCTGCCGGGACCGGCGAAGGTGGCGGCGGCGCGCCAGCGCACCGCGGCCCGCTGCTCGTCGGCGGTGACCTGCACGATCTCGAGCGCGAAGTCCGGGAACGCCGCGAAGATCTCGCCGAAGAAGCCACGGACGCCGTCGGGCGCGGTCAGCTCGCGGTCGCCGACGAGCCGGTCGATCGAGCCCGGCTTCCAGACCGCGACCGCGGCGTCGAGGTCCTGACGGCCGATCGCCTCGAAGTACCGGGTCGCGATCTCGGCGGCGTTTGCCATCGGACGGCCGAGTCTACGCCGCGCCGCAATATAGTGCCCGCCCATGCCACCGAGACGCGACCTGGGGCGCGGCGAGCGGGTACTGCCCGGCCTCTGGCGCCTGCGGCTGCCGCTGCCATGGCCCGGGATCCCCCACTGCAACGCCTGGGCGCTCGCTCAGCGGCGACGGATTCGTGCTCGTCGACACCGGCATGTACGACGCCGAGCTCGATGGATCAGCTGGAGCGGGCGCTGCATCAGGTCAAGTTCGAGCTCGAGCAGACGCAAGCTGGTGGTGATCACCCACGCGCACTCCGACCACTGGGGTCAGGCGGCGCCGATCGTCGCGCGGACGGGCTGCGAGATGTGGATGCACCCCAACCACGAGGCCCAGTTCGCGAACCTCTCCGATCCCGACCGCGCGCTGACCAGGCGGATGGAGGTCGCGCGGCACTCGGGCGTCCCCGACGGAGCGCTGACCGAGTACGTCAAGCGCGTCAAGGACATGCCCTCCGGGATCGCCGAGGCGATCGAGCCCAATCAGCCGCTGGTCGACGGCGTCACGATCGAGACCGACCTCGGACCGTGGCAGGTGATCGAGACGCCCGGCCACACCCCATCGCACGTCTGCCTGTTCCAGCCCGAACGGCGGCTGCTGATCTCCGGCGACCACCTGCTCGGGCGGATCTCGCTGTACTTCGACTACGGCCAGTCGCCCGATCCCGTGACGAGTATCTGGCGTCGCTCGATCGCGTTCGAGGAGCTCGGGGCGCGGCTCGCGCTGTCGGGTCACGGCAAGCCGTTTCTCGACGTGCCCGGCCACATCGACGGGACCCGGCGGCTCGTGGTCGAGAACATCGAGCGGGCGCGCGCCGCGGTCACCGACGAGCCGCGCACGGCGATGACGATCGCACTCGACATGTTCCGCGAGCAGCGCGGCGCCCGCCACCCGGCATGGCTGCTGTCACAGACGCTCTGCTATCTACGCCACCTCGAGCAGGCCGACGGGGCACGGCGCGAGATCGACGGCGAGCTGCAGTTCTGGCGCGCCGCCGCCTGAACCGCCGACGACGACTGCCGCGGAGACCACGGCGTCTCGGATCGCCGGAGCGCTGCAACACGCGCCGAGATAACCTTGACACGCTCGTGTCAAGGTTGCTACGCTGCGCCGGCGCATGCGGATCGACCGGATCATCGCCGAGGCCGAGCGGCCGCTGTTCTCGTTCGAGTTCTTCCCGCCGAAGTCAGATGCGGGCGAGCGGGTGCTCGGGCTCGCGCTGGAATCGCTGCGTCAGCTCGACCCTGACTTCGTGTCGGTCACCTACGGTGCCGGCGGCTAGACTCGGGCGCGGACGCTGGAGCTGACCAAGTGGATCAAGCAGGAGCTCGGGATCGAGGCGATGGCCCATCTCAGCTGCGTCGGCGTCACCCGCGACGAGCTGCGAGCGATTCTCGACGGCACCACCGCGGCCGGGATCGAGAACGTGCTGGCGCTGCGCGGCGACCCACCCCGCGGTGAGACCGAGTGGCGCCCGCATCCGGGCGGCCTGTCCTACTCGACCGAGCTGGCGGCGCTGATCTCAGACGAATACGGCGTCTGCGTCGGCGGCGCCTGCTTTCCGGAGGTGCACCCCGAGGCCGTCGATCTGGCGCACGACCTGCGGTTCTTGCGCGAGAAGGTCGCCAGCGGCGTGTCGTTCCTGATCACCCAGCTGTTCTTCGACAACGAGCTCTACTTCCGGTTCGTCGACGAGGCTCGGGCGGCCGGGATCGAGGTCCCGATCCTGCCCGGGATCATGCCGATCACCAACCTCAAGCCAGATCAAGACGATCACCGGCCTGTGCAAGGCCTCGATCCCGGAGCCGTTGCGCGAAGCGCTGGAGTGGCGCTCGCACGACCCCGAGGCCGTCCTGCAGCTCGGTGTCTCCTACGCGACCCTGCAGTGCGCCGAGCTGCTCGCCCGCGGCGCGCCCGGAATCCACTTCTACACCCAGAACCGCTCGCACGCGACGCGCGCGATCCTGTCGGCGCTGAAGCTGCTGCGGCCGTGGGTCACGCGCGACGTCGTCAGGACCGAGACGCTGACGTCAGATCCGGCGTGATCAGCGACCACACCTCGGCGTCGCGCGCGACCGCGGGGCGTGCGCCAGTAGCCGCGCAGCGTTGCCCTCGCGCTGGAAGCCGGCGCTTCGCGGCGGTCGCGAGCATCGGCCTGATTGTCGGGCTCGATCAACAGCTGCAACCGGGCCAGCGCCGCCTGCTCGACCAGCCACCGGGCGGCCAGCGCCAGCGCCGCCGACCCGAGCCCGCAGCGACGCCGCTGCGGCACAATCCACAGATCGAGCTCGGCGCGGGCGTACTGCGGCTCGGCTCGTGGACATCGATCTGCCCGGCGCACTCGTCGGAGCCCTCGACCAGCACCGTCAGCCACAGCCCGGCACCGAGGATCCGCTCGGTCTCGGCCAGTTCGGCCCGGCGGCCGAGCTCGGCGCCGCTCGGCGGGCGGGCCAGCCGCAGCCGCGCAAACAGCGACGGATCGTCCTGGTGGGCGATCAGGATCTCAGGAATGTCGCGCTCGGCGGCGAGCCGCAGCTGCACGCCGTCGCCGGACCAGCGGCTCAGGAAATTGCGGAAACGTGACCATCGTCCGTCGCTGCCTGAGCCTACGCTGGTGAGGCTCGATGAGCACGTTGCGACGGGAACAGATCGCGTACACGGTGCGACGTTCGGATCGCGCGCGGCGCGTTCGGGTGACGGTCGAGTCCGGCCGCGGGTCGAGGTCGTGCTGCCCCGGCGCGCGCCCGTGAGCGCCGCCGGCGACGCAGTCACCGAGTTCGACGGCTGGATCCGGCGGCGGCTGGCCGAGGCGCAGCGGACCCGTTCGCTGGTGGCGGCGCGCGGCGACACGGTCCCCTATCTCGGGCGCTCACTGACGCTGCTCGCCCAGCCGGGGCGCACGCGGGTTCACCGTCGCGGCGACGTGTTGCTCGTGCCCGACGGCGACGCGCGCGATCGAGCGATCGAACGCTGGTATCGGCGGTCGGCGCGCGAGGAGATCGGCGCCGCGCTTGGATCGGGCGTGCGCGACCGCGGGGCTGGCGTACTCGCGACTGACGATCCGCGGGCAGCGGACGCGCTGGGCGAGCTGCTCGACCAGCGGCGCAATGAGCTTCAACTGGCGGCTGCTGCTGGCGCCCGCCGAGGTGCTCGACTACGTCGTCTGGCACGAGGTCTGCCACCTGCAGGTGATGGACCACTCACCGCGGTTCTGGGCGCTGCTGCAGCGCTTCTGCCCCGACTACCGCGACCGCTCGGCGTGGCTGCGGCGCCATGGCCGCTCGCTGGTGCTGTAGGGCCCGACCGGCACCGGGGAGCGTTGCGTCACTGAACCCCGCCGCTCAGGCCGCCAGCGGCGCGACGGACGGGAGCTCGATCTCCATCTCGCTCGTCTCGCCGTGATGCCAGGACTGCACCCGGCCGGCCGACAGGTTCGACAGCAGCCGCTGGATCCCCAGATTGTCTGACAACATCGTCGCCCGAAAGCGGGTGGTCCCCTGCTCGACGGCGAGCCACGCGAGCGCTGACATCAGACGGGTGCCGACCCCCTGGCGCTGGAGCGCGTCGGCGACGACGATCGCCACCTCGCTGGTGTGCGGGCTCTCGGGCACGCGGATGCAGCGCGCGACGCCGACGATCTGCTCGCCCGCGGGCGACTGCCGAGTGGCCACCAGGGCGATGTGGTCGACGCCGTCCACATCGACCAGGTAACGGACGTCGGCAAGCGTCAGCTCGGGCTTGGCCGATAGGAACCGCCGGTAGCGCGACTCGGGCGAGAGCCGCACGTGCGATGCGCTGAGCTCCTGACCGTCATCGGCGCGGATCGGCCGGATCAAGACCGGCCGATCGATACGGGGACATGGATCCATGCTACGAACATACGTACGCTTTGCGGAAGCGTATGTGGTTCTGGTCACAGGTTGTTGCGCGCGCAACAGCTGTTGTGGCCCGAGCGACGGCCCCGGCAGCGAGCGCGGCGAGCGGTGTGGCTCGCCGCGTGTGAGGCGACCGCTACCCGCGGTCGGAGATCGGGACGTAGGACAGGCCGCGGCCGCCGGTGTAGATCTGGCGCGGGCGGCTGATCTTCTGCTCGGGGTCGTCGATCATCTCCAGCCACTGGGCGATCCAGCCGCTGGTGCGGCCGATCGCGAACAGCACCGGGAACATCTCGACCGGCATCCCGAGCGCCTCGTAGATCAGACCCGAGTAGAAGTCGACGTTCGGGTAAAGCTTGCGTGAGATGAAGTAGTCGTCCTCAAGCGCGATCTTCTCGAGTTCGGTGGCGATCTGGAGCAGCGGGTTCTTGCCCGTCACCTCGAACACCTCGTCGACTGCCTTCTTGATGATCTTCGCGCGCGGATCGAAGTTTTTGTAGACCCGGTGGCCGAAGCCCATCAGCCGCTCGTCGCCGTTCTTGACGCCCTCGATGAAGCCGGGGACGTTGTCGGTGGAGCCGATCCGCTGCAGCATCCGCAGCACCGCCTCGTTGGCGCCGCCGTGCAGCGGGCCGTACAGGGCAGCGACGCCGGCCGCGACCGCCGAGTACGGGTCGACCTGCGAGGAGCCGACGCTGCGTACGGCGCTGGTGGAGCAGTTCTGCTCATGGTCGGCGTGCAGGATGAACAGCACGTCCAGCGCGTGCTCGAGCCGCGGATCGGGCTGATACTTGAGTTCGGCGATCCGGTAGATCATCGACAGGAAGTTGCCCGCGTAGGACAGATCGTTGTCCGGGTACACGTACGGCATGCCGCGGTTGTGGCGGTAGGAGAACGCGGCCAGCGTCGGCATCTTCGCCAGCAGCCGGATCACCTGGATGTAGCGGGCCTCGGGATCCTTGATCGCGGCCGCCTCGGGGTAGAACGTCGAGAGCGCGCCGACCGACGCCAGCAGCATCCCCATCGGATGGGCGTCGTAGCGGAATCCCTGCATGAACTCCTTGACGTTCTCGTGGACGAAGGTGTGGATCGTGATCAGGTGATCCCACTCGTCGAGTTGCTTCTGAGTCGGGAGCTCGCCGTGGATCAGCAGATAGGCGACCTCGAGATAGCTGGATTTCTCGGCCAGCTGCTCGATCGGGTAGCCGCGGTACTCGAGGATCCCGTTGTCTCCGTCGATGTAGGTGATCGCCGAGCGGCATGACGCGGTCGCCATGTACGCCGGGTCGTAGGTCATCAGACCGAAGTCGTCGTCGTTGACCTTGATCTTGCGCAACTCGGTCGCGCGGATCGTCTCGTCCTGGATCGGGATCTCGTAGGTCCGGCCGGTGCGGTTGTCGGTGACGGTCAGCGAGTCCGTCGAGGTCGCTACGTCACCCCCGTCCGAAGTTTTCGTCTCGGTCGTCATCTTGCTCCAATCACGATGGATACCGGGGCCATTCGGCCGCCCGGTCGGAGAGGACGACCCGAGCAGAGACTCTATTACCCCGGCGGGTGTGGACTTAGCCGGCAGCCGCGTTGGCGCCGTAGCGGCTGGCGGTCGCCTCCCGCTGCCCCTGGTAGTGGCTGCCCAGCCCGGGGCTGCCGTACGGCCGGGCGGCCGGGCGGTCGAGCGTCATGAACGACAGCTGGCCGATTCGCGCGCCCGGATGCAGGATGATCGGCACCCGGGTCAGGTTGTTGAGCTCCAGCGTCAGCGTGCCCTTCCAGCCCGGGTCGCAGAAACCGGCGGTGGCGTGGACGATCAGCCCGAGCCGACCGAGGCTCGACTTGCCCTCGATCCGCGCGACGATGTCATCGGGCAGCTCGACCCATTCGAGCGTGCGGCCCAGGCAGAACTCGCCCGGGTGGATCACGAACGTCTGATCGGGAGAGACGTTGACCTCCTCGGTCAGGTTCTCGGGTGGGTTGCGCAGATCGATCGCGGTCGCGCGGTGGTTGTGAAAGACGCGGAAGCTGCCCCCCAGGCGCAGGTCGACGCTCGCGGGCTGCACCAGTCCCGGGTCCCACGGGTCGATCTTGATCCGGCCGGCGTCGACGAGCTCGAGGATCGTCTGATCGGACAGGACCGAGACGGGGGCCGGTGGGGTGCCTACGTCGGGCATCGCGGTGCAGTCTGCCACGGCCGCTGGCGACGAGCCGCCGGATCGCGTGTTTTCCGGTCAGTGATCGATTGCGCGAGCGCGGGCGCGGACGGTGCGGATCCGCGCCGGTGGCGGCGGCGCCGGATCCCCGTGCGGACCGCGGCGCGGCCGGTGCGGGAACGGTCGCGGTTGATGCGGGCGCGGCCGGTACTTGATGCCGCCGTCGTCGTCAGACGAGGACGACTCGTCGGGCTTGGAGCGGCTCGCCCACCAGATCATCAGCAGCGCGAGGACGAGCGGCAGACGAAACGCGATCAGCAACCAGATCGAACCTGAGCTCACGGCCACCCAATGCTATTGCTCAGAGCGCCGCTCGCCAACTGCAGTTCGTCGGTTTTTGTCGATCGGGGCGTTCCGCAGCCCGGCCGACGCGCGATCGTCGGGCCAGTGGGGCCCGCTACGGGCTGGTGCCGCTGTCGCCGGCCTTTCCGTCGCCGATCAGCGGCCAGCCGTCGACCCAGTTGAGCGAACCCATGCTCAGGTAGCGGTCAGCGGAGACGTGGCGGCCGAGATCGGTGCGCAGCGCGTGGTACATGATCATCTGGCGGCCGTCGGGCGCCTGAACCGGCTCTGAGACGCCACCGGGACCGAGGAACCCGGGCGCCGAACCGAGGATCGGGTTCGGATACTTCTGAAACGCCTCGGTCGACCCCATCGGATCCGACGTCTGCGCGACCCCGACCGCGTAGCTCGAGTTCCAGGTGCTGGCCCCCGAGTACATGACATACAGCTTGCCGTCGTGAAAGAACGGCTCGGGGCCCTCGACGACGCACACCTTGTTGCACTCCCACGGACGGGTGGTCGTCACCGCCAGGCGCATCTTGGGGCCGAGCGTGAGCCCGTTGGCCGACAGCGGCGCCTCCCAGATCTGGCGCTCCTGCTCGGCCCACAGCATGTAGAGCTGGCCGGTCCGGGGGTCGCGCGCGACCGCCGGATCGATGTCGCCGCCGATGCGCTCCTGCGCGTCGACACTGTTCTGGTCGTTGAGCTCGCCGCGATAGTGCAACAGCTCGGTGTGCCACGGACCGGCGAGCGAGTTCGCGGTCGCGGCGCCGATCACCATCGTGTGGGCGCCGAGCTCGTAGCTGCCGGTGTCCTGTGCGTTGGTGTCGTAGATGGCGGCGAAGTACAGGACCCAGTGTCCCTGGATCCGATACAGCGCCGGCGCCCAGTAGCGACCGTCGTGGGTCAGGCCGGTCGACGGCAGCGCCCACCAGGGCTGCTTGTCGTGCGGGAAGATCCAGCCGTCCGGATACCAGTGGACGAGGTCGATCGACTTCCAGATCGGAAACGCGTTCACGGCCGTGTCCGAGGTGCAGACGAGCACGTAGTTCCAGGGACCCTGCTTGTACTTGACCGTGGTCGGGTCCGGGCACGACAACGGCGCGCCGGTCAGCCCATCGCGGATCGGGTTGTGAAACTCGGCGCTCGCCGTGGGCGCCGCAAGCGGGATCGCGGCCGACGTGGTGGTCGTCGGGTCCGAGCTACCGGAGGCGCTGCCGCCGCCGGCACCGACCAGCGCCCCGCCGACCAGCGCGGCGAGCACGATTAACAGGAGACAGCGGCGCAGGACCACGCCTTGCAGGGGATTCCACTTCACGGAGACTGGCGACGAGAGACGGTTGGAACGATCCGTTGTTCGGCACCGGCAGGCCCGTCACCTGCCGGAAGCTCCGCCGCATCATAAAAGGCTCGTCGTACGGCATCGCACCGATCGGCCCACCTGGCCCCGATCACGGGCCTCCGGTCACGGGTCAGTCTGCGCAATTTCCGAAGATCGAACCCCTGCGCCCGACGATACGTTCCGGAGTATCGCGTGCGCCAGCCGACGGTTGTGAAGCGCGCGCTCGCGGGTAGCCGGTGGACCATGCGGCGGCCAGATCTAAGCAGCCACTGGGATCGGCGGGCTCCCGCAGCCTCAGCGCCGGCGACCGTCGGCTCGTTGGACGTGGTGTTCGCACCGGTTCGCTCGCAGACCGCGTTCGCTGAGACGGTCGACCGGCTCGGGACCGCGATCCGGCTCGGGCTGTTGGCGCCCGGGATCAGGTTGCCCGCCGAGCGCGATCTGTGCGAGCGGCTCGGGATCGCGCGCTCGACCCTGCGCCAGGCGCTGACCGCGCTCGGGCAGAGCGGCCACGTGCACGCGATCCGCGGGCGTGCCGGTGGCACCTTCGTCGCCGACCCGCTGCCACCGATCGCGCCGGCACCGAGCGAGCTGTTGGCGAGCTGGCGCGATGTCTGCGACGAACGACGCGCGATCGAGGTCGGGATCGCTCACCTGGCCGCCGAGCGCTGCGACCCAGAGGCGCTGGGCGCGCTGCAGCGGTGCGTGCTCGCGATGGACGCCGCGCTGCACGACTTCGAGATGTTCCGGCAGCTGGACGTGCGGCTGCACGTCGGCATCGCCGAGCTGACCGGGAGCCCGAGGCTGGTCGCGAACATGACCGAGGTGCACGGGGCGATCAGCGGCCTGCTGGCGAACATCGCGCATCCGCCCGAGGCGCTCGAGATCGCCAACGAGCAGCACCGGCGACTGGTCGCGCTGTTGCGCAGCGGCGACGGCGCAGGTGCTGGACGCGAGATGGCCGAGCACATGCGCGCCACCGAGCAGGTGCTTGCGGCGTTGCTGTCCGATCGAGCGTGAGCCAGGTGTGCTTGACAGGATGAGCGCGTGTCGCACATCGCGGTGTCGGGGCTCGCGTACGCTCACCCGGGCGGCGAGCTGCTGTTCTCCGATGTGTCGTTCCGACTCGCGCCCGGCCGTCACGCCGGGCTGATCGGGGTCAACGGCGTCGGCAAGAGCACGCTGCTGCGGATCCTCGCCCGCGTGCTTGACGGCGGTGACGGCGACGCGACGGCCGGTGGCGTCGTCGGCTACATGGCCCAGGACGTGGGCGTCTCGGACGGACAGCTGACCGTTCGGGAGCTGCTGCTGACGCTCGCGCCGTCGGCGCTGCGAGCGGCCGGCGAGCGGATGCTGGTGCTCGAGACGCAGCTGCGCAATGGCGACGAGGCCGCCGGAGTCGAGCTCGGCAGCGTGATCGGGGATTTCTCGGCGCTTGGCGGCTACGAGCTCGAGGGTCAGTGGGACGCGTGCTGCCGGCGGATCGTCGGCGCCCCCTTCTCCGAGCTGGCCGAGCGTCCCGCGCGGACCCTCTCCGGTGGTGAGCGCAAGCAGCTGGTGCTGGAGCTGTTGCTGCACTCCGACGCCGATGTGCTGCTGCTCGACGAGCCCGACAACTTTCTCGATGTCCCCGCCAAGCTCGAGCTCGAACGCCGGATCCGCACATCACGCAAGACGATCCTGATGATCTCCCACGATCGCGAAGTGCTGGCGGCGGCGGTCGACTCGATCATCACGCTCGAGGGCAACGGCGCCTGGGTCCATGGCGGGTCCTACGCCAGCTACGCCCACGCCCGCTCCGAGCGCCAGCGGCGGCTCGGCGATGCCGTCAAGCGCTGGCAGGAGGAGGAGCGGCGATTGCACGACCTGACCCGTACGTTCAAGGAGCGCGCGAAATATCACGACGTCTGGGCCAAGCGCGCCGACGCGATGGAGACTCGCTGGAAGCGGTTTCGCGACGCGGGCCCGCCGCCCGCACCGGTCGCCGACCAGTCGATCGCGGTGCGGATCCCGGGCGGTGACTCGGCGCGAATCGTGCTGCGAATGCGCGAGCTGGGTATCGATGGGCTGGTCGTGCCGTTCTCTGACGAGGTCCACTACGGCGAGCGCGTGGCGGTGATCGGCCCCAACGGGACCGGCAAGAGCTCGCTGATGGCGGTGCTGGTCGGCGAACGCGATCCGGACGCCGGCGAGTTGGTCGTCGGGCCACGGGTCGTGACCGGTCACTTCACGCAGCTGCAGACGCGCCCGGACTTCGCGGGCCGCTCGGTGCTCGAGATCGTCTCGGCCCGACGCGGCGAGCTGCGACTGGCGATGGCGGCACTGGCCCGCTACGGCCTGGCCGAGGCGGCCCGGCGGCCGTTCGAGCTCCTGTCGGGAGGCGAGAAGGCGCGGCTGGAGATCCTGATCCTCGAGCTCGAGGGCGCCAACCTGCTACTGCTCGACGAACCAACCGACAATCTCGACGCTGATTCATCGGAGGCGCTCGAGCGCGCGCTCGAGTCGTTCGCCGGGACGGTCGTCGCAATCTCGCACGATCGCACGTTCCTGCGACGCTGCGACCGCTTTGTGCTGTTGGACCGCGACGGCGCGATGCTGGCGCTGCCGAGCTATGAGGCTGCGCTTGCGGCGCTGACCGATCCCGATCGCGCCGGTTCGGTGCCGCTCGCCAAACGACTCTGAGCCGCGGCCCGGATCACCACCGGATCGGCCGCGAGCGCGACGCCGATGCCGAGCAGCGCCCAGGTCGTCGGGTCCTCGAGGAAGTCGGCGTAGAGCATCGTGTGGAAGATCAGCGCGCCGAACGCGGCCGCGACCGCCGAGCGCGCCGGATCGCCGCGAGCGCCCCGGATCAGGCAGATCAACGCGCAGATCACCAAGGCGGCGTACGGGATCAATCCGATCAGCCCCTGCTCGGCGCCGATCGTGATCGGGATCGTGTGCGAAGCCGACAGCTGCGCGCCCCGGTTGTGGACCCGGTACTCCTGAACGAACGAGCCGGAGCCCCAGCCCTGCAGCGGCCGCTCGCCGAACAGCGACAGGCCGCCCGAGACGAGCCCGCCGCGGCCGCTGGAGGCGCCGTTGAGACCCTGATTGAGACCGAACGTGGTCGGCGTCAACGCCACCACCGCTGCCCCGAGCGCGATCACCGCGACCGCCACCACCAGCGCCCGCGAAGGCTTCCAGCGCAGCGCCGCGAGGATCGCCAGCCCCACCAACAGCGCACCGAGGCTCGAACGACTGAGCGTCAGCACCAGGCACGCCCACAGCACCGCCAGCGCGCACACCGCCAGCGTCTGCTCGCGCCGGGCGAACGGATACAGCAGCGACACCGCCAGCAGGATCATCGTCAGCGCGAGATAGCGGCCGAAGATGTCCGGGTCAAAGAACACCGAGTTGACCGTGAAGTAGGTGTGCAGGTCGTTGGCGGAAACCAGCTTGGAGTTGAGGATGATCGTCTTGGTCGCGTACTCGACGAACCCAACCAGCGAGAAGCACAGCGCGAGCACGACCGTGATCGTCAGGCAACCGCGCAGCAGCTTCGCGGTCCAACGCACCTCGCGCAGCAGCCGGTACAGCAGCGCGAACGGCACGTAGAAGAACACCATGTTCTGCAGCGCGACCTCGAATCCGCTCGGGGATCCCTTTGCGGTCGAGTAGATCGCCTGAAGCGCATAGAGGACGACGAACAGCGCCAGCAGCCGGTCGACCCAGGCCAACAGAGGCGGGCCGGACGCTCGCCGCGGCTGCCGGAGATCGTCCGCCTCGGCGCTCGATCGGCCGCGATCCGGCGTGGCGCCGGTGACGAGCACCGGCACCAGCCACGCCAGCGCTCCGGCCGCGACCACCAGGTACAGCGGCACCAGCAGGTTCGAGGTGTTGCCACCGGTCGAGATCGGGATCCGGAACGGCAGCGCCAGCACCGCCAACAGCGGGAACGCCTGCGGTCGCCGGCGCATCAGCAGCGCCAGCGCGGCGAGCACCGCCAGCGCGAGCACGGCGGCGATCAGCGCGAACAGCGGGTGCCGATGCGCGAAACCCAGCTGCGATGAGCTCCAGATGTCGGCCAGCAGCAGCGCCGGCGCCAACAGCAGCGCCCCCAGCATCGCCGCGGCCCGGAGGCGCGGGTGCACCGCCAGCAGGACGATCGCGGCGAGCACCGCGACGAGCACGACACCGATCCGCGGCACCGGCCCGGTCAAGCTCGCAAGCGCGATCACAGCGCAGATCATCCTCTACCCTCTGGCGCCATGCGCATCGCGACGTTCGCGGCGGTCGCGCTTGCCGCCGCGCTCGCGCTGTCGGCGTGCGGATCGACCACCAAATACGTGGCTGGGACACCGCAGGCCGCGGCCCAGGCAGCGAAGGGGTTCAACGACCCCCGGACGAGTCACATCGCCTGCCTGCGCTCCGACGGCGTGACCGACATCCACGAGCTGACGATCCACGGCCTGCCGGCATTCCAGGTCGGGACCGCGCCCAGCGGCCCGACGGTCGTGTTCGAGGCGACCCCCGGCATGGGGCAGGGGGCCCAGATCTCCGGCCAGAATCAGGGAGCAGAGATCATCGGGTCGGCGCTCGTGTTCCCCAACCACGCCCCGGCGTCGCTGAGCTCCAAGGTCGAGGCCTGCGTCGCGCTCGGGGTCACTGGCTAGTGTCGCGCGTCGCTCATTCGCTGACAGTCGAGGCATCTCTGGCGGCGTCTGCCGGCGTCCTCGAATCCTCGTGTGGCTACGGCCACACCACGGACTCTGCGTCCTTGGCAGCCACCGCCACCGACGCCTCTTTGTGTCACCGAACCAACGACGCACGACACCAGATGGTCGGCCGGATCTGAGATGACCGCATCGACGACCGAGATCCCCGAGCTGTCGGGCGCCCGACCGCGTGGTCGCCGGCGACCGGAGCCGTGGCTGACCGCCGAGTCCCAGCCGCTGCTGCGCAGCGGGAACTTCTACCTCGGACTCGCCGCCGTCTCACTCCTGATCGGGGCGCTGTCGCTGCTGATCCCGTCGACGCCGAGCTATGACCCATGGTCGTGGACCGATTGGGGCCGAGGGATCGTCCACCTCAACTTCCACCTCAACCAGTACGGGACCTCGTGGAAGCCGCTGCCGATGATCGTCGCAATCCCGGCCGCCGTGTTCGGGCACGCGGCGCCCGACATCTGGCTCGTGTTCGCGCGCGCGGGCGCGGTGGCGGCGGTCGTGATGGTGTTCCGGATGGCGTTCCGGATGACGCGTCAGATTGCCGAGTCCTACGACGAGCTCGAGGGCGGGCTGGGCGCGATCGCGCCAGCCGTGCTGGCCGGACTGATCGGCGTCGTCGCGCTGGTGTTCACCGGGACCGAGTTCTACGTCTCCTCCAACGCGCTCGGCTACTCCGAGGGGCTGGCGACCGCGCTGATGCTGATCGCGATCGAGCTGCACCTCGACGGCAGGCCCCGCCACGCGTTCGTCGTCGGCTTCTTCGTCGCACTCGACCGCCCCGAGATCTGGGCCTTCTGGGTGCCCTACGGCCTGTGGCTGATGTGGCGCGACCCGGGGATGCGGATCACGGTCCTGGTCCTGTTCGTGCTGCAGCCGATCCTCTGGTTCGTGCCGGTCTACTGGGGCTCCGGGCACTTCGGCTCGAGCGTCGCGCGGGCGACCAACCCGCGCTCGAACAGCCTCGCGTACGCGAGCTTCCCGTTTTGGGCCGAGCTCAAGGAGGCCGCGTGGCCGACGATGCTGCTGCGGATCAAGCTGCTGGCCGGCGCGCTCGTGCTCGGACTCGTGGTCGTGTTCGCCCGCGACGGCCGTCGCTTCGGCTGGCGCGCGGCGCTGCGCCGGCCACGAACGCGGGCGCTGAGCGCCGCCGCACTGTGCGGGATCGCCGGGCTCGCCTGGTTCGCGATCATCGCGCTCGAGACGCAGGCCCACTTCTCGGGCAACGACCGCTACCTGGTGCTCGGCGACGCGCTCGTCGACCTGTGCGGCGCGGTCGGCTTCGGCTGGCTGGCGGTCGAGTTGCTGCGGCTCGTCGTCAAGCTCTGGCGCGGCGCCGGTGCGATCGTCGGTGCACTGGCGGGCGTGATCTGCGCGCTGGTCGCAGCGGTGTTCGTGTTCGCCCCCAACTTCATCGGCTCAAAGCTGATCTCGCTGCCCGCGACACACGGTTCGCTTCATTACCAGGCACAGCTGCGAAGCGGCGTTCAGGGCGCGATCTCGTCCTACGGGGGCCCCGACAAGATCAAGGCCTGTGGCCACGTGATGACCGAAGGGTTTCAGGTCCCGATGGTGGCCTACTACCTGAATACGCGGACGGCGTACATCGGCGCTCCGCCGGCGCCGGGGCAGTCGCCGGGGGCCGCACCGAACGTGATCCTGCAGACGCGTGACACCCGTTCGGCTTCGCTGCTGCCGTACCTGAGCTGGTGGCCGCACGTCCACTATCACTACGTCGGCACGTTCGGCCCGTTTCACATGTTCACCCACTGCGTCGCCGCCAGCCCCACCCGATCATGATCGCGGTCGGAGGGTGTGAGGACTGATGGCGACCGCCACCGCACCGGATCCGAAGGTCGGCGCCTCGCGCAGCGCCGACGAGCCCCAGTACGCGCCGCGGACCCCCGACTGGGTGCGTCGCGTGCCGACTTGGCTGTGGGTCACCGGTGGGCTGATTGCGCTGATGGCGCTGTCGGCCTGGATGCGGAGCCGCTACCTCAGCGGCCAGTACTGGATGGACGAGGCGATCACGACCGGGATCAGTCTGCACCCGCTCTCACAGATCCCGCACGTCCTGCGCTATGACGGCAACCCGCCGCTGTATTACATGCTGCTGCATCTGTGGATGCGGGCGTTCGGCGACTCGGTCGACGCCACCCACTCGCTGTCGCTGCTGTTCGGCCTGCTGACGATCCCGGCCGGCGGCTGGGGCGCATGGCGGCTATTTGGGCGGCGCGCCGGCGTGATGGCGGCGATCCTGTTTGCGTTCAACGCGTGGCTCACCTCCTACGCCCAGGAGACCCGGATGTACGAGTTGATGGGTCTCTGGGGGGTGCTCGCGACGACGTTCTTCCTGCTCGGATTCGTCGAGCGGCGACGGCGCTGGTTGTTTGGCTTCGGCGCGGTGCTGCTGGCGATGCTCTACACGCACTCGTGGGGCACGTTCTTCTTCATCGGCTCGGCGATCGCGCTGATCCCGTCGCTGCTGGCCGCGAGCGGTCGCGACCGGATCGTGCTGCTGCGCGACGCGGTGATCACGTACCTGATCGCGGGGCTGCTGTATCTGCCGTGGGCGCCCACGCTCCTGTTCCAGATCGCGCACACGGCCGCGCCGTGGGACACCCCGCCGCGGTTCGGCGCACCGATCCAGATCTCGCGCAACGTGCTCGGCGGCGACAAGATCACGATCGTGCTGGTGCTCGCCGCCTTGATCGGGCTGGCGCCATTGGTCACGCGCGCCCGGCGGCGCAGCGCCGAGGCGCTGAAGCTGTACACCCTGGTCCTGCTGCCGCTGGCGGTGCTCGTGATCGCGTGGGTCGGGTCCCAGGTCAACCCGGCCTGGGCGCCGCGGTACTTCGCACCGGTGATCGGCGCGATGCTGTTCCTGATTGCTTGGGGGTGCTCGCGGGCCCGACTGGTCGGGATCGTCGCGATTGCGGTCTCGTGTGCGTTCCTGATCAACCCGTACGCGGTCGCGCCCAAGCACAAGTCCGATATGCGCTACGTCGCGGGCACGATCGGACCGCTGCTGCATAAGGGCGATCTGGTCGTCGTCGGCCAGCCCGAGCAGACGACGCTCGCCTGGTACTACCTGCCCGGCGGGCTGCGCTGGGCGAACACCGCGCGCGGCGCGATCGCCGATCCGACCTACATGAACTGGGTCAACGCGCTCGACGCGCTGAAGCGGACCAAGCCGCAGCCCACGGCGTCCCGCCTGGTGATGTCACTGCGGCCCGGCCAGCAGCTGCTGTTCGTGCGACCGCTGACCGAAGGCGCCCAGAACTGGCAGGCGCCATGGACCTCGGAGGTGCGATTGCGCTCGGCTCAGTGGGGGGCGGTGCTGCACTCCTATGTCGCCTCCGGAGTACTCAAACAGGTCGCGACCGCGCCGCTCAACTACCCGGGCGCATGCTGCGTGGCCGACAGCGCTGTGCTCTACCGCAAGCTGGCGCGGTAGCGCCGTCGGTTTCCGAGGCTCTCTCGATGTCAACCACCACGCGCCCTCACCGTCCGCTCAACGAGGTGATCGGCATCCCGCCGATCCGCGAGGTCCATGCGCCCGCGTGGTTTAACCGGCAGCCGTCGTGGTTGACGACCGGCGCGATCCTGCTGGTGCTGATGGGCGTCTCCGGGGTGCTGCGCTCGCTGCAGATCTCGGGCGAGCTGTGGTTCAACGAGGCGATCGCGGTCGGGATCGCTCAGCACTCGGTCTCGGATCTGCCCGGGCTCGTACGCGATGCCGGCGGTTCGCCGTTGTACTACCTGCTGCTGCACTTGTGGGTCGACGCGTTCGGGTCCAGTGCAACGGCGGTGCATGCGCTGTCGGAGCTGCTGGCGCTGATCGCGATCCCGGCAGCGATGTGGGTCGGTCAGAGCCTCGGCGGCCGTCGCGCCGGGTACTTCGCCGCGGCCCTGTTCGCGTTCAGCTCGTACATGACGCAGTTCGCGTCCGAGGCGCAGCCCTACGAGCTGCTGGTGCTGCTGTCGCTGCTGACGACAGCGGGCCTGATTCAGGCGTTCGTTCACCGCCGACCGGGTTACCGGTGGCTGTTCGCACTCGGGCTGACGGCGATGTTGTACACCCAGCTGACGGCTGGGTTGTACGCGTTCGGCGCCGTCTGGGCGCTGGGGCTGATCTACTGGCTGGGCTCTGCCAAGACCCGCGCCGGCTTTGTTCGCGACGCGGCCATCTGCCTGGCGGGAGCGTTGCTGCTGTACCTGCCGTGGTTGCCGACGACGATCCATCAGATCGCCCACGCCAGCTCGCCGTTTCACTACGCGCCGGTGCTCGGTGCCGATCTGCCGAGCGAGATCACCGGCGGCGACCGGGTTGACGTGACCCTGCTGGTGTCGCTGCTGGTCGGCTGCGTGCCGATGATGGCCCGGGCGCGGCGGCGCACCCCGGAGGCGGTGACGATCTGGTCGCTGATCGTGCTGACGCTGACCGCGATCCTGCTCGCTCGACTCGGGGTGCTCGCCGGACCTTCGTGGGTGTACCGGTACTTCGGGGTGTTGGTCGCACCGCTGCTGTTGCTGGCGGCGCTCGGTTGCGCGCGAGCGAAGATCGTCGGGGTGCTCGCGGTCGCGCTGTGCATCGCGTTCTGCGCCAACCCGAAGTCGTTCGCGCCCAGCCACAAGTCCAACATGCAGCAGATCTCGGCGCAGCTCGGACCGCTGCTGCACGCCGGCGACTCGGTCGCGGTGGCCCAGCCCGAGCAGGTGCCGCTCGCCTACTACTACCTGCCCGCTGGGCTGCGTTGGCACTCGACCCTGGGGCCGGTCTCGAGGCCCAGCGTGATGAACTGGAACAACGCATATTCGCGGCTGCAGGACGCCGCCCCGGCGGCGACGATTGGCAGCGTCGTTGCTAGCCTCAGACCCGGCCAGCAGCTCCTGTTCGTGCGTCCATTGACCGAGGGCGCGAAGAACTGGGAGGCGCCGTGGACGGGCCTCGTTCGCCGGCGTGCCGCGCAGTGGGGTCAGATCCTGGCCCGAAACGTGGCCAACGGGACGCTCACTCAGGTGGCGGTCGCGCCGGCCAATTACCCAAGCGCATGCTGTGTCGCGAGCAGCGCGGTGCTGTATCGCAAAGCCCAATGAGGATCGACATCACAGCCTGAGACCTACGCGAGAGTTAGAGGCGATGACAGAAACGAACCCCGCAACCGCCGACGCGTCGGCCCCCGAGATCACGCCTGAGCACCCGGTCGTGGTGCTCGGCGCCGGTCCGGCGGGGCTGACTGCGGGCTACCTGCTGGCCAAGCAGGGCAAGCCGGTGATCGTGCTCGAGTCGACCGACCAGGTCGGGGGGATCGCGCGGACCCAGGTCCGCGACGGCTACCGCTTCGACCTCGGCGGCCACCGCTTCTTCACGAAGGTCGGAGAGGTCGATGACCTCTGGCACGAAATCATGAAGGAGGAGTTCCTCAAGCGACCGCGCCAGAGCCGGATCTATTGGAACGACAAGTTCCTCGAGTACCCGTTGCAGGGGATGGACGTGATCCGCAAGCTCGGCCCGATCGAGCTCAGCCGCTGCCTGGCGTCCTATGCCTGGGCGGCGGCCAAGCCCAAGGGCAAGGAGGACACGTTTGAGGAGTGGGTCTCCAACCGCTTCGGCAAGCGCCTCTACAAGCATTTCTTCAAGACCTACACGGAGAAGCTGTGGGGGGTCTCGGCAACCGAGATCCGGGCCGAATGGGCGGCGCAGCGGATCAAGGGACTGTCGTTCTTCTCGGCCGCCAAGGCCGCCTTCTTCGGCAACGACGGCGACAAGATCAAGTCGCTGATCTCCGAGTTCAACTACCCGCGCTACGGGCCCGGGCAGATGTGGGAGCAGATGACCGCCGACATCCGCGCCCACGGCGGCGAGGTGCGACTCAACGCGCCGGTCACCAAGCTCGTGCTCGACGACAAACACGTGACCGAGGTGATCGCGGGCGGCGAGACGCTGCGACCCTCGCATGTGATCTCGTCGCTGCCGCTGCGCACGACCGTCGGGATCAGCGAGCCGGCGGCGCCGCTCGAGGTCCGCGACGCCGCACGCGGCCTGCGCTACCGGGAGTTCTTGACGGTGCTGCTGGTGATCGACGGGGACGAGCTGTTCCCCGACAACTGGATCTATATCCACCAGCCCGGGGTACGCGTGCTGCGGATCCAGAACTTCAAGTCGTGGAGCCCGTGGATGGTGCCCGAGGGCTCGACCAGCGCCTCGATCGGTATGGAGTACTTCTGCTTCGAGGGCGACGAGCTGTGGAACACCCCGGATGATCAGCTGGTCGCGATGGCCGGCCAGGAGATCGAGAAGCTGCACCTCGCGAGGGCCGCGAACGTCAAGTTCGGCTTCGTCGAGCGGGTCCACAAGGCGTATCCGATCTACGACGAGCTGTATGCCGCGCGCGTCGCGACGATCCGCCGCTGGCTCGAGTCCGACCTGCTCAATCTCGCCCAGGTCGGCCGCAACGGCCTGCACCGCTACAACAACTCCGACCACTCGATGCTGACCGCGATGCGCGCGGTCGACAACATCCTGCGCGGCGCCCATCACGACCTCTGGTCGGTCAACGTGGAGAGCGTGTACCACGAAGAGGTCCACGACAACGAGAACCCGTACCGCCACGACCAGCAGACGCCCGCGATGGAGCAGCCGCTCGCGTCGGACCGCTGAGCCGGCAGGCCGTGCGCGTTCGTAGGCCGCCCGGATCGTTGTTGGCGCTGGCGCTGGTCTGCGTCCTGGTGGCGGGCGCCGGCGTCGCGTTGGCGACCGCCGGTCAGGCGCTGGCGGCCAGTTCCACGAACCCGCTGTCGCCGGCGCTGACGACACCGGGCACCAAGACGCCGACCACCCAGACGGCCACCACCACCGCCCAGACGACGACCACCTCCGGCGGCAGCGGCGGTGGCAGCATCGGCGGATCGGCGGTACTCGGGATCGTGATCGGCTCGGTGCTCGTGATCGGTGGCGTCTGCTACTACATCTTCCGCGACGCTGCCCGCCGCTCCCCCGCTCACGTACGTCGACCCGAGACCGGTCCGGACGCCGAGCGGCGGCTGCCGGGCTCCCAGCGCCAGAAAGCACGCAAGCTCAGCGCCCGGGAGAAGCGCCGGCGCAAGCGCGGCCGCGCCCCGCGGCGCAAGTGACCGGCGGTCGCGGCCGAGCTCCGCGGCTCGAGCGCGGCCGCTCCCCGCGGCGCGTGTGACCGGCGGTCGCGGCCGGTCATCTGCCCGCCTTCGCAAGTGAGCTGCGGGCGCGCATCAACTGGCGCTCGACGGTGCGACGCGTCATCCCGGTCGCGCCGGCCATCTCGCGGTAGCTGAGCCCGAGCCCCTGCAGCCACAGCAGCCGACGCTGGCGGACCGGCAGCGATCGGATCGCATCGAGCCGGTCGCGGGCCTCGGCGATGTCCTGAAGCGACGGCGGTGCCGGCCTCAGCACGGTGGCCGGCGACCCGGCGTCGCCGCCACCGCGTAGCTCGCACACGTCGAGATCCAGCGTGGCCTCCAGCGATCGCAAACGGCGGTCGCGCTCTAGGCAGCGCAGCGCGTCGTGGACCGCGACGCGGACCAGCCAGGCACGCGCGGAGTCACGCCGCACCCGCGCCCGGTGGATCAGCAGCCGGGTCCAAGCGACCTGGCAGGCGTCCTCGATCAGGGCCGGCGACGCGACCACCTCCCGACGCACCAGTCTGCGCACGATGATCGCCTCCTCGGCATACAGCTGCGCGACATCGTCGACGTCGGTAAGCGTGCCCGGCCCTTGACCCCGACCGTCCGATTCAGCGCCGCCATGAGCAAGGGATCGCATGCCGGTATTCCTTTCCTATTGAGACAAACTAGTTGCAGTTGAAGCCTATTGAAATCAGTTTTATCAGATAGCCTTTATACATCTCAATTGGCTCAATTGGAAAGGAAGGCGAATGCGATCGGTCTTCTCTGGCGCCGTCCAGTCGCACCCGGTGCTCACGAACCTCCCAGGCAGCAACGTCCTGCAGAAACTGGTCGACGGCGCGCAGGCGTGGGCGCTCGCGATCGCGTTGCTCGGCACCTTCATTGGCGCCGGCCTGTGGGCCGTGGCATCGCACAGCCACAACCACCACTTCGCGGCCCGGGGGCGGATGGCGGCGGTCGTGTCCGCGGCCGCGGCATTGATCGTGGGCGCCGGGCCGGGACTGATCAACTTCTTCGAGCACCTCGGGACGACCGCCAAATGATGCGCGGACATCCGATCCTCACGCTCGCCGCGGTCTGTGCCCTGGTGCTGGCTGTCGGGCCCATCGGAGCAGCGCACGCGGCGTCACCGCCCAGGATCACCCACCTCGCCGGTGCCCACTCGGGCGCGGCCGGCGGCGGCATCAACGGCGTTTGTGGCCTCGCTGGGTTGGTCCGCACGGCGGCGGACCCGCGGTGCGACCTCCGCGCCGGGGCGATCCGCCGTCAGATCTCGATCGGAGGCGTGCTGTCGCACGACCCGCTCGCGAGCGACCCACTGTCCGGCAACCCACTGAGCGTCCTGCACCCCGGGGACTGGCTGGGCAACGCGGCGCTGTCGGCGATCGTCGGCTGGGTCACATCGAGTGCCGAAACCGCCCTGCGCAGCACCGCGAAGGTGGTCACCCGGACCACGAGCCCGCGGCTGACGAGCAGTTGGTTCTCGACCTCTTACTGGCGAGTCGCCGGGATCGCGATGCTGCTGACGCTGCCGTTCCTGTTTGCCGCCGCGGTCCACTCGATCGTGCGATCGGATCTCGGCCTGCTCGCGCGCGCCGCGTTCGGCTGGCTACCGCTGAGCGCGGTTGCCGTCGCGATCGCCTCGCAACTGACGATGTTGCTGCTCGCGGCCACCGATCAGATGTCGGCGATCGTCGGACAGGCCGCCGACCACCAGGGGGCAGTGTTCCTGACCACCACTGCGGTCAAGGCGATCGCCGCGAGCGTCGCGACCACCGACCCGTTCATCGCATTCTTCGTCGCGATCGTCACGGTCGCGGCGACGCTCGCACTATGGATGGAGCTGCTCGTGCGCAGCGCGGCCGTGTACGTGATCGTGCTGATGCTGCCGCTGTTCTTCGCGGCGATGGTGTGGCCCGCGCGGCGGACGCTGGCGGTGCGCGCGATCGAAACGCTGATCGCGCTGATCCTGTCGAAGTTCGCGATCGTGGCCGTGCTGTCGCTCGGCGCGGCAGCGCTCGGCCATTCGTCGTCTCCCAGCCCGACGGCGATGCTCGCCGGCGCAACGCTCGTGCTGTTGGCGGCGATCTCACCGTGGGCGATGCTGCGGATGCTGCCGCTGCACGAGCTCGCCAGTGCCGCTGCCGGGGGCATCACGCAGGGTCCCAAGCAGGCCGTCGCGACCGGCTCGAACTGGGCGATGGATCTCAGCGACGGCGCGTTCGCGCTCGGCTCGGCGGCGTCGGACTCGTTCGCGCGCCCGGGTGAGGTCCGGGAGCGAGGTGGGCCCGACGCGGGCGATGACGGGCCGGCACCGTCTGGAGCGCCTGGAGCGCCCGCACCGACCGGGCCGATCGAATCGGCTGGACCGGTCGGGTCGGCCGGGTCGGCCGGAGCGGCCGGATCGGCCGGAACGGCCGGATCGGCCGGAGCGGCTGGATCGGCGGACGCGGCCGCAACGGCCGGACCGGCGGACGCAGCCGAATCGGCCGGAGCGGCCGGAACGGCCCGATCGGCGGAGGCAGCCGAATCGGCCGGAGCGGCCGGAACGGCCGGATCGGCGGAGGCAGCCGAATCGGCCGGATCGGCGGAGGCCGGCGAATCGGCCGAATTCGCCGTGCCGCTTGCCCCGCCCGGCTCACTCGAGCCCCCGGAATCCTCCGAGCTGCTCGACCTGGCCGCAGCCGACGACGACGCCGGGGGCGACTCCGTGACCACCGCGGCTACGAGTGCCGCGGCCGAGGCCGGCGACGACCACCCTGCGCTGGATATCAAGTTTCCCGAGCAGTTTGTGATCAGCGCAATACCGATCCCACCCCCGCCGGACGATCACGACGGGAAGCTGCGATGAGCGACCGGCGGACGTACGCGTTCGGCCCGCTCGAGCGGCGGGGGCTGCTCGGCGCCGTCGGCGCGGGGCAACTGGCGGTCCTCGGCGCCGGCGCCGTGCTCGCGATCGTCGTGCTCGACCGAGCGCCGTCGGCGGAAGGCGCGATGCTCGCCGCGATCATCTGCGCGATCGCCGGCGTGGCCGCGTTCGCCCCGCTCGGCGGCCGGACGGCGCTGGAGTGGCTGCCGATCTCGGCCCGGTACGCCGCGGGGCGCATGCTCGGAGGGCACCGGTTCCGGTCCGACGCGCCGGTCACCGGAGCGGTCGCGACGGCCACCGGTCACGAGCCGCCCGAGCGACCGGTCCCGACAGCGGCCGCGGGCCGCCGCAGACGTTGGAGGCGCGCGCGATCCGACGACGGCGACGCGCTCGCGACACCGCCACAGCTGCGCGGCGTGCGGGTGCTCGCCACCACCTACCGCGACCGTCCGATCGGGGTTCTCGCGGAGCGGCGTGGCCGGCTCGCAACTGCGGTCCTCGCCTGCCGGGCCGGCTCGTTCTCGCTGCTGGACGACGACGCCCAACAGCGCCGGCTGGCGCGCTGGGGACTGGTGCTGTCGGGCGCCGGCGGCGGACCGATCCGACGCGTGCAGTGGATCGAGCGGACCGCACCGGCGCAGGGCGACGAGCTCGCGCGCTGGGTCCACGACGAGCGCGATCCAGCGATCGCACCGCGTGGCACGGCGATGATCGAGTCCTACCTCGAGCTGATTTCAACCAGCACCAAGGTGGCGCAGGAGCACGAAGTCCTGCTCGCAGTCCAGATCGACGGCCGCCGCACGCGCGAGCGCGCGCACGGACCGGCGCTGCGGACCCTGCTGGAGCAGACTGAGCGCGTCGCTCAGGGCCTCGAGGCAGCCGAGGTGTCAGTGCTCGGCGCGCTGACCCCAGGACAACTCGCGCGCACGCTACGGACCGCATTCGATCCGTATGCGCGTGCCGAGCTGACGACGCTGCACGCCGCGGCCGCCCGCGAGCCGCAAGCGACCGCGCCGGGCTCGTGGCCGGTCGGCAGTCGCGAGAGCTGGGACCGCTACGAGGCCGACGGCGCGGTGCACGCCACGTACTGGATCAGCGCCTGGCCGCGGATCGAGGTCTCGCCGATGTTCATGGGCGCGCTGCTCGGCCACTCCAGCGCGGTCCGCACCGTCGCGGTGACGTTCGAGCCGCTGGCGATCGACCGCTCCACGCGCGAGATCGAGGCCGCCGTCACGCGCGACCGCGCCGACCGCGAGCTACGGGCACGGTTCGGTCAATCAGAGACCGCCCGCCAGCGTCAGGCCGCCGAGGCGACCCGCCGCCGCGAGGCCGAGCTGGCAGCGGGCCATGGCGAGGTCCGGCTCAGCGGCTTCGTGACCGTCTCGGGCCGCGATCCGGACGACCTCCGGCGCTCGTGCGGCGAGGTGATTGAGCACGCGGCGCGGGCGCGGCTGGAGTTGCGCCGGCTGTACGGCCAGCAGGCCGATGCGTTCACGTTCACGCTGCCGCTGTGCCGAGGGCTGCGGTGAGACCGTCGTGATCGAGCCGGCAGCACAACGGCCGGGTCATCGCAGCACGACCCGGCATGCGCAGGCGATCTATCCGTTCGTCAACCCGGACGGGCTCGGCGGCCGGGGAGTGTTCATCGGCCGTGATGGCGCCGGCGGCGCGTTCTGCTATGACCCGTGGGTCCTGTACGCGGACGCGGTGCTCGACGACCCCAACGTCATCGTGCTCGGCAAGCTCGGTCAGGGCAAGAGCTCACTGGTCAAGACGCTGCTGTGGCGGATGCTGCTGTTCGGCCGTCGCGCGTTCGTGCTCGACGTCAAGCGTGAGTACGGTCCGCTGTGCCGCGCGGTTGGCGTCGAGCCGATCTCGCTCGTGCCCGGCGGGAGCGTGCGCCTCAACCCGCTCGCCTCCAGGCCCGAGGAGCACGCCCAGCTCGAGCTGCTGCGGGCGGTGACCGTGACCGCGCTCGGCGGCCCGCTCACGCAACTCGAGGCCGGCGGGCTGCGTGAGGCGCTGCGGGTCGTGCGCGAGCGTGGCAGCGGCGAGCCCACGCTGCCGGAGATCGCGGCCGCGCTGTTCGCGCCCGTAGCCGAGATGGCGCGCAGGCTGCGGACCAGCCGGGAACAGCTGGCGCTCGACGCGCGTCGCGCGGCGCTGGCGCTGCAGGACCTCTGCGAAGGGCCGCTGCGCGGGATGTTCGACGGTCCGACCACCCCCGGCCTGCGACTCGACGCGCGGCTGTTGGTGCTCGATCTGCACGCGGTCCGGGACTCGCCCGCCGTCGGGATCCTGATGGCCTGCGCCACCGCGTGGATCAGCGCGCTGCTCGCACAGACCGCCGAGCGGCCCGGACGCGAGCGGCTGATCAACGTCGCCGACGAGTCGTGGAAGATCGTCCAGCACACGGGCCTGGGCGAGTGGTTTCAGTCCAACTTCAAGCTCGCCCGTCAGTTCGGCGTGATGAACCTCGTCGTCCTGCACAAGCTCGCCGACCTGCAGGCGGCCGGCGACGCCGGCTCGCGAGCTGCCCGGATCGCCGAGGGGCTCGTCGCCGACGCCTCGACCCGGATCGTCTACCACCAGGACGAATCGCAGGTTGAGGTGACGCGGTCGCTGCTGGGGCTGTCGCACAGCGAGAGCCGGCTCTTGTCGCGCCTGTCACCCGGGCAGGCGCTGTGGCGGATCGGCAGCCGCTCGTTCGTCGTCTCCCACCAGCGCTCGTCGATCGAGGCGCGTCTGACCGACACCGACTCCGGCATGAGCCTGGCGCCGACGGCGAGGCGACGGTGAACGGCGGCCGCGGCGCGGCGGGATCGGACGGAGCGATCGTCGCGGCGATCGGCCTGGCGCTGCTGATCGGCGGCGCGGTCTGGCTATGGGGCGGCGTCGCGGGAGCGCTGTTCGGCGCCGGCTGGCCCCGGATCGGCGCCGGCCAGACGCTCGAGATCGTGATCCGGCTCCCGGCTCGTCTCGCCGACCCGGCGCGGGCGTGGCCGCGGCCCGCCCGCGCGCAACTGCCGGGCGCGCTCGGTATCTACTCGGCGCTCGCGCTGCTGATCGTCGCCGGGTCGGCGCTGGCCTGGTCGGCCGCACGCAGCGGCGTGACCGACCGCCTGCGCCGCCAGCCCGACGCGGCGCGGTGGGCGCGTCGCTCGGAGCTGCGCCCGCTGTTCGGACGCGGCGGCGGCCGGCTGGTGATCGGCAGCTGCGGTGGGCGCACGCTGTCGACCGAGCAACGGCACGCGCTGGTCGCGTTCGGACCGCCGCAGTCGGGCAAGTCGGCCGGACTCGCGGTCCCGGCGCTGCTCGAGTGGGACGGGCCGGCGGTCGCGTCCTCGATCAAGACCGACCTGCTCGCATGCACGGCGACGCGCCGACGCGCGCTCGGTCAGGTGTTCGTGTTCGACCCGTTCGCGCTGTCGAAGGGGCCATCGCAGACCTGGTCGCCGCTGGCCGCCGCGCGGAGCTGGGATGCGGCGCTGGAGATCGCGTGGCGGCTGGCGTCGGCGGGCGAGATCGACTCCAAGGGCGTCGAGGGCGGCGAGTTCTGGGCGATCGCCGCCGAGCAGCGCCTGGCGCCGCTGCTGTATGTCGCCGCGCGTACGGACGCCGGGATCGACGCGGTCGTCCGCTGGGTCTACGGTCAGGGCGCCCGCGAGCTCGACGCCGCGATCTCAGAGCTCACCGGCTCGGCCCGGGACGAGCGCGAGCTGGCCGACGCGCATGCCGCCTACGATGCGCTGCGGGCGTTCGAATCACAGGCCGACCGGACGCGCTCGTCGATCGAGGCGACCGCCCAGGGGCTGCTGCGCGCCTACCGCTTCGAGCGCGTCGTGCGCTCGGCCCGCGGCGCTGAGATCACCGCCGACCGGCTGCTGGACGAGCGCGCGACGCTGTATCTGATCGGTGACGCGAAGGCCTCGAAGCTGCTGCGCCCGATCTTCCTGGCGCTGCTGTCGGAGATCGTCGACCGCGCCTACGAGCGCGCGACGCTCGCCGGCGGGAGGCTCGAGCTGCCGCTGCTGCTGTGCCTCGACGAGGCCGGGAACGTCGCGCCCCTGCCAAACCTCGCCGAGGTCGCGTCGACCGCGCCCAGCCACAACATCCAGCTGGTCTCGATCTTCCACGACCTCGCGCAGGCGCGCAGTCGCTACGGCAAACAGGCCGAGACAGTTGTGAACTCACACCGCGCTCGGATGCTGCTGCCGGGGGTCGCCGATCTCGACACGCTGCGGTACTTCTCGAGCATCGCCGGCGAGGAAGAGGTGCGTGACACGACGCGCACCACCGGCGCCGGGGGCGCCAACCGAACCACCGGGCGGAGGCGCCGGCCGCTGGTCGCCGCCGAGCAGCTGCGCCAGCTGCCCGAGGGTCAGGCGCTGTTGCTGTACGGCCGGATCCCACCGGCGCTGGTAACGCTGCGCATGTGGTTCGCCGATCGGCGACTGCGGCGCCTGGCGGGGCGCGCGTGAACGTCGAGCACGACGAGTTCGACGACGATCGGCACCCGCCGATGAGCTGGCACGGTCTGGCGCCGGAGGCCCGCTGGGCGTGGTTCGATCGGCTCTGGTCAGACGTCTGCTCGCTGCGCGAGCGCTACCGGCTGGCGATTCGCTCGGGCTGGTGGGCCGACCAGCTGCAGGTCGAGTTCCTCGCGGCGCTGGCGGCCTGGGTCGATCGCTACGACTCCGGCGAATGGGACGACCCGCCGGGCAAGTTGGCCCTGTTGTTCGACCTCGAGCGGATCGCCGCGTCGTTGCGCGACGGGCGTGACCCGTTCGATCCGCAGCGCGACCGCGCCCAGTTTGAGGCGCATTTGGCGTTGCTCGGGTGTAGATGCGGTGCGAGTGGAGGGTTACAGCACCTATAGGTGTGTTTGCCTCCACTCGGGCGACGTAAGCTCGGTCGCGCGATGCTCGGCGCCGAAGTCACACTCGAGCAGCTCGATCTTGACCCGCATCCCGTCCACGCCCGGCTGCGCGGTGGCGGCGAACCGGTCTCGTGGCTGCCGTGCCTGGACGGCTGGCTGGTGACCGGGCACGCGTTGGCGCTCGACGCGATGCGCAACGCCGCGCTGTTCACCGTCGACGATCCGCGGTTCTCGACCGCCCAGGTGATCGGGCCGAGCATGCTCAGCCTCGACGGGCTCCGGCACGCCGCGCACCGGGCGCCGTTCGTCGGTCCGTTTCGCGCGGCTGCGGTCGCCGGCCGGTTTCAGACCGCGGCGGAGCGGCAGGCCGCCGAGCTGATCGCCGGGCTCGCGCCGGCCGGCGCCGGTGAGCTGCGCCGCGGGTTTGCGGGGCCGATGTCGGCGGCGATCGTCGCCCGGGCGCTCGGACTCGGCGGCGGCGAGGTCGACGCGGTGCTCGGCTGGTATGACGCGATCGTCGCATCGGTGACCTCGATCAGCGCCGGCACCGGGGCGACGGTCGACGGCGCGCAGGCCTATGCGTCCCTGCGGGAGCGGCTGCTCGCTGTGATCGGCGGCGACGACGACTCGCTGCTGGCGGCAGCGGCCGCTGACAACGACAGCCTGACCCACGACCAGATCGCGTCCAATGCGGCGGTGCTGCTATTCGGCGGCATCGAGACGACCGAGGGAATGATCGCCTCGGCGGCGCTCGAGCTGCTGCGCCGGCCGGCGCTGGCGCAGGCCACCCGCGACGATCCGTCGCTGATCGATCGGGTGCTTGACGAGTCGCTGCGGCTGGAACCGGCGGCCGCCGTGATCGACCGCTACGCGACGGCGGACACGACGCTCGGGGGTGCTGAGATCCGGCGCGGCGAGCTGGTGCGGATTTCGATCGCCGGTGCCAACCGCGACCCGGCGGTGTTCGAGTCGCCGGACAGTTTCGATCCGGCGCGGCCGAATCTCCGCCGCCACCTGGCGTTCGCGCAGGGCCCGCACGTGTGCGTCGGCGTGCACCTCGCCCGGCTCGAGGCGCGGACGGCACTGGCCGCGCTGCTGCAGGGACTGCCGGGGCTGGCGCTCGATCGGACCCGAGCACCACAGGTGCGTGGGCTCGTGTTCCGCAAGCCGGTGGCGCTGCACGCGATCTGGGAAGCAACGAGCTGAATCGCGGTCCGCCCCCGGCGCCTCAACGACCGACCGCGTACCCCTGCATCCCGCGCGGGTTGGCGCCCGCACGCAGGATCCCGTCGGGTCGGCGGGCGACGGCCGAGATCCGCCCCAGCGACCAGGGCTCGCGGACGGTCAGCTCGTGGCCGCGGGCGCGAAGCGCGTCGAGTACGTCGGCGCCGAAGCGCGATTCGATCTGCAGCGAGCGGGGCGCGGCGCGATGCGGATAGAACGAGCTCGGGAAGTGCTCGGTGTGGAACGCCGGCGCGTCGATCGCCGCCTGCAGGTCGAGCCCGAACAGGTGGTGGGCGAGCAGGAACGCCAACGTCCATTGGTCCTGCTGATCGCCGCCCGGCGTCCCGAACGCGAGGTACGGCTCGTCGTCTCGCAGCGCCAGCGACGGACTCAACGTCGTCCGCGGCCGCTTGCCGGGTGCGATCGCGTTCGGATGACCGGCCGTCAGCGTGAACATCTGCGCGCGGGTGCCGAGGCAGAAGCCGAGCGACGGGATCACCGGCGAGCTCTGCAGCCAGCCGCCGCTCGGAGTCGCGGAGATCATGTTGCCGAAGCGGTCCGCGACATCGACATGGCAGGTGTCGCCCGGCCCCAGCGCCGTGACGCCCCAGATGTCCCCTGGACCGACCGCCCCGCCGCCCGAGCCGACCCCCCACCGCCGGAGCCGACCCCCCCACCGCCGGAGCCGACCGTCGGCTCACCCGCGCCCGCGCCCGCTCCCCTACCACCGCTCGCGCGAAACCCGGGGAGCAGCGGCGACCGTCCCTCGGGGCTCCCCGGCCGCAGCTCAGCGGACGCCGCGTCGCCCACCAGCGCTCGCCGCTCGTCGTTGTAGGTCGCCGACAACAGCTCCGAGACCGGAACGTCGGCGAACGCCGGATCGCCGTACCACGCCTCGCGATCGGCGAACGCGAGCTTGGCGCACTCGAGCAGCGTGTGCACATAGGCCGCTGAGCCGCGCCCGAGTGAGCGCAGGTCGAACTCGCGCAGCAGCGCGAGCTGCTGGGCGAACACCGGACCCTGCCCCCACGGCCCGGTCTTGCAGATCGTCAGATCCTCCCAGTCGAAGCTCAGCGGCGACTCGTAGGTGGACTCCCACGACGCCAGGTCATCGCCGGTCAGCAGGCCCGCGTGGCGCTCGCCCGAAGTGTCGATCGCCTCGTAGCCGGCCGTGAACGAGGCGATCGCGTCGGCGACGAAACCCGTGTGCCAGCAGGCGCGAGCCGCCTCGATCCGACGCTCGCGGTCCCCCGCGCAGGCGCCGGCGATCTCCAGCAACCGCCGATAGGTCGCCGCCAGCGCGAGGTTGCCGAACCGGGTGCCTGCCGCTGGGGCGCGGCCGCCCGGAAGGTAGACCGCCGCCGAGGTCGGCCAGTGGGTCTCAAACAGCTCACGCACAGACTCGATCGTGGCGGTGATCTGCGCGACGACCGGGTAGCCGCGCTCGGCGTACTCAAGCGCCGGTGTCAGGACATCGTCCAACGACAGCGTGCCGTGGTCGCGCAGCAGCGTCAGCCACCCGTCAAACGCGCCGGGCACGCAGGCCGCCAGCAATCCGGTCCCGGGCACCTGATCGAGCCCCAGCGCCTCAAATCGCTCGATCGTGGCCGCGGCCGGCGCAACGCCCTGGGCGCAGAGCACGGACGCGCGGGCGTCGCGTGCCGACCAGAACACCACCGGTAGATCGCCGCCCGGCCCGTTGAGGTGCGGCTCGACCACCTGCAGCACGAAGCCGGCCGCGGCCGCGGCGTCGAACGCGTTGCCGCCGAGCTCGAGCATCCGCATCCCGGCCGCCGATGCCAGCCAATGCGTCGAGGCAACCATCCCGAATGTCCCGCGCAACTCCGGCCGGGTCGTGAACGCGGTGCTCACTCAAGCGACCGTCAGCCGACGCGCTCGGCCCGATGGCGCATCGACAGGGTCGCCCCGGCCTGCAGCCAGGCAGCGTCGATCGTGTTGCGCAGCAGCCACATGTCGGTGATCGGTCCAACCCCTCCCGGAACCGGTGACACCGCCTCGGCGACCGGCACCACCGACGCGGTGTCGACGTCGCCGACGAGCGTCACCGAACCGTCGCGCTCACGCAGCGCGTTGATCCCGATATCGATCACGATCGCCCCCTCGCGCACCATCTTGCCGGTGATCAGCCCGGGCACGCCGACCGCGACGATCAGGATGTCGGCGCCAACCGTGTGCTCGCGCAGACGGCCGGCATCGGACGTGTGGCGGTGACATGAGATCACGGTCGCGTTGCGCTGGAGGCCGAGGATCGCGGCCGGCTTGCCGACGTTGTTGGAGCGGCCGACGAGTACCAGATCGAGCCCGTCGTAGGCGACCGACGGATCGCGACCCATCGAGCGGCTGTAGCGGTCGAGCATGTGAAACGCCGCCGCCGGCGTCGAGGGCACGAACCTCGGCGTGCCGAGCGATAACAGCCCGGCGTTGACCGGGTGCTGAGCCTCGACGTCCTTGAGCACCGGCAACGCCGAGAACACCCGCGCCTCCTCGAGGTGCGCCGGCAGCGGTCGCAGTACGAGCAACCCCGACACCTGCGGGTCGGCGTCGAGCTCGGCGATCTTGCCGACGACCTGGCCGAGCGTCGCGTCGCCGGGCAGCTGCTCGAGGCGCGAGTACACGCCAAGCTCGCCGGCGTGGCGGTCGATCCGCCGCTGGTAGACCTGCGCGGCGAGGTCGTCACCGACGAGCAGAGTCGCGATTCCGGCGCCGTCGGGCAGGCCGATGAGCTCGGCCAGCAGCGACTCGCGCAGCTCGTCGGCGTATGCGTTGCCGTCGATCAGCATCGATGCGCCGGCACCAAGCTACTGGCCACGGGCGACCATCACCGAGGTCGCCTTGACGGTCGCGGTCGCCTCGACGCCGGGCGCGAGCCCGAGCTCCTCGACCGAATCGCGGGTGACCGCGGCGGTGATCAAGAACGGCCCAGCCTCGATCTCGACCAGCGCCATCACGCCGTCGACCTCGACCGAGCGAACCACCCCTGGCATCCGGTTACGTGCGGAGAACGTGCCGCCGGTCGTGTGGCGCTGACGCCGGCGGCGGCTGAGCCGCCGTACCTCCTCGGCGGACACCATCCGGCGGTTGCGCTCATCGCGGAACGTCTGGAGCTTGCCGTCGCGATCCCAGCGGCGCAGGGTGTCGGCGCTGACCCCGATCGCGCTGGCGGCTTCTCCCAACGTCATTTGCGGTTCCATACGCGCAAACGATACTGTCGCCCCCGATTGCAACTAGAGACGACGAGGAGAGCTTGATGCCACTCAGTGCGCGGGAACCGGGCCGACAGCACAACCGTTCGTTTGCTGCCCCAGTCCACAAGGCCGGACAGGTCGAGATCCCGATCGACGCGTTGCCGGACGCCGGCACGGGAGCCGCGACGGCGTACGAGTTGATCCGCTCCGAGCTCCTGCTCGACGGTCAGTCGCGACTGAACCTGGCGACGTTCGTGACGACCTGGATGCCGGACCTCGGCGCCAAGCTGATGTTCGACACGGCGGACAAGAACATGATCGACAAGGACGAGTACCCGCAGACTGCGGAGATCGAGTCGCGCTGCGTGAGCATCCTCGCCGACCTGTGGAACTCGCCCGAGCATGAATCCGCGACCGGCTGCTCGACGACCGGTTCCAGCGAGGCCGCGATGCTGTCCGGGATGGCGCTGAAGTGGCGCTGGCGCGACCGGATGAAGGCCGCCGGCAAGCCGAGCGACAAGCCGAACATGGTGCTGGGCGCAAACGTCCAGGTCTGCTGGGAGAAGTTCTGCCGCTACTGGGAGGTCGAGCCGCGGCTGGTGCCGATGGAGGGTGAGACGTTCCATCTCACGGCCGACCGCGCGATCGCCGCCTGCGACGAGAACACGATCGGGGTTGTCGCGATCCTCGGCTCGACGTTCGATGGCAGCTACGAGCCGATCAAGGAGATCGCCGACGCGCTCGAGCAACTCGAGGCCGACAAGGGGATCCACGTGCCGCTGCACGTCGACGCCGCCTCGGGTGGGTTCGTCGCGCCGTTTCTGGCGCCGGACCTGGAGTGGGACTTCCGGCTGCCCCGAGTGCAGTCGATCAACGCCTCCGGCCACAAGTACGGGCTTGTCTATCCCGGCGTCGGCTGGGCGGTGTGGCGCGACAAAGCGGCGCTGCCGAGCGATCTCGTGTTCGACGTCAACTACCTCGGCGGGCACATGCCGACGTTCACGCTGAACTTCAGCCGCCCCGGCTCGGAGGTCATTGCCCAGTACTTCATGTTCACCAGCCTCGGCCGCCAGGGCTTCACCGATCTGATGCGCGACCTGCAGGAGGTTGCGATGCACATCTCGAGCGGCGTCGCCGAGATCGGTCCTTACCGCCTGATCTCCGACGGCTCCGACCTGCCCGTGTTCGCGTTCGCGCTCAATGACGACGTCACCAACTACTCGGTGTTCGACGTCTCCGACCGGCTGCGCCAGCACGGCTGGCTGGTGCCCGCCTACTCATTCCCCGAGAACCGCCAGGACCTGAGCGTCCTGCGGATCGTGGTCAGGGCCGGCATGCACATGGAGATGGCCGATCAATTGCTCGACGCGCTTCGCGAGGAGACTGCCAAGCTCCAGGCCCTCGAAGGCCCGCTGCCACGGTCGCTGAAGTCACAGACACAGGCGTTCGCGCACTGACCTCGCTGCCACAGTCACAGACGCGACGCCTGCTGCTGGCGCTGCCGGTCGCGCTGGCGTTCGCCGACGCCTCGATCGTGCTGCTGGCGCTGCCGGAGATCGTCGCGCGGCTGCACACCTCGATCTCGCACGTCGTCTGGGTGATCGTCGTCTACAACCTCGCGCTGATCGCCGGAGCGCTCGTCGTCAGGTTCGCGCGGCGCACGCCGGCGGTCGAGCCGCTGCTGATCGCCGGCCTGCTCCTGTTCGGGGCCGGCTCGCTGGTCGCCGGCCTCGCCGGGGATCTGACCGTGTTGCTGATCGCCCGCGTCGTGCAGGGCATCGGCGGCGCGGTGCTGCTGTGCGCCTCGCTGCCGCCGATGGCACGCGCATCAAGCGCCGGCGACCGCTCGCCACTGGCGCTGTGGTCGGCCGCGGCGGCGATCGGCGCGGCGATCGGGCCAGCGGCCGGGGGGGTGCTGACCCAGCTGTTCGATTGGCGCGCGATCTTCCTCGCCCAGACTCCGATCGCCGTGCTGGCCGCGCTCGCGGTCTGGCTGATGTCCCGGTCAGAGCCGATCCATCCGCAGTTCGCCGACCCGATGCCGGCCGACGAGCGGACCGCAGGTACCGCACTGGCGGGCTCGACCGTCGGCGCAATCCGGGCGAACATCGCGCTCGCGCTGCTGTCGGCTGGTCTGATCGGGGCGCTGTTCTTGTCGACGCTGCTGCTGATCAACGTGTGGGGGCTGACCCCGATCGCGGCCGCGGCGGTGCTGCTCGTGTTGCCGCTCGCGACCGCGATCGCGGGCCGGCTCGCGCGCGGCCTGAACCCGGTGCTCGCCGCCGGCGGCGGCTCGCTAGCGGTCGCCGCCGGGGTCGCGATCCTGGCGCTGGCGACAGATCGAGCGGTCGGTCTCTGCGCGCTGGCGCTGGCGTTGTCCGGGATCGGGATCGGGGTCGCGTTCGAGGCGCTGACCGAGGAGGCGTTGTCGACCGGACCGACGATGCTCGGCCGCGTCGCCAATACGATCACCGCGCGCGAGCTCGGGCTTGCGGTCGGGCTGCTGGCGCTGACGCCACTGTTCGTCAACCAGATCAACCAGGTCCAGTCCAAGGCCGAGCCACCGCTGCTGCAGGCGGTGCTCGCCAAGGGACTGTCGCTGAAGGTCGACCTCGAGCTGGCGGCCGGTCTGCTGCATGCGGCCCACGTCGCGCCGCAGAGCCAGCTGCCCAACCTCCATCCCACGTTCACGGCGGTGCAAGCCGCCAACCCCTCGTCCGCCGTGGCGCTGCGCGAGCTCGAGCCCGAGGCCGAGGCGATCGTCCGTTCGGTCGCGACCAAGACGTTTCACTCGTCGCTGCTCGGCGCGGCCGGGTTCGCGCTGCTGGCGCTGCTGGTCGCGGTGATCCCATTCGACGGCCGCCGACGCGCCCGCGCGCCGGCGCCCGGCTGACGCGCACCTCAGAGCAGCTCGCCCAGCTCGCGCCCGGCCCGCTGCAGCGCGTCGAGCGTGGTCGCCTCGAGGACGTGCTCGAGGTCGAGGATCCGGACGTCCATCGCATCGAGCTCGCGGACGCCGCAGACAGCCGCGCAGGGGACGCCGCGCTGGCGGGCTCGGGTCGCGATCTCCGAGACGAGCTTGCCGACCAGGCTCTGGGAGTCGAGCTTGCCCTCGCCGGTGATGACCGCGTGCGACGCGAGCATCCGGCGGTCGAATCCGACTGCGTCGAGCACGAACGCGGCCCCGCCGACCAACTCGGCGTCGAATGCGGCCCAGAGCGCGCCCGACAGACCACCGGCGGCACCGGTCCGCTCAAGCCCGCGCGGATCGCGCGGCAACCGCTTCGCGCGACGGTGCAGCCGCGCGGTCAGACGCGTGACCGCGTCGGGGTCGGCGCCTTTCTGCGGGCCGAACACGCGCGCCGCATCCTCGTAGGACGTGCGCACGTCGCACAGCACGATCAGGCGGGCGTCGCCGAGGCCGCCGGCGGCCTCGATCGCCTCGATCGCGCCGAAACCGCCGTCGGTCGTCGCCGAACCGCCGACGCCGAGTAGAACCGTGCTCGCGCCCGCCGCGACCGCCGCGACGATCAGCTCGCCGGTGCCGGCGGTCGAGGCGGCGAACGGGTCGCGCCGACGCCGGCCGACGAGTTGCAGTCCGGACGCCGCCGCCGTCTCGACCACCGCCGTGCGTCCGTCGTCGCAGAGCAGGAAATCGGCCCGTAGCGGGCGACCGAGCGGCCCGTGCGTCGCCGCGCCGTGCAGCTCGCCACCGAGCGCGCGGTGCAGCGCCGCGAGCGTCCCCTCGCCGCCGTCGGCAACCGGGCACAGGTCGACCGGCCGGCCCGCGGCGCCCAGGCCGGCGCCAACCGCCTCGGCGACCTCGGTCGCGGTGAACGTGCCCTTGAACGAGTCGGGCGCGACCAGAATCCTCTCGTGCAGGCCGGGAATCGGACTCACGGCGCCAGTATCCGGCATCCTGGTTGCGATGACGGTGAAGCGGAGCGCCAGGTGAGCCCCAAGGAGTACGAGCTGATCGACGCCGGCGATCGCGAGGTCAGGATCTCGAGTCCGCGCAAACTCGTGTTCGCCGAGGCCGGGATCACCAAGCGCGAGCTCGTCGACTACTACCTGCGTGTCGCGGAGCCGACGCTGCGCCAGCTGCGTGGACGGCCGACGGTGCTCAAACGGTTTCCGAACGGCGCCGGCGCGGAGCCGTTCTTTCAGAAGCGGATCCCCGACTCCGCGCCGGATTGGCTGGCGACGACAACCGTCACCTTCCCCAGCGGTCGGACCGCACGCGAGCTGACACCGCAGGACGCGGCCCATCTTGTCTGGGGCGTCAACCTCGGCGTGATCGACTGGAACCCGTGGCAGGTCCGCCTGCCCGACCTCGACCGTCCCGACGAGCTGCGGGTCGATCTGGACCCGACGCCCGAGGCCTCGTGGGATGACGTCCGGCGGGTCGCGCTGGTCTGCGGCGAGGTGCTGCGCGACCACGGCCTGCGCGGCTATCCGAAGACGAGCGGGTCACGCGGGATCCACATCTATGCGCGGATCCGCCCCGAGCACGACTTCGTCGCGACCCGCCGCGCCGCGCTGGCGCTCGCGCGCGAGGTCGAGCGGCGCGCGCCGGAGCTGGCCACCAGCAGCTGGTGGAAGGAACAGCGCCACGGCGTGTTCGTCGACTACAACCAGAACATCCGTGACCGCACCGTCGCCTCTGCCTACTCGGTGCGCCCAACCCCCGATGCGCGCGTCTCGACGCCGTTGACATGGGACGAGGTCTCAGACGTGGAGCCCGCCGAGCTTCGGCTCGACACCGTGCCCGAGCTGGTGGCCAGCCGCGGCGACCCGGCCGCCGACATCGACGAGCACGCGGGCTCGCTGCAAGCCCTGTTGGAGCTCAGCCGAACCGACGAGTCCGAGCGCGGCCTCGGCGACGCCCCCTGGCCGCCGCACTTTCGCAAACAGGCCGGCGAGCCCAAGCGGGTGCAGCCGAGCCGTGCGCGCCAGACCGAATAGCGCCTACGCCTCTGAACCGGCGCGCGGCGGTCAGGAGTGCATCTGCGAGAGCGCGCAGTCGCGCGGCTGCTTGTCGTCGCGCCAGCGCAGGATCTTGGTGCCGTGGCGAATACGGCCGTCCGAAGCGTGGTCAAACGTGACCTCGACGACCAGCTCGGGCCGCAGCGAGACCCACTCGAGCTCGCGATCTGCGGCCCAGCGGCTCGGATCGGCGCTGCCGCGCTCACCGGTCTCATACGGAGCGAGCTGGTCCACCAGCTCGCGCTTTTGCGCCGCGCGCAACCCGGACGAGTGGCCGACGACCCGCAGCGTGCCATCCGGGTCATACAGACCGAGGATCAGCGAACCGACGGTGCCCGCTTCCTTGCCGGGGCGGTAGCCGACGACGACCGCGTCGATCGTGCGGACCCGTTTGACCTTGACCATCCCCTTGCGCTTGCCCGGCAGATACGGCGCCCCAAGCTCCTTGGCCACGACACCCTCGCCGTCGGCAAGCCACGGCTCGGTCGCGGCCGGGTCGGTGGCCGACGGCGTCAGTGCGATTCCGAAGTCGGTCGTCAGCCGCTCGAGCGCCTGGCGACGCTCGGCATAGGGCCGCTCCAGCAGCGTCACGTCGCCGCACTCCAGCAGATCGAACGCGACGAACCGCGCCGGCGTTCGCTGCGCCAACTCCTCGATCCGCGAGGCGGCCGGGTGGATCCGCTGCTGCAGCGAGCCGAAGTCCTGGCGCGCGGGGTCGGCTTCAACGTCGATCACGATCTCGCCGTCGAGCACATGACGTCCGGCTGCGAACGTCAACTCGGGGAAGTAGCGAGCGAGTGGCTTGCCCGAGCGCGACTGCAGGTACACGTCGTCGCCGTCGACGAACACGATCGCGCGGAAGCCGTCGAACTTCGGCTCATACGCCCACTGCTCGCCGAGCGGCAGCTGCTTGGCCGAGCGGGCGAGCTGCGGCTGGATCGGAGGCTTCAGCGCCAACGCCATGTCGGCTCCGATCCTACGCGCCACGGCAGCTGGCTGCTGCGGCGCTACGCTCCCTGAATGACTCCAGGATCCGACGCCGCCGCCAGCTCCGAGAGTCAGGAGCCGACCGCGACGACCGCTGAGCAGGAGTACCTCGAGGTGCTGTTCTGGCTGTTCGAGGCGGGGTTTCCGATGACCGGCGCCAATCTCGCGCGCGCGATGCAGCTGTCGGCGCCGACAGTGCATGAGATGCTGCGCCGACTGGAGCGCGACGGGTACGTGCGGCTGCACCGGGGCAGGGAGATCGAGTTCACCGAATCCGGGCGTGAACACGCCGAGCGGGTCGTCGGGCGCCACCGGATGATCGAGCGTTTCTTGACCGACGTCGTCGGGGTCCCGTGGGACGACGTGCACGAGGAGGCCGAGAAGCTCGAGCACGCGATGACTCCGCGCTTTGAGGCCTACGTCCGCGAATCCGTCGGCGACGCCAAGACCTGTCCGCACGGCCACCCGATCGAGGTCGGGGCGCGGATCGACGGGGTCCCACTGGCCGACTGCGAGCCCGGCGCGCAGATCACGGTCCTCCGGTTCGAGAACGAGGCCGAGGACCTGCTCCACTACCTGATGAACGCGCACGTCGAGCCCGGCATGGCCGCCACGATCGCCTCGAATGATGGCGAGGAGCTCGAGCTGCAGACAGCCGACGGCGCCGCCATGCTCACCTTCAGCGTCGCCGAGACCGTGTCGGTCAAGGCCGATCCGTCGCCGCCGCCGCGCAAGGCGCTACCCGAGCAGCTGGTGCTCGGGCGCGAGCGCTACGGCCGCTGAGCAACGGCGCCTCACCGTCGACGGCATCGTCTCCGATCCCCAGATGAGCTCGGCAACGGTGCCGGGCGACATCACCTGTGGCGAGTAGCCTCTGCTCGTGGTTGGCATCCCGGCTGGGTTGTTCATTTCGGAGTTCTGGCAGCACCAGCTGGTCGACCATGGCCGTCAGTACCTCTTCCTGGTGTTCGTCGGCTTCATCGGCTCGTTTGGATTCATCCGCCTATCGGCACGGCTGATGCGAAGCCCGCGCTTCCCCTGGTGGCCCGGCAGCGTGGTCAGCGAGAGCGGTCTGCACCTGCACCACCTCGTGTGGGGGATCACGATGATGATGGCAGCGGGAGTCGTCAGCTTCGCCCTGCTGGCCAGCGGCTGGTGGTATGACGTGAGCGCGTTCATCTTCGGCGTCGGCATGGGTCTGACGATTGATGAGTTCGCCCTCTGGATCTACCTCGACGACGTCTACTGGTCGCGGCAAGGGCGCAGCTCGATCGACGCGTCCGTGATCGCCGTTGCGTTCATGGGGTTGATCCTGATCGGCGGGTTCTCGATCCAGATCAGTGCGCCGGCGCCGTTCAACGTCCTGGGAACCATCTTCGTGGTAGTCGTGATCCTTGCGCTCTCGATCGTCTGCTTTCTCAAGCAGCGCGTCTTTCACGGCGTGATCGGTTTGCTCGTGCCCCCGATCGCCATCTACGGGACCGTCCGGCTCGGTAAACCACACTCACCCTGGGCTCGCCGCTTCTACGCAGCGCGCAGCCCCCGCAAACAGACGAAGGCCGAGCATCGGTTCCGCTCTGACCGGCGCACCGAGGCTCTGAAGGAGCGCGTCCGAGACGCGATCGGCGGCGTGACCGGCGAGGAGTACGAGGCTCGGCTGAGGGAGCAAGCTGCCGCCGACGAGGCCGCGCCGAGGCGGCCGTAGGCTCCGGCCCGACGGTCGCGCGGGGCGGCTCAGACCGTGGTCGTGGCCGCGCCGATCTCGGCGTAGGCCTCGGCCAGCAACTTGACTCCGGTCTCGATCTGCTCAGGGGTCACGCCCGAGTAGGCCAGGCGCAGCGAGGAGTCACCGCCCTCGAGCACGAAGTCGGTGCCCTTGACAAATTGCACGCCACGACCGGCGGCCGCGTCGAACATCGCCGCGACGTCGGTGCCGTTGGGCATCTCGACCCACAGGAAGTAGCCGCCCTCGGGCTCGACGAAGCGGGCCTCGGGCAGATGCTCGGAGAGGGCACGGCAGAGCGTCTCAGCGCGCTCGCGCAGCGCCTCGCGGACGGTCTCGATCGACCGCTCGATCCGTCCCGAGCGACAGAACTGGTTGACGATCCCCTCGGCGACCATGTTCGGTGAGATGTACGCGCTGGTCGCCCGCTTGGCGATCGTGGCGATCAGCTCCGTCGACCCCACCAGGTAGCCGACCCGGATCCCCGGACAGACCGTCTTGGAGAAGGACGACGCGTAGACGGTCACGTCGGGGGCGGTTGCCACCATCGTCGGCAGCGGCTCGCCGGAGAACCGCAGCGCCACGTACGGGTCGTCTTCAAAGATCGTGAACGAGTAGCTGCGGGCGAGCTCGATCAACCGCTTGCGCTTGGTGCCCGACAGGGTGTAGCCGGCGGGGTTCTGGAAGTTCGGGATGATGTGCGCGAGCTTCGGCTGCGCCCCAGCCGCGAGTACGCGCTCGAGCGCGGCGACGTCGATCCCGTCGGGCTCGAGCTCGACCATCCGCACATCGGCACCGCGATTGCGCAACGACAGCAAGGTCCGGTCGTAGCTCGGCCGCTCGGTGATCACCGTGTCGCCCGCCTGCACCAGCGCGTCGAACAGGAACGCGTCGGCCTGCATCGAGCCGTTGGTGACCAGCACCTGCGCCGGCTCGACGCCGTGGCGCTCGGCGATCCACGCGCGCAGCGGTACGTAGCCGACCGAGGTGCCGTAGGCGGTCATGCCGCCGGGATCGTTGTCAAACGCTTCCTGTGCGGCGGCCTTGAGGCCGTCGACGTCGACGATGTCCAGTGAGGGCGCTCCGCGCGCGAACGAGATCGTGGCAGCCATGCCGAGGAGACTAGAACGTGCGTGCGGCGACCGCCGCGACGCTCGTCACAGACCCTGCGTCAACCGCGAAGCTGCGCAACCGCGGCCTGCGCAACCTGGGTCGGCGTGCGGCCGACGGTGACGCCGCGCGCGGCCAGCGCTGCCTCCTTGGCGGCCGCGGTGCCGTGCGAGCCGGAGACGATCGCGCCGGCGTGGCCCATCGTCTTGCCCGGCGGCGCGGTGAACCCGGCGATGTAGCCGATCACCGGCTTGGTCACGTGCTCGGCGATGTAGTCCGCGGCCCGCTCCTCGGCGTCGCCGCCGATCTCGCCACACATCACGATCAGCTCGGTCTCGGGGTCCGCCTGGAACATCGAGATCACGTCGATGAAGTCGGTGCCGGGCACCGGATCGCCGCCGATCCCGACGATGCTCGAGTTCCCGAAGCCGCTCTGGGCGAGCACGTACCCGATCTGGTAGGTGAGCGTGCCCGAGCGCGAGACGACGCCGACGTTTCCGGCGTTGAAGAACGAGGCCGGGATGATCCCGACCGATGCCTTGTCCGGCGAGAGGATCCCGGGACAGTTGGGCCCGACCAGTCGCGCCCGGCCGTTCTTGCGCAGCGTGTTGTAGACGCGCAGCTCGTCGTGGGCGGGGATCCCTTCGGTGATGCAGATGATCAGCTCGATCCCGGCGTCTTCGGCCTCGAGGATCGAATCGGCCGCGAATCGCGGCGGCACGAACACCATTGCCGTGTTCGCGCCCTGCTTGTCAACGGCCTCGTGGAAGGTGTTGAAGACCGGGATCCCGTCGACGTCCTGGCCGCCCTTGCCCGGCGTCACGCCGGCGACGACCTGAGTGCCGTAGTCGCGGTTGCGCAGCGTGTGGAAGGTGCCCTCGCGGCCGGTGATCCCGCTCGTGCACAGGCGTGTGTCGGTGCCGACGAGAATGCTCATCTCGCCGCTCGCGCCAACGCAACGACCTTCGTGGCGGCGCCGTCCATCGTCGACTCGGCGAACACGTTGGGCAGCGCCGCGTCGGCCAGCAGCTTGCGGCCCTGCTCGCCGTTGGTGCCATCGAGCCGGACCACGAACGGCACCTGCGGCTCGATCTGCGCGAATGCCTCGATCAACCCGCGCGCGACCTCGTCGCAGCGGGTGATCCCGCCGAAAATGTTGAACAGCACCGCCTTGACCTTCGGATCAGACAAGATCACTTCGACGGCGGCGGTGATCGCATCCGCGCGCGAACCGCCGCCAGCGTCAAGGAAGTTCGCCGGCGCGCCGCCGGCCTCGGCGACGACGTCCAGCGTCGACATCGATAGCCCGGCGCCGTTGGCGAGGATGCCGATGTCGCCGTCGAGCTTGACGTAGGTGAGGCCGCGCTCGGAGGCCATCACTTCCTGCGGGTCCTCCGCCGACAGGTCGCGTAGCGCGGCGTTCTCCGGGTGGCGGAACAGTGCGTTGCCGTCGAGCGTGACCTTCGCGTCGAGCGCGCGGACCTCGCGGTCCGGGGTGATGATCAGCGGGTTGACCTCGACCAGCGTCGCCTCCTCGGCGACGAACACCTCGTAGAGCCTGGCGAGCATCGCGCCGACCGGCCGCACGACGTCGGGATCGACGCCCGCTTCGTACGCCAGGCGCCGGCCTTGGAAGTCCTGAAAACCGAGCAGCGGGTCGACGTGGAGCGTCGCGATCGCGTCGGGATCCTCATCGGCGACCTGCTCGATGTCCATCCCTCCCTTGGTCGAGAGCATCATCAGTGGCGCCTTGGCCGAGCGGTCGAACACGACCGAGGCGTAGTACTCAGAGGCGATCTGCGAGGCACCCTCGATCCACAGCTCGTGCACCGTCAAGCCGCGGATGTCCATCCCGAGGATCGCCTCTGCGTGAGCCTCAGCCTGGGATCGATCGTTGGCGATCCTGATCCCGCCGAGCTTGCCGCGACCCCCGATCTGGACCTGCGCCTTGATCGCGCATGGGTAGCCGATCTCGTCCGCCGCGGTGACGGCCTGGGCTACGGTCTCCGCCGGCTTGCCCGCGGGCACCGGCACGCCATGGCGGGCAAACAGCTGCTTGCCCTGGTACTCGAGCAGGTCCATCGCGTTCGAGGACCCTAGCGACTCGAACCCGGCGATGGGATGCAGACCGCTTCGTGCGCGCCGCAAATGGCATCATTTGTCACGCAATGGCGATCCCCAAGAACATCACGTTCATCACCTTCGACGTCTACGGAACGTTGATCGACTGGGACACGGGTGCGTTCGACGCGTTCACCAAAGAGGCTGAGCGCGACGGGTTCACGATCGAGCGCGACACGCTCGTCCCGTTGTTCCACGAGACCCAACAGCAGATCCAAGCCGGCTCCTACGAGCTCTACGCCGAGGTACTCCGACGCTCGGCGGTGCAGATCGCCAAGGAGCTGGCCTGGCCGCTGGAGCCTTCCCGCTCCGGCTTCTTGCCCGACTCGGTACAGCGGTGGAGGCCGTTCAAGGAGACCAATCCGATGCTGCAGAAGGTCGGCAAGCAGTATCCAGTCGGGCTGATCTCCAACATCGACGACAAGCTGCTCGGCCAGACGCGGCGCCACATCCCGATCGACTTCGATCTCGTCGTGACCGCCCAGCAGGTTCGGTCCTACAAACCCGATCCCGCTCATTTCACGGAGTGCGAGCGGCGGATCGGCTCAAAGAAGGGCTGGGTCCATATCGCGGCCAGCTACTACCACGACATCGAGCCGTGCCTGAAGAAGAAGGTCCCGGTGATCTGGGTCAATCGGACCGGTCAGGCGCTCGAGCCCGGCCAGAAGAAGCCCGACGCCGAGGTCAAGACGCTCAAGGAAGCGGCGAAGCTGATCGGCGTCGGCTAGTCGAGCGCACTGTCGATGCGCGCGCTCGCTCTTCATGCCGACGTGCTGGTGTTCGTCTCCGACGTCTGGCAGACGAGCTGCACGGCGGTTCGGGCCGGTGACGAGGGGTTCGTGATCGACTCGCCGGTGTACCCGGAGGAGCTGCGGGCGCTTCCCGACGTGCTCGACCAGGCCGGGTACCCGGTCTCGGGGCTGCTTGTCACCCACGCTGACTGGGACCATTTGCTCGGGCGTCTGGCGTTCCCAGGCGCCGCCGTCGCCGCGGGCGAGTCGACCGTCGAGCGACTCGGCTCAGAGCTCGGCCAGGCTCATCGCGAGCTGCGCGAGTTCGACGAGCAGCAGTACGTCTCCGGACGCGGCGCGTTGTCGCTTGGTTCGCTGCAGTCGCTACCGGTCCCGGGCCGGCTGGAGCTCGGTTCGGGACCCAGCGGCCACGAGTTTGAGCTGTATCGGACCGGCGGCCACACGCCCGACGGGACGGCGTTCTGGATGCCGTGGTGTGGGGTGCTGGTATGCGGCGACTACCTGTCGCCGGTCGAGTTGCCGGCGCTGTCGCCCGGCGGCTCGGTCGACGTCTACCAACAGACTCTGACCGGCCTCGAGGCGCTGGTGACCGAGGCGGAGTGGGTCGTTCCGGGTCACGGCGAGCCGATCTCGGGCGCACGCGCGCAGACGGTCCTTGCCGAGGATCGCGCCTACCTCGAGGCGCTGGTCGGCGACGGCGAGGCGGCCTCACTGCCCGAGGGACGGCGGACCGACACGCAGCGCAAGCTGCACGCCGCCAACGTCGCCCAGCTCGCGTCGGGCTGACGCTCGCGGGCGCTACTCGCCGGCGGTGATGACGGCGAGCGTGTCGCCGCTCGAAACCGCGGCGCCCGCCACGATCGGCAACTCGGAAATCGTCCCGGACTTGTGCGCCGTGATCTCGTTCTCCATCTTCATCGCCTCGATCACGGCAACCAGCGCGCCCTCCTGAACCGCCGCGCCGGCCTGCACGGCGACCCGCAGGATCGTGCCCTGTAGTGGCGAGGCGAGCGTGTCGCCGCCGCCGCCGGCGCCGGCCGCGCGCTCGGCCCGGCGGGGCGGCCGCCGTGAACCCGCGGCACCGTTGCTGGCCGGCGCAGCGGCAGCGTGAGCGGGCGCGGCGCCGATCACCTTGACGTCGAAGCGCTTGCCCGAGACCTCGACCGTGTAGCTCTGCTCGACCTGCTCGGCGTCCTCGTCGGCGTCGGCGGCGGGCTCGCGCGCCGGGAACGCGAGCTGCTTGAGCCAGGCTCGGTCCTCGATCAGGTCACGACAGGTCTCGGCGTCGGCCCACTGGCGCGTCTGCAGGATCGCCGTATGAAACGGGATCAGCGTCTTGAGCTCGGTGATCTCGTACTCGCGCAGCGCTCGCAGCATCCGGCGTGTCGCCTGCTCGCGGTCAGCGTCCCAGACGATCAGCTTGGCCACCATCGGGTCGTACATCGGTGAGATCTCAGAGCCAGGTCCGACGCCCGAGTCGACCCGCACCCCGGGGCCGGTCGGTTCGCGGTAGTCGCCGATCGTGCCGGGCGCCGGCGCGAAGTTCTTGGATGCATCCTCGGCGTTGATCCGGCACTCGATCGCGTGGCCGCGGAGCTCCACGTCGTCCTGCGCGAACTGCAGCTCGGCGCCGGCGGCGACCCGGATCCCCTCCTTGACGATGTCGATCCCGGTCACCATCTCGGTCACGCAGTGCTCAACCTGGACCCGCGTGTTCATCTCCAAGAAGAAGTACTCGCCGTCCTGCAGCAGGCCCTCGATCGTCCCGGCGCCGGTGTAGTTCACGGCGGCCGCCGCCTCGGTGGCGATCGTGCCGATCTTCGCGCGCAGCTCGGCGTCGACGGCCGGCGCCGGCGCCTCCTCGATCAGCTTCTGATGACGGCGCTGCAGCGAGCAGTCGCGCTCGCCGAGGTGGATCACGTTGCCGTGCGCGTCGGCGAGCACCTGCACCTCGACGTGGCGCGGGTCCGGCAGATATCGCTCCAGGTAGACGGTCGCGTCGCCGAAGAACTTCTCGCCCTCGCGAGCGGCGCCCTCGAACGCATCCTGCAGCTTGTCGTCGGACAGCGCGACCCGAAAACCCTTGCCGCCACCACCGCCGGCGGCCTTGACCGCGACCGGGTAGCCGATCGTCTCGGCGATGATCTTCCGTGCGTCGTCGATCGTCGCCACCGGCTCGGTCGTACCGGGAACGATCGGCACGCCGGCCGCGGCCATCAGCTCGCGGGCGCGGGTCTTTGAGCCCATCGCCTCGATCGCGCTGGACGGCGGCCCGATGAACACGATCCCGGCATCCTCGAGCGCCTTCGCGAAGGCGGCGTTCTCAGCGAGGAAGCCGTAGCCGGGATGGACCGCCTCGGCACCGGAGCGAGCGACCACATCGAGGATCTTGTCGACCACCAGATATGACTCGTTCGCCGGCCCGGGTCCGAGCAGGTACGCTTCGTCGGCGCGCTTGACGTGCAGCGCGTCGCGGTCAAGCTCGGAGTAGACCGCGACCGTCGCGATCCCCAACTCCTCGCAAGCGCGAATGATGCGGACCGCGATCTCGCCACGGTTGGCGACCAGGACCTTCGTGAACATGCGCCGCGGCACTTTACCGTCCCGAGCGCCGACGCTACCGCGCGATCAGCCGGCGGCGGTGGCGCGGCTGAGCGCTTCCCAGGACTCCAGATCGGCGCGGCGGCGATCCTGCGCGGCCCGGATCGCCTCCAGGGCATCAGTCCCGAGCGCAAGATGCAGCGGTGCATCGTCGGCATCGAGCGCGCGCAGGATCGTCGCCGCGGCCTTCGCTGGATCTCCAGGCTGCGAGCCGTCCATCTGATCAACCGCCCGGCGCGTGGGCCCGACGGTCTCGGCGTAGACGTCCCCGAGCGCCGGCGAGCGCTGCATGCCGGCACCGCCGAAGCCGGTCCGAAACGCCCCCGGCTCGACGATCAGCACGCGGATGCCGTGCGACGCGACCTCCGCGGCCAGCGACTCCGAAACCGCCTCCAGCGCGAACTTCGCGGCGCAATAGGCGCCGAATCCGGGCATCGTCACCTGCCCGCCCATCGAGCTGATCTGGACGATCGCCCCGGAACCTTGGCGGCGCATCACCGGCAGCGCAGCCTGGGTCAGCGACAACGCGCCGAAGAACATCGTCTCCATCAGTCCGCGCAACGGTCCCTCCTCGATCTCCTCGACCGCGCCGACCGAGCCGAACCCGGCGTTGTTGACGAGCACATCGAGCCGACCGAAGCGATCACCCGCGAGCGCAATCGCAGCCGCCCGATCGGCGGGGTCGGTGACGTCGAGCTTGACCGCGAGCGCGGTGTCCGACGGCGCGCCGGAGACCAGCTCATCCAGCGCGGAGGAGTCGCGGGCGGTGGCCAGGACGCGATCGCCGCGCGCGAGCGCGGCTTGGGCAAGCGCCAGGCCGAACCCGGAGGAACAGCCGGTAATCAGCCAGACTCGGGAATCGTCGGGAGGCATGACTGACAGGTTGGCCGACGCCGGTCACGCTGTCCAACACCGAACTGCTGCGGCTGCCACAGGCCTAGACTGTGGCCTGCTGTGGAGGAGGAGATGCCCGACCTGGACGTGCACATCCGCCGTCCGGCCGACCTACGCCAGCTGCGCTACGTCGTGGCGGTCGCCGACGCCGGCAGCTTTACGGCCGCCGCCGAGCGGCTGCGCATCGCGCAGCAGTCGCTGTCGCAGCAGGTCGGGTTGGTCGAACGACGCCTCGGTGGTCCGCTGTTTGAGCGCGGGCCACGCGGGGCGACGCCGACCGCCGCCGGCGAGGCGCTGCTGCCCGAGGCGCGCGCGACACTGCTTGCCGCCGACCGGGCGTTCGCCGCCGCGCGGCTGGTGATCGGCGGCGAGCGAGGAGTGCTCCGAATCGGCTGTCTCTCCTCGCTGGCCAATCACATGTTGCCGCCGGTCCTGCGAGCGTTCGCGGCGGACGCGCCGGGACTCGAGCTGAACACCGAGGAGCTGCCGATCGCGCAGATCGTCGCGCGCCTGCGCGACGGGACGCTCGACGCGGCCCTGAGCCGGCCGCCGCTGGTCGACGACCTCGAGGTCGAGGAACTGATGCACGAACCGGTCGCGGCCGTGCTGCCGTTCGGCCATCGCCTGGCGGGGAGGCGGTCGTTGACGCTGGCCGAGCTTGCGGACGAGCCGTGGGTGTTGACGAACCGTTCGAGCTGGCCGCCCTGGCACGCCTCCTACGATCGCGACTTCGCGGCGGCGGGCTACGCCCCCAATGTCGTGCAGCGGGGTACCAGCCCGCAGAACCTGCTGGCGTTGGTCGCTGCTGGTGTCGGGGTGACGCGGCTGCCGCTCTCCTCGCGCAGCCTCCGCGATGGGGGCGTCGTGTTCGTGGCGCTCGCCGACGAGACGGCGGCGATTGCGCTGGTCACGAACCAGGCGCGTCCGCGCGATCCAGCGTTGACGGCGCTACGCGAGGTGCTGCGGTCACTCACGATCGACGACGTACTCGATTGATCGGGGGCGCCCGAGAACGTGCCGATATCGCACGTCTGCGGCAAGCGCGACCAGCCTCGCGGCGGCGTCCGATCGATCAGCGGGCGTTCAGCACCATCCCGGCGGCGACGGTGTCGTTGGTCGACTCGTCGATCAGGATGAAGCTTCCGGTCTCACGATTGCGCGCGTAGGGATCGAGCATCAGCGCCGCCGAGCAGCGCAGCTGCACGCGGCCGATCTCGTTGAGGCCCAATTGCTGGGCCGGTTCGTGCTCGAGCGTGTTGATGTCGATGCGGTGCTCGATCTGCTCAATGATCGCCCGGGCCGACCGTGTCGTGTGCTTGATCGTGTACTTGCCACGTGGCGCGAGCGGCTGCTCGGACATCCAGCACAGCATCGCGTCCAGCTCGCGGCTGGCGGCCGGCTGGTCGTCGACCGAGACGATCATGTCACCGCGAGAGATGTCGATCTCGTCGGTCAGCCTGAGCGCAACCGACATCGTCGGGAAGGCCGCGTCGAGCCCACCGCCGAAGCTGTCGATCCCGGCGATCGTCGTGCGCCGGCCGTTGGGCAGCACGACCACCTCCGAGCCGGGGCTGAGCACGCCGCCGGCGACCTGGCCGGCGTAGCCGCGATAGTCGTGATGCTCGTCCGACATCGGCCTGATCACCCACTGGACGGGGAAGCGAATGTCCTGCAGGTTGCGGTCGGGGGCAATCACGACGTGCTCGAGGTGGTACAGCAGCGGGGCCGCGCCGTACCACTGCATGTTGTCTGAGCGGGTGACGACGTTGTCGCCGTTGAGCGCCGAGATCGGGATGAACGTGATGTCGGGCACCTGTAGCCGCGCCATCCAGTCGGTCATCTCCTCGAGGATCGAATAGAACGCGTCCTCGGCGTAGTTGACGAGATCCATCTTGTTGACGCACACGACCAGGTGCGGGATGCGCAACAGCGACGCGATGTAGGCGTGGCGTCGGGTCTGCTCCGAGACGCCCTTGCGGGCGTCGACGAGCACGATCGAGAGGTCGGCGGTGGAGGCGCCGGTGACCATGTTGCGCGTGTACTGCTCATGGCCGGGCGTGTCGGCGACGATGAACTTGCGCCGCGGCGTCGCAAAATAGCGATAGGCGACGTCGATCGTGATCCCTTGCTCGCGCTCGGCGCGCAGTCCGTCGGTCAGCAGCGCCAGGTTGACGTAGCCGTCGCCGCGTCGCTCCGACGTCTGCACGACGTGCTCCATCTGATCTTCGAAGATCGACTTGGTGTCGTGCAACAGCCGACCGATCAGCGTCGACTTGCCGTCATCGACCGAGCCGGCGGTCGCGATCCGCAGCAGCTCGGAGGTGCGCTTGCCGATCCAGTACGGGCTCGAGTCCGCCAGCTCGGGCGGCGTGGTTCCGTTGATGCTCGGCATCAGAAGTAGCCCTCGCGCTTGCGGTCCTCCATCGCGGCCTCGGTCGCGCGGTCGTCGGCCCGGGTCTCGCCGCGCTCCGTCACCCGCGTGGCGGCGATCTCGGCGACGACCGCCTCGAGCGTCGTCGCGGTCGAGCGGACCGCGCCGGTGCAGGTCATGTCGCCCACCGTGCGGTAGCGCACCGACTCGACGAACGTCTGCTCGCCCTCGATCCGCTCGATCACCGGCGTGTCGGCGTAGAGCATCCCGTCGCGGGCGAACACCGGGCGTTCGTGGGCGAAGTAGATCGACGGGATCTCAAGGCCCTCCGCGGCGATGTACTGCCAGACGTCGAGCTCGGTCCAGTTGGAAATCGGGAACACGCGCACGTGCTCGCCCTTGCGGATCCGCCCGTTGTACAGCGACCACAGCTCCGGGCGCTGGTTCTTGGGATCCCACTGGCCGAAGTCGTCGCGAAACGAGAACACCCGCTCCTTGGCGCGAGCGCGCTCCTCGTCGCGGCGGGCGCCGCCGAACGCGGCGTCGAAGTTGTGCTCCTCGATCGCGTCCAGCAACGTCGTCGTCTGCAGCCGGTTGCGCGAGGCGCGGGGCCCGGTCTCCTCGGTGACGCGACCCGCATCGATCGAATCCTGGACGTTGGCGACGATCAGCCGCTCGCCGAGCTGCGCCGCGATCCGGTCGCGGAACTCGATCACCTCGGGGAAGTTGTGGCCGGTGTCCACGTGCATGATCGGGAACGGGAACCTGCCCGGTCGAAACGCCTTCTCGGCGAGCCGCAGCAGGATGATCGAGTCCTTGCCGCCGCTGAACAGCAGAACCGGACGCTCCAGCTCGGCCGCGACCTCACGGAAGATGTGGATCGACTCGGCCTCGAGTGTCTCCAGGTGCGATAGCTCGTAGTGGATTCTGTTCGTCGGCACAGTGCGGTTAGGTTAGGAGGTGATCGCGCCGGGATCGCCAACGGGGCGCCCGGTGGTCCGCGACAGGGGACGTCGGGCCGGACTCAGGGGAGATGGATCCCACACTCGGTCTTGTCCGAGCCGGCCCAGCGGCCGTCGCGGCCGTCGCCGGGGAGCGTGCACGGCTGACAGCCGATCGAGTCATAGCCCTGATCGTGCAGCGGGTTGTACGGCAGGTCGTGCTTGAAGATGTAGGTCCAGACGTCTTTGTCGGTCCAATCCGCCAGCGGGTTGAGCTTGACGATCCCGCGCCGTTGGTCATGCTCGAGCTTCGGGGTCTCGGCTCGGGTCGCCGCCTGCTCGCGGCGGATTCCCGTAATCCACGCGTCGACGCCGGACAACGCGGTCTCAAGCGCCGCGACCTTCGCCGCACTGCAGCAATTGGACACGGTCCAGGGAGCACCCGGGCTGTGGGCGTCCAGGACGTCGATCCCCACCTCCGGGAAGCGGTCCTCGAACCGCTTCCAGGTCTGCAGCGTCTCCGGGAACAGCACACCGGTGTCGATCGTGAACGCGCGCAGGGGCTCCGAGCGCCCGCCGAGCGCTGACAGCATGTGGAACAGGACCGACTCCTCCTTCTGAAAGGAGCAGGCCAGGGTCAGCCGCGGGTGGAAGCGCTCGACGCCGTAGGCGAGCACCTGCTCGGCGGTCGCCCCTTCCAGCCTCTGCTCGGCCGCGGTGCTCAAACCGCGCACTCCCCCTCGCCGCGCGCCACCACGAACGGGGCCTCGCGGTTGTAGTCGATGAAGTGATTCATGTTCTCGAGGCTGAACTCGATCGGCATCGTCAGATCCTTGACCAGCTCCTCGAACCGACTCGAGCCCACTCGCTGCGCGAACGCGCCGAATGACTCGCCGTCGCTTCGATCGGATTCATAGAAATCTAGCCAGCGCTGAACCGCATCGGGAACCCGCTTGGCCGCCAGTCGCGACTTCAACCGCGTTCCGTAGCGGACTTCCCCGCCCTCGTAGGCACCGCCGATGTGCGGGATATAGGCGGGAATCGTGCGCTCGCCGACCTTGATCGAGGCACCGTAGAAGCCGATGTCGGCGATGTGGTGCTGGCTGCAGCCGTTTGGGCAGCCGCTCATCTTGATGTGGATTCGGCGCGTCAGCGGGTCGCTGATGCTCATCTGTTTGACCCGATCGGACACCGCCTGGTTGAGCCCCATCGAGCTGGTGATCCCGAGCTTGCAGGAATCGGTGCCCGGGCACGAGACGACATCGGTGATCTCGTCGGCCCCGGCGTCGCCGAGCCCGAGCGCCGAGAGCTCGCGCCAGACCTCGTAGGCGGCCTCGTCGCGGACCCACCGCAGCACCAGATTCTGATGGGCGGTCGTGCGCGCGTAGCCGCCCGTATGGCGACGCATGATCTCGCCCAGGCCGCGCAGCTGCTCGGGCGTGAGGTCGCCGCGCGGGATCTTGACCTCGACGCTCTGAAAGCCGCGCTGGCGCTGCGGCGCGACGTTGGACGCGGCGAAGGCATCGAACGCGCGCCGGTCGCCGTTGGGGCTGGCGTAGTCACGACGGGTGACGGGTAGGTGCGCCCGCTCGTCATGGAACAGCAGCAGCCCGTCGGGCGAGAAGTCGCGCTCGGCGACCCAGTCGCCCTGGAGCTCCTCCTCGACCTGCTCGCGGAACGCGTCGATCCCGATCTTGTCGATCAGCACCTTGATCCGAGCCCGAGCTCGGTTGACGCGCAGGAAGTCCTGGCGATCGAAGATCCGCATGCACGCCTCGGTGACCTTCAGGTAGTCGCCGCTGTCGAGCTCGGCGAACTCGTACAGGGTCGGAGCGATCCGGGGCATGATCGAGGTCCCGCCACCAACGCGGATCTCCACCCCGCGCACGCCGTCGCGCACGCGCGGCAGGAACGCCATGTCGTGGATGCCGGTGATCGCGTTGTCGGCGTCGTTGGCCGCGAACGCGGTCTTGACCTTGCGCGGCATCGCCTGGGTCGTGGGATGGCGAACGAAGTAGCGGACGTAGGCTGCCGCGTAGGGGGTGATGTCGAACGGCTCGTCGACGAGCGTTCCCGCGCGCGGATCACCGGTGACGTTGCGCATCGTGTTGCCGCAGCCCTCCCGCGAGGACAGGCCGGCGTCGCCCAGTTCGCGGATCGCCGCCGCCGCGTCGGGCAGCGGCATGTGGTGCATCTGGATGTTCTGGCGCGTGGTGACGTGCCCCTTGCGCAGCGGCACGTAGCGCTCGATCACGTCGGCGAACGCGTCGAGCTGATCGGGAGTCACACCGCCCATCGGCAACTTCACACGCACCATCTGCACGTCGGGCTGCCGTTGGCCGTAGACGCCCTGCTTGAGCCGGAACTTGATGAAATCCTGCTCGGTCAGCTTGCCGTCCAGATACCGCGTCGACTCGGTGTCGAAGTCGTCGAACTCGCGCTCCAGGACCGGGATCACGTGTCCTGGGACGTTCTCGACCACCAGTGGGTTCTCGAGCGATCCGGAACGGGGAGCGCGTGAGCGGTTATCCAGCGATGCGGGCTCCATCGTGGGTCCTTCCGGTCGGGTTCGGTGCCGCCCGGTCCTGCGGGGCGCGATCCGAATCTACCAAAACCCAATCCGGGTTTATGTGTTTTGAGCGTTCGGCGACAACCAGGGGATGGCTGAGTGGCGGCTTACACACCTATACATGCTGTAATCCTCCAACGGACTAACCCCAGGGCAGCGGCTCGCGCGGCGCGCGATCCACGCCCTCGCGCAGCGCCGCCTGCTGCCACGGGTCGCGGCGCGGCGGACGCGAGGCGAGCGGCGGTGCGGTGTCCCGGATGAAGCGCTGCACGGCCGCGATCACCGCGGCGGCCTCGTCACGCGAGGTGTCCGGCCCTACCCATCCGATCGACAGCTCCGCGCGGCGATTGACCATGGTCTCGAGCGTACCCGTCGCGGGTATATGGTGGCGGCCGTGCCACCGCTCCCCGTCCTCGGTCACGACGCCGTGCTCGCCGCCGTGTCCCCCGTCGAGGCGATCGAACGAGTCCGCGAGGGCTTTCGGCGTCATCAGTCGGGCGACTGGTCGATGCCGCCCAAGGTCTACCTGCAGAGCCCTCCGTTCGGCGACTTCAGGGCGATGCCGGCCCGTGGGAACGGGTTCGCGCTGCTGAAATGGATCACCTCGTTCCCGTCGAACCCGGCCAATGGGCTGCCGACGGTGCAGGGGCTGATCTGCCTCTCGGACGCCGAGACCGGAACCCCGCTGATGATCCTGGACGCGCGCTCGGTGACGGCGCTGAGGACCGGGGCGGTCGCCGCGGTCGCGGCTGCGTCGCTCGCCCGCGATGACGCGCGGACGGTCGGTGTGATCGGCTGCGGCCTGCACGGGCTGTGGGCGGCTCGCTGCATGCGCGCGGGCGGATACGAGGGGGGCGTCGCCTGCGATCCCCGGCTTGAGCCGGCGCAGTCGGTCGCCGAGGAGCTCGGCGGCACGGTCGGGGACCGGCACGCGGCCCTCGGCTGCGACGTCGTCTGCTGCGTCACCCCGGGCACCGTCGCGATCATCGAGCGTCCCGATCTGCGACCTGGGCTGCACCTGAACATGCTCGGCGCCGACGGCCCCGGCAAGGCCGAGGCGACCGTCCACGCGGTGGCCGCGTGCTCGCTGTTCTGCGACGAGTGGGAGCAGGCGGTGCACGGGGGCGAGCTGACCGGCGCGGTCTCGGCCGGGCTCGTGGACCGTGAGGCCGTGCGGGATCTGGGCTCGGTGCTGGCCTCGTCGGGCGGTCGTGGGAGAACCTCCGACGAGGAAGTCACGTTGTTCGACTCCACCGGTCTCGCGATCCAGGACCTCGCGATTGCGGCGGCGGCGTACGCCGCCTGGCAGGCCGGCTCGGTGTCGGCGCAGACGATCGAGCTGTAAGCGAATTCTCATCTTCGGCGGCACCCGGCGCGGGTAGCGTCGGTTGATGCCGACGCTCGTGCTCGGACCGATCCTGCGCTACGTCTCTGAGACCGAGGCGACCGTCTGGGTGCAGACCGATGTCGTCTGCGAGGTCGAGATCCTCGGCCGCCACGGTCAGAACTTCACCGTCGGCGAGCGTCACTACGCGCTCGTCGTCCTGCGTGACCTCGAGCCCGGCTCGAGCACCGAGTACGAGGTGAAGCTCGACGGCGCACGGCGGTGGCCGGAGCCGGACTCGCCGTTTCCGGCCAGCCGGATCCAGACACTCCCCGGGGCGGGGCCGGTCCGGATCGTGTGGGGATCCTGCCGGGTCGCACGGCCCCATACCGGCTCCTACATCCTCGACGTCGACGAGCATCCCGAGGGGGTCGGTGTCGACGCCCTGCACGCGCTGGTGCTGCGGATGCGCGACCAGCCCCACGACCAGTGGCCACAGCTCCTGCTGCTGATCGGCGACCAGGTCTACGCCGACGAGGTCTCGCCCGAGACCCTGGCGCGAATCCGCGCCCGGCGCGACACGAGTCGCAACCCGGGCGAGGAGGTGCTCGACACCGACGAGTACACGATGCTCTACGAGGAGTCCTGGGGCGATCCGTCGATCCGCTGGCTGATGTCGACGATCGGCTCGGCGATGATGTTCGACGACCACGATGTCCACGACGACTGGAACACGTCGGAGGAGTGGATCCGGGATATGCGCGCCACCTCCTGGTGGCATCAGCGGATCGTCTCCGGCCTGCTGACGTACTGGATCTACCAGCATCTCGGCAACCTGTCGCCCGCCGAGCTCGACGCCGATCCGGTGTATCAGGCGGTCGCCGCCGCCGACGACGCCGAGGCGGTGCTGCGGGCGCACGCCGAGACCGCCGACCGCGACGAGGGCGGCCGCCTGTGGACGTTCTCGCGAGCGATCGGGAGCGCGCTGCTGGTGGTGCTCGACAGCCGCGAGGGTCGCGTGCTCGGCGACGGCCGCCGCGAGATGATCGACGCCGGCGAATGGGCGTGGTTGGAGCGCCAGGTGCGCGGGGACCACGACCACGTGCTGATCGCCGGGACCCTGCCGGTCCTGCTGGCGCCGACGCTGCACTGGATTGAGGCCTGGAACGAGGCGGTCTGCTCCGGCGCCTGGGGCCGGTGGGCGCGGCGGCCGGCGGAGTCGCTGCGACGCGCGCTGGATCTCGAGCACTGGGCGGCGTTCCAGGACTCGTTCCACCGTCTGATCGGCCTGATCGGCGAGATCGGCTCCGGCCGTGGGAGTGCGGCGCCCGCGTCGATCGTGATGCTCGGCGGCGATGTCCACCAGTCCTACGTCGAGCGGGTGACCTTCCCGGCGAGCGCCGGGGTCACCAGCTCGGTCTATCAGGCGGTGTGCTCGCCGTTTCGCAACCAGCTGGCCGCGCGCGAGCGACGGATGGTCGGCACCGCCCGACGTTCGCGACTCGCGCGCCAGCTCGCCCGTCGCCTGGCGCTGTCGGCCGGCGTGCGCGAGCCTGCGGTCCGGTGGGACGTGGTCCAGCCGCCGACGTGGCGCAACCAGCTCGGATGGCTGGAGATCGACGGCCGGCGGCTGGAGCTGACGATCGAGTCCACGCCGGCGTCGCACGCGCCGACGCTCGAGCCCGTACTGCGGCTCCGGATCGCCTGAGCGACGCCGGCTACAGCGGGATGTTGCCGTGCTTGCGGCGGGGACCGGGCTCGCGCTTGGTCTGCAGCGTCTGCAGCGCGGTGATGATCTTCGGCCGGGTCTCGTGCGGGATGATCACGTCGTCGATGTAGCCCCGCTCGGCCGCGACGTACGGATTGGCGAAGTGGGCCTTGTAGTCGTCGATCAGCTTCTGGCGCCGCTCGTCGGGCGTCGGCGACGCCGCGATGTCGCGTCGATAGATGATGTTGACCGCGCCCTCGGGCCCCATCACCGCGACCTCGGCCGATGGCCAGGCGAAGTTGAAGTCCGCCGCGAGGTGCTTTGAGCCCATCACGTCGTAGGCGCCACCGTAGGACTTGCGGGTGATGATCGTGACCTTCGGGACGGTCGCCTCGGCGTAGGCGTACAGCAGCTTGGCGCCGTGGCGGATGATCCCGCCCCACTCCTGCTTGGTGCCGGGCAGGAACCCGGGCACATCGCAGAACGTGATGATCGGGATGTTGAACGCGTCGCACGTGCGGATGAACCGCGCCGCCTTCTCGGAGGACTCGATGTCGAGAACGCCGGCCAGCTGCGCGGGCTGGTTGCCGACGACGCCGACGCTGTGTCCGTCCATCCGCGACAGGCCGCAGACGATGTTGCGGGCGTAGTGCTCGTGCACCTCGAGGAACTCGCCGTCGTCGACGATGTGGCGGATCACCTCGCGCATGTCGTAGGGCTTGTTGGGGCTGTCGGGGACGATCTGGTCGAGCTCAGGGTCGGCGCGTAGCGGGTCGTCGGCCGGCTGTACATGTGGCGGCGGCTCGAGGTTGTTCTGCGGCAGGAACGAGAGCAGGTAGCGGGCGTCCTCGATGCATTGGTCCTCGTCGTCTGAGGCGAACTGGGCGACGCCCGACTTCGTGTTGTGCGACATCGCCCCGCCGAGCTCCTCGAAGCCGACCTCCTCGCCGGTGACGGTCTTGATCACGTCGGGGCCGGTGATGAACATGTGCGAGGTCTCCTTCACCATGAAGATGAAGTCGGTGATCGCGGGCGAGTAAACGGCACCGCCGGCGCAGGGACCCATGACCAGCGAGATCTGCGGGATCACGCCGCTGCAGCGAACGTTTCGCAGGAACACGTCGCCGTAGGCGCCGAGCGAGACCACGCCCTCCTGGATCCGGGCGCCACCGGAGTCGTTGATGCCGATCACCGGGCAGCCGATCTTCGCCGCCAGGTCCATGACCTTGCAGATCTTCTCGGCCATCACCTCGCCCAGTGAGCCGCCGAACACGGTGAAGTCCTGGCTGAAGACACACACGCGGCGACCGTCGATCGTGCCATGGCCGGTGACGACCGCGTCGCCGTAGGGCCGGTTGCGCTGCATGTCGAAGTCGGTCGTGCGGTGGCGGACGAACACGTCGAGCTCCTGAAACGAGCCCGGGTCAAGCAGCTTCGCGATCCGCTCCCGGGCCGTGAACTTCCCCTTCGCGTGCTGCTTGTCGACCGCGACCTGGCCGGCGTTGTGGATCGCTTCGTGGCGCAGGTCCCGCAGTTGCGCCAGCTTCTCCTCGTAGGTCTCAGGTGCCTTCTCACGCATGGCGCGCGAGTTTATGTGCTCCGCACCGGCGCCCGCGCGGTGGGTCGATTCGCCCGGTTGCCGAAGTCGCGGCAGCCGGGCGCCGTGGTATCTGCGTCCGCGCCGGGCGCTCTGTACGATCCAGGATCAGGGGAAGCAGATGTGACGGGACGGCTCGGGACTGGGCCGGGCCCTGCTACGTCGGGGCCGTCGTCTGACAGCCGCTGCATCGCTCTCACATCACGATCAACGGGGGTAGGTCGATGCGACAGCCGCGGACTTCGAACCGTTGGCTCATACCACCAGGGAGGTAGTGCTCGATGAATCGATTCCGTCCACATCTGCCCAGCCCGGCGATGATCGTCGCGATCGCGGCGCTGGTCGTCGCCATGGCCGGCACCGCGTATGCCGGCGTGACGCTCGGCAAGAACAGCGTCGGCACCAAGCAGCTCAAGAACGGCGCGGTGACCGGCAAGAAGCTCGGCAAGGGCGCCGTCGGCACGAAGCGGATCAAGAACGGCGCGGTCACCGCGGCGAAGATCAACCCCACCGGGCTGACCGTGCCCAACGCGACCAACGCCACCAACGCCACCAACGCGACCACCGCTGCTTCGGCGACCGCGCTGGCCAACGTGCAATACGTCGAGAGCGCCGCCAAGACGGCGGGCAATTCGACTGTCGCCGGGCTCGGGCACAGCACCGCCGGCTCGGTGTCGTGTCCGACCGGCTCCGCCGCGATCGGCGGCGGCTTCTTCACGTCGGCTTCGAGCGTCGAGATCAGCGACTCCGAGCCGCAGGGCGCGACGTCGACGGCCCCCGCGACCGGGTGGGGCGGATTCGTCGACAACTTCAACCAGACGGGGACGCAGACGTTCAAGGTGTGGGCGATCTGCACACCGGTGACCGCCGGCGGCCTATCGGCGGCCGCGGCAGCCGCGACCGCGGCGCACGCCTCGACCAGGTAACGCCGACCACCCGGGCTCGAGGCCACCGTGCCGCTTGCGGCGAAGCCCTCCCAGGCGACGGTGTCTCGGGCTCGGGACCGGTATCCGGTCAGTCGATTGTGAAGCTTCGCCCGGCGCCGCGCGAGTCCTCCGCGGCGACGGCGGGCTTGCACGGCGACCGGCGGGCGAACCACCACTCGATCGCCCCGCCGACGATCAGGACGACCGCGGCAGCGTTGATCGACAGGTCGGCGAGGTTCATGCTGCCGCCGTGCACGCTCGGCTGCAGCCAGTCGATCACGCCGCCGCGCAGCGGCCCGGGGGCGGTGACCAACCGGTCGATCAGGTTGCCGATCCCACCGCCGAGCAGCAGCCCGAGCGCGATTGCGGTGCTGCGGGCGCGGACGTGCAGCGCAAGTGTCGCGATGATCAGCACGGCCGCCAGCGACAGGAGCGAGACGAGCACCGGATCACCGGCGAACGTGTTCCCAGGCCCGGCGTGGTTGCGGTACAGCAGCAGGTGCAGGTGACCGCCGAGCACGCTGACGGCGCCGCGGCCGGCGAGTTCGTTGGCTGCGATCGCCTTGGTGACAGCGTCGAGCGCGACGACCGCGGCGGCGACGGCGAACGTGAGCCTGGCGCCGGCGACGCCGCGGTGCGTCAGCGGCTTCCGGGGCTCAGCCACCCGCGTCAGTAGGACGGTTTGTAGTCGCCGAACACGTCGCGCATCGCCCCGCAGACCTCGCCGATCGAGCAGCGGTCCTTCAGCGCCGAGCGCAGTGACGGCAGCATGTTCTCGGTCCCGCGCGCGGCAGCCCGAACCTCCTCCAACCGCCGCTGCACGAGCTCGGCGTCACGGTCGGCCTTGAACGCCGCCAGGCGCGAGAGCTGCCGATCCTCGGACTCGGGATCGACGCGCAGGATGTCGGGAACCTCAGGAGTGTCCTCGACGAACTGGTTGACACCGACGACGATGTCCTGATCGAGGCGGTAGCGCTCGAAGTAGCCGAACGCCGACTCCTCGATCTCGGCCTTGATGAAGTCGATCGCCTGGACCGAGCCACCGAGCTCGTCGACCTTCTCGATCAGCTCCTGCGCGCGGGTCTCGATCTCGTCGGTCAGCGCCTCGACGAAGTAGGAGCCCGCGAACGGGTCGACGGTGTCGGCCGCGCCGGACTCGTAGCCGATGATCTGCTGCGTGCGCAGCGCGATCTTCGCGGCCCGCTCGGTCGGTAGCGCAAGCGCCTCGTCAAAGCCGTTTGTGTGCAGCGACTGGGTGCCGCCGCAGACCGCGGCGAACCCCTGCAGCGCGACCCGGACGATGTTGTTCTCCGGCTGCTGGGCGGTCAGCGTGACGCCGCCGGTCTGGGTGTGGAAGCGCAGCCGCCAGGAGCGCTCGTCGGTGGCGCCGAAGCGCTCGCGCATGATCTGCGCCCACATCCGTCGCGCCGCCCGAAACTTCGCGACCTCCTGAAAGACGTTGTTGTGGCCGTTGAAGAAGAACGCGAGCCGCGGCGCGAACCGGTCGATCTCGAGCCCGGCGTCGAGCGCCGCCTGCACGTAGGCGATGCCGTTGGCGAGCGTGAACCCGACCTCCTGGACCGCCGAGCATCCCTTCTCGCGGAAGTGATAGCCGCTGATCGAGACCGTGTTCCAGCGCGGCACGCGCTCGTTGCAATAGGCGAACAGATCGGTCGTCAGGCGGATCGCACCGGCGGGCGGGTAGATGAAGTTTCCGCGCGCGATGTACTCCTTGAGGATGTCGTTCTGGGTGGTGCCCCGCAGCTGCTGCGACGGCACGCCCTGCTCAGCGCCGACCAGCTCGTAGAGCAGCAGCAGCACGCTCGCCGGCGCGTTGATCGTCATCGACGTCGACACCTGGTCAAGCGGGATCTGATCAAACGCGGTTCGCATGTCGTCGATCGTGTCGATCGCCACGCCGGTGCGGCCGACCTCGCCCAGACAGCGGGGATCGTCGGAGTCCAGGCCGAGCTGGGTCGGCAGGTCGAACGCCATGCTCAGGCCGGTCGAGCCGTGCTCGAGCAGGTAGCGATAGCGCTCGTTTGATTCCTTCGCCGACGCATAGCCGGCGTACTGACGCATCGTCCACAGCTGCCGGCGGTACATGTCGCGGTGGACACCCCGCGTATACGGGTATTCGCCCGGTTCGCCGAGCCGCTGTTCGAGGTCGTCGGGCAGGTCACGCCGGTCGTAGAGCGGATTGATCTCGATCCCCGAGTCGGTGAAGTGCCGGGGGTCATCGGGTCCGACGATCGGGGCGATCGTGCGGTGCTCGTCGGCGGTCGCCATCGCCGCCGGAGCTTACCGGCGGGCCGCGCTTGTGAACCGGCAGCGAGCCCGGTAGTGTCGAACGCGGGGACAGATGGGGATCGGGCGGAGCGAATTCCGGGCGCAACGTGATCGCATGACGCTTGTCGTCGCGGCGCTCGCCGTCGCGATCGCGGTCTCACTCGCGCTCGCGGTCGCGCGCGCCGGCGCCGCGCCCGTGCCGCTGACCGAGTTCAAACTGCAACCGGGCGACACGGCCGGGAGCCTGATCGATGGCCCCGGCGGCGCCCTGTGGTTCGGCGACGAGAGCTCGGCCAGCGTGCCTCGGCTCGGCCGGATCACCACCAGCGGCGCGATCACCACCAAGCAGGTCGCGTCAGCCGGCGACATCGGCGACGTCGCCAACGGTGCGAACGGGACGATCTGGTTCACCCTGATCGGCACCGTCTCGCATGCGATCGGCGAACGCACCGCGTCGGGCCAGATCAAGATCTTCACCCCCGGCATGGATGGTCTGAACCCGGGCGCGATCCCGGTCGAACTGGCCGAGGGCGCGAATGGAGCCGTGTGGTTCATCGACCACGCCAACGCGGCCTATTCGATCGGCGAGATCAAGCCCTCGGGGTCGATCGTCGAGTACCCCACCGGGGGCTATGACCCCGACGCACTCACCGCGACCTCCAACGGGAACGCGTGGTTCACGGTCGCCGGGCCGCCGGGTCAGATCGGAACCGTGACCGCCGGCGCCAGCCCCGGCTCGATGGCCAAGGTGTACCCGACCGGCTCGATGACGATGCCGACCGAGATCACCGCCGGCGATGACGGCAACGTCTGGTTCAGCAACGACGGAACGCCGGCGGCGGTCGGACGCGTGACCCCCAACGGCGGGCTGATGGAGTTTGGAAGCGCCCACGGACTGCAGATGTCGGCGGACCCCGACGCGCTCACCGCCGGTCCCGACGGCAACGTCTGGTTCCAGGATCAATACGCGACCAAGCCCGCGGTGGGGCGAATCACGCCATCGGGCAAGATCAAGGAATTCGCGCTCAGCCATGAGGCCTGGGATCTGACGGTCGGGATCGACCGCAACATCTGGCTGGCCACCGGTGACAACGGGGGCACCAACCCAGGAGTCGCCCGGGTCATTCCGGCGACCGGCAAGGTCCAGTTCTTCAGCGCCGGCCTCGGGCCGGGCGCGGTCGTCGGCGACGGCACGAACATCGTCTCGGGCCCCGACGGAAACCTGTGGCTGATCGACATCGGCACCCCCGAGGCGATCGTCCGCGCGAGCGTCGGACTCGGTCCGGTGGCCAGCACCGGGGCCGCCACTATGGTCACCGGCTCGTCGGCGAGAGCGACCGGCTCGGTCAACGCCCGGGGCGCGTCGACGACGGTCACGGTCGCGTACGGGCGGACGCGTTCGCTGGGATCGACGACCGCCGCCGGCACGATCCCGTCAAGCGATGTGGCGCACGCGGTGTCGGCGTCGCTCAAAGGACTTCGCGCGGGCACGACCGTCTACTACCGAGTGCAGGCGACCAACAGCTACGGGTCCAGCAGCGGCGCGATCCACAGCTTCAAGACCACCGCTGCCAGCGGCAAGACGATCGTCAAAAGCGTCGGCGGCCGGCAGTTCACGATCGGGTTGCCGTCGACCAGCGCCTGCCTGGCCGGCCGTCTCGCGGTGACCGTGCGGGCCTCGAAGCTCGCCCGCTCGCAGGCGAGCACGCTGCGGTTCCGGTCGCTGGCGGCCTACCTGGACCGCGGGCGCGCCAAGACACGGTTCAGGCGCCGGCACCACCATCGCGTCAAGCTGACGGTGCACGTCCCCAACGCGACCGCCAAGCACCTGCCGAGCACGCTGAGGCTGTCGCTGCGTCACCTGCACGCGGGGCCGCATCATCTCCGGCTCGTGTTCACGTTCGCTCGCTCCGGCGGCCACGGGCACCTGGTCAAGACGGTCAGGGTCGCGTTCCGGACCTGCTGAGCCGCCGCGGCGCGGCTACGCTCGGAAACACAGATCGTCCGAACAAGGAGCCGCTATGCCGCTGCAGGGTGAGTACGAGCCGAGCACGTCGGGGTGGGTTCGCGATCAGGTCGCCGAGTACGAGGGCTCGGGCGGAACCGCAGGAACGCTCCTGCGCGGCGTACCGACGGTCGTCGTCACGTCGGTCGGCGCCCGCAGCGGCAAGCTGCGCAAGCACCCGGTGATGCGCGTCGAGCACGACGGCACCTACGCGGCAGTGGCCTCCAAGGGGGGTGCCCCGTCAAACCCGGCGTGGGTCGCGAACCTGCGCGCCAACCCGGTCGTCGAGGTCCGCGACGGCGCCGTGACCGGCGACTACCGGGCCCGTGAGGCGACGCCCGAGGAGCACGCCACGTGGTGGCCGCGCGCGGTCGCGGTCTGGCCCGACTACGACTCCTACCAGGCCAAGACCGACCGGCGAATCCCGATCTTCTTGCTCGAGCCCGCCGGATAGGTGGTGACATGGAGGTCACGGTCAAGCTGTTTGCTGGGCTGCGCGAGCGAGCCGGCACCGATCACGTCTCGTTGTCGTTGCCCGCGGGCGCATGCGTGGCCGACGCGCTGCAATCGCTGGCCGATGTGACCGCCGGAGTCCCGGTCGTGATGGCGGTCAACCAGCAGTACGCCGACGAGTCGGTCGCGCTGGCGCCCGGTGACGAGCTGGCATTGATCCCGCCGGTGTCCGGTGGCGCCGCAACCGAGCCCGACGCGAGCATCGAGCCCCCCGTCGCGCACGTTCGGATCACGCAAGCCCCGCTCGATCTGCACGTGCTGACCGAGCTGGTCAGCGATCCGCGGGCGGGCGCGGTGGTGACCTTCAGCGGCGTCACCCGTGAGGTGCCGCAGCTGAACTACGAGGCCTACCTGCCGATGGCCGAGCGCGAGTTGCGCAAGCTCGTGCAGGCCGCGATCGAGCGTCACGGGCTGTGCGCGGCAGCGGCCGAGCACCGGCTCGGAACCGTGCCGCTGTCGGAGGCGTCGGTCGCGGTCGCGGCGTCGGCGCCCCATCGCGCCGAGGCGTTCGCCGGGGCGCGCGAGCTGATCGACGAGATCAAGGCACGGGCGCCGATCTGGAAGCGGGAACCGGAGGGCTGGGTGCCGGGGACCACACCGCCGATCGACCGGTGAGCAGACCAGAAGTACTAGATTCGCGGGCATGACCACCTGCCTAGTGACGGGCGGCGCCGGCTTTCTCGGCTCGCACCTGTGCGACGAGCTGCTGCGGCGCGGCAACCGCGTGATCTGCGTCGACAACTTCGAGACCGGGTCGCTGGAGAACATCGAACACATCCGCTCGGACGCGTTCGTCTACCAGCAGACCGACATCATCGAGCCGTACTTCATCGACGAATCGATCGACTTCGTGTACCACTTCGCGTCGCCGGCCTCGCCGATCGACTACCTGCGGCTGCCACTGCACACGCTCAAGGTCGGCTCCTACGGAACCCACCACACGCTCGGGCTCGCGAAGGCCCACCGCGCTCGGTTTCTGACCGCGTCGACGAGCGAGGTGTACGGCGATCCCCAGGTCCACCCGCAGCCCGAGAGCTACTGGGGCCACGTCAATCCGATCGGCCCGCGCGGGGTCTATGACGAGGCCAAGCGCTACGCCGAGGCGTTGACGATGGCCTATCACCGCCAGCAGGGAGTCGACACCGCGATCGTGCGGATCTTCAACACCTACGGTCCGCGGATGCGCCCGCACGACGGCCGGGCGATTCCGACGTTCTTTCGCCAAGCCCTACAGGACCGCTCGATCACAGTGTTCGGTGACGGCTCGCAGACGCGCTCGTTCTGCTACGTCGACGACCTGATCCGCGGGATCATCGCGCTGGCTGAGTCCGGCCATCACGAGCCGGTCAACATCGGCAACCCGAACGAGTTCACGCTGCTCGAGCTCGCGCGCGAGGTGATCAAGGTCACCGGATCGAAATCGGAGCTCGTCTACGAGGCGCTGCCGACCGACGATCCGCAAGTGCGTAGACCGGACATCACCGTGGCCAAGCAGCTGTTGAACTGGGCGCCGCAGATCCAGCTCGCCGACGGGCTCGCGCGCACGCTCGAGCTGTCGGGGCCGGAGGGACTGATCGGCCGGTCCTGAGCGCGGCGGGCGCCGGCGGCCGGCGACGCGTCGGCGGCCAGCGGCAGGATACGAGCTGCCGACAGCGGGGTAGGAGTAGATTTGCCGCGGGCGCAGGGAATTCTGCGCAACTCTCCGGTGACGCCCACGTTCTAGTGTCTGGGGACGTCCCCGGGCATCTGGGAGGGTGCAATCGACCACGAGCAGGCCATCCCGAGCGGTTCCAAGGACCTCGCGACGCCAGCGCCCTACACGCTGACCGAGCTGGACATCCGACGCAAGCACGACTCGGTCGTGACGTTCATTCTGGGCCGTGGCGTCACGCGACGCGCCACCCGCGTGGCCGCGCTGCTGGCGCTCGACTTCGTCGGGGTGATGGGTGCGATCTACACCGCGCTGTTGCTCAAGACGTTGCTGCACGGCGACTTCAGCTTCGGCTCGGCGTGGACGCAGACCGATTCGGCGGTCGCGATCGCGTACCTGATCACGGTGCTGAACTTCGCCCGGATCGACGCGTACGCGGACCGCTCACGTCGCCCCGGGCTGGCGAAGCTCACGGTCGCCCTGTGTCAGGCGACGATCGTCGGGCTGATCTTCGAGCTGGCGAGCGGTACGCACTTCAACAGCTACTACCTGTTCTACGGGTCGCTGTTCTTCGCGATCGTCTACATCGGCTCGTTGCGCGAGCTGTACTCCAAGGTCACCGGCTGGCTGCTGGAGCGAGCGGGGTACCGCCGCCGCGCCGTGCTGGTCGGCTCCGGCGGCCACATCGCCGACGTCGCGCATGCGCTCGGCGGCGATCCCCGTTCCGAGCGCGAGGTTCTGGGGTTCGTGTCGTTGGCCCCGCAGCGGCTCGACGGATTGCGCTCGCTCGGCTCGATCGACGGGCTCGTCGAGGTGATCGGCGCTCACCACGTCGACGAGGTGATCATCGCCGACCCCGACTTCCCCGAGGACCGCACGCTTGACCTCGTCGACCGCTGTCACCAGCGCGGCGTCACCGTCCATGTCGCGCCGTCGACGATGGAGATCCTGGTGCAGCGGGCGGACTTCCTGCCGGGCGCGTCGGTGCCGCTGTTTACCCTGCGCCCGCCCGTGCTCGAGGGTGTCGAGTTCATCGGCAAACGGGCATTTGACCTGATCGGCTCGATCCTGCTGTTGGCATTGCTGTCGCCGCTGCTGTTGGTGATGGCGGTCGCGATCAAGCTGACCTCGCGGGGACCGGTGATCTACCGGTCGGTCCGCCCGGGCATCGGCTGCCGGCCATTCGATTGCCTCAAGTTCCGGACGATGTCGGTCGGCGCCGACGAGGCCCAGTCCGAGCTCGAGGGGCTCAACGAGTCCGACGGGACGCTGTTCAAGATCCGCGACGACCCGCGGCTGACCAGCGTCGGTCGTCTGCTGCGGCGCTTCTCGCTCGACGAGCTACCGCAGATCGTCAACGTGCTCCGCGGCGAGATGTCGCTGGTCGGGCCGCGGCCGCTGCCGACCAGGGACTTCGACAAACTGCAGGAGTGGCACAAGAAGCGCTATCTGGTGCTGCCCGGAATCACCGGCCTTTGGCAGGTCGCGGGCCGCTCGGAGCTGAACTCAGATGATCTCGTGCGGCTCGACTTCCTGTATCTCGAGCGGTGGTCGATTCTGCTCGACCTGACGATCCTGTTGAAGACGATCCCCGCGGTGATCAGCCGCCGCGGGGCGTACTGACCGAGCGGCCAAAGCTGTAGTCTGCGGCAGCGCATGCCGCCAACTGATCGATTCGTAATCCGCTTCGCGGCCGAGCCGCCTCGCGACCCGGCCCCGTACGGGCGCTGGGCCGACACGCTCACCGAACGCTTCCTGGCCGCCTGTCACGAGCTCGACAGCGAGGGCGAGGACCTCGGCGAGGCGGGCGAGGTCGCCTGGTTTCCAGACCGTGCATTTGGCGGGCGCACGTACGTGCCCGCGGTCGCCCGGACGACGACCGGCTACGAGCTGTTCGGGTTCGTGTCCTATGCCGAGGCAGAGGATGGAACCCCGGATGCGTTCGAGGCGCACGCCGACTTCACCTCCGAGACGGCCGAGTCCAATCCGGACTGGCGCATCGACCTCAACGACGACGTGATCGGCGGCTGGCGTGGAGACCGTGGCGAGGTCGCCGAGATGACGCTCGTATGGGGCGTGCCGATGATCGGCGGCGGCACGATCGTGACCGCGGAACTGGCGGACCTCGCGGTCGACCAGTGCGCGCTGCACGAGGAGCGGTTCACGCTGCTCGCGCCCGACAACTATCGCGGCGACTATCTGGAGATCATGCTCTGGGACGGGCGCGGCCGGCTGCTGGCCGACGAGTCGCTCTACATCGACGACGAGTCAGACGACGACGAGCCCGACGAAGCGTCAGACGGCGAATCCAACGGCGGCGCGCCGGCGGCCGAGTCCGACGGCGGCTGAGGCGGCGAGTCCGAGACCGACGACGCCGAGCCGACCGGGGCGCCCTCACCCTCCTCGGGCGTCTGCAGCGGGAAGTGACAGGCGGCACGATGGCCCCCTCCGAACGAGCGCAGCGGCGGCTCGAGTTCGGCACAGAGCGCCTGCGCGCGCGGGCAGCGGGTCCTGAACCGGCAGCCTGACGGCGGGTTGACCGGGCTGGGCAGCTCGCCGCGGATCCCGACCTCGGTCTTGGCCTTCTCGGCCGCGGGGTCCGGAATCGGGATCGTCTTGATCAGCGCCTCCGTGTAGGGATGGGCCGCGCGCATGTAGATGTCGTCGCCGGAGCCGATCTCGACCAGCTTGCCGAGGTACATGACCCCGATCCGGTCCGCCAGGTACTTGACGACCGCGAGGTCGTGCGAGATCACGATCGACGCCAGCTGATACTCGGCCTGCAGCCGCTTCATCAGGTTCAGGACCTGCGAGCGGATCGACACGTCCAGGGCCGACACCGGCTCGTCGGCGACGATCACCTTCGGCTCGAGCATCAGCGCCCGCGCCAGACCGATCCGCTGACGCTGACCGCCGGAGAACTCGTGCGGATAGCGCTCGAGCGCGTTCATCGGCAGGCCGACCTCGGTCAGCAGCTTGGCGATCCGGTCGTTCTGCTCCTTGGCGCTGCCGATCCCCTGCACGGTCAGCGGCTCACGCAGGATCGTGTTGACCCGCATGCGGGGATCGAGCGATGCGAACGGGTCCTGGAACATCATCTGCAGGTCGCGGCGGCTACGACGCAGGTCGCGGCGCCGGAGCTTGAAGATCTCGCGACCGTCGAGCGCGATCCGGCCCGCATTGGGCTTCTCGACGCCGACGATCAGCTTGCCGAGCGTCGTCTTGCCACAGCCCGACTCGCCGACCAGACCGAAGGTCTCGCCCGCGTCGAGATGCAGCGTGATCCCGGACACGGCCTTGACCGAGGCGACCTTGCGTTGCAGCAACGCTCCCGAAGTCACCGGGTACTCACAGACCACATCCTCGACGGTCAGCAGGTGCTCGGCGTTGCCGTTGCCCCCGCCCCCGGTGCGCGAGCCGTTGGACGCCGCCGGCGAGGCGGCCACGCCCGGGATCTCCGGTCGCTTGAGGATCGGGCCGTCGACCGGATGCCAGCACGCGAACAGATGACGCGGATCCTCGCCTGACAGCGGCGGCTCGGACTCGCGGCACTGCTGGGTCGCGTACGGGCATCGAGCCGCGAAGCGGCAGCCGAACGGCAGGTTGGTGAGATCCGGCGGGATCCCCGGGATCGTGACCAGCGCCTTGGTCGGGTCGGAGTCGAGCTTCGGGATCGAGCCGAGCAGCGCCTGGGTGTACGGGTGGCGCATCGAGCTGAACAACTCGTCGGTCGCGGCCGTCTCGACCAGCCGCCCGCCATACATCACGTTGATCCGCTCGGTCCGGCCGGCGACCACGCCCATGTCGTGGGTGACCAGCAGCGTCGCCATCCCGAGCCGCTCCTTGAGCTCGTCGAGCACCGACAGGATCTGGGCCTGAATCGTCACGTCGAGCGCGGTCGTCGGCTCATCGGCGAGCAGCACTCGCGGCTCGCAGCTGAGCGCGATCGCGATCATCACCCGCTGACGCAGGCCACCCGAGAGCTGATGGGGGAAGTCATCCAGGCGCTCGCGCGGGCGAGGCAGACCAACCAGCTCCAACACCTCGTAGGCTCGCTCGAGCGCCTCCTTCTTTGAGCCACCGCGGTGCAGGCGGACCGGCTCGGCGATCTGCTGACCGATCGACTTGGTGGGGTTCAACGACGACTGGGAGTCCTGGAAGATCATCGCGACGTCGTTGCCGCGGACCGCGCGCAGCTGCTTCTGCGACAGCGTCGTCAGCTCGCGGCCCTCGACCTTGACCGAGCCGCCGACGATCTTGCCGCCCGGCGGCAGCAGCCCGAGCACCGACAGGCTCAGGATCGACTTGCCGCTGCCGGACTCGCCGACCAGCCCAACGGTCTCGCCGGCGCCGATCGAGATGTCGACGTTGCCGACCGCCTGCACGACCGAGCGCGACAGCTCGATATGGGTCGAGAGGTCGGTGACCTCGAGTGCGTTGTCAGCCATCAGCGGCGCCTCAGCCTCACGTCGACCGCGTCGCGCAGCGCGTCGCCGATCACGTTGGACGAGAGCACGACCAGCACCAGGCAGGCGCCGACCGGGTACACGAGCCACCAGTAGCCCGACGCCTGGTTCTGCTGCGCGTTGCCGAGCATGTCGCCCCACGACGTCGCCGGGTAGGACAGGCCGAAGCCGAGGAAGCCGAGGTAGGCCAGCGCGAGGATCGAGTCCGCCACCTGGAAGGTGATGTTGACGATCACGACCGACAGCGCGTTCGGGATCAGGTGCCGGTACACGATCCGCGTCTGCCCCGCGCCCATCACGCGCGCGGCCGACACGAAGTCGCGCACGCGCAGCGTCAAGACCTCGCCGCGGACCAACCGCGCCGGCACCAGCCAGGAGAAGATCCCGAGAATGATCGACAGCGTCACGACCGTTCCGGGGTACTTGGTGGCGACGATCAGCACGATGAACAGAAACGGGATCGACAGCAGGATGTCGACGATCCGCATCAGAAAGCCGTCGACGATCCCCCCGACGAGACCCGCGATCGCGCCCCAGAGGGTGCCGATCACGGTCGCGATCACCGACGCGAAGACGCCGATCTCCAGCGACGTCTGCCCGCCCTTCATCAGCTGGCCGAGCTCGTCGAACCCGTGCTCGTCGGTGCCGAGCGGGTGGCCCGGTCCCGGCGGTAGGTCGGTCGTCAGCGGATTGAAGACGGTCTGGTTGGTGTGATAGACGAGCGGCCCGACGAACGAGAACAGGATGAAGAACACCAGCACGAATAGGGCGAACAGCGCCAGCTTGTTCTGCGCGAACTCGCGCATCGCGAGCTTCCAGCCGGAGGTGACCGCCTGGACCTCGCCGCCCTCGGGCGAGGGCCCGTCCAACATCGACTCGATCGGCGACTCGTTGGGGACCTCTCCGTCGATCACCCCCCGGAACGATGGATCGGTCATCAGCTCAGCCGGATCCGCGGATCGGCCGCGGTGATCGCGATGTCGGCGATCAGATTACCCACGACCGTCAGCATGCCACCCAGGATCGTGTACGCCAACAGGATGTTGTAGTCGCCCTGGCCGAGCGCGTTGTAGAACAACAGCCCGAGGCCCGGATAGTTGAACTGGTACTCGATCAGCAGGTTGCCGGCCAGCAGCGTCGGGATCGACAGACCGACCAGCGTGATCATCGGCAGGCAGGCGTTGCGCAGCAGGTGCCGTCTGAGGACCGCGCGCTCGGGCAGCCCCTTCGCCCGCGCCAGCCGGATGTAGTCCTGGGCGAGATTGTCAAGCGCCGAGGAGCGCATGTAGCGGCTGAAGGACGCGACCGTGATGAACGTCAAGGTCATCACCGGCAGGGCCATCTGCGCCGGATGCGTGATCGCGTCCCAGGTGGTGGTGATGTCGCTCGAAACCTCGGGCGGGAAGATCCCCCAGTTGAGCGCGAAGAACTGGATCAGGATCAGGCCGAGGAAGAACGACGGCATCGAGTACAGCGTCAGGTTCAGCGCCGACAGCGAGTAGTCGGCGATCGAGTTGCGCCTGATCGCCTGAAAGATCCCGAGCGGGATCGCGATCAGCAGCGCCAGCACGAGCGATATGCCCGACAGGTACGCCGTCCGGCCGGCGTTCTCCTTGAACAGCGAATTGACGCTCTGGTTGAGCTTGTAGGAGTAACCGAAGTCGCCGTGAAACAGGTTCTTCAGGTACGTCCAGAACTGTGCGATCTCGGGCCGGTCGTAGCCGTGCTGCTTGTTCCAGGCCGCGATCGTCACCGGGCGCGCCTTGGTGCCCAGCACTTCCGAGGCCGGGCTCGGCTGCAGGAAGTGCAGGATCGCAAATGTGATCGCTGCGATCCCGATCGTGACGATCAGCGCCACGACGCACCGGCGGATGATGTAGCCGATCATCCGCGCGGTGCCTCGTGGTCAGCCGGGCTCATCTGGCAATCGTACGAGGTGCAGTCCTTACTTGACCGTGTACCAGAAGTTCGGCTCCCATTGCTGCTGGGTCATCGACAGCCAGCCCTGGGCAGGTCCGCCGACCTTCTTGGAGTTGACGGCGATCATGTAGTCCTGCATCGGCATGAACGCCACCGGCGGGTGCAGCGCGAACCAGTTGATCTCGTTGATCACGGCCTTGGGGTTGGAGCCGTAGACCGACTCCTGGATCAGGTGGTCAGAGGTCGGGTTCTCGAACGAACCGGTGTTCAGACCCGAGCCGGGGTGATTCCAGATGCCGTCCGCGGTCGGGTAGTAGTCGGTGAAGATGCCGCCGTAGTTGTTGACGCCCCAGTCGTTGTAGTACTTGGCGTTGGCGGGGTTGGCGTTGTTGTAGTTGGCGGTCAGGTAGTTGAACGTCTTGGTCTGCAGGCTGATGTTGATGCCGGCGGCGGACTTGGCCTCCGAGGCCACCGCCTCGGACTCCAGCGCGCCGGTCGAGGAGACCGCCTCGGGCACGTTGGCCCAGACGAACTTGAACGGCGTGCCCTTGGGAATGCCGGCGCCACACTCACCCGATCCGGTGCCGGGCTTGGCGCACGTCGACTGGCCGTTGGGAACGACGTGCCAGCCGTGGGCCTTGAGCAGCGACACCGCCTTGGAGGGGTTGTACGGGTACGGCGCGTTGGTCGCGCTCGACGGCGAGTACGGCGACGACGGCGCCGACGGCACCGGGCCGTAGGCGGGCACCGCCGCGCCCTTGTAGATGCCCTTGATGATCGCCGGCTGGTTGATCAGATAGGCGAGCGCCTGGCGCGAGTAGTCCTGGGCGATGATCTTGTCGAAGTGGTCGGTGGTGTTCTTGAAGTTGTACTGGCCGCCGAACCAACCCCAGGACGGGCTGCCCACGACGTAGATGCCCAGACGACTTCAGCGACGGGATCTGGGGGATCTCCGACGGGTCGAAGCCGACCATGACGTCGAGGCTGCCGGTCTTGACGGCGTTCAGCTCGGCGGTGTAGCTCGTGTATGTGTTGGTCTGGATCTGCGCGGCCTTCGACTTCGGCGAGCCGCCGTACTTCGGGTTCGGGGTCATCGCGTAGGAGCCGTTGGAGGGCGAGAACGACTTCAGCGTGAACGGACCGGAGACGACCTTCCACAGCGGGTTGGTGGCAAACGTCGAGACGGTCGTCCCCTGCTTGGCCAGATAGTCGTAGATCTTCTTGGCGACCGCGGGGTCGCTCCAGTTGCTCAGGTGCTGGCCGCCGGTCGAGTCCACGTTCCACGCGTGCTCCGGGAACGGGAACACGGTCGTCGTGTCCTGCAGCTGGTTGTTGAGAAAGAACCCGGGGTTATAGGCCTTGTTGAGGTGCAGGACGATCGTGGTCGCGTTCGGCGCCGAATCAGACACGACGCTCGTCGGGAACTCGCCCGGCACATACTGGGCCCAGTTGGCCGGGCTCTCCGTGACCGCGGCCTTGAGGATCGCGATCGAGAACAGGAAGTCCTTGGCGGTCAGCGGCTGGCCGTCTGACCACTTCAGGCCCGACTTCAGGTGGATCGTGTACGTCTTATCGCCGTTGGACGGGACGGGCGGGCCGGCGGCCGCGCTCATCGGGTAATAGATCTTCGGCTGCGCCCCGACCGGCCCGGAGTAGAGCGGCATGTACATCTCGGAGTTGAACGAGATCGTGCCGGTCGTCACGGTCGAGGAGTTGGCCAGCGGGAACACCTCGGTCGGCGTCTGCCCGGTCAGCTGACCCTGGGTGATCGTGCCTCCGGAGACCGGCGTGCCCTTCGGCGGTACCGCGCCGAAGATCGTCGTGCCGAGACTGCTCGCGGCGACGTTGGCGCTATTGCCGTTCTTGGAGTTGCCCGAACTGCTCGAGCTTGAGCCGCAGGCCGCGACGACGAGCGACGCGACGATCAGGAGCGCGCAGAACGCGAACGCTCGAACCGATGGGTGACGATGGGTCATTGCAGTAGGGCCGCCTTCAGCAGTAGGTCAGATCTTCGAGACAGGCGCAGCCGCGCGACGCGTCCATCGTGCCGCCCCCAGCGGCGGTCACGATTCTGCCTCCTCATACCTGGCGAATCCAACCACACTTTGCGACTGGTGTCATTTGTAGTTAACGGATTACCAATGATCCGCGCAATGAATCGTGCCTGAGATGCGGGTATCGGCCCGAGTTTGTTCGGACCTCGACGCAACGGATCTACGTCGGGGAACTAATTCGTGCGATACCAGAACTGGGGCTGGAAGGCCCCCTGGGTCAGCGAGGCGAACCCCTCGGGTTCGCCGCCGACTCGCCGCGACACGGCGTACACCTCGTCGGGCGTGGGCATGAACAGGACCGGCAGCCGGGTGGCCAGGTACGCGCCCTCGCGCGTGACCGCGCTCGGGTCTGAGCCGTGGACCGAGCGGTCGATCAGGGCATCCGCGCCGGGGTCCGAGAACCCACCGCTGTTGAACACCCCATGCGTGTCGAATACCCCCGCCGAGGTCGGGTAGAGGTCGTAGAAGTAGGCGCCCGAGTTGGCGAATCCCCAGTCGTCGCGGTCGCTGCGACCGGCCGCGTCGGCGTCGTCGAAGTTCGCGAACTGGTAGGCGAAGCTGCGCGTCTGAAGCTCGATCTCGATACCGGCCGCGGACTTCGCGATCGCGGCCAGCGCTCGACCCTCGAGGCCGCTGGCCGGCGACTGCGAGCGCGGCAGATCGACCCAGTTGAACTTCAGCGGCGTCCCGGCCGCGATCCCGGCCCCGCACTCCCCCGGCCCGCTGCCGGCCCGGGCGCAGGTCGTCTTGCCGCCGCGAATGACCTTCCAGCCGTGGGCTGCGAGGATCGCGGCCGCCCGCGACGGATCGTAGGGGTAGGGCCCGCGTGCCGAGTGGTTGTCCGCGGGCGTGTACGGGCTGGTCGGGAGCCTCGGGATCGGGCCGTAGTTGGCCGAGGCCGCGCCGTGGAAGATCGCCCGCACGTAGCCCGGCTGATCGATCAGATGCGCCAGCGCCTGACGGACGTACAGCGGGCGGATGATGTCGTCGAACTGGCCGGTCCGATTCTCGAAGTTGATCGTCGCCCCGGTCCAGCCGAACAGCGGGCCGCCGAACACGCTGTAGCCCTTCGATCGCAGGCTTGGAATCACTCCGAACTGCGTCGGGTCGAGGCTGCCGACGTCAAGCCTGCCGGAACGCAGCGCTGCGCCCTGGGCCGCGGCGGAGGGGTAGGTCTTCACGTCGATCGTCGCCCGGGCCTTGGGATCCCCTCGATAGCCGCCGTTCGGCGCCAGCACATATGAGCCGTCGGCGCGATCGAACGAGCGCAGCGCAAACGGGCCGTCGACGATCTTCCATAGCGGGTTGGTCGCGAACGTCGACAGATCCTTGGCCTGACCGCGGAGGAAGTCATAGATCTGCTTGGCGTTGCCCGGATCCATGAAGTTCAGGTGCGAGCCGCCCGGCTTGGCGACGTTCCACTGCGTCGACGGCAGCGGGTACAGGATCAACTGCCGCTGTTCGAGGTAGGCCGGGTTGTACGGGCGATCAAGCTTGAGCACGAACGTGTACTTCGACGGCGCCGACATCGACACCACGCTGGTGGGGAACTGGCCCGCCGTGTACTGGCTCCAGTTCGCCGGAGACTCGCTGACCGCCGCCTTCAGCAGCGCGATCTCGAACAGCGCGTCGGCGGCGTCGACCGGTTTGCCGTCAGACCACTCGTAGCCGCGCTTGAGCGTGATCGTCACCGTCCGGTCGCCGTCGGTGAAGCGCGGACGATCGGCGAGCGCGCGGCTCCAGTCGATCTGCGGCGACGCGCCCTGCGGGCTCGGGAACATCGGCGCGAACAGATTCGAGAACAGATTCGTCGTGTAGCTGGTGCCATCGGCGGCCGGCACGATCGGCAGGATGTAGGTCGGCGTGGCGCCGGCCAGCTGGCCGAATCTGATCGCGCCCGCAGGCCCCGGGCTCCCGGTCGGCGGCAGGCCGACCAGCGAGATCGTGGCGCTGTGGTGCGACGAGCCACCGCAGCCGACCGCGACGAGCGCCAGCAGCAACAGCGCGAACGCCGCCACGCGTTTCGGATACCGATGCATCGCTCGAGCGTTGGCCCCGGTCGGCAACTTAGACGGTTACGCTCCGGAACGCGGCGCTGGCGCCGCCCCGCCCTCGTAGCTCAATGGATAGAGCACGCGCCTCCTAAGCGCGGGATGCAGGTTCGATTCCTGCCGGGGGTATCGCGGGCCGCTCGGCCGCCGTCCGGCTCGCGGCTTGCGCCCTGCTACGGTCGGCGCCTGCTCGTGTCCCCGCGCGCGCTCGACGCACCCGCACGGCCACAGGCGCTCCCCCGGGCGACCGCCGGCCCGCGCCCCACCCAGGCGGCGACACAGGCCCCCGCGCGAGCGCGCAGATGGCGGCCATGGGCCTCATCGGCGGCCATCGCGATCGGGCTCGTGACCGCCTCGGCGGTGCTCGTCATGTGGGCGCGAACGCTGCCGAGCTTCGATGCCTACGGCTGGCTGGCGTGGGGCGAGCGGACCTGGCATCGCGGCCTCGACACCAACGCGGCGCCGTCCTGGAAGCCGCTGCCGTATCTGTTCACGGCGCTGTACGCGCCCACCGGACGCGATCTCGAGCTGCGGCTGTGGATGGTCACCGCGGCAGCGATCGCGTTCGCCGGCGTCGTGTTCGCGGGCCGGCTCGCCTACCGGCTGACGGCGCCTGAGCCCGACCGGCGCTGGCCGGGCTGGGTGGCCGCCGGATTCGCCGGCCTGGCGCTGCTGTGCCTGCACGACGAGCTCGGTTACGGCTACCTGCATTACGTGTTCAGCTCCCAGTCAGACCCGATCATCGTCACGTTCGTGCTCGCAGCGATCGACCTGGGCTTGTCGGGCCGGCTGCGCGCCGCGTTCGCCTGCGGGCTGCTCGCCTCGCTCGGCCGCCCCGAAACGTGGCCGCTGCTGGCGATCTACTCGATCTGGCTGTGGGTCCGTGCCCAGCCGGGGACGCGCACGCTGATCTGCTGCGGTTGGGCGGCGCTGGCGGCGCTGTGGTTCGGGATACCGGCGCTGACCGCGCGCACCCCGTTCGTCGCGGCCGCCAACGCGCTGGACTCCGGACGCGCGCCGACCGGCGACCGGATCACAGCGGTGCTCGCCCGCTTCGGCGACCTGCAGCCATGGCCGATCTACCTCGCGGCGGCGCTGTCGGTGCTGGGCGCGGCGGTCGCGATGGTCGAGCGCCGAACGCGGGGCCGGGACCGTGTGACGCTCGCACTGGCGGCCGGGATCGCCATCTGGGTCGTGGTCGAGATCGCGTGCGGGCTGCACGGCTGGCCGGCGCTCGGGCGCTACATGTTCGAACCGGCCGCGGTCGCGACGGTGCTCGCAGGCGCGTTGATCGGGCGAGCGCTGATGGGCGATTGGGCCAAGCGGCCGGGCGACCGGCCCGCCCGCACGTGGGCGGGACCGGCCGTCGCCGCGCTGCTCGTCGCGGCCGTCCTGCCGGCGGCCGTCGCGGCGGTCCGCAACGAACGCGCCGACCTGATCGAGCAGCACGCCCGTACCGCCGAGATCGACGCGCTGCCCGGGGTCGTCGCCCGGCTCGGCGGGGCCGAGCTGCTGCACGGCTGTGGCGAGCCGTTGACGCGGCTGCAGTACCAATCGGCGCTCGCCTACGCGCTCGGCGACAACGTCAGCCAAGTCGGCTTCAAGTACTCACAGGCTTTGGCGCACGGCAACCCCGAGCTGTTCGTGACGCCGTTCGAATCGGGCGTCGGCTGGCAGGTTCAGGCCGCCGATCAGACCGCGCGGGCATGCGCGGCGCTGCCGCGTAACCCGACGAACCTGGGCTGAGCCAGGCGCGCTCGCCGGCGCCGAGTGCCGCTCGGTCAGCGGTCCGGGCGGTCGGGGTAGATCTCGTCGATCGTTGCCAGCGCCGCGTATGGGACGCCGGCACCGGCGGCCTGGCGAATCGCCGGGCCGCCGCCCGCCAAGCGGTCGCAGATCGCCAGCACCCCGCAGACCTCGTGCCCCTCGGAGCGGATCGCCTCCAGCGCGCGGATCGTCGAGCCACCGGTCGTGACCACGTCCTCGACCAGCAGGCAACGGTCGCCGGCGACCAGCAGCGGTCCCTCGATACGACGCGAGAGGCCATGGGTCTTGGTCTGCTTGCGAACGAAGAACGCCTTCACCTCGGCACCGCCCGCCAACGCCGAGCACGCGATCGGGTCGGCGCCCATCGTCATCCCGCCGACCGCGGTGGCGCCCCACTCGGCGGCCTTGGCCGCGACCAGCTCGCCAAGCGCGTCAAAGCCGTCACGCAACAGGATCGCCCGCTTGGCGTCGATCAGATACTGGGCGGTCCGGCCACTGGTGAGCGTCACCTCGCCGATCACGAGCGCGTGCTCGCGCAGCGCCGCCAGCAGTCGGCTTCGGGCCGCCTCGTTGGCCGGTGCGTCGCTCATTGCGCAGACCTGGGTCTCAGATCGTGCCGGCGTAGTTGCCGGAACCCTGGTAGACGTCGACCCAGTCGCCCATCGCCAACCAGTTGAAGGCGGGGATCGCGTCCTGGATCGGCAGCCGCATGCAGCCGTGGCTGGCCGGGTAGTCAGGAGCGGGGTCGTAGCCGTGCAGCGCGTACCCGCGGATGAAGAAGTCCGAGTAGTACATCCCGTCGGGGAGGTAGCCGGGCTGGCGACGGTAGACCCGGAAGCTGCCGAGGATCGTGGGCGTCGACGGCTTGCCGGAGCTGATCGGGAAGATCCAATGGACCTTGGAGCCGACGATCAGCGCCACCAGCTGCTTGCCGAGGTTGCCCTCAACGTGCCGGCCCTGGTTCGGGAAGCGCACGGCAAACCGGCCCTTGCCCCCGATCAGCGCGTTCAGCGTGGCCTTGTCGAGCACGGTCGAGGTGCCGCGGTCCAGCAGCCGGTGATAGGCGTCGATCGCCAGTTCGGTGCCCGTGTCCCAGACGCCCGTCTGCGGGATGTAGAAGTGCAGCCGCGAGAGCCTGGCCTGGACGAGGTCGACGAACAGGCTCGAGGAGCCGAAGTGCACGTTGGTGTCCAGCGAGGTGATCCCGATCACCTGCGAGAACGGGCGTAGCGCCGCCGTCTGCTTGTGCGATGCCTGCACCCGCAGGATCCCTGCCCGGCGCGGCCGTACGGTCGCGGTGAAGGTACCGGTGCCATGGGCACCGCGGTTGATCGCGAGCTTGCCGGAATGGAACACGTGCTTGTTCAACGACGCCTTGATCTCGACCTTCTGGCCGGGCACGTAGCGGCTGACCGTTCCGGTCACCTTGACGAAGCTGCGCGGCAGCACCGCCTTCTTCTTGCGGACCAGCAGCGCGTCGGGTGCTCGCAGCGTCAGTTTCGCGGCGACGGCGGGCTTGTGCTTCGGCGGCGTCGGGGTCGTGCCGGTTGTGGTCGTCTGCGTCGTCGTGGTGGCATGCGAGGCGGCACCCGGCGCTTGAGCGGCGGTCGTGGTCGTCACAACGGTCGTGACCGTCGTGCTCGATGCTGCGGTCGCGGTCGCGGTCGGAGACGTGGAGCCCGGCGTGGTGTCGGCCAGGGCTGGGCTCGCGAGCGCGCCCAACGAGCCGACCGCGGCGACGAGCACCGCAGCTGAGGGAAGGAGATGGCGACGCATAAGGCGTGAAAGTAAACAGCAAACCCGCTACGAAACTGGCGCTCGACGTTGCACGATCGGCGGCGACCCAGCGCCGATCGGACCGACGACCAGCGCGATCAGCGCCCACGCTCCGAGGATCAGCCCGAGGATCTCCGGGGCCGACCAGTGCAAGGTGTCGACCCCGAGCGCGACCGCGTTGTTGGCCGAGTGCAGCGCCATGCACGGGTATAGCGAGCCGGTCCGCCAGCGCACGATGCAAAGCACGAACCCGAGGAACCCGAGCGGGACCAGGTACTGCGGCGACGCCGAACCCGCGTGCACCAGCCCGAACAGGAGTCCGGTGATCAGCGCCGCGACCCACACGCTGAGGTCACGTCCGGCGACCGTCAGCCGCATTTTGCGCAACGTGCCGAACAGGAAGCCGCGGAAGAAGAACTCCTCGCAGATCGGGGCGACCGCACAGACGAACACGGTCGTCAGCACCAGCGCGACCTGGTTGTGGGTGTCGCTCAACTCCGACGGGAGCTTGTCCTTGCCGTGGAGGCCGAACACGATCGCGTAGATGTCGGTGAGGATGTAATAGGCCAGCGCGGCGACTACGAAGGCCACGATCGCGCGGCGCAGCGGAGTCCGGCGGAACCCGAACTCGGCCGCGCTCGGGCGCCGGCCCTCGATCCGGTCGGAGGCGACGACCATCACCAGCGCCGCCGCGACGAAACAGAGGTCGAAGACGATGTCGCCGACGATCGACACGACCGCCGTCGGATGACTGACGCTGGTACCGCCGGCACCGCCGAGGACATCGACGATGATCGAGCCGATCGAGCCGAGCACGAGCCCCAACAGGATCGCCACCGGGGCCGCCCACCAGGCCCAGGTCGGGATGTCGACCCGGTCCGCTGCCGCCGTATCCGCCATCGTCGCGCTCAGCTTACGAATGGCCACCCCAACTCGTCGAGCCCCCGGATCGTCCGGACCCCCGGCACGGGCGCGTCGGCGCCCGGACGGTCGATCAGGATCGCGTCGATTCCAGCGGCCCGGGCGCCGGCGACGTCCTCCGACGGCGAGTCGCCGACGTGAACCGCATCCCGCGCCCGCGCGCCGGCCAGCGACAACCCCAGCGCGAAGATCGCCGGGTCGGGCTTGGCGGCACCGGCGACGGCCGAACTGACCGCGCCGTCCAGCAGGGGCGCCAGGCCGGTCCGCTCGAGAACCTCGGGCAGCGACACGTCCCAGTTGGAGACCACCACGGTTCGGGCGCCGCGCTCGCGGACGGCGAGCAGCGCGGCGCGGGCGTCCTCGTGGGCGACGAACCGCAGCGAGTCCAGCAGCGTCGCCACCAGCGCCGCCGGTTCGCGGACGCCGACCGGCGGCAGCGCCTGCAGCAGCACGGCCGCGCACCGCAGCCTGAGCGCCGCCAGCGACTCGGGATCGCGGGCGCCGTGCATGCGCGCGCGGTAGAACCGGATCTCCGCGCGCAGCGCGATCTCGGCGTCGGCTTCGGAGACGACAACGCCGAAACGCTGCGCCAGCAGCGAGCGGAGGAGCGGCGCGGGTGGACGCAGCGCGACGAGCGTCCCCATCGCATCGATCAGCAGCGCGCGGGGGTGGCGGCGGGCCCGGTGCCGGGAGCGGTGCATGTCTGCGGTGATAGCGGACCGGGCTTGCACGACGGCGTGCGGGGGCAGGACCGGGATGCGGCGAGCCGAACTGAAGCCGCGGTTACACTCGATCGTGGCTCGACGCGCTGGGGCGCTTGGTGTCGGCCGCGTCGCGCACCAGATCACCACGACCATGAGCCGCCGCGAACGACAGCGCCGCCGCCGCAACCGCGGCTTCCCGTTTGGACGGGTGGTCGGGATGACTGCGGTGGTCGCCGTGGCCGCGATCTCGCTCGGGTTGATCGCGGTCGCCGGCTGGGTGATCAACGTCGCGCATTCGGCCCCGAACCTGTCCAACAAGCCGACGATCACCCCCGGTTCGCCATCGCAGGTGTTCGCCGCCAACGGGAAGTCGCTCGGGTACGTCTACTCGCCCGACGTGCACCAGAAGCTGACGTTCGCAGAGCTGCCCAAGCGGGTTCGCCAGGCGACGATCGCGATCGAGGACCGCCGCTTCTATCAGCATGGGGCGCTCGACTACGAGGGCATCATCCGCGCCGCGATCAAAGATGCGCTGCACGGCTCGACCGCGCTGCAGGGCGCCTCGACGCTGACCCAGCAGCTCGTCGACAACGCGTACCTGCCCAAGAGCCTGGACGCGGACCGCGCGCACCGCAATCTCAAGTACAAGATCGAGCAGGCCAAGCTCGCCGAGCAGCTCGAGTCCCGGCACTCCAAGAACTGGATCCTGACCCAGTATCTGAACGTCGTCCCATACGGCACCGTCGGTGGCGAGACCGCCTACGGCATCGGCGCAGCGTCGCAGCTGTTCTTCGACAAGCCGGTCTCGAAGTTGTCGGTCAGCCAGATCGCGCTGCTGGCCGGGATGCCACAGGCACCGAGCGAGTACAACCCGTTCATCGCGAAGGACAGGCGACTGGCCAAGATCCGCCGCAACCAGGTGCTGCAGGCGATGGTGACCGCCAGGGACATCACCCAGGCGCAGGCCAACCACCTCAAGCACCAGCCGCTCGGGGTCAAGCCCAACCAGCGTTACCAGCGCCGGACCTACCCGTTCGAGTTTCACTTCATCGAGCGCCAAGCCGCCCACGACCTCTGCCCACACCAGCCCAACAACTGCCCGGCGCTGCAGCACGGCGTCAAGATCTACACGACGCTCAATCTGCACAAGCAGGCCCAAGCGGTCGCCGCGATCCACGACAACGCCTCGCTGCTGGCCGAGGCCGGCTCCACCCCGGCGTCGGCCGGGCTCGCGTCGGTGCAGGCGTCCAACGGGCACATCCTCGCGCTGGCGACGTCGGAGCCGTGGTCGCAATCGCAGCTCAACTACGCCTACCAGGCATCGCGCCAGACCGGATCGGCGTTCAAGGTGTTCGCACTGATGACGTTGATCCATGACTACAACGGCAACCCGAACGACACCTACTACACGTCCAAGCCGCTGGCGGCGGGGTGGACGTCGCTGGCGCCCACCTGGTCGGTGCACACCGACGACTTCGTATACAACGGCAACATCAACATCACGCACGCGACCGCGATCTCCGACAACACCGTGTTCGCGCAATTGGTCGTCGATCTCGGCGTCGCGAAGATGGATCGGATCGCGCGGGCGATGGGGATCACGTCGCCGCTCAACGACGACCCTGCGGAGGTGCTCGGCGCGCTCACGTACGGAACCACGCCGCTGCAGATGGCAGATGCCTACGCGACGATCGCCGACGGTGGCGTCCATCACAGGGCGACGATCATCAACAAGATCGTGTTCCCCAACGGCCGCACCTTGAACTTCGGCAGCTCCAAGGGCCAACGAGTGTTCCCGTCCAACCAGGCGTATGCGGCCACCCAGGTGCTCAAGGGCGTCCTCACGGCTCCGGGCGCTACCGGCGCGGGCCTGTCGTGGGGCTGCCCGGCGGCCGGCAAGACGGGCACCGCGGAGAACCTCGCCAACGCCTGGTTCGTCGGCTACACGCCTCAGCTCTCGACCGGCGTCTGGGTCGGCTACCCGCAGGGCAACTACCCGATCGCCGACGGCTTCGGCGGCCACTACGCCGGTCCGATCTGGAAGGACTACATGCAGTCCGCGTCAGACGGCTACTGCAGCGACTGGAGCGCGCCACCGGTGCCATTTGAGGGCACCGCGTTCCAGGGGCCGAACTCCTCCAGCGGGCCGGCATCAAGCTCGAGCGCCACCACCACCGGTGAGACGACGGGCCAGACGACACCGACCTACACGACAACTCCGACGACCACCCCGACGCCGGCGACCGGCGGCGGCAACACCGGCGGCGGGGGCGGTACCACCGGTGGTGGTGGTGGCGGCGGCGGCCACGCCGGCGCCGGTGGTGGCGTCGGCCTGACCGGCGCCGGCACCGGCTGATCGCCCGCCGGGCGCTGCGATCGCGCAGCTCGGACCCTGGTAGCCTCGCCGTCGATGCCAAAGGAAGAAAAGGTCGAGCTCGAGGGCGAGGTGGTCGAGGCCCTCCCGAACGCGATGTTCCGCGTCAAGCTCGACAACATGGATCGGGTCGTGCTCGGCCACGTGGCCGGCAAGATGCGCCGCTTCAGGATCCGGATCCTGCCTGGCGATCGGGTACGCGTCGAACTGTCGCCGTACGACCTCGATCGCGCGCGGATCGTCTACCGCCACCGCTGAGCGGTCCCGGCCCACGGGAACGCGATTTGCGCGAGCTCGGGCTGATCGAGTCGATCGAACGCGCGCTCGCGGGCGCGCCCGCCGATGCGCGGCTGGTGCGCGGCCCCGGCGACGACGCCGCGATCGTGCGGGCGCGCGGTTACGCAGTGACGTCGATTGACACGGTCGTCGACGGCGTCCACTTTCGCTCGGGCCAGCTGACCGCCGCCGAGATCGGCCACCGCGCGATGGCCACCGCGCTGTCGGATCTCGCCGCGATGGCATGCGCACCCGGGCAGGCGTACATGGCGCTGTGCCTGCCCAGCGCGACCGATGCCGGCGACGCGCTCGCGTTGGTGAGCGCCGCGCAGGATCTCGCCACACGCCACGGCGCGACGATCGCCGGCGGTGACGTGTGCGGCGGCGACCGGCTGACCGTCACCGTCACCGTGGTCGGCTGGACCGACGATCCCGGGAGCCTGATCGGACGCGACGGCGCCCGCCCCGGCGACCTGGTCGCCGTCACCGGCGCGCTCGGGGGCGCCGGCGCCGGCCTGGCGCTGCTCGATGGCCGGGCGAAGGCGGGTAACGGACCGATCGCGCGCGAACTGCACCGCCGCTACGCCCGCCCCGAGCCCCGTTTTGGTGCCGCCGCCGGCCTGCGCCGGCTCGGTGCGACGGCGCTGATCGACATTTCGGACGGGATCGCGACCGATGCGCGCCACCTCGCCCGGCGCAGCGAGGCGACGCTCGAGCTGACGCTCGCGCAACTGCCGTGGCAGCCGGGTCTGGAGGCGGTCGTCGCGCAGCTCGGCGCGGATCCGGCCGCGTTTGCCGCGACCGCCGGCGAGGACTACGAGCTGCTCGCGTGCTTGCCCGCGTCCGCGCCCGGGCTGCTCGCCGCCGACCCGCAGCTGCGGACCGCGATCGGACCGTTGACCTGGATCGGACGGGTTCTCGACGGACCGGCTCGGCTGACCCTGACCGACGCTGACGCCGATCTACTGACCGGTTTCGAACACGGCGACTGAGATCGGCCGCGTGAGTACGGGGTCGCGATCGCGATCGCCCGCGCGCGTGTCGCCGAGCGGGCGGCGGCGCAGCAGGGCGTCGGCGACCGCTTGCGTATCGATCTCGTATTTACCTGTGCCGACCAGTTGGCGGAGTTCGTGCAGCCGCACCTCGTCAAACGCTCCGTTCGTGCGCTCTCGTCCCTCTCACGTTCTCGGCACCGAGGGCGTGCGCTGCAACGATCCGCCGGCCGCTGGACGGGTGTTGGCTCAGCCGCGGGCGGGACCGAGCGGCTGGACCGAGTGCAGCTTCGCGAAGATGATGATCCGCTGCGAGGCCGAGTAGATCGGATTGCACGCCGACAGCACCAGCCGGTCATATCCGACGTTGTCGACGACCGACACCTGGGTCGGGGCCACGATCTGCTGGTGCTGGACGACGTACGTGAAGCGGCCATAGGGCATCGTCACGTGGATCAGGTCGCCGTGGTGCAACCGGTTGATGAACCGAAACGGCGCCAGGTAGGTGGTTCGATGGCCGGCGATCCCGACCGTCTGGCTCATCCCCGGCAGCGCCGTCGACGGGTAGTGACCGGGACCGAGTTGCAGCTGCGCGGTCTGGTCGCCCTGGACGACGTTGTAGGTGTTGCCGATCTTCGGGATCTCGATCTGACCGATCGCGTCGCCGGTCTTGATCCGCGCCAGATCCGCACGCGCGAGATACGCGATCCGCTGGCGGTCGGATTTGATCTGCCGCACCGCCTTGGCCTGCACCTCGGTCAGTGGCGCGGTCCGGTAGCTGAGGTACTGGTGCGAAACGCCCTCGCGTTTGATCAGTGCGATCGCGGCGGTCACCGGCTCCTGCCACAACAGCGTGAGACCGCCGTCCACGAGCAACAACACGCCGGTGAGGATCAACACGGACGAGATGTCGCGGACCAATCGGCGCACAGCAAGATGGTACGGGCGCGCCGTAAGCGGCGGCGAAGGATCCAGTGACGCCGTCAGCGACGGACGGGGGACTTCGTGGCGCCGACCGGCCGCGAGCGGGCGTAGCCATGCGGCGGCGGCGGTGGTGAGACCGCCTTCGGACCGGCCGCGACCGATACCGGTCGTCGTGCGGCGCCGACCACGACGGCCACCGCCGTGACCATGCACCCGGCGACCAGGCTCCAGAGCACGACCGCGATCAGGCTGACGGCGTGGCCCGCGATCAGCAGCGCCGCCTGCCAGATCAGGCCAATCGGGTCATAGCCGAGCGACACCGCGTAATACGCGATCAGCAGCGCCACCCCGATCGTTCCGACGACGACCATCAACAGTCGCAGTGGCAGCGGCAGCGCGAGGTCTGAGTCGATCGCCCACAGCCACAGATGCAGCGCCGGCACCAGCAGCGCCGCCGCGTACGGGTTCTTCAGCCAGATCAGTAACGCCGCGACGCACAGGACGGCGAGCATCATCGCGGCAGTCCCATCGCCGCTGCGATCCGCCGGCCGGGCCCTCGAGTCGCGCGTCCCGGTGCCGAGCTGCAGTCGCTCGAGCGCACGGAACGGCCCGCGTACCAGCGGCACCATCGCCAGCGCCGCGAGACCGGCGACCACCAGCACCGCGACCGCACCGCCGTCGAGCGTTACCGCTCCGGCCGGCGATGGACCCGGCGGCGCCGCGGAGATCAGCCCGACGAGCCTGCCGAGCAGCACGACCAGCACCGCGGCGACGAACGGCAGCGCGGCGCCGAGCACGGCGATCAAGGAGCGCAGCAGCGGATATTTGCGCCTCGCGGCCCGAGCGCACGCGTCAACGGTCGTCAGCAGGACGGGCACGATCAACGTCAGCACGAACAGCGACATCGCCCAGCCGGGTATCACCTTGCCGTCGAACAGCACGAACGACGACGGCGCGGAGACGGTTGCACTTGAGTCGAGCGCCGAGATCGTCTCGAGCACCGAGCGGCCGACCGCGTTGAAGCCGCGCTCGGTCCCGATCGGCGAGCCTTCGAAGGCGCCGCGCTCACCCGACAGCGAGAGGGTCACCGCGGGGATCGCGAACTGCGCGAACGGGGCCTGGCCGGTGATCGTCAACGGGAACGCGAGGTGCGCGAACTGCGCCGGCGTGGCGGATGTGGCGGCGTGGCCCGCATGCTGGCTGACGAGCGCCTGCGAGACCGTGTTGACCAGCTCGGAGGGCGCGAGCTTGGTGGTCGTCGACCACGGAATCACGATCGGCTGGGTGTGGTGGGCGGCCGACAGGTCGCCGAGCACCACCACCGCGTCGACCGGACCATTCAGCGTCGAGGCGAGCTGGAGCAGGCCGGCGGTGCCGGCGGTGCCCGAGACCGACGCCAACACGACCGATCGCTGCAGCGTCTCGCCCGACAGGTCGTGGCCGAGCTCGAGCAGCGTGGCCGTGCCGGACAGGCCGCCGGGCCCCTGCGAAGCCGACCCGTCCCGCGAGGCGACGATCACGATCGAGCCGAGTTCGGTGCCGGGACGGGTCGCGATCACGTCGGTCAGACGCCGCGCGCCGTTGACCGTCTGCGCGGTGAACCGGTCGCGGCGGACCGAGAAATCGTCGGGCTTGGAGCCGAGCGTGTTGGCGATCGAGTGACCGAGCCGGTCGTCGGCCGAGGAGCCAGGCTGGCGCGCCGGGTAGCTCCCGTACAGGGTCTTCATCGACGCGTACGCGGCATGGCCGTTGAACGCTCCGGGCGCGAGCGTCGAACGCGACCCGCTCGGCTGGTTGGCCAACGAGAACGCGAGCACGATCAGCCCGAACGCGGCCACGACCAAGCCGGCGCGATAGATCCGCGAGTCCAGCATCGTCGACAGACTATCCGCAGCGGTCCCCTACCCTGACGGTTGCAACAAGTGGCCCCTCATCCAGCACGCATCCTGCTGGTCGACGATGAGCAGTCGATCCAGACATTGCTCTCCTATCCGCTGCGCAAGGAGGGCTACGAGGTCGTGGTGGCGACCGATGGACGCGAGGCGCTGCAGCGCTTCGAGGAGCAACCGTTTGACCTGGTCGTGCTCGACCTGATGCTGCCGCGCGTCGACGGGCTCGAGGTCTGCCGCCAGCTGCGGACCCACAGCGCGGTGCCGATCATCATGCTGACCGCAAAGTCCGAGGAGATCGACAAGGTCGTCGGGCTCGAGCTCGGCGCCGACGACTACATCACCAAGCCGTTCTCGCTGCGCGAGTTCTCCAGCCGGATCAAGGCGACCCTGCGCCGCGCCGAGATGAGCACCGCGATCGTCACCGGCGCTGACGAGGCGCCGCTCGAGCTCGGCGAGCTTCGGATCGACTTCCCGAAGCGCAACGTCCGCGTCCGCGGCGAGGACGTCGAGCTGACCTACGTCGAGTTCGAGTTGCTGTCGGCGCTGGCACGCTCCCCCGGCCGCGTGTTCACACGTGACATGTTGCTGGCGCAGATCTGGGGCGACTCGGCCTATCGCGATCCGCGCACGATCGACGTCCACGTGCGCCACCTGCGCGAAAAGACCGAGCTCGACGCCAAGGACCCCGAGTACGTGTTCACGGTCCGCGGCGTCGGCTACAGGTTCCGTGACACCGAGCCCTGACGGTCGGTCACCATCTGAGCATGCGCCCGCGTCTGTTGAGGCTTTCGCTCAGCACCCGGTTGGCGCTGGTCTTCTTCTCGGTCACGCTGCTGGCGATCGCGGCGCTGTACCTGTTCGTCGCGCCGGGCCTCAAGAGCCGGCTGGTTGGATCCGAGTTATCGAGCCTGCGAACAACCGCGCGCCAGCACTCGCGACCGCTCGCCTCGACGATCGGCTCAGCGATCCCGCAGCGCCGCGTCCGCCGGCTGCTGACCGCCACCTCGGAGTCGACCGGCTACCGAGTGACGCTGGTCGCCGTCAACGAGGTCTCGGGATCGATCCAGCTGTCGCGCCAGCTCGATTCCGGCGGTGCCGACTCGCGCGCAGCGGCGGCGCTGTCGATCGCGTGGCAGGCCGCCCGCAGTGGACGATTGAGCTCCGGAACCGCGATCGAAAACGGAAGGACGGTCGCCCAGGCGGCATACCCGGTCCGGTCCGACGGCCGGGTCGCCGCGGTGATCCTGTACACGACCAGGATCGACAGCATCCTGCGCACCGTCTCGACGGTCCGTGACGAGATCCTCGAGGCCGGCGCCGGCTCGCTGCTGCTCGCGCTCGTCGCCGGCTGGTTGATCGCGCGGGCGATCGCGCAGCGCGTGCGTCGACTCGAGGTGGCGGCCAAGCAGATGGCGGCCGGCCGCTTTCCGGGGCCGATCCCGGTCGATTCGGCCGACGAGCTCGGCCAGCTCGCACAGGCGTTCAATGCCATGCAGCGTCAACTTCGCCAACTCGACCTGGCACGCAAGAAGTTCATCGCGACCGCCTCGCACGAGCTGCGCACGCCCTTGTTCTCGCTGTCGGGCTTCGTCGAGCTGCTCGAGGACGAGGAGCTGGACCCGGAGACGCGTCGTCGTTTTCTGGAGCAAGTCCGGAGCCAGGTCGACCGGCTCGGCAAGCTGTCGGTCGACCTACTGGACCTCAGCCGACTCGAGGCCGGGTCGCTCGAGCTGCGGCCCGAACAGGTCGATCTGGGGGAGCTGACGCGGTCAGTCTCGAGCGAGTTCGAGCCGGCACTGGCGTCGCACGACGCCCGGCTGGAGCTGCGGCTGCCGGGGGGGCGCAACGCGATCCAGACCCAATGCGACCCGGTCCGCCTGGCGCAGATCATGCGGATCCTGATCGACAACGCGCTGATCCACAATCCGGACGGCACGCGGATCGTCGTCACCGCCGGCCGAACCGACGGCCACGTCCGGCTAGCGGTGCGGGATGACGGCGACGGGATCGATGAGCGCTCGTTGCCGCGGATCTTCGAGCCCTTCTACACCGCCGACGACGCCCAGGGATCGGGGCTCGGACTGGCGATTGCGTCCGAGCTCGCGAGCCGCATGTCCGGCCGGTTGCTGGTCGACTCCGAACCGGGTGAAACGACGTTCACGCTCGAGCTCCCGCAACGGCCGGGCAACGATCACGCCACAAGCGCCTGACAACAGAGTGGTTATCGTCGCGTCTGCCCGATGTTTTTGGACCTCATTCTCGTGCGTTCGCGCACGGCATCCCGATGCTCACTGCTCGCCGTCGCCTGCTGCGCTGCGGCGCTGGCGCTGGCGCTGGCGCTGGCGCTGGCACCGGCCACGTCGATCGCGGCTGCGCCGGTTCGCGTTGCCGGCGCGCCGCTTGCCCATAACCCCCTGCGTAACCCGAAGACCGGCCGTCCGCTCAGCTGTCCCGACCCGTCGGTGATCTCAGTGGCACACCGTGAGTACCGGTACTACATGATCTGCACGTCGGATTTCGCGCGCAACGCGTTCCCGATCTGGGGCTCGAACGACGGCGTCCGCTGGCGCCGTCTGGCGGTCGTGTTTCCGGCCGGCTCCCAGCCTGGGTGGGCGATCCAGGCAGGTCACGATCACGGCCGCTACTGGGCGCCCGACCTGCACTGGATCGATCACCGCTGGGTCCTGTACTTCGCCGCCCAGATGAACCCTCAGACGGCCGACCGCCTCTCGCCGCAGGCCCAATCGCGGTGGGCACTCGGGGTCGCGACGACGACCAGCCTCCGCTCCGGGCACTGGAGCTCGCGGCTGCTGCACTACAGCGGCCAGTTCAACGACCTGCCGCAACAGGTCGGACATCGGGAACGGTCGGGCGGCGTGATCGATCCCAACGAGTTCGAGGACCCGCTCACGCACCAGCGCTACCTCGTCTATGCCAAGCAGGCCAACGAGATCTGGCTCGGCAGGCTCAGCGCCGACGGGCTCCGGCTCGAGCACCGGGTTCGCCGGATCCTTCGCCCCAGCATGAGCTGGGAGTGCGCCGACCGGGGTCAGACGTGCACGATCGAAGGCCCGGTCGGTTATTTCCACGACGGGGTCGCCTACATCCTCTACAGCGCATCGAGCACTTGGACGGGCTCCTATGCGGTCGGAGTCGCCGCCAGCACCGACCCGCTTGTCACGCCGTTTCACAAGGACCCCGAGCCGATCCTCTCCTCAAGCGCCGACCTGCTCGGTCCAGGCGGCACCTCGGAGCCGGTGATCGGCCCCGACGGAGGCCCGATCATCTACTTCCACACGCTGCTGTCGCCCGATCCGGGTCACATCTCTGGCCAGCGCTATCTCGCCGTCGGGCGGTTTCACTACGCGACCGGCGGGCGCACGCGCCTGACTCCGGGCGAACACGCGAACGTCGCGGCGACGTGGCCGAAGATCAGCGCCGGCAAGCCGAAGAACTACACCACGCTGGTGCGCCGCGGCGGCTGAACCTGCGCCGCGTCACGGCGCCCAGTCCTCGAGCAGTCGCAGCCACACCTCGCTGCGGGTCGGGAACGAGGGGATCGCATGCACGAGCGTGCGCAACGGGACCTCGCCGACGATCGCGATCGTCGCCGCGTGCAGGCCCTCGGCGATGTCGGGACCGACGAACGTGGCGCCGACGATCACCTCGCGCTCGTCATCGACCACGAGCCGGGCGCCGCTCGGGGCGCCGCGACCGATGAAGCTGGCGCCCGCGGTCATCCCCGGATCGGCGTCGACCGCCTTGGCGACGATGCCCTCGGCGAGCGCCTGCTCGAGCGTCTGCCCGACCGCCGCGACCTGGGGATCGGTGAACACCACCCGAGGCGTCAGCGGCCCATCCCAGCGGGCGGCCGCCGGGCGGTTCATCACGCTCGCGGCGACGATCAGCGCCTGGTACTTGCCGGCGTGGGTCAGCAGCGCCCGGCCGTTGACGTCGCCGATCGCATAGAGCCAGTCCTGGTGGGGCGCGACCCGCATCCGCTCGTCGACCGCGATCGTCGTGCCCGGTTGCAGATCGACCGTCTCAAGCCCGAGCTCGTCGGTGTGCGGGCGCCGGCCGACAGCGACCAACAGCTGATCTGAGCGCAACTCGGTCTCGTCGGCGAGCGTCAGCCGAAACTCGCCGCGATCGCCATCGCGGGTGGCGTTGACGGCTTTGGCACCGGTCCGGACATCGATCTTCAACGCCTGCATCGCCTCGGTCAGCAGCGTCGAGGCGAACGGTTCAGAGCCCGGAATCAGCCTGTCCGCCGCCTCGACCAGGGTCACCTCGGCACCGAGCGTCGCCCATGCCTGCGTGAGCTCGCATCCGACCGCGCCGCCGCCGAGCACGGTCAACCGCGCGGGCACCTCGCTGCTCGTGGTCGCGTCTCGGTTGGTCTGCGGCGAGATCTCGCGCAAACCGGGCACCGGCGGGATCGCGGCGCCCGACCCGACGGCGATCACGACCGCCAGACGCGCCTCGAGCAGGCGGTCACCGACGCGCACGCGACGCGGCCCGTCGAGTCGGCCCTGGCCGCGCACGAGCGTGATCGAGCGATCTCGCAGCCACGGCAGCTGCGCGTCATCGTCGAGACCGTGGATCACCTCGTCGCGGCGCGTCAGTGCGCGTTCGACGTCAAGCCCGGACGTGATCGCTTCGGCGGCGCCCGGGACCCGACCAGCCTCGGCCAGTGCCTGCGCCGGTCGTAACAGCGCCTTGGACGGCATGCACGCCCAATAGGCGCATTCGCCGCCGACCAGCTCACGCTCGACGATCGCTACGTCCAGTCCTTCCTTCGCGAGCCTGCCCGCCGCGACCTCACCGGCCGGGCCGGCGCCGATCACGATCACCTCGTGTTGTTCGGGCTGCTCGGTCACCCGCTCAGCCGTGAACACGCTCGCCTGTCAGCGCGCTCGCCTGTCAGCGCACCTCGCGCAGTCGGCCACTCTCGACCTCGTACACGAACCCGCGGACCTGATCGGTGCGGGGAATGAACGGAGACGCCTTGATCCGAGCGATCGACTGTCGCACGTCTGAGTCCAGATCTCCGAACGCCTCCGCGGCCCACGGTGGGCGGATACCCGTATCTCGCTCGATTGACGCCTTGAACTCATCGTCATTGAACGTCAGCATGCCGCACCCCGTGTGGTGGATCAGGATGATCTCCTCGGTTCCAAGCAGCCGCTGCGAAATCGCCAGCGAGCGGATCGCGTCGTCGGTGACAACTCCGCCGGCGTTGCGGATCACGTGCGCCTCGCCCTCGGCGAGCCCGAGCGCCCCGTACACGTTCAGCCGGGCGTCCATGCAGGCGACGATGGCGGTCTTGCGCGCCGGCGGCAGCGGCAGCTGGCCCTTGTCGCCGAACTGCGCCGCGTAGGACTCATTGTTAGCCAGCAGTTCATCGGTGTTGCTCATCGCGTCTCTCCTGAGTCGAGGCTTGCGCCAACGTAGCAAACTCAATCAGCTTAGTTGCCTTTACGACTGGTCACCGCCAGCCGCCTTCGTCGTTGGGCTCGAGACGCGCAGCACCCGCCCGACAGCGAGCGACGCGCGCGCTTGACACCCGGGTCGGTTCACGCGTGCCGGCTACGCGGCTTGCCGCGGCGGATATCGTCTGGGGTGCGATGTCGCCCGACGCTCCACTCGTCCTCGTGTCCAACCGTGGCCCGGTCACGTTCGGCCCCAACGGCGAGATCAAGCGCGGCACGGGCGGGCTCGTCACGGCCCTGATCGGGCTGGCCTCGCACCGGCCGGTGACGTGGGTCGCCTCGGCGATGACCGACGAGGACATCGAGGCCGCCGAGCGCAACGACGGCAGGCCGTTCCCGGTCACCGGGCCCGAGGGTGACGAGTACCGGGTCAAGCTGGTGGCGTCCGACACCGACGCCTACGACGGTTTCTACAACATCATCTCGAACCCGATGTTGTGGTTCATCCAGCACTACCTGTGGGACCTGTCCAACGCTCCGGACATCCGCCGCCACGAGACCGACGCGTTCGAGCACGGCTACAACATCGTCAACGCCGACCTCGCCCACGCGGTGCTCGAGGAGGTTGCCGACGTCGAAAAGCCCGTCGTGATGGTGCATGACTACCACCTCTACACGCTGCCGAAGATGGTCCGCGACGAGCGACCGGACGCGTTTCTGCATCACTTCGTCCACATCCCGTGGAGCCAGTCGGACTCGTGGCGGGTGCTGCCGACATCGATCCGCAACGCGATCTACGAGGGGATCCTCGCCAACGACATCGTCGGCTTCCACACGCGGTCCTATCGCCGCAACTTCCTGCAGTGCTGCGAGGACCTGCTCGGGCTCGAGGTCAACCACGAGAAGGGCGTGATCCGCTTCGAGGACCGCGAGGTGTGGGCCCGCAACTACCCACTCCCGATCGACTCGACCGCGGTCCAGGCGGTCGCGCGGCGCCCGCGCGTGCGCGAGTTCGAAGGCGACCTGCTGCGACGCCGGCGCGACCATCTGATCCTGCGAGTCGACCGCGCCGATCTGAGCAAGAACGTGCTGCGCGGGTTCAGCGCCTTCGACGTGTTCCTGCAGCAGCACCCGGAGTTCCGCGAGAAGGTGACCTTCATCGCCCAGCTGATGCCGTCACGGACCGACGTCGCCGAGTACGCCGAGTACCTGGAGCGGATCGACGCGACGGTCGCGATCGTCAACCATCGCCACGGCACTCCCGACTGGATGCCGATCCAACTCAAGCTTCGCGACGACCTCGAGGAGGCCGTCGCCTCCTACAAGCACTACGACCTGCTGATCGTCAACGCGATGTTCGACGGCATGAACCTGGTTGCCAAGGAGGGCCCGATGGTCAACGAGCGGGCCGGCGTCTCGATCCTGTCGGAGAACACCGGCGCGCACGAGGAGCTGGGCGAGTTCGCGCTGTCGGTCAACCCGTTCGACATTCAGGAGCTGGCCGACTCGATCCACGCCGCGCTGACGATGTCCTACGAGGAGCGCCAGCGTCGGCACGAGGGGCTGATCGCGACCGTCACGGCCCGCGACCCGGGCGACTGGATCGACGAGCAGCTGGCCGACATTCGCGTCAAGGAGCGTGCGCTGGCGGGTAGCGGTGCGGCGCCCGCGGGCGGCAACGGCCAGCCTGGCGACTGAGTCGTCGGTTCCGTCCGAGGCCCGCGCTATTCGCGCGCGTGCGCGTCAATCACGAGGCTGGTCGAGCGTCCGCCCGGCGCTCAACAGCTCGATGTAGGTAGCGATCCGCTGGGCGCGTCTGGACGGATCGGTGACGTGGTGCAATCGGTACAGGAACGCGTAGCGCGTGCTGCCGGTGAGCGTCGCGAAGAACTCGGCGGCCGCGGGAGAGGCGTCCAGCGCGCGGCGCAGATCATCGGGGACCGTCGCCCTGCTTTGCGGCTGATAGGCCTGCTCCCAACGACCATCGGCCCGGGCGGCGTCGACCTGCGCCTGTCCGGACGCGCGCATGCGTCCGGCGTCGGTCAGCCGCTCGACGTGACCACGGTTGATCTGCGACCACTTGCTGCGTGGACGGCGAGGGGTGAACCGCTGCAGATAGAAGGACTCGTCGAAACGACGGACCTGACCGTCGATCCAGCCGTAGCAGAGCGCGGTGTCCAGCGCCTCGGCGTAGGTCACGGTCGGGGTCAGACAGCCCTTCTTGGCGAACATCAGCCAGACGCCCGCCGCGCCGTCATGGTGCTCCTCCAGCCATCGCTGCCAGTCGGCGTCGGTATCGCAGCGCAGGATCTCAAGCTCGGGCGTCGACCGGCGACGACGCTTGGCAGGGGGCTGCGCGATCGGCTCGGGCGGGTCTGCCATGGGGTGATCTTGCCAGCCGCTATAGTCGGCCGCCGCCGAGGCTCTGACAACCCGTCAGCGTGCGGCGACCGATCCGATGCCAGCAGCAGAACGCAGATACGACCTGGTCGTGGTCCTCTCCAACGAGGCCGAGGATGAGCGGCGCGCCAAGATCGTCGCCGACGCTCAGACCCAGATCACCGACGCGGGCGGCTCGGTCGTGCGCGACGACGACTGGCACTCCCGGCCGCTGGCATACGAGATCGCGCATCAGGGCGAGGGCGAGTACCACCTGCTGCAGTTCACCGCTCCGACCTCGGTGCTGGAGCCGTTGTCGCACAACCTGCGGATCGACGACGCGGTTCTGCGCTTCCGGATCATCCGGGAGATTCCCGGCACCCCCGCGGCGCCGGAGTCGGCGCCCCCGGTCGTCGCCGGCACGCCGGCCGCTGCGGGCGCCGTGACCAGCGCCGCCGCGCCCAGCGACGAGAACTGACTCCACCCCGCCCCAGGGCTCCGTCGGGCGGCGCCAGCACCGCCGCGTCCGGGCTGGGGCGCCGGCGACTGTGGCGATACTGGCCAGGCGAGCAACGGTTCTGTTCCATTTTCCGGCGATCGGCGTTCTGACCGTCCGACCCGTCCATAGACTCGAACATGAGCCTTCAACATCTGTCTGTCGAGAGGAGCCATCGGACAATGGCCAACATCAATCGGGTGATCATCACGGGGAACCTGACGCGCGACCCGGAGCTGCGAGCGCTGCCCAGTGGCAACTCGGTCTGCTCGCTGCGCGTCGCCTGCAACGGACGCCGCCGAAACCCGCAGACCCAGCAGTGGGAGGACGTTCCCAACTACTTCGATGTGACCGTCTGGGGTGCCCAGGGCGAGAACTGCAAGAAGTACCTGGCCAAGGGTCGTGGGGTCGCGATCGACGGTCGCCTGCAGTGGCGAGAGTGGGGTGAGGAGGGCGCCAAGCGCCAGGCTGTCGATATAGTCGCCGAGAACGTGCAGTTCCTCGGCGGTCGTGATGACGCCGGTGGCGGCAACGGGAACGGGTTCTCCTCCAGTGCTCGCACGAGCGAGTCCGACGTTCCGATCGACACCGGCGACTTCGAGCGCACGCCCGTAAGCGCCGCCGCGGACGACGACATTCCCTTCTGAGCAGATCCGACACCCCAAGAACCCCGCTAGGCTGATCATCTATGGCAAAGCAGCGCAGACGTCCGGTGCGCCGGCGCGACCGCAAGGGTGGACCTTCCACCACCCGTCGTAAGTCGTGCCCGTACTGCCGGGAGAAGATCGAGCAGGTCGACTACAAGGACCTGTCGATGCTTCGCCGGTTCATCTCCGACCGCGGCAAGATCCGTTCGCGCCGCATCACGGGAGCGTGCCGGCGTCATCAGAGCCAGGTCGCGCGCGCGGTCAAGCGCGCCCGCGAGCTGGCGTTGCTGCCGTACGTGGTCGAGAGCGCCGATCATCGCGGCGGTCGTGGCGACCGCGACCGCGATCGCGACCGCGACCGCGACCGCTGATGACCACCGTCGTCTGCGTCGGGGGCGTCGGCTCGATGCCCTCTGTCACCCATCCGCGGCCCTCACGCTGATCGATGCCCCAAGCGATTCTGCTCCAGGACATCGACTCGCTCGGTGAGCGCGGCGCGGTCGTCGACGTCTCGGCCGGGTACCTGCGCAACTACCTGTTGCCGCGCAAGCTGGCCGAGCCCGCGACCGCGACCTCGCTGAAGGTTGCGCGGCGCCGCCAGGACGACGCCGATCGAGCCGCCCGCGAGGCGGAGGAGCGCGCGCGCGACAGTGCCTCGGTGCTGGGCCGCACGGTGCTGACGATCGCCCAGCAGGCCGGCGACGATGGCCGGCTGTTCGGTTCGGTCACGACCCAGGACATCGCCGACGCGATCCGCGATGCCCGCGGGCTCAAGATCGACCGGCGCAAGGTTCATCTCGAAGAGCCGATCCGCAACGTCGGCACCTACATGGTCGTCGTCGAGGTCACCGACGAGGTGACCGCAACGGTCAAGACCATGGTTGTCGCCGCCTGAGCGGTCCGCTGGCGACGGTCGTCGCCCGACGCGATCGGCACCGTGGCGCTGACGGAGCCACCGACTCCGTACTTTGCGATCTGCGTACAACCCGTGTGTACGCATCAACAACGTTCGAGCGATCTCGCCGCAACTACCCATGCACACTCGCCTAGTCCGCGTTGGGCAGGCGCAGATCGAGCGGCGTGCCGGGATCGAACTCACCGGCGAAGCTGCGCCGATGCAGGTCCGCCGCGTCGGCCCCCTGCTTGTGGGCCTCCAACAGCTGGGCGGGATCGAAGTTGATGCCGATCGGGTTGGTCCGGAACTCGGGCGCGGTGCGCATCCACTCGCTCGACGCGTCCCAGTCGCCGAAGTTGTCGGCCTGTAGCTCGACGCTGTTGCCGTCGGGATCGACGTAGTACATCGACGTCGTCAGACCGTGGTCCAGGCACGCGTGCGGCTCGATCCCCTGATCGCGTAGGCGCTCATAGGTCGCCAACAGGGCGCCGACGTCCGGGTACTCGAAGGCGAGATGGTGCATGCCGGTGTGCGCGATCTTGTCGGTGTCATCGCTGAGCCCGGGGGCGACGAGCAGGGCGACCCGGTGGTTGGCGGCGTCGTTGGTCAGCCACGCGCCGAACGGTCCATTGTGGTTGGGCGTCAACCCGACCGTCAGCTCATACCAGTGGCACATCTCCTGCAGCCGGTTGGTCTTCAGCGTGACGTGGTGCAGGGTGGGGTTGGGGACCTCGCTGCTGGTCATCGCGGCTCTCCTCGATCTGTCTGGCTCAGCTCGGCTCGAATCCACCCGTGCGGGGCGCGCCGGAATCATCGTCCTGCTCGCCCGGTCGGTCAACCCGGTCGCCTCGGTCGCCTCGGTCGCCTCGGTCGCCTCGGTCGCCTCGGTCGAGCGTGCCGCCGCGGACCAACGCGAACAGTTCGTGGCCGACCTCGATCGTCGGGCCGCCGATCAGCTCCCACGATCGCGAGATGCCGATCAAGAACGAGAACACGACGAACATCGCCATCCACTGGTAGTCGCCCTGCTGATGGGGATGGGCGATCAGGTCGATGCCGACCAGCAGCTGCCCGATAAAGACGGCCATCAGCCCGGTGAGAAACAGGAAGTTCGCCAGCTCGCCGGGGCGGCGGAAGCCGAGGCGCACGACCGACATCAACGAGGCGGCCATGAACCCCAGCCCCAGCAGCGCGACGATCACGGTGGGAAGACCGAGCCCGAGCCCCGGCACCAGCGCAAACAGTGAGATCGTCAGCGCGTTGGTGAACGAGCTCAGCGCCGCCGCGGCGCGGAGTCGCTGTGGCTGGGTCTCACCGCGCTCGGAGAGCCGCTCGAGCGTGACCGAGACGGCCACGAACAGCAGGCCGACGAGCGCCCCGGCGACGCCGGCGCTCGCTTCGAAGAAACTGTGGAACGACTCCGGGGTCAGGCGCGACACCGTACCGGGCAGCGGGTTCACGCGACCGGTCACGGTTTGCTATCACGGCTCGATCAGGCCGGTGCGGATCGCGTAGCGGGTGAGCTGGACCCGATCGTGCATGCCGAGCTTCTCGAGGATGTTCTCGCGATGGCGCTCGACCGTCTTCTCGGAGATCACGAGCTCGGCCGCGATCTGCTTGGTCGAGCGACTTTCGGCGATCAGCTTGACCACCTCGCGTTCGCGAGGGGTGAGCGGGTCGGCGCGGATCGTCGGCTCGTCGCGCGCCTGGCGCAGGTACTCGGCGATCAGCGGCGTCACCGCGCCCGGGTACAGGAACGGCTCCCCCCGCATCGCGGCGCGGACCGCGTCGACCAGGTCACGGTCCGCGGCAGACTTCAGCACGTAGCCGGCCGCCCCGGCCTTCAGCGCCTCGTACAGGTAGCGCTCGTTCTCGTGCATCGAGAGCACCAGGCAGCGGACCTGTGGCGCCCGCCGGCGGATCTCGGCCACCGCCTGCAGCCCGGTCATCCGCGGCATCGAGATGTCGACGATCGCGAGTTCGAGCGGCGTGTCGAGTGCCCGTGCGATCGCCTCGGCGCCATCACCTGCCTCGGCGACGACCTCCATATCGGGCTGCGCCTCAAGCACCAGTCGCAGCCCGCGCCGCACCAGCGCGTGGTCGTCGGCGAGCAGGATCCTCGTCTTCAGTGAGCTCACGGGCCTTCGCCCGCGGCGTCGGGCGCCGCCAGCACCAGCCGCACGACACACCCGCGTCCCTCGGCGCCGGGCTCCACCGTCAGCTGCGCCCCGATCAGCGCCGCTCGCTCGCGCATCCCGCGGATCCCGGTTCCCGGCTGCGCATCGCCCGGCCCGTCGCCCTCGTCGGCGACCGTCAGCGTCAGCGCACCCGTGCGGTCCGGAGCGAGCTCGAGCCGCGCGTGGTCAGCGTTGGCATGCCGGGCGACGTTCGTCAGCGCCTCCTGGGCGACCCGGTAGACGACCAACTCGGCCTCGGGGTCGAGTGCCGGCAACGGCTCGGGGATCCGCTGCCCGACGCGCAGGCCCGCGCGTTGTTCCAGGCGCTCGCACAGCACCGCCAGGGCCGAGTGCAGGCCGAGGTCGTCGAGCGCCTCCGGGCGCAGCTCGAGCGCGATCCGACGGACGTCCTCGAGGCTCGAGCGGACCGCGTCCTGGACCGCCGCGACGTCCGGCTTGTGCTCGTCGGCGACCTGCGTCTGGACCCGTGCCAGCCCGAGCAGCACGGCGGTCAGCTCCTGGCCGATCTGATCGTGAAGCTCCTGCGCGATCCGCAGTCGCTCGGCCTCCTGGCCGGCGAGTACGCGACCGGTCGCGTCACGACGCTCGGCCTCCAGGCGGGCCAGCATCTCGTTGAACGTCAACGCCAGCTCGCCCGCCTCCGAGGTCGGGGTCGCGTCCGGCATCCGCTCACCGGGGCGCGACAGATCGACGCGGCGCGCAAGCGCGGTCAGCTTCCGCAGCGGCGCCACGACCCGTTGCATTGCGAACACGTTGAGCGCGACGATCAGCGCCAGCGCGATCGCGAGCGTGATCGCCTCGTCGGTCTCGAACGCCGACAGCTTGTGGGGCGCCAGCACCAGAATCGTGACGACCACGGTGGCGGCCAGCACGATCGCGTTGTAGCCGGCGACCCGATAGCCGAGCGGCACGTACCGCCCGCGCCGCGCTACCGTCGCGGCGGGTCGATTCGCTGAAGCTTGCGCAGCATCATCCACGATCGTGCCTCCAGATCGTCCGCGGTCAACCCGAGCGTGACCGCGATCTCCGGATCGGGGGTCCGCGCCGACATCATCCCGTAGATCGCTTGCTCGGTGGGATCGAGTCGCCGTCGGAGACTCTCGGCGACCATCGGCGGCACCAACGGCAGACGACCAACGCCGCGCGCCGCGGCTCGGATCTGCTCGCACAGCTCGACCCCGAGCGCGGCCTTGGAGACGATCCCGTCGGCGCGCGCGGCGACACATGCCGCAGCGAGCAGATGATCGGAGAACGCCGAGTAGATCAGCACCGCAGGCGGGGCCGCCAACGCCTTGAGCTTGCGGCTGCACCACAGTCCGGAGCGGCCACCGAGCTGGTAGTCGATCACCGCGACGTCGAGCGGTGATCGCTGCGCGAACGCGAACGCCGCCTCGGCGGTCGCGAACGAGTCGAGCACCCGGAAGTCGGGCTCGGCGTCGAGCAGCTCGGAGAGCCCGAGCCGGATCGCCGGGTGATCGTCGACGACGATGCAGCGGATCGGGAGGGCGGGCGCGTCTTGCCCGGCGCGCCGGGTGACCGTGATCGTGTCGGCGGCGGTGATACTCATCGAAGGGATCCTCTCGTGGTGGGGTGCCGACACAGCGTCGCGGCGGGGCGGCTCGCGTTCAATGGGGCCGCGGCCCCATCTCCGGGCGCTAGTTGGCCTCCCGCTAGCGCTCGCGCGGATCGAGGACCGGCTTGACGTCGAGCACCGGGGTGCCGTCGATCGCCTCCAGATCGCGGACACGCACACGCGTGCCGTCGACCCCGACGACCGTGACCCGATGCAGGCCGAGCGGGTTTGGCCGATCCGGCGAGCGGGTGCTGAACACGCCCTCCTCGTCGTTTCGCGGATTGCCGCGCGGATGCACCCGCAGCGTCGCGCGGTCGGCGAGATGCAGCCAGGTCAGGACCAGCAGCTCGTCGCCGACATGTAGGTCGGTGACCGCCGTGGCGACGGCATCGGCGAACTCGAGCGTCGCCTCGGGAGCACCCTCGGCTCCCTGCAGCGGTGCCTGCGCACGGGTGCGCAACGGCGAGCGCACCCATCCGACCGGGCGCAACTCGATCCGATCGGCGGGCTCGGGCACCGGTCCAGGCTAATCGTTTGCAGCGCCGACGGAAATGTCCGCAGCGCGCGGGATGATGGTCTGCTGGTCGTCAACCGCGAACCTATATTCACCCGAGCTTGAGCGCCGTTCAGAACATCGCCGTCCCGCCCCACAACCTCGAGGCCGAGCGTTCGGTCCTGGGAGCGGTGCTGATCGACGATCGCCACCTGAACACGCTGCTGGTCGAGGAGCAGCTGCGTGCCGACCATTTCTACCGTGAGCAGCACGGGCTCGTGTTCGCGGCGATGGTCGAGCTCTACGAGCTCAACCGCAAGATCGACCACCTGACGGTGGCCGAGATCCTGCGCCAGCGCGGCAAGCTCGAGCAGGTCGGCGGCGAGGAGGCGATCGAGCAGTTGACGGGTTGGGTGCCGGCCGCCGGGCACGCGCGCGAGTACGGCGAGATCGTCCACGACAACGCGAAGCTGCGCGACCTGCTGAGCGCCTCCTATGAGATTCAGGCGAGCGTCCTGTCACGCGAGGCGCCGGCCCGGGATCTGGTCGAGGCGGCCGAGCGATCGGTGCTCGAGGTCGCCACCGACGAGCGCCAGAAGAAGATCCGCTCGATCCACGAGCTGCTCGACGTCGAGACCGACAAGCTGCACCGGTTGTCGACGTCCAAGACGTCGCTCACCGGGACCCCGTCGGGATACAAGGACATCGACGAGAAGACCGGCGGGTTTCAGGCCGGCAACCTGATCGTGCTCGCGGCGCGGCCCTCGATGGGCAAGTCGGCGCTGGTCGCCAACATCGCCGAGAACGCCGCGCTGGCGGGCAATGCGGTCGCGTTGTTCTCGCTGGAGATGTCCGAGTCCGAGCTCGCGCAGCGGTTCATCGCCTCGCAGGCCAACAAGCACGGCGAGGACCTGCGCCGCGGCAAGCTCAAGGCGGCGGAATGGCCGACGATCCTCGCCGCCTGCCAGAAGCTCTCGAACGCGCCGCTGTACGTCGACGACTCCTCCGACACCGGCGTGCTCGAGATCCGCGCCAAGTGCCGCCGGCTGCACGCCCAGATCGACGGCGGGCTCGGCCTCGTGATTGTCGACTACCTGCAGCTGATGCGTGCCGAGGGCAGAATCGAGAGCCGGGTCGAGCAGGTCGCGCAGATGAGCCGCGGTCTGAAGGGGCTCGCGCGAGAGCTGAACGTGCCCGTGATCGCGTTGTCGCAGCTGAGCCGCGCCGTCGAGCAGCGCGGCGGCGACAAGAAGCCGATCCTCTCAGACCTGCGTGAGTCGGGCGCGATCGAGCAGGACGCCGACCTGGTGATGTTCATCTACCGCGAGGAGTACTACGACCACGACTCCGAGCGACCGAGCGAGGCCGACATCATCATCGCCAAGCACCGCAACGGACCGGTCGGCGAGGTCGTGCTGACGTTTCTGCGTGAATATCCGAAGTTCTTCAACTTCACCTCCGCGGACCGCTACTCATGAGCGACTGCCCGTTCGGCCTGTGCGACGGCTCGGGGCTGTTGCTGGACTTCGCGTCCAACACCGCCTCACCGTGCCGCTGCCGCACGCAGGAGATCTCCCGGCGCCGCGGCCGCAGCCTGTCGGCGGTGATCCCGCCGAAGTACCGCTCGGTGTCGTTTCAGACGCCGCCGGTGACCCAGATCGAGCCGCGCACAGTAGTCGCGCACACACGACGGTTCGCCGACCGGATCGACGCGCAGCTCGACGCCGGGCGCGGACTGTGGTTCCTGGGTCCGACCGGCACCGGCAAGACGACGCTCGCGATGCTCGTCGCCAAGGCCGCGCTCGACGCCGGCCGCAGCGTCGCGATCTACTCGCTGCCGAGGCTGCTCAACGAGATTCGCGACACGTTCCGGGCCGAGCGCTCGCACGGCGATCTACTGCGGCGGTTGAGCGCCGTCGACCTGCTGCAGATCGACGATGTCGGCGCCGAGAAGAGCAATGAGTGGGTGCTGGAGGAGCTCTACTCGATCGTCAACGCCCGCTACGAGGACGAGCGCTCGATCGTGATCACGACCAACATCCTCGACCGCGACAAGCTCTGCGAGCAGATCACGCCGCGAACCGTGTCGCGGTTGACCGAGATGTGCGACGAGCTGCCGTTGACCGGGCCCGATCACCGGATGGACCTGCGGATCGCCTGATCGGCGCCGGGCGAACTCAGGCGAGCAGCCGGGCCAACGCGTCGCGCGTCGGACCATAGGCCGCGTCGATCCTGGCGATCAGCAGCTCGGGCTCCCCGCCCTGCTCGAGTTCGAGCGCCAGTCGGCCGAGCTCGAGCGCGCCGGCGTTCTGACAGCCGCCCTTGAGTTGGTGCGCGACCCGGCGCAGCTGCTCATGATCGCCGCCCGCGGCCGCCTCGCGTAGCTGCTCGATCAGCGGCGGCGTCGCCTCTGAGAACAAGCGCAGCAGCGGTTCGACCACCTCTGGATAGGACTCGCGGAAGTGGCGCAGCCGCTGTTCGTCGACGAGCTCGTCGGCCGCTTGCGCATCCACCGCCGGCACCTGCGCAGCGACCCCGAGCCGGCGTCGGAGAACCGCGTCGAGCTCGGCCTCGCGCAATGGCTTGGCGAGGTAGTCATCCATCCCCGCGTCGAGGCAGCGCTGACGGTCGTCGGCAAGCGCGCGCGCCGTCATCGCGATGATCGGGACGTGTCGTTCGTCGCCCTCCGCGGAGCGGATCTCGGCGGTCGCGCGGTATCCGTCGAGCACCGGCATCTCACAGTCCATCATCACCGCCCGGTGCTCGCGACCGAGCGTCTGCACGGCGTCGCGGCCGTTGGTCACGATGTCGACCGTGAAGCCACGCTTGACCAGCATCGCCTCGATCACGACCTGGTTGACCGCGTTGTCCTCGGCGATCAAGATCCGCCGCCCGGCGCCCTCGACGGGCGGCGCCGACGCGACGACCGTGACCGGCGCCGCCACCGAGCGCTCGGGCGCGGAGCCGATCAGCTCCGCGACGGTCTCGAGCAGCGCGCCGCGGCGGACGGGCTTGGTCACGCAGCGGTCGACATCGGGCACCGTGGCCTCGCCGGTCGAGGTCAGCATCAGCAGACGGGCCGAGCGCAGGCTCGGCATCTCGCGAATCGCCGACGCCAGCGCGGCCCCATCCATCCCCGGCATCCGGCTGTCGAGCACGACCAGTTCGTAGGGCTCACCCGCCTCGGCGGCGGCGCTGAGCAGCTCGAGCGCCTCGTGTGCGCTAGCGGCCTGCTCGCAGCGGACGTCGCGGGTGGCCAGATAGCCGGCGACGATTGCGCGGTTGGCAGAGCTGTCGTCGACGACGAGCACCCGCGCGCCCTCGGGCAGCACCGCCCGGGCCGCCTTGCGAACCGCGTGGCCGGCGATCACGCCGAAGCCGACCGTCAGCCGGAACGTGGTGCCACGGGTCGGCTGCGAGCTGGCGTCGAGCGTGCCTCCCATCAGCTCGGCGAGCTGGCGCGAGATCGCGAGCCCGAGGCCGGTTCCGCCGTGCTCGCGCGTGGTCGAGCTGTCGGCCTGCGCGAACGGCTCGAACAGCCGCGCGAGTTGCTCGGGCTCGATCCCGACACCGGTGTCGGCGACCTCGATCCGGACAATCGACCGCTCGCCCTCGCGCCGTAGCTCGCGGGCGCGAACCGAGACCTCGCCGACGTCGGTGAACTTGACCGCGTTGGACAGCAGGTTGGCGAGGATCTGACGCAACCGCGTGCGATCGCCGTGGACCAGCAGCGGCAGCTCACCGTCGAACCAGTTGGTCAGCTCCAGGCCCTTGGCGTGAGCCTGGACGGCGACCATCTCGCAGGCGTCCTCGATCAGGCCGCGCAGCTCGAAGTCAAGCTCGTCGAGCTCGAGCTTGCCCGCCTCGATCTTCGAGAAGTCGAGGATGTCGTTGATCACGTCGAGCAGCGCCTCGCCGGAGGAGCTCGCGATCCTCGCGTACTCGCGCTGCTCCGCGGTCAACTGCGTTCCGTCCAACAGCCCGAGCATCCCGATCACCCCGTTGAGCGGCGTCCGAATCTCATGGCTCATGTTCGCCAGGAATTGGGACTTGGCGCGGGTCGCGTCAACCGCGACGGCAAGCGCGTGGTCGCGCTGGGCGTTGGAGCGGCGCAGTTCGGTGATATCGGCACCGGTGCAGATCAGGTGCTCGATCGCGCCGTCCGGACCCGCGATCGCGGTCGCCGAGAACGCGATCAGGCCGCGGCCGCCGGCGCTCGTCTCCCACTCGCGCTCGGCACTGAACGGGAACGCCTGCGCGGGGGCGTTCTCCAGCTCGATCCGGGCCGCTGCCCGGTCGGGCTCGGGCAGCACGGCGTCCCAGTAGAACCGGCCGATGACATCGCGCTCGAGCAGTCCCGTGAGCTGCTCGCAAGCGCGGTTGTAGCGCTCGATCCGGCCACGGGAATCGAGCACCATCACCAGGCTCGGGGCACTGTCGATCACGGTCTGTGAGAAGTCGCGCTCGGCCTGCAGCTCGGACTCGACCCGGATCCGCTGGGTGAGGTCGACACCGATGCCGAGAAAGCCATAGATCCGGCCGTCGTCGTCGCGCTCGGGTGTGATCGTCAGCGACAGACGCACCCGCCCTCCGTCCTTGCGGATCAGGGTCCATTCGCCGGTCGACGATCCGCCGCGGCTGGCTTCGCCGACCAGCGACTCGCGCGGGGTCGTGCCGAGCTGAGACGCGGCCCGAGCGACCTCTTCCGGGTCATGCAACAGCGTCAGCGCCGGCTTGCCGATCACCTCCTCGGCGCGGTAGCCGAGCAGCCGCTCGGCGCCCTCGTTGAATTGCTTGATCGCGCCGGTGGCCGCGTCGGTCGCGTAGATCACGGTCTCGGTCGCGGCGCTCAGGAGACCCATCAGCTGGTCACGACTGGCCCGCACGCGGCCGAGCAGTGACTGGATCGTGAGCCCGGCGAGCGCGCTGACCCCGACCAGGATCACCGTGGTACGCAACGCGTACGGCGGGTATCGGGGCGCGCCGTAGATCATGTATGGGATCAACAACGCGGCGGCGAGCGCGATCAGACCGAGCATCAGCTCTGCACGGGTGCAGAACATCGCCAGCCAGATCACCGCCAACAGCGCCAGCACCGTGTCGCCCGAGACGCCGTGGCTTGACTGCCGCAACAGCACCACGGCCAGCAGGTAGACGAACGGCGCGACCACGTACCAGCGGGCTGGGCGCCAGAGCGCCAAGCCGACGATCACGAGGTTCAACGCGACCGCGAGCGCGAACACGCCCCAATCGGTCCCCGGTCCGGGCAGCAGGCGCGTGAGCAGGCCGAGCGCCGCGACGATCGCGAACCACAGCGTCTCCTGTCTGGACGGCGGCCTCCCGCCGGCACCCCGCTCAGACCAGGCCACAGACCAACCGTACCAGCGGATGTGGCGCGAGATGTACCTGCACCCGACGGATGTTCGGGTGAATCGGCCGCGCCGACCCGGTACCGTGGCGAGGCGCGACGATGAGATCTCCGGCGCGTGTCAGTCGATAGAGCCAGCATCCTCCTGGTTGAGGACGATCCGCTGACGGCCGCGTTGCTGCAGGGGCTGATGGCGGCGCTCGGCGACGTCCGCGCGGTTTCCACTGGCGAGGATGCGATCGGAGTGCTCGGCGAACGCGAGTGGGCACTGCTGGTCGCCGACATCGAGTTGCCGGGAATCAGCGGTCTGGAGCTGATCGAGACCGTCAAGGCGCGTCGTCCCGAGCTCGCCACGCTGGTGCTGTCTGGGCATGCGAGCTTCGAGTACGCGGTCGCGGCGATGCGCGTCGGCGCCGATGATTACCTCGCCAAGCCGGTCGACCCCGACCCGCTGGTCGAGAAGGCGCAGACGCTGATCGCGCTCACCGGCGAGCGGCGCGAACAGGGCCGGCGGACCGTGCTGGCGGTCGGCGCACACCCCGACGACGTCGAAATCGGCGCCGGCGGGATCCTGCTGCGCCACGCGGCCGCCGGCGACCGGGTGACGGTGCTGACGTTGACCGGCGGCGAAGCCGGTGGGACCGTCTCCGAGCGCGCCGCGGAGTCCGCGCGCGCGGCCGAACTGATGTCGGCACGGCTGATCCACGCCGACCTGTCCGACACGCACGTGTCGGTCGACGGCCGCACGATCGACACGATCAAGCTCGTGGTCGAGGAGATCGACCCGGACATCGTTTACACCCACACACCCCGCGATGTCCATCAGGACCACCGCAACGTCCACCACGCGACGCTCGTCGCCGCCCGGGCCGTGCCCGGCGTGTACTGCTACGAGGCACCGTCGACGACGGTCGAGTTTCGCCCGACCCGCTTCATCGAGATCGACGAGTTTCTGGAGCGTAAGCTCGAGGTGATCCGCGTGTTCGCCTCGCAGGTCCGGTTGCGGCGCTACCTGCAGGAGGACCTCCTGCGCGCGACGGCCCGATACTGGAGCCGGTACACGAGTTCGCGCTACGTCGAGCCGCTCGAGGTGGTGCGCGATTCAGAGCAGACGCCACGGGATGTCGTCCGAACCGAGGAGCAGCCAAGCGATGTCGGATGAGCGAGTGTTGGTGACCGGCACCGGCGGACCGTCGGGCTACTCGATCCTGCGGGCGATGGCCGACGTCGATGGCATCGAGCTGCTGTCGGCCGACATCGATCCGTATTCGGCAGGGCTGTATCTGGTCGGCGCCGACCGCCGCGCGATCGTGCCGCGCGGCGATGACCCGGGATTCGTCGACGCGCTGTTCACGCTGGCGCGACGCGAGCGGGTCAGGGTGGTGGTGCCGACCGTCGACTCCGAGCTGGCGCCACTGGCGGGCGCCCGCGAGCGCTTCGCCGAGGCCGGGATCGCGCTCGTGCTCGCGCAGGCCTCGACGCTCGCGGTCTGCTTGGACAAGTGGGCCCTGCATGGGCGCTGTCGCGACACCGTCCGGGTGCCCGCGACCTGGCTGGTCGACGACGCGTTCGCGGCCGATGCGATCGCGCTGCCGGCGATCGTCAAGCCGCGGTCGGGCAGCGGCTCGCGCGGGATCCGCCTGATCGAGGCCCGCGATCAGCTCGCCGCGCTGCCACGTGACGGGACGCTGTTGGTTCAGGAGCACCTGCCCGGCGCCGAGTACTCGCTCGACGTGCTCGCGCGCGCCGACGGCCACGTCGCCGCCGTCGTTGTGCGCGAGCGGCTCCGGGTCGACTCCGGGATCGCGATCACCGGCCGGACGCTGCGCGAGCCGCAGCTTGAGGCCTACGGCCGCGCGGTCGCCCAGCTGATCGGGCTGACGACCGTCGCCAACGTCCAGGTCAAGCTCGACGTCACCGGCGAACCGGCGCTGCTGGAGGTCAATCCGCGGTTTCCGGGAACGATGCCGCTGACGATCGCCGCCGGGATCGACATGCCGCGGCTGGCGATCGGTGAGGCGCTCGGCACCCCGATCGCCGACGGTCCGCTGCCGTTCGCCGAGATCGCGATGGTGCGCTTCTTCGACGAACGGTTCTTCGCATTCTCGGAAATCACCGACCTGCAGGAGGGGTCACGCTGAGCGCCGACCCCCGCACGCTGCAGGACATGCACGTGCATTCGACCTTCTCCGACGGTGCCAACTCGATCGAGCAGAACATCGCCGAGGCGGAGCGGCTCGGGCTGCGCGAGCTGACCTGCGTCGACCACGTTCGCGCCGGCACCGACTGGGTGCCCGAGTACGTCGATGCGGTGCAATCGCTGCGGCGCACGACCGAGCTGCGACTGCGCTGCGCGATCGAGGCCAAGCTGCTCGCCACCGACGGCGCGCTCGATCTTCCGGACGCGATCGAGGGCGTCGACGCGATCTACGCCGCCGACCACCAGGTGCCGCTCGCCGACGGCCCACACCACCCGCGCGAGGTGCGTGACGCGCTCGCATCCGGCGAGCGCAGCGCCACGGATGTGCTCGAGGCGATCGTGACCTCGACCGCGCGGGCGCTGCGCCGGCCCGAGCAGATCGTGATCGCGCACCTGTTCAGCGTGCTGCCGAAGCTCGGCCTGCACGAGCGCGATGTGCCGCTTGCGCTGATCGAGCGGCTCGCCGACGCGGCCCGCGACCATGGCGCGCAGATCGAGATCGACGAGCGCTGGCGCTGCCCGTCGCCACGGACCGTGCGACCGTTCGTCGATCGTGGCGTGACGCTGCTGCTGAGCACCGACAGCCACAAGCGAGAGACGATCGGCCGCTACGACTACTGTCTGTCGGTGTTGAGCGAGCTCGACGCCGAGGACCGATCGCGTGCGAGTACTTGAGTGGGTACTGACGGCAATGGTCCTGGCCGGGGCGATCCCGGTCGCAGCCGGGGCGTATCAGTCGCTGCTCGCGGGCATGCACCGTTTCCGCCGGCCTGACGCGGCGCTCCCGGAACTGCTGCCACGCGTCGCGGTGCTCGTGCCGGCCTGGAACGAGGCCGCGGTGATCGGCCGCACGATCGACACGCTCACCGCGCTGGAGTACCCGCCCGACCGGCTGCGGGTGTACGTCGTCGACGATGCCAGCACCGACGCCACCGCCGAGCAGGTCCATGCGGGTGAGCAACGGCACCCCGGGCGGGTCGTCCACATCTACCGCGAGGACGGCGGCCAGGGCAAGGCGCACACGCTCAACCACGGGCTGCGGGTGCTGGCCGCCGAGGGCGGCTACGAGGTGGTGCTGATCATCGACGCCGATGTGCTGTTCACCGGCCGTTCGCTGATCCGGATGATCCGCCACCTCTCTGACGAGCGGGTCGGGGCGGTCACGGCGTACATCAAGGAGGGCAGCCGGCCGGCCAACTACATGCGCCGATTCATCGGCTACGAGTACGACAACGCGCAGGCGGCAGCTCGACGGGCCCAGAACGTGCTCGGCGCGCAAGCGTGCCTCGCCGGCGGTGCGCAGCTGATCCGGCGCGAGGCGCTGGACGCGATCGGCGGTCAGCTCGACACCTCGACGCTGGCCGAGGACACGGTGACGACGCTCAACATCCAGCTCGCGGGCTATCGAGTCGTGTTCGAACCGCACGCGATCGTCTGGGCCGAGGAGCCGTTCGACGTGCGCGGGCTGTGGAAGCAGAGAGCACGCTGGGCCCGCGGCAACTGGCAGGTGACGATCCGCTTTCGCCGGGTCTGGCTGCGCCGCGACCGGGCCGGGTCGCTGGGTTCGGTCAGCTTCGCGCTGATCTGGTTCGCGGTGTTCCTGACCCCGATCCTGATGGTGCTGTCGTCGGGCGCGCTGCTGGGCTTGTACGCGCTCGAGCATCACGCCGCCCGCGGCGTGTTCAAGGTGCTGTCGTCGGCGAACATCGTCGCCTACCTGCTGGTGACGCTGTCGAGCTGGTCGATCGATCCCGATGTCGCCAAGCGCTGCTGGCGCGAGGCGATCCTGTTCCCGGGTGTGATCGGACTCGCGGTGATCGTCTGGGGGATCATCGGGGGGACGGCGCATTCGACCGGGCAGGTGGTGCTGATGCTGTGCGCCTACGCCTGGGTCTCGTTGTCGATGGTCGCCGCCTGGCTGCTGCGGTTGCTGGAGGGGACCAGGTTGCGGCCGCTGGTTGCCCCGCTGCTGTACGTGGTCGGCTTCGGGCCACTGCTGTGCGCGATCACGGCCTCCGCCTATCTGAAGGAGCTGCGTCGCGCCGAGATGGTCTGGGAGAAGACCGAGAAGACGGGCACCGTTGGCGATCTGGCGTGAGCGACGACCTCGAAGATGATCTGCGGCGTGACTCGCGCTTCGAGCGCGCGCTGTTCTGGCGGCTGTTGGTGATCGTGCTGATCGTCGCGGCGGCGGTCGTCGCGCGCGGCCTGTTCCTGTAGGCGCCAGCGCCCCCGGGCAGCACCCCCGGGCAGCCCCTCGCGCAGCACCCCCGCAGCACCCCCGCAGCACCCCCGCAGCACCCCCGCAGCACCCCCGCAGCACCGCCGCAGCGGTGAGCGCGCGCGTGGGGCGGCCGGCCCGCGGTACCGCGACACCCGCGTGATATATCGCCGTTTGCTCCGCCCGACCATTAGGGCAAACGGCGATCCAGGACGCTCTCAGTCCTCAACATCCCTTTGCGCCCGAACGGGGTGGGGCAAAGGGCGATATATCACCGGGACCCCCGGGACCCCCGGGACCCCCGGGACCCCCGGGACCCCCGGGACCCGGGGACCCGGAGACCCGGAGACATGGAGACCCGGTGCCGTGGGCTCGTCGGGCGCGGCGTGATCGGTCCACGGCGACGGGTGGGTGTGCTCGAGCCGCTGCGCCTGCCCGACGCGTCGGCAGCGATGCGCCGCATGAGGGCGCATGGGCGCTCGGGCGAAGCCACATTCCGCCCGCCCGGCCCAGTGCCGGGCCCGACATTAGACTGCTGCCTGATGCCCGGAATCGTGGTGATCGGCGCCCAGTGGGGCGACGAAGGCAAAGGCAAGGTGATCGACATGCTCGCCGAGCATGCCGATGTCGTCGTGCGCTTCCAGGGTGGGAACAACGCCGGGCACACGATCGTCCGCGACGGCGAGACCTACAAGCTGCACCTGATGCCATCGGGGATCCTGCACGCCGGCAAGCTGTGCGTGATCGGCAACGGCGTCGTGATCGACCCGCGGGTGCTGACCGATGAGCTCGACGAGCTGCGCCGCCGCGCCGTCGACACCCGCAGCCTGCGGATCTCCGCCAACGCGCACCTGATCATGCCGTACCACATCATGCTCGATGACGCCGGCGAAGCCCGGCTCGGCAAGCTCCAGATCGGCACCACCCGGCGCGGGATCGGCCCCTGCTACGCCGACAAGGCGGCGCGGCTGGGGATCCGCGTCCAGGATCTGCTCGACGAGAAGATCCTGAAGAAGAAGATCATCACCGCACTCGAGCCCAAGCGGCTGTCGCTGCGCCCGTTCGCGCGCGACCCGGCGCTCGATCTGCAGTCGATGTCGGACGAGTACCTGACCTACGGGCACGTGCTCGAGCCCTACATCGCCGACACCTCCCGGCTCGTGCTCGAGCGACTGGACCGCGGCGAGATCGTCGCGTTCGAGGGCGCGCAGGCGACGCTGTTGGACATCGACCACGGGACCTATCCGTTCGTCACCTCCTCAAACACCGTCGCGGGCGCGGCCTGCGCCGGCGCCGGCATCGGCCCGCGTGACATCGACGCGGTCTGGGGCGTGGCCAAGGCATACGCCACCCGGGTTGGCGCGGGGCCGTTTCCGACCGAGCTGGACGGCGCGCTCGCCGACGAGCTGCGCGAGCGCGGCGGCGAGTACGGGACGACCACCGGTCGAGCGCGGCGGGTCGGCTGGATCGATCTGGTCGCGCTGCGCTACACGGCGCGGCTGAACTCGCTGACGGCGCTGGCGATCACCAAGTTGGATGTGCTGTCGGCGTTCGAGACGATCCGCGTTTGTGTCCGCTACCAATCGGCCGAGGGCGCCGAGCTCGACGGCTTCCCGTATCACCAGAGCGTGCTGCACCACGTCACGCCCGAGTACGAGGAGCTACCCGGCTTCGAGCAGGACATCTCGGATTGCCGCAACGAGGCCGAGCTGCCGGCGGCGGCTCGCGAGCTGTTGCGGTTCATCGAGGAGTTCGTCGGCGTGCCGGTGGTGCTGGTCGGCGTCGGGCAGGGACACGAACAGATCGTCCGGATGGACGCGGGCGCCGCGACGCCGCTGCGACTGGTCGCCTAGCGGGTCTCCCGCTGGCAGCCGCCTGCTCAGCGACGGCGATCCATCCGGCGCGCGCGACGCGTCTGACTGAACCCCAGCGACGCGTCTGACTGAACCCCAGCGACGCGACGCGATCAGCGCCAGCGCTCGATCAGATCCTCGTCGCCGACCTGGCGCACGACCCGCGCAGGCACGCCCATCACGACCGCGCGCGCCGGGACGTCGCGGGTCACGACCGCACCGGCGGCGACGAACGCCTCGACGCCGATCTCGATCCCGGGGGTCAAGACGACGCCGCCACCGACGCGACAGGCACGGCGCAGCGTCGGACCCGCGAGCGCTGCGCCAGCAGCGTGCCTGCCCATCGCGTCGTCGTTGGTGGTCGTCACCCCGGGGCCGATGAACACATCGTCCTCGACGATCGAGCGGCCGGTCACGTAGACCAGCGTCTGGATCGAGACGCGGTCGCCGACGGTCGTGTCGAAGTCGACCGTCGAGCCGCGGCCGACGACGGTCCGCTCGCCGATCGTCGAGCGCTCTCGGACATGCGCCTGGTCGCCGATGATCGAGCCGGCGCCGATCCGCGCTCCCGCGTACACGACCGCGCCGACGCAGACCGTCACATCGTCGGCGACACGTAACGCTCGGACCGCTCCCACGGCGCTCGAGCCCGCCCGGAGCCGCGGACGCTTGCCGAGCACGGCGCCGTCCTCGATCACGCAGCGCTCGCCGAGCACGGTCCCGGGACCGAGCACCGCACCGGCACCCACCACCGAGCCGGCCCCGATCTCGGCTCCGTCGGCGATCACCGTCCCGGGACCGACGTCGACATCGGCCGCGAGCAACGCCCCGCTGGCGATGTGCGCGCCGAAGCGCTCAGCCATTCCCGGCCGGCCCCGCGTCAAGGCACTGCTGCAGCTGCTCGAGCACGCGCACGACACGCAGGCCGCTGACCCCGTCCGAGCGTGGCCGCTCGCCGGTGCGCAGCGACGTCAGGAAATGCTCGCACTCGATTCGCAGCGGCTCGAGACTGGCGATCTGCGGGGAGAACGACCCTCCGGACCGGGTGATGTACTCGCCGTAGGTACGCGCGTCCTCGTCAAAGCCCTTGTCGTAGACGGTGAGCTTGCGCTCGAGCTCCATGTCGTCGAACGTCGCCATCCGACGTGAACCGACGACCGTGAACCGCCGCTCCTTGTGAGGGTCCAGCCATGACAGGTGCAGGTGCGCGACGAGCCCAGAGTCAAACCGGATGAAGCAGAACACGACGTCCTCGACACCACCGCGCACATACGAGGCGCCGTGGGCGGTGACCTCGACCGGTTCCGCGTCGCCGGCGAGCGACAGCACGACCGAGACGTCATGTGCGCCCAGCGACCACAGCGCGTTCTCGTCGGCACGCAGTTTGCCGAGGTTCAACCGGTTGCCGTAGATGTAATAGATCTGGTCGCCAAGCTCTCCCGAGTCGGCAAGCTCCTTGAGCGCCCGCAGCCCCGGGTGGTACTCGAGCAGATGGCCGACCATCAGCGTGCGCCCGGCGGTCGCGGCCGCGTCGACTGCCCGTTGCGCATCCGCGACCGAGACCGCCAGCGGCTTCTCGACGAAACAGTGCTTGCCGGCCTGCAGCACCCGCTCGGCCAGCGCGGCATGGGTCGGCACCGGCGTCGCGAGCGCGATCGCGTCGAGCGACGGATCGGCGAGCAGGTCGTCGAGCGAGTCGGTCACCCCGGCCCCGGGGAACTGGAGCTCGGCGCGCGATCGGGCCGCGGCCGAGTCGTCGCAGCACCAAACGAGCTCGCAGCCGGCGATCGCAGCGAAGTTGCGGGCGAGGTTCGGGCCCCAATAACCGAGCCCGGCGACCCCGACGCGGATCGTCGCGTCCGGGCCCAGCGGCGCTGCCTCGGTGCTCATCGCTGCACGAGTCTAAGCGCCTCGACGACGCGCTCGGCGGCGTGCCCATCGCCGTACAGCTGTGGGTGTGTATCGGGCAGCGGCGCCGCGAGCGCCGCCCGGGCGGCATCCAGGTCGAGGTCGACGAGCGTGTTCCAGCCGCTGGCGACGGTCTCGGTCCACTCCGTGTTCGGCCGCATTGTCAGACAACGCACGCCTGCGAGGTATGCCTCCTTCTGCAGCCCGCCGGAGTCGGTCAGGACCGCTCGCGCGTTGCACATCAACGCCGCGGTCTCGAAGTATCCGAGCGGCTCGCAGATCCGCACGTCCTCGCTCGCCTGAAGCCGCGCACGCAGCCCGAACCGCTGCAGCCGCACGACCGTTCGCGGGTGCAGTGCCAGCAGCAGCGGTCCATCGACGCCTGACAGCAGCGCAACCAGTTGCTCGAGCCGCTGTGGGTCGTCGACGTTGCCCGCGCGGTGGGCGGTCGCGAGCAGATAGGCGCCGGGACTCAGTCCTCGCTCGACGACGAGATCTTTGCGCGCCCGCGCGCGCGGCTGCACGGCCAGCGCGAGGTCGACCATCACGTCGCCGACGAGCTGCACCGGCGCGCGGACACCCTCGGCGGCGAGGTTGCGCATCGACGCCTCGCTCGAGCACAGCAGCAACGACGAGGCATGGTCGACCAGCACCCGGTTGAGCTCCTCCGGCATCCGACGATCGAACGAACGCATACCGGCTTCGACGTGGACGACCGGTACCGCCGCCTGCGCTGCGGCGAGCGCGCCCGCCAGCGTCGAGTTGGTGTCGCCGTAGACGAGCACCGCGTCAGGAACCTGGTCGGCAAGCACCGGCTCGAGCGCTGCCAACATCCGTGCGGTCTGCGAGCTCGCCCCGCCGAGCGCGATCCCGAGCTCGAGCTCCGGTGCGGGAAGGCCCAGCTCCTCGAAGAAGATCGCCGACAGCCGATCGTCGAAGTGCTGACCGGTGTGGACCAGCGTCTCGGTGTGTTCGCGACGCAGGACCGGCGAGACCGCGGCCGCCTTGATGAACTGCGGCCGGTTGCCGATCACCGTCAGGATGTTCAGGAGCGCAGCTCCGTCCGGATCCGCTCGGCGGCGGCCTGCGCGGTCGCCTCCGACACGGGCCGCGGCCCCGAGTACTCGTGTTCGTCGAGCGCGATCACCGGCTGGACCTCGCGCACGGTCGAGGCGAGGAACAGCTCGTCGGCCGCCGTGAGCTCCTCCAGCGTGCACGACCGTTCGCGCGCATCGGTCACCTCGAGCACAAGCGCGCGGGTGATCGAGGCGAGGATGTGCTCGTCCAGCGGCGGTGTGAACAGCTCGGAGTCGATCACGTAGAACAACGAGCTGGTCGGAGCTTCGAGCACGCGTCCGTGCGGGGTGACGAGCAGCGCCTCGTCGTATCCCTGTTCGCGAGCGAGCCGGCCGGCGAGCATGTTCCCCGCGTATGACAGCGTCTTGGCGCCGTCCAAGATGCGGGTCGGCGAGTACGTGATCGACTTCAGTCGAGCGAGCTCGGGCATCTCGGGCATCTGCTCGGTCAGCAGGATCCGGCGCCCGCCGCGGGTCACCATGATCCGAAGCAGCTGTGCGTCCGGTCCCGTCCCAGCCTGCGCCAGCAGCCGATGTGACTCGGCTCGGACCGCCTCGAGGTCGACTTCGAGCCGGATGTTGGCGCCCGTCCGCTGCAGTCGTGCAAGGTGGGCGTCGAACGCGTAGGGCACGCCGTCGTAGACGCGCATCACCTCAAACGCGCCGTCGCCGCGGATCAGTCCCTCGTCGCTGACCGGGATCGTCGCCTCGTGAACCGGCATGATCTCGCCATTCAGCGATGCCATCGAGCCTGGGCCGAAGTCACTCATCGGATCGTCAGCTTAGGGCTCCCGACGTCGATCGTGGTGGGAATGTGGGGAGTGGCTGGGGGTGGCTGACGACGGGCGTGGGATGAGTCGATGCGGAGCATCGGTGATTCCCGCGCGTGGCGTCAGACGCGTCCAGACGCCGCCACAACCCGCCAATAGCTGCGTCGGGGGCCCTTAGGGGGCCGGTTCGGTGAGAGCTGTGCCGCCGTCGCTCGCCGAACCGACCGTAGTTGCAACCGCGCCGTCCTCGCCTGCCCAGACGGCCGCCAGCCGGATGATCGTCGCCGCCGCGGCGGCCATCTCCTGTAGCGACGCCCACTCACGAACCGAGTGGTATTCGTGCCCGCCGGTGAACAGGTTCGGCGTCGGCAGCCCGAGCTCCGAGAGCACCGAACCGTCGGTCCCGCCACGGATCGGTGCTCGGGTCGGCTCGATCCCTTCGGCTCGGACCGCTTGCTCCGCCGCCGCGAGGACTTCGGGATCCGCATCCAACCGCAATCGCATGTTGCGGTACTGCCGGCGCAGATCGAACTGCGCCACCGCGCCCGGGTGGCGCTCGATCACATGCTCGGCGGTCTCGCGCAGCAGCTCGACGTGCTCGTGCAGCAGTTGCTCGTCGAAGTCGCGAATGATCACCCGGATCACCGCTCGGGCAGACGAGCCGGCGAGCTCGTAGGGGTGGATGAACCCCTCACGGCCGGAGCTCGTGTCCGGGGTCAGCCGATCGGCCGGCAGCGCGGCGACGAGCTCGGCGGCGATGCGCAGCGCCGACACGAGCTTGCCGGTCGCCTGTCCCGGATGGACGTCGACGCCGTCGATCGTGATGATCGCCTCGTCGGCAGAGAACGTCTCGTCGTCGATCCCGCCGAGGCCGGAGCCGTCGAGCGTGTAGGCGCAGCGTGCATCGAACTTCTCGATGTCGAACAACGTCGCCCCCTCGCCGATCTCCTCGTCGGGCGTGAAGCAGACCTTCAGCGGCGGCCGCGGCAGCTCCGGATGGGCGGCGAGGTGCGCCACGGCGGTGATGATCTCGGCGACGCCCGCCTTGTCGTCGGCGCCCAACAGCGTGTCGCCGGAGGCGGTGATGATGTCATCGCCGACGCGGGCCGCGAGCTCGGGCAGCTCGGCGGGATCCAGCCGCGTGCCACACAGCGGCAGTTCGATCGTGCCGCCGTCATACGAACGCCAGACCAGCGGCTGCACGCCGGCGCCCGGAGCGTCGGGACTGGTGTCCATGTGGGCGATCAGCCCGATCGTGGGCCGGTCCTGCGCGCCGCCTGTCGGCGGCAGCGAGGCGGTCACGTAGCCGTTGTCGTCGAGACGCGCATCTTCGAGCCCGAGCTCGCGAAGTTCCGCGGCGAGCACCCGTGCGAGCTGTAGCTGACCAGGCGTGCTCGGGCTGCCGGTGCGGTCGCGGCGCGCCTGCGTGTCGACGCGCACGTAGGTGCAGAAGCGGCGCTCGAGCTCCGGCGCCAGTGACCTCGCCAGGACTGACGTGAACGACGACATCGGCGCGCAGTATCGCAGCGCCGCCACCGGCCGCGGCGGCTTGCCTGCCGGCGGTCGTTTGAGATAAAACCGGTGGCGGCGCCTGCCGGGGCGACCGGGACGGTCAACAGCCTGACTTCCATGACCCGCACCGACGAGCTGTTCAGACGCTGGCACACCGACGATGACCGAGAGGCCCGGGATGAGCTGATCGAGCGTTTCCTGCCGCTTGCGCGCAAGCTCGCGCAGCGCTACGCGGGCTCCGGCGAACCGCTCGACGATCTCGTCCAGGTCGCAAGCCTCGGTCTCGTCAAGGCGGTCGACCGATTCGATCCCAACCGCGGCTTTCAGTTCAGCTCGTATGCCGTGCCAACGATCATGGGCGAGCTCAAGCGCCACTTCCGCGACACCTCATGGGCGTTGCACGTCGACCGCGCGGCCCAGGAGCGCTCACGCGCGATCACCCAGGCGCGCGGGCGGCTGCAGGCGCGCGTCGGCCGTTCGCCGACCGTCGCGGAGCTGGCGGAGTTTCTGCACTGCGACGAGGAAGAGGTGCTCGACGGGCTGCAGATCGCCGGCGCGTACGACACGGTGTCGCTCGACGCCCCGCGCTCGTCGGCCGACGAGGACGCCGAGCGCCGGCTCGATACGCTCGGCGACGAGGACGAGCGACTGCGCCGCGTCGATGCCGGCGCGACCGTGTTCGCGGCCGCCGCACAGCTGCCCGAGCGCGACCGGCGGATCCTGTACCTGCGGTTCGGCGAGGACCTCACCCAGGCCGACATCGCCGAGCGGATCGGGATCTCCCAGATGCAGGTGTCGCGGCTGTTACGCCGAGCGGTGCGCCGCATGCAGGAGCTGACCGCCGAGCGCCCGCCGCCGGACCAGTAGTAGCGCAACCGGTTCGAGGCGGAACTTTGGCGAAAGCCTGCGAACTATTCGCACCTACTTGCCATCGTTCGCGCCCGCACCGACGGCCCCCAGGTGTCGCGCGACACTAGCCGCGCGGCCTGAACGCCCGCGCCGTTGCCGCCATGTCCTGGTCGCCGTGCCCGTCACGCTCGGCCGCCAGCAGCCGCGTCAGCGCCCCTTCCAACGCGGGCAAACGCAACCCCACTTCGTCGGCGGCAGCGACCGCCAGCTGCGCGTCCTTGCGCGCCAGCGACAACGAGAACGAGACGTCGTCGTAGGAATCGTCGTGGATCATCGCGCCCTTGATCCGGGCGTACGGCAGATCCAGTGGGCCGCCGTCGAGGATCTCGAACAGCAGCTCCGGCGCCACCCCGAGGGCATCGCCGACCGATAGCGTCTCCGCGAGCGCCGCGACCACCCCGATCACCCAGGTGTTGACCATCACCTTCGCGCGCGAGCCGGCTCCGGCCTCGCCGAGCCACAGTGTTCGTGCGCCAACCGCTGCGAACACCGGATCGGCGACCGGCCTGGCCGATTCCGGGCCGGAGGCGAGGATCGTCAGCGCACCCTGCTCGGCCGGGGCGCGGGTCCCGACGACGGGGGCGTCGACGAACGTCAGGTCATGTTGGTCGGCCAGCTCGAGACAGCGCTCGGTGGCCGGCGCGCCGATCGTGCTCATCTGGATCCAGGTCTCCGGACCGTCGGCGGCACCCAAAGCGGCCTCGGCGATCGCCAGCGCAGCCTCGCCATCGGCGACCATCGTGACCATCACCGGACAGCCGTCGGCGGCTCGCGCGGGGTCGTCGAACACGGCGACCCCGTCGGCCTTCAGCGACAGCACTTTCGCCGCGGTGCGGTTGTAGGCGTGAACGGCAAACCCCGCGTCGTTGAGGTTGCGCGCCATCGGCAACCCCATCACTCCGGTCCCGAGAAACGCAAGCTCGGTCATGCCGCTTGACGTTACCCGGCCGGGACGGCCCGAGACTTGACCCTCTCACCATCGTTGGCCAAGCCTTATATTGCGCCGATGATCGTCGCCGCCGCGACGCAGAGCGGCGGAGCACGTATGATCGCTCCCGTCAGGTCCTGAGCAGAGTGCAACTCCCCTTCCACGTCTCACTGCAGTCAAATGCAGCAGCGGTCGTGATCGCCGTTTCCGGCGAGCTTGACATCGCCTCGGCGCCGGAGCTGGAGCAGACCTTGGCCGAGATCTCACCCGAGCGCTGCACGCTCGTGATCGTCGACCTGCGCCAGCTCGAGTTCATGGACTCGACCGGGCTGAACATCATCGTCCGCGCCCATCAGCGGCTGTCGGAGTCCGGCTGCGAGCTGACGCTGGTCAAGGGCAAACCGCAGGTTCAGCGACTGCTCGACCTGACCGGCGTCGCCGACCGGCTGCGCGTCGGCTCGGCACCCGACGAGCTGCTCAACGGGCACTGACGGCCACCCCGATGCCGCGGCTCCCACTCGGCGAGCGGATCCTCCGCGGTCAGGGTGCCGAGCTCGGCGAGCTGCTCGAGCTGGTCGCCGAGGCAGTCACGGTCCGCGACCAGCAGGACGGCATCGTTTACGCCAATCGGACGGCGCTGCACAACCTCGGATTTGAGTCGCTCGAACAGCTGCGCGCACACCCCGACTCGTCGCTGCTGGATCGGTTCGTCGTCTACGACGAATCCGGCAAGGAGATGGGACGGCGGATGTTCCCGACACCGCGGACCGCTGCCGGCGAGTCGGTCGGGCCCACACTGATCCATGTCGTCGACCGGCGCACCGGCAGCTCGCGGTGGGAACAGGTCCGGGTCACGCCGCTGCTCGATCGCGACGGCCGGATCGTCGCCACGGTGACCGTCGCCGAGAACGTCACGGCGGTCAAGAGCGCCGAGGTGCACACACGGATGCTGTCGGAGTCGGGGCGCATCCTGAGCTCGTCGATGGACTACCGGCAGACACTGCGCAGCGTCGCCTGGGCGGCGGTGCCTGCGCTCGCCGACTGGTGCCTGGTGGAGCTCGTCGACGAACCCGGCGATGCCGGCGACGAGGTCGTCGTCGCACACCGCAACCCCGACCTGCGCGAACTCGCTGCCCGGCTCGGCGAGCTCGAGCGCGAGCGGTCAGGTCCCGGCCCGCTGATCGCGGAGGTGATCGACACCGGCGAGTCCACACACCTGTCCGAGGTCAGCGACGCCGAGCTGGCCACGATCGCTCGCGGCCCAGGCCAGTTGCCGGTGCTGCGCGAGCTCGGGATTCGCTCGGCGGTGATCGTGCCGATGCGGATCCACAATCGGCAGATCGGCGCGATCTCGCTGTTCACATCGGAATCGCTGAGGCGGCTCGGCGAATCCGACCTCGCGGTCGCCGAGCAGCTCGGCCGGCGCGCCGCGGTGGCGGTCGAGAACGCGCGCCTGCACACGACGCTCGCCGAGGTCGCCGACACGCTCGCCACCAGCCTGTCGCCGAATCCGTTGCCCGACGTGGAGGGCTGGGAGATCGCGGCCCTGTACCAGCCCGCCGTGATCGAGGAGCGGATCGAGATCGGCGGCGACTTCTACGAGGTGTTTGACGCCGAACCGGCGCCGGTGGTGCTGATCGGGGATGTCACCGGACATGGCGTCGCGGCGGCGACGCTGACCGCACTGATGCGCCATGGCGCTCGCTTCTCCGGGCGGCTCGAGCCTGAGCCCGACGCGATCCTGCGCCGGCTCGACGAGGAGCTGCGCCACGAGGCGTCGAGCGCGATGTGCACCGCGCTCTGCGCTCGGATCCATCCGCGAAGGCTGGTGCTCGCCTCGGCCGGGCATCCGCCGGCGCTGCATGTCGCCGCCAACGGCGACGTCACCGAGCTTCCGGCGCCGGGACCGCTGCTCGGGGCGTTTGCCGACGCCGCATGGCAGGCCGAGTCGGTCGCCGTCACGCCCGGCGAGCTCGTCCTGCTGTACACCGACGGGGTCTCAGAGACCGCGTCGGCGACCGGCGAGCGCTTCGGCGTCCGGCGCCTGCGACAGTTCCTGTCGTCGCGTGCGGGAACCGGACCGGAGCGGTTGCTGGCGGAGCTCGACGACGAACTCGACCGCTTCCGCGGCGGCGGTCCGACCGACGACATCGCCGCGCTGGCGCTGACCCCGACTCAGCCGGCTGAGTAGGACTCGTCGATCACCACCAGCTCGATCCGCTCGTGCTCGCCGCAGGGCGACGCCGTCAGCTGATCGGCGAGCAGCGAAAGCGGCGACGCCCCTCGCTCCAACCGCTCACCGCTTCCGCGCCTAAACGGACCGATCGACAGCTCCAAGCGCCGATCGAAGGCGCGCAACCGGGTGCTGACGCGATCGCCGACCCCGGCGCGGGTGGCATGGCCGGCGAGTGCCTCGGTGATCAGATAGATGTCGGAGAACCGGTCCAGCGAGAAATGGGCGGTCGCGGCGAGCGTCCGGGCGACGCGTCCGAGCACCGGCGACAGCAGTGGGGTCGGCGAGACCGTAACCGTCACCTCGTTGTCGCCGATCGGGGCGATCGGGTGGTCGGGGGTCGCTTCCGGCGGGACCGTGAACAGGCGCCGCTGATCGCGCAACCCGTCGAACCGCATCACCACCTCGGTGCCGCCGTCGCGGCGCGGGATCAGCTCGAGCTCACGCGCGAGCGCCTGCATGACCGACACGCCGAGCCCGGCCGAGCCGTCCGTGATCGCCGCCGGCGGATCACTCAGGCCAACCCCGCGGTCCTCGATCGAGACCGCCAGCGACTCGCCGCGATCCACGAACAGGCGGACGTCCATCGGCCCCGGCTCGCCGCCGTAGGCGTGCATCACGACGTTGTTGCATGCCTCCGACACCGACGTCCTGAGGTCGTCGAGCAGCTCAGGGTCCATCGCCAGCTGCTCGGCGACGCCGGACAACATCCCGCGCACGAGCGTGAGAATCTGGGGCCTGCTCTGCGCCTGCAAGCCCACGATGGGCTGGGGGCTGGTCACGGCTATCTCCGAAGCTCCCCGGTCAGGACAATTGCGAAACCGCAGCGCTCGAAGCTACCGATCCGGCGGCACGGCCGGTCCGCCACACGTTAAATCAGCTCTCGGTGAGCTCGCGCAGGCGCGCGAGCGAGCGACGCAGGATCCGCGAGACCTGCATCTGCGAGACGCCGACGTGGTCTGCGATCTCCGACTGCGTCAGGTCCTCGACGAATCGTAGGCAGAGCACCTCGCGTTCGCGCTCGCCGAGCGTCCGCGCCGCCGCGCGGAGCGTCACCCGGTCATCGGCGAACGCGAGCTCGGCATCGGTACGACCGATCGTGTCGGCAAGGCTGCCGCCATCGCCGTCGCCGTCGTCGTGCGGCGCGTCGAGCGAGGTCGCATGATGGGCGCGCCCCGCCTCGAGGGCATCGAGCACGTCCTCGAGCGGCAACTCCAGGTATTGCGCGAGCGTCTGCACCGACGGTGGGCGGCCGGTGCGGGCGGTCAGCGCCTGGTTGGCCCCCTGGACCTTGACCGCGAGCTCCTGCGCGCCGCGCGGCACGTGGACGGCCCAGCCGAGGTCACGGAAGTAGCGCTTCAGCTCGCCGAGGATCGTCGGTACCGCAAACGAAGAGAACGCTGTCCCACGCGCTGGGTCGTAGCGGTCGATCGCCTTGACCAAGCCAAGGCTCGCCACCTGAAGGAGATCGTCGAACGGCTCGCGGGCGCCGCTGTAGCGGTGGGCGAGCTTGCGCGCGAGCGGCAGAAACCGCTCGGCCAGCTGCTCGCGTGCGCGTGGATCGCGATGATGCTGCCATCGCTCGAACAGCCGCGCGGTTGGGTCGCAAGCGCCCATCGCGGGCGTGTTTAGGGTGTCGCTGGGTGTGGTGAGGCTGGTCACCCGTTATTGCATACCCCCGGCTGCCGGTCTCTAACCCCCGGGGTTTTCGTATGAAGCTCTCACGTTCGTTGCCTTGAATCGGAGCATGAGCGCCAGCCCGGATGGCGTCGCGACGCCGCGCATGCCCCGCGTGCTCGTCGTCGACGACGAGCCGAGCATCGTCGACGTGGTCAGCATGGGCCTGCGTCATCACGGCTACGACGTGACCAGCGTCGGCACCGGCGCGGCAGCGCTCAGCCACGCGCGCGACTGGCGCCCACACGCGATCGTGCTCGACGTGATGTTGCCCGACATGGAGGGGTTCGACGTCGCACGGCGGCTTGCCGCACAGCGGATCGAAGTCCCGATCCTGTTCCTGTCGGCTCGTGACGACACCGCCGACAAGGTCCGCGGACTGACGATCGGCGGTGACGACTATGTCACCAAGCCGTTCAGCCTCGAGGAATTGATCGCGCGCCTAGGGGTGCTGATGCGCCGCTCCGGCACGATCGCGAGCGCGCCCGAGCCGCTGCGGTTCGGCGACCTCGAACTCGATCGGGACCTGCGCGAGGTGACGCGGTCCGGGACACCGGTCGAGCTGACCGTGACCGAATACCGGCTGCTGCGCTACCTGATGCTCAACCCCCGGCGAGTGATGACCCGGGCGCAGCTGCTCGACCACGTCTGGGGCTATGACTTCGGCGGCGACGCGCGGGTGCTCGAGACCTACATCAGCTACCTGCGCCGCAAGCTCGACGCCCAGGGCCCGCCACTGGTCCACACCGTGCGCGGCGTCGGCTACGTGCTCCGGATGCCGCGCAGCGCTGAATCCGGGACATGAGACCGCGATCGCTGCGGGCACGGCTGCTGATCGGCCTGTCGGTGCTGGTCGCCTGCGGTCTGGCGGTCGCGGCGGTCCTCACCTATGCCGAGCAGCGCTCGTTCCTGCTCGATCGCGTCGACCAGCAGCTGCAGGCGGCCGCGGCGCCGCTGGCGTCCCAGCTCGGGCTCGATCACGCCCAGCCGCCGGGTCGCGGCGCCCCGCGCGCCACGACGATCCCGCACGGCAATCCGCCCCAGGGACCGCAGACCGCGCTGCCGCCGGGCACCTTCGGCGCCCTGATCGGGCCCAACGGAGCGGTGCGGCGGACACGCACCTTCAGCTACGGCCAGCGGTCAGGCACGCGACCGTCGATCCCAAGCCATCCGACGATCAGCGGCCCCGGGAAGCTGCGTCCGTTCACGCTTCACGGGCGGGGGCCCGCCGGACCGACCTACCGCGCGGCGGCGTTTCGCTGGCGCGGCGGCAGCACGGTGCTGGTTGCGGTCCCGCTTCACGAGGTGCAGCAGACGCTGCACCGGCTGATCGTCGTCGAAATCCTCGTCGGCATCGGGGCGATCGCGGCGCTGATCGCGCTCGGCTGGGTCGTGATCAGGATCGGGTTGCGGCCGCTTGAGCGAATCGGCAAGACCGCCTCGGAGATCGCCGCCGGCGACCTCTCACGCCGGGTCGAGCCCACCGACGCGCATACCGAGGTCGGACGACTGGGCCGATCGCTGAACGAGATGCTGGCCCAGATCGAGGCCGCATTCGCCGCGCAGCGGGACTCCGAGAATCGGCTGCGACGCTTCCTGGCCGATGCATCGCACGAACTGCGCACGCCACTGGCAGCGGTCCGGGGCTACGCGGAGCTGTTTCGGATCGGCGCCGCCGACGATCCCGAGATGCTGGCCCGCGCGATGTCGCGAATCGAGTCCGAGGCGGCGCGGATGGGCGTGCTGGTCGAGGATCTGTTGTTGCTCGCGCAGCTCGACCAGCTCCCCGAGCCGCGCCGCGATCGCGTCGATCTGCGCGAGTTGACCGAGCAGGCCGCCGAGGACCTGCGGGTGACCGCGCGTGATCGCGAGATCGAGCTTGACGCGACCGACGAGCCCGCGATCGTGCTCGGAGATGCCCTGCAGTTGCGTCAGCTGATCGCCAACCTGACCCGCAACGCGGTCGTGCACACCCCCGCGGGCACGCCGATCGAGCTGCGGCTGCGCCGCGACGACGTCGTCGTTGCCCTGGCGGTCCGCGACCACGGCCCGGGCCTGCCGTCGGCCGAGCGGGAGAAGCTGTTTGAGCGGTTCTGGCGTAAGGAGGGCGGGCGCACCCGCGGGCGCGACGGCGCCGGGCTCGGGCTCGCCATCGCCGACGCCATCGTTCGCGCCCACGGTGGCACGATCGCCGCCGCCGATGCGCCCGGCGGTGGCGCTCAGTTCACGGCCGAGCTCGCTGCCGCGCCGGTCGGCGCCGGCGCGTCTGCGCAAACGCTCAGCAGGATCAGAGCCGACTCGTAGCGCCGCCGCCCAGCTGCGGCTCGGGCACCCCACCCAGCGGCGGCTTCGGCCACTTCGGCGGCGCGCAATCCAAGAAGCTGCAGGCGGCGCTGAACGCGTGCGGCGCGCCGGCCAACGGCACCACGACGAACTCGTCCGCTGACGGTCAGATCCGTGGCGCGCGGTTCAGCGAGCGGTCCAGCCGAGGTCCATCGTGACCGGGACCCCGCTGAACGCGCGCCCGGCCGGCCCGGCGAGAAATGCGACCACACCCGCCACCTCGTCGGGCTCGATCAGCCGCTTGATCGGCTGTGGCGCGAGGATCACGTCCTCCAGCACCTGCGCGGGATCGACGCCGTGGGCGTCGGCCTGGGCGGCGATCTGGGCCTCTACCAGGGGCGTGCGCACGTATGCCGGGCAGATCGCGGTCGCCAGCACGCCGGCGTCGGCGCCCTCGAGCGCGAGCGTCTTCACGAGCCCGATCACGCCGTGCTTGGCCGAGACGTAGCCGGCCTTGAACGGTGATGCGACCAGCCCGTGTGCCGAGGCGATCGCGATGAACCGGCCGTCGCCGTGCTCGGCGAGCGCGTCCCACGCGTACTTGGCCAGCAGGAACGGGCTCGTCAACAGCAGCGAGATCAATGCCTCCCAGCGATCCTCATCGAACTCCCGGACCGGTGACACGTGCTGAAAGCCGGCGTTGGCGACGACCAGGTCCAGCCGGCCGAATCGCTGCAGCGCCTGCTCGACCGCGGCTCGGTTGCCCTCACGGGTCGTCAGATCGGCGGAGAACGTCGAACCGGGCGCGTCGTCGGGCGATGCGAGGTCGACATTGAGCACGTCCATCCCGTCCTCGAGCAGCCGCTGCACGACGGCGCGGCCGATGCCGCTGGCCCCGCCGGTGACCAGCGCCGCACGTCCCGCGAGCTTGCTCATCGACAGGTCGACCTGGTGCGCTTCGCGACACCGACGCGGGTCGCGAAGCTCGTCATATCCGTCCAACCGGCCATCGCGGCCGAATGTAGACGATCGCTCGCGTGCCCGCCGGAGCGAAGAGCGCCTGGTGACTATCGGTGAAAACCGCGTCAGGTGATGGCACAACGGGTAGATTTCGCCCGTGGCCGCATCCGGCCACGATCGCGTCCGCTCAAGCGAGGAGCCCAGATGGCAGCAGACCGCGAAACACCGACGCCAGTCGAGCAAGTCACTCGGCTCTACGAGCAAACCGAGTCCGAGGCCGCAAAGGCGACCGAACGGCTCGTCGGCTCGGGTGGGTTCGCGTCGCTGCTCGGACAGATGGCCGAGAACACCGCGGCGCTGACGAAGCTCTCCAGCGGCGTGCTCGACCTGACGCTGCGCAACCTCCGGCTCGCCGGCCGGCGCGACGTGATCCGTCTGCAGCGCCAGCTCGCACGCACCGAGGACAAGCTCGAGCGGGTGCTGCAGGAGATCGAGTTCGTGCGCGACCGGCTCGATCACGACGCCGGGGCACATCCGCTCGTCGGCGCCACGCCGAGCACCGCCGCCGCCAAGGCGCCGGCGCGTCCGTCGCGCCGCGGCGGGACCCGCTCGCCGCGGCGTCCCAGCGCACCCGCCAACGGCGACGGCGTGGAGTCCAAGGCGGCACCCCGCGACCCCACGAGCTGACCGTGAGCACGCTCGAGACGCTCGCCCGGTTTCCCCGCGCGACCGTCGAGTTCGCCAACCTGATCCTGACCACGCCCGACGCCCGGATCGGCACGACCCCGCGTGACCCGATCTGGACACACCGGCAGACGACCCTGTACCGGTACCGCTCAAGCGAGCGCGAGCACCCGATCCCGCTGCTGCTCGTGTTCGCGCTGATCAACCGTCCCGAGGTGTTCGACCTGCGGCCGGGCAACTCGTTCATCGAATACCTGCTCGGGCAGGGATACGACGTCTACCTGGTCGACTGGGGCGTGCCCGATGAGGCCGATTCGGACATGGGGCTCGGCGAGTTCGTCTGCGACGAACTGCACTGGGCGATCCGCGAGACGCTGCGCGACTGCGGACAGGACGAGGTGTCGTTGGTCGGATGGTGCATCGGCGGCACGCTGTGCGCGATGTACTGCGCGTTGCACCCCGACTCGGCGGTGCGCAACGCGGTGCTGCTGACGACCCCGATCGACCCTTCGGGTTCGCTGTATGCGCGCTGGGTCGGGTCCGACGAGTTCGATGTCGACGTGATCGTCGACGCGTATGAGTCGATCCCCGGGCCCGGGATCGACTGGGCCAACAAGCTGATGAAGCCGGTGACCAATTACGTCACCACCTATCGCCGGCTGCTGCAGGGCGCGCTGGACGGACGCGACCAGCGGGTCGCCTACCAGTCGATGGCCAAGTGGGTCGCCGACAACCCGCCGTTTCCGGGTAAGGCGTACCGCGAATGGATCACCTGGATGTACAAGGAAAACCGGCTCGTCTCGGGCCGGGTGTCGCTGCGCGGCGAGCGGGTTGACCTGCGACGAATCGAGCAGAACCTGCTTGTCGTCACCGCCGGTGCCGATCACATCGCGCCGCCGGACGGGACGGTCCCGCTGCTGAGCCTGGTCGCCTCCGAGGATGTGACGCACCTGGATCGACCCGGCGGTCACATCGGCTTGATGGCGGGATCGAGAGCCAAGCGTGAGATCTGGCCCGAGCTCGACGGATGGCTGCGCGAACGTTCGGGAATCTGAAAGCGAGCAGAGGGAGAAGACATGACGGCAACGGAGGGTGAAGACATGACGGCAACGAGCCAACCCCGCGGGGCGGGCGTCCAGCGCCCTCGGCTGCATGGTCGCGTGGCGTTCGTGACCGGCGGCACGCGCGGCATCGGCCGCGCGATCTCCCGCAGCCTCGCGGAGCAGGGTGCCGAGGTCGCGGCCGGCTACAGCAAGGGTCGTGAGAACGCCGAGGAGTTCATCGACGGGCTCGCCACCGACGGTCTGACAGGGTCAGTCGTGCAGGGCAACGTCGGCTCTGCCGAGGACTGTCGCCGCGCGATCGGCGAGGTGATCGACCGCCACGGCCGGCTCGACATCCTCGTCAACAACGCCGGCATCACGATCGACAAGACCGTCCTGAAGATGTCAGACGAGGACTGGTACCGGGTGATCGCAGTCAACCTCTCGGGCGCATTCTTCATGGCGCAGTCGGTGCTGCCGCACATGATCGAGCGAGGCTCGGGGCGGATCATCAACATCTCCTCGATCATCGGCGAGACGGGCAACATCGGACAGGCGAACTACGCCGCGTCGAAGTCGGGGCTGTTCGGGCTCACGAAGACGCTCGCACTCGAGGCCGCGTACCAGCTCAAGCGCGCCGGCAAGCTCGACGACGACGGGATCGGACTGACCGTCAACACGGTTGCGCCGGGCTTCATCGCGACCGAGATGCTCGAGCACATCCCCGAGAAGGTGCTCGACGGGCTCAAGGCAAAGATCCCACTCGGCCGGCTCGGTCGACCCGACGAGATCGCCCGCGTCGTCCACTTCCTCGCCGCCGACCAGTCCTCCTACATCACCGGAGCGGTGTGGCCGGTCAACGGCGGCATGGACATGTAGCCCGCTCAGGTCCGCTCGGGCGCGCGCAGGCCGGCGCGCCCGCGGATCAGCGCGAGCGTTCGAGCACCGCCGCGAGCAACCGCGGCCAGTGGTGCTTGAGCGCCTCGTGGCCCATGAACAGCCCGAGGTGACCGCCGGTCGTCGTATCGCGCAGGATGTCCGGTTCGTCGGTCGCCGCATACTCGGCCAGCGCGAACACCTGCTCGGGCGGCGTAATGTGGTCGGTCGCGCCGGCGAGCAGGTTCAGCGGACAGGAGATCCGGCGCAGGTCGACCCGCTCGCGACCGATCCGCAGCTTGCCGTTGATCAGCTTGTTGTCGCGGAACAGGTGCTCGACGATCCACAGATAAAACGCACCCGGGATCGGCTGCGTGTACTTGAACCAGTCCTCGAACTCGCGGTAGCGCTCGACGTGTGCGCGATCTGAGATGTTCGCCAGCAGCGCGAGCTGACGGCCGACCTCGTTGTCGGGCTGCATCAGGATGAAGCCGGCGAGCATGTGCTTACCCGCCAGCGTGCCGCCGCCCGCACGCACCAGCGCCCGGTAGAACTCGAGATTGCCGTTCGGCGCCAGCGAGTTCATCGCGGCGATGATCACCGGCTCGCCGCCATGGAAGTCGATCGGCGCGCCGGCGAGCGTCAGCGTGTTGACCCGCTCGGGGCGAAGCGCGGCGTAGATCGTCGCCAGCCACCCTCCCTGACAGTCGCCGATCAGGTTGACGCTGTCGCCGAGGTGGTCGACTGACTGATCGATCACCTGCAGGTAGTCGTCGATCCCGGCGTCCTTGGTCGCCTCCGTCGCGCCGATCCAATCCAGCGAATACGCACGCGTCAGGCCGGCGGCCAGGATCGCCTGCATCTGGCTCTGCTGGCGCGAATAGTCGACGATGCACGAGTCGTGGCCGGCCTGCGGCGGCAGCACCAAGGTCGGGACGACCCCGCTCGCACCGCGCCGGGAGAAGTCGCGCAGCCGAGCGACGGGCGCCTCGAACACGATCCGGTTCGGGCTGCTCCAAGCGGGGCGGCGGCGGCTGACCACCTCAGCCCACCAATTGAACGACTCGAGCATCAACTGCGGCGGCGTTGCGCCGCGCCGCAGCGCGCTCGCCCACCATTCGGCGACACCATCCGCGGTCGCCGCGAGCGCGGTCATCGAGTCTGCGAACGCCAGCTCCTCAAAAGACGGAACGCATCCTGTCCCCATGTCTCTCCTTTTCGGTAAAGCAGGTGGCAGAGCGAAACATTAGCAACGGATAAATTCGGAGCGCTTGCTTGCCCGTTTGCGAGATGCCTGCTAATCTGCAAGCACAGCCCAGCAAGAACGAACACAGACACAGGAGCACGACATGGCCACTACTCAGACCAAGCAGGACACGACCATCTATCCCGACTTCGAGACCGCCGCTGAGCAGGCGCGCGAGACCGGCGACAAGTTCATCGAGGCCAGCCGCAAGGTCACCAACGCGTACCTCGACGGCGTCGAGAAGTACGTCCGCGGCGTCGCTCAGTTCCAGCGCAAGCTCGGCGAGCAGTCAAAGCTCGAGCCGTTCTCCGGCGTCCTCGTCGCGCAGGCCAAGCTGACCGAGGATCTGACGAGCGCGAGCGTCACCGCCGCGCGCGAGCTGATCGCCGCGTAGCACCGCTTCACACGAAGCTGATCACGGCACGGGCGCCAGCGGCGTCCGTGCCGTTTGTGCGTTTGAGCAGCCAAGCAATCGGTGGGGAAGCGGGGCCGCATGCGGCCCCGCTCCGATCGGCGCATGCGCCGATCGGCGGGCGGTGCATGCACCGCCCGCTCGAACATTGTTGATTGCGGGCAGAGGGGCGGTACGCAGATCACAACGTTCGCGGTCGCTCGGTCACCACGCACCGGTGACGCGCGTCGCTACGCGCCCTCGTCGGGCGCCGGTCGGCGGGCGCGATGCGGCTGCGGACCGGTCGCGACGAACGCCTCGTAGATCTGGATCAGCGCCTGTCGCTGGCGACCCGTCAAGCGCGGATCAGCGCGAATCGCGTCCAGCACGACGGAGTCGCCGTCGGGCTCCGGCTCGACGCCGGCCTGCTCGTACAGCGTGTCGGACGAGACCTTGAGCGTGTCGGCGATCGCCTGCACCACCTGCTCGGATGGCGCCCGCAGGCCGCGCTCGATCTGGGAAAGGTATGGATTGGAGATCCCGGCGAGCCGTGCGAATTCGCGCATCGACATCGCCGACAACTCTCGCTGCCGACGGATGTACTCGCCGAGCGGAGAAGCGGGTTGGGCCATCCAGAAAGCATAAGCTTGTGGTGATCAGCACCGCCGACCGAGGAGAGAGGTTGTCCACCAGCAACGAGAGCGCGCTGCGCGCCGCCGTCGAAGGCTTCAACGATCCCGAGGGGCACGAGCGCTGGCTCGATCTCTACAGCCCGTACGTGGTGCTGCACGGCTACCCGCGAGGCCTCGAGGGACATGACGGCGCGCGGCACTTCTACGAACAGCTGTGGTCGGCGTTCCCCGACGCCCGCCTGTCGGTGGAGGATCTGATCGAGACCGGCGACCGGCTGGCGATCCGTTACCGCCTGTCGGGCGTGCACGAGTCGGAGTTCTACGGCTCGCGCGCGACCGGGGTCGAGACCGAGATCGAGGGGATGGCCTGGATCCGGTTCGTCGACGGCCACGCGGCCGAGGTCTGGCAGACGTCCGGCACGCTCGACACCGTCGTGCGGCTCGCCGCGCGCGCCTCGCAGGCGCCACGCCGCTCGGCCAGCGCCGAGGCCGCGGCGCTGAAGTGGGAGGAGCGCAACGAGCCGTAGACCGTCTGTGGCCTTGCGGGAGTCTCACTAGCCTCAGGGCGTGCGCCGGATCAAGCTGCTCCCCGATCTGACGCCATACCGCGCCAGTCGCAACCTGCGGCTGGTCGTGGGCGGCAACGTGATCGGCAACATCGGCGCGCAGGCGACGCTGGTCGCGCTGCCCTACCAGCTGTACGTCGAGACCCACTCGGCGTTGCTCGTCGGCCTGCTGGGCGCGGTCGAACTCGTGCCACTGGTCGTAATGTCGCTGCTCGGCGGCGCGATCGCCGACCGCTCTGACCGCCGCAAGCTGCTGCTGGTGACCCAGGTCGGCGTGTTCGCCGGCGCCGGCGGCCTGGCCGTGGCCGCGGTCGCCGGCAACCCGTCGGTCGCGATCCTGTACGCGCTCGGCGGCCTGCTTGCCGGCTTCAACGCGCTTCAGAACTCGGCCCGTTCGGCGATCATCCCGGGGCTGGTGTCCGACCGATCGCTGCTGGCGCCCGCGATCGCGCTCAGCTACGGGCTGTCGACCCTGACGATGGTGATCGGCCCGGGCCTGGGCGGAATTCTGATCGCGGCCTTCGGGGTCCAGGCCGCCTACATCGTCGACGCGGCCTGCTGCCTGCTGGTTGTGCTGATGGTGCTGCCGCTGCCGCCGCTGCACGCAACCGGATCGGCGCGGCCGGGCGCGGACGCCGTCCCGAACGAGAGCCTGCTGCGCTCGATCGCAGCGGGGTTGCGCTACGTCCGCGGCAATAAGGCCCTGGTCGGATCCTTCGGTGCGGATCTGGTCGCGATGACGTTCGGGATGCCACGGGCGCTGTTCGCCGTGCTGTCGGTCAGCGTCTACCACGCCGGAGCGGGAGGCACCGGCGTCCTGTACGCGTCAGTCGCCGCCGGCGGCACGGTTGCGGCGGTGTTGACCGGCTGGATCAAGCACGCTCGACGACTCGGCCGGATCGTCATCTGCGCGGTCACGGCCTGGGGTGCCGCGATCGCGATCGCGGGGCTGATGCGCTCGCTGTGGCCCGCGGCGGCGATGTTGGCGCTCGCCGGGGCGGCCGACTCGGTCAGCGCCGTCTGCCGCTCGACGATCAACCAGACGGTCACGCCGGATGCGATGCGAGGGCGGATGTCGGCCGTATTCGGGCTCGTGGTGACCGGCGGACCGCGGCTCGGCGACATCGAGTCGGGCACGGTCGCCGGTGCCGCCGGACCCCGCTTCTCGGTCATCTCGGGCGGGCTGCTGTGCCTGCTCGGGATCGGCGCGATCATGGTCGGATTCCCGGCGCTCGCGCGCTACGACACCGCCGACTGGATCGACCACGGCGACCCGATCGGGCCGACCGTCGAGTACGGGCCGGATGCCACGACATCGGCGGGAATCCCGCCGGCCGAGACCGAACGTCCTGTTGAGATAACCTAAACGAACAGTGCGAGAGACCGACCAGCCGCGTGTCCGGGCGCGCCACCCCGACGGTTCGACGACCAAGCGGCGCAATTCCGCAAAACGGCCGCGACGGAGCTCTGAGCGCGCGCCGGTCAGCTACTTCGATGACAGCTCGGTGATCCGCCGGGTGCTGCGCGAGCGGGCGGTCGCCCTGTCGGGCCCACGGGCGCTGCTGATGCAGGCGGCGCATCCGTTGGCGGTGGCGGGCCTGCTCGCGCACTCAAGCGCGCTCGAGGACCCATACGTGCGCCTGGCGCGGACCGCCGAGGTGATGAACACGATCACGTTCGGTGCCCGCGCCGATGCCGACCGGATGACCGCTCGCGTCCGGGCGATGCACCGGTCGGTGCGCGGCACGCTGCCCGAGACGGTCGGGATCTTCGCGGCCGGTACCCCGTACCGCGCCGACGATCCGGAGCTGCTGCTCTGGATCCTGTACTCGCTGATCGACTCGGCGGTGGTGTTCTATGAGACGTATGTCGGCGGGCTGGACCGCGGCGATCGGGAACGACTGTGGCGCGAGTACCGGTTGATCGGCCGCCTGTTCGGTCTGCGGGCGAGCCAGATGCCCGCCGAGTACGGCGATCTCGTCGACTATGGCCGCGCGATGCTTGATGGCGATCGGCTGCGCGTCGGTGACTGGGCCCGCCGACGAGCGCGTGCGATCGTGCTGGCGCCGCCGGTGCCGGCACGGATGCGACCGGTGCTCGAGACGGTCAACTTCGTCGTGATCGCGCTGCTGCCATCCCAGATACGGCGCCAGTACCGATTCGCACCGTTGCCGCCGCCGTTCGTGCGCCGGGCGATGGTGGGCGCCGGCGGCGCCTACATCCGCCGCGGCGTGCTGCCCTGGTTGCCGGCTCGCGTCCGCGAGCTCCCGGCCGCGCGCCGCGCGATCAGCTGACCGAGACGACCTCGGCTTCGGGCAGCGCCGCGATCAGCGCCTCGACATGCACGCCGAACACGTCGTGATGGGTGCCTGCCGCCGCCCAGACGACGTCGAACCGGCGTAACGACTCGTCGATCGTCGTCTCAAGCTCGGTGTCGTGACCGAGCGGTGGGATCCCGCCGATCGAAAAGCCGGTCACCGCCCGCACGCGATCGGCGTCCGCGCGCTTGAGCCCGAGCCGCCGGGCGTCGACCTTGCGATCGCCCGCGCACAGCACCATCACCGGTTCGTCGTCGCGCTCGAACACGAGCGACTTGACGATCTGACCGACCTCGACGCCAAGCGCCTCGGCGGCGAGCTCGGCGGTCCGCGCCGAGTCTGACAGGCTGCGCACCTCGATCTCGGTCAGGCCACGGTCGGCGAGGCGATCGACGAGCCGCTGAGCGGTCGGATGCATCGACATTCACGGTAGTACGCCACCGGAGCTTGACCACTACCGTTGCGGTCCTCGATGGGTGATCGCGAAAACAGCGCGCGGACGCCACGGGTCGCGGTGATCGGCCACGTTGAGTGGGTGCAGTTCGTGCGGCTGGGCGCGTACCCGCCGCGCGGCGGGCTGGCGCAGGGCGATTCGCTGGGCGAGCACGCGGCCGGAGGCGCGGTGATCGCCGCGACGGTGCTGGCGCGGCTCGGGGCCGAGGTCGAGTTCTTCTGCGCGCTCGGTGACGACGAGCGGGGCCGGCAATCGCAGGCCCAGCTGCGCGCCAGCGGGATCATCGTCCACGCCGCCCGCCGGGAGGCGCCGTCGCGGTTTGTGTTCACGCAATTGGACGCCGGCGGCGAGCGGACGATCGTGACCGTCGGCGAGCGGCTGCAGCCGGCCGGCGCCGACCCGCTGCCGTGGGAGCGGTTGGCCGCGATCGACGGTGTCTATTTCACCGCCGGCGACCAGCACGCGCTCGAACATGCCCGCGCCGCTCGCAGCCTCGTGATCACTCCCCGGGCCGGGGACCACGCCGGCGGGCTACGCGCGGTCCCGACGGTTGACGCCACCGTGTTCAGCGCCGATGACGACGATGAGCGCGACTGGGCGAAGGACTGGGAGCCGCACAGCCGGCTGATGGTCGCGACCGAGGGCGGCGCCGGCGGGCGCTGGTGGGGTCAGCAGGCCGGCCGCTGGTCGGCGGCGGCGCTGCCGGGCCCGATCGCCGACAGCTACGGCTGCGGTGACTCGTTCGCGGCGGGCGTCACGTTCGGGCTCGCGGCCCGACAGTCGATCGCCGAGGCGACCGCGGTCGGCGCGCGCTGCGGGGCCGAGATGCTGACCCACGTCGCCGCCCCTTAGCGGCGAGCGCGTGCAGCATCGTTGTGACCCGCTACGGCCCGCGACGAGCAGTCAGCGACGGCGCCCGATTGGGCGATTTGGGTCGATCAGGGATCCATTTCGCCCAACCAGCCCGGGTGCCGAGGCCCGCGACGAGCAGCCGCAACGCCGGCACCGCTGCGGCACCCGGGGGCCACGGCCCGCGACGAGCAGCCGCAACCCGGGCACCGCTGCGGCACCGGCCGATCAGCCCTCGTCGCCCTCGACGACGCGCGGCTTGTAGCGGTGATGCAGCATCAGCGCGTTGCCGTTCGGGTCTGAGAAGAACGCCATCAGGCAGACGCCGCTGTCGAACGTATCCCCGTGGAACTCGACGCCCGCGGTCTGCAGCCGCGCGCGGTCGGCCTCGACGTCGTCGACGTGCAGCGCGATTGGGGCACGCGAGACGAAGTGCTCCATCCCCATCCTCTCCGGCACGATCACGCTGAGCGTCAGGTTGCCGGTCTCGAATTCGGCGAACCCCCGCTCGGGTATGAACACCGAGCGTCGCAGCCCGAGCGTGTCTCCGTAGAACGCCACCGCCTGCTCGAGGTCCCGCGTCGGCACGCTGACGAAGTCGACGCCGGTCACCAGCTGTTGCTCACTCATCGTCTGCACTCTCCTGGTCGCCGGTGTCCGCGGACACCGATTGTCTTCAAGCTGCTGGCAACAAGGATGCCGGGTGCGCCGTCAGTCCTCCAGCAACGGCACCCACTCCTCGACCGGCTGTCCGACGAGCACCCCACGCGAGATCGCGCCCGTCCCAAACCGGTCACGCAGATCGTCAAGCGCGCGGTCCAGGCCGGCCGCACGGTCAAACGGCAGCGCCAGTTGGATCGCCGCCGCGTCGCACAGGTTGGTGAGCGAGATCCCGATCAGGGTCAGCCCACCGCGCGCGATCGTCTCCCGCGCACCGGCGAGCAGTTCGCGGGCGATCCGCAGCAGCGTCGCGGTCCGGCTCGTCGCCTGCGCCACCGTATGCGAGCGGGTCGCGCGGGTGTAGTCGGCGAACCGCAGCCGCAACACGACGGTGCGACACGCTCGACCGGCCGCGCGCATCCGCCGCGACACGCGATCGACGAGCGTCAGCAGCGCCGCGTCGACCTCGGCGCGGGCGCGCGGGCGGTTGCCCAGTGCCCGCTGGGCCCCGATCGAGCGGCGGCGGCGGCGGGGTTTGACCGCGCGCGGATCGCGGTTGTGCGCGAGCGCGTGCAGTTGGCGGCCCATCGCCCGACCGGCCAGCTCGATCAGCACCCGCTCCTGCACCCGCGCGACCTCGCCGACGGTCATGATCCCCTGCGCGTGCAGCTTTTGCGCGGTCACGTGACCGACCCCCCACAACCGCGTCACCGGCAGCGGATGCAGGAACTCGAGCTCGGTGCCGGCCGGGACGATCAGCAGCCCGTCGGGCTTGGCGACGGCACTCGCGACCTTGGCGAGGAACTTGGTGCATGCCAGCCCGACGGTGATCGCCAGACCAACCTCTTCGCGGACTTCGCGGCGCAGCTTGTGGCCGATCTGCAGCGGCGATCCCGAGATGTGCCCGAGTCCCCGCACGTCCATGAACGCCTCGTCGATCGAGAGCGCCTCAACCACCGGCGCGGTCCGGCGAAAGATCTCGAACACGGAGCGGCTCGCCGCCGTGTAGGCCGCGAACCGGGGTCTGACGACGATCGCCTCGGGGCACAGCGCGCGGGCCCGGCGCCCTCCCATGGCGGTCCGGACGCCGCGCGCCTTCGCCTCGTAGCTGGCCGCCAGCACGACGCCGCCACCGACGATCACCGGCTGGCCGCGCAGGCTCGGGTCGTCGCGCTGCTCGACCGACGCGTAGAACGCGTCGAGATCAGCGTGGATGATCGTCGGGCCTTCGACCAGCACGAACGTATGTTCGCATCAGGTGCGGACGGAATGTCGGCCAGGCCGGTCAGGCGGCCGCGCGTGCGAGATCGCGGCCGGCGCGCTTGGCCGCGTACAGGGCCGCGTCCGCCCGACCGATCAAGGTCTGCACGGGCTCGCCGTCGCCACGCAGCGCGAGACCGGCCGAGCAGGTCTGACCGTGGGTCACCGCGGCGCGCAGGCGACCGATCACCTCGAGCGCATTGTGCTCATCGCATTCGGCGAGCACGAGTCCGAACTCCTCGCCGCCGAGCCTCGCGAGCAGATCGCCGTCGCGGACGTGCTCGGACCATGCGGCGGCGGTCGCGCGCAGCATCGCGTCGCCGGCGAGGTGGCCATGGGCGTCGTTGAACAGCTTGAAGTTGTCGAGGTCGAACATCGCCACCGCGATCGGCTCGTCGGCGAGGATCGCGCGCTCGATGCGGGCGTCCCAGGCGCGGCGGTTGGGCAGTCCGGTGAGCGCATCGGTGGTCGCGAACCCGGCCAGCTGCGCGAGCTGATCGGCGCGGCTCAGCAGCAGCGCCGCCTCGTGACCGATCAGGCCGACCGCCGACACGCGTGAGGACGACTCGGTCACGACCTCATCCCAGCCGACCACCAGCATCCCGACCGGCTCACGGCCGCCGCTCAGCAGCGGCTCGTACAGGACGGTCTCGGGGCAGCCGCCCGCGGCCCACAGATCGAGCTCGCCGAGTCGCTCGGGATCGACCGGACCGAGCAACCGGCGCCGACCTCCCGCGAGCACGCCCGCGAGCGCGCCGGTCGCGAGCAGCGTCGTGTCGACCAGGCTGCGCTGCACCCCGGCCTCGGCGGTGAGCCGGATCCGGGTGCCAGTGGCGTCGGGCTCGAGCAGAATCGCGGCCGACGCGCCGGCGACCCGCAGCGGTGCCACACAGAGATCGCGACGAACGTCGCTGGAGGCGAACAGATTGCCGACGACGGCGCCGACCTGTTCGATCATCGCGCGCTGACGACGCGCCACGGCGGCCTCGTGGCGCGCGCGGGCCACCAGCTGCTGCGCGGTCACACAGATGATCACCGCGACCGCGATCGGCAGCGACGCCTGCAGCCAGTCGTCGTACGGATACGCCGGCGGGCCGATGATCGCCGGCGGTGCTGCGAAGAACGCGAGGAACGCGACCAGCATCACCGCCAGCTGCGCCAGCGAGTCGCCGTACAGGGCCGTCCAGAACACCGGGATCAGCGCGACCACGCAATACACCGAGACCGGGCCGCCCTGCACCGAGACCCGCAGCAGCCCGATCGCCGCCAGGATCAGCAGAGCGGCCGGCAGATCGCCCAGCATCCGCCCGATCCGACCACGTGGCCGCGGCACGAGCATCAGCCCGAGCGCGACCACCCCAGTCGCGGTCGCCGCGATGTAGGCGCCGGCGTCGACCCGGTGCTGAGTGGTGGCCAGGCCCCACGCCGCGACGACCACCGCAAGGAACGGCAACGCGGGCGCCTGCGCGCGCAGGCGGGCCCGCACCGCCGGCAGATCGCGCGCTCGCGCCCGGACCCAGCGCCGATCGACATGAACCTGGGTAGTGGGAGCGTCCGGAGCGCCCAGCGCTCTCAACCCGGGCGGCCGCCAGGAAGTCGACGGCGCGTAATCGCCGGGACCGAAGTCCTCTGTGTCCGTTGCCATCGTTCCGGCACGCCCCCTTCTAAAAGGCCTGACCGATCGCGTATCTCAGATGCGCCTGGGACTGCTCCAGCTTGGAGCCAGGCCTCCAATTGCGTATACCCCTTCACCAAAGCTTACCGTCACGGCTCCGGTCTGCGCAACCATAACCGTCGATTCGGAGCGTCCGGAACGGTCGCGAGACGTGCGCGGCGATCAGCTGGCGGTCAAAGCCAGGTCTCGGCCGGCGTCCTTGGCCTCGTACAGCGCCCGGTCAGCGCGGCTGACAACCGACTCGATCGGCTCGCCGACGCGCCGCTGCGCCAACCCGACGCAGCAGGTCTGGTCGCGGGTGACCGACACCCGCAGGCGCTCGGCGATCTCATACGCGACCTCGACCTCCGTGTCGTAGAGCAGCAGCCCGAACTCCTCACCGCCGATCCGGGCGAGGAGGTCGCCCCGACGCAACTGCTGTGTCCAGGCGTCGGCCGTCTCCCGCAGCAGCGCGTCGCCGGCGAGGTGGCCGTAGGTGTCGTTGAACCGCTTGAAGTTGTCGAGATCGATCATCGCGACCGTCAGTTGCCCTGGCTGCGTCGCGACCTGCTCGACCTTCGCCTCCCACGCGCGCCGGTTGGGCAGGGCGGTCAGCGGGTCGGTCGTCGCCATCCCGGTCAGTCGTGTCATCTGGTCGGCGCGGGTCAGCAGCAGCGCCGCCTCGTGAGTCAGCAGCCCGATCGCGGTCACGTGCGGACCGGAGATCGAGACCGCAGCATCCCAGCCGACGCAGAGCACGCCGACCGGCTCTGACCCGCGCAGCAGCGGCTGGTACAGAACCGCCCCGGGCGATCCGCCCCGACGCCACAGCGCGACCGCCTCGGGCGACGGCAGCCGCTCGGGCTCGATCTCGTTGAGCAGTCGCTGGCGCCCTTCCTTGAGCAGCTGTGTCAACGGATCGTCGGGGCCGAGCGACGCCCCGACCAGTGTCGGGTCGATCCCGGCCTGGGCGGTGACCCGGATCGCACCGGTCGCCATCGGCTCAAACAGCGCCGCGCTGATCGCGCGTCCGACCCGCAGCGTCGCCCCGCACAGATCGGCACGCACATCCCGAGACGCAAACAGTCCGTAGACGACGTCGGCGACCCGCTGGACCGCCTCGCGCTCACGCTTGGCGACGGCGGCCTGCTCGCGCGCATCGGTCACCAGCAGCCGACTGGCAATGCCGACCGCGCCGGCGATCACGACCGCCGTCAGCGGCGCCCGCAGCGTCGCGAAGTTGACCGGCCCGAGAATGATCACGGGCATGATGCAAACGGTGGTGGCCGCCGCCATCGTGATCCCGAGCTGTCGCCAGCCGGTACCGGTCAGCGCGATGCAGACGACCGGGATCAGCGCCAGTGCGGACTCGCCGGCCGAGGAACTGCGCAGCACCGCAGTCGCGACCAGGTAGACCAGCGCCCACGGCAGATCGCCGACCGTACGATCGCCGATCGTGACGAACCTGACCGAGACCAGCGCGACCACCAGCCCGAGCAGCGCGACCGAAATCGCGTACCACAACCAATCGACACCGCCGCCGAGCGCAGCGAACGCCCAGCAGGCGATCGTCGCCAGCGCGAACGTGAGTGCAAGCTTGCGCTCCGTTTGCCCCGGAAGCGCGCTGTGTGGCAGCTTCAGGATCTCGACCCATCCGTGATCGCACTGCTGCGGGCGTCCGCCCGTTGCGATCGTGGACGTTATCGCGATCAGGCGTCCGTGGGGGGTTCCCGTGGCCAGACCAGCGGCTCGGTCTGACCGGTCCCGTCGGGATCGGGACGATCGGGCAGCCAATCCGGCTTCGGCCGCCGTCGCCGGACCAGCGGTTCGGTGCGGTCCTCGCTGGGGTCGGTGATCGGCGGCGCCTGCACGCCGTCGGGCTCGTCCGTTGCCGGCGCGTGGCGCTCGGTCGGCTCCTCGGATGGGGGGACCGGCCGGCGCGTCGGGTCATACTCGCCCGGATCGACGAGCTCGGAGAGCAGATCGTCGTCGGCGGGGTCCGCATCGGGGGTGGCGACGCCGGTGCGATCGCGCTCGTGCCGATCGGCCGATCGCTGCGTGTCACCGTCGCTTGCCGGCGTGGGCGGCTCAAACGGGGGCGCGTCGTCGGCGACCGTTCCCGTCTGCGGCGACCAGCCCGCGGCCGCCGTCGCGATGTCGCCGGGATACGTCTTCCACGCCCGGAACAGAAACCAGCCGGCGGCGAGCAGCGCCACGAGCATGATCAGGAACGTCACCTGCAGCCCATCGCCGGCGGCGATCGAGACCGGCCCCAGGGTATGGGTCCCGAGCGGCGCTTTCTGCGGCACGAACCCCGCGACCAGGTCGGAGACGCCGCCGAACAGCAGCGGCGCGAGCGCCTGGGCGACCGAGCGCAGGAACGTACGGACGCTCTCCGCGCGGCCCCACAGCCCCGACGGCATGATGTCCAGCCGGGCAGCGTCAAGCGGTGGGTTGGCCGCGGAGATCAGCGCGGTCCCGATGAAGCAGAACGCGACCGCCGTGCCGAGCCCGTTGGTGGCAAATGCCGGGATCAGCACGATTCCCCCGGCGATGTTGCAGATCCCGGGCACCCACACCCGTGCGCCGACGTGCCCCGACCGCGTCAGCGCGTCGGTCAGCGGGCCGCTCAGCAACGTGCCGATCACCGCTCCGATGACCAACACGCCCAACACCGCCGTCGCGGTCGCCTGGCTGGCCTGGAAGTGACCACGGACGAACACGACCGCGAACGTCTCGAGCCCAGCGAAGAAGAAATAGCCAAGCGACGAGCTGACGATCAGCAGCAGGTTGGTCGGGATCCGCAGGATGTACCTGATCGAATCCGACAGCGACATCCGATCCGGGTTGCGATACAGGATCAACCGCGGATCGGGCTTGTACCCCTGCTCGGAAACGAGCCGGAACGCCAGCTCCTGGTCTTCGCCGTCTGCGCCGTTGTCGCCGGCCTGCCTTGCGGAGCCGCCCGCGGCTAGGTCCGGGGCGCCACGCTCGAGCCGGCTCTGGCCACCGCGCAGCGGCTCGGGCACGGTCCGCCACAGCGATCGCGCGAGGAAGAAGCCCGGGAGCGCCAGCACCCAGAACGCCGCCTGCCACGAGAATGCCGACGCGATCGTGCCGCATAGCACGAACCCGACCGCGGTGCCCGCGATCTCGCCGGTGAGGATGTAGCCGTAGACGCGCGCCCGCTCGTGCGAGGGGAAGTAGTCGCCGGTCAGCGACGCGATCGCTGGACCGGCCGTCGCCGACACCAGGCCGAGCAACACGCGGCTGAGCAGCAGCGTCCCGTAGGAGCCTGCCAACGCACCGAGGATCGTCGTCACGCTCCACAGCACGATCGAGATCGACAGCATCGGGATCCGCTTCGTCTTGTCGACGAGCATGCCGATCGGGAGCACCGCGAGCGCAGCCGTGAGCAGCGTGACGGTGTTCAGCAGCCCGATCTCGGTGTTGTGGATATGGAGCGACTGCTCCATCGCCGGCGCGACCGCGCCGACGGTCGAGATCTGCGCGCTGGACAGCGCCAGCACGCAGCCGAACAGCACCACAACGCGGGTGCGGGCCGGGCCACCGACGAACTGCACGACGTGGCCGCGGACCAGTCCCCAGAACCAGTCGACGCCCGCCAGGGAGGCGGAGGCTGCGCGGCGGGTGGTGCTCATCGAGTCCATCTACCCCGACACTTTCGCACGCGAACCGGGGAACCCGTCCGCATGCGCCCGGTGGCCGCAGGCGCGGCCGCGGCGCCGGTCAGCCGGCGCTCTGCGCGAGCTGATCGATGTTCAGCGAGTTCTTCGGCGCGGCGATCGGGAACGAGGCGTTGTACTGCGAGAAGGTGACCTTGCCCGCCTTGGAGCCGCTCGTCTTGGACACCTGGATCGGATACGGCTTGCCGGTCGTCGCGACGTACAGCGTGCCGCCCTTGCTGGTGTCGTGGATCGCGATCACGTCCTGACCGTCGACGGTCGTCGTCGAGCCCTTCGCCAGCGTCCCGTGACCCTTGACCAGCGAGGTCATCAGGCTGTTGATCGAGGTCAGCTGCCCGAAGCTCGCAAACGATCCGCCGGTGCGGCTGCCGCGCAGCCACTTGCCCTCCAGCAGCGACACCGCCGCGCTCGAATGGGCGAACTTCTCAAGGAACGCCTTGTCGGGCTGGATGTAGAAGTTGTCGCCGAGCGCGACCAGGTTGAAGCTGGCATTGCCTTCGGACACCGTGCCGGTCGCGCCCTTACCCGAGACGATCTGCAGATTGATCCCGACCGACGTGCCAGCCGCCTGGATCGAGCCCGAGACGTGCACACTGGACGCCGACTCGGCCGCCTGCGCGGCGGTGTTGACGATCTCGTCCGCGGACTTGGAGGCGATCCCATTGTCGCTCCCGCCACTACCACCACCGCCGCTCGTGCTACTGCTGCTGCCACCGCATGCGGCGACCATCAGCGTGATCAGCGCGGCAAGCCCGAGTGTCCAGACCGTTTTGCGGTTCATCACTGCCAACCGTAGCGCGCGACGCGGCCGGATCATCCGCCCAGCTTCTCCAGCTGCGACGCGTTCAGCGCGTGCTTGGGCGCGACCACCGTGAACGCTTGGTTGTAGTCGTCGAAGTTGAGGCTGCCGCTTTGGGCCCCGGTCTTTGAGACGTGGAGCACGTAGGGCCGGCCGGTCGTTGCCACCTGGATCGTGCCGCCGTGAGCGTCGTGCACCGCGATCGCGGGCTGGCCGCCGACGGTCGCGGTCGCGCCCTTGGTCAGCGTCCCGTGGTTGGCGAGCGTGGCCGGCAGCAGCGTCCTGATCGAGGCGAGCTTGGCCGCGCCGGCGAACTGCGCGTCGTTGGCGTTGGAGCGTAGCCAGCGCCCGACCAGCAGCCGAGCCGCGGTCGGTGAGTGCCCCACCTTCAACCAGAACGCGCGGTCACCCTGAAAGTAGAAGCCGCCGTTGACGACGACGATTCGGAAGCTCACACCGTTCTCGGAGATCGAACCGGTCGCGCCGGTGCCGTTCCGCAACCGGAGGTTGATCCCCAGCGTCTGCGCGCCGGTGACGTTGCCCTGGACATGGACGCTGCGCGCGGAGCGGGTCGCCGCAATCGCCGCGTTGACGATCTGCGCCGGGGCCTTGGCGGCGATGCCGTTGCCCGCACTGGTGGTCGTCTGAGATCCGGAGCCATGGGTGCTCGAACTCTGCGTCGAGGACTTGGAGGAACTCGAACCACAGCCCGCGAGAATCGCGACGACAAGCATCGCAAGCCCAGCCCCTGGCAACGTTGCGCCCCGCACCGCGATGTACCCTACCGACATCTCCGGCGCTTCGGGGGCCCGCGCCGCGCGATCCCCTGGTTTCGCAACGGAACCGCAACTTCGCTCTGGCCCGGAGGGTTCGGTAACGAGATGGCGACTGCACGACCACGCGCGCTGGATGGCTGCGGATGACCGAGCGGGGCTCACCGTCTGCGCGGCTGCGCGCGCTCGTCTACGCCGCGGTCGCGATCGCCGGCGCGCTGGTCGTGCTGGTCGTGCTGCAGCCAGCCACCGCGATCGCGTCCAAGCGCCAGATCGCGATCATCCAGGACGGGGCGATCACGAGCTCGCCGTCGACCGAGCTGCCGAAGGTCCGAGCGCTCGGCGCCAGCACCATCCGCGTGTTCGTGACGTGGTACTCGTTGGCGCCCAAACCGGCGTCCAAACGGATGCCGAGGCGCTTTAACGGCGCCGACCCGGCTGACTACCCGCGTTCGCACTGGGCCCCCTACGACACGATCGTGCGAACCGCCAGGCAGCTCGGGATCACGGTCGACTTCGAGCTCACGGGCGGCTCTCCACGCTGGGCGTCGGGCGCGGACGCGCCGCGCCACAGCGGCTATACGGAGAATCGCTCGTACTACAGCTGGAAGCCGAACCCGAAGCTCTATGGCCAGTTCGTGCACGCCGTCTCCGAGCGCTACGACGGCCGCTTTCAACCACGCGGTCAGCGCTCGGCGTTGCCGCGGGTGCACTTCTGGTCGTTCTGGAACGAGCCGAACTTCGGCCAGGATCTCGGCCCGCAGACGACCGACGGGTCGATCGTGCCGGTCGCGCCGCGGATCTATCGCGCGCTGCTGAACGCCGGCTGGCGCGCGCTGCTCGCCACCGGCCACCGGCACGACACGCTGCTGATCGGCGAGCTTGCCGCCAAGGGCTACGCGCTGCACGAGCCCGGCGACCCGGGCCGGCTGCCGGGACAGGGTGCCCAGACGCGGTCGCTGGATTTCCTGCGTGCCGTGTACTGCCTGGACGACAACTACCGGCGGCTGGCCGGGGCGACCGCGGCACGATTCGGCTGCCCGGCGAGCGCCGCCGGCTCGCGCCGGTTCCGAGCCGTCAACCCGGCCCTGTTTCACGCCACCGGATTTGCGATCCACGCCTACGACTCACGCGAGGCGCCGAATACCAACCCGGCCGAGATCAACCCGGACTACGCAACGTTCCCGGTCCTGCGGCGCGTGGCGGCGGCGCTGGACCGGGCGACGCGGGCGTACGGATCACGCAAGCACTATCCGATCTACAACGACGAGTTCGGCTACGTCACCAGCCCCCCCGCGAAGCGGGGCAAGGGCAATCCGTCGCCGGCGCGGGCCGCGGTCGAGCTCAACCAGGCCGAGTACCTGAGCTATCGAAACCCGCGCGTCGCCGCCTACTCCCAATATCTGATCAGCGATCCGCCGATCAACCCGCGCCAGCGGACCGACGGGTTCTCAAGCGGCCTGTACACGTCCTCCGGCAAGGCCAAGCCGACCCTGAACGCCTACCGACTGCCGGTGTGGCTGCCGAGCACGACGGTCCACCCGGGCGCTCGCACGCAGGTCTGGGGCGGCGCCCGTCCGGCCGTGTTCCTGCGCACCGCCGCTCGGGCGCGGCGCCCGATCGTCTCGATCCAGATGCGCCGCCGCGATCACACGCGCTGGACGACGATCTCGACCGTACGCGCGTCGCCGAGCACCGGCTACTTCGACGTGCATCCACGGCTGCCCTACAGCGGCAGCCTGCGGCTCGCCTACACCTACCCGAAGACCGAGCCGTTTCTGCCGCTGAAGACGGCGGGCTCGACGATCCACAGCCGGGTCGTCAGCGTCACGCTCGGTGGCTGACCGCCCGCCCGGACAGCGGGCAGCGGCCTGCCCTGCCGCGTTGACGCTCGGCTCACCCGTCGAGCCGCAACGCCAGCTGCTCGGGCGGCGGCACGACGTCGGACTCGGGGTCCGCGGCGGGTCGACGACGGCCGGCGCGGCGCCAGTGCGCGACGATCTGCGCCGCGGTCGCGTGACGCCAACCCGCGGCCCGTGAAATCGGATTGAAGTACACCTGCCCGTCCCGGATCTCAAGCACCTCGCCGTAGACCACACGGCCGCCGATCGACGCCTTGACGACGTCCCCGGCCGCGATCCCGTCGATCCGCATCAGCCGCCGGCGCGCGTCAGCGACCCGGCGATCTGCAGCATCTGGCTGTTGGTCAGGTTCTCGGTCAGCGTGTTCGAGATCCAGTACGCGTCGCCGTTGTGATGCCAGGCGACCTGGGTCAGCTTCGATCCGTCCTTGTAGAGGAACAGCTTGTGACCGCCGACCGTCCTGGTGCCGGACGGGCTCGAGAGGATCGGCGGGTTGTTCCAGGTCGTGCCCTGTACGCCGTAGTACTCGTCGAGCACCTGGTTGAGCGAGAGCGTCATCCGGTAGGCGCGGTAGCTCTTGCCGTCAGTGCCGACGATCGTGTACTTGCGCGGGTAGGAGTGCATGTACACCGAGGCCGGCTCAGTGTCGTTGTTGCAGTTGCCCAGCTCGCCCGAGCAGTAGGGCTCGGTCGGGTCCGAGGCGTTGACCGCAACCTGACGCGGGTAGTAGATCGGCATCCCGACGCCCGCCAACGCCTGCGCCTGCTGACGCCCGGCGGCGGCACCAGCGGTCAGGCCGGCGCTCGACAGCTTGCTGTGGTGGTGGTGATGGTGGTGGTGAGCGGTCGAGTGTGCCGCGGCCGGGGTTGCGCGCACGAACTCTTTCCAGACCGCCTGCTCCTGCCCGGAGGTCGAGCCGACGTAGCACTCGGTCGGTGAGCACGGCAGCAGCGTCGCGGGGAACGGGATCTGCTTGATCGTCGCGCCGTTGCTCTCCATGTTGGCGACCAGGTCGAACACCTTGAGCACGCCGTCGAGGCTGTGCAGCTGCACGTCGGACTGCGAGTGGTGGCCGAGGATGCTGAGCAGCTTGGTCCGCTCGGAGATCAGCTGGCCGGTCGAGTACTGACTCTTGGCCCAGCGTATGAAGTCCTGCTGTCGGGCCTCGCGAACGAGGTCGGTGTCGGTGTGGCGGAAGCGGACGAAGGCGAGTGCGCCGTTGGGCTCGTTATTGCCGCCACAGAGCTTCTGATAGCCGGGCTGGATGTTGATCGACGAGTAGTCGTTGGGACTGGGCGCGGGCTGAGACTGGTTGTAGTAGCGGTGGTCGATGTCGGAATAGACGCAGCCGATCGCGTCGACGATGTCCGCGAAGCCGCCGAAATTGACGTCGACGATGTGGCTCGGGGCGAAGTCCGGGAAGACGTTCTGCTTGATCGTCTTGATCAACAGGTTCCAGCCGCCCTCGCTGTAGGCGGCGTTGAGCTTGTTGGTCGGGTGACCGGGGATGTTGACCTCGAGGTCACGCGGCAGCGACATCACGTTGATCGTCGACGACGAGCCGTTGAGGCGCACGAGCAGCATCGTGTCCGTGTTGGCCTGCTTGAACGGCTCGTGCGCCCGATGATCGGAACCGATCAGCAGGATCGTCTGCGGCGCGCCCGCCTTCGGCACCACGATCTGCTTGGACCTGATCCCGCTGTTGATCGAGATCGCGTTGACGATGTCCTGCACCTGCAGCAGCCCGGCGACCGCCGTCGTCGCCGCCACCGCGCCGGTGACGAGCACCGCGAGCACGAGAAAGCGGCCGAACAGCCCGGCTGTCGAACGGGGACGGAACAGGCGCATCAGGACGCGACCGGCGCGGTCGAACGGGCGTCGGACATCGGCACAGACGGTAGCTGGCGCGGGGGCCGACCACGCCACACCGATCTGACACCCGGGGCGCATGCGCCCCGGGCCGGGACGGCGCATGCGCCGTCCCGCGGGTGCGCGCATGCGCGCACCCGTCCCGCAATCAGGGCAGCGCTCACGCCGGCTGGGCCGCCAGCAGCGCGACGCCGGCGTCCGCGGGTGCCGGCGCTCCTCGCGCCGCGGATACACCCGTCCCACCCGCCCGCAGATACACCCGCCTCACGCGCCCGCGGACATACCGTCCCACGCGCCCGCGGCCACGCCGGCCAGCCGGCCGCCCGGCGCGGTGATATATCACGATCTGCGGCGTGCCGGCCTCGAGCAAAGGGCGATCCAGGACGCCAGAGGTCCTCAATATCCCTTTGCGCCTCCTCAAGGTGAAGCAAACGGCGATATATCACCGAGGTTGCTGGGACCGGACCAGGTCGGGTGGGCTTCGGTCGGATGAGCGTGGGCCGGGTGAGACCGGGTCGGGGGCGCGGGGGGGGGGGGAGACGTCGGGTGAGACCGGGTCGGGGGTGCGCGGGCGCCCGCCCGACCCACGAACGATCGGCTACGCGGTGGGCCAGGCCTCCTGCGCAGCGTCGAGCCCGGCGTCGAGATCCACGTCGGCGCCGCGCTGCCGCAGCCCATCGCCGATCGCGGCGAGCGCCTGCAAGACCGCCGGCAGCGACCCCGCCGGGCCGTTGTGCATGATCCGCAGCGCCTGCCCGGCCAACGCGCCCGGCGCGAGTTCGACCGGCGCCGGAAGCCGCATCCGCGCAAGCAGCGTCGACGGGTCGGGCACGCGGACGATCGTCGCGACGGCTGCCGCCTGCGCGTCGTCGACCACCCATGGATCCAGCTCGAGTGCGCGCAGTCCGGCGCGCGTGGCGTCACGCGCGTGTCGGTGACGCGCGATGACCGCGTCGATGCCCTCCTCGCGCAACCGGCCGATCGCCTCGTCGAGCGCGAGCAGCTCGAGATGGTGGGGGACGAATGGCAGCGTCGCCCGGCCGGTGGCGAGCCATCCGTCACGCAGGTCCAACAGCGACAGGATCGATTCGCGTGGCGCGAACGGATTGCGCTCGATCAGCTCCCAACACCGCGCCGAGGCGATCAGCCCACAGACGCCCGCGGGGCCCGCCATCGCCTTCTGCGGTCCGATCACGACCGCATCGAGCTCGAGCGCGTCGATCGCCATCGGCTCGGCGCAGACCGACGCGACCGCGTCGACGAGCAACACCGCGCCCGCCTGATGGGTCGCGTCGGCGAGCTCCGCCAACGGGTTGACGACCCCGGTCGCCGCCTCGGCGTGGACGACGCAGACGACGTCTGCCGGGCCCTGCGCCAGCGCGGATCGGAGCTGATCAGCGGTGATCGCGTGGCCGTCCTCGGCGGCGACCGTGCGCACCTCGCCGCCGGCGGCGGCGAGCCAGTGCCCCATCATCGCCCCATAGGGGCCGGTCACGACGTTGATCGCGCGGGTCTGCGGTCCGCCGACACCTCGCGCCAGCGCCTCGAGCGCGAGGATCGCCTCGCCGCCGATCACGAGCGTCTCGCGCTCGGTCTGCAGCAGCTGCGCGAGCCGATCTTCGACCGCCGCATAGCGGGCTGCGTCGACGGTGGGCAGCGGCAAGGTCATCGGGATCCCCCCTGGTCGCGAAAATGGCAGGCGGCAAGTCGCGGGCCGTCACCGACCGGCTCAAGTGCCGGCGCCCGCTCCCGGCAGATCGGCGCCACCAGCGGGCAGACCGGGGCGTACGGGCAGCCCTGTGCCAGCGGTGGCGCCGAGATCCGCCCCTGGTCGGGGGTCGCGGGCTCATCGGCGGCGGCGGCGATCGTCTCGGCAGGCGCCGGGCGCAGCCGCGGCACGGCCGCCAGCAGCGCGCGCGTGTACGGGTGGCGCGGGTCATCGAACAATTCCTCGGCGCTGGCCAACTCGACGATCCGGCCCAGGTACATGACCGCGACGGTCTCGCACAGCACCCGGATCACGCCGAGGTTGTGGGAGATCAGCAGCAGCCCGATGTCGAGCTCGGCGCGCAGCTGCGCGAACACCCGCAGCACGGTCGCCTGGACCGAGACGTCAAGCGCGGACACCGGTTCGTCGGCGATCACGATCCGCGGCTCGGACGCCAGCGCACGCGAGATCGCGATCCGCTGGCGCTGGCCGCCGGAGAACGCGGCCGGGTAGCGGTCAAGCGCCGCCGCCGGCAGCCCGACCTGCTCGACCAGCTCCTGCGCCCGCGCTCGCTCGGCGCCGCGGTGCAGGCCGTGGACTCGCAGCAGCTCGATCAGCATCGAGCCGACCCGGCGGCGCGGGTTCAGCGACCCGAACGGATCCTGGAAGACCATCTGCACGGCCCGCCGCTGCTCGATCGAGCGCCGGCGCGGCAGCGCCTCGCCGTCCAGTGAGACCTCGCCGGAGTCCGGCATCTGCAGCCCGCACAGGACCCTCGCCACGGTCGTCTTGCCCGAGCCCGACTCGCCGACGAGGCCGACCGACGCGCCGGCGTCGATCGCGAGCGAGACGTCATCGACTGCGACCAGGTCCCCGAACGAGACCCGCAACCGGTCCCCGGCAAGCGCGGTCATGGCGGCGGCACCCGATCGTGATGCAGGCAGGCGACGCGGCGGTCTCCAGGCTCGTCCAACGGCGCCAGCGCGATCTCGGCGACCGAGCACTCCGGTCCGGCGAGTGGGCAGCGCGGCGCAAACGGGCAACCCGGAGGCAGCCCGCCGGGCTCGGGGATCACGCCCGCGATCGGCTCGGGCATCGCGCCCGCGCGGTCGAGATCGACGACCGCCTCCAGCAGCCCGCGCGTGTATGGGTGGCGGGGCCGGTCGAGGATCGCCTCGGTCGGGCCGCTCTCGACGATCCGGCCGGCGTACATCACCGCGACGCGTTCGCACAGCTGGCGGACCACGGCGAGGTCGTGCGAGACGAACACGATCGCCAGCGACATCCGGCGCCGCAGCTCGTCGATCAGCTCGAGCACCTGAGCCTGGACGGTCACGTCGAGCGCGGTCGTCGGCTCGTCGCAGAGCAGCACGCTCGGCTCGGCGGCGAGTGCGACCGCGAGCATCGCCCGCTGGCGCATGCCGCCGGAGAGCTGGTGCGGATAGCTGCGCGCGCGGCGCGCCGGCTCGCGGATCCCGACCAGCTCGAGCAGCTCGAGCGTCCGCGCTTGTCGCGCGGCGCGGCCGAGCCCGCCGACGTACCGGGCGACCTCCCCGATCTGGGCGCCGATCGTCCGGACCGGGTCAAGCGCCGACGCGGCGTCCTGGAACACCAGCGCGAGCCGTCCGCGGCGTACCGCTCGGGCGTCCGATGAGGTCAGCGACAACCGCTCGTCGTCGAGGGTCACGCTGCCGGCGTCGACCGACGCGACCCGTGGCAGCAGCGCCATCGTCGCGCGCAGTGTCATCGACTTGCCCGAGCCGGACTCGCCGACGAGCCCGAAGGCCTCCCCGCGGGCGACCGCGAACGAGACGCCGTGCACGACCTCGGCACGCCCGCCGCCGACCGGGACGGTCACCGTCAGGCCCTCGACCTGCAGCCCGGAACCGCTGCTGGTGCCACCGGCGCCGGTCATTGCGGACGCAGCAGGTCGGCCAGCCCGTCGCCGATCAGCGATAGCGAGAACGCGGTGATCACGACCGCGATCCCCGGGATCGTCGACAGGGTCCAGTGTGTCGTCAAGAACTCCTGGCCCTCGGCGATCATCGAGCCCCAGTCGGGCGTCGGCGGCTGCACGCCGAGACCGAGGTAGCCGAGCGTCACAATCGCGACGATCACCAGCACGACGTCACTCATGATGTACACGATCGCCTGGCTGATCGTGTTCGGCAGCACGTGGCGCAGCAGGATCCGGGCGTCGCTGAGCCCGCCGAGGCGCGCTGCGGCGATGTAGTCGGACTCGCGCACGACCAGTGTGGTCGAGCGGACGGTGCGCGCGTACACGACCCAGTCGACGATCGCGAAGGCGATGAAGATGCCCCGCGTGCCGGGACCGACGACGAACACGAGCGAGATGATCAGCACGTAGAACGGAAACGCGACGAGCACGTCGACAATCCGCATCACGGTGGAGTCAAACAGACCGCCGTAGTACCCCGCGAGCGTGCCGACCAGGGTGCCGAAGCAGAACGGGAACAGCACCGCCAGCACGCCAACCACGAGGTCGGTGCGCCCCGCGTAGAGCAGCCGCGTGAGCACGTCGCGCCCGAGCTGGTCGGTCCCGAGCCAGTGCGCGGAGGATGGCCCGGCGAGAATGTTGGCGGTGTCCGAGGCGTTGGGCGAGTAGCCGGTCAGCAGCGGACCGACCAGCACCGCGATGATGATCGCGGTCAGCAGCAGCAGACCGGCGACGAGCGCCGGCGTCGCGCGCAGGCGCCGCCACAGCGAAGGGGCGCTGCCGATTTGCGGCGCCGCGGCCGCGACCGCGCTCATCGCAGCCGGATCCTCGGGTCCAGGCGAGCCGCGATCAGGTCCGTGATCAGGTTGACGATCACGACCACGATCGCGAGCACGAGCGTGATCCCCTCGACCAGCGGAAAGTCGCGGTTCTCAATCGCCTGCAGCAGTAGGCCGCCGACCCCGTTGAGCGCGAACACGTTCTCGACGATCACGGTCGAGCCGATCAGGTACGCGATGTTGAGGCCGAGCAGCGTCACCGTCGGGATCGCCGCGTTACGGGCGACGTGGATGTGCACCCGGCGCTCGCGCAGGCCGTTGCCCCGGGCGGCGGCCACGAAGTCGGCGTCAAGCACCTCGAGCATGCCGACGCGAAGGCTGCGGATCAGCAGCGGCACGATCGCCAGCGCGGCGGTCACGGCCGGCAGGATCAACGACTCGAGGTGCTCGGGGAAGGTCGTGCCGTAGCCGCCGACCGGCAGCACCCCGAGGTTGACGGCGAAGATCTCGATCAGCACGATCCCGAACCAGAACGACGGCAGCCCCAGCGCCAGCACCGAGAAGCCGCGGACCGACTGATCGACGACCGAGTCGCGATGCGACGCACCGAGCGTCGCCAGCGGAACCGTGATCAGAATCGCGAAGATCACCGCCATCGAGACCAACAGCGCCGTCGGTCCAAGCCGCGGGCCGATCAACGACGTGACCGGCTTGGCGTACACGTAGGAGGTGCCGAGGTCGCCGTGCAACACCTGCTTGAGATACCGCCAGAACTGGCTGAGCAGCGATGAGTCCAGGCCCCATTGGTGCTCGAGCGCGTGCAGCTGCGCCGGCGTCGCGCGCTGGCCGAGCACCTGCTCGGCCGGATTGCCCGGCGCGGCGTGCAGCAGCAGGAAGGTCGCGATCGTGACGCCGATGATCACCAGCACCGCGCCGAGCACGCGGCGGACCGTGTAGGAAGCCCACCCCCGGCCGCCGCCGCCTGCCGTCCGCCGCGCGGCGGACGGCAGGCGGAGGATCAGCCCAGCCACACGTCCGCGAGCCGGTACGCGCCGCCCGGGTTGACTTCGAAGCCGTTGACGTTCTTGGAGGTGGCGTAGATGTAGGGCGGGTAGTCGAGCGCGACGAACGGCGCGTCCTGGGCGACCTCGTTCTGGATCTGCGCGTAGAGCTGCTGGCGCTTGGTCGGGTTGAACTCGGTCTGGGCCTGGTGCACGAGGTCGACGACCTTCGGGTTGTCGTAGCTGGACCAGTACGAGTGCGAGCCGCCGGCTTTGTAGTCGGTCTCGAACGACGCCATCTCGTCCGGGTCGGAGATGTCGTTGATCGCGTAGTCGATGAACATGTCGTAGTCGTACTTCTGGAAGGTCGTCTCAAACGCAGCGTGGTCGAGCGACGTGATCGACACCTTGATCCCGATCTTCGCAAGGTCGCCCTGGATCAGCTGCGCGAACTCGGCGTAGGTCTGATCGCCGGCGGAGACCAGCAGCTTGGTCGAGAAGCCATTCGGCCATGGCGACTTCGCCAGCGACGCCTTCGCGTCCGAGACGCTGTAGGCGAGCACCGGCGTGTTCGCGTCGTAGTACTCGAGGCTCGGCGGGAAGAACGATCCCCCCGGCCGCGAGGTACCGAAGCTCGCCGCCTGGACCAGCGCCGGGCGGTTGATCGCAAACGTGATCGCGCGGCGCACATCGCGGTTCTGGAAGTACTTGACCTGTTCGTTGAAGACCAGCAGGTCGACCTGCCACGCCGGGAACTGACGGACGTTGACGGCGCTGTTTGCCTCCAGCGACTTGACGTTGGCGGGCGGGATCGAGTCGGCGATCTGAGCCTGATTGCCGGTCACCTGCAGGACTCGCTGGTTGTCGTCGGTGACGTAGTTGATCGTGGCCGTGGCGACGTACGGCTTGCCCGGCTGCCAGTAATGCGGGTTTGCGTGCAGGGTCAGGTTCGAATCGGGCGTCCACGAGGGCAGCGTGAACGCGCCGGTACCGACCGGTGACTCGAAGAACGCCTTCTCGGACTTGCCGCCGAAGTTCGCCGGCATGATCGAGTTGGCGAACACCGACAGATCCGACAGGAACGGCGCCCACGGCTCCTTGAGCTTGAACACGACGGTTTGGTCGCCCTGGGCCTTGATCGACTTGATCGCGAAGTCCAGAAACGACAGCGGCCCGTCGGAGTTGGAGGCGGCGCGCTTGATCGAGAACACGACGTCGTCGGCGACCAGCGGCTTGCCGTCTGAGAACTTCACGTTCGGCCGCAGGTGGAAGGTCCAGGTCAGGTGGTCGGAGCTCGCCGTGTACCCCTGCGCCAGCCACGGCGCCAGCGAGCCGCTGGGCTGGGTGAGGTACAGCGGCTCAAAGATCTGGTTGAGCGTGTAGATGTCGCCGGCGATGATCGTGTTCGCCGGGTCCAGCGTGGTCGGCGCGACGCTGCGCGCGAACACGAGGTTGCCGCCCTTCTTCGGCGTGCCGGCGGCGGCGGTGGTCGAGCCCTTGGCGGCGCTCGAGCTCCCCGAGCTCGACGACCCGCAGGCAGCCAGCACGGTGCCGAGGCCGAGCACCACCGCGCCACCCTGGCCTCCCCGGATCAGCAGGTCACGACGGGTCACGGCACTCGGGCGATCGGTCATCGGCGTACGCTTTCGGTCGAAATGAGCACAGAACAAGTTGACAATCGTTCGACAAGTTACTTTGGATCCAGGCCGGTGTCCAGAACGATACGCCTACCTGCGCGTTTGCGCATGCGGTCGGGTCGCGCGGGCCGAGATCCGGCACGGCGAACGCGTCTCGGTAGCGGCCGCGTCTGGCGGCGCGGGCGACGGCTGGCGGGGCGCCGTGACCGCGCCGCGACAACGGCCGCGTCAGGCGGCGCGGGCGTCGGCCGCGGGCGTCGTACCCGCATCGGCCGCGGTCGCGCTCGGCGACGCGACAGCCGCCACCGCCGGCCGTTGCAGCCGATAGCCACACGAGCGCACGGTCGTGATCGTCAACAGCGGCCCGTCGGGTGTTGTCAGCTTGCGCCGCAGGTAACCGATATAGACCGCGACAACATTCGTACCGGGGTCATGGCGATAGCCCCAGACGGCGCGCTGCAGCTGACGCGGACCGAGCACGCGACCGCGATTGCGGGCCAGGTGTGCGAGCAGGTCAAACTCGCGCCGTGAGAGGCGCAGATCGCCGTCTGGTCCGATCGCGCGGCGCCCGACCAGGTCGAGCGTCACGGGTCCGAGCGCCAGCGACGACGGTGGTGATCCGAGCTGTACTCGCAGCCGCGTCTGGACGCGGATCCGCAGCTGCGCGAGCGCGAACGGCTTGACCAGGGTCTCGACGACACCGCCGTCGGAGGACGCGACCCACCGTCCCGCGTGCTCGTCCCCGCAGAGCACGATCACCGGCAGCGACGGGCGACGGCGCGCCAGTGCAGCGAGCACCCGCTCGGCGATCGACCGACCGACGGCGAGGTCGAGCACGAGCAGCTCGACGCCGGGCGTCAGCGCCAACGCCAGGCCGCGGTCACCCCCGGACGTGGTCAGCGCCGCGACCCCGCCGGCGGCCAGCGTCCGCACGATCGCGGCCGTCGCGGCGGGCTCGGGCTCGATCACTGCGATCGTCGGAATCCGCTGCACGTCATCGGATCCTGGCAACGTCAGATGGGATCTAGATGAACGCGGCATGGTGATCGGACCCGCGCCCGTTCAGCCCGCTGCCGCGGGCGTGATCAACCCGGTCTCGTAGGCGAACACGACGATCTGCACGCGGTCGCGGAGCTCGAGCTTGGACAGGATCCGCCCGATGTGGGTCTTGACCGTCGCCTCCGACAGCACCAGCCGCTTGGCGATCTCAGCGTTGTTGTGGCCATGCGCGACCTCGAGCAGTACCTCGCGCTCGCGCGCGGTCAGCGATGCCAGCAACTCGAGCTCGCGCGGGCGTGGCGCTCCGGCCGCCGGCAGCCGCTGCGCGTACTGGCTCAGCAGCCGGCGGGTGACACGCGGCGAGACGACTGCGTCCCCGGACGCGACCGCCCGGATCGCGGCGAGCAGTTCGGCCGGCTGGGTGTCCTTGAGCAGGAAGCCGGAGGCGCCGGCACGCAACGCCGCGTACACGTACTCGTCGAGGTCGAACGTCGTCAGGATGATGATTCGGCTGCGGGTGCCCGACTCGACCAGCGTCCTCGTCGCCTGGACGCCGTCGCACTCGGGCATCCGTACGTCCATCAGCACCACGTCCGGTGTCAGCCGACGGGCCGAATCGATCGCCTCACGGCCGTTGGCTGCCTCGCCGACGACCGCCAGGTCCGGCTGTGAGTCGATCACCATCCGGAACCCCATGCGCATCAACTCCTGGTCGTCGGCGAGCAGGATTCCGGTCGTCATCGGCTCGCTCCGGAGCGGTCGGCGGCGGGGCTCACGAGACTTCGGCTCCGAGGTCCGCGGCGACGTTGAGGTGCACGCACCAGCCACCGTCCGGGCCGCGCCCCGCCTCCAGCGTGCCCCCGTAGGCGGCGGCCCGCTCGCGCATCCCGCGCAGTCCGCGACCACCGGCGCCGACGCCCGCCGCGCCCGCGGCGGCGCCCGTGTCAGAGATCACCAGGTCGGCGCTGCCGCCGGCGATTCGCAGCGCCAGGTGCGCGCTCGCGGGACGGCCCGCGTGCTTGAGCGTGTTGGTCAGCGCCTCCTGCGCGATCCTGAACACGGTCAACTGGACACCGCCCGAGAGCTCGCGGGGATCGCCTTCGATCTCGATCGAGACCGGAACCCCCGCGGCCTGCACCTGCGACAGCAGCTCGTCGAGCCGGTCGAGTCCGGGCTGCGGCGCAAACGGCTCAGCGGCCGGCTCGTCGCGCAGCACCCCGAGCAGCCGGCGCATCTCGGTCAGTGCCTGACGGCCGGTCGCCGAGATCCGCTCCATCGCCGAGGAGGCCGTGTCCGGCGAGGACTGCAGCGCGTAGGCGGCGCCGTCAGCCAGGCCGATCATCACCGTCAGGTTGTGCGAGACGATGTCGTGCATCTCGCGGGCGATCCGGGCGCGCTCGGCCGCAGCGCCGAGTCGGCCCTCCTGGTCGCGCTCGAACTCCAGGCGCGCGGCGCGCTCCTGCAGCGATGCCAGCAGCACGCGCCGCTGACGGACCGAGACACCGAGCACCGCCGCGGCAACGCCGAGCGCCGTCAGCCCGACCCAGTACTTGAGGACCTCGGTCGGCGACCAGCGGACGGCCGCCATCACCGCGCCCGCGCCGATGACGATCCCGGCCACGACGATCGCGATCGGCGGCCCGTCGAGCGCCAACCAGTACAGCGCGATCAGCACCGCCGCATCGGCGATCTGCGGCGTCGATGTCAGCCATTGCACCAGCGCGACTCCGGCGACCAGCGCGAAGCACAGCGTACGGCTGCGCCCGCGGATCACGAGTGGCGCGCACAGCGCGATGCAGAAGACGATCGTGTCGGCGTGCCCCAGCCGGCCCTGGACAGCGAGCCCGACAAAGCTCGTGGCGGCGAGCAGCAGGGCGACCGTGACGTCGACCAGCGTCTCGTGTCCGGCCGCGAACGCGGCGGCTCGTTGGACGTGGCGCTGTAGCCGGCGTGTGACCGCCTGTTCGAGGCCGGCGCTCATCACCAGCCCATTGTGGCGGCCGGGGAGCAGTGCGCTCATCGACCCGTCGCTCTGCCTATTCGGGGTCCAGCACGGGGACCGCAGTCGGGCTCGCGTGCTCGTCGGGATGGTGCTGGTGCGGCCAGCGACCGGGCTGCACGTCCAGCTTGGTGATCGCGACCCAGGCGACGATCGGGATGAAGATCAGCAGCCCGATGCCCGAGATCGTGCCGTCGCCGAGACCGAGGCCGGTGATCGCGGGCGGCTTTGAGAACCAGTCGGCGAACGAGGCGCCGAGCGGCCGCGTGACGATGTAGGCGAACCAGAACGCGACGATCGGATTCATGTCAAAGCGCCACCAGCCGATCGCGGGGATCGCGATCACCGCCGCGAACAGGAGCACCGACTGGAAGTAGCCGAGGCCGAGCGTGGTCGCGGTCAGATCCCCGGCCGCGGTCCCGAGCGCGAACGTCCCGAACACCGCCGCCCAATAGAACCGCTCCCGGCGCGGGGTGTTGATCGTGTGGATCGAGAGCGTCCCCTCGCTGCGATACCACGACACGAACACCAGCGCCGTGATCGCGGCGAACAGCGGCGTCGTGACCGCGTAACCGAGCCCGGCATCGGCGTGGATCCCGTCGGCCGCCATCGTCCCGAACACCGCGACCATCAGCACCGCGGACCAGTAGTAGGGCGCCTTGTACTCGCGCTGGCGCAGCGCCAGCCACAGCGCCAGCACGATCCCGACGATCCCGATCACCGCGCCGAACGTGCGCGAGAGCGTGCCGAGATAGTCCGACATCGCCTCACCGATACCGGTGCTCAGCAGCTTCAGCAGCCAGAACACCAGGGTGATCTCCGGGACCTTGGTGATGAACCGGCGGGCCTCGTCGGTCCGCTGTGAGCGCGTAATCGTGGGCATCGCAGCGGAGCGTAGGTCGCGATCGCGCGAGCCACAACGGTCGGCAGGGTGATCTTCGCAAGCTCGCCCGTACGACCTCGGGCTGATCCGGATACCCCCGTCGGCGGATCGACAGGCGACCGTCGATAGACTTAGTTGCGCACGCAACCTCCGCGACGAAAGGCCGGTCCCGATGTCAACCAGGACGCCGAAGCTCCCAGGCCCCGATCACCCGATCACGATCGAACCAAGCGACGCGCACGTGGTCGTGTCGGTCGATGGGCGCGTGATCGCCGACAGCACCAGCGCGCTCGCCCTGCGCGAGGCCAGCTACCCACCGATCCACTACCTGCCGCTGTCCGACGTCGACTCCGAGGTCCTGCAGAGCTCGGAGGCGAGCAGCTACTGCCCGTACAAGGGCGAGGCGTCGTACTACTCGATCGCCGGCAACGACGGCCTGATCGAGGACGCGATCTGGTTCTACGACGATCCGTACGATGCCGTCGCCGAGATCGCCGGGCACGTCGCGTTCTATCCGGACAAGGTGACCGTCACCGTCGACGACTGACCGCGCCCCAGACGGGGTCACGGCGCGCCACAAACGCGGCGATCCCTTCGTGCAGCTCACCGCTCGAGACACTGTCGGCATGCAGGCGCTCGAGCTCTGACTCGAGTTCGGGATCCAGCGCTCGGTCGGCCCCGAGCAGGCGCTCGATGATCCGCTTGTTGCCCGCTTGGGCTCCCGGCGCCAGCGCCGCGATCTCAGCCGCGGCCTCGAGCACGGCATCGGCGAGGGTGGCCTCGGGGTGGACCTCGGTGACGAGTCCGAGCGCCAGCGCCCGCGACGCGGTCAGCCGCCGACCGAGCAGAAACAGCTCCTTGGAAGCGGCCGGTCCGAGCGTCTGGACGAACCGCCGCAGGCCGGTGTGCGAGTACACCAGTCCAAGCTGCCCGGCCGGCATGCCGAACGTCGCCGCGGCCGAGGCGAACCGCAGGTCGCAGCAGATCGCGAGCTCGAGTCCGCCGCCGAGCACCGGGCCGCGAAGCTCCGCCAGCACGGTCGCGTCGGCTTGCTCGAGCGCGTCGAAAACGCGATGACGGGGGTTGGCGACGAGCGCGGTCGCACGCTGCTCGAAGCCGTCGCCGAGCAGATCCTGCAGGTCGTAGCCGGCCGAGAACGTGTCGCCGGCACCGCCGATCACGATGCAGCGAGCGGCGTCGTCCTGCACCGCGTCGGCGAGTGCGTCCAACAGCGCAAGATCGAGCGCGTTGCGACGCCGCGGGTTGTCGATCGTCAGTCGCAGCACGCCGTCGGACGGTCGATCGACCCCGAGCCGGCCGCCGGCATCGATGCGGCCGCCACCACCGGGGGGGCGAGCACCGCCGCCGTTGTGGCGACGAGCGAGCGCCACGAACGGCTCCAGCGAGGCGGGGTTGGCGACCGACGCGCGATCGACGACCTGATCAGGCCTCGCGCCCATCAGGATTCGCTTGACCGGCACCTCGAGCGGCTTGCCTGAGAACGTTCGCGGCACCTCATCGATCGCGATCACCTGGTCGGGCAGATGCCGCGGCGAGCAGTCGTGCCGCAGGCGCTCGCGCAGCCGCGCGATCACCGACTCGTTGAGCGCGACCCCGTCCCGCATGACGACGAACAGCGGCAGCCAGGAGCTGCCGTCCGCGCCCGTCGCCTCGACGATCAGCGCGTCGGCGACGTCGGGATCACAGAGCACAACCTGATAGATCTCGCTGGTGCCGAAGCGGACCCCCCCGCGGTTGATCGTCGAGTCCGAGCGGCCGGAGATCACGACGCCGCCGTGCTCGGTGATCTCGATCCAATCCCCGTGGCGCCAGACACCGGGATACATCTCAAAGTAGGACTCCCGAAGCCTCGAACCGTCCTCGTCCCCCCAGAAGCCGGTCGGCATCGACGGCATCGGCTCCGTCACGACGAGCTCGCCGACCTGCCCGATCATCGGCCGCCCGGCCGGATCCCATGCCTCGATCGCGGCTCCGAGCGAGCGCGCCTGCAGCTCACCGCGACGAACCGGCAGCGTCGGCACACCACCGACGAACGAGGTGCAGACGTCGGTGCCCCCGCTGGAGGAGAACAGCCAGAGGTCGGCGCCGACGCGTTCGTAGACCCAGTCGAACACCGGCCCGAGCAACGGCGAGCCGGTCGACCCGACCGCACGCAGCGCCGACAGGTCGCGACCTCGCCGAGGCTCGACACGATCGGTCATGCACGCCGATAGATGGCCGGCGCTGGAGCCGAACACGGTCACCCCGGCGTCGGCGCAGACCGTCCACAGAGCGCCGAGGTCCGGGTGCTTGGGGCTGCCGTCATAGAGCACGATCGCCGCCTCGGTGAGCAGCCCGCCGATGAGGAAGTTCCACATCATCCAGCCGGTCGTGGTGAACCAGAACAGCCGGTCATCGGCGCCGAGGTCGACATGCAGGTGCAGCTTCTTGAGGTGCTCGAGCACGATTCCGCCGTGGCCGTGCACGATCGGCTTCGGCACTCCGGTCGTGCCCGACGAGTACAGGATCCAGAGCGGGTGATCGAACGGCACCCGCTCGAACGCCAGCGGTCGATCCTCGGACACGAGCCGCTCCCACTCCGAAGAGCCGTGGACGATTGCCCGCCCGAGGCTCGGCAGCGCCGCCGTGATTCGCGCGACCGTCTCGCGCAGGTCATGGTGGCGGCCGTTGTATCGGTAGCCATCGACCGCGACCAGCACCTTCGGTTTGATCTGTGCGAAGCGCTCGAGCACGCTGGCCGCGCCCATCTCCGGCGCGACGCACGAGAACACGGCACCGAGGCTGGCGGTCGCCAGCAGTAACGCGACCGTCTCGACGCGGTTGGGCATCAGCGCCGCGACCCGGTCGCCGCGGCCGACGCCGGCGTCCTGCAGGCCGGCGCGGATCCGACGCGTCAATTGCTCAAGCGCCGCCCAGTGGCACGCCTGCAGCGGCTCGTCCTCGCCGCCGTGCAACAGCGCCAGCCGCGCGGGATCGCGATCTCTGAAGATCTGCTCGGTGTAGTTGAGCGTGGTGTCGGGGAACCATCGCGTGCCGGGCATCCGCCGATCGGCGAGGGCTGTCGTGCGGGGTTGATCTGAGCGAACGTCGAAGTAGTCCCAGATCGATTCCCAGAACGACTCGAGCTCGGTGATCGACCACCGCCACAGAGCCTCGTAGCCGTCAAACGAGTGGCCGCGCTCGCGCTGTAACCACTGCAGATACCGCGTCAGCTGCGCGCGTTGCACGGCGTCCGGTGACGGCTGCCAGATCACCTCGCCCGACCGTGGCAGCTGCTCAACCATGGTCACCCTGGGCGGCGCCGACCCGACTCAGACAGTGCAGCAACCAGGCGTCGTCGCCCGGCGCCGCGACCAGCTGCAGGCCGACCGGCGCCCGGTCGGCCGTCCCGCAAGGCACCGATGCAGACGGCCAGCCGAAGGCACCCAGCGTGCGCGTGTAGCGGCTCGCGTCGGCGACCGAGCCGAGCTCACCGATCAGCGGCGCCGGCCCGGGCACCGCCGGTAGCACCAGCAGCCGGACGCGGCCCGCGAACAGCGACCGCGCCGCTCGCTCCGCCGCCGCCAGTGCAGCCCGGTCGCGCTGGACCGCCGCGGGATCCAGGGCGGCGCCGCGCTGCAGCCCGGCGCGGACGTCGGGCAGCACATCAGGCAGCCCGCCCCAGGCGCCGGCGAGCTCTGACGCCAGGATCTGACCGAGCCGGACCGGTGGCAGAGCGTCGAACTCGGCGTCACAACACCACTCGCGGTCGCTGGCCAGGCGCTCCCAGCCGGCGGCAAACCAGGCCGGTCCGCCGTCGAACACGGCGCACCGTATCGGCGAGCCCGGCTTGCGCGATCGCGTGTCCGGCGCGACCTCAGCCAGCACCGCCAGCGCGGTTTCGCAGTCGCGGGCTGAGCGCGCGAGGATCCCGGCGGTGTCGAGGCTCGGCGCCATCGGAGCGACGCCTCGCAGCGACACCAAGCCGTGGGTCGGCTTGAAACCGATCAAGCCACACCAGGCCGCCGGCACGCGCACCGACCCGGCGCTGTCAGAGCCGAGCGCAAGCGGGACGACCTCGGCCGCGACCGCCGCGGCGCTGCCGCCGGAGGAGCCACCGGTGATGCGACCCGACGCGACCGGGTTGGCGGCCTCCGGATAGCCGGGAGCCTGCCCGGTCATCGACCAGGCGAGCTGATCCATCGCGGTCTTGCCGATCACGATCGCGCCGGCGGCCCGCAGCCGCACGACCGCCTCGGCGTCAGCGGCGGCGATGTGCACCGGCTCGCGCAGACCCAACCGGGTCGGCAGCCCGGCGACGTCGTAGTTGTCCTTGACCGCGACCGGCACTCCCGCCAGCGGCCCGTCGACGCGCCCGACGCGGATCGCCTCGTCGACTCGCCGAGCATTCGCGCGGGCACCGTCACCGTCGAGCGCCCAGAAGATCTCGGGATGCCGGTCCGCGGACCGCAGCGCCGTCTCGCACAGCTCCGCAGCCGATCGTGCCCCGGCACGTACGGCGGCAGCAATCCCAACCGCATCCGGCGCCGGCGCGGACCGCGGGGGCGCAGTCACCACCGCTCCTCCGCGACGAGCTCGAGCAGCGCGGGTGCGCGCAGTGGCAGCCGGTTCAGCGCGGCGTCGTCGGAGCCGAGCGCGTCGGCGACCGCGTTGGCGATCGCGGCCGCGGACCCGACGATCCCGCCTTCGCCGCCGCCCTTGGCCCCGTCCAGCTGATCCTGTTCGGGCCCACCGGTGGCCAGCTGCAGTAGCTCGACCTCGATCTCGGGCACCTCGGCCGCGGTCGGCAGCGCGTAGTCGATGAAGCTCGTCGACTGCGGCTGGCCCTGGGCGTCGTAGACGAACTCCTCCAGCAGCGCGCCGCCGAGTCCCTGGGCCGCGGCACCGCGCACCTGGCCGGTGAGCAGCAGCGGGTTGATCACACGACCGGTGTCGTAGGCGATCACCCAGCGACAGACCCGCGGCTGACCCGTGACCCGATCGACCTCGACCAGCACGCAGTTGGCGCCCATCACCACGTGCGAGTAGTGGCCGGGAGCGAACCGGTAGCGATGCTCGATCCCGAGCCGCCCGAGCGCAATCGGTTCGGCGCCCGGCGCGCGCGCCTCACCGGCGTCAACGGTCACCTCCTCGGCGGCGATGCCCAGCAGCTCGGCGGCACCGACGCGCGCCCGCTCGGCCAGCCCGCGGACCGCGCCGATCACCGCGTTACCGCCGTACATCGTGCCGCGGCTCGAGAACGCGCCAAGTCCCGCGGGCACGTCGTCGGTGTCGCGATAGCTGATCGTCACGCGCTCGATCGCGACGCCGAGCTCGTCGGCGGCGATCTGCGACATGATCGTCTCCATCCCCTGCCCGACCGCGCCGATGCCGACGTGCACGGTGAAGCTGCCGTCGGCCTCGGCGACCACCCTTGCCTCCTCGAACGCCCCGGGACTGCCGAGCTCGACAAAGCAGCTCGTCCCGACCCCGGCCAGCGTCCCGTCGGCGCGGCGTCGGCGCACCTCGGCGCGCAGCTCGTCATAGCCGGCGCGCGCGACGCACGCGTCGAACACCTCGCGATAGTCGGAATCCTCGTAGGTCGTGTCCGCGTGGGTGTCGATGTCGGGTGCGCCGGTGAAGTAGGGCATCTGCGCGCGGGTGAGGAGATTGCGCCGGCGCAGCGCGACCGGATCGACCGTCAGCCGCCGCGCCAGCAGGTCCAGCAGCCGCTCGCGGATGAACGTCGACTCGAATTGGCCGGGGCCGCGGTAGGTGCCGGCGGGCGTCTTGTTGGTGACCACGCCGGTCGCGGCGATGTCGTAGGCGCCCCACCGGTATGGGCCGCTCATGTTGTTGACGGTCAGCCACAGCAGCACATTGCCGTGCGTGCGGATGTAGGCGCCCTGACTCCACAGGCCCTTGGCCCGGATCGCGAGCAGATCGCCGTCGGCGGTCGCCGCCAACTCCGCGCCCCAGCGCTGCTCGCGCGACTGGTTGAGCGCCATCAGGTTCTCCTGACGGTCCTCCACCCATTTGATCGCACGACCGAGTTGCGTCGCGGCCCACGGGATCAGGAAGTCCTCGGGGTAGAACTCGCCTCGCCCGCCGAACCCGCCGCCGACCTCGGTCTCGAACGAGCGGATCGAATCCTCGGGGCGCCCGAGCAGATTGCCGAGGATCCGGCGGTTGACGTGCTTGACCTTGGCGACACCCCAGACGGTCAGCCGGCGATCGCGGGAATCGACCTCGGCGACCAGCGCCCGCGGCTCCAGCGGCACCGCGCCGTGGCGCTGGACCGAGAATTCGGCGGCCACCTTCACCGCGGCGTCGGCGAACACGGCCTCGACGTCGCCCCGCTCGATCCGGAACGTGTCAATCAGGTTGGAGCCGAGCGCGGCATGGATCGGACGCGACTGCGGGTGCGCCGCGTCTGCGAGCTCGACCAGCGGCTCGATCGGCTCGAGCTCGAGCTCGACCAGTTCCTCGGCGTCCTCGGCGATGTACGGGTCGGTCGCGATCACGAGCGCGACCGGCTCGCCGACGTAGCGGACCTCGTCGCGAGCGATCACCGGCTGCACGATCTTCGCGGTGTTGTCGGTCGCCGTCACGCGTACCGGGACGTGGACGTCGGGGACCTCGTCGGCGGTGAACACCGTCACCACGCCGTCGAGCGCCCGAGCCTGCTCGGTGTTGATCGCGAGGATCCTCGCGGCGGCGATCGGGCTGCGCACGATCCGCGCGTGCAGCTGCTCGGGCCGGTTGACGTCTGCCCCGAACTGCGCCTGCCCGAGCAGGTGGCGACGGTCCTCACGGCGGCGCACCGGCTGGCCGACATAGGTGCCGCGGACCGGTGCCTTGACGTCGGTGCTCATCGCCGCCTCCGCGCGATCACGCGTCCCACGGCCACGGCGGTGACGACGGCGGCCGCGGCGGCCGCGGCGCGGGTGGCGCGCGGCCGCCCCGAGCGGCGCGATGGCTCCCCGGCCGCGGTCAACTCCGCGCTCGGCGCTGACGCGACAACCGGGGACGGGTCGCTCAGCGTCGCGACGAGCTCTGAGAGCATCGCCGCCAGCTGCGACTGCGAGCCGTCGAGCGGCAACTGCATCGCGAACGCCCGAGCGCTGACGCGGGCATGCACGTCACCGGTCGCGGAATCGAGCGACAGCTCGATTCCGGCGCGGATCCGACCCGCACCACGACGCGCCCGCGCGTCGGCCTGGAGGTGGGCGATCTGGCGACGTTCGTCACGGTCGAGCATCGCCAGGCGCACGTCCCACCCGTCGGTGTGGGCGCGCAGGACCGCGGTCAGCGCGGGGAGCGACAGCAGCCGCTCAAACGTCAACCCGGGCGCCGGCGCCGCCGCCGCGACCTGCCGCGCGCTGGCATGAGCCGCGGCGGTCGCGCGAGTGGCCTCGACGATCGGCTGGTAGCCGGTGCAGCGACAGAGGTTGCCCGCCAGCATCCCGCGTAGCTGCACGTCGTCCATCCCCGGCACGTCGGGCAACAGCGGCTCGATCGACATCAGAAAGCCGGGCGTGCAGAAGCCGCACTGCAGCGCGTGGTGCTCGTGGAACGCGCGCTGCAGCGGATGCAGCTCGGTCTCGTCGGTCGCCAGCGCCTCGACGGTCGTCACCTCGGCACCGTCGGCCTGCGCGGCGAACATCAAGCATGAGCGCACCGGCTCACCATCGACCTGCACCGTGCAGGCGCCGCAGATCCCGTGCTCGCAGCCGAGGTGAGTCCCGGTCAGGCCGATCCGGTCGCGCAGCAGGTCTGCCAACGACAGGCGCGGCGGCAACTCGCCCTCGAACGGCTCGCCGTTGACGCGCAGCGAGACGAGCATCAGCCGCTCCCGGCTCCCGCGGTGCGCGCTGTGCGCGTACTCACCCGCGCGCGCCGCCGCGTGGAGCAGCGCCTCGGCGGCCAGACCCCGCAGCAGACGCCGCCGGTAGCTCGCCGGCAGCTGCGCGGAATCCGACAGCTCAGCATCGCGCAGCGCCCGCTCGGCGCAGTCGTGCGCGAGCGCCGGCGTCAGCTCGCCACCGATGCCGTCCGCAGCGCCCCAGCGCACGGGCGCGGGCCCGGCCGCGAGCAACGACAGTGACACCGACTCACACCACCCGTCGTCGCCGGCGACCGCGAGCGCGGCGGCGCCCGCAAGCGCGAAGTCCCCGTGACGGACCGCGTATTCGCGAAACGAGGCGCCCGCGCGCGGACTGCCGGCCGGCAGTTCGAGCTCGACCAGCAGTTCGTCGGGCTCGATCGACGTCTGCAGCGGCGCGACGAAGAACTCGCGCCAGCCGATCGCGCGCTCGCCACGAACCGAGCGGACGTGCAGAATTCCGTCGAGCGCTGCGATCGCGACCGGAAGCTCCGCCGCCGGGTCGGCGTGCGCGAGCGAGCCGCCGATCGTCCCCCGAGCCCGGATCTGCGGGTGCGCGACGCACTCGAGCGCGCTCGTGAGCAGCGGCCAGCCCGCCGCGACCAACGGCGAACGCTCGACCGTCACCTGGCGGGTCGCGGCGCCGATCCGCAGACTGCCGCCGGCATCGGACCGGATGTAGGACAGCTCCGCCAGCCCGAGGATGTCGATCAGCGCTGCCGGGCGCGCGATCCGGAAGTTCATCATCGGCACGAGGCTCTGGCCACCCGCAAGCAGCTTGCCGTCGTCGCCGTGGTCCGACAACAGCCCGAGCGCCTGCTCGACACTTTCCGGGCGGTGATATTCGAATGGCGGCGGCTTCACGCGACCCCCAGCGCCTGCGCGGCTGCGACGAACGGCTCCGGCGGCAGTTCGGTCACGCCGGCGCCCACCTGCCCGATCCCGGGCAGCCGGTGCGCGAACCCGTTGTTGACGACCGGCGCGCTGCCCGCGCGAGCGACCGCCGCGACATCGATCCCCAACGGCGTGCCCGCGTAGCCGTCGGCCGGAACCAGGAAGCGGGTCGAGGTGCCCATGCAGATCGTGCGCATCCGCGCGACGACCGCGTGGGCCTCGGCGACGTCGGCGCCGATGAACGAGCTGATCGCGGGAGCCGCGACGAGCGCGAACGCGCCGAGCCCGACCGTCTCGGTGATGAACGAGTCGCCGAGCATCGGGCAGGCATCGTCGGCGGTGTAGCCGTCAAACAGCCGCGGCCGCCCGCGCGGCGCCGGCGCTGTCAGCCAGCCGTCGACGCCCGAGACCCGGATGCCGACCTCGACGCCGTTGGCGGCGATCGCGGTCACCAGGCCGCGCGTGCCGGCGCGCTGCGCGCCATCGGCGATCGCCTTGCCCGCCGCGATCGAGAAGGTCAAGAAGAAATGCGGGTTGCCCGCGATGAACTCGAGCACGCGCGCCGCAACCTCGTTCGACGGCGCTGCGCGGACGATCGCGGGTGCCAGCTGGGCCAGCACCGCCGCGGTGCAGGCGACGTTGCGGTTGTGGCACTCGTCGCCGCGGCGCAGTCCCTCGCTCTGCAGCGCGGCGATGTCAAGCCCGCCGGTCGCCCGCAGAGCACCGTCGATCGCCGGCGTCAGCGTGTCCCCCAGCCAGCGCAACCGGTCGAGCACGGCATCGTCGTTTGAGCCGAAGCGCAGCGCCCGGCCGAGCCCCTCGTTCAGCGGCGCGCATACCCGTGGACCGTCGCCCTCGACGACGAGCACCGGGATCCGCGGTGAGATGATCCCGGCCATCGCCCCGACCGCTCCGTGCTCGTGGGCGGACAGCAGTTCGACGCCGCCGCTGTCGAGCAGCTCGCCCGCCCGGTCGAGGTCGGGCGCCTCGCCTTCGAGCACCAAGGCTCCGAGCACGGCGCCACGGGTTGGCCCCGGCAGCGACGCGCCGACCGGGAGCGGCGGCCCCGAGTGCAGGTAGCGGCGTGGCCCGACGCTGCTCAGCACGTCGCCGGCGAGCGACGCGCCGACCGCGCGCGCCGGGCCCGCGTCGAGTGCCGCCAGACCAGCCGCGGTGGTCGCCGCGCCGGCGCTCATCGGTCCGGGGCGATCCGCAGCTCGGGTAGCTCGAACGAGCCGTCGACGAGCACCGGCCGATCGTCGATCGCGACCGACGCGATCCGTGTCGCGAGGTCGACGTGCACGCTCGAGACCGAGCTGCCGCCGAGGTCGTTGTTGGCCCCGAACGCGATCACGACCGAGCCGTGGACCGACCGTATGTCGGCGCCGCCGCCGCCGTCGCGACCGTACAGGTCAACCGCGTTCCAGTCCGCGCGCGGGTCACAGCCCCAGCCGATGTGCGACAGCCGCCGGGCGTCGCCACCGCCACCGCGCTCGATCAGGTGCTCGAGCATCTGCGCTTCGATCCCGCCGCTGATCGACTCGATCACGCCGCCGCTGAACCTGACCCGCAGCGGCTCGGTGACATACCGGCCCACGGTCGCGGTGAAGAACACCACGTCGCCGGGCGCCAGCACGTAGTCGCCGTCTCCCTCGCCCTCGGCGGGCGCCAGCGCGGCGAGCGCGGTGCCGAAGTGATCCCAGCGGCCCGGGGTGTCGGTATAGCCGTGCTGGACGGTGACCGGTTGCCCGGCGGTGCGCACGCACAGATCGGTCCCCGACGGCGACGTGAACCGCATCGTCGAGCTCTGCGCCTGCAGCTGACCGCTGCGACGGGCGTGGTCGGTCACCGCCGGCGTCGGGAACAGTGCCTCGAGCCGACGCAGCGGCTCGCGCGCGCGCAGGATCCTGGTGCCGGACGCGAGGATCCCGTCCTGGCCGGCATGAAACAGGCCACCGCCAGAGACGTCGACGACAAGCTCGGCGAGCGACAGCGAGCGCTCGATCGCGGCACTCGCGGTCGTCCACCAGTTGTCGGGCCCGCTCTGATCGGGACCGCGCTGCTTGCGCGGCGCCCGGAGCTCGAGCACGGTCGCGCCGAGCAGCTGGGCGGCGGTCGAGAACCCGTGCGCCAGCTCCGGCCGACCACCCTCGTCGCTGTAGACGATCACCGTTTCCGACGGCGTCACGCCACACAGCGCCAGCTCCCGCGTCAGCAGCCCGGCCGCCCCTCCGAGCAGCGGTTGGGTCACCGCCGTCATCGTCTCTCCGGGTACTCCTCGCCCATCGCCCTTCGTTCGAGCTCCTGGTAGCGCGCGGCGTCCTCGGGGGTGATGTTGCGGCCGGGATCGGAGATGTTCGGCGCCTCGCCGTCGTCAAACAGGCCGACCGCACCGTCGTTGGTCTCGGGATCGAGGATCGGTGAGAAGCACTGGAACGTCACCAGCGGCTCGTCGCCGGTGTTCCACGACCAGTGGACCTCACCGGAGGGCACCCGGAAGAAATCCCCCGGGCCCGCGACGAACCCGTGCTCGCCGATGAACATCCAGGTCCGGCCCGAGACGACGTAGGTGAGTTGCTCGATCGCGTGGTAATGGGGGATCGAGTGGTAGCCGGGCTGGCGGGTGGCGACCGTCATCGACACCTGGTTGCCATACACCGAGCGCGTCGACAGGCCGCCCTGGTCGGCGTCGACGACAATCGAGCCGTCGTGCATTTCGTCGCTGCGCACATGCAATGGCATGGATCTCCCTTTCAGGTCGCGGCGCCGAGCGAGACGACCACGGTCTTGAGCTCGGTGTACTCGTCGATCGTCTCCTTGCAGGTCTCACGCCCGATGCCGGATTCCTTGTACCCGCCGAACGGCAGTGCCGAATCGCACGCCTGGTAGCAGTTGACCCAGACCTGGCCGGATTCCAGCGCGGCCGCCATCCGGTGTGCGCGCGCGATGTCGGCCGTCCAGACCGCAGCGCCGAGACCAAAGCGGCTGTCGTTGGCGGCCTCGAGCACCTGCTGCTCGGATTCGAACGGCAGCGCGGTCAGCACCGGGCCGAAGATCTCCTCGCGGGTGACGCGCATCTCGCTGGTCGCGTTGACCATCACGGTCGGCTCGATGAAGTAACCGGCATCGCCCCAGCGGCCGCCGCCGGTCACGATCTCGGCGCCCTCCTGGCGGCCGAGCTCGATGTAGCCCGAGACCCGCTCGAGCTGCTCGGCGGAGACGAGCGGACCCATCTCGGTACTGGCATCGAGCCCCGGGCCGAGCTTCAGCGTCCGGGCCCGCTCGGTCACGCCCGCGACGATCTCGTCAAACAGCGGCTGTTGCACGTAGAGCCGCGAGCCGGCGATGCAGCTCTCGCCCTGGCAGGCGAAGATCGCGTCGCATGCACCCTGAATCGCCGCGGCCGGGTCGGCGTCGGCAAACACGATGTTGGGTGACTTGCCGCCGAGCTCGAGCGACACTCGCTTGAGCGTGTCGGTCGCCTGCCTGGCGATCAGCTTGCCGATCTCCGAGGAACCGGTGAAGCTGATCTTGTCGACGTCCGGATGGCTCACGAGCGCGGCGCCGGCCTCCTCGCCGAGACCGGTGACGAAGTTGACGACCCCCTCCGGGATCCCCGCCTCGAGCGCGAGGCGCGCCAGCAGCGGCACCGAGAGTGGCGTCTGCTCGGCGGGTTTGAGCACGATCGTGCAGCCGGTCGGCGAGCGCGGGCGCGAGCTTCTTGACGACCATCAGCAGCGGCAGGTTCCACGGCGTGATCGCGCCGACGACGCCGACCGGCTGTCGCAGCGTGTAGGAGTGAAACGCGCCGCCGAACGACGCCGGGTACGAGATCGGGATCGTGTCGCCGGTGATCTTCGTCGGCCAGCCCGCGAAGTAGCGGAGCATGTCGACCGTGAACGGCACGTCGAAGAACCGCATCTCGTTGATCGGCTTGCCGTTGTCGAGCGAGTCGATCTGGGAGAAGTCCTCGAGATGCGCCTCGACCAGGTCGGCGAGCCGCCAGATCGCCTTGCCCCGCTCCTGCGGCGTCATCAGCCGCCACGGTCCCTTCAGCGCCGCGCGGGCCGCTGCGACGGCGCGATCGACGTCCTCGGCGCCGGCGCGCGGCGCCCGCGCGATCTCCGAGCCGGTCGCGGGGTCGAACACGGGGAACGTCTCACCGCTCGCGGCGGCCGTCCAGGAGTCGCCGATCAGCATCCGGACGTCGCCCTCGGTGTAGTCCCGGACGCTGTCCGAGAGAGTCACAGCCGACATCGAAACCCTTCCTCGCCTCGACAAGTTTGTATCCAGTAGAGTATACCGCTGTTGTCGTTGCGTGCCGCCCCTACCGCTCCCGGCAGCGGCCGGCCGAGCGCGATCATCGTCGGCGCTGGCGTGCTGGGTGCGACGCTCGCCCACCGGTTGACGCGCGACGGCTGGTCGGTGACGGTGATCGATCAGCACCCGGTCGGCACCTTGCTCGGCTCCTCGGGCGGTGTCTCTCGCCTGATCCGGTTCGCCCACGGCGACAACGTCGCCGATGCACGCGCGGCTTGGCAGAGCCTGCAGCACTGGCGCGAGCTCGAGCGCCTGACCGACACGCCGTTGCTGACGACCGCCGGCGTGGCCTGGCTGGCCGGCGACGACGACCGCTGGGAGCGCGCCAGCCAGGCAGTCCTCGAGCGGCTCGAGATCCCGGTCCAGAAGGTCGAGCTCGACCGCCGCGGCGATCTTTTCCCGGAGCTGTCAGCCGACGACCTGCGCTACCTCCTGTTCGAGCCGGCGGCGGCGCTGATCGCGGCTCAGACGGCGCTCCGTGCGCTGATCGAGGATGCCGTTGGCCGTGGCGCCGTATTGGTGCGCGCGCGGGCGCAGCGCGATCGCACCGGCGTCGTCGCGGACGGGGAGCGACTGCGGGCCGATCAGATCATCTGGGCGGTCGGCTGCTGGACCGCGCAGATGTTCGGCGAACTGCTGCAGGCCTCGGTCGTGCAACAGGACACGTACTACTTCGGCGCCGATCGTCGCTGGCGCTGCCCGCCGACGCCCGCCTTCAGCGACGCGCGCACTCAGATCACCGGCGCCGGCGACCTGAACGGTGCCGGAATCAAGCTGGGCCTGCACGAGGATGGACCGCCGTTGGCACTCGATCACGACCGCACGCCCGACCCGCTGCTCGCGTCGCACGCGCGCACATACCTATCGCGGCGATTCCCGTCGCTCGCCGACGCCCCGCTCGTCTCGGTCGAGGTCCAGCACACCGCGCACGTGCGCTGGTCGCCCGCAGTCGAGCCGGAGACGGTGATCGCCGGCGTACCGCTCGTGCGCGTGCCGAACCAAACCGGATGCTGGATCCTCGGCGACGGCTCGGGCTCGGTGTTCAAGACGGCACCGCTGGTGGCGGCGTCGGTCGCTGCGCGACTCGGGCGCGGCTGACAACTTCCCGCCTGTATCCATTAGGGTATACGGTCCCCAAGCGGGCCCCGCCCGGCCCGCCACTGCACCCGATCCTGGAGGTCGTCCGATGACCGTCACAGCCGCCGTGACCGAGGTGGGCGGCGCGCCGTTCGCGCTGCGTGAGATCGAGCTTGACGCGCTGCGCGACGACGAGGTGCTGGTGCGTATTGCCGCCTGCGGCGTCTGCCACACCGACCTGTCGCTGCGTGACCAGCTGTTCGAGAGCCCCCTGCCGATCGTGCTCGGGCATGAGGGCGCCGGGGTCGTGGAGGCGGTCGGCAACCACGTCACGCGAGTTGTGCCCGGCGACCGGGTGACGCTCACCTACAACTCCTGCGGAGTCTGCCGCACGTGCCTGTCGGGCGTGCCGGCCCACTGCTACGAGCACGCCCAGCGCAACTTCGGTTCCCAGCGGACCGATGGCACGACCGCGATCACGCTCGACGGCGCACGGGTCGCCTCGCACTTCTTCGGGCAGTCGAGCTTCGCGACCAAGGCGGTCGCGGTCGAGCGCACGGTCCTGCCGATCGACGACGACGTCCCGTTCGAGCTGGTCGCGCCGTTCGGGTGCGGCGTGCAGACGGGCGCCGGCACGGTGCTGAACGTGTTCCGCGCGCGGGCGGCGTCCTCGATCGCCGTGTTCGGCGCGGGCTGCGTCGGGATGTCGGCGGTGATGGCCGCGCGCGTGGCCGGCTGTGCCCGGATCATCGCGGTCGATCTCGTGCCGTCGCGGCTGGCGCTCGCCGCCGAGCTCGGCGCCACCGACGTGGTCAACGCCGGCGAGACCGACGCGGTCGCGCGGATCGTCGAACTGACCGGCGGCGGCGCCGATTACTCGATGGATGCGACCGGCGTGCCGGCCGTGCTGCGCCAGGCCGTCGAGTGCACGCGGCCGTTGGGCACAACCGCGATCGTCGGCTCGCCCGCGCCGGGCTCCGAGCTGCCGCTGGACATCATCGCGATGATCATCACCGGCCGCACCGTGATCGGCGTCGCCGAGGGCCGCAGCCTGCCGCAGATCTTCATCCCGCAGCTGCTGGAACTGTGGCGCCAGGGCCGGTTCCCGGTCGACCGAATCATCGAGACGTTCGCGTTCGATCAGATCAACCAGGCGGCCGACGCGGCCGCGAGCGGCCGCGTCATCAAGCCGGTGCTGACGATGTCGTGAGCGTGATCGTTCTGCGCGATCGCTGACCGGATCGCGCGAGCTCTGACTCGAGCAGCGTCGCGCAGTCCGCACAGCAGTGCTCGCGGAGCTCGAGCTCCGGATGCAGCCGGATCCGGGGGCCGTGCTCGGCGGGGGTCGACGACGCGAGTCACCGCCCGGTCCTTGAAGTTGGCGCTGCGAGGTCCGAGATCGCAGCCGCAGCGACAGCGCCAGCGGTCACCTTCGAGCACCAGGCAGCCGCCGACGGCGCCCGCAAGCGGCCCGTCCGGCGGCGCGGCCGGACGGCTCATCGCCTCCGAGCCGCGCTCGGCGGATCGCGGCGCGGCGCGCGGCCGTCGCCGCGGCGTCGACGCGGCCGTCGAGCGCCGACCACGACGCCGTAGCTCGCCGCGGCGCCGGCCACCGATACCAAGCCATCGCGGACGTCGGCGGCGACCGCCTCGCCGTCGCGCTCGAGCGGGTCGCCGAAGCCACCGCCGCCCTGGAACGCGTACGCGATCACGTCGCCGGCGCGCAGCTCGAAGTGGCCCAGCTTGGCCGGGCACCCGCTCGGCGCCCCGGGCAGCCTGCGCGAGCGCGTCGCCGTCGGCGCGCCGCGAACGGCAGCCCGCCGGCGCCCGATCGGCACCGCGGTACAGGACACCCTCGTTGCACGCCGCCTCGAGGCCGCCGAACAGCCCGGCCGAGTTCGGCACCTCGACGCCGTGGCCGATCAGCATCGCGTGCAGCACCTCGGCGTCATGCGGGGTCACCGCGACCCCGGCCGCGACACCGCCCCGGGTGCGGCCCGCGCCGGCCGTGTCGGCGACCAGCCGCCGGTACAGGTACAGGTACGGGCCCGCCGCGCTCGTTGGACTCGACGTTGGCGACGGCCGGCCGCGGCACGGGGTACTCGCCGGATGCGTCGAGGCCGTCGTGATCGAGGTAACCGCCGGCGCCGCCGATCGTCGAGTCGAGCAGGAACGTGCCGAACGGGCCGCCGTCGCGGTCGGTGCCGGCCATCGTCAGCACCCACATCGAGCCCTTGGTGACAGCGGTTGCCTCCGTCGTGCTCTCCGGCGCCGCAGGCGGCCAACCGCGACATCGCCGCACCGCGACGTTGGTCACGACCCAGACAGCCGAGACGGTGCCGGCCGACACCGGTGCCGGGCGCCGGGCGTTGCAGATCGACCCCTCGGGCGCGGTGATCGTGACCGGCTCGAGCACTCCCTGATTCCAGCGGATGTCGGGCGCCAGGATCGGCAGCATCGCCGTCATCACCGCGCCGACGAGGCCGGCGCGGGTGCAGTTGATGAAGCCCGGCGCCTGCGGCGAGCTGCCGGCGAAGTCGAAGGTCAGCTCGCTCGCCCTGCTTGCGTAAGTGTCAGCGCAACCTCGTACAGGCGGTTTGCATGGCCGTCGTGCTCGAGGAAGTCGATCGCCTCAAACTCGCCGTCGGGCAGCCGCGCCAGCCGTTCGCGCAGACGCATCGCTCGGACAGTTCGATCTCACGGCGCATGATCGACTGCACCTGCGCCGAGCCGTAACGGTCGATCAGCTCGCTCAGTCGGCGCGCCGGCGACGTGGTTGGCGGCGATCATCGCCTTGAGATCGAGTGCCAGCACGTGCGGCAGGCGGCTCATCCCCATGATCATCTGCCAGAGGTCGTCGCTGCAGCTCGCCGTCCTGCACGAGCTTGATCCCAGGCAGCAGCATCGCCTCCTGCTGAACCTCGGTCGCTCCGACCGCCCAGCTGCCGAAGCTCATCCCGCCGACATCGAGCTGATGCGCGCACGAACCCGGCCCACGCGACGTGTACGCCGTCGTGGAAGATCGGCGCCATGATCGAGACGTCGGGCTGGTGGACCGCGCCTCGGTAGGGGTCGTTGACGATGAACATGTCACCCTGCTCGATCCCGCCGGGACGGTTGCCGAACCGCTCCAGCAGATGCTCGATCACCACCGACATCGTGCCGGTGTGAAACAGGACCTGGCGGCCCATCGTCGCGATCGAGCCGTCCGGCCAGGTACAGGCCGTTGTTGAAGTCGGTCGCCTCGGTCACGACCGGAGATCCCGACACCGCCTTCAGCGTCAACGCCTGCTCGTCGGTGATCGCAGCGAGCTTGCCGCGCACCACCTCGAACGTGATCGGATCGATCTCGACCGCGCTCATCGGGCTCCCACAATGGCGAGCCGGAGATTCCCGAGCCGGTCGAGCGCCGCGTGCTGGCCCGGCGCGACGTACACGGTCGTGGTCGGATGCTCGATCACCGCCGGACCCTGGATGCGCTCGCCGACGACCAGCGCCTCCCAGCGACGGATGCACGCGCGCGTCGGCGCAGCCGTCGCCGGATCGATCAGCTCGCGCTGCTGCGCGGGGGCGACGGCCGTCGCCGGCGCGCCCTCGGTCGCCGTCGGCCGCGTCGTCGGTGCGCCAGCGGTCGCCGCCGGTCGCGGCTTGACCGTCGCGCCGATCGCCTGCACCCGCACCGTCGTGATCTCGATCCCGGCCTCCCGATAGCCCGCGCCCTTGCCGTAGAAGTCCTCGTAGGTCCGCTCGAATCGATCCACGAGCGCGTCCAACGAGCCCGGATACTCGACGATCAGCTCGTTGGTCTGGCGCCGGTAACGCAGGTCGGCGCTGCGCCGCAGCGTGATCGAGTCGTCGGCGACGCCGTGCCGCGGAGACGACCGCGGCGGCATCGCGCGCCAGCTCCGTGAACGCACGCTCGAGCCGTTCGTCGTCGAGCGCATCGGGCGGGGGCGCAGCGCCGTCGAGCGCGACCGAGCCTGCCGCCAGCGCGGCCTGCGCCGAAAGATCACATCGGAGCTGAGCGCGCCATACGCACAGTGGACCATCGCGGTCGCCGGGATCACGATCGACTCGACGCCCAATTCGGCGCCGAAGCTGGCGCAGTGCATCGGACCGGCACCGCCGTAGGCGTACAGCGCAAAGTCTCGCGGATCGTGGCCGCGCCCGATCGTGATCTCGCGAAGCGCGCCGGCCATCTGCGAGTCGACGACCCGGCGGATGCCCGCCGCCGCCTGCTCGACGGTCAGCCCGAGCGGCTCGCCGATCCGCTCGCGGATCGCTGCGGCGGCCGCGTCTCGCTGCAACCTCATCCGGCCTCCGAGGAACCGATCCGGCGCCAGGATGCCGAGCACCACGTCGGCATCGGTGACCGTCGGCTGCTGACCGCCGCGCCCGTAACAGACCGGCCCCGGCACGGCCCCGGCACTCGCCGGGCCGACCCGGAGCATCCCGTCGACGACGGACGCGATCGAACCCCCGCCCGCTCCGATCGCGGTGATCTCGATCGACGGTGTCGCGACGTCGTAGCCGCCGGCCTGCGAGACCGCGGCGATCGCCGCCTGACCATCGATGATCAACCCGACATCGAAGCTGGTGCCGCCCATGTCGGCGGTGATCACGTGCCGATGGCCGAGTGCCTGCGCGAGTTGGCGCGAGCCGATCACCCCGCCCGCCGGCCCGGATCCGAGCAGCATCACCGGCCGTTGCGCGGCGCCGGCGGCGCTCATCACCCCGCCGGCGCTTGACAGCACCCGAAACGGCCCGGACAGACGGCGATCACGGAGCCGCCGCTCGGTCAGCTCCAGGTACGCGCGCACGCGCGGGGCGACGTAGCTGTTGAGGACCGTCGCCGCGGTCCGTTCGTACTCGCCGACGACCGGCGCAACCTGATGCGACAGCGACAGCTGCAACTGCGGCGCAAGCGCTTGCGCAAGCTCGGCGATCCGCAACTCGTGCTCGGGGTTGCTCGGCGACCACAGCAGCGCCACCGCGAGCGCCTCGACGCCGGCCCCGACCGCCGCTTCGATCGCCCGCCGGGCACCGGCCTCGTCGAGCTCGAGCAGCACGTTTCCGGCTTGGTCGATGCGCTCGGCGACCTCGAACACGAGTCCGCGGGGCACGACCGGCACGGGTTGACGACGGGCGCTGTAGAAGCCGAGCAGCTCGTCCGGGACACCCGCGGTGAACCCCTGCAGGCGGGCGATGAGCAGCGTGTCGGCAAAGCCACGAGTGGTGATCAGCGCGGTCCGGGCGCCGCTGCGCTCGACCACGGTGTTGGTCGCCTGGGTGGTGCCGTGCCCGAAGGATGCCACCCGGACCAGCACGTCCTCGAGGCTCGTGCCGCGGTCGCGCGCAAACGATCCCAGCGCCTCGAGCACCCCCTGCTCCAGCTGCCCGGGGGTGGTCGGCGCCTTCGCGCTCCAGCTGCGACCGTCCCCGTCCATCACCACCAGGTCGGTGAACGTGCCACCGACGTCGAGGCCGACGTAGAGCTCGGTCGGCAGCTGCGGGGGCTCTGTATCCATAACGGAATCCGCGATTCTGGCAGGCGCTCGTGCGGATCGCCTGGCGGGCGCCGTTCCAGGTGGCGGATGTCGTGTCTGAACGCGTCGCCCGGGCGCGAACGATGGCGCGAAGGTGCGAATAGTTCGCAGGCTTTCGCCAGAGTTCGGCGGCGGACGCCGAAGCGGGACATAACCAGCGGCTAGCGTCAACGCCGTGGACGGCGCGCGCGAAGGAGGTCTGCGGCTCAACGCCTACCTGCGCAACTCCGGCTACCACGAGTCCGCCTGGAAGGTGTCCGACGCCGACCCCGCCGCGGTCCTCGATCTCGACTGGTACGTCCGGCTCGCGCAGATCGCCGAACGGGCCGCGATCGAGGCGATCTTCCTGCCCGACAGCCCCGGCGAGGCGGAGTTTCGCTCCGAGTACCTGCCCCGATCGTTCATCGATCCGGTGCAGCTGCTGACCGCCGTCGCGACTCAGACCGATCACGTCGGGCTGATCGCCACCGCATCGACGACCTACTCGTCGCCGTGGGACCTCGCGCGGCGGTTCGCGACCCTGGACTTCATCAGTGACGGCCGCGCCGGCTGGAACATCGTCACGACAGTTGAGCCGGCCGCGGCGGCGAATTTCGGCGAGCTCACGCACCCGCCGCGCGAGCAGCGCTACCGCCGCGCCGACGAGTTCGTCGAGGTCGTGCTGGCGCTATGGGATGCCTGGGAGGACGACGCACTCGTCGCCGACAAGACCAGCGGCGTCTGGGCCGACCCGGCCAAGCTGCACCCGCCGCGATTTGACGGCGAGTGGTTCCACGTCGCCTCATACCTGCCGTTCCCGCGCAGCCCCCAGGGCCACCCATTCCTCGCGCAGGCGGGCTCCTCGCCGGCCGGCGTCGCGCTCGCGGCCAAGTACGCCGACGGCGTCTTCACGCCGCAGCGCGAGATCGAGTCGGGTCGGCGGTTTCGGACGACGCTGCGCGAGCAGGCGGCCGGCGCCGGGCGAGATCCCGACCAGGTGTTCGCGCTGCCGGGCCTGTCGTTCGTGCTCGGATCGACGGAGGCCGAGGCTCGCGCGCGCCGACAGGCACTCGAGGACGCGGCCAGCGGCGAGTTTCGCTGGCGCAACCTCGCCAACCTCGCCGGCCTCGATTACCGGACGATCGACCCCGACGCACGATTCCCGCCGGAACTGCTCGAGGCGGCCCCGAAGACGAGCTTCGGAGCATCGATCTACGAGCTCGCGAGCCGAGCGTCGATCAGCTTTCGCGCCGTCGCCGCGCAGGTCTCGGCGCTGCCCGGCGGGCTCGACTTCGTCGGCACGCCCGAGCAGCTCGCCGAGTTGATCGCCGACTGGTACGCGGCCGGGGCATGCGACGGCTTCACGTTGATGCCACACCTGCTGGCCGACGAGCTGATCACGTTCGTCGACGAGGTCGAACCGATCCTCAGGCGTCGGGGCCTGCGCACCGGGGAGTACTCGGGGCGCACCTTGCGCGACCACTTCGGGCTGCCGCGACCACCGTCGCGCTGAGGCTTGCGCCACGCGCGCCCGGACCCGGTGCGGATCGGGCGACAGCTTGACAGCGGCTTTGTATCCATGATGGAATCCCAATTGGATCGGCGCTTGCCGGTGCGCAATCGAGGAGGGGACGAGGACGAGACCGATGGCCGAGACGCAGAGCCAATATCTCGAGGTGCTGGGCGAGGTCGAGGCCCGCTCGATCGACTACATCCCGCCCGACGAGCGCCACGGACGCGTGCGCGACCAGTTCACGCTGTGGTTCGCGGCGACGATGAACGTCTTCAACATCGTGCTCGGCGGTGTCGCGATCTACTTTGGGCTGGATTTCTTCTGGGCTTGCGTCGCGATCGTGCTCGGCACCGTGATCGGACTGATGCTGGTTGGTTTCCACGCGATCCAGGGTCCGAAGCTCGGGGTTCCACAGATGATCCAGAGCCGGGGCCAGTTCGGCTTCTACGGCGCGGTCATCCCGTTCGTGTTCTCGATCGTGCTCGACTTCGGCTTCCTGGCCGCGCAGCTCGTGATCCAAGCCGACGCGATGAACCTGCTCGTGTCGTCGATCAGCATCCCCGGCTGGATCGCGATCCTCACGGTGCCGGTCTTCTTCTTGGCGATCTGGGGCTACCGCTGGATCCATCAGTGGCAGCGGTGGATGACGGTCGTGCTCGGGATCACGTTCGTGATCGTGTTCATCCAGACGATCGCCTATGGCAGCCTGCACGGCGCGCCGGCCAGCACGCACGCGCCATCGTTCGCGCTGTTCATGGGCGCGACGGGACTGTTCGTGATCGACATGATCAGTTGGGCGCCGTACGTCTCTGACTACTCGCGCTATCTGCCCGAGCACGTCTCCAAAGCGAAGACGTTCTGGGCCGTGTTCCTCGGCAACGCGATCCCGACGATCTTCTGCGGGATCCTTGGCGCCTACATCACCGGACTGTTGCCCGACGCGTCCTCAACCGTCGCCGCGATTCAACAGGTCGCCGGCGGCTGGGCGCTGCTGGTGATGGCGTTGAGCCTGGTTGGCTCCGACGCGATCAACGCCTACACCGGAATGCTCGCGCTCGCCTCGATCGTCAGCTGCTTTACCGAGGTGCGTCACTCGCAGGCGATGCGGGTGATCGGCTGCGTGTTGATGATCCTCGCCGGAATGATCTGCGCGCTGGTCGGCTACAAGGAGTTCGTCAACAACCTCTCCAACTTCCTCGACGTGCTCCTGTTCGTGTTCATCCCATGGAGCGCGATCAACCTCGCCGACTACTACCTGGTCCGTCACGGCGAGTACGACATCGCCTCGTTCTTCACGCCACATGGCCGCTACGGCGGCTTCATGTGGCGTGGGCTGATCGCCTACGCGCTGGCGATCGCCGCCGAGATTCCGTTCATCGACCAGACCTTCTACACCGGTCCGCTGGTCAAGCCGTTGGGCGGGATCGATATCTCGTGGGTGATCGGTGGCGTGGCGGGCTTCGTGTTCTACATGATCGCGCTCGCGATCCCGATCAACGGTCGCACCGGCTTCGCGCCGCTGAAGGGAGAGGCCGAACCGGCGGCCGGCATCGAGATCGCCTGAGCGACCGGCCGGCACGGTCTGATCGGTGCCGTGCCGGACCGCACGTCGCCCGCCAGCACACACTGTCTGCGCGTCGCCGTCAGCGCCCGCTGTAGGCGCGCGACAGGATCCTCAGCATGATGCTGCGGATCTCGTCCTGACTCTGATCGATGTGCTCACGCATCAGCGCGGCGGCGCGGTCGGCATCGCCGGCGCGGATCGCCTCGGTGATCGCGAGGTGCTGGGCCTCGGAGACGATCAGCCGCTCGCGCACGGTGAAGTCGACCAAGCGGATCGTCCGCAGCCGATCGTGGACGCGCTGCATCGACTCGACCAGATAGACGTTGCCGGTGGCGCGTGCCAGGCCGAGATGAAACCGCTCGTCGGCGACGACGTAGGACCCGTCGAGCGGCGTCGTCTGCGCCGAGTAACCGTCGCGCCAGCCGTTGCCCAAGGCGTCGGCGTCGATCTCGCCGCTGCGGCGCGCAAGCTCGGACACCGCGTACACCTCGAGCACCGCCCGGACCCGGTAGACGTCCTCGTAGTCGGAGATGTCACGGCCCTTGACGATCCGTCCGCCCTTGTCGCGGGCGACGACCAAGCCGTCGTCCTCGAGGCGCCGCAGCGCCTCGCGCACCGGCGTGCGGCTGACCTGATAGCGGTCACACAGCTCGAGCTCGATCAGCCGCTCGCCCGGGCGAAACTCGAACGCGAGGATGTCCTGCTTGAGGCGCTCGTAGATCTCGGTTCCGGCGCGGCGCCCGGTGCCGCCGTCGCTGTCGGTCACCTTGGCGGCGCCGCGCCGCCGGACTCGACCGGCCCGGCCGCGCCGTGGAGCCGCTGTAGCTCGTCCGGGTCCAACGCGATCTCCGCCACCGCCATGTTGTCCTGCAGGTGCTCGGGCGACGAGGTCCCGGGAATCAGCAGCAGGTGATCGCCGCGGTGCAGCAACCATGCCAGCGCGACCTGCGCCGGACTGATACCGCGCGCCGACGCGATCTCGCAGACGACCGGGTTGCCGAGCACGTTGTCATTGGTCCAAGCGGCGCCGAGCGGAAAGTAGGGCACGAACGGCACCCCGTCGGCCCCGGTCCGGTCGACGAGCTCGTCGGATCCCCGGTTGGCGATGCTGTAGAGGTTCTGGACCTGCGCGATCTCGGTGATCGACGCCGCCTCGGCGTACTGCTCCAGCGAGACGGTGCTGATCCCGACGCCGCCGATCTTGCCCTGCTCCCGGAGCGCGATCAGCGGCCCCAGCAGCTCTGCCAGCGGAATCGCGGTGCCGGCATCCGGCACCCGGAGATTGACCACGTCGATCCGCTCGATACCGAGCGCCCGCAGGTTCGCCTCGACGTCCTCGGTCAGCTCCGTGGCGCTCAGCGCCGACGGCCAGCCGCCCTCGTCGTCGCGCCGAGCGCCGACCTTCGTCGCCAGCACGAGCTCCTCCGGGTAGGGATGCAGCGCTGCCCTGATCAGCTCGTTGGCCACATCCGGTCCATAGAACTGCGCGGTGTCGATGTGATTGACGCCGAGCTCGACGGCACGGCGCAGCACCGCGATCGCCTGTCCACGATCGGCCGGCGGCCCCCAGACGTGCGGTCCCGGCAACTGCATCGCGCCGAAGCCGACCCGAGCGACCGGCCGGCCGGCCAGATCGAACGTGCTCGCACGGGTGACCATGCTTGGATCCAAACATGTATGCCATGTGGTGTCAAGCGCGCCACTGACAGCTGCGACGTATCACCTGTACCCAATCTTTAAGATGTTACGGTCAGTTATATGGCTATCACTGTGGCACAGCTCAACACGTTCCTGGCGGTGATCGAGACCGGTTCGGTGACCGCGGCTGCCGAGCGGCTGGTCGTCACCCAGCCGTCGGTCTCGTCGGCGATCTCGGCGCTCGGCCGCGAGCTCGGGTGCGAGCTGTTTGAGCGGGCGGGTCGGGGGATCCGCCCGAGCGCGGCTGCGACGGCCTTCGTCCCCTACGCAGCCGACGTGGTCGGGCTGCTCAGATCGGGCCGCGCGGCGGCTCGCGAGGCGGCGCAGCGCAGCGCCCGGCGCCTGCGGATCATCGCCGTGACGACGGCAGCCGAGTCGTTCGTACCGCCGCTGATGCGCGCGTTCTCCCAGTCCGATCCGGGCGTCGAGTTGACGCTCGACGTCGACAACCGCTCGGTGGTGCTCGATCGGATCCTCACCCACGGCGCCGATGTCGCCGTGCTCGGACGCCCGCCCGCGGACGAGCGCCTGGCCGCGGTGCCGTTGCGCCCGAACGAGATCGCCTGCATCGCCGCCGCCGACGACCCGGCCGCCGGCTCGACGATCAGCGCGGCGCAGCTCGCGGGCCGTCCGTGGCTGCTGCGCGAGCCCGGTTCCGGCACGCGCGCGCTGAACGAGCGCTTCCTCGCCGAGCGCGGGCTGACGCCGACGACGCTGACGGTCGGCTCAAATGGCGCGATCCGACAGGCGGCGCGGTCGGGCCTCGGCGTCTCGCTGATCTCACGCGATGCGGTCACCGACGAGCTCGAGGCCGGCCGGCTCGGCGAGATCTCACTGCTCGATGGGCCGTCGGCGGGCGACTGGTTCGTCGTGCGTTCCTCGGTCGGGCCTACCCGGGAGGTTGTCCGGGCGTTCGTCACGTTCTGCGCCGAGCAGGCGTCCCAGCCCGGCGGGTAGAGCGGCTGTGCGCGCGGGGTCCACGACACGTGCGGCGGCCTGAACGCGAACGATGGCGAGAAGGTGAGAATTATTCGCAGCCTCTCGCCAAAGTTCCGCTCCTCTGTACGCAATCAACAAAGTACGAGCGGGCGGTGCATGCACCGCCCGCCGATCGGCGCATGCGCCGATCGGAGCGGGGCCGCATGCGGCCCCGCTTCCCCACCGAAAACTGCCTGGGGTCTACTCGGCGGCGACGAGCAGATCCTCGGCGCTGCGCAGACCGTCGGAGCCGAGCGCGACCGCGGCCCGCGCGGTCACCAGGTGGTACATGATCAGCAGCTGCACCAGCGCGAGCGACTCTGAGCGCCGCAGGTCGGTGCCGATCGTGAACTCCCCGAGCCGCCTGGCGCGCAGGTGGGTGGCGAAATGCATCCGCGCCCAGATCGCCTCCTCGACCGCGGCGGCGTGCTCGGTCGCGATCTCGCCGGGGATCCGCAACGTCCACCGGTCCTCGCCCTCGGTCAGCGTCAGGCCGTCGGGCTGATCGTCGACGAACGCGGTCAGATCGGGATGCGGCAGCGCGTCACAGAGCGTCAACTCGGCGTCGAGCGCGACCTGCTCGGCGCCGGCGCCGGCGCGCTCGCTGAACGCGACGACGATGTCGGCGTGGCGCAGTTGCGGACGGATGAACGCCGCCGAGTCGTGCTCGCGACGATCGAGCTCGGCCAGCACCTGATCGGTCGTGTAGCCGCGCCGCGAGCAGTCGCGCTGCACCTTCCAACGGCGACGCAACGATTCCGGCGGGTTCAGGAACACGCGCACGTCGTAAACGTCGCGCAGCTGAGGCAGGTGGTAGCCGAGCAGCCCCTCGATCACCGTGAACCGCTCGGGGGCGACGTACACGGGCGGCCCGAAGCTGCCATCGCGGTGGCGGTACACCGGCTTGAGGATCGGCTCGCCCCGTCGCAGATGCACGAGGTCGGCGGCGAGTATGTCGAGGTAGTTGCAGTCGGGATGCAGCGGCGTGATCCCGTTCTGGGCCCGCTGGTGCCGGTCGTAGCGGTGATAGTCGTCGGTGCAGACGTGGGTCACGTGGGCGTCGCCGAGCACCCGCACGAGCCCGCGCGTGAGCGTCGTCTTGCCGCTGGCCGAGTCGCCGACGACACCGAGGATCACCGGCCGGGGGTTCATGCCGCCTCCGCGGCCGGCGCCGGCCGCCCGGCGGGTGAGTCGAACACGCGGCTGACGCGGATGTCGGCGGCCTCGATCGTGATCAGCTGCGCCCGGGTCGGGCGGTGGCCCGCACGGGCCGCCTCGTAGATGCGGTTGGCGTGGCGCAGCCGGGCCCGTTCGAGCGCGTTGCGGACCGAGCGCGCGTGCGCGAATCGCGGCCGGCGCATCCGCAGACCGAGGTACTCGCGCAGTGCCGCGTGGGCTTCCGGGGACAGCTCGTAGGACTGGGCGGTGAGCATCAGCGAACCGATCCCGATCAGCTCGTCGAGCGTGTAGTCGGGGAAGTCGATGTGATGCGCGACCCGTGAGGACATCCCCGGGTTGAGCGCGAAGAACGCATCCATCCGATCCTCGTAGCCGGCGAGGATCACGACCAGCCGCTCGCGCTCTGACTCCATCACCTGCAGCAGGATCTCGATCGCCTCGATCCCGTAGTCACGCTCGTTATCGGGGCGATGCAGGTAGTAGGCCTCGTCGATGAACAGCACCCCGCCGTAGGCGCGCTTGAGCACCTCCTTGGTCTTCGGCGCCGTGTGGCCGACGTACTGCCCGACGAGGTCGTCGCGGGTGACCGCGACCACGTGGTTGCGCTCGATGTAGCCGAGCCGATGCAGGATCTCGGCCATCCGCAGCGCGACCGTGGTCTTGCCGGTTCCGGGGTTGCCGGTAAAGCACATGTGCAGCGTCGGACGGGCCGACGACAGGCCCGACTCGCGTCGGACGCGATCGACCACAAGCAGGGCTGCGATCTCGCGGATCCGCCGCTTGACCGGGGCCAGCGCGACCAGCTCGTGGTCAAGCTCGGCCAGCACCGGCTCGATGTCCGCCTCGCGGACCAGCTCGGCGACGTCGACCGTCTCGGGGGTTGTCGTGGTGGCGCTCATGGGCCACCCGTCCCGGCGGGATCAGCCGAGGAATCACGATCGGCGCCATCGGCCGTGTCCGAGATCGTCCGATAGCGGTCGCCGGCGGGGCGATCGGTCGCATACGGCCGCACCGCGTAGCGGATGACCCGGTCGTGGGCGTCGGCGCGCTCGAGCCGGAACCCGGGTTCGGACACGGGCCGCCCGACGATGAAGCTCAGCGCGGTCGTCTGCCGGCCACGACTGGCGTCGTAGGCAATCAGCTTCACGTACTCGCGCCCGTGTGCCTCCCGGCAGGCGCGAACCTCGCGCAGCACGAGACCGGCGTCGATCGGTTCCAGGTCGAACAGCGGCTGCCCCCACAGCTCCCAATAGGCGTTGCGCGGGTGGGGGTCGTCGGTGTGCTCGACCGACATCGACCAGCCGTGCGAGAGCGCGTAGCGGATCTGCGCGGTGATCTGCTCGTCGGTGAGGTCTGACAGGAACGAGAAGGTGCCCTGGGTCAGTCGCATCGTCGATCGTCCTCCTTTCAGTCGGGCGCCGTTCAGGCGAGGGTCGGGGTGACGACGAGGTCCGGCGTATCGGTCGATTGGAAATCGAACGTGACGTCCTTCCAGACCTGCAACGCCGCGTCGAGCTCGGGGCAACCGCGGGCGGCGTGCTCGAGGATGTCGGGCCCCTCCTGGTAGTAGTCGCGGCCCTCGTTGCGCGCCTGGATCATCGCCTCGACCGCGACCCGGTTGGCGGTCGCCCCGGCGGCGATCCCCATCGGATGGCCGATTGTGCCGCCGCCGAACTGCAGCACGACGTCCTCGCCGAGGTGGTGCAGCAGCTGGTGCATCTGGCCGGCGTGGATACCGCCGGAGGCGACCGGCATCACCGGCGCCAGCGAGCACCAGTCCTGGTCGAAGTAGATCCCGTGCTCAGGGCACTCGGGGACGTGATCGAGCCGCAGCGTGTCGTAGTAGCCGGCGGTCGTCAGCGGGTCGCCCTCGAGCTTGCCGACGACCGTGCCGGCGTGGATGTGATCGACGCCGAGCAGCCGGCACCACTTCGCGATCACCCGAAACGAGACGCCGTGGGTCTTCTGGCGGGTGTAGGTGCCGTGTCCGGCTCGGTGCAGGTGCAGCAGCATGCCGTTGCGCCGGGCCCATTTCGACATCGACTGCATCGCGGTGTAGCCGACGGTCAGGTCCATCATCACGATCACGGATCCGAGCTCGCGGGCGAACTCCGCCCGCTCGTACATCTCCTCCATCGTCGCGGCGGTGACGTTCATGTAGTGGCCCTTGATCTCGCCCGAGCCCGCCGATGCCCGATTGACGCCCTCGATCGAGTACAGGTAGCGGTCACGCCAGCGCATGAACGGCTGCGAGTTGATGTTCTCGTCGTCCTTGGTGAAGTCCAGTCCGCCGCGTAGCGCCTCGTACACGACGCGGCCGTAGTTCTTGGCCGACAGACCGAGCTTCGGCTTGACGGTCGCGCCGAGCAGCGGGCGGCCGAACTTGTCCAGGTACTCGCGTTCCATCACGATCCCGTGCGGCGGTCCCTGGAACGTCTTGACGTACTGCGACGGGATCCGCATGTCCTCCAGCCGCAGCGCGCGCAGCGCCTTGAAGCCGAACACGTTTCCGATGATCGAGCTCGTCAGGTTCGCGATCGACCCCTCTTCGAACAGGTCGATGTCATACGCGATCCTGGCGATGTACTCGCCCTCGCGGCCCGGCACGGCGGTGACGTCGTAGGCCTTGGCCTGATAGTGGCGGTGGTCGGTGAGCCGGTCGGTCCAGACGACGGTCCAGGTCGCGGTCGACGATTCACCGGCGACGGCCGCCGCGGCCTCGATTGGATCGACGCCCGGTTGGGGGGTGACCCGGAAGGCGGTCAGCACGTCGGTGTCCTTGGGCACGTAGTCGCCGTCGTAGTAGCCCATCTCGGCATACGGGGTGACGCCGGAGGCCCAGCGGTCCTTCGGGCGCACGGCGGTTGGTGCGGTGGTCATCGTCGGTCGTCCTCGGTCTCGGTGCGATCGGTCTCGGAGCAGTGGACCGTACGGCGATAACCGATAGACGTCAAAGCGGTATTAACCGCTAATCGATAAGGAATTGCTTATCTATACCGGACGGTCCCCGAGCCTTGCCGACCTGCTCGAGCGGGCCGCTCAGGTGCCGGCGGTCTGCTGCGCGTTCAGGTAGCGCTCGCGGCAGCCCGAGCCGCAGAAGTACACGGTCTCGCCGGCGCCACTGGACAGCTGCTGCGCCGCCGGGCTGACCGCGACCGTCATCCCGCAGACCGGATCGATCGCGGTCGCGACCGCGGTCGGGGCGTCGACCGGCCGCGCAGTTCGTGCGCCGGGATCGCCGACGATCGGGTCGGCGTGGTGCTCGGCGACGATCTGCGCCAGGATCGAGATCGCGATCTCGGATGGCGTACGGGCGCCGAGGTCAAGCCCGGCCGGGGTGTGCAGCCTCTCACGCAGCTCGTCGGCGACATCGAGGCCGGCAAGGACCGCCGCGCCCCGGCGCGGCGACGCGACCAGCGCCACATACGGCACACCCCCGTCGAGTGCGCGCGCGAGCACGATCTCCTCAGCATTTCCGTGGGTGCAGACCACGACCGCGGCGGCCCGCTCGATCGCGCCGGCGCTGTCGGGGTCAGCGCGCTCGCAGTCATAACCGGCCGCCCGGCCGATCCGCTCGAGTGCGCGTGCGATCGGCGAGCCGCCGATCACCAGCAGCCGCATCGGCGGCAGCTGCGGCTCGAGGAAGATCTCCAGCGCACCGCCCGACAGACACGGGTTGTGTTCGACGACCGCGTCGTCAACCGCGTCGTCTGGGCCGAATCGATCGCCGCCGTCGGGAACGAGCCGCAGCAGGATCGGCTGGCCCGTCTCGATCGCCCGCAGCGAGTGCAGGCGCACCGATGATTCGGCACAGACGCCGCCCACGAACCCGTCGATCGCGCCGTCGACGCCGATCACCGCATGGTCGCCCGGACGGACGCTGGTCGGTCGTCGGGCACGGACGACCGTCGCGAGCACGAACGGCTCGCCGGCGGATCGCAGCTGCTCGGCCCGCTCCGACAATCGGTCAGCAATCACTCACACCACCACCTTGGCGTAGATAGCGTCCCACACGCGCGACGGCGTGCAGGGCATGTCGACATGTCCGACTCCGAGAACCGACAGCGCGTCGCAGACGGCGTTGACGATCGCCGGCGGCGAGCCGACGGTCGCTGACTCGCCAATCCCCTTGGCGCCGAGCGGATGATGAGGCGACGGCGTCACGGTGGTGCCGGTCTCCCAATCGGGCACCTCGAGCGCGGTCGGGATCAGATAATCCATCAACGACGCGCTCAGGCAGTTGCCGAGCTCGTCGAATGCGATCCGCTCCATCAGCGCCAGGCCGACGCCGTCGCACAGACCACCGTGGATCTGCCCCTCGACGATCATCGGGTTGATCTGCACGCCGCAATCGTCGACCGCGACGAAGCGGCGGACCGTGACCTTGCAGGTGGCCCGATCGATGTCGACAACGCACAGATAGGCGCCGAACGGAAACGTCAGGTTGGGCGGGTCATAGGTCAGCTCCGCGTCCAGATCCGCCTCCACCCCCTCGGGCAGCGCCACGACGCCGCGCGCCGCGCGTGCGATCTCGGGGATCGTCGCGCCCTGCTCGGGGTCGCCCCGCACATACCAGCGACCGCCGTCGGCCGACCACTCGAGATCGGCGGGCGCCGCCTCGAGCATCGCCGAGGCGACCAGCCGCGCCTTGTCGCGCACCCGGCGCGCGACCAGCGCGGCCGCGGCGCCTGACACCGGCGTCGAGCGCGAGCCGTAGGTCCCGAGCCCGTACGGGGTGGTGTCGGTGTCGCCGTGGATCACGTCGACCTGCGCCGGGTCGAGTCCGAGCTCGTGGGCGACGATCTGCGCGAACGTCGTCTCGTGACCCTGACCCTGCGTCTGCACCGAGATCGCGAGCTGAGCCGTCCCGGTCGGCGACAGCCGCAGGCTCGCCGAGTCGTTCATGCCGAGCCCGACGATGTCCATATGGCGCCGCGGCCCGGCACCTACCGCTTCGGTGAAGAACGACAGCCCGATCCCCATCAGCTCGCCCCGCTCGCGACGGCGAGCCTGCTCGGCACGCAGCTCCTCGTAGCCCGCCTGGGCCAGCAGCCGCCGCAGCGCGGCCGGGTAGTCACCGGAGTCATACACCCAGCCGGTCCGGGACTCGTAGGGAAACTGCTCGGGCCCGATCAGGTTGCGCAGCCTCAGCTCGGCCGGATCGCAGTCAAGCCGGGCGGCGAGCACGTCGACCAGCCGCTCGACCAGGTAGACCGCCTCGGCGACCCGAAACGAGCACGCGTACGCGACCCCGCCGGGCGCCTTGTTGGTGTAGACGCCGCGCACGTGACAGTGGGCGGCCTCGAGGTCATAGGAGCCGGTGAACACGCTGAAGAAGCCGGCCGGGTACCGGCTCGGCTGGGCGGCGGCGTTGAACGCGCCGTGATCGGCGAGCACGTCGACCTCGATCGCGAGGATCTGCCCGGCGGCGGTCGCCGCGATGCGACCGGCCATCTCGTAGTCACGCGCGAAGGTCGAGGCCATCAGCGACTCGGAGCGATCCTCGACCCATTTGACCGGACGTGTGAGCGTCATCGCCGCCGCGATCGCGCAGACGTAACCCGGGTACACCGGCACCTTGTTGCCGAAGCCGCCGCCGATGTCCGGCGACACGACCCGGATGCGATGCTCGGGCAGTCCGGTGATCGTCGCGTACAGCGTCCGGTGCGCATGCGGCGCCTGCGTCGTGCAGTGGATCGTCAGCCGGCCGTCGGCACGATCAAACTCGGCGATCGCGCCGCAGGTCTCCATCGGCGCCGGATGCGAGCGGGGGAACGTCATCCGCTGCTCGACGACCACCTCGGCCCCGTCGAACGCCCGCCGGCAGGCCGCCTCGTCGCCGGCCTCCCAGTCGAACACGTGGTTGTCGACACGGTCGGGGTCGTCGTCGCGAACCAGCGGCGCGTCTTCATCGAGCGCGCGGCTGGCGTCGACCAGCACCCGCAGCGGCTCGTAGTCGACCTCGATCAGCTCGAGTGCGTCGCGCGCCGAGTAGTGGTCGTCGGCGACCACGAACGCGACCTCCTGGCCTTGGAAGCGGACCTTGTCGGTCGCCAGCACGGCCTGGCGGTCATCCGACAGCGTCGGCATCCACTCCAGTCCACGTGATCGCAGGTCGGCGCCGGTCAGGACCGCGTGGACACGCGGGTGCGCAAGCGCGGCGGACGCGTCGATCGAGACGATCCGCGCGTGCGCGAACGGACTGCGCAGGATCGCTCCGTGCAACATCGCCGGCCGCGCGAGGTCGTCGAGGTAGCGGCCGGCGCCACGAATGAACCGCTCGTCCTCCTTGCGTGCCAGCGACCCGAAGCCGACCACGGCCTCACCCCCCCGGCCGCGGTCGACGGGCGGCCTGGACCGGCAACTCGGCCGCGGTGTTGATCGTGCGGCAGCGACCGCAGCGGATCCGCACGCGACGCGTCATGTACGACGGATCCATCGCCTCGGCCAGCACCGTGCCACAAGCCGCGCAGGCGTAGTCGACCGAGCCGTTGCCGCGAAACACCGGACGAGCCGGGTCCTGCTGCACCGCGGTACCGCCGTCGACCGGGATCTCCTGCGGCTGCACCTCGCGCATCGGACGGACCGGCATCGGCGATCCTCAGGCGGCCGCGAGCTTGGTCGTGAAGTCACGGATCAGCGCGTCGAGGACGGTCGAGACAATGCCCTCGCCCATCGAAGCGGCCTTACCGGTGATCTGCGCAGCGGTGTGAACGGCGCCGCCGCCATCGCGCACCGCGAACGTCACGTCGGCGTTGGCATAGCCCTGGCCGCCCTGCTCGCGCGACTTGACGCGCAGCACGGCTCGATGCGCCGACTCGTCGGACTCGACGACCTCGACCGTCCCCTTGAACTTCATCGACATCGCGCCCATCTTGACCTTGATCTCGGCCTTGACCGACTCCGGCCCGGTGTTCTCCAGCACGCTGCCACCCTCCACGCAACCGATCAAGGTCGGCAGGTCGTTGACCGTCGACCAGGTGTGGTCGATCCCCTGCTCGGTGGTGAATTCGTGGTCAAGCTCAACCATTCATCGCTCCTTTCGGTAGTCGGCGCCGCGAATGTCGCGCGTCACTCGTTGGCCGCGCCGAGGCGCGCGTCGATCGAGACCTCGACATCGTCGGCGACCTTCAGCGTGCCGAACAACGCCGAGTACGGCTTGATCTCGTGTGCGCTCTGCGTGACGGTCGCGGTCGCGGTCGTGTGACCGTCGTCGGCCACGCTCAGCGTGAACGCGACCGGCGCGCTCGCCGATCCGAGTCGCAGCTCGCCTCGCACCGCGAACCGGTCCGGCGAGCCGTCGGGCGCCACCGACGTCGAGCGAAACTCGATCTCGGCGCCCCGCAGCACCTCCTCGTCGATCGTCTGCGAGATCCCGGTCTTGTCGTCGTCGTCGAGCGCGGACATCCCGCCGGTGCCCTCGAGCACCTGCAGCGAGTGAGCGTCGGCGGTCAGCGACAGCGACGTATCCGCCGGATCGGAGCCGAGCACCACGGTCGCCTGCCAGCGTCGCACCAGGATCCGCAGATCGTGGGCGGCGCGCGCCGCGGCACCGCCCTTGCCGGTCGTGACCGTCAGCTCGCCGGCATCGGGCCCGAGCGTGTACGTACCAGGTGCGGGCATCAGTCTCGATACACGGTCTGCGCGTCGAGCCCGCCCTCGATTCCGGGCGGGAGCTGGCCGGTCCCATGCGCGTACATCGCGATCTCGGCGATCGTGCGCAGCCGATGCTCGACCCCAGCGCTGCCGGCGCCGCCGGCCTCGAACACCCCATCGGACCATCGCAGCTGATCGGGGCGGACGTCGAGCGCGGCGCCCGCCAGCAGGCGCGCCTTGTCGAGGATCTTGTCAGACGCCGAGCCGACCGCCGCCGAGGTGGCGCTCGACGGGTTCGTGTTGTAGCCGTGGCCGACGCCGAACCGATCGGTATCGGCCGGTACGACCTTGACGTCGAGCGCCGTCACTCCGAGGGTTCCGGCGACGAGCTCGGCGTACTCGGGCTCGTGGCCGTCGGGCTCGGTCGTCAGGCTCAACACGATCTTGCCGGTCGGGTGCACCCGCAGGAACACCGCCCGGTAGGCCTCATCCGCCATCGCTCTCCCTTGCCGTCGGTTCGCCGGCATCGTGCGCGGCGAGTCGTTTGCGTTCCAAATGCGCCGTCAGCGCGTTGTGGCCCTCGAGCTCGCAGAAGCTCGGCTGTGGGCCGCCGAGCAGGTGCGGCGGCACCGCTGGCCGCTCGCAGCCTGGATAGATGCAGATCTTGGCGGTCTCGCTCACGGATGCAGCACCCAGCCCGCGGTCGTCTTGCCACGGCTCGGACCGTAGCCCGACGGCATTGCCACCGACGAGCCCGGGACCGTCGTGGCCGAGGGCCACGGCTCCGGCTCGGGTTCGCCGGTCTGCGGCGCCGGCGGCCGCCACGGGCAGTCGACGGCGCGATCGTCGGATCGATCGGCGCCGATCGCCTCGACGACCGTCTGCAGCGATGCCAGCGTGTGCCCGCTCAGCAGCGCATCGCAATACGGCAGCGCGGCCGCCATCCCGCCGGCGCGGGGCTCGAAGCTCGACGCGGCCGCACGCGGGTTGACCCAGACGATCCGATATGCCAGCCGCGCCAGTCGCTGCAGCTGCTCGCCGACGACGGCCGGGTCCCCGCGTTCCCAACCATCGGACAGGATCACGACCACCGCACCGCGCGCCATCCCGCGACGGCCGTGGCGATCGTTGAAGGTCCGCAGTGCGTCGCCGATTCGGGTGCCGCTTGACCAGTCGGGCACGGCCCGGGCCGCCTCGGCGATCGCGCGTTCGGGGTGACGCGAGCGCAGCGCCCGGGTCACACGGGTCAGCCGCGTGGCGAACACGAACGCCTCGTTGCGTACCCGGTTGCGCTCGGGCCCGGGTGCGCCGGTGGCGGCGGCGCAGGTCAAGAACTGCAGGTAGGCGCGCGCGTATGGCTCCATCGACCCCGAGATGTCGCAGAGCAGCACCAGCCGGCGGCGCTCAAGGCGCCGGCGGCGGCGCTTGAGCGACACGGGATCGCCGGCGCTGCGCAGGCTGGCGCGCATCGTCGCCCGCAGATCAACCCGAGCCCCGTGACGAGCGCGCTCACGCCGGCGTGACAGCCGGCGCGGCGTCGAGACCGTCAGCCGCGCCATCAACGCGTAGACCTGCGCCAGTTCCTCGGGCGTGAGCGCGTCAAAACGCTTGGCCTGCAACAGCTCCTCGTTGGTCGCGACGGTTGGCACCGGCAACTCGCGCTGCTGTTCGCGGTCGCCGCGGCGGCGCTCGTCGTCGGGGCCCGCCGCCGGCACCGGGGTGGGCGGCTGCTGGCCAGGCTCACGGTCGGGCGCATGTGCCGAGGGCAGCTGCGTCGGATCGACGCCGCGGTCGGGCGCCACCAGTCGGCGCTCGTCCTCGGGCAGCTCGTCGGCGTCGACCCCACCCGAGCCGATCCCGAACACCTCGGCGAACACGCGATCGAACGCGGGGTGTTGCGAAGCGTCGGTGACGAGCACCGAGCGACAGACGAAATACAGTCGCCGCCGGGCGATCGGCTCGGTCAGCGCCAGCGCTCGGGCCAGTCGCGCGGTCCGGTCGACGGTGACCGGCACGCCGGCCTCGCGCAGGCGCTGTGCGAACGCGCCGACGAGCGCCGGCAGCGCCAGCTCGAGCGTCTCGACCGTGAACCCGCCGGACGCGCTCATCGCGACGCCCCGCCGGCAAGCAGTCGCTCGAGGCCGGTCGCGCGGACCACCTCCTGGTCCTCGCGATACTTGAGCACCGACCCGAGCGTCCGCTCGGCCGCGGCCACGTCCAGGGTCCGCAGTCCCAGCAGCTCCAGCGCCGCGAGCCAGTCGATCGCCTCGGCGATCCCCGGCGGCTTGACGACATCGGAGTCCCGCAGCCGCGCGACCGCATCGGCGACTGCGACCGCGAGCGTCTGAGCCGCGGCCGGCACCCGGCGACGAATGATCTCGAGCTCGCGCTCGGGCGACGGGTAGTCGATCCAGTGGTACAGGCAGCGCCGCTTGACCGCATCGTGCAGGTCGCGGGTCCGGTTCGAGGTCAGCACGATCGCCGGCGGGTGACTCGCACGGACCGTGCCGAGCTCGGGGATCGTGACCGTCGCCTCGGCCAGCAGCTCGAGCAGGAACGCCTCGAAGTCGGCGTCGGCGCGGTCGACCTCGTCGATCAACAACACCGCCGGACGCGGCCCCGGATGGCGCAGCGCCCTCAGCAGCGGCCGCTGCACGAGGTAGTCCGGTCCGAACAGATCGGACTCCGCCAGCCGCTCCCCCGACGACTCCGCGAGTCGGATCGCCAGCAGCTGACGCGGGTAGTTCCACTCATACAACGCCTCGGCGGCGTCGATCCCCTCATAGCACTGCAGCCGCACCAGCGGGGTGTCGAGCGCCACCGCGAGCGCCTTCGCGGCCTCGGTTTTGCCGACTCCGGCCTCGCCCTCCAGCAGCAATGGCTGCGGCAGCGACAGCGACAGGAAGATGCCGGTCGCCAACGCCTCGTCGACGAGGTAGTCGGCCGCCGCCAGTCGCCGCGCGAGTGTCTCGACGTCCGGTGCCAGCGCACGAACCTCGGCGATCGGCTCGCCGAGCGCGCCCGCCGGCGTCAGCTCGTCGCTCACTGCGGCGGCTCCGGGCGGCCCTGCATCGCACGCCAGACGCGCGCGGGCGTGCACGGCATGTCGACGTGGTCGACGCCGTGGGTCTGGTGCAGCGCGTCGATCACGGCGTTGACGATCGCCGGCGGCGAGCCGACGTTGGGCGACTCGCCGACACCCTTGGCACCGAGCGGGTGATGCGGACAGGGGGTCACCGTCTCCCCGAGCTCGAAGTCCGGGCATTCGAGCGCGGTCGGGAGCAGGTAGTCCATGAACGAGGAGTTCAGGCAGTTGCCCTCGTCGTCGAACGTGATCACCTCCATCAGGGCGATCCCGATGCCCTCGGCGAGCCCGCCGTGGATCTGGCCGTCGACGATCATCGGGTTGATCCGAACGCCGCAGTCGTCGACCGCGATGAACCGTCGCACGGTCACCTGCGCAGTGTCCGGGTCGATGTCGACGACCGCGATGTACGCACCGTACGGGTAGGTCAGATTGGGCGGGTCATAGATCACCTGAGCGTCGAGTCCGCCCTCCATCCCCTCCGGCATCGGCGCCCCGCTGTAGGCGTATTGCGCGATCTCCTCGATCATCGCGCCCTGTTCGGGGTCGCCCTGGACAAACCAGCGACCCTTCTCCCAGGCGAGGTCCTCCGGCCGGGTCTCGAGCATCGCCGCGGCGATCAGCCGCGCGCGGTCGCGGACCTTGCGCGAGACGACTGCGACCGCCGCGCCCGACACCGGCGTCGACCGCGATCCGTAGGTGCCCAACCCATACGGCGTGCGGTCGGTATCGCCGTGGCGGACCTCGATCTGCTCCGGCGGGATCCCGAGCTCCTCGGCGACGATCTGCGCGAACGTGGTCTCGTGACCCTGCCCCTGCGTCTGCGCGGAGATCGAGACGACCGCCCCGCCTGACGGATGCACGCGCAGGTCGGCGCCGTCGTTCATCGACATTCCGAGGATGTCCATGTGCTTGCGAGGACCGGCGCCGACGCCCTCGGTGAAGAACGAGACGCCGACCCCCATCAGCTCGCCCCGTTCGCGCTTCTCGGCCTGCTCGCGTAGCAGCTCGTCATAGCCGGCGATCTCCATCGCGACCTTCATCGTCTCGGCGTAGTTCCCCGAGTCGAACGTCCAGCCGGTCGTCGTCTCGTACGGAAACTGATCGGATCCGATGAACGAACGCATCCGCAGATCGATCTGGTCGGCCCCGGTCTCGAGCGCGAGCGCGTGCACCATCCGTTCGACGAGGTAGACCGCCTCGGTGATCCGAAATGAGCAGCGGTAGGCAACCCCGCCGGGCGCCTTGTTGGTGTAGACCGCCTTGACCTGCACGTGTGCTGCCTGCAGGTCATAGGAGCCACAACAGATGTGAAAGAAGCCGGCCGGGAACTTGGTCGGCTGCGCGGTCGAGTCAAACGCGCCGTGGTCGGCCAGCACGTCGGCGCGCAGGCCGGTGATCTTGCCGTCCTTGGCGCAGATCTCGCCGTGCATGATGTAGTCGCGGGCGAACCCGGTCGACATCAGGTTCTCGGACCGATCCTCGATCCATTTGACCGGCGCCCCCGCGACGATCGAACCGGCGATCGCGCAGACGTAACCGGGGTAAACCGGCACCTTGTTGCCAAAACCGCCGCCGATGTCGTTGCAGCGGATCCGGATCATGTGCTCGGCCAGCCCGGCGACATGGGCGTACACGGTCCGGTGCAGGTTCGGCGCCTGGTTGCCGTTGTAGATGTCCAGCTGCCCGGTCTGTGGGTTGAAGTCGGCGATCATCCCGCACGTTTCGAGCGGCGCGGGGTGACAGCGCGGGTAGATCATGTCGCGCTTGACGATCACGTCGGCCTCGGCGAATGCGCGATCGGTCGCCTGCTCGTCGCCCGCCTCCCACAATGGCGAGGCGAGGTTGTCGACCTGGCCGAGCTTGTCGTCTCGGATCACGGGCGCCTCGGGATCGAGCGCAGTACGCGCATCGACGATCGGCTTCAACGGCTCGTACTCGACGTCGACCAGCGCACAGCCGTCACGCGCGATGTACTCGGAGGTGGCGATCACGAACGCCACCTCCTGGCCCTGGAAGCGCACCTTGTCGCCGGCCAGCACCGCCTGCGTGTCGTAGGAAATCGTCGGCATCCACGCCAGCCCGAGCGTCTCCAGATCTTTGGCCGTGACGACCGCGGCGACGCCGGGCAGTGCCAGCGCCTCGGAGGTGTCGATCGAGACGATCCGGGCGTGCGCGTACGGGCTGCGCAGGACCGCGCCGTGGAGCATCCCGGGCAGCCGAATGTCGTCGAGGTAGGTGCCTTTGCCGCGGATGAAGCGCGCGTCCTCCTTGCGCTTCAGCCGGCCGAATCCGATCGGCCGCTCTTGATCCGGGCTCGGCAGGTTCTGCTCGGTGACGGCCATGGTCAGCCCACCTCCTGGCCGGCGCGCGTACCGGCTTCGTGTTCGGCCGCCCAGCGCACGGCGGCGACGATGTTCTTGTAGCCGGTGCAGCGGCACAGGTTGCCCGAGATCGCGGTCCTGATCTCGCCGTCGCTCGGGTCCGCGTTCTCGTCGAGCAACGCCCGCGTCGCCATCAGCATCCCGGGCGTGCAGAACCCGCAGTGCAGCGCGTGGCACTCGTGAAACCCCTGCTGGATCGGGTCAAGCCGGCCGTCGACCTCGAGCGATTCGACCGTGCGCAGCTCGTGTCCCTCGCACATCGCCGCCAACGTCGTGCACGACTTCAGCGGTCGGCCGTCCATCAGCACCGTGCAGGCGCCGCAGTTGGACGTGTCGCACCCCCAGTGGGTGCCGGTCAGATCGGGCGTGTCGCGGATGAAGTGCACCAGCAGCGTCCGTGGCTCGGCCTCGCGAGAGACCTCCTGGCCGTTGATGTTGAGCGTGATGAGCACGATTAGCCCTCCTCGGTTCGCAGCGCTCGTGCGGTCGCCCGCCGCAGCGCCCGCTGGGTCATGACGCCCGCCAGATGGCGCTTGTAGTCCTCCGGTCCGCGGCCGTCGGCGCTCGGCGAGCAGTCCTCGGCCGCGATCTGCCGCGCCTGCGCGAACAGTTCCTCGGACGGAGTCGCGCCCCGCAGCAGCTGCTCGGCGCGCGTGAGGTGCACCGTCGTCGGGCCGACCGCCGATAGCGCGATCCCGACCTCGGCGATCGTGCCGCCGTCGATCCAGACCGCCGCCGAGGCCGCCGCGATCGCCCAGTCGCCGGCGCGGCGCTCGGTCTTGCAGTGTGCCGAGCCGGCCCCCGGCCGCAGCGGCAGCCTGATCTCGGTGACCATCTCGGCCTCCCCGACCACGGTCATGTACGGGCCAAGATGGAACGCACCCATCGCGACCACCCGCTCGCCGTCGGCGCCACGGATCACGACCTCGCCGCCGCACGCGGTACAGACGGCCGACAGGTCTTCGGCCGCGTCCGCCTGACACAGCGAGCCTCCGATCGTGCCGCGGTTGCGGACAATCGGATCGGCGATCACCGCCTCGGCCTCGGCGAACACCGGGTAGTGCTCGGCCAGCAGCTCCGAGCGCTCCAGCTCGAGGTGGCGGGTCAGCGCCCCGATCCGGATCCGATCGGGGTCCTGCACGATGTACGACAGCTCGTCGAGGTCGTTGATGTCGATCAGATGCTCCGGGTTGGCAAGCCGCAGCTTCATCATCGGCAGCAGCGAGTGGCCGCCGGCGATGATCCGAGCGTCTCCGTCGTGGGCGACGAGCGACGCGATCGCGCCCTCGACGCTGGTCGCGCGCTCATAGCCAAACGGTGCGGGGGTCTGCATCGGTTGCTCAGCTCCCTTCCGGTGCCGCGGTCACCGGCATCCGCCTGCGCGGGCCGCCGACCTCGGCGTCGGGGTCGTACTGGACGGGGGATTGCGCGCCGATCGCCGGCGATCGGGGCAGGCTCGCCGCATGCGCGGGCCGCCCGTCCGGGTACAGCATCCCGGCCGCGCTGGAGCCGTACGCCGGGTCGCGCAGCGCCGGCCCGTTGGGCGATGTCGCCGCGATCGGCGCCTCGCGGCCGAGCCGTGCGAGCGTCAACGTCCCGCGCGTGTAGACCTCCGCAATCCGAGGCGGCTTGACCTGTCCCGAGTTCGGGACGTTGCGCAACCCCTGCTCGGCGGCACCGGGGTACAGGCCGTCGATCAACCCGACCGCGTCGTTGAGCCCGGCCTTCTTGACCAATAGGCCCTCGAGCAGGTCGACGCCGGCGTCGAGGTTGGCGTTGATGTCCTCGACGACCGGCTGCACCGGCGCCGTCTTTTCGACGATCTCGCCAACGGCGGCGATCGCCTGGTCAAGGCCAGCGGTGATCGCGCGCAGCGACAGGATCGTCGCGACCAGGAAGAACACCAGCAGCCCAACGATCACCAGCGACGCGACGAGCATCAGTGTGCCGGCCATCTCATCCCTCCAGGTCGTCGTCGAGGATCGTGTCGAGCGAGCCGCCGTAGTCGGCCGCGTAGCCGATCGTCTGCTTGACCCGCTCCTGGGTCGTGAGCAACAGCGGCACCGCGTCGAGGTCGGCGGACCCGCGCTCGGCGGCGGCCGCGACTCGCCGCACGCTCGGCACGATCGACTGAGATGCGGTGAGCACGCCACGCAGCAGCGTGACGACGATCGGTATCACGACCAGCACGAGGATCGCGTCACCGATCCAGACCAGGGTCATGACGGCCTCCGTTCGGCGACGATCTTCGCCTTCGCGGCGATCTGTGGAAACGCCCCGACGATCTGGTCGAACTGCTGATTGATCGCCTTGACCGCGGGTTCGAGTGGCCGCAGATGATCGGACTCGACCTGCTCCAGCGCGCCGGCGAGCGTCGCCAGCGTCACCGCGGTCGACTGCAGCTTGGCGCGCACCATGACCAGCGCGCCCGCGAGCACCGCGATGATCACCACTGCGAGCAGCACGCTCAGCACCGTCAACGTCGTCGTGCTCATGACCCGGCACCTCCGTAGCCGTCAGTCAACGCGTTCATGTAGCCGTCCTGGACGACCGCCTCGTCGACGATCTGCGCCAGCACCGGCGCCGTCGCCTGCAGCTGTGGGATGTTCGCTGTGTTCGCAGCGACCTCGGCGGCGACCCCGAGCAGCTTCGACGCGGTCGCGTCGATTCCGGTCACGGTCCTGACCAGCACCGCCAGCAGCGCCGCGACCGCGAGCGCCGCGACGAGCGCGATGATCAGCGCCAGCCCCCACGCGCCGTGATTGGTGAATGCAGCGATCAGCGGCGTCATCTGCCCACCGCCACCTTGCGCAGCGCCCGCGCCGAATGCAGGATCCGCACGCCGGAATCGTTGATCTGACCGACCCCGGAGAGCCCGTCGGTCTGCTGCTTGACCGTCGTCACTCCATCGACCGCCGTCTGCGCCTGCTTGGCGATCCGTGTCGCCAGCATCACGATCGTGATCACGATCGCCGCGGCGACGACCACCACCACGACGCCGACGATCAGCCCGACCGTCCAACCTGTCGAAGCACCGACTACGAACGGCAACGCTCACCTCCCGTCGAAACCGCGACCGGCTCCGTGCCGGCCCTGATCTGAAGCTCTCGCTCGGCTGCCCACCGGATCGCGCGAACGATCGTCGCGTAGCCGGTGCAGCGACACAGCTGGCCCGAGATCGCCTCACGGATCTCGGCGTCGGTCAGCGGGTGCTCGGCCAGCGTCTGCGCGCGTCGGTCGATCAGCGCCCGCGCTGTCAGCATCATCCCCGAGGTGCAGAAGCCGCACTGCAGCCCGTGCATCGCCCGGAACCCCTCCTGCACCGGGTCAAGCCGACCGTCGACCTCGAGCCCCTCGACCGTCCCGATCCGATGGCCGGCAGCGCTCGCCGCGAGGATCGTGCAGGACTTGACCGGTTCTCCGTCCATCAACACGACGCAGATCCCGCAGTTGGACGTGTCGCAACCCCAGTGCGTTCCGGTCAGCCGCAACTGCTCGCGCAGGAAATGCACCAGCAGCAGCCGCGGCTCGACGTCGGCCGTGCACTCGGTGCCGTTGACGGTGATCGCGACCTGCATCAGCCCGCCGCTACCGAGCGCGCAGCCGCGCGGCGCAGTGCTCGACCCACGAGCACCGCGACGACGTGGCGCTTGTACTCGGCCGAGCCGCGCTGGTCGGTGACCGGCTCAGACTCCGACTCGGCCGCGATCGCCGCCGCGCGCGCGATCGCCTCGTCGGTTGGACGCTCGCCGCGCAGCGACGCCTGTGCCGCGGGACAGCTGACGCCCGCGCCGACCGCCGCCAGGCCGATCCCGGCGTGGGCGATCGCGCCGTCTTCGTCGAGCGTGACGCTCGCGCCGGCCGCCGCCACCGCCCAGTCACCCGCGCGCCGGTCGACCTTCTCGTAGGCGCTGGCACAGCGAGCCGGCACCGGCACCCGGATCTCGGTGAGCAGCTCGTCCTCCTCGACACACGTGCGATATGGGCCGCGATGAAACTCGGCCATCTCGACAACGCGCTCGCCGTCGAGACCGCGGATCACCATCCGCGCGTCGACCGCCGCGCAGACCGCGCTCAGATCCTCCGACGGGTCCGCCTGGCACAAGGCGCCGCCGATCGTGCCCCGGTTGCGGACGATCGGGTCGGCGATCACCCGCTCGGCGTCGGTGAAGATCTGCGCGCGGTCGGCCAGTAGCGGTGACTCGAGCAGCTCGCGATGACGTGTCATCGCGCCGATCCGGATCTCGTCGCGCGCGTCCGATTCGCGGATATAGCCAAGCTCGGCGGCGAGCTCGTCGATGTCGATCAGGTGCTCCGGCGTCGCCAGTCGCAGCTTCATCATCGGCAGCAGCGAATGGCCGCCGGCGAGGATCTTGACCTCGCTGCCACCGACTGCGAGCTTGGTCAACAGCGTCAGCGCGTGCTCGACGCTGGTCGCGCGCTCGTACTGAAACGGTGCCGGGACCTGCATTCGTCCTACGCCGAGCGGTCCGGTCCTCGTGACCGGACCTGCTGCTGCCTCTCCATGCCCGCAGTCTGAGCGTTGCGCGCCTCGCCTGCAACGATGACCTAAGCGATCGCTTATCGGTCGGCAGGATCGGGCGTGGCCATCGGCGAGTAGGCGTAGGCTCCGCTGCCGGATGACGCTGGCACAGCTGCATTCTTTCGTGCTCGTCGCGAGACGTGGATCGGTCAAGGCGGCCGCGGCGGAGCTCGGCGTGACCGAACCGGCGGTCTCGGTCGCGGTCGCGGCGCTGCGCAGGGAGCTCGGCGACGAGCTGTTCGTCCGCGAGGGCCGGGGGATCAGGCTGACCGACGGCGGTCGTCGATTGGCGGCGCTCGCCGCCGAGATCCTGTCACTGGCCGAGCAGGCGCGGCGCTCGGTGCACGACTCGACCGGCGAGCAGCGACTCATGCACGTCGCCCTGACGAATGTCGTCGCCGAGCACATCAACCCGCTCGTGGACGCGTTCACCGCGCGCGAGCCGGGGCTCGAGGTGACGATCGAAACGGTCGCCGGCGAGGCCCTGCCGGAGCTGCTCGAGCACCGTCGCGCCGACATCGCGCTCGGCCCGCCGCCGGCTCCCGAATTGGCCGCGACGGTCGCGAGCGTTCCGTTTTTGCGGTGCCGGATGATCGTCGTGGGCGCGCCCGAGCATCCGCTCGCTGGGCGCAGCGAGGTTCCCGCGGCCGTGCTGGACCAACAGCGGTGGCTGATCGGTCCACCGCAGCTGGACCCCTCGACCGGCACCGGTCTGCTGTTCGCGCGGGCCGGAATCGAGCCGGTCGAGCTCGTCACCTACACCAGCCATGCGGCCGCGCTCGCGGCCGCGGTCGCCGGTGACGGCCTGGCGCTGACACCCGCGCATACCGCGCTCGGCGAGCTGCGTCGGCGCGCCCTACAGCGGATCGACGTTCGCGGCACGCCAATCGTCGAGCTCTGGCACGCGTCAACGCTCGGGGTTGGACGGGCGCTGCCCGCTGCGCTGGCGCTGCAGCGCTTCGCGACCACGCCCGAGGCGACCCAGCTGATCTCGACTGGCCGCGCCGGCGCCAGCTCGGCGCGGGCGCGCCCGCGCCCATACGTGACGCTCTGGAGCTCGGTCGGCGCGGCCGAGCCGCACGGCCGGCCCTGACCGCCGCTGCCGGGCCAGGCGGGGCGAGACGCAGCGCTGCGTCCATACGGCGTCGCTCGGCCTCGGAAGGTTTTGTGAGCTTTAATGCGTCGGATTGTGACTGAGCCGCCACTGATCGACAACCTCGCGACGCTGTCGACGCTCGAGGATCTGCTCGATCTCGCCCGCAGCGCCGCCGAGGACCCGCTGCCACGGGTGATCGAGTCGGCGGCGGCAGCGATCGCCCGCGCGTCACGCTACCGAGTTGTGGTGATCGGTCTCTACCGACCTCAGCACGACGACTTTGAGACCACGCTCGTGCACGGCCCCCGCCAGCTCGACGACGCGATGTGGCCGCCACCGCTGGCGGGCGAGATCCTGCGACGGTTGCTCGCTCGGCCGGGGCAACCCGTCCCCCGGATCTGTCTCCTGACCGGTGAGCCGGGGCACTTCGTCGGTTGGTCGAAGCTGGCACCGCTGGCACCGCGACAGAGCGGTCACGAGGACGCGTGGCGAAGCGAGAACCTTCTGCTGATGGCACTGCAGGACGGCGACGGTCAGCCGCTGGGTCTGGTCTCGCTCGAAGAGCCGGTCTCCGGGCTGCGCCCGTCAGACGACGACCTGCGGCGCCTGCGGGTGATCGCCTCCTACGCCGAGCAGGTGCTGCGGACCGCGATGGGCGCCGAGCAGGTCGAGTCCGACCGGCGGATGCTGGCGCGCCTGTCGGAGGTATCGACGCGGCTGTCAGAGTGCGGCGACCGCGAACATCTCTATCGCCTGCTTGCCGACACGGTCACGGCCGACCTCGCGTTTGAGCGCTGCAGCGTGTACGCGATCGATGGCCCGGCGCAGCTGCGCCGGATGCTGACGCACGGATCGGAGCCACCCTCGCCGCTGCCCGCCTGGTTGTCGGTCGACCAGGTCCGCTCCCTGCTGAGCGACGAGCTCGAGCTCAGCGGTACCTGGCTGCTGGCCGCGTCCGAGCTGCTTGACCCAAGTTCGGCGCCGCGCTCGCGTCGCGACGGTCGCGATCCGCTCGCTTGGCGCGACCACTGCCTGCTGACGCCGTGGTTCGACGTTCGCGGCGAGCTCGCCGGCGCGGTCGTCGCCGAGGATCCGTGCGACCAGCTGATCCCGCGCCAGGAACGCCGCCGCGCGCTGCGACAGCTGACCGATCTCGCCGCCTCGGTCGAACACGCGATCGTGCAGCGCGCCAGACTCGGACGGCTGGCGGGCCGCGACGTGCTGACCGGCCTGCGCAACCGGCGCGGCCTGGACGAGTTGATCGAGGCCGCCCGCGATTGCACCGTGCTGGTCTGTGACATCGACGGGTTCAAGGGCATCAACGACCGCCACGGCCACGAGGTCGGTGATCGGGTGCTCGAGCGGTTTGCGGAGGTGTTGCGCGAGCAGACACGACCGACCGACGCCGCAGTGCGGCTCGGCGGCGATGAGTTCTGCGTCGTGCTCCGCTGTGCCGACCCGGATGGCGCCGTCGCCGCCGCCGAGCGGATCCGAGCCGCGACCCGAGATCGAATCGACGACCTGGTCGGCGAGCCGGTGACCGTCTCGATCGGGCTTGCGCAGCGGACCGGCGGCACGCCGGAGGTTCGGGCGCTGCTGATCGAAGCCGACCAGGCGCTGTATCGAGCCAAGCGCACGGGTCGCGATCGAATCGTGGCGGCGACTGCGCCTTCGGCGCCCCCGCCTGCCGACGATGCCCCGGCTCAGGCGGCGGCGGCGCGGTCGCGGCCGTCACGCTTGGCGCGGTAGAGCGCCCGGTCTGCGGCCGCAAGCAGCGGCTGCGGTGTCGGCTCATCCCCGCGGCTGACGGTCAGCCCGATCGAGACCGTGACGGTGGTGGGAACGATCCCCGCCAGCCCGGCCGGAGTGGCGGTCCGAATTCGCTCGGCGATCTCCATCGCCTCGTCACGGTCGGCGCCGGGCAGCACCACGCAGAACTCATCGCCGCCGAGCCTGACCGGGACGTCCCCGTCGCGGGTGTGCGTGCGCAGCAACTCGCCGAAGCGCTCGAGCACCCGATCACCGACCTCGTGGCCGTAGCGGTCGTTGACCGCCTTGAACCGGTCGAGATCGCAGACGAGCAGCGCCACCTGCTGCCCAGTGTCGGCGAGCCGGTCGAGCCCGCGACGGTTGTGCAGGCCGGTCAGCGTGTCGCGGCTGGCGAGCCGGTCGAGCCGACCGCGCTGATCGATCGTCCGCTCGACCGCCGCCGCGAGGTCGGTCAGCAGTCGCAGCGCCCGGCAGTGCTCGTCATCGGGTAGCGCGTGGTCGATGGGATCCTCAGCAACGACCACGCCGGCGGGCTGCTGCGCCGTATCGCCCCATCCGATCAGCAGGCAATGGTCATGCCAGCCCAGCGGCCCGCGGCCGTTGCGCCGCGAACGACTCCGACCGACGGGCGGCGCGCCGAACAGTCGCGCGGCCTCGGTCAGCTGCCAGCCACCAATCCGTCCGGTCGTCCCGAGCGCATCCGCGAGCGCGTCCTGCGCGAGCGTCTCGGGCAACGCGCTTGACGCTTGCCCGTCCCAGCCACGCGCGACGCTGAGCGCGAGCGTCCCCGGGGCCCCGGCCGCGTACACAGCGACCCGCTCGAACCCGAGGCCAGGCGCGATCGTCGCCGCGATCAGGGCGTGCAACTGCTCGCGCGTCGTCGATTCCGACACTCGCGCGGAGACCTCGGTGATCGCGGCCAAGCGCTCGCGCTCGCGCTGCACCCGCCCTGCCCGCCGCGCGTTGCGCAACGCCTGCTCGGCGTAGGAGCAGATCACCGCCAGGATCCGCAGGTCGGCGTCGCTCGGCCGCCGGCCGGAGTGCGGTTCGTCGATCGAGACGAACCCGAGCGCCGCTCCGTCGGGCTCACGCAACGCCACCACCAGCGCGTCCTGCGCTCGCCATGCATCCGGGTCGTCGGACTCGGGCAGGTCCGGCACGTAAGTCTGCCGTGCGACGTCCCAGAAGCCCGAGTCGCCGGTGAGGAAGAAGATGCCCGGAACCCGCTCTTCGGCGTATCGACCGATCAGCTGGAAGTCTGACCGCGGGATCGTCGTGCCGAGCAGCTCCGAGGCGAAGTCGTCACCACCGACGCGCACGACCATGTAGTCGTCCCACGCGGGGCGATAGGCATTGAGCGCGAGTGTCCGGAAGCCCGTGGTCGAGAGGATCAGGTCGCAGACCGATTCGAGCACACGTTCGAGTGGATCCTCAGCGGCGCTGCGAGCGAGCTCGCGAAGCGCCTCGAGTGGCTCGACGGTCACCGCCGGCTCACGACCCTGATTGTCCATCGCGCAACTCAGATCGGCCCCTGGCAGCCGCGAGTGCAGCGTCCGAGGCGACGGTCCGACGAACGTCCGTCAGTAGTTGCCGGTGAGTCGATCCCACGCGCGACGGAGCTTGCCGGTCGTGCGGTCGCCGGGATCCTCTCCGAGCACCGCCGGGTTCTCGGACGGCTCCGGCAGCCGCCCGGCGCCGTCGGCGTCGACTGTCAGCACCACCGCACGGTCAAAGATCTCGGCGACCTCGTCGGCGTCGGCGAACACATGTCGGTGCGGGACTCCACCGAGCGCGATCACGATCCCGTCGAACACGTCCTCGCGCTCGTCGAACAGCACATGTACGACCTCGCCGACCCGCTCGTGGTCTGAGCCGAGCACGTCGGTACCCCGCTCAAGTGCCAGGTACGAGCTGCGCGAACCCAGGTCCATGGTGCCGGTGAGGTTACCGCGACCAGCGGTCACGTCCAGCCCGTCTCCGACGCGGGCAGCCGGCTCCGGCGAGCGCGCCGGACAACCTCTAAGGTGCCGCCCGTGGACGGCGCCGGCACCGAATCGATCGCGTTCGGCCACGACGCGCCAATCGACGAGGTGATGCGCACGATGCGCGCCATGCGGCGGCTGAAGCCCGATCCTGTCGCCCCTGAGCTGCTCACCCAGCTGGTGCAGGCTGCGATCTGGGCGCCGACCGCGAGCAACACGCAGGCCTACACGTTCCTGATCGTCACCGACCGCGAGCGGATGCGAGCGTTGGCCGAGCCGTGGATGGCCTGCTGGCGCTTCTACGAGCACACCGCGGTGCCACCCAAGGGGATGACCCGCGACGCGTTCGACCGCGAGATGGCCGCCTCGCGGTTTCAGGCCCGGCACTTCGCCGAGACCCCGGCGCTGATCGTGCCCTGTTACGACATGGGACCGTGGCAGCGTCAGGTCACGCTCAACGTCCGCGGCGTCGCCCGCGGCCTCGGCGAGCTCGGCGCGAAGCGGACCGCGAGCCTGATCCGAAACAGCGGACGCTCGGTCTCGGTGTCCGAGGCCGGGAGCGTGTTCCCGGGGGCGCAGAACCTGCTGCTGTGCGCCCGGACGCTCGGGCTCGGCGCGACGATCACCACCTGGCACCTGTGCCTCGAGCAGGAGTTCAAGGCGGCGCTCGGGATCCCGCGGCGGGTCAAGACGTTCGCGCTGATCCCCGTCGGCTGGCCGCGTGGCCGCTTCGGGCCGGTCCGGCGCCACCCGCCGGGCGACGTGATCCGCTACGACCGCTGGTAGTCGTCGGGATTGGGGCGGTGCCCGCTCAGCGGGCGAGCTCGCCCGGCAGCTCGATCAGCGTCGGGACCTCGCGCACGCACGCCAGCTCGACCGCGGGTGCGATCTCAGACAGCGATCGGATCCGCTCGCCGACGCAACCAAACCCCTCGGCGAGCTTGAGGTAGTCGGCCGCCGAACCGTCGGTCCCGATCCACGGCACGCCGATCCGATCCATCGAGTCGCGGATCTCGCCGTAGCCGTTGTTGTTGTAGACCAGCAGGACGACCGGGATCCGGTGCGCCGCTGCGGTCGCCAGCTCGGCGATCGTGAACAGCAGTCCGCCATCGCCGGCGAGGCACACGACCGGCGCGCTGCGGCGCTGCGAGCTTGGCGCCGATCGCCATCGGCAACGCCGGCCCGAGCGTGCCGAACCCGGCCGGTGCCAAAAACGATCGTGGCCGCTCGGCCCGCAGGTAGCTCTCGGCGACATACGCAGGCTGCGTCGAGTCACAGACGACGATCGCGTCGGCCGGCAGTGCGGCCTCGATCGCGTCGAGCATCGCGAAGAAGCGCTCCGCGCCGGCCCACCACTGAAGCCCGGCGGCGAGCTCGGCCGCCCGGTCGGCGGCGACCGGCAGACGCGAGCCGCCACCGTCCTCGAGCCGGTCGGCGAGCGCGCCGAGTGCCGCGCGCGCGTCGGCCAGCAGCGCGACCGTCGGCGCCTGCCAGCTGACGAGCTGGGCCGGATCGCGGTCGATCCTGATCAGCGCGCCGTCGAAGTGCGGCAGGTCGGGTTGATAGCCGAAGTCAACCTCCGACAGCTCGGTGCCGACCGCGAGCACCACGTCGGCGTGCTGCAGGGCGCCATACACGGGCTCAAGCGACAACGTCACGCCGAGGGCAACCGGGTGCGATTCCGGGATCGCGCCCTTGCCGTTGATGGTGGTCGCGATCGGCGCCCCGACCGCGGCCGCCACGCGCAGCGCCTCGGCGCCGGCGTCGACCGCGCCACCGCCGAGCACGATCATCGGTGAGCGCGCGCCCGCGAGCAGCTCGGCGGCGAGCTCGAGACTGCGCGGCTCGCCAGCGGGCGCGGGCGCGGCCTCTGACGCGCGAGCCGGGCTGGGCTCGCCGCGGCCGGGGCCCGGGGCCGGGCTCGCCGCAGGCTGCGCGAGCACATCGATCGGCACGCCAATGTGGGCGGGCCGCGGCCGCGGCGCCTCGAGCACGGCGAACGCGCGCTCCAGCGCTCCGGCGATCTGCGCCGGCGACTGCACCGTCTCGGCCGACCCGGTGATGCTCGCCATCAGACCCTGCTGGTCGGGAAGCTCGTGCAGCGTCGCGCGGCGGCGACCGACGTGACGCGAGTCGGTCGCGCTCGAGATCACCAGCAGCGGCTCGGAGTCGTGATACGCGCTCGCGACCGCGGTCGCGGCGTTGGTCACCCCGGCGCCGGTGATCAGCAGGCAGACGCCCGGCCGCCGTGCGACCCGCGCGTAGCCGTCGGCCATGAACGCGGCGCCCTGCTCGTGCCGCGGCGTGATGTGCCGGATCGACGAGCCGGCCAGCCCTCGGTAGAGCTCGAGCGTATGCACGCCCGGGATCCCGAACACCAGCTCGACTCCACGTTGCTCGAGCAGCTCGATCAGCGCCTCCCCGCAGCTGCGCGGCGCGTCCGGAACCGGCTCGGGCGATTGGGATGTCACTGGCTCACCTCGCGGTCGTCGACGGCACGTCGGGCGGGAACATACGCGGTCGGCGTCCGCGCGGCGCCGCGGGGGAGATTCGCCTCCGGTCACCGAAACCCGCGGCCGTTCGGTTCCTTCCCAACCGCGTTTGCGAGCGGGTGCCGCCGGTGCCGTTCGTTCCCAACCGATCGCTCGGGGGCGAGCCTGCACCGGCGTAGCTTGCTATGCCGCTCGTTCAGACCCAGGGAGGCACGCATCTCGGCCACGATCAACACGGTGCTCCGGACTCGCCGCCCAGGCCGCGAACTCGCCGACGCCCAGGTTGACGAACTCGTGCGTCGTTGGCGACAGGACGGGGACCGGCGGGCGCGCGATCAATTGGTCGAGCTGTTCTTGCCGCTCGCACGCCGGTTGGCCAAGCGCTACCACAATCCGTACGAGCCGCTCGACGACCTCACCCAGGTCGCATCGCTCGGGCTGCTCGGTGCGATCGAACGGTTCGACGTCGAGCGAGGGGTCAAGTTCCGATCGTTCGCGATCCCGACGATCCTCGGTGAGCTCAAGCGCCATTTTCGCAACACCGGCTGGACCGTGCACGTGCCGCGCGGGGCGCAGGACCTGGCGTTGCGCGTCGACCGCGCGACGCGTCAGCTCACCGAGCGGTCCGGACACCCGCCGACCCCGGAGCAGGTCGCGACGTACCTCGAGATCGGGCTCGAGGACGTACTGGTCGGGCTCGACGCCGCGACCGCGCACTTCTCGCTCTCGCTCGACGCCCCGGCCGCCGGCGATGACGGGTCGCTGCCGCGGCTGCTGGGTGACGAGCTCGGACGAGCGGACGGCGGTTTTGACCTGGTCGACTCCAAGCTGTCGCTGGCCGTCGCGATCTCCCACCTGCCCCATCCCGAGCGGACGGCGCTGCGCCTACGGCTCGAGTGCGATCTGAAGCAGAGCGAGATCGCCCGGCGGATGGGCTGCTCGCAGATGCAGGTCTCGCGGCTGCTACGTCACGCGGCGGCGCACGTGCGCGAGCTCACGGACCCGCCTCTGGATTGCCCCCGCCGATGAGATCGTCGGCGCGCCCGCGGCCGGGCGTCGCGCCGTCGTCGAACACGAAGATCTCGATCGTGATGTTGGGGTCAAACAGCACCTGGCTCTGGTAGGTGACGACGCGGCGGCCGCTGAGCCGCTCGACCATGCGCGTCAGCACCTCGGTCATCTCGTTCTCGAACTCCTGACGGAAGCTGCGCACCGTGCTCGCTCGCCCGGCGTCGAGCATCGTCTCCTCGGCCTGCGTCATGCCGTCTCGCATCACCACGAACAACAGGTCGTCGACCATGTAGGACTTGGCCGACACCGGCCCCTTGCCGTAGTACTGCTTCATCGTCCGCACCATCTCGGTGGAGATCCTCGCGAGCACGCTGCCCTCGTCGCGCTCGGGCGTCGTGCCCGGATCCTGCTCGGTGACCGGCGGTCGCTCCGATTCTCCGCCCATGAATGCACGATACCTCGCCCCGCCAGCGCCGACTCCGGCTGCCCCGATGCTTAGCCGACGAGGATCTCGGGTACGTTTGGCTCAGCGGCCGCGAGATCCGGTGGGGTCTCGGGCTGTGTTCATGACGTGGGGTACGCAATCGGGGCCGCAACGGCGCCGAGATGCGGGCAACGCAGATAGAGCCACGACCTGCAAACGGAGCGGCCATGTCCACATCAGCGAGTCCAATCCCACCCGCCGACGCCAGACCGGCACCGATGATCACTGCCATGCCGCCGACGCCCGACGGCCGAGCGCGCCGCCGTTCGTCGCCGCGACTCGTTCGCAGTCCGTCTGCGCCGGTCTGCGAACCGGCCGGCGCGGTGCGTCTGCTCGACCATCTTCCCGACCTGGCGGCCGACCTCGATCCGGCCCAGGCCGCGGCCGCTCGCCGCGCGCTGACGATCGCGTCGATCCAACTCAGCCGTGGACAGTTCGACGGCTGGCAGTGCGTGACCGACCCGCCGGTCGCCGGCAGCCCGTTCGGGCTGCTCGTGATCGATGGCCTGCTGACGCGGGAGGTGCGCCTCGGTGCCCGGACCGCGACCAGCCTGTACGGCCCCGGCGACGTGTTCGACCTGCGCTCGGACGAGGGCAGTTCGCTGACCGCCGGCGCCTCGCTCGTCTGCCCGAGCGCGGTCGTGATCGCGATCCTCGACGACCGCGTGCTCGCCGCGATGCGCGAGTGGCCGCGAATGATCGCCAGGCTGTTCGCGATCGCGATGGGACAGCTGGAGCGCGCCGACGTCAACGCCGCGATCGGCCAGCTCGAACGTGTCGAGGACAGGCTGCTCGGGTTCTTCTGGCTGGCCGCCGACCGCTGGGGGCGCATCGGGCGCGACGGGATCGCGATCGATCAGCCGCTCACCCACGAGGCGATCGGTCATCTGATCGGGGCGCGGCGGCCGACCGTCAGCCTCGGACTGCGAGCGCTCTACGAGCGCCATGCGCTCACGCGCCGCGCGGACGGAACCTGGCTGCTGGCGCCGGACTCGCGCGATCAGCTGATCGAAGCCGCATCGCCGCGCTCGTCGACCGAGCGCCCGACGGGGTACTGAACCGAGCGACCGCACTACCGCGCCCCGGCGGCCGGTTCGGTCGGCGCGCGGGCCCCGCCCCCGACTCGGGGCAGCATCGCCAGCACCAACAGCACGATCGCTGCGCCGCCCCACACGATCTCGGTCCGGCGGTCCGCGGCGAAGATCCCAAGGACGCCGTCGCCGCGGATCGCGGCGATCGCCGCGGCGGCCGCGAACACGGCCGCGACCAGCAGCGCGGCGGTCTTCGCGCTCCAGTGCATCGAGGCCGCAAGCACCAGCAGCGCCCCGCCCGCGATGAACAGCAGGTTGGTCCAGCCGTTGGCCTCGACACCGAGCCAGCGCTGGCCCGAGACGGCGCCGTGTGGAATCTGGCCGGTACCGAAGCCGTGGCCGCCGAAGATCAGGCCGGCGACGCCGAACGCGATCCCGAGCAGGCCAACGATCGCGATCGGTCCCCTGGCAAGCGATAGTCCTGTGGTTCGCGTCATCACGTTCCCTCTCGGCCTGGTGGTTGCGACTTGGTGATCCGGCCCGCCGAGCTCGACGGGCCGGACCCTCCATCTCGGATGGCCACCACCAACGCGTCCAAACTCGGCCGCGCCGCCTTCGTTGCAAAGCAACGCGGGTGCAGACGCGGGCCGCGGTTGGGGTATGTCCCCACACGGATGAGGTTCGCCGCCCTTGGATCAGCGCTGGTGCTGACCGCACTCGCCGCGCTGGCTGCGGTAACGCTCGGCGGCTGGGGGTGGATCGTGGTCGCCGCGGTCTTGGCGGCGATCGCCCTGCTCGGGATCCATGACGTCGCCCAGCGTCGCCACTCGATCCTGCGCAACTACCCGATCCTCGGCCACGCGCGGTTCGCGCTGGAAGCGGTCCGGCCGGAGCTCCAGCAGTACTTCATCGAGCGCAACACCGACGGGCGTCCGTTCGATCGCGATAGCCGCACCTCGATCTACGAGCGCGCGAAGGGGGTCAAGGACGAGCAGGCGTACGGAACCGAGCGCGACGTCAGGGAGCCCGGGTACGAGTGGCTGCTGCAGTCGATGCACCCACAGGACCCGCCGAAGAACGAGCCCCGGATCACGATCGGTGGCCCGGACTGCTCCCAGCCGTACGAGATGGCGCTGCTGAACGTCTCCGCGATGTCGTTCGGCGCACTGTCCGGCGCCGCGCTGACAGCGCTCAACCGCGGCGCGGCGAAGGGCGGATTCGCCCACGACACGGGCGAGGGCGGGCTGACCCGGTATCACCTCAACGGCGGCGACGTCGTCTGGGAGCTCGGTTCCGGATACTTCGGCGCGCGCACCAAGGACGGCGACCTCGACCGCGATCAGTTCCGCGAGAAGGCCGCGCACGACGCGGTCAAGTGCGTCTCGCTCAAGCTCAGCCAGGGGGCGAAGCCGGGGATCGGCGGAGTGCTCCCGGGCGCGAAGGTGACCAAGGAGATCGCCGACGCACGCAGCGTGCCCCAGAGCCAGACGTGTGTGAGCCCGCCCGCCCACAAGGTGTTCTCCACCCCGCGGGAGCTGGTGCTGTTCATCGCCGAGATGCGCGAGCTCGCCGGCGGCAAGCCGACCGGGTTCAAGCTGTGCGTCGGCCGGCGCCACGAGCTCCTGGCGGTCTGCAAGGCGATGGTCGCCGAGCAGGTGACGCCGGACTTCATCGTCGTCGACGGCTCCGAGGGCGGCACCGGAGCGGCACCGGCCGAGTTCGAGGATCACGTCGGCGTGCCACTCACCGAGGGGCTGATGACCGTCCACAACGCGCTCGTGGGGTGCGGCCTGCGCGACCGCATCCGCGTCGGCGCCAGCGGCAAGATCGCGACCGGCTCGGACATCGTCAAGCGGCTGGCGATCGGCGCCGACTACACCAACGCCGCGCGGGCGATGATGATGGCCGTCGGCTGCATCCAGTCTCAGCGGTGCAACACGAACGAGTGCCCGGTCGGGGTCGCCACCCAGGACCCGAAGCGCTCGCGAGCGCTCGACGTCACCGACAAGACCGAGCGCGTGTACCGCTACCAGCACGCGGTCGTCGCCGAGGCCCAGCGCCTGATCGGCTCGATGGGCCTGCCGTCGCCCGCCGACGTCGGTCCTCACCACCTCGTCCGCCGCGTCGACCACGTCAACTCGAGCAGCTACGCCGAGCTGTACGAATGGCTCGAGCCCGGCCAACTGGTGCAGGAGCCGCCGCAGTCGTGGGCGGCCGACTGGGAGCGCGCCGACCCCGATGCGTTCAACGCACGGACCCCGGAGCACACCGTCTCGTGAGCTCGGTCGCCGAGACGATCGTCGACGCGCTTGCCGACCTCGGCGTCCGATCGGTGTGGGGCGTCGTCGGCGACGCCCTGAACCCGATCACCGACGCGATCCGCCGCGACGACCGCCTGGAGTGGATCGGCGTACGTCACGAGGAGGCGGGCGCGTTCGCCGCCGGCGCCCAAGCCCAGCTGACCGGGACGCTCGGCGTCTGCATGGGGACCGTCGGTCCTGGCTCCCTGCACCTGATCAACGGGCTCTACGACGCAAAGAAGTCCCACGCCCCCGTGCTCGCGATCTGCGGCCAGGTGCCGCTCGCCGAGCTCGGCTCGGACTTCTTTCAGGAAGTCGACAACGACGCGGTGTTCCGCGACGTCGCCGAGTTCTGCCACACGATCACGAGCCCCGAGCAGCTGCCGGGCATCCTCGAGCAGGCGATCCAGCGGGCGCTGGATGGTCCCGGGGTGGCGGTACTGACCTTGCCCGGCGACGTCGCCGCGCTGGACGCGCCGCCGACGCCGCCGCGGTTCGCGCGGACCAGCGTGCCCGTCACGCCGGACGAATCACAGCTGGCCGCGGCCGCCGCCGCGATCGGCGAGGCCGGGAAGGTCACCCTGCTCGTCGGCTGTGGCGCCCGCCACGCCCGAGAGCAGGCGCTGGCGCTCGCCGACCGGCTGGCGGCGCCGATGGTCCTGACGCTCAAGGCCAAGGAGGGCCTGGAACGCGACAATCGCTTCGAGGTCGGCCAGAGCGGATTGATCGGCAACCCCGCCGCCCAGCACGCCTTCGAGTCCTGTGATCTGCTGCTGATGCTCGGCACCGACTTCCCCTACAGCGACTCGTATCCGACCGGCAAGCGGGTGATCCAGGTCGATCATCGACCGGGACACATCGGCCGGCGCACCGCGGTCGAGATCGGCGTCGTCGGGGACGCTCGTCTCGTCGCGGCCGCGCTGCTGCAGCGCGTGGATGCCAAGGTCGACCGCGACCATCTCGACGACGCGCGTTCGAAGTACGAGGCGTGGCGCGAGCGCCAGCGCAAGCTCGCGGACCCCGACTACGACGCCCGCGGTGTGCTCGCGAAGGTCCGGACCGCGTTCGACAACCCCGACGAGCGGATCCGGCCCGAGGCCGTCGCGGTGGCCGTCGACCGCTACGCATCCGAAGACGCGGTCTTGACCAGCGACACCGGGATGGCGACCGTGTGGCTCTCGCGGTTCGTGTCGATGCGCGGCCGGCGACGACTGCTGGGCTCCTACAACCTCGGTTCGATGGCCAATGCGATGCCACAGGCGCTCGGCGCTCAGGCGCTCGACCGCTCGTCCGAGGTGGTCGCCTTCTGCGGTGACGGCGGCCTGACGATGCTGCTCGGCGACCTGATCACCGCGGTGACCCACGAGCTGCCGGTGCGCCTGGTCGTCTTCAACAACGGCCGGCTCGGCATGGTCAAGCTCGAACAGGAGCAGGCCGGGCTGCCGGAGTTCGGCACCAAGCTCGGTGACGTCGACATCGCCGCGATCGCCCGCGCCGTGGGCCTGCGAGCGCTGCGCGTGGAACGGCCCGACGAGCTCGACGAGGCGATCCGGGAGGCGTTCGCCGAGCCCGGGCCGGTGCTGCTCGACGTCGTCACCAACCCCGACGAGGTGTCCTTGCCGCCGAAGGTCAAGCCGCCGCAGGCGTGGGGGTTCGCGATCGCCAAGCTGACCGAGACGCTTGAGAGCCGCCCATCCTGAACACGCGATCTCGACGCGGCCCCGGGTAGCACTCGATCGTGCAGGATGAAGTCACCCTTGTTGTGTCTTGAGAACTACGCGCGTGAGCTCAACCAACGCTCGACGCGCACGTTTGACCCGCCCGCCGGCGCGACCATGACAGCCGACGAAGCCCGCCCGCCCGCCGGGCGGTTCTTCGTCGCCTACCTGCACCGAGAACCGGTCGGCTGCGGCGCGGTCAAGCATCCCGCCGGCGCGCCCGCCCACATCAAGCGCATGTGGATCGCCCCTGAGGTTCGCGGGCTTGGACTCGGCCGCCGGCTGCTGACCACGCTCGAAGACTGCGCCCGCGACGCCGGCGCGAACACCGCCCGGATCGAGACCAACACCGACCTCACGGAGGCGCTCGCGCTCTACACCACGACCGGATGGGAGCCGGTCAACCCGTTCAACGACGAGCCCTACGCCGACTGCTGGCTACAGAAAACACTCTCCGCGGCCTCTGCCAAACATCGATGAAGCGACCCGCGACACAACGCGCCGCTCCTGCAACCGCGAAAACTCAGCACTCTCGCGGACCCTTCTCACGGGGCTGAAGACGGCCGCTTACCGCCGGATGCAGAAGCAGCCCGTCGACGGCGTCTCTGATTTCCGAGTCGCGCCTTCAGTCCGCATGGCGATGTCGAATCGTGCGGCCTCTCTGAGGCGAGGGCCGCTCAGCACGCGGAAGCCATGTGGCAGCGCTCGTTCCGCGGGCGGCCTGCCGTTGCGCCGTCGTCCGGTTAGGCTGAAGTCGACTTGTCTGCTTGGCCGATGCGATTCGCGATCTCGATCCCGCAGTCCGCCGACGACGGCCGCTTCGACGACGACGCGTTTCGCGCGTATCTGCGCCGCGTCGAGGAGCTCGGGCTGTTTGAGAGCGCGTGGACGCAGGAGCAGGTGATCGGCCCGTCTGAGAGCCTCGCCCCGCTGCAGACGCTGACCTACGCTGCGGCGTGCACCCAACAGCTGCGGCTGGGTTGCGCGGTGTTCGTGCTCCCGCTGCACAACCCGGTGCATCTGGCCAAGGCGATCAGCTCGCTGGACTGGCTGAGCCATGGCCGAGTTGAGATCGGTGTCGCGTCTGGCGGCCGAGGGCGCCCGTTCGGCGCCTTCGGCGTCGACCCCGACAGGCCCGTGGCGCGCTTTAACGAGGCGCTGGCGCTGATGAAGGCGTGCTGGGCGGAGGATCAGATCAATTTCGATGGCCGGTTGTGGAAGCTCCAGGGCGCCTCAATGGCGCCCAAACCGGTGCAAAAGCCCCATCCACCGGTGTGGTTCGGGGGCAGTGCGCCGGCGGCGATGCGCCGCGCGGTCCGCCAAGGTCACGGATTCATCGGTGCCGGCTCGCAGACAACACCCCAGTTCGCCGACCAGGTCAAGGCGCTCAGAACAGAGCTCAGCGCCCAGGGCCGCGAGCCTGACACGTTTCAGATCGCCAAGCGCGTCTACATCCACGTCGACGACGACGAGGCTCGGGGCCGCCGGCAGCTCGAGGACGCGCTCACGCGACACTACGGTCGAGGCGGCTGGTCAGAACACATGATCGCTGGCCCCGGGGAGGCGTGCATCGCCGGCATTCGCGCGGTCGCTGATGCCGGTGCCCAGCTGATTCTGCTCAACCCGCTGGTCGAGAACGCGCGACAGCTCGAACGGCTCTCAGCCGAAGTGATCCCGGCCCTCAGCTGAGGACGGCGTCGAGCTCAACAGCCAGGCTGCGTCGCGGTCCGAAGCTACTGACCATCGCATTGGCTTCCTCGGGCAGCTGCTCCGAGCAAGTGCATCAACGACGAAGCGATCGCGCAACTTGCCAGCGACCGGCGATCCCATCGCCGCGCGAGCGATGGCCCGGCTGCACGCGTTGATCGATGGGGTGTTCGCGATCGCGGTCACGCTCCTGGTGTTAGACCTCGCCGGCGGGCATCCGTCATGCTGCCGGGATGCTGCTCCACACCGACATCCCCACCCGCGACGAGCTCGGCCGCCTGCTCGATAGCCGCGACCCGTCGAGCGTCTCGATCTACGTTCCGACCGATCCGGCGTCGGACGGCGAGGCCGAGCGAATCGCGTTTCGCAACCTCGCGGCGGGGGCGGTTCGCCAACTGCGCGAGGACGACGCGCCCAAGGCTGACGTCGCCACGATCGACGAGGAACTGGCCGCGCTGCATGACGACGACGACTTCTGGCGCTACCAGGCCCGCAGCCTGGCCGTGCTGATGACGCCGCGATCGACGGCGACGTTCCGGCTGGCGAACCGACTGACGGAACTGGTCGAGGTGTCCGATCGCTTCCATGTCAAGCCGCTGCTGAGAGCGCAGACGTTCCCGCAGGTGGCATTTGTGCTCGCGCTCGCACAGGGATCGGTGCGCGTGATCGAGGTCGGCCCGGAACTCGGGCCGACGGAGCTCCGCATCCCGGACCTGCCCTCCGACGTCGCCGGCGCCGCCGGGGTCCCCTCCGCCTCCCACCGCAAGCCGATCCGCCGGATTCAGGGCAGCGAGGGCCAGAAGGTGCGGATCCGCAGCTACTGCCGCAAGGTCGACCACGCGCTGCGCCCGGTGCTCAACGGCGTCGACGCGCCGCTGGTGCTGGCGGCCGCGGAGCCGATCGCCGGTATCTACCGCTCGGTCAACTCAAACCCGCACCTGGTCGACCGCGAGATCCCGGGCAGCCCGGACGGCGAGCCGGACGCCGACCTGACCGCCAGGACCCGCGAGGTGCTCGACGAGCTCTACGCGGACGAGCTGTGGCGGCTGCGCGACCGGTACGCACAGCTCGAGCACGTCGGCCGGGCCCGATCGGACATCGCCGAGGTCGCTCGCGCCGCGACGCTCGGCACCGTCGACACGCTGCTGGTCGACATCGATGCCCAGGTGACCGGCACGATCGACGAACAGAGCGGCGCCATCACGTTCGGCGAACCGGGCGCCGGCACCTACGGCGTGCTTGACGAGATCGCCCGCCGGGTCTGGCTGACCGACGGCCGCGTGCTGGCGGTCCGCGCTCAGGACATCCCCGGCAAAGGCCACCTCGCGGCGATCCTGCGCTACCCGCTGTTTGACTGACGGCGCCGATGACGGATCGCCCGCACGAGCCGCTGCTGCCGCTGGAGCGTCGCGAACGGCGCGTGCTGATCGGGCGCATGGTCACGCGGGTCGGAACGTCGTCGCTCGTGTTCGTGCTGCTGTACGCGTTCGTCCCGGTGCCGGACAACCACGCCGTTGTGGCACTGATCGAGCTGATCGCGGGGTTGCTCGTGTTCTTCGCGGTGCTCGTCGGGCAGGTCCGCAGCATCGTGCGCGCACCGTATCCAAGGCTGCGGGCGATCGAGGCGGTCGCGATCGCGATCCCGACCGTGATCGTGGTGTTCGCGTTCACCTATCTGTCGCTGTCGAAGGCGAACCCGGGGAGCTTCTCGCAGCCGCTGGACCGAGTCGCAGCGATGTATTTCACGATCGTCACGCTCGGCACCGTCGGCTACGGCGACATCACGCCCAAGACCGACTTCGCCCGGCTGCTCGTGATGATCCAGATCCTGCTCGATCTCGTGCTGTTGGTCGGGATCGGCCGGCTGCTGTTGCACGCGGCGCGCGTCGGAGTCTCACAGCGCGACGCCGCCGGCACGGACGCCGATCGCCCCGATTGATCAGGCATCCACGACGACTGGTCGCGGGTGTGCGCCGACTGACGGGCACGCGGCGTTCTACGATCGCCCGATGCCCCATCGCGATCCCTGCCTGCTCGCTGCGCCGCCGGTTGCCGACGGGCGACTCTGGCTGACCAACGTCCGGCTCTGGGACGGGATCTCGAGCACCGTCTCCGAGCGCGCCGCGGTGCTGATCTGCGACGGCGTGATCGAGCGGATCGGCGACGCCTCGGAGCCGGCACCCGACGGGGCGCGCGTGATCGAGCTCGACGGCCGCACGCTGATGCCGGGACTGATCGACCTGCACGTCCACACCCAGGCGGGCTCGCTGCACCCCGCCCAGGGCGCCGAGCCGATCCTGCCGGGCACCGCCGCCCACTTCCTGCAGGCCGGCCTGCGAGACGCCCTGGCGCTCGGGGTGACGACGATCCGCAACGTCGGTGGCCAGGCGAGCGAGCCCCAGGAGGCCCGCCAGGCGATGCGCTACGGAGCGTTCCGCGGGCCGCGGCTTTTGACCTGCGGCCGGATCATCTCGGCGACCGCGCCCGGCGGGCGGTTCTACGGCGCGATGTACCGCGAGGCCGACGGACCCGACGACGTTCGCAAGGCGGTTCGCGAGCAGCTGCGGTCCGGGGCCGACTTCGTCAAGGTGATGACGACCGGCGCGCGCTCCAACGAGCTCGAGGATCCCGACCCGGTGCAGTTCACCGACGCCGAATTCGCCGCGCTCGTCGACGAGGCCCACCGGATGGGGGTTCGGGTCGCGGCGCACGTCGAGGGACTCGACGGTGCGCTGGCCGCGGTCGGACATGGGATGGACACGATCGAGCACGGCATGTACCTCAACCAGCGCCCCGACCTATTGGAGCGGATCGCGGCAGCGCGCCAAGTGCTGATCCCGACGCTCAGCGGCTACTACTGGATGGGCGGGATGCCAACGGCGATCGATCCGGCGACGGCGACGATCGAGCCGGAGATGCTGCCGACGCTGGTGGATCTCGCGCACCACAATCTCGAGCAGGGGACGCGCAGCATGCGAGCCGCGGTCGCGGCCGGCGTGCCGATCGGGGCCGGCTCTGACGCGCCCGGGATGGATCCGCGCGCGACCGCGCTCGAGCTCGTACGGATGGTCCATCACGGGCTGGAGCCGGCGCTCGCACTGCGCGCCGCAACCTCGGTCGCGGCGGCCGCGATCGGACTCGAGCAGCAGATCGGAGCCGTCGCACCGGGACGGCTCGCCGACCTGCTCGTGGTCGACGGCGACCCGCTCACCGAGCCGCAGCTGTTGCTTGACCAAGCGCGGATCGCGCTGGTGCTGCAGCTCGGAACCCCGGTCGCGGGCACGCTGCTCTGAGCTGCCGCGCGGGCGCGACCGCGTCGAGCCCGGGACTCGCCATGCGGTCAGCGACCGCACGTCAAGGTCGGTCGCGCAGGTGCGGTGGCCAGTGGATCGAACCGAGCCCTGGCGGCGCAACCGGCCAGACGAGCAGCACCGCGCAGCCGGCGTGATCGAGCACGAACCGAGCCTCGTGGCCGACGCTCTTGGGCTCGCGCCGGAGCACACCGGCGCGCGCCAGCACGAGCACGTCGACATGCTCGGCGGCCGCCAGCAGTTCGCGCTCGATCCGGCCGCGACGAGCGACGGTCGTGACCTCGCGGCCGAACCGCTGCGCCGCGTCGGCGAGCAGCGCCGACGCCTCGGCGTCGGAGATCTGCTCGATCGACGGTCCGGGCTCCGGGGGACGGTGGTGGCGTCCGAGGCGGCCGGGTCCGGGATGGCCGGCCATCTGCTCGACCTCGCTGGAGGCGACGTGGAGGATCGTGACCTCCGCGTCTGCTGGGAGCAGTTCGCGGGCACGGTCGACGCAGGCCGCCCAGCTGCTCTCGGTGATCCACACCAGCGCGCGCATCAGATGATCTCCAAAGCCAACCACAACGCGACCGTCGCCGCCACGACCGTCGCCGGCACGGTCAACAACCCGAGCTTGAAGAACTGGACGGAGTCGACCTGCTCGTCGCGCGCGTGGATGATCCGCCGCCACAGCAGCGTCGCCAACGAGCCCACGTAGGTCAGGTTGGGGCCGACGTTGACGCCGATCAGCATCGCCAGCACCCCGCCGGGCGCGCTGGCCGAGACGACCGCGACCACGATCAGTGTCGCCGGCAGGTTGTTGACGAGGTTGGCGAGCACCGCACTGACCGCGGCGATCGCCAGCAGCGCCGGCAGGTCCTGACCGCTGGGCAGCAGCGAGCCGACGACCGACGAGAGCCCGTGGGCCCCGGCCGCCGCGACGACCACCCCGAGCCCGAGCACGAACACCAGGAACCCGGGCTCGGCGGCCGAGACAAGCGCCCGGACTCGGTCGGGCGGGTGCACGATTGTGATCGCGATCGCACCGGCCGCCGCAAACCACACCGGGGCGACCCCGATCAGCGAGCTGACCCCGAACCCGGCGAGCGTCAGCGCGACGATCGCAAGCGCAGGGCGCGGGACGGGCGGGCGCTCCGACTCAGACACCCGCGCCGGTTGCGCCGGGGGGCGCAGGTCGTCGGCGAACACCCGCGAGAGCACGATCCACTCGATCGCCAGCGCGACCAGCCACGGCAACACCATCAGCGACGCGAAGCGGGTGAACGAAACGCCGCAGGCGGCGAACGCCAGCAGGTTGGTGAGGTTTGAGACCGGCAGCAGCAGCGACCCGCTGTTGGCCAGGTGCGAACAGGCGTAGACGTGCGGGCGCGGTCTCGCGGGCAGTCGCGCCGCGGTGGCAAACACGACCGGGGTCAGCAGCACCACGGTCGCGTCGAGGCTGAGCACCGCGGTCGTCCCGGCGGCCGCCGCGAACACCATCGCCAGCAGCCGCCGTGGCCGGCTGCGGGCGCCGGTCGCCATCGCCGCGCCGAGCGCCTCGAACACGCCGGCGCGGCGGCAGCCGTCGGCGAGCACCAGCAATGCGGCGAGGAAGCCGACGGTCGGGCCGAGTCGTTTGAGCACCGACGCGACCTCGTGCAGGTCGACCGCCCCGATCGCGACCATCAGCAACGCCGCGAGCGCCGCGACCAGCCAGTCCGGCGCCCAGCTTGGCCGGATCACCGCCGCCGCCAGACACGCGGCGAGCGAGACCAGGGCGACCAACTCGTTCATCGACGGTCGACTGTATGGGGCATCCCGGACCGGCGGCCTGCCGGTCCGGGCGTCGACCGCCCGCAGGGCGGGACCTACTCGGCAGGCGGCGTCAGCGCCTCCTGGATCTTCTTCGTGTCCTCGTCGGACAGCGACGTCTGGAAGATGTCGCCGCCGTACTCGCTCAGCGCCGCCACGGCCTTGTCTGGAGTCGCCTTCTCGATCACCATGAACAGCGCCGAGGTGCCGGGCTTGAGGTGGTCGCGGACGCGCTCCTGGAAGGCCTTGTCGATGCCCTTCTCGCCGAGATGGCCGAACAGCGCCCCGAAGCCGGCGCCGAGCGCGAGGCCGGCGAACGGTACGAAGAACAGCAGCCCGAACAGCATCCCCCAGAAGCCGCCCCAGGCCGCGCCGGCGCCGGCCGAGGCGCCGCCATGGGTCGTCGTCACGTGGTACTTGCCGGCCTGGTCACGGGAGATCGCCGCGACTTGGTCGGCCTGAATGATCAGATCCGCCTCGAGGCCCTGGACCGTCTGCCGAGCTTGCTCGGCGGTCGTCTCGTCGTTGTAGCCGATTGCGATCAGTGTCGCCATCTGGTGAGGTTCCTTTCGTGTTGGTTTCCGGCGGTGCAGATCATCGCCCAAGCGAGCGTATGACGTGTGTTCAACTCGTCAGACCGACGATGCCGTTGCGCAGCAGCGCGGCCGCAAGTACCACCACGATCACCGCAGCGAGTGTGCGCGCGTTGCGCTCGAGCCACTCGCGCGCTCGTGTGAGCACGGTGCCGGCACGATCGTGGTCGATCGTCAGCCCGATCAGCGCCAGCGCCAGCGGCAACAGCGAGACGAGCGCAAACGCGATCCACAGCACCGCGTACTCGGTGGGCGAGGGGTTCAGCTCCGACATGTCCTTGACGGCGACCGCCAAGAACGCGCCCGGGTTGGCGAGCGTCGCGCCCGCCCCCACGATTAGCATCGCCGGCGAGGTCGAGACCTTTTGCATCTTCGCGATCGCGTCGGCGGTCCGCCGAGGATCGCGCGGGCGCCGCAGCGCTCTGAAAACGTAGGCGAGCGCCAGCGTCGCCAGCACCAGGTCGGCGATCGAGACCCAGGTCGGCGGCGTCGGCGAGCCCTGCCCCGGGGCGGCGGCACCGCCGAGCACGACCGCCGCCAGCACTCCGACCGCCAGCGTCGCGCCGAACGCGCCGGCGAAGAACCAGGCGCCGGTCCGGCGCGGCCGGTCCGACAGCACCAGCGCCAGCACGCTGAAGGTCAGCGTCGTCGGCGAGCACATCGCCGCCAGCGCGGTCAGGCCCAGCTCGACGCCCGCGGAGCTCATCCGCGTCGGCGGCGGATCCGATCAGACACCGTGCTCGACGGCGATCCGGCCCGAGGCAGCGGCACTCGCGATCTCGGAGTAGTCGCGGTCGGTCTGCTCCGCATACGCCATCGAGAAGCCGAGGATCGCCCGGTCAAACGCGTCGCCGCCGCCGAGGTAGGACGCGATCGCGATCCGGTCTCCGCTGCGCGCATGCGCGCGGGCGAGCGTCCAGCCACAGAGCGTGCCGTAGCGCGCCAGCCCGGTCGGCGTCATCTCCTCGATCACTGCCGAGCCCTTCCAGTCCTTGAGCTGTCGCACGTAGAAATCGCGCGGCTGCCCGTCGAGCCCCGCCTCGACGTCGAGCCATCCGAGGAAGATGTCGCTGGAGGCCTGCATCAGCCGCTGACCGACGACGACGCGCTCGCCGTGGTTGTTGAACTCGCTGGCTCCGAGGCTCTCCTCGAGCACCGATGGCTGAGCCTCCTTGATCTGGAGGATCAGCGGATCTTGGTTGTCACGGGCCATCAGCAGCGCGATCCATGCCCGCGTCCCGACGCTGCCGACTCCCACGACCTTGCGGGCGAAGTCGCTCAGCTCGTACTCATCCAGCAGCGGCCGGCGATCCGGCTCGACGGTACCGCGGTAGATCGCGAACAGGCGCTCGATCTCGTGCCTCAGCGCGTCGGCGTCGAGGCCGTGCGCGAGCTGCGCGATCGGGACGATCAGCGGCGACTGATCGCGGATCCGAGCCCGACCGTCGACGATTGTCGTCAGCTTGCGAAACGCCGACATGCTGTCGCGCGTGCGCGCCTTGGCCAGGATCTTCTCTGACCGCTGCACCATCCGTTTGCTCGACCGAGACTGCTTGAGCTCGCGGGCAATCTCGGCAAGCGCGGTCTCGATGTCGAGGCGCGAGTACCAGATCTCGAGCATCGACTGCTCGGCGAAGCGCCGCATCGCCGAGCGGTAGGAGCCGACCGTCTGGAGCACCACTTGATCCTGCCGCTTGGGCGTGAACCCGTTATCGCGGGAGGCGATCAACATGCTGGCCGCGAGTCGCTTGACGTCCCATTCCCAAGGTCCGGGCAGGGTCTCGTCGAAGTCGTTGAGGTCGAACACGAGCTGTCGTTCGGCCGAGGCGAACACGCCGAAGTTCGATAGGTGCGCGTCACCGCAGCACTGCACCATCAGCCCTGACCGCGGCGACGCCGCAAGGTCGCCCGCCATCAACGCGGCCGCGCCGCGGTAGAACGTGAATGGCGAGACGAGCATCCGCCCGTAGCGGACCGGCGTCAGCTCGGCAATCCGCGTCTCGGCCTGGCGCTCGAGCACCTCCACCGGATCTGGGCGGTCGGCAGCCGGCACGAGCTCGGCATGCGAGGAACGAGGCACCTCTGCCCGCGCCGCCTTCCCGCGAGCGACCCGCTCGGCGACCGTGAGATGGGGACCGGCTGACTCGGCGGGCGCGTCGGCGGTCCGGATTGGTGTGGACTCGGCTGTCATTGCGTGGGCCTCCTGAGCTCGATCGGCTGCTGATGGCGTGGTATCGCGACTGGCCTCGGTCGGCTGCACCGACGACGCTCGCGATCGGCGATCTGCCGACCATCCTCCGTGAGATCGAGGTTACGGCGGCGATCGATCTCGCCGCTCTCGCGGACCACTCTCGCAACCGACGCCACGATCCGGCAAGGGGGCCCGCACGTCGATCACCGGGGGCTGCACCCCACGGCGGCGGTTCGGTCAACACACGGGCACGGCGCCGCGTTTGCGCCGCGACCTTCGGCGTTCGGCCCCGGAGCTCGGTGGTGGTGGCCGAACCGACGGTAGACTCGCCGCAGGGCGGGAGTCTGGCCGAGTTGTCGACGTGGGTGCTCGGAGCCGCCGCAAACACGGCGTGCAGGGCATGGGACACAGGCGCGACACGCAGGCAGGGGCCGAGATCGACGAGACCACGATCGGACTGACGCGTGCGATCGCGGTCGTCGACGGCGGTCGCTTTGCCGGCTTGTCTGCCGCCGAGCGCCCTCGATTGCGCACGCCGAGAACGCTGTCCGGCCGCGTGGCCGCGGTCGCGATCGCCGGGACGCTGGCAACGACCCTTGCGGCACTGAGCGCCGCGGCGAGCACCGTGTTCGAGCAGCCGCTGATCACCGCCGCGTTCCTGACCGTGGTCAACCTCTCCTACCTCGGGGTCGGGCTGTACACGTGGTGGCACCGGCCCAACAGCCGCGTCGGACCCCTGATCACCGCGGTCGGATTCGTCTACTGCGCGCTCGCGCTGATTGGATCGGGCGATCCGCTCGTTCATCCGATCGGGATCATCGCGTGGTCGTTGGCGGTGGTCTACACCGCCTACGTCTACCTGGCGTTTCCGCGGGGCCGGCTGACGTCGCGACTCGAGCGTCGCTACGTGATCGGTTTCGCGGCGACCACGATCGTGCTCTGGCTGCTGATCCTGCCGCTCTCGCCAACGGTCCCCACCGGGGGGGCGCTGGTCCACTGCGGCGCGCGCTGCCCGCCGAATGGGTTTCAACTGATCGACGGGCCCACCGCAGTCACGTCGGCGCTGTCGACGCTGTTTGATCTTCTGACAGCCGCTGCCGCGCTGCTGCTGGTTGCTCTGGTCGTTCATCGCACCCGAATTTCGTCATACCTGCGGCGGCGGGCAATGTTGCCGCTGGCGATCGTGCTGCCGACCAACATCATCCTGTTCGTCGCCGCGCTGCTGCTGCCACCCGCTGACCCCGGCACGGGCGCGGCGTTGCGGATCGCCTCCGGGTTGGCGCAGCTGTCGGTTCCGGTCGCGCTGCTGCTCGGCCAGATCCGCGGCGAGCTGTTCGCGGCGCGCCGGCTCGGACAGATCGCAATCGACGCGACCGGCAAGCAGCTGACCTCCGGCGGGGTGCAGCAGCTCGTCGGCGAGGCGCTCGGCGACACCTCGCTCACGTTTGCGCTGTGGTCGGAGGAACGGGCCGGCTATGTCGACGTCGACGGCCATGACCTGACGCTGCCGGAGGGCTCCTCGAGCCGTGGCGTGACGCGCTTCACCCAGGATGGCGCCCCGGTTGCCGCGCTCGTCCACGACCCGTCGCTGGCCACCGGCTCAGAGATGGTCGACGGGCTTGCCGCGACCTCGCTGATGCTGCTCGAGAACACGCGGCTGGTGCAGGAGCTGCGCGCCTCGCGCGGCCGGATCGTCGCCAGCGCGCAACGCGAGCGGCTCCGTCTCGAGCGCAACCTCCACGACGGCGCACAACAGCGGCTGATGGCCGTGCAGGTCAGGCTTCGAATGGCGCAACGGCACGCCGACCCCGGGCTCGCGGCCGAGCTCGACGCGATCGCCGACGACGCGGCCGGGGCGGTCGACGATCTGCGCGCGCTCGCGCACGGCATCTATCCGAGCGCGCTGCGCGATCTCGGCCTCGCGGCGGCGCTGCAGAGCATGGCGATCAACGGCCCGATCCCGGTTCGCGTGCATGACACCGGCATCGGCCGCTGCGAAGGAGCGGTCGAGCAGGCGATCTACTTCTGCGCATTGGAGGCGGTACAGAACGCCGGCAAGCACGCCGGGCCGACGGCGCGCGCCACGATCGAGCTGGGACGCGAGAGCAACATCGTCCACTTCGAGGTTGCCGACGACGGCGGCGGCATGGACCTGCGCGTGGCCGGCGGCGGCGTCGGCCTGGTCAGCATGCGCGACCGAATCGGAGCGGTCGGCGGGACGCTGGAGATCAGCTCCACGGCCGGCCGTGGGACGGTCGTGCGGGGATCGGTTCCCGACGAACCGGTGCTCGCAGCGGCGGCCCGATGAGCATCCGGGTGATCGTCGGCGAGGACAGCTTCCTCGCGCGCGAGGGGGTTCGGCGGGTGCTCGCCGAGGAGGTCGACATCGACGTGGTCGCGACCTGCGCCGATCTCCCGTCGCTGCGGGCGGCGGTCGCCGACGAACTACCCGACGTGGTGCTGACCGACATCCGGATGCCGCCGACCAACACCAACGAGGGCATCGCGCTGGCCGCCGAGCTGCGCGACACGCATCCTGAGATCGGGGTGGTGATCCTCAGCCAGTATTCGGATCCTGCCTACGCGATGAAGCTGTTGGAGGGCAGCTCCACGCGGCGCGCGTACCTGCTCAAGGAACGCGTCCAGGATCTCGGCGAGCTCAGCCGGGCGCTGCGCGACGTCGCCGCCGGGCGCTCGGTGATCGACTCGCAGATCGTCGACGCGCTGCTCGCCGCCCAGCGACGTCGCCAGGACTCCCAGCTCGACACCCTGACGACGCGCGAGCAGGAGATCCTGTCGCTGGTTGCGGAGGGCTGGAGCAACGGCGCGATCGCCGAGCGGGTGGTGGTCAGCAAGCGAGCAGTCGAACGGCACATCAACTCGATCTTCTTCAAGCTCGATCTCGGCGACTCCGAGGACGTCAGCCGACGCGTCCGGGCGGCGCTGCTGTACCTCGCCGGCCAGGCCGGCTGACACATGCGCATACCGAGGGCTTGGACCGGCCAACACCCCGCGAATGCGGATGCCCGCAACGTCGCGCCGACGGGCGAACCGGGCGATGCTCTGGCGGCTCGTGCACGACCACGAACACCCAGGGCAGGATGCGGATCGGACCGCGACCGTCCTGGCCGTCGACGACCAGCCGGCGTTCTTGGAGCTGCTCCGGGACGTGATCGCTGCGACCGAACGGCTGCGGGCGGTCGGCGAGGCGCACTGCGGCGAGGAGGCGATCGAGCTGGCCGCGACACTCGTCGCCCGACATGATCCTGATGGACGTGCGGATGCCCGGGATCGGCGGGATCAAGGCCGCCGGCCAGATCAAACGCCAGCGGCCGGGCACGGTCATCGTGATGGTCTCCACGACCCATCCCAGCGAGCTCGCCGCGCAGATCGATCCGGGGGTCGCCGATGCGGTGATCTGGAAGAGCGAGCTCGAGCCCGAGCGGCTCGACGAGGTCTGGCGCCGAGACCGCGCCCAGTCCTGACCATGAGGGTGGGCGTGCCGCGACGGTCGCGCGTGGTGTGCGCACCACTTGATTTGCGCGGTCGTTCACCTGTCTGCGCCCTTGCCCGCCCTGAGCGTCGGACCGACACTCGGCGAGTGTGCCCGGCGTCGGCAAATGATCGATTCACGCCGCGCGTTGTGGTCCGGGGCCTAGCCGTCGGCGGTCGTCGATGAGCCAGATCATCGTGCTGTCGCTGTTGGCCTCGCTGAACCCGACGCTGGTCGCCGCCACGACGGTGATGCTGCTGCTGGAGCGGCCGGTGCGCCTGATGGGGGGGTATCTGCTCGGCGCGTACACGATCAGCATCACGATCGGAATGGTGATCGTCTTCTCGCTGCCGAGCTCGAGCGCCAACACCACCACCCAGAAGACGCTCAGCCCGCTCGCCGACATCGCCCTCGGAGCGATCGCGCTGGTGGCCGCGTACGTGCTGTACAGCGGTCGTCACGAGCCGCTGGTGGAGCGCCGCCGGGCGCGCAAGGCTGCCAAGCCCGACAAGGGCCCGCCACGCTGGCAGCGGGAGCTCAGCAAGGGCTCGGCGCGGACGACGTTCGTGATCGGCTTGCTGCTGACGCTTCCCGGTGCCTCCTATCTCGCCGGCCTGCACGAGATCCACGAGCAGCATTACTCGACGACGACGACCGTGCTGCTGATCGTCGGCTTCAACCTCGTGATGCTGTGGCTGTTGGAGGTGCCGCTCGTCTCGTTCCTGATCGCGCCCGACTGGACACCGCGCGCGATCGAGCGCGCCAAGGGCTGGATCTCCCGGCACGCCCATGTGGTCGCGGTCCGGGGGTTCGCGGCGATCGGAGCCTTGCTCGTGATCAAGGGCGTCGCCGGACTGATCGCCTGAACGTGCTCGCGACAATGCCGACCGCACGATCAACGCCCGGACCGCGCCGATGAGCCCGAACGCCGCCCAGCTCGCCGAGCGCACGCTCGATCGTCGAATCGCGCGTCGCGGCTTGCGCCCGCGCGACGCCGGGCTGCTGATCGCGACGATCTGGACGATCGCGGTGGTCGTGTTCGGCATCATCGAACGGCTGATCGACCCCCGTACCTTCCACTCCGTCTGGCTCGGCATGTGGTGGGCGATCGAGACGATCACGACCGTCGGCTACGGTGACATCGTGCCCGACCAGACCGCGGGGAAGCTCGTCGCCGGGTTGTTGATGGTCGGCGGCCTGTCACTGCTGTCGGTCGTCACCGCGACGATCACCAGCGGCTTTGTCGCCCGCGCCCAGGAGCAGCGCATGGCCCGGGGAGACGACCCGCTGATGCAGCGCTTTGACCAGCTGACCGCACAGGTGCAGGCGCTGACGACCGAGATCGAGCGACTCAGGGACCCGGAGGCCGGCCGATGACCGATGGCCCGACCACGAGCGGCGCCGCGTCGCCGACACCGCCGGCCGGCGACGCCGCCGAGATGACCGCTGAGCAGGCCGACCAGACGATCCGCAGCCCCCAGTACGTCGGGCTGCTGGTCGTCGTCGCGGTCGTCGGCGTGATCGTGTCGCTGGCCGCCTGGTGCTTTTTGGAAGCGTTGCATCAGCTCCAGCAACTGCTCTACTCACACCTGCCGCACACGCTCGGCTACGCCCACGGATATCCGAAGTGGTGGCCGCTGCCGATCCTCATGATCGGCGCGGCGATCACCGCGGTCGCGATCAAACGCCTGCCCGGCAATGGTGGGCACATTCCCGCCAACGGACTGGCGACCGGCGGGCCGTCGAGCCCGGGGATCGTGCCCGGCGTGCTGATCGCCGGCCTGGGGACCGTCGGCTTCGGCCTGGTGCTCGGCCCCGAGGCACCGCTGATCGCGCTCGGTGGTGGTGTCGCGTTGGCGCTGATCGGGCTTTCCCGGCGCGAGACCCCGCCGCAGGCGATCACACTGGTGGCCGCCGCCGGCACGTTCGCCGCGCTGTCGTTCATCTTCGAGTCGCCGCTGATCGCTGCCGTGATCCTGATCGAGGCGGCCGGACTCGGCGGACCGAGGCTCCGGGTCGTGCTGCTCCCGGGTCTGCTCGCCGCCGGGATCGGGGCGCTGGTATCGGTCGGGATCGGCCACTTCACCGGGCTGAGCACGAGCGACTATGCGCTTGGACCGCTGCCACTGACGGCCGCCACCCACCCGACGCTGGTCGAGTTTCTCTGGACGATCGGGGTCGCGGCGCTGATCGGCGCGCTCGCAACGGTGATCATGCGCGGCGGCCGCCGCATCCACGCGTTGCTCGACGGACGCAGGTTGCTGGTGGCGCTGCCGCTGATCGCGCTGGCGGTCGGCGCACTGGCGGTCGTGTTCGCGTGGATCACCGGTCACTCGATGTCGGAGGTGTTGTTCTCCGGCCAGGACCAGATGCCCGGGCTGGTCAGCCAGGCGGGCACGTGGTCGGTCGGGGCGTTGATCGCGCTGCTCGCGTTCAAGGGCGTCGCGTATGGGCTGTCGCTTGGCAGCTTCCGCGGCGGTCCCACGTTCCCGGCAGTGTTCCTCGGCGCGGCCGCCGGGATCCTCGCCTCGCACCTGCCGGGCTTTCCGGTCGACGCCGGCGTCGCGATCGGGATCGGCGCGGCGACCGTCGCGATCCTGAGGCTGCCGCTGTCGGCGGTCGTGCTGGCGACGCTGCTGACCAGTCACGCCGGACCCGACGTCGAGCCGTTGATCATCACCGCCGTCGTCGTCGCCTACATCATCGCGCTGGCGGTCCCGCGGACGCTTGACCGACACACGGAGGTCAGTGGTGAACCCGCGGCCACATGAGGCTACGGTGCCGCGACCGCGGCGCCAGCACTGAAACGAACGACAAGGGAGGGTCTGATGGACGAGAGCCGAGGACATGGACGGGTGCTGCTGGCGGCCGTGTTCCTGACGATCGCGGGCGTGCTGAACGTCATCTGGGGAATCGCGGCGATCGGCAATTCGAAGTTCTTCACCGCCAACGCGCACTATGTGTTCTCCAGCCTGCACGGCTGGGGCTGGATCACGCTGATCATCGGGATCGTCGAGCTGGTCGGCGCCGCGTCGCTGTTCTCCGGCAACACGTTCGGGCGGATGCTCGGCATCGTCGTCGGCTCGATCGCGGCGATCGACGCGCTGCTGTCGATCTCCGCCGCCCCGTTCTGGTCGCTGGCGGTGTTCTTCTTGAGCCTCTGGATCGTGTTCGGCCTCGTCTCCTACGACCCGGCGAACTGACGGCGAGGTGAGCCGGCGGCCGAGCGGGTCGCAGCCGGCGGCTGCGGCTGCAATCGGCGACGCCCTGGCGTCTGCGGCCAGCATTGGATAAGGTATCCGTCGAGCGGGTGTGATCGGGACCGCGACCAGCCGAGAGGGGGAGAGCTGATGGCAGCCGAATCCACCAACGACGCTCCGCGTGGAGCGACGCTGCACCGTCGGGCACTGGGCGTCCCGGACATCGTGTTCTTCATCGTCGCGGCGGCGGCGCCGCTGACGGCGGTCGCCGGCGGCCAAGCGGTGTCCTACCTGGTGACCGGCAACCGCGGGATCCCGTTCTGGTTCATCCCGCTCGGGATCATCCTGGTCATCTTCACCGCCGGATACGCGGCGATGAGCCATCACATGACGTCGGCCGGCGCGTTCTACGCGTACATCTCACAGGGCCTCGGGAAGGTCACCGGCGTCGGCGCCGCGTTCGTCGCGCTCGTCTCCTACAACGCCATGCAGATCGGTATCTACGGCCTGTTCGGGGTGGCGTTCGGCGCGTTCATGGGCGACAAGATCGGGATCCACATGGCGTGGTGGGGCTGGTGCTTTGTCGGCTGGGGAGTGATCGCCCTGCTCGGCGTGCTGCAGGTCGACCTCAACGCCAAGGTGCTCGCGGTCCTGCTGGTCTGCGAGACGCTGATCGTGCTGCTGTTCGACCTCTCGGTCGTGATCACGCCCGGCCCGCAGGGGCTGTCGATGACGCCGTTTTCCCCCAGCATCGCGGTCGGCACCGCGGTCGGCGCCGCGCTGGCGTTCAACGTCGCATCGTTCGTCGGCTTCGAGGGCGGAGCGATCTACAGCGAGGAATGCCGCGACCCACGCAAGACGGTCGCCAAGGCCACCTACATCGCGGTCGGCATCATCGCGATCATGTACGCGATCTCGAGCTGGCTGCTGGCCGCCTCGATCGGGCCCGACAACATCGTCAACCCGAACGCGCTCGTGCATCTCGGGTTCACGACCGGCGGCGCGCCGGATCCGACCACGATCCTGATTGGGCAGGGGACCGCCAACCTCGGCGCCGCTTGGGGCGACGCCGCCTCGCTGCTGTTCGCGACGAGCCTGTTCGCGGCGCTGATCTCGTTCCATAACGGCGTCGCCCGGTACCTGTTCAGCCTCGGGCGCGAGGGGATCATCCCGCGGGCGTTCGGCCGCGTGAACCAGAAGACCGGCGCGCCGTATGTCGGCTCGATCGCCCAGTCGTCGCTGGCGATCGTCGTGCTCGCGATCTTTGCGCTGGCCAAGCAGGATCCGGTCACGACCCTGTTCACGTGGCTGACGACACTGGGCGCATTCGGCGTGATCCTGCTGATGGCGCTGACCTCGTTCGCGGTCGTGCGCTTCTTCCAGCGCCATCCGGAGTACGAGGAAGGCCAGTGGGCGCGGCGAATCGCGCCGCTGATCGCCGGCGTCTGCCTGTCGGTGATCTTCATCGTCGTGCTGCTCAACTTCAACGTGCTCGTGACCGACTCGACCACCGCACCGCTGAACTCGAAGTCGATCATCCTGCCGGCGATCGTGATCGGGGGCGGATTGATCGGGGTGCTCGTCGGGTTGCGGCTCAAGCGCACCAACCCCGCCGTGTACGCCGGAATCGGCGAGGGCCGAGCGGCCGCGGAGGCCGACGGATAGCGATGGCGGCCGCGCGGGAGGTACTGGTGCTCGAGCATGGCGAGCTGGCGCCGGCCGCGCAGCTCGGAGACTGGCTCGCGAGCCGCGGGCTTGCGAGCACCGTCGTGCGAGTCGATCAGGCCACGCGGCTGCCCCGGCCAGACGGCTTTGCCTTCGTCGCGTCGCTGGGCTCCAGGCACTCGCCGCGCGAGCTCGAGGTACCCCATGTCGCGCTCGAGCTCGAGCTGCTGCGCGACTGCATCACACGCGCGATCCCGGTGCTCGGCCTGTGCTACGGAGGACAGGCGCTGGCCGCGGCGCTCGGCGGCGCGGTCGAGCCGATCCCGGAGCCGGAGTACGGTTGGCAGCGGATCGAGTCAGACAACCCGGAGCTGATCGCCGACGGACCATGGTTGCAATGGCACTACGAAGCGTTCTCGGTTCCCCCCGGCGCGACCGAGCTCGCGCGCTCGGCGGCCGGACCGCAGGCGTTCGAATGCGGCCCGCACCTCGGCGTGCAGTTTCACCCGGAGGCGACGAGCGCGATCGTCGCCGGCTGGGCTCGGGCCGACCCGCGGCTGGCCGAGCCGGTGGCGGAGCTCGTGGCCGCGCTTGACCGCGGTGAGCGCCGCTACGGCGCCGACGCCCGGCACGCTGCGTCGCGGTTGTTCGACGGATTCTGGCAGCGTTGCCGCGGCGCTGAATCGATGAGAGGAGAGGTTCGTGCTTGAAGACGAGACGGTCGGAAGTCCGACGCACCAGGCCGCCGAGACCAAGACGATCCGGGTCCTCTACCCGGACCTGCACGGGGTGCCGCGCGGCAAGGACGTCCCGGTACGCGAGTTCGACCGGATCGCCGAGAGCGGGCTGTGCTTCTGCAGCGCGGTGATGGGCACCGACCTCCGCCACACACCGGTCGTCGGCGGCGAGGCGGGCTTCCCCGACATGCGCGCGGTGCCCGACGTCAGCACGCTGATCCCGCTGCCCTGGGAACCGGGGGTCTCGGCCTGCATCGCCGATCTGACTCGGGTCGGCGACGAGCGACCCGAGCCGACCGACCCGCGGGGCGCGGTCAGGCGCGCGGTCGCCGAGTTCGAGCAGCTCGGGTACACGCCGATCGTCGCGCCGGAGCTGGAGTTCTACCTGTGCCGTGCCGACGATCGCGACCCTGCGCGGGTCAGCCGCTACCTCGACCGGCTGAGCATGGTCTACACCGTCGGTCCGCAGGCCGACCCCGACGGGATCGTCCGGACGCTGACCGAGCGGCTGTCGGAGCTCGGTCTGCAGACGTTCGCCGTCAACCACGAGTTCTCCAACAGTCAGTACGAGATCAACCAGCGCGAGGGCCCGGCGTTGATCGCCACCGACCGCGCATTCATGCTCAAGTCGGCGGTCAAGGACGTCGCCGCCCAGCACGGCCTGATCGCGACCTTCATGGGCAAGCCGTTCAACGACCAGGGCGGCTCGGGCCTGCACGTCCACGTCTCACTCCAGCGCGACGGCGCCAACGCGTTCGCGGACCCCGGCGACCCGGACGGCGTCAGCGACGCGATGCGCTCGTTCACCGCCGGCGTGCTACTGCACGCGCCGGCGCTGATGGCGCTGCTGAACCCGACGATCAATGCCTATCGCCGGATCGTGCCGGACTCGCTGGCCCCGACCCACGCCAACTGGGGTTGGGACAACCGCGTCGCGCTCGTGCGGATCCCACCCGAGCGCGGCGGCGCGACCCGGCTCGAGGTCCGCGTCGGCGACGGCGCCGCGAACCCGTACCTGGCGGTGGCGGCGGTGCTGTTCGCCGGCCTGCACGGCGTGCGCGAGTCGCTGCGGCTACAGCCGCCGCTGGAGCGCGACGGCGCAGACGCCTCCGACCAGCAGCGGGGCGCGCCGCTGCCCGTGTCGCTTGACGAATCGCTGCACGCGCTCGAGGCCGACACGGTGCTGCGGGCGCTGCTGGAGCCCGAGCTGGTCGACACCTTCCTGGCACTCAAGCGATACGAGATCGAGCGCCACCGCCAATGGGTATCCGACTGGGAGATCGAGGAGTACCTCCGTCACCTCTGAGCAGCAGGAGCGATGCATGTCTGACACAACCGCCGCGCCGAAGCTCGAAGACGTCGACCTGACCGACCACGGCGTGTTCGCCGAGCGGGTCCCGTACGACTGGTTCGAGCTGCTGCGCCACACCGACCCGGTCCACTGGCAGCCCGAGTCCGACGGTCCCGGGTTCTGGTGCGTGACTCGCTACGCCGACATCCGCGAGGTCCACCGCAACCCGCAGACCTTCTCGTCCGAGCTGGGCGGCACCTCGCTTGAGGACATCAGCCCGGAGGACATCGAGGCGCGCAAGTCGATGCTCGACATGGACCCGCCACCGCACGATGCGCTGCGGGCGGTCACGAACCCGCGGTTCACGCCGCGAGCGATCGCGCCTTGGGAGGACCACGTCCGCGCGGTCACACGCGAGGTGCTCGACGACGCGCTGGACTCCACCGAGTTCGACTTCGTCGAGAAGATCAGCTCGGAGATCCCGATGACGGTGTTCGCGAGGATCCTCGGGGCTCCCGAGGCCGACCGGCGGCACATCATCGACCTCGGCGACAAGCTGCTGGGCAAGACCGACCCGGAGTTCGGCGACCCCGCACTCGACGCGGCCAATAGCCATCTGCCGTTCTCCAGCCCCGACGCGCTGCCGTTCATGGAGTACGGCCGCGAGCTGCGCGCAGCCCGGGTCGCGGAGCCTCGTGACGACATCGTCTCCCAGCTGGTGGCGGCCGGAATCGACGGCCCGGACTACGACAACTACTTCATCTTGCTGGCGACCGCCGGCAACGAGACGACCCGGCACACGATCTCGCATGGGCTGCTGGCGCTGATCGAGCACCCCGACCAGCTTGCGCGCCTGCGCTCCGATCCGGCGCTGTACAAGACGATCGCCGACGAGATGCTGCGCTGGGCCACCCCCGTGCATCACTTCCGGCGCACCGCGGCGCAGGACACCGAGCTCGCCGGCACGCAGATCAAGCGCTTGGACAAGGTCTCGACCTGGCTGGTCTCGGCCAACCGCGACGAGACCGTGTTCGACGACCCGCTGACGTTCGACCTCGCGCGCTCGCCCAACCGGCAGGTCGCGTTCGGGCCAGGCGGCCCGCACACCTGTCTCGGCGCGCACCTGGCGAGGCTCGAGATCCGGGTCGTGTTCGAGGAGTTGATCCCGCGCCTTCAGTCGGTCGAGCTCGCCGGGCCCGTCGAACGGCTGCGCTCGAACTTCTTCAACGGCATCAAGCGAATGCCGATCCGGATCGAACGCACGGAGGTCGGCGAATGACCGCCACGCCGCTCAGCATGCCGCCGCTGCAGATCGACCGGCGCCTGGTCCGCGTGGCGATCGACGGCTACGGCTGCTGGGGCCACCTCGATGGCGATCAGGTCGTGCTCGACTCCGGCCGGCGACTGCCCGCCTCCGAGGTCACGTTCCTGGCGCCGGTGACGCCGTCGAAGATCATCGCGGTCCACCTCACCTTCCGCAGCCGGATCGACGAGTATCAGGCCAAGGTCCCGCCCGCGCCGTCGTACTTCATGAAGCCGACGACGGCGCTCAACGGCCACCGCCAGCCGCTGCGCCGCCCGGTCGGCGCGCAGTTCCTCAACTACGAGGGCGAGGTCGCGGCCGTCATCGGCCGGACGATGCACGGGGTGCCCGAGTCAGACGTGCTCGACTACGTCGCCGGATACGCGCCCGCAAACGACGTCGGATTACACGATTTCCGCCACGCCGATCGCGGCTCGATGCTGCGGGTCAAGGGCCAGGACGGGTTTGCGCCGATCGGGCCCGAGCTGACGCCCGCGTCCGAGTTTGACCCGACCTCGTTTACGCTGCGCACGTACCTCAACGGCGAGGTCGTCCAGCAGGCGAGCGCCGACGACATGATCTACTCGATCAGCTATCAGCTGGCCGACCTGAACCGGCTGATCACGCTGCTGCCGGGCGACGTGGTGCTGACCGGGACCCCCGCCCACTCGCGTCCGATGCAGCCCGGCGACGTCGTCGAGGTCGAGGTCTCGGGCCTCGGGCGGCTCAGTAACACCGTCGAGGAGTGGGACGTCGACCTGTCCGGTCCCGGCGACCAGCTCGCGGTATCGGGCAACACGCTGCACGTCGCACTGACGATCCCCGAGGACGAGGCGGAGCGGATGGCCGCCGAGGGACGGATCGGATGATCGCGCTGCGCCGAATCGACCACGTCGCGCTGCGGGTCACAGACCTCGAGCAGGCCGCCGACCGCTGGGCGATCCAGTTCGGGTTGACGCGCACCACCACCGAGCGCGGGCGGGCTCTGCTGCGCTGCGACTCCGAGCCCTACTGCCTCGAGCTGCTCGGATCCGAGCACCCGGGACACGACCACACCGGCTTTGAGCTGCGCCGCTCGTGCACGCTCGATGACGCCAGCGACCACCTCGACAGCTGCGGAGTCGCCTACGAGCAGCGCGCGGACTCGCTGTTCGTGGCCGATCCCGAGGGCAACCTGATCGAGCTGATGGCACATCGGCCTGGCGTCAGCTGGCCGGCGCATGTGTCCCCGACCAGCACGCTGCCCGGTGACCATCCCCGCAAGCTCGGCCATGTCAACTTCCTCACCGGCCGCTTCCGCGACGGCGTCGACTTCTACACGCGCGTGCTCGGAATGGGCCTCAGCGACTATCTCGGCGAGGCCGGCGTCTGGTTTCACATCAACTCCGACCATCACGTGATGGCGCTCGTCGACAAGGGCTACTCGCACCTGCACCATCTCGCCTTCGATGTCGTCGACTTCGGGCAGATGCGCGTCGCACTCGACCATCTCGGCCGGCACGGCCGTTGGCTCGGGTGGGGACCGGCGCGTCACGGTGTCGCCGGCAACATCGCCAGCTACGTCCGGATCGCCGAGGAGCAGTGCTTCGTCGAGCTGTACTGCGACATGGAGCAGCTCGACCCCGACCACGAGCCGCGCGAGTACCCCGACAATCGCTTCTCGTCCAACACCTGGGGCCCGCTGCCGCCGCGCTCGTACTTCCGCTTCGACCACGCGGCGATCGAGTCCGAGCGCGAGAGCCTCGAGACCCAGGGGATCCCGCTGGCGCCGGCCCCCGCAGAGTAGGAGATCGATGACGCTCAACGGCTACACGCTTCCACGCACCCCCGAGGGACGCTCGAGCCTGGTGCCGGCGCCGCCCTGGCACTACATCGGCAGCTTCCTGGTGGTCGACTTCTGGGCCGACCCCAACCGGGTCGCGGCACTGCTGCCGCCGGGACTCTCACCCCACCCGGACCCCGGCCGCTGCGCGGCCGTCGTCGCCGACTGGCAGGGCTTGTCGGAGACCGGCTCGGAGCTGCTTGACCCGGTCCGCTCGCAGTACCGCGAGTTCTACGTCGTGCTCAACGCGCTGCTCGGCGCCGAGGAGGTGACGACCTGCTCGTTCTGCTGGGTCGACCAGGACTTCGCGCTGGTCCGCGGCTGGATCCAGGGCTTTCCGAAGAAGCTCGGGTCGATCTGGCAGACGCGGACGTTCGGGCTGGACTGCCGCGCGGATCCCGGCATCAGGCCGGGCGCGGCATACGGTGGCACCTGCTCGGCGTCGGGGCGGCGACTGGCGGAGATGACGGTCACGCTCGAATCGCCGTCGGCCGAGGGGTCGATCAACGCCGCGCCGCCGATCGTCAACGTCCGCCATTTTCCGCAGCTCGCGGCCGGTCACCAGTCCGAGCCCGCCGTCCACGAGCTGGTCCGCGCCCGCAGCCGCGACCGCGCGATCTCGGAGGTCTGGGAAGGCGCCGCAACGCTGGACTTTCACCCGTCTCCCAGCGAGGAGCTCGACACGCTCGCGCCGGTGCGGGTCGGACGCGGCTACCGGTTCACGTTTGCCTACACGGTCGACGACCTCGAGACGGTGATGGCGCTATGAGCGCGACGCTCGCCGGCAACCGGACGGAGGTCGAGGGCGTCTCGGTCGGGACGGACCACTACATCGGCGGCGAGCGCATCGCCGGCGATGAGACGTTCGAGGTGATCTCGCCGATCGACGAGCAGACGATCGCGCATGTCGCGCGCGGCGGCGCGGCCGACGCCGACCGGGCGGTCGAGGCCGCCGCCGACGCGTTCGCCGGCTGGGCGGCGCTCGGGCCGACCGGCCGCGCGCGGCACCTGCACCGGCTCGCCGACCTGATCGATCAGCACGTGCAGCCGCTGGCCGCGGTCGAGTGCCGTGACATGGCGATGCTGCTGCGATCACTGCGCGCACGCGTGATCAGCCGCGGCGCCCGTAACTTCCGCGCCTATGCCGACCTCGCGGTGGGTTATGAGGAGCGCGACTGGCGCTCGAACGGGACCTGGAATCGGATTCAGCGCACGCCTGCCGGTCCCGCGGCGGTGATCACACCGTGGAACGCACCGTTCATGCTGTCGACCTGGAAGATCGCGCCGGCGCTCGCGGCGGGCTGCACGGTGATCCTCAAGCCGGCCGAGTGGTCGCCGCTGTCCTGCTCGCTGCTGGCCGACCTCGCGGACCAGGCGCAGCTGCCGCCCGGCGTGCTCAACATCGTTCAGGGGATCGGCACCGAGGCGGGCGCCGCGCTGGTCGAGCATCCCCTCGTCCGGCGCGTGGCGCTGACCGGCTCGGTCGCAGCGGCCAAGTCGATCGGCCAGGCGGCGGCCCGCAACGTCGTCCCGTTTACCGCCGAGCTCGGCGGCAAGAACCCGCTGATCGTGTTCGATGACGCCGATCTGGATGCGGCCGCGACCAAGGCCGCGGGGCAGTACGACGACGCCGGCCAGGTCTGCCTCTCGGGCACCCGGCTGCTCGTGCAGGAGGGCGTCGTCGACGAGTTCCTGGAACGCTTTCACCACGCGACCGACGCCCACGTGCTCGGCGACCCACGCGATGACGCGACGACGATCTCGCCGTTGATCCACCCGGTCCACCGCGACCGTGTCGAGGGGTTCGTGCAGCGCGCTCGCGCCGGCGGCGACGAGATCGTCCGCGGCGGCGAGCGCTCCGAGCTCGGCGGCCTGTTCTACGAGCCGACGCTGATCCGGCCACGGTCCAACGACTCCGAGGTCGTGCAGTCAGAGATCTTCGGGCCGGTGCTGTGCATCCAGACGTTCGCCGACGAGGATGAGGCGATCGCGCTGGCCAACTCGACCTCATATGGCCTCTCGGGGATCGTCTACACGAGCTCGATGGGCCGGGCCGAACGGATCGGCCGCGCGGTCAACGCCGGGACCGTGTGGGTCAACACGTTCCTCGTGCGCGACCTGACCGCGCCGTTCGGCGGCGTCGGGATCTCGGGGATCGGCCGCGAGGGCGGCGACTACGCACTCGACTTCTACTCCGACCTGAAGACCCTGCAGGTGCTCGAGGGCTCGGTCGGTTGATGGCCGACGCGGCGGCGCTCTCCGACGCGGATCTGTCGGCCGCGGTCGCGGCTCGCTCGGAGTGGATGGTCGACCTGCTGGCGCGGCTGGTCGCCACGCCGACCACGCTCGGCAACGAGGAACCGGGGCAGGCGGTGATCGAGTCGGCGCTGACCGAGATCGGGTTGGCGCCCGTCGACGTCGCGCTCGACGCTGAGGCGCTGCGTGCCGACCCGGGCTCGTCGCCTTTTTCGTGGGACGTGTCAGGCAAGCGAAACGTGACCGCGTCATGGGGTGCCAGCGGCGGCGGTGGGCGCTCGCTGATCCTCAACGGCCACGTCGACGTCGTGCCGCCGGCCGCCGAGCAGCTGTGGTCGAGCCCGCCGTTTATCGCCCGGCGAGACGGCGACTGGTGCTATGGCCGTGGTGCCGGCGACATGAAGGCTGGGTTGGTCGCGATCGTCGGCGCCGTCGCCGCCTTGCGGGGACTCGGCGTCGCGCCGGCAGCCGAGCTTCAGCTGCAGTCCGTCGTCGAGGAGGAGTGCACCGGCAACGGCACCCTGCAGTGCCTGCTGTCCGGCGCGCACGCCGATGCGTGCCTGATCACCGAGCCGCACCCCGACCACCTGATGACCGCCCAGGTCGGGGTGCTGTGGGCGCACGTCGAGATCCTCGGCCGACCCGCCCACGCCGCTCGCGCGAGCGCGCTCGGCGTCAACGCGATCGACGCCGCGCAGACGATCACGCGCGCGCTGCGCGAGCTCGAGGCCGAGCTCAACGCGTCACCGCCGCCGCCGTATGAGTCGTTCACCCACCCGATCAACCTCAACCCGGGGATGATCAGGGGCGGTGACTGGACCTCGACCGTGGCGGCCGAATGCACCGTCTCCTACCGCCTGGCGATGTACCCCGGACAGCAGCCGCGGCAGCTGCGCGCCCGTGTAGAGCAGGCGGTCGCGGCCGCCGCCGCCGCCGACCCATTTCTGTCGGAGAACCCGCCACGGGTCCGCTACGACGGCTTCAGCTGCGAGGGGTTCGCGCTGCCCGCCTCCGAGCCGGTGATCATCGCGCTGTCGGATGCGTACGCGCGGATCGTCGGTTCGGCGCCGCCGCTGTTGCCGACGACCGCGACCACCGACGCCCGCCACTTCGTCCGGCGCGGGATTCCGGCGATCTGCTTCGGGCCGCACGGCGAGGAGATCCACGGCGTCGACGAGCGCGTCTCGATCGCGTCGATGGTGCGCTGCGCTCAGGTGCTCGCGGTGTTCATCCGCGACTGGTGCGGCCTGACCGCGTAGCGGCCCTTTCGGCGCGGGCCACCCGGGGTTTGGCGGTCGCACCCGGGTGGGGTGCCCCGGTCGCACCCGGGTGGCGGGTGGCCACGGTCACACCCGGGTGGCGGGTGGCCACGGTCACACCCGGGTGGCCGGTGGCGGGTGGCGGGTCGCACCCGGGTGGCGGGTGGCCACGGTCACACCCGGGTGGCAGGGTGCCCATGAGCACCCGCGCGTGCGCGTGCGTGATATATCGCCGTTTGCGCCGCGCGGTCTCCGGGCAAACGGCGATCCAGGACGCCAGAAGTCCTGAATGTCCCTTTGCTCCCTCTCGCGGCGAGGCAAACGGCGATATATCACCCGATCGGGTGGGGGCGGGTGGGACTCGATCCGGCTGTCCGCCCAGTCGTCGTCGCGGCCGGCACCGCCCAGTCGTCGTCGCGGCCGGCACCGCCCGGTCGTCGTCGCGGCCGGCACCGCCCAGTCGTCGTCGCGGCCGGCACCGCCCAGTCGTCGTCGCGGCCGGCACCGCCCGGTCGTCGTCGCGGCCGGCACCGCCCGGCCCCACCCCCGGCCGCGCCGCCCCGTACCGCGCCGTGGCGGGCCGGCCGCCCCGTGCCGCGCCGTGGGGGGCCGCGCCGCCCCCTGCCGCGCCGTCGGGGGGCTCGCCGCCCCATGCCGCGCCGTGGCGGGCCGCCGCGTACCGCGCCGTGGCGGGGCCCGATCGCCCCGGAGCGCGTCGCGGCAGGCCGCGCCGCCCCGCACCACGCCGCGCAGTCAGTCGTCTCGCGTCTCCGTAGACGGGTCGCGCTCGGCGAACCGCTCGGCGTGCTCGGCGGCGGGCTTCCACCAGACCAGCGCGTTGCGCAGGTGCTGCTCCATCAGCTGGCGCGCGCGGGCACCATCGCCGTTGGCGACCGCCTCGGCGATCTGCTCGTGCTCGGCGGCGTCCGCGCGCTGGAACCTGCGCGACTCGCGGCGGACGCTGAGCGCCCAGCGGCCGACGTCGGGGATCCAGAGGTCGCCGACCACCCTCGCGAACTCGTCGTTGCCGGTCGCGTCAGCGAGCGCCATGTGAAACACCCGGCTGCCCTCGGCGGCCACCTCACCCGAGCCCGCGGCGCGCTCCTGCTCGACCGCCCCGCGCAGTGCCCGCAGCTGCTCATCGGTCCGTCGCTCGGCGGCCAGCTCGGCGATGTGTGGCTCCAGGCAGAACCTGACCTCCATCCGGTGCAGCATGCCAGCGACCGGCATCTCCGCGACCGAGAACCCGTAGTTGGTCCGAAACTCGACGATCCCCTCCCCCGTCAACCGTCGCAGCGCCTCGCGAACCGGTGTGCGCGAAACGCCCAGCGCGGCGGCGAGCTCGTCCTGCCCGAGCCGCTCGCCCGGTGTCAGCTCCCCGCGCAGCAGCCGTGCGCGCAGCTCCTGGTACACGAGATCGACGACCGATACGACGCCCAGATTCGTCGTCCTGGGAGCAGCCATCGCGCCTCATTCTAGATTCGTCGCGGGCCGGACTCCTCGGCGAGCATCATCGCGATGATCCGCCGGACCTGCAGCGCCGCCGCATCGGCCGAAACGTTGAACATCGGCCGCGGTCCCATCTCGGCGATCGTCTCCTGCAACGTCTCGGCGACCCGCGCAACCCGCTCGTAGTACTCACCGAACAGCGCCCGCAACGACGCCGTCACACCCGCGTCGGCGGTACGGAAGTTGCGCCCGACGTGCCACACGAGCCGGGAGCGATCCGGGGCGACCGGGGTGACCGCCTGCGCGAACCGCAGGCTGTAGGTGTGCGGCACGATGCCGTCCGCGGTGGCCAGCACCTCCCAGTCGTCGACCCACAGACCCGGCGAGCGAAACGATCCCGACTCGCGCTCCTGATACTGACCGGCGGGCGGCAGGCCGGTCGCATGCAGGTGCCAGTCCGCCAGGCCCGCGGGCGGGTAATCGCGCTGGTAGTGCACCGACGCCTCCGAGACGCGTACGTCGAGCGGCGGCGCGGCAGCGCGCAAGACCGCCGGCGAGACCTCGGGATGGACGAACGGAACGTGCGTCACATCGGCCAGGTTCTCGTGCAGCAGCAGATAGTTGGCCGCGATCTCGAGCTGACCGCCGAACACCGTGACCGCGTCGTCAGATAGCCACGGCACCTCCTCGGGGCTGCGCAGTCCCGACCGGGAACGGTTTCCGAGCCAGACCCAGACGTACGGTCCGCGCTCGCGCACCGCGAGCATCGACAGCGCCGCGCCGTAGGGCAGCGCCGACTGCGATGGCACTCGCACGCACGCGCCGGTCGGCCCGAACGCGAACCCGTGGTAGCCGCAGACGACCTCGTCGCGCTGCACCGTTCCCTGGCTGAGCGGGTAACCCCGGTGCGGACAGCGGTCCTCGAACGCGATCACGTCGCCGGCGTCGGTCCGACGCAGCACGATCCGCCGATCGAGCAGCGTTCGCGCCAGCAGCCGGCGGCCGACCTCGTCGCCGGTGGCGGCCACGTACCAGCAGTCCAGCGGATAGTTGCGGGTGTGCCCGTCGACGCGGACCGCGCGCGAGGCCGCGTGGCCCTCGCCACGGTCGGGCGGACGGCTCGACGTGCTCATATGTCGAGCGTCAGTCGGGGACCGTGACAGCGCGAGACGCAGACCATCATCAGGTCGCCGGCGTCGCGCTCGGAGTCAGACAGAACCGAGTCTCGATGATCGGGGGTGCCCTCGAGCACGACCGTCTCGCAGGTCCCGCAGATTCCCTCATAGCAAGAACCGAGCACCGCCACCCCCTCATCCTCGAGCACCTCGAGCAGCGACCGGTCGGCCGGCACCTCGAGCGTCAGCCCCGATCGCGCGAGCACGACCTCGAACGCGCCGGCCGCCACCGCCTCGTCGCCCGGCGGCTTGGCCGCGAAGCGCTCTACCCGCAGGCTGTCCACAGGCCACACGCTGCAACCGGTCTCGACCGCCGCGAGCAGGCCCTCCGGTCCGCAGCAGTAGACCAGCGTGTCGTCCGCCGGTTCGGCGAGCGCCGCGGCGAGATCGAGGCGGCCCTGCTCATCCTCGGGACAGACCCTGACCCGGTCGCCGTATGCGTGCAGCTCATCGAGGAACGCCATCGATGCCCGCTGGCGCCCGCCGTAGGTCAGCGTCCAGTCGGCCCCGCTGGCCTCCGCGTCGGCGATCATCGGCAGCAGCGGTGTGATCCCGATCCCGCCCGCGATGAAGCGGTAACGGCTCGAGCGCACCAACGGGAAGTGGTTGCGCGGGCCACGGACGCGAATCGTCGCACCCGGCGCCAGCCGATCGTGGACGAAGGCCGAGCCGCCGCGGCTGGCCGGGTCGCGCAGCACCCCGACCCGCCAATAGGACCGATCGGCGGGGTCGCCGCAGAGCGAGTACTGACGGGTCAACGCCGGGTCGAGCACGAGGTCGACGTGTGCCCCGGGCGTCCACGCAGGCAGCTCGGCCCCGTCCGGGTCTCGCAACACGATCGCGGCAACGCCGTCGGCGACGAGCTGCTTGCGGTCGACGACGAGCTCTGCCTCCCACTCGCTGAGAACGGTCTTGGTCTCGCTCATCTCCTCAGACGACTGGCGCTCCTCCCAGGGCGCGCTGTCTCATCGACTCGGCTCGACTTCAGCGTATAGATTATCCAATGCCGCCGACGGGGGCGGCTGGGATGAATTGGTCCGTGGCGGATCCATTTATCCCAACCGCGAGCCGCGAACCGGCGCACGCGAACCGCGAACCACGAACCACGAACCACGAACCGGGCCGCGAACCGCAACCGCGAACCACGAACCGGGCCGCGAACCGCAACCACGAACCGCGAACCGGGCCGCGAACCACGAACCGCGAACCGCGAACCGCGAACCGCGAACCGCGAACCCGGCGCAGCGTGCACCTACGCGGCAGCGGTGGGCGGCCGCCGCCGACCATGCCGCGTGGCGTCCTCGAACGCTGCGGCCAGCCCCAGCAGCTCGCGCTCGCCGCCGTAGCGACCGACGAGCTGCAGACCGACCGGCAGCCCGGTCGCGGAGAACCCGGCCGGCACCGCGATCGCGGGGTGGGCCGTGACCGTGATCCGCGAGCAGATCCGCATCCATTCCAAGTATGAGCCCATCGCGGTGCCTTCGATCTCGGTCGGGTACTCGGTCTGCACCTCGAACGGGAGCACCTGCGCCGCCGGCAGCGCGAGCGCGTCGTAGTGCTCCAACAACGTCCGCATCTGCTCAAACGCGACCGCCTGCGCCGCAAGTGCCCGCGCGATCGTGACCGCATCGAGTGCCAGACCCGCGCGGATGTTGGCCGCCAGCGTCGGCTTAAGGGCACCGTCGCTGCGCTGCAACAGCGGTGCGAGCGCGACGAAATCGAGCCCCCGCAGCGTCTCAAAGGCGAAGTCCACCTCCCCGAGATCCGGCTCGAGATCGTCGACCTCGCACCCGATCGCCGCCAGCGACGCCCGGGCCGGCTCAAGCGTCGCCGTGACCTCGCGAGCCACCGGCAGGTCGCCCAGGTTCCGGCTCCAGGCGATCTTCGTGCCAGCCGCGTCGGCGCCGGTCAACGCAAACGTCTCAGGCGCCGGCAGCGATGACAGTGGTGCCCGCGGATCGCCACCGCTGAGCGCGTCGAGCAGCAGCGCCGCGTCAGCGACCGTGCGCGCGATCGGGCCGTGGACGGCGAGCGGGTCCCAGAGCCGTTGCGAAGGCACCGTCGGGATCCGGCCGGGCGTCGGGCGCAGGCCGACGACGTTGCAGAACGAGGCGGGGTTGCGCAGGCTCCCACCCTGATCAGAGCCGTCGGCCAGCGGCTGCATCCCGGTCGCGACCGCGACCGCCGCGCCGCCGCTGGAGCCGCCCGGCGTCCGCGATCGGTCATACGGGTTGCGGGTCGGGCCGAACACCTCGTTGAACGTCTGCGATCCGGCGCCGAACTCGGGCGTGTTCGTCTTGCCAACGATCACCGCCCCCGCCACCCGTAGCCGCGCGACCACGAGCGAGTCGGTGGCGGGAACATTGTCGGAGAACAACGCCGAGCCGTAGGTGGTGCGGATGCCGGCGGTCTCCTCGAGGTCCTTGATCGCGATCGGCATCCCGTGCAACGGACCACGCTTGTCTGCGGGCAGCCGATCAAGCGCCGCGGCACGGGCACGAGCACCCTCGATGTCGATCGTGACGACCGCGTTGAGCGCCGGGTTGACCTCTGCGATCCGCTCCAGGTGGGCTTCGAGCACCTCCGCGGCCGACAGCTCGCCCGCGACCAGCCGTGCCGCGAGCGCGGTCGCGTCGAGTTCGCAGATCGCGTCGGGCTGCTGTCGTTGCGCGACTCCGGTCATCGCCGTCACCCGGCGTCGCGCACCGCTGCGGCGCGGCTCAGCGATAGCAGTACGAGTCAGACGACGCGTCGCCGCCCTGCAGCCGGATCTGATGCGCCCGCCGACCACGGAAGTCGTCACCGTGTGGGAAGAAGCGTTCGTCGATCGTCATCCCGCCGTTGGGATCGGCATCGACCTTGACCATCCAGGCGCCGACGCCGTCGGGATAGAACTGATCGTCCCACGCCCCGTACAGCGAGTTGGTGAAGTACACGCTACGACCATCACGGCTGACCTCGACCATCTGCGGACCGCCCAGTAGCGGCGTCTGAGGCTCCGCCGGATGTGGTGTCTTGCGCACGATCCCGCCGAGCTTGACCGAGCCGACCTCCTGGGGATGGGCCGGGTCAGAGACGTCGTACTGCTTGAGCTCGCCGGTGGCCCAGCACGACACGTACAGGAACTTGTCGTCGACCGACAGGTCGATGTCGGTGATGATCGGCGGCACCGCTCCGAACCCCTGCAGCAGCGGCGGCAATAGCTCCGGGTCGGCTGGCTCGGCCGGGATCGTGATCACCTTCTCCAGCTTGTACTCGCCATCTTGTGAGAACCAGCGCCAGATCGACCCCGACAGGTCCTGGGTACTGACCACCACACCGACGAACCCCCAGTCGGCGTCCGGATCGTGCGATGGACGCACCTCGAGCGCCATCTGATGCTCAGCGCCAAGGTCGACCCGCTGCAGGTGCTTGCCGGCGGCCAGGTCCCAGAAGTGCACCGCGTGGCCGTACTGGTTTCCCAGCAGCAGCTCAGGCACGACGCCGTCCTCGATCATCGACGGCGTCCCCCACTCGCTGGAGATCAGCACGTTGCGGTTCAGATGCCACCAGGCGTCGTAGGAGAGCTTCTGCGGACCATGATCGGTCTCCCAGGCGCGGACTACCTCAAACGTGTCGTGATCCAGCAGGGCGATCCCGGTCTGCCCGTCGGGATCGTCGTGCGAACCGCCGAGGCAGGTCATAAAAACGCCATCGGGGCCGCAGTGCATCGTGTGCGGCCGCGAGTACCCCGCCTTCTCAGACAGCTGCCCCGCGTCGATCGTCTTGACGAGCGTCGGCTGGCGCGGATCGGGCTCGGTATCGAGCACGTAGATGTTCGATGACCGCAGTCCGGGCACGAGCAGATACCGCCGCCGCAGCCCATCCATGTTGTGGCCCTCGTGCTTGAGCGCGCTCGAGCACGCGTTCCAGCCGAAGTGGTGCAACTCCTCCCCGACCCCGACCTCGGTCCAACCGACGACCTTGCCGTAACTATCGGAGTCCGGATCGACATCGACGACCGACATCGCGTCGGGCAGTTCGGCCGCGCGGTCAAACGTGACGACGTACGCCAACTGCTCGCGCGGCGCCTCGGCGGCCTCCCGCGCGCTTCGGTAGAAGGTCGGGTCGACTGTGCTGCCGCTCATGGTCTTTCCTCGCCGTGTCGGGTTCCGCTGCCGCTGCAACGCAGATCATCGTCATCGTACGAAACCCGACCGACTCGGTGGTAAAGATCGGAGCCCACCGTTGCCGAGGCCTCACAGCAGCGGCGCGATCAGCTCCGCCGCGCGCGCGGCACCGTCGCTGGCGACCGGGAGATAGTCGACCTCGCGGCCGATCTCGTGCGCGATCGCCGCAGCGATCACCTCCGGCGGTGAGTGCTCGTAGTCCATCCGGCGTCCTGCGCGATAGCGCTTGAGCCGGTGATCGACGTGTACGCACTGCTCGAAGTGGTGGGCAAGCGGGAAGTACAGAAACGGCCGCCGGTTGGCGGTCAGCTCCATCGCGGTGCTCAGCCCACCCTGGATGATCGCCAGGTCACAGACGGCCAGATGCAGGTGCAGATCGTGGACGTAGCGGTGGATCTCCAGACCTTCCGTGGCCGGCAGCTCGGCGGCGTCGATCCGGGGCCCGGCGACCACGATCATCCGCAGGTTCGGGACGCGCCGTTTGGCCTCGGCATGACTGTCGATCACGCGTTGCAACAACGGCGAGCCGACCCCGGAGCCGCCGACCGTGACGATGCAGACCTGCTGTTCGGGTGTGTAGCCGAGTCGCTCGCGCAGTTCGGCGCGGTCGCCGGCAGCGACGGGATCGGAGCCCGAGACGTAGCCGGCGAAGCTGAAGTGCTGCTCGGTCCACTCGCGGATCGCGGGCAGCCCGGGGCCGAACCGGTCGGGCACGATGTCCTCGGGGTCACCAACGAAGATCGCGCGGTCGCGAATCCGGGGGTAGCGGGCGATCTGCTCGATCATCTCGGCGTTGTAGTCAGCGGTCAGCATCGCCTCGCGCTCGCCCCCGTCAGCCATCGGCAGATAGCCAACGAAGTCGCTCAACCACACGTACGCCGCCGTCTTGAGCTCTGGGTTCTCGTGCAGGTAGTAGTCGACGTCCCAGGCCTCGTCGCCGATCCACAGGTCGTAGCACCCGTCGCGCGCGACGTCGTGGAAGACCATGAAGTTCGCCAGCAGGATCTCGTCCATCCGGCGCAGCGCTTGGAAGCAGTGCAGGTCGTGCCCGCTCGCCTCGCCCGCGATGTGCGCCGACTCCGAGGCGAGCTCCGCGCTGGCCGGATGGATCCGCTCGCCGCGGCGCTCGAGCACCGCTGTCGTCGGATGTTGCGCGAGCCACTCGATCTCCAGCCCGGGATGGCATTCGCGCAAGTGGTCGGCGATCGCCAGATCGCGATGGACGTGACCGAGCCCGATCGGAGACGACACGTACAGCGCGCGCTTGCGGCGCGCCGGCGCACGCGTCCAGCGGGTCGGCGACAGCTCCGGCTGGCCGACGAACGCTCGCAGCGCGAGGTTGAAGCGGACCGGATCGCGCAGGTGCGGACCGTGTCCGCTGCCATCGAACTCGAGCAGCTTCGCATCGTCGATCGCGGCGCTCACTGCGGGCCCCCGCGCCGGCCCCGCGAGCCGGTCCTCGGACCCCTGCACGACGAGCGTCGGACAGGCGATTCGCGACAGCAGGCCGCGCGCATGATGCTCGTCGTTGTCCCAGGCCGCGGCCAGGCCCCGCCTGATCACGTCGCCGTCGGTCCCCTGCGCCCAGCCGATCCCGTCCTCGATCTGCTTGGTGCTGTGGCGCTCACCGAACACATCGGTGAAGAACGCCAGCGCGAACGCGGGCCAATCCCCGATCTCGTCGTAGCGACCGGCGTCGGGACCGTCGCTGAGCTCCAGGTCCGGCGCGATCAACACGAGCGATCGCACTCGCTCGGGGTGCTCGACGGCGAGCTCGAGGTCGTCACCAGGGTTACACCAGGAGACGACGACCGCTCGATCGATTGCCGCCGCGTCGAGCACGTCGATCGCGTCACGAGTCCGCTGCGCGCGGTCGTAGCCGGCGATCGCTGCCGGTCGGTCGCTGCGTCCGTTGCCGCGCGGGTCGAACGTGACCACCGTGAACGAGCGCGCCAGGAAAGGGATCTGGGACTTCCAGCAGCGCGAGTGCACGATCTCCCAGCTCGGCATCAGCAGGATCGCCCGGGACCCCGAGCCGTATCGCTCCCAGGCGACCCGGACCCCGTCGCGCCGGACAAACCCGGACTCGTCGGGGAGCCGAGCACGCCCGCTGGTCTCGGGCAGCGTGGGGCGGTCGGTCGTCATCATGGGTCCTCCACGGTGGTCGGTCGTCATCCTGGGTCCTCCACGGTGGTCGATCGTCATCCTCGGTCCTCCACGGTGGTCGATCGTCATGCTCGGTCCTCCGCGGTGATCGGCAACGCCTCGACGAACGCGCGCAGTTCGAGGTTGAACCGCACCGGATCACGCGCCTGTGGACAGTGACCGGATCCCGCGAACACGACCAGCCGCCCGCCGGTCAGCGCCGCGGCCGCGGCGCCGATCTCGACCGGCACGATCGCATCGGCATCGCCGTGGATCACGAGCACCGGGCAGCCGACGGCCGCGCTCAGCTGCCGCGTCCGGTCCGGGTCAAGTTCCGCAACCTCTGCGGCGATCAGCGTCTCGGCGTCGGTCCCAAGCGCCCAGCCGACGCAGTCCTCGATCTGCTTGGTGCTGTGCGGCTCTGTGAAGACCTGGCCGAAGAAGAACTCGACAAAGCCGCGATAGTCGCGCCGCAACGAGTGGGCGTTGTAACGATCCCAGCCCTCGTCGATGCCGAGATCGACCGTGAACCGGCTCGCCACCGCCTGTTGCTCCTCGAACGGCAGCGACGGGCCGACCAACACCAGCCCGTGCACGCGCTCGGGACGCTCGCCGGCGACGATCAGCGACCGCTGGGCGCCGAGCGACAGCGCCACGATCACCGCCCGCTGCACGCCGACCGCATCCATCACGGCGAGCATGTCTGAGGCGAACTCCTGCTCGAAGTAGGCCATCGGTTCGGTCGGCCGATCGCTGCGCCCGTTGCCGCGCGGATCGAACGTGATCACCTGGTGGCGGCGAGCGAACTCCGGGACCTGCTGCTTCCAACATCGCGAGTCGACGATCGACCAGGTCGGCGCGAACACGATCGCCGGCGACCCGGTCCCGTAGCGCTCCCAGTGGATCGCGACGCCGTCGCGGTCGACCACCCCCTGGGCGTCGGGCGTGGCGGCGCGCGCATGCCGGTCTGCATCCGGGCGCGCGCCGCCTGCCGTCAACGGATTGTCCAGGCGGCGTTCACGAGCTTCCAGCCGTCGGACATCTCGCGCTCGGCCGTACCCGAGCTCGTCACGGCCGGGCCTCGTAGACGATGTTGAAACGGTGTCTCGGCGGCGCGGCAAAAGCGCGTGAAGCCGGCCGCCTCGACGACATCGCGGATCCGCGCCTCACCCGCTTGCGCGCCGAGCGCCAGCCCCACCTCCGGCGACAGTGAGGCCGGCGTGCACAGCAGCGTTGAGAACGCGTAGTAGGCGCGCGCGACCGGATTGAAGTTCTCCTCGGTGCGGTCGCCCGCGTTCGGCTCGACGATCATCCAGCTGCCGTCGGGCTTCAGCGTCGAGCGCACGTGACGCGCCGCGCGGAAGAACCGCTCGCAGCCCTCGTGGACGTCGCCGACGTGCTCGTGCCAGCCCAGCCCCTCGCCGCTGCGCGCGCGCTCGATGATCTTCGGCGAGTCGATCACCGAGCCGACCGCGATCTGAAAGAACCCGGGCAGGAATGCGGGCTGTCGGAATCGGTCAGCGCGATCGTCTGTTCAGGCGGCAGCTCGTAGCGCCCGGCGTCCGGGTCATAGGCCACGAAACCGCCCGCCGCGTGGGCATTGAGCCACTCGCGCACGTAGCGCTCGGCCGTGTCGGTCCGCTGCGCGAGCTCAGCCGGGGACTGCGGCCCGCCCTCGGCGAGCGCTCGGTACAGGCCGCGCTTGTCGCCGATCACGACAAGCGCGCCGTTGAGGGTGGCGCCGACCTCGTCGACGGCGCGGAAGACGAACTCCATCAGCTTGTCGCCGTCGGCCTCGACGGTCGCATCCACTGCATTCATCCCGGTCCTCCTTGGTTGGCATTCGCCGAGCCTAAGTCCGATGATCGCGGATCGCATCAGGGGCCCCACATAGTGGGCTCCCACTCGTTGATTGAATCGGACGATGCTGGTAGGGCGACGTCTACCTCAAGCTCGACATCCACAGTCGCGACGAACTCAAACGATCGCTGTCGACGCGATCGGCCGTCGCCAGTTCGGACAGCTGAAACCGGCCGGTGCTCAGCTCGCCGCGGCCGCGAATTGCTCGCGCAGGCTCGGGTAGATCAGCCGCTGGTCGTCGGCCAGCCCCGCCTTGATGGTCCGGCTCAGCTCATCGACGAGCGCCTCCTCGGCACCGTTCTCGAGCGCCTGCGCGATCGCCTCGGCGACGGCCGCGGGCGCAACCTTGTCGCCGTCGAGCCCAGCGGTAAGGTCGGTGTCGACGTAGCCGACGTGCACGCCGATCACCTGCGTGCCCTGGGTGGCGAGCTGGATCCTGGCGGCGTTGGTGTAGCCCCAGGCCGCCGATTTGGACGCCGAGTAAGTGGCGAGATGCGGCATCCCCACCCATGACACGACCGACAGCATGTTGACGATCGCGCCGCCACCGTTTGCGGCGAGCACCGGCGCGAATGCTTCGGTCGTCGAGATCAGGCCGAGGTAGTTGGTCTCGAGCTCCGCGCGGGCGTCCTCCAGCGTCGCCTGCAACGGATACGCGGGCCTGCCGATCCCGGCGTTGTTGACGAGGATCTCGGTATCGGCCGCGGCGCGAGCGGCCGCCGCCACGGCCTCGGGATCGGTCACGTCGAGCCGTAGCGGGACCAGCCGGGCGTCTGCGGTCGTCACGCTCGCCGGATCGCGCGCCCCGGCGTACACCTTCGCCGCCCCGCGAGCGAGCAGTTCGGTGGCGATCGCCTCGCCGATCCCACGGTTGGCGCCGGTCACCAGTGCGGTTGAGCCTTCGATCTTCATGGCGGTTCCTTTCGCGGTCTATTCAGGATGACGATCATCATCCTGTGTGGATTACGTATATCATCCTCAGCGAGATGGGACATTCCGCAACCGAGAAGCAGCGCAATCACGAACGGATCGTCGAGGTCGCCGCGCGGCGGATCCGTGAGGCGGGCACCGACCGCCCCGGCGTCGCCGAGATCATGTCCGAGGCCGGCCTCACCCACGGCGGCTTCTACAAGCATTTCGACTCGCGCCAGGAGCTGATCGCGCAAGCCGCGCAGCGGACCCACGAGGAGTCCGAAGATGCCGCAGCGCAGGTGCTCGCCGACGCCGAGGACCCACTCCCCGCGTTCGTCGACTGGTACCTGTCGCAGACACACCGCGACGACCCCGGCTCCGGGTGCAGCGTGGCTGCGCTGGGCAACGACGTCGCCCGCGGCGAGGACGAGCGGCTGCGCCGGGCCTACACCGAGCAGGTCGGCCGTTACCTGGCGCGGCTCGAGCAGCTGCTCGAGCCCGGCCGCTCGTCGACGGTGGCCCTGTCGACGCTGGTCGGTGCGCTGCTCGTCGCGCGAGCGGTCGATGATCCCGAGCTGTCTGATCGGATCCTCCGCGACGCGCGGGCGGCGCTGATCGACGCGCCGTGACCGAACCGAGCTACTAGGCAGCTATCGGTGGGAAAGCGGGGCCGCATGCGGCCCCGCTCCGATCGGCGCATGCGCCGATCGGCGGGCGGTGCATGCACCGCCCGCTCGAACATTGTTGATTGCGGACAGAGGGGGTGTACGCAGATCACAGAGTTCGGATATAGCCTCGGGCGAGATGGGCTACGCGAACTCGGGCAGCGAGTACCTGGAGCTCGGACCGCTGCAGACACGGATCGACACTCATCGGCGCTACTCCGAGCGACCCGAGGACATCGAGCAGGCGGTGCTCGACGCGCTTGAGCTCGGGCCCGACGACGCGCTGCTCGACGTCGGCTGCGGCACCGGCTCGTTCCTCGCCGGTCTCCAGCGCCGCGGCCATCGCGGGCGGCTGGTCGGGCTCGACACCTCGCCCGCGGCGATCGAAGCGCTGCACACCAACGCGGCCGTCGAAGCGGTGCACGCGGATGCCGTGGCGCTGCCGTTCGGCGACCGCGAGTTCGCGGTGGTCACCGCCCGCCACATGCTCTACCACGTGTCCGACCCAGCCGCCGCCGTGCGCGAGGCCCACCGCGTGTTGATCGCGCGCGGCTGGTTTGCGGCCACGGTCAATCACCACGATGCGCTGCCGCGGCTCGACTCACTGCTGCGGGCGGTCGTCGCCCGGCACGGCATCGCTGCGTGCGCCGGCCGGCCGCTGCACGCCGAGACCCTGCCGGCGCTGATCGCCCCCGTGTTCGGAGAGGTGCGCTCGATCGAGCATCGCAACGCGCTCGTCTACCCGACGGCGGACGCGTTCGCTGACTACGCGATCGCGATGCTCAGCTTCTATGGCGTCGGCCAACGGCACCCCGGCCGCGCGGCGGTCGTCGCGGACGTCGTCGACGAGGCTCACCGCCGCTTCGCCGCCTGCGACGGGCCGCTGCGAGATCCCAAGGGATTCGCCGTCGCGGTTGCGCGGCGCTGACGTGTCCGCCAACGTCACCCGGCGCGCCGCGCCGGCGCTCGGTGCGATCGCCGCGCTCGTGCTCGCGGCGGCCGGGCCGGCCCGCGCGGCCGATACCGGCTTGCCGGCGATCCCCCGCGCCGGCCGGGAACGGATCGTCGTCACCGCACCACGCGCGTCCGCGACCGTGGGCGCGCTCGCCGCCGAGGTCCGCTCGGGCCCCGGCGCTCGCTGGCGCCGCGTGTTCGGGCCGTGGCCCGCGGAGCTCGGTCGAGGCGGGCTGAGCGCGCACCGGCACGAGGGCGACGGCACGACTCCGATCGGGACCTTTGCGATGGGCCCGATGCTCTACGGCAACGCCGCGCGACCTCGCGCCCTGCACGAGCGCTACCGGCAGCTCGGATGTGGCGACTGGTGGGACGAGGATCCGGCGTCGGCACGCTACAACCGGTTCGTCGTGGTCCGCTGCGGCGTCACCCCTGGGTTCGCCGCGGGCTCCGAGGCGCTGTGGACCGAGCCGGTCGCCTACCCGTTCTTCGCGGTGATCGACTTCAACGTCCACCCGATCCGCCGCGGGGCCGGTGCACCCGGCTCCGGGATCTTCCTGCATAGCTGGGTCGATGGGCCGACCGCCGGCTGCGTGGCGATCCATCGATCACGGCTGCTGGCACTGCTGCGCTGGCTGGTCCCGTCGCAGCGGCCGGTGATCACGATCTCGACGGCGCGCGCCGGGCGTCACCCGGCGCGCTGAACGCCGTCTTGCCTCAGTGCTTGTGGTTTGGGGTGATCCTGGCCTGAACGAGCATCAGGCACCCGTCGACACCGCTGCTGGTCCGAAACCCGGCACCCTTGGCGAGGATCGGGTCAAACAGCAATTGGCCGGGCGTCCCATCGGCGCAGTATTCGGCCGTATTGCTGGCGGTGCTGATCGCGATCTCCTGGTGCTTTTTGACCTTCAGCTTGAGGTGCACGGTCACGACTGGGTAATCGCTATTGGACATCTGATCCTGGGTCGGACCGGGAAGCGAGGTCCGGTGACCGCGCGCCGTCGCCTGAGCCTGCCCAGTCTGGAAGTCAGGCGAGACATGTCGGACATTGACGACCTCCGGCGTGAACGTCAGGGGCCCGGCCGGACGCAGCTTGAGCGCGGTGATCGTGCCGCTGATCGGGGCGCGAGTCCGACCGGAGGTTCCCGGGTAATCGGAGCCGACGTGAGTACAGACATCGCCCGGCTGGCCGACGCCATCATCGGCACAGCTCGAGCCGGCGTTGGCCGGCGTGTGGTTCAGACTCGACCCGAACCACGTGGTCTTTGCCGACGCCGCGGCTGGAGTCAGCGCGACGGCTCCCGCGACCGCGGCAATGCAGGTCGTCAAGCCGGCCCTACGGGCCTTGGACACGTTCAGGTGTGGCATGTGCTGCTCCCCCGTTATCGATCGATGCGCTGGTCGGATCGAGGCAGGTCGTCATGACCCGCGTCAACAAGTGCAGCAACACACTCAAACATGCCCCGGTCCCTGCCCCGCGAGCCTACCCGCGATCGTCCGGATTGGCAAACTCGCAGCCAGCGAAACGACTGCGACCGCGGGTCGACCGCGAGCGGCCCAGACGCGCGAGCGCATTCGTTCGATCGGCATCTGGGCGCACACTGGGCCGAGCTGGCGACCGGTGGTAGCTTGGTAGCGCCATTCGATCAAGGAGCGCGCGATGGGCGAGTCGACGACGCCCATGAACATGCTGTCGATGTCGGTGGGGGGCTCGTCGTCCGGTGGTATGGATCACGCCGCGAGCGGCTCGGCGATGCCCGGAATGGCGATGAACCATGGCTCGGCGCACGGCGTGGTCAACCTGCTCCCGGAGTGGCTCGGGGTCGCCGGGGTCGCGATCTTCGCGCTGATCGCGGTCTCGCATTTGCGCCACCTGACGATGACCAAAGGTGAGCGCGGACCCTGGCATGCCTGCCATGTGCTGATGGCGGCCGGGATGGCATTCATGTATGCGCCCGCCGCGATTGATCTGCCGTCGATACCGATGATGTTCTGGCGGGTGGCGTTCGCGGTCGCCGGCGTGATCGCGGGCCTGTGGGCGCTGGGCGACAGGCGACGAGCGCCGAACCTGATCTGGCTGCTGACGGCCGTCGATCTCGGGGCGATGGTGTACATGTGGTCCCCGGGCTCGTGGGTCGCACCGCTCACCTGGATCCTGGTCGCCTACCTCGCCGGCGAAGCGGCGCTGTGGGCAGTGGACGCCTACCGGCGGGTCGACGGCAGCGCTCCGATCATCGGCGTGACGATGGTGCCGGCGGGGATCGACAGCGGCGCGATCGCGGTCACGGCGGCCCCCGCCTCGCTGCTCGGCGATCTGGACATCAGCGCATCGATGATCGGGATGACGCTTGCGATGGCCTACATGTTCGTCGCGATGCAGCTGATCAGCTGACCCCTCCCGTACCGGCCTTCGGGTAGGCGAGCCGGACGCCGGCGCCCGCCTATTCCGTCAACGGCGGTTCGCGCAGGTTGGCGTTGATCTGCTCAGAGAGCGCGCGGGCCGTGGCGGCCTGTTCGCGCGTACGCTCGCGGTCCTCGCCTTCGGACAGCGTCGCCCAATGCAGCTCGTCCGCTCGCTCCTGAAACGCAGCGCGCTCCCGTTCGGTGTCGATCGCGGCGGCGTGACGCAGTAGTTCGGCTCGCTCGGACACGATCGCGGCGGGCTCGTCGCCGGCGTGGATCTCGGTCAGCTCGGTCACCCGATCGAACATGAAGGTGCGCTCGCCTGACCGGACCGGCCGGTAGCGGATCCGCTCGATCATGATCGAGCCGTCGTCGCCTGCGCGGGTTCTGACCTCGTAGTGGATGAACGGAGCGATCGCCTGCAGCCACGCCTGCCGGCGCTCGAGGACTCCAGCGTTGCTGCGGCGCTCGATCCGCAGTGCGCTGACCTCGGCGACGTGCACCCAGCCCCAATGCGTGGCCGCCAGCACCAGCCCGCACACCAGCAAGACCACCGCCAGTGCGCCGCCGCCGTTGAACAGCAGCTCGACCGCCCCGAGGATCGCCAGCCCGATCCCGCCGAGCAGCGTCACACCGGTGAGCGTCGCGCCGGCGCCGACCAGATTCCGCCGCGCCGCGCGCTTCGGTATCGGCTCCGGCCGCCCCAATGCCACCGGCAGCATCGACGGATCCTCGCCGAGCAGGCGTTCGTCGGCGACGAGTCCGACCAGCTGCTGTGGGTCAACATCATCGGCCATCGATCTCGACGGTACTCCTGTGATGTCCGCACGAAGACAGCATTGATGCGGATCGAGCCGCCGGGTGATTCACTCAAGTGAGATCAAGGTCGCGACGCCGCCCGTCGGCGCCTGGCCTCCACCCCTAAGGAAAGGGGAATTGCGGTGCCCGTATTTTTCTTCACCGTAGAGCAGCAGCAACGCGCGATCGTTGAACGCTTCGGGAAGTTCGTCCGCGTGGCTGGCCCGGGACTGCAGACCAAGTCGCCATTCGTGGAGCGCGTGGCCGGCAGGATGACGCTGCAGGTCGAGCAGCTCAACGCCGAGATCGAGACCAAGACGAAGGACAACGTGTTCGTCCGCGTCAAGCTCGCCGTCCAGTACAAGGTCGGCCCGGAGCCCAACCAGGTGCAGGACGCCTATTACAAGCTCGACGATCCGGAGGTGCAGATCCAGTCCTACGCGTTCGACGTCGTCCGCTCGCACATCCCGAGCATGGGGCTCGACGAGGCCTACGCCGATGCCGACACGATCGCGATGCACATCCAGGACACGCTGCACCGCCAGATGGCCGAGTACGGCTATGAGATCGTCAAGGCGCTGATCACCAACATCGAGCCCGACCAGCGGGTCAAGGACGCGATGAACAACATCAACGCGTCCCAGCGCAACCAGATCGCGGCAGCCGCCCAGGGCGACGCCCAGAAGACGTTGGCGGTCCTGAAGGCCGAGGGCGAGAAGGAGACGATGCGCCTCCAGGGCGAGGGCATCGCCGAGGAGCGCAAGGCGATCGCCGAGGGCCTCAAGGAGTCGCTGCAGATCATCGCCGACCAGGGGCTTGACATCAAAGAGGCGATGGCGCTGGTCGCGCTGACCCAGTACACGGACATGATCCGCGCACTCGGTGAGGGCTCACAGACCAACACGATCCTGCTGCCGCACTCGCCCAGCGCGGTCGGCGAGCTGATGGATCAGATCCGCAACGGGATCATGGTCGCCGATATCGCCAGCGATTCGATCGCCGCCGGGCCGACACGGCCGCAGCTCAACGGCGGGGCCAGCGGCTAGCGGTCGCTCGCACCACCTGCCGGCGGCGCGTTGCGGCCGCCGGCGGCCGGCGTTCGATACGCGGGACGAGAGACCGGGGCGCTTGCTCGCGGAGCCCCCGGTCGGCGCCCGCCCCGCCCCGTGCCGCGCCGTGCCGCGCCGCGCCGTGCCGCGCCGCGAATCCTGGCGAATCGGTGGGGCATATCCCCAGTAATTCGCCAGCTTTCGCGTGGCTCGAGGCTGATCGAGACGCGCCGGGCGCGAGCGGGCGCCGCGCGGGCGTTCCCGGCACTGAGCTGGCCGAGATAGAGCTCCTCAGGGGCGCGTAGCGCACCAGCTTCAGGCGGGGCGTGGGAGCTGGCGTGGACCTAGTATCCGTCGCCGTGATGAGAGAGCCCTGGATGCGGCTCTGCTACGGCAGACCAAGCAACAGTCGATGACGTTCAAGGATCTGCCGTGACACGTTGCACCCCACCCGACCCTTACGCGGAGAGCCTGGAGTGGCGTCCCGCCGCGCCCCGGTGGCGTCTGCGGCAGTCGGTCGTGTCGCTGTTGGTGGCAGCTGTGGCGGTGTGGGTGGCCGCAGCGGTGCTGCCCGGGGTGCATATCAAGAGCTTCGAGGGAGCCGTGCTGGCGGCGGCCGCCGTCGGCGTGCTGAACGCTGTGTTGCCGCCGGTGGTAGCGGCTCTGCGTCTGCCCTACACGCTGGTACTCGGGTTTCTGGCGGTGCTCGCGATCGACGCCGCGATCCTGTTGTTGGTATCCGCTGTGGACCCGAAGGACTTCAAGGTCGACTCGTTCGGCTGGGCGCTTGTCGCAGCGGTGTTGACCTCGGCGGTCAGCCTCGTGCTGGACGTGCTGCTCGGCGTCAACGCCGACAGCGCGTACTCATTGCGGTTGATCGAGCGGGTGGCGCGCCGCCAGGGCGAGCCGACCCGGACCGACGCGCCGGGAATCCTGTTTTTAGAGATCGATGGACTCGCCACTCCGGTGCTGCGACGGGCGATGCGAGACGGCAGCACGCCGGTGCTGGCGCGCTGGCTGAGTCAGGGGACGCATCGGCTGACCGAATGGGAGACCGATCTGTCCTCGCAGACCGGCGCCAGTCAGGCGGGCATCCTGCTCGGCTCAAACCACGACATCCCCGCGTTTCGCTGGGTCGAGAAGGAGTCGGGCAAGGTGATGAGCTGTTCGGCCCCCGGCGATTGTGCCGAGATCGAGCGCCGCCGGGCGACGGGCAAAGGGTTGTTGATCGGCGGTGGCGCCAGCCGCGGGAACCTCCTCTCCGGCGAGGCCGACGAGGTCATCCTGACCGTCAGCCGGATGGATGCGGAAAAGCACAGCAACGCCGGCTACCGGGCGTTCCTGGCCAACGGCGTCAACGTAACGCGCGCGCTCGCCCTGTTCGGCTGGGAGGTCGTGCTCGAGTACACGGCTGCCATGGCTCAGCGTCGGCGTGACGTCATCCCCCGCGGCAAGCGGGGCGGTCGATACCCGTTCCTCCGCGCGGCCGTGTGCGTGGTGGTGCGCGACCTGATCGTGTTCGGCGTACTGACCGACATGATGCATGGCCGTCCCGCCGTGTACGCCACGTTCTCGAGCTACGACGAAGTGGCCCACCACTCCGGGCTTGAGCGTGCCGACACGCTCGAGGCCCTGCGCAAGCTCGACCAGCAGTTCGGCCGAATCGAGCGCGCCCGTCGCTTCGCGCCGCGTCCGTACAAGATCGTCGTGCTCTCCGACCACGGACAGACACAAGGGATGACGTTCAAACAACGTAACGGCTACGGGCTCGACGACCTCGTGCGGCGATCGCTCGCCCGCGGAACCGTCTCGGGAATGAGCGGCGGCGACGAGCACGAGGCCGCGGTCGGCCAGGCGCTGCAGGAGGCCACCAACCAAAAGCGATCTCAAGAGGATCGTCACCTCGGTGACGATCGCGCCGTCGTGCTCGGCTCAGGCAACCTCGGCCTGATCTATCTGATGGATCAGAAGCGGCGCTTGACCGTCGAGGAGATCAACGAACGCCACCCGGACCTGATTGCGACGCTCGCCGCTCATCCGCACATCGGCTTCCTGCTCGTCCGCTCGGCGCGGCATGGGCCGCTGGCGATCAACTCCGACGGCACGCACTACCTCGCCGACGGTCGCATCGAGGGCACCGACCCGCTCGCGTGCTTCTCCGCCAACGCGCCCGCACATCTACTCCGGACCGATCGCTTCGAGCACGTGGCGGACATCATGGTCGGCAGCTTCTATGACCCCGAGCTCGAGGAGGGTTGCGCATTCGAGGAGCTGATCTCCTTCCATGGCGGCCTCGGCGGCCCGCAGAGCAGGCCGTTCATCATGCATCCCGTCGAACTGCCGGGACCGGCTGAGCCGATCGTCGGCGCTGAGGCCGTGCACGAGCTGCTCAGCGGCTGGCGAGCATCTCTCACCGAGGCGCCCACGCCAGCCGCGGTCGGGAGCGCCGCGATAGTGCCGCTCGATCAGGACGGGCTCACCTACGTCGGGCACGCGACGGTCCTGGTCGAGCTCGGCGGTATCCGACTCCTGACCGATCCGCTGCTCGGGGCCGGCATCCTTCACGTTCGCCGCCGCGTTCCGGCGCCTGTCGTCGCGGACCTCGAACCGGTCACGGCGATCCTGATCTCCCATGCGCACCGCGATCATCTCGATCATCGCTCGCTTCGACGGCTGCCCGCCGATTGTCCGCTGATCGCCCCTCGCGGCTGCGCAACGATCGCCCGTAAGGGCGGTGCCCGCGAGGTGATCGAACTCGCCGAGGGTGACCGCTTGCCAATCGGCGCGATCATCGATCGAAGCGGTGCACGCCGCTCACGACGGGCGTCGCAACCCTGTCGGGCGCCCGATCGCCGCGCTCGGCTACCTGCTCGAGGGCCCCGCCCGGGTCTACTTTGCCGGCGATACCGACCTGTTCGCCGGTATGTCGGAGCTTGCCGGCCGAGTCGACGTGGCACTGCTGCCCGTCGGCGGTTGGGGTCCACGTGTCCCCGCCGGACACCTCGATCCGCAGCGGGCTGCGGAGGCGGTCGCGCGGATCCGTCCCGGGGTGGCGGTGCCGATCCACTGGGGAACGCTCAGAGCCTGGGGCGCACAGCGCGGTCTGGACCCGGTCGCACCGGCGCGATCGTTCGCCGCGGCAGTTGCGGGAGTGGCGCCCGCGACCGAAGTCCGGATTCTGATGCCCGGGGAGCGCCTTGCCATGCCTGCATTGCCCTGAGACGGTGACCGCCTAGCGTCGCCGACGGGTTGCTGCTGGTCACGAGCCCGAGCGGTGTCGGGAGCTCACCAGCGCGCCGACGGCGCCGTTCAGGCTCGCGGGTCAAGCACGGTCGGTCACAATCTGGGGGGAAGTGACTTAAGCGGGTAATGGTGCTCTCAGAGGTCCGCGAGCGATGGTCAGACCGCGACTTGATCGCGGCGATCGCCGCTCGCGACGGGGAGTCCTGCACCGTCTTCTACCGGCGCCACCTGCCGCGGGTCGTCGGGTATCTACTGCGCGAGACCCGCGACCCCGAGCTCGCGGCGGATATCGCCGGCGAGGTGTTCGCGTCGGTGATCGTCGCGGCGCACCGGTACCGACCGGAGAGCGAGTCGGCGGCGCCATGGCTGATCGGGATCGCGCGCAACACACTGGCGGCGAGCCGGCGGCGCGGCCGGGTCCAGGACCGGGCACGTCGACGGTTGGCGATCGAACCGATCGGCTTTGACGACGACGACCACGCCGAGACCGACGCGATCGCCGGCCGGGCCGGCGTCGCCGACGTGGTGCAGCTGGTCGAGGACCTGCCCGGCGCTGAGCGGCACGCTGTCGAGGCCCATGTCGTGCATGAACGCAGCTACAGCGACATCGCGGCCCAGCTGCACTGCTCCGAGTTGGTCGTCCGCAAACGCGTCAGTCGCGGACTCGGCCGCGTGCGACGACGGCTGGAGAACCGCTGATGGCTGACTATTACGACCGACTCGAGGATCAGCTCGCGCGCGCCACCGCCCGCGGGGTTCGCCGCCGCTTTGCGATCCCGCGCCCACGGCTCCCCCGTCTGCGCTGGGACTGGGTGACCGCCGGGGCAGGGGTGGCGGTGTGCGTCGTGGTCTCGGTGGTGGCGATCCTGGCGCTGCATTCCGCCGGTCAGGACCACGGTAATACGTCGCCCGGAGGTGGTCACCCGCAGCTCCCGGTGATTCACAACCTCGCGCCGGCAAAGCCGCCACGGCTCGGCGGCACGCTGGTCTGCGACGCGACGCTGAGCCCTCCGCCCGGGCGGGGATCGGAGACCGGCAAGCTGGTGGTCAACGGCGGCCAGGGCAACTCGGAGCTGTATGCCCTGACGGCCCGCGGCCTGAAGCGTGCGCCCGCGGGCGAGCGCTACGAGGTCTGGACGATCCCGGAGGTCCGCCTCACGTCCGGCGCATACCAGTTGCAGTACGGCGCGCGCCCGAGGCTGTTCGGCGTGATCTCGCCCCCGATCGCCGCCGACGGGCTGCTTGCGGCCGCCGGAAAGATCCCGCCCCGCCTGACCGGCGACTACCGCCTGGAGGTCACCGTCCAGCCGCAATCGGCGAAATCGCCCGGACACGTCGTCCTGCGGGGCGACGCAGCGTTCTAGGAAACCACCACTCAAGGAGACAGATGATGCGAAACCACCTGATGAGTTCGTCTCGCGGCCTGCGACGGAACCTAACCGTCGCGACGCTCGCGACGCTGCTGGCCGGCGGCACGGTGGCAGCAGCGGCGCCGGCGACCGGCTCGGGCCCGGTCGTGCCGCCGACCGGCTCCGTCGCCGGTCACGGTTACCCCTACTGGTTGGGGGTCGCCAACCGGATCTTCTTCAACGACGGCGGTAAGCCGCCGCCGTGCCAGACGCTGCACGCCGACGGCCAGACGGTCGCGTTCCTCGACGGTGCCAACACCGACCAGACGATGCGGTGCCGGGTAGCTGCCAGCCAGCCGATCTTCACCCACGGGATCGCGAACGAATGCTCGACAGTCCATGGCGACCATTCCGGGTTCGGGACCTCCGCCGCCCAGCTTCGGCGCTGCGCCCGGCACGGCTACGTGAGCCTACATCTGCACGGCAGCGCCTCGGTCGACGGCGCACCGGTCTCCGGCTACCGCGCACTGACACTCGCCGCGCCGGTCGTCACCGCTCACATCCCTGCCCATAACACATTTCATGTGCCGGCACAACGAATCCGGACCGCCAGCTACGGCGAAGCACTGCTGCTACGCGCGCTGAGCCCGGGGACGCACCGGATCGTCGTGCGGTCGTCGGGACCGGGCTGGCACCAGCGGCGGGTGTTCGAGATCCACGTCGGGTGAGCGCCAGGCGCCAGCACACATCAAGAGCGGATCGGATCGTGATGGGAGACCAGCGCCGGTTGGCGACTGCCCGGCAACCGGTGCCAGGCTGATGACCGGCGAGCAGCGGTCGTGGAGAACGTGATCCGTGCCAGAGTGCGTTCATGTCCTCGGCAGCAGGCTGCGTGGTCGTCACTGGGGCGAACGGGTTCGTCGGGTACGAGATCTGCAAGGCATTGGTTGAACGTCAGGCGCCGGTGCGCGCGGTCGTCCGACGCGCCGGAACCGCCCCCGGATTGCCGGGGGTCGCGGAGCTCGTCGGCGACTTCACCGATCCCGACTTCGCCGCCGTGGTGTCGTCAGAAGCGAGATCGGCAGTCACGACGGTGCACCCGATGGGCAGCGACCGCGCGACGCAGGATCGCGTCGGCGTCCAGGGCACCCCAGTGCTTGCGCGCGCGGCCGCCGGCGCTGGGGTGCAGCGGTTGATTCACATCTCGACGGCTGCGGTCTATGACCGCTCCCCCGGGATCGGGGACGTGGACGAGTCATCGGATCTGGTTGCCGACGACGCCAACGATTACGCCGTGACCAAACGCGACACCGACCTGGCGCTCGCCGATCTCAAGGGGATCACGCGTGTGCTGGTGCGTCCCCCGGCGATCCTCGGGCCAGGCCCGACCTCGACCTGGAACACCCTGCGCCCCGCGGAGATGCGCGACGACGAGCAGGCTCGCCACGCGATCGCGGCTCAAACCTTTCCGTGGGTGCATGTCGCTGACCTGGCGTCGCTGACCGCTGACCTTGCCGTCGGCCGCGTGCCCGACGCCTCTGACCCCGCTGGCGGTCCCGTCGGCGGGGCGTGCGTGGCACTGAACGTCGCAGCCGGTCGCGCTACCCAGCGCGACTACTTCGAGGCCGTCACCGGGGCGCTTGGGGTTGACCCGGTCTGGGAGCAGGCGCCGTCGTGGACTGGACGGGTGCTGGCCGAACGCGCCCATCGCTGGGGATGGAACCCGACCGTGGAGCTCGACCGAGCGCTGGGCGAGATTGTCGCCGGGCTGAGCGACTGAAGTGAAGACCCGTGCCCTCACGGTGCGGCGGAGGTCATCGCTGAGCGTCCCCGCACGTCCGCGGAGGCGGGACCACTGAAGACCGCGGGACGCATCGCACCGCCAACCGCGTTGACGATCGCCGGCTCGGATTCCGGGGGTAGCGCCGGCCTGCAGGCGGACCTGCGCACGTTCTTCGCGTGTGGCGTGCACGGCACGAGCGCGGTCACCACGCTGACCGTGCAGAACACGGTTGCCGTCAGCGACGTCATCGAGGTCCCGCCCGCCTTCGTTGCCGCGCAGATCGCGACGGTCGCGACCGACATCGGCGTCGACGCGGTCAAGACCGGCGTGCTCGCCAACCGGGGGATCATCGAGGCCGTCGCGCAGGCGTGTGACGAGGCCGGCGTTGGGCGATCCCATGCGACGCCGTTCGTGGTCGATCCGGTGGCGGCGTCCAGGCACGGCGAGCAGCTGCTTGACGAACGGGCGCTCGACGCACTCCGCGACGAGCTGTTCCCAAGGGCCACGCTCGTGACGCCGAACCTCGACGAGGTGCGCCTGCTCACCGGAATCGATGTCCAGAATCGAGACCAGCTGGCCGACGCAGCGCAAGCGATCCACGCCTTCGGATCGCAATGGACACTGATCAAGAGCGGTCATCTGACCCACGACAGCGAGTGCGTGGACCTGCTCTATGACGGCAGCGCGTTCCTCGAGCTGCCGGGGCCGCGCTACCAAACCAACGACACCCATGGCGCGGGTGACACGATGGCGTCCGCGATCACCGCGTCGCTGGCAAAGGGATCTCGGTTGCCCGAAGCGGTCCAGTTCGGCAAGTGGTTTGTCTCCCACGCGGTCCGAGACGCCTACCCGCTTGGTGCCGGCGCCGGGCCCGTGTCACCGTTCTGGCGTTTGGGAGCCGAACCCGCGCCGTAGCGAGCGAGCGGCAGACCGCCGCGATTTGCCGCCGGGCCGATGAGTTTCGTTCCGGCATAGGGTCTTAGGATCAGACCATGCCGCTCGTCTGTGTCCACGGCCCACTCAGACAACTGGCCGGCGGTGCTGGCGAACACCAGCTTCAAGCCGCCACGGTGCTCGAACTGCTATCCGAGCTCGAGCACGCGTATCCCGGCCTGCGCGGCTGGATCGTTGACGAGCGCGGCCTGATCCGGCGGCACATCAACGTGTTCGTCAACGGCGAGCGCGGCGGAGAACGCACGACGGTTGCCGCTGACGCCCGCGTCGAGATCCTGCCCGCGATCACAGGAGGCTGAAGCGATGACCGAGCTGCTGGTGTCCACCAAGAAGGGCCTGTTTGCGCTTTCGGGCGAGCCCGGGGGCGACTGGGACATCGTCGCGCGGGCGTTCGCGGGCGAACCAGTCGACTACGCGGTACGCGACCCCTCCACGGGGCGAGTCCTGGCAACGATGACCTCGCCGTTCTACGGCCCGAAGGTGTTCTATACCGAACGGCCAGCGAGCGAGTGGGGCGCCGGCACGCGTCACCAGGCGTGGGAGCAGGGCGCGGGCGTCGCACTCCCGACAGCTGGTGAGCTCGCGCTCGAGCGGATCTGGGTGATCGCGCCCGGCGAGCGCGACGGGCTGATGTACGCGGGCGGCGATCCTGGAGTGCTGTTCCAGTCCGTCGACGGCGGAGCCACATGGGAGATCAACGCCGGGCTGTGGGAGCACGAGACGCGCCGGAACTGGCAACCGGGCGGCGGCGGGCTCTGCGTGCACTCGATCGCCACGTGGCCGGGCCTCCCTGACAAGCTGTCGGTCGCGATCTCGGCCGCTGGCGTGTGGCACACCGAGGACGCCGGGCGCTCATGGCGGCGGGGTAACCAGGGGCTGACTCCGCGCTACCTGCCCGATGAGGTGATCGCCGAGCTGAACCTGCCCGAGCCCGAGCCCGACGCTGACACGGCGCTCTGCGTTCACCACTTGGAGCGCGCGCCGGCGCGCCCGGAGCGGATGTTCATCCAGTTTCACGGCGGTGTGTACCGCTCCGACGACGCCGGCTGCAGTTGGACCGAGATCGGCGCCGGGCTGCCATCGGACTTCGGCTTTCCGCTGGCTGTCGACCCAGCCGACCCCGAGAGCGCATACGTGATCCCGCTCGTGGCCGACATGGACAGGGTGATGCCGGACGGGCGGCTGCGCGTGTACGAGACGCGCGATGGCGGTGAGTCGTGGTCGCCGCGCGGCGACGGGCTGCCCCAACAGCACGCATACCTGACCGTCCTGCGCCAGGCATTCCAACGCAAGGGCTCCGGGCCCGCGCTCGAGCTGTACTTTGGCTCCACGACCGGTGAGCTGTTCGGCTCAGGCGACGCGGGGGCGACGTGGTTCGAAGTCACGGCGCGGCTGCCGCCGGTCTATGCGGTGTCAGCCAGCTGAACCCGGCGCCTCCCTCAGCCAACTCGAACGTCACGCATGTCGTCGCGCGCCTCTTGGTCAGAAGGTCTGCGCGGCCTCGACCAGGTTTTCGATCTTGGCTTGTAGGACCGCGCGGCTGCGCGCTGGATGACGCCCGAACCCACACGACGGCGAGACCCAGAGGCGTTCTTCACCGACCACGCGCGCCCAGTCGGCAGCACGGTCGCGGATCTTCTTCGGGGTCTCGATCCCGTAGCTGGCTTCGTCAACGATCCCGGCGGCCAGTTCGATGCTCTGCGGCATGTCGGCAAATGCGTCTCGTTCAAGCCATTGCGCGAAATAGCTGCACTCCAGCGCGGCGATGTCGATCACCCCATCGAGGTGCTGCAGCAGCGGCACCCAGGGTGCGTTACGGACGATCGCCGACATCGGACGGCCCTTGAAGTTGCCGTTACAGACATGGATGCCTCTCGTCACGCCGTCAACGCCGTCAAAGCATCCGGCGATGATCCCGGCGGCATCCTCGGCGGACATCAGACCGGAGTTCAGAAGCCCGCCGAAGACCGGGACGTCGAGTTGCACGTGCAGGCATCCCGCCGCGGCCAGATCGCGAATCTCGGCGTTGATGATGCCGATCAAATTTGGCATCTGGCGCATCAGCTCGTGTTGCTGATCGAGCGCGTGGACGGTGATCTCAAACGGCCCGACAACCGTCGCCATCGCGACCCCGCCGGGGAGCTGTGACTCGCGTCGATACGCGCGGGCGTAGCCCAATCCGTCCGGCGCGGAGAGCTCGCCGGTGATCACGGCGTGCGCGAGGTCGTCATAGTCAAACGGGTCGGGCTCGTCGGGCTTGTCGATCTTGAGGCCGTGGAGTACCCGTTGCATGTGGTCGATGAAGTTGTCGGTGAAGTACTCACCGCCGGTCCACTCATCCAGGCCCAACTCGCGCTGCTCAACGATCGCCGCCGCGGCCGCCTCGTTGAGCAGATCCTCGCCCTCCTGCGGCGACAGCTCACCGCGGTGATAACGAGCCAGTTGTGGCTCATGCTCATCGAGCTTCCACCAAGAACCGACCACCGTCGTACGCAACGCCATCGCTCTCTCCCCGCTAGTCGCTGACCTGGCTCTGGCATCAAGACCGGACGCCAGCCACATCACAGCACAGTCCCGCGCCAGGATCTGAGGGCGACGCGGTCGGCGGCGGACATGCCCGATCGTTGCAGCAGCGTTTCGAGTTCCAGTGCCGCGAGAGCGTCTCGGAACGCCCTCTCGGTTGTGGTGCCGTGGCCGCGGCAGAACGCTTCGAGGCTGGGCTCGTCGTTGGGTCGACCAACTCGAGCAGCCCGGATCTCGCCGCGACGGACGGTCTCCAGGTAGTCGCGGGCGATCTCGTCCGGCTTGGTGTCGATCGCGCTGAGCAGGAGCATCGCGATCATCCCGGTCCGGTCTCGACCACCCATGCAGTGAAAGAGCACGCCGCCGGGCGGGGCGCTGACGATCGCCGACAGCGCTGCGCCCGCGCGGTCGGGCATCTCGGTCAGGTGCGGCGTGTAGTACAGCGCGGTGCCGACCAGGCCGTTGTCCCAGTAGTCCTTCCAGAACGTCTGGTTCTCCCAGCCATCGAGGTCGACGGCGCGCGTGGTCAGCCAGCTCGGCCGGGCGCTGCGGTCGCGTGCCCGCTCGCGCGGCTGGCGGAGATCGACGACGGTCGCGACTCCCAAAGCGTGCAACTGCTCCCAGCCCGTCTCCGTGATCGCATCAACGCTCTCCGATCGAAAGAACACCCCGCTGGGTGTCGTCAGCCCGTTGCGCCGTTCGAGCCCGCCGAGATCGCGGACGTTGACCAGCCCGTCGACCTCCACCTCGCGTGACCGCCTCATCGAGCTCACGATGCCAGCCCGCCGCGCGATCCGCCGCCGCGCTCTCGTCAGCTGGCTGACCGCGTCGATCGCGGTGCCGGCCCAGTAGCTAGAGCGCGAGCATCGCCGACGCGACCTGATCGGCGGCCGCATCGGGGATCGCCATCGCCGCCCGTTCGAGCACGAGCAGCCGAGCGCCGGGGATCTCGCGCGCGAGCGCCTCGCCGTTTCCGACCGGGAAGAACGGGTCGCGGCGACCGTGCACGACCAGCGTCGGGATCGCAAGCTCGGGCAAGCGCTCGCGCCAGCGCGGCTTGCAGTCGAGCTTGGCGAATACCATGCCCATCTGATTAGCCATCTGCACCGCGGGGTCGGTGCACTGCGTGCGGTCCCAGATGCGCTCGGCGATCGCGCGCGCGGTGGCGGGATCGTCGCCGAGGATCTCCGCGCCGCCGGCGGCGAACTGCGCGACGGCGGCGCGATCAGACCAGTCGGGCATCGGACGCGAGAACAGCCGGCCCATCGTCGCCGCGTCATGGTCAGGCAGGTCGTCGTCGACCGGGCCTGGAGCGACGGGCCGCGAACCTGCCAGAGTGAGCGCCGAGAACGCGTCCGAGTGGTCGAGCACGGCGACCTGGGCGACCATCCCGCCGACGCCGATGCCCGCCAGGTGCGCCGGCCGGTGATCGAGCTCGTGGGCGAGCGCCGCCGCGTCGGCAGCAAGATCTCGCAGCGTGTACGCGGGGGCCTCCGGATCGATGGTGGTTGACGCGCCGCAGTCGCGCAGGTCGTATCGCACGACGTGGCGTCCGCCGCGCGCGAGCGCCGCACAGAACGCGTCGGGCCAGGAGAGCATGGTCGTACCGCCCACGAGCAGAACGAGCGGCGACGCCACGTCGCCGAAGTGCTCGAGCCCGAGCGTGACGCCGTTCGTCTCGACCGTCGTCATCACACCTGCGCCGTCGGCCGCGGGCAAGCCCACGACGTCCAGCGTCCGGTTCATGGTCAAGTCCTCAATCCGGCCGTTTGAAGCAGTCATGTCCACACAGACCCGGCGGCGCCCGGAATCTCATCGGGCGGACATCACACCGCGCGCCGGGTCGGCGGGCGCTCACAGCACCTTGCGGTACCAGCGAGCAGCGCTTCCCGCCGGACAGTTCTCGATCACGCCGACCGTCTCGTATCCGAGCCGCTCGTAGAGACCGCCAGCGAGCAGGTCGTAGGCGTGAAACACGACAAGCCCGCAGCCTCTGCGGCAGGCCTCGGCCTCCGCCTCGGCGAACAGCGCGCGCGCCAGCCCGCGGTTGCGCAGCGATGCCTCGACCCACATCGCCTGCAGCTCGCAATACCCGCCCCAGACGATGGCGGAGATGCCCGCAACGACGCGACCGTCGTCGTTGCGACCGAAGATCCCAAACTCCTGTTCCTCACCAAGCCCGGCGGTGGCGGCCGCGGCGGCCGCCACCTGCTCTTCGAGCAGCGCGAGGTCGGCCGCGTCGGGGGAGTCCTCGACGACCAGTGCGGGCAACCGGCCCGCCGGCTCGGGCTCGCGCGATCGCATTACCGCGATCGCGTAGCTCAGCCTCCGAGGACCTTGGCCTTGGCGGCCGCGAACTCCTCGTCGGTCAAGGTGCCGTCAGCGTGCAGCTTCCCGAGCTTGGAGAGCTCGTCGTAGTCGATCGATGCACTGGGCTGGGCGGGCGCAGGCGCTGCCTGGGGCGGCGCCTCGTCGTATGACGCGTCCTCCTGGTTGCCGCGCCGGTGCCTGCCCGCGGCGTAGGCCGCTCCTCCGACCAGCAGCGCAGTCCGGCGGCGAGCCCGTCGACGTACAAATCCCATCGCGTCCTCCTGATCATGAACGGTGTGGACATCAGGGCTCCAGTGACCTCGCCGGAGCCGAACCACTACATCGTCGCGGTTGGGGCGGCCGCGGCATCACCCAGAAAGGGCGATGCCTCGCACGTCAACCCGTCGGCCCGGCCCCGTACTCGGCGGCAGTAGCGCACCCGCAAGCTGTCGAGGGGTCCAAGCCGGACGGGGTCAGGAAGCACCCACACCGATGTCGCCCAGCTCGAAGACGGCCATCTCCATGGATCAAGTGTGTGCGTGAGGCTTGCGTGTAGGTGCGCGCGGAACGTTATGGCGATCGCATTGAGGCATCCGGCGTCCGCGGCGGCGAGCTCGGCGGATGCGTCGACGGTGGGTCGCTCGTAGCACCCGAGCTCGACCGTGGCGAGCGTGACGGTCGGCCCCACCGGTGGCCAGCGAGCGAGGACGTCGGCTTCGGTCGGGTTGTTCACCGGACCGGGGAAGGCTGCCTCGAGCAGCGCCTCAAACTCGATCCCGTACAGCTGTCGCCAGCGTTGTATGGCCTGCGGGCCGATCGCCCGCTGCCTGGCCTCCGCATCCGGGATCAGCAGCGGACGGGCCACAAGCTCGAGCGTGTGCGGAATCAGCCGCGCGTCAGGTTTCAGCAGCCGACGCCGGGCGTCGAGGGTCGTCTCGAGGATCTCCTCCTCAAACGGTTCGTTGCCGATCACCTCCGCCACGAGCACGTCCGCCGGCTCGGGCAGCTCAATCTCTCTGGACCACCCGCGAATCAGCGTCACCTTGTCGCGGACGCCATTGGCGGCGAACACGCGCTCGGCGGCATCCGCGATATCACTGGCCTCGACGGCGTACACGTGACGCGCTCCCGCTCGGGCGGCGGCGATCGCGAGCACCCCGCTGCCGGTACCGACGTCGAGAACGATGTCGTCGGGTCGTACTGCCTTGCGCAGGGCGGCGATGTAGTCACTCGTCCGGCGCTCGTCGTGGAGCATGCGCGCGTGCTCCACGGGATCTGCCCACCCCCTGGTTGGGATCCGATCGGCGTCGGGCGCCACGAGCGCACCCTCTTCGATCAGCATGTTGATCACGCTCAGGGTCGGCACGAAATCAGTCGAGCCATTGCTGCCGTGCTCGAGTTGCTCGACCGCCGCTCCGAGGCGAAGCGGCCGGGCGAACATCGACAAGGTCGCGAACCCTCTCGGACCGATGTCGATAATCGTGCCATCCGGCGCGTCCACGAGGACGTGCCCGGCTGCGTCCAAGCGGGTTCGGATGCCCGGCGCGAGTTGTAGGCAGGTGTCCGGCGACAGGTCAGCGTGCGACACAGCGCCTCGTCAAAGACCCCGCGTCACGCCCCTGCCTCGGCCGCCTCGCGGTCCTCCTCCGCTGCGGCGATCAGCGCCTGCGTGGGGATGTGACCCCTGCCGATCAGCTCGCCCCCGGAATGGCGAATCGACGATGCGAACGGAGCAGCCCACGTGTTCTCCCAGACAAGCACGGCGGCCGCGCTGCCGGGCTCGAGATCCGCGCCGACCTGCTCGACGTCCTCCAAGGCCAGCACGAGCGACAGATCGGCTTCGAGGGACCGCAGCCCGCCGACGTCACTTTCGTCGTGATCCCGCAACTCGGCTACCGCGACGGTGCCGTCCTGGCCTTTGGTGACCATCAGAAGATCGAGCACCCGCACCGTGCCGCTGTCCATCAGCTGCTTCAGCTCTTCGGCCATCGCACCCGAGAAGTCCGCCTTGTCGGCAGGAAACCTGACAACGACGTAGTCCACGGGTCCGAGCTGGTCAAGGTTGATTTCGGCCATGAGTCTGCTCTCCATTTTGCGCGTTTCGGGTCGGCATCGAGGCGCGCTACCGCCCTCGGCCGTCAGGTGGCTATTCCCCGGGATTGGGTTGTTTGACCGCCGATCCTCACATCGCTGCGGCGAGGACATTGCGGCACCAACGCATCCCGCTACACCCTCACCTCAAACCTGTTCGGAGCGAGCGGCGCTCAGCATATGACCACGCGCGTGAGCGCGGGTCATCCCATTCGGGTGATGCCGCCGCCCGCCGGCCGCTACTCGCGCCCACCGCTGCGGGTTCGAGCCAACACCGGCGCGCCGGCGCGCCCCGCGAGCTAAGGTCGTAAATATACTCGGTGGTAGAGTAAAAGCTCTGTGGAGTCTTTGACCGCCTCAGCCCGGCTTGCGTGGCCGCGGGCTTCGACTGCGATCGGGGTACTGCGTGCCGTTCACGGCGAGCCGGGGATCACCCGCGCGCGGCTGGCTCGAGAGCTTGATATCTCCAGCGGGCTGGCGAGCGAGACCGTTGCGCGTCTGGTTGCGTCAGGGATGGTCGCCGAGGGCCCGGCGCCTGCGACGGGCAGCCGGGGCCGTCCGACCGGCTCGCTGGGCCCGCATCCCCAGGGTCCGGTCGCGGTGCTGGCAGCGATCTCACATGAATCGTGGGAGGTGGCCACGATGGTGCTCGGCGGCGAGGTGAACAGCTACCGGACGCAGCGCCACGACCGCAATCGGTCCTCGGTCTTAACGGAGGTCGAGGAGGCGCTGGGCGAGGTTTGCGCGAGCCATGGCGCAGCCGTGCGGGCGATCGTGGTTTCGCTGCCAGGGACCGTATCCGGTACGCGCCTGGTTCAGGCGCCCAACCTCGGCTGGCAGGACGTGGACCTCTCGACGCTGGCGGCGCGCAAGCTCGAGTCGGTTCCCTTGCTGGCCGGTAACGACGCGACCTTCTCAGCGATCGCGGATGCGCGGCGTGGCGCGGCGACGGGGTCCGCGAGTTCGGTTCACCTCTACATGGACTCGGGCATCGGCGGAGCGCTGCTGGTCGCCGGACGACTCGTTCCCGGGGTTCGGGGGATGGCGGGCGAGTTCGGGCACATGCCATTTGGCTCGCCGGCCGTGCGTTGTCGATGCGGCGCCCACGGATGCTGGAACACCGCGCTGGACGGCCCGGCGCTTGCGCGTCATCTGGGCGAGCCGGTTCCGGCCGATGAGGTGAGCTACAGCCGCAGTGTCCTCGCGGCGGCCCGGGCGGGCAGCGAGCCGCAGCAACGCGCGGTGCGCGACGCTGCGTTTGCCTTGGGGCGGGGAACCGCGGGCCTGGTCAACGGTCTGGATCCCGAGCTGGTCACGTTCGGCGGCCTCGCCCCCAAGCTCCTGGAGCTTGCGGGAGATCGTGTCCAGGAGGGCTACCACGATGGCCTGATGAGCGCCCGGGCAGGGCTTGCCCCCGCGCTCGCGCCAAGCACCCTTGGCGACCGAGCGCCGCTGGTCGGGGCGGGCGAGCACGCCTTCGATCACATTCTTACCGACCGGGCGCTGGCCACCGGGATGACGACGTGAGCATCGGCGCCCTGGGTCACGCTGCGCTTGGCGGCGCGCAGGCGCTGCTGGTCGACCTCGACGGCACGCTCATGGATTCCTCTGCACCGGTCAACCGCGCCTGGACGGCTTTCGCCAGACGCCACGGGCTCGATCCCGGCGAGGTCCAGGCGTTCGCTCAGGGCAGGCCGTCCTCGGAAACGGTCCGCCTGCTCGCGCCCGACGGTGACCCCGCCGCCGAAGCCGCACTCGTCGAAGCCGCCGAGACCACCGACACCGATGGCGTGTTCGCGCTGCCCGGTGCCGTCGAGTTGCTGAGGTCCCGCTACCCACTGGCGATCGTCACCTCGTGTTCCTCGCAGCTCGCTGACGTGCGGCTTCGCGCGGCCGGCCTGCCCCGCCCGGAGGTCGTCATCAGCTCCAGCATGGTGACCCGCGGCAAGCCCGATCCCGAGGGCTTCCTGCTCGGTGCCCGGCAGCTCAACCTGACCGCGGAACGGTGCGCGGTACTCGAGGATTCTCCGGTCGGGATCGACGCTGGTCGCGCGGCGGGTGCGCGCGTGATCGCGCTGCGCACCTCACACGACGATGATGCGCTCGCTCGCGCCGACGCGATCATCGACAACCTGGCAGCGCTCTTCGCAGGGGGCCTGTGAGCACCGTTGCTCGATCAGGTTGCCAGCCCCAGCTGCACTCGGGACGACCCCGGCACGGAGCCCGCATATCACCGGGACCGCCTGACTTGGACGATGTTCTCGGGGCTGTTCGGGTTTGGCGTTCTGAACGCGATCCTCGGTCCGGCGCTGCCCTACCTGCGGGCTGAGGACCACGTCTCCTATCTGCCGGGCGCGCTCTATCAGGTGGCCTTTGCGCTGGGCGGTGGCCTCGCCGGCCTGCTCGCGATCCGAGTGGAGGCACGCCTCGGCCGGGGTGTGACGATCCGTTTCGGGTTGGCCGCGGCGGCGGTCGCGGGCCTCGCCCTCGGCTACGGCGATTCGATTGCGATCACCGTGCCTGCCGCGCTGTTCGTGAGCCTGTTCGCCAGCTCGGCGCTGGTCAGGATGTGGGCGGCGCTGGCCGATGCGCACGGTCCTCGCCGGACAGTGGCGATGACCGAGGGGGAGGTGACGGTCAGTCTCGGAGGAGCGGTCGTGCCGCTGATGCTCGGTGGCGTCGCGGCGACGGTGTTGGGATGGCGCTTTGCGTTCGTCGTCGGTGGCGCGGTTGTCATCACCGCCGTGTTGGCGATGGGCGCCGTGCGCATCCCTCGGTCCAAGCCCGTCGTCGGACCCGAGCAGCCGCTTCGGACCGCTGATCTTCGGTCGCGGTCCACGCCACGGCCGACGTTGGTGATCGTGTTCGCGATCGTTGCGCTGGAGTTCTCGCTGAGCTTCTGGCTCGCCAGCTACCTGAACGGCAGTGTCGGCATCGGCCGCGAAGCGGCAGTCCTGATGGTCAGTGGCCTCTATGCGGCAAACCTCATCGGCCGGTTGCTCGCGAGTCGTCTGGCGCGGCGGGTCGTCACCGAGCGCCTGCTCGGCGCGTCGCTGATCCTCGCTCTGGTGGGTCTGCCGATCCTGCTGGCAGCCCGCGGCGCGGCCGCTGCGGCCGTCGGCATTGCGCTCAGTGGTATCGCGATCGGCGCGATGTTTCCGCTGACATCCTCGATGCATGTCGGGGCGAGCGCGCGCAACGCCGACGGCGCGATTGGACAAGTCCAATCGATCGCATCGATCGGCCAGATCCTCGGTCCATTCGCGGCCGCAGCGATCGCCCAAGCGGCCGGCCTGCGTGTCGGCCTAGTGATCCTCCCCGGCCTTGTTCTGCTCGCCGCCTCGGGACTTTGCCGCCACCACCACCAGGCCCAGCTCTCAGGCTCAGAGCTTGCACGACCACCGCGAACGACGGAACCGATGCAGCGGTCCCAGGGTCGCGCGTAGCGCATCCCGATCCACGAAGCTCGCGATGTCTCACGGCAGCGACGCGAGGAGCAGGAGCGCGACACGCAGTACCAGGACGCCCCCCGGCATACCCAGCGTCGTGTCTAACCGCGTTACTCCGGTCGGTGCCCCGCTCGCGATCCGGTGAGCCGAGAGCGTTACCAGCAGGACCGCGGTGAACGCGATGCAGGTGACGTGGAGCGAGATCAGCGCGAAGCCGAGGATCGCGAGGGAAGGATCCGCTGAGGAGATCCTCAGCGATACCTCTTGACTCGTTCCACGACACAGCAATGCCGGCAAAGCCATCCGGCGAAATACCAGCCCAATTCCGGTGCTGAGCGGCGCGTGCCGCGCCCTGCCTCTATCGTGATGCGCGTGTTCGGCAACGACGTACGCGCCGACCACATCCCGTACATCACGAACAACTGAGGACTTTCAGTGAATATTAAGGCGACGATCAGTCAACTGACAGCTGAACGCGACAAGCTCGACAAGGCCATCCAGGCTCTGCAGGCACTCGAGGATTCATCGGTCCCTGCGGCTCGCGCAACCGCTCCGAGAGCCCGGCGTACTCGCCGGACGCGACCGACGGCGACGACCACTAGCGGCACCGCCACCCCCCGCACGGCCACTAACGGCAAGAGCCGGAACGGCACGAGCGCTAACGGCAAGGCGCTGACCTCAGAGAAAGTGGTCAGCCTTGTCACCACCGACGGTGTTCCCGCTTCGGCGATCCGCCAGCAGACCGGCGGTAGCGCGGCGGCCGTGTTGAGGGTCCTCAAGCAGCTTGAGTCCGATGGGACGGTCAAGCGGACCGGTGAGCGTCGCTCCACCAGGTGGCATCTGGCCAGCAACTGACCCGCACATCAGCGCGCAAAGCTCGCCCAACCCACACCGGTCGTGTCGTCTGCGGTTGAGATCAAAGACGGTTCGGTCGCTGAAATCCCGGAACTCAGAGCCGCGTTTCTGTCGCTGCACGACGAACATCGCTCGCTGTCGCGGGTGGCGTTGACCGAGCCCGACGAGCGGGCGTGGAGCGAGCGGGTCGCGACCTATGAGCAGTACTTCGAGCACGGCGCCGCGCTACTACACGTGGCGCGCTCGAAGGGGCGCTGCGTGGGCTACGCGTTCACGGTGCTTCACCAGGGCAGCGATGACACCTTCCCGATGGGAGCCGGCTACGCCGAGCTTTACACCCTTGCGGTGCTGCCGGGATGCCGGGGCGCGGGCATCGGGACCCGGTTGTTGAACGCCGTCGACCTGGCGCTTGACCAGAAAGCGATCCCGAATCTGACCGTCGCGGTGATGGCACGCAACGAGGCAGCGATCCGCCTGTACCGCCGCCGTGGGCTGGTCCCCGGAGAGCTGATGATGTACCGGATCGGCGGGCGCTCCGGTCGTTAGTGGTTGTGCCCGTGTCGTGCGTGCGGGTGCGGGTGGGAATGCACGTAGTCGCCATGGCTATGCGCGTGAGCGTGCGTATCCGCGGCGTCGCCGTCGTCGCGGCGGGCGAGATGCCGATGCTCGTGGGGCTCGATTCCGGCTGACCCGTCGTCGCGCTGCCTGGACTCGCCAGCCGCACAGTCGGCGCACTGTCCGACGATCGCGAAGTGGGTGAACCGCGTCTCATAGCCGAACGTGTCGCGAATCGACTGACGGACGGGCTCGAGACGATCGGACGCGACCGGGGTGACCTTCGCGCAGCCCTCGCAGTAGAGGTACTCGACCTCGTCGCCGCCGAGCAGCACGTAGAGCCCGGGGCCGTGACCGAGGTGGACATGGCGCACGATCCCGTGGCTCTCGAGCACCTCGAGGTTGCGATAGACCGACGACTCCTCGATCGCGACGCTGGCCGCCAAGTGGGTTGCGCCGACGGGCCCGTCGGCGGCGAACAGCGCCTCGAGCACCAGTCGACGGGCGGTGGAGAGCCGCAGTCCTTGGTCTCGCAGCGCTGCGATCGCCTCCGCCGGCGTGTCGAACTTCAGCGCTGGTGCATTCGGCGCGACGGTCATCGCCTTCAAGTGTCGCGCAGCTGCATGGCCGTCGGCGCGCCGCCATCGTCGGGTACGAACGTCGGTGCCGGGTTGCTGTCGGTGTCGATCAGCATGAGATACGCATCCCAGCGCTGCTCGATGCGCCCGTACTTCCACACCGCCAGCGCGACCGCCCAGGTCGCAACGAACATTCCGACGATGATGAACCCGAGCAGGTTGATGTCGATGTTCTCAAACCACGTCCAGAACGACCCGCCGAGGTTGACCTCGGAGGCGATCAGTCCGGCGATCTCGATCGTCCCGATCACCAGCGCGACCATCACCGACAGGCCGGTGATCGTCATGTTGTAGAAGACCTTGCGCACCGGTTTTGAGAACGCCCACCCGTAGGCGAAATTCATAAACGACCCGTCGATCGTGTCCAGCAGCGACATCCCGGCCGCGAACAGGATCGGCAGGCACAGGATCGCGTACCACGGCAGCCCCGCCGCCCCGGCCGAGCCGGCGATCACCAGCAGCGTGACCTCGGTCGCGGTGTCGAACCCCAGGCCGAACAGCACCCCGATCGGATACATCTGCTGCGGCTTGGTGATCGTCTTGGTCAGCTTGCCGAAGAAGCGGTTCATGAACCCGCGCTTGCGCAACTGCTCCTCGAGCGTCTCCTCGTCGAATTTGCCGGTCTTCAGCTCCCGGAACACCCTGATGATCCCGATCAGGATCACGATGTTCAGCGCCGCGATGATGTAGAGGAAGATCCCCGACACACCGGTTCCGATGTAGCCGGTGACCTGATGCAGATTGGAGTTGTCGTTGCTGGACCGGGCCGTCGAGCGCCCGGACGCCGAGCGAGATCAAGAACGCCAGCGCGAACACGATCGTGGAGTGCCCCAGCGAGAACCAGAACCCCACGCTCAGCGGTCGCTTGCCCTCGTTCATCAGCTTGCGGGTCGTGTTGTCGATCGCGGAGATGTGATCGGCATCAAACGCATGGCGCATCCCCAGCGTGTACGCGGTCACTCCGATCCCGATCGTGAACACTCCGGAGCTGCCGATGCTGTACTTGTTCGGCGCGACGAACACGAACAGCGTCACGAACCCGAGCACGTGCAACGCCGCGATCACGCTGGCCATCATCACCACCGTCCGTCGCTGACCCCCATCCAGCGACGCCCAGAACGCGCGCAAGCCCGGCCGTTTCTGTGTCCCGGCGCTCACCGCTGACATCGCGTCTCCCTCGGCGGCGTCTCGCGGTTATCGCGGGACCCCGGTCGGCGCACCGTAAACCGACCGGCTGCTAATTGCAAGGTGTTCCTGATTACGGCGTTGATCCGCATGCGATCGCCTGCTCAGTGGAGAAGAGGGCGGCAGGCGATGTCGGGCGTTGGCGCGAGCGGATTCACTCGAACGCGATCTCAGCTGAGCATGTGGGCCGTCAAAGCGCGAGACGGCGTGGCCGGTCACAACGCTGAGCGTCCCCGCTGCCCGGGTTCGACGGTGGCGGCCAGCCTCAGAAGGTGCGCGACGCGTTCTCCTGAGGGTATATCGCGGCCGCGTGCCTCCAGCTGATCAGCCGCCTCCCCCACGGCGTCGCGGGCTTTGCCGATCAGAGAGGCGACGTCAAACCCCCCACGCGCGGCCCAGTTGGAGACCGCATTGTGGCCACCGTCGGCGGCCATCGCCGCTGCCGTGCCCGCGGCCTCGAGCGCTTCTCGATGATGACCGGCGGTGGTCAATGCACATGCGACGCAGTACCCGTCGTTGATCATTTGGACGCCGTCTCGGCGCCTCGCCGCCAGCTCGAGCGAGTTGGCATAGTGCTCAAGCGCGGTCGCGGCGTCACCCCTCGCCAGCGCGAGATCGCCCTTCGTTGTGGTCACCATGTTGGCCAGATCGGACTCGAGATCGGCGACCGATGCCACTGCCTGCGCCAGCAACTCCTCTCCCTCCTCCAGCGCGCCTCCACAAAGCAGGACCTCGATCAGAAATCCCAGCGCTCGACCGGTGAGCGCCGGTTCGCCGGCGCTGCGCAGAAGCTCGAGACTCTCGCGGCCCAGCTCTAGCGAGCGCTCCTCGTCGCCGACGTCGGCTGCGAGCAGGCCCGCGGTATGCAGGGCAAGACCGAGACCGATCGGACGCTCGCCGGCTCGATAGAACGCGATCACCGGCTTGATCGCCGCCTCGCCCTGTTGTATCCGCCCGCTCATCTCGAGCGCGTACGCCCGGCAGTTCCCGACCCAGGCGTCGATCTCGTCGCGCGGCAACTCAGACGCGTCGCGTGCCCGCGTGGCGTGGCTGAGTGCCTCCGCGACCTGGCCGCGGCGGATCAGGCCAAACGCCAGTGCGCACACCAGCCGACGGTAAAGCTCCGGATCGTGCGCGGCGGCCCAGCCGAGCGCGGGACGGATCTCCGCCTCGAGCACCAACAGCGATGATCTCGCGGCGGGGCTGGCCGCAAACCAGACCCGTGCCTGATCGGCCACGTTCAGCACATGCTCGGCGTGACGGCGCCCGACCGCCTCCGCCTCCGCCGAGGCCTCCAACTCTGCTCGCGCGAACTCTCGCAGTGCCTGGGGCATCGTGAATCGTCTCGACTGCTCCGTGCGCTCGTCGCGGCGCACGAGCGAGAACTCGAGCAATCCCCCGAGGGCGTCGAGCACGGACACGGGCCCGTCGCCGTCGGGCGCCGCGCACACCGCCTCGATCGTTTCTACCCCAGCCGCGCCGGCAAACACCCCGAGCCGGCGGAATAGCAGCCGCTCGCTCGGCTCCAGCAGCCGGTAGGTCCATTCGAAGGTCGCGCGTAGGCTCCGTTGGCGCTGGGGCGCATCGCGAGCAACGCCACGCAGGATGTCTGATGAGACCTTCAACCGAGCGAGCAGCTGCCTGGGTGCCAACACCGCTGCCCGGGCCGCGGCGAGCTCGATCGCCAGCGGGAGGCGGCCAACCCGGCTGCAGATTTCAGCGATCGCATCGCGATCGTCAGCATCTGCCGGCAGCTGCTGATCGGTTCCCTGCGAGAGCGCGACGAACAGCTCAGCCGCGGCGCCGAGCTGGAGCGCGTCCAGCCCCATCACGACCTCGCCCTTCACCCTCAGAGCGGCCTGACTGGTCACGATCACCCGCAGCTCGGGTGCGTCGGCGACCAGCTGGCCGACGAGCGGGGCCGCGGATAACAGCTGCTCGAAGTTATCCAGCACGAGCAGCGTCGGCCGATCTCTCACCCACTCTGCGATCCGCGCCACCGACGCGTCGTCGGCTCCTCTGAAGTCGAGCGCCCTGACGATGGCGTCGAACATCGCGTCGGGGTCTTTCACCGGCCCAAGCGACACGAGGAACGCTCCGCCGGGAAAATCATCGAGCAACGAGCGCGCCGCTGCCAACGCCAGGCGCGTCTTACCGGCACCGCCGGCTCCGACGACGCTGACGAACCGCTCGCGACGCACAAGCGCGCACAACTCCTCAAGCTCGCCGTCTCGCCCGATCAGCGGGCGCGGATCCTGGCGGAGGTTTGTCGGCCGCAACACCGCTGTCCGCAGCGCCGGAAACTCGCCCGCGCCACGCCCATCGATCACCAGATGGTAAAGCGCCTCGGAGTCCGGAAAGTCCTTCAATCGGTGCTCGCCGACATACTCGAGCGCGACGTCGGTATCTCGCAACAGCGCTTCCGTCACGCCCGTCAGCAGTACCTGCCCGCCGTTTGCGGCCGCGCCGACACGCGCAGCGCGATGGATCTCCAGGCCGACGTACCCAAGATCCCCATGCTCGACATACCCAGTGTGCACTCCCATTCTGACCCGGAGTGTGTCCAGGTCAGAAGGCCAGGACACGCGCGTGAGTTCGCGCTGTGCCTCACGGACCGCCGTGATCGCGTCGCGCGGGTCTGCGAAGCACGCGAAGAAGGCGTCCCCCTCAGTCATGACGACGTAGCCGTGATGATGCTCGATCGCGTCGCGGAGAATCCGGTGATGAAGCGTGAGCGCATCCGGCCAGCCGGCACCAAGCTTGGCCGCCAGTCGCGTGGACGCCTCGATGTCGGTAAAGACCATCGTCACGATCCCGACGGGCGGCTTCACCATGCAAACCGTAACCTGCGACCAACTGCTCGATCAAGCGGCCCCCCGATATAACGGCGCGCGGGCTGCGGACAACCTCGCGCAACCGACAATGCGCGTGATCTGGCACGAACTGGTCCGCTCAAGGTGAGGGGCGTAGTGTTGGTCTCCGCCGCTGACGAAACAGTCGTTGAGCGAGGTGGGCGGTGAGGGGTGGTGCTGGTGATTTGCGCAAGTTGCGGCTCTGAGCATCAGGCGGCGTTCAGGTTCTGTCCGTCCTGCGGGGCGGCGGTGTCGCAGCCCGTCGCGCCGCGCCAGGTGCGCAAGGTGGTGACGGCGCTGTTCTGTGACGTGACGGGCTCGACGGCGCTAGGTGAGGAACTCGATCCTGAGGTGTTGCGAGGCGTGATGAACCGCTACTTCGCGGAGATTCGGGCGACGATCGAGCAGCATGGCGGAACCGTGGAGAAGTTCATCGGTGATGCTGTGATGGCGGTGTTTGGGGTGCCACGAGTACAGGAGGATGATGCGCTACGGGCGGTGCGGGCGGCGGCGGAGATCAGGGAGCGACTTCCGGCGTTGGCGAAGGATGTCGGTGTACCGCTGCGGTTCCGCACCGGAGTGAACACAGGCCCAGTGCTGGTGGGGGAGGGCGAGAACATCGCGATTGGAGATGCTGTGAACGTCGCAGCGCGTCTTGAGCAGGCGGCGGAGCCGGGGGAGATCGTGCTCGGTCTGGAGACGATGCGATTGGTACGCGACGCGGTCGAGGTGGAAGCGCTCCAGCCACTGTCGCTCAAGGGCAAGTCGGAGCCGGTGCGCGCGTTCCGGCTGGTGCGGGTCGACCCCTCTGCGCCTGGTGTCGCTCGCCATCTGGATGTTCCACTGGTGGGGCGCGACCGCGAATTGCGCCGGCTGCGCGACGCCTGGGATCGCACCGTGGAGGAGTCCGGTTGCCATCTGTTCACATTGTTGGGTGCAGCTGGCGTGGGCAAATCGCGACTCGTCGCGGAGTTGCTCAGCGGGCTTGGCAACGGCGCGACCGTCCTGAGCGGGCGGTGCCTCCATTATGGAGACGGAATCACGTTCTGGCCGCTGGTTGAGGCTTTGATGCCGTTGGGACAGCCGGCGCATCACGTGCTGGAGCGTCTGAGCAACGGAGGCTCGGCCACACCCGAGGAGCTGTTCTGGGAAGTCCGGCGGCTGCTCGAGTCACTTGCCGCGGAGCGTTCCGTGATCCTCCACGTCGACGATCTCCAATGGGCGGAGTCGATGCTGTTGGAGTTGCTCGATCACATCGCTGACTTGTCTCGGGGCGCACCGATCTTGCTGCTATGCACCGCGCGTCCCGAGCTGCTCGAGGACCGCCCGGCGTGGGCAGGAGGCAAGCTGAACACGACGACCGTCCTGTTGGAGCCTCTGGAAGCCACCGAATCCGGAGCGCTGCTCGATCAGCTGGGAGGCGGACTCGACCCGGTGATACGCAAGCGCGTGATCATCGCCAGCGAAGGCAACCCGTTGTTTGTGGAGGAGATGGCCAGTTTGGCCCGTGAGCTCGGAACAGTCGAGGTCCCGCCAACGATCCAGGCGCTGCTCGCCGCGAGACTGGAGCGCCTGGCGGTGGAGGAGCGCGAGCTGCTCGAGCGTGGAGCGGTCGAAGGTGAGGTGTTCCATCGGTTGGCCGTGCAGGCTCTGGCCGGCGAGCGGTTGGCAGCCGAGGTCGAGTCGCGGCTCGCGGGCTTGGTGCGCAAGGAGCTGATCCGGCCGCATGCCGCGCAACTCGTTGGTGACGATGCGTTTCGGTTTCGTCACCTGCTGATCCGCGATGCGGCATACGACGGGCTCCCGAAGGCGACCCGCACGGAGCTTCATGAGCGATTCGCGCTCTGGCTGGAGGAGCGCGGGGCTGGACTGCTCGAGCTCGACGAGATCGCTGGGTGGCACTTGGAGCAGGCCCTCCGATACGGCCGGGAGCTGGGGCGCCAGAGTCGGCCGGCGCTCGCCCGGCGCGCCGCTGAGCACCTCCTCGCCGCTGGCCGGCGGGCCAGGAATCGCAGCGACATCGCGGCCGCCCGGAACCTGTTGGAACGGGCATACGCCATCGCGCCGGCGGACGCTCGATTGCGAGTGCGGATCGGCGTGGAGCTGGCGGAGGAGCTCATCGAGGCTGGCGAGCTCGATCGCGCGGACGAGCTCCTGTCTGCTGGCAGCCAAGACCTCGAGACCGTCCTGGATGCCGAACTGACCCGACTCGAATGGGTCAACAAGGCACGTCCTGATGGTCTGGGATCACATCTGGACTCACTTCCGGCGGTGCTCGAGCAGCTTGCCGCACGTGGTGACGAGCGTGGGCTTGCCAAGGCGCACATGGCCGTCTTCTGGTCCCACTGGGCGGTCAGTCAAGCGCTGCCCGCGGCGGCCGAGCTGCGTCTGGCCGCCGATCACGCCGCGCGGGCGGGGGACAACGCGCTGCGAGCCCGCGCACTCGGATGGCAGGTCGCCGCCCTGATGTGGGGTCCCTTTGACGCCGAGACCATCGCCGACCAGCTCGAGGCGCTTGAGCGAGAGCAGGATCCGGGCCCCTTCCTGGTTGGTTCGTTGACCCTGCTACGAGGCGAGCTCGCGCGGCTGCGCGGGGACTTGGACCAGGCGCTCATCATTACCAGCCAGGCGACCGACCAATTCGCGGCGCTTGGCGGTTACGTAATGGTGGGCGGCTCCCATCAGCTGCTCGCGAGGATCGAGATGCTGTTGGGAGACCCGGAACGGGCACGTGACCGACTGCTGGCCTCCGACGCGCTGTTCGAACGCGTCGGAGATCGCGGCTTTCGCTCCACGACGTTGGCGCTGCTGGCAAACGTGCACGAGGCGATGGGGGACCAGCGTGCAGCGCGGTCGGCGGTCGAACTGTGTGAGGAGATCGGCGGCAAGGAGGACGTCGTCAACTATGCGATCACCGACGCGGTCCGGGGCCGTCTCGCACTCGCTGACGGCGACGACGAAGCAGCGCAGCGATGGGCACACCGAGCGGTCGATCGAGCCTTCGAGACGGACTTCACGTCCGTTCAGGGAGAAGCGCTGCTCAAGCTGTCGTTCGTGCTGGCGAAGCTCGGTCGCCTCGACGAGTCAGCATCTGAAGCAAGGAGAGCGCTTGGTCTGTTCGAAGCCAAGGGCGATCGTCCCTACGCCGCGCAGGCGCGACGTCGGCTGCAAGAGCTCGGCAGCACCGCGTGAGCGACGCTATCGACGACAGAACCGGATCATCTGGCATGAGCCAGGTCAGTCAGCGCCGCAAACGAGGCCCGCTCTGTTGAGCCGAGGCCGGGTATTAGAGGTCGAGAGCGTCCTGCGGCTTGGGGCCCCAAGGGAAGCTCAGCAGCGTGTCCAGGAACGCCTGGGTCAGCGGTGTCCATCGCTCACGAGCAAATGCGCACACCGCCCGGACCGGACGCGGTGACGCGTGACGGACCAGGCGCCCCAGCGCCGCGGGCACGATGTGCTCTGGAACGAGCGCGGGTCCGATCCCGGCCGCCGCGAACGAGGGCGCGGCGGCAACTTGGCTGGTGCGCACGGCGACCCGCGGGGCGAAACCGGCCGCCGCACAACAGAAGTCGACGACCTCTGAGAGCCCTGCCGACGGTGCGTAATGCACCCAGCGCCGATCCGCGAGAAGTTCCAGCTTCACTGCCTCCAACTCCAACAGCGGGTCGCCGTCGGGCAGCACGAGCACCAGCTCCTCCCAACCGAGTTGCTTGACCGGCCCACTCCACGTCTCGGGCCGTGAGCCGACAGCGATGTCACCAGCCCCGTCACGCGCCGCCTCCTCCAGTGCGCGTCGGTGGGGGAACTCGAGCAGGCTGACCTCCAGCGACGGATGGCGACTCTGCCATTCGCGCAGCACCGCCGGCAGGATTCCCAGCGCCGCCGAGCTGGTGACCGCGACCTCGAGCTGGCCCACCTCGAGGTCGAGCGCTTGGCGTACCGCCCGGCGAGCGCGCTGGGCGTGGGCGAGGGTTGCTCGCGCCTCGCCGAGCAGCTCCTGCCCCGCCGTGGTCAGGCGCACTCCGCGCGGGAGGCGCTCCAGCAGCGCTCCGCCCAGCTCCGCCTCCAGCCCGCGGATCTGCTGAGACAGCGACGGCTGGGAAACGAACAGCCGCTCGGCCGCGTGGGTCAGCGACCCCTGCTCGGCGATCGCCACGAAGTACTCGAGCTGACGAAGGTTCATGGCATAAGTATCGCCTATGTTCACCCAATTGAACTTGTATGTGTGCCTATGGCTTTGTGTGTCTATCTTCAACGGAGAGGCAGGCAGAGGGTCACCGAACCCGAACGAACGGAACCTCGAACATGCCCCATGCCGAGCAGGTCCCCCTCCATCACGATCGACATCTGCAGCACGCACTCGATCACGCCGACCGTCTGAGCACGGCCCGCCGCCGAGACCACTACACGGTGGCTTGGTGGGCTGAGGCGAGCTGGGTCGGCGATATGACTGCACTGGCCGCGTTGGATCTCGCCCGTTCGCCGCGCGCCTAGTCCGTTGTCAAGCGATGACTCCGATGGCTGACATCGTCAATCTGATGCCCAGTCGCAAGCGCATCGCCTTGATCGCGCACGACAACTGCAAGGCGGAGATGCTCGAATGGGCCGAGTTCAACCGGGAGACGTTGGCCACGCACGAGCTGCACGCCACCGGGACTACCGGGGCACTCCTGGCCGATGAGCTGGGACTGGCCGTGCAACGGTTCCTCAGCGGACCGCTTGGTGGCGACCAGCAGGTCGGCGCGGCGATCGCGGAAGACAGGATCGACTTCCTGGTGTTCTTCTGGGATCCACTGGAGCCTCAACCGCATGACGTCGACGTCAAAGCGCTGCTGCGTATCGCGGTGGTCTGCAACGTCCCGACGGCCTGCAACCGCGCCACCGCGGACTTCATCCTCTCCAGTCCCTTGACCCGCGAGGAATACCGGCGACCTTCGAGTATCTACGCCGAGCGGGCCGGCTCGGCGCCGGTGGCCGTCGGGCTTCGCTGAGCGCCCGACCTGACCAGCGACCCGATATCCGCAGAAGCCGCCGGCCAGAGTCGACTGGTCGTCGCCCGAGCTAAGCCGGCGGCGCCGGCGTGAGCCCGTGTCGGCGCATGACCTCGCCAAGCTTTGCTGGATCGGGAGGACCACCGCCACCGGCAGTCAACACGTCTTGGATTTCTCGGAAGTAGCCGGAGCCGATGACCCCGGGGCTGGCGACCGCCAGGAACTTCGCGTCCTCAGCGCCAGCGTTCCGGAATCCGTGGACGGCTCCCCGAGTCACACAGATGGCGTCGCCGACGCCGATCTCGACGGCGCGACCGTCGAGAGTCCACGAGGTGACACCCTCGAGCCCGTAGATCGTTTCCTCGTACGCGTCGTGGCTGTGGGGGGCCGGCATCGTGCTGTCGGCCGGGACAAAGCACTCGAAGATGCTCACGCTGCCGTTCGAGTCCTCTGGCTCGACGAGGAATCGGACGGCCAAGGCGCCGACTCGGAGCGTCTGGGTCGGGTCGGCTCTTGTCGTGTCGCGACTCATGCCCTGCCTCCTTTGGGTGACACCGTGGCGGATTGCCCAGGAGCAAGCCACCTCGGTGGCGTATCACCCTAACCGCTCTCGGGGTGACCGCTCGCGCTCGATGCGAGTCGCCGCCGGGCAGCTCGCTGCCTCATGGTTCAGCCTGGGTGGGAGCTTCGCGGCGCGGTCCGGCGCGGAGCCAGCGTCGTTCTGGACAGGCTGGGGTAGGTCGCACGGTAGCCGCGGCGGCGCGCGATCGGTGCGAGTGTCCCAAACAGCACGTGCTGCACCGAGGCCGGCGGCTTGCGGAACACGATCACGTCGGCGAACTCCGTAGCGACGAGCGCCAGCTGGAGCGGGTGCGGCATCCCGCGCTTGTTCACGTGTCCTTGGCGCGCGAGCCCGAATAACGTCTCGATCATGTGAGCGAACCGTTCACCGGGCGTGACCTCGACGCGGACGATCGCATCCACGTGACCGTCGTTCCACCAATCGTGCCAAACACCCGGCTCGATCTCGGCGCGCTCACCGGCGCGCACAACCGACCGTCGGCCGTCGCACAGCACCGTCAACTCCCCCTCTCTGACGGTGAAACTCTCCTGCAGCGCCGGGTGCAGATGCTCACCCGCAACGCGCGCGCCGGGCAGCGCGGTCATATCGGCCACGGCACGCCCCGCGGCGTTCCACCATGGCGCCTCGAGCAAGACAGCACGCTCGAGCGTGACCGGGTTCTCCCACACCTCGCCGGGCTCGATCGGCCGCAAGTCAGGCGCAGCAGCAGGATCGGGATGCGACACGCGGTGATTTTACCTTCTGGCTGATCGAGCCGGTGAGGTAGCCCTCGAACTTTGCGCCGTTGGGGCCGTGGTAGTTGATCACCGCCGAGCTCGCGCCAGCCGACGTTATGTTGAGGCGCCCGCGCGTGCTCTGCCTGGTGGCGCGCGGACGAGGTCTCTGACCGCCTCTCGGACGAGCTCCGCGAGCTGCTCGGGGGGCACATCCTCAAACGCGGTGCCGCTCTCGACGAACACCTCGGTGACGGTCCCGACCACCGCGGCCATCCGCACGCGCTCTGCGAGCGGGATCGCCGGCGAGGAGATGATCTGCGCAAAGCGAGCCTCGACATCACGGTGCACTCCGGCTGCACTGGAGCTGAGGTTCTCAATCGCGCTGCGGTTGCGGATGTGCAGCAGCAGCAGCTCGCGGTTCTCGACCATGAAATCGATCATCTGATTGGCGAGACGGGGCCAGACCGCGGCCCGCGCGGGCCCGTCGGGCGCCGCCTCGAGCTCGTCGAGCACGTTGTCGCCGAGCGCCTGCAGCCGGAGATGCAGCTCGAGGAGGATGTCCTCCTTGCGCGCGAAGTAGTGGTACAGCGCCGCCTTGGTGATCTGCAGCCGCTCGGCGATATCCCGCAGCGAGGTCTTCTCATACCCCTGTTGGATGAACAGCTCCTGCGCCACGTCGAGGATCCGCTCGCGGGTCTCGGAGCCTTTGCTGCCAGGAGGTCGTCCCATCTCCCGACAGATATTACTTGACGGCCGGTTAGTTAATGCTAGGCTCCCGCTCGCAATAAGTAACTGTACGGCCGGTTAGTTATTCGGCCACCGCCATCCCCCGTTCCCGAGAGACCCCATGAGCGCCACCGAGATCACCCACGACCCACCCGCCGCGAGCGGCTCAGATCCGCAGCGCTTTCGTCTGCGCTGGGTGGTGCTCGCCGTCGTGATGACGGCCAACGTGATGGACGCGATGGACGCGACGATCGCGAACATCGCCGGTCCCTCGGTGCGACACGATCTCGGCGGGGGCACCTCGACGCTGCAGTGGATCAGCGCGGGCTACACCTTGGCGTTCGCCGTGCTGCTGATCGCGGGGGCGCGCCTCGGTGACATCCATGGCCGCCGCCGCGTGTTTCTCGTCGGGCTCGGCGGGTTCACGCTGTTCTCCGCCGTCTGCGCGGCGGCCCCCACGATGCCCGTCCTGATCGCGTCACGAGCGCTTCAGGGCGCTTTCGGCGCGCTGATGATCCCGCAGGGTTTCGGCTTCATCAAGCAGGTGTTCCCCGACCAGAATGAGTTCGATAAGGCGATGGGATTCGTCGGTCCGGCTTCCGGGCTGCCGCTGCTCGCCGCGCCGGTCCTCGCGGGCGCACTGATCGACGCCAACATTTGGCATATCGGGTGGCGCCTGGTGTTTCTGATCAACGTTCCGATCGGCGCGCTTGCGCTCATCCTGGCGATCCCTTCGCTTCCCGACAGCGCCAAGCGCTCCGGGCTCAAGCTCGACGGTGGCGGGGTCGGGCTCGTCGGCCTCGCGCTGGTCGCGATCATCTACCCGCTCGTCCAGGGACGCGACGACGGGTGGCCCGTCTGGAGCTTCGCGCTCCTCGCGGCCGGCCTGGTCCTCCTGTTCGCCTTCCTGCGCCATGAGCGGCGTAACCAGGACAACGCGCTGATCGAGCCCTCGCTGCTCGGCAACCGCACCTACCTCAGCGGGATCGCCGTGGTCCTGTTCTTCTTTGGAGGATTCGCGGGCCTGCTGCTCTGCGTCTCGCTGTTCGGACAGCTGGGCGAAGGCTGGTCGCCGATTCACGCCGGCCTGGCGCTGACCCCGATGGTGATCGGAATCATCATCGGCATGACCGCCTCATTCGCCCTGGTCGGCCGCCTCGGGCGACGCCTGCTGCACCTCGGAATCCTGCTCATCGCAGCCGGCGACGTCTGCCTCGCGATCGTCCTGACCGGCGCCCACAGCGCCTCGAGCTGGGATCTCGTGCCGGGACTGCTGCTCACCGGCATCGGCGCCGGAACCAGCTTCGCGCAGCTCTTCGGATTCGTGCTCAACAGCGTCAACATGGACGAGGTCGGCTCCGCGTCGGGCGTGCTGGAAGCGACCCAGCAGCTCTCCACCTCGCTCGGCATCGCCGTACTCGGCACGATCTTCTTCTCCGCCTTCGCACACAACCCCGCAACCCACGCGCTGCAGATCACCGCATGGGCGTGCCTCGCCCCGCTGGTCGGCGCGTTCCTGCTCGTCTTCCGGCTCCCAAAGCGCGCCCGAGACGAGGACGCAGCCCAGCAACCAACCGACGAGCGGACGCCGGCCGAGGCGCCATTGCAGCCCTCGTAACCATCCCCACCGCGCCGCACTCGCACTATCTCAAAAGCTAGGCCTTGCTGTCGGGACCGGCCGAAGGCTTCACGGCGGCATGGCCGGGCTGCCGGTCCGTGTCCCTCGCTGCCCGATGTCCGCGCCGCTCGAGGTCCGAGTGAAGCTCCTTGATCCGGTCGAAGATGTAGTCGGCCGCCTCTTGCCGTTGATCGCGTGTCGTGGCTGACACAACATCGAATCTGAACGGCGCTCCATATCGAACTGTCACCTTCGGAAATTGCATTCGCCTCCAATTCCGGACCTTATGAGAACCGAAGATCGCGACCGGCACGACGGGAGCCCCCGACTCCAGCGCGAGCCTGCCGACTCCCGGCTTTGCCGACGGCGCCAGTTCCCCGGTTCGAGAACGCGTGCCCTCGCAATACATCACCATCGCACCACCGCGATCAAGGATTCTGAACGCAGTGGTGAACGCCTCTTCATCTTGGTCCCCGCGACGAACCGGGAACACGCCGCCATGGGTGTAGATCCAGCTCAGCGGGCCGGAGCCGAACAGCTGAGACTTGGCCATGAACTGTATGCGGCGGCGAATAAAGGCTGCGGTGAAGAAGTGATCCATGTTCGAGGCGTGGTTGGGCGCGAGGATCACTGGTCCCGCCGGGACATTGCCGCTGTCGATACCTCGTGCCCTAAACGTGGTCAGAGCGTGGAGTACGGTGACCGCGCGGACCAGTTCGTAGGTCGCTCCCGGCGGCCCTCCACGAGTCCGTGCGTGAAATGAGTCGAAATACTCCTTGGGACGCTCGTCCTTGTAGACGGGCGCTCTGAGGTCGAGGTCCGGCATGCCGCGCGAGCCTATCGGCTCGCTCCCGCGGCCGAGCAACCGCTAGCTGCGCTTTTCGGCGGTCTGAGCGAGCGCCTCCTCGAGCGCGCCCTTGCCCCCGGGCCTACCGGTGATCGCTAGCTCCGGGGACCACGTGGGGACGCGGCCAACCAGCGCTGCGGCCCGCTTGCGGCCCGCGACCTCGATTGGTCCACGCTGACGCAGCGCAGCGAGCAGCCGGGTGCTGTACTGCTGCGGCGACTCCTCGGGCGCGATCGCGGGTCGCTCGAACTCGAAGAACTCGACGCGCACGCGAGGACGTGCTCGAGGGAATCGCGGGATCGCGACCGTGCCGTTGCACGCAACCCCGACGATCGTCGCTTCCGGCACCGCCCGCGCCAGGTGCCCGACGCCGCTCCGGGCCCGCAGCGCTCGACCGAGCGACCGTGTGCCCTCCGGGTAGATCCCGATACATGCGCCGTTGCGCAGCTCCTCGATCGCCCGGTCGAGCGCTCCGCTGTCGCCGGACCCACGCTCGATCGGGATCTGGCCCATCCCGGTTAAGACCGCGCCGAGCAACTTGTTGGTCCACATCGAGGACTTCGCCAACGCCCGGATCTGCCGACGCGTCAGCGCCGCGATCCCGGTCACTACGGTGTCCCAGTAGCTGTCGTGATCGCCGACGAGCAGCAGTGGACCCTCCAGCGGCAGCAACTCGAGGCCGGTCACTCGCAAGCGTCCCCACCACACAGCGCCGGGAGTGGAAACGATCATCACCCCGCGATACGCCGGGGTGATCCGTTCGATGCGGTCCAACATCGCCTCGCAGGCTACCCGGACCGCCTGTCGGGGGACCCTCCCGCCCGCTAGAGACCTCAGCACGCCGGCACGTCGTTATTCGACCTCTACGGGCCTTGCGGAACAACCACCGGCCAAGCTCTCAGCAAGAATGGCTCCATGACCACGTTCCCCAACTCCCACCTCGATCTGCTCGACGCCGAGCTCGCAGCGCTGGCGACAATTGGCCGCAACGCAGTTCCGCAGCAGACGGTCGTCTGGTTCCTGCACGACGACAACGAGCTCAGGCTCTCGTTGAACTCCTCGCGGCTGAAGACCAAGAACTTGATCAAGCGCCCTCAGTGCAGCGTGCTGATCCTTGATCCGCTCGTGGCGCAGCGCTATCTCGAGGTCCGCGGCGTCGCTCAGCTGCAGGCCGACGACGACTACGCCTTTGCGCGCAAGGTTGGCGCGAAATATGGGGGAGCCGATCTGTCAGAACATGACGGTCCCGGCGACAGCCGGGTGATCGTCACGATCAAGCCGACGAACGTATACGCGGTGGACATGCGCATCGGTCAGATGTGACCGCCGACCGCGCTGAGCTGCCTCTACACGCCTGCTGCTCGCTTCTCACGAATCACCGCCGCCCTTGCTGGGCATGCGGCGAGATAGCTCGTCGTCCAAACTGGAGGAGATGATCTATATGAGACCCTTGAGGCGTATACGTCAACGGTCACTGGTGGTCGCCGCGTCGACGATCGCGGCCGCGGCTCGGCCCGCGGCTCGGCCGGGGTCGGGGTTGTGGTCGAGCTGAGCGCCGACCATCGACCCGTCGTAGAGCAGAACGAGCTCGGCGGCGACCGCGTCGGGGTTCGCGGCGCCGGCATCGCGGCTGAGCCCAGCGAACAGCTCGCGTACCCAGGCGCGGTGTTGGTCGCGGACCTCTGAGACGGCGGCGGTGGCGGTTGCTTCGGCGCTGGCATTGATGAACGGGCAGCCGCGGTAGCCGGGGGTCGCGAACCACTCGGTGAGCAGCTCGAAGACTCCGAGGATCCGTTCGCGGGGGTTGTTCCATCTGACTGGCAGGACCTCGGCGACGATCGCTTGCCAGCCGGCGCTGCGCCCGCGCAGGTAGGCCTTCACGAGCTCCTCCTTGGAGCCGTAGGTCGTGTAGAGCGAGGCACGCGCGACGCCCGCCTCCTTCAGCAGGCGGTCAACGCCGACGCTGCAGATTCCGTCCTCGTAAAACAGGCGGTCGGCGGCCTCGAGCAGCCGGTCGCGGGGTGAGTGCTGATGGGTGACGGCTTCCGTCATCTGACCGACTATAGACCGACCGTTCTATTCGCCTGCTACGTTGTCTAGACCGACCGTTCTATCTAAAGCTGAGGGAGTTCAGATGACGCTCAAGGGCAAGCAGGCACTCGTGACCGGCGCGACCTCGGGGATCGGCCGCGCGATCGCGCTCGAGCTCGCCGACGACGGCGCCGAGGTGATCGTCTCCGGCCGCGATGCCGCGCGCGGGGCCGAGACCGTGGCCGCGATCGAGGCGGCAGGCGGCACCGCACGGTTCGTCGGCGCCGATCTCGGCGACCTCGACTCCGTCGGACAGCTCGCGCGGGAGGCGGCCACGGTCGACGTGCTCGTCAACAACGCGGGCGCGTTCGCGTTCGCGCCGACCGCCGCGCAGGACCTGGAGTCCTTCGAAACGATGTTCGACGTCAACGTCCGTGGCACGTTCTTCCTGACCGCTGCGCTGGCGCCGAAGATGGCCGCGCGCGGGGGAGGCAGCATCGTCAACATCACGACGATGGCAGCCGAGTTCGGGATGGCCGGAGCGGCCGCTTACGGCGCCTCCAAGGCCGCCGTCGTCGGCCTGACGCGTACCTGGGCGGCGGAGTTCGCGGCCGACGGGATCCGCGTCAACGCGGTCTCGCCAGGACCGACCACAACCGAGGGGACGACCGAGGAAATGGGGCCGGAGGGGATCGCTCAGGTCGCAGCAACGACGCCGCTCGACCGTCCGGCCACCGCGGACGAGATCGCCCGCGTGGTCGCGTTCGCCGCCTCGCCCCGCGCCAGCTACGTGACCGGCGCGATCCTCGCCGCCGACGGGGGCCGCACCGCGATCTGACCAGCACGGCCCGCCACGCCCGCGTGGGGGACCGCGGCCTCATCAACCGGCGAGTTCGGCGATCAATCGATCGCTGCTCGTGAAGCTCACGGCGAGCCGCGCGCGCGATGTCGCCGCGAGCACGTCTGCGGTCACGCCGATGGGAACTTTGGAGAGAAGGTGTCAAATAGTCGCACCTTCTCGCCAAAGTTCTGCCGCAGCGGATCGCCGGGATCACCCGTATCGGGCGATGTGTCTGGGCGCGCCGCCGCCTACGGTTCCGCGCGGGTTGACGGACGGATCGGTGGACTGCGCACGATGGGAGCGGATCCACACCCTGCTCGTGATGCACACCGGTTGACGGCAAGCCGCGTCAAAGGTCAGCGAAAGGAAACGCTCCGTGTCTCCCGCACCCGATGAGACGTTCGGGCCCGACAAGCCCAACATCCTGGTGATCCTCACCGACCAGCTGCGCTATCCGCCTGGCTATGAGTCGCAAGAGCTGGCTCGGTTCCGCGCCGAGCGGATGCCGGGAGTCGAGCGCCTGCGCCGGCACGGCGTATCGTTTGCGCATCACTACCCGATCGCCACGGCCTGCGCGCCCAGCCGGGCATCGCTGCTGACGGGCCAGTACCCGTCGCTGCATGGGGTGACGCAGACCGACGTGGTCGCCAAGTCGGCCGACAGCGATGACATGTTCTGGCTGGCGCCCGATACGGTCCCGACCCTTGGCGACTGGTTTCGCGCCGGCGGCTACCGGACCTACTTCAAGGGCAAATGGCACGCCTCCCACGCCCACCTCGACGCCGAGGACGGCGACGGCTACGTGCTCTCGATCGACGACGAGGGGACGCCGATCCAGGCGGGCATCGACAAGTACCTCGAAGCGGATCTACTGGACGAGTACGGCTTCTCGGAGTGGGTCGGGCCCGAGCCACACGGTCTGGGCACGCACAACACCGGCACCATCAAGGACGTCTTCACGGCCGACGAGACGATCGAGCTGCTGGGACGCCTGGAGACCGAGGACAGCCAGCAGCCGTGGCTGACCGTCTGCTCGTTGCTGAACCCCCACGATGACTCGCTGTTCGGGCTCGTCGGGCTCGCCCAGGGCCTGCGCTATCACCCCTCCGACGTGCCGCACGTCGACCAAGCGCCGACCCACGACGAGGACCTCTCGACCAAGCCGGCCTGCCAGGCGAGCTACAACGACGAGTTCGCCAAGATCATGGCCCCGCAGCCCTGGATCCAGACGCACTTGAAGTTCTATTACCAGCTGCAGGCCACGGTCGGTGAGCAGATCACCCGCGTGCTCGACGCGCTGGCGGCCAGCCCGGCCTACCGCAACACGATTGTCGTGTTCAGCTCTGACCACGGCGACATGCAGGGGGCGCATGGGGGGATGCACGAGAAGTGGCACGTCGCCTATGAAGAGGCGCTGCACGTCCCGTTCATCGTCTCAAGCCCCCTGCTGCCCGACGGCGAACGGACGCTGGAGATCCCCACCAACCACGCCGACCTGATCCCCACCCTGATGGGACTGGCCGGGATCGATCAGACCGAGGCGCTCGCAACGCTGAGCGGCAATCACTCCGAGGCCCGGCCGTTGGTCGGACGCGACCTCTCGGCGGCGATCCGCAGCGTCCAACCGGCCGCGGCGTCGGAGCCGGTCCTGTTCACCACCGACGACGAGATCAGCGAAGGCAGCTCGCGCTCAGCGAGTCCGTTTCAGCGACTCGCCCGCAAAGTCCAGATCTACTCGACGGTCGTCCAGCCCAACCACATCGAAACGGTGGTCGCCGAGGTCGACGTGGACGGCGAGCAGCACCTGGTCAAGTTCTCGCGCTATCACGACAATCAGCAGTTCTGGACCGTGCCCGGAGAACGTGACGAGCGTCTCCAAAGCCGGCAGACCGTGACCGTCACCGAGCCCGAGCCCGACCAGTTCGAGCTCTACGACCTCACGCTCGACCCCTACGAGCAGACAAACCTCGCCCACACCTCCCATGCGGACGACCGATCCCGGACGCTGCAGGGGCGGATGCTCGAGCTGCTGGTCGAGCAGTTGGCACAGAAGCGACTGGTGCCGAGCAGCGGCGAGGTCCCGGGCTACCGACCACCGGCAACGGCCTAACGCAACCGCCGGCAGCAGCCAGCTGCGCCGAGCATCCGGGCGATCGCGGCGAACACCCTCATCGGGATTCGCTCTCGCGCCCGCCCTGGAACCAGGGTGTCGTTGAACTCCAGCATCACCATCGACACGTACAGAGCGACGCGGGGGTCGCGCTTGCGCGTGATGCCGGCTGCCCGCAGCGTGTTGCTGGTCTGCTCGATGAACTGCTCAAACCGCATCGCCGGCGTGTGACGGTTGCGAACCGTCACCGTCTGCCCGGAGCGGTTGCGAAACGTGTGCAGCGCGCCGAGCGGTACCGAGGCGGACTGGCCGGTCGCAAGCGTCTGCCACCGACCGTCGATCACGACCTCTAGGCTTCCGTCCAACACCTGGTAGTCCTCGAGCTGGTGGGGGTGCACGTGCGGTGGTGGCGCAACGCAACCGGCCGGCAGGACGAAATCCATCTCGACGAACGCCCCAGCGGTTTCGGCGGCCGGGCGCCGCACGATGTAGATGCTGCCGTCGGGCATCCGAAACGGCTCGTCTCTGACTGCCATCTGCAACCTCCGTTCCGGTCACCGGGGCCGCCCACGCAGACCGTCGCAGTGCGCCAGACAGTAACGGGCGCTCGGGCGCCCTGCCCCCCGGCCGGGGCGCCCACGAGCAGCGAGATCTATGACTCAGACCGCTTCTCGAGGCACGCGGCGATCGCGTCCTGCCACGACTCCAGATACTCGGTGTAGCCCTCGGCGAACTGCTTGAGGTGGTGCGCTCCCGGTTCGCTGAGAGCCGTGAGCTCGTACACGACCTCTACCTCGCTGCCGCGTTCGGTTGCGTCGAGCGTAACGGTGACACGACCTGCCCTCTGACCCGGGATTACCTGGGCATACGCGATTTGCCTCCCCGGCACACGGTCGGTCACGAGCCAGGTGCCTCGGTGGCCGTGGGCTTCGGTCTCAAAGACCGTGCCCGGCTCGCTGTCATCCGAGCTCGGCGTGGGAAACGTCGGATCCCAACCGGGCGCCCATTCGCGCTCGCCGCGTGGAGTGAATAACTGAAATGCCTCTTGCGCCGATAGCGATATCTGGATCCGGCCGCTGAGCCGCTCTCTCATCGCTCACTCCTCTTCGGTCAACGTGTGTGCATCGGCGGCAGTCAGCGTCAGGCCGTAGACCTCCTTGAGCTGCTCGATCTTGGCCAGGACCGGTGCGCTGAACGGCGCCTGGCCCTCGAAGGCGTGCAGCACGATGCCCTCAACCAGATCGCCCAGCGACAGATCCAGGTATTCGGCCACGGCTTTCAGGACCTTCAGCGTGTTCCGCTCGATCCGCAAGCCCGTCTGCACTCGTTCGGTCGGTACCATGGTAAAAATGTACCACGTAGGTGACCGTGGGCGGGCGAATCCCAGGGTCAGTCCACGGCATGAAAGTCGCCGGGCTTCCAGGAGCCGTCAAAGGCCGGCGCTTGGGGTCCGTAGATGCGGGCGTAGGCAAACCAGCCACGACCGGGGATCGTCTGCAGCCACGCGCCGGCGCCATCGGCGGGCGCGGTCGGGCCGAAGTGCAGCTCAGCGGTACCCGAGGCCGGCAGATCACGTAGCTCAAACAGCGAGCGCAGCGCAGCCATTCCCTGCTCGGCCTGCACCTGGGAGCGGGTCTCGGCGTCATAAATGGTGATCGACCAGAACAGGCTCCCGGGAACCGGTAGCGGGATCGCCAGGCGGTAGTCGCGGCCACCGTCGAGGTAGGCGCCGGCGGCGTCGCGAGCGCCGAGCCAGTACAGCGAGCCGCTGCCCTCGACGCGGCGGAACATCGCGGGGGAGGCGATGATCGCCTGGGAGAACCAGCGGTCGCGGGCTTCGAGGTCGAGTCCTGTCGGAGTTTCGAAGTCGGCGTTATCGGCGATCAGGCCGACCCACTCCCAGCGCCGGTCCGGCCAGGCGCGAATGTCGTCGCGGGTTCCGGCGAACGCGGACACCAGCAGCTGGTCGCGTCCCGCGCGCGCGGCGCGCTCAAGAATCGCGGTAGTCCGGTCATCGGGCGCAAACGGGGTACCGCCGCCGATCCCGAGCGAAGACAGCAGCCCGTACATCGGGCGGAACTCCTCGAGCACCGGCTCGGCTTCGATGATCCGATGCAGCGTCTGCCAGAACTGAAGGTTGTCCTCCCAGCGCAGACAGGTGCTGTCGATCTCGCGTTCGGTGGTCTCGACCATCTCCAGCGGCTGCGGATCATCACCCTGGGCCGGCAGCGGGTAGATCCGGACTGCGCGCAGGGCCTGAAGCGCCTTGTCCTGGTCACCGCCGACCGGCAGCGCGCGCAGCGCCACCAGCACCTTGTAGGACGACGAGCGCCCGACGTGATAGCCGTCAGGCAGCTCGCCGTCGTGGCCGGGGCCGAGCACCAGATACTTGCCGCCGTTGCCCTGGTCAGGACCGGGGATCCCCATGTCGATCACCCACCGCTGGTGATGATCATCGACAAGACCGATGTAGGCGCCGCGGGGCAGCTCGATCACCATCGGCCCGTCCGACAGATCCAGCGCGCCCGCCGCGTAGGGCGTGTCGGAGTTCAGCGTGAACCCGACCTGACGCGGGGACGTGGCGCAGTAGCCGATCTGCTCGTTATCGGCCAGCCCGAGCTCCCGATTGCCGTTGAAGATCCCCTCCACCGACACGGTCGGATACCAGAACCGGTACGCGGTCACCGCACGCTGCAAATCGCCCTCGTCACGCAACCGACCCGCCGCGTCCTGCAGCGGAAAGCCACCCTTCAGAGCCGTATCGGCGTCTTCGCTCATCGCAATCCTCCCCGTCGCTTGCTCATCATTGAGCGATATTCTGTCGCCCGGCGAGGTTGCCGATGGAGCGGCCACGGCGACGCCGTGTTCCGCGTGTGAGTTCAGCGTTCGACGAGGATCACGAAGTAGTCAGAAAGAATTCGCGCGGTGCCATCGGCGGCCGGGTTGAAGCGACTGACGAGGTCGTGAAAGGCGCTGACGAACTGCTCCCAGCGTCCCTGAGGCTCGAGCACGACGCGAGCGTTGACGAACGGTCCGAAGTTCGTTGTGTATTGCTCGACGGCATCATCGACGGACTCGAAGTTGAACTCGACGGTCTCGCGTTGGATCGATGGCTCGGCACCGACCGCACCGAAGACTTCATTGATATGGGCTGCGATACCCCACAGCGGTGAGGGTTGCACGCCTGGCGGCGGGGGCGGCAGGAACGACCCGGTCAGGGTGAACATCTCGCCCACGAAGCCGTCGTTGACCCAGGTCGTCATCGCGATCCGTCCTGCGGGTCGGCAGACCCGGACAAGCTCGCCGGCTGTTCGCTGGTGATCGGGCGCGAACATCGCCCCGAATGTCGAGGTCACACGATCAAAGCTGGCATCCTCAAACGGCAGCTCCTGCGCGTCGCCCTCGACCCACCTGATGTCAACGCCGGACTCGTCAGCCTTTCGGGCGGCCTGTTCGAGCAGCTCTGGCGTGATGTCAAGGCCAACCACTTCGGCGCCGAGTTGCGCGGCCGGGATGGCGAGATTGCCGCCGCTGCCCGTACCCACGTCAAGCAGCCTGACCCCGGGCGCCACGCCGACCCGGTCGATCACCACACCGCCGACGGGGCTGATCAATCGCGCGAAGCGGTCCCAGTCGCCCGCTGACCACGTCGCTCGCGCCTGCCGGCGCAAGCCTTCTGGGTCGGCCATGATTCGACGCTACCAGGCGTCCGGGCCAAGATGTCGGGCGCCGTCGTGGTGCTCAACGAGTCGAGGAGACAGATAGATGGGCAAGGTGATCGTGATGAATTGGGTCACGCTCGACGGGGTGATGCAGGCCCCTGGCAGCGCAGACGAGGACACACGGGGCGGGTTCTCACGCGGTGGCTGGGCGGCCCCGTACAGCGTCGAGGCGGTTGGCCAGAAGATGGGCGAGCGGATGAGTGGCGAGTTCGCCTGGCTGTTCGGGCGAAGAAGCTACGAGGGACTGCTCGCGTCGTGGAATGCGCGCGGCGGCCCGTTCAAGGATGCGCTGAACAACACGCCCAAGTACGTCGCCTCAAGGAGACCTTCGGTCGGGCTGGATTGGCCAAACTCGACGCTGCTGACCGGTGACGTTCCCGCCGCCGTGGCTGAACTGAAGACCACATCCGCCGCGAACCTTGTGATCCTGGGCAGCGGCGTGTTGATCGGGTCCCTGGTCGCGGCGGGCCTGATCGACGAATACCTGCTGATCATCGCGCCGCTGGTGCTTGGCAGCGGACGGCGGCTGTTTACTGACGAGGTCCAGGTGTCGCTCCGGCTGCTCGACTGCACGGCGACCAGCGCCGGCGCGATCGTTGCCTGTTATGAGCCACTCTGATCCGACGCTTGAGCTCGCCGAGCGAGCCTTCGAGCGGTGGCCGCACGTTTACGTCTGTCGGGGGACGAAGTCTCGCGGCGCTTCGAGTTCCTCGGTCGCGCGGATGTCGAAGAGCTTGTCTGCCCCGGTCGACAAGGGGTCCGGGAAGCGCTTGATGCCGACACCATCGATCGCGCCGGTATGTGGGTGGCGCGCGAAGCAGGGAAGCAGACGCTCGTGCACCTCGTGCGCGATCGCTGCCCGCCGCCGCGAGATCTGCGGCGTGTCGGCTCGACTGATGGCGAGCGATGACCCCACCACGAGGTCGGCGGCTTGGATCCCGAGCGTGTGGTGGCTGGGGCTGAGCAGGATCGGATCGACGATCCGCTCAAGCCGTGTGTACGGGGTGCCGTTGTCTGCGAGACGTCGGAAGAATCGGCGCAACCGTTCGTCCTGTGTTCCCTCGCGGTGATCGAGGATGATCGCGCCGTAGTCACCGAGCTGGACGAGGAAGCGTTGGAAGCGCTCAGCGATGAACATCAACGCGGTCGCGTACACATCTTCCGGAGATGCGAACAGCGCCGGGGCGGCGATCTGGCCGTCTTGTGTACGCAGCTCAACGACGAACGCTGTCACACAGCACTCGGCGAGGACGTCCGCGAGTTGGTTGGCAAGATTGCCCGTGCGGTTCAGCTTGCCCCACTTGACTTCGGCTGCTGCCGGCCTGCCGTGCGCGCCGACAGTGGCGCCCCATCTGCTTCGAAGCTGAGCCCAGCGGCTGACGTCGACAGCCACTCCACCGAGCACGAATTCTCGCTCCACCGGGGTCCCGGCCTCGTCGAGGAACAGGAGATGCACGCGCAAATCGTAATCGGGAACCCTGTGGACAACGGCGCCCGGACTCGCCCGGGTCCGGTCAACCCTGACCAAGCGTTGGACCCCCGAACCGCCGTAAGATCGGGAGGCGTGGTCCCGGAAGCGTCGCTTGAGCAAACCGAAGCTGGGACCGTCCCCGCGACGCCGGGATGGTTCGTGCTCAACGCGCGCGACGCGCGCTGGGGCTACACGCCCGGAATCGGCCACGGTCTGCCGCTGACCGGTATCGATGAGAACGAGGCGGAAGCGCTGTTTCCGATGCTCGGGATGGCGATCCGCGTGATGAACCCGGGTGAGCCCAGCACCACCTACCACTGGGAGACCGAACAGGAGGACTTCCTCGTCCTCGCTGGAGAGGCGATCCTGCTGATCGAGGGCCAAGAGCGTTCGGTTCGTCGATGGGACTTCGTGCACTGCCCGCCAGAAGCACGCCACGCGTTCGTTGGCGCCGGCACCGGACCGTGCGTGCTGCTGTGCGCGAGCTCTCGCCAGTTTCAGAAGGACGGGCCGTGGGGCTACTACTGCTCAGATCCGGTCGCCGAGCGTTACAACGCGAGCTCGCCCGAGGACACCCAGGACCCGGATCTCGCCTACGGACGGTTCGAGCCCGGTCGCCTGACGCAGTACCCGGAGGACCTGCTCCCGGGTTAGCGTGGACTGCCGGGTCTCGTTGTGGATCATCTGCTGATGCCCGCTGAGTTCGCCCTGCCTGCCCTGAACGACGGACGCGTCGCGGTGCGCGCCGGTGTCAAGACGATGCGCCCAGGTCTCATTCGTCGGCTGGTGTGACGTAGCCGCGTCTGACCTCTTGGTCGAGCTCGTCGAGCAGGTCTTGCATGCTGCGACACATCGTCGCGAACCGCTGGTGACCGATTCGGCCTCCCCACTCGCGCTCGATCTGTTCGATGATCGCCCGTCCGGTCCTGATTGCCCGCCACCCGGACGGCGTGAGCTCGACGAGCTTGGCGCGGCGGTCTGATGGATCGGGCTGGCGCTGCACGTAGCCAAGCGACTCGAGGTCGTCGACGAGTTCGGCCATGCTCGACAGCGACAGGCCAGCTGAATCGGCGAGATCGGTCAGCCTCGAGCCGTCGGCCTTGATCACGCCGAACACCTGTAGGTGAGCCGGTCGGATGCCCTCGACGTCCGCGCCGGCTTTCCCGCGCGACGCGAGCTCGGTTCGGAACAGGCGCAACAGGTTGACCAGCAGTTGTCCGACCGGCAGTCGTTCGGGCGGCGGGGTTGATTTCATCAACCCACATGCTACGGTACCCGAAGCTTCGGTAACCGAAGTAAAGGAGGATGGTGAAGCAAGGACAGCGGATCTCAAACCCGCGTACGGGACAGCTCATGACGATCATCAGCGCTGACCCGGCGGAGTTGCGACTCGATACCTTCAACCCGCCCACCGCGATCAGAGAGCCGATGCATATTCACCCTCGCCAGGAGAGCGGCGCCGAACTATTGGGTGGCCGTTTGATGTTCGAGCTGGCCGGTGAGCAACGGGCGATCGGTGCTGGGGAGAAGCTCACAATTCCCGCGAACACTCCGCACCGGTTCTGGAACGCAGGTCCGGACAACGCTCGCGCGGTCCAGTTCTTTCGCCCGGCACTCGATATCGCGGCGTTCTTCGAGACGCTGTTTGCGCTCGCGCAGACCGGTCAGTTGTCCCGCAGCGGGATGCCCAAGCCGTTGGCGTTGATCGCGATGGTGCCCGAATTCGGCGACGAGATCCGCCCCACCAGCCCGCCATGGCCGTTACTACAGACCGTCGCCCGGCTTCTTGGGCCGATCGCGCGGGCGCGCGGCTACCACGGCAGGCTCTCCCTCCCGGCTTGACAGAGCCGACGAAGCCCTGCACGTCGACGCGCTTCAGCATCGCGGATGAAATCTCGATGCCGGGAACGACTGGGCCGTCCGCCTCGTTGCGCCCAGACGATGATCCATCTGCTCAGCCGCCACGTTTCGGGCCCCGCGCCCGACACGGTCCCCGCATGGACGTCGAACGACACGTCGTCGAGCACGGTCCGCGTTCCGAACCGTTTGACGACACCTCGAATACGATGGGTTCGGTGATTTCCGACGAGACTGGCGCGCATTTATATGAGCCGACCTGGGAGTCGTGTTCGGATCCACACGGCTCTGAACGCCGTTCATGCGAGCAGCGGACGAGCGAGCCGAACCATCTCCAGGTCCTCCCGCGCGTGCACGACGGCGATTCTCACCGCGGCGCCATCGGCGCCGATCTCGACGTCGGTTGACGCCTCCCGGTTACGGTCCGGGTCAAGGTGGACCTCGAGGAACCCGAGCTGGGAGACGGCCTGCTCGCGGACCTCGGCGGAGTGCTCCCCGACGCCACCGGTGAAGACGAGCACGTCGAGTCCGCCGAGCGCGGCGGCCATCGCGGCGATCTGCCCGCGCAGCCGGTGGACGTAGACGTCGATCGCCAACTTCGCGTCCCCGTCATTGCCGACCCGCTCCAAGATCTCGCGCATGTCACCCGTGCCGGCGATCCCGGCCAGCCCGGATTCGTGCTCGAGCGCGTCGCCGAGCTCGCCGGCATCGATCCGTTCGTGCTCCATCAGCCAGAGCAACAGCCCCGGGTCGACGTTGCCCGAACGGGTCGCCATCACCAGTCCCTCGAGCGGCGTGAACCCCATCGTGGTGTCGACCGAGCGGCCGCCGGCGATCGCGCACAGCGACGCGCCCGCGCCAAGGTGACACGACACGATCCGTGCTGCGGCGGGTAGACGAGGGATCAACTCCGGGACCCGTCGCGCCACCCATCCGTGTGACAGGCCGTGGAAGCCGAACCGGCGCAGGCTCCAGCGTTGTCGCCAGCGGGAGGGCAGCGCGTATGTGCTGGCGGCCGGAGCGAGCGTCTGATGAAAGGCCGTGTCGAAACAGGCGATCGCCGGCGTACCCGGGAGACGCTCGGAAACGGCGCGCAGCGCCGCCAGCGACTTGGGCTGATGCAGCGGCGCCAGGTCGGTCAGCTGCTCGATCGCCGCAGTGACCTCGTCATCGATCCGGACCGCGCCGGTAAAGCGGTCACCGCCGTGGACGATCCGGTGCACGACCGCGTCGATGTCGTCGGCCGCGTCGTGCAGTGTCGCGTTCAGCTGGGATTGGTCGACCTCGGCGCCCGGCGCATCGAGCTCGTGCTCGGCCTGAAGGCGGTCGTCGTCCCCGAGCAAGCTGAGCTTGAGTGAGCTCGATCCGGCGTTGACGGTGAGGATCGCCACGAGCCGCGGTTCAGTTGACCGCCGACGCCGAGCCGGTCTGCGCGGGTGGTGCTCCGGGCCACGTCCAATCCCTGATCTCGGCCGGATCCTCGCCGTATTCGCGGGTGTGGGCGCGCGCCCGAAGCCGCGTGTCGGACATCCGCTGGCGCAGGCCGGATGCCCGCTCGGCTAGTCGCGGCACACGGTCGATCACGTCCATGACCAGGTGATAGCGGTCGAGGTCGTTGAGCATCACCATGTCGAACGGGGTCGTGGTCGTCCCTTCCTCCTGGTACCCGCGGACATGGATGTTCTGGTGGTTGGCGCGACGGTACGTGAGGCGGTGGATCAGCGAGGGGTAGCCGTGGTAGGCGAAGATCACCGGGCAGCCGGTGGTGAAGAGCGCGTCGAACTCGCGGTCGGGCAGCCCGTGGGGATGCTCGGAGTCGGGCTGCAGCCGCATCAGGTCGACGACGTTGACTACGCGCACCCGCAGCTCGGGCAGATGCTCCGACAGCAGCGCGGCTGCCGCGACGGTCTCGAGCGTCGGGACGTCGCCCGCGCAGGCCAGCACCACGTCGGGTTCGGCTCCGTCGTCGCTGGAGGCCCACGGCCAGATTCCCAGCCCCCGGGTGCAGTGCGCAATCGCCTCCTCCATGGTCAGATAATCCAGCGCCGGTTGCTTGCCCGCGACGATCACGTTGACGTAGTCGCGCGAACGCAGACAGTGATCGGCGACCGACAGCAGGCAGTTGGCGTCCGGGGGCAGGTACACGCGGACGATCTCCGCCTTCTTGTTGACGACGTGGTCGATGAAGCCCGGGTCCTGGTGGGAGAAGCCGTTGTGGTCCTGGCGCCAGACGTGCGAGGACAGCAGATAGTTCAGCGACGCGATCGGCCGCCGCCACGGGATCTGACGGGTTACCTTCAGCCACTTCGCGTGCTGGTTGAACATCGCGTCGATGATGTGGATGAACGCCTCGTAGCAGTTGAACAGGCCATGCCGCCCGGTCAACAGGTAGCCCTCGAGCCACCCCTGGCAGAGATGCTCGGAGAGCACCTCCATCACCCGGCCGTCGGGCGCGAGGTGGTCATCGGTGTCGAACGCCTCCGCATCCCAGGCGCGGTTGGTGACCTCGAACACGGCGTTCAGCCGGTTCGAAGCCGTCTCGTCGGGCCCCATCAGCCGAAACGTGCTCGGGTTGCGCTCGATCACGTCGCGCAGCATCGTCGCCCAGCACACGGGTCGCCTCCGTCGCGCCGGTGGCGGGCGCCTTGACCGTGACCGCGTAATCGCGGAAGTCCGGCATCTCCAACGCCGCCAGCAGCAGACCACCGTTGGCATGTGGATTCGCCCCCATCCGGCGCGCCCCCTCGGGCGCCAGCGCCGCCAGTTCGGCGCGCAGCGCGCCGGCGTCGTCGAACAGCTCCTCGGGACGATAGGAGCGCATCCACGACTCGAGCTGCTGCCGGTGCCCGCTGTCGGAGCGGACGTTAGCCAGCGGCACCTGATGGGAGCGGAAGCTGCCTTCGGCCGGAAGACCGTCGACGATCTTGGGACCGGTCCAGCCCTTAGGCGTGCGCAACACGATCATCGGCCACCGCGGCCGCCCGCGCCGCGCCCCGAACGTGCCGCGGACTGGATCTCGGCGATCTGGTCAAGCGCGCGGTCCAGGGCCGCCGGCCAGCAGCTCGTGGACCGCCGAGCGGGTCGTCGGTGGCGACGACCAACGGCTCATAGCCGTAGCCGCGCAGCAGCGCATCGAGCTCGTCGTCGCCGATCCGCGCCAGCACCGTCGGGTTGGCGATCTTGTAGCCGTTCAGGTGCAAGATCGGCAGCACCGCGCCGTCGCGCGCGGCGTTCGACGAACTTGTTCGAATGCCAGCTGGCCGCCAGCGGACCGGTCTCGGCCTCGCCGTCGCCGACGACGCAGCAGACCAGCAGCTCGCGGGTTGTCGAACGCCGCACCGTAGGCGTGCAGCAGAGCCGTAGCCCAGCTCGCCGCCCTCGTGGATCGAGCCGGGCGTCTCCGGAGCGACGTGGCTCGGGATCCCCCCCGGGAACGAGAACTGCCGGAACAACCGCCGGATCCCCTCCTCGTCGTGGCCGATGGCGGATAGACCTCGCTGTAGGTCCCCTCCAGGTAAGCGTTGGCCACCAGCCCCGGGCCGCCATGACCAGGGCCAGCCACATAGATCGCGTCCAGATCGCGACGGCGGATCTGGCGATTCATGTGCGCGTAGATCAGGTTCAGTCCCGGAGTGGTGCCCCAGTGGCCCAACAGTCGCGGCTTGATGTGCTCCGGCAGCAGTGGCTCGCGCAGCAGCGGGTTGTCGAGCAGGTAGATCTGGCCGACCGACAGGTAGTTCGCCGCTCGCCAGTAGGCATGGATCAGGTCACGTTCGTCCGTTTGCATAGCCGCCCTCCGATATCGAACCGGTTTCGGCCGGTGGCAGCAGACGCACCACCGATCTCGGTTCGGATCATGCGCGGCTGCGGCGCTGCATGGTGTGAACGACCGGTGAACCGCCGCGACCAGCCTAGCCACGCCAATTCAGCTGTCGCATGACCTCGTGTTCGCCCCAGACCGGATCCCCGGTGCGTGCGCTCCTGTGCAGCTGCCCCCGGCGCGCCTCGCGCACCAACTCCTTCACCGACGCGTCTCCTGCAATTGCTCGGAGACCGGCGCCCGTGAATTCCGGCGCTGAACTGGTCGTCGGCGCCGGCGGTCCGGTGTGGTGCTCGCGCGACCCCGGTGTCGCGCGAGCACCCGCATCATCGGTTTACTTGACGATCCGGACCACCCGCTCCATCCCGAGCGTGGTGTGCTCACGACCGTCCTGGGTGGTCATAAAGCACGCCTGCACGTAATACCCGGCGCTGGCGTGCAGCACCTGCTGCTGCATCGCGCCCGGCGATGCCGGGTCCATCAGGTCCACAAACCCGGTCGCGAGCTTTTCGGCCGCATGATCCTTACCGGCCCTGAGCAGTCGCGCGATCCGTTGAGCCCCGGTCTTGCTGCGCGCGCCGATCATGACATCCATGTGCACCAGATAGCCGCCGTTCACGATCCGCACGATCGACCCGTCGTGCATCACCCTGGGGCCGGTGAACCCGAACTCGATCGATGTCTCGGTCGCGGCCGCCTTCGGCAACCGCGCCGGCGCCACCGACCTGGTGACCGTGAACTGCGCGACCTGCTTGGCCGGCCCGTTGCCGGTCAGGTTCAACGCCACATAGTTGCCGGGCGTCAGGACCGTCTGGACCGTGCCCGGCGCACCGGTCGAGACCACGATCGCCCCGAACGGGGTCAGCGCGTTGGGATCCCCATGATGGGCGCGCACCGCCCCCAACGCCCGCGCGAACGACACCCCCGGATCGAGGCGAACCAGCCCATAGCCGCCCTGCCCCTTGCCGCTGAACGTCGACACGACGTTCACCGCGCCCGACACGGTGGCGCCCGACACCGCGATCGCGGTCTTGCCCGCGACCGCGACCCGGATCGTCGGCAACCGCGACGCCGCGCTGGCACCCGCCGCCCCGACCAGACACACACACACCACGCTCATCACCACGACAAGCGATCCAAAACGCTTCACAGAAAACTCCTCTCGATGATCACCCGGCAAAGCGGAAAGCCAGCACCACAAACACGGTCCGGCCAGACAACCGATGCCGCTCCGGTCCCCGGCGCGTCCCATCCCAACCTCCTGCGGGCCGGGACGCGTCTCCATGCGCACGAACAACATTCCCTCCCGAAAGTTGCGGCGCCGGGCCCGATAACGCGAGCCGACGCCCGAACCGCTTACGCTTCTTCCCGGCCGTCCACCTGACCGCCCTGGGCATGGACCGCATCGAGGAACGCGCTCGTAATCGCGCGCTTGCGAGGTACCTGGCCGAGCGCGCCGATCGCCGCCCCGATCTCTCCTAGCGCCCATGGGGTGCCCTCCAGAACTCGCCCCCAGTCGAGGATATACGTGTCGCCGTCGGCCCAGATCCGGACCGACGCCCCGGCGTTGCGCTTGAGCGACGCTGCACGCACACTGCCGACCGCATAATCCGCGATCGCGGTCCCGTTCCGCTTGCGCAGATGAAGCCGGTCTCCCTCGATCGTCACCGTGCCCGTCGGTCCATGCAGCGGTACCTTCCCCTTCGCGATCCGCGCGACGACACCGAATTGTCCTGTTGACCCCTCCATCGTTCGCGCCGCTCAGCGGACGGTCACCGCGCCGTCCGCCACTCCCGGCTGCCCCCGTTGCGCCGTGCACCCCATGCTCGTGTTCGACGCTACAAGATTGTTTGCCGAAGTACCAACCAGCGGATTCGCATGGTGTGATCTACGCATCGCTGTAGCCACCCTGATCCTCGACGGCTCAGAGCCCGGGTCTGAGGCTGGGTCAGCGGTGAAGCGTCACTGTCACGTAGCTCTGGGAGCTATCGACTTGACCAGCATCACACTGAGATTGCGGGACTGCGTCCGCGGATCAGGTCTGCGGCGCGCTCGGCGATCATCACCGTGGCTGCGTGGGTGTTGCCGCGGACGATCGTGGGCATCACCGACGCGTCGACCACCCGGAGTCCGTCGACCCCGAGGACCCGCAGTTCGGGGTCGACGACCGAGCCGATCGAGCAACTTGAGGTCGGGTGATAAAAGGTCAGCCCGACACGGCGGGCGAATGCGAGCAGGTCAGACGCCGACGCTGAGTCTGGGACCTCGAGCGGCGCGGTGATGATGTCGCGAAGGGCGGGCTGGGCGGCAATCTCGAGCGCGATCCGCAGGCCGGCGGCGATGCAGACACGATCCTCCTCGGCCTCGAGATAGTTGTGCTGGATCCGTGGCGAGCTTGCCGGGTTGAGCGACCGCAGCGTCACCTGGCCCCGGCTGCTCGGCGCTAACACGGACGGCCCTAACGCCAGGGCGTGGGCGGTCGGCACGCCGAGGTTCTCCTGATGGGACATCACCGGCGCGATCACAAGCTCGCTGTCAGGCCCAGCAAGCCCATCCCGGGTCTGCACGAAGCCGCCGGCCTCGGCGAGGTTTGACGTCAGCGCGCCGCGGCCCTCGCGCTCCAGCAGTTCGACATCCTCTGCCGTGCCGGCACTCATCAGCGACTCGACATCGGTCGCGTAGTTGATGAACACCAGGAGATGGTCCTGCAGTCCCTGCCCGACCGGCAAATCCGCACGAACCTGTAGTCCGAAGGACCGAAGCGCATCGCCCGGACCGATGCCGGAGAGGATCAACAGCTTCGGCGTCTCATAGCTGCCGGCCGAGAGGATCACCTCACGGTCGGCGCTGACGGTCTCTCGCGATCCGGCATGGCTGAACTCGACGCCGACAGCTCGGCTTCCCGAGAATGTGACGCGCTCAGCTAGCGCGTCAGTGTGGACCGTCAGGTTCGGTCGCGCCAGCGCCGGACCCAGGAATGCTGCCGCCGCGCTGCAGCGCATCCCATCTCGCTGGTTGAGCTGAAAGAACCCAACCCCCTCCTGGTCAGCGCCGTTGAAGTCATCGTTCGGCGGGTAGCCAGCCTGGATCGCTGCGTCCACGAACGCTCGCGACAACCGATGCGACGAACGACCGTCGCTGACGGCCAACGGACCGCCGGCGCCGTGATAGTGGTCGCTTCCCCGTTCGTTGTCCTCAGACCGCCGAAAATACGGCAGCACATCGTCATACGCCCAGCCTGTAGCCCCGCCGGCGGCCCACCCGTCAAAGTCGGCTCGGTGACCGCGTACGTAGATCATCGCGTTGATCGAACTCGAGCCACCCAGCACCTTCCCGCGCGGCAGATAGATCCGGCGACCATTCAAGCCAGGCTCGGGCTCGGAATCCAGATCCCAGTCAAACGGACCCTTGAACAACTCACTCCACGCGATCGGGACGTGGATCTCCTCCGCACCATCGACCCCACCGGCCTCCACCAGCACCACCGACACATCGGGATCCTCGCTCAGCCGCGCCGCCAACACACAGCCAGCCGACCCCGCGCCGACGATCAGATAGTCACAGCCGCTCACCCCGCAGCCGCCGAGATCCTGGCCGCTGCCCACCCGTCCCGGAGGCTCATCGCGCGAACTATCTCACGAATCCAGCGACACCGACGGCTGCATGGTTCGCCGCAGCCGACGATCGCTGACCAGCACCGTGGTCGTGAGCTGTTTCCGTGGATCAGACAGCGTTGGTCCGGTGGTGCTGGCCAGCGGTCTTGCGTTTTGGCGGCTTAGCTGACCGCGCCGCGCGCGGTCAGGATGACCTCGGTGACGGCGTCTGGCCGAGAGATCATGATGACGTGCGATCCTTCGATCTCGGTGATGGTGGCGTCGGCGCGTTGGGCCATGGAGCGCACGACGTCGGCGCTGGCGGCGCGGTCGGCGGTACCCACCGCAGCCCAGGTCGGTAGGTCCTTCCACGCGACCTTGGTGGTCTCTTCACCGAGGGCGCCGGCGGCGATCGGACGCTGGGACCATCCATAGACGTCGGACTGGAGCTGGGGTAGGTCGGCGGTGAACACCTCGCGGAACTTGGCGGGGTCGATGATCAACTCGGTCGCCGTCTCGCCACCTCGGCCGGTCGGGTACTGGTACTCCAACACGGCGGTCGTCAGAACGCTGTCGGTCGAGCGTCCGACGATCCCGGCGAGGGTTTCGCCTTCGTCGGGCGCGAACGCCGCGACGTAGACCAGGCCGGTCACGTTGGTGGTCTGCGGGACGGCGTTGGTGATGATCATGCCGCCATAGGAGTGGCCGACCGCCAGGACCGGCCCGTCGATCTGGTTGATGAAGCTCGCGACATAGGCGGCGTCGGCGGCGACGCCGCGCAGTGGATTGACGATCGCTGTGACCGGGACGCCGGCGGCGACCAAGCGTTCGGTGACCGGCGCCCAGCTGCCGGCGTCGGCGAATGCTCCGTGAACGAGCACGACCGTGGGTCCTGCGGATGAATCGGACATGCATGCACTCCAGTGCGCGACGATAGTTGTTCGCGTCTCGCCGCGCCGGATGCGATCCTCCCCGGACAGGACGCGACAGTGGTCTGTTGTCAGACCGGCAAGAGACCACGCGACTCTCGGCAGACCGCTCGACAGCTGGCTGAGCGACGGCACCCCAGGGCCGGCGCTTGATGGGCGCGGGTGCGCGCTAGTTGGCGAGGCTTGCCAACAGAAACCGTGCCGTCGAGTTGAAGATCGCGACGTCACCGTATGGACGGGCGACGAGCATTGCGCCTTCGAGGGTGCTGATGACGCTCTTGGCGATCTCTTCGGTGGAGCCAGTGATCCTCAGCGTGTGGTCGGCCTGGCCTTGGTCCAAGACGTCCATAAGCCAGGTCTGGTTGTCGTCAAAGAACCGGAGCACCGCCTCGCGCATCGGCTGAGGGAGCGTCTGGTACTCGGCGGCGAGGATTCCGCACATGCACATCCGATCATCGCGGAGCACGTCGGCGTAGAGGCGCGTGTAGGCCTCGAGCTTGCTCAGGGCATCGCTCAGGTTCTCGTCGATCCGGTCAAGCGCTGCGAGGAACCGTGCGGTGTAGCGGACGATCAGCGCCTGGCCGAGCTCGGCCTTCCCCGGGAAGTGATAGTGCAAGCTGGCGGTCGTGATCCCGAGCTCGCGTGCGATATCGGCGTAGCTGAAGTTGCTGAAGCCGCGCAGCTGGACCAAGCGCTCGGCGATGTCGAGGATCCGCTCCGGGGTCCCGGCTTCTTTCTGCCCACGCGTTGCGGTCATCGTGTCGACTTTCTGCTCTGGACTCTTGACGTCCTACCTACTAGCAGATAAGTTCAACGTATACCCTCTATCTACTAATAGGTAGAGAGAATCGATCAAGGTCTCCGGGACCGGGGACCTCTGGGCTCCCGACGAGGAGGGGACCATGAGCACCGCCACTTTGTTTGATCTCGAGCGCTTCACGCGCGCCGCAGAACAGCGCGACGCGGCGACCCAGTTGTCGATGTACGCGCGCGACGCGGTCGTCACGATCGCCGACAAGGTCTCGCAGCCAGGCTCGCCACGAGTGCTGGATACGCGCGCTGAGATCAAGGCCTGGCTGGAGGACACCTACGCCAGAGACATGACGCACTCGGTGAGTCACACGGTCAAGGACGACACCGGCGCCGCGTTCACCCTGGCGTGCCGCTACCCGAACGGAACCAACGTGCTGTGCGCGACCGTGATCGGTCTCGATGGCGGCCTGATCTCAGACCAGACCGTCGTGCAGGTCTGGGACGAGGACTGACCAGCGACGCGAGCAATCCGCGCGAGAAGGGGGACACGATGCCGGCTAGCACGCCGACGATCGATCAGGTCAAGTTGGACGAGTTCATGGGGCGCTTCGTCTCAGACCTTGGCGCGACCCTGTCAGCGGCCTTGGTCGTGATCGGCGATCGGTTGGGTCTGTATCGGGCGATGGCGGACGGCACCCCGGTCAGCGCCGAACGCCTCGCCGAACGCACAGGGACTGACCCGCGCTACGTCGCCGAATGGCTCGCCAACCAGGCGGCAGGCGGCTACGTCAGCTACGACCCCGAGGCCGAGCGGTTCTGGCTGACACCCGAGCAGTCACTCGCGCTGGCCCAGGAAGGCAGCCCGGCGTTCATTCCGGGCGCCTTCCAGCTCGCGACCGCACTGGTCAAGGATGAACCCACGATCACGCGGGCCTTCCAGAGTGGTTCTGGGGTCGGCTGGCATGAGCACAATCACGACCTGTTTACCGGCACCGAGCGGTTCTTTCGCCCCGGTTACGCCGCGAATCTGATCCCGTCCTGGATCCCGGCGCTTGACGGCGTCCTGGCCAAGCTCAACGCCGGAGCGGCCGTCGCCGATGTCGGCTGCGGGCACGGCGCCTCGACGATCATCATGGCCGAGGCGTTCCCACGCTCAAAGTTCGTCGGCTTTGACTACCACGCCGCGTCGATCGACCACGCCCGGAAGACGGCCTCCACCTGCGAGCTCGAGGACCGGGTCCGCTTTGATGTCGCAACAGCGAAGGACTACCCAGGCGATCGCTATGACCTGGTCACGATGTTTGACTGCCTGCACGACATGGGCGACCCGGTCGGCGCGTCAGCCCACGTTCTCCAGACGCTGACAGCCGACGGAACCTGGATGATCGTCGAGCCGTACGCCGGCGATCGGCTCGAGGACAATCTCAACCCCGTTGGCCGCGTGTTCTACGGCGCCTCGACGCTGGTTTGCACACCCGCTTCCCGCGATCAAGAGGTCGGGCTCGCGCTCGGTGCGCAAGCCGGCGAGGCGCGGCTACGCGAGGTCATCACCGCCGGTGGGTTCACCCGCGTTCGGCGCGCTGCCGAGACGCCGTTCAACCTCGTCCTTGACGCGCGCCCCTAGCAGCCAGCACACCACAGGCATCAATCGACGGCCTGCACTCGGACTACCTGCCAGAAGCACGCGGAATATCCGCTGCTGCGAAGGTCACCCGACCGGGGTCCGGACGACGCCTCCGAGAGCCGGTCGCATCCGGCCGCCCGAGGGTTGAGGCGTAGACTCCGCGACGGAGAGCCACAAGCCCGGTCGGTGGGCCCCGAACAGGAACCCGAATGACCCCAAGCGCGCTCACCATCACGCGCCACTCAGCCCCTCGGATGCACATTGCATCGGCGCACGACAGGGGCCGATAATCCTGTCAGACGGACTGCTGATCATCGCGTTCGCGCTCGGCGCGATGCTGAGCCTCGCGTCGAGTTGGGTGCTGGTCTCAAGGCTTGAGCGTGTCGGCGCGCGACTTGGCCTGTCCGAAGCGCTGTTGGGTGTCCTTGCCGCGCTCGCGGCCGACGCGCCGGAGATCACCTCCGCGGTGACCGCGCTGGCTGGGCATCAGGCCAAGATCGGCGCCGGGATCGTGATCGGCTCAAACGTGTTCAATATCGCCGCGCTACTCGGGCTCAGCGCGGTGCTCGCGGGCACGATCGCGCTGCATCGACGAGTGGTCCTGATGGAAGGCGCGGTGGCGGTCTGGATCGCCGCAGTCTGCCTTGCCGCGATCACCGGGCTGGTCTCGCCGGCGGTCGGACTGGTCCTGGTCGTCGGCGTGTTCGGGCCCTACCTCGTCATCCAGGGCGTCCACCATGACCGGCTGCTCCATATTGGGGTGCCGGACCGTTGGGCGCGCTGGCTGACTGACGCGATCGTCGAAGAAGAGCAGGAGCTCGAGCCCGCGATCCACCCCCAGCGCGGCCGGGGGTCTGATGCGATCATCGCGGGGATCGCGGTGCTCGTCGTCGTCGGCGCGAGCCTCGTGATGGAACAGGCGGCCTCCAAGCTCGGGACGCGACACGCGATCCCGCAGATCGTCGTTGGCGGGCTGATCCTCGCCGGCGTCACCAGCCTGCCCAACGCCGTCGCCGCGGTCTACCTCTCCCGGCGAGGACGAGGCGCCGCGACGCTCAGCACCGCGATGAATAGCAACGCGATCAACGTCGTCGCCGGCCTGCTGCTCCCCGCGACGATCGTTGGGCTGAGCGGATCCTCAGGACAGGCAACCCTCGTTGCCGGCTGGTACCTCGGGCTGACCGCATTCGCGCTCGGATGCGCCTACACGGCTCACGGCCTCCGTCGCTGGCACGGCGCGCTGATCATGCTCGCGTATCTGGTCTTCACGGCCAGCGTGCTCGCAACCGCGTAGACGTAGGTCCGCGGACGTTCGTCCGCGGATGTGGCGCGAGCTGCCGAGGACGGCTCGGCGCTCGTTGAGGGTCCTGCGGTCGTCAGGCCTGCACGTCGAGCTTCAGCTCGCACATGTCCACAGAGGCGCGAGTGCCCGGTGTCTCGGCGGAATCCATTGCGCTGAACGCTCGTGCGCCGACTTCCATATCTTCGGCCGTCTCGAAGTACTGCTCCACCACCGCCGTCCCTTGGTCCTCGTCAACGAGGATCCTCAGGCCGGTCGCGGGAATCCCTTCTGGCGGTCCGCCGGACGCGTTGATGCGCGCGAGCAACTCCTTGATCCGGTCGGCGGTTACGCCGGTGAACCTGACAACGCGAACGTACATACCAAACATCCCCCTCTGGGCTCGCCTCACCTGACCCGAGATCCGACCCTAGTCGATCGGTCACTCGTTGTGGGTATTTCGGCCGCGCGGGTTACGGCCGTCGACTATGCCGCGGGCCGATTGGCGACGCCAACGATCAGCGGGCGCACGAACGGCGGTGCATGCGGAATTGTGCCGTGATCTACCTGTGTGGCCTCGAATCCGGCAGCGCGGATGCCGTCGAGCGTGGGGCGGTTGCAGTGGCAGCCGTGCATGAGGCGAACGTTGAGCGGCAGCAGGCGGTCCTGCCATCGCGCCACCTTTGCGTCGTCGGAGCGCACATGCTCGATGAACAGCAGTTTCCCGCCCGGCCGCAGTACGCGCCACACTTCCCGCAGCGCGCGAGGCTGGTCATCGACGGTGCAGAGCACGAGTGTCGACACGACCACATCGAAGCTCCCGTCATTGAACGGCAGGTCCTCCGCCGATGCGCGCAGGAGCTTCGCATCCGGCTTGGATTCCCGGATGTGCTTCTCCAGCCGGCGGGTCATCGGCTTCTCCGGCTCGGTGATCGTGAGGGTGCGCACTGCGCCGTTGTAGAACGGCAGGTTTGCTCCGGTACCGGCGCCGATCTCGAGCACATCGCCCTCGGCGCCACCGAGCAACCCCTGCCTGTGAGCGCCAAAGCAATCCCTCTCGCTCTCAGCCATAAAGCGGTCATACATCGCGGCGAACACACGGCCCCAAACAGTCATCTGATCCTCCTTGCGAGCGGTCGAATACGGTTCAACCTACGCCCGCGGACGCCGCACAACATGAGGCGTTCGACCCATCTTTGACCGCACCGGCGGCGGTCGTCTGCGGGGGCTACTGATGCAGGGTGCCGGTGGGGGACCGCTCGGTGGCGAACTCCTCTTCGGGAAGTAGGCCGTGCTGCATCGCGAACAGGCTCGCCTGCGTCCGCGTCGAAGCGTCGATCTTCGTGTAGATGTGCTCGACATGGTTGGCCACGGTCTTGGGCGAGATCACCAGTTGCTCGGCGACCCTCTTGTTCGGTAGTCCGCGCGCGAGCAGCCTCAGCACCTCAATCTCGCGCTGGGTGAGGCCCGCCGGCCCTTCCCGTCGGCGAGCGACACGGTGGCCTGCCGCGCCGAGGACAGCCTCGACCACATCCGCCTCAAGGCGACCGGCTGGGACTTCCGCTCGCAGCTCTGCCGCCGCGGCCTTGGGCGGTAGCGCCACGCGATACGGGCGCGGCTCGCGCATCGCTTGATACGCATCGGCGGCGCCCAGGATGCGCGCCGGACGCGAAATCGCTTGTCCCGTCAAACCCCGTGGATAGCCCGAGCCGTCCAGCCGCTCCCGATGCTGGACGGCGATAGCACCAAGCGGAGCGAGCGCCTGCGATTGCCGCAGCATCCGCTCGGTGATATGAGGATGAAGCCGGACCCTCTCCCATTCGCCGGGGCCGAGCGGCCCCGGCTTGTCCCAAATCGAGTTCGACACACCGAGCCGGCCCAGATCGTGCACCAGCCCCGCGCGCCGCAGCGTGCGGATCTCGGACACGGACAATCCGAGCTCGCCACCCGCCGCGGCGGCCAGGTCCGCCACCGCTCGGGCGTGACCCAGCGTGTACGGCGACTTGAGGTCGACAAAGTCTGCAACCGCTGTCAGCGCATGATCGAACCGCTCGCCCGACAACACCACCGTAAGCGCGGGCTCTGACTCGATCACTGCATCCCACGTCACGACACTGTCGAGGCCAGACACGATCGCCTCGGTGTGCCGAACCATCAATCCCGCCAGATCGGGATCGAACTGCTTGCCGCCACGTTTGCGCGCGAGCTCACGTACTGCCGGTACACCGCCGACGCGGAACGCGACTTCGGCGAACTCGGCCAGCTGAGAGACCCGCGCCGCAAGCGGTATTTGGTCCTCCTTGAGCTTCCCCGGCCAACCCTTGCCATCCCACTGCTCATAGGCCGTTCCCAGCGCCTCCAGCACTGCGTCAGGGAGGCCGAGTTGCTCACCCAACGAGCGTGCGATCGCGGCATGGTGCGCGATCATGTCGTCCACCTCCCGATGGCCGGAGAGCGCGAACTCCAAGCCGACCCGGAAGCGATGCAGCGCCGGGTGACCCGATCCGATCCGGCGGACGCCGGCGACCGCGCCTCGCACGCTGCGAAACTCATATTCGTACTTGTCTGATTTCAGCGCAATGTCATCGCCGAACCACTTCGCCTGCTCATGGGCGTCGGAATGGCAGCCCACGTTGATCAGCAGCGCGGTGTAGTACACGGCGCTGCGCGCCTGGTCGTCCACCCCAAGCCGCTCCGCCAGTCGCAGCGCAATCAGGCACTGGCGCAGCACGTGCTCCATCGGCTGGCCGAATCCAAGATCGATCCCGAGGGAAAGCGCGCCCACGAGCTCCGCGAGCCGCACATGCGCCCGATCCGTACCGCCGCGCACACTCCCACCCTACCGCGTCGATGACACGCCATGTCCTACACCACATCGGCACGCCGGGCCGTCGGGTTCTGTTCGTCTATTTCACTTACACCCAGCAGAGCCTGAAGGTCGCCGAGGCGACGGTCGACGTACTGTTGGCCGCAGGCTGTGATGTGAGAGTGGCCAGCTGACCCCCGCGCTGGTCACTCTCAGCGGTGGCGTCGGTGGGCCTCTGCTGAACGCGGTGCTCAGACTTTTCACTTCGTCGGCACGGGATCGGGTAGCGTGACGTGGGCTGTCCTGCCGGACGGGAACGACAAGGGGGTACCGGTGAGTGTGATCGTCATTGCGCGGTTCAGCGTCCCGGATGTGGACGCGGCAGTGGGATGGGCTCAGGCCAACCCGTCGATCCCGGAGGAGATCACCGCCTATGGGAAGACGTTGGGTCAAATCGGGCATCGAATGATCACTGCTGACGGTGAGCTCGTCGTGATCGATGAGTGGGGAGACGAGGACCAGTTCCGCAAGTTCTTCGACAGCGCCCCGAGGATGGGAGAGTTCCTGGAAGGGGCCGGTATCACGGACCCCCCGGAAGTCTCGGTGTTCGACTCGCGGGACGTGCCCGGCACTTTTTAGCGTACCGCCCGCGCCTGACAAGACGCAGCGCTTATCCATTCCACACCCAACCACGGAGGCCGAAGATGAGGACACTGATGAAGGTCAAGATCCCGACCGCAGCGGGAAACCAAGCGATCAAGGACGGAAGTCTGCCGGAGATCTTCGGGAAGTCCCTCGCTTCCCTCAACGCGGAGGCCGCATACTTCACTTCGGAGGACGGAATGCGCACCGCGCTCATCGTCTTCGACATGGCGGAGTCCAGTGATATTCCAACGGCAGCGGAGCCATTTTTCATGGCCTTCGATGCGCAGATCTCGTTCGAACCGGTGATGAACGCCGAGGACATGGCTGCCGGCGTCGGCAAGGCGATGGAGGCCGCTTAGCGCCACGTAGTCCGCACCTCGCCGCGACGAAGGGCGGTGATCCCGGGGTCAGCGACCGCGGACGTGACCTGCGGCCAAGCGGCCGATCTCGAAGTCCGCGGTCGCGGTCGTTACGACCGGGTCCTGCGCGGCGAACTCACGTAGCGACTGCTCGTCGTCGGTCTCGACGACCGCGAGGCCATACGAGTCCTCGTCGGTCAGGACCGGCCCGAATACGACCATCTCGCCACGCTCGAGGTAGGGGCGCCAATGAGCAGCGTGGCGAGCCATGATCTCCCGCTCAGCCTCGGTGATCGTCTGGGCGAAACTCGGGCGCGGAGCGATCAGGCGAAGAATGAAGGTGGCCATGCGGCGGACTCTAGGACAGCGACGATCACCGCGAGGCGCGTGTGGATCGCATGCGTGGCGCAACCGCCGCCGAGCCCGCGCCGTCCCGCGTCAACTCGGCACACGAGATCGTCGGCCGCGTCGCCGGTGATCGCCGAGTTGACTGGCATGGTGCTGGTCCCCGGCGACTCCTCGGGGCTCTCAAACACCGATGGGCCCGCGGATTGCCGGCGGCTAGCGCAACCGCATCGCTCGGCGAGTCGACAGCCAGCGCCGCGGCCCGCCCCCGGGACGGACCGGGAGTCTGATTTGGGTCAGGCTGGTCGGAGGTCCTCAAGCCGGCACGGTGCGTCAACGAGCTCCAGCAGCTCCGGGTCACCAGTCAACAGCGTCAACCCGTGCGCGGCCGCGGTCGCGACGGCAAAGCAGTCAGCCAACGCGATCGACGCGCGCGCCTTGAGCCGGGCGGCCTCGATCATCCGCGCCGTGCCCGGCAGATCGGGCGCCAGCGCCGCGCGCAGCTCACTCAGCGTCTCATCAGCGCAAGCGCGCCCGTGATCGCGTTCCAGCCGGGAGTACACCTCGACGAGATTGATCCAACTCGCCACCGGACGCGAAGCGATCAACTCGTCAACGCGCGACAGGGCCGGCTGTTCACCGTCAAGCCACGCCAGGATCGCCCACGAGTCCAGGCAGACGCTCATCGAGGCTCGCGGCGGCGATCCTCAAGCAACCGCTCCGCCATCCCGCTGCGCGCAAAGCGACCACCAAGCGAGTCGCCGCGCCGGCGGGCGGCGATCACGATCCGGTCATCAACGAACACGACGTCGACCTCGTCGCCAGGATGCAGCTGCGCCAGGTCGCGCACCGCCTTGGGGATCACGACCTGCCCCTTCGCACCCACCCTCGTTGTCATACTCATCGAGTATAACTCGTCGTACAGAGCGGCAGTCGCCGTCTGGACAGCGAGGTCGTTAGCTGCCGCTTCGATCTCCGGATCACCGGCAGCGGAAGCCGAGGACACGGCCGCCCGACGCCGTGGAGACACCGCATGTTTTCGAACAAGCAGTCGCCTCAGCGGCTTCGGCCGGCGGCTCACTCGGGATCTGGAGCAGGAGCGGACGGACGCTGGAGAGAGCTGATTATCCGTGCGAGCCAGTCGTCGAGGAGCTGCCGCTCTGCGTCGCTCAGCATCGTGAGTTCGGGTGCGATCGCGCGGAGGGTGACGGCCGTCGTCATCGTCCCAGCGTCCAGAGGGGCAGGCGCGTCGGTGAGGATTTGTGCGAGGACCGCGTCGTACATTGCCTCGGCTAGTTCGGGATCGTGGTGCTCGGGGGTTGCCAGGAGCGTTTGGATGACGCCGATGCCCGCTGCCTGGATCATGCCGACGGCGCGTGGCTCGCTCACGCGCAGCCGCCCGGCGGCCGCGACTCGATGTACCCGCGCTTCCAGCACGCGTTTGCCTGACTCCGCGGCCGGGGAGCGCGCCACCTTGGTCGGATCACTTAAAAGGCGAAACAGGGCTGGGTTGGCAACGCCAAATTCGATCTGCGATTGCCAGCCGGCGCGCAGGTCGTCGAGCGGATCGACGTTCTCGGCTGCCGCCGCCTGCACGATCGCGACCTTCGACGACGCGAACGCGGCCATGACGTGCTCGGCAACCGCTTCCAGCAGACCGTCCTTATCGCCGAACAGTCGATAGATCGCGGGCGGCTGCACCCCGGCCTGCTCCGCGACTCTGCGCGTCGTGACGGCCGCCGGGCCATGCTCAGAAAGCAGGCGTGCCGCGGCATCAATGATCCTCGACTGTGTGGTGGTCCGCTTGCCCGTCGGGTCACTCATGTTTCCAACGATAACGCGTGGCTGCTACCGTCAGCGTTTCCACCGATCATCGCTCGATGGTTTCATCGCTAACGGAAAGGCTGACCTGTGATCATCGTGACCGGCGCGACCGGCGCTTTGAACGGCGCGACCGTCGACCACCTCTTGGAACGTGTACCCGCCGCAGAGGTCGTCGTCGCCGTGCGCGAGCCGGCGAGGGCTCAGCGCTTCGCCGACCGCGGCGTCGAGGTGCGGCGCGCGGACTACGCCGACCCGAACTCGTTGCCCGCCGCTTTTGACGGGGGCGACCAGCTGCTGCTGGTGTCCTCAAGCGATCCGAAGGCCGATGCCGTGGGCCTGCACCGCGCGGCGATTGATGCGGCCGTCACCGCCGGCGTGGGGCGCATCCTCTACACCAGCCACCAAGGCGCCGCGGCCGACAGCCCGTTCGGTCCCGGCCGCGACCACGCCGCGACCGAGCAGCTGCTCAGCGAATCCGGCGGCGCTTGGACCTCGCTGCGCAACGGCTTCTACGCCCACAGCCTCAACTGGCTGTTGGGCCCCTGGCAACAGACCGGGCTGATCACCGTGCCCGCCGATGGACCCGTGTCCTGGACTGCCCGCGAGGACGCCGCCGAGGCCGCCGCCATCGTCCTGGCCTCAGACGGCGCCTATGACGGTCCCACGACACTCACCGCCAACGCCGCACTTACCTTTGATGACATCGCCGGGCTTGCGTCCGAGCTCACCAACCGACAGATCGGGTTCGAGGTAATCGGCGAGGACGCGTGGATCGCCGCCCAGGTCGCCGCCGGGCACCAGGAGTTCATGGCGCGCTTCACGCTCGGCATGTACCAGGCCGCCCACGAGGGCTTCTTCGCCGAGGTCGACCCGCTGCTGGGCCAGCTGCTCGGCCGCGAACCACAGACCGTCCGCGACCTGCTCGCAACGCCGGCCGCCTAGCGCCCGTCGCACCCGCGGGTCGGTGGCGGTCAGGGTGAAACGACGCCCACGCAGATCTGCTGATCAGCGTGATGCCACGACGCGGCGTGCTGAGCTGTGCTCAGCGTCTGAGGATCAGATAGCAGTAGCCCAGCACGCGGCGGTAGACGTCGAGGTACTCCAGCACCCCCTGCTCGAGCTCCTCGCTGAGCTTCGTCGCGCCGTCGGCGTCGGGATGGGCGGCTAGCCACTGGTGGCGCCCGAGCCTCCAGGTGGCCTCAAAGTCGTCCCACTCCAGTTGATCGGCCTGGCTCAGGTGAAGCACCCGCCAGCCAGCCGAGTGAGCCAGCTGAACGAGATCACGCAGCGGCACTACCTCCGGCCCGAAGATCTCCACCGCGGTCTCGCTGGGCTCACGCTCCCAGAAGCCGTCTCCGAACAGCAGCAGTCCACCTGGGTTCACGGCCTGTACCAGCGCATCGAGGGCCGCCTTGGTTCCTCCCCATGCGTGGGCTGCGCCGATACACAGCACCCGGTCGGCGGCCTCGCTCCAATCGACCGCCGATGCCTCGACGAACGCCACTCGGTCGCCGAGCTCGCGGTCGGCGGCGGCCCGCCGACCGCGGCTGAGATCCGGCGCGTAGTTGTCGACGCCGACCCCGGTGACTGCGGGGTCGTCGGCGGCCGCGACGGCCCGGAGCAGCAGCTCACCCCAGCCGCAGCCTAGATCCAGTAGCGAACGACATGTGGGTAGCTCCAGACGGCTCAACAGCAACTCGGCGTGGGGTTCAGATAGCGGTGTGTTCCAGCGCATCGCAACGTGCCGCGCCTGGGCGAGCCCATCGTCGGTCTGCGGCGCGCCCTCAGCCATCGCTCGTGTCGGCCTCCAACCGCGACAGCTCTCCTCGCGAGCCACATCGCGCCGCTGCCGCGCGTGGGGGCAACTCGTAGCCGGCGCCGGCCCGTGGCATCCAATTGCTGCGGTTCATCAGAGTCAACCTCCCGTTTGGCGTCGGTTCTAAAGGCATCGGCTGCCCGGCCGCCACGACCCCATCGCTCACCGGAACGTTATGTGCCACTGGCGCCCATCACAAGCTTGTCGACGAGACTCCCAGGTCGCTCATATGTCATCGGAGTGTCCGGCAAACTACGTAGGCATGTGCGTCCTGCGCTGTGCAGGTCGGTCCTTGTCAGCAGCGCGATGACCGCATCCGTGTGGAACGGGGGCACCGTTGGGGTGCGAGTTGCACCGGATCAGTCGTGTGGTTATCCCAGCCGGCGGGCCTGGGGTGCGGGGTTGGGGCCGCGTGTGGTGCCGGCGCAACGGTGTGCACGGCGCGGGGCACACGCTGCAGCGCGTGGGCGGCAGACAGATCGGAGACCACCAGACCAGCGAAGCTGGTAGCGGCCAGGACTGCCGCCATGGTCCAGACGGTGGTGGTCGAGGCGATGCGCTGGACCAGGCCGTCCACTGCCAGACCTGTGAGCAGCTTGGTGCGTGAGCGTCGATCATGCGCGATGAGATCGTCGATCACGGCGATGAGCTCTGGGCCGTGACGCTCGCGGACCCGGCGTGGGTAGAGCAGCAGGATCGCAGCCGCGAGGCGGTGTTTCATCGGCTACCCAGAGCGATTCGTTCAAGCCCGAGGCTCGCGATCCGGGCCGATTCGGCCAGGCGCTCAGCCAGCGCTGCGCGGCCCGCCGGGGTCAGCCGGTACGGGTAGCGCCGGTCATCGGCGGGCAGGCGCTGTACGAAGCCGTCGGCCTCGAGCTTGGCCAGCGCCCCGTATAACGTTCCCGGTGAAAGGGCAACACCGGCGAAGCTCTCGATGTCCTTGATCAGCGCGTATCCGTGGCGGTCACCGCCGGCGAGGCTGGTCAGCACCAGCACGCTGCGTTCGGCCAGCAGCATGCGAGTCAGAGTACGCCGATCCGGTCAGGCGGCCAGTAGGTGAACACTGCGACGCCGATGATGTCGCGCTGGGGAACCGGACCCCAGTAGCGGCTGTCGTCGGAGTCCCCGCGGTTGTCGCCCATCATGTAGTCCTCGCCGGCTGGGACCCGGATCGAACGCGAGAACGTGCATTCGGCGGCGGCGCCGCAGGCCGCGGTGTAGGCGTCGGGCTCCCGGTGGCCGTTGCGGATCACGTGCCCGTCGACGATCCGCAGCAGATCGCCGGGCATGCCGACAACCCGTTTGACGAAGGTCTGGCCGGACTCACCGCCCAGCGGCCGATCACACGGTTGACTGAGTGCAGCCCCATCGGCGGTCAACCCCTGCTGCGAGTTGGCACACTGGCCCGATCCGAGGTCGGCGCCGTGTGGTGGATGAAACACGACCACGTCTCCGATCCCGGGGTGCGTGTCTAGCCGGTTGACCAGGATCCGCTGCCCGAGCGCCAGCGTCGGCAGCATCGATCCGGTCGGGATCTTGTACGGCTTGACCACAAACGTCTGGATCAGCAGGGCCAGTCCGACCGCCACGGCGACGGTGAGGACCAGCTCCAACAGCGACCGCAGACGGCCCCTCGATGACTCGGACTCCGTTATAACGGTTTCCGAGCATACAGTCGTCGGGCTTCGATCCGCCCGCGGGTCGGCGACGAGCCGGAAGTCTCAGCTCAACGAGCCGCGGCAGGCATCACCGCCTGAAACGCTGCGTCTGCGTCCAACATCTAGGCGTCTCGGAGCCGGAGCGTTAGCGCGGCGGTCATCAGCGACGCAACTGTCCATACAGCGCTGACCGCGAGCCCGAGCCATGGCTGGATCGCCAGCGACTGGAGTCTGGTCGTCGCTTCGATGCTCAGTCCGGCGGTCATCGGGGCGATCTGCTCGATGTGGCGGCCCGCGGCGCCGCCTACGATTCGGGCGAGGATCTGCGGCAGGAACAGCAGGCTGAAGACGGCACCGATCGACGTTGCGGTGTCGCGCAGAACGGTGGCGATGCCGAGGCTGAGCAGCGCGATGAGCGGTAGGTAGATCGCGGTTCCGGCTGCGGCTCGGAGCGTGGCGTTGTGTGCGATGGAGATGAGCGCATACCCGTGCGCGGGACCGAGCCCGGCCGCGGGGAGCAGCAGCCTGCCGGCGAGCAGGCAGCCGGCGACCATGACAACGCTCGCTGCCGTCGTCGACCCGAGCACGCTGAGTGCCTTGGACGCCAGAACGCGAACGCGGGTCGGCATCGCGGTGAAGGTGATTCGGATCATCCCGGTCGCGTACTCGTCGGTGATCGTCAGGATCGCGAGCGTGGCGAGCAGGAGCTGGCCGAGGTAGACCCCGACCAGACTGATCTTGGTCGAGTCCCCGCCGCCGGCGCCACTCGATACGTGTGTGGCTGCGTCGACGGCGACGCTGACCGCGACCGTCGCCAGCGCCGCGCCGAGCAGCAGCCATGCTGTCGACTGCTGGGTACGCAACTTGGTCCATTCGGCGCGGAGCGCGGACCTCATGCGTCACTACGCTTCATTCGGACCAGCGCGAGCGACGACAGCACGATCGCCCACAGGGCGACGACGCCGAGGCCGCCGGCCGGAGACAGCGGCAGGTAGCCGTTGTTGATCGTGTACCGGTAGCTGACGATCGCCGAGTGCGGCAGCGAGGTCACGACCGACAGGCCCGCGGCCGGCGTCAGCCGCAACAGCCACTCGACCCACGCCGGGCCGCTCCCGTCCGTCCCGGTGGAGATGAACGGCGCGGCGATGATCGACGGCAGCACGAACACGACGATGCCCAGCAGCACCGTCCCGGAGGTTCGTCTCAGCAACGCACCGATCGCGAGCACGGCAACCCCGCACAGTGCCAGCATCGCGCCGGTGCCGAGGACCACGCGGAGCTGGGTCACCAGATCGGTTGGGTACATGAAGTTGCCGTTGCGCGACAGCAGATGCTCGCCGATCGGCGCTGCGATCGCGGTCGCGATCGTTCCGAAGACAAACGTTGCGCCCCCGATCACCGCCGCCTTGGCCGCCAGCACGCGACCCCGGCTGGGGGTCGCTGACAGCGTCGTCCGGATCAATCCGCGCCGGTACTCGCTCGTGATGAAGGTCGCGGCCAGCACCACGATCACGATCAGCGTCACGATCAGCGCCTGGGTCAGGATCGTCGCGGCGGTGTCTCCGCTCGCGGTGATCGCCGGTCCGACGTCCCCGGAGCCGCGGATCGAGAACACGCCGCCGTCGCGGTGGTAGGCGCCGTGGCCGAGCACCGGGTAGAACTGGCTGTGGCCTTCGCCGATCGCAGTGCCGTGCCAGCGATCGCTGCTGGCGTGGCCCGACAGTGTCACGTGGTCGAATGTGGCGGTCGCCATCGTCGCCAGGCCGCCTCTGTTGGCGGGCGAGGTGACGAACAGTCCAACTGTGGCTGTGGAGCGCAGCTCGCTCAGGGTCGTCGAACCCAGCTCGTGCCATGTGGTGCCGTTGGCCGAGTCATACGCCGTCACTCTCGTCCCAGTGCGCGTCAGCCGCAGCCAGCTCGGGGTGCCCGGGGTCGGCGACCCGCTCGGGCCGGAGAGGTCGTGTGTGTACTGGTATTGAAACCGGATCCCATGTTTTGCGGTTGCCATTACGGCGGCGTACGCTGTGCCAGGCCGGGTGTTGGCCGTGATGATCAGCCCGGCTTTGGACCAGGCCGCCAGGTCAGGGCGCGTCCGCGAGAGAGACGGCGCTGCGTCTGCCGGCGCGGTTGACGTTACGCCCGTGAGTCCGGTGACCCTGGTGGTGATCGTGCTATCGCCGGTCAGCTCTCGCGCGACCAAGTAGTAGCTGTCGGCGACCGCCTCACCGTTGGGGCCGGTCGGGACGAATGGGTGCCCCACGCCGCAGCGCTCCGGTCCCGAGTGTTGCGGGGTGCAGACACCGCTGTTGGTGCCGTTGCCGACCAGGTAGGCGAGCAGCACGGTCAGCAGCACGCCGAGCACCGCCGCTGCTCGCCAGCCTCTGACGGAGCGCAGCTTCGTCCACTCCGCGGCGATCGCATTCGTCGCGGTCATCGCAGCGGCTCGCTGTTCTTCGCGGCGTACTGGGATTCGCCGCTCGTCAGCTCCAAGTAGACCTCCTCGAGCGTTGCGCGGTTGGCGGCGATCTCGAACACCGGGACCTGGGCGGCGCTCAGCAGTTGCGCAACCCGCTCCGTCGCCACGCCGCGGACGCTCAGCGTCCCGTCATCGGCGAGCGTCGCGTGAGCTCCCGCGTCGCGCAGCGTCTGGATCGCGGCGTGCGGTGCCGAGGTACGGACACGGACCTCGTCGCGGGAGGCGCGCGCGAGCAACTCGCCGACACTCGCGTCAGCCAGCACGTGACCGCGTCCGATGGCGATCACATGGTCGGCCATGCCCTGCAGCTCGCCCATCAGGTGGCTTGAGACGAGCACCGCTCGCCCCTCCGCAGCCAGCGACCGGAGCAGCTCGCGCACCCAGATGATCCCATCCGGATCCATCCCGTTGAACGGCTCGTCGAGGATCAGGATCGGTGGATCGCCGAGCAGCGCAGCGGCGATCCCGAGGCGCTGGCGCATCCCGAGCGAGTAGCCCCCTGCCTTGCGGCGCGCGGCGCTGCTGAGGCCGACCTGTTCGATCACTTCGTCCACGCGGCGGAGTCCGAGGCCCTGCGAACGCGCGATCCACGCCAGATGGTTGCGGCCGGTTCGGCTTGGCTGCAGCGCTCCGCTGTCGATCAGCGATCCCACCTGACGCAGCGGGTGTTCCAGCTCGACGTACGGCCGGCCGCACACGCGTGCGGTGCCGCCATCGGACGCATCGAGTCCAAGGATCACCCGGATCGTCGTCGATTTGCCGGCGCCGTTGGGTCCGACGAATCCGGTCACGCGACCTGGTGAGACCGCGAAGGTCATGCCGTCCAGTGCCTGTGTTGACCCGAACCGCTTACGCAGCCCGTTGACTTCGATCGTTGCGTCGCTCACGTGCTCTTTCCGTTCCTCGGTTGGGTGGCGCCGCTCACGTTGAGCAAGCGTCCGCTGCGCGAACGTTTTACGCACCGAGCGGTGTCATCCCGGTGAGCGCGGCCGACACCTCGCTGACACCTGGGCCGTGGCATCGTGGGGGCCATGAGAGTGCTCGTTGTCGAGGACTTCGAGGTCCTCGCCCAGTCGGTCAAGACCGGCCTTCAGCGCGAGGGGATGGCCGTTGACCTCGCGCTCGACGGCGGCGACGCACTAAGCCGCCTGTCCGTCACCAGGTACGACGTTGTCGTTCTGGACCGTGACCTGCCCGGGGTACACGGTGACGAGATCTGCCGACGGCTCGTCGCTGCAGACGCGGACACGCGTGTCTTGATGCTGACCGCCGCGAGCACGCTGAGGGACCGCGTCGGTGGCCTTGACCTCGGCGCCGATGACTACCTCGCCAAGCCGTTTGACTTTCCCGAGCTCGTCGCGCGCATCCGCGCGTTGAGCCGCCGCTCAACGCCGGCTACACCGCCGGTCCTCGAGGTCGGCGATCTGCTGCTCGACCGCAGCAGTCGGATCGCGTCCCGCGCGGGGCGACGGCTTGATCTGAGCCCGAAAGAGTTCGCGTTGCTGGAGTGCCTGCTCGCTTCCCCCGGCAGGGTGCTCTCCGCCGAGCAGCTTCTCCAGAGCGTCTGGGATGATGCGACCGACCCGTTCACCACCGCAGTCAAGACGACCATCAGGCGGCTGCGCCGAAAGCTCGGCGAGCCAGAGGTCATCGAGACGGTCCGCGAGGCCGGCTACCGAATCGGAGCGACACGATGACCACCCATCTCAGATCCGCATCGTTTCGCGGGCGGCTCGGGTCGGTGATCCGCATGGACCGCCCGATCCTGCGGATGCAGCTCGCGATCCTCTATTCCGGCTTCTTCTTGTGCCTGCTCGTGGTCGCGCTCGGCGCCGCCGGCGTGCTGCTGATCCGCGGCTCACAATCACACGCCGCCGGTGCGCCACACGCGTCGCCCGCACCATCGGGCTCGGTGCTGCTGATCGTCGGGATCGGGGTCATCGCGACCGTCGTCGCACTGGCCGGCGCCTGGTGGCTCGCGGGACGCTTCCTACGACCGCTCCGCACGATCACCAGCGCCGCCAACGAAATCTCGGCGACGAACCTCCACCAGCGTCTTGACCTCTCCGGCCCCGATGACGAACTGGCCCAGCTCGGCAGAACACTCAACGGCCTGTTCGGCCGCCTCGAAGCATCCTTCGACAGCCAGCGCCGGTTCGTCGCCAACGCCTCCCACGAACTTCGGACCCCGCTCGCGGGGCAGCGAACACTCCTCCAAGTCGCGCTCGGGGACCCTGCCGCCAGCGTTGACTCCCTACGCGAGGTATGCGAGCAAGCGCTCGCGCTCGGCCACCAGCAAGAACGCCTGATCGACGCCCTACTGGCGCTCGCGACCAGCGAACGTGGCATCGAGCGACGACAAACAACCGACCTCGCCGACCTCGCCGCCATCGCGATCGCAGGCAGCGCCCAACTCGCCCAAGCTCAAGAGATCGTCATCAGCTCATCACTCGCCACCGCACCGGTCAACGGCGACCCGGTGCTCGCTCAATTACTCGTCAGCAACCTCATCGACAACGCGGTCCGCCACAACTCGCCGCACGGGACCGTCACCGTCCAGACGAGCACACCCACCGGCGAGTCGGTGCTGACCGTGGTCAACACCGGACCGCTGATCCCCGACCAAGCGCTCGCCTACCTCTTCGAGCCGTTCCGCACCACCCAGACAGATCGCGTCCGGCACGGCGACGGTCACGGCCTCGGGCTCGCGATCGTTCAAGCAATCGCGCGCGCACACGAAGCGACCGTTGATGCCAGAGCGCGCCCGACCGGCGGGCTCGAAATCACCGTTACGTTCCCCGTACTGCGGGGAGAGCGATGAGTTATCGACCACGACTGTGATCAGCGCGCTGCCGTCACGCCCCTGCTGGCACGAACCAACGGCACTCTCGAAGCCTGCTCCCGCGCCGTCGCGAGTTTGCAGCAGCTTCTCAGTGTGGTTGCGACACCTCGCGGGTGTCGTCGATGACGCTGACCCTGACGTGGGCCTCGGCGTTCGGGTCCCAGTGCGGCTTGCCTGCGCTCGGTCGGCCGGGGGTTATCGCCAGATGCCGGGATCGTGGCTGACCACGCCCGCGCGCCAATGCCGATGTCGCTTGTGCTCATGCCGGATCAGCATCAGCTAGGCCGCCGGTCCCGTTGATCGCGACCACGCCCGTGGCAACTGCCGCAACGACCGTTCGTCCCCAACGCCGAACGAGTCTCTGGGTCTGTCTCGACGCCGACGCGGTGTTGGACGTCGGCGAAGACTCGGGACGAGCCGGCGTTCCACGGTGATTTGAGCTAGTCCGTTCAGGGGCGCATCCACCTCGGGTCTCTACTCCTCGGAGCGATCCTCGTGAAGCTTGCCGTGCACCCGGACGAGCAGAAGGGGGCGACTTCCGCCAAGAGTCGCTGAGGTGATTCTCGCCAAGCCGGCTTGGCCATCGATTCAACGACGCTCGGCATCACCGCACCGCGGCACCACTTGGCTCGAACTCGATCGCGTCGCTCATTGACGGCGACATCCCCCGCACTTAGGCCCGGGGGTCAGCTCGATCGGAATGGTCCAAGGCAACGCGGCGCGACCGGACTGCTTCCTCGTCCAGCTAGGGAGTGAGGCGGAGTCCCTGCTCGCAGCATGGGCCAGAAAGCCGCACCACGACGCAGGGTCGCGCCAGCGCACTTCTTCGAACATCCGGAACCGCTGTCAACAGGATCCAAACAGTGCACCATTGTCAGGGAGCGAAAGTGCACCAGGCCGCCGGTCGAAAACCGGGCCGGTTGGGGGTTGCGGCGGTTTCTCGCGTAGCGAGCCCTAGGCGAGCGCGGTGAGATGCCGCCGGCGCGCCTCGGCGGGGGCCTGCTCACGGAGGTGGTGAAGAAGGACTACCTTTACGCGGCCTACTGGGTCGGTCTGGTCAGACGTGAAGCTGATGCTGCACCTCTTCGCACATGGCCGCCCGGCCCGGGCTCTAGCGCCGGGGATTACGCGGGCAGCGCGTAGATCTGGCCAGCGTGCTGGATCACCTTGCGCGATGCCAGCGGGGTCACCGCGGGTCCGGTGATGACCGCGCCGGTCCGAGCGTTGAACCTCGATCCGTGGCACGGGCAGACCAGCTGGCCTCCCTCATAGGCGACCGTGCAGCCGGCGTGCGTGCAGACCGCGCTGTGGGCCACAAGTCGGCCGTCCGTCAGCCGCACGACGATGTCTGGGTGCCCATCGCCGGGATCGGAGTAGGCGGCGCCCTGTCCGACGGGGAGCTGGGTTGCGGTGCCGAGCTTGACCGCGCCGCGAGGCAGGCCAGTTGCCGCGCGCCGGGCGGGGGTCGACGACGCGCTGGTCGTGGTTGACGCGCTCGAAGTGGTCGCGGCGCTCGAGGTGGTTGCGGTCCCCGGGGTGTGGCCGTGTGGGGTCGCGGAGGCGCTCAGCGTCTGAGCCGGTCGGTAGCTGCCACGCAGCAGCAGCGAGACCCCGGCGACCGCCGCGGTTGCCCCGCCGACCGCGCCGAGGACCGTGCCGATCGCCCGCCGGCGCGTCAGGTCCGCGTCGGTCACGGGGGCAGGCTGTCCCGACCGCCGACGACGGTCCCCCCGGTGACGCCGCGCGATCCGCTCCAGCGCAGTCTCGACACTGGGCTGCCCAGTCGCACCGACCAAAACGAACGGTGACCAGGCGAATACGAACACGATGTCCGAGCCCAGAAAGTACGGGTACGTATGCCAGCTGTTGGTCAAGAACAGCACGAGGTTGAGCAGCAGGCCGACGGCGGCGGCCGGGCGCGTGAGCAGCCCGGTGACGATGAGCAGCCCGACCGCAATCTCGGTCAGGGCGACGCCGGCGCCCGCGAGCGACGGATGCGGGATGGCGAATGCGCGCAGCAGGAAGCCTCCGGGTGTCCCCTGAGCAAACCCGCGCAGCTGCGTCCCGATGTAGGTCGGCGCACCCGGATGAAAGAATCCAGGGTCGGAGAACTTCTGGATTCCCCCGTAGACGAACGTCACTCCCAGGAAAAGCCGCAGCGGAAAAAGCGACCAGCCCAGCCGTGCCGCGTCCCGCTCGGCGGGTGTCGTGTCCTGCACGTGGGTGACGCTGCCGGACCTGATGAAGAACTGCCTAATGTCGCGATGAGACGATGCTCATGTAAGTCGCCGCTGGCGTGCGGCTCGCGTTATGACCGCGGCGAGCCCCGAGGCCGATCCAGATCGGCAAGATCGGCCGGCCTGCTCACCACAAATACCTGCTGCCGCCGCCCCGCGAGCGTCCCGGCCGTTGCGCTCCGCGCGATCCCCTCCCCGGTGCCGACACGTCGCAGCGCGCGATCGAGTTGGCGACATTCCGCCTGGTCGAGGCGGGCCTCGGCGACATCCGAGAAACGGAACATGCTGAGCTGGTGGGTCGTGTGAGGGCGACCCACCAGGTTCAGCGGGCCGGGTGCTAGAGGCCGTGGGTGGCCGGGATCATCGGTGCTGGACGCTCGTGGACGGCCTGGACGATCTCGGTGTTGTCGATCCCGCGCACGTAGACCGAGGTGATCGCGAGATCGGCGTGCCCAAGTTGGCGCTGGATGACGAGCAACGGCACCCCCTCGCGCGACATCTCCACGGCATGGGCGTGTCTGAGCTGATGGGGGGCAAAGCGACGTCGCACCCCCGCCCGGGCGGCGGCATGGTGCAGCTGAGATCGGGCACCGGCGAGCGCCCACGCCCGGCCGGCGGGTGGGGCCGCGCAGCACGCAGACCAACGCGCCGACCGACAGCGTGCCCCGCAACGGCAGCCACGGCCTCAGCTGCTCCCAACCCCAGCGGTCCATCCCGACCTCACGGCGCTTGCCGCCGTTGCCGCGGCGCACCAGGATCGCGCCGCGGTGCACATCCATGTCGCTCTCGGTCAGGGCCAATGCCTCGCTGATACGCAGCCCGGCGCGCCAGAGCACGACGATCAGCCCGCGTACCCGGACCGCGTCGTTGTCCTCGCCAGCAGAGCGCATCACGGCGATGATCTCCTCGACGGTCGGCGGGTCGGCCGGGTAGCGCTGGCCGTTGTTGCGCGGCGGTCGACCTTGATGGAAGCTGGACAACGTTGCAGGCGATCGACCTCGCCCGCACGCGTCCACCTGCACGATGGATGGCCTGCGTCCTCGCTCGGACGGTGGTTTACCTGCCGAGCGTCGCGCCGTCAGGAGAGCCGGGCTCGATCGGGCCGACTGCCTGCCACCGCGAGTGCTTTTCGCGCCAAGCGCCCGTACGCTGCGCCGCCTCCGCGAGCCACGCCTATGTAGCCGTACGTACGCACCGAGCAAACGACAGTGCCGCACGGGCCTGCTCGCCCAGCGTGCCCGGGGCTTCCGCTTTCCGCGCATTGGGGACCGGCGCTTTCTGATTCGTTTGGCTTGTCCTGTCATCAAGGCGGGGCTGTGACCCGCACGGGTTCGGCTCAGAGAGTCAGGCTCGGGTGTGTCGCGACCCGGTGGGCGGCGGTTCGGTGACGGCGAGGCCGGCGATGACGATTTTGGCTTGCCGGTGGGCGAGTTGGTCCCAGTCAGCTGCGGTTGGGAGTGGTTGGGCGAGCATCGCTCCGGTGATGATGATGTCGTTGGGGGTGGCGTCTGGTCGGATGGTTCGGTCGCGGCGTCCGCGGGCGAGGACCTGTTCGAGGAGGTTTCGGATCTCGCTTTGAAGAGCGGCGATCTCGTCGTCATGGATGGTGGGGCCGCCGTGGAGCGGGAGGACGAACTCGTTGCGGGCCTCGATCGTTTGTTCGAAAAACTGCGCGAGTGCCGCGAGCGCCGGCGCGTTGCTCAGTGCGGCGGCGCGGGCGTGTTGGAGGACGAGGTTGAAGGAGCGCCTCGTCAGAGCCGCTAGGAGGGCGGGGCGCGTCGGGTAGTGGCGGTAGCGGGTTCCGATCCCGACGCCCGCCTGGTCAGCGATCGTCGCCATCGGCACTCGCTCGCCGTCGCGCCTGACCGCGATCGTGGCGGCGACGAGGATGCGTTCGCGATTGGCTGCGGCGTCGCTTCGGGTTCGCCGCGCGCGGGTCGTGCTCATAGGCCTCGGGATACTGGCCGTCCGCGAGCGCGGCCAGTCCTGACGCGTGCCGTGCCATCGCCAGCAGCGCACGGGCACCTTCGCGCGAGCCCGAATGCTTCCGCGTCGGCAGCGTGCGCGTCTGCCTGGTAGGCGGTCGCCGCGCAGAGCTGCGAGCATCGCCTGGATCGCGCGCGTCGTGTGATGAATGGTCGGCTGGGTGCTCTCGCGAGTCAGCCGCTGCGCCTCTTCCCCCACAGGGATTGCAACGCTGAGATCAACCCGCTGAGCAGCACTCCAAGCCTGTTGGGTCAACGCTCGGGCGAGCAGCCCGAGTCTCCCTTGTGCACGAAGACCTGCGGCCGCCGCAGCGAGTACGCCGGCTGACGCGTCGACGGCACCGATCGCGTTCGCTGCCGTCCCAAGGATCCTCGCAGCATCGGGATCTCCGGCCACGGCCATACCGGGGCGCGAGAGTCGGTCGATGACCATCGCCCCTTGCTCCACTGGAGCCGCAAAAGCCGCGATCGCCACACCCACCTGCGGTGGCCCAGCGTCCTCCACTCCCAATCCGGCTACTCGGTGATCCCCGAGCCCCACGGGCCGCTGGTCGCGCTCGACTTCGGCGACCCCGCGTACCACGGGTCCGGCAAACAGGTCAGCGATATATGGATCCTGGACCCGCGCACCGGCAAGTTCGCGCACGTGCCCGGGTTCCCGATCTTCGAGGCCCTCAAGTTTTCCGGCCTCGCGTGGACCGCGGACGGCCGTCTCGTCGTGGCCGCCGAGGGCCCCCGCCACACCGCGATCGGTCTCTGGCGTCCCGGCAGCACCCACCTCCAAGTCGGTAGGCTGCCGCGGCTCGCCGGTTACACACAGCTCGTCCCGCTGGGTCGATAGCGGCTCAGCCTCGGCCCGGGGTCGTACGGGACTGCTGCTCATAAGCCAATCTGTGGTGGCCTCGACCGCCGCCGGGGGGAGGGCCCATGCTGCTTGCCCTTGTCGGAGGGCCAGACAAAGACCAGCTCCCCTCGGCGGTGGTGAGGTGCCGCGAGCGGCGACAGGACGTAGCCCCTGGTTGAGGGCCTTGTCTATGGAAAGCGCCGGACAACCGGGATGAGGAAGGGAATGGAAGAGTCCTACATCGAAGTGTTAGCGACACACGGTGGCCCTGACCATGCCACGAGCGGCTCGGCGATCCGCTGCGCATCCCGGAGCCAGGGCTGCAGGCCACGACCGACGAGTTGCGGGTTCGTTTCACGCCGATGATCGAGGCTCGCCGGCGTGCGTGTGTGCACCGCTGGTGCGACTGGGTCGGCGAGCGGCTGTCAGCCGCCACCGAGCCGGTGTTCGTTCATGGCGACTTCCACCCCTACAACCAGCTTTGGGATCCGCGAGACCTCCGCCTGCGCCTCGTCGCCGACTTCGAAACGAGCGATGGGCGATGGGCGAATTCTCTCGGCTACCCCGACGCGCTGTAACCGGCGGCGAGCACGGCGCGGGCTGCGCCGTGGCCGGGAATGCCGCTCACTCCGCCGCCGCGCCGCGCGCCGGCACCCGCCAGCCACACGTTGGCGGCAGCGGTCTCAACGCCCCAGCTGCCGACCTCCGTGCCGGCCTCGGCGAACGGCCACGCCAGGTCGCGGTGAAAGATGTGGCCACCCGGCATCGCGAGCTCGGCCTCGAGCTCGAGCGGGGTGCGGGCCTCCAGGCACGGCTCGCCGTGCGCGTCATCGAGCAGGCACTCCTCGATCGGCTCGGCGAGCACCGTGTCAAGCGAGCGCAACGTGGCGTCGACCGCAACGCGCTTGGCCGCGGCCGGGTCGGTGGCAAACAGCCGCGCCGGCATGTGCAGAGCGAACACGGTGAGCGTCTGGACGCCGGCGGCGCGCAGCTCAGAGCCGAGGATTGACGGGTCGGTGAGCGAATGACAGTACGCCTCGCACGGCGGGAGCTCCGGGATCTGTCCGCTCGCGGCCTGCTGGAACGCGGCGTCGAGCTGGGCGGCGGACTCGTTGACATGAAACGTGCCGGCGAACGCGTCCGCGGGGCGCACCCGCAGGTCGCGCAGCCGTGGCAGTCGCGCGAGCAGCAGGTTCAGCTTCAGCTGGGACCCCTCGGGGCGGGCGACCATCGCGCCGTCGTCGCCGAGGACGCCGGGCGCGAGGTCATCGAGCAGCGTTGGGGAGATCGCCACGAGCACATGGCGGGCGCGGTACGCCCGCCCGTCGGCGGTGCGGACCTCGGCGCAGCTGCCGTCGGTATCGATCGCCTGCACCGGCGAGCCCGGCCGAAGTTCGGCGCCCGCGTCGCGCGTGACCCGCACGAGCTCGCCGGTGAGCGCGCCCATGCCGCCGACGGGAACGTCCCAGCGGCCGGTGCCGCCGCCGATCACGTGGTAAAGGAAACAGCGGTTCTGCACCAGACGCGGGTCGTTGAGCGCCGCGAACGTGCCGATCAGCGCGTCGGTGGCGACGATTCCGCGCACCAGATCGTCGCTGAACGAGCGCTCGAGCAGAGCCGCCAGCGGCGCCTCGAACACGCCATGCCACGTGGCATCGTCATCAACGAGCGCCGCGAACGCCTCACGGGAGCGCAGCGGCTCGGTGAGCGACCCGAACGTCCGCGCGGCGAGTCGACCGATGACCGCGCCGAACGCCGCGAGCTCTGCGACCGCGGCGTCGGAACCGAGCGTTCGCTGCACCGACGCCGCACCGGCCGCCGCATCGTCGCTGACCAAGATCCCCGTCTCGCCCCACGGCGTGTAGGACGAGACACGCCGGGCGCGCAGTTCGGTGCGCACGCCGAGTTCGGCGAGCAGCGCCCGCGGGAACAGGCTCACCAGGTAGGAATAGCGCGACAGACGAGCGTCGCGGCCAGCGAACGGCGAGATCGACACCGCAGCACCGCCAAACGTGCCGCCGCGCTCAAGCACCAGCACGTCACGGCCGGCGCGCGCGAGCAACGCCGCCGCAACGAGCCCGTTATGGCCACCACCAACAACGATCGCGTCGCGAACCGCGCCAGACCCGGTCACCGACACCTCGGCCCCATCCTCACGCCTGAGCCGAGCGCGAACAGACCACGCGCGGCCCCGGTGATCTCCATCCACACCAACCGTTTCTCCAAGTGCCCGCCGATCACACCGATTCCCCTTCCCTTCGCCCACGACTCGCCAGCCACCAGCTGGCCGCAGCGCGCCGTGCCTGACGACGCGGTCGGCGTGCTCACAAACCCTACCCGTGCCGACCAGGCCCGCGGCCGCGACTGCACTTCGTCTCTAGCGACGGCTTGGCCGGGAACCGATCGTCGGTGACCGACTGGCAGGCAAGTGCTGCGGCGATGGAGGACCCGCCTGACGAGCCCTCGCGCCGACGAGCGCACTGCCGCGGTCAGGATTGTGCGTCCGGCGCGGGCTGGTGTCTCACCTTTTTTCACGGAAGGCGCCGGTGACGCCGGATGCCGCGGCAGGAACGGCATACCGGCGGGCCACGCCGCCTCGCGATCGAGAACGACGAGCTGATCGCCGGTTCTGGTCCCCGCTTCAGGCTTTGCTGGCCACGAACCTGCCTTGGCAGATCTTATTGGCATGGGCGAGCTGCTGGATGAAGACCATCTCGCCGCCAAGCGATTGCATGAGCTCAGTGTCGAAACCGATGAGCTTGAGCGCATCGTAAGTCAGCTGCATATTCAACATCTTTAGATAGAGGTCGACGTGCGACGGGAACCGGCCCGTGTCCTCGGCCGTCTCGACGTGACAGCCGTGCTCCTCGAGCAATGTCCGGTAGTCGTCGATGCTAAAAACGTTAGGAAACTTCATGAACCGCAAAAACCGTTCGGCCTCGTTATCGCTCATCTGCTCCGAGCCGGCCACCCAGTCCGTAAACGCGATCCCGCCGCCAGGGCGAACGATCCGCGTGGCCTCGTTGATCAACTTCGCTTTGTCCTCGACGTAGCACCAGGCGTCCTCGCCCCACACGAAATCGAACCCTGCGTCCCGAAGGCCAGTCTGGGTAGCGTCGCCGAGAACGAACTCAACTGAGTCCGACAAGCCCTCATCCGCGGTTCGTTGCCGCCCACGATCGACGATGCGGCCCGTGGCGTCCACCCCAGTCATGTGCCCGACCTTCCGAAACCGCACTAGGAACCGCATTCCCGCGCCGTTACAACAACATAGATCGACCCCTCGGCTGCCTTCAGGAATCCCAGCCCGATCAGCCAGCTCGATCGACGAGCTCAACCCGCCAATGTGGATCTGCTCGCCCATCACCAACTCCCACAAGTCACCCTCAGCCCCGTCATAGACGGCTTGGACGTCAGCCAAGCCAATTCCACCGAGCGTCTGCATGATCGACCTCCAGTCCCGAGTGCCCACCGCCGTCGGCAGATCCTCTCGCGAAGCACGCTGGCTGTCAATGCCGGCGAGACGCAGGATCACCGAGCCGGCGCTCGTGCAGCCTCATTCTCGTTCGTTTGGTGCCACGAGCGCGCTGGACGCGTCCGGATACCGGGATGCAGATCCCTCTTACCGCTTAATTTAAACCCACCAGACGGAAGACCGATTTTCCGACAGCCTCGCGACATTGCAGAAGTCTTGGGTCTGCCCGAATCCTTCGCACACGCTGCATTCGTCATGCTTGCTCGGCGATGCGCCTGCGGATTGCCCGCCATACCGACCGCCTGGAGGAGCTCGTGGCGTTCTACCGCGATCGCGTCGGCCTGCCCGAGACGGGAAGCTTCGTCAACCACAATGGCTACGACGGTGTCTTTCTCGCCGTTCCGGGAACCGGGACTGAACTCGAGCTCACAACAGGCGGCAACCACGCCGCGCCGGCGCCACATCCAGAGTCGCTCCTGGTGTTGTACTTCGATAGCCAGGCAGAGCTCGAGGCCGTGGCCGACCGCATCGCACAGCCGGAGGCCGTCCCGGCCAACCCCTACTGGCGAGCTCACGCGAGCGCGTTCGCGGATCCAGACGGATTTCAGCTGCTGCTGGTCGTGCGCAATTGATGCCTCCGCGTCCCAGCGATAAGGCTGGGGATTACCGCGCCCGTGCGGCCACCTCACTGCGGAGGCGCCGTAGCCACTCCGTGCCCACGCGGGGACCGGGCCTTCAGGAATCAGCCCGCCGATGCCGTAGACCCGCTGAGCGACGAAACGGGAGCGAGACCCGGGCGCCGATCCATGACGCGCTCGGTCGGGCCTCGCTCGACATCTCGCCCGGCACATACGATTGCCTCGTCGGTCACCTGACGGACCGCGGCAAGGTCGTCGTTGATGAACACGTAGGCGATTCCCGTCTGCTCGCGAATGCCCGCGAGCAGGTTGAGGATCTGCGCCTGGATGGAGACGTCAAGCGGGGCGACGACCCATCGAGCACAAGCAGCTTCGGTTCGGCGGCCAGAGCGCGGACGATGGCCACGCGCTGACGCTGGCCGCCGGCAGCGCACGGGGGCGGGCGCTCATCTGTCGCGCGTCGAGTCCGACCTGCTCGCCGAGCTCACGGATCCGGACCTTTGCTCCGATGACGAATGCGAGGAATGTAGGGTCAGCATCTCGTCGATCGAGTCGGCTGCGGTCTAGCGGGGATCCAATGAGCTGTACGGGTCTTGGAACACGATCTGGATGTCGCGTCCGCGCGCTCGGCTAGGCGAACGACGGCTGGAAGATCCTTCAGGAGATTCGCGCACGCCGGCGTGAGCGGTCTTCCCACTGCCTGACCGTCCCGAAACGCCATTCTGGTTCGGGGAGCCCCCAGGCATGCCTTCGGCGGCTGGCCAATCGCATCCAGGTTCACCTCAGCGTGCATGAGCTCGGAGTGTTTAGGCATCCCACTGACGCAATAGCGCACCAAATTGCGTCAAGCCGCTGGTTTGCTATCGATATGTCGCAATGTCCCATACCGTTCCGACCAGGGACGCGCGACGCCGGGCCGGATTGAACGGGCGTGGCTGGGTGATTGCGCTTGGGGATGCCCGGTTGCTGGTGCGGGTCCTGTGTTGACTGGCGCTAGGGGTTTGGAGTAGGGTCGATTGAGGGACCGAGAGAGGGTCGAATGGAGGCAGCGGAATGCCCTTGACTACTCGTACGGTTGCTTCGTTGGTCGGTGCGGCGACACTCGGCGTCATCGCGATCACGGGCGCCGGCTCAGCAGCCGGTTCGAGCGCTGGAGCCGGTGTGGCGAACCCCAGCTTTTCCAAGTTGAGCCAGAACCAGGTCAAGGTCCGCTCGGCCGGCAGGCACGAGCGCGTGGTGGTCGTGTTCAAGGACCAGCTCGCCAACCTGCCGGCGAACCAGGCTCACCGGCAGGCCCGGGAGGCGACAGCGGCATCCATGCAGGCCCCGCTCGTCGCCCAGCTCAAGCAGGTCCGGGCGACGCACATGACGAGGCTCTCGCTGCTCAACGCCGTCGCGGCCACCATGCCGGCGGCGGAAGCACAGGCGCTGGCCAACAACCCGGGCGTCAAGGAGGTCGTCCCCGACGGAACGATCATCATCGGCGATGCCAAATCGAGCACTCCCACGGTGGTCCCCTCCCGGGTGCAGAAGTCGACGGTGTCGAGGAGGGCGGCCGACGGTCAGCGGTTGTGCAGTAAATCTCCGAACAAGCCACTGCTGGAGCCCGAGGAGCTCACCAGCATCCACGACGCGGCCTACAACCCGAACGCCCGACACGAAGCGTCGTCGATCGCGACGGGCACAGGCGTCATCATCGGAAACGTCGACGCCGACACGCTGGCCGGTAACCCGAACCTGATCCGGCCCAACGGGCAGCACGTGATCATCGATGCACCAGATCCGACCGAGAACGTCTTCAGCGACGAGTTCAACGGAGACGTCTCCACGATGGCCGCCCAGGGCACGGTCAAATACACATACGCGTCTCAGCTGCCGTTCTCGAACATCTCTCCGAAGTGCACCTTCCGCATCGTTGGTGACGCGACGGGCGCCTCTCTGCTCACCACCGGTTACTTCACCGACACCAACTCGCACGGCCAGATCGTGGCTCCCGAGTCGCAGGTCATCGCCGGGCTGCAGCAGGCGACGAACAACGGCGTCGACGTCGTGTCGGAGTCCTACGGCTATGGCGCTCTGCCGGGCGCCAACGATGACCTGCTCGCGCCGACGAACGACGCCATGGTGGCAGCGGGCGTCGTCGTGGTCGAGAGCGCGGGCGACAGCGGCTCATCCGGCACGGTCGAGGCCCCTGCCGATGACCCCAACGTCATCGACGCCGCTGGGTCGAACGACCTCAGGCTCCTGGCCCAGGCCGATGGCTACACCAAGGGCTGGGAAGACGACAACATGACGACCCTGTCATCGGGCGGCACCACTCCCCTCGGCGATGTGGTCGACCTGGTCGCCCCCGGCTACGGGGGGCTCGCTGCCGCCGGAGCCGGCCAGACTCCGCTGCCGCTTCCGACCGAGGCCTTCGGCGGCACGAGCCAGTCGGCCCCGTTCATCTCCGGCGCCGCCGCCGACGTGATCCAGGCCTACCGTGACACCCACGGCGGCAACACCCCGACGCCGGCCCAGGTGAAGGAGATCCTCACCAGCACGGCAACCGACATCGGGGCTGGGGCAGACCAGCAGGGCGCCGGCCTTCTGAACGTCTACGCGGCCGTTGAGGCGGCCCGCCAGATGCCGGGCACCTCGGCCGGGCATTCCAGCACGCCCGCATTGGTGGACAGCCCCACCCAGCTCGACGTACAGGGCACGGGCGGCTCAACCGTCCGCCCATCGGTCAAGCTGTACAACGCCTCCTCCAACGCCGAGAGCGTCACCGGCACCTACCGCGCGCTTGGAAGCGAAACGCGCTTTGGCAGGCCCGTGACCGAGAACGTGAGCGCCCCGGCGGCCCCGTTCCCGGCCCAGGGCGCGACCGCGGCGGCCCCGATCAAGTTCACGGTGCCGCGCGGAGTCGACGTGCTCGATGCCGACATGCGCTGGCCGGACCCGACCAACAGCAACGACAACATCCTGGCGTTCATCCTGACCGATCCGGCCGGGAGGCTGGCCCAGATCTCCTACGACTACGGTGCGGCGAACTACGTCCCCTGCGGTGGGAGCGGAGGCTGCAGCCCGGACATCCAGCACAGCACGGTCGAGCACCCGACGGCCGGGACCTGGACCGCCCAGATCGTCTGGGCCGATGGCCGCGGCCACGTCCAGAGTCCGCCGAACGTCCCCGGGCCCTACACCGGACCCGTGACCTTCCGGGCCAGCGGTCAGAACTTCACGACAAGTCCGGCGTCGGCGCCGGTCACGATCCGACCTCACAAATCGGTGAGCGTGCCGCTCAGGATCGCGCTTCCCCGGACTCCCGGTGACTCTCCCGAGTCGGTGCGGTTCACCGGTTCAAACGGCCTCGAGAGCTCGGTGCCGATCGCGCGGCGTACCCTGATCCCGCCGTTCGGTGGCTCCTTCAGCGCCACGCTGACCAGCTCGGTATCTCGCGGCTCCGGACAGATGCAGACGTTCTATGTGGACGTGCCCCCGGGTCAGAAGGACATCGACGTCTCGTTCAACGCCCCCGACCACAGCGCCGACAATCTCGTGCACTACTACCTGCTCTCGCCGTCGGCGCTCGATCCGTCGATCCCTGAATCGGGGAACATCGACGTCACGTCGAGCGACACCACGCCGACGCCCGGGAACCCGAGCGGGCACGCCTCGCTGATCGCGCCGGCCCCCGAGCCAGGCCTGTGGGAGATCGACGTGATGCAGGACCCCACGACCGACGGGACAGAGTTCGCCCAGACCGTCACGGGGACGGTCGCCTACAACCAGCTGGCACCGATCACCGAGACCGGTCTCCCGACGTCAGCGTCGACGACCATCGGCTCCGGTGCCAGGGTCCCGATCACGGTGAGCGTCAAGAACACGACCGACCACGTCGGTTTCTTCGAACTGCAACCGACCGGCGACGACATCAGCGGCGGCAACACGGCCACGCCGCTGAGGCTCGCCCCCGGAGCCAGGGGGACGCTGACGGCGACGCTGTCGCCGACGGCAGCTGCAGGCACCGCGGTGAGCGGCGTCCTCAGCGTCGTCGACTCGACGGACTGGGGAGGTTCCGACACCGTCGGGCTCCCGGCGTCGGCCTCCGACTTCCACGATTTTGACTACGCCTACACGGCGGGGAGTTAGACCCTATGGCGTGAGTCGCTCTGCTCGCAGGGTTGACCTGGCCGGGCTGAGTGGCCGGAGGCTCCTTGGGGAGAAGGCCCTTGGGGCCAGAGGTGTCCCCTCCCGCTGTGCATCGCGTCGATGTGGGACAGGACACGCTGGCCAGGCCGCTCAGCTCGCCGCGCGGCGCGGCGGCGTGCTGCACTGACCAGCGCCCGGCTGCCGCGGCCGGCCTGCCGCCAGCAGTCAGATCAGGATGACTAACCCCGCTGCCATGGCCGCCACAACCGACCGTGGTTGGGCGCCGCCGCCGCTGCCCTGGAGGCGGTCACGGTGAGCTGCCCGCACCGACCGCGGTCCGGCTGCCAACCGGATCGTGTGTGTGAGCATCGGCCCTTCCTCGTTCGGTCCCACCCGACAACCCCGGTGAATCTCTCAGCTACGCACACGCCGGTCAAGAACCGCCGTCGGCTCGGGGCTGCACGCCGCGCCCGTCCAGCCCAGTCAAGCGCTGAGGACACCCCGATACAGGCGCTGTCCGGTCTGACGCGCTCGTGGGTCCCCCGATCGGAGGACGCCGCGTTCAACACCCAGTCCCCCCGGCCGGCCGATCCCCCAAACAGCACTTCGGCGCGACGATGAACACATCAAACGAACACAAACCAACCGGAGGAAGAAACACATGAGCGCCACCGCCACCCAGACCCAGACCCAGACCAGCTTGATCGCGAAGATTCGCAACTGGCTGCGCCAGCTGCGCAGCGGCCAAGACGCGATGTTCGGCTATGACCGCGAGTTCCAGGCATAGAGCACACAACCCGCAGGCCTCCCGAACGCCCCCAGGCTCTCCGTCGCCGGGGGCGTCCGCGCCTGACCACGACGCACCGCCCCCGGTCACCCGAAGACCGCCGAGGGATCGAAACGAGACTCATGCTTCAACCAAACACGACGCGTCCGACCGTGCCGGGCTGCCATCTCGGCTTCTGCTTCGAGCAGGCGGACGACGAGAGCAGCAGCCAGCACGAAACTTCCCGGAATGGCGACAGAGCAGTAACCGCAAGCGTTTGTGGGCTGGTCGGCCGTGCGGACGAGTCCGCCGGCGATCGAGCACGAGCCCGCCCGGGCGGTCCGCTGCTCGTGTTCTACTGAGACGACGCGACCAGCTCGACAGCTGCCGCGACCAGCTCGGCGTTGTTGGCCGTGAGGCTGCCGTCGGGCAGCGTCAGCACGTCCTCGAGCCCGATCCGGACGTCGAACCCTCGCTGCGCGCCGGCCTCGATCACTTGCCATGTCAGCTCGTCAAAGCCGTGCCAGACCTGGGGGATTCCGGCAGGGATCAACTCCGACACCGCGACCGCCCCCGCAGCGCCGTCCTCGACCTCGACCAGCGCCCGCAGCACCCGATGCGTGAACGGGCTACGGGCGAACTCCTCGGCCTCGGCCGGGGTCGAGAGCCCGGCCTCGACGGCGACGCCGGCGTGAAGCGCCGAGCGGACGATCCCTGCCCAGCCGGACTCTGAGACGTTGACCGAGACGAAATCCGGGCGCTGACGCCACCGGCTGATCGCCGCCGCGCGCGCGAACGGGTCGCGATCGATCGCCTCGGCGGTCGACAGTCCAACCGGGAGCGCCGGCACGGCGGCACGGATCGCGGACACAGCCGCATCGCAGGCGCGTGCATCGAGGGTCTGGGCGCCGCCGGCGTCGCGCGGATGCAGGTGAACTGCGAAGGCGCCGGCGTTGCGAACGGCGAGCGCGTCAGCGGCCAGCTCGGCCGGGCTGAGCGGAACTGCCGGATGCTCGGCGCGCGACCGCCCGCCGTTCAAACAAGCCTTGACCGCCACGCGACTACATGTATCAGGCTTCGCGGTTCCTCGAAACGTGCCCGCGAATACCCGGCAGGGCTGCAGAAGTCGCCGCCGTGAGCGTCTGGACAGGTCCTTCGAAACGGGGCGGATCGCGAGCCGCACCATCGCTTTCTGATCGCGAACCGATCCATCGCGCGATCGGGTCGGCGACTAACGGCTCGCGTGTGGTGGGGCCCGCCACGATCCCCTTGCCGCGGCGAAGCGCTCGCTGGTGTCGAGAGCGTCCGGCGCTCGGTCCGTGTGCGAAGCGATCGCCCGATCTACGGCTCAAGGCATTGGAAGCACTCGTCCGAGCGCCGCGACGTTCGATGGCTCGAAACCAGCGAGGCCGTCCGACTGCTGGATCCCGCTGTACGCAGCCATCTGGAGCCCGTGAGACGGGTCCGTGAGAGTGCTGAGTTTTCGTGGAAGCGGGTCTATCCGATTGCAGCGTTGTTGATCGGGTCTCGGCGATGTCCTCACCGGGCTGCGGGGGCGAGCACGGTCTCGCACCATGTTCGGAAGCTGGTGGGCGTGGGGGTGGCGTGGGTCCAGTCTTCGTCGTAGATCCCGTCCTGCTGGGCCGTATACATCGCCGCGAAGTCGCGCGCCATGCCTTCGGGGACCCCGCGCTTGATCGTGGAAGCGGTGACGTGCTCGAGGTCGGCCTGCTCGAAGGTGACCTGCGACCCGAGCACGTCACTGACGGTCGCCGCCATCTGGGTGGGCGTGAGGTGGTCAGGGCCGAAGACCGGGATCCGGTCGGTGCCCTCCCAGCCACGATCCAGCAGGAGGCTGGCGGCGGTGGCGGCGACGTCCTGGGTTGCGATGGTGGCTAGCGGGCGGTCGGGGTCCAGCGGCAGGGAAAGCACTCCCTCGGAGATCATTTGGGGTAGCGGCCTGAGCAAGTTCTCCATGTAGAACCCCATGCCGAGCGACCGGTAGGCAGCGCCGCAGCGTTCAAGCTCGGCGTCCATCGCGTGCGCTGCGGACAACAACCCGGCTGGGTGAGGCCAGTTCCATCCCGCGCTGGAGATTCCGACGACGTGCCCGACGTGGTGGCGACGGATTGCCTCGACCGCTAGCCGTGTGAAGGAGAGGTAGTACTCCTCGGCAGAGCTTGCCCGCATGCTCGGCGGGATGAGCCAGAATAGGCTCTCGGCGCCATCGAGCGCCTGATCGAGAACTGCCGGATCGTCATGGCTGCCGACGATCATCTGCACCTGCTCGCGAACCGTCTCGTCCATTCGAGACGGGTCTCGAACGATGACCCGCAGCGACTCGGTGCCGGCGTTGAGAAGCTCGGTCAGGAGTTGGCTGCCGACGTTGCCGGTAGGGGTGGTGAGAACAATCATGAAGGCTCCTCGAGAACGGGAAGTCCCGTTCCGGTCAGGTAATTGAGTTCGGTGGCAAGCGCGGTGACCTGGGCGAGGGAGTCGGCGAACGCAGCGTCGATGTCGTGGAAGTTGCCGTCGTCTGTGAGCATCGCCTCATCGGTCTTGAGCTCAATGTTCGTCTCGATGCTGCGCATGTGCAGGCCCTGGAGAACCTGCTTGAGCTGCGCCGCGGCCAGCCCGCCGCCGCGGCTGCCGTAGCTCACCAGAGCGGCGGGCTTGTCGGCCCACTCGTGGTAGAGGAAGTCCAAGGCGTTCTTGAGTACCGCTGGGTAGCCCCAGTTGTATTGCGGGAACACGAACACGAATCCGTCGCAGGACCGGACAAGCTCACTCCACCGAACGGTGTGCTCGTGGTCATAGAGCCCTTGCGCGGGCATGATCGGCTCATCGAGAAACGGTAGGTCGATCTCTTGGAGGTCGACCAGCTCGACCTCGTTGAGCTCGGCCGCGCGCAGCGCTCGCTGGACCCATGCCGCGATCTCGAAACAGATCCGCCGAGGACGATTGCTGCCGATCACGACGGCTATTCTTGGCGACCAACGGACGATATGTGCATGGTACATACATTATCATTGGAGGCTCGATGAGCCAGCCCGACCCGGTGAAGATGCTCCACGAGGCCCTGTTGCAGATCGTCGGCGTCCTCAACCGGCCACAGGGCGACAACCTGATCCTGACCCGCGCCGGCGTCTCGCTGGACACCGCGCTGTTCCCGCTGCTCGTCCGCATCTCGACGCAGCGCAACCTCACGATCGGCGAACTCGCCGATCAGGTCGGGCGCGACTACTCCACCGTCAGTCGCCAGATCACCCGCCTACAAGCGCTCGGACTTGTCCGCACCGAACCCTCGGAGACCGACCGCCGCCAGCGCCTGCTCACCGTGACCGCCGCGGGCACGAACACCGTCAAGAAGATCGACCGCGCCCGCAACTCAGTGATGAGTGAAGCTCTCGACGGGTTCAGCCAAGCCGAGATAACCGAGCTAGCCCGACTGACCACCCGGCTCGCAGCCGCCATGCAACCACATGCCTGACAAAACAGCATCACCAGCGCACCCGTGCACGCCTACTAGGTGTCAATCTGGACGGGGATGCGAACGATGTCTGCCACGGTACGCGCCTGACGCAACACCGGAGGGCGTCCGGAAATCTGTGTAGGCAGGTTTGGTGGTTAGTCGGGTAGCCGATCGCCGAATTGGATTTTGAACGCGAGCATCGCTTTCGTCCACCCTCTGGTCCGGGTCCATTGCGGCACGGCATTTTGAATGGCGAGGTAGAGTCGGGGATGCAAACCGTATGGATGGGACGGTCCTCGGACCGCGAGCGAGCAGCGAAGGTCAGGTCAGGTCGACTTCGCGTGCATCGACGCGTTCCGGGACGTCCGACTGTTGGATGCAGGCCTCACGCACCCCGAGTGGCAGAAGCTGCACAACACGGCCCCCGGCTTGGAGCGGCGGGGAACAGGTAGACTCGGCGTCACGGGCAACCACGAGCCCACCGGTACATCGGGGATCCGGGCCATAGCAGGGGGACAAGGTAGGCGCGGGCGTGGATATATGGTTCAGCAATATCAATGCGACGGTGGTCGATCAGTGCCAGGCACTGGGCGCCGTTGCGGTGAAACTCACCGTCATCGAGGACCTCGTCACCGCTGGTGACGTCGGGTTCTCGCTGCAGATGAACGCGTTCGCCGGGCCCGGGGCGTCGAGCGCAGGGCAGGCACTCTCTTTGCTCCAGTACGTGATCATCGTCCATGGCGGGGCGGCCACGTACAATTGGCAGGCTTGGACGAGCGGAAACGCGCAGCCCGTCCCGAAGTTCACGCAGCCGCCGCAGACGTTGCCGGCCGTCCCGTCAAACAGGCTGCTGTCCGGCTCGGAGATGTCGATCGCTCTGGTGACAACGGACGATCACGTCCCCGCCGTCGCCGCGGCGATCTTCATGGTTCAGCTGCCCGGTGCGCAGCCGCAATCTGTGTTCCTGCCGTTCCCCGCGGACAACCCGAATGCCCAGTTCCCGATCGTCGGCTTTCAGCTCACCTTGATCGGATGGAGCTATGGAGCCAAGGCGACGTTCACCTCCGGGGCCGGGATGCTGACCTACTCCGCTCCACCAGGCAGCACGCTCTCGGTCCAGAACAGCGGCGCCGGGACCGCCTGCGGCCTCCCCTCGAGCACGTCCACGGCCGAGAGCTCGAATGTCGTGTACGGAGCGATGAGCCCGTCCTCCGGGGCAAGCATCACACAACCGTTCCGGCTCCCCACGGCGGCGATCGACGCGCAGCTGCTGTCCGATGGCGCCGTGTTCTTCTTGGCCGAGGACAAGGACCTGCTGCTCGCGGGGGCCGATCCGGCTGCCCCGAGCCAGGTCGACCAGAACGCGAAGCAGTTCCAGGCCCTGAGTGCAGATCAGGTGTGTGTGCTCGGCAGCGACGGGAACCTGTGGATCGAAAAGGCGCCGTGGAACGACATGGAGCCCCCACAGACCCGGCAGCCTGCCGGCAACGACGTGATTGCTTTTCAGGCGCTGGGCGACAATGAGGTGTACGTGATCGACGGCAATCATAACCTGTGGCAGCGCACAGGACCGTGGTCGAACCCGGCACACACCATGGTTGCGGCCGGCTCGCAGTCGGTGCAAGCGTTCCCGACAACCCCGCCGCGGGCGTATGTGCTCGACACGGCCGGCACGCTGTGGGGGCAGATCGGTCCATGGGGGGCCAATCAGACGAACAGGCAGGTGGACACCGGCGTCCGCGCGTTTCAGGGGATCGGCGTGCTCGACGAGGGATACCAGGTGTTCGTGCTCGACACGACTGGCAACTTGTATTACGAGTTCGGGCTCTGGGGAACGATCCGTCGCGCGCGCGTCGACGGCAACGTCCGCAAGTTCCAGATGATCAGCGAAACCGAGCTGTACGTGCTGGGCGATAACGGCAAGCTCTGGCTGGAGCAACTCAATCCCGATCCGCCGGGATTCAAGATGACTCGCGTGCTGATCGACGAGCACGCGACGACCTTTCATGCACTCGACACGCGCTATGTCTGCGTCATCGGCACGGACGGCAAGCTCTGGGTCGAGTCGGCGCCGTGGGGACCGGTCCCACCCCATCGATATGAGATCGGTCGGACACCGCTGCCGTGACGGGTCTCCCGGACTCGCCACGCCGCCGACACTGTGACGCGCCCGACAAATCATGGGGGCTCGGGGCGGTAGTGAGTTCGATGATGGCGGTGTCAGGCACGTTGTCCTGGCGCCAGTTTGCAGTCCGGCCGATCCCCTCGTCGTGGGCCGATCACGCGATCGGGTCTAGATACGGGGTCATCAGAGGCGATCTTGATACTCGTATCGCACGGTCCATCTCGTGCCGTTCCACCGCTCGGCGAGGGTGGGGTCGGTGCTGTGGCCGATGACGTAGCTGCCGACTGCGACGCACGCTTGCGGCGACACGCATGAGACTCCACTGAGCGTGCCGTTGTTTGCATCCGTTGGCCGAGGAGTTTGCTGGACCGTCCAGCGAGAGCCGTTCCAACCTTCAGCCAGCGGGACGAGAGCGCCGTCACATCCGTGACCTCCGCGCCCAGGTCAGGTTGCGCCACGGGCTCGGCGATCAGCGCCATGAGTGGCAGCAGCGCATCCAGATGGTGCTCTATCACCACGGCTGCCCACGACGCTCAGGACTATTGACGCGCGAGAGCCGGGCGTGGCTGGCTGCCCAGCCGCTGCCCGCGGTCGCGCGAGAGCAATCACCGTTGCGTTGGCGATGATCGACGCGCTGGACGCACAGATGGGCTAGATCGAAAAGCAGCTGCGCGCCCATGCTCGCCGCATCGGTAACTCGATCGCCATCGGAGCGATTGTGTTCGGCCACCGGATTAATCCGACTCGGCTGGCTCTTTCACGTCCGCGACATTCACTGCCCGGATACGAACGATCGGTCGCGTCGAGCCTCGCGGCGGCGGCGATCACGGCTTCCGCATCCGCGCAGCGGACAACGAGAGCGACAGCGCCGCGCCCACACCCAGGTGGGCGACGAACCAGGACTGGGGTTTCTCGCATCGGTCGAGACCGGCGGTTCGTTGCCGATAAGGGAATGCCTCCGGGTCTTTGCGCTCACAGCTATGAGCGCACAAACCAGAATGGCTGAGCTGACGCTGGCGCGTCCAGTCGTGGTGTGCTCAGTCGGTCGCCATCCCGGCGCCGCGCAGCGCCGGCCGCGCGGACGCGCGCATCCGCTTCAGCACCCGGCTTGAGACCGCGTGTCACTCGCGGGTGGACCCCGCCGTTGGCGTCGGCCTCGGCCTGCCATGTCTGCGCCCGCCGCGCCGCCTCGTCGGGGTCGTCGAGCTCGACGCAGTCGATGCCGTCGGTGTTGATGTCGACGACGATCGTGTCGCCGTCCTTGATCAGCGCGATCGGGCCACCGAGGAACGCCTCCGGCGCGACATGGCCGATCACCAGCCCGACCGACCCGCCCGAGAAGCGCGCGTCGGTCATCAGCGCGATCGTGATGTTGCGCTGGCGGCACAGCACGGTGATCCGCGACGTCGGGTCCAGCAGCTCCGGCATCCCGGGAGCGCCGCGCGGACCCTCGTAGCGGATCACGACCATGTCGTGGTCGGCGAACGAGTCGGGCTCTGACTCGAGCGCCTCGATCAGGTGCCGCTCGCTGTCAAAGACGCGCGCCCGCCCGCGGAACACCCCGTTCTCGAGTCCCCCTTCGACGCCGGCGATCTTCAGCACCGCGCCGCCTTCAGGCGCCAGGTTCCCGTTCAGCAGCCGCAGCCCGCCAGTGTCCTTGTACGGCGTGGCGACGCGGTGGATGACGTCGCCGTCGGGCGCGGGCGGATCGAGCCGACGCACCTGATCGGCCAGCGTCTCGCCGGTGCAGGTCACCGTTTCACCGTCGAGCAGGCCGGCGTCCAGCAGCTCTGAGACGATCACCTGCAGACCACCCTTGGCGGCGATGTCGACCATCGAGTAGACGCCGAACGGCCGCAGGTTGACGAGGACCGGCAGCCGGCGCGAGAGCGCGTTGAACTCGGCTCTGGCTGAGCACGTCCTCCCACAGATCAAAGCCCGCGGCGCGGGCGATCTCGACGCTGTGCAGCAGCACATTGGTCGAGCCGCCCATCGCGATCGCCACCGTCAGCGCGTTGCGCACCGACGCGGGCGTGACGATGTCACGCGGGGTGATCCCGGCGTCAGTCATCGCGACCAGGCAGTCCACCAGCTGGCCCGGGAACTCCTGGAGGCGGCGAGGGTCGTCAGACGGCGGCGCGACCATCTGCAGCGGCTCCATCCCGAGCACCGCGATGAAGGTCTGCATCGTGTTGTAGGTGAACATGCCCCCGCAGCTGCCCTGGCCCGGACACCCATGCAGCGCGATCCGCGTGCGAGTGCCCGAGTCGGGGTCCCCGGCGAACTGAAAGCCCGTGATGATGTCGATCCGCTCGCCGCTGTCGGGGTCGGTCCCCGGCTTGATCGATCCGTCAGACAACAGCACCGCGGGCACGTTGTGCTCCAGGATCGCCGCGAGCGTCCCCACCGGCGGCTTGTCACACGCGACCACCGCGATCAACCCGGCCACAGTGTTGGCGTTCAGATGCAGATCGATGTTCTCGTTGACCAGCTCCCGACCGGCCATCGAGAAACGCATCGAAGGGGTCCCGTTGAGCTGCCCATCAGACACCCCGATCGTGTACGCCGGCGCGATCAGCCGCACCGCCAGCCTGGCATCGCGCACGCGCTCTGACAACGCCGTCTGGATGGCCGCGACCTTCGCCCGCACCCCCAGGTAGCACTGGCTGTCGCCGAGACTGCCCGTCACCGCCCAGACGGGGTCGTGGATCTTGGCCACGTCCTCGCCCAGAAAACGCGCGGTACCGACCCGCTGGGCGTCGCGGCCGGGATTCTCGGACTCAAGGCCATTGCTGCTCAACACCGCAGGATTGTATGCCCGCGCGGCCACACCGGCCACGTCAACAACATCTCGACGCGGATGCGCCGGACGACCTCGGCGGCCACCTGCTCATGATCCTCTGCTGCCCCGCGTCCTCTTGCTCGCCAGCGAGAGTCCTGGCCTCATGGCCTCGCCACCAAGGCCAGCGCCGAACCGTAGGTCTCAGACGCCCTAATCCAAGATTCGTGATGAGCTGGACCCGCCGCCGTCGTCCCAGCAGGTGCAACCGTCTACGCCACGTCCATCGAGGGCGACAAGCCGGACAACGACCCGCAGAACCCTCCGTACGGTGGCACAATAACGATCAGATAGACCCTTGACACGCCCTTCAACGGCCTGACCCTCCCCAGTCCGAAGACTCCCAGTCCACGAACCTGCGGCGGTCTCGGTGTCCCCGCCGGCGCTCGCCGCGGCTTTCGTTCCGGGTCTTCGGAGCAACGAAGCGGCAGTTACGATCTCGCGCCCCCTCGGGCGACAAAGGCGGGAGCTCCGCCGCGAGTGGCTGCGTAGGTTCGGCTAGTCGTAGACGATGAGATTCGGGTGATCCCCTTTGTCAGCGCACCGTGTAGGCCATCAGCTGCGGCGAGCCGCCCTTGGGCCCATAGATGCTGGGTCCCCCTGCGGGGACGAGAATCGCATTGCCAGCGATGGCGATCGGTGCGTTGGTCGAGGTGGGCAGCTTGCGCTGGTAGACGATCGCGCCGGTGGTTCGGTTCAGGGCGATCAGGACACCGGTGTAGAGGGTGGTGACGACGAGATCGTTGGAGACAGTGGTGGCACCCAGCGGCATCGCCGGCACCCTCGTGTCCCATTCGACCTTGCCGGTGGCGAGATTGAGGGCCTCGATCTGGCCGGTAGCTTGGCCGTCCAGCGCGCCCAGCGGACGGCTCATCTTGGCGAGGGTGAACCGCGCGTTGTCGGTGGCCACGTACACGGTGTGGTCGGCCATCGCCAGGTTGGACAACACACCGCCCAGCGAGCCGGGAAGAATCGTGTAGGGCGCGGTCAGCCTGAGCTTGTGCTCCATTGCCTCGAGCGAGTAGCCGTCAGACTTGCTGTGCTCACCGACCGGCGTCTTCCAGATCAGCTTTCCGGTGCTGGCATTCATCGCATAGACCACACCCATCTTGCCCGAGCCGATGACCGCTGGGACTCCGTTGATGGCCGCCCCGATGGGTGAGGTCTGCATGTCCTGATCCATGAAGTCATCCGTCACGCCCTGGTAGTACCAGCGCAGCTTGCCCGTCGCCGCATCCAGATTCACGTCGCTGTCGGTGTAGAGCCATGGGGACGGGTGGGCGATCGCCGTCGCGGCCGGCTGGTATGGATTGCCGGTGCCGAACGTCACCGAGCCGTCGCTGCGGACCAGCGGCGTTTCCCACGCTCCGCCCGAGCCGTAGGGGATCGCTGCCGATTCCTTGGTGGGAATGACCGTCTTGAACTTCCAGACCAGCCTGCCGGTCGACGCGTTCAACGCCAGCAGAACCCCGCCGGTAGGCCCAGTTCCGATCGCGCTGGCCAGGTAGACGCGGCCGCCGGCCACCTGTGGCTGCATGCTGCCGAGCGTGCCCTGACCACTGCCGAGCAGGTTCCGGTCGACCCAGATCGTCTTCCCAGTCGTGGCGTCAAGCGCGAACGCCGTGGTCATCGTGCTCCCATACACGACCCCGTCGGCGACTGCGACGCCGTCCGGCCCACCGCCGGTGACCTTCCCTGGACTGACCTTGAACTCCCACTTCAGTTTCCCGGTAGCCAGCGCCAGCGCATACACGTTGTAGCCGAGATCCTGCAAGTAGACGACGCCATGAGTCACGATCGGCGCTGCTGCCATCGCGCCGAAGCCGGGGCCGGACGTTACCTCTGAAGCGGGCAGTCTGAACGTCCACGCCTGCTGCAGGCTGCGAATGTTGACCGACGAGATGCGGGCGCCGGTTGCGTCGCGGGAATTCGCAAGATCGCCGTTCGGATACGGCCACGCTCCGGCAGGCCTGGCCGCCTTCGAATTCCGCATTGTGCTCGGGGTGCTGGTGCTGGTGCTGGTGCTGCCACAGGCCGCTAGCACCGCACTCACCACGACAGCCACGCTCACCCACAGACCGGACCGTGCAGTCCTCCTAGCTCTCAAAACGCGCTCCTTTCGAGCCGTGACCAGTACGGCCGCACATCCTGAGACTGCGATCCACAGGCAAAATCATCGATCACGAGCCAGCTCGGTCACCGCGAGCGGCTCTTGCGAGACCTGCTTCCAGGAACCAACGGCACTCTCGGAGCCTGCTCCCGCGGCGGGCGAGACAGCTGCTCCGCTCCGAATGCAGCACGGATACGTCGCGAGATCCGAGACGGCCCCGGTCGAGCGGGCTGGTTTGCAGCTCGAACGCGGCGCATCCGTCGCGAGTTTGCAGCTACTTCTCAGTCCCGCCGGTGGGGCTCGAACCCACGAGCTTGGGATTAAAAGTCGCTGCTCGCCCGGCGCTGTCCCGTTGTTTCAGGCCCATCCACGGCATGCTGGGGTCTATCTGCGGGGGCCGAAGGATGCCGGGTATGGCCCCGCTCATCGTGGAGCAGAGGCGACGGGCGCTGACCCGGGGGGCGCGCGCCGTGGCCGACCGGGCGCGCACCTTCGCGCAGCTCACGCCCTACGCGCGTCCCGTTTTGGTCAACGGCGCGATCGGGGCCCTCATCGTCACCGATGGAACGCCGTTCGCACTGGTCGACTTCACGGTCTCCGGCCGGCGGATCACCGAGATCGACGTGCTCGCCGACCCTGGCCGCCTGGTCCGCCCTGAAGTTCCCCTGGTGACCCCGCGCCGCGATGTCCTGCACTCGACGGGCATCGGTTGCAACTGCGGTCGTCAACCCGGATGAACCTCTCGATCACCAGCTCGTCGAGACGGTGATGACTGGCTTGCGGCCGGCCCGAACTGAACGACGCGAGCGCTGCCGCCCACCCTAGAGCTGACAGCAGGCCGAGGCGGTGCGCAATCATGAGTTGCATGGGTGGCAGGTGAGGACGCCCGGTGAAGCGGACATTGTCGGCCGGGACGGCGAACGGGCGGCAACCGACGAGCTGATCGCCGGCGCGCAGAGAGGCGACAGCCGCGTGCTGGTGCTGCGCGGAGAAGCCGGGATGGGAAAGAGCGAGCTACTTCGCTACGCGAGCCGGCAGGCGGCGGGCGCGACGATCCTGTCGGTCACCGGAATCGAGCTCGAGTCTGATCTCGATTTCGCTGGACTCCACGGGCTGGTCCGTCCGATCGAGGCGGAGTTGGCGCGCGTACCGGAGCCGCAGCGGGACGCCGTCGCGGCGGCGCTGGGCCTCGCACCGGCAGCGGGCGCGGACCGGTTTCTGGTCTCGGCGGGCGTGCTCTCGCTGCTGTCCGCCGCCGCCGACCGCCGTCCGTTGCTGTGCCTGATCGACGACGCACAGTGGCTCGATACGCCCTCGGCGGGCGCGCTGGTGTTCACGGCCCGGCGGCTGGCGGCGGAGGGGATCGGGATCGTGTTTGCCGCACGCGAGGGTGAACGGCGCCGCTTCGACGCGCCCGGGCTCCCGGAGCTGACGCTCCGCGGCCTGGACCGGGAGCCGGCGCTGCGGCTGCTCGCGCGTTCGGCGCCCGACGCGGCTGAGCACGTCCGAGACCGTCTGCTGGCCGAAGCCGCCGGCAACCCGTTGGCGCTGCTCGAGCTCCCTGCCGCCCTCTCCGAGGATCACCTCGCGGGTCGGAGCCCGCTGCCGGAGGCGCTGCCTCTGACCTCGCGCCTGCGCACGGCCTTCACGCTCCGGATCGGGGCACTGCCGGGCGATACCCAGGCGGCGTTGCTGCTCGCGGCGGCCGAGGATTCCGACGAGGCGAGCAGCGTCGCGGCCGCCATCGCCGTGATGGGGCTCGAGCCCGATGTTCTGGATCCGGCAGAGGAGGTCGGACTGATCGACACAACCGGCGGTCGCCTCAAGTTCCGCCATCCGTTGGTGCGTACCGCGGTGTATGACTCGGCCACCCGAGCTCGTCGGCAAAGCACCCATGCTGCGCTGAGCGAGGTGCACGCCGAGGCGGGTCACGCCAGCCGATCCCTGTGGCACCGCGCGATCGCAACCGACACGCGCGATGAGCAGCTCGCCGGTGCACTCGAGGCGCTCGCGCAGCAATCGAGCCAACGTGGCGGACCCGCATCCGCGGCGAGTGCCCTCGAGCGTGCGGCAGAGTTCAGCGAAGACCAGCCGACGCGCGGCCGGCGTCTGTCAGCCGCTGCCGCGGCCGCCTGGGACGCCGGCCAGGCCGATCGCGCCCGCGAACTGCTCCGCCGCTCGCTGCTGACGGTGGATGAGGCGCACCGGGTTCGGCTCCTGCACCTGAGCGGAATCATCGAAGGCCAGAGCGGGTCGCTCGGCGAAGGCGTCAAGATGCTTCAGCAGGCAGCCCGCCTGAGTGATGATCCGTCGCTCACGCTGGGGATCCTGCGCGATGCCGCCACGATGGCCGGCTTCGCCGGCGACCACGACTCCGTGATCAGGTTCGGTGATCGGGCTGCCGAGCTTCCGTGCGATACCGATCGCGACCGCTACTTCGTAGCCGCGATCGGCGCCTACGCATCGAGCCTGTCCGGCGATCACGTCTGCGCTGCTGCCAGCGCGGCGCGTGCGGTGGAGATCGCAGAGCGGCTCGACGATCCGAACTGTCTTCTCACGGCCGCGATCACCGCGGCGCGCCACGGGATCGCCGCGGATGGCCTGGCGATCGTGAACCGCGCCGTGGAGGTCGTGCGAGAGCGCGCTCAGGTGAGCCTGCTGCCGCTCGCGCTGCAGGCGCAGGCTCGTGAACTGCTCTACGCGGGACGGTTCGACGTCTCCTACAGCGTGGCCGAAGATGGTTGGCGACTCGCGCTGGATATCGGTCAACCGTGGGCCGCCAGCATTAACCTGTCGTATCTGGCGATCCTCGATGCGTTCATGGGGGCCGAACAGCTCGTACACGATCGGACCGAGTCGCTGGAGGAGTTGGTCGCTCGCAGTGGCGCCAAGACGATCATGAACAACATCGCCACGGCTCGAGCGGTGCTCGAGCTTGGGCTCGGCAGGCCGGGGGCGGCGCTCGACGAGTTCCTCCCGATGCTCGGGGCCACGAGGCCGGAATCCGATCCGAACTTCGCGCTCGGCGTCCCCGATGCCGTCGAAGCGGCGGTGCGGACAGGCCGGCTCGGAGAGATGTCGGCACACCTGGCGCGGTTTGAGCAGTGGGTGGCGGCCGTGCCCACCCGCGCTCGCATCGCTCTGCTGGCACGGTGTCACGCGCTGGTCGACGACGCCGATGGCGACCGGCACTACGCTGAAGCCGTGGCGTTGGGCGACGCATTGTCGCCCTTTGACCGGGCAAGGACCGAGCTGCTCTACGGCGAGTGGCTGCGCCGCCATCGCCGGCGGGTGGACGCCCGTCCGCATCTGCGGACTGCGCTCGAGCTGTTCCGGAGGCTGTCGGCCTGCCCGTGGGAAGAGCGGGCACACCGGGAGCTCCGGGCGAGCGGCGAAACGGCTCGTCGACGCGATCCGGCAGCCCGTGACCAGCTCACGCCGCAGGAGCTCCAGATCGCGCGCCTCGTCGCCGGTGGAAGCACCAACCCTCAGGTCGCCGCGCAGTTGTTCCTCAGCCCACGGACGATCGACTATCACCTGCGCAAGGTGTTCGTGAAGCTCGACATCAGCTCACGGGGAGAGCTTGCACAGATGTCGCTCGGCGAGCCGCTCGCCGCCTGATCGCCGTCGCCCCCGTCGCCGGACCGGCCAATGGGACCGACTCTGACTGGCGGTTCGGACTGGCAAGTTCGCCGGTGCGAAGCTCGCTAAGCGAGGGGATCGTGTGGCGTCCGAGCGGATCGGCCCTGACGGGGCCGCCGATCGGTATCCGTCCCAGCAATAAAAGGCGTCACGAGATGACGAACATGTCCAGGGTGCGCGCGGGGACCACCCTGCTCGCACTGACTCTCACCGTCGCCACGGGGGCCGCCCTAGCGGCCGCGCCTCCCCGGCGATCCGATCCGAGCGCTGCACGGCGCGGATCGGTGATCGGGTATCGCAAGATCGCTGTGCTGTCGCGCCGGGCGGTGGCGGCGGAGCTGGCGCAGGCGCGGATCGCTCCAGGCGATCCCGTGCTCGGCGCGAGCCAGGTTCGGTCCGGGATCGCCGTCTACCGCGTCGTGTACCGCACGGCCGGACCATCCGGCACCGTCCCGGCCAGCGGCCTGGTGGCCTTCCCGACGCTCCGGTCCGCACGTCTTGGGCTGGTGGATTACGGGCACGGCACGACCGCGACGAGAGCCGACGTGCCATCGGCCTTCGGGCTACGCGATGGCCTCGGGATCGAGGGCCGGTGGACGGCTGAGCTGTTCGCCTCGGCCGGATTCGCGGTGACGTTGCCTGACTACCTCGGGATGGGGATCAGCCGCTGCGGCCGCAATACGAGGTGGCGCGCACGGAGGTTTCCGCGTCAGTCGACCTGCTCCGGGCGGCTAGGACACTCGCGGGCCTCACCGGCCACCGGCTCACCGGTCGTCTGTTCCTCACGCTGCGGCTGGTGAACTTCACCGTCGGCGAGACCGTCGCGGCGGCGGCGGACGGCCTCGGCATCGCCGTCGAGTACATCCAGCACGAGATGCACTCGCGATCACGACCTCGCCCACATGAGAGCCAGTCAGACCGGCGGGTACACCGACGCGACGCCGGTCCACTGGCGCCATTGTCGGGCGCATGAATCCACACCTGCTCCACGCACTCGCCAAGACGGTCATCGAGGAGCGTCTCCGGACCGCCGCCGCCAGACAGCCGCTCGAGGCCGATGAACGACGGCGAGCTCGCCTCCGCTCCGCCAATCGCGATCCGCAGATCAATGTCAGGAGAATGAATGTCGCTCCACTCCGTCCGAGCCGGGTCCGGCCGGCGCACCCCGACTCCGAGTGCCGTCATGACGACACTCGCGTTACCCACACACACCCCGACACCATCGCCGCTGCGATCTGCTGTCGCGAGCCACGCATCAGTGCAGCGTCCCCAGCCAACCGCCCCGGGCGGACGCCCGTTGCCCGGCCGGGTAACGATGAGGCATTGGCTGTGACCTTGACGACGCCGACCCTGCCAGCGTGATGGTCCCGGTTGGGTATCTCTGGTCGGTCGCGGTTGTTGCGCTGGGCACGGTCTTGGCGTTGAGACCGCTGCGGCGCCCGTGGCCATTGGGCACGCTGAGCTTTTGCTTCGGGATCGTCGTTAACGAGCTGCCGTTCGTCGCGTTCTATTGGCTGCTCGCCTCGACCTTGGTGGCGCTCGCGCAGGGTGACCTGAGCGCGCCGGGCGGCCTGGCGACGCTCGGTGTCGCTGCGCTGACGACGGCGGGACTCGGGGTCGTCGCCTGGCGGGGGTTGCAGGCCGGCCCGGCGATCGAGCAGGCCATCCGCCGGGAGCTCGGCGACGACCGGTGCCCGGCGTCGGGCCACCCACCCCATCCCCGGCTGTCGAGGGTGTGTTCGCTCGCACGGATCCTGCTGACACCGCTTCCGTTGTGGCGCCGTGATGTGGAGAGGATCACCAACCTCAGCTACGGGGATGCGGGCAGCGCGAATCGGCTGGATCTCTATCGCCACCGCTCCCACCCCGCCGACGCTCCGGTGTTGATCCACTTCCACGGGGGACACTTCCGGACGGGCGCCAAAAGCCACGAGGCCCGCGCGATCTTCTATCGGCTCGCCGCCCATGGCTGGGTATGCGCCAGCGCGAACTATCGGCTACGAGCGGCAGGCGGGTTCCCGAACTCCCTGATCGACGCCAAGAAAGCGATCGCTTGGGCGCGACGACACGCGCCGGAGTACAACGCTGATCCAACGCTGCTGGTGGTGGCCGGCAGCTCCGCGGGAGCGCACCTGGCCGCAATGGCCGCGCTGACCCCCAACGACCCCGCGTTTCAACCCGGGTTCGCGCACCAGGACACCTCCGTCAGCGCCGCCCTCTGCCTCTACGGCTACTACGGCAACCGCGGTCACACCGGGTCGCTGGCCTCATCCCCGTTGGCGTACACGAACGCCGAGGCGCCCCCGTTCTTCATCGCGCACGGCACCAACGACACCGACACGTCCGTCGAGGCGGCCGCACAGTTCGCCGAACAACTGCGCGGCATCTCCACCAGCCCCGTCGTATATGCGCAGCTGCCCGGCGCGGCGCACGTCTTTGACATGTTTCGCTCCCTGCGGCTGACGAGGGTCATCGACGGGATCGAGACGTTCGCCGCCTCGGTCGGTCGTGCTCGTCCAACCGCCCGGACGAGCACGTCATCAGACCCGATTCGCCGCGATTGAGCAGCCGCATTCCCTCGGCTGGCGACGCATCACCGCCCTCAGCGTCGATGCGCAGCCATCCGAGGTTCGCAACGTCTCGGAGCGACTCGTGAAGGTCTTGCCCGGTGGTCGGGCGGCGGTCTTCCCGGAGTGCAGCCATCAGCACCCTCCCAGCGTCACGAGCCGGAACGGCTCGCCGAGCTTCTCGCAGAACTCTGGTCGCGAAGCTGAAAGGGCGCAGGCAGACTGCGGCTGATTGTGACCGCTGAACACCACTCCCGCTGGGGGTCTCTGGGTCGGCGACGGTGCGCTGGCGCGGGAACGGAAAGCTGCGGTCACACTTCTGGGAGGTAGGGCGTTTATCTGGGTGACGATCGTCGACCAAGCCGACCGGCTCAAGGCGCTTGAGCATCTCTTTGACCGCCACCCAATCGGCCTGATCCATCGGCATGCCCGGCCTCGAGAAACGCCTGGCCCGCTACCCGCAGCTCTACAGCCGCATCGGCTTCGCACACCACTACCGCGCGCTCTCCGCCGACGAGCTCACTTCGTCCTCACCCACCACTGGCAAGAGCTCGGCCTGCAACTCTCCGCCGACGACTTCTCCGACGCCGAAACCGTCGCCAGCGTCGCACGCATCACGGCCGGCAAACTTCCGCCTCGTGCACCGCCTCTTCGTCCAGATCCAACGCATCCTGAAAATCAACGACCTCAACACATCACCCGAGAAGTCGTCGAAGCCGCCCGCGAGACGCCGCTCATCGCACCGATTAGCGCCAGAGCACTCAGCTCACATATCGGCAGTACTCACACGTGAAGGTCTCCACTCCAGTCGGTCTTAGGTCCGAAAAGAGGGTTTTCGGACCTAAGGCAGCAGTGCTGACTGCTGCAACGACTCCGGAGAACCCGAACATCGCGGAACCCAGGCCGATGCAAATGCGCTTGGGTAAACGTCGCGTCGGACCTCTCCCCATGGCGCTGCTGTCCGCGTACGCCGAGACCGCGATCGGCCGTGGGACGCCGTGGTCACCGCGGCGCGACGGCTCGCCTCAGTGCTGCGACGTCGAGCGTTTCTTGGAGCCGGAGCCCATCGCGAAGGCGTGCGTCGTGGGTGGCGACGACGAGGGTGCCTGGCCATTGCTCCAGTGCAGCCTCCAGCGCTTCCAACGCCGCGGTGTCGAGATGGTTGGTCGGTTCGTCGAGCAGGAGCAGTCGAACGCCACCGGCGGTCGCCGCCGCCAGTTCGGCACGGGTGCGCTCGCCGGGTGACAGCGACTCCACTGGGCGCGCGGCGTGCTCTTTGGTGAGTCCCATCGCAGCGAGTGCCGCGCGGGCTGCGCGCTCGTCGAGCGCGGCGTGGGCACGGACGGCGCTCAGGAGGTCCGGATGATTCCCGGCGAGTAGGGAGGTGCGCTCCTGGGCGACCTCGGCGATCGCACCCTCCACGCGGTGCGACCGTCCTCGGCGGGGCGTAAGACGACCGGCGAGGGCGGCGATGACTGTGCTCTTGCCGCTGCCGTTGGGGCCTGCAAGGAGCCATCGATCGCCATCTCGTAGCTCGAGGTCAATGGGACCTAGGGCGAACGCGCCGCGGGCGAGGACGGCTCCTTGGAGCGCTGCGATCACTCCCGACCGAGAAGCGTCCGCCACATGGCGCAGGTTCGTGGGCTTGTCCCGCCACGGCCGCTCGGGGATCTCGATCCGCTCGGCGCGGCGTGCCAATTGTGCTGCTAGGCCGTCGGAGCCGCGTTGGGCGCTCTGCCTATAGAGGTGGCGCAACGAGCGGTCGTTCTCGGATCTTGCGTTGTGGTGCCCGTTGGCCGCGCGTCTGCGGGCGGCCTGTTGGCGTGCCCGCAGGCGGTCTCGCTCGGCAATGGCACGTTCATGGGTTTCGGTCGCTCGGTGCTCCGCGCGTAGCCGTTCGTTCTCATACCCCGCCCAGCCCCCGCGGTATTCGGTCAGCGCGCCCGTGTGTGCGTCAAGCTCGGCGACCCGGTTGGTGACGTCGGCCAGCAGTGCGCGGTCGTGCGCGACGAGGACGAGCCCGCCCCGGCGGGCTCGTAGGCGGGCACGCAGGCCGGCGAGGCCGTCCTCATCCAAGTGATTAGCTGGCTCGTCGAGCAGCAACACCTGCGCCCGAGCGGTGTCGATCGCGGCGAGCATCGTCCGCGCACGTTGACCGCCCGACAGGTGCGCGGCCGGTCGATCGAGCAGCGCGGGCTCGAGGCCCGCGGCCGCGGCACCACGATCAAGGCGAGCGTCGAGGTCGGCGCCGCCGCGGGCGAGCCACTCTTCGAGTGCGGCGGCGTGCGCGTCGATCACGTTGCGGCCGCGCGCGAGTTCGTCGGCGAGTGCGTCCATCCGGGCCGCCACGGGTGCGACGCCGAGCCGGTCATGCAGGATCGTGCGGATGGGCGTCGCGTCGTCGGCCTCGTCGAGCTGGGGGAGGTGCAAGGCAGCGACGGCATGCGCGCGAACGACTTGGCCGGCGTCGGGCGCTTCGAGTCCGGCGAGTAGTCGCAGCAACGTCGACTTACCCGAGCCGTTCTGGCCTACCAGCGCAATACGGCTTTCATCGTCGATAGACAGCGAGACGCCCGCGAGGATCGTGCGGGGTCCATAAGCGTGTGCGAGCGCGTGCGCGGACAGCAACGTACGTGGCATGCGGCCTCCGGAGGCGACGAGAACCCGACGCGACGGCGACCTCGCGGCACACGCCCGCGGTCGGCAACGCGGACGGGCAAGTCAGGACGAGGTAGCGGTCAGAGAGTGCGCATAAGACGGCCCGGAGGCCGCAAACCAACTTATCACGCGAGAGATGAGAGTCCGACCACAGGACCGCTGATGCGGGTCAGCTGCGAGACCCCAGGTGTGGGGTCTTGGCAAGTTTGGCTTAGCTGCGTTTCGCTGTCGGTGACCACCGCATCGGGATCTGCGACTGGCTAGTCAGTCGCGTTTTCAAGCGAGCCGCCCGAGTTGCATCGGCCCACCAGGGCGCGGACCGGGGTTGATCGATCACTCAAACTCGGAATACCGATTTCACTTGACACACAAGCAGCCGCAGCGGGTCTACGGCACGTCGCTGCCGCTTTGCCCGCCAGCTGAGCGGAGCGGCAGCCACGGCATCGGCCCGGCCGATGGTTGAACGCCCGGTTCCCGCGCCGGCACGGGTGGCTACGGCGCCTCCGTGGTGAGGGGCCAGCACGGGCCGCGGCGGTCCCCGGCCAGTCAAGTCGCGGAGTGTGGTGTAGTTGGTGATCGTCGTTGAGGGCGTGCGCGGCTCAGGCGGCTTCGAGCTCGGCGAGGTCGTCGATCGTTCTGGAGACCGACCCGCCCAGGAACCGTCCTACCTTGCGTGCAGCGGTGCGCCATGAGGGGCCGCCCGCCGGGGTAGAGCACGAACTGCTCAGGCTCGCGACCATCCTTGGAGCCTGCGATCGGCCTGATAGATGCGTCGCAGCGCCTCACGATGGCGGTGCTCCATATTCTCGAGGCTCTCACTCCAGCCGGACGAGCCACTCCGCGGAACGGTGGCATCCTAGAAATCCTCCGGCCCAGCCGCCGCGGCGCACAATGTGCCGTATGTAGACCGCGCCTGGACGGTCGTTCAGGTTGGCGGCAACCGCCGAGCGCCTTCATCTCAGCAGTGGCGTCAGATCAGTCCGGCCAGTTTGTAGAGCACCAGCGAGCCGGCGACCGCGACGTTCAGGCTGGCGCCGGTCCCGACCATCGGGATCTCGATGGCGATATCGGCATCCTCGACGTGCTCCTCAGGCACGCCCTGGGTCTCGTGGCCCAGCAGGATCACCGTCCGCTGATCGGCGATCGCGACGCGTGAAAGCGCGACCGCACCCTCTGCGAGCTCGACGACAACGATCCGCCATCCCTGCTGGCGTTGGCGACGGACCCAGCGGTCTTTGCCAGTGTCGACCCAGTGGATGCAGCAGCGCCGCGCGATCTGGCGTGAGTCACCGACCGTGAGGGCGTGGCGGTAATGGTCGCTGTCCGGCACCGCAAGACAGGCGCCGGTCGCGTCGCAGGTCCGCAGCAGGGTGCCCAGGTTCGCCTGGTAGCTGACCCACAGCGGCGCGATCACCAGGTGATCCCAGCAGGCGTGGCGACGCGGCCGGCGAGCACGGCGAACCTCGCCCGCACGCTTCTTGCCGGCGGTCACGCCCTCCCAGCGAGCCGCCCTCCAACAGAAGTCTGCATCTGATGGCGCTCGTCTCGGCCGCGCCCGGGCCATCACCACGGCCGAGCGATCAAGCCAGCCTGTTGATCTGCAGCGTACTGCCATCATGGACTGGACTGACCGCGGACACGACGCTGTTTCCTGCACCCGAGCTGATGAGGGTACGGTGCGCTCGATGAAGCCGAACCGATCACCGAGCTCCGACACCAGATTTCGTTTTCTGGACGGCACGCGAAGTTCAGCGCGCTCGCCGCCGCCGACTACCGCGGCAACGGGAGTCTCCTTCGCCTTCAGAGCCGGTCGTGCAGGCAGGGGGACATGGTCGCTCTGGTGGACGACTGGTTTGACACCGGCAGCCAGGCGCGTGCCGCCCGGACGCTGATCAAGCGCACAGGCGCGAGCTACGTCAGCATCATCGTCGACCAGCTCAACAAGCGTGAGCGTGACGTCCTCTCGCCGTGCCGTTCACTGGTTAGCGCCGAAATGCTCGGTTAGCGACCACTCGCTCCGCTCGCCGAACCAGCAGCAGCCGGGGGTCCCAGAATGGGCGTCAAGTCGACCTGGGCGTGCGACGTGGCCGTCGGGGCTGCTGAAGCTGCGCGACTGAACGTGTACAGCACGCATCGCTCGGCGAGTCGACAGCCAGCGCCGCGGCCCGCCCCCGGGACGGACCGGGAGTCTGATTTGGGTCAGGCTGGTCGGAGGTCCTCAAGCCGGCACGGTGCGTCAACGAGCTCCAGCAGCTCCGGGTCACCAGTCAACAGCGTCAACCCGTGCGCGGCCGCGGTCGCGACGGCAAAGCAGTCAGCCAACGCGATCGACGCGCGCGCCTTGAGCCGGGCGGCCTCGATCATCCGCGCCGTGCCCGGCAGATCGGGCGCGAGCGCCGCGCCGCGTGAGGGTCGGTCATAGCCCCGCCACCCGCGCAGGTAGGCGTGCGCCGTCGCCCGCATCACCTTCACCAGCTGGCGGGCTCAAGGAGCTCGGTGCGGTGAGTCTGGGCCCAGTCGGTGAAGCTGCGTGCCGGGCGGCTCGTGACTGTGGTGATGTCGCCGGTCGGCTCTGAGTTGAACGGTTTCAGGGTGGAGCGGAATTGTTCGACGACGGCGTACGCGAGGTCCTCGGGCATGCCGTAGGACACCCACTGCGCGAGCATGTCGGCGGGATCGGCCTCGGCGTAGCGCAGGTCGCGGCCCAGCACCTGGCTGAGGATCGTGACCTGGTCAGGGGGGCTGAGCGGTTCGGGGCCGGTGAGCTCGTAGACCCGGTGGTTGTGGCCGTCATGGGTGAGGCAGGCCGCGGCGACCGCGGCGATGTCCGCCGGGTCGACGACCGCGGCTCGGCCGGCGGCGAACGGGGCGTGCACGACCTGATCGGCCGTGATCATCGGCGCCCAGTTCAGCGCGTTGGACATGAAGGCGGTAGGCCGCAGGAACGTCCACCTGAGGCCGCTGTCGCGGATCGTCTCCTCGCCGGCCCGGTGCAAGCTGGTGATCGGGTCGGTGGCGTCGTGTCCGACGGCGAGCACCGATAGCTTGACGATCCGCTCCACGCCCGCTCGCTGCGCCGCGGCGACGAGCCGGTGATCGTGTGCGGCGATGTTGAGCCCGTCGGTGAGCAGGAACACCGCGTGCACATCGTCCAGCACGGGTGCCAGGTCGCTGTCTGCCAGGTCGGCCACGACTGTTTGGGTGCCGTCGGGGAACACCGCGTCAGGATTGCGGGTGAGGACCCGTATCTGGCCTGCCTCGGCGGGGAGGAGCGCTGTGATGACTTGCGAACCGACGTGGCCGGTGGCTCCGGTGATCAAGATCATGAGTTCTGGTCCTTTGCTTGTGATTGGTTCTTGGGGTGGGTTTGGGTGGGCACAGCTCCCGCGGGCGGGAGCTGTGCCCCGTGACGACACGGTGGGGCAGCTGACCTCCTGTGGCGTCTAGGAGCGCCAGAGCGACTGAAGCGCTCAGCCCGCGACAACGCGAACGGCTGCGGTATCGGCATCGGCGGTCTCGTCGACGCGGGCCGCCTTGGAGTGCTGGTGGCTGTCGCGCGAGGAGATCAGCACGGCGGCGAGGATCGCTCCGGCGACGGCGAGGCCGGCGCCGACCAGGAACGCCCGGTCAAAGCCTTTGGTCAGCGCCACGGCCGAGCTGTGGACGCCGGCGTGCAACAGGCTCTGGGTGCGGCTATTGGCGACGGTCGCGAGGATCGCCAGCCCGAGCGCGCCGCCGACCTGCTGGGAGGTGTTGATCAGACCGGAGGCCAGGCCCGCCTCGTGTGGCTTGGTTGCGGTCACGGCGGCGATCGTCACGGGCACGAACGCCAGCCCGAACCCGACGCCGGCCAGCAGCGATGGGCCGAGAACGTCCGCGATGAACGAGCCGCCGGTGCTGGCAGGTGTGAGAACCACACCAGACCGCCGGCGACGAGCAGCATCCCGGCGATCAGGGGTGTCTTGAAGCCGATGCGGGTGACCAGCTGGGAGGCGACCCCGGCCGCGACGATGATCCCTACCGCCAGCGGCAGGTAGGCGATCCCGGTCTTGATCGGCGAGTAGCCCAGCACATCCTGGAGGTAGAGCGAGATGAAGAAGAACATCGAGAACAGCGACATGCCGATCAGCAGCCCGACGATGTTGGCGCCGCGCAGGGTCCGCAGCCGGAAGATCGAGAACGGCATCAGCGGATCACGCTGGCGCAGCTCGATCGCCACGAACGCGATCAGCAGCACCCCGGCCGCCGCCAGGCAGACGATCGTCCGGGCCGCGCCCCAGCCGACGTTGACCGCGTCAACGACCGCGTACACGAGCAGCGCCAGCCCGCCGGTGACGGCCACCGCCCCGGGGATGTCAAAGGAGTTGCCGGCCTGTTCGCGGCGGCTCTCGCGCAGCGTGCGTGGCGCCAGTGCGGCGGCGACCAACCCGATCGGGACGTTGACGAACAGCACCCAGCGCCAGCTCAGGCCGCTGGTCAGGATCCCGCCCAGCAGCACCCCGGCGGCACCGCCGGCCCCGGCGACCGCGCCCCAGATCCCGAGCGCGCGGTTGCGCTCGGCCCCGTCGGCAAACGTGGTGGTGATGATCGACAGCGCGGCCGGGGAGACGATCGCCGCGCCGAGGCCCTGGACGGCGCGGGCGGCGATCAGCCACGTCTCAGACTGCGCCAGCCGCCGGCCAGCGAGGCGAGTGAGAACACCACCAGACCGAGCATGAACATCCGGCGTCGCCCCAGCAGGTCGGCCATCCGGCCGCCCAAAAGCAAAAAGCCGCCGAACGTCAGCGTGTAGGCGTTGACGACCCAGGTGAGATCATCGCGGGAGAAGCGCAGGTGCGCGCCGATCGACGGCAGCGCGACGTTGACGATCGAGGCGTCGATCACGATCACGAACTGCGTCATCGCCAACAGCACCAGCGCGAGGTTCTTGGCGCGGGGCGTGAGCGCGGTCACAAGCTCATCCCCAGCATCCCGCCCAAGCCCGACAGCGACGCGAAGGCAAATCGCTGCAGCCGCGAGGTTCGGATCGCGGT